>NZ_CM134189.1:2643957-2743525 GCF_054110165.1 Pseudomonas sp. PL-6 | reverse complement strand
GACGGCGCGGCCTTCACGGCCGCCGAAGGCTTCAGCGGTAGCACGGTAGAGAACGTTTTCGATGGTCATGGCGGTATTCCTCTTGAGATGCGATTGGGGTGCGTAGGTATTCGTCGATCAGCCTTCGTGGCTGATCAGCCATTCGGGGTACAGGCCCTTGCCGTTCTGGCTGGGTTGGCCGTTGTCGGCCAGCACCGGGGCGGAAAGAATCAGCGTGGCGGTCAGTGCGATCAGGGTTTTCATCGGTTTCTCCAGGGCTTCGGTGGGTAGCAGGTGGAGACGACTGCGGAGTCTCCGCGGAATGTTTAGCGCTAATGTTTTGTGCGCAAGTCATTTCCATGGAGAGAACTTTAGTACGCATACATTTTGCGCGCAAGATAATTTTTTGAGTATTTCGCTATAGCCCTAGAAGTTCAGGGCATAAGCAGGGCTAAGGGGGCACAACCTGTTCAACGAGCGCTACATCACTAACAACCAGGGCGACAGTCTGCTCGATGTCGGTGCGCCGCTGACCCTCGGCATGGCCACTCTCTACGACCTCTAGGGCTCGCAGGTACTGGGGAACGAAGAGCGGCGGCAAGGGGGCCATCGCCAGCAATCAATACAGGCTCGTTGTCTTGTTCTGCCTCGGGGCGGGGGTAGTCCGTTTCGACGATTCCGGTGCAGCAAGAAGGGGGGGCGATGCCCCCTCGGTTCAGAGCAACCCACGCTCGGCGAAAGATACCGTGCGTTGGCCTGCCACGATGATGTGATCCAGCGAGCGGACATCGACCAGCGCCAAGGCTTCTTTCAACGGCAACGCGCTCAACGCGATGCGCACGGTGATCGAGCTGGAGCGCGCCGGCGTCGCCGCATTGACCCTCGAAGACACCTGTTGCCGGCCCAGTTCGGCCGCAAATCCTACGACCTGATCAGCGTCGAGGAGGGCGTCGGCAAGCTGCGCGCCGCCCAGGAGGTGCGCGACGACAGCGCCCTGGCGATCATCGGTCGCACCCATGCCGGCGTGCAGCCGCTGACCGAGGTGGTCCTGCGCACCCGCGCCTATCAGGATGTCGGCGCCGACGCCATCTGCCTGGTCGGGGTGAGGGACTTCGCCCACCTCGAGGCTATCGCCGAGGGTCTGCGCGTGCCGCTGATGCTGGTCACCTACGGCAACCCGGATTTGCGCGACGACGGCCGTCTGGCCGAGTTGGGCGTGCGCATCGTGGTGGACGGTCACGCCGCCTACTTCGCGGCGATCAAGGCCACCTACGACAGCCTGCGCGAGCAACGTGGCATCGCCGTCGACAACGGCCTCAGCGCCTCGCAACTGGTGAGCAAGTACACCAGCTCCGACGATTACATCGCCTGGGCACGGGAGTATATGAACGTCAAGGAATAAGGCCGTGGTCAGGTACGCTGGAGTGGGGCGTCCGTTGCCATTGTCAGTGGCCTGCTGCAGTCGATCCCGGGTCGCCTACTCGTTCTGTTCGGTGAGTTCTTCGTGGAAGCCTTCGGCGCCGAGACGCCAGTAGGCGGCCACGCGCATGGCCTGCTTGGGGGGCTGGGTGTCCACCAGGATGCGGCGGATGCCTTTCATCAGCGCGGCTCGGCGGACCGGCGCAGCCCCGTCTGCAGCTGACCGCCGCGGGCCAGGCCGTGCCCCAGACGCTGCAGCGTCAGGGCCGGCACCTGGGCGAGGTGGCGGTGCGGGGGGCTGTCCGCCGCGGAGCGGCAGGCGCTGGTGGACTCGCTCAGACGGGTCGGCGCCAAGCTGAGCGGCGAGTCTGCGAGCTGAGGCGCTAGCATCTGTTGCTCGCGCGGCTGGTCAGTCGCGATAGAACACCTGGATCAGGTGATAGCCGAACTGGGTCTTCACCGGGCCATGCACCTCGCGCAGCGGCTTCTTGAAGATCACCTGGTCCACCGCCCGCACCATCTGCCCCGGACGCACTTCGCCGAGGTCGCCGCCTTTCTTGCCGGAGGGGCAGGTGGAGTACTTGCGCGCCAGCACGTCGAAGGCTTCGCCGGCGGCGATGCGTTTCTTCAGCGCCGCCGCTTCCGCTTCGGTCTTGACCAGGATGTGGCGGGCCATTGCCTTTGCCATATGACGGGCTCCTCAAATTTGCCGGGCTGCTATTGTGCCAGCATCCATAGCGCCAGCAGAATGGCGCCAGATTTTGGGTCATGCATTGCCCGCGACGCCGGCGAATGATGGCCTATGGTATTTCAATCGCGCCTCACGGAAACGTCGCCATGGATCTCCACGCAATGCTGAAAATCCTGTCCAGCCAGGACGGTTCCGACCTCTACCTGTCCACCGGGGCGCCGCCTTGCGCCAAGTTCAACGGCGTGCTCAAGGCGCTCAGCCAGGAGCCGATGAAGTCCGGCGACGTGGCGGCCATCGCCGAGTCGATCATGGACAGCGCCCAGCGCGAGGAATTCGAGCGCGAGCTGGAGATGAACCTGGCGATCTCCCTGGCCGGCGTCGGGCGTTTTCGCATCAACATCTTCAAGCAGCGCAACGAAGTCTCGATAGTGGCGCGCAATATCAAGCTGGACATTCCGCGCTTCGAGGACCTCAAGCTGCCCGAGGTGCTGCTCAGCACGGTGATGGAGAAGCGCGGGCTGGTGCTGTTCGTCGGCGGCACCGGCTCGGGCAAGTCGACCTCGCTGGCGGCGCTGATCGACTACCGCAACCGCAACAGCGGCGGCCATATCATCACCATCGAGGACCCGGTGGAGTACGTGCACCGGCACAAGAAGTCGATCATCAACCAGCGCGAGGTGGGGGTGGACACCCGCAGTTTCCACGCCGCGCTGAAGAACACCCTGCGCCAGGCACCGGACGTGATCCTGATCGGCGAGATCCGCGACCGCGAGACCATGGAACATGCCCTGGCCTTCGCCGACACCGGCCACCTGGCCATCTCCACCCTGCATGCGAACAACGCCAACCAGGCGCTGGACCGCATCATCAACTTCTTCCCCGAGGATCGCCGCCCGCAGCTGCTCAACGACCTGGGCAACAACCTCAAGGCCTTCGTCTCCCAGCGCCTGGTCAAGACCGTGGACGGCAAGCGCCGTGCGGCGGTGGAGGTGATGCTGGGCACGCCGACGGTGCGCGACCTGATCAAGCGCAACGAGTTCTCCGAGCTCAAGGAGATCATGGAAAAGTCGAAGAACCTCGGCATGCAGACCTTCGACCAGGCGCTGATCGATCTGGTCCACGAGGGCGCCATCGACGAGGAGGAGGCGGTGAAGAACGCCGACTCGGCGAACAACGTGCGCCTGAAGCTCAAGCTCTACCGCGACAACCCGGCCAATGCCGCGCCGGCGGCCGCCGCGGCAGCCCGACCGGCAGCGGCGCCGGTCAGCGCGCCGAAGGTGGCCGATGCCGGCGACTGGGGCCTGGAGCTCAAGCTGGAAGACATCGAGGAGGACCTGCCGCCGGAGGATCCGGGGCGGCAGGGGATCTGACTCAACGCGGCTCGGGCCGATAGGCCTCGATCAGGCGCTGGCTGATGCCCTCGTCGTGCAGGCTCTGCACGGCGGCGCGCAGGTTTTCCACCAGTTGCACGTCGCAGTCCCTGGAGCAGGCCAGGTAGAGGTCGGTGCTGGCCAGCGCCGGGCTCATCTGCAGCTCGCGCTTGGAGTGCTGTGGCCAGATATACAGCGCCTCCGGCACGCCGGTGAACCAGGCGTCGATACGCCCGCGCTCGAGCAGGTGAACGGGGTTTTCGCCCAGGTTGTGGGTGACGATCTGCCGGTCGGCGAAGCCCTGCGTTCTGAGGATTTCCACCTGCGCCGTGCCCAGGCCGACACCGATGCGCCGGTAGCGCTGGCGTGCCTCGGCGAAGCTCTGCACCGGCTCGTCGAGGCTGAAGAAGGCGCGTTCCAGCGGCATGATCGGCGCGATCCAGGTATACAGCGCTTCGCGCTGCGGGGTGCGCGAAAGGGGAATGATCAGCTGGTTGCGGCCGCCGGCGACCGTGCGCTGGGCGCGAGCCCAGGGCTCGACCTTGAGCTCGGCGAGGTAGCCCGCGCGAGCCAGGGCGGCCAGGGTGATATCGCCGACCATGCCGTAGCCGGCCTCGAATGCGACCAGGGTCAGCGGTGGCGCTTCCGGCATGTACAGCTCGACGACTTCCTCGGCCTGACCGGTGGCGGCCAGGGCGAGCAGGGCGCAGCAGCAGAGTTGACGTAGCGACACGGCAGGGTTCCCAGTAGGAGGGTCTTACTCGAGTATACGCAGCACGGTCACGGGCTACCTGTGACGCCGCGCGGCTCTTGCTCATGCGGCGGCAGGCGGCCAGGATCGACCCCGTGCGCCGGCTCAGCGGCGGTCATGGCGAACGCTGCGATTGCGTCCCTGGGCCTTGGCCGCGTACAGCGCCGTGTCGGCCTCTTCGAGGAGTTGTTCGAGGTAGCGCTCGGGGTCTTGCCCCTGCGGTACGAGGTTGGCGATACCGATGCTCACGGTAAGGCGCTGGTCGGCGATCTGCAGCAGGGAAACCTGCTCGTGCACGCGCCGGGCGATGACTGCGGCCTCGTCTCCATCGGCGAACGGCAGCCACAGCGCGAACTCCTCGCCGCCGTAGCGCACGACGCTGTCCTGGCTGCGCACGCTCTTGAGCAGTTGCTGGGCCAGCTCGATGAGCACCCGATCGCCCTCGGCATGGCCGAAGCGGTCGTTGATCTGCTTGAAGTAGTCGATATCGATCAGCAGCAGGCTGGCGTGCGCCTGCGCGCTGACCGTTGCCGTCCACTGTTCTACGTGCAGCGACAGCGCCCGGCGGTTGCCCAGCGCAGTCAGTGGGTCGGTGTGGCTCAGCTGCGCGAACTGTTCCGCCTCGCTCTTGATCTCCACGGCGTATTCGGCGAGCTGGGCGTAGGCGCTCTGCAGGGCGAGGTTGGCCTTGGCCAGCTGCGCCGCGTTTTCCTGCGCTTGCTCGCGGGCCTTGAGCAGTTCGGCCTCGAATCGCTGACGATCCTTGGCGACGAAGAACAGCCAGATCACCTCGCGTTCGCCATCCACCTCGCTCATCCGGGCATTGGCCATCACCGGGATGTGCTGTTGATCCGTCGCCAGTAGCTGCAGGTGCAGTTCGTTGAATTCGCCGTTTCTGAGCAGCAGTGGCCAGGCATGGGTGTGCAGGAAGATGCGGCTCGCCGGCGGGAAGTAATGATCCATGCTGTCGACCAGCAGGACGCCGGCCAGGCGCTTGAAGTCGTGGTTGGAGTGCTTGATCTGGCCGTTGCAGTCGGTCACCAGCACTGGACAGGGCAGGCGTTCAAGGTAGAACAAGGTGATGGCTTCCTTGCAGGTAGCGGAGCATGGCGACGGCGACCAGCTCCGGGTGGCTCATGTGGGCGCAGTGGCCGCTGACGTCGAGGATCTCGAGGGTACTCGCTTTGAGGTGAGTGTGCAGGTAGTCGGCTACCGCTGGCGGTACCAGCGCATCGCGACGGTGATGCAGGATCAGGCTGGGCACCGGGCAGTGCGGCAGCGCGGCGCGTATGTCGGAGCTGAAGGTGGCCTCGGCGAACAGGCGCGCCATCAGCGGGTCGGTCGAGCAAAAGCTGTCGGACAGCTGCGCGGTCACCGGCTGGCCCGCCTCCGCGCCGGACACCAGCGGCGCGAAGTGCTGCGTCCAGCCCAGATAGTTGTGCGCCATCAGCTCCAGCAGACTGTCCAGGTAGCTGCGCCGAAAGCCGCCTTCGTAGGCCGGCGGGTCGCTGAGGAAACAGGGCGAGGGACCGAGCAGCACGAGTCGGGAGAACAACGATGGCCGTTCGATGGCGGCGAGTATGCCGATGCTGCAGCTGACCGAGTGGCCGACGAAGGTGATGTCACCGCTCAGTTGCAGGGCGTCGCAAACCTCCAGTAGGTCCTGGACATAGCCCTCGAGCAGTCGATAGCGGTCGGCATCGAACGCGCTGGCGTCGGAGCGGCCGCTACCCACGTAGTCGAACAATACCTGCCGGTAGTGCGGTGCAAATGCTGGTGTGAGCTTGCTCCACATCTCCTGACTGCAGCCGAAGCCGTGGCCGTAGACCAGCACCGGGGCGTCGGCATGCGCCGGCAGCAGCTGCTGAACATGGTTGCGCTGGATGATACTCACGCGGTCACCTCGACAAGCGAAAGCACCTCGCTGAGCGAGGTTGCGAACTCGCGAGGGCGTAAAAATGACGCCAGTATAGGTACTTTCGATTGGCGGAAGGCGATTTGCTATCAGTCTTCCGCGGCGCGGGGACTGCAAGGGTTTGAGCCCGATGGCAGCATCGTTCGGCTCGTCGCCTGGCGTGGATAGGGCGGGTTGCGGCTATTGCCGCAGCTGCGGCAGGTCGCGGAACAGCTCCAGCGCCTGCGGATTGGCCAGGGCATCGGTGTTCTTCACCGGCCGGCCATGCACCACGTTGCGCACCGCCAGCTCGACCAGCTTGCCGCTGATGGTGCGCGGGATATCGGCCACCGCGACGATCTTCGCCGGCACGTGACGGGCGGTGGTGTTGGCCTGGATCACCTGGCGGATCTCGCTTTCCAGCGCCTCATCCAGCACCACGCCCTCGCGCAGGCGGACGAACAGCACCACGCGCACATCGCCAGCCCAGTCCTGGCCGATGGCGATGGATTCCAGCACCTGCGGCACCTTTTCCACCTGGCGGTAGATCTCCGCGGTGCCGATGCGCACGCCGCCCGGATTCAGCACCGCATCGGAGCGGCCGTGGATCACCAGGCCGCCGTGCGCGGTTTCCTCGGCGTAGTCGCCATGGGCCCAGACGCCGGGGAAGGTGGCGAAATAGGCAGCGCGGAATTTCTCGCCGCCTTCGTCGTTCCAGAAACCCAGCGGCATCGAGGGAAAGTGCCGGGCGCAGACCAGTTCGCCTTTCTCGCCGGTCACCGGCTGGCCACTGTCGTTCCACACCTGCACGTCCATGCCCAGGCCCTTGCACTGCAGCTCGCCGCGCCACACCGGCAGCACCGGGTTGCCGAGGGCGAAGCAGGAGACGATATCGGTGCCGCCGGAAATGGACGACAGGCACAGGTCGGTCTTGAAGTCGCGATAGACGAAGTCGAAGCTCTCGTGGGCCAGCGGCGAGCCGGTGGAGAGAAGCGCCTTCAGGCGTTGCAATTTGTGCGTTTCGCGCGGCTTGGTGCCGGCCTTCTGCAGCGCGGCGAGGTATTTGGCGCTGGTGCCGAAGATGCTGATGCCCTCGGCATCGATCAGCTCGATCAGGCGTTCGGGCCCTGGATGGAAGGGCGAGCCGTCGAACAGCACCAGGGTGGCGCCCAGGGCCAGGCCTGAGACCAGCCAGTTCCACATCATCCAGCCGCAGGTGGTGTAGTAGAACAGGCAGTCATCGGCCGTCAGGTCGGTGTGCAGGCCGAGTTCCTTGACGTGCTGCAGCAGGGTGCCGCCCACGCCGTGGACGATGCACTTGGGCACGCCGGTGGTGCCGCTGGAGTAGAGGATGTATAGCGGCTGATCGAAGGGCACGGCAGTGAATTCGGGTTCGCCGCCGGGCTGGTAGAAGTCCAGCCATAGCGCCACTCGGGCCTGGGTGCTGAAGTCGGCGGGCTTCGCCTCGGGCCGGGAGTAGGGCACGACGACGAGTTGCTCCAGGCTCGGCAGGCGTTCGAGGATTTCACCCAGCTTGGCGGCCAGGTCCAGGTTCTTGCCGGCGTAGCGGTAGCCGGCGGCGGCGATCAGCACCTTGGGCTCGATCTGGCCGAAGCGGTCGATCACCCCCTGGGTGCCGAAGTCCGGCGAGCAGGACGACCAGGTGGCGCCGAGGCTGGTGGCAGCGAGCATGCCCACCACCGTCTGCCAGGTGTTGGGCATAAAGGCCGCGACCCGGTCGCCGACGCCCACGCCGGCCTCGCGAAGGCTGCGCTGCAGGCCGGCGACATGCCCGGCCAGCTCCAGGTAGCTGAGCTGCTCGCGGCTGCCGTCTTCGCCCACGGCCACCAGCGCCGGATGCGGGTCGCGGCGGCGCAGCAGGTGTTCGGCGAAATTCAGCCGGGCGCCGGGGAACCAGTCGGCGTCGGGCATGGCCGGGCCCTCGCGCAGCACCTGCTCGGCGGGCGCGCTGAAGCGAATCTCGAAGAAATCGACGATGGCCTGCCAGAAGGCCTCGCGCTGTTCGATGCTCCAGGCGTGCAGGGCCGGGTAGTCGGCCAGTTCGAGGCCGTGGCGCCGGTTGATCAGGCGGCGGAAGGCATCCAGGCGGGTAGCGGCGATACGTTCGGCGGAGGGCGTCCAGAGAGGCTGCTGCATGGCCGGTCCTCGTCGTTGCTTGTCGGTACTTTCTACCCTAGCGCAAGCGGGCGGGGTTGCCTTGACGCGCAGCGACGCTCCTCACCACCTTGCCGACCTTTTTGTTGGGGAGATGGCCTTGCACCTATGCCGCGGTGGCCTTACTGGCTCAGGCGTGCGCGCGCCACCCGCGAGCCGTTGGCCTTGCCCAGCACCTCGCAGATGCGCTGGCCGGCGGCGATCAGCTTGTCCATGTCGATGCCGGTGTCGATGCCCAGACCTTGCAGCATGTACAGCACGTCCTCGGTGGCGACGTTGCCGGTGGCGCCCTTGGCGTAGGGACAGCCGCCGAGGCCGGCGACCGAACTGTCGAACACCTGGATGCCTTCGAGCAGGCTGGCGTAGATATTGGCCAGGGCCTGGCCGTAGGTGTCGTGGAAATGCCCGGCCAGCAGGTGGCGGGGGATCTCGCGGCCGACCACGTTGATCAGGTGGCGGGTCTTGCCCGGCGTGCCGGTGCCGATGGTGTCGCCGAGCGATACCTCGTAGCAACCCATGGCGTACAGCTCGCGGGCGACGCTGGCGACCTGCGCCGGGTCGATCTCGCCGTCGTAGGGGCAGCCGAGCACGCAGGACACATAGCCGCGCACGCGCACCTTGGCGGCCTTGGCCGCCTCCATCAGCGGCACGAAGCGCGCCAGGCTCTCGGCGATGGAGCAGTTGATGTTCTTCTGCGAAAAGGCCTCGCTGGCGGCGGCGAATACCGCCACCTCTTCGACCTCGGCCTGCAGGGCGGCCTCGAAGCCTTTCAGGTTCGGCGTCAGCGCCGCGTAGGTGACGCCCGGCTGGCGCTGGATGGCGGCGAACACCTCGGCTGAGCCGGCCATCTGCGGCACCCATTTGGGCGAGACGAAGCTACCAACCTCGACATAACCGAGGCCGGCGGCGCTCAGGTCGTCCACCAGGCGCACCTTGTCGGCCACGCTGATCGGCTGTTTCTCGTTCTGCAGGCCGTCGCGCGGGCCGACTTCGACCAGGCGTACGGATTTGGGCAGGCTCATCGGGGTTCCTCGTATGTATCCGTTGTCATCGCGCGTGCGCGGTGGCGTAGGGTGCGCCGTGCGCACCATGGGGTTTGGCTATCTTAGGGCGCTTGCTGCGCATGACGCACGACAGCGTAGGGTGGATGTCGCTTTTTACATCCACCAACGCAGCCGTTGGTGCGCATGGCGCACCCTGCGGCTACTCGATCTCCACCAGCACCGCGCCGTCGCTGACCAGCTCGCCTTCGCGGCAGTAGATGGCCTTGACCGTACCGGTCTCGGGCGCGCGGATGCTGTGCTCCATCTTCATCGCCTCCAGCACCACCAGGGCGGTGCCGGCCTCCACGGCCTGGCCCGGCTCGACCAGCACGCGGACGATGCTACCGTTCATCGGCGCGGTCAGGCCGCCGTGCTGATGATGGCTGGCCTCGGCGGCGGCGATCGGGTCGAAGCGGCTGACCGCGTGCAGTTCGCCGTGCCACTGCAGGTACAGGGTGTCGCCCTGGCGGATCGCAGGCAGGCGCTGCTGCGCCGCGCCGGGCACCAGCAGGCTGTCGCCCTGGAGCTGCGCCTGGCCGCTGGCGCGCACCTTGCGGCTGCTGCCCTGGCAGTTCAGGTGCAGTTCGATCTCCGCCGGGCCGCCGCTGCGCCAGCCGCTGCGCGCGGCCCAGGGCGAATGGGCATCGTCGGCGCGGCGGCGTGCGGCTTCGCTCTGGATAAAGGCATCGGCCGCCAGTTGCCAGAAGGCCTCCGGCAGTTCGCTCGGCGGCGGCAGCAGCTGCGCCTCGTGGCGCGGGATAAAGCCGGTGTCCAGCTCGGCAGCGGCGAAGGCCGGGTGGGCCAGCACACGACGCAGGAAGGCCAGGTTGGTCTTGACCCCGCCGACCAGGGTTTCGTCGAGCATGGCCAAGAGGCGCAGGCGCGCTTCCTCGCGGTTCTCGCCCCAGGCGATGACCTTGCCGAGCATGGGGTCGTAGAAGGGCGAGACCACATCGCCCTGGGCCACGCCGCTGTCGGTACGCCGGCCGGGGCCGGCGGCAGCTTCGCGGTATAGCGCCAGGGTGCCGGTGGCCGGGAGGAAGTCGTGGTCCGGATCTTCCGCGTACAGGCGCACCTCGATGGCGTGGCCGTTAAGCGGCACTTGTTCCTGCGTGATCGGCAGCGCCTCGCCGCGGGCGACGCGAATCTGCCAAGCCACCAGGTCGAGGCCGGTGATCAGCTCGGTGACCGGGTGTTCCACCTGCAGGCGGGTGTTCATCTCCATAAAGAAGAAGTCGCCGCGCTCGTCCAGCAAAAACTCCACGGTGCCGGCGCCGACGTAGCCGATGGCCTGGGCGGCCTTGACCGCCGCCTCGCCCATGGCGCGGCGCAGTTCGGGCGACAGGCCGGGAGCGGGAGCTTCTTCCACCACCTTCTGGTGGCGGCGCTGGATCGAGCAGTCGCGCTCGTTCAGGTACAGGCAGTGGCCGTGCCGGTCGGCGAATACCTGGATCTCCACGTGGCGCGGCTTGAGTACGTATTTTTCCACCAGCATGCGCGAGTCGCCGAACGACGACTGCGCCTCGCGCTGGGCGCTGGCCAGGGCCTCGGCCAGCTCGCTTTCGCGCTCGACCACCTTCATGCCCTTGCCGCCACCGCCGGCAGCGGCCTTGAGCAGCACCGGGTAGCCGATGCGCTCGGCGGCCTGGCGGAAGGTGTCGATATCCTGCGCTTCGCCGTGATAGCCCGGCACCAGCGGTACGCCGGCGGCCTCCATCAGGGCCTTGGCCGCGGACTTGCTGCCCATGGCGTCGATGGCCGAGGCGGGCGGGCCGAGGAAGATCAGCCCGGCCTCTTCGATGGCGCGGGCGAAGCCGGCGTTTTCCGAGAGAAAGCCATAGCCGGGGTGGATGGCCTGGGCGCCGCTGGCCCTGGCCGCGTCGATCAGTTTGTCGATCAGCAGGTAGCTTTCTGCCGGCTTGGCACCGCCCAGGTTCACCGCCAAATCGGCCTCGCGCACATGCCGCGCCGTGGCGTCGATGGCACTGTGCACCGCCACGGTACGAATGCCCATGGCCTTGGCCGTGCGCATCACGCGGCAGGCGATCTCGCCGCGGTTGGCGACCAGCAGGGTGTCGATAGGCTTGAGGTTCATGCTTGTTGCTCCTGCCAGGCGGGCGTGCGTTTGTCGAGGAAGGCGCGCAGGCCTTCCTGGCCTTCGGCGCTGACGCGCAGACGGGCGATGGCGTTCTCGGTATAGCGGCGCAGGGCCGGCGTCAGTTCGCCGCTGCCAACTTCGCGCAGCAGGTCCTTGCTGGCGCGCATGGCCTGCGGGCTATTGAGCAGCAGGTTGGCGACCCAGGCCTCGGCCTGGGTATCGAGCTCGGCGGCTGGGCAGGTTTCGGCCAGCAGGCCCAGCTCGCGGGCGCGGTGGCCGTCGAAGCGCTCGGCGGTCAGCGCATAGCGCTTGGCCGCGCGTTCGCCCAGGGCCTGGACCACGAAGGGGCTGATCACCGCCGGGGCCAGGCCGATACGCACCTCGGACAGGGAGAACAGGCTGTCCTCGGCGCCGATGGCCATGTCGCAGCAACTGACCAGGCCCACCGCACCGCCGAAGGCCGCGCCCTGCACCACGGCCAGGGTGGGGATCTTCAGTGCGGCCAGGTTGTACATCAGCTCGGCCAGCTCGCGGGCGTCGCTGAGGTTGGCGTTGTAGTCGAGCTCGGCGGCCTGCTGCATCCAGGCCAGGTCGGCACCGGCGGAAAAGTGCTTGCCGCGGCCGCGCAGCAGCAAAAAACGCAGGCTCTTGTCCTCGCCAACGGCGTCGAGGGCGAGGATCAACTCGCGGATCATCGCGGCGTTGAAGGCGTTGTTCTTCTCCGGACGGTTGAGCCAGAGGGTGGCGAAGCCGCGCGGGTCTTTTGCAAGCTCGATGGTGGTGAAGTCGGTCATGGTCATTCCGTAGGGTGCGCCGTGCGCACCGATACATTGGATTCGGTGTGGGAGGGGCTTCAGCCGCGACCTGAAGCGCGGCTGAAGCCCCTCTCACGGATTACATGCGGAACACGCCGAAACGGGTCGGCTCTATCGGTGCGTTGAGGCTGGCCGACAGCGCCAGGGCCAGCACTTCGCGGGTCTGCGCCGGGTCGATCACGCCGTCGTCCCACAGCCGGGCGCTGGAGTAGTAGGCGTGCGCCTGCTTCTCGTACTGCTCGACGATGGGCTGCTTGAGGCGCTGTTCATCCTCGTCCGAATAGTGCTGACCGGCGCGCTCGGCCTGCTCGCGCTTGACCTGCACCAGCACGCCGGCGGCCTGCTGCGCGCCCATCACGCCGATCTTGGCGTTGGGCCACATCCACAGGAAGCGCGGGTCGTAGGCGCGGCCGCACATGCCGTAGTTGCCGGCGCCGAAGCTGCCGCCGATGATCACGGTGAACTTCGGCACCTGGGCGCAGGCCACGGCGGTGACCAGCTTGGCGCCATGCTTGGCGATGCCGCCTTCCTCGTACTTCTTGCCGACCATAAAGCCGGTGATGTTCTGCAGGAACAGCAGTGGGACGCCGCGCTGGCAGGCCAGTTCGACGAAGTGCGCGCCTTTTTGCGCCGACTCGGCGAAGAGGATGCCGTTATTCGCCAGGATCGCCACCGGGTAGCCGTCGATGCGGGCGAAGCCGCAGACCAGGGTGGTACCGAACAGCGCCTTGAATTCATCGAACTGCGAGTCGTCGACGATGCGCGCGATCACCTCGCGCACGTCGAACGGCTGCTTGGCGTCGGCCGGGATCACCCCGTACAGCTCCTCGGCCGGGTAGCGCGGGGCGATGGGCGCGCGGGCGTCGAGCTGGCCGAGCTTGCGCCAGTTGAGGTTGGCGATGCTGCGCCGGGCCAGGGCCAGGGCGTGCTCGTCGTCGTCGGCATAGTGGTCGGCCACGCCGCTGGTCTTGCAGTGCACATCGGCGCCGCCCAGCTCCTCGGCGCTCACCACTTCACCGGTGGCGGCCTTTACCAGCGGCGGGCCGGCCAGAAAGATCGTCGCTTGCTGGCGCACCATGATGGTCTCGTCGCTCATCGCCGGTACATAGGCGCCGCCGGCGGTGCACGAGCCCATCACCACGGCGATCTGCGGAATGCCCAGCGCGCTCATATTGGCCTGGTTGAAGAAGATCCGGCCGAAGTGCTCGCGGTCGGGGAACACCTCGTCCTGACGCGGCAGGTTGGCGCCGCCGGAGTCCACCAGGTAGATGCACGGCAGGCGGTTCTCGCGGGCGATGGCCTGGGCGCGCAGGTGCTTCTTCACGGTCAGCGGGTAGTAGCTGCCGCCTTTTACCGTAGCGTCGTTGGCCACGATCATGCACTCGACGCCTTCGACTCGGCCAATGCCGGCGATCACCCCGGCGGCGGGCACCTCTTCGCCGTAGACCTCGTGGGCGGCGAGCTGGCCGATCTCAAGGAACGGCGAGCCGGGGTCGAGCAGGCGGTTGATGCGTTCGCGCGGCAGCAGCTTGCCGCGCGCGGTGTGGCGCGCCTGGGCCTTCTCGCCGCCGCCTTCGTGCAGGCGGGCGAGCAGGGCGCGCAGGTCGGCGACCTGCTCGAGCATGGCCGCGCTGTTGGCGGCGAACTCGGGGGAGCGGGTATTGATCTGGGTGTGCAGGATGGCCATGGTCGCTTCCTGTAGGGTGCGTCGTGCGCACCCTGCCGTTGTTTTGGTGCGCATGGCGCACCCTACGGATTATTTGGTCTCGTTGAACAGCTCGCGGCCGATCAGCATGCGGCGGATTTCGCTGGTGCCGGCGCCGATCTCGTAGAGCTTGGCGTCGCGCAGCAGGCGGCCGGCCGGGTACTCGTTGGTGTAGCCGTTGCCGCCGAGCAGCTGGATGGTGTCCAGCGCCATCTTGGTGGCCATCTCGGCGGTGTAGAGGATCACCGCCGCGGCGTCCTTGCGCGATTCCTCGCCGCGGTCGCAGGCCTTGGCCACGTTGTACAGGTAGGACTTGGAGGCGTTCATGCCGGCGTACATGTCGGCCAGCTTGCCCTGCACCAGCTGGAACTCGCCGATCGACTGCTTGAACTGCTGGCGCTCGTGCACGTAGGGCAGCACCACGTCCATGCAGGCGCTCATGATCCCGGTGGGGCCGCCGGAGAGCACGGTGCGCTCATAGTCCAGACCGCTCATCAGCACGCGCACGCCGCCGCCTTCGCTGCCTAAGATGTTCTCTTCCGGCACCTCGCAGTCTTCGAACACCAGCTCGCAGGTGTTGGAGCCGCGCATGCCCAGCTTGTCCAGCTTCTGGTGGCGGGAGAAGCCCTTGAAGTCGCGCTCGACGATAAAGGCCGTCATGCCGCGCGAGCCGGCGTTGATGTCGGTCTTGGCGTAGATCACGTAGGTGTTGGCGTCCGGGCCGTTGGTGATCCACATCTTGTTGCCGTTGAGCACATAGCGGTCGCCGCGCTTCTCGGCGCGCAGCTTCATCGATACCACGTCGGAGCCGGCGTTGGGCTCGCTCATGGCCAGGGCGCCGACGTGCTCGCCGGAGCACAGCTTGGGCAGGTACTTGAGCTTCTGCTCGTGAGTGCCGTTCTTGCGGATCTGGTTGACGCACAGGTTCGAGTGCGCGCCGTAGGACAGGCCGACCGAGGCCGAGGCGCGGCTGATTTCTTCCATGGCCACCACGTGGGCCAGGTAACCCATGTTGGTGCCGCCGTATTCCTCTTCCACGGTCATACCCAGCAGGCCCATGTCGCCGAACTTGCGCCACATGTCCATGGGGAACTCGTTGTCGCGGTCGATCTGCGCCGCGCGCGGGGCCAGCTCGGCCTGGGCGAAGTGGTGGACCGCATCGCGCAGCATGTCGATGGTTTCACCGAGGGCGAAGTTGAGGCTGGGGTAGCTCATGGGACACCTTTTGTTGTCTTGGGGTGCGCCGTGCGCACCAGGTCGGTTGGGGTGGTGCGCGCGACGCACCCTACATGTCGGTTTCGGCCAGGGCTGCCAGGCAGCGCTCCTCGGCGGTATCGAGCTCCAGCTGCATCTGCCGGATGTCGAGCAACTGCTGCTCGAGCTGGGCGCGGCGTGCGGCGATCTTGTCCATGAAGGTTTCCAGCTGCTTGCGGTTGCCGCTGCTGGGGTCATAGAGGTCGATCAGCTCCTTGCACTCGGCCAGGGAAAAACCGATGCGCTTGCCGCGCAGGATCAGCTTCAGGGTGACCAGATCGCGGGGGCTGAAGATGCGCTCCTGGCCGCGGCGCTCGGGGGCGAGCATGCCTTGCTCCTCGTAGAAGCGGATGGCGCGCGGCGTCACGTCCAGTTCGCGGGCCAGGTCGGAGATGGAGTAGGTGGTGGGCATGAGGGGCGCCTTGCTATTTACCTTTACGTTAACGTAAAGCTGGCTTCGTCACCCTGTCAAGCGCGGCGTGGCGTCCGTGGAATAGGCATCGGCGTGCTGCGATAAAAAACGACCGGCGGGTCGCATCCGGGCAAAAAAGGGGCTTGACGTTACTTTCCGTTAACGTAAAGGTAAATGGCAGAGCCTCACTGCCTCGGGGAAAGTTGTTATGCGTATCGAAGGTTCCGTGTTTCTGGTTACCGGTGGCGGTTCCGGCCTGGGCCTGGCCGCTGCCCGTCAGCTGCTCGGCCAGGGCGGCAAGGTGCTGCTGTTGGACATCAATGCCGAGGCGGGGCAGCGCGCCGCCTTAGAGCTGGGAGAGGGCGCCCGCTTCGTGCAGGCCGACATCACCCGCGAGGAGGATGGCCGCGCGGCCGTGGAGCAGGCCCTGGAGGCCTTCGGCGCCGTGCACGGGCTGGTCAACTGCGCCGGTATCGCACCGGCCGAGAAGGTGCTGGGACGTAACGGCGTGCACGGCCTGGACAGTTTCCTCCGCACCGTCGAGGTCAACCTGATCGGCAGTTTCAACCTGCTGCGCCTGGCCGCCGAGGCCATGGCGCAGAACTCGCCGAATGCCGAGGGCGAGCGCGGGGTGATCGTCAACACCGCTTCGGTGGCGGCCTTCGACGGGCAGATCGGTCAGGCCGCCTATGCCGCGTCCAAGGGTGGGGTGGCCGCCATGACCCTGCCGGCGGCGCGCGAGTTGGCGCGCTCGGGCATCCGCGTGATGTGCATCGCCCCGGGCATCTTCGAGACGCCGATGATGGCCGGCATGCCGCAGGAGGTGCGCGACTCGTTGGCCGCCGGCGTGCCGTTCCCGCCGCGCCTGGGCCGTCCCGAGGAATACGCCGCGCTGGTGCGCCACATCATCGAGAACCCCATGCTCAACGGCGAGGTGATCCGCCTCGATGGCGCGCTGCGTATGGCGGCGAAGTAACCGACACATGACCCGGATTGCATCCGGCCGGGGCGAGCTGATCGGCCTGGCCGCAACCCATGGCACACCAACGACTTTCAGGAGACAACCATGTCTGCAACCGATCCGGTCGTGATCGTCAGCGCCGCCCGTACCCCCATGGGCGGTTTTCTCGGTGACCTGGCCGGCCTGTCCGCCGCCGAACTGGGCGGCGCCGCCATCCGCGCCACCCTGGAGCGCGCCGGACTCGCGGCCGAGGTGGTGGATACCGTGCTGATGGGCTGCGTGCTGCAGGCCGGTCAGGGCCAGGCCCCGGCGCGCCAGGCGGCGCTCGGCGCGGGCCTGAGCCAGGCGGCGCAATGCACCACTTTGAACAAGATGTGCGGTTCGGGCATGCAGGCGCTGATGCTCGGCCACGACCAGCTGCTGGCCGGTAGCGCCGAGGTGCTGGTGGCCGGCGGCATGGAGAGCATGTCCAACGCGCCGTACCTGCTACAGCGCGCCCGCGCGGGCTATCGCATGGGCCACGGCCAGGTACTCGACCATATGTTCCTCGACGGTCTGGAAGACGCCTACGAGCGCGGCCGGCTGATGGGCACCTTCGCCGAGGACTGCGCGCAGAGCTACGGTTTCACCCGCCAGGAACAGGACGCCTACGCCCTGGAGTCGCTACGCCGGGCGCAGCAGGCGATGGAGGCCGGCCATTTTGCCGACGAGATCGTCGCGGTCGAGGCTCCTGCCGGGCGTGAGCGGCGCCTGATCGCCGCCGACGAGCAGCCGCCCAAGGCCAGGCCGGAGAAGATTCCCACGCTCAAGCCGGCGTTCCGCGACGGCGGCACCGTGACCGCAGCCAACTCCAGCTCGATTTCCGACGGCGCTGCGGCCCTGCTGCTGATGCGCCAGTCAGAGGCCGTGCGGCGTGGCCTGAGCCCGCTGGCGCGTATCGTCGCCCATGCCAGCCATGCCCAGGCGCCGAACCTGTTCACCACCGCGCCGGTTACCGCGATTCAGCGCGTGCTGGCGCGCAGTGGCTGGAGCCTGAACGAAGTGGACCTGTTCGAGATCAACGAGGCCTTCGCGGTGGTGCCCATGGTGGCCATGCGCGACCTGGAGATCCCCCACGCCAAGCTCAACGTGCACGGCGGCGCCTGCGCCCTCGGCCACCCGATCGGTGCGTCCGGCGCGCGCGTGCTGGTGACCCTACTCAATGCGCTGAGCCAGTACGCGCTCAAGCGCGGCGTGGCCTCGGTGTGTATCGGCGGCGGCGAGGCCACGGCGGTGGCGATCGAAAGATTCTGACTCAGGGGGAGCGGTGCGCACCAACCACCCGAGCCTCGCACCGCCCGGTCTGTGGGAGGGGCTTTAGCCGCGACAGTCGCCGCTGAAGCGCCTCCCACCGTAGGGCGATCGATCAACCCGCATTATCGGAGCCAGCCATGCTGCCCAACGAAGAACAACTACTGATCCGCGACATGGCCCGCCAGTTCGCCCAGGAACGGCTCAAGCCCTTCGCCGCCGACTGGGACCGCGAGCATCGCTTCCCAACCGAGGCCATCACCGAAATGGGCCAGCTGGGCTTTATGGGCATGCTGGTGCCGGAGCAGTGGGGCGGCGCCGAGACCGGCCATCTGGCCTACGCCATGGCCCTGGAAGAGGTGGCGGCGGGTGATGGCGCCTGCTCCACCATCATGAGCGTGCACAACTCGGTGGGCTGCATGCCGATCCTGAAATACGGCAGCGAGGCGCAGAAACAGCGCTTCCTCCGCCCGCTGGCCGAAGGCAGCATGCTCGGCGCCTTCGCCCTGACCGAACCGCAGGCCGGCTCCGACGCCAGCGACCTGCGCACCCGCGCGCGGCGCGACGGCGGGCACTACGTGCTGAGCGGCGCCAAGCAGTTCATCACCTCCGGCAACCACGCCGGCATGGTCATCGTCTTCGCCGTCACCGACCCGGGGGCCGGCAAGAAGGGCATCAGCGCCTTTATCGTGCCCACCGACACGCCCGGGTTCTCGGTGGTGCGGGTGGAGGACAAGCTCGGCCAGCACGCCTCGGACACCTGCCAGATCCAGCTCGACGAAGTGCGCATCCCGGCCGAGCTGCGCCTGGGCGAGGAGGGCGAGGGTTACCGCATCGCCCTGGCCAACCTGGAAGGCGGGCGCATCGGCATCGCCGCGCAGGCGGTGGGCATGGCCCGCGCCGCGTTCGAGGCGGCGCGCGACTACGCCCATGAGCGGGTCACCTTCGGCAAGCCGATCATCGAGCACCAGGCGGTGGCCTTCCGCCTGGCCGACATGGCCACCCAGATCGCCGTGGCGCGGCAGATGGTGCACCACGCCGCCAGCCTGCGCGAAGCCGGCTTGCCATGCCTGACCGAGGCCTCGATGGCCAAGCTGTTCGCCTCGGAGATGGCCGAACGGGTCTGCTCGGCGGCGATCCAGACCCTGGGTGGTTACGGCTACCTCAAGGACTTCCCGGTCGAGCGCATCTACCGCGACGTGCGCGTGTGCCAGATCTACGAAGGCACCAGCGACGTGCAGCGGATGGTCATCGCGCGCGGCTTGTAGGCGCCGGCTGCGTAGGGTGCGCCGTGCGCACCGGGGGCTTACGCTGGGCTCAGCGAACTGATCCTCGCCCTCAGGTGGGAGAGGGCAGCCGATTCGCGTCGTTGCCGAGTGTCACCCTCAGCTACGAGGTGCGCACGGCGCCCCTACGGCAAACGCCTCAATCGAACCGATACTGCACCCCCGCGCCGACATACCAGGCCCGTTCCGGCCCCGGTTCGTAGTAGCGGCCGTTGCTCTCGCCGACTATCACCGAGCCGATGTACTGGCGGTCCAGCAGGTTGTCGATGCGCAGCACCTGGTTGAAGGTCAGCGCGTCGAGTTGCTGCTCGAAGCGCGCCTGCCAGTTGAACAGCGCGTAGCTGGGCGCGGCCTTGGCGGCGTTGCTGTCCTCGACATACAGCTTGCTGCGGTACAGCCCTTCGAGGGCGGTGCTGAAACCCTCGCGCGGCTGCCAGGCCAGTTCGCCATACAGGGTGCTGGCGGGGATGCCGGGCAGGCGATTGCCAGACGCGATCGGCCGGCCGCCGCTGGCGAAGTCCTGGCTGTAGACGGCCTCGATATGGCTGTAGGCGAGGTTGCCGCGCAGGGTGTCGCTCAGTTGGCTTGCCACCGCCAGTTCCACGCCGCGACGGCGGGTCTGTGCGGCGTTCTGAAAGCGCGTGCGGCCGCCGCTGGCGGATGCCACCACCAGCTCGTCGTCGGTGTCGATCTGAAACAGCGCCAGTTGCAGGTCGCTGGCCTGGCCGAGGCGGGCCTTGAGGCCGATTTCGACCTGCTCGCTGGTGGCCGGTTGCAGGTCGAAGCCGAAACCGTTGTCGGGACCGGAGTACGACAGTTCGTTGAGCGTCGGTGTTTCCAGGCCCTTGCCCCAGCTGGCGTAAAGATTCAGCTCCGGCAGCAGCGCGTAGCTGGCGCCCAGGGTCGGGGTTAGCTCGCGGTAGGTGACCGCGCCGCTGTCGTCGCCATTGCTCAGGAAGCGGTCGTCCACCTCGAACCGCACTTCGTTGTGGCGCAGGCCGGCCTGCAGGTCGAGCTTGCCCAGTTGCCAGGCGGCCTGGACATAGGGCGACAGGCTGCTGACCTCATCGCGCTCGTCGCGGCGCAGGTTGCCCTTCACCCCCAGGGTGCTGCCGACGAAGTTCTCAAAGCCCTGGCGGTCGTCGCGGGAATGGTCGTAGTCCAGGCCGGCGGTCAGGGTCAGCAGGCTGCTGCCCAGGTCGAAGGGCTGGATCCAGCGGTTGCTGGCGCCGAAGAAGCGCCGCTCGAAGTCGATCACTCCGCCTGAGTGGGACGGGTTGGCCTGCACCGCCACCGGGATCGACTGGTACTGGATCACCCGCCGTGTGCCGCTGTACAGCGTGCTCTGCCAGGTGCCGGCGGCGAAGCTGCGCTCGTAGTTGAGGGCAAGCTGCTGGTGATCCACCGTCTTGCGCGTATTGAACGCCAGAGCGCTGGGGGCGGCGGCGCGGCGGTCGGTCTGCACCTGTTGCCAGGTCAGGCCCTGCGGGTCCTGGGTGTCGTTCTGGTCGAGCTGGCTGAAGCTCAGGCTGAGCTTGCTGGCATCGTCCGGGTACAGGGTCAGCTTGGCGAAGCTCTTGTCGAGGATGGCGCCGCTGTGCTCGCGGTAGCCGTCGGTCTCGAAGTGCGAGCGGTTGAGGATAAAGCCGGCCTGGTCGTTGCCGCCCTCGGCACTGACTCGCGTGCGGCTGGTGCCGAAAGCCGCCTGCGAGGTATCGAGCGATACCCTGGGTGCGCCTTCGCCATCGCGCGAGAACAGCTGGATCACCCCGCCGGAGTTGCTGCCGTAGACGCTGGCGAAGGGGCCGCGCAGCACCTCGATGCGCTCCAGGGTATCGAGGTCGAAGGTCGCCGCCTGGCCCTGGCCGTCGGGGTTGGACAGCGGCACGCCATCGGCCAGCAGCTTGATACCGCGGATGCCGAAGGCCGAGCGGGCGCCGAAGCCGCGCGAAGACAGCTGCAGATCCTGGGCGTAGTTCTGCCGGTTCTGCACCACCAGGCCGGGCACGCTGCCGAGGGCCTCGGACAGGTTGACCCCCGGCTTGCCCAGGGTGGCCTGCTCGGCATCGATGCGGTTGACCGAGAAGGGCAGGCGCCAGCCGCTGGCCTGGTAACGGCTGCCGGTAACCACCAGCGGCTCGGCCTGATAGCTGGCGTTCTCGGCCTGCGCGGTCAGTGGTAGCAGCAGGGCGGCAAGCCAGGGGCGAGGGCGGAATGGGGTCATGGTCGAGGGATCTTCTGCGGTCGCTATCCCGCGATGGTGACCGCAGCGGCGGACCGCGGGCTAGAGTCGCTGCGCCGCCTGACGCAGAAATGCTCTACGAAATGTTGCCGCAATAGGGTTGTCGAACGATTTGGATAGCGCTAACATCCGGCCAAACAATGAGCGGCACCACGTCGATGGCGCCCTGGAGTTCCCATGCAGCAACAGCCTTTCGCACTGCCTGCCCGCACCACATTGGTGGTCATGGGCGTCAGCGGCTCCGGCAAGAGCGAGATCAGCCAGGCGGTGGCCACCACCCTCGGCTGGCGCCATATCGAAGCCGATCACTTCCATCCCCGCGAGAACGTCGAGCGCATGCGCGCCGGCATCCCCCTGAGCGACGACGACCGCAGCCACTGGCTGGACGCCCTGAGCGAGCAGATGCTGGCCGCCCAGGCGGCGGGCGAGGGCTTCGTGCTGGCCTGCTCGGCGCTCAAGCGCGCCTACCGCGAGCGCCTGCGCGCGGCGGTGCCGGGGCTGCAGTTCGTGCATCTGCAGATCGACCAGGCCACCGCGCTGCAGCGAGTCGGCGCGCGTCCCGGGCATTTCATGCCGACCTCGCTGGTCGACAGCCAGTTCGCCACCCTCGAAGCACCGGCCGGCGAGCCACATGTCTGCGTGCTGAACGCGGCCGCCAGCCGCGAGGCGCTGCTGGCGGATATCTGCGCCTGGTTGCGCCGCGATCTGCCGGAGGCCGGCTCGGGCGCCGATGCCGCTGGTTCGATGACAGAAATTGATAGCGCTAACCATGTCTCGCAGCTGGGCGCCGACCCCATCTACGAGGGCCGCCTGGCGCGGCTGTTCGACCGCCTCACCGACGGCCTGATGGCGACGCTGATGGCCTTCATGGTACTGGCGGTGTTCGCCAACGTGGTGCTGCGCTACGCCTTCGGCACCGGCTGGGCCGGGGCCGAGGAACTGTCGCGGCTGGCCTTCGTCTGGCTGGTGTTCGTCGGCGTGGCCTCGAGCATGCGCCGCGGCGAGCTGATGACCTTCCGCATGATCCGCGACCGCTTCCCGCAGTCTGCGCAACGTCTGCTGGATTCGCTGAGCTGGCTGCTGGTGGCCGGCGCCAGCCTGCTGGCGGCCTGGGGCGCGTGGATGCAGGTGCAGTTCGGCTGGGGTAACCACAGCACCGTGGTCGGTTATCCGGTGGTGCTGGCCATGGTGCCGGTGCTGGCCTGCATGACGGTGCTGGCCGTCCTCGCCCTGGTGCAACTGATCAACCTGTGGCGCCGCGCGCCGCAGGCAAGCCTGGCTCACGCGCAAGTCGATTGAGGCTGCGTCATCACTAACAAGAACGGGCACTGCCCACCGAGGACCTGCCGATGACCGTCGCCGTCTTCCTTTCATCCCTGCTGGGCTTCATGGCCTTCGGCATGCCCATCGCCTTCGCCCTGATCCTCACGGCGGCACTGCTGATGTGGTACCTGGACTTCTGGGACGTGCAGTTGCTGGCGCAGAACCTGCTCGCCGGCGCCGACAGCTTCCCGCTGCTGGCCGTGCCCTTCTTCATCCTCGCCGGCGAGCTGATGAATGCCGGCGGCATCTCCAAGCGCATCATCGCCATGGCCCAGGCCTATTTCGGCCACCTGCGCGGCGGCCTCGGCTACGTCGCCATCGCCGCCGCGGTGCTGCTGGCGAGCATGTCCGGCTCGGCCCTGGCCGACACCGCGGCGCTGGCCACCCTGTTGCTGCCGATGATGCGCCAGCGCGGCTACCCGCTGCATTCCTCGGCCGGCCTGGTGGCCGCCGGCGGCATCATCGCGCCGATCATCCCGCCGTCGATGCCCTTCGTGATCTACGGCGTGGTCACCAACACCTCGATCAGCCAGCTGTTCATGGCCGGCCTGGTGCCGGGGCTGATCATGGGCGCCGGGCTGATCGTCGCCTGGAGCCTGATTGCCCGCGGCTTCACCGAGCCGACGCCGGCCAAGGCCAGCGCCGCCGAGCGCCGCCGGGTGCTGGTCGACGGCGCCGCGGCGCTGATGCTGCCGGTGATCATAGTCGGCGGCCTGCGCTTCGGCCTCTTCACCCCGACCGAGGCGGCGGTGGTCGCTGCGGTCTACGCCCTGGCGGTGTCGACCCTGCTGTACCGCGAGCTGAGCTGGGCCAGCCTGATGGAAACCCTGACCCGCGCCAGCCGCACCACCGCCTCGGTGATGTTCCTCTGCGCCGCCGCCACGGTATCGGCCTACATGATCACCCTGGCCCAGCTGCCGGACGAGATCGGCGCCATGCTCGGGCCGCTGGCCGACCACCCGCAACTGCTGGTACTGGCGATCATGCTGCTGATGATTGCGGTGGGCATGGTCCTCGACCTGACCCCGACCATCCTCATCCTCGCCCCGGTGCTGGCGCCGATCGCGATCAAGGCCGGGGTCGACCCGGTGTACTTCGGCGTGATGTTCGTGCTGATCGGCTCCATCGGCCTGATCACCCCGCCGGTGGGCACCGTGCTCAACGTGGTCGGCGGCATCGGTCGGCTGCGCATGGAGGTGCTGGTGCGCGGGGTGATGCCGTTCTTCCTGATCTACCTGGGCATCGTCGCGTTGCTGATCGCCTTCCCGGCCATCGTCACCGTGCCGCTGACCTGGCTGCGCTGATTCGCCCCAACCGGCGCGGGCGCGCCGGCTTCGTTCACAACAATAAGAGGTAGTCCCGATGAAACGTCCGCTGCTCGCCATCCTCACCGCTGCCCTGCTGTGCAGCCCGCTCGCCGCTGTCAGCGTCCACGCCGACGAAGTCCGCTCGCGGATGATCCGCTTCGGCTATGGCCTCAACGAAAACAGCAACCAGGGCCGCGCGGCCAAGCTGTTCGCCGAGGAGGTGGCCAAGGCCTCGGACGGCAAACTCAAGGTGCGCACCTTCGGCGCTGCCAGCCTGGGTTCGGACGACCAGATGCAGAGCGCGCTGATCGGCGGCGCCCAGGAAATGATGGTCGGCTCCACCGCCACCCTGGTCGGCATCACCAAGGAAATGGCGGTGTGGGACACGCCCTTCCTGTTCAGCAGCGCCGAGCAGGCCGACGCCGTGCTCGACGGCCCGGTTGGCCGCCAGGTGATGGACAAGCTGGAGGAGAAGGGCCTGGTTGGCCTGGTGTACTGGGAGAACGGTTTCCGCAACCTGACCAACAACGCCCGGCCGATCACCAAGCTGGAGGACTTCTCCGGGGTCAAGCTGCGCGTGATGCCCAACCCGGTGTTCCTCGAGACCTTCAAGCTGATGGGCGCCAACGCCGTGCCGCTGCCGTTCTCCGAGCTGTTCACCGCGCTGGAGACCAAGGCTGTGGACGGTCAGGAAAACCCGTTCAACACCATCCTCTCCTCGAAGTTCTACGAGGTGCAGAAGTACCTGACCGTGACCAACCACGTGTACAGCCCGTGGATTCTCACCGTGTCCAAGCGCTGGTGGGACGGCCTGTCTGCCACCGAGCAGAGCATTCTCATGGAGGCGGCGCAGAAGGCGCGTGACTTCGAGCGCCAGGACACCCGCGCCGAGGCCGCGCGCGCCCTGGCCGAGCTGAAGGACAAGGGCATGCAGATCAACGAAGTGGACGCCGCCGAGGTGCAGCGCATGCGCGAGCAGGCCGCCCCGGCGATCCAGAAGGTGGTCGACACGGTCGGCCAGCAGCTGTTCGATCAGGTGCAGGCCGAGGCCGCCAAGGCTGCCTTGTAAGTTTCGCGGGGCACGTTGGGACGGCCGCTCCTTGCATGGTGGCGGCCTCCCGGGCGGCGTGTCCCGCGCTTTATCCGCTGGCGAGGCTGGTAGAATCCCCGCCAGACCATCTCTGGAGGCGCTATGAGTCAACGTCGTCGCCGTTCCGCCGAACGCGTCACCCTGTCGGATGTGGCCAAGGCCGCCGGCTGCTCGCTGATGTCCGCCTCGCGTGCGCTGTCGCAGCCGGGCAGGGTCTCCGACGCCCTGCGCGAGCAGGTGATGCGCGCGGCCAAGGCGCTGGGCTACGTGCCCAATCCGGCGGCGCGGGCGCTGGCCAGCTCGCGCTCGAACCTGGTGGCGGTGGTGATTCCCTCGCTGTCGAACTCGGTGTTCGTCGATACCGTCGAGGCCATCCAGCGGGTGCTGATGCCGGCCGGCTTCGAGATGATGATCGGCGTCAGCCATTACCGGGTCGAGGAGGACGAACGCCTGCTGCGCTCCTACCTGGCGCATCAGCCGGCGGGTCTGCTGGTCACCGGCTTCGAGCGCAGCGACGCGGCGCGCGAGATCCTCGGCGCCAGCAGCTGCCCGCTGGTGACCCTGATGGAGCTGAGCGATGAGCCGGAGGACTACTGCGTCGGTTTCTCCCAGGTCGAGGCCGGCGCCGCCATGACCCGCGCCCTGGTCCAGCGCGGCTACCGGCATATCGCCTTCGCCGCCGCCCAGCTCGACCCGCGCACCCTGCAGCGCGCCGAGGGCTACCGCCAGGTGATGCGCTACCTCAACCGTCACGACCCGGCGCTGGAGCTGCTCACCCCCGAGCTGTCGTCCATCGGCCTCGGCGCCGAGCTGCTCGACCGTCTGCTGGCGCAGCAGCCGCAGATCGATGCGGTGTTCTTCAACAACGACGACCTGGCCATGGGTGCGCTGTTCCGCGCCCGTCAGCTGGGCCTCGAGGTGCCGGGGCGGCTGGCCATCGCCGGCTTCAACGACCTGCCGGCGGCGGCCTGGATGCACCCGGCGCTGAGCACGGTGCGCACCACCCGTGGACGCATCGGCGAGCTGGCGGCGAACATGCTGCTGGCCTTGATGCGTGGCGAGAGGCCCGAGCAGCACTGCATCGACGTCGGCTTCGAACTGGTGATGCGCGACAGCACCTGACAGCACCTGAGGGTAAGGGAGGCCTTGGCCGGTAGGTTGGCGCTGAGCGCAGCGAAGCCCAACGGGGAGCGCAACGCGCTCCGCCCGACGATCCGGCGGCCCGGACTCAGCCGCCGTTCGTATTTCTGCCTGCCTCGGCCAACTGCTCGGCCGCCTCCAGGCGCAGGCGCTCGCGTTCGTCGAAACGTTCCGCCGCCAGCGCCTCGATGGCGGCACGCTTGTCGCTGCTGCTGAGCCCCTCGTTGGCCTGGATATGCGCCTTGGCGGCGAGATACTCATCGAGACGCTTCTGCCAGCCCTGGCGTTGGCTGTCCAGCGCCTCCAGGCGGGCAGTGGCCTCGGCGCCCACCAGCTGCTGGCGCAGCTGGCGAATCTGCGCGGCGCTGGCGCCTTCGGCCTGCAGGCGTGCGGTGTGCTGGCGCAGCTCCTGCTGCAGCTGCGGCAGCACCATGTCCTGCAGCTCCTCCGGCAGGCTGGCGCGCAGGCGGTCGACCGCCAGGCCCTTTTCCTCGTCGCTCAGTCCGGCGTCCTGGCGGATCGCCAGGCGCTCCAGGGTGAAGCGGTTGTAGCCTTCCTCGCGGGCGAAGAAGGCCTGATGGCTCTCGCTGTCGAACAGCCGCGCGCGCAGCGCCTGCACCGCCGCTTCGCGTTGGCGCATGGCGTCCAGGCTGGCCAGTTGCGGCAGGTCGCGCTCCAGCAGCACCAGCTCGCGCTTGTAGGCCAGGTACTGGTCGAGCAGCGCCTGCGCGCGGGCCCGGGCCGGTTCCTGCAACTGGCCGTCGATATAGCCGCGCAGACGCGCGACGCTGGCGTCCAGGCTCTCCTCGCCGAGGCTGGCGAGGAAGTAGTCGAAAATACGCCGAATGTCTTCGCTGACGATCAGGTTGCCGGCGGCATCGACGCGAAAGCGGCCGTCCACCTCGGTGCCGACGAAGGATGCCGGCAAGCCGAGAGCGGCGGCTTTTCTCGCCGGCGTGACGGGCGCGGGCAGCGCTTGCTGCAGCGCGGGTGGCGCCGCCGGTGGCGGGGTTTCCCCGCTGGCCGCGGGTGGATTGAACCGATCGGGCAGATGCCCGGGCTCGAGATAGAGCATCGACGCCAGGCAGACGGCGAACAGCAGGGGCAACAGCAACAGGGCTTTGTTCACGGCAGATTCCACTACGGCGTCCGGGCCGGATGACCCCGGCCCGGACTTTGGCTCAGAGCCCGGCGTTCTTCAGGCGGTTGGCATGCTGGCGGTAGACGGTCACCGGATCGGTCTCGAACAGGCTGGTCAGGCCCAGGGTCTGGTTGACCTCGTCGAGGTGGTTCATCCGGTAGTTGTCGCGGATCACCTGGCCCATGCGCGAACTGCAGCGGCCGACCAGGCCGTCGTTGGCTTCGCTGCCGAAGGTCAGCGCGCTGGCGCCCATCAGCAGGTCGCTGGGGTCGAGCAGGTTGGTCAGCGGGCTGGTGCCGCTCCAGGAGTAGTAGCGCACGCCGTTCACGCTGTAGGCGCCTTCGCCGCAGGCGCTGGTGGGAATGCCCTGCGGGAACTTGGCGTTGAAGCGCGCGGCGCCCTCGCTGTTGAGCGACTCCAGCGAGCCGAGGGCGTTCTGCGGGGTGGTGCTGGGGCTGCCGGAGAGAAAGTTGATCAGCGCGCCGAGGCCATTGACGATGCCCGCCAGCAGCGGGGTGGCGACCGGGCCGGCGGGGCCGTCGCTGATGCCCTTGAGGAAGTCGGCGGTGGCCGAGCCCTTGTGCGGCGCGCCGACGCTGGTGACCGAGGCGACCAGATCCGGGCGCACGGCGGCGACGTAGCGGGTGGTGGGGCCGCCGTGGCTGTGGCCGATCAGGTTGACCTTGGCCTTGCCGCTGATGGCGACGATGTCCTCGACCTGCTGCAGCAATTGCTCGCCGCGCGCTTCGGAGGTGTCCAGCTGGCTGACCTCGGTGATGTAGACGCTGGCGCCGTCGCGGCGCAGGGCGGCGGGAATGCCGTACCAGTAGTCGACGCCGAGGATGCTGTCGAAGCCGAGCATGCCGTGGCCGAGGACGATGGGGTACTGGGTCTGGGTATAGCCGGACGAGCCGAACCAGAAGGCCTGGGTCTGGCCGCTGGCGAGCAGGCCGGCGCCGAGGCAGAGGGCGAGCAGGGTCTTGTTCTTGTTCATGGGCGCTCTCGATGGGTGTGTTGAGGTGCGTCCTGCAACAAAATCGCGCCCATCCCGTGGCACGTACGGCTCGAGGGAGAGGGCAGGAAACATGCCATTGCCGAATTTTCCAGACTAACCCCTCTATCGCGGCACTTTTCCCGAGATTGCCCTGTTTTGCCGGCGAGATTGCCCAGGCTTTGCTGTTACGGGGCGCTACGCCCGGTTGGGGTCGCAGGCCGCAACGGCCACTGGCCGAGCAGGCGATAGCGGCTGCCGTGGCCGTCATATTCCGAGCAAAACAGGGCGAACTGCCGCAGCGGCCAATCGAAGGTTGGGGCGGCGCCGGCCGGCGGCTGCGGGTAATGCCGCGCCAGGGTCAGGTGCGGGCGGAAGGCGCGCCGCTCCAGTTCGAAACCTGCGCCGCTCAGGCGTGCGTGCAGCTGCCGCTGCAACTCGTCCAGCGCCTGCGGCACCCGGCTGGGCGCCAGGTGCAGTACGCCGCCGCGCCAGCGGCCGAGGCGATCCAGGCGCAGCTCGCAGCCTTCGCCCGGCAACTGCGCGGCGAGGCTCAGCAGCGGCGCCAGGCAGCTGGCCGGCTGTGCTCCGAGAAAGGCCAGGGTCAGGTGCAGGTTGGCGGCATCGACCGGCCTGCCGCCGGGCGCTTCGCGCTCACGCCAGGCGCAGATCGCCGCGGCCAGCGGCGGCGGGCAGGGCAGGGCGAAGAACAGGCGCAACTGGTCGGCGGTCATGGCGCTTGGCCGGTGGTGGCTCGCCTTGACAGTATCGCGCGGGCTTCTCTAGGATGCGCGCTGCGCCGATTTAAACAGCTACTTGCGGGGCGCCACAGGGTGAAGTTTCCAGCACCCGAAATTCCGCTAAAGCGCTGGTTCGGTGTCGCCTCCCACCGCTGCCCAGCGGGATTTTTGAGGCGGAGACTCGAGCATGACCTGTCCCCAACCGCACATTCGCCTGGCCCCCATCACCTCGGGGCTGTTGCTGCGCAACCCGCGCATCCTGCTCGGCGGCAATCACCAACCGACCCTGCTGCGTTACCTCGACGGCTGGCCCAAGCGCTGGAGCGGGCCGCGTACCTTCCGTATCCAGTTCGTGCAGCGCGGCGAGTCGCTGGCGCGCTTTCCGCGCGACAGCTTCGACCTGGCGGTGGTCCAGGCGCCCAGCGCCGATGCCCTGACGGAAACGGTCGCCGAGCTGGTACGGGTGGCGCGCCAGGGCCTGATTACCCGGCGGTAGGGAGCCTCAGGGGTAGTCGATCTCGACTATGTAGCAGGTCTTCTCGCCGCTCGGGCTGTGCACCCGCACTTCGGCGTCCAGCGGCTTGCCCACCAGCGCGCGGGCCAGCGGCGAGTCGATGCTGATCAGCCCCTGTTTCAGATCCAGCTCGTCCGGACCGACGATGCGGTAGCGCGACTGTTCGCCGTCTTCGTCCTCGATGGTGACCCAGGCGCCGAAATAGACCTTGTTCGGGTCCGAGGGTCTGTCGCTGACCACCTTGAGCTTTTCCAGGCGTTTGGTCAGAAAGCGCACGCGGCTGTCGATCTCGCGCAGCATCTTCTTGCCGTAGGTATTCTCGGCGTTCTCCGAGCGGTCGCCCTGGGCGGCGGCCTCGCTGACGGACTGGGTCACCTGCGGCCGGCGCACGTGCCACAGCTCGTGCAGTTCGGCGCGCAGGCGCGCCTCGCCTTCCGGGGTGATCAATGGCGTGCCGGCGGGGCGAGGGGGGCGATAACGGCTCATGGCATCTCGGAGTGATTGGAGAGGCGGCAAGTCTAGGGGCTGCCGTCGTTTCGTCGCAAATGCTCCGTCGGGGCAGGCGCTCCTAGCGGTGACGGTCGCAGCGCAAAGCCCTTCCGGGTCCTTCCTCAGTCAACCCTCGCGCAGCACGCTTAGCGGGCTGGCATTGAGCGCGCGGCGGGTGCCGAGCACGCCGGCGGTGCCCACCAGCAGGGCGCCGATCAGCGGCAACAGCAGCAGCCAGGGGTGCGGTTGCCAGCTCATGTCGAAGGCATAGCGATACAGCAGGAAGCTCACCAGTTCGCAGCCCAGCGCGGCGAGCAGGCCGGCGGCAGCGCCGAGCAGGCCGAATTCGGCGCGCCGGGCGCTGACCAGCAGCTGGCGTTCGGCACCCAGGGCGCGCAGCAGGGCGCCCTGGCGGATGCGTTCGTCGAGCGTCGCCTGCAACCCGGCGAGCAGCACGGTGATGCCGGCGGCGAGGACGAACAGCAGCACGTACTCGATGGCCAGGGTGACCTGGGCGAGGATGCTGCGCAGCTGCGCCAAGAGCGCGTCGACCTGCAGCAGGGTGACGCTGGGGAAGGCGCGGCTGAGCGTCACCAGCTCGGCGTCCTGACCCGGCGGCAGATAGAAACTGGTCAGATAGGTGGCCGGCAGGTCCTGCAGGGTCTGTGGCTCGAAGATCATGTAGAAGTTGGGCTGGAAGCTGTCCCAGTCCACCTCGCGCAGGCTGCTGACCTGCGCCTCGCGTTCGATGCCGCCGACGTTGAAGCGCAGACGGTCGCCCAGCTCGAGTTGCAGGCTCTCGGCCAGTTCGGCTTCCACCGACACCCCCGGCAGTTCGTTGGCATGCGCTGCGCCCCACCAGCGGCCGCTGGTGATCTGGTTGTCCGCGGGCAGCTGTTCGGCCCAGGTCAGGCTGAGGTCGCGCTGGATCGCCCGTTCGCCGCGGCTCTCCTTGCTCACCAGCTGACGCACCGGCTCGTCGTTGATCGTCACCAGGCGGCCCGGCACCACCGGGTAGAGCGGTGCCGGATGCGGCGAGAGTTCGGCCAGGCGCGCGGCGAAGGCGTCGCGTTCGGCCGGCAGCACGTTGAGGGCGAAGTGGTTGGGTGCGTCTTCCGGCAACTGGTCCTGCCAGGTGTCGAGCAGTTCGCCGCGCAGCAGGGCGATCAGCGCCATGGCCAGCAGGATCAGGCCGAAGGCCAGCGACTGGCCGGCGGCGGCCAGCGGGTGACGCAGCAGTTGGCCGAGGCCCAGACGCCAGGGCAGGGCGGCGCGTTGCAGCAGACGACGCAGGCTCTGCAGGCCGAGCAGCAGCAGGCCGCCGAGCAGCAGGGCGGCGAGCAGGCCGCCGCCGAGCAGCGCCAGGGTCAGGCGCAGATCCAGGCTCAGGCGCCACATGATCAGGCCGAGCGCCAGCAGCGCCGCGCCGTACACCAGCCAGGAGCTGGCCGGTACCGGCAGCAGGTCGCGGCGCAACACCCGCAGCGGCGGCACACGGCCGAGCGCGGCCAGCGGCGGCAGGGCGAAGCCGGCCAGCGCCACCAGGCCGGTGGCCATGCCGGCCAGGGCCGGCCAGACGCCGGCTGGCGGCAGGTCGTCGGGGATCAGCCCGCGTAACAGGTGAAACAGGACGTGCTGGCCGAGCCAGCCGAGCAGGGCGCCCAGCAGGCAGGCGAGCAGGCCGAGCAGCGCCAGCTGCAGGGCAAACAGCGTCAGCGCTTCACGGCGCGACAGGCCCAGGCAACGCAGCAGCGCGCTGGCGTCGAAACGGCGGGCGGCAAAGCGCGCCGCCGACAGTGCCACGGCCACCCCGGCGAGCAGCACGGCGGCCAGGCTGGCCAGATTCAGGTAGCGCTCGGCACGGCCCAGCGCACTGCCGACCTGGCGATTGCCATCGCGAGCATCCTCCAGGCGCTGGTTGGGTTCGAGGCTGCTCTGCACCGCCTGACGGTAGGCGGCCAGCACCTCGGCATCGCCGCGCCACAGCTCGCGAAAGCGCACGCGGCTACCCGGTTGTACCACCTCGGTGGCGGCTAGATCGTCCAGGTGCATCAGCACCCGCGGGGTCAGGCTGTAGAAGTCGCCGGCGCCGTCCGGATCGTAGGTCAGCACGCGGGTCAGGCGCAGGCGCTTGGCGCCGATCTCGAACTCGTCGCCGATCTGCAGGCCCAGGGCGGCCAGCAGACGCGTCTCGGCCCAGGCTTCGCCGGGCGCCGGACCCGCGCCTGGCTCTTCCGGCTGATAGGGGGCGGCAGCGCTTTTCAGTTCGCCACGCAGCGGGTAGGCATCGCTGGCGGCCTTGACGCTGGCCAGCTGGATGCCGTCGCCGGCGGCGACCACGCTGGAGAATTCGACTATCTGCGCGTGATCCAGGCCCAGGCGGGTGCCGGCTTCGATCTGTTCGGTTTTGGCCTGCGTGCTGCCGCTCAGGCGCAGGTCGGCGGCGAGAAATTCGCTGGCGCGCAGCAGCATGGCGTCGTTCAGCCGCGCGCTGAAGTAGCCGATGGCGCTGCTGGCGGCCACCGCCACCAGCAGGGCGAAGAACAGCACGCGCAGCTCGCCGGCGCGGGCGTCGCGCAGCAACTGGCGGGTGGCCAGTGCCAGCAGGCGAGTAAGCGGTACGCGGTTCATCAGGGTTCCACGCGGTCGATCAGGTGGCCGGCCTCCAGACGGATCAGGCGTTGGCAACGATGGGCCAGGCGTTCGTCGTGGGTGACCAGCACCAGGGTGGTGCCGCGCTCCTGGTTGAGCTCGAACAACAGGTCGCTGATGCGCTCGCCGGTGTGGCTGTCGAGGTTGCCGGTAGGCTCGTCGGCGAACAGCACGTCCGGCTCGGCGGCGAAGGCGCGGGCGATGGCCACCCGCTGCTGCTCGCCGCCGGACAGCTGGCGTGGGTAGTGCGACAGGCGCTGGCCCAGGCCGACCCGCTCGAGCAGGGCGCGGGCACGCTGGCGGGCGTCGCCATGGCCTTCGAGCTCCAGCGGCAGCATGACGTTCTCCAGCGCGTTGAGGCTGTCGAGCAACTGGAAGGACTGGAAGACGAAGCCGACATGCTCGGCGCGCAGGCGTGCGCGCTGGTCTTCGTCGAGTTCGCCGAGGTCCTTGCCGGCCAGCAGCACGGTGCCGCCGCTGGGCAGGTCGAGCCCGGCGAGCAGGCCGAGCAGGGTGGATTTGCCCGAGCCGGAGCTGCCGACTATGGCCAGGCTGTCGCCTTTGGCCAGGTTCAGGTCGAGGTCGTGGAGGATGGTCAGCTCGCCTTCCGCGCTCTCGACCACTTTGCTAAGGTTCCGCGCAGCGAGAATGCTCGAAGTCATGGAGATTCCAATGCGTGCATGGTGGCTGAGTGGTGCCTTGGCCCTGCTGTTCTGGGCCCAGGGGGCGGTTGCAGGCACCCTGCTTGTGGTCGGCGATAGTATCAGCGCGGCTTTTGGCCTGGATAGCCGCCAGGGCTGGGTCGCGCTGCTGGAAAAACGCCTGCAGGAGGAGGGTTTCGACCACAGGGTGGTCAACGCTTCGATCAGCGGCGATACCAGCGCAGGTGGCGCCGCACGGCTGTCTGCGCTGCTTGCCGAGCACCAGCCCACGCTTGTGATCATCGAGCTGGGCGGCAACGATGGCCTGCGTGGCCAGCCGCCTGCGCAATTGCAACAGAATCTTGCATCGATGATCGAACAGTCCCAGGTCGCCGGGGCACGCGTGCTGCTGCTCGGCATGCGTTTGCCGCCCAACTACGGCGCCCGCTACACCCAGGCCTTCGCCCAGGTGTTCGCCGACCTGGCGCAGGACAAGCAGGTGCCGCTGGTGCCGTTCTTCCTCGAAGGCGTTGGCGGCGTGCCGGCGATGATGCAGGCCGACGGCATCCACCCCACGGCGGCGGCGCAGCCGCTGCTGCTCGATAACGTCTGGCCGGCGCTGAAACCGCTGCTCTGAGACTTTTCCGCCCCAAGCCTTTCGGCTAATGTGGCCGGCCCGCCATGGAGCCCCAGATGCCGCGTCTCGCCTGGTCCCTGTATGCCTATCAACTGATCGAGCCGGACGAGCAGCTGGATCTGTTCGCCTGCCGCGAGGTGCGCCTGCACCTGGTCGCCCGCCAGTTGCGCCTGGGCGGCCATGCCGACCGTACCCTGTGCGGTGGTTTGCTGCCGGCGCAGCCGCGCTGGCGGGCACTGGACAAACCCTTGTTGCGCGACCGGCGCCTGTGTCCGGCCTGCCTGGCCACGTTCGAGGCCCAGCGCCAGGGGCTGTACTCGAACTGGGCGGATGGCTGACGGCTGCCCTGGGCTCGAACGGCGGTGTACAATCGCTGCACTTCTAGTCAACCCATCAAGGATTCCCGGATGTTGTCGCGATTCTCTGCGGTCAACCGTTGCCTGACCCTCATGGCGCTGTGTACCAGCGCCGCGGTGCAGGCGCTCGAACTTCCCCTGCCGCCGCCCGGCGAAGACGTGGTCGGTCAGGTGCAGGTGATCAAGGCCAAGTACGAGGATACCTTCGCCGACCTGGGAACCACCCACGACCTGGGCTACCTGGAGATGGTCGCGGCCAACCCCGGGGTCGACCCCTGGCTGCCGGGCGAGGGCACCGAGATCGTCCTGCCGACGCGCTACGTCCTGCCGCCGGGCCCGCGCGAAGGCATAGTGATCAACCTGGCCGAGTACCGTCTGTACTACTACCCGAAAGGCCAGAACGTGGTGCATACCTTCCCCCTCGGCATTGGCCGCGAGGGCTGGCGCTCGCCGCTGGGCACCGGACGCATCACCGCGAAGACGCCGAACCCGGCCTGGTATCCGCCCAAGTCGATCCGCGAGGAGCATGCCGCCGAAGGCGATATTCTGCCCACCGTGGTGCCGCCGGGGCCGGACAACCCGCTGGGGCCGTACAAGATGGGGCTGTCGTTTCCGGGCTACCTGATCCACGGCTCGAACAAGAAGTTCGGCATCGGCATGCGCGTCAGCCATGGCTGCTTCCGCATGCTCAACCACAACGTGCTGGAGCTGGCGGACATGGCGCCGGTGGGGACGCCGGTGCGCATCCTCAACGAGCCTTACAAGTTCGGTGTGAGTGGCGGCAAGGTCTATCTGGAGGCCCATGCGCCGCTGGACGACGAAGGCGCGCCCTCGGTCGTCGACAAGCACACGGCGGTGATCAATACCCTGCTCAAGCGCGAGGAACTCAGCGGCCTGCGCCTGGACTGGGAGATGGTCCGCGAAGTGGTGGCTTCGGAAGACGGCCTGCCGGTGCCGATCGCCACCCAGGGCGACAACGTGGTGGCGAGCAGCGCTAACCCGTTCTAACGCGATCTGTGCCGAACAGCCCGCCCGCACATGTGCCGGCGGGCTTTTTATTGCTGGTAGTGTGCGTGCAGCGGCCAATAAAAAAGCCGACCCAGTTGCCTGGGTCGGCTTTCTATAAGCCGGTCGCCTATTACTTGCGGCTGGCTTTTTCCAGCATGCGCAGAGCGCGCTCGTTGGCTTCGTCAGCGGTCTGCTGAGCCTTCTGAGCGGCAGCCAGAGCTTCATCGGCCTTGCGGTAGGCTTCGTCGGCACGGGCTTGAGCGCGGGCAGCTGCGTCTTCGGTAGCAGTCAGACGAGCTTCGGTTTCTTTGGACATGCTGCTGCAACCGGTAGCCAGAACTGCGGCCAGAGCCAGAGCAGAGAATTTCAGAACGTTGTTCATCGTGTTCCCCTTGAGGTGGAGTTTTCCATAAAAGCAATTCCCCAACTGCGGGAAATTAGCCGGCCTACATACTACCTATTACTTTTAGTAAGTAAACGGAGGGCGAGCAAGAGTTGCGTGTTTTTTTACTGGGTGAGTCGTTTTCAGGTCAGTGGCTATGCTCTTTGGATAAAAAATAGCCAACTCCGATGCTGTTAGGACGTACTCGCGGCCAAGCTGTTATAACTGTCGCGCAAGGACTACAACAATAAGGGCGGGGACGAAGATGTTGGGTAACTTGGGTCTGTTGCTGGGCTTGGCGTTGCTTATCTACATGGCGCTGCGTGGGGTGAACATTTTCATTGCGGCGCTGGTCTGCGCCATGCTGGTGGCCTTGAGCAACGGCGTGGCCGTGCCCAAGGCCTTGCTCGAGCACTTTCCGTTCGGCCCGCTGGGCGCATTCACCTTCGCCGGCAAGTTCTTCGTGCTGTTTCTCTGCGGCGCCATCTTCGGCAAGGTCATGGCCGCCAGCCAGGCCGCCGGCAGCATCGCCCAGGCGATCACCCGCGGCCTCGGCACCCAGCGCACCCTGTGGGTGGCCATGCTGGTCTGCGCGGTGCTGACCTACGGTGGCGTGGTGGTGTTCGTGGTGATCTTCACCATGTACCCGCTGGGCATCACCCTGATGCGCGAGGCCAACCTGCCCAAGCGCCTGTTCTGCGCGGCGACGGCCCTGGGCGCGGGCACCTTCACCATGACTGCCTTGCCGGGGTCGCCGTCGATCCATAACGTGATCGCCGCCAGTGCCCTGGGCACCGATCTGTTCGCCGGGGCCTGGATCGGCGTGTTTGCCAGCCTGCTGATGATCGGCCTGGGCATGGCCTATCTGCAGCGCGAATGGCGCCTGGCGCGCGAGCGGGGCGAGGGCTTCGAGCCCAACGCCCAGGATGCGCGCATGGAGCAACTGGCCGGCACACCGGGAACCGGGCCGCACTGGGGCATGGCGCTGGTGCCGATCGTCGTGGTGCTGGGCATCATCCTGCTGCCGCGTCTGCTCGCCTTGTCCGGCGCGGTCGCACCCGGCGAGGGCGCCCTGGGCGGGCTGCTGGCGTTCAGCCAGGCGCAACCGATTCTCTGGCCGAGCCTGGCGCTGGTGCTGGCCACCGGAGTGGCGGTGCTGATGTTCCCAACCTTGCGTCGCAACACCCTGGGTGTGCTGGGGCAGGGCGCCGACGACGCGATCATGCCGCTGCTCAATACCGCGGCGGTGATCGGCTTCGGCGGCGTGGTGACGCAGACCGCGGGTTTCGCCCAGTTCGCGCAATGGATACTGGCGGTGGACCTGCCGCCGCTGCTCTCGGTATTCGCCTCGGTCAGCGTGGTCTCCGGCATCGTCGGCTCCTCCTCCGGCGGCCTGCAGATCTTCATGCAGACCCTGGCGCCGCGTTATCTGGAAATGGGCGTGGAGCCGGAGGTGCTGCACCGTATCGCCAATATCGCCGCCGGTGGCCTGGATTCGCTGCCGCACTGCGGGGCGGTGATCGCCATGCTGATGATCATGGGCCTGACCCACAAACAGGCCTACAAGGATATCTTCGTCATCACCGTGCTGATCCCGGTGCTGGCCGTGCTGCTGTGCATCGCGGTCTTGAGCCTGTGATTGCGCATGACTGGGCGGTCTTTGGCCTGATAAGCTGTCGGCTCGCGCCGACGAGACGAGGCGCGGGGATTTGCGCTTTCGGTAAAGCGTAGGTATGAAATACGGATGTGCCGCGACAGGCTCGCGGCTAGAGGAGTGAAGATGAGCGAGGGGTTGTCCATTCACCACGATCAGGCGGGTCACCAGTTCGTGACGTCCGTTGACGGTGATCGTGCCTACTTGGCCTATATGGACCTTGGTAAGCAGACCCTGGACATCTATCGCACCTTCGTCCCCAACGCCCTGCGCGGTCGCGGCATCGCCGCGGCGCTGACCGAGCACGCCCTGCGCTACGCCGAGGGCAAGGGCTACACGGTGATTCCGTCCTGTTCCTACGTCGAGCGTTATATGGAACGTCGGTCGCGCCACCAGGCCGGCTGAGGCCGAACGCGGATACGAAAACGCCGGGCATCGCCCGGCGTTTTTGTTTGCGCGGCTGCCAAATCAGCCGCGTTGACGCTTGGGCAGCACGTCCTTGAGCTTGGCGTGCATGCTGCGCAGGCTCTTCTCGGTGGTGTCCCAGTCGATGCAGGCATCGGTGATGGACACGCCGTACTTGAGGTCGCAGAGATCCTTGGGGATCGACTGGTTGCCCCAGCCCAGGTGGCTCTCGACCATCAGGCCGACGATGGAGTTGTTGCCTTCGAGAATCTGATTGGCGACGTTTTCCATCACCAGCGGTTGCAGCGCCGGGTCCTTGTTGGAATTGGCGTGGCTGCAGTCGACCATGATGTTCGGGCGGATGCCGGCTTTGGTCAGTTCCTGCTCACAAATGGCAACGCTGACCGAGTCGTAATTGGGCTTGCCGTTGCCGCCGCGCAGCACCACATGGCCGTAGGCGTTGCCCTTGGTGGTGACGATGGATACGCCGCCTTCCTGGTTGATGCCGAGGAAGCGGTGCGGGCTGGACACCGACTGCAGGGCGTTGATCGCCACGGTCAGGCCGCCGTCGGTGCCGTTCTTGAAGCCGACCGCAGACGACAGGCCCGAGGCCATTTCGCGGTGGGTCTGGGATTCGGTGGTGCGCGCGCCGATGGCCGACCAGCTGATCAGGTCCTGCAGGTATTGCGGGGAAATCGGGTCGAGCGCCTCGGTGGCGGTGGGCAGGCCCATCTCGGCCAGGTCGCGCAGCAGCTGGCGACCGATGTGCAGGCCATCCTGAATCTTGAACGAGTCGTCCAGGTAGGGATCGTTGATCAGGCCTTTCCAGCCGACCGTGGTGCGCGGCTTCTCGAAGTACACGCGCATGACCAGGAACAGGCTGTCGGACAGCTCGGCGGCCAGCACCTTGAGGCGCTCGGCGTATTCGTGGGCGGCCTTGATGTCGTGAATCGAGCAGGGGCCGACCACCACGAACAGGCGATGATCCTTGCCGTCGAGGATGTCGCGCACCACCTGGCGACCGTGGGCCACGGTCTTCAGCGCGGCATCGGTCAGGGGAATCTCGCGTTTCAGCTGATCGGGGGTGATCAGGGTTTCGTTGGAGGCGACGTTGAGGTCGTCGATCGGTAAATCAGCCATCGTGCTATTCATCGGGTCAGGTCGTCAGGTCACGGGTGCCGGCCGCCAGCGATCCCCTGTGGCGGTGCACAGCTAGTTGGCGCAGGGGGAGGCCGAACCTTAGCGCGTAAGGGGCTTCGCGACAATGGGCGGTAGGTTCAATGAGGCCTATAGAGGGGGCGCATCAGGCCAGATAGGGAAATTGCGCGGCGTGCTTGGCGATCCATTCGCGGGCACAGTGTTCGATGGCCATGGGCTGGCCCGTCTCCTGCTCCAGTTGCTGGCGGTAATGCTGGATCTGGCACACCTGCTCGACCATGCGCGCACGGAACAGGGTGTCCTCGTCGAGGAAGGCGATGCCCACCAGATAGTCTTCAGCCTGGCGGCGACACCAGGCGACCACACCGGGGTAGCGCGCCTGTTCGCCGAACAGGGGAATGCGCAGTTCCACCGAGGTGCCGCGGCGAAAGCCGCGCGTCGAGTTGCACGCCACCCCGCCGAGGCTGATATTGTTCAGCCGTTGCCGCGGAATGCAGGCCTGTCTGCGCAATACCAGTTCCACCGGCATGTCGCTTGGATGACGCAGAAACTTACGCATGAGCACCGACCTCGAATGCAGGCAAACTGATATCAGTGATTTCAGTATAGCGACGCAATTGGAACTGACCGATCTGGATGCGGACCGCCGCCTGCTCGATCTGCCCGGCACCTCGCTACTACTCTTCACAAGCACGGGCTGTGCCAGTTGCCGCTGGGCGCGCCGGGTGCTGCCGGCCATGCCCTTGCCGGTGGCGCGCCTGTGCTGGGTCGACGCCGGGCACAACGCCGGTCTGGTGACGCGCTACGAGGTGTTTCACCTGCCGGCGCTGTATCTGATCCGCGACGGTCAGTTCTTTGGCGCGCTGCAGGCGCGCCTGACCCCCACCGATCTTGTTGCCGCCATGGGCGAAGCGCTGCGTCGCCCGGCTGAGGAGCTTCCCTGATGTCTCAATCCCCCGCGCCGCGCATCGGCATCATCGGCACCGGTGCCATCGGCGGCTTTTATGGCCTGCTGCTGGCGCGCGCCGGCTACGACGTGCATTTCCTCCTGCGCAGCGAATATGCCGCGGTGGCCGAGCGCGGCCTGCAGCTCAACAGCGCGGTGCATGGCGCCCTGCAGCTGGCACCGGTGCAGGCCTATCGCAATGCCGGCGACATGCCGCCCTGCGACTGGCTGCTGGTCGGTGCCAAGACCACCGCCAACGCCGAGCTGGCGCCGCTGATCGCCCAGGCGGCGGCGCCCGGCGCCAAGGTGGTGCTGCTGCAGAACGGTCTGGCGGTGGAGGACGAGCTGCGTCCGCTGCTGGCGGACGACCTGCATTTGCTCGGCGGGCTCTGCTACATCTGCGTGCACCGCAGCGGTCCCGGGGCGATCGAGCACCAGGCGCTGGGGGCGATCAACCTGGCCTATCACTCCGGGCCGGCGGCGCAGGGCGAGGCGCGCCTGGGGCTGGCCGAGGAGGGGGCGGGCATGTTCCGCGGCGCAGGGCTGGATTCCGCGGCCATGCCCAACCTGGCCCAGACACGCTGGCAGAAGCTGGTGTGGAACGTGCCCTACAACGGCCTGTCGGTGCTGCTCGATGCCGACACCCGCCAGCTGATGGGCAATCCCGACAGCCGCGCGCTGATCCGCGACCTGATGCTGGAAGTGGTGCAGGCCGCTCAGGCGCTCGGCCACGGCATGCCGGACAACTACGCCGACAAGCTACTGGCGGCCAGCGAGCGGATGCCCGATTATCTGCCGAGCATGTACCACGACTTCGCCCAGGGGCGGCCGGCCGAACTGCATGCCATCTACGAGGCGCCTCTGGCGGCCGCGGCGGCGGTCGGTTGCGAGATGCCCAGGGTCCGCGCGCTGTATCAGGCGCTCAGCTTCATTCAGGCGCGTCGGGAGGCCTAGGCCATGGGCAAGGGATTGGGCGACAAGCTGGTGCTGGCGATTTCCTCGCGGGCCTTGTTCGACTTGAGCGAGAGCCACCAGATCTACGAGAGCGACGGGGTGGAAGCCTACCGCCGCTACCAGATCGAACACGAAGACGAGGTGCTGATGCCGGGCGATGCCTTTCCCCTGGTGGAAAAGCTGCTGGGGCTCAACCAGCGCCTCAGCGAGCAGCGTGTCGAGGTGATCCTGGTCTCGCGCAACAGCGCCGACACCGGCCTGCGCGCCTTCAACTCGATCCAGCATTACGGCCTGGGCATCTCCCGCGCGGCTTTCGTCGGCGGCCGCAGTCCCGATCCCTACCTGGCGGCCTTCGGCTGCCACCTGTTCCTGTCGACCCACGCCGATGACGTGCGCAATGCATTGAAAGCCGGCTTTGGCGCGGCAACCCTGCTTTCCGGCGGTACCCGGCGGGCGAACAGCAACGAGCTGCGCATCGCCTTCGACGGTGATGCGGTGCTGTTTTCCGACGACTCCGAACGGGTTTACCAGAGCGGCGGTTTGCACGCCTTCCAGAGCCACGAGCGCGAGGCGGCGCGGCAGGCGCTGCCGGGCGGGCCGTTCAAGCCGTTTCTGGCGGCGCTGCACAGCCTGCAGCAGGAGTTCCCCGAGGCGGATTGTCCGATCCGCACCGCGCTGGTCACCGCGCGCTCGGCGCCGGCCCACGAACGGGTGATCCGCACCTTGCGCGAGTGGAACATCCGCCTCGACGAATCCTTCTTCCTCGGCGGCCTGGACAAGTCGGCGGTGCTCGAAGCATTCGCCGCCGACGTGTTCTTCGACGACCAGACCGGCCATTGCGAGAAGGCCCGTCAGGTGGTGGCGACCGGGCATGTGCCGCATGGGGTGAGCAACGAGCTGCAACCCTGAGCGGCTCGTCGCTATATAGCCATTCGTCCTAAATAGCGCCTCCGATCTTGCTTTGCCTGATGCGCTGCTAAGCTCAATCAAGGGCCTGGGCCAGCAGTCAAGGAGGCCGCGTGATCCGCTCGATACTCTACGCCACCGATCTCGGCCTCTATGCCTCCTATGTGTTGCAGCACGCCCTGGCGTTGACCCGCAGTTTCAACGCCGATCTCTACGTGGTGCACGCGGTGGAGCCCATGGGTCTGTTCGCCGAATCCGTGCTGCAAACCTACCTGGACGAAGACACCCTCGGCGAGTTGCGCCGCAACGGCCTGAGCACGGTGATGGCGAGCATCGAGCAGCGTGTACTGGAGGGGTTTCGCGACGAGCTGGGCGAGGGCCAGCAGGACCTGCAGCTGATCCGCGCGGTGCGCGTGCTGCAGGGCGACCCGCCGGCGGTGATTCTCGCCGAGGCGCAGAAACTCGGGGTGGATCTGCTGGTCGTAGGCAGTCACAGCCACGGCGCCGATCTGGCCGTGCCGCTGGGGCGCACGGCGGCGCGGGTGCTGCAGCTGTCGGAGGCGCCGGTGTACCTGGTGCCGATGCTGCAACATCGCGGACATGGCGAACTCTAGGAGGCGAATCCGAATAAATGGTCTAGATTGTTGGTTTAAACCAATAATATGGTTATAAAAGGCGTCGGCGGCCACGGGCCGGCCTACCAGCTTTGAGGGAAACATATGAAGCTTCAGCAACTGCGCTACATCTGGGAAGTCGCGCACCACGACCTCAACGTATCGGCGACCGCACAGAGCCTGTACACCTCGCAGCCGGGGATCAGCAAGCAGATCCGCCTGCTCGAGGACGAGCTGGGTGTGGAGGTTTTCGCCCGCAGTGGCAAGCACCTGACGCGCGTGACCCCGGCCGGCGAACGCATCATCACCACCGCCGGCGAGATCCTGCGCAAGGTCGAGAGCATCAAGCAGATCGCCCAGGAGTTCTCCAACGAGAAGAAGGGCACCCTGTCCATCGCCACCACCCACACCCAGGCGCGCTACGCCTTGCCGCCGGTGATCAGCGCCTTCATCAAGCAGTACCCGGACGTCGCCCTGCACATGCACCAGGGCACGCCGATGCAGATCGCCGAAATGGCCGCCGATGGCACGGTGGATTTCGCCATCGCCACCGAAGGCCTGGAGCTGTTCAACGACCTGATCATGATGCCCTGCTACCGCTGGAACCGCTGCGTGGTGGTGCCGCAGGGGCACCCGCTGACCAAGCTGCCGAAGCTCACCCTGGAGGCGCTGGCCGAGCATTCCATCGTCACCTACGTGTTCGGCTTCACCGGCCGTTCCAAGCTGGACGAAGCCTTCAGCCATCGCGGCCTGACGCCCAAGGTGGTGTTCACCGCCGCCGACGCCGACGTGATCAAGACCTATGTGCGTCTGGGCCTGGGCGTCGGCATCGTGGCCCGGATGGCGGTGGACGCCAAGCTCGACCCCGACCTGGTGGTGCTCGATGCCAGCGACCTGTTCGAGGCCAGCGTGACCAAGATCGGCTTCCGTCGCGGCACCTTCCTGCGCGGCTTCATGTGCGATTTCATCGAGAAGTTCGCCCCGCACCTGACCCGCGAGGTGCTGGCCAAGGCGGTGCAGTGCCATAACAAGTCGGAGCTCGAAGAGCTGTTCCACGGCGTCGAGTTGCCGACCTACTGAAGGCCGGCGTCGCCCATGAAAAAGCCCGCGTCGCGCGGGCTTTTTTCTGCTCAGTGTTTGGCGATCAGGTTGCCGGCGTGCAGGCCGCATTCCTTCTGCGTGGCTTCCTCCCACCACCAGCGGCCCTCGCGCTCGTGCTGGTTGGGCAGTACCGGGCGGGTGCAGGGCTCGCAGCCGATGCTGATGAAACCGCGCTCGTGCAGCGGGTTGTAGGGGATCTCCAGCATGCGGATATAGGCCCAGACTTCTTCGCTGCTCATCTGCGCCAGCGGGTTGAACTTGTACAGGCTGTGCTGCGCGGTGGAGAAGGCCTGGTCCAGTTCCAGCACGGCGACCTGGCTGCGCGTGCCGGGGCTCTGGTCGCGGCGCTGGCCGGTGGCCCAGGCCTTGACCGTGGCCAGCTTGCGCTTGAGCGGGGCGATCTTGCGCACGCCGCAGCATTCCTCGTGACCGTCCTTGTAGAAGCTGAACAGGCCCTTGGCCTTGACCAGCGCTTCGAGCGCGGCGGCGTCGGGGCTGAGCACCTCGATGGCGATGCCATAGTGTTCGCGCACCTGCTCGATGAAGCGGTAGGTTTCCGGGTGCAGGCGACCGGTGTCGAGGCTGAACACCTTGACGTTCTTGTTCAGCTTCCAGGCCATGTCCACCAGCACCACGTCCTCGGCGCCGCTGAAGGACAGCCAGAGCTCGTCGCCAAAGTGCTCGAAGGCGAGCTTGAGGATGTCCTGGGGGGATTTGCTGGCGTAGGTCGCGGCCAGTTCGGCGACGTCGAAGGGGTGGCTCATCAGGCGGGCTTCCTTATTGATCGGGGTGGCGCTGGGCGCTCTGGCGGCGATGGTAGCAAAAGCCGGTTATGCGTCTAAATAACCAATACCCCTTGTTACTGCATTAGTTGGCTATAAGGGCTGCGTTGCGCGGCTTCTGGCGAGCCGTTAGAGTGCCGCCTTCTTTCAAGCTCAATCGAGGAGTGGCCTGTGGAAATCGCGTGTCTCGACCTGGAAGGCGTGCTGGTCCCGGAGATCTGGATCGCCTTCGCGGAAAAAACCGGCATCGAGTCGCTCAAGGCGACCACCCGGGACATTCCCGACTACGACGTGCTGATGCAGCAGCGCCTGCGCATCCTCGACGAGCACGGCCTGAAGCTGCGCGACATCCAGGAAGTGATTGCCACCCTCAAGCCGCTGGACGGCGCGGTGGAGTTCGTCGACTGGCTGCGCGAGCGCTTCCAGGTGGTGATCCTCTCCGACACCTTCTACGAATTCTCCCAGCCGCTGATGCGTCAGCTGGGCTTCCCCACGCTGCTGTGCCACAAGCTGATCACCGACGAGACCGATCGGGTGGTGAGTTACCAGCTGCGTCAGAAAGACCCCAAGCGCCAGTCGGTGATCGCGCTGAAGAGCCTGTACTACCGGGTGATCGCCGCCGGCGATTCGTATAATGACACCACCATGCTCAGCGAGGCCCACGCCGGCATCCTGTTCCATGCCCCGGACAACGTGATCCGCGAGTTCCCGCAGTTTCCGGCCGTGCACAGCTATGCAGACCTCAAGCGCGAGTTCCTCAAGGCGTCCAATCGCCAACTGAGCCTGTAAGGTTCGCCGCAATGCTACAAGGCCCGCAGTTGCGGGCCTTGTGCTTTCTGCCTCATAGGCTTTCCAGGGTCTGCAGCAGCACCTTCACCTTGGTGATGGATTCCTGGTACTCGGCCTGCCAGTCGGAGTCGGCGACTATGCCGCCGCCGCCCCAGCAACTGACCTGGCCGTCCTTGACCAGCAGGCTGCGGATGGCGATGGAGCTGTCCAGTTCGCCGCGCACGTCCAGGTAGAGCAGCGAGCCGCAGTACAGGCCGCGGCGGGTCGGCTCCAGCTCGTCGATGATCTGCATGGCGCGGATCTTCGGCGCGCCGGTGATGGAGCCGCCGGGAAAGCTGCCGGCGAGCAGGTCCAGGGCGTCCTTGCCCGGCGCCAGTTCGCCGGTCACCGCGCTGACCAGGTGGTGCACGTTGGGGTAGCTCTCCAGGGCGAACAGCTCCGGCACCCGCACCGAGCCGATGCGGCAGCTGCGCCCGAGGTCGTTGCGCAGCAGGTCGACGATCATCAGGTTTTCTGCGCGGTCCTTGCCGCTGGCCAGCAGCGCCTGCGCCTGCGCCTGGTCGTCCGCTGCATCCGCGCCGCGCGGGCGGGTGCCCTTGATCGGTCGCGTTTCCACCTGGCCGGCGCTGACCTTGAGAAAGCGCTCCGGCGACAGGCTGAGGATGGCGCTGCCGTCGGCCAGGCGCTGGAAGCCGGCGAAGGGCGTCGGGCAGGCCCGGCGCAGGGCCTGGTAGGCGGCCCAGGGATCGCCTTCGCATGGTGCCTGGAAGCGCTGGGCGAAGTTCACCTGGTAGCAGTCGCCGGCCAGGATATAGCCCTGGATGCGCTCGATGGCGCGGCGGTAGGCGGCCTGGTCGAGATCGGCGCGAAACGGCTGCAGCAGGCGGAAGTGCGCATCTGCGTCGGCTGCCGGCGTGGTGAACAGCTGGCACAGGCGCTTGCGTTCGGCCGGCGCCAGGGCCGGGTGGAACAGCAGTTGGCTGGTGCCGAGCAGGTGGTCGCTGATCAGCGCCCAGCCGTACAGGCCGAAGCAGGCATCGCCCAAGGCCAGGTCGTCGCGGCTGTGCGCGGGCAGGCGTTCCAGGCGCCGGCCGAAGTCGTAGGCGAGGTAGCCGATCAGTCCGCCGACGAACGGCAGCGCGCTGCCGGCCGGCACCTCGGCCGGGCCGAGGCTCTGCAACGCGGCACGCAGGCGAGCGAGGAAGTCGTTGGCCGATTCGTCGGCAGCCGGCGCCAGCTCTGCCAATGGCCAGGCGCTCATAAGGTCATAGCGTCCACGCTCGGCACCCGGCCGGCCGGCATCCAGCAACACGGCGCCGGGAGCCTGACGGATACGCTGGAAATACTCGGCGGGATCGGCCCGGTAGGGCAGAGAGTGCAGGGAGCAGCTAGGCATGCGTGGCAGTCGAGAGGGCTGAAGGGGCGATTGTAGTCTGCCGCTAACATTCATCCTAGAGCTTGCGCCCGGGTTTACTCGGGAGCCGCCGGCTGATTAGTATGAGGCCGTGCCGGAACGTTGAACCGCCGTACCAGAACAATAATTAACGAAGGGATCCAGGCCATGGATGAAGTTATAGATCCAGCCGCTGGAAGCCTGCTGCGCTCGAAACTCTCGCCGCCCCAGGCCTCCACCGACCATCTGGCAAGGCCCCAGGTTGAAGCCGCGCTTTCAGCCCATCCGCATGCCCGCCTCGTGCTCTTTTCCGCTCCCGCCGGCTTCGGCAAGACCACCGCCCTGGCGATGTTCGCCGCCGAGCGCCGCAGCGCCGGTGCCGGCATCGCCTGGTTGTCGCTCGGCCCCGGCGACGACGAGCCGGTGCGCTTCTTCCAGCAACTGCTCGAGGCCCTCGGCCGCGCGCTGCCCGGGTTGGGCGACGACGCCCTGGGCTACCTGCGCAACACCATGCGCGTGCCGGTCGAGGCCGTCATGGAAAGCCTGCTGGTCGATCTGGCGCAGCGCCAGGAGCCGCTGCTGCTGGTGCTCGACGATCTGCACCTGATCCAGGACGGCGAGCTGCTCGGCTCGCTCAATCGCCTGGTCAAGCTGGCGCCGCCGAACTTCACCCTGGCCATCGGCAGCCGCTCGCAACCGCCGCTGAACCTGGCCACGCTGCGCGCCAAGGGGCTGCTGCTGGAAATCGGCAGCGAGGAGCTGCGCCTCAACCCGCAGGAGGCGCGCAGCTACCTCGAACGCAGCGGCCTGCAGCTCGATGCCGAGGCGTTCCGCGCGCTGTACAGCCACACCGAGGGCTGGATGGTCGGCGTGCACCTGGCCAGCCTGTGGCTGCGTAATCAGCCCCAGCCCGGCGCGCGCATGGCCGAGCTGGGCGCGGAGCAGCACGCGGTGGGCGACTACCTGCTGCGCTCGGTGTTCGAGCAACTGCCGCTCGTGCGCCAGGAGCAGCTACTGGCCCTCGGCGTGGCGCAGCAGCTCAGCGGCGATCTGGCCAACGCGCTGACCGGCCGACAGGACGGCCAGCGCCTGCTGGAGGAGCTGGAAGCCATGCAGCTGTTCCTCCTGCCGCTGGATCGCGAGCGACAGTGGTACCGCTTCCACAACCTGTTCGCCGAATTCCTGCGCAACCGCCTCAAGGAGCGCGACCCCGAACGCCTCAAGCAGCTGCATTTCAATGCCAGCCTGTGGTTCACCAATCACCACATGCAGAACCTGGCCATCGAGCACGCCTGCCTGGCCGAGGACGCCGAGATGCTCGCCGCGCTGCTTGACGGCTGCGGCCTGGAGCTGATCAATCGCGGCCAGCTCAACCTGATCTACAAGTGGCGCCAGCATGTGCCGGACGAGATCGCCGGGCGTTTTCCCGTGCTGGTGCTCGCCGACGTCTGGACCCGCGCCGCCGAACTCGGCCTGAGCGAAGCCAACCGCATGCTCGACGAGCTGCTCGAGCGCTGGGGCGAGTCGCGCAGCAGCGGGCCGCTCAGCGACAAGCTGCTGGCCACCCTGGCGATCAAGGCGGTGATCGCCCTGCAGAAGGACGACCTGGACACCTGCGTGAGCCTGGCGCGGCGCATCGAGGCGCAGCTCGGCCAGCACACCGCCTTTCTCGAGGTGGCGATCCTCACGGTCGGCGCCCTGGCCCAGGTCATGCTCGGTCAGGCCGAGCCGGCGCGCCGCCTGCTGGCCCTGGCGCAGCAGCGCAACCATTTTCTCGAAGGCCGCTACCTGGACATGCAGCTGGCCAACGTGGAAATCCTGCTTTGCCTGGAGCAGGGACGGATCAAGCAGGCGCAGCTGCTGTTCGAGCAGCTGCGTGCGCGGGTGATGCCCTGGTTCGGCGAGAAGTCCCGCGCCCTGGCCCTGCCGACCATCACCGAGGCGCTGATCGCCTACCGCCAGGGGCGGCTTGCCGGGCTGCAGGAGCGTCTGCGCTGGGCCCTGGCCACGGTCGACGTGATCAACCCCATCGATCTCTACGCCCAGGCCATGCTCTGCCTGGCGCGGGCGCAGCGCATGCAGGACGCACCCAAGGAGGCGGCCGCGACCCTGGTGCTGATGCAGAACCTGGCGGCGCGCAACCATTCCTGGCGCTTCTACGTGCAGGCGGTGGGCGAGGAGATCGCCCTGATCCTGCAGGAGCCTGCGGCCGACCGCAGCAAGCGCGCCGAGCAGCGCCTGAAGGCGGTGGACTGGCACAAGCTGGCGGCGCACTACAAGCAGCGCAGCTTCAACCCGGTGCTCTGGGTGCTGGGCCTGACCCGCATTCGCCTGCAACAGGCGCGCGGCCATTACAGCGAGGCGCTGCACGAGATCACCCAGCTGCGCAGCCAGCTGCAGAGCGGCTGGCACGGCCTGCAGCGCCTGCGCCTGGACCTGCTGGCGGCGCTCAGCTACCAACGCCTGGGCTATCAGGAACGGGCACAGAGCCTGCTGGTGCAATGCCTGATCGGTGCCGAGCGGGAAGAGGCGCGCAGCCTGTTCGTCGAGGAAGGCGAGGCCATTCGCCTGCTGTTGCAGCAGCTGGAAGCTGCCGAGCGCCAGCCGGCGCTGCAGGGTTTCATCCGCAGCCTGCTGGCGATCTGGCCGGGGCAGGAGTCGCGCCAGGCCCTGGACGTGCTGGAGGAGGGGCTGACCGAGCGCGAGCGCGAAGTGGTCTGCCTGGCCGCCAAGGGCCTGTCCAACGACGAGATCGGCCAGCAGCTGTCGCTGGCCCTGGGTACCGTCAAATGGCACCTGCACAACATCTACGAAAAGCTCAAGGTGCGTAATCGCACCCAAGCCATCCGTCGCGCCCGTGAGCTGAGCCTACTCGAATCATGACCAGTCAAAACCAGCCCCGCCTGCAGGCGTTTCCCCTGCTGCGCACCAAGCTCTATCCCGCCCACGGCGAAGGCGCACCGTTGCTGGAGCGCTCGGCGCTGCTCGAGCGTCTGCTGGCGGCGCGCGAACAACGCCTGTTGCTCCTCAGCGCGCCGGCCGGCTTCGGCAAGAGCACGGTGCTCAGCCAGTTGCGACGGCGTTTGCAGGCGCAGGGCGCGCGCGTCGCCTGGCTGTCGTGCGACGAGGCCGACAGCGAGCCGCCGCGTTTTCTGCAGTACCTGATCGCCTCCATCGAACTGGCCTGCCCGGGGTTCGGCAGCAGCGCCTCGGCGCTGCTGCAGGGTGACATCAGCTGGCCGCTGGAGGCGGTGATCGACGCCTTCATCGACGACCTCAAGGGCCTGCCGCACGCGCTCTACCTGATGCTCGACGACTTCCACCGCATCCGCCATCCGTCCCTCGGCCAGGGGGCGCGCTACCTGGTCGAGCGCCTGCCCAGGCACGTACACCTGGTGGTCAGCACGCGCTACCAGCCGCGTTTTCTCGACGAGCCGCCGTCGCTCGGCGCCTGGGCCTTCTGGCTCAAGGCCGAGGACCTGCGCCTGAGCCGCGCCGAGACCGCCGCCTACTTCCGCGAAATCAAGCAGCTGGCGCTGGAGGAGGGCGAGCTCAACCAGCTCTATGCGCGTACCGAGGGCTGGATCACCGCGCTGCACCTGGCCGCGCTGGCCTTGCCGCGCCAGCAGGATCGCGCCGCCTTTCTCGCCGGGCTGTCCGGCGCCGAACGCGATATCGCCGACTACCTGGCCGAGGACGTGGTGGCCAGCCTGCCCGAGGCGCTGCAGCTGTTTCTCGACCAGACCTCGGTGCTCGACGAATTCAACGCCGAGCTGTGCAACGCCCTGACCGGCCGCCGCGACGGCCGCGACATGTTGCGTCGGCTGCAGGGCGAGCAGCTGTTCGTGATCCCGCTGGACGAGCAGGGCGAGTGGTTCCGCTATCACCACCTGTTCGCCGAATTCCTCCAGGGCCGCCTGGCCAAGCGCGGCGATCCGGCCCACCTGCTGCACGCCGCGGCACGCTGGTGCGAGGGCCGCGACCTGGCCGACAAGTCGATCAAGTACGCCCTGCGCGCCCGCGACTACGCTTTCGCCGCCGAACTGCTGGAGCGCCAGGGCGCGCGGCTGATCGCCGGCAACCGGGTGTACGGCATCCTCGCCATCCTCAAGGACGTGCCGCCGGTGGTGATTGGCGAGCAGCCGGTGTTCCAGATCTTCTATGCCTGGCAGCTGGCCTTCGAGCAGAAGTTCGCCGAATCCGAGGCGCTGATCGAGGAGGTCAGCACGCGCCTGACCCAGGGGCGCGGCAAGGGCATGCACTTCGGCCTGATCGAGCTGCTGGCGGCGGCGCAGGTGCTCAAGGCACTGGTGCTGCTGTACCAGGACAAGTTGGAGGCCTGCCTCAAGGTGGCCGGGCACTGGCTGGCGCTGGTGCCGCAGAACCAGCCGGTGTTCCGCGCCAGCCTGGCCTGCGTGCAGGCCGCGGCGTTCGCCCTGCTCGGCGAATTCGGCGAGGCGGCCAAGGCCATCGCCGTGGCGCGGGAGAACCTGCGCCAGTGCGAGAGCGAATACCTGCACGTGATGGCCAGCCTGATCGAGGCGCTGATCTGCAAGGAATACGGCGAGCTGGAGCGTGGTCGCGCCCTGGCGGAAACCGCACGGGCGCGGGTCGAGCAGGTGTTCGGCCGGCGCAGTCGGGTCGGCGGGCCGCTGGGCCTGGCCTACGCCGACCTGCTCTACGAACAGGATCGGCATGGCGCCATTCTCGCCGAGCTGCCGCTGGCCACCACCTGGCGCGACGTGGCCACGCCGGTGGAGCTGATCAGCCGCGGCAAGCTGGTGATGGCGCGTGCGCGGTTCTTCGCCGGCGAAGCCGAGCAGGGGCTGGCCGAGCTCGACGAGTGGCTGGCCGGCCTGCAGGGGCCGGGCTACGAACGGGTATTCGCCTTGGGGATGGGCTGCAAGGTGCAGTTCCTGCTGTGGCTGCGCCGGCCCAACGAGGCGCAGCGCATCTACCTGCAGCTGGAGCGGCACCTGGCGGCGCTGCCCATCGAACGCTATGGCGATGCCCATACCGCCCTGGCCCTGAGCCAGGCGCGTCTGGCCCTGGCCGAGCGCCGGGTGGAAAAAGCCCAGGCCAGTCTGGAAGCCTGCCTGGCCAAGCAGGGCGCCGAGCACCAGCGCGACCGCCGGCTGCGTCTGGCCCTGTTACTTTCTGTGGCGTACTGGCGCAAAGGTAACAGCGAAAAAGCCTTCGCCTTGCTCCGCGCGACGCTGGAGGAGGCCTGGCAGTGCGGCTACCGCCGCCTGTTCCAGGACGATGCGCTGTGGCTGCTGCCGCTCTGGGACGCCTGGAGCAGCGCCGAACCCAAGCGCGCCGCGGCCTGGCAGGGGGTCGCCGAACTGCTCCGCGAGCAATGTCGACGAATGGCCATAGATCCGGAAAGTTTCGAGGAAAATCAGGATGTTAGTCATCGCGAGCGGGAGATCCTGCGGCTGGTGGCGGCGGGCCTGTCGAACCGCGATATCGCCCAGGCGGTGCACCTGTCGGAGGCCACCATCAAGTGGCACCTGCACAACCTGTTTTCCAAGCTGGGGGTGCGCAGCCGCACCCAGGCGGTACTCAAGGGCAAGAGCCTGGGCCTGCTCAGCGAGGCCTGAGCTGTCCGGTGAGGAAAGTGAGCGGCCGTGCTCCATCCCTTGGATGGGCTGGCAGTCGGGGAGGGGGTTAGTAGCTTGTAGCCAGGTCGAGAAGCACGGTGCTTCGCGAATCCAAGCCTGGCGCGCTTAGGGAAGCAGCGGCAGGCCTGGTGATCGGTATGAGCCGATCCAGCTGCTTGCGACAGGGAGTCGCCGGCAGAGCCCCGGGGAACCCCCATTAGAACTGTGGAGATAACAACAATGATGACCCTGAAAAAACTCGCTCTTGCCGCCGCCATCATGGCCGTTCCGTTCATGGCTCAGGCCGACCTGAAGGCGCTGGACGACGCCGATCTGGCCGGTGTGACCGGTCAGGCCGGGATCAGCATCGCCGGTAACTTCGACGCCACCATCGGCTCCATCGTCTACACCGACACCGAAGCCGGCGTCACCGACGGCAGCAACAGCCTGACCCTGGAAACCGTCACCCTGTCCGGCTTCAACATCGACGAAAGCAACCCGCTGACCATCGACGTGGTCGACAGCAAGCTGGAAATCGGCCTGCCGGGCATCAACGGCGGTGTGTCGGTGGCCGCGGTGAAGATCGGAGCCAACAGCATCGGCGGTCTGGCCATCAACGGCCTGGACATGGCCGGCTCCACCGTCAAGGTCTGGGGTCATTGATCCTCGTTTGACCCGATCCACAGGAGCCCTGTCGCCAGGCGCGGCGGGGCTTCCTGCTTCGTTGTACGCAGTCGCGGATTGACCAATGATCGAGATTCTCGTGGGCAGCCTGATCGGTTTGTACGGTTTTACCGAGGCGGTCGACACCAAGCCGCAACCTGCCGGAGTCGTGAATATCAGCCAGCCGCTGGTGCCCAATGGCCCGTTGCGCGAGTCGGTGGTGCTGGAGCCGATGAGCCAGCTGCAGTTTCGCAACGTGATCCGCCAGGCCTACGACTACAGCTGCGGTTCCGCGGCGCTGACCACCCTGCTCGACTACTACCTGGGGCGCAATCTGGAAGAGCGTCAGGTGATGGAAGGGCTGCTGCATTTCGGCGAGGCGGAGAAGATCGTCGAGCGTCGCGGCTTTTCGCTGCTCGACATGAAGCGCTTCGTCACCGCGCTGGGCTACAAGAGCGGCGGCTTTCGCGCCGACTTCGCCGACCTCGAGCAGCTCGAGCACCCGGCCATCGTGCCGATCGAGTATGCCGGCTTCAAGCATTTCGTGGTGGTGCGCGACGTCTACAACGAGCACGTCTTCGTCGCCGATCCGGCGCTGGGCAATATCAGCTTCACCCGCGTGCGCTTCGAGCAGATCTGGGACCAGAACGTACTGTTCGTGATCTTTCCCAGCGGCAACGAGCCGGCCAATGCCATGGCCCTGACCGACCGCGATCTGCGCATCATCGACGACCGCACCATCAGTCTGCTGGCCTTCCGCGAGTTTCCGCAGATGGCCAAGTTCACCGCCAATCAGGCCGATCAGCTGGGATCGGGGGGCGACATTCAATACATTCGCCGCAAGTGATTCACCCGGCATAACAATAACGACCTGGGGATAGCGTCATGGGAGTTTGGGGGTACGCAGGGCTGGCCGCGCTGGCGCTGGCCATGGCGCAGCCGGCCTGCGCCGAAGAGGCGACGGTCGAGGAGGCGCGTGAGGCGCTGACCAAGAAGGAAGACGACGCCGACAGCGCCAAGGCGCTGGAAGAGGTGTTCCAGGCCGCCGAGAAGAGCTACACCCTGCTCAAGAAGGGCGAACGCACCCTGACCTACGGCTTCGACTACTCGCTGCTGCGCGATACCCAGATCCAGACCGTGCGCACCGGCAGCAACGTGTTCAGCGTGATCGGCCAGAGCGAGGCGCAGCACACCTTCACCAACTCCTTCACCTTCGACTACGGGGTGTGGGACAACCTGACCTTCAGCATGCGCGTGCCGTTCCTGGCCAAGTACGACACCGAGCGCGACCTCAGCACCTACAGCCTCGGCGACGTCTCCGCCAGCCTGCGCTGGCAGCCCTGGTCGTCGGCGCGCGGGCGGCCGGTCACCACGCTGTTCGCCACCCTCGGCCTGCCCACCGGCGACAGCCCTTACGACGTCAGCCTGGACAACGGCCTGTCCAGCGGCAACGGCTATTACAGCCTGGGCGTCGGCGCCAACCTGTCCTACGTGATCGACCCGGTCGTGCTGTTCGGCTCGCTGGGTTACACCTACAACCTGCCGATCCGCGACGCCGACCAGGTGCGCGCCGGCCGCCTGCTGGAAGAGGTCGACCCGGGCTCGAGCCTGTCGCTGAGCATGGGCTTCGCCTACGCGCTGTCCTACGACGTGTCGCTGGCCACCTCGTTCCAGATGGCGCACAACCTGGCGCCGAAGTTCAAGTTCAGCGACGCCAGCTTCGAAGGCAGCGAGCAGACCAGCGCGGTGATGAACTTCTCCCTCGGCCTGCGCACCTCGCCGAACCATATCGTCAACGTCAACGCCGGCTTCGGCATGACCGAAGATTCGCCCGATGTCCTGCTCGGCGTCTCCATGCCCCTGGACATCAAGGGCCTCAAGGCCGAATAAGCAGCGAGCGAAGCCGATATGACCCATCTTGCGACGCTGCAGGCCGTGCTGCTGGTCGGCCTGAGCGCGGGCTGCGCCCTGCAGGCCCAGGCCCAGCTGGCCAATAACCTGACCATCGGCAATCCCAAGGCCATGGCCATGGGCAACGCGGTGACCGCCGATTCCACCGGCATCGACGCCGTGCACTACAACCCGGCCGCGCTGAGCAAGCTCAAGGGCCGGCAGACCACGGTCAAGCTGCTCAGCGGGGTGATGGACATCCGCGCCGAATTCGAGGCCAAGGAAGACTACGGCTTCATGGGCTTCGACGACGACCCGTTCAAGAACTCCAGCAGCCGCACCCTGACGCCGACCATGTACCTGCCCGGCGTCGGCGGCATGACCGAGCTGCCGGTGCTGGTGGCTCCGCTGGCGGGGCTGTCGATCAACCCGCCGGGCTCGAAGTTCACCTTCGCCACCAACGTCTACGCGCCGATGGCGCTGGGCTACTCGCGCGATTCGGACAGCGACCCGGGGCGCTTCCAGGGGCGCCAGGTATCGCTGCAGCGCATCACCTACTTCTCCCCCTCGCTGGCCTATCAGGTCAACGATGGACTCTCCGTGGGGCTGTCCGTGGGCTTCTCGCACCAGGCCGTGGCGCTCAACCAGGATTTTCGCAACCCCGGCATGCTCACCGGCCTGACCCGCATCCTCAACGAGGCGCTGTGCCTGCCCGGTCTGGAGGAGATCCTCGGGCCCTTCATCAACGTCTGTAGCGGCAAGATCGGCCCCTTCGACTCGCTGGCCAACCTCGATCTGGACCTGCAGCAGAGCCTGTCGCCGACCTACAACCTGGGCATCCTCTGGGAGCCCACCGACTGGTTCGCCTGGGGCGCCACCTACCAGAGCGAGGCGCGGATGAACCTGCAGGGCAAGTACCGCATCGACTACACGGACGACTGGGCCGGGTTCTGGTCGGGGCTGCAGGGCTCGCTGTTCGGCCAGGTGCTCAGCCCGCTGTTTCCCTACGGCGCCGACGAGGAGAGCGGCAATGCCTCGCTCAAGCTGACCTACCCGGATGCCTTCAGCACCGGCATCAAGCTGCGCCCGCTGGACAAGTGGCAGTTCAACCTCGACCTGCGCTGGGTCGGTTACAGCGACTGGAACAACTTCGAGATCGAGTTCGACCGCGAACTGGACCTGCTGCGCATCGCCAAGACCTTCGGCGGCGGCAACGCCACCGATCGCAGCATCATCCTCGACCGCGGCTACCGCGACACCTGGAGCTGGGGCGTGGGCGTGCAGTACGAGGTCAACGACCGCCTGGCCTTGCGCGCCGGTTACGAATACCGCCCCTCGGCCATCCCCAAGGACAAGGCCGACGTGCTGGCGCCGGTGGGCGACGGCGATCTCTACGGCCTGGGCCTGGGCTACCGCTGGGACAAGGACAGCAGCATCGACATCGGTTTCAACTACTTCGTCTCCAAGCAGAACATTCCCGCCGGCAGCAGCTGTAACCTCAGCTGCGAGGGCCTGGACAACCTGGTCTACAACCCCTATGCCGGGCTCAATGTCGAAACCACGGTCAAGGCCTATATCTTCTCCATGACCTACACCTCGAGGTTCTGAGGCGATGCGCAGTCTGCTGTTCGTCCTGATGCTGCTGCCGCTGATGCATGCCGCTGCCAGCAGCCGCTACCTGACTTGGGTCGACGACCTCGGCCGGGTGCACAACACCTTCGTCGATACCCGCTTTGCCGAGCAGCAGCGCCTGGCCCAGCGCCGCGCGCAGCAGAGCGATCAGGCCCGCCTCGGCGACGGCGGCGCCTGGCCGGGCAGTGCGCCGAGCACCGGCGAGAGCAAGCGCCGCTATTTCACCTGGGTCGACGGTAGCGGCCAGCTGCAGAACAGTTTCTATGCCGGCGAGCAGGTCGCCGGCTTGGCCCGCCGCGACCGCCTGCTGGCCAGCGGCGAGCGGGCAGGGGACTACATCGATTCGGCGGTCCTGGAGGGGCGCGGCTTCGTTCGCGACGGCGACGACAGCCCCTATTACACTTGGGTCGACGAGCAGGGGCGGATGCACAACTCGCCGGTCGCCGCCGGCCAGCGAGGTGCCCGTGGCAGCGGACAAAGCGCGTCGGTGCGCTACAGCGAGGGCCGGCAGATCGAGTTCGAGCGCGGCCAGCCGGCCCTGCCGCTGCTCGACGGCCAGCCGACCGCGGCCATGCAGGCGCTGCTGGCCGGCAGCCAGAGCCGAGGCGACGGCCTCTACGGCGAATTGCTGACACGCTGCTGCGGCCAGCTGCGCGACAGCGATTTCACCGCGCTGTCCGCCGACGAGCCGCGCTACGAGGAGCTCGACCGCTTCTCGCCCAGCTTCGAGTTCCCCATGGGCCGCAGCTACTACGCGGCGCTGAAGCTGCCGGCATCGCGCCAGACCTACGGCCTGCGCGTGCGCAGTTTCGCCAATCGCCAGGTGGTCTACCCCTCGTTGCTGTTTCTCGACGAGGCCAAGCGGCCGACGCGCCTGGTCAGCGACGCGGTGTACCAGCTGCACCCGGAAACCTGGTATCGCTACGCCTTTATCGAAGGCACGGTGCAGGTGCGCGCCGAGCGCGGCGAGCGCTACGTGCTGCTGCTTACCACCGACGAGGATCGCAGCCTGCAGACCCTCGACAACAAGCCGTTCAAGCGTCCGCTGCAGGAGCTGGCGACCGATGCGGCGGGCATGCAGCGTCATGCCCATGCCGACGAGGGGGCCTTCGAACTGGCGATCGTGCGGTAGGTTGGGTTGAGGCGAGTAGCGCCGACCTACAAATGAAAGGGCCCGGTCATTTGACCGGGCCCTTTCATCGTCTCGGCGCCGTCAGGCGTTCTGCTGGACGTGGCCGAACAGCTGCTGGGAGAAGCGCATGCGTTCCTCCGGGCTTTCCTGGATGCCTTTCTTCTTCAGCTCTTCCAGGCGTGCCTCGACGGCGTGGGCGCGGTGGGTCAGGCCGCAGTCGTTGGCGATCTGGATGTTCAGGCCGGGGCGGGCGTTGAGCTCGAGGATCAGCGGGCCCTTGTCCTGGTCCAGCACCATGTCCACGCCGATGTAGCCCAGGCCGCACAGCTCGTAGCAGCCGGCGGCCAGCTTCATGAAGCCGTCCCAGTTCGGCAGTTGCACGCCGTCCACCGCGTTGGTGGTGTCCGGGTGCTTGCTGATCTTGTTGTTCAGCCAGGTGCCGCGCAGGGTCACGCCGGTGGCCAGGTCGACGCCGACGCCGATGGCGCCCTGGTGCAGGTTGGCCTTGCCGTTGGACTGACGGGTCGGCAGGCGCAGCATGGCCATCACCGGATAACCCATGAGCACGATGATGCGGATGTCCGGCACGCCTTCGTAGCTGATGCTCTTGAAGATGGTGTCCGGGGTCACCCGGTACTCGATCAGCGCGCGGTCGCGGTGGCCGCCCAGCGAGTACAGGCCGGAAAGGATGTTGGAGATCTGCTGCTCCAGCTCCTCGTGGCTGACGATCTTGCCGGACACCGTCTTGAAGCGCTCCTCGAAGCGGTCGGCGATCACCAGGATGCCGTCGCCGCCGGCGCCTTGCGCCGGCTTGATGACGAAGTCGGTGCGCCCGGCGATGATCTCGTCGAGCTTGTCGATGCCTTTCTCGGTGTCGATGATGCCGTACAGCTCGGGCACGTCGATGCCGGCCTCGATGGCCCGCTCCTTGGTGATGATCTTGTCGTCGACTATGGGGTAGAGGTGCCGTTTGTTGTACTTCAGCACGTAGTCCGCATTGCGTCGGTTGATGCCCATGATGCCCTTGGCTTCAAGGGCCTTCCACGTCTTGATCAGGCCGAACATGGCGTTAGTCCTTGAGGAAGGCTTTGAAGCGGAACAGTTCGGTCAGGCGGTAGCCGCGGTAACGACCCATCGCCAGCATGAAGCCCACCAGGATCATCAGCACCGCCGGGAAGGTGAACACGAAGTACACCAGCTCCGGCACGCTCATCAGCAGGTGCGCCAGGGTGGCGGCGACCAGGGTGCCGATGGCGACCTTGAAGGCATGGCTGCCGCCGCGCTCTTCCCAGGTGATCGACAGACGCTCGATGGTCATAGTCAGAATCACCATGGGGAACAGCGCCACCGACAGACCGCGCTCCAGGCCCAGCTTGTGGCTGAACAGGCTGATGGCGGCGATCAGCACCACGACGAAGGTCAGCACCACCGACAGGCGCGGCAGCATCTGCAGCTTGAGGTGTTCCAGGTAGGAACGCAGCGACAGGCCGAGCGCGGTGATCACGGTGAACAGGAAGATGCCGAAGCCCAGCTGGGTCTCGCGGAAGGCCAGGGCGATCAGCACCGGGGTGAAGGTGCCGAGGGTCTGCAGGCCGCCGAGGTTGCGCAGGATCAGGATCACCAGCACGCCGATGGGGATGACGATCATGATCTGGAAGGTCTGCTGGGTCGACAGCGGCAGGCCGTACAGCGAGTACTCGAGGAAGTCGGCGTCGGTGGTTTCGTCGGTCAGCTTGGCCAGGCGAATGGCGTTCATCTCGCTGTTGTTCAGGCTGAAGCTGACTTGCGCCTGCTTGCCGCCCTCCAGGCTGACCAGGTCGCCATCGCCGATCCACCACACCAGGCGGTCGGCCGGCAGACCCTGTTCGCCGCTTTCCGGGTTGAAGTACAGCCACTTCTCGCCGTTGAAGCTGCGCAGCCAGAGTTCCGGCGACTGGCTGGTCTCGGCCTGCAGGCGAATGGTGTGCACGCGCTCCATCGGCACGTGGGCGATGGACAGCAGCAGGTCGATCACCTTGGCCTTGTTGGCCGTGGAGGCGTCGCCGCCGAGCAGCAGCTTGACGTTGTCGTCATTGGCGTTGTTGACCCGCTTGATGGTCTCGCTGATGAAGGTTTCGACGTCGGCCGAGTGCTGGCGGATGGGCGCGAGCAGGGCGTCGGCGGCGATCTTTTCCGGGCCTTCGACCGCGATGCTGTCGCGGAATATCGGCCCCTTGGCCGGCGTCTGTTCGCCGCTGTAGCGCTTGGTCAGCACCAGGCGGTAGTAGAGGGTCTGCTTGCCGCTGGCGCGACGGGCCGACCAGGTGACGCGGCGGTTGCCGTCGGCACGGTTGACGCTGACGCCATAGTTGTTGGAGATGAAGCTCTCGTTGAGGCTGACGTAGTCCTGGTTCAGCGGCGGCACGTACATCTGCAGCTTGACCGGCTCGCGCGGGCTGGCCTGGAACTCGACCTTGGCGTCGATGTTCCACAGGTCGTCGGTCTCGTCTTCGGTCACCGGAATGCCGAGGATGAAAATTTGGTATGCCGTAATCAGAACGCCCAGGGCCACCAACAAGGTGATCAGGACTTTCAGATGCAGGTTCAGAGAGCGCATGGGGAGTTACTCGCCAGGGGTTGCGTCAGAGTCGCAGCCGGGTTTGCCGGCGGCGTATTTAAGGCTTGGATCGACCAGGGCTTCGAAGTGCTTGAGCGCTTCGGAGCCGATCAGCAGCGGGTATTGGAATGCACTACGGTCGGTCAAGTTCACTTCGATGGTGCGCAGGGCCTGACCCATGCACAGCTGCAGCTCGATCACCGGGCGCGCCGTGTAGGTCTTGCCTTCTTCCGGGTCGTAGTCGCCGGCGCGGCGCTTGATCTTGCTGATCCGCGCCAGCGGGCGTTCGATGGTCTGTTCCTGGCCGCCGTCGATGGCCAGGACGAAACGCACCCAGGTCTCGCCGTCGCGCTTGAAGCGTTTGATGTCGCGGGCGCTGAGCGAGGCGGTCTTGGCGCCGGTATCGAGTTTGGCGGCGACTTCCAGATCGAAGTCGAGCACGCGGGTGTATTCGTTGAGGCCATAGACGGTTTTGCCCACCGCGAGACTCGGGCAGGACAGGGCCAGCAGGCAAAGCAACAAGGCGAAGGGCTTGAGTGTCATAAGTCCTTGAAGGGAATGTTGCCAGGGGCGTGTGGGCGACTGGCGGCGGATAACCGGCGCGTTTGCTTGCCAGGAGTCTAGCAGGCATGGCCGGGCGCAAGGCCCGGTCTGAGCGGGCGCCATTCTAGCATGGGGTTTTTCCGTGCTGACAGACGCTTATGTAGCTTTCTGCAAGTAAGGTCGGCGGTTGGCTGGCGGAGTGGCCTGCTGCAGATTGTCGACAATGACTAATTTTTCTTTGACAGGAACCAGTCATAAGCTTATTTTTTTCGCCATTGCTTAGTCATGGTGTCGACAATCATGTTGATCGATTCAACGCTCGCCGCTGCGCCCCAGGCCGATTCGGAGACGCTCTCCGAACACGTCTTTCGCCTGATCCAGGCCGCCATCGTCAAAGGCGAGATCGCCCCCGGCAGCAAGATCTCCGAGCCCGAGCTGGCGCGCACCTACGGCATCAGTCGCGGGCCGCTGCGCGAAGCGATCCACCGTCTGGAAGGGCAGAAGCTGCTGGTGCGCGTGCCCCATGTCGGCGCGCGAGTGGTGTCGCTGTCGCACGCCGAGCTGATCGAACTGTACGAGATCCGCGAATCCCTGGAAGGCATGGCCTGTCGCCTGGCCGCCGAGCGCATGAGCCAGGGCGAGATCGACGAGCTGCGCCGGGTGCTGGACACCCACGAACGCGACGAGGCCTTTCAGGCCGGCCGGGGTTACTACCAGCAGGAAGGCGATTTCGATTTCCACTACCGGATCATCCAGGGCAGCGGCAACGAGACCCTGGCCAAGATGCTCTGCGGCGAGCTGTATCAGCTGGTGCGCATGTATCGCCTGCAGTTCTCCTCGGTGCCGAACCGGCCGCGCCAGGCGTTCGCCGAACACCACCGCATTCTCGATGCCATCGCCGAGCGTGACGGCGAGCTGGCCGAACTCCTGATGCGCCGCCATATCGGCGCCTCCAAACGCAATATCGAGCGCCATTATCTGGATGCTCAGTCCAAGACAGCCAAGAAACGAGGTGAGTCATGAGTCAGCCTTCCCCCGGCCAGCGTTTTCGCCAGGCCCTCGCCATCGAGACGCCGTTGCAGGTGATCGGCGCAATCAACGCCAACCATGCGCTGCTGGCCAAGCGCGCCGGTTTTCGCGCCCTTTACCTGTCCGGTGGCGGCGTCGCAGCCGGCTCCCTGGGCCTGCCGGATCTGGGCATCAACACCCTCGATGACGTGCTCACCGACGTGCGCCGCATCACCGACGTGTGCGACCTGCCGCTGCTGGTGGATATCGACACCGGCTTCGGCCCTTCGGCCTTCAATATCGAGCGCACCATCAAGAGCCTGATCAAGGCCGGCGCCGCCGCCGCGCATATCGAGGACCAGGTCGGCGCCAAGCGCTGCGGCCACCGTCCGGGCAAGGAAATCGTCTCCTGCGAGGAAATGGTCGACCGCGTGCGCGCCGCCGCCGACGCCAAGACCGACCCGGATTTCTTCCTGATCGCCCGTACCGACGCGATCCAGGCCGAGGGCGTCGATGCCGCCATCGAGCGCTGCCAGGCCTACGTCGAGGCCGGCGCCGACGGCATTTTCGCCGAGGCCGCCTATGACCTGCCGACCTACAAGCGCTTCGTCGAGGCACTGAACGTCCCGGTGCTGGCCAACATCACCGAATTCGGCGCCACCCCGCTGTTTTCCCGCGACGAGCTGGCTTCGGTCGGCGTGGCCATCCAGCTCTACCCGCTGTCGGCCTTCCGTGCCGCCAACAAGGCGGCAGAAGCGGTCTACACCTCGATCCGCCAGAACGGCCACCAGAAGGACGTGATCGAGCTGATGCAGACCCGCGCCGAACTCTATGACCGCATCGGCTACCACGCCTTCGAGCAGAAGCTCGACGCGCTGTTCGCCGCGAAAAAATAACAATGCATCAACCGGATTCGAGGAGATAAGAGATGAGCGCCGAAACCACTGCCGGCTTCAAACCGAAGAAATCGGTCGCCCTGAGCGGCACCGCCGCCGGCAACACCGCCCTGTGCACCGTCGGCCGCACCGGCAACGACCTGCACTACCGCGGCTATGACGTGCTCGACTTCGCCAACCGCTGCGAGTTCGAGGAAATCGCTCACCTGCTGGTGCATGGCAAGCTGCCCAATGTCGCCGAACTGGCCGGCTACAAGGCCAAGCTCAAGGCCCTGCGCGGCCTGCCGGCCGGCGTCAAGGCCGCCCTGGAGACCCTGCCGCCGTCCGCCCACCCGATGGACGTGATGCGCACCGCGGTGTCCGTGCTCGGCTGCCTGCAGCCGGAGAAGGACGACCACAACCACCCGGGCGCGCGCGATATCGCCGACAAGCTGATGGCGTCCCTCGGGTCCGCATTGCTGTACTGGTACCACTACAGCCACAACGGCAAGCGCATCGAGGTGGAAACCGACGACGACTCCATCGGCGGCCACTTCCTCCACCTGCTGCACGGCGAAAAGCCTCGTGATTCCTGGGTGCGCGCCATGCACACCTCGCTCAACCTGTACGCCGAGCACGAATTCAACGCCTCGACCTTCACCTCGCGGGTGATCGCCGGCACCGGCTCCGACATGTTCAGCTGCATCGCCGGCGCCATCGGCGCGCTGCGCGGGCCCAAGCACGGCGGCGCCAACGAGGTGGCCTTCGAGATCCAGAAGCGCTACGACAACCCGACTGATGCCGAGGCCGATATCCGCGCCCGCGTCGAGCGCAAGGAAGTGGTGATCGGCTTCGGTCACCCGGTCTACACCGTCAGCGACCCGCGCAACAAGGTGATCAAGGAAGTGGCCCGCGAGCTGTCGGTGGAGCAGGGCAACACCAAGATGTTCGACATCGCCGAGCGCCTGGAAAGCGTGATGTGGGAAATCAAGAAGATGTTCCCCAACCTCGACTGGTTCAGCGCCGTGAGCTACCACATGATGGGCGTGCCCACCGCCATGTTCACCCCGCTGTTCGTCATCGCCCGCACCGCCGGCTGGTCCGCGCACGTCATCGAGCAGCGCATCGACGGCAAGATCATCCGCCCGAGCGCCAACTACACGGGCCCCGAAGACCTGAAGTTCGTGCCGCTCAAGGAGCGCAAGTGATGAACACTCAATACCGTAAAAGCCTGCCCGGCACCGCGCTGGATTACTTCGACGCCCGCGAGGCGGTCGAGGCGATCCAGGTCGGTGCCTGGGACAAGCTCCCCTACACCTCGCGCGTGCTCGCCGAGCAGCTGGTGCGCCGCTGCGATCCGCAGGAACTGACCGCCGCGCTGGAGCAGCTGGTCCATCGCAAGCGCGACCTGGATTTTCCCTGGTACCCGGCGCGGGTGGTCTGCCACGACATCCTCGGCCAGACCGCACTGGTCGACCTGGCCGGCCTGCGCGACGCCATCGCCGAGCAGGGCGGCGATCCGTCCAAGGTCAATCCGGTGGTGCCGACCCAGTTGATCGTCGACCATTCGCTGGCCGTCGAGGCGCCGGGCTTCGACCCGGATGCCTTCGAGAAGAATCGCGCCATCGAGGACCGGCGCAACGAGGACCGCTTCCACTTTATCGACTGGACCAAGACCGCGTTCAAGAACGTCGACGTGATCCCGGCCGGCAACGGCATCATGCACCAGATCAACCTGGAGAAGATGAGCCCGGTGATCCAGGCGCGCGGCGGCGTGGCCTTCCCCGACACCTGCGTCGGCACCGACTCGCACACCCCGCACGTCGACGCCCTGGGCGTGATCGCCATCGGCGTCGGCGGCCTGGAGGCCGAGACGGTGATGCTCGGCCATCCGTCGATGATGCGTCTGCCCGACATCGTCGGCGTCGAGCTGACCGGCAAGCGCCAGCCCGGCATCACCGCCACCGACATCGTCCTGGCCATCACCGAGTTCCTGCGCAAGGAGCGCGTGGTCGGTGCCTGGGTCGAGTTCTTCGGCGAGGGCGCCGACAGCCTGACCATCGGCGACCGCGCCACCATCTCCAACATGTGCCCGGAATACGGCGCCACCGCCTCGATGTTCTATATCGACGGCCAGACCATCGACTACCTCAAGCTCACCGGCCGCGAGCCGGAGCAGGTGGCACTGGTGGAGAACTACGCCAAGACCCTCGGCCTGTGGAGCGATGCGCTGAAGACCGCCGAGTACGAGCGTGTGCTGCGCTTTGACCTGGGCAGCGTGGTGCGCAACATGGCTGGCCCGAGCAACCCGCATCGCCGCCTGCCCACTTCGGCGCTGGCCGAGCGCGGCATTGCCGACGAGACCAAGCTGCAAGCCGGCAAGGGCGAAGAGGCCCAGGGCCTGATGCCTGACGGCGCGGTGATCATCGCCGCCATCACCAGCTGCACCAACACCTCCAACCCGCGCAACGTCATCGCCGCCGGTCTGGTGGCGAAGAAGGCCAACGCCCTGGGCCTGGTGCGCAAGCCCTGGGTCAAGACTTCATTCGCACCGGGTTCGAAAGTCGCCAAGCTGTACCTGGAGGAGGCCGGCCTGCTGCCGGAACTGGAGAAACTCGGTTTCGGCATCGTCGCCTACGCCTGCACCACCTGCAACGGTATGTCCGGCGCGCTGGAGCCAAAGATCCAGAAGGAAATCATCGATCGCGACCTGTACGCCACCGCCGTGCTCTCGGGTAACCGCAACTTCGACGGCCGTATCCACCCCTATGCCAAGCAGGCCTTCCTCGCCTCGCCGCCGCTGGTGGTGGCCTATGCGATCGCCGGTACCGTGCGCTTCGATATCGAGCAGGATGCGCTGGGCACCGATGCCCAGGGGAATCCCATCACCCTCAAGGACCTGTGGCCGAGCGACGAGGAGATCGACGCCATAGTCGCGGCGAGCGTGAAGCCCGAGCAGTTCAAGCAGATCTATATCCCGATGTTCGACCTCGGGACGGTGAAGGAAGCCGACAGCCCGCTGTACGACTGGCGGCCGATGTCCACCTATATCCGCCGCCCGCCGTACTGGGAAGGCGCGCTGGCCGGAGAGCGCACGCTCAAGGGCATGCGTCCGCTGGCGATCCTGCCGGATAACATCACCACCGACCACCTGTCGCCGTCCAACGCCATCCTGGCGGACTCGGCGGCCGGCGAGTACCTGGCGAAGATGGGCCTGCCGGAGGAGGACTTCAACTCCTACGCCACCCACCGGGGCGACCACCTGACCGCGCAGCGCGCCACCTTCGCCAACCCGCAGCTGGTCAACGAAATGGCCGTGGTCGATGGGCAGGTGAAGAGGGGCTCGCTGGCCCGCGTCGAGCCGGAAGGCAAGGTGATGCGCATGTGGGAGGCCATCGAAACCTACATGAACCGCAAGCAGAACCTGATCATCGTCGCCGGCGCCGACTACGGCCAGGGTTCGTCCCGCGACTGGGCGGCCAAGGGCGTGCGCCTGGCGGGTGTGGAGGTGATAGTCGCCGAAGGTTTCGAGCGCATCCACCGCACCAACCTGGTGGGCATGGGCGTGCTGCCGGTGGAGTTCAAGCCGGGCACCACCCGCCTGACCCTGGGTCTGGATGGCACCGAGACCTTTGATGTCGAGGGCGAGATTTCGCCGCGCTGCGACCTGACCCTGGTGGTCAATCGCCGCAACGGCGAGGTGGTCAAGGTGCCGGTGACCTGCCGCCTGGACACCGCTGCCGACGTCAGTGTGTACAAGGCCGGTGGCGTGCTGCAGCGCTTCGCCAAGGACTTCCTCGAAGGCGCGGTCGCCTGATTTCGTAGAGTGGATGGCGCTTTTTCCATCCACCGTGGCTGGTTCCACGGTGGATCGGTGAGGCGTGATCCACCCTAGGATTCATTTATCTTCCAGCCAGGACTCACCTATGGCTCATCAACCCCAGATCAAGATTCCTGCCACCTATATCCGTGGCGGTACCAGCAAGGGCGTGTTCTTCCGCCTGCAGGATTTACCCGAGCGCTGCCAGGTGCCGGGCGCGGCGCGCGACAAGCTGTTTATGCGCGTGATCGGCAGCCCCGACCCGTACAGCGCGCATATCGACGGCATGGGCGGCGCGACCTCGAGCACCTCCAAGTGCGTGATCCTGTCGAAAAGCAGCCAGCCCGAACACGACGTCGACTACCTCTACGGCCAGGTTTCCATCGACAAGGCCTTCGTCGACTGGAGCGGCAACTGCGGCAACCTGTCCACCGCGGCCGGTGCCTTTGCCATCCATGCCGGCCTGGTCGATCCGGCGCGGATTCCCGACAACGGCACCTGCGTGGTGCGCATCTGGCAGGCCAATATCCACAAGACCATCATCGCCCACGTGCCGATCACCAACGGCCAGGTGCAGGAAACCGGCGACTTCGAGCTGGACGGGGTGACCTTTCCGGCGGCGGAGATCGTGCTGGAATTTCTTGACCCGTCCGACGATGGCGAGGAGGGCGGCTCGATGTTTCCCACCGGCAATCTGGTGGATCAGCTGGAGGTGCCCGGCGTCGGCACCTTCAAGGCGACCATGATCACCGCCGGCATTCCCACGGTGTTCGTCAATGCCGAGGACATCGGCTACCAGGGCACCGAGCTGCGCGAGGCCATCAACGGCGATCCGGCGCAACTGGCGCGTTTCGAGCAGATCCGCGTGGCCGGCGCGCTGCGCATGGGCCTGATCAAGACGGCGGAAGAAGCGGCTACCCGCCAGCACACGCCGAAGATCGCCTTCGTTTCCCCGCCGAAGAGTTACAAGGCCTCCAGTGGCAAGCAGATAGAGGCTGGCGAGGTCGATCTGCTGGTGCGCGCGCTGTCCATGGGCAAGCTGCACCACGCCATGATGGGCACCTGCGCGGTGGCCATCGGCACGGCCGCGGCGATTCCCGGCACCCTGGTCAACCTGGCGGCCGGCGGCGGCGAGCGCGAGGCGGTGCGTTTCGGCCATCCCTCCGGCACCCTGCGCGTCGGCGCCCAGGCGAAACGGGTCGACGGCCAATGGACGGTGACCAAGGCCATCATGAGTCGCAGTGCGCGCATCCTCATGGAAGGCTGGGTACGGGTGCCGGGCGACAGTTTCTGATGGCGAAAACTGGAAAAGGCTCGAAATTGCGAGCCTTTTTCTTTTTGAAACAGCTGGTTATGGCGATTACTTGAGCCGGCGTTCCACGCCTTTCTCCACCAGGATCTTGGCCGAGATTTCCTCCACCGAGAAATGCGTGGAGTTGATATAGGCGATGTTCTCGCGGCGGAACAGGTTCTCCACCTCGCGCACCTCGAACTCGCACTGGGCGAAGCTGGCGTAGCGGCTGTTGGGCTTGCGCTCGTGGCGGATGGCGGTGAGCCGGTCGGGGTCGATGGTCAGGCCGAACAGCTTGTTCTTGTACGGCTTGAGCGCGGCCGGCAGTTGCAGGCGCTCCATGTCGTCCTCGGTCAGCGGGTAGTTGGCGGCGCGAATGCCGTACTGCATGGCCATGTAAAGGCAGGTGGGGGTCTTGCCGCAGCGCGACACGCCGACCAGGATCAGGTCGGCCTTGTCGTAGTAGTGGGTGCGTGCGCCGTCGTCATTGTCCAGGGCGAAGTTCACCGCCTCGATGCGCTCCATGTAGTTGGAGTTCTGCCCGATGGAGTGGGACTTGCCCACCGAGTAGGAGGAGTGCGAGGTGAGCTCCTGCTCCAGCGGCGCGAGGAAGGTGGAGAAGCTGTCGATCATGAAGCCGTTGGCGGTGGCCAGTACGTCGCGGATGTCCTGGTTGACGATGGTGTCGAAGATGATCGGGCGTGCGCCGTCCCTTTCGGCAGCCAGATCGATTTGTTGTACCATGGCGCGCGCTTTATCGACGCTGTCGATATAGGGACGCGTCAGTTTGGTGAATTGAATATTCTCGAACTGCGCGAGCAGGCTCTGGCCCAGGGTTTCGGCGGTGATGCCGGTGCCGTCGGAGATGAAGAAAGCGGTTCGTTTCATTTGCGCCAAAGGCCTTAAGCTGAGTTCGATTCTTGGCTATCATAGGCCGCGTTTTTCGCCGGCCCCACCGGGTTCGGCATTGTTACTTATACAAGGGCCAGGCCACAATCTCGCGATCTTGAGTTCGCCGGACCTTCCAGAGCCCCCTGAGCTTTTCCAACACCGTTAGTGGAGAGATCACCTTGGTAGAGTACGTAGTTTCCCTCGATAAGCTCGGCAATCACGATGTTGAGCATGTGGGGGGCAAGAACGCATCCCTCGGCGAGATGATCAGCAACCTGGCTGGTGCCGGTGTCTCGGTTCCCGGCGGTTTCGCCACTACGGCTCAGGCCTACCGCGACTTTCTCGAGCAGAGCGGCCTGAACGCGCAGATCCACGCGGCCCTCGATGCCCTCGACGTCGACGACGTCAACGCCCTGGCCAAGACCGGTGCGCAGATTCGCCAGTGGGTGATGGACGCCGAGTTCCCGGCCGAACTGGACAAGCAGATCCGTGATGCCTTCGCCACCATGAGCGCCGGCAACGACAACATGGCCGTGGCCGTGCGTTCCTCCGCCACCGCCGAAGACCTGCCGGACGCCTCCTTCGCCGGCCAGCAGGAGACCTTCCTCAACATCCGCGGCGTGGACAACGTGATCCGCGCGGCCAAGGAAGTCTTCGCCTCCCTGTTCAACGACCGCGCCATCGCCTACCGCGTGCACCAGGGCTTCGACCACAAGCTGGTCGCCCTGTCCGCCGGGGTGCAGCGCATGGTGCGCTCGGAAACCGGCACTGCCGGCGTGATGTTCACCCTCGACACCGAATCCGGCTTCCGTGACGTGGTCTTTATCACCGGCGCCTACGGCCTCGGCGAGACCGTGGTGCAGGGCGCGGTCAACCCCGACGAGTTCTACGTGCACAAGCCGACCCTGGAAGCCGGCCGCCCGGCGATCCTGCGTCGCAACCTGGGCAGCAAGGCGATCAAGATGGTCTACGGCGACGAAGCCAAGGCCGGTCGCTCGGTCAAGACCGTGGAAGTCGACCGCGCCGAGCGCGCGCGCTTCTGCATCAGCGACGCCGAGGTCAGCGAGCTGGCCAAGCAGGCACTGATCATCGAGAAGCACTACGGCCGGCCGATGGACATCGAGTGGGCCAAGGACGGCGACGACGGCAAACTATACATCGTCCAGGCCCGCCCTGAGACCGTGAAGAGCCGCGCCAGCGCCACCGTGATGGAGCGCTACCTGCTGAAAGAGAAGGGCACCGTACTGGTGGAAGGCCGCGCCATCGGCCAACGCATCGGCGCCGGCAAGGTGCGGGTGATCCACGACGTCTCCGAGATGGACAAGGTGCAGCCGGGCGACGTGCTGGTCTCCGACATGACCGACCCGGATTGGGAACCAGTGATGAAGCGCGCCAGCGCCATCGTCACCAACCGCGGCGGGCGTACCTGCCACGCGGCGATCATCGCCCGCGAGCTGGGTATTCCGGCTGTGGTCGGTTGCGGCAACGCCACTCAGGTGCTGAAAGACGGCCAGGGCGTCACCGTCTCCTGCGCCGAGGGCGACACCGGCTTCATCTTCGAAGGTGAGCTGGGCTTCGACATTCGCAAGAACTCGGTCGACGCCATGCCCGAGCTGCCGTTCAAGATCATGATGAACGTCGGCAACCCGGACCGCGCCTTCGACTTCGCCCAGCTGCCCAACGAAGGCGTGGGCCTGGCCCGTCTGGAATTCATCATCAACCGCATGATCGGCGTGCACCCCAAGGCGCTGCTGAACTTCGCCGGTCTGCCGGCCGAGATCAAGGACAGCGTCGAGAAGCGCATCGCCGGTTACGGCGATCCGGTGGACTTCTACGTCGAGAAGCTGGTCGAGGGCATCAGCACCCTGGCCGCCGCGTTCTGGCCGAAGAAGGTCATCGTGCGGCTGTCGGACTTCAAGTCCAACGAATACGCCAACCTGATCGGCGGCAAGCTCTACGAGCCGGAAGAAGAAAACCCGATGCTCGGCTTCCGCGGCGCCTCGCGCTACATCAGCGAGTCCTTCCGCGACTGCTTCGAGCTGGAATGCCGCGCGCTGAAGAAGGTGCGCGGCGAGATGGGTCTGACCAACGTCGAGATCATGGTGCCCTTCGTGCGCACCCTGGGCGAGGCCTCGCAAGTGGTCGAGCTGCTGGCCAGCAACGGCCTGGCCCGCGGTCAGGACGGCCTGAAGGTGATCATGATGTGCGAGCTGCCGTCCAACGCCATCCTGGCCGAGGAGTTCCTCGAGTTCTTCGACGGCTTCTCCATCGGTTCCAACGACCTGACCCAGCTGACCCTGGGCCTGGACCGCGACTCTGGCATCGTCGCCCACCTGTTCGACGAGCGTAACCCGGCGGTGAAGAAGCTGCTGGCCAACGCCATCGCCGCCTGCAACAAGGCCGGCAAGTACATCGGCATCTGCGGCCAGGGTCCCTCGGACCACCCGGACCTGGCCAAGTGGCTGATGGAGCAGGGCATCGAGAGCGTCTCGCTGAACCCGGACTCGGTGCTCGACACCTGGTTCTTCCTCGCCGAGACTCAACCCGCCTGAGGCCGTGCCTGACGGCGACAAAGGGCGGGTCGATCCCGCCCTTTTTTGTGCACCGCCGTCTCGCAAGCCGCTGTGAAACGATCTCTCCCGGCAATATTTCGTGTAAGCGCTTCCGGTCGTCCGATCCATGCAAAGCAGCAGTGAGCTTTTCCCCGTCGCCCTGATCAGCGCCGAATTGCGCGGCGATCTCAGCGAGGACGTCTACCTTGTCAAACCCAACAACAGCCCGGACTCCAGCGTCGAGCTGGCCCTGACCCGTCTCGGCCTGGCCGGTGCCGAAGATGCGCGCGGGGTGCCGGTGGTGCTGCTGCACGGCAGCTTTTCCAACCGGCGTTTCTGGTACTCGCCCAGGGGCGTCGGCCTGGGCGCGTACCTGGCGCGTGCCGGCTTCGATGTGTGGATCGCCGAGATGCGCGGCCACGGCCTGTCGCCACGTAACGAGGGCTACCGCCACAACAGCGTGGCGCAGTACGTGCGCCACGACCTGCCGGCCATCGCCGCCTTCATCGCCGAGCAGAACGGGCAGGTCGCCCACTGGATAGGTCATTCCCTGGGGGGCATCACCCTGGCCGCGGCGCTCGGCGGCGGCTACCTGGACGCCCGGCAGGTGCGCTCGGCGGCGCTGTTCGGCAGCCAGATCAGCCGCGTCCACTGGCCGCTCAAGCTGCCGCCGGTGGAGTGGAGCGGGCGTCTGCTGCTCAAGGGCCTGCCCTATATTTCCGGGCGGCGGATGAAGCAGGGGCCGGAGGACGAACCCATCGGCATCGCCCTGGAGAGCCTGCGCTGGCACGGCCTGTTCGGCCGTTTCGGCGACCGCGAGCAGGATTGGTGGGCCGGCCTGGCCGGCGTCGAGGTGCCGCTGCTGGCGGTGGCCGCCGCCGGCGACCGCCAGGATCCGCCCTGGGCCTGCCGCAAGCTGCTGCAACAATGCGCGGCGGCGCCGCAGCAGTTTCTGCTGCTGAGCAAGCAGGGCGGGTTCTCCAGCGACTACGGGCATGTCGAGATGCTGGTCAGCAAGGAGGCGCAGCGCGAGGTCTGGCCGCTGGCCGAGTACTGGCTGAACCACCTGCAGCTGCCAGCCGGTTTCGCCGAGCAGCCCACTGCTACGGGGGCTTGAGGCGGCGCGGGCGTTCCTTCGCCGCGCGCATGCCGTTAAGATGTGACGCGATAAAGGCTTGCGGTCATTTCAGGAGCCGCCGGAGGGGGGCATGTTCATCGCGCTGGAGCGCCTGATCAACCTCGACGAGGGCTACCAGCGCAGCTTCCAGGTTGCCGGGCGCAGCCTGTTGCTGCTGGTGGTCGAGGGGCAGCCGGTGCTGCTGGAAAACCGCTGCCCGCACCAGGGCGCGCCGCTGCACGACGCCAGCCTGCAGGGCCGGGTGCTGCGCTGCGCACGCCATGGCGTCGAGTTCGACCTGCGCAGCGGGCAGGCGCTGAACGCCCAGTGCGCCGGGTTGTTCCTGTTGCACGCGGCCTACGACGGCGACCGCATCGGTGTCGACCTCTAGCCGTCTCACCCATTCATTGCTGAAAGGAGTTTTGCCATGCACTACATCACCCCCGACCTGTGTGACGCCTACCCGGAGCTGGTGCAGGTGGTCGAGCCGATGTTCGCCAACTACGGCGGTCGCGACTCCTTCGGCGGCCAGATCGTCACCATCAAGTGCCATGAGGACAACTCGCTGGTCAAGGAGCAGGTCGACCTGCCCGGCCAGGGCAAGGTGCTGGTGGTGGACGGCGGCGGTTCGCTGCGCCGCGCCCTGCTCGGCGACATGCTCGCCGAGAAGGCGGCCAAGAACGGCTGGGAAGGCATAGTGGTGTACGGCTGCATCCGCGACGTCGACGTGATCGCCCAGACCGAACTGGGCGTGCAGGCCCTGGCCAGCCATCCGATGAAGACAGACAAGCGCGGCATCGGCGATCTCAACGTGGCGGTGACCTTCGGCGGCGTGACCTTCCGCCCGGGCGAGTACCTGTATGCCGACAACAACGGCATCATCGTCGCCCCGCAAGCCCTGAGCATGCCGGAATAAGCCCATGCAGGATCAGCAATCGGCCCTGCTGCATGCCTTCGTCCTCGACGGACGCGGCGGCGCACGCAGCATCACGGGCGAAGAGCTGGACGGTCTGCAGTTGGCCGAGCAGGAAAGCCTGTGGCTGCACTGGGATCGCAGCCAACCTCAGGCGCAGCATTGGCTGCGCGAGCACAGCGGGCTGGACGAGTTCAGCTGCGACCTGTTGCTCGAGGAAAACACCCGGCCGCGCCTGCTGCCGTTGCCGGACGACGAGCTGCTGCTGTTCCTGCGCGGGGTCAACCGCAACCCCGGCGCCGAGCCGGAGGACATGGTCTCGGTGCGCATCTTCGCCGATGCGCGGCGGGTCATCTCGCTGCGCCTGCGCCCGCTGCGGGCCACCGAGGCGCTGATCGAGGACCTGCAGGCGGGCAGGGGGCCGAAAACCCCGTCCGAGCTGCTGCTGGAGCTGGCGCGCTACCTGACCGACCGCGTCGACGACCTGATCGCCGAATTGGGCGAGCTGCTCGACGGCGAGGAAGATCGCCTGGATGCCGACGAGCGCTACCGTCCCGAACACGGCCTGATGCTCCAGGTGCGCCGGCGCGCGGCCAGCCTGCGCCGCTTCCTGGCGCCGCAGCGCGATCTCTACGCCCAGCTGGCGCGCAACCGCCAGCCCTGGTTCGTCGAGGACGACGACGATTACTGGAACGAACTGAACAACCGCCTGACCCGTTACCTGGAAGAGCTGGAGCTGGTCCGCGAGCGCGTCAGCCTGGTGCTGGAGGCGGAGAGTCGGCGCCTGAGCGAACGGATGAACCGCATCATGTACCGCTTCAGCATCATCACCGGGCTGTTCCTGCCGCTGACCTTCCTCACCGGCCTGCTGGGCATCAACGTCGGCGGCATACCCGGCGCCGAGAGTCCGCTCGGTTTCTTCGTCGCCTGCGGCCTGATGGCCAGCCTGGCACTCGGCCAGCTGTGGCTGTTTCGCCGCTGGCGCTGGCTGTGATGTGTGACTTGGCCGCTCGCCGCCGCGTCTAGCCGTGACATCCCGTGAGGTGCGCATGCACGATCCATTCGAAGAATCCCTACGCGATTTGCTCAAGTCATCGCCGTCCAATCATGACGACGATGCCTGCCTGCACCGGGTTCTCAAGACCGCCAACCGTCAGGTCGGCGCCGGCGACCTGTTCAGCCTGATGGGCCACTGGCTCGAAGCCCTGATGATTGCCCTGAACAACGGCTCGGCGCATGTCGCGCCGGTTTCGCGCCGTACCCATTCCCCTGCTTCCGCTGATAAGGCCGATTGAAATGGAACTCGACCCCTGGACCCAAAGCCTGATCGCCGCCATGACCGCACTCTGGACCAAGGTCGCCGGCTTCATTCCTAACCTGTTCGTCGCCCTGGTGCTGGTGCTGCTCGGCTTCGTCGTGGCCAAGCTGCTCGACACCCTGCTGTCCAAACTGCTCGGCAAGGTCGGGCTGGATCGCCTGATGATGGGCACCGGGCTGACCAAACTGCTGGCGCGCGTCGGCATCCAGGCTTCGGTGTCGACCCTGATCGGCAAGATCGTCTACTGGTTCGTGCTGCTGATTTTCCTCGTCTCGGCGGCCGAGTCGCTCGGCCTGCAGCGGGTTTCCGCCACCCTCGACGTGCTGGCGCTGTATTTGCCCAAGGTATTCGGCGCGGCCCTGGTGCTGCTCGCCGGCGTGCTACTGGCGCAGCTGGTCAGCAGCCTGGTGCGTGGCGCGGCAGAGGGCGTCGGCCTGGATTATGCCCACGGCCTGGGCCGTGTGGCCCAGGGCCTGGTGATCATCATCAGCATCTCGGTGGCGATCGGTCAGCTGGAGGTCAAGACCGATCTGCTCAACAACGTCATCGCCATCGTGCTGATCTCGGTCGGCCTGGCAGTGGCGCTGGCCCTGGGTCTGGGCAGTCGGGAAATCGCCAGCCAGATCCTGGCCGGCATTTATGTGCGCGAGTTGTACCAGGTCGGGCAACAAGTGCAGGTTGGTGAGGTCGAAGGCCAGATCGAGGAAATCGGCACGGTCAAGACTATCCTGTTAACCGATGCGGGTGAGTTGGTCTCGGTGGCCAACCGCGTGATGCTCGAGCAACGGGTAAACAGTCGCTAACGCGCCAATCCTGCTACTTTATGCCGCCGCCCGACAGGTATAGCCTGTGGGGCGGTTTTCGTCCCGACTTTCGGCCCAACTTGTTTTGAACAAAGCCCAAACCTTGCCCACACGTTACGACCCCCGCGAGCTCACCGATGAGGAGCTGGTGGCGCGCGCTCACGACGAGTTGTTCCACATCACCCGTGCTTATGAAGAACTCATGCGCCGTTACCAGCGCACCCTGTTCAATGTCTGCGCGCGTTATCTGGGGAACGAAAGGGACGCCGACGATGTCTGTCAAGAGGTCATGCTGAAAGTTCTTTACGGTTTGAAGAACTTCGAGGGCAAGTCCAAGTTCAAGACCTGGCTCTACAGCATCACCTATAACGAGTGCATTACCCAGTACCGCAAAGAGCGCAGAAAGCGGCGTTTGATCGACGCCCTGAGTCTCGATCCGCTGGAAGAGGCGTCCGAGGAAAAGACGCCGAAAGTCGAGGAACGCGGTGGTCTGGATCGCTGGTTGGTGCACGTCAACCCGATCGATCGGGAAATTCTGGTGCTACGTTTTGTCGCAGAGCTAGAGTTCCAGGAGATCGCCGACATCATGCATATGGGCTTGAGCGCCACGAAAATGCGCTACAAGCGAGCTTTGGATCGATTGCGCGACAAATTTTCGGACACTTCCGAAACTTAGTTCAGCTAATCGACCACTAAGGGAGTGGCGAACCCTGCTAAAATCGCCGCCAAGTTGCCGACTGAAACTGCAGGCGACTTATTAACCACCAAGATGGGGATTTAACGGATGAAACTGAAAAACACCTTGGGCGTAGTCATTGGCTCTCTCGTTGCCGCAACTTCCTTCGGCGCGCTGGCGCAAGGGCAAGGCGCTGTCGAGGTGGAGGGCTTCGTCAATCGCTACTTCGCCGACACCCAGCGTGACTTCGCTCACGATGAAGGCAACCTGTTCGGCGCCAGCATTGGCTACTACCTGACCGACGATGTCGAGCTGGCCCTGTCCTACGGCGAGTACCACGACCTGCGTGGCGAAGGCGCTGCCGGCAGCAAGAACATCAAAGGCAACCTGACCGACCTGAAGGCCCTCTACCACTTCGGTCAGCCGGGTGCAGGCCTGCGTCCCTACGTGTCTGCCGGCTTCGGCCATCAGAGCATCGGCGACGCCAACAGCGGCGGCCGTGATCACTCCACCCTGGCCATCGCCGGTGCCGGTGCCAAGTACTACTTCACCGAGATGTTCTACGCCCGTGCCGGCGTCGACGCTCTGTACAACATCGACCAGGGCGACACCGAGTGGCAAGCCGGCGTCGGCGTTGGTCTGAACTTCGGCGGCGGCAGCAAGCCTGCCCCGGCTCCGGCCCCCGTAGCCGCTGTCGAGCCGATGCCCGAGCCCGCTCCGGAGCCGGTAATGGAAGCCGTGCGCGTCGAGCTGGACGTCAAGTTCGACTTCGACAAGGACCGCGTGAAAGAAGAAAGCTACGGTGACATCAAGAACCTGGCCGACTTCATGAACCAGTACCCGCAGACCACCACCACCGTTGAAGGTCACACCGACTCCGTCGGCAGCGACACCTACAACCAGGGTCTGTCCGAGCGCCGTGCCAACGCCGTTCGCGATGTGCTGGTCAACCAGTACGGTGTCGATGGCAGCCGTGTGAACACCGCCGGTTACGGCGAGTCGCGCCCGGTAGCCGACAACGCCACTGAAGCTGGTCGCGCCGTCAACCGTCGCGTTGAAGCCGAAGTGGAAGCCCAGATCCAGCAGTAATGCTTCTGGTGCGCTAAGAAAAACCCGGCCTTGGCCGGGTTTTTTCTTTTCTGGAATAAAAAAGCCCGCCAAGGGGGCGACGGGCAAACAACGACTTCGCAGGAGCGCGAAGCGGTCAGGCATGCAGGAGCTGAGGCATGCTGATATGGCTGCTGGCGCGGGCGACTTCGCCGATCACCAGGATGGCCGGACTCTGCAGGGCAAAGGCGCGGGCATCTGCGACCATATCGGCCAGTTGGCTGCGGCATTCGCGCTGCTCGGGAAGTGAGGCGTTCTCGATCATCGCCACCGGCATTTCGCCGCTCATGCCGCCGGCGAGCAGGCCGGCCTGGATGTCGACCAGCTTGGCCACGCCCATATAGACCACCAGGGTGGTGCCGCCCTGGGCCAGGGCCGCCCAGTTCAGGCTGCTGTCGTCCTGGGTATGGGCGGTGACCAGGGTCACGCCGCGCGCCACGCCGCGCAGGGTCAGGGGAATGCCGCAGTTGGTGGCGCCGGCCAACCCGGCGGTGATGCCGTTGACCAGCTCCACCTCGATACCGTGCGCGCCGAGCCAGTCGGCTTCCTCGCTGCCGCGGCCGAAGATGCACGGATCGCCGCCTTTCAGGCGCACCACGCACTTGCCCTGGCGCGCGTAGCGCAGCATCAGGCGATGGATAAAGGCCTGCGGGGTGGAGCGGCAGCCGCCGCGCTTGCCCACCGAGACGATGCGCGCGCCTGGGCAGTGTTCCAGCACGGCCGGGTTGACCAGATCGTCGATCATCACGATCTCGGCCTGATTCAGGGCCTTGACCGCCTTCAGCGTCAGCAGCTCGGGATCACCAGGGCCAGCGCCCACCAGCCAAACTTTTGCGCTCATATCGGGTTCCTCTAGGCGTTGACGGCAAGCGGCTGGTTAGCCAGCAGGCGTTTGATTTCGGGGACGCAGGAGCCGCAGCTGGTGCCGCACTTGAGCTCCTGCTTGAGGCCGTCCAGGTCCAGGCCGCGCTTGATGCCGGCGCACACCGCGCTTTCGCTGACGTTCAGGCAGTTGCACAGGGTCTTGCCGCGCGTGGTGGCAACGGCGTTGCCCGGCGGCGCGGAGACCGGGGCGAGCAGCCAGCGGCGCAGGTCGGCGTCAGCCTGGCCGTCCAGCCACAGGCTTCTGAGCCATTCGCTGGCGGCGGTTTCGCCGGCCAGGCGGATGCTGACGATACGGCCGTCCTCGATGCGCACGCGCTTGCCCACCGCGCGGCGCGGGTCGTCGTAGGCCAGCACCGGGCCCTGGTGCAGGCGCAGCAGGCGGTCGATCTGTGCCAGCAGCTCGGGCTGCGGCGCCACGGCGCAGGCGGCGCGGATCAGCAGGGCGGGGCGCTCGCGGCCTGTGGGGGTGAGGCTGGCGTAGGCGAAGTCCTCGAACAGCGGGCGCAGGGCCTCGAAGCGGCTCTGCACCTCGCCCTCGACCAGGGCGAACAGCTGCCAGGGTAGCTCGACCCTGTCCACCTCGACCCCGGCGTGCTTGAGCTCCGGCTGCTTGGACAGCGGATCGAAGGCCGGCTGGGTCAGCACGTTGGTGCCCAGGCCCTTGAGGAAGCGGTCGCCCCAGTGCATCGGCAGCCAGGCCTGGCCTGGGCGCACCGATTCATCGGCCTGCACCGGCAGGATCAGGCTGCCGCGGCGGCTGCGCAGCTTGACCAGGTCGCCGTCCTGCAGACGGCGGCGGCGCAGTTCGTCCGGGTGCAGGCCGAGCACGGCGGCCTCGACATGGCCGAACAGGCGCGCGGCGGTGCCGGTGCGGCTCATGCCGTGCCACTGGTCGCGCAGGCGGCCGGTGTTGAGAGTCAGGGAGAAACGCGCCTCGCGCTTTTCCTTTGGCGCGCGGTACGGGTCGGCATGGAACTGCGCGCGCCCGCTGGCGGTGGGGAAGCGGCCGTCGGCATAGAGTCGCGCGGTGCCCTGGCGTGCGCCGGGCGCAAACGGCCATTGCTGGGGACCTTGGTCGTCGAGCAGCGCATAGTTGAGCCCCGAGAGGTCGAGGTCGCGCTGGGCGGTCAGGTGCTTGTATTCCTCGAACAGCGCTTCGCTGTCGGCGAAATCGAACAGGCTGGGCAGGCCGGGGCGGAGCAGAGTTTCCAGGCGACGGGCGAAGTCGCAGGTGATTGACCAGTCGGGCTGCGCCTCTGCGGGCGCTGGCACGGCGCGGCGTACATGGCTGACACGGCGCTCGGAGTTGGTCACCGTGCCTTCCTTCTCGCCCCAGCTGGCGGCGGGCAGCAGCAGGTCGGCGTAGCGGCAGGTCTCGGTGGTGAAGAAGGCTTCCTGCACCACGACGAAGGGGCAGGCGGCCAGGGCCTCGTGCACCTTGTTCTGGTTCGGCAGCGACTGCGCCGGGTTGGTGCAGGCGATCCACAGCGCCTTGATGCGGCCCTCGTGCACCGCATCGAACAGTTCGATGGCGGACAGGCCGGGGTTTTCCGGCAGCGCATCGACGCCCCAGTAGGCGGCGACTTCGGCGCGGTGCTCGGCATTGCCGGCCTCGCGATGGCCCGGCAGCAGGTTACTCAGGCTGCCGGTCTCGCGGCCGCCCATGGCGTTGGGCTGGCCGGTCAGCGAGAAGGGGCCGGCGCCGGGCTTGCCGATTTGCCCGGTGGCCAGGTGCAGGTTGATCAGCGCGCTGTTCTTGGCGCTGCCGGACGAGGACTGATTGAGCCCCATGCACCACAGCGAGAGGAAGGAGGGCGCGCGGCCGATCAGTTCGGCGCAGCGCTGCAGGGCATCCAGGCTGATGCCGCAGATATCGGCGGTGGCCGCCGGGCTGTAGTCGCGCACCAGGTTTTTCAGCGCCTCGAAGCCTTCGGTGTGGGCGTCGATATAGGCGCGGTCGATCCAGCCCTCCCACAGCAGGAGATGCAGGATGCCGTGAAACAGCGCGACGTCGGTGCCGGGCAGGATCGCCAGGTGCAGGTCGGCCAGCTCGCAGGTGTCGGTGCGCCGCGGGTCGACGACGATGATCTGCATCTCGGGGCGCCTGGCCTTGGCTTCTTCCAGGCGGCGGAACAGTACCGGGTGGGCGTAGGCCATGTTGGAGCCGGCGATCAGCAGGCAGTCGCTCTGCTCGATATCCTCGTAACTGCAGGGCGGGGCGTCGGCGCCGAGGCTGCGCTTGTAGCCGACCACGGCGCTGGACATGCACAGCCGCGAGTTGCTGTCGATATTGTTGGTTCCCACCAGTGCTCTCGCCAGCTTGTTAAAGGCGTAGTAGTCCTCGGTCAGCAGCTGGCCGGAGATATAGAAGGCGACGCTGTCCGGGCCGTGCTCGCGGATGGTCTCGGCGAACACCGCTGCGGCGTGGTCTAGGGCGCTGTCCCAGTCCGTGCGGGTGCGGGCCAGGCCCTTGCCCAGGCGCAGCTCGGGATAGAGGGCGCGGGCGTCGAGGTCGCCGGTCAGGTGCAGGGTCGAACCCTTGCTGCACAGCTTGCCGAAGTTGGCCGGGTGGCTGGGGTCGCCGGCGACGCCGAGGATCTGCTCGCCGTCGTGCTCGATCAGCACGCCGCAGCCCACGCCGCAGTAGCAGCAGGTGGAGGCGGTGACTTGAGTGGGGCTGGCCATGTTCGGAGCTCCTAGGGGGCAATACGTCAGGCGGCAGACCGCGTGCCTGCCGCCGGACGGCTTAGGCGCACTTCGCGGCGGTGTTCAGGGCCAGCAGCACGCGGCCGCTTTCCACCTTGGCATGGTGCCGGTGCGCGCAGCCCACATCCGGCGCCACGGCCTCGCCGCTTTCCAGCTCGATCTGCCAGTTGTGCAGCGGGCAGGCCACGCGCTTGCCGTAGATCAGCCCCTGGGACAGCGGGCCGCCCTTGTGCGGGCAGCGGTCGTCGAGGGCGAAGACCTCGTCGGCCGCGGTACGGAAGATGGCGATGTCGCCCTTGGGGCCGCTGACGATGCGCGAGCCGAGCACGTTGATCTCGTCCAGGGCGCAGATATCCAGCCAGTTCATACGGTGGCCTCCTCAAGTTGCACGACCTTGATGGTGTCGAACTCTTTCTTCAGTTGCGGCGTCTCGATGCGCTCCTTCCAGGGGTCCTGCTCGAACGACAGGGCGTAGTGCAGGCGCGCGGCCAGGGCCTTGCGGTTGGCTTCGTCCTCCAGCACCGCCTTCTTGATGTGCTCCATGCCGACGCGCTGCATGTAGTGCACGGTGCGCTCGAGGTAGAAGGCCTCCTCGCGGTACAGCTGGAGGAAGGCGGCGTTGTATTCGCGCACTTCCTCGGCGGTCTTGACCTTAACGAAGAACTCGGCCACCTCGGTCTTGATCCCGCCGTTGCCGCCGATGTACATCTCGAAGCCGGAATCCACGCCGATGATGCCGACGTCCTTGATGCCGGCCTCGGCGCAGTTGCGCGGGCAGCCGGAGACCGCCAGTTTGACCTTGTGCGGCGACCACATGTTGAACAGGTCGTGCTCCAGGTCGATGCCCAGCTGGGTGGAGTTCTGCGTGCCGAAGCGGCAGAACTCGCTGCCGACGCAGGTCTTCACCGTGCGGATGGACTTGCCGTAGGCGTGGCCGGAGGGCATGTCCAGGTCCTTCCACACGGCCGGCAGGTCGTCCTTCTTGATGCCCAGCAGATCGATGCGCTGACCGCCGGTGACCTTGACCATGGGTACGTTGTATTTGTCGGCGACGTCGGCGATGCGGCGCAGCTCGGAGGGGTTGGTCACGCCGCCCCACATGCGCGGCACCACCGAGTAGGTGCCGTCCTTCTGGATATTGGCATGGGCGCGTTCGTTGATCAGGCGCGACTGCGGGTCGTCCTTGGCCTCGCCCGGCCAGGTGGAGATCAGGTAGTAGTTCAGCGCCGGGCGGCAGGTGGCGCAGCCGTTGGGCGTGCTCCAGTTGAGAAACTCCATGGTTTGCGCCATGGACGTCAGGTGCTGCTCGCGGATCGCCTTGCGGATCTGCCCGTGGTTGAGGTCGGAGCAGCCGCAGATGGCCTTCTCGCTCTTGGGCTTGACGTCGGCGGCGCCGCCGACGGTGCTGATCAGAATCTGCTCGACCAGGCCGGCGCAGGAGCCGCAGGAGCTGGCGGCCTTGGTGTGCTTCTTGACCTCGTCGACCGAGAACAACCCGTTCTCCTGGATGGCCCGGACTATGGTGCCCTTACACACGCCGTTGCAGCCGCAGATCTCCATGCTGTCGGGCATGTTGGCGGTCTTGTCGGCGCCCTGGTGACCGACGTCGCCGATGGCGCCTTCGCCGAACATCAGGTGGTCGCGGATCTCGCTGACGTTGTGGTTCTCGCGGATCTGGCGGAAGTACCAGCCGCCGTCGGCGGTGTCGCCGTACAGGCAGGCGCCGACCAGCACGTCGTCCTTGATCACCAGCTTCTTGTACACGCCGCCGATGGGGTCGGACAGCGTTATCGTTTCCGTTCCCTCGCCGCCCATAAATTCGCCGGCGGAGAACAGGTCGATGCCAGTCACTTTCAGCTTGGTCGAGGTCACCGAACCCTGATAGCGGGCGAAGCCGAGCTGGGCCAGGTGATTGGCGCAGACCTTGGCCTGCTCGAACAGCGGCGCCACCAGGCCGTAGGCGATGCCGCGGTGGCTGGCGCATTCGCCGATGGCGTAGATGCGCGGGTCATAGGTCTGCATGGTGTCGTTGACCAGGATGCCGCGGTTGCAGGCGATACCGGCGCTCTCGGCCAGTTCGCTGTTGGGGCGGATGCCGGCGGCCATCACCACCAGGTCCGCAGGGATCACCTCGCCGTCCTTGAATTTCACCGCGCAGACGCGGCCTTCGCCGTTGTCCAGCAGCTCGGCGGTGTGCTTGGGCAGGAGGAACTTCAGGCCGCGGTCTTCCAGGGATTTCTGCAGCAGCTCGCCGGCGGTGCGATCGAGCTGGCGCTCCAGCAGCCAGTCGCCCAGATGCACCACGGTGACGTCCATGCCGCGCAGCTTGAGGCCGTTGGCCGCCTCCAGGCCGAGCAGGCCGCCGCCGATGACTACGGCGTGCTTATGGGTCTTGGCGGTGTCCATCATCATCTGGGTGTCGGCGATATCGCGATAGCCGATCACGCCCTGCAGGTCCTTGCCCGGGATCGGCAGGATGAAGGGGTTGGAACCGGTGGCGATGAGCAGGCGGTCGTACTCGGCTTCGCTGCCGTCGTCGGCGATCACCAGGCGCTTCTTGCGGTCGATCTTGACCACCTTGCGCCCCAGCAGCAGCTTGATGTCGTTTTCCGCGTACCAGCCCAGATCGTTGAGCACGATCTCCTCGAAGGTCTGCTCGCCGGCCAGCACCGGCGAGAGCAGGATGCGGTTGTAGTTGGGGTGCGGCTCGGCGCCGAACACGGTGATGTCGTAGAGATCGGGGGCGAGCTTGAGCAGCTCTTCGAGGGTGCGTACACCCGCCATGCCGTTGCCGATCATCACCAGCTTGAGTTTTTGCATGCCGGCCATCTCCTGAAGAAAAATCACGGTCGAAAAAATTGTCGGGAGCAATTCTTGACGTCGCTCCGCGACGGCTCGAAGAGTGGCCGCCAGGGATGGCAGGCCATAAAAAAACAAAAAAGGCGTCCCGCTAGTCACCTAGCGAGGACGCCTTTGTCCAGGTCCCGTTCGATCGGGAAGTGCAGCCTTCTTCGTTGAAGGTCGCGCTTTATTCAACTTGTGCCAAGACTAATGCAGCGCCTGTGCCAACTTTCCAACATCACGGTTTTTCAGGCTTTTCAGGCACTTGCCGGCTTCTGCCGAGCCTGCTTGTGCACCTTTGCGAGGCGTTTTGCGCCGCTTTGGTGCGAGTGGCGCTATTTGAGCAGCAACAGCGCCAGCAGCAGGTTGAGCAGCAGCGACACCAAGGCAACCGTGCGCCAGACCAGCAGCGGCTCGCGCTCCAGCAGCGGCCGTGGGCGGCTGCCGATGGACTGGCGCTCGCCGCTTTCCAGGGCCAGCAGCCATTCCTCGGCAGTTTCGAAGCGCTGCGCCGGGGCGGCGGCTACCGCGCGGTTCAAGATCTCATCGAGCCAGGCAGGCAAGTCCGGGCGGTAGCGGCTGGCTGGCACAGGTTGGCCGAAGCGCGGGTGCTGGAAGGCCTCGACCTCGCCGTGGGGATAGTGGCCGGTGAGCAGGTGATAGAGCGTCACGCCCGCGGCGTAGAGGTCCTGCTGGGCGCTGGGTGGGCTGCCGGCGAAGGCTTCCGGGGCGATATAGCTGGGGGTGCCGGGCAGGGCATGGGCCTCGTCGCGGGTCAGGCCCGGGCAGTAGGCCAGGCCGAAGTCGAGCACGCGCAGCTCGCCGTCGTCGCCGAGCAAGAGGTTCTCCGGCTTGATGTCGCGGTGGATGACATTGCGCCGGTGCAGCAGGCCGAGGGCCTTGATCAGCCGCGGCGCCAGGTCCTGCCAGTCGGCCAGGCTCAGCGGGCCGGCCTGCTGCAGGTGCGCGGCCAGGGTCTGGCCGGCGTACTCGCGCTGCACGTAATACAGGTGCTGGCGCTGCGGCAGCGCGTGCAGTTCGGGGAAGTGGCGGCCGGCGACGCGGCGCAGGAACCATTCCTCCTGCAGCAGCGCCGGGCCGGCCTGCTCCTCGCCGGCGCGGCTGGCCGGCAGGGTCTTGAGCAACCAGGGCTGATTGTGCGCGTCGCGCACCCGGTAGATCAGCGACTGGCGCGATTCACCGAGCAGGCCTTCGACCTGCCAGCCCTCGAACTCCTGGCCGTCGCGCAGGCGCGGCGGCAGCGGCCAGTGCTCGAGCTGGGCCAGGGTGTCGGCCAGCGCCGCCTCGGGCAATTGGTCTATGTACACCAGCAGGGCGCTGGCGTTGTCCTGGCTGCCGGCGCGGTGGGCCTCGTCGACCAGCGCCTGGCAGATCGCCCCGGCGTCATCGCCCTGTCGCAGCAGTTCGCCGATGCGCCTGTCGCTGAGGCAGGCCCAGACGCCGTCGCTGACCAGCAGGAAGCGGTCGCCGGCCTGCAGCTCGCCGTCGCGGTAGTCCACCACCAGGTGCTGATCCAGGCCCATGGCGCGCTTGAGCACGTGCTGCATGCCCGGCTGTTCCCAGACATGGTCCTCGGTCAGGCGCAGCAGCTGGCCGTCACGCCACAGGTAGGCGCGACTGTCGCCGATATGCGCCAGGGTGTAGCGGCGGCCGCGCAGCACCAGGGCGGTGAGGGTGGTCAGCAGCGGCTGGCCGCCGCCGTTGGCCTGCAGCCAGCGGTTATGTGCGCTGAGCAGGCGGTCCAGGCTGTGCTGCACCGGCCAGGTTTCCGGGGTGGAGTAGTAGTCCAGGGCCAGCGCCTGCAGGGTGGCGCGCGCCGCCAAGCCGCCGTCGGCGCACTGACTGACGCCATCGGCCAGGCCCAGCAGATAGCCCTTGCTGGCGGCCAGGGCCGGCGCCGGGGTGACCACGCGCAGGGCGTCCTGGTTCTCGCTGCGCGGGCCGGTGGCGCTGGTTTCGCCGATGCTCAGTTGCAGGGCCATGGCTGTTTCCACAGATCGTTTATTTGCCTCGGCGCTTCGGAACGTAGGGTGCGCCGCGTGCACCAGGCTCGACGATAGAGCGCTGGTGCGCATGGCGCACCCTACGAAGGCGGCGGATCGCCGAAGGTTCGCTTACACCCGCGCGGCGGTCACCGCGGCGCTGCCCCAGGTGGTGCGCCAGCGCTGCTTGACTCCGTGCAGACCGATCCAGGCCAGCACGCCGAGGCTGGCGAACAGCCACAGGCCCAGCTGGTAGTCGCCGGTGTGCTGCTTGATGGTGCCGAGGCCGGCGGCGAGGAAGAAGCCACCGATGCCGCCGGCCATGCCGATCAGCCCGGTCATCACGCCGATCTCCTTGCGAAAGCGCTGCGGTACCAGCTGAAATACCGCGCCATTGCCAGCACCAAGGCCGAGCATGGCGGCGACGAACAGGGCCAGGGCGGCGGTCGCGCTGGGCAGGTTGAAGCCCACCGCGGCGATGCACAGCGAGGCGATGGTGTACATCATCAGCAGCGAGCGGATGCCGCCGATGCGGTCGGCCAGGGCGCCGCCGAGTGGGCGCAGCAGGCTGCCGGCGCAGACGCAGGCGGCGGTGTAGTAGCCGGCGGTCACCGGGTTCAGCCCGTACTGGTCGCTGAAGTAGCCGGGCAGGGCGCTGGCCAGGCCGATGAAGCCGCCGAAGGTGACGCTGTAGAAGAACATGAACCACCAGCTGTCGCGGTCGCCGAGGGCCTTGAGGTAGTCGCCGAAGGCCTTGGCCTTGGGCCGCTCCGGCGCGTTCCTGGCCACCAGGGCGAAGATCACCAGGGTCGCCAGCAGCGGGATCAGCGCCCAGCCGAACACGTTCTGCCAGCCGGACAGCGCCGCCAGGCCGGGTGCGAACAGCGCCGCCAGCACGGTGCCGGAGTTGCCGGCGCCGGCGATGCCCATGGCCTTGCCCTGGTGCTGCGGCGGGTACCACTGCGAGGCCAGCGGCAGGGCCACGGCGAAGGCGGCGCCGGCGAAACCGAGGAACAGGCCGAGCAGCAGCGCCTGCTCGTAGCTGCCGATGCCGATCTGCCAGGCGCAGAACAGCGCGACGATGACCACCACCTGGCCGAGCAGGCCGGCGGTCTTCGGCGACAGGCGGTCGGCGAGAAAGCCCATCAGCAGGCGCAGCACGGCGCCGGCGAGAATCGGCGTGGCCACCATCAGGCCGCGCTGCTGGGCGTTGAGATCGAGGTCGGTGGCGATCTGCACCGCCAGCGGGCCGAGCAGGTACCAGACCATGAAGCTCAGGTCGAAATAGAGGAAGGCGGCGAACAGGGTGGGGGCGTGGCCGGCTTTCCAGAAACTTGTATTCATCGATCACCTCATCAGCGAGAAGGGGCCCGGCACGGCGCGGCCGCCGTGTCCACGACCACGGCCGACCGTGGTCGTGGACACGGCGGCCGCGCCTGCCGGGGAGGCCGCGCACTTGTGGCGCGCGGCCCTGCGGCCGAGGCCACAGCAGGGTTGAACGATTGCAGTGCAGGTTCGGATCGCGAAGCCTGCGCCGGCCCCGGACACTGGGGCGAACACGAAAAAAAACGCCGCTTCACCGCTGGCCGTTGAGGCGAGGTGAGGCGACGTCTTTGTCGTGAAGGAGGTGGCCGCCGTTGGCTACCTTGTGCAGGGTCCAAGCAAGAGCCGCGCCAATCGTCTATGGGCCTGGCGGTGCGGGTTCTCGGGCGTTGCGCTGGCGGCTGGCTGCCGCAAAAGGAGGCGCAGGTGCGGCGACATGCACCTGGACGGGGCGTCGCTGGTTGCCGAGCGGCTCAGTGGCGGGCGGCGGCGACCAGGCTGCGCGGTTGGTCTGCGGCGAGCACGGCGCCGCTGGCGGCGTGCGTCGGCAGCGGCAGGGTCAGCAGGGCCAGGGCCAGCAGGTTGCTCAGCAGGCCTGCCTGGCGCGCGCGGCGATAGCGAGTAGACATGGCGAATCCCCCCTTTCTTGCTGTTCTGCCCTAGGCGTAGCAGACGAATGGCCTGCTGTCACGGCGACGGCTGCAAGAATCGCGCAATCGCCCGTCGTCCGGCGTCTCGGGGCGAAAAAACGGCGGTGCTATACTGCAATCCTGGTCAAAAAATAGACAAATCGCCGCCTGGCGAGCCGCCTACCCGGCGGCGCCTGCGGGACGCTCGGCAGCATGGCAAAGCGAGATGGGAGGTGGGTCATGAATCGGCACTACTACATCAGCGACAACCTGGACGAGCTCGAGCGTGTCGAGCAGGAACTGGAAGCCCAAGGGATCAGCACCGAGCAGATTCACGTGCTCAGCGAGCAGGACGCCGAGGTGGAGCACCATCACCTGCATGACGTGCCCTCGTTCATGAAGCAGGACGTGGTGCACTCCGGCGAGATCGGTGCGCTGGTTGGGCTGGTGCTGGCCGCCGCGGTGCTGCTCGCCGCCTATTGGCTGGGTTGGACGGCCAGCGCGGCGGGTTGGATGCCGTTCATCTTCCTGGCCATCGTGCTGTTCGGCTTCTGCACCTGGGAAGGCGGCTTCTTTGGCATTCAGGTGCCCAATGCGCATTTCCGTCGCTTCCGTCAGTACCTGAAAGACGGCAAGCACGTGTTCTTCGTCGATGTCGAGCCGGAGCAGGAGCCCCTGCTGGCCCAGGTGGTCGGCCATCATCCGCGCTTGAGCGATGCCGGCACCGGCGAGGCGGCGCCGCACTGGATAGTCGCCTGGTTGCAGCGCTGGCACCAGTTCAAGCGCACCATCTGAGCGAGCCAGTCGCTGTCCGCCCGGCCGCTCACGGCGCGCCGGGCGCCGGCCCCTGGCCGAAGAACAGCACGCGGCTGAGAAACACGTAGTTCGCCTCGCTCGCCATCAGTCCCACCAGTACCAGCAGGCACAACGGCGGCAGCAGGATGGCGTAGACCATGGCCAGGCGCTCCCAGGCCATGTGCATGAAGATGGCGACGATCAGCCCGGCCTTGAGCAGCATGAACAGCAGGATCAGCGACCAGCGCAGGTAGCCGGCGAGATGGAAGTAGTCGACCAGGTAGGAGAGGGTGCTGAGGACGAACAGCAAGCCCCAGATCTTCAGGTACAGGCCGATCGGATGCTGCTGGGTCTGAGCCATGGCGAGTCCCTCACCAGAGGTAGAAGAAGGCGAAGATGAATACCCACACCAGGTCGACGAAGTGCCAGTACAGCCCGGCGATCTCGACGTTCTGGTAGTTGCCTGTGCGCTCGTAGGCCCCGCGCCAGACCTTCCAGGCGACGATGCACAGGTAGAGCACGCCGATCGACACGTGCAGGCCGTGGAAGCCGGTGATCATGAAGAAGCTGGCGCCGAACTGCGCTGCGCCCATGGTGTTGCCCCAGGGCCTGACGCCTTCCTCGATCAGCTTGCTCCATTCGAACGCCTGCATGCCGACGAAGGCGGCGCCACCGAGGGCGGTGGCCAGGATCAGCGCGGCGGTGCGCCCGCGTTCGCGGCGATAGGCGTAGTTGACCGCCATGGCCATGGTGCCGCTGCTGCTGATCAGCACGAAGGTCATGATGGCGATCAGGATCAGCGGGATGCTCTGCCCGGCGATGGTCAGGGCGAACACCTCGCTGGTGTTCGGCCAGGGCTCGGTGGTGGTCATGCGCACCGCCATGTAGCCGGTGAGGAAGCAGGTGAAGACGAAGGTGTCGCTGAGCAGGAAGATCCACATCATCGCCTTGCCCCAGGGCACCTGGTGGAAGGCCTCCTTGTCCGCGGCCCAGTCGGCGGCGACTGCCTGCCAGGGCGGCGTGGCGGTGTCCGGAGTGGGGTGTTGTTCGCGGCGACTGGCCATGGCGGATCACCTCAGGCCGCAGAAGGCGGCGATGGCCTGGTAGGTCTGCGGGCTGCTGGTGAGTACGGCGAACAGCAGCAGCCACAGCCCCAGCAGGTAGTGCCAGTAGCTGGCGCAGAGCTCCACGGCGACGGCGAAGGCGTGCGGCCGGCGCAGCCGCGTGGCCAGCAGGGCCCAGGCCCAGACCGCAAGGCCGCCGAGCAGATGCAGGCCGTGCAGGCCGGTGAGCAGGTAGAAGAAGCTGTTGGCCGGGTTGCCGGCGAGCGGATAGCCCCAGGCGGCGACGCGTTGCCAGAACCACAGCTGGCCGAGGAGAAACACCACCGCCAGCAGCCCGCCGGCGGCGAAGGCCAGCTGGCTCGTCGCCATTCGCGAGCGCCGCGCGGCCAGCCGGGCGCCCTGCAGGCACAGGCTGGCGGCGAGCAGCACGGCGCTGTTCAGCCACAGCGGCCAGGGCTGCGCCAGCGGCGCCAGTGGGTCGGTCAAGGGCTGCCAGTCCCCGACCTGCGAGCGCATCAGCAACGCCAGCAGGAACAGCAGAAACAGCGAGCTGATCGCCGCCAGCAGCAGGCGCAGGCCGACCCGGGCGGTGTGCAGGCGCGCGGCGGGCGTCGTCTCAGGGGTCTGCGGCCAGCCGCCGGGGCCGAGTTCCTCGCCGTCGCGCAGCAAGAGCCGGTTCATGGCCTGCGCTCCGTCGCCGCGTTCTTCATCCGTTGCAGCTCCTCGTCCGACACCGTCTGCGGCACGAAGTCCTGCTCCACGCCTGGCACGCTGTAGTCGTAGGCCCAGCGGTGCACCACCGGCAGGCGGGCGCCCCAGTTGCCGTGCACCGGCGGAGTCTGCGGGGTCTGCCATTCCAGGCTGGCGGCGCGCCAGGGGTTGGCGCCGGCGGGCTTGCCCTTGGCCAGGCTCCAGAACAGGTTGAACAGGAACAGCAGCTGGGCGACGCCGACCACCAGGGCGGCGACGGTGATGAAGGCGTTGAGGTCCTGCGCCGACTGCGGAATGAATTCGTAGCCGTCGAAGGCGTAGTAGCGCCGCGGCATGCCGAGAAAACCCAGGTAGTGCATGGGGAAGTAGATGGCGTAGGTGCCGAGGAAGGTGATCCAGAAATGCAGCTGGCCGAGGCGGTCGTCGAGCAGCCGCCCGGTGATCTTCGGGTACCAGTGGTAGATGGCGCCGAACACCACCAGGATCGGCGCCACGCCCATGACCATGTGGAAGTGGGCGACCACGAAATAGGTGTCCGACAGCGGGATGTCGACTATCACGTTGCCGAGGAACAGCCCGGTCAGGCCGCCGACCAGGAAGGTGAGGATGAAGGCCAGGGCGAACAGCATGGGCACGGTCAGGTGGATGTCGCCCTGCCACAGGGTCAGCACCCAGTTGTACACCTTCAGCGCGGTGGGCACGGCGATGATCAGCGTGGTGATGGCGAAGAAGAAGCCGAAGTAGGGGTTCATGCCGCTGACGTACATGTGGTGCGCCCACACCACGAAGCTCAGCACGCCGATGGCGACTATGGCCCAGACCATCATGCGGTAGCCGAAGATGTTCTTGCGCGCGTGGGTGCTGATCAGGTCGGAGACCAGGCCGAAGGCGGGCAGGGCGACGATGTACACCTCCGGGTGGCCGAAGAACCAGAACAGGTGCTGAAACAGGATCGGGCTGCCGCCCTCGTGCTCCAGCGGCTGGCCAAGGGAGATGATCGCCGGCATGAAGAAGCTGGTGCCGAGCAGGCTGTCGAACAGCATCATCACCGCGCTGACCAGCAGCGCCGGGAAGGCCAGCAGGGCAAGGATCGAGGCCATGAAGATGCCCCATACCGACAGCGGCATGCGCATCAGGGTCATGCCGTGGGTGCGCGCCTGCAGCACTGTGGTCACGTAGTTGAGGCCACCCATGGTGGCGGCGACGATGAAGATCGCCAGCGACACCAGCATCAGCACTATGCCCCAGTCGGTGCCCGGGGTGCCGGCGGTGATCGCCTGCGGCGGATAGAGGGTCCAGCCGGCGCCGGTGGGGCCGCCGGGAACAAAGAAACTGGCCAGCAGCACCAGCACCGAGAGCAGGTAGAACCAGTAACTGAGCATGTTGACGTAGGGGAACACCATGTCCCGCGCGCCGACCATCAACGGGATCAGGTAGTTGCCGAAGCCGCCGAGAAACAGCGCGGTGAGCAGGTAGATGACCATGATCATGCCGTGCAGGGTCATGGCCTGGTAATAGGTGCTGGCGTCCATGAACTCCAGGCTGCCGGGAAAGCCGATCTGCAGGCGCATCAGGCCCGAGAGCACCAGGGCGATCAGGCCGACGAAGATCGCCGTCAGCGCGTACTGGATGGCGATGACCTTGTGGTCCTGGCTCCAGATATAGCGCGTCAGGAAGCTGCGCGGCTCATGCAGGGCCGTGCTTTCGGCTTGGTGCGCATAGGCCATCGCGTCATCCTCCTGGTCAGGCAGTCAGGGCGAGGGATCCGCGGCCTCGTCGGAGCCGTCGGCGAGGGAGGCGATAAAGGCGGTCAGCGCCTCGAGCTGCGCCGCGTCGACGGCCAGGACCGGCATGATCGCGGCATAGCCCTGCACCACCTGGGCGTTGGGCTGGCGTATCGCCTCTTCAATATAGGCCGCATCGGCCCGGGCCGTGCTGCCGTCGACGAAATCCCGGGTGCTGCCGTACAGCCCGCGCCAGGTCGGGCCGATGCCGGCGCTGCCGTCGAGGCTGTGGCAGGCTAGGCAACCGAGGCTGGCGGCCAGCGCGCGGCCTTGTTCGGCCGGGCTGGCAGCGTCGTGCTCGGTGGCCGGTGCCTTGTCGCTTAGCGACTGGATCAGGGCGAGCAGGGCGGCCAGTTCCTCCTCGCTCAAGCGGTAGGCCACCATCACCGGCGGAAAACCCTGCACCAGCTTGGCCTGCGGGGCGAGGATGGATTCGCGCAGGTAGGCCTCGTCGGCCTGCAGGCTGCTACCGTCGGCCAGTTGCCGGGTGCTGCCGTACAGGCCCTGCCAGGTCGGGGCCAGGTTGGCGCTGCCATCGAGGCTGTGGCAGGCCAGGCAGCCGAGGTTCTGCGCCAGCTGGCGGCCCTTGTCCAGCAGGCTGGCGGCGCTCGGCGGCGCGGCGCGCAGGCTCTGGGCGAAGGTCGGCTGGCCGGCCAGCCACTGCTCGAAGGCCTCGGCCTCCTCGACGATCAGGCGTCCGCGCATATTGAAGTGGGCCACGCCGCAATACTCGGCGCAGAGCACCTCGTAGCTGCCCAGGCGGGTCGGGGTGAACCAGAAGTAGGAAACCATGCCCGGCACCATGTCCATCTTGGCGCGGATCTGCGGTACGTAGAAGTTGTGCAGCACGTCCTTGGAGCGCAGCAGCACCTTGACCGGCTGATCCAGCGGCAGGCGCAGCTCGCCGCCCTGCACCAGCACGTCGTCCGCCGCGGCCGGGTCGCCGGGGTCGAGGCCGAAGGGGTTGCGCGGCTCGACCCATTTGATGGCGGAGCGACCCAGGCGGCCGTCCGCGCCGGGGAAACGGTAGGCCCACTGCCACTGCTGGGCCACCACCTCGACCTCGCGGGCTTCCTGCGGCACCCGCACGAAATCGTCGTAGACCACCAGGCCGGGGGCCAGCAGGGCGACGATGCCCAGGCTGGTAACGGCGAACAACCACCACTCGAGTTTCTTGCTTTCCGGCTGGTAGGCCGCCCGCCGCCCCGCCTTGTGGCGGAAGCGGATGATGGCGATGACCATGAACAGGCACACCGCGACGAAGAACAGCCCGGTGATGAGCAGGGTGATCAGCAGGGCGGTGTCGATGGACACCCAGTTGGACGCCGCCTCGGTGGCCTGCCAGGGGCTGAGCAGGTGAAACAGCAGCGAGCCGATCACCAGCAGTATCAAGACGATTGCAAACGCCATGGGGCCGCATCCTGTTCCGGGCGCGCCTGGCTACACAAAGCCCCTGCCGGTGGCGAACGGCGTTGCAAATCGCGGCGTCAGGGCTCGGCGGCCCCGGCGCGGGAGCCGTCACTGGCCAGTATAGGCGCTGCCTCGCGGGCTGCCGCGCGGGCTGGCAGCGCGCGGTGACTCAGTCGAGGCGATTGACCCGCGGGAACTTGGCGGCGAACTCCGCCGGCATCGGCACCACCCTGGACTGGCGGTAGTCGAAGAACACGAAGCCGGACTTGGCCATGGCCACCAGCGTGCCGTCGGCCGGACGGCTGATGCGGAAGGTGATGTCGCCGCCGTACCTGTTGAAGTCCATCACGCCCACCTCGAACAGCAACTGGTCGCGGGCATGGGCTTCGGCGCGGTAGGTGGTGGCCAGGTCGGTGACGATGATGCCGGTGCCGTTGCCGTCGGTCTCGCGGATGCCGAACTCGTAGAGAAAACGCGCCCGCGCCTCGGAAATCATCGAGATCATCGAGTCGTTGCCCAGGTGGTTGGCACCGTTGATATCGGTGACTCGCACGGTGAGGTGGGTGCTGTAGCAGTACTGGTCTTCGGGAAACTCGAGGGTCAGGCGGGCCATGGCGCGTCTCGTCGCAGGTGGGGCGGCGATTGTACGCGAGCGACAGGGGCTGGCGCCGTCATTCGCCGCGGCAATGACGGCGCGACGCCTCAGCGATGCAGGCTGTTCAGATGAAAGAAGGTCACCCGGCCGCCCTCGTCGCTCGGTCCTTCGTTGTCCTGGATATAGGCGCCGGCCTTGAAATACAGCTGCTGTGTGCTCCAGGCGGGGTCGAGCTGGCGGTACAGCGAGCCCTGGTCGCCGTCCTTGCTGACCACGCTGACGCCGAGCCTGCCGCTGGGGGTGACGCGCAGGTCGTAGCCGAAGCGCTCGCCCAGCTGCACGTTGTCCGCCAGCAGGATGTTCTGCACCTGGCTGTCACCGGGTTTTTCGCGCAGCAGCAGTTCGAGGCGACCGACGCCTCGGCGATAGTGGTATTGCAGCTTGAGCAGCGGATCGTTGTGGCTGCCGGGCTCGTCCTTGCTGTGGATCTGGCCGATCACCACCTTGTTCTTGCTCGGTACCTGGTCGACCTGCAGCACCGCGCTGAGGTAGCTGTCGGCGCTGGCGTGCAGCCAGTTGCTCAGGCTGCCGTCGCTCTGCGTCTCGCGCAGTTCGCTGCGTGGGTAGCTGGCGTCGGCGGTGGTGGAGCCGCCGACCGGCACCCAGAAGGTCAGGCTGCCGTCGGCGTTGCGGCGCAGGTACTGGCTCTGGTAGCCGTTGTTCAGCCGCGCGGTGCTGACGGTGGTGGGGCTGGGATCGGTGGGGATCGAGAGGTTCCAGGTGGTGAGGTCGAGCACGGGCTTTCCTTGGTCGAGGGCTGGGGGAACCTCTCTTCGTGTGCCCGTTCGGCCATTGGTTCAACCGCTCCGACCAGCGTGCCAGAGCGGTTGCCGCGTCTGTCAGGCGGCCGGGCGCTGCTGGCGCTGGTAGAGGAACTCCAGTACCGCACCGCGATAGCCGTGGTACTGCGCGTCATTGGCCAGCGCCAGGCGGTCGCGCGGGCGCGCCAGCTCCACCTTGAGGATCTCGCCGACGGTGGCGGCCGGGCCGTTGGTCATCATCACGATGCGGTCCGACAGCAGCACCGCTTCGTCGACGTCGTGGGTGACCATCACCACGGTGCTGTGGGTCGCGCCGACGATGCGCAGCAGCTCGTCCTGCAGGTGGGCGCGGGTCAGCGCATCGAGGGCGCCGAACGGCTCGTCCATCAGCAGCACCTTGGGCTCCATGGCCAGGGCACGGGCGATGCCGACGCGCTGCTTCATGCCGCCGGAGATTTCGCTGGGGTGCTTGTACATGGCATGGGCGAGGCCGACCATCTGCAGCGCCTGCTCGGTGCGCGCCTTGAGCTGGGCCTTGCTCTCGCGTGCGCCGAAGACCTTCTCCACGGCCAGGTGGACGTTGCCGTAGCAGGTCATCCAGGGCAGCAGGCTGTGGTTCTGGAACACCACGGCGCGTTCGGGGCCGGGGCCGTCGATCTCGCGGCCGTTGCAGATCAGCCCGCCCGCGCTGGCTTCGAGCAGGCCGGCGATCAGGTTGAGCACGGTGGATTTGCCGCAGCCGGAGTGGCCGATCAGCGAGACGAACTCGCCGCGGGCGATGCTCAGGTTGACGCCTTCCAGGGCCTGGAAGCGGCCTTTCTTGGTGTCGAAGTGTTTGCTGACGGCGGTCAGCTCGACGAACTTGTCCATGGGTGGCTCCTTAATTCGCGTAGTCGAAGCGCTTGGCCAGCAGCAGGAGCGCCTGCTCCAGGGCCAGGCCGACCAGGCCGACGATGATGATGGCGATGAGGATGTGTTCGACGTTGAGGTTGTTCCACTCGTCCCACACCCAGAAGCCCAGGCCGATGCCGCCGGTGAGCATCTCCGCGGCGACTATCACCAGCCAGGCCACGCCGATGGCCAGGCGGATGCCGGTCATCAGGTGCGGCAGCACGGCGGGAAACAGGATGCGCGTCAGCACCTTGAACTCCGACAGCTTGAGCACGCGGGCCACGTTCAGGTAGTCCTGCGGCACGCTGGCGACGCCGGCGGCGGTGTTGAGGATGATCGGCCAGATCGAGCTGATGAAGATCACCCAGATCGATGCCGGGCCTGCCGCCTCGAACACCAGCAGGCCGATTGGCAGCCAGGCCAGCGGCGACACCGGACGCAGCAGGCTGATGATCGGCGCCAGCATGCCGGCGAGGAAGGCGAAGCGGCCGATGGCGAAGCCCAGCGGAATGCCCACCAGCGCCGCCAGGCCGAAGCCGACGCCGACCCGGCCGAGCGAGTTGAGGATGTTCCAGCCGATGCCCATGTCGTTGGGGCCGTTGTCGTAGAAGGGATCGGCGAACAGCACCAGGGCGGCCTGCCAGGTGCTCAGCGGGCCGGGCAGGCCCTCGCTGTGCTGGGCGAGCAGGGCCCACAGGCCGATGAAGGCGAGGATGCCCAGCAGCGGCGCGATGGCCGCCTTGAGCCCGTTGCCGAGGCTTTGCACGCTGGGCAGCAGGGCCATGGGCGAGAAGCGCGGCTTGGCCAGCTGCGGCAGCGGAGTTTTCAGGGGCGCATTCATGGTCACCTCCGATCAGGCTTTGATGGCGAAGGAGTCGGCGTAGGCGGCCGGGTTGCTGCCGTCCCAGACCACACCGTCGATCAGCGTGCTGCTGCGCAGCGGGCTGCTCGGCACGGCCAGCTTGAGGGCGCCGGCCGCCTCGGCGTAGAGCGCGGTCTGGTTGATCTGCGCCGCCACGGCGGCGTAATCCGGCGCGTCCTTGAGCAGGCCCCAGCGCTTGAACTGGGTGAGGAACCATATGCCGTCGGAGTGGTAGGGGAAGTTGACGCTGCCGTCCTTGCAGAAGGCCATGGCGTGCTCGTCCTGCCAGCTGTTGCCGAGGCCGTCCTCGTACTGGGCGAGAAAGCGCGGTTCGATCACCTGCACCGGCGCGTTGACGTAGGCCTTGCCGGAAATCAGCTTGGCGGTGCTCTTGCGGTTCTCCTCGCTGGCCTCGATGAAGCGGCTGGCGTCGAGCACCGCCATGATCAGTGCGCGGGCGGCATTGGGATACTGCTCGATAAAGGCGCGGGTGGTGCCAAGCACCTTCTCCGGGTGGTCCGGCCAGATCTGCTGGGTGGTGGTGGCGGTGAAGCCGATCTTGTCGAAGATCGCCCGCGCGCCCCAGGGCTCGCCGACGCAGAAGCCGTCCATGTTGCCGACGCGCATGTTGGCGACCATCTGTGGCGGCGGCACGACGATGGTCTTCACGTCGCTCAAGGGGTTGATGCCCAGGCTGCCGAGCCAGTAGTACAGCCACATGGCGTGGGTGCCGGTGGGGAAGGTCTGGGCGAAGGTCAGCGGGTTGCCGCCTTTCTTCACGTGCGCGGCCAGTTGCGCGCCGTTGGTCACACCGGCGTCGCGCAACTGTTTGGACAGGGTGATGGCCTGGCCGTTCTGGTTCAGGCCCATCAGCACCGCCATGTCCTTCTGTGGCCCGGCCAGGCCGAGCTGGGCGCCGTACATCATGCCGTAGAGCACGTGGGCGGCATCCAGCTCGCCGGTGTTGAGCTTGTCGCGCACGCCGGCCCAGGAGGCTTCCTTGCTCGGGGTGATGCTCAGGCCGTACTTCTCGCCGAAGCCCTGGGTGGCGGCCACCACCACCGAGGCGCAGTCGGTCAGGGGGATGAAGCCGACTTTCAGCGCGGCCTTTTCCGGTGCGTCGGAGCCGGCGGCCCAGGCCGCACTGCGCAGTGAGGCCGGCGCCGACAGGCCGAGCGCGGCGATGCCGCCAACGGCACCGGCGAGGGCAATGGATTGCTTGAGGAAGTTGCGGCGGCTGGTATCCAGGGGCTTGTTCGAATCACGCTCGGTCATGGGGCTAATCCTTGTCAGGCACATAAACAAAAAACGGCGTACGCCAGGCCGCCTCGGTAAGAGGAGGTGGCCTGACGGACGCCGTTGTCCGTGATCCTCGGCCCGCCGCCGTTGGCGTGCTACGCAGGATGGTTGACAGGGACGTAGCAAGGGGCTTGCCAGTTTTTCCAGGCAAAGACCCTGACGTTCTCGGCAGCGCACGGCGAGTGCCGCAGGGGCCTCAGCTGGCGAATGGCTAGCCGATAGAAATCAATGACTTGGATATGGGCTGGAGCCATTGGCAGGGGCCTGCCGGGCGGCCCAGCAGCCGCCGGCGCCGGCGCGCTCGTGGGCCAATGGCGTGCATGGCCGGGCGCCGCTGAGCCGTTTTGGTTCGAGGTGCCGAGCTCAGGAGGCTGGCTGGACGCGCGCTTCCTCGACGAAATCGCGCAGCCAGCGCAGCACTTCCACCGCCTCCCAGCGCGCCGGGTCGAACAGGGCGTAGGCCAGGCCCTGATAGCCGACCACATCCAGCTGGCGGTGGTAGCCGGCGCGCTGCAGCAGCGCCTCGATCTCGGCGAAGCAGGTGTTGAAGTGCTGGCGGTTAAAGGGCGTGCGGTTCTCGGTGACGATGCCCTCGAGCTGCAGTTCCTCGACCATTTCGCGCACCCGCTCCAGCGGCATGCGGTTCACCCGGTGTTTCAGCTGCAGTACGTCCAGCATGGTGCGGCTCCTGTGCATTGGTTCGAGAGACCAAGGGTAAACGAAAAATACTGTACAAATAAACAGTTTTGGTGAATAGTGAGGCCACTGCAGCGACATCGACCCGTCCGCCCCGCACGGTGGACGCCTTGCGAGAGGAGAATTGGCAATGCAACAGATGCTGATGACGATTGTGCTATTGGCTGTGCTGAGCGGCTGCGCCCAGCCGCAGATCGAACGGCCGCAGGCCAATGGCGCCTACCTGGTGATCGAGGGCGAGCAGGCCTGGGCCGTGCTGGTGTCCGACGGCCGGCGCGTGGAGGAGGCGGGCAGGGTGCTGGACGTGATCCGCCTGCCCGGACATCACTCGAGCATTGCCGCCAGCTACGTGATCGACACGCCCAACTGCGGCAAGCTGCAGTGGCTGACCGAGCGCCATGGCGCGGCGGAGGGGGAAACCACCCTGCTGCCGGCGGTGTTCAACGAGGAGTTGGCCAGCCCGGGCTGCGTGCTGGCCCAGGGCCTGAGTCGCGCCTGGACGGCGCTGGATTATTCCGGCTGATATGACCAGGGCGCCTCGCGGCGCCCTGGTGGCTTTACTCGTCAGCGGCCTTGGCCTTCTTCGCCGGCAGCAGGCCGTCGGCGCGGAACATCGCCTTGATCCCGCGCAGCGCCTGGCGGGTGCGATCCTGGTTCTCGATCAGGGCGAAGCGCACGTGGTCGTCGCCGTAGTCGCCGAAGCCCAGGCCCGGCGAGACGCAGACCTTGGCTTCGGCCAGCAGCTTCTTGGCGAATTCCAGCGAGCCGAGCGGGGCATAGGCCTCGGGAATCTTGGCCCAGACGTACATCGAGGCCTTGGGTTTTTCCACCATCCAGCCGATCTCGTGCAGGCCCTTGACCAGCAGGTTGCGACGCTGGCGGTACTGCTCGGCGATGTCGCGCACGCACTGCTGGTCGCCTTCCAGGGCGGCGATAGCGGCCACCTGCAGCGGAGTGAAGGTGCCATAGTCGTGGTAGCTCTTGATCCGCGCCAGGGCGGACACGAGTTCTTTATTGCCGACCATAAAGCCGATGCGCCAGCCGGCCATGTTGTAGCTCTTGGACAGGGTGAAGAACTCCACCGCGATGTCCTTGGCCCCCGGCACCTGCATGATCGAGGGGGCCTGCCAGCCGTCGTAGACGATGTCGGCGTAGGCCAGGTCGTGCACCACCAGCACGTCGTACTGCTTGGCCAGGGCCACCACGCGCTCGAAGAAGTCCAGCTCCACGCACTGCGCGGTGGGGTTGGAGGGAAACCCCAAGATCATCATCTTCGGCTTGGGGATGGATTCGCGAATCGCCCGTTCCAGCTCGGCGAAGAAGTC
>NZ_CM134189.1:2390192-2410429 GCF_054110165.1 Pseudomonas sp. PL-6 | reverse complement strand
CCCCTCAACGACGGACTCAGAACCCTCCTGCACCAACCTCGATGAAGCCGGCAGAAGCCACGTCCCCACGCCCGGCGTCCAAGGCTGTTAAACGAGCTCCCTCCAGAGCAAAACCGGCTGATCAGAAGATCATTACCGGCGCCGACCTGGCGGCCCAGTTGATGGAGGAACTCAATGACTAGCCAAGTATTAGTCTTCGCCGATTGGGCGGGACTTGCTGGCCCACAGAGGCTCGGCACCCTGCATTGCCAGCGCACACGCGGCAGCGAGCGATTCGAGTTCGAATTCGTCGACTCGGCACTAGCCGGCCTGGCACATCAGGCACTGCTTGACCCGAGACTCCAGCCCTTCGCTGGCCGCCAGTTCCCCGCACAAGGCGCCGCGACCTTCGGCCTTTTCGCCGACGCCTCGCCTGACCGCTGGGGGCGCTTACTGATGCGACGCCGACATGAACGGGATGTGCGCGCGGGAGTGACCGCAGAAGGCTCGAAGCTGTTCGAATCCGACTACCTGCTGGGCGTGCACGACAGCTTCCGTGTGGGCGCCATTCGCTTCAAGACTGATGTCGATGGCCCGTATCTGGACAACCACCACGATATGGCCGCACCGCCGATGACCAGCATGCGCGAGCTTGAGGAGGCGTCCAGGCGCTTCGAGCAGGGCGAGGACATGAGCAACGGCCGAGACTGGCTGAGGATGCTGATAGCCCCCGGCGGCTCACTGGGTGGCGCCCGGCCAAAGGCCAGCGTGGTAGATCCGGACAATGCCCTGTGGATCGCCAAGTTTCCCAGCAACAACGATGAACACGATGTCGGCGCCTGGGAGATGGTGGTCAATATCCTCGCCAACGCCTGCGGTCTACGCGTGGCAGAGGCCACTGCGGGGAAGTACGCCAGCAACCATCACTGTTTCATGGTCAAGCGCTTCGACCGCACCCCAACGGGCGAGCGGCTGCACTTCGCCTCAGCGATGACCATGACGGAGCACGTCGATGGCGAGGACCACTCAACTGGCGTCAGCTACCTGGAAATCGCCGAGGTACTGATGCGCCAGGGCGCCACACCAGAAGCTGACCTACAGGAGCTGTGGAAGCGCATCGTTTTCAACATGCTGGTCAGCAATACGGATGACCACTTGCGCAACCATGGTTTCATCCTTGTCCCAGGCAAGGGCTGGCAGCTATCCGCCGCCTACGACATGAATCCAGTGTCCTACGCCGATGGGCTGAAGCTCAACGTCTCCGAGTTCGACAACGCGCTCGACCTGGATCTGGCCCTGTCGGTGGCTGGTTACTTCCGACTCAAGCAGCAAGACGCTCTGGAGATCATCGAAGACTTTCGCACTAAGGTTCGACTGCTCTGGCGGCCTGCGGCCAAGAAGCTCGGGATCAGCGTCAAAGAGCAAGGCCGAATGGCCTCGGCATTTCGCCTCGCCGAGTAATTCTGGATGCCGTCACCAGCCGATGGTGACGCCCCTACCTCTCCACGAGCAGGGGTTCTTGCCCCCTCAAAATCAAGAAAAATAGACGGCTTCCACCCGGCCGCTACGCTGGGTGGAGCCTCCGCGATTCTTCCTGATTTTTTCACGACCGCCTCAGTCGCCCTAGTCGGCAGTGGTTCATGCGCAGCGCAAGCGTAGAACGGGATCAATCTAACGCGGACGCCCCGGAGGTAAGAGGTTGTTACTTTGTAGATGAATCCTCAGCCCTGACATTTTCAAGGATTGGTGCGCTTACGAAACTGCCCAGGTGCAGCGCCAAACATCTCGCGAAAACGACGCTGAAAATGGGAGGAGGTCACGAAACCGCTGGCAATGGCGACTTCAAGCAGGGATTTATTGGTGTACTGCAGCAACTGACGCGCATGGGTCAGCCGCAACTCCAGGTAGTAACGCGGCGGCGTCGCTTTCACGTGCTGGCAAAACAGGCGCTCCAGATGGCGCCTGGAAATGCCCGCATACTGCGCGATCTCGCCGATCCCGATCGGATCTTCGATATTGCTGTGCATCAGCTCCAGCGCGGTTTTCAGCGATTGCGGCAAGGTCGGGTCGATATCGATCGAAACCACGGAAACGTCGAAGGTCTCGCGCATCTTGTCGCAACTCAGCACCTCCTCCACCGCGCTCACCAGTTCCTGCCGCGTGCCGCGGCGCACCACCTCCAGCATCATGCTTAAGGAGCTGTTGGCTCCCGCGCAGCTGATCCGCCGCCGGTCGACCACATGCGAGTGCCCCGTTACTTTTACCTTGGGAAACAGCTCGGTCATCATCGCCCGGCCATCGGGGTGGAAGGCGCACTCGTAGCCGTCCAGCAGCCCCGCCTCGGCGATGAAGTAGGCGCCGTTCCACAGCCCGCCGAGCATGGCGCCGGCGGCATCGGCCTGGCGCAGCTTGGTTCTGAGCAAGGGATCGACCTGCAACTGCACGCGAAAACCGCCGCAGACCACGATCAGCTGTTGCTGGCGCTCCTGCAGGTCGGCCAGGCGGCAACCCGCCGAAATGGCGATACCCAGGTCGCTGACCACCACGTCCTGGCTGCCGCCGACCACCAGCACCTCGTAGAGCGGCGTGGCGCTCATCAGGTTGGCCGTGACCAGGGCATCCACGGCGCCGGTGAAGGCCATCATCGAGAAGTGGTCCAGCAACACGAAGGCGACCCGGGTCACCGCCATGCTCGACTCGCCGCACTGCACCCGCTCCAGGTGCACCCGGTTCTTGTCCTTCAGGACGCTCTCGAACGACGATTTCATCAGGCAGCTCTCAAGCAGGAAAAACCAACCCAGGGTAACCCTGAACGGTGGGCGACGGCAGCGCGCCGTCGCCGCCGTCGACTCAGAACGGCAAGGGCAGCTTGGCCGTGCGGCCGCCGTCGACCACCAGTACCTGGCCGGTGATGAACGCCGCCTCCTCGGAGGCGAGGAACACCACCGCCCCGCCGACATCCTTCGGCGTGCCGGTGCGGCCGACCGGGTGCATGGCCAGCAGCCCCCTGCGCGCGCCAACCGGATCGTGCTGAGCCTCGATATAGGCGTTGCTCAGGTCGGAGTCGATCCAGCCCGGGGCTATGGCGTTGCAGCGCACCCCATCGCGGCCCAGATCCACCGCCAGGGCGCGGGTCAGGCCATGCACGCCCGCCTTGGAGGCACAATAGGCGGCATGCTCGGGGTTGGCGCCCAGGCCTTCGATGGAGCCGATGTTGACGATGCTGCCGCCACCGCGCTGGCGCATCTGGGGCAGCAGTGCGCGGGCGAGGAACGCCGGTGCGCGCAGGTTGACGGCCATCATCCGGTTCCAGTCCTGCTCGCTCATCGCCTCGATCGGTCGCTCGAACATGAAACCGGCGTTGTTCACCAGCACGTCGATGCCGCCGAGCAGTTCGGCGGCAGCCTGGGCGATCAGGTCGGGGGCACCCGACTCGGCCAGATCCGCCTCGACGAAGAACACATTCGGGTTGTCCGCCAGTTCGGCGTCCAGCGCCTGGCGCTGGGCCACCAGCACGCGCGCGCCGGCGGCCAGCAGTTTCTCGCTGATGCCACGGCCGATGCCGCGGCCGCCGCCGGTTACCAGCGCATTCTTTGCAGTCAGTAGCATGCTCGTCTCCTCAACCCGATACCGGCTTGGCGCCGGTAACTTCGAGGGTTTCGCCGGCGATATAACGGGCCTCGTGCGAGGCCAGGAAGGCGATCACGTCGGCGATGTCTTCCGGCTCGGCGATGCGCCCCAGGGGCACGCTCTTGTTCAGTTCCTCGACCGCCTTGTCCGGGTCCAGGCCGCGGCGGATGAAGCCGGTGCGGATCATCGGCGTGTTGATCTCGTGCGGGCACACCGCATTGACGCGGATGCCCAGCGGCGCGCAGTCGCGCCCGAGGTTCTTGCTCAACGCCGCCACCGCGCCCTTGCTGGTGCAATAGGCGAGGTGCCCCGGCCCCGGGTACACGCCCCATACCGAGGAGGTGTTGACGATGGCCGCGCCCGGCCGCCCTTTCATATGCGGTATCGCCGCTCGACAGATATAGAAAACCGCATTGAGGTTCACGCCCATGGCGTCGAACCACATCTGATCGGTGGTCTCCTCGATGGTGCCGCGGGGGATGATGCCGGCGTTGTTCAGCACGATGTCGAGACCGCCGAAGGTTTCCACGGCGGTGCTCACCAGCGCCTCGCAATAGCTCTTCTCGCGCAGGTCGCCGGCCAGGTAGCCGACTTCGGCTCCCAGCTCGCGGGCCTGCGCGGCGATCCGCGCACAGTCGGCCTCCTCGCGGTCGGAGAGCATCAGGCGTGCGCCCTCGCGGGCGAACAGCAAGGCCAGGGCCTGGCCAACACCGCCTGCGGCGCCGGTAATCAAGGTGACTTTCTCAGCAAACCTCATCGGGCAATCTCCTTACAGTGGATTTGATATGCCATCGGTTGGCGTGAACAACAGGGTGAACAGCGTGGAGCAATCGTTACTGGCGGGCAGTTCGGCGACGGCCCGCTCGAGGGCCTCGCGCCGCGCCTGGCCCAGGCTGACCCCGGCCAGCAGGTGAAACTTGGCGCTGAACTCGGCCGCGCTCATGGCGCTGGCCGGGTCGCCCTTGGCCGCGGTGATCGGGCTGGCGAAGCGCTGACCGTCCTGGAGCGTCACCGTCACCCGCGAGAGGATCTCGTTGGGGAAGCGCGCCGACAGGTCGTCGGCCTCGACGATCTCGATACGCCGGCTGACGGCGAGGATATCGGCGGCCTGGATCGCCGCGCCGGTCACTTCCAACGGACCGACCTGGCCCCGCGCGACCAGCGCCGCCAAGGGGAACGCCAGGGCGTACTGCGCCTCGTCGGCGTTGGCCGGGGCGTGGCCCTGCAAGCGCATGGACTCGTGGAAGGTCTCCACCCGGATATGCTCGATGGCATAGCCCTTGATCTGCGGCTGCTCGGCCAGCAACGCGCTCATCGCCGTCAGCGCCGGTTGTGCCCAGCGGCACACCGGCCAGGGCTTGAAGTACTGCGCATCGATCTCCCACCGCCGGCCAAGGTCGTGCCACTGCGCGGCCACGGCCGAGGTTTCCACCGTCTCGGCCGGCGCCCCAGTGACGCCCGCCTGAGCGAGAAACAAGGCATTGAGCCCGGCATAGGCGCCGGCGCCGTGGGCGTCGCGCAGCATCGAGGGATGGTCGACCAGACGCATCATCGGGCAGCGCGGGCCGAAGTACTCGGCGATCCCCAGGGCATGGCGGAGGGTTTGCTCGTCCAGCCCCAATAGCCGCGCGCCGGCGCAGACCACGCCGAGCCCGGAGAACGCGCCGGAGGCGTGGTACTCCGGGGCAGTCGCCATCAGCGCGGCACCGGCGCGCAACGCCGTTTCGTAGCCGATGCACAGGGCGCCGAGCAGTTCCTCGCCGCTGATCGCCTTGCCCTGCTGGCGGCAGGCGTCGACCAGCGCCAGCACCGCCGGCACCACCGTCGCTCCGGCATGGCCCTTGGAGGTGAAGTGACCCTCGTGGGCATCAAGGCTGTCGACGCTGAAACCGCCGGCCCAGGCCGCACCCAACGGGTGCACCAGGCGGCCGTCGAACAACAGGCGGCTGGACAGCGCGGCGGCCGGATAGTGCTCGACTGCGTACTGCCTGAGACGCTGGCTGGTGGGGTTGTCGCGGGCGCCAGCGGCGACCCCGAGAATGTCCAGCAGGCAGATCTGCAGCAGCTCGCGGGTAGACTGCGGCGCCTGACTGAAGTTGAAATTGCGGACAAACGAATACAGCGACATGCGGAGACTCCACAGACGAGGTTCGAATCGTTGGATAGGCTTTGAATCTGCCGCCGGGACTTCGTAGGGTGTCGCGGAGCCGCCTAAGCCGTGCGCACCACCTGATGGCGCTGGCACCGATTTTTCGGTGCGCACGGCGCACCCTACGCCACGTTTAACTGATCAGCGGCTCAATTGGCTGCGGCGCGGGAGGCCGCCAGCCAGGCGTCAAACTGCTCGCGGTGGGCGGCGACCCACTCGGCGGCATGGCGCTGGATATCCGCCGGTTTGTTCTCGCCGTTCTGCATTTTCAGGTTTTGCGCGCTCTCGTCGGCAGTGGTGATCTGCACCAGGGAGAGGAACTTCAGGGCCGCCGGGTTCTTCTCAGCGAAGTCCTTGTTCAGCACGGCCTTGACCTCATCCACGGCGAAGCCCAGGTTCTTGCCTTCGAAGCTGGTGTTGACGTCGTTCTTGCCGTCGGGCAGGTCGGTATGCGGCACCTCCAGCCAGACCACGTCGCGGCCCTCGACCAGCACGCCGGCGATCCACTGCGGCACCCAGGTGAAGTAGAGAATCGGCTGGCCATCCTTGTAGCGCGAGATGGTGTCGGCCATCAGGGCGAAGTAGGAGCCGCGGTTGTGGCTGACGCTCTTCTCCAGGTCGTAGGCCTGCATATGGTGGTCGATCACCAGTTCGCAGCCCCAGCCCGGGTTGCAGCCGGTGAGGTCGGCCTTGCCGTCGCCGTTGGTATCGAACAGCTTGGCGATCTCCGGCTTCTTCAGGTCGGTGAGGTATTTGATGTTGTGCGCTTCGGCGGTCTTCTTGTCGATCAGGTAGCCCTGCAGCACACCCGGAATCACGTCGCCCGCCTTGACCAGGCTCCTGTCACCGCCGACCTTCTGATAGAAGTTGTCGTGCAGCTTGTCCCACAGGTGCACGGTGAAGTCCGCATCGCCGTAGGACAGCGCCACCATCATCGTCGGGTATTCGGTTTCCTTGGGCTCCTTGACGTCGTAGCCCAGCTCGCGCAGTCCGGCGATGGCCACCTCGCCGCGAAAGCGCTCTTCGGCGATGCTCGGGAAGATCGGCGTTACCGATACCCCCTGCCCCGGCTTATCGGTCGAGGCGGCCTGGCCATACAGCGGCAACAGGCTCAGGGAAGCGACTGCGGCGCAGTGCAGCAGCTTCTGGGCGAATCCACGCATGTGCAAAGTCATCATCATCTACCTCTGTGATTTTCTTCTAGGTTTCAGGATGTCGGTTGTGTGGCAAGACTTCAGGCGCCGCTCTTAGCCGCCTGCGGGAGACTGCCGAACAGACGCAGCAGCAGGCCGATGGGACCGCTGTGATACCAGCGCAGGCTGGGGTCGGCATTACTGCGCTCGCCCATGGCCTGGGTCAGGCGGTCGAGGAAGATCGCCAGCAGCACCAGGCCGACGCCGCCGACCGTGGCCAGGCCCATGTCGAGACGGCCGATGCCGCGCAACACCATCTGGCCGAGGCCGCCGACCGAGATCATCGAGGCGATCACCACCATCGACAGCGACAGCATCAGGGTCTGATTGACGCCGGCCATGATGGTCGGCGCCGCCAACGGCAACTGCACGCGGCGGAGCATCTGCCACGGGGTGCAGCCGAAGGCGCGGGCCGCCTCGATCTTGTCTTCCGGCACCTGACGGATGCCCAGGTTGGTCAGGCGCACCAGCGGCGGTGCGGCGAACACTATGGTGACCAGCACGCCGGGCACGTTGCCGATGCCGAACAGCATCACCACCGGCACCAGGTAGACAAACGCCGGCAGGGTCTGCATGGCATCGAGAATCGGCCGCAGGATTCTCTCGAGATGATCGTTACGGGCCGAGAGAATGCCCAAGGGCACGCCGATCAGCGCACAGAAGAACACTGCGGTCAGCACCAGCGCCAGGGTGGTCATGGCCTCGGACCAGACGCCGATCAGCCCCAGCAGGGTCAGGGTGACGGCGCACAGCCAGCCCATGCGCGCCCCGGCCAGCTGCCAGCCGAGCAGCGAGGACAGCAGAATGCCGATGGAGGGCGGGATGCTTTGCAAGACGAACTCGAAGCCGTTGAGCACCTGGTCGATCGGCCAGCGCACGGCGCGGAAGAATTCACGGAAGTTGTACACCAGGTAATTCAGGGTGTTTTCCACCCACTCCCCGAGGGGAATGGTCAGGGTCTGGAAGGGGTCGAGGAAACTGAACTCGGACATGGGGGTTACCTGCTCTTCGATTCTGCTGGAGGATTGCGCTCGACCACTCAGTGGCGACTCAGGGTCTGCAGCAGCAGATTCTTGGAAATGGTGCCCTTGAAGGCACCGCTATGGTCCAGCACCGGCACCGGATAAGGCACCGAGGCCACCAGGTCGAGCACGTCGTGCAACGGCGTATCGACGTAGATCGGCTGGTGGCGATCCAGGCGCAACTGCTCCAGGCGTTGCAATCCGGCGCTATCGAGGCTCAGCGCATCGGGCTCGACCACGCCGAGCAACCGGTCGCCCTCGCCGATTAGGTAGCCGAAGGACACGTCCGCGCGAAAACCCGGCGCCTGCCCGTTGACCCGGCACACCGCGGCCGGGTCGACCTGCGCCACATCGCCGGCATTGAGCACGCGCGAGCTGTCGAAGCCGTGGAAGAAGTTCTCCACGTATTCGTTGGCGGGATTGCACAGCAGCTCCTGCGGCGTGCCGATCTGCACCACCCGACCGCCTTCCATGATGGCGATGCGATGACCGATGCGGATCGCTTCCTCGATGTCGTGGGAAATGAAAATGATGGTGCGCTGCTGCTCGGCCTGCAGGCGAATCAGCTCGCCCTGCATCTCGCTGCGGATCAGGGGATCCAGGGCGGAGAACGCCTCGTCCATCAGCAGGATGCTGGGGTCGTTGGTCAGCGCCCGGGCCAGGCCGACGCGCTGCTGCATACCACCGGACAGCTGGTGCGGGTAGCTGTTCTCGTGCCCGGCCAGACCGACCTGGCGCAGCGCCTCGACGGCGCGGGCCTTGCGTTCCTGCTCGCGCACACCGGAAATCTCCAGGCCGAACGCGGCGTTTTCCAGCACGCTCATGTGCGGCATCAAGGCGAAGGACTGGAACACCATGCCCATTTCCTTGCGCCGCACTTCGAGCAGATCCTTGTCGGACAGCCCGGTAATTTCGCGGCCATTGAGGTGGATGCTGCCGGAGGTGGGTTCGATCAGGCGGTTGAACAAGCGCACCATGGTCGACTTGCCCGAGCCTGACAGACCCATGATGACGAAAATTTCACCGCGCTTGACCGAAAAGCTGGCGTCGAACACGCCCACCACCTGGCCGGTCTTGCGGAAAATTTCGTCCTTGCACTCACCATTGCGCAACATATTCATGGCCACGTCCGGCTGCGCGCCGAATACCTTGAATACATTCTTGACCGAGAGTATCTCGTCGGCTTGGGTCATAACGTCCTCTTCTTATATCTGTAATCAATCGGCAATCGGTCGGTCTCATGCTGTAACTGGGGCGACCACGCCTTTTGAAACTGGACTATTCAATGAACGGCAGGCACTGAAATAAACAACCTCACACGGCACACAGGTTATAAGTACCGCCTTCTTGTGGGTTTAAAGTAGAGATTGCCGCTTATAGCGTCCAACGACATTTGCTCGGCTCAAACCATAACTTGATGTTATTGGTTGAGGCGCTGACATGGACGCGCCCGACACGATCATCTGGGAAATTCACCTCGTACGCCGTGCGCACCCGCTTCCAGAAATGGCTCGCCAAAAAAGAAGGGCGCACCAACTGGCGCGCCCTCCTCCGTATCCACGGACACTAGATGGCGTCGTTCGACTCACGCGCCAGAGCCACGGGCGCGGCCGCATCGCGCCTCCCCTGACTCGCCAGAATGACCGCGGCGACCAGCACCAGCAGACCGCCGCCCAATATGCCGCTACTCATGGGCTCGCCAATCACCAGTACGGCGATGGTCACCGCCACCACTGGCTCCAGGTTCGAGAGGATCGCCGCCGAGGAGGAACCGATATGCGGCGAGCCGGCGAGAAACGCCGAGATAGGCACAATCGTGGCGAAAAGCGCCAGTCCCAGGGTCGCCCACCAGGCAGAACCGCCGGAGGGCAGCGCCGCTCCCGAGTAGAGCGCCGCTACCGCGAAGGTCGCGGCGCATCCGAGCAGGACGACGGCTGCCGAGGCCAGCGGCTGCTCATGACGAATGCGATGGGTTCCGTAGACTATCGCCGTGCCGTAGACCAGTGCCGAGAATAGCGCCCAGAGCACGCCGCTGACCTTGCCATGAAAACTCAGGCCGGTTGCCAGCAGCACACCAGCGAACGCCAGCGCCAGGCTGAGCAGCTTCATCGGTCTGGCGCGCTCACCCAGATAGAGGATCGACAAAAGGGTGACGAAAGCCGGGAAGCTGAAGGTCAGGACTACCGCCAGGCTCACCGAGGTGCTGTGGCTGGCGCTGTAGTAGCCCAACGCAGACAGGCCATAGCCAACGCCCAAGAGAAAGTTCTGCCCGGCCAGCTCCCGGTTGGGCAGAGCGATCCCGCGCAGACGCAGAAACAGCAGCAGAATCGAAGCGGCGATCAGAAAGCGCACCAGCAGCAGCCCCACCGGGTTGGCGCCACCGGCATAGGCGTACTGGGCGAACAGCGGTTGCAGGCCGTAACAGAAGGCCGCCAGCAGTACCAGCAAAAAGCCCCGGGCGTAGCTGTCGTTCGATGCACTGCGCATGGCAAATACCTGACCTCGGAACGCAAAAAAACCGCATGCCCAATAACGGACATGCGGGAAGGAGTTGTCCTGTGGAACCTGCGGTGCATCGCCACCCTGGCGTCGGCAACAGGCGTTGCTTCAACTCAGGGGCTTTGAACAGGTGCGCTCACTGCGCCTCGGCGAGCTTGCGTGCCATGCTCGCGCAGTACCAATCGTCGAACTGACAGACGCCGTTCTCGGCGATGGCCGAATAGGGCCCAGGCTGGTAGGCCGGCGAATTGACCCCGGCCTGAGTGCCCTCCACCAGCCGACGGTCCTGATCGTTGGTGGCCAGCCACACGCGGGTCAGGGTCTCCAGGTCGTAGTCGATACCCTCCTGGGCATCCTTGGGCACCAGCCACTTGGTGGTCACCAGGGTCTCGTTCGGTCCCTGCGGCAGTACGCGGAAACTCAGCGCGTGGTCGCCGAGGAAGTGGTTCCAGGTCGAGGGGTAGTTGAAGTAGAGCAGCGCGCCGATGTTCTCTACGCCGCTCTTGTCCAGGCGCCGCGCCACCGCCGGCTTGCCGTTCATGGTGTAGCTGAGCGCGCCGGCCGACAGCGGGATACGGGTCATGCGGAACTGCCCGCCCTCGTCCATCACCAGGCGGCTGGGCAGGCCGGCAGCCTCGCAGCGATCCCAGTGGGCGACCAGCTCCGGGTCGTCCTCGCCGCCAACGCCGGCCACCGAGAGATTCTCGACGTAGGAATTGAGCAGCTCCGGGTGGGTGCCGTCGCAGTGGTAGCACTCGCGGTTGTTCTCGAAGACCAGCTTCCAGTTGCCCTTCTCCACCAGGTTGGACTCGAAGGCCACCTTGCAGTCGTCGAGGTTGTGCGGGGCGATAAAGGGCGACACCGCGGCGCGGAACTTCTCGAAGTCCGGGGCCTGCTCGGCCACGCAGACATAGATGTAGCTGTCGACCACCTCGCAGTGGGCCGGTTTGAGACCGTACTGCGACTTGTCGAAGTCCTCGCCCATGTTACCGGCGTAGATCAGCCGGCCATCGAGCTCGAAGGTCCACTTGTGGTAGGGGCAGACCAGCTTGGCAGCCTTGCCGCGGTGCTCGCTGCAGACCTTGGAGCCGCGATGGCGGCAGGCGTTGTGCAGGGCACGAATCTGGCCATCGGCGCCACGCACCACCACCACCGGATAGTCGCCGATCTGCAGCGTGATGTACTGACCCGGTTTCTCCAGCTCGAAGCTGTGCCCGGCGAAGATCCACTCCTTGTGCCAGAGCTGTTCGAGGTCCTGACGGTATACCTCGACATCGCTGTACAGCGCGCTTGGCAGCGCATGGCGCGGCTTGCGCTGCTGAATGAGCTTTGCCACCGCTGCTTTGTTGTCTGCTGTCATATCCACACCAATCCCGGTCAATATTGTTGAAAGTCGTTGTCAGCAAGCCCGCAAAGACACGCCCCCGGTTGACCGGGGCTATTGCTCGGTAGCTCTTTCGGCTACCCTCCAAAGAGCCAGCATCAGCGGTTTGATGCCATCGCCAATAAGAAGAAGTCTAGAGCGCGGCCATAGCCGGCAGAACCGACTTTTTATTCAGGAAATTGAATACCTGTTGTTATGGTCCTACATACCGAACCCGATCAGACGCTGATCAAGATGCCGTCGCTGCGCGCGGTCAAAGCTTTTATCGCCGCGGCCAAGTACCAGAACTTCACCCGTGCCGCCGAAGCCCTGTGCGTCACCCAGGCGGCCATAAGTCGGCAGATCCGCGAGCTGGAGGGCTATCTTGGCGCCGAGCTGTTCTCCCGCGCCGGCCGCGCCGTGGAGCTGACCACCGCCGGCTCGATCTTCTACGATGCGGTGCAGTTATCCTTCGTCAACATCGCCCAGGCCGCCGAGCGCATCCGCAGCCACAACGCCGGCAAGCGGGTGCTGACCCTGTGCTGCTCGCCGGCGTTTTCCGGGCTGTGGCTGGCACACCGTCTGCCGAGCTTCTTCAGTGCCAATCCGGACATCGACCTCAACCTGATCACCACGCAGAACTTCCTGTCGATGGAACCCGGCGTGCGCCCGGACATCTTCATCACCAAGATGGCCAAGGTGCATGAGGGCTACCGCAGCACGGCGCTGTTCCACGACGTCATCTACCCGGTCTGTACGCCGCAGTATCTGGAGCAGCACCCGGAACTGCGCAGCCTCGAGGGCCTGCGTGACAGCGTGCTGCTCAACCTCAGCCCCTATGGCCGCTCGCAGGTCGCCGAGCACGTCGACTGGGGCGTGTGGTTGGCGTTCAACGATATCGATATCGAAACCCGCGCCCACGACAGCCCGCACTTTTTCAACGCCAACGACTACAACATGCTGATCCAGATGGTGCTCAGCCATCAGGGCGTGGCGCTGGGCTGGCACCATCTGGTCGGCCACCTGGTCGAGCAGGGGCTGCTGGTGCGCCCGGTCAGCGAAGAAGTCGTGCATCGCGAGAGCCTGCACTACCTGACTTTCAATGAAGACAAGGAAGATGACGAGGCCTGCTGCCGCCTGCGCGACTGGCTGATGCAACAGCTCTGATTAATCAGAGTTATTGTTTGCCTGCACTTTTAGTTATGCATGGCTAAAGCCATGACAATTACTCGCTGCGCTCTTAAAAACCTGCCGACGGCAGGTTTTTTTATGGCCGCTATTGCGCGGGCGGTCCGAATGCGGGCGCTCTTGATTTTTCATCCAATCAATAACCTTTGATTATTAATTACCGCCCCTAAATGTTTCTTGTTGCCCGGCGAAGATCGCCCTTAACCTTTTCCCGAACTAGACCGCACATTCAACTCTTTACAACTAGGTGGCCCTATGAATTTCGATGGTATCTGGACTCCCGTGGTAACACCCTTCAGCGCCAGCGGCGCGATCGATTTCGAGGTGTTGGCCAAGGTCGTCGATGCGCTGATCGGCCACGGCGTGCACGGCCTGATAATCGGCGGCACCACCGGCGAGTACTACGCCCTGAGCAACGCCGAGCGCAAGCAGGTGTTCGCCGCGGTCGCCGAGCAGGCCAAGGGCCGCATCCCGTTGATGGCCGGGATCAACGCCACCAGCACCGAGGAAAGCCTCGACCTGGGCCGCTACGCCAAGGCCGCCGGCTTCGACTGCATCCTGCTCGCTGCGCCCTACTACTGCCAGCCGACCCAGGACGAACTGCTCGCCCATGCCCTGAGCGTGGACGACGCGCTGAACCTACCGATCATGCTCTACAACTTCCCGGCGCGTACCGGCACGCCGATGAGCTTCGAGTTCATCGACGCGCTCAAGAGCCGGCCGAACTTCCAGGCGATCAAGGAAAGCACCGGCTCGATCGAACGCATGCACCACCTGACCCAGGACTACGCCGATCAGCTGCAGATCAGCTGCGGCATGGACGACCAGGTGCTGGAGTTCTTCGCCTGGGGCGCGCGCAGCTGGGTGTGCGGCGCCTCCAACTTCCTCGCCCCCGAGCACGTCGCCCTGTTCCGGGCCTGCGTGGTCGAGCAGGACATGATCAAGGGCCGTCAACTGGCCCAGCGCCTGCTGCCGATGCTCAACCTGCTCGAAGGCGGCGGCAAGTTCTGCCAGTACATCAAGGCCGGCTGCGAGCTGGCCGGCCTGCCGGTGGGCCCGACCCGCCGCCCGCTGCTGCCGCCGAGCGAGTCCGAGCTGGCCGTTTTCAAGCAAACCTATGAGCAACTGATCGCCCATCGCGGCTAACAGGGCCGGAGGCAGCTTCCATGCAACTGCAATGTAACTTCCTGCCCCAGGACGACGGTCACTGCGGTTGGTACGAAACCCTGCCTCCCCCGCCGCCGAGCACGCCGTTGCGCGGCAGCGTGCAGGCCGACTGGGTGGTGCTCGGCGCCGGCCTCGCCGGCCTGGCCGCCGCCCGGCGCCTGGCCGAACTGCAGCCGCAGGCCCAGGTGGTGCTGATCGACGCCAAGCGCGTCGGCTTCGGCGCCGCCGGGCGCAATTCCGGATTCATGGTCGATTTGCCCCATGACCTGACCTCGCACAGCTACACCAGCAGCCACGAGGCCGATCACAAGATCATCCGCCTGAGCCGCGGCGCCATCGACTACACCCGCGAGATCGTCCAACGCCACGGCATCGATTGCGACTGGCGCGAACAGGGCAAGCTGCACGGTGCCGCCAACGCCCGCGGCGCCCACGCCCTGGAAGCGTTCGCCAAGGGCCTGTCCTCGCTCGGCGAGCCCTATCGCCTGCTCAGCGCCCAAGAGATGAAGGCGGTCACCGGCAGCGACTTCTACCAGGCCGGCCTGCACGCGCCCGGTTGCGTGCTGGTGCAGCCGGCGGCACTGACCCGCGGGCTGGGTCGCAGCCTGCCGGAGAACGTTCAGCTGTTCGAAGACAGCCCGGTGCTCAGTATCGAGGTGGGCAAGCCGCATACCCTGACCACCGCCCATGGCCGGGTGCAGGCACCGCGCCTGATCCTGGCCAACAACGCCTATGCCTCGAACTTCGGCCAGCTCGGTCTCAAGGGCCGCCTGCTGCCGATCTACACCTACGCCAGCATGACCCGCCAGTTGACCGCCGAGGAACTGGCGCGCCTGGGCGGCGAGGAAAGCTGGGGATTGATCCCGGCCGACCCGCTGGGCACCACGGTGCGGCGTCTGGCCAGCGGGCGCATCTGCATCCGCAACTCCTTCACCTACAACCCGGACGTCCACGCCTCGGCCGGCAACCTGGAGAGGGTGCGCAGGGCCCATCGCACATCCTACGAGCGGCGTTTTCCGATGCTGCCGCAGGTGCCGTTCGAGTACACCTGGGGCGGCGCCCTGTGCCTGTCGCGCAATGGCGGCTCGCAGTTCGGTGAAATCGCGCCCAAGGTGTTCAGCGCGGTGTGCTGCAACGGTCTGGGCCTGACCCGCGGCACCATCTCCGGCAAGTTGATCGCCGAATACGCCCTGGGACAGGACAGCGACCTGCTGCGCATCATGCTCGAACAACCGAAACCCTGCCGTAACCCGCCGGAACCCTTCCTCGGCCTCGGCGTGCGCTCGTCCCTCGCCTGGAAAGAGTGGACCGCAGGCGTAGAACTCTAAGAACAGTTAGTTACCCCACTTCAGGAGAATCTTCATGAGCGACGCCCTCACCCGCAGCGCCATCGACCAGCAGCTCGAGCGCCTGGAATACCGCAACCTGGCCTTTATCGACGGTCGCTTCGTCCCGGCCCGTTCCGGCGCCACCTTCAGCACCCTCAACCCGGCTACCGGCCAAGTGCTGACCGACGTGGCCGCCTGCGACGCCGAGGACATCGACGCCGCCGTGCAGGCCGCCCGTGCCGCCTTCGACGCCGGCGTCTGGTCGCGCCTGGCGCCGGCCGAGCGCAAGGTGATCATGCTCGAGTTCGCCGCCCTGATCGACGCCAACCGCCTGGAACTGGCGGTGCTGGAATCGCTGGAAGCCGGCAAGCCGGTCGGCGAGTGCTACGCCATCGACATCCCCGACACCGCCAACACCATCCGCTGGCACGCCGAAGCCGGCGACAAGCTGTACGACGCCATTTCGCCGTCCAGCCCGGGCAATATCGGCATGATCCGCCGCGAGCCTATCGGCGTGGTCGGCGCCGTGCTGCCGTGGAACTTCCCCTGCATGATGGCCGGCTGGAAACTCGGCCCGGCGCTGATCACCGGCAACAGCGTGATCCTCAAGCCCGCCGAGCTGACCTCGCTGGCCACCCTGCGCCTGGCTGAACTGGCCTTCCAGGCCGGCATCCCGGCCGGCGTGCTCAACGTGGTGCCGGGCCTCGGCCACACCGCCGGCAAGGCCATCGGCCTGCACCCGGACATCGACCTGGCGGCCTTCACCGGCTCCACCGAAGTCGGCCGCCTGTTCCTCGAGTACGCGGCAAAGAGCAACCTCAAGCGCGTGGTACTCGAGTGCGGCGGCAAGAACCCGCAGGTGGTCATGGACGACGCTGGCGACCTGCAGAACGTCGCCGGAAACGTGCTCAGCGCGGCCTTCTGGAACATGGGCGAGAACTGCTCGGCCGGCTCGCGCCTGATCGTGCACCGCGCGATCAAGGATGCCCTGCTCGAGGAGCTGCAGAGCCAATTGGCGGATTGGGTCACCGGCGATCCGCTGGACCCGGCCGTACGCCTCGGCGCGCTGATCGAACAGGCACATATGGAGAAGGTCCTCGGCCATATTGCGCAGGCCAAGGCCGAGGGTAGCAAGCTGATTACCGGCGGCGTACGCCTGCACGAGCAGAGCGGCGGCTACTTCGTCGCGCCGACCATCTTCGAAGTCGACTCCAACGCCGCCTCGGTGGCCCAAGAGGAGATCTTCGGCCCGGTGCTGGCGGTGATCACCGTCGACAGCGAGGAACAAGCCATCGCCATCGCCAACGACACCTGCTACGGCCTCGCCGCCTCGCTGTGGACCCTCGACATCAACCGCGCCCACCGCATGGCCGCGGCGATCCGCGCCGGCACCGTGTCGGTCAACTGCTTCTCCGAGGGCGATATCAGTACCCCGTTCGGCGGCTACAAGCAGTCCGGCTTCGGCGGCCGCGACAAGTCTGTGTACGCCCACGACCAGTACTGCGAACTGAAGACCACTTGGATTCAACTGTCCTGAGCCCGGCGCGGCCCGGCTGGTAATGCCCGGGCCGCGTCCCCGAGACCGAGAACGCCCATGAGCAGCATCAGCAGCAACCTCTACCTCAATCCGGTCAACACCCAGACCTGGGCCAACGGCCGCCATCTGGTGCGCTGCCTCAAGGTCATCCGCGAGACCGCGGATGTCATCACCTACTGTTTCAGCATGCAGGAACCGGTGCTGTTCTTCTTCAAGCCGGGGCAGTTCGTCACCCTGGAACTGGAGATCGACGGCCAGCAGGTGATGCGCTCCTACACCATTTCCAGCGCACCTTCGATTCCCTACAGCTTCTCCATCACGGTCAAGCGCGTGCCGGGCGGCCGGGTGTCGAACTGGCTGCACGACAACCTCAAGGAAGGCGGCGTGCTTGCCGTGCACGGCCCGGTCGGCCAGTTCAACTGCATCGACTTTCCCGCCGACAAGGTCTTGCTGCTGTCCGGCGGCGTCGGCATCACCCCGGTAATGTCCATGGCCCGCTGGTTCTTCAACACCAACGGCGAAGTCGACATGGTGTTCGCCCACAGCGCGCGCACCCCGGCCGACATCATCTACCGCGCCGAACTGGACTACATGTCCACGCGCATCGACAACTTCAAGCTGCACCTGATCTGCGAACGCAACGAAATCGGCCAGGTCTGGGGCGGTTACCGCGGCTTCCTTAGCCGCGAGATGCTGCAGCTGATCGCCCCGGATTTCCTCGAGCGCGAGGTGTTCTGCTGCGGCCCGACGCCCTACATGCGTGCGGTGCGGCGCATCCTCAGCGAGGCCGGCTACGACATCGCGCGCTACCACGAGGAGTCCTTCGGCGCGACGCCGGATGAGGACATCGCCGCCGCCGAAAAGCAGGCCGAAGTGGCCCAGAGCGAAACGCCGCAGACCAGCCATTGGGTGACCTTCAGCGACTCCGGTAAGTCGATCCAGGCGGCTCAGGGCGCGACCCTCTACGAAGCCGCCGCCAGCGCCGGCCTGACCATTCCCAAGGCCTGCGGCATGGGCATCTGCGGCACCTGCAAGGTGCGCGTGCTCAGCGGTACGGCGGCCATGGAGCACAACGGCGGCATCACCGAGGAAGAAATCGCGGAAGGCTACGTGCTGAGTTGCTGCTCGCGGGTGACCGAGGCGGTGACCGTCGAGTATTGATAGCCGCAGGCCGGACTGGCCAGGCTATACCACGAGCATACGTCTTCGCGCAGTCATCTCGTGTCGGCAACTCGTCGGCTGCGCAAGACGTAAGCACCGCCCTCACCCAGGGCACCTGAGCAACCCACGAAGTGGCTCAGTTCATTTGCAGGGCCATGGTCCAACCACGGACAGTGTCGGGCGCTATGACGGGGAGTTACGGTTGGTGGGCTAGTCGGCTGATCAGTCGCGCAAGCGCCTCGATGTCAAAAAGCGGTGAGCTCCCGGCATGGCAGGCCAAGCCGATCAGCGACGAGCCACCTCAATGCTGCGCACAGCCTGGCCGAGCGCATCTAGCGAAAATGTGCGGCTAGACGAAGGAAGGTCATCGATCACAGAAAGGCCCTGACCCTCGCCGAAGCGAGTTGTCAGGGCTGACCTGAGCCATGGCAAATGCCTATGAAATGGCCTGTTAAAACAGACCAGGAAGGGAGGTTCTGAGCTAACGGAGTGCATGGGGTCAGCGTCCTGCCTGTTCGCACTTCGTTAGCCCAGAGACCGGAGAATATTTTGGTAGCGGCCATCTGCCAACCCTGCAGGATGGGCCATTGGTCACATAGCGAGATCTTTCTCCTGCCTCTCACACTGGCTGTTGTATGCCATGGCTGCCTTTCTGCTGCTCGCCCACAACGCCTCTGGGCGTTTTTCGCCAGGTCAATAGAGACTGCGCGCTGCGCTTGCTGGTGGCGCCTGTGAGATCGGTGGAGTGGCGGTCTTGCTGTTTCCTCTCACCCTATCACGGCGTTCTCGCCGTCAAGGGCTGCACGCGCTTCGCGCGCTTGCGGCGGGACCGGCTATCGCCCCCTGACTGCTGCGCTGCGCCGTGCTGAGCCGGTTCCGGGCAATTCCGCCCGAGCAACTGGAGCACGATCATGTCGCAGCTTTCTCTAGCTTTTGACGCTTCCCTGCTGATTCGCGACGAACAAGGTCGCTACCTGCCGGCTACTGCCGAGCAGATCCTGGCCGCGGCCCGCAGAGTCATCGATCAAAAGGTTCAGCGAGGCGCAGCCTTCACGTCGCCAGAGCTGGTCAAGGAGTACCTGATCGCCAAGCTGGCTGGCTTCGAACACGAGGTTTTCGCGGCACTGTTTCTGGATGCCAAGCACCACCTGATCCAGTACGTCGAGATGTTCCGCGGCACCATCGACAGCGCCTCGGTCTACCCACGCGAAGTGGTCAAGGAAGCACTGCGTCTGAATGCCACTGCAGTGATCTTCTCGCACAACCACCCGAGTGGGCACCCGGAGCCAAGCCAGGCGGACAAGGTGATTACGCAGCGCTTGAAAGAAGCCTTGGCGCTGGTCGATGTCCGCTCGCTGGATCACGTCATCGTGGCAGGCCAACGCACGGTATCTTTCGCCGAGCGTGGGTTGCTCTGAACCGCGGGGGCATCGCCCCCCTTCTTGCTGCACCGGAATCGTCGAAACGGACTACCCCCGCCCCGAGGCAGAACAAGACAACGAGCCTGTACTGATTGCTGGCGATGGCCCCCTTGCCGCCGCTCTTCGTTCCCCAGTACCTGCGAGTCCTAGAGGCCGTCGCAAGTGGCCATGCCGAGGGTCAGCGGCGCACCGACATCGAGCAGACTGTCGCCCTGGTTGTTAGTGATGTAGCGCTCGTTGAACAGGTTGTGCCCCCTTAGCCCCTGCTTATGCCCTGAACTTCTAGGGCTATAGCGAAATACTCAAAAAATTATCTTGCGCGCAAAATACATGCAGGCTAAAGTTCTCCCTATGGAAATGACTTGCGCACAAAACATTAGCGTTAAACATTCCGCGGAGACTCCGCAGTCGTCTCCACCTGCTACCCACCGAAGCCCTGGAGAAACCGATGAAAACCCTGATCGCACTGACCGCCACGCTGATTCTTTCCGCCCCGGTGCTGGCCGACAACGGCCAACCCAGCCAGAACGGCAAGGGCCTGTACCCCGAATGACTGATCAGCCACGAAGGCTGATCGACGAATACCTACGCACCCCAATC
>NZ_CM134189.1:1725646-2388525 GCF_054110165.1 Pseudomonas sp. PL-6 | reverse complement strand
GCGCTGCAGGGTGGTGTGCTGACGCATCTCGCGACCGCGGTGCTGCACCTGCACCTCGACCGCCTCGAACGAGGCGTGCCCGGCCAGTAGGCGCACCGGCTGCTGCAACGCCAGGGCGAAAGGGCAGTCGCGCTGAGTCTCTGTCTTGAGCGGGCAATGCGGGCATTGCTGGAAGCCCAGGCGCGTCCACTCTGGAGCGCTCTGCGTCGGGGCACACGCCTCGCCCAGGCGAACCTGCAGCTCCAGCGCCGCCTGTCCAGCAAACGCCAACCGATAACGCACGGTCAGTCGCTCGGTATCCATTGCCATGGTCTAACCTCCTGGTGTGCCTGGGACGGCCCTGGCTAGCCTTTCGCCATCAAAGCCGGCATTATGACGCCATAAAAATAGCGCGCCAGCGTTCGAGTGTCCCACGTTAACTCCTCGCTACTGGAGCAGGAAATGGACAGCTATCCAGTCAACCTCCTCGATGCCTTTATCGACCAGATCGACCTGGGCATCATCGTGCTGGACGACCAGCTGCGCATCCGTCACTGGAACAGCTTCATCAGTCAGCGTAGCGGCAAGAACCTGCCACAGGCGCAGGGCCGCGACTTCGTCGAGGTCTTCCCCGAAGCCAACGGCGAGCACTTCGTCAAGGTGGTCGAACTGGCCCGTGAGCGCGCCAAGCACGTCTACAGCCACTGGCTGGACAACCTGCCACTGGTCAAGCTCAGCGGCGACTGCGAAGAACACGAACGACAACTGCAGAGCACCCTATTCTTTCCCTTCGAGGCGGCGAACGGCGAACGCCATTTCGGCCTGGTGATGTACGACACCAGCGCCATCGCCAAGACCAGCGAGCACCTGGAGGCAGCATTGAACGCGCTCAGCCGCAAGCAGAGCGAACAGGAACAACTGCTGCGCAAGCTGGAAACCGCCAACAGCCAGTTGCTGCAGTCGGAGAAACTGGCGGCCATCGGCCAGCTGGCCGCCGGGGTGGCACACGAGATCAACAACCCCATCGGCTACGTGTTCTCCAACCTCAAGACCCTCGACGGCTACGTCCGCGACCTGCTGAAGATCGCCGATGCGGTGGACAGCGCCGCCGATCTGGACGAGCTGCGCCAGCTCAAGCGCAACCTGGAGTACGACTACATCCGCGGTGACGTCGAAGCCCTGGTCAACGAGTCGGAAGACGGCATCGACCGGGTCAAGCGGATTATCAGCGCGCTCAAGGACTTCTCCCATATCGAGGAGGAGGAGTTCCGCCCCGCCGACCTCCACCGCGGCCTCGACACCACGCTCAACGTGGTCAACAACGAGCTCAAGTACAAGGCCGAAGTGATCAAGGAGTATGGCGTGCTGGCGGAGGTGGAGTGCATCCCCTCGCAGATCAACCAGGTGGTGATGAACCTGCTGGTTAACGCTGCCCACGCCATCGAGCAGTTCGGTCGCATCACCCTGCGCACCGGCGGCGGCGACGGCTGGGCCTGGATCGAGGTGGAGGACACCGGCAAGGGTATCGACGCCAAGACCCTGAACCGCATTTTCGAGCCCTTCTTCACCACCAAGCCGGTGGGCAAAGGCACGGGGCTGGGTCTGGCGCTGTCTTACAGCATCGTGCAGAAACACAACGGCCGCATCGAGGTCGACAGCACACCGGGACTCGGCACACGCTTCCGGGTCTGGCTACCCATGCGCCAGCCCGCCCCCGTGCCGCAACAGGACGCACCGCCAGCATGACCAGCGCCATGCCCGCCTCGCTCGCCACCCTGCTGTTGGTGGACGACGAGGACAATATCCTCAACAGCCTGCGCCGCGTGCTGCGCAACGAACCCTATCGCCTGCTCACCGCCGGCAGCGGCGAGGCGGCACTGGCCCTGCTCGAGCAGCAGCCGGTGGACCTGGTGATCTCCGACGCGCGCATGCCCGGCATGGACGGCGCCACGCTGCTGGCCGAGGTGCAGCAACGCTGGCCGCAGTGTCTGCGCATCCTGCTCACTGGCTACGCGGACATCACCACCACGGTCAAGGCGATCAACGAGGGGCAGATCTACCGCTACATCAGCAAGCCCTGGGACGACGACGAGCTGCGCCTGATCATCCGCCAGACACTGGCCTTCCAGCATTCCGAGCGCGAGCGCCTGCGCCTGGAGGCCCTTACCCGCGAACAGAACGAGCGCCTGCAGGAACTCAACGCCAGCCTCGAACAGCGCGTGCGCGACCGCACCGCCGAGCTGGAGCAGACCGCCGACATGCTCGACCTGGCCTATGCCGAGCTGCGCAAGAGCTACGTCACCGCCACCGAGGTGTTCGCCAACCTGGTGGGCCAGCGCCTGAGCAAGGAGCGCCAGACCAACACCCAAGTGATCGCCCTGGTCAAGGCCTACGCCGAGCACCACCGGCTCGACGAGCGCAGCAGCAACGACCTGGCCATGGCCGCCGCGCTGTACAACATCGGTAAGCTGACCTGGGACGACCAGCTGCTCGGCCGCCCCTCCGATACCCTGTACAAGGAGGAGCGCGCGCGCTACCGCCAGTACCCGGTGGTCGGCGAAAGCCTGCTGATGACCCTGGAGCCGGTGCAGGACGCCGGCCGCCTGATCCGCCACCACCAGGAGCGCTGGGACGGCAACGGCTTTCCCGACCGCCTGGAAGGCGTCGCCATTCCCTTCGGCGCGCGCCTGCTCAAGCTGGCGGTGGACTTCATCGAGCTGCAGCGCGGCCTGGTGCTGGAGCGCCGACTCAACCGCGACGAAGCGCTGCTGCTGATCAAGAAATACGCCGGGCGCCTCTACGACCCCGAGCTGTGCGACGCCTTCATCGACCTGTGCACCAGCCTGGCGCCGGATCTGGTGCTGGCCGACGCCAGCATCCTCGCGGTGGACACCCGGCGCCTGGAGCCGGGCATGCTGCTGGCGCGCAACCTGCACGCCGAAAACGGCATGCTCCTGCTCAACGCGGGCAAGCCGCTGACGCGGGCGCTGATCGACAAACTGATCGCCTTCGAGGCCTCCGAAGGGGGGCGCTACACCCTGTTCGTGCGCAAGCCCGACGGGGCTCAACCGGGAGACGGGTGATGATCAAGATCCAACTGGTGGACGACGAACCGCACATCCTCAGCGCGCTGCAGCGGGTGCTGCGTCCGCATCGCTGGGAGGTGCACGCCTTCAGCGACGGCCAGCAGGCCCTGCAGGCCCTCACCGAGCACGACTACGCGGTGATCGTGTCCGACTACAAGATGCCCAACCTGGACGGCATCACCTACCTGCAGTTCGCCAAGCAGCGCCAGCCCAACGCCATGCGCATGGTGCTCAGCGCCCATGGCGACCGGCAGTCGATGATGCAGGCGATCAACCGCGCGGAGATCTACCGCTTCCTGTCCAAGCCCTGGGAGGACTACGAGATCGAGACCGCGCTGAAGGCGGCCATCGACCTCTACCTGCTGCGCGACGAGAACCAGCGCCTGCTGGCTCAGGTGCGCAGCCAGCAGAGCACACTGCAGCGCCAGGAACAGGAGCTGCGCCGCCTCGAGGCCGAGCACCCGGGCATCACCCGCGTGCGCCGCGACGAACAGGGCGCCGTGCTGCTCGACGGCGACGAGCCGGGCCATGGCTGACTACCAGCCGCACTTGCGCAAGCTCAGCCTCAAGGTGGTCTATTACGGCCCGGCGCTGAGCGGCAAGACCACCAACCTGATGCAGCTGCACACCCTGCTGCGGCCGCAGCGCAAGGGCGAGCTAATGGTGCTGGAGACCCGCGACGACCGCACCCTGTTCTTCGACGTGCTGCCCATTGGCCTGCGCGGCGCCGCCGGCCTTGACCTCCGCCTGAAGCTCTACACCGTGCCCGGCCAGGTGCAGCACGACAGCACGCGCAAGGCCGTGCTGTCACGCGCCGACGGGGTAATCTTCGTCGCCGACTCGCAGCCGGCGCAGCAGGACAACAACGCCAACGCCTTCGACAACCTGGCCGACAACCTGCAGAAGCTGGGCATGGACATCGAACAGCTGCCGCTGGTGGTGCAGTTCAACAAGCGCGACGTGGCCGACGCGGTGGCCGAGGCCGAGCTACAGGCGCGCTGGGCGCAGACGCCGTGGGCGCCGCTGAGCATGGCCTCGGCGCTCCACGGCCAGGGTGTGGTCGAGAGCTTCCGCCAATTGCTCGTCCGCCTCTACCCGCAGCTCGACCGCGAATACCGCCTGGCCGAGACCGAGGGCATCGACGCGACCAGCTTCGTGCGCCTGCTCAGCGCGGCGCAGGGGGATGCCAATGCGTAGCTTCGAAGACGATCCGCGCCTGGCCGAACTGCTACCGGACGAGCGCCAGCAGCAACTGCTGCACCTGCTGCAGGCGCTGAGCGGTCACGCCCTGCAACTGGACGAACAATCCAGGCCCGGCGCCGAGGCGGTGGAGTTCAACCTGGAAACCCTCGGCTGGCTCAGCTGCCCAACCCAGCCGCAACTGCAGGCGGCCGCCGCGCGCCTGCTGGAGTTCGTGCTGTTCTACGTCGGCAAGTACCGCCTGGCCGCCAACCTGCACCACGATGCCAGCGAAGCCAGCTTCGCCGAGTTGCAGCGCCAGCATGCCGCCCTGCAGGCCTCCGAGACACGCTACAAGGCGCTCTCCGCGCAGCTGCAACGACGCGTCGAGGAGCAGGTCAAGGTCATCGAACAGACCCAGCAACAGCTCTACGAAAGCGCCCGGCTGCGCGCCGTCGGCCAGCTCGCCGCCGGCGTCGCCCACGAGATCAACAACCCCATAGGCTTCATCGCCAGCAACCTGCGGGTGGCCGGCGACTACCTCGGCGAACTCGGCGAAAAGCTGCCCGGCGAGCACGCCACCGGGCTGATCCTCGAGGATTTCCGCGCCCTGCTGCAGGAGTCGGAAGCTGGTACCCAGCGCATCGCCGCCATCGTCGCCGACCTCAAGACCTTCGCCAATATCGACCAGGACGATTTCGTCCCCTGCGACCTCAATGCCCTGATCGCAAGCACCTGTCACCTGCTGCAGGCCGAGAGCAGCCAGGCGCTCGACATAGAACTGAAGCTGGCCGAACTGCCCGAGCTGGCCGGCTACCCGGCGAAGATTTCCCAGGCGCTGTACAACGTGCTGGACAACGCCGCCAAGGCCATTGCCGGGCAGGGGCGCATCCGCGTCACCAGCCGCCTGGGCGAAAAGGGCGCGGCGGAGGTGCTGGTGGAAGACAATGGCTGCGGCATTGCCGCCGAAGACCAGGCGCGCCTGTTCGACCCCTTCTTCACCACGCGCCCGGTCGGTTCGGGCACCGGCCTGGGTCTGACCGTGGCGCGCGACATCATGGCCGCGCACCAGGGCGAGATCCTGGTGCGCAGCAAGCCTGGCGCCGGCACCCGGGTCACCCTGCGTTTTCTGAGCCTTTGAGGAGTCGCCGTGGGCAAACGCTATTCATCGCTGTTCGTCGGCCAGGAGCCGAGCGCCGAGCCGCCGGAGCAGGGGCCGGCAGCGCCCTATCGGCTGCTGCTGGTGGACGACGAACCGGGCATCCTCGCCGCGCTGCGTCGGGTGTTCCAGCGCGAGAATTACGAGCTGCACTTCGCCCGCAATGGCGTCGAGGCCCTGAAAATCCTCGCCAACCAGCCGGTGCACCTGATCATCAGCGACTTCATGATGCCACAGATGAACGGCAGCGAGCTGCTCGCCCAGGTACGCGAGCGCTGGCCCGAGACCATCCGCATCATGCTCACCGGGCATGCCAACACCGAAGCGGTGATGGGCTCGATCAAGGGCGGCGCGGTGTACCGCTTCATCCTCAAGCCGTGGAACGACGACGACCTGCGCCTGACCATCGCCCTGGCCCTGGAGCAGTACAGCCTGCAGCAGCGCAACCGCAGCCTGGAGCAGGAGAACCAGAAGCAGCACCGCGACCTGGAGACCCTGGCCAAGCTCAGCGTCACCAACCGCAGCCAGCTGGCCATAGTCCTGCACAAGAAGGGCCTGCTCAACGCCCAGCAGATCCAGCTGCTGCACAAGGAGATGCAGACCCACAAGACCCCGGTGCTGCGCCAGCTGATGCAGCACGAATGGCTGGACGGCGAGAAGGTCTACGAACTGCTGCGCAAGGACCTGATGTTCGAAGAAGTCGACCTGCGCGAGTTCCAGGTCGACGCCCCGCTGCTGGCTCTGGTGCCGCAGGCCATCTGCACCCGCCAGCTGGTGCTGCCGCTGCGCGTGGTGGACAAGCGCCTGCGCCTGGCCATGGCCGACCCGCTGGACCAGGGCCTGATCGACGAACTGGGCTTCATGACCGGACTGAGCATCCACCCGCTGCTGTGTCGCCTGGACCAGCTGCAGAACCAGCTGCACGAACTGTTCGGCGCCCCCGGCAACCAGCTGGACGACCTGACCACCGTGGTGGGCAGCAGCGACCCCTACGAAGGCATCGAGATCGTCCTCGACGACGACAGCGGCAGCGAGAGCCTCGAACAGCTGCTCGGCAGCTCGGAAGACCCGCCGGCCATTCGCCTGGTCAACGCGGTGATAATCGAAGCGCTGCGCCTGGGCGCCAGCGACATCCACATTCACCCGCGCACCAAGCACGTGGTGGTGCGCTACCGCATCGACGGCGTACTGCAGGACACGATCCAGATTCCCAGCGCGCTGCTGATGTCGCTGGTGTCGCGGATCAAGGTTATGGCCGAGCTGGACATCACCGAACGGCGCCGCCCGCAGGACGGTCGCATCACGGTGAAGACGCCGATGCGCATCGTCGACCTGCGCATCTCCACCCTGCCTACCATCAACGGCGAGAAGGTGGTGATGCGCGTGCTCGAACGCCAGTCGGCGGCGCAGTCGCTGGAAGACCTCGGCCTGTCGCCGCACAACCTGCGACGCCTGCTGCATGTGGTGGGCAAGCCGCAGGGCATCATCCTCGCTACCGGTCCCACCGGCAGCGGCAAGACCACTACCCTGTTCGCCCTGCTGCAGCACGAGGCCTCGCCGGAGAAGAACTACGTCACTATCGAGGACCCGGTGGAATTCCACGTCGACCTGGCCGGCCAGGTGCCGGTGCGCGAGCGTATCGGCCTGAACTTCGCCAGCGTGCTGCGCGCCATCCTGCGCCAAGACCCGGACGTGATCCTGCTCGGCGAAATCCGCGACGGCGAAACTGCTGAGGTGGCCTTCCACGCCGCGCTGACCGGCCACCTGGTGTTCTCCACCCTGCACACCAACTCGGCGGCGGCGACCATCGCCCGTCTCTTCGACCTGGGCCTCAAGCCCTATGTGCTGGCCTCGGCGCTGGAGGCGATCATCGCCCAGCGCCTGGTGCGGCGTATCTGCAGCCTGTGCCGCGAGCCGGTACAGCCGCCACGCGAGCGCCTGCAGAGCCTCGGTGCGGAGTTTCTCGAGCCCGGCATGCGCTTTTTCCAGGGCAAGGGCTGCAACCAGTGCCACCAGGGCTACAAGGGCCGCGTCGGCATCCACGAGGTGCTGACCATGAGCGACCGCCTGCGCGACGCCATCGCCCAGGGCGCCGGCGCCATGCAACTGCAGGCGATCGCCCGCGAACAGGGCATGACCACCCTGCTCGACGACGCCCGCGAGAAGATCGCCCAGGGCCTGACCACGGTGGAAGAAGTGTTACGCCTGCTCGGCCCGCAGAACCTACAGGAATAGGCATGAAGACCCGCTACCTGATCGCCGAAGCCTACCTGCACGTGCTGGCCTTCGCCCTGATAGGCATGGGCGTGGCCGGCCTGTTGGGGTTCAGCACTATCGAACAGCCCACCCCACATAAGGTAGTGCTACTGCCAGATAGCGCGCTGATGGCAGTGCTGATGGGTAGCCTGTTGCTGGCAGCCACCCGCCAGGCCACACAACTATTGGCTCTGTTCTCCGCACTCCTGGGAGGTGTCGCCCTTTACACCCTCGCACACAACCAACTGGCCGGCGGTGCCGACAATGGCCAATCATGGCTCAGCGGCTTCCTGCGTATGCGCAGCGGCCTGGCTCTTATCTTGCTCGTAGCCATCCCAACAATCTGCCTGTGCTTGGGTTCGACTCTGTCCAGGCGGGCCGCTCGACTGATCGGTATGGTGGGGATCATGTTTGCAGTCTGGCTGCAAAGCTCGGAAAGCCTAGACAACTGGCCGGCCCTCAGGCTTGGCTTCAAATACTCCTCCTCTCACCTCGCCAACCTCTTCATCCTGACATTGAGCATCGCCATATTGCTGCTGAGCAGGCTGCCAGCAGAGATGCGTGGACAGCTCGATCGGATCACCCTAGCGGCTGGCATGCTCAGTGCGTTGCTGACCAGTAGCGCCTGGTACCTCCTGAGTGCGCAGGCTATCGATAGCCTGGGTCGCGAAGCCGACCTGCTGCTCGCTAAAGCACAGGACGCGACTACCGGCGAACTGGAACACCACCTGGCCCTGATGCAGCGCCTGACGGAACGCTGGCAGATACTCGGCCAGTTGCCATCGCCGCGCTTCTGGCAGCAGGAAACCAACAGCTATCTACGAGACTTCCCACAATTAGGGGTGGTGGCCGTACTTGACGAGCGTTTCCAGACACGTTGGGTGCATGCCCGCAAGGTAGAGCACTCCACATGGTTGGGACGCTTCCTACGCAACCCTGAGCATCAAGGCTGGCTGCAACATGTGCTGGAGGATAATAGCCCCCACATGAGCAAGGCGGTGCGGTACGAACACGGGATTTTTGGCACACTGATCGCCAGCCCGCTGCACCTCCCCGGACAGCCGCCCTGGCTGGTAGTCGCCAGCGTCAATATTACCGGCAGCCTGAGAACACTGATTGATAGCAAGCCAGAAGGACTGGCTGTCAGGTTATTCGAGGAACAATCACTGCTCTTCGACTCGAACCAAGGTCGAGCGACCTTATTCGACACCCCCATCAGCGAACGCCTGGTACAGCTGCACCACGGCCAGACCTGGGTACTGCACAGCTATGTTCCCAGTGCGGAAGCTCTGGGTAGCTCGCGCTTCCTGGCAACCGTGGTATTGCTGTTCGGCCTTACTCTGAGCTTCCTGCTGATGCTCAGCCAGCGCCTGGCCTGGCTGGCCAACGAACGCTCGCAGCACCTGGCGCAGCTCAACGACCAGTTGCAGTTCAGCCTGGCCGGGCAGACGCGCGCGCAGAAGCTCAACCAGCGCATCATGCAGTTCACCCTCGACGTGCTCTGCTCGGTCGACGGCGAAGGCCGCTTCCGCGAGATCAGCCCGTCCTGCGAGAAGCTGTTCGGCTACAAGCCCGAAGAGCTGATCGGCCGCCGCTATCTGGAGCTGGTGCTGCCCGAGGACCGCCAAGCGACCGAGGCGGAGGCCGCCGCCATCATGTCCGGGCGGCCGACCCGCACCTTCCGCAACCGCTACCGCCACCGCGACGGCCAGGTGCTGCACGTGCTCTGGTCGGCCGACTGGTCGCCGGAGGAGCAGACCCTGTTCGCCGTGGCCCACGACATCACCGCGCTGGTGCAGAACGAGGCCTATGCTGAAAGTCAGCGCGACATCCTCAGCATGATTTCCACCGACCGCCCGCTGCGCGAAGTGCTAGAGGCGATCTGCCAGATGGTGGAAATCCAGCAGCCCGAGGCGTTGTGCTCGGTGCTGCTGCTCGACGACAACGGCCAGCACCTGCACACTGGCGCCGCACCCAGCCTGCCGGAGGCCTACAATCGCGCCATCGACGGCGTCGCCATCGGCCCGAACGCCGGCAGTTGCGGCACCGCCGCCTTCCGTAAGCAACTGGTGGTGGTCGAGGACATCGAACGCGACCCTCTGTGGCGCGACTACCGTGAACTGGCCCGCCCGCACGGGCTCAGGGCCTGCTGGTCGTTCCCGCTGATATCCCACCAGGGTAAGGTGCTCGGCACCTTCGCCATCTACCAGCGCCGCCCCAGCGCGCCGGACGACGAGCAGATCCAGCAACTGGCCAATGCCGCGCAGCTGGCAGCCATCGCCATCACCCGCAGCCGCGACCGCCAACGCCTGCAGGAGAGCGAGCAGCGTTTTCGCTCGCTGTTCACCTTCAACCCGGACCCGGTGTTCTCCCTCGACCTGCAGGGCCGCTTTCTCAGCCTCAACGGCGCCGGCGTGCAACTGACCGGCATCGGCGAGGCACTGATCGTCGGCGAACACTTCTCCGGGATGATCGCCAAGTCCGATCGCGCGCGCACCGAGCAGCATTTCGCCGCCGCCTGCACCGGCATCCCGCAACGCTACGAGACCCATATTCTCGGCCCGGACGGGCAGCAGCTGGCGCTGGACATGACCAACCTGCCGATCATGGTCGACGGGCAGATCGTCGGCATTTTCGCCATCGCCAAGGACATCAGCGAACGCGAGCACATGACCGCGGCCCTGCAGCAGGCCCTGGAACACGCCGAACACAAGGCCGAACAGCTGCGCGGCCTGAGTTCGGCGGCCATCGCCAGCGCCAAGCTGCTCGACCACCAGATACTGATCGACTACCTGGTGGAACAGGTGCGCCTGGTCGTCGGCGCACACCAGGCGGTGATCAGCCTGCCCCGCGGCGACGACTGGGCCCAGTCGATCAGCGGCGTGTCCCTATCAGATAAATATGCCGCCTGGCGCAACTACATGACCCGCCCGGACGGCAGCGGTATCTGCACTCTGATCTGCCAGGACAACCAGCCGCTGCGCCTGAGTCAGGCCGAGCTGGAACGCCACCCGCGCTGGCGCGATTTCGGCGAGCATGCCGGGAAGCACCTGCCGATGCGCGGCTGGCTGGCCGTGCCGCTGATCGACAAGGACGGGCGCAACCTCGGCCTGTTGCAGCTGTCGGACAGATACGAAGGGGAGTTCGAAGAGGACGACCAGGTGATTGCCCAGCAGTTCGCCCAGATGGCCGTGTCGGTGCTGGAAAACAGCCGCCTGTTCAATGAGGTGCTGGCCGGCGACCAGCGCTTGCAGCAGCAACTGGATTTCACCTCGGCGATCACCGACAGCATGGCCGAGGGCCTGTTGGCGGTGGATGCACAGGGCCGCCTGAGCTTCCTCAACCCAGCGGCCCAGGCGCTGTTGCAGCAGGGCGAGCAGGACCTCAGCGGCCAGCCGCTGGCCCAGGTACTGCCGCTGCAGCCCAGCCAATGGCCGCTGCCGACGGCGGACGACGAGGCCGTGCACGGCGAACTCCTCCTGCATGGCGAACGCCCGCGCACCCTGCTCTACGACGCCCGGCCGATGAGTGGCGGCGCCGACAACGGCGGCTGGGTCATCGTACTGCGCGACATCACCGCACTGCGTCAGGCCGACCAGGCGCTGCGCGAACGCAACCAGTTCTTCAACCTGTCGCTGGAAATGTTCTGCATGATCGGCCAGCAAGGCCAGTTCATCCAGGTCAACCCGGCCTTCGCCAGCACCCTGCGGCATACAGCGAGCACGCTGATCGGCCAGCCTTACCTGGAGCTGATCCATCCCGAGGATCGCCGCCTGGTGGAGAACGCCATCGAACAGCTGCAGCGCGGCGCCGTGGTCAAGGACCTGGAGATCCGCGTGCACGACGCCAGGGGCCAGCAGCTCTGGCTGCAACTCAGCGTGGCACTGGCCGACGACCAGGTAATCTACTGTGCCGCCCGCGACATCAGCCTGCAACGTATGGTGGCCGAGCAGGTACGCCAGAACAACCTGCTGCTGAGCTTGGCCGGCCACATCGCCAAACTCGGCGGCTGGTCGATCGAGCTGCCCAGCCGCCAGGTGGTCTGGTCGGAGGAGATGCACAGCCTGCTAGGGTTCCCGGTCGGCACCCTGCCCGACCTGAGCGAATGCCTGCAGCTCTACCTGCCGGCCTATCGCGAGCGGGTGACCAAGGCGGTCGAGGACTGCATCGAGCAGGGCATCGGCTTCGACCTCGACGTGGAGATGCTCGACGCCCACGGCAAGCATCTGTACGTGCAGGTGGCCGGCCAGGCGGTGCGCGACGAGCACGGGCGGATCGTGCGCATCTCCGGCGCCCTGCAGGACATCAGCGAGCGCAAGCAGGCGCTGAAGCAGGCGCAACGCCTGGCCGAACGCCTGGCGACCACCCTGGAAAGCATCAGCGACGCCTTCTTTACCCTCGATAACGACTGGCGCTTCACCTACATCAACCCCGAGGCCGAGCGGCAACTGAACATAAGGGCCGCGGCAACCCTGGGGCAGACGCTGTGGAACGCCCTCCCCGGCTCCTACGACAGCGAGATCGGCCAGCGCTACCGTCAGGCACGACACGACAACCAGGCTTGCCACTTCGAGAGCTTATACGAGCCCTTGCAGGGTTGGTTCGAGCTGCATGCCTACCCTTCCGACGAGGGCCTGGCGGTGTACTTTCAGAACGTCAGCGAACGCCACGCGACCCAGGAGCAGCTGCAACGCACCCTGCTCGAACTGGCGCGCAGCAACCGAGAGCTGGAGGAATTCGCCTTCGTCGCCTCGCACGACCTGCAGGAACCGCTGCGCAAGATCCAGGCCTTCTCCGAGCGCCTCGTCAAGCGCAGCGATAGCCTCGACGACGAAGGCCGCGACTATCTGCAGCGCATGAGCTCGGCGGCGGCGCGCATGCAGGCGCTGATCATCGACCTGCTCGACTACTCGCGGGTCAACACCCGCGGCCAGCCGCTACAGCGGCTAGAACTCGACCAGTTGCTCGACGAGGTGCTGCAGGACCTGGAAACCGCCCTGGAACAGAGCGGCGCGCAGGTTCAGCGTGAGCCGCTGCCGCCGGTGCGGGGCGACGCCAGCCAGTTGCACCGGGTGCTGCAGAACCTGCTGAGCAATGCCTTGAAATTCCGGCAAGCCGGGCAGCAGCCGCTGATCCGCATCTATGCCGAACATCCGAGTGGCGACGCCTGGGTGCTGTGCATCGCCGACAACGGCATCGGCTTCGACGAGAAGTACCTGGACCGCATCTTCAACCCCTTCCAGCGCCTGCACGGCCGCGAAGCCTACGCCGGCACCGGCATCGGCCTGGCCATCGTCAAGAAGATCGTCGAGCGCCACGGCGCCAGCATCACCGCCAGCAGCGCCCCCGGCGTCGGCAGCACCTTTCGCATCACCTTCCCGCCAATGGACGGACCCACACGATGAACGCACTGCACCCCGTACATATCCTGATCGCCGACGACGACCAGGACGACTGCCTGATGACGCGGGAGGCGTTCGCCGAGTGCCGCATCGGCAACCCGCTACACTTCGTGCATGACGGCGAGGCGCTGCTCGACTACTTGCAGCGGCGCGCACCCTACGACGACGATGAACGCTACCCGCTGCCCGGCCTGATCCTGCTCGACCTCAACATGCCGCGCATGGACGGCCGCGAGGCCCTGCACGCGATCAAATCCGACGCGCTGCTACGCGGCATCCCGGTGGTGGTGCTGACCACCTCGTCGTCCGAGGAAGACATCCTGCGCAGCTATGACATGGGGAGCAATTCGTTCATCACCAAACCCGTGACCTATACCGGCCTGATCGAGGTGGTGAAGACCCTCGGCCGCTATTGGCTGGAAATTGTCGAACTCCCCGTGGATGGCAAGCCCGTATGACCCACACCGAAAACCACTGGCGCCTGCTGCTGATCGACGACGACGAAGATGACTTCGTAATCACCCGCGACTTGCTGCGCCAGGCGACGGATACGCCGCTGCAACTGGACTGGTGCGCCGATTACCAACAGGGCCTGACCAGTATCCTCGCCCAGGAGCACGACCTCTACCTGGTGGACTATCGACTCGGCGCCGAATCGGGCCTGGAGCTGATCGAGCAGGCGCACCAGGCCGGCGCCAGCCGACCGATCATCATCCTCACCGGCCATGGCGACGCGCGCCTGGACGCCAGCGCCATCGCCCTGGGGGCGGCGGACTACCTGATCAAGGGCGACTTCGACAGCACCCAGTTGCTGCGCAGCATCCGCTACGCCATCGGCCGCGGCCAAGCCATCGCGCGTCTGGCGGAAAGCGAGCAGCGCTACCGCCTGCTGTTCGAGTCCAATCCCGAGCCGATGTGGGTGTTCAACAAGGAAAACCTGCGTTTTCGCGCCGTCAACCTGGCCGCAGTGCGCTTCTTCGGCTACTCGCAGAAAGAGCTCCTGTCGATGGGCATGCTGGACGTCCGCAGCAGCGAAGAACAGCAACGCTTCCTCGCCTACTTCAACTCCAACCTGCGCGACGTGCCGGTTGCCGACCCGCAGGCCGGGCTATGGCGCTACCGGCACAAGGCCGGCCACGAGGTCATGGCCGAGGTGCTGGTGCATGATTTCGAGTTCGACGAGCAACCCTGCTGCCTGGTGCTGGCCATCGACGTCACCGAGAAACACCGGGCGCGCGAGGAAGCCACGCGGCGCGAACAGTCGTTTCGCAAGCTGCTCGACGATACCCGCGACGCCCTGCTGGTGGTCGACGGCGAAGGCGCCCTGCGCTACGCCAACCCGGCCGCCGAGCAGCTGTTCGACGCCAGCCAGGCGCAGCTGCTGCAGCTGCGCTTCGACCTGCCGCACATCAGCGAAGACCTCTTCGAGTGGAGCCTACAGACGCCAGCCGGCGACGAACTGGAGGTGGAAATCCAGCTCTCCGAGACCGACTGGGAAGGCCAGCAGGTGCGCTTGCTGTCGCTGCGCGACATCGGCGAACGCAAGGAATCGGAGAAGCAGCTGCGCCTGCTCAAGCGCAGCCTGGAAGCCAGCTACAACGGCGTGGTAATAGTCGACGCGCAGGAGTTCGACCACCCGATCATCTACGTCAACCCGGCCTTCGAACGCATCACCGGCTACGGCGCGCACGAGGTCATCGGCCACAACTGCCGCATGCTGCAGAGCGGCGAGCGCGACCAGGCCGCGCTGGACGTCATCCGCCATGGCCTGAGGCAATCCAGCGAAGCTCATGTGGTGCTGCGTAACTACCGCAAGGACGGCAGCCCGTTCTGGAACGACCTGTACATCTCGCCGGTGCTCAACGAGCGCGGCGAACTGACCCACTTCGTCGGCGTGCAGAACGACATCAGCGAGGAGATGCGCTACCAGGACGAGCTGAGTTTCAACGCCAGCCACGACGTGCTCACCGGCCTGCCCAACCGCACCCTGCTGGAAGACCGCCTACGCCAGGGCTGCCAGATTTCCCGGCGCTACCAGCGCAGCCTGGCGGTGATGTTCATCGACCTCGACGGCTTCAAGCCGATCAACGACTCCATCGGCCACCACTTCGGCGACCAGATCCTGACCGAAGTGGCCCTGCGCCTGAGCGCCCAGGTGCGCCCCGGCGACACGGTGGCGCGCATGGGCGGCGACGAGTTCATCGTGCTGCTGCCGGACCTGGCGCGCGAGGAGGACGTGCTGCAGGTGGCCGAGCGCCTGCTGGCCGACATCGCTCGGCCCTACCGCGTCGAGGGCATCGACCTGCACGTCACCGCGAGCATCGGCATCACCCTCAGCGACGGGCTGCTGGAACAGCCCATGCAGTTGATCCAACAGGCCGACCTGGCCATGTACAAGGCCAAGCAGGAAGGACGCAACAACTACCAGTGGTTCACCAACGACCTCAACCAGCGTGTCGGTGAGCGGGTGGTGCTGCGCAACGAATTGCAGAAAGCCATCGAGAACCAGGATTTCACCCTCTACTACCAACCCCAGGTCGACGGCCGCAGCGGCCGGGTGGTCGGCCTCGAGGCCCTGCTGCGCTGGGAACACCCGAGCAGGGGCTTCATCTCGCCGGCGCTGTTCGTGCCCATCGCCGAAGACACCGGGCAGATCATCCAGCTCAGCCAGTGGGTGCTGGACACCGCCTGCCGGCAGATCAAAGAACTGTGCGAACAGGGCATGACCGGGCCAAGCGTGGCGGTGAACATCTCGCCGGTGCACTTTCAGCGCAGCAACTTCGTCGCCGGCATCAGCGCCATGCTCAGCAAGCATGGCCTGGATGCCGAACTGCTGGAGCTGGAAATCACCGAAACCGTGCTGCTGAACAATGCCGAGCGGGCCATCGACACCCTGCACCAGCTCAAGCGCCTAGGCGTGAAGATCGCCATCGACGATTTCGGCACCGGCTTCTCCAGCCTCAACTACCTCAAGCGCCTGCCCATCGACAAGGTCAAGATTGACCGCACCTTCGTCCAGGAAATCATCAGCGACCTCCACGACGCGGCGATCACCCAGGGCATCATCTCCATGGCCCACCACCTGCGCCTGAAGGTGATCGCCGAAGGGGTGGAAACCGAGCCACAGTTCGCCTTCCTGAAGAAGAGCCACTGCGACGAGTTCCAGGGCTACTACTTCGCCAAGCCGATGCCCTTCGCCGAGCTGCAGGACTTCCTGCGCGCACGCATGCTGACCCTGGAGCCGGGCCAGCCGGCCGGCAAGGAACAGGAGCAGGAGCAGGCGCAGACCCTGCTGCTGCTCGACGATGAGGAGAACATCCTGCGAGCCCTCGCCCGCCTGCTGCGCCGCGACGGCTACAAAATCCTCATGGCCACCCGCGCCCAGGACGCCTTCGAGCTGCTCGCCAAGCACGATGTGCAGGTGATCCTCTCCGACCAGCGCATGCCGGAGATGAGCGGCACCGAGTTCCTCAGTCGGGTCAAGGACCTATACCCGAACACCATCCGCATCGTGCTGTCGGGCTACACCGACCTCAAATCGGTTACCGATGCGATCAACCAGGGCGCCATCTACAAGTTCCTCACCAAGCCCTGGGACGACGAACAGCTGCGCCAGAACATCCACCAGGCCTTTCGCGAATACCATGCGGCACATAAAAGTAACTGAAGATTATCTGGCGTAGCTCGAGACGGCCCAAGCACCTGATAATGGAGATCGCTCACTATGGAGGCTTTGTCTGCATATTCAGACGTACGTGAGGTGAGTTCACGATACTCTGTAACTGAACGCAGAAAGGCACTAATCAAGCACGCTCGCCAAGGTGAGAAGCTGGAACGGATGTCCCGGGCGACATACTCAATCCTGGTCTGAATATTCAGGCGGCCAAAGGCCGAGAGCCACTCCGCCAGCCCAGCAGACTGTGGCCGCACAAGGCCAGAAGAATGATGGTGCCGCCCAGCAGAACCTGACCGCTTGGAGCCTCGTCGAGCAGCCACCAGACCCACAAGGGTCCCAGTACTACTTCCAGAAGCAGTAACAGGCCCACTTCAGTGGCACTGATCCAACGCGGCCCCAGCTGTATCAGCATAAACGCCAGCGGCAGCAGCACTCCGGCCATCACTGCCAGCACCAGCCACTGCTGCACGGCAAAGTCCGGAGTACCACCAAAGACGAAACCTAGTAGCGACACCAGCAGCGCTCCGGGGATCAATGCAGGGCTCATGTCCACCGCCGGCTGGCTGCGTGCCAGAGTGAAATTGCCAGCCAGCAAAGTGGCTGCCACCAGGGCCAGAAGATTTCCGCTCAGGCTGCTGCCCGGTGACTCATCCACGACGATCAACAGCACGCCACCCAGGCACACCATAATAGCCATCAGAGTGTGCAAGGCCAGGCGCTCGCCCAGCCAAACCCAGGCCAAGGCGGCAGCAATCAGAGGCGACAGACTGAAGATCAGCAACGTACTGGCCGCCCCGGCCAATCCCATAGCATGCACAAAACACAGGGTACTGAAGCAGTAACAAAGCGCACAGCCAAGGCCGGTCCAGCCACACCGGTGAAATGCCCCAGGCAGCTCAGTACGATAGCGCCAGGTCAACAGCAAGCTGAGCCCGAGCGCCATCAGCAGGCCGCGCCAGGCCAGGATCTGCATGGCATCACCGGCCAACCAGCGCAGCACCAGGGCATCTGGAGAGATTACCAACATGCCCAGCGTAGTGAGCAGCAAACCCTTCTGTCTGTCACGCATCCCGGTATTCCTTCAAGGCCATCCAATGAGCGGCTACAAACTCCCCTCTCAGCGCGGCCCCCAGCTGTCTACCAGCAAGCTGCCAAAGCCCGGCGGTCGGTGTACGCAGCCTGCCAGTTGCAGGGCATGCCAGAACAGCGCCTGGTTACTTGAGATGACCGGCAAACCGAGACGCTTTTCCAGTGCATCAAGCAGGCTCAAGGTACGTAGGTTGGTACAGGCGAGAAACAGCGCATCGACTCGTTGACCGGCGAGCAGCTCCAGTGCCGCCGCCTTGATTGCAGCAGCCGGGATACGCGGAATCTCGGCGTCATCCAGCACGGCGAAGGTGCCGAAGGCCACCACTTCGTGACCGGCCTGCTGCAACCCCTGGTGAAGTGGGTAGTTCACTTCACCGATATAGGGTGTCAGCACGGCAATGCGCCGCGCATCGAGGCCGCGCAAGGCGGCTTTGACCGCGCTCCAGGGATTGCTTACTGGTACCCCGGGATGAGCCTGACTAAGCAGGCGAGTCACCTGCTGCTCGCCGATCAGCATACTGCCGGAGGTACAGCCGAACGCCAGCACATCCAGCGCCAGCCCTGGAACCAACAGGGAGCTGGACTGGGCAAGATTCTGCGCCAAACCGCGCAGCCCTTCAGTGGTCACGGTAGGGCTGCAGGGGGTGCGCGTACTGTACAACTCGACCCGCTCGCCGAGCAGTTGACGCCATTCGTTCTCCAGGGTGAAGTCACTGGCCAGCTGCACCAGGCCGATGCGCACATGTCCGTCATCCGTTGTGCGCTGGAAGGGGAAGATCCGTTGCAGACTCTGGAAGTCGGCGAAAGAGAGGCTCATTTCAGACTCCCTCGAGTAGACGCGCAGCATAGTTGGCGATTGCGGTATCCTGCACACCCGTACCTGTCAGGTCGCACACACTGATCTGTTCGGCACTGCTGCGCAGGGAGCGGCCCGCGGCAATCAGGCTGCCTAGTTCGAATACCTCACGCTGCAGCGCCGGGGCATGATGCAGCTCGCCAAGAGCCTGCGACTGGCTGAGGCGGTCGACCACCACAAGGTCGGCACTGGCCAGGATGGTGGGCTCCAGCTCGTTCTTGTGCGGGTTGTCCGAACCCATGGCGGTGACGTGGATACCCCTTGGCAGGTCGCTCCAGCGCAGCACCGGTTCGCGTGCCGGGGTAGTGGTGACCACGATGTCGGCCTCGGCGCAGGCGCTGGCGGCACTGGTGTGCACGGTCACCGGCAGGCCGTGATGGGCACGCATATGAGTGGCATAGGCCTCGGCCTTGGTGTGGTCGCGGGCGTATACATGTACTTCATGGATATCCCGAACCAAGCGCAGGGCCGCGACCTGCAGTTCGGCCTGCAGGCCGGCGCCAATCACCGCGACGCTGTGCGCATCGGCGCGGGCCAGGTGCTTGGCGGCGATGGCGCCGGCCAAGGCGGTACGGATGTCGGTCAGGTAGCCCTCGTCGAACAACACCGCCTCGACCAGCCCGGTCTTGGCCGAGAACAGCAGCATCAGGCCATTGAGGCTGGGCAAGCCCAGTTTGGGGTTGTCGAAGAATCCAGGGCTGATCTTGATGGCGAAACGCGGCCAGCCACGGATATGTGCGGTCTTCACATCGACCTCACCGTTGCTCTCGGCGATGTTCATGCTGAGGATCGGCGGCATCTCCACCTCGCCACGACCAAGGGCAGCGAAGCCGGCCTCGACCGCCTCCAGGGCAGTCGCATCGAGCTTGACCCGCTCTGCGATCTGCTTGCGCTTATAGATGTGCATAGGGACGCTCTCCAGCCAGGCGGCAGGCCTCGGCAAAGGTTTCATTCGACAGGTTCTGGCCGCTGACCACAAAGGCCACACGCCGCCCCGACAGCTCCAGGCGATGCTGTTCGACGGCGGCAACACCTACGGCAGCGGCGCCCTCCACCAGCATCTTTTCTTCATGTAGGAAATGCAGCATGGCGCGGGCAATCTGTGCCTCGTCGACCTTGTAACCGCGATCCATGTAGCGCTGGGTCATGGCCAAGGTCCAGGCGTTGTCCAATCCGATACCGCCTCCCAGGCTATCGGCCAGCGAGTGCACCTCCGGCACTTGCAGCGGATGGCCGGCGGCGAGACTGGCGAGCATCGCCGCCCCCTCGCGCATGCTCACGCCAACCACCTCGGCGGCAGGATTGACGCTCTTGACCGCCAGGCCGAGGCCGGCGATAAGGCCGCCGCCTGAGAGACCAGCGAACACCAGGTCGATGTCCGGCTGCTCTTCCATGATTTCCAGGCCACAGGTGCCCTGACCTGCGATCACCAGCGGATCGTCGAAAGGCGGAACATAGGCCAGCCCCTGTTCATCACGCAGGCGGCGTGCCTCGCGATCGGCGTCATCCTGGCAGTCGCCATGGATTACCAGTTCGGCGCCGCTCTGTCGCAGCGCCTCGACCTTGTTGTTTGGCACCAGGTGCGAAATGCATACCGTGACCGGGATGCCCAGGTGCTGCCCAGCATAGGCAAGGGCGCGGCCGAAATTGCCGGTGGACATGGTCACCACGCCACGTTCCCGCTGCATGGGCTCAAGACCGAGCAGTGCATTGAGCGCGCCACGCAGCTTGAAAGAGCCGGTAGGCTGCAGGCAGTCCAGCTTTAGCCAGACTTCGCAGTCCCAGCGCCGCGACAAGGCTTCGGAGCGCACCAAGGGTGTACGCAGGGCCAGCCCGGCGATACGCCGGCGGGCCCGGTAGATATCCTGCAGGCTCAGTTGTTGTTGCATACCAATCCCCAGAGAAGCGCTTTAAACCAAAGCGGCGGGAGACTCCCATGTATCCCCGCCACGTTACCTAGTTGCCTTATTTGGCCTGCCAGGCGCCGCTACTGATCAGCTTGTCGGTGACCTTGTTCACCGCACGCTCGGCACGGGCAACGATGTCGTCCACCTCGCCACGGGTGACCACCAGCGGCGGAGCGAAGCCGAGGATGTCACCGTGCGGCATGGCACGAGCGATCAGTCCCTCTTCCAGGCAGGCTGCGGAAACCATCGGACCGACCTTGAGGTTGGGGTCGAAGTGTTGGCGCTTGCTACGATCGCTGGAGAACTCCAGAGCGGCGAGCAAGCCGATGCCACGAACCTCGCCGACCAGCGGGTGCTCAGCGAAAGTCTGCTGCATGCGCTGCTGTAGGTAGGCCCCGGTATCCCGGGCATTGCCAGTGAGGTTCTCTCGCTCGATGATATCCAGGTTGGCGATGGCCGCCGCAATGCCCATGGGGTGCCCGGAATAGGTGTAGCCGTGGCCGATGGCTCCGTAGGTATCGGTGCCCTGCTCCAGTACTTGCCAAACGCGCTCACCGACTATCACCCCGGACAGCGGCTGGTAGGCCGAGGTCAGCCCCTTGGCCACGGTGATCAGGTCCGGTTTCATCTCGTAGTATTGCGAACCGAAGTCGACACCCAGGCGGCCAAAGCCACAGACCACCTCGTCGGCGATCAGCAGGATGTCGTACTTGTCCAGCACCTTGCGGATCTCCGTCCAGTAACCCTGCGGAGGCGGCACGATGCCGCCGGTACCGAGCACCGGTTCACCGATCATCGCCGCGACCGTATCCGGGCCTTCGGCGAGGATCATCTCCTCGAGTTGCTGCGCACAGTAGCGGGAGAATTCCAGTTCGCTCATGGCGTCGTCGGGACGACGATAGTAGACCGGCGCCACGGTGTGCTTGATGCGTTCGAGCGGCAGGTCGAAGTGAGCGTGGAACACCGGCAGGCCGGTCATGGAACCGGAGGCGATACTCGAACCGTGATAGCCACGGTCGCGGGAGATGACCTTCTTCTTCTCCTTACGGCCGAGGATGTTGTTGTAGTACCAGACCAGCTTGAGCTGGGTTTCGTTGGCGTCCGAACCGGACATGCCGTAGTAGACCTTGCTCATTCCCTGGCCGGCGAGCGCGACGATACGCTCGGACAGGGTGGCCATGCCCTCGGTGGTGTGGCCGACGTAGGTGTGGTAGTAGGCCAGCTGCTTGGCCTGCTCATAGATCGCCTCGGCCATCTCGTTGCGGCCATAGCCGATGTTCACGCAGTACAGGCCAGCGAAGCCGTCGATGAACTGGTTGCCCAACGAATCCTGGATACGGATGCCCTGGGCGCCGGTGATGATCCGCGCCGGGCTCTCGCCATGGGCATGTTGCTTGAGATGGGTGGAGGCGTGAAACACGTTCTGGCGGTCGATCTCGATGATCTTCTGGGTGTCGATGGTCATGGCAGTGCCCTCATGGAATTCGTTTGTGGTTGGTGCCGTTGCGGTTTTCCGGCGAAGACCGCGTATTCAGTAGGTTTCAGTTATTGGAAACGTAGCGAGCGCTGGCCAGGTGGCGCATCGCGCATGACGCCCGCGCAGATCTCAACTGCCGCTTGCACTGGGCAGACCACCCAGGCAGTAGTACTTGATCTGGCTGTACTCATCGAGGCCATGGCGTGAGCCCTCACGGCCGAGGCCGGACTGCTTGACGCCACCGAATGGCACGGGCGGGCCGGTCATCTTTACCGAGTTGACGCTGACCATGCCGAACTCGAGGCCGCGCAACAGCCGCCAGACCGGTCGCATGTCGTGACCGTAGACGTAGGCAGCCAGACCGTATTCGGTGTCATTGGCCTGGGCGATCAGTTGCTCCAGGTCGTCCCAGGCCAGCACGCCGGCCACAGGGGCGAAGTTTTCTTCCCGATACACACGCATATCCGCGGTCACATCGGCCAGCAGGGTCGGCATGAAAAAGTTGCGGCCCGGCGCCTGGCCCTGGTCACCGACTAGCAGGCGCGCGCCCTTGGTCACTGCGTCGTCTACCAGTTCCTGGGCCTTGGCCACCGCCTTGGCGTTGATCAGCGGCCCCTGATTGACCCCGCGGACCAGACCGTTGCCCACTGTCAGCTCGCCCATGCGCCGGGCGAAGGCCGCCAGAAACGGTTCATACAGTGAGCGATGAACGAAGATGCGATTGGCCGCAAGACAGTCCTGGCCAGTGGTCTGGAACTTGGCGTCGATCGCCGCCTGGGCAGCCTGCTCCACGTCCATGTCTGGAAGGACGATGAAAGGCGCGTTGCCGCCCAGCTCCATCGAGCACTTCTTCACCGTGGCCGCAGCCTGCTGCAGCAACAGGCGACCGACCCGGGTCGAGCCGGTAAAGGACAGTGCCTTGACCTTGTCGCTGGCACAGAGCACCTGGGAGACCATCTCCGGCTCGCCAGTAATGACGTTGAAAACTCCGGCGGGGAAGCCGGCACGCTCCGCGAGCTCGGCCAGGGCCAAAGCGGAGAACGGCGTCTCGCCAGCCGGCTTGACCAGCACAGTGCAGCCTACAGCAAGGGCCGCGGCGGCCTTGCGGGTAATCATCGCGCAGGGAAAGTTCCACGGCGTGATCAGCGCGGCAACGCCGATCGGCTCGCGTACGCTGCCCAGTTGGGCGTCGCGAATGTGGCTGGGGATGGTCTCGCCGTAAGCGCGCCGCGCCTCCTCGGCGAACCAGCGAATGAAGGACGCGGCGTAGTCGATCTCGCCACGGGCCTCATCCAGCGGCTTGCCCTGCTCGAGGGTCATCAGCCTGGCCAGGTCTTCTTTGTTCTCCAACAGCAGATCGTGCCATTTACCGAGTATCACGCCACGTGCGTCCACCGACAGCGCACGCCAGGCCGGCAAGGCGGCTTGCGCCGAATCGATGGCGTGCTCTATCTGGTTCGCGTCCAGCTGGGTGCAGCGCCCGATTGTTTCTTCGCTGGCTGGATCGATGACCGCTTCATCGCGCCCCTCGTGACCGGCAACCCATTTACCGTTGACGTAGGCCAACTGGCGAACCAGGCGTGGATCTTTAAGCATGTGCATGGACGGTATCCCCTCTACTTGCTTTGCGCAGCGGGTTCGCGGCGCAAGGCGTGGTGCGTGTTTACGGCTTCCACTTTAGGGTTTGCCAGTCAGCGATTTTTTCTCTTCAAAGGGGGCGGGTGGGCTGTTTTTTTTCTTTGCCGGTGGCGTGCTGATGTTTTTTTCTGCACCACGGGCCAGGCACGAAACGGCAGCATCAAGGGGGGACAGGGTGGCTTACAGAAATGCCGGCTAGGCTTCTTCTTCACCGTCTAGCATCAGCGGAGGTTCACTGTGTTTGATGGTCTTGGTCACGATGTAAGTGAAGTAACGCTCGATGCCCAAATCGGTCATCAGCCAGCGGTCGATAAGGCGCTGGTACTGGTCGATGTCGCGCGCCATGACCTTGACGATATAGTCGATGCCACCACCAGTGGCGTAGCACTCGGTGACTTCAGGACATTCCTGCATGGCATTTTCAAAACGCTGGAAGGCTTCACGGTTGTGCTGTTTAAGGCTGATCTCGACCATCACCGAGGCACGTTTGAGCAGAATCTCGGTATTCAGCTGAGCACCGTAGCCGCGAATGATTCCGGCCTCCTCGAGACGTTTGACCCGCTCCCAGCAGGGGCTGATAGATAGGTTGATGGCTTCGGCCAAGCTGGACTTGGTGATCCGCCCATTGCACTGCAGGATGCGCAGAATCTTCAGGTCATAGCTGTCCAGACGCATAAACGGCTCCACGGCGAAAAAGGCCGCACCCCGCCACAGGGGCGAGGTTGCTCGGCATAAGTGTTGCTGGGATCGATCTGCAGCATGGCTCTCGTTGCGCCTAACCCATCCTGCATGCCTGCCCAGAACGTTGGCCCGCCCCGAACAGAGCAACACTGCAAAAAAACCGGCGGAGTGGCCCGCCGGCAACAGGGGTTACTGCTTTTCCAGCTCCATGATTTCCTGCTCCAGGGCCTTGAGCACAGAGCCGGCTTCGGGGCCGGCTAGTTGCACCAGCTTCTCGCGCATAGGTTGACTGGCTGCGCGGAAAGCCGCTTGCTCGTCTTCGGTCAGACGCACCAGCTGGATACCCGGTTTGGCCTGTTTGATCTTTTCCAGACGCTCATCGTTGTACTTGGCCTGAGTCTCGAAGATGTAAGGCGCCAACTCCTCCACAGTCTCGTCGATAAGTGCACGCTGCTCCGCAGGCAGCCCCTGGTACCAGGACTCGCTGGACAGGACGGCAACCGTGAACTGTTGGTGTCCCGACCAGGTCATGACATCGTTGACCTCATAGAACTTCATTTCCTCGATGGCGAAAACCGGGTTCTCCTGGCCATCGATCATCTTCAGCTGCAGAGCCCCATAAACCTCGGAATAAGGCAGCGGAGTGGGGACAGCACCGAACGACTTATAGGTCTCCACCAGCATCGGTGAGGCCATAACCCGCATCTTCACGTTGGCGAAATCGGCCGGCTTGCGCACCACCTTGTTGGTGGTCCAGACCATATCGCCTTCCGGGTACATGCTCAGCAAACGCAGGTTGCGGGTCTTCAGCTTGTCGGCAACAGGCCCGTAGATTGTTGGGCTCTCGGTCAGCAGCTTGAGGTTCACCGCATTGTCCTGGGATAATAGGTAGGGCACCGAGAACACCTGCATGCCTGGAGCGGTGGAACCAAGAATGCCGGTCGAGCCATGGGTGAACTGCAGGACACCGTTAGCCACAAGCTCCGTGAGATCTTCCGACTCGCCCAGCGCACCGTATGGATAGACAGTAACGCTGATCTTGCCACCGCTCTTTTCCTCGATCAGTTGCTTGAACTTCTGAGCGTAGGCGTCCTGCACGCTGCCGCTGATTTCCTCAAGGGCAAACTTCCATTCCTCTGCAGCCGCCAGGCTCGCCTGGCCAATCAGGGTCAGCCCCATCGCTGCAGTCAGGACCACTTTCTTCAGTGTGCTTAGGGTGCTCATGGTGAGGTCTCCGCTTACTGTTATTGTCATTTGGTTGCGACCGGACCTGCCGGCCTCTAGCTTTCGACGATGTCGGCGATTACCGCCAGGGTGTCGCCGATGTCCACCAGTGCGGGAAAACGCCGGGCAACCAGGAGCCCATCCCGTTCCGCACGATATTCCACGGCCGGCGTGCCGGTGCGCTCGAACGCATGTACCCGCGCAACGAGGTCGCCTCGCTTGAGGCGATCGCCCAGGCTACGGGTGAGTTCGAGAATGCCGCGATGGGTGCTCTGCACGTAGCAACTGGCATCGGGCATATCCAGTTGCAGCCGCGGCTCGTCGGCAAGCTCCAACTCGCCAGCGAGAATCCCGGCAAACTTTAGGAAGTTGCGCACACCACGATCGGCCAGGGCCATGGTTTCGGGGGTGCTGGTGCCGCCGCCACGCAGTTCGGTGGTGACGAACACCTTGCCCTGGGACTCCACCGCCGTGTCGTACAACGAAGCTGCATCCAGCTCGAAGAGAATCATGCTGGCGGCAGTACCGAACAGGCGTGCACCTTCGATGCACTTGGCCTCCTGCTGTGCGTCCGGTAGTCGGTGGGCTGCGGCGAACGGCAGGATGTCCAGGGTCTTGCCACCGGAATGTATATCCAAGGCATAGTCACACAACGGAATCAGGTGCCGCTGAAAGTAATCGGCGATACGCTCGGTCATGCTCCCTGTAGGGTTGCCGGGGAAAGAGCGGTTCATGTTGCCTTTGTCGATCGGCGAGGTACGGCTGCCGTTCTGCACGGCCGGGTAGTTCATCGCCGGGACGATGATCACCCGCCCCTGGACGTCCTCTGCCCGCAGCTCTCCAGCCAGCTTGAGCAACGCGGTGATGCCCTCGTATTCGTCGCCGTGGTTGCCGCCGGTGAGCAGCGCGGTAGGACCCACGCCGTTCTTCACCACGCTGATGGGGATCATGATGCAGCCCCAGGCCGACTGGTCATGGGAGTACGGCAGCTTGAGGAAGCCGTGCTGCACACCGTCTCGCTCGAAATCGACCGTGGCACTGAGGGTGGTGGCACGAACCTCGGCAACGCTCGACCGCGTGTTTGCCTGCAGTTCCGCTTCGGATGAAATATTCATGGTTGCGCTACTCATCTCAGGCCTTCACGAATAACTGTCGCGGGAAGTCGCAAAGGGTTTCCACCCCGCTCTCGGTAATCAGGATGCTCTCGGTGGTCTCCAGGCCCCAATCATCCAGCCAAAGGCCCGGCATAAAGTGGAAGGTCATGCCAGGTTGCAGCACCGTGGTGTCGCTCTCACGCAGGCTCATGGTGCGCTCGCCCCAATCCGGCGGATAACTCAGACCGATTGGATATCCGCAACGGTTATCTCCGCGATCGTAACCGTAACGGCGCAGGGTGCTGTTCAACTCCCTGGCGATGTCACCGCAGGTATTGCCCGGTTTGGCGACCGCCAGACCCGCCTCCAGGCCAGCGTTGATCGCCTCCTCGGCCTTGCGAAAAGCGGCTGACGGTTCGCCCAAGTAAAGAGTGCGCGACAGCGGGCAGTGGTAGCGTTTGTGGCAGCCGGCAATCTCGAAGAAGGTACCTTCCCCCTTCTTGAACGGGCGATCGTCCCAGGTCAGGTGCGGCGCCGAAGCGTCCTTGCCTGAAGGCAACATGGGCACGATAGCTGGGTAGTCGCCGAACTTACCCTCGTGACCGACACAGGCAACCCGATAGATTTCACCTACCAGCACGTTCTTCGGCAGACCCGGTTCGACCATTTCGATGATCGCCCGATGCATGTTCTCGACGATGCGCGCGGCCACACGCATGTACTCGATTTCCAGCGGCGACTTGACCGCTCGACACCAGTTGACCAAGCCAGTGGCATCGACCAACTGTGCCTGCGGCAGACCACGTTGCAGCGCCTGGTGCGAAGTGGCGCTGTAGTAGTAGTTGTCCATCTCCACGCCGATCGTGCCGCTGGTCCAGCCTCGTGCCGACAGTATTTCCTGGCACAGGTAGTCGAGGGCGTGATGCGGTGGGTTCATCACGTAGCGGTCGCTGTAGGAGGCGATATCCTCCTCCGACATGTAGACGGTGCGACGCGCGCCATTGGCATCGATGCCACGGCCGTACCATAGCGGGTTGCCGTGCTGGCCAATCACCACGCATTGCGGAGTGTAGAAAGACCAGCCGTCATAACCGGTAAGCCAGGCCATGTTGGATGGATCATGCACGATCAGCGTCGTGACCCCCCGCTCAGCCATGGCGGCACGCACCTTGATCAAACGCTGGGCATACTCTTCACGGCTGAAATTCAAAGCGATTTCACTCATGACAGCATCTCGAAAATGAACGCGACGGCGTTCAGGTCTCTATCCAACCGCCCGCACCATCCGGGCGGTTATGCAATGTACTGAAACCTGCTAGAGTGACCGCATCAAATGCAGGTCAATCCGCATGGATCACATATTTATTATCAGTACACTTTTCGTCAAGGACTTTATTGAACTATGACAATAGACCTGAAGCCCTTCATCCGCTCTGGCCAGCCCAAATACCTGGCCATCGGCAACGCCCTCAGTGAAGCGATAAATGCTGGCGCATTGCAGCCCGGCAGCAAGCTGCCGACCCACCGAGAGCTGGCCGAGGTCCTGGGGGTTAGCGTGCAGACGGTAAGCAATGCCTACGCACATGCCGAAAAGCAGGGTGTCGTCTACGCCCAGGTGGGCAGCGGCACCTTCGTGCGCAGCCGCCACGTCAGCCACGAATCGGACTACCTGTCCACCGACGAACACGATGACCCCAGCCGGGGCATCGACCTGTCCACCGCCCATCCGGTATGCACGGCCCGCCATGTCAAGCTCTACCGCGAGGGCCTCGAACGCCTGTCCCGCGAGGGCCGCGATGATTTCATAACATCCTTCCACCCGACCCAAGGCCTGACCCTGCACCGTGACGTGGTCTGCGCCTGGCTAGCCCAGCAGAGAATGCCGGCCAACCCCGATCACATGTTGTTCTGCAATGGCACCGCGCACGCCCTGACTATTGCCATGACGACGATACTCAAGCCAGGTGACACGGTACTCTGCGAACACGAGACGGGCATGCTGCTACTGGCCTTGGCGCAAACCCTGCACTTCAATCTCAAAGGCCTGGCCACAGACGACCAGGGCATTCTGCCCGATGCGCTGGAAACCGCCTGCCGACAGGGGAGCGCGCGGGTGCTGTTCTGCACCCCGACCATGAACAACCCCAACAACAACACCATGAGCCTGGAACGACGTCAGGCGATCGCCGAGCTGGCCCGGCGCTACGACTTGACAGTGGTGGAGGACGACGTTTACGGCGCGCTGCAACCGGACCGCAGCCCGCCACTGTCGGCGCTTATTCCGGAGCGCAGCTTCTACGCCACCAGCCTGACCAAGGTGACCTTGCCTGGCATGCGCGCCGGCTACCTGATCACCCCGCCACACCTAGTGCAGCAAGCCATAGGCCGACTTCGCAGTACTACTTGGATGGCCACCCTGATGCCCTTCGAGATCGCCAGCTGGTGGATGCAGGACGGCACCCTCGACCGCATGATCACCTTTCAGCAGCAGGAGTTTGCGGCACGCCAGCAGATGGCCTGCGAACTGCTCACCGCCTGCCGCTACAAGGCCCATCCCAACGGCATGCATATATGGGCCGAACTGCCGGCGCACTGGCAACCGGAAAAATTCGTCCGCCGGGCACGCCAAGAAGGCGTGATGATCTTTCCGGCGGAGCCGTTCCTGGCCACCGCCGATCGCAACAACCCGTTCGTGCGCATCAGCCTGGGCGCCGAACAGAGCCGCTCGCGCGTTCAGGCAGGACTGGCCACGCTGAATGGGCTGATGGAGGAGATCCCTCCCCCCATGCATTTCGTGTTCTGAAATGACGCACAAAGCAGTTCATGCACCATGAAATAGCACACATGTACTGATTCAAATATTGAATTGACATGGTTTTTTCACAGATGTACTGTCTGGCCTCCACAACAAAAAAAATGCCTGTCGCCATGGCAGCAGGCTGGAGGTGGCAATGGCTTGGCTACATAAACTGGACTGGCTGCTGGAAAAGCTTGAGGCGTTTATCCTCGCCAGCGCGATCCTGCTGATGGCGCTGAACTCGGTCGGCAATGTATTTGGCCGTTACTTGTTCAACCAGAGCCTGTACTTCTCCGAGGAACTCAATCAGTTCCTGATCATCTTCGTCACCTTCATCGGTTGCAGCTATGCCGCGCGGCACAACCGCCACATCAGCATGAGCGCCTTCGTCGAGCAGTTGACTGGCAAGCCTGCCGCCGCCAGCCTCCTGCTGATCAATCTGCTTACCGCCGCCCTGCTGATGTGGCTGACCTGGGCATCCATTGGCTACGTGCAATCAGCCGCGCGCGTTGGCCGCGCCTCATCGGCGTTACAGTTGCCGCTGCATTACATCTACCTGGTCATTCCACTGGGCTTGGGTATGAGTGGCCTGCAGTTCCTGCGCCACGCCTTCATTCAGTTGCTGGTACTGCTCGGCTGCCGCGAAGCACCGCCGCGGCATGTCGACGTCCCCCTCCCCCCGCAAGCCTGAGTACGCACAGCATGGATATGACTACTGCTCTTCTGCTGATCATGCTGGTCCTGCTGCTGGCGGGCTTCCCCATGATGACAACCCTGTTGGCGGCCGCAGCGGCCGGCTTCCTGTTTTTCTTCAACATGGGGCCGGAGTTCCTAATCCAGCAGATGATCGCCGGCATCCGTCCGTCAGCCCTGGTGGCAGTACCGATGTTCATCCTTGCCGCCGACATCATTACTCGCGGGGCCACGGCCAATAGACTGCTGGATGTCGCCATGGCTTTCGTCGGCCACGTGCGGGGCGGCATGGCAGTCACCACTGCTCTGAGCTGCGCGATGTTCGGTGCCTTGTCCGGCTCGACCCAGGCGACGGTGGTCGGGGTGGGCAGCATCATGCGGCCGAAGATGCTGCAACAGGGGTACAAGGACAGCTTCGCCATGGCACTGATCATCAACGCCTCGGATATCGCCCTGCTGATTCCGCCGAGCATCGGCATGATCATCTACGGCGTGGTCTCGGGTACATCGGTGGCCGAACTGTTCATCGCCGGCATTGGCCCTGGCTTACTGCTGATGGTGCTGCTGGCTGGTTACTGCTACTTCTACGCGCGGCTGGCAGGCATTCCCCGCAGCGAGAAATTTAGCTGGCATGAGCGGCTGCGCACATGCCGTCGTGCCTTCCTGCCACTGCTGCTGCCAGTGATGACCATCGGTGGCATCTACACCGGGGTCTTCAGCCCTACCGAGGCAGCTGCGGTGTCAGTGCTCTATGCGCTGATTCTGGAGGTGTTGATTTTTCGCCGGGTCAAGCTCAGTGATCTGTCGAGCATTGCAATGTCCACCGGGCTGATCACCGCCGTGGTGTTTATCCTGGTGGCCGCCGGCTCGGCCTTCTCCTGGGTGATATCCTTCGCTCAGATCCCCCAGCAGATCCTCAGCGGTATTGGTTTGATGCAGGCTTCGCCGACCGAACTGCTGATCATCATTTCGATCGCCTTCTTTATCGGTTGCATGTTCGTCGACCCGATTGTGGTAATGCTGATCCTCGTGCCGATCTTCGCCCCGGCGGTGCGCATGTCCGGCCTTGATCCGGTGCTGGTTGGCACCATCATCACCTTGCAGGCGGCCATCGGCTCGGCCACACCGCCTTTCGGCTGCGACATCTTCACCGCTATAGCGATATTTCGACGGCCCTACTTCGACGTAATCCGTGGCAGCTTGCCGTTCTTCCTCATCTTGCTGCTGATGTCGGTACTACTCATCATGTTCCCTCCAATCACCTTGTTCCTGCGCGATCTGGCCTTTCGTTAGAGCCTGCTCCCATGCAGACTCTGGCATGGTCATAAATGCATCGTGCACATCGGTGATAGCTTCAAAACGCCGTGGCTCTTCCGTCGAATCAGCAATGGAAGAAGCCAGGCAGAACACTCCCTTAGCAACTGACGAACCGGTCGATGCTGCTGACCAAGTTGTTTCCCATAAGAAAGTCACCTTCCGAACTCTGTTCCGGAGCCGCAGCCGCGTCGTCGCCGGACGCTCAACGATGCGGCCCTGGTCGAGCAGATCAAGCTGGCCGTGGGCGCGTTGCCCAGCTATGGCTATCGCCGGGTCTGGGGCCTGTTGCGTCGGCAGCATGAGCAGCAGGGCCAGCCATCGGTCAATGTGAAGCGGGTTTACCGCGTCAGGCACTGGCGTATACCACCAACTCCACCAGCATTTCCTCACGGGCCAATCCCGCTATGACCATGGCGGCCCGATTCGGGTAGGGCGCCTGAAAGTATTCGGTGTGGATCGCGTTGACCTTGGCCAGGCCGTTGCGCAAGCGCTGAACCAGCCCCCGACCCGAAACGATTCACCGCCAGGACTGGTGCTGGCTGGGTGGTCCACGGCGACCGAGATCGGGCTACCGCCGGTCGGCAAAACTGCTCAAAAAACGAACAACAGGCCCATTTCGCGCTCTGACTCAACTAGTGAGTGTTCGAGCGTCCCGCCTCGTTTTCCCCACCCCCCTGGAGCAAGCCCCTCTCATGTGCCGAACTGCGCAGGGGATGTTTCATGCCCAAGAATTGGAGGACGGAAATGTCCAGTCATTCGTTTCAGAGCATCGAGCGCATGCCAGTCAGCGTCCGTACCCCGCGTCAGGCGCAACAGCTGTCCTTCTGGCGCCGCCTGATCGGTATCGCCGCGCCGCCCTCGCACAGCTGGCGCGGCGGCATCAAACTCAAGGGCTACAAACAGTTGTCCAACGCCACGCCGATCGTCCGGCTGCCGGCCGACCACCTGCTGCTGACCATCCCGCTCGAGCGCGGTCGCCGCTGCGCCCAGCCCTGCGTCGAGCCAGGCCAGTACGTGCGCAAGGGCGAGGTGATCGGCCGCGGCGATGCCAACACCCCCTGGGTTCATGCCAGCACCTCCGGCACCGTGCAGCGAATCGGTCCGGCCTTCGCCGCCGACTCAGCCGAACCGGTGCTGGCGGTGACGCTGCGCGCCGATGGCCTGGATGCATGGGCCGAGCGGCCCCCGCTGGCGCCGCCGCAAAGCGTCGAGGCCCTGGTCGAGCGGGCGCTGCAGATGGGCATCGTCGGCCTGGGCGGCGCGGGTTTCCCCACCGCGCTGAAGCTGGCCGGCGCCGAGCAGCCCGACCTGCTGCTGATCAACGGCGCCGAGTGCGAACCCTTCCTGACCTGCGACGACCGCCTCATGCGCGAACGCGCCCAGGCGCTGATCGAGAGCGCCGACTACCTGGCTCACCTGCTCGGCATCAGCCAGACCCGCTTTGGCGTCGAGACCAACAAACCCGAGGCGATGGCAGCGCTGCGCGAGGCCGCCATTCAGGCGCGCACCTCGGTGCAGATCCGTCCGCTGCCGACGCGTTACCCGGCCGGCGGCCAGCCGCTGATGATCAAGAGCCTCAGCGGCCGCAACCTGGCCCCCGGCGCGCGGCCCGCCGAGATCGGCGTGCTGGCGCTGAATGTAGCCACTCTCTATGCCCTCGGCCGCGCCGCGCTGCACGGCGAGCCGCTGGTCTCGCGCGTACTGACCCTGACCGGCGACTGCAAGCGCCCCGGCAACGTCGAGGTGCCGATCGGCTATCCGGTCACCGCCCTGCGCGCAGTGGCCGGCGCCTGTGCCGACGGCCAGCTGACCCAGGTCGGCGGTCCGATGATGGGCCAGCCGCTGCCGGACCCCAGCGCGGTCATCAGCAAGACCAGTAGCTGCCTGATCTTCGCAGCCGAGCGCTACCTGCCGGCGGCGAAGCCCGCAGCCAGCTGCATCCGCTGCACGCGCTGCGTGGACGTCTGCCCGATGTCGCTCAGGCCACTGGACCTCTACAACGCCGCGCAAAACCAGGATCACGCCAGCCTGCAGGCGCTGCGCCTCGATGCCTGCATCGAATGCGGCAGCTGCAGTAGCACCTGCCCGAGCAACCTGCCGCTACGCGACAGCTTTCGCCAGAGCAAGATGGAGATGCGCCGATGAGCCTGGTCAAGTCCCCAACCCCGCAGCGACTCAGCACCCTGATGCTGCTGGTCAGCCTGTGCCTGCTGCCTGGCACCATCCTGTATGCCTGGCAATTCGGCACCGTGGTCTGGATCCAGACCTTCTGGTGCGTGATCCTCGCCTTTGCCTTCGAAGCCGGCCTGCTGCGCCTGCGCGGACAGGATGTGGCTCAGGGCCTGAGCGACCTGAGCTGGCTGGTGTTCGGCCTGATCCTGGCGCGCGCCCTGCCGCTGCTGGTGCCGCTGTGGATGATGGCGCTGGCCTGCTTCGCCGGCCTCGCCCTGTGCAAGCACGCCAGTGGCGGCCTCGGCCGCAACCGCCTCAACCCGGCCATGGTGGGCCTGGGGATCATCGCCATCTGCTTCTATCAGCAACTCCACCCGGCGCCCGCCAACCAGGGCGCCTGGACCCTCGGCCTGGACGCCCGTGAAGTACTGATGCAGCAACTGCACCTGGCGCCGCGACTCAACCTCGACTCCTTCGCCGGCGCCACCCAACTGGCCCTCGACGAGTTCAACCCGATCACCCCCAATCTGTCCGGCTACGGCTATGTGGTAGGCGGCCTGATCCTGGCGGCGCTGCGAGTGATCCGCATCGAGATTCCACTGGCGATGCTCGGCAGCCAGGCCTTGCTGTGCATGGCCGCCGGCCACAGCCTGCAGGAAAGCCTGTACAGCCTGAGCCTCGGCGGCTGCCTGTTCACCGCCTTCTTCATTGCTACCGACCCGGTGACCAGTCCCGACAGCCGCACCGGGCGCATCCTGTTCGGTGCCACCATCGGCGTGCTGACCGAGTTGATTCGTGAGTTCGGCCTGTACGCCGACGGCCTGTGCTTCGCGGTACTGGCCGCCAACCTGCTGGTGCCGCAGATCAACAGCCTGGTGCAACGGGTGCAGCGCCCCTGGTACCAGCAGCAACCGGTGCCGGCCCTGGCCGGCTGACCGGCCGGGCCCGGGCGAGGACTAGCTGCCGTAGACCTTCTGCGCCGGCACGGCCTGCTGGACCAGTTGCGCCACAGCCAGGCCGACCTCCTCGGATAGCCAGCGCCCGCCCTTGTCCACCTGCGGGCCGCGGCGCCAGCCATCGGCGATGGACAGCTTGCCGCCCTCGACCTCGAACATGCGTCCGGTGACGCCGGCGGAGGCCTCGGAGCCGAGCCAGACCAGCAGGAGCGCGACGTTCTCGAGGGCGAAGTAGTCGAAGCCAGCCTCCGGCTCCTTCATGGTGTCGGCGAACACCTGCTCGGTCATGCCGGTGCGCGCCGCCCGGGGCGTGAAGCTAGCTCAGAGTTGGCTCGACAACGCCCGCAGCGGCTGGCTATGGGCGATCATGATCGCCGAGCGTGATCTGCTGCCTTGCGCTTTAGAGAGGCACGCCTTCGAGGTGGGGTTCCTAAGCCGCATTCACCAGCGAATCTGTTCGCGGCAGTCCTGATAGCCGGCCGGAAGCCTCCCTGACTCAACCGAAGGCTAATATATAAAAATATTCCTTCACTTTTAATATAAAAGTGAAGGAATAGATCTATTTTTACGCTAGCACTCACGAATCAAGAGAGCATAGATGCTATTATCCTTTCACCTTCTCTTCCTTTATGAAAGAATATTTTTCCATGGCAAAACGAACCGCCCCACTACTGCCGGCATCTAGCCGGCTACTTGAGGAATTGGGCGAGCGCCTGATGCTCGCGCGCAAGCGGCGCAAGATCACTGCCAAGCAAATGGCTGAGCGGGCCGGCATGTCTTTGCCGACACTCAGGTCTCTTGAGCAAGGCAGTGCAGGCGTGACCCTCGGTGCCTACATGGCAGTACTGCAAGTGCTGGGGCTGGAAAAAGACCTCGCCCAGGTCGCGCTGAACGACGAGCTGGGACGTCACTTGCAGGACACGGCACTGTCGCCTGCAAGGCCCCGGGTTGCCAAGAGCCCGTCAGCCACTACAAGCCGCCCCGCCCCTCAACGACGGACTCAGAACCCTCCTGCACCAACCTCGATGAAGCCGGCAGAAGCCACGTCCCCACGCCCGGCGTCCAAGGCTGTTAAACGAGCTCCCTCCAGAGCAAAACCGGCTGATCAGAAGNATCTGCGCCAGGCTAAGGGGCTGGCCTTCCGGCGCATCGAACGCCAGGGTAAAGGCCCATTCCAGACGCGCCAACTCGCTGAGCGGAGTGGCCTGCGCGGGGATCAGGTATCCATCGATAAACGCCGCCAGCTTCGCACCGAGCCAACGCAGACTGAAATGCTGCGAGGGGTGCGCATTGAGATAGGCCAGGGCCAGGGCATCGAACTCCTCGTCGCCAAGCCAGCCATGCACCGCCGGATAATCACCGCGCAAGGCCTCCAGCAGGCGCGCTCGGTAGGCGTTGTGGTATATCGCCAGCCCCTGTTCGGCACTCAGCGCGGCGCTTCCCAGCAGGCTAGTCCGCAACTCCGGGTTGGGCTGGGAGTCGGGGTTCAGCAGGTAGGCCTGTACCTGCGCCTGCCAGTCACTCAGGCGCATCGCGGCGTTCCTTGCAGCCCTTGAGCGGCAAGCCGACGCGCGGTGTTCAGCTCGTCGAGCAGCACATCCAGGTCGGGATAATGATCATCCCGCTCCAACAGCGTGGACACCGGCCCCAGTTGCTGCAGGGTGCGTTTATAGAGCTGCCACACCGGGTCGCTGACCGGCTTATCGTGGGTGTCGATCAGGTAGCTGCCGTAATCGCTGTGGCCCGCCAGGTGCAGCTGACGGATGCGCTGCTTGGGCAGGCTGCTGATAAAGGTCCAGGCGTCGAACCCGTGGTTGCGTGCGCTGACATAGACATTGTTGACGTCCAGCAGCAGCTCACAGCCGCTGAGCTCGCACAGGGCGCTGAGAAACTGCCACTCGCTGAACTGGTCATCGGCGCAGCGCAGGTAACTAGAGACGTTTTCCAGCACCAGCGGCCGCTCGATCACGTCCTGCACCTGGCGCACCCGTGCCGCTACATGCTGCAGGCTCTCCTCGGTGTAGGGCAGCGGCAGCAGGTCATGCAGCTGGTGGGCATTGCCCCGGCTCCAACACAGGTGATCGGAGATCCACGCCGGCCGCACCCGCGCGGCAAGGTGCTTGAGCTGGCGCAGGTAGTCGCGGTCGAGTTCATGCGGGCCGCCAATCGACAGCGACACGCCGTGCATCACCAGCGGGTACTGCTCGCCGATGGCATCGAGAAAGTAGAGAGCCTTGCCACCCGCTACCAGGTAGTTTTCCGAGACGATCTCGAACCAGTCGATGGCCGGCTGTTGCTCAAGAATGGCTTGGTAATAGGTACTGCGCAGGCCCAAGCCAAAACCCAGATTGCCGCGTTGAGCATTCATCGCTGACTCCTTGCCTGGTGATGCGGGGCCACCGCACAGCGGTCGCCCCAGCTCACTTACTCGCCGACAGTACCGCCTGCCGCATCGCACTCGGCCTTGGTCATGACCTTGAAGCCGTGGCCCTTGCAAGCGCCCTGGCCTTTACAGCTATTTTCGGCGGTCTTGCAGTCGTTCTGGCCTTTGCAGGATGTGACGCCGTAGCAATGCACCTTGGCCTCTTCAGCCGCCACAACAGTGCCGGACATGCCTGCAAACATGGCCGCAGCAGCGAAAGCGATAGCAGCACCAGTAGCTGCGGTGGATTTCATCGTCATGTGCGTATCCTCGGGTGATCTGGGTTAGCCGGGCAAAGGTCTTTTGCGTGCCGGCATTCAACTAGATCGACGAGACGAGCTGGCGTTACAGCGCAGTTGAAAAATCACAGCTCAGCGTCTGCGCAACAATCCTAAGAAGAGCCCCTACTAATAGCTGCCTTTCCAATGCCAAGGTCAGCAGAGTGCGTGCGACAACACCCAGTGACGCTGCGTACTTAGCTGCAGTAAAAGTTCGGCCTCCGCTGCGAGTTGGCCGACGCGTAAGCCGAAAACCACAAGCGGGGTACTCCCTCACCTACCCAACCAGGTGACCTGTGGGGCGGCCGCACGAAACTAGAAACCCGACTACGCCACAGTAGGTTGCCATCCGAAAACCCTCGGGCTAGAGTGCGCCCGTCGTGGTAAATCCCACGACCGGGTGTAGCAACCTGAATCGTTCGAGGCGCGGTAGCGCCATAGCTTAGGCGGCCAGCATTTCATGTGCTTGGTTGCTTAACTTCTATGGTGGGCCGTGTGGGGCAGGCTTTTGCCTGGCCGGTTCCCTCGGACGCCGGTTTGCTACCCCCGCACGGTCCGCCTCCATTACCGTGTAGCAACGGCGGTAGGCGGCTCCTTAATCGTCTGAGGAGCATAAGGAAAATGCGCTACCCCCTTTTTACCCGAGAGCTCCGCCTTGGGCTTCTGGTCTTGCTGTCCACCTCTGATCTGGAGGTGCGCCATGGCTGAGTTCGAATCCTGCGTTGTACCTTTTCCGCTGCAGCGAAGCCCGCTGCATGAATCCGAACGCTCTCCCCACCCCTCTGAAGCTGCGGCTGAACTGCGCGGCGTCATGCTCGGCAATCTGCTGGATCAACTGGCTGAACCTGATGGGCTGCAGCCAGCAGATCTGCGCGTACGGATCGCTGCATATTCAGCCTTGGATCTACTCGACGAGATGGTGGTGCTCTATCGACGAGCCCTCTCCGAAGTACGAGGAGGTGCCAGATGAGCAAGGGTGTAATGACCTGTCTTCCTTCTCATGATGGCCACCCAGGTGTAGAAATCATCTGGGCCGCTGACTGCAGGGAGGCATTCAACCAGGGCGTAAAGCTGGCCCAGACCTGGCTCGACAACGCCCGCAGCGGTTGGCTCTGGGCAGTCATGATCGCCGAGCGCGATTTACTGTCATGTGCGATAGAACGGAGAGCCTTCGAAGTGGGCTTCCTCAGCCGCGTCCACCAGCGCATATGCTCACCCAAGTGCTGCGGCCAGCCGGCTAAACCCCTTTCCTTGGAGCTGTAAAGCGGATGTTCGCGAGCCGGCCTGCCGGCTCGCGCTAACCGTCACATGTCTTCAATTTCTTGGAACGCCCTATGACGCGGGTACCCCAGAACAGGCCGAGAACGGCCAGAAGGAGATCATCCCCCAGCGTGTACAGAGTAATTCCGCTTTGCATTCGGCGCCGATCCTGACCATGGGCACCATGCTGGAGAGGGACACGTTAAATCTACGTACCTAGCGGCCCAGCTCGCGGGCGCTACTCCCCAATTGCCCTGCCTGTTGGGCTTACGCATCGCCCACACATACTGGTCTCCACCATTACGCCCAGACTAGCGCAGAGGCAGTGGACAGGCAGAGGGCAAATCCGTAGTTTCCACTGCTGCTAGCCATTTCCACGAGACTTGGACCCAGAACATGCCTAAGGATAAGGACACAAATGCCCCGCATCGATGAGATTTACAAGAAGTCAGGCGTCCCCACCCATACATTTGTTGCTCCAGCGGAATATGGCCGGGTGCTGGTTGCGCTGAACACGCCTGGCCGATGCATGATTATTGAGGGGCCGTCTGGGATCGGGAAAACATCATGTGTCAAAAAGGCAGTCGAAGACGCGGGGATGGCAAGTTCGTGCTTATTTCTATCTGCACGAAAGCCGGCAGATGCTGAGCTCATTCAAGAGCTCCCGAGCATTAAGAGTATAGGTGTGGTGGTCGTGGACGACTTCCATAGGCTGCCAAATGAAGCCAAACAGAAGCTCACCGATTTCGTCAAAACGCTTGCTGATGAGGAAGAGGAAAGTAGCAAAGTCATTCTGATCGGGATCAATCGAGCAGGCCAAACGCTTGTTGAATACGCTCCGGACGTTCTTCATCGGATTGAAGTTGTAAGGGTGGCACGGACCAACGTAGAACGAATCCGGCAGATGATTGAATTGGGTGAGCGGGCCTTGAACTGCTCGCTGGCTATCGCTGAAGAGATTGCTGCTGAGGCGGAAGGGAGCTTCGCTATGGCTCAAGTCCTATGCCACGAAGCATGTATTCAGGAAGGCCTGATAGCAACTCACGCTGGTAGCACCACGAAGGAAATCAAAGTTAGCTTGCCCTGCATTCGTGAGGCAGTAATCGCCGAACTTTCCCCTAGGTTCTTCCCTCTCGCTCGAGACTTTGCCACAGGCAACAAGCTGCGTCGCGAGGGAAGAGCACCGTACCTCCACCTACTTAGATGGTTGTCCCAATCGAACGAGGGTGCACTTGACACAGTAGAAGCTGTAGCAGCGAATCCGGAATTAAAGGGCAGCGTTAATCAGGTTATTGATAAGGGGCACCTCAACACCCTAATCAGCTCTAATACAAGTATTGGTGAGCTTATCCATTTTGAGCCAAAAACTGCGCTACTTACGAGCGAGGATCCAAAATTTTTATACTTTATTCGGCACTTGATTTGGTCGAAATTTGCAAGGCAAGTCGGTTACTTCAGCATAGACTTCGATAGCCAGTACGACTTTGCCTTGTCGTTTGCGGGAGAGGATCGCACATTGGCTGAAGCGCTTTTCAATGAGCTCATGTCGCGAGAAATAAACGTCTTCTATGACAAGCATGAGCAGCATAGAATTCTTGCTAATGATGTAGAGGAGTACTTGGCACCTATCTATAGGAGTGAGTCTAAATTTGTAGTTGTCTTGCATAGCAAGGACTACCCAAGAAAGATTTGGACGAAATTTGAGTCGGATCAGTTCCGGCAGCGTTTCGGCGAAAACTCAGTGGTGCCAATTTGGTATGTGGACTCCATGCCTGGTTTCTTTGACGCTACCCACAAGGTAGGAGGTATGGTTTTCAATCCGGCAAATGATCTTTCAGCACAAGTGGAAGAGTTTGCCAGTACTCTAGCTGCGAAATTGGAGGAAGAACGTCAGATTGAGAGCAATAACTCAGTCGATGACCCTGAGGCTGCTGTTCAATTGCCTCTCGTATAGATTCCGTTGTGCGACTCCATTCGACGGAGCAAAAAGCCCGGCATTAGCTGGGCTTTTTTGTGCGCCACTTTATATACCACAGGCGGGGGGCTTTGGGAGACTTTTGCGAGCAGAGGGCGTGCTTTTTTTGATCTGCGCGTGCTCCATGCTCGACTGCTCGTGGCGGCCGCCATCTGCGCACCGCCCCCTGCGCGTGACTCGCTCGACTGAGGCTCATTGCTAATTAGGAAATGCAATATAAGCAATTCTAAAATAATATAACAAGTTGACTCTAATAATTTTGCTTAGAAAAAAATACTAACTAGAATTTTTATCTCAAAATTCATCCGGGGAAGACAAAAATGGCCAACAAACGCATCGCGCTCAGCTCTGCCGCATGGGCTGAAATGCCGAACGTGAAACATGTTAATAGCAAGCTAGCAGGGAATGATGAGAGTTTCCTTAATGCACTAGGCAAACTCCTCTCAGAAAAACATCAAACTAGTCGCTTTGCTGTAACGCTTCTCCATTCACATTTTGCCGTGGCAAACGACGAGTTTCTTGGTGAGACTTTTCGTCCGGAAGTCGGAAAAATAGAAACCAAGATATACAACCAAAAAAATGTAGATCGCGAATTCAAGGATGCTACAGCGAGGTCTTGGAAAATAAATAATGGCAAACTTACGCCACTGACTTATGCGAGGGAATCTCAACTACCGCAACAGCCTGTATCCGACATGGACGCCGAACTGGTCGGTGAAATAGTTGCTCTTTATGGCAAATACAAAGTTGAGGATCGCTTTGGGCTTGCGCATCCTGGCCCGCATGCCCCCGAAGGAATGGTTTGGTTAGAAAGCGAGAACATACCTGAGAGAAAACTTAATCAAGAGCAGGTTGAGGAGTCGTGGCTAAATGACAATAGCTCGCTAAGGACAATGTGGATTTTCGATGAAACAGGACGCTTCCTAATTACATTAGGATGCTGCTACAGAGATAAAAATGGTCATCAATGGCGTCATGCTAACGGATAGAAAGTTTAATATTAAACTGCCAGTCTTGGCTGGTCGACTCGATTGCCGATTTTGAAACGCTACGAATACGTAGGAAGATGCAGATGATTTTGAGATTTTAATTCTGCGGACTTGGCGATCGCGAAAACTGAGTGCAACACCTGACCATTCCGGTACGGTGTTGCACCTATGGATGCTCTGAAGTAGCTCGGCATTTTCGGCTGACTTCAGTCCTTCCCGATTTTAGAAGCGGCGATAATAATCACGGACCGACCACGATTTTGAGGCAGCTTGGAGCCTGCGTGTGGCTGCTTCTGCTGGTTCCGGCCAGTTGCTAACTGACGAAGCACGTTGCTGTCACCACCCGTGGTGACGTTCTCCCCTTTCCAAGGCAGGGGTTCTTGCCCCCTCAAAATCAAGAAAAATAGACGGTTTCCACCCGGCCGCTGCGCTGGGTGGAGCCTCCGCGATTTTTCCTGATTTTTTCACGACCGCCTTAGTCGCCCTAGTCGGCAGGGGTTCATGCGCAGCGCAAGCGCAGAACCCTGAAGACGAAGGAGCGAAAGCCATGAGCGAAGAAATCAGGATCTATGTTGCCGACCTGGCCGCCTACAACGCCGGTCATCTGCATGGCGTCTGGATCGACGCCACCTTGGAGATGGACGATATCCGGGAACAGGTCGACGCCATGCTGGCGGCCTCGCCGGTCGAGGGTGCGGGGGAGTACGCCATCCACGACTTCGAGGGCTTCGACGGCTACCGTCTCGGTGAGTACGATGGCCTCGAAAACGCCCACGAGATCGCCTGCTTTATCGAGGAGTACCCCGCGCTCGGCGGCGCCCTGCTCAACCATTTCAACGGCCTGGAGCAAGCGCGCAAGGCGGCCGAGGAAGATTACTGCGGCTGCTACAGCTCGTTGGCCGACTACGCTCAGGAGCTGACCGAGGAGACCAGCAGCATTCCGCCGCACTTGGCCATGTATATCGACTACCGCGCCATGGCCCGCGACATGGAGTACAGCGGCGACCTGTTCACCCTGGAGACAGGCTTCGAGCAGGTACACGTGTTCTGGAATCGCTAGACCAGCGGAAGGCACCGGGGCGACCCGGTGCCTTGTTTTTTGCGCCCCTGCCCTGCCGGCCACCCGCGCGCCCCACCCGGAAGGCTGATGCACGGGGACGCGCACCCGGCGATCAGCCTGGAGCAACCACGTTATGCTGCCAGTTGATTGAGACCGTTACGGTCTTACGGTTTTGCCCAAATCCGTCGATCCGTATCCACGGATTTACGGATTGGTGGGGAAGCGGATCTGCGCTTTTACGGATCTACGGAAATCCGCCGATGCGGTTTTCCGGTTTTGTGGAAAGCCGTGCCCGGTAAATCCGTATGGCTGCGCGCGCGGAGCTTGGCGTGCTTGGGCACCGTGGCCGGTCACTCGCGTAGATGGGCGTACCCGGTCAGCGTCCAGACCTTCCCGGTATCAATCCTCGCCCCTCCTGCCTGCGCATTCGCCCAGACCCAACCCGGCATGATCGAGCGCGACGGCTGCCGCACGGTGCACCTCCCACGTCAACGGAGGACACACCATGTCGCACTCAATCGATCTTTCCCGTCAGCCGCGCCGCATCGATCTCGATTCGTCGCTGCACCGCAAGGCCGGGCCGACGGCGCATGCCATGCGGCCCGTGGAGGGCGCTATTGAGGCGCAAGCGCCACAGGCCTGCCCTGCCCCTCGCTACCTCACCAACAGCGAAGCCGCTGCCTTCCTGCGGCTTTCGCCACGCACGCTGGAGAAGCAGCGGGTGATCGGCGGCGGGCCGCGCTTCCACAAGTTCGGCCGGCGGGTGATGTATGCGCTCACCGATCTTGAAGCCTGGGCCGGTGAGCGCAGCTTCGAGACCACCTTCGATCCCGAGTACCTCGACCGCCACCCGGGAGCGCAGCGTGATGAGCAGTGAAGCCCTTGTCCATGAGCCGCAACCCTCACGACTTGCCTGCCCAGAGCGGCCAGCTGGATCTGTTCCGCGCGCTGCCGGGCGACATGGCGCCGCGCGACGCCCAGGACCTGATGGCGCATCCGTTCTTCTCGCTGGCCAAGTCGCGGCGTACTGTGCCGATCGACTTTCGCTCGGGCGAAGTGACGGTACGCGTGGAGGGCACGCTGGAGCATGGCATCGCCACGATCTGGGATGCCGACATCCTGATCTGGGCGGCCAGCCAGCTGGTCGAAGCACGCGATGCGGGCATCCCCACTTCGCGCCTGATGCGTGCGACGCCCTACCAGATCCTGCGCTTCATCGGCCGTGGCACCTCGCTGCGCGACTACCAGCGCCTGAAGGCGGCGCTGGATCGGCTGCAGTCGACCAGCGTGGCCACCTCGATCCGCGAGACCACTGGCCGGCGCCTGCACCGTTTCTCCTGGATCAACGAGTGGAAGGAGCTGGCCGCGGCGGATGGCCGGCCACTGGGCATCGAGCTGATCCTGCCGGACTGGTTCTACAGCGGGGTGCTGGACCAGGCCCTGGTACTGACCATCGACCCGGCCTATTTCCGTCTCACCGGCGGCATAGAGCGCTGGCTGTATCGCCTGGTGCGCAAGCATGGCGGCAAGCAGAAGGACGGCTGGCAGTTCGACTTTCGCCACCTGTACCGCAAGTCGGGCAGCTCGGCGCGCTACTCGGACTTCGCCCTCGACCTGCGTGCGCTGGCGGCTCGCCAATCGCTGCCCGGGTATCGCCTGGAAGTCGTGCGTCTGTCCCGCTCGACCGAACTGCTGGCCTTCCGGCGCGTGCCGTAGACGGCACGGGGATATCTTCGGGAAAAGCTGTGAATCCCGACGTGCTTTCAGGCGCACGCCGGCCCGTGCTATCAGGAGCGCGGCGCACGTGCCTTCAGGCGCACGAACTCCGCTGCAGGCCACGGCTGGCGCTGCTTCCAGCCCTCTCTAACATTACTAACTTAAAAGCTCTAACTTGTTATTGGGGCAGCGCCCGATTGTGGACAGGTGCCGAACGGGGTGATTTGGCCGGGGAGCAACAGCCATGATCGTCGCCCTGCTCAACCAGAAAGGCGGGGTGGGCAAGACCACCCTGGCCACCCATATCGCCGGTGAACTGGCCCTGCGCGGGCAGAACGTCATCCTGCTCGATGCCGACCCGCAGGGCTCAGCACTGGACTGGACGCAGCGGCGCAGCCAGCAGGGCTTGCCCAGGCTGTTCAGCGCCGTCGGCCTGGCGCGCGAGACGCTGCACCAGGAAGCCCCGGAGCTGGCTCGTCGTGCCGATCATGTGATCATCGACGGGCCACCGCGCATCGCCGCCCTCGCCCGCTCGGCGTTGCTGGCGGCGGATCGCGTATTGATCCCGGTGCAGCCCAGCCCCTACGACCTGTGGGCCAGCGCGGAGATGGTCAACCTGATCCGCGAGGCGCAGGTGTTCAGGCCAACGCTGCGCGCGGCATTTGCCATCAACCGCCGCGTCAGCACCACGGTGATCGGCCGCGAAGCGCGCGGCGCCTTGGCCGACCAACCGCTACCGGCGCTGCAGGCGGAAGTACGCCAGCGCATCGTCTTCGCCGAGAGCGTGGCAGCCGGTCGTCTCGCGCGTGAACTGGCGCCGGACAGCGCCGCCGCGCGCGAGGTCAGCAGCCTGGTCGACGAGCTGCTGAGGTGGTCGCCATGAGCGGCAAGCGCATCGGTATCGGCGCACGCCCCTCGGCCGACCCGCAGGCCGAAGCCTGGATACGCCAGGGCGCTGGAATCGACAACGGCAAGGTCGAGCGCTATAGCGCCCGGCTGACGCTGGACGTGACGCCAGCGCTGCGCACGCGCATCAAGCTGGCGGCCTTCGACCGCGGCGTGACGATGGCGGAGATGCTGCGCGAAGTGCTGGAGCGACAGTTTCCGGAGGCTACTTCATGACCTTGGGTGCTCGCGGCGCGAGGTGGCCACTGGCGCTGCTAGCCGGCAGCTTGTTTGCCCTGGGTTGGGCAGCACTCACAACGTCGCCACCATGGCTGGTCTACAACGCCTCCGACAGCGTGTCCGTCGGTTGGTACCGCATTTCGCCAGCCAACTCGTTGGCGTCTGGCGACCTGGTGTTGGTTCGCCTGCCGCCAGAGGCAATGTCGCTGGCGTCGCAGCGCGGCTACCTGCCGGCGAACGTGCCGTTGCTAAAGACCGTGGCGGCGATGGCGCCGCAGCAGGTATGCGTGGTGGGCAATCAGGTGCGCATTGATGGCGTCCTTGTGGCCAGGCGCTTGAGGTGGGATCGACAGGGCCGCGCGCTGCCAACCTGGCAGGCCTGTCGGCGCCTGGTTAGAGATGAGCTGCTCCTGCTCAGCAACAGCAACCCGGCGTCGTTCGACAGCCGCTACTTCGGCCCGGTATCCGCCGACGCGGTGATCGGTCGGGCGCAGCCCTTGTGGCTGGAGTCGCGTCGATGAACAGGCCTTCTCCGTGTCGATCCGCCATCCGACTGCGTGCGCTCGGTGTGCGCACTCGCGCGCCGCCAGGCTGCAGGTACTTCTGCCCTCGCCTGCCGGCCAGGGGCTTTGGACGTCGGCGTCCCGCCTCTCCTGATTACCCAACTCAGCAGCGCAAAGGCACGGAAAAAGCGGAGGGCAAGATAAAAGGGGGCGGCACTTCGTTGGCCTGGAAAGCAGTCTGCACGGGGGTTAGCGGCGACACCGCGCTGGTGTCGCCAGGTGCCGAAATCGTGTTCGCCCCACAGCAGCAACTGTCTGGGAGCGTGCCTGATACGCCGTACTGCGACCAACTTGGAGGAGTCAAAACATGAGCAAAGGAAGCCGTCCGGACGACGAATTGTGCTTTCGCCCGCAGCCGGGCAAGCCGCAGCAACGCGGCCAACCCTTCATCAACCAGGCGCTGCGCCAGGCCAACAAAGCCGGCACAGGCAAGCCGCGCAAGGCGGGCCACCAGCCTGGCGCCCGCCTCGGCCGCGGGCATGTCGCCGCTCGTTTCAGCGCGCAGCAACTGCCGTCCAACGCCCGCCGCGTCACCATCAAGACGCGCCTGGTGAACCTGCGCCGGGCCGGCAAGCGCTCGACGCTCAGCCACCTGCGCTACATCGAACGCGACGGCGTCAGTCGCGAGGGTGATCCAGGCAAGGCCTACGGGCCATTGACCGACCAGGCCGACCTCAACGCGTTCGAGGAACACGGCCGGGACGACCGCCACCAGTTTCGCTTCATCGTCTCGCCCGAGGATGCCGAGCAGCTCGACGACCTACGCACCTATACCCGCCACCTGATGAGCCGGATGGAGGCCGACCTCGGTACGCGCCTCGACTGGGTGGCGGTCGACCACTGGAACACCGACAACCCGCACACCCACATCGTCCTGCGCGGCAAGGACGACACCGGCAAGGACCTGGTGATCGCCCGCGACTACATCGCCGAGGGCATGCGCAACCGCGCCTCGGAGCTGGCCACCGAATGGCTCGGCCCGCGTACCGAACTGGAGATCCAGCGGAGTCTGCAGCGCGAGGTGCAGCAGGAGCGCTTTACCAGCCTGGACCGCACCCTATTGCGCGAACGCCAAGCCGGCGTGCTCAGCCTGAAATCGCTCGCCAACCATCCACGTCGGCAGCTGCTGATCGGCCGCCTGCAGCAGCTGCAGAGGCTTGAGCTGGCTCGTGAGGTTCGGCCAGGACAATGGATCCTGCGGGAGGACGCCGAGGCGACCTTGCGCGCCATGGGCGAGCGTGGCGACATCGTGCGCACGATGCAGCGGGCCATGGGTAGCGTGCAGCGCGAGCTGGCGGTCTTCGAGCCGGGCAAGGATGGTCCCGAAGTGGTCGGTCGGATCATGGCCAAGGGGCTGGCCGACGAGCTAAACGACCGTGGCTATTTGGTTGTCGACGGGCTCGACGGCAAGGCCCACTACCTGGCCCTGCCTGCCCGTGCGGAGCTGGCCGACTACCCCATCGGCGGCGTGGTGGAAACACGCAGTTTGGGCGAGCCGCGCACGGTGGATCGCTCGATTGCGGCGTTGGCTGCGGACGGCCTTTATCGCACCGATTATCACGCGGCCCTGGCACGATCACAGGCAGTCGAAGGACAGGATCCCGAGGCATTGGTTGAACGCCATGTGCGCCGCCTCGAAGCCCTGCGCCGGGCCGGAATCGTCGAGCGGCTGGACGAGAGCGTCTGGCGGGTGCCGGCCGATCTGCCCGAGCAAGGCCGGCAGCATGACGCCCGCCGCCTGGGCGACGTCGCCGTCGAACTGCGCACGCCGCTGCCCCTTGAGCAGCAGGTGCGCGCCGTCGGCGCGACCTGGCTGGACCAACAGCTGATCGGCGGCAACCGCGAGCTGGTCGACACGGGCTTCGGCAAGGAGGTGCGCGAAGCGCTGCGGCAGCGCGCGGACTTTCTGGTGGAACAGGGCCTGGCCGAACGCCAGGGCCAACGCGTGGTGCTCGCACGCAACCTGCTGGCCACCCTGCGCAGCCGGGAGCTGACTGCGGCGGCGCGCGAGATCTCGGCGCAGACGGGCCTGCAGTACCGCCTGGCGGTCGAGGGCCAGCGCGTCAGCGGGATCTACCGGCGCAGCGTGCAGCTGGCCAGCGGCCGTTATGCCCTGCTCGACGATGGCATCGGCTTCAGCCTGGTGCCCTGGAAGCCGGTGATCGAGCAGCGGCTCGGGCAAAGCGTGTCGGCGGTGATCCAGGGCAACAGCGTCTCCTGGCAACTGGGTCGCCAGCGCGGGCCGTCGATTGGTTGAGCAACAAGCGCCGGGGCCTAGACCAGCGCCGGCTCCTGCTGCAGCCACTGCTCGAAGGATCGGCTCTGCGGCTTGCCCTCCTTGGCCGCGTAGTAGACCAGCCGCAGGTGGCGATCCTCGTCGATGGTCAGCGTGGTGTGTTCGAACACCACCTGGCCAACCGCTTCGATGTGCAGGTGGCGTATCCCCTGGCACGGGCCGTGGATATCCTGCTGCCGCCACCAGTCCCTGAAGTCCGGCGAGGCCTTCTCCAGGTCCTCACCAGCGCAGCGATATCCGGATCCTGGGTCGCCCGCACGAAGTCGCGGCGGAAGCTGGAGAGGATCTGCAGCGCCTGCTCATCCCAAGGGTCGAATAGCTCGCACATGGCCGGGCTGGTGAACAGCATCCACAGCAGGTTTCGGCGGTCCGCCGGCAGCGCGGAGAAGCCGAACACCCGATCCGCTGCGGCGTTCCAGGCCAATACGTCCCAGCGCAGGTTGAGTACGTAGGCCGGACGTGACGGCAGGTCGGCCATCAGCCGGTGAATCAGCGCAGGCACCGTGCACCAGGTCTTGCCCGGCTCTGGCGGCAGACGCTGGTGAGCGAGCAGGAACAGGTGGCGGCGCTCGGTGGCATCCAGCTTGAGCGTGCGCGAGAGGTTGTCGAGGAAGGTCGCGGACACGCTGATGTCCCGTCCTTGTTCCAGCCAGGTGTACCAGGACAACCCCACCCCGGCCAGGGCTGCGACCTCCTCGCGGCGCAGCCCGGGCGTGCGCCGCCGACTACCGGCGGGCAGGCCCACCTCCTCCGGCGAAATGCGTTCGCGGCGACTACGCAGGAATTCGGCCAGCTCTACCCGGGTGCGTTCAGCTGTGCGGGGCGCGCTCATCCGGTTACCTCCAGTACTAGGATAAACAGTCAAATTGTAACCCCTATAAATCCCGAGAAGAATACCCCGACCTGGCCGCGAATGCCCGAGCCAGGGCTCTTGCTTGATGAGGAACCACACAGAGACGTGTCATCAACTCGCTAAGGAGATAAACGGATGTACCAAGCACTTCTTCGGGAACAACTGGAGACATTGAAGTCCTCCAACCAGTACCGCACCTTCACCACCCTCAGCCGCATCTGCGGCCAGTATCCCCTGGCCAAGCTGGACGGTCGCGAGCAGGAACCGGTGGTGGTCTGGTGCAGCAACGACTACCTCGGCATGTCGCAACACCCCGCCGTGCGCGAGCAGATGCACGACGCGCTGGAGACCTACGGCGCCGGCTCCGGCGGCTCGCGCAATATCGGCGGCTCGCACGAGCTGTACGCCAGCCTGGAGGCGAGCCTGGCCGACTGGCACGACAAGGAAGCGGCGCTGGTCTTTCCCACCGGCTTCGGCTCCAACGATGCCACCCTCCAGTGCCTGCTGCGGCGCATCCCCGACTGCGTGGTGATCAGCGATGAGCTGAACCATGCCTCCATCGTCAACGGCATCCGCTCGACGCCCAACGAGCGCAAGATCTTCCGCCACAACGATGTCGCGCACCTCGAGCAGATCCTCGCCAGCTACCCGCAGGGCCAGCCGAAGATCGTGGTGTTCGAGTCGGTCTACTCGATGGACGGCGACATCGCCCCCATCGCCGAGATCGTCGCGGTCGCCAAGCGCTACAACGCCCTGACCTACCTCGACGAAGTGCACGCCGTCGGCATGTACGGCCCGCGCGGCGCCGGTATCGCCGCCGAGCTGGGCGTGGCCGATCAGGTCGACATCATCCAGGGCACCATGGCCAAGGCCATCGGCGTGATCGGCGGCTACATCGCCTCGGACCAGGTGATCGTCGATGCCGTGCGTTCCTTCGCCGTGGGTTTCATCTTCACCACTTCGCTGCCGCCGGCGATCACCGCCGGCTGCCTGGCCAGTGTCGAGCATCTCAAGGCCAGCAGTATCGAGCGCGATCACCTGCATACCCAGACCGCCAAGCTGCGCGAGCGGCTCAAGCACTATGACGTGCCGGTGATGCCCTGCTCGCAGACCCACGTGCTGCCGGTGCTGGTGGGCGAGGCCAAGCGCTGCAAGGCGGCGGCAGAACGCCTGCTGCATACCCATGGCGTGTACCTGCAGCCGATCAACTATCCCTCGGTACCGGTGGGCACCGAGCGTTTCCGCGTCAACGCCACGCCGAACCACAGCGATACGCAGATCGAGCACCTGGCGCGGTCGCTGCGCGAGACCTTCGAGCATTTCAGCATTCCGCTGGCCTCCCGGGCGTTCGCTGCGGAGGTGGCCTGAGATGGAGCAGTCCTTCCTCACCGTGCGCCCCGCGACCCAGGCCGACCTGGCCAGCCTGGTGGAGCTGCGCGCGCATCTGCTGGACGGCACCACCGCCAGCTATTCGAGCAAGACGCCGGAGGACGCGGCGCGCTGGCGGGCGGCCTACCGCACCTGGCTGAGCAACCGCCTGAGCGAGAGCGATTGCGTGCAGATCCTCGCCGCCGAGTACAAGGAATCCGGCCAGGTGCTGGGCTGCGCGACGGCCATCATCGACCAGCGCGCGCCGGCACCGGGCTGCCTCAACGGCCTGTCCGGATGGGTGCAATCAGTGGTGGTGGAGCCACAGTGGCGGGGCCGCGGCATCGCCCGGCAGCTGATGCAACACCTGCTGCGCTGGTTCGCCAACCGCGGCGTCGGCTGCGTGGTACTGCAGAGCACCGAGGCCGCGGGCACGCTCTACCAGGCCCTGGGCTTCGTCGCCAGCGACGAGCGCCTGCTGATCCGTCAGGAGGCCTCGGCATGAAGATCCTGATCATCGGCCTGGGCTACGCCGGCAACCGCTACCGCCGCGCCTTCGAGCATATCGCCACGAGCACCGGCCTGCCGCTGTCGCTGGCCTATGTCGGGCGCCGGCAGAAGACGACCGAGCTGCCCTACTTCGACAGCGTCGGCCGGGCGCTGCAGGTGTTCGAGCCAGACATCGTGGTGGTCAGCGTCAACGACCACAGCCATGCGCCCGTGCTCAAGCAGCTGGCCGGCTACCGGGGCTTCGTGCTCTGCGAGAAGCCGCTGGTCACGCCCAGTGACGACTTGGACGAGTTGCTCGCCGCACTGGAGCAGGTCGGCGGCTTTGCCCTGGATCTGGTGGAGCGTTACTCGGACGCAACCCAGCAGTTGCGCGACTGGGTCGAGCGCCATGACTGGCAACTGGTGCGCGCCAGCTTCCACTGGGGCAAGGACCGCATCAACGACTACCGCCCCACCTGCGGCGTGACCAGCGAGGTGATCCACGCCCTGGACCTGCTCGGCTGGATCTGCCCGCGCGCCGGCCTGCTCGAGCTCGATGGCGTGCTCGGCGTGCGCTCGGATTTCTCCATCTCCGGCCCAGAGGTGCTCGATACCGTGCAGCTCACCGCCAGCCTGGGCGAGGCGCGGGTCACCGGCTACGCCAGCTTCGTCAACATCGTGCGCCAGCGCACCGTGGATTTCAGCTTCGTCGATCGCGATGCTCGGCTGATCCATGCGCGCCTGGTGTTCGACACGCCGCGCTGGGATCACGACCAGCTGCGCATCTGGACGCGCGGCGCCAACGGCAGCGAGGAGCTGTTGCACGCGTTCGCCACCGCCCCCGACGAGCCTGGGCTGGCCACCCTGCACAAGCTCTCGCGGCTGTGCCGACAGGTGGTGCGCGCCGTGGCGCTCAAGGAGCCGCCCCGCCAGCCCTTCGCCGGCCTCGACACCGCCTTGGCGCTGCAGCGCCTGCTCAACGAGCTCGACACCCATGCCCAAACCCCAGCACCGGCGCGCTACGTCCATGGCGAGGCGCGCGTACTGCTGGCCGAGGACAGCGACCTGGAAAGCCTCGGGTAACCCAATCACAAGGAGAACGACTATGTGTGGAATCGCTGGATGGCTGTCCTACAGCCAGAACCTGGAAACGCAACGCGACACCCTGCAGCGTATGACCGACACCATGGCCCTGCGCGGCCCGGATGCTGGCGGTCTGTGGATCGAGGGCCCGGTGGGCCTGGGCCATCGGCGCCTGTCGATCATCGACCTGGAGGGTGGTCGCCAACCGATGACCGCCATGCACGGTGGTCCGCGCGAAGCCGCCGCCATCACCTACAGCGGCGAGGTCTACAACTTCCGCGAGCTGCGCACCGAGCTGCAACGTCTCGGCCACCGCTTCGAGACCCGCAGCGACACCGAGGTGGTGCTGCGCGCCTATGTCGAATGGGGCGAGGCCTTCGTCGAGCGGCTCAACGGCATGTATGCCTTCGCCATCTGGGACCTGCGTTCGCAAGAGCTGCTGCTGATCCGCGACCGCATGGGCGTCAAGCCGCTGTACTACTTCCCCACCGCGGACGGTGTGGTGTTCGGTTCAGAGCCCAAGGCGCTGCTGGCCAACCCGCTGGTACCGCGCAAGGTGCGTGCAGACGGCCTGCGCGAGATCCTGGAGATGGTGAAGACGCCGGGCCATGCCGTGTTCGACGGCATGCGCGAGGTGATGCCAGGCGAGATCGTGCGCATCAACCGCCAGGGCCTGGGTCGCCGCCACTACTGGAAGCTGGAGGCGCGCGAGCACGCCCACTCGCTGGACGAGACCATTCGCCATACCCGCGACCTGCTGGAGGACATCGTCGATCGCCAGATCGTCGCCGACGTCCCGCTGTGCAGCCTGCTCTCCGGCGGCCTCGACTCCTCGATCATCACCGCGCTGGCATCGAAGAAGCTGCTGGCCGCCGGCAAGGAGAACATCCGCTCCTTCTCCGTCGACTTCGTCGATCACGGCAGCGGCTTCACCGGCGACGCCGTGCGCGGCACCCCGGATGCACCCTTCGTGCGCGACCTGGTGGAGAAGATCCGCTCCAGCCACCAGGAGATCGTCCTCGACAGCCGCGAGCTGGCCGATCCGGCGTTGCGTGCGCAAATCGTCCGTGCCCTCGACCTGCCACCGGCGTTCTGGGGCGACATGTGGCCGTCGCTCTACCGGCTGTTCCAGGAGGTGCGCAAGCACTCGACGGTGGCACTGTCCGGCGAGAGCGCGGACGAGGTGTTCGGCGGCTATCGCTGGTTCCACGATCCGGAAGCGATCCAGGCCGACACCTTCCCCTGGCTGACCTCGGTGACCGGCAAGTACTTCGACGGCAAGACCCTGTTCGACCCGGGCCTGCTGACCCAGCTCGACATGCACAGCTTCCTGCGCGACAGCTACACCCAGGCCATCGCCGAAGCGCCGGTACTGCCTGGCGAGAGTGCGGTCGACCAGCGCATGCGGCAGATGAGCTACGTCAACCTGACCCGCTTCGTGCAGACCCTGCTCGACCGCAAGGATCGCATGAGCATGGCCGTCGGCCTCGAGGTACGGGTGCCCTTCTGCGATCACCGCCTGGTCGAGTACGCCTTCAACATCCCCTGGGCGATGAAGGCCTTCGACGGGCGGGAGAAAAGCATCCTGCGCGCGGCGACCCGCGACCTGCTGCCCGAATCGATCAGCGAGCGGGTCAAGAGCCCCTACCCCTCGACCCAGGACCCGGCCTACGAGCAGGCGCTGCGTGATGCCCTGGCCGCCATCCAGGCGGATCGCAACGCGCCGGTGACGCCAATGCTCGACAGCGGCCGTATCCAGCAGACCCTGGCCAAGCCGCTCGGCAGCGTCTCGCCCATGTACGAGCGCATGGGCATGGAGCTGGCGGTCGGCCTCAACACCTGGCTGAACGAGTACGACGTCAGCCTCGAACTCTAGTCCCCAACCGGATGCGGCCCCGGTGCGGGGCTGCATCCATTCGCTGTACCACCCACGCGTTCCTGCAACGCAAGCGAGTCCGAGCATGCACACACCCAACCAATCCCCCATCTACCTCATAGCGCTGGGGGCCTTCGCCCTTGGCATGGCCTCCTACGTCACCGCCGGGCTGATCCCGATGATCGAGGCTTCGTTCGCGGTCTCCGTCGCGGTGGCCGCACAGCTGGTCACCGCCTTCACCCTGGCCTACGGCCTGGGTTCGCCGATCTTCGTCGCCCTGACCCCGGCGCATCGTCAGCGCGCCGGCTTGTTGCTGGCCCTGGGCCTGTTCGTCATCGCCAACGCCGCCAGCGCGCTGGCCGAGAGTTTCACCGCGCTGATGGTCTGGCGCGCCATCGCCGGTATCGGCGCCGGCGTCTACCTGGCCATGGGCATCGGTGCCTCGGCCGCCGTGTCGACCCCGGAGCGCCGCGGCAAGGCCATCGCCATCATCATGGGCGGTATGGCCAGCGGCGTGGTGCTGGGCGTGCCGCTCAGCTTGCTGATCGCTGAGCAGCTGGGCTGGCAGGCCGCCTTGTGGCTGGTGACCCTGCTCGGCCTGGTGGCCTTCTTCGGCCTGCTGCTGAAGCTCCCTTCCCTGCCGGCGGCCACCGCCACCACGCTGGGCCAGAAGCTGGCGATCCTCGGCGACGGCCATGTGCTGATCATCCTGCTGGTGTCGCTGCTGGCCGCCATCGCCAGCCTGGGCATGTACACCTTCATCGCCCCGCTGCTGGCTGACCCAGCCTATGGCGCGGTGCGCTCGGTCACCCCCTACCTGTGGGTCTGGGGCATTGGCGGCGTGCTGGGCAGCTTCCTGATCGGCCCGCTGGTGGATCGAATCAAGGGACCGGTGCTGACCTTCACCATCATGCTGATCCTCGCCGTTTCACTGTTCGTACTGCCACTGGCCGCTGCCCTCAGCACCTGGCTGGTGATGCTGCCCATCGCCCTGTGGGGCGCCGTCGGCTGGGCGCTGCAGGTGCCGCAGAATAACGAGCTGATCCTGGCCCGCCAGGCTCAAGGCGACGGCAACCTGGCCATCGCCCTGAACGAGTCGGCGCTCTACCTGGGCAGCGCCATCGGCGCCGCGGCCGGCGGCTTCGTGCTGCTGTTGCAGATGCCCACCTGGACCCTGGCCGCCAGCGCCGGTGGTGTCGCAGCCCTCGGTGCCCTGCTGCAGATCGTCAACCTGCGTCGCCAGCCAACCTGGAACGGCGACGTGCAAGCCGAATCCTACAACTGACGGAGGAAAGGCCGTGGAACTGCGCCACCTTCGCTGTTTCATCGCCGTCGCAGAAGAACTGCACTTCGCCCGTGCCGCCGCGCGCCTGCATATCGAACAGTCGCCCCTGTCGCGGATCATCAAGGAGCTGGAGTACCGCCTGGGCGTGCAGCTGTTCGAGCGCACCACGCGGCGCACGCGCCTGACCTGGGCCGGCAAGGTGCTCTTGGAAGAAGCGCGTCGGGTGCTCGCCGTGGTCGACCAGGCCAAGGCCAGCGTCAAGAGCGCGGCGGCCGGCTACCGCGGGCGCATTCGCGTCGCGCTGTCCGACGGCATCCCCCAGGCGCGCCTGGCCGCCCTGCTCGCCCAGTGCCGCGAGGAAGAGCCTGAGGTCGAGATCTGCCTGTCGGAAGTCACCTTCAGCGAACAGGTCAGAGGCCTGAGCGACGACCTGTTCGACATCGGGCTTGCACAATCCGACGAGGTTGGCGAAGGGCTGGTGGCCGAGCCGGTCTGGTTCGATCCGCTGGTGGTGGCGGTGCCTGCCCGCCACCCGCTGCTCACCTATCGACGCGTACCGCTCGACGAGGTGGTGCGCTACCCGCTGGTGCTCTGCGATCCGCAGGTCTGCCAAGGCTTCTGGCAGCAACTACAGCGGGTGCTAGGCGCGGTGGAAACACGGCTGACCATCGCTGACCGCGTCCCCACCCTGGACCTGATGATGGCGCTGGTGGCGGCGGGCTACGGCCTGGGTTTCTCCAGCCTCGCGCGAATCACCGAACTCAACAATCGGGACGTTGTGACCAGGCCGCTGGCCGGCTGCCCCGCGATGCTGACCACCTACCTGATACGGCGCGAAGGCGAACCGACCGAACAATTGGCGAGGTTTATCGGGCGGGTGAGTCCGGCGGAAAGCCGGGCGTTGCTGCCTAATCACACATCACAGAAGGAGATCGCTTGATGAAGAAGATATCGCTGTTGCTGACTGCCGTGCTGTTGAGCGCTTGCGAAAAACCGATGCCATTTGAGTCGGCCGAAGCGCTTGCAGAGAATCCCGAGCGGCTCAAGGAGCTGCGACTGCAGTGCCGGGACAATCGAGCAAAGCTGGGTGAGGCCCAATGCAACGCGGTTGGCGACGCCCAGCGCATACGCTTTATGGGCAAAGGCACACCCTATACTCCGCACCCCGTCCAATTCTTCCACTCAGACACTGAAGATGGACGCTAGAGGGGACGCCGGTGAAATGGCCACTTTAATCTACAGATTCAAATGTGCTACATTTTGCTCTACAGATTAAATCGAGGGCTCCCCATGACAGCTGCCGCCATCCAAGCTCAGGACTTCTCGAAAAGCCAGTGCGCAGCCGGCCTGCGTGCGGCTCTGAACATCCTGGACAAGTGGAAGGCCTCCTGCGAGCAGGCCTGCCGGGTGCTGCGGATTTCCCGCAGCACCTACACCCGCGCCAGCCAGAAGGATTCGGCGTGGGCGGTGAGCCTGGACTCCGACCAGATGCAGCGCATCAGTCTTGTGCTGAACATCCACGCGGCACTACGCGTTGTGTTCGACAACCCCGAGAACGTCTACGGCTTCCCCTCGATGGAGAACCGCAACGAGTTCTTCAACGGCCGCGCGCCGCTCGACATCATGGCGCAGGGCGACATGATCTCGCTGTACGAGACATTCCGGCGGATCGACGCGCTGCGAGGCGCCCAGTGGTGATGCTCGGCGACCTTCCGCCACTGGAAGGTGAGAGCCTGCAGGCCTACCGCTTGGTCAACTCCAAGTTTCCGCCCATTGCCCTGTTCGACGACGTCGCCGACGCAGAGGACTTCGAAGCTCTCTATCAAATCCAGGCGCTGACCAATCCACGGCTGCAGAACGAGATAGGCCGCCTGGAGCTCATTCCGCGCGACCAGATCCCATTTGGTATCCCCGGGTGCTCGTATGCGACAGCGCCCTTCACCCACGTCAACCCGGCCGGCTCGCGCTTCAGCAACGGCAGCTTCGGCGTGCTCTACCTGGCCGACAGGATGGACACCGCGATTGCCGAGGTGCGCCATCACCAGGAGCACTACTGGTCGAATGTGCCAGGGCTCAACTATGAGCGTTTCGTCTTCAGGGGGCTGACCGCCAGCTTCAGCGACAGCGGGATGAGGGACGTCACCGCACTTCCGCTTTCAGACCCCATCTATGCGCCGGACGACTACGCACACTCGAATCGATTGGGAAGCGAAGTGAAACGAGCGGGATACCCGGGCCTGCGCTACAACTCGGTTCGCGCTCCGAGCAACATCTGCTGGGCGCTGATGACGCCGCGACCTGTTACCTCGATCATCCAGGCTGCTCATTTCGAGATGATTTGGTGTGGGCAAATCATCAGCGTCAACCGCATTACAACCATAGTTGTCGAGTAACTACTGGTACCACTACTTGAAACCCTATCCAGGGTGTTCCTTGTAGATCTGACTATCTACGAAGCGTCTTGAACAAAAGGTGATCCCGACGCCATGACCCAAAGGGATATTTTCTCTGAGTTGACCGAAGGCTTCGACGACCTCTCCGCAGAGCGCAAAGGGAGGCGTACGCTGCGTACATGCCAGACTGAATACCAGCCAGTAGAACACGCGGCAAGTGCGCAAAACGCAGCACCACGCAACCTGCAGATTTCGCGAGGAGCTTTGCCTGAGCCATCAAAAACCAGTCAGGGAACTCTGAGCATCCGAAAGTAAGACCTCCCGCAGCCCGTTGATCGGGCTGCGGTTCCGACTCGTCAAGCAAGCATCCGGAGCTCATCATCTTCCTGATCTAAATCAATGGAGCACGCGGGTAGAAAGCAGCGGGAGCAGAGGCTCACTGCTCCCGCTGAACCATCAGATCACCCGCTTGATGGCAATGTAATCACCCTCGGTACGCAGCGTGACGGTGACCGGTTTGCTGGTGCGGTTGCGCCAGAACCAGCCGTGCTTGCCGTCGAAGGCGGCCTCCAGGACACCCTGATCCTCCGGCGTGGCGCGCCCCTTGCCGTAACCGTGGTAGAACTCGCGCGGCGCGTTGTAGGGGTCGCCGTGGGTGTCGTAATTGACCACACCGCCGTTGGCCGTCCAGAAGTAGTTGACCTGGGAGCCCTTGAGCATTTCCAGCTTGATCTCGGCGCCTTGGCCGGGAGCCAGGGAAATACTCATTTCATGCTTCTGCCCCTCGGCCTCAACTAGCGCAGGCTCTACTGCGGCCGGGGCCGTCGCCTCTGCGGCTGCGGGGACGGCAGGTTGCGGGGCCGCTTGAGGTACCGGCTGCAGCGCCGTCGGAGCTGTAGCTGCGGGCGCAGCAGCTTCGGCTGCAGCTTCTTCGGCCAGTTGCTGTTTGACCTCGCCCATCTGGGTCAGCCCCAGCATGCGACCGGCTCCAGTGGGATCGATGGCGTATTCCGAGGGCATGACCACGATGACGAGTATGACAATGGCGGCGATCAGTGCAGTCAGGGTGGAGCGCAGCAGTTGCTGGCTGCTCGGCAGTTCGTCGAGGGTTGGGATCTTGCTGTTGAACATGGCGAAATTCCTTACTGGGAGACGATCAAGCCGGTGAGCTGGTAACCCATCAACAGGAAACCGGCGCTCATCATGGCGACGTTGGCGGTGTAGGCGTGGCGCCAGAAGCTGGCGGTGCGCCGCCAGTAGCCCATGAAAATGAGAATGCTGCCGAGCGCCAGTAGCTGGCCGATCTCCACGCCAACGTTGAAGGCGATCAAATTGGCGATCAGGCCATCGGAGGAAATCTCGTACTCCTGGATCTTGGTGGCCAGACCGAAGCCGTGCAGCAGGCCGAAGATCAGCGTAGCGGCGCGGGTGTCTGGCTGGTAGCCGAACCAGCGCTGGAAGGCCCCCAGGTTGTCGAGCGCCTTGTACACCACCGAAAAGCCGATGATGGCGTCGATCACGTAGGCACTGATGCCGATGTCCGCCAGCACCCCGAGGAGCAGGGTGACCGAGTGGCCGACGGCAAACAGGGTGACGTAGAGCCCCACGTCCTTCAGACGGTAGAGAAAGAAGATCACGCCGAACAGGAACAGCAGGTGGTCGTAGCCCGTAATCATGTGCTTGGCGCCCATGTACACGAACGGCATAAACATCACCCCGGTGCTTTCCTGGATGAAGCCCTTGTCGCCCTCGGCAACGCCGTGGGCCAGTGCGTCGGGCATACCGAGAAAGAACAGGGCGGTAAGCAGTAGCAATAGCGGTAGCGAGCGGTATGGACGCAGGTGGCCTGCGGCCATGCCGCGCATGGATAGCGAATGCATGGTGAAATCCTAGGTTGCAGTGGTCTTGGGCCGCACAGCGGCCTGTTCAGAACACCAAACCAGGGCGTGGTGGCCGCTCGATCAGGTAGATCGGGCTGGCGGGAATCGAGTAGCCGGGGCTTTCCAGCAGCAGCCTACGCTCCGGCTGCGAGGCGATGCTCAGCCCAGTGCTCAGGTGCGGTGTTTCATGCACGTGGTCAGCCGTCAGCGGCGAGTGGTAATGATCCGCACAGACCGCACAGGCAAACGCACCGTCGCCATGGCTGTGCGCATGCATATGCTGGTTGTCGCCCCAGGTCGGCGGGCTCTCCCCCACGAACAGCGCAGACGCATGCCCGGCCCAGGCCATCAGGATGGCGAGAGCGAGGGCGAAGATCACCTTGGCGCTGATGGCTTTGCTGAGCATGGAGTCGCCGCTTCGATAGCTGGGCCGTGTGATTGAGGGGGGGGCAGCCGTTTGACCATATCCCCCCCAGGGGGATAGGATGCCGCGGCGATTATCCTTGCACGAGGTCTGGCGATGAGCAAGCACGAACACGGGCATCAGCACCAAAGTCATAAGGAAATCATCAAAAGGCTGAAACGTGCCGAGGGCCATCTGCGCAGCATCGTCGCCATGATCGAGGACGGTCGCGCCTGTGTGGACATCGCCCAGCAACTGCACGCGGTCGAGAAAGCGGTCTGCCAGGCCAAGCGCACGCTGATCCAGGACCACATCGACCACTGCCTGGAACACACGGTCGGCGCCCTTACCAATGCTGAGCGGGCGCCACTGGAAGAGTTCAAGCAGATCACCAAATACCTCTGAGTCCTTCCCATGTCGACCTTCGCCGAGTTGTTGCAGCAAGGGGCCGCACAGGCCTGGCTGTATGTCCCTACCGCCATCTTGCTTGGGGCCCTGCATGGCCTGGAGCCCGGGCACTCGAAGACCATGATGGCGGCCTTCATCGTGGCCATTCGCGGCACGGTGCGTCAGGCCGTCCTGCTTGGACTGGCGGCCACTGCCTCGCACACCGCCGTGGTCTGGCTGGTGGCCATCGGTGGCATGTACCTAGGACAGCACCTCGACGCCCAGACCACCGAACCCTACTTCCAACTCGCCTCGGCCGTGCTCATCGTCGCCATCGCGCTGTGGATGCTCTGGCGCACCTGGCGTGGCGAGCAAATGTGGCGCTTCGAGGATGAGCAGCACCATCACGACGAACGCCAGCACATCGATACCGGACACGGCCGCGTCGAACTGTCGATCCACGAGCAGGACGCGCCGCCACGCTGGCGTCTGCGCGTGCTGAGCGGGCATGTCTGGCCCGCTGGGGACGTCAGTCTGCTCACCACCCGCAGCGACGGACAGATTCAGGAGTTCCGCTTCGCCACCCAGGACGGCTACCTGCAGTCGCTGGATGCGATTCCCGAGCCGCATGAGTTCACCGCGCGCCTGCGCTTGGGCCACGCCGGGCACGCCCACGAGTACGACCTGGAGTTCCAAGAACACGGCCACGTCCATTCGCAGCCGGAGAGCCTGGAGCTGTCGTTGGAGGGCTACCAGGATGCGCACGAGCGGGCCCACGCCAACGACATTCGCCGTCGTTTCACCAGCCGCAACGTCAGCACCGGCCAGGTGATCCTGTTCGGCCTGACCGGCGGGCTGATTCCCTGCCCGGCGGCCATCACCGTGCTGCTGCTCTGTCTGCAGGTCAAGGAGGTGACGCTGGGTGCGGTTCTGGTACTCGGCTTCAGCGTCGGCCTGGCGCTGACCCTGGTCGCGGTTGGCGTCGCCGCGGCCGTCGGCACGCGACACGCGTCCAACCGCTGGCCCTGGCTGGGCGTGGTGGTGCGCCGCGCGCCCTACCTGTCCAGCCTGCTGATCATCGCCGTGGGCATCTATGTCGGCCTGCATGGCTGGGCCGGGCTGAACGCCTGAGGTGTGGGCCTTCTCCGCCTATCTGGGGCTGTTCGTCGCGGCCTTCGGTGCCGCCACCCTGCTGCCGATGCAATCGGAGACGGTGCTGGTCGGCCTGCTGCTGGCCGCTGAACAGCCGACTGCGCTGTTGCTCCTGGTCGCCACGACCGGCAACGTACTGGGTTCGGCCGCCAACTGGCTGCTGGGCCGCTATATCGAGCACCTTCGCCACAGACGCTGGTTTCAGGTGCCGGAAGACAAACTGCAGCGCGCCCGGCAGGCCTACCACCGTTACGGACGCTGGTCCCTGCTGCTGAGCTGGGTGCCGATCATCGGCGATCCGCTGTGCGTGATCGCCGGCGTCCTGCGCGAGCCGTTCTGGAGTTTCCTGCTGATCGTGCTGGTGGCCAAGGCCGGGCGCTACCTGGTGCTGGCGGCGCTGACGCTCGGAGTCATGGGATGAGACGGGATGCGGGGCTCGACCTGGTCAAGTGGCTGGCCATGCTCAGCATGCTGCTCGACCACCTGCGCTACCTGTGGCCGGACGCCTATGGCCTGTTCGTCGTCGGCCGCCTGGCTTTCCCGCTGTTTTGCCTGGGCATCGCCGCCAACGTGGCCAGGACCCGTCCCGGCGAGCTGTTCAGCGAGGGCAACGCGCGCTACCTCGGCTGGCTGATGGCTTTCGCCCTGCTGTCGGAGCTGCCCTATCGCCTGCTGTCGCCAGAAAGCTCGACGCACAACGTGATGCCAACCCTACTGCTGGGGCTGATGGTCGCCTGGGGCGTCCACCATGGTGAGCGCACCAGCCTGCTGCTGGCAGCGGCGACGGTGCTGATCGCCATCCTGCTGCATCGGCAGCTGATGTACGGCGTACTCGGCGTACTGTTGCCGGCCGCCTTTGTCCAAGGGCTGAAGGGGCTGCGCTGGTGGTGGTTGCCTGCCGCCCTGGCGGTGCTGGCCAACGGCCGCAACCGCTGGTTTGCCGAGCTGGGCCTGGTGCCGGATACCCTGGCGTCGTTCGCGATGGCCTGTGCGGCTGCGCTGCTGGGGCTCCACCTGTTGCACCGAGCCCTGCCGTTGAAGATCTGGCCCGTCGACCGCTGGGGCTACCTGTTCTATCCGGGGCACCTGCTGGCGCTGCATGTGCTGCGCAGTGCCATGCCCTGACCGCCAGCGAAGCCCGCCAAGACCGGCCGCCTCACAGCGCGGGCGGCCAGTTGTGCGACTCGCCCTGGCAGTGCTTGCACCAGGCCATGACGCAACATCTCGTGGTCGTCGGCAAAACAGTGCGACAACCCCAGAGAAATCGCATAGAGACCGGCCGACTGCGCGGTGAGGTCGAGCCGCGACGTGTCGGCGCCCCTGACGATGGCCGCCAGTTGCTGCAAGGCCGGCTCTTGCAGCCGGTACTTGGCGAGGAAGGCGTCGAAACTGCACTGCTCGCCAACGTGCGACAGCTCGGCCCCCGGAATGTCATAGGGCACCGCCCCCAGTTCCTGGGACAGACGCAGCACGTCCGCACTGGCAACGTAGAGAAACTCGGCGTCGGCATCGATGAACCGGCTGATCAGCCAGGGACAGGCGATGCGGTCGATTTTCGGCCGCTCACGGGTAATCCACTTCATACGCACCTCCCACTCATTCCAGCGTTTGCAGGGGTTGACCGGCCGCACGCCAGCCGGCGAAACCGTCGATCAGGTAGCGCGCATCCAGGCCCATGGCGCGCAAGGTGGCGGCGCAGCCCTGGCTGAGCTCATGGCCATGGGCGCAGTAGAGAATCGCCGGTCTGTCGCGCGGCACCTGATCCTTCCAGGTGAGCAAGGCCTCTGGATCGCGCCAGCGGGCGCCCGCGATCTGCGCCGCATCGGCCTGACGCGCACTGGCGCGCCGCACATCCAGCAGGGTGAAGGTACGGCCGGCAGCCTGCCACTCGGCCAGTTCGCAGATCGAGATACGCGCCATGATTGCCTCCATCAACGCAGCAGATGCACCGCCAGCCCGACCAGGGCACAACCCAGCAAAACCTGGATCACCCCGCGCTTGAAGCGCAGCAGGGCCACGGCCGCGCCCAGGGCGATCAGCGCCGAGGGCCAGTCGAAACTGCCGGAAAAGCCCTGCGGCCAGAGCACGTGGTAACCGAAGAACAGCGCCAGATTGAGGATCACCCCGACCACCGCCGCGGTGATACCGGTCAGCGGCGCGGTGAACTTCAGCTCGCCGTGGGTCGATTCCACCAGCGGCCCGCCGGCGAGGATGAACAGAAACGACGGCAGGAAGGTGAACCAGGTGACCAGGCAGGCCGCCAGCGCGCCGCTGACGAAAGCCGAGTCACCACCGAACACCGGCTGCACGTAGGCGCCGACGAAGCCGACGAAGGCCACCACCATGATCAGCGGCCCCGGCGTGGTTTCGCCCAGGGCCAGGCCGTCGATCATTTGTGTCGGCGTCAGCCAACCATAATGGCCGACCGCGCCCTGGTAGACGTAGGGCAGCACCGCGTAGGCGCCGCCGAAGGTGAGCAGTGCGGCCTTGGTGAAGAACCAGCCCATCTGCGTCAGGCTGCCGTCCCAGCCGAACAGCGCGGTGAGCAGGCCCATCGGCAGCAGCCACAGCGCGGCGCCCACCAGCAGGATCAGCGCCAGGCGCGACCAGCGAAAGCGCGCATGCGCCGGTGGCGGGGTGTCGTCGTCGATCAGCGCCGGGCCGTAAGACTTGTCGGCCGCCGCATGGCCGCCGCCGACACTGAACTTGGCCGGCGCGTAACGCCCACCCAGGTAACCGATCAGCGCCGCTCCCAGCACGATCAGCGGGAACGGTAGATTGAGGGCGAAGATGGCCACGAACGAGGCGCCGGCGATGGCCCACAGCCAGTTGTTCTTCAGTGCACGCGAGCCGATGCGATGGGCCGCCTGCAACACGATGGCAGTCACCGCCGGCTTGATGCCGTAGAAGATCCCTGCCACCAGCGGCACGTCGCCGAAGGCGATATAGACCCAGGACAGGACGATCAGGATCAGCAGCGACGGCAGCACGAACAGAACCCCGGCGATCACTCCGCCCCAGGTGCGGTGCAACAGCCAGCCGATGTAGGTGGCCAACTGCTGGGCCTCCGGCCCCGGCAGCAACATGCAGTAGTTCAGCGCGTGGAGGAAACGCCGCTCGGAAATCCAGCGCCGCCGCTCCACCAGCTCCTGGTGCATGATCGCGATCTGCCCGGCCGGCCCACCGAAGCTGATGAAACCGAGCTTGAGCCAGAACAGCAGGGCCTGCCAGAAACTGACGGATTCGCGGCGCGGCAGTGCCTGCTCATCGGGTTGCATAATCGTCTCATTCATCGTTCTGTCCTTCTTTGCCAAAGGCCACCAACAAGCCATCGAAGATGGCGCAGGCGGCATCCAGCAGTTGATCATCGTTTTCCAGGCTGGCCCGCAGGCCGGCGAGCACCCGTTCCACGCCGGCGGCCTCGGCAGGCTGGGCACCGCCAATGTCGAGGTAATGCACCAGTGCGGCCATGCGCCGCAGACCGGGTGCCTCCAGGGCGAAGCTGGCCTGCAGGGTTTCGAAGGTGACGCGGTTGCCGACATGGCTGAAACTCGCACCATCGAAGTCGAAGCCCAAGGCCTCGTCAGGACAGTCGTCCGCAGACGGCAGCCAGATGATGCGTGCCGAGGGGTCGATGAAGCGCCGGATCAGCCAGGCACTGGCCAAGCGGTCGACCCAGGGCCGGTTACGCGTGGCCCAGACCCGCCCCTTGAACTCCGCCAGAGACAGTCGCTCGATCTCCTGCTCGTGACTGCAGGGCTCGTCTCTGGACAGCGTGCGACTGATCGCAACCTCCAGCTCGCGCAACTGGGCGTCGGTTTGCTGCTGGTCCGCCCCGGGGAAGAAGTCGATGTCCTGGATCTGGGCAAAGGCCTTGCGCAGTTTTCGCGCCTGGCGCATGACCGCAAGCGCGGTGTCGGGAGCCAGCTGCGCGAGCTGTGCATCTACCTCTGCACGCAGCTTGGCGTAGTCCTCCGCACGCGCGAACAGGGAAATGAATCGCTCCCCATGCGGATCGCATACCGGCAACAGGCAGACGTAACCCTCGCTGTCGAGGATGTCGCGTTCGACCGCCGACAGGGTTTCTCGACAGACCGGCCGGTCCGGCAGCAGGTACACCCCATCGCGCAGCACCGCGGCCCCCGCCCCCTTCAACGCTCGCCAGGCGCGCATGCGCTCGGCAGCATTGGCCGTAGGCAAAGCCATTACCAAGCAGAGCCAATCTTGCAATGTAGTAATCTCACATAAATCGTTCGATCTCTACATTATCTTGATTTTAGGCGAGCGAGAAGCCGCCCGATCAACGGCTAAGCCAGAGACTCAACGGCCAGGCAGAAACAGAGCTGGTAAAAGATGTCTTGCTACGCACGCGACAGCCGCAGCTTAGAGAGTGTCTAGAAAAGCCGGGGCGATTCAGATTTCATTCGCACTGCAGCCTATGGCGGAGAAATCATGAAATGGTCATCGTCGCCGTCAGATTCTGCTGCATAAAGTCCAAGAACCTGCGCTGGAACAGCATCGTGTGCTCATGCGCGGCGTTCTCTGCCGCATCGGCATCGCGGGCGGCGATTGCCTCGACGATCTCTTCATGATCGCGCCCCAGGCCTGACGAACTGGCAGTGCTGATGATGAAGTCAAAATGCAGATGCAGCAGACGCTGCCCCTCCCCCAACAGCCGTTCGTAGTAACTGGTCAGGTAAGGATTCTTGCCGGCTTGTGCAATTTCCAGATGCAGCTTCTTGTTCAGCTCGGTCATGGCCTGGAAGTCGCCCTTGGAAATCGACACCATATAGGCGTCCTCGGCGGCACGGATGCGCCGCATGTCTTCGTCAGTGCGCTGCAGCGCGGCGAGCCGGGTGACTGCGCGCTGGATCAGGTCGAGGGCGGCGACGTAGTTGGGAAACTCCTCGATCTCGAACGGCGTAACCAAGGTGGTACGGTTCGGCAGGATTGTCACCAGCCCCTCGGTGATAAGCCGCGCCAGGGCATCGCGAACCGGTGAACGGGACAGGCCGAACTGGGCGGCCAGCGACACTTCATCCAGCGGAGAGCCAGGCTTGAGCTTCAGCGTGAGGATCTGCTTGCGCAGCTCCTCGTAGATATAGCGTCCGCCATGCCGTCGCCCATTGCCTTCCGGTTCTACTGCATCGTTGCTCATCGGTGATTTCCTACCATTGCCTGGTGCCCGACTGCAAAAACGGGCTAATGCCGTCAAGAGTAACGCAAGGCCTCGACGCCAGACTATGGCGTGGCGCAGAACAAGGCCCCGCAGGCGTTACATTTTGAACTGGCCGACCAGGCGATGCAGGCTGCCGGTCAGTTCAGCCACCTCGTCGCTGGCGCGCACCATGTCGTCGGCAGATACGCGAGTCGCACTGCTCAGGGCGCGGATCTCGCGGGTGTTGCGCTCCACGCTCTCGACCACGGCGGCCTGTTGCTCGGCCGCCGCGGCAATCTGCAGATTGTGCTGGACGATCTCCGACATGCCCTCGGTGATATCGGCGAAGGCCTCCGCGGCCAGCCGCGCCTGATGCACCACCTCGCCAGCACTGTCGTGGGTGCAGCGGATGCGCCGCACCGCGTTGCCCACCTCGCGCTGCAGGCGCTCGATGGTGCCGTCGATCTCCCCCGTCAGCCCCTGGGAATGCGTGGCCAGGCTGCGCACCTCGTCGGCGACCACGGCGAAGCCACGGCCCTGCTCGCCGGCCCGCGCCGCCTCGATGGCGGCGTTGAGCGCCAGCAGGTTGGTCTGCTGCGAGACGCTGCGAATCATCTCCACCACCCGGGCAATCTCCTGGCTCTCGCGTTCGACGGCGGCGATCGCCGTGATCGACTCGTCGAGCTCGGCGAACAGCGCATCGATGCTGCCCATAACCCGCTCGATCTTCGCCCCGCCGTTCTTGCAGTTGGCGCTGGCGTGGCTGGCGCGGTCGGAGGTGGAGTGCGAGCTGCGGCTGATTTCCTGCACGCTGCCCACCAGCTCGGCCATGGCCGTGGAGATCAACTCCAGCTCGCTGGCCTGGCGGGTCGCGGCGAGCTGTGAGTGGCCCGCCGTGTCGCTGACCTGGGTGGCCTTGCCGTGGGTAGCGTCGGAGAACTGCACCACCTCGGCGATCAGTGCCCGCATGCGCTCGCGCATGGTGTTGAAGTCGCCGGCCAGGTCGCCCAGCTCGTCGCGCGCGCTGGCGCGGATGCCGTGGCGCAGGTCGCCGTCGGCCAGGCGGCAGGTGGCGTCGGTGATCAGGCGGATCGAACCGCGCACCGACAGATAGAAGCCTACGAACAGGTAGATCAGGCTGGCGACCACCAGCAGTAGCGAGGCGATCCAGCCCAACAGCGTGCGCTCGCGGGCGGCGATGCGCGCGGTAAGAATCGCCGCCGTGTCGTCCAGCAGCAGCTGCGTTGCGCTGTCCAGGCGTTCGAACATCGGTGCATAAGCCTGCCAGCGCTCGGCCCAGAGCGCGGTCGAGTCCTCGTCGTAGAAGGCACTGGCGGCATAGCCAGCGATGATGGTCTCCTGATAGAGGTCGCGCGCCTGCGCGGCGGCTTCGGCGATAAGGGCGTTAGCCTGCGTGGCACCGGCATCGAGGGACTCTTGAGCGAAAGGCTCGAGGCTGCTGGTCTGACTGAGGATGCTGGTTCTTGAGGCGGACTCCAGGTAGCCGTAGGCGGTGACATAACTGGCAAAGGCGCGGGTCTGGTATAGCGCTTGGTACAGCGGCAGCGCGGTGCCGAGCAGCAGGTCGACCGCACGGCCGACCTCGGCGTCGCGGTCCTGACTTAGATGCGCGTCGCGGGCGATACTCCTTAGCCGCGCAGCATGCTCCGAACGGCCATGCAGCAGCCCGGCGTACAGGGCAGCGACCGGCAGGTCGTTGTGCAGCTTTGCCGGGCTAGCCTGGACATCCTCATCGACCCAGTAGGCGGCCAGGGACGGTCCATCCAGCCTGGCATTCAGCGCCTGCGCAGCTTGCGCCAGGTCTTGCCGCTGCTCGTCTAGGGCCGCGGCCAGCTCATTGCCTTGCCGTGCGTGGCCAACCAGTTGCAAGCCGACCAGTCCCAACGATGCACGATACAGCGGCAAGTACTGCTCGATCACCGCCACCCCCTGCAGCTCTTCGCGGGCGTCCTGCAGCTCGCGGTAAAGGCCGCCAAGCTTGTCCAGCGCCAGCCAGCAGAACGGCAACATGAATACCGCCAGGATGATGGCGAATTTCTGCACATAGCGGGCGCGATTCATCAGCGCCAGCACGGGTTTGAACATGGCGGTTCCTCGGCTTTCGGCAACTAGACGTGGCGGCTAGCGGATCGAGACGCTCTTGGTGAGGTTCTGCTTCATGAACTCCAGGAAGCGATCACGGAACAGAACGGTGTGCTCGTGGGAGGCCTGCTCGGCCAGGTCCGCCTGACGGTTGGCGATGGCCTCGATGATGCTGTCGTGGTCCTGATCGGCGCCGCTGAGCCCCTGCGAGCTGACGATGAAGTCGAAATGCAGGTGCAGCAGGCGCTGCCCCTCGCCCAGCAGTTTCTCGTAGTAGGTGGTGAAATAGGGATTGTGCCCTGCCCTGGCGATCTCCATATGGAAGGCCTTGTTCAGCTCGGACATGGCCTCGAAGCTACCCTGCCCCAACGCCTCGACATAGGCGACATTGGCCTGGCGAATGCGCTGCAGATCCTGCTCGGTGCGGTTGATCGCGGCGAGCCGGGTCACCGCGCGCTGGGTCAGGTCCAGCGCGGCGATGTAGTTGGGAAACTCCTCAATCTCGAAGGGCGTCACCAGCATGGTGCGATTGGGCAGGATGGTCACCAGCCCTTCGCTGATCAGCCTCGCCAGAGCATCGCGTACCGGTGAACGGGACACGCCGAACTGCGCCGCCAGCGACACCTCGTCTAACTGTGCACCGGGCTTGAGTTGGAGCGTAAGGATCTGCCTGCGCAGCGCCTCATAGATATAGCGACCACCGTGTCTCTTGGCACTGCTTTGTGCTTTGATCTCAACTACGCCCATGGAACTGCTCCCGCAGGTTCGGACGGGCCGACTGGCCCGCCCCGGTGTTACGCACTCACTGGGGAAACGCCGGCCCCCAGGTATCGCTGAGCATGAAGCCCGCAGCCAGGGGATCGTCCGGGTCTACCCCAAGTTGCTGGATGCCGTAGATCCAGGCGCGTCCGGTGATCCGCGGCAACACTGCAGGCCGACCACCAACCTCGCTGCGGCCGAGCAACTGCACCTGGAACTCGCCACCGATGGTGGAGCGCGAGACCAGTTGATCGCCCTCCTCGACCAGACCACGTGCCGCCAGCGTCGCCAGGTTGGCCGAGCTGCCGGTACCGCAGGGCGAGCGATCGACGCGGCCCGGTGGCAGGGTGGTGCAGGTCTGGTAGGTGCGGCCATCCAGGCGATTGCGGAACATCACATAGGCAACGTCGTTGAGCGCCGCGAACAACGGGTGCTGGACGCTCACCTGGCGGTTGATCAACTCCTTCAGCGCCACACCGGCAGCGGCCAGCTCGCGGGCATTCTCCGGCGCGATGCTCATACCCACCTGATCCACGTCGACCAGGGCGTAGTACACGCCACCGAAAGCGATGTCGGCCTTGATCGTGCCGAACGCCTCGGTGTCGATGGCCACGTCAAGGTACTCGACGAACGACGGCACCATGTCCAGCGACACGCTCAGGCAGCGCCCGTCAGCGCAGCGCGCACGGGCGGTCACCTGGCCGGCCGGAGTGTCCAGCACGACTGTGGTTTCCGGCTCCTGCATCGGCACCATCCCCAACTCCAGCAGGGCGGTGACCACGCAGATACAGTTGCTGCCGGACATCGGGTGAGCCTTGTCGGCCTGCAGCACGATGAAACCGGCCTGCGCTTCCGGCCGGATCGGCGGCAGCAACAGGTTGACCGACATCTGCAGGCAGCCGCGCGGCTCCAACATCACCAGGCGGCGCAAGCTGTCGTCGACCTCGTTGATGTAGTTCATCTTGTCCAACATGGTCTCGCCGGGGATGCCGACGACGCCCCCAGTGATTACCTTGCCGATCTCACCTTCGCAGTGCACGTCCACCAGTTGCAGCGTTTTCTTCCAGCGCATGGCGGTTACCTCACTTGATGTACCAGGCCCAGGGTTGCTCGCTGTCGTAGCGAGTGATCTGCTTGGTTTCCAGATAGTTATTCAGGCCCCACTCGCCCAGCTCGCGACCGATACCGCTCTGCTTGTAACCGCCCCAGGGCGCCTCGGTAAAGGTCGGCTGCGAGCAGTTGATCCAGACGATGCCGGCGCGCAGCTTACGGGCGACGCGCTCGGCGCGCGGCAGGTCCTTGGACATCACCGCGGCTGCCAGGCCGAAGCGCGAGTTGTTGGCGCTGCGCAGTGCCTCGGCTTCGTCATCGAACGGACGGATGCACACCACTGGGCCGAAGATTTCCTCGTTCCAGATCCAGCTGTCCTCCGGCACGTCGGCGAAGATGGTCGGTTGCAGATAGAAGCCCTTGGCGAAACCGGCCGGCCGTTCGCCGCCGTAGACCAGCTTGGCGCCCTCCTCGCGCCCCCGCACGATGGCTTCGCGCACCTTGTCGTACTGGCTCTTATTGACCAGCGGACCGAGCAGCACGCCCTCCTCCATCCCGTTGCCGATGCGCACTTTCTCGGCTTCCTGCTTCAGGCGCTCGATCAGCGGCGCGTAAAGCTCGCGCTGCACCAGCACGCGGGAGGTCGCGGAGCAGACCTGGCCCTGGTTCCAGAAGATGCCGAACATGATCCACTCGACGGCGGCCTCGATGTCGCTGTCGGCGAAGACGATGAACGGCGACTTGCCGCCCAGCTCCAGGCTGATGTTTTTGATGTCCTTGGCGGCGGCCTGCATGATCCGGCTGCCGGTCGGTACGCTGCCGGTAAAGGCCAGCTTGTCGATGCCAGGGTGCTCGGCCAGCGGCGCACCGGCATCCGGCCCTAGACCGGTGACCACGTTCAGCACGCCGGCCGGCAGCCCGGCCTTGTGGGCGATACGCGCCAGCTCCAAGGCTGTCAGCGGGGTCAGCTCAGAAGGCTTGAGCACCATGCTGCAACCGGCCGCCAGTGCCGGGGCGACCTTCCAGGCGGCCATCAACATCGGGAAATTCCAGGGGATGATGGCGCCGGCGACGCCAACCGGCTCCTTGCGCGCCACCGAGCTGAAGCGCTCATCGGCCAGCGCCACAGGCTGCTCGGCATGGCCGTCGAGGTCTTCGGCGAGGTCGGCATAGAAATCGAAGCAGCCAGCGGTGTCGCCGATATCCCAGAGTGCCTCGGGCAGCGGCTTGCCGTTGTCGCGCACTTCCAGCTCGGCTAGCTCCTGCTGGCGGTCGCGGATGCCCTGGGCAATGCGCCGCAGCACGGCGGCGCGCGCTGCACCGCTCATGCTCGGCCAGGGACCTTCGTCGAAGGCCCGGCGCGCGGCCCTGACGGCCAGGTCGACATCCTCCGCGGTGGCGGCGGCGACCGCGGCCAGCATTTCCTCGCTGCTCGGGTCGCGCGTCTCGAAGATGCCGCCTTTTACTGGCGCCACCCACTGGCCGTTGATATAGAGCTGGTCGTACGTGTTCATGCGAGTCCTCCAATAAGGGCGAAGCGCTTGGCGCTGAATGGGGTCAGGTTCTGGGCAGTGGGTCGCCCCGCTGCTAGGTCGGCGATCAGCCGCCCGGTGGTGGCACCTAGGGTCAGGCCCAGTTGGCCGTGGCCGAAGGCCATGAGTACGTTGGGCAGGCGCGCCGAACGGTCGATGACCGGCTTGGTATCCGGCAGGAACGGGCGATAGCCCACGCCGTATTCGAGCCCCGCCGTCTTGAGCTGCGGCAGGATGCGCTGGGCTTTCTCCAAGATGATGTCGGCGCGCTTGAAGTTCGGTTCGGCGCCCTCACCGGCGAACTCAATGGTGCCGCCAATCTGCAGGCCGCGGGTCATGGGGCTGAAACAGAAGCCACCATCGGCATAGATCACCGAGTGACGGATCTCAACGCCAGGGTCGGGCAGCACCACCTGATAGCCGGCGATACCGGCCAGCGGGATATCTACCCCCAGTTGCGCGAAGAACTCGCGCGAGCCGGTGCCCGCGGCGACCACCACATGATCGGCCGGCAGGCGCGTGCCGCTGGCCAGGGTCACGCCAGTGGCGCGGTCGGCGACGCTGTCGATTTGCCTGGCCTGCTCGCGCACGCGCACGCCGCCCTGATCGATGAAACTCTGCGTCAGCGCGGCGATAAAGCCTTCAGTGTCGCTAACCGCGCGCCACTCGGGGAACAGCAGGCCATGCTTGAACTTGCCGGCCAGACTCGGCTCCAGCTCAGCGATGGCGCCGGCGTCCAGCTCTTCGGAGGCGAAGCCCAACGACTTGCGTAGCTCCAGGTGGGGCCGCTCGTGAATCACGCCGGCCGGCGAGTCGAACACTTCGATGATCGGTCGCTCGCCCAGCAGGGTCTTGTCCGCACAGGCGGCGAGCAAAGGCGCATAGTCCTCGTAGACCTTCTCGGTCAAGGTGGTCATGGCCTCGGCAATCTCGACGATCTTAGAGTGACGGGCGTTGGCGACGAAGCGCAGGAACCACGGAAGAATGCCTGGCAGCGCGCTCGGACGCAGGGCCAGCGGGCCCTTCTGGTCCAGCAGCCAAGACGGGATCTTCTTCAGGATGCCGGGCTTTGACAGCGGGATGACCTCGCTGACGGCCATCTGCCCGCAGCTCCACTTGGCCGTGCTGTCGCCGGGCGCGGCCGGGTCGACCAGTGTCACCCGATAGCCTTCACGCTGCAGGTACAGCGCGCAACAGACACCGACGATGCCGCCACCGATGACGACTGCCGCTTCCTTGACCTGACCTTGTTGAACGTTCATGCGGCCCCCTTGCTGCCCACGAAATCGCCCAGGGAAAAACCGTCCCAGTACGGCTGCTGATCGTCGACGTAGAACTCGCAACGACCGGTGATGAAGGCGCGGCCTTCGATGCTCGGGTTGACCGCGCTGGCGCCGCTGGCCAGCGTGGTCGGAATTTCGGCGCGACCGATGAAACGGCTGCCTATGATGCTTTCATGCCGATAGGCCTCGCCCTGGGCCAGTAGGCTACGGGCAAAGCGCTGGGCAACACGCGCGGAACTGCCGGTGCCACAGGGCGAGCGGTCGACCAGGTCATCGCCGGCAATGACCACGGCGCGACCATGGGAGTCGGCAGCCAGTGGCTTGCCAGTCCACATGCAGTGCTTGACACCACGGATCGAAGGATTGTCCGGGTGCACCACGTCGTACTTCTCGTTGATCAGGCGCTGCACCTCGCGGCCCCACTCCAGCAGTTGCTGAGGGGTGAAATGCTCGCAGCCCGGGTAGTTTTCCTGCACTTCGATGATCGGGTAGAAATTGCCACCGTAGGCGATATCGAACGTCAGGCGGCCCAGGGCCGGCAGGTCGATCTGCGCATCGCGCATCAGCAGAAAACCCGGCACGTTGGTGAAACGCACCGAGTTGATCTTGTCGCCGTTGCGCTCGTAGCGGGCGCTGATCTGCCCGGCCGGCACATCGACCGCTACCACACCCTCGCGCTTGGGCGCCACCAGCCCGGCCTCCAGGGCGAAGGTGATGGAACCGAGGGTGGCATGGCCACACATCGGTAGGCAGCCTGAGGTTTCGATGAACAGCAGACTGAAATCGGCTTCCTCGCTGACCGGAGGATAGAAAAGCGTACCGGACATGTGCGAATGGCCACGCGGCTCAAGCATCAGCGCGCGGCGAATCCAGTCGTACTGCTCGATAAAATGCAAGCGCCGCTCACTCATGGTGGCGCCACTGAGCTCAGGTGCTCCGCCCACGACCATGCGCACCGGCATGCCTTCGGTGTGACCTTCGATACTGGTGAAAACATGACGGGTCATTGCTGCTCTCTCGATGATCGGCATCGACTCCAATTGGAGCCGATGCCGGAGTGGGATCAACGCTGGGAAGCCTCGAACACCTTGCGGAACTCGGCCTTTTCCTCGTCGGTCAGCGGCTGCAGCGGCATGCGTGCATTGCCGGCATTGAAGCCAGCCAGCTCGCAACCGTACTTCACCTTCTGGATGAACTTGCCGGCTTCCATGCTGGCCATGACCGGGAACAGCGAGCGCATGACGTCCTGTGCACCGGCCAGGTCGCCGGAGGAATACTTACGGTAGAAGTCCACCACCTGATCCGGGAAGCAGTTGGCCGGGCCGCAAATCCAGCTGCTGGCGCCCCACAGGAAGAAGTCCAGGGCCTGGTCGTCGGAACCGCAGGACAACTGATAGTTGTCCTTGTAGGTGTTGCCGATTTCGATGGCGCGCAGCAGGTTGCCGCTACTTTCCTTGATGGCGATGACGCGGGCGTTGTCCTTAAAGGCTTCCAGCACTTCGAAGCTGACTTCCACGTTGGTGCGTACCGGGTAGTTATAGAGGACTACGTTAACGTCCGGTACCGCATCGAGGATCGCCTGGTAGTGGCCGATCAGCTCCGACTGCGACGGCAGCGCGTAGTACGGCGGAGCGATCAGCACGTTGCCGTAGCCGGCGTCGCGGGTCTGCTTGACCTGCTCGATGACCTCGCGGGTGCAGGAGCCGTTGGCGCCGGCGATCAGCACTCCGCGGTTGCCGACCACTTCCTTGACGGTGGCCATCACCTGGCGCCGCTCGTCGTTGGTCAGCGCGTAGTACTCGCCGGTGGAGCCGAGCGGAACGAAACCGCTGACGCCAGCCTTGAGTTGATACTCGATGATGTTGGCCAGGGTCTCGTGATCGACCGCACCGGTCTTGTCGAAGGGAGTGACGAGGGCGGGCAGGATGCCTTTCAGTTGCATGGTGTTTCTCCAGGTTGGTGCCGGTTGGGGCTTGCTTGGGGGTTAGTAGGCGTAGCGACGCAGCATTCGCGACTCGACCACACCCACCAGACGGGTTAGGGGGAAGGCAACAAGGAAGTAGATGACGGCGACGGCAGTGAGGAACTCCACCGGCCGGGCCGTGCTGTTGGAAATGTTCTGGCCGATGAACATCAGGTCGGCGATGCCCACCGAGGAGATCAGCGCACTCTCCTTGAACAGGCTGACCACGTTCGACAGCAGCGGCGGCGTAGCCCGCAGCAGGGCCTGCGGGAAGATCACGAACAGCACCTTGACACGCGGCGTCAGCCCGAGTGCCGTGCAGGCGTCATGCTGCTCGCTGGCGATGGATTTGAGCGCACCGCGGAAGGTCTCGCTGGTAATCGCCGCCATGTAGAGAATCAGCGCCAGCATCACCGAGACGTAGGGCGACAGCGTCAGGCCGAACACCACCGGGAAGCAGAAGAACACCCAGAACAGCTGGATCAGCAGCGGCGTGCCGCGGAAGAACTCCACATAGAGGCTGATCGGCAGCCTGACCAGCGGGTTGCGCACATTGCGCAGCAGGCTGATCACGAAGCCTGCCAGGCTGCCCAGTACTGCACAGGTCAGGGTGATGGCGATGGTCAGGCCAAGCCCTTTGAGCAGAATGTGCCAGAAGGGGAAAACGACGGAAAAATCGATAGTCATGACGTTCTCCTCAGCGCGTAGCCGCGGCTTCCTGACGCCTTTCGATGTACTGCACCAGCTGCGCGATCGGCAGCGACAGGGCGAAGTAGATCAGGGCGATCAGGGTGTAGGTTTCCAGGGGGCGGTAGGCCTCGGTGGCCAGGCTCTTGCCCACGTACATCAGGTCGGAGACCGCAACGATGGCTACCAGCGCGCTCTGCTGCAGGCTGCCGATGCCATTGGTCATCAGCACCGGCAGAGCACTGCGCAGGGCCTGCGGCAGCACCACGTAGAAGGTGCGCTGCCAGGAACGCAGTCCGAGGGCGATGGAGGCGTCAAGGTGCTCCCGAGGAACCGCCTGCACCCCGGCGCGATAAGCCTCGGAGTTGAAGGCCGCGAGGTTCAGGCCCAACGCCAAGAAGCCCATCGCCACCGGATCGATAAAGACGTTGAACAGCATCGGCACGCAGTAAAAGAACCAGACGATCTGCAGCAGCGCCGGGGTGCAGCGAAAGAACTCAATGAACAGCTGCGCCGGCCAGCGGATGAAGAACCAGCGGCTCAGCGTCATCAGGCACAGGCCAAAGCCGAGCACCAGGCCAATCAGGTTGGAGACCAGCGCCAGCTCGAGGGTTACTTTCAAGCCATCCCAGAGCGCGCCGAAGCTGCCGGTCAGGAAGTGGAAGTCGAATTGGTAGTTCATGGCGGCAGCCCTCAGTCCAGGTGCAGGACTTTTTCAAGGAACTCGCGGGTACGGGCTTCTTTCGGCTGAGTGAAGATCTGCTCCGGCGGGCCCTGTTCGACCACCTTGCCGTTGGCGCAGAACACCACGCGGGTAGCGATATGCCGGGCGAAGTGCATGTCGTGGGTGACGATGATCATGGCCATCTTCTGCTCGGCCAGTTGCATCATCACGTTCTGCACCTCGATGACCATTTCCGGGTCAAGGGCCGAGGTCACCTCGTCAAACAGCATCAGCTTGGGCTCCAGCATCAGCGCACGGGCAATTGCCACACGCTGCTTCTGGCCGCCGGACAGCTGGCTGGGATAGGCGTGCAGCTTGCTTTCCAGGCCAAGGCGCGCGAGATAGGCGCGCGCTTTCTCGGTGGCCTCAGCCTTCGACAGGCCATGCACCTTGGTCGGTGCCAGGATCAGGTTGCCCAGCACCGAAAGGTGCGGGAACAGGGTGTAGTGCTGGAACACCATGCCGATCTGGGTGCGCAGGGCTTCGTCCAGCGGCTTGCCACACCCCTTACCTCCGGCGATGTAGGGCTTGCCCTGAAAGCTGATGGTGCCGCCTTGAATACCCTCCAGCCCCATCAGCACCCGCAGCAGGGAGCTCTTGCCGCTGCCGCTTGGGCCGATGATCACCAGCCGGTCGTCGGCGCGCATGTCCAGGGTGAGGTTGTCCATCACCACCAGTTGCTCGCCGTAGGATTTGCAAACACCGCGCAACTGGATGAAATCACCACCCGGCACCGTACTGGAGGTGTGAGCGGACTGTGGCTGGGCAGCCACCAAACGGGGAGTATTCATGGAAGCGTCTCCGGGAGGGCTACCCAGACGGGTAACCCTCGGCTCTAAGCAGGGATTACTGGGCGGGCTTGGCTGCGGCGTTGACTTCGGCGGACGCCTTGTCGACGAGCGCGGCAATCTCGCCAGTCTCGCGACGCTGGGTCAGGTAGATGTCCAGCACCTGCAGATCGGCCGCCGAGACGTCGCGGCGCAGACCGAAGGAAACGCCCTGCTTGGCCAGGGCCGGTTCCGGCAGAACCTGCTTGGCCCAGTCCGGGTTGGCCAGGGCGAATAGGTGGTTGGTATCGCTGGCGTCGACCAACACATCGGCACGACGCGACATGACCGCCAGACGGGTCTCGTCCATCCCGGGCAGGCGCATGATCTTGGCGTTCTTCAACGCGGCGGTGATCGCCTTGTCCTGCGCGGTACCGGACATCACCGCGAAGGAGACGCCTTCCTTGTCGTAATCGGCGATGTCGTTACCGGCACCAGCAAACTTGGGGTTGTCCTTGTTTACCAGCAGGGAGACCTGATAGTCGGTAGCCGGCACCGAGAAGGTCACTGCAAGCGCGCGCTCCGGCGTCTGATTGAGGGCCATGGCCAGATCCCATTTGGTGCTCTGCAGGCCGGCCACCAAGTTGTCCCAGTTGGTATCGACGAATTCGACCTTGACCTTCAGCACTTTCTCGCCGAAGTCGCGGCACAGATCCACGAAGTAGCCACTGTACTGACCGGAAGCCGCGTCCCGCATGACGTAGGGAGCGGCCACCGCCGCGCCGCAGCGCAGCACGCCAGCCTTCTGAATGTCTTTCCAGATTTGCGTTTCGGCCGCCTGAGCCGGGACCTGAGCGAGCAATGCACCGACTGCAGCTGCGCTGGCGATCACATTACGGATGGAGCGTGGGAAGAACCGAGCCATGTTGCACCTCACCGATAAGTTGTTTTTGTAGGCAGAAGTAACAGCAAACGATTTTGCGCTGTGTGTAATGGCGTGTGCCTTGCTGTGTGCAGCGCTGCATGCAGATTAGGACTGAGAAAAACCCCCTGTCAACACGGCGCATAGATTTTTTTCAAATTAATGACCGGCCGGTCGAGCCAGCGAATGCCGGCTCGATCAGGAAAATGAAAGGGAATCAGGGAGATAGGCGGGGGTTACTGGGGGAGCTGCAGCGCGTCGAAAAATCGCTCTAGGATCAGGTTCTGCCGGCGTCCTTTGCGGACGGCTACGGCCAGCTTGGCATCGAAGAACAGGCGGTCCGGGCTCAGCGGCGCCATCAACCCCTTCTCCACCCAGGACGCCGCGTAGTGGTCCGGCAGAAAGCCGATGTAGCTGCCGGTGAGGATCAAGAAGGCGATGCCCTCACGGTCCGTTGCCGAAGCGGCGAAGTTGAGCAGCTGGTGCAGACCGATGGCCTCCGCGCTCATCCGGTAGCTCGGCACCACGGCGTCCGCACTGCGCAGTTCCTCGTTGCTGACCTCGGCGGCCCGCGGGAATAAGGGATGCTCGCGACTGCAGTAGAGATTCGAGCGCTCCTCGTACAACAGGCTGTACTCGAGCCCGGAGAGCGGCGTGATCAGCGGCATGGCGCCAACATGCAGGCGGCCGTCGAGAAGCCCACGCTCGATCTCGCCTGGGGTGCTCATGCTGAGGTTGATCCGTACCCCGGCGCCCTGCGCGCGTACCGCCTGCAGCGCGCGGGTGATGCGCATCTTCGGCTGGGTCACGAGGTTGTTGACGATGCCGACGTTGAGGTCGCCGCGCAGTTGCTGGTGCATCTGGTTGACCTCGCTGCGAAAGCCTTCGATGGCCACCAGCACCGTCTCGCCGGCGCGCAACACCTCGCGCCCTTCGTCGGTCAGCGCGAACCCGGCGCGCCCGCGTTGGCACAGGCGCATGCCCAGGCGTTTTTCCAGATCGCTCATATGCAGGCTGATGGCCGAGCGGCTGATGCCCAGCGCGCCCTCTGCTGCGGCGAAGCTGCCGCACTCGGCCACCGTCTTGAACAACCTGAGCAGGCGCAGCTCGAAATCACTGACCTGGCTCAGCGGGGCTTTCTTGGGCATAGGTGAGTTTTCCAATATCTAAATGTAAACAAATATAGATTTAACTCACCAATCGGTTCGTTACAAGCTGATGTCACCTACCACCTTCGGGACGTGCATCATGAACCAGGCCCTGCAGACCCCTTCCCCACTAGCCAGCCAGCTCAAGCTCGACGCGCACTGGATGCCGTTCTCCGCCAACCGCAACTTCAAGCGCGACCCGCGCCTGATCGTGGCGGCCGAAGGCAATATCCTCATTGACGACCAGGGTCGCCGCGTATTCGACAGCCTCTCCGGCCTATGGACCTGCGGCGCCGGCCACTCGCGTAAGGAAATCCAGGAGGCCGTGGCCAAGCAGCTCGGCACCCTCGACTACTCGCCGGCCTTCCAATACGGCCACGCGCTGTCCTTCCAGCTGGCCGAGAAGATCGCCGACCTGATGCCGGGCGACCTCAACCACGTGTTCTTCACTGGCTCCGGCTCCGAGTGCGCCGACACCTCGGTGAAGATGGCCAAGGCCTACTGGCGCCTCAAGGGTCAGCCGGCCAAGACCAAATTCATCGGCCGCGCCCGTGGCTACCATGGCGTCAACATCGCCGGCACCTCGCTCGGCGGCATCGGCGGTAATCGCAAGATGTACGGCCAGTTCATGGACGTCGACCATCTGCCGCACACCCTACAGCCGGGCATGGCCTTTACCCGCGGCATGGCCGAGACCGGCGGCGTGGAGCTGGCCAACGAGCTGCTCAAGTTGATCGAGCTGCACGACGCCTCCAACATCGCCGCGGTAATCGTCGAGCCGATGTCCGGCTCGGCCGGTGCCATCGTACCGCCGGTGGGCTACCTGCAGCGCCTGCGCGAGATCTGCACGCAGCACAACATCCTGCTGATCTTCGACGAAGTGATTACCGGCTTTGGCCGCATGGGCAAGTGGAGCGGCGCGGAGTACTTCGGCGTGACCCCGGACATCATCAACGCCGCCAAGCAGATCACCAACGGTGCCATCCCGCTCGGCGCGGTGGTCGCCTCCAAGGAGATCTACGACACCTTTATGCAGCAGCCGTCGCCGGAGCACATGATCGAGTTCACTCACGGCTACACCTACTCCGGCCACCCGGTGGCCTGCGCCGCCGGTCTGGCCACCCTGGAGCTGCTGCAGCGGGACAACCTGATCCAGCAGTCGGCCGAGCTGGCGCCCTACTTCGAGAACGCCCTGCATGGCCTGAAAGGTGCCAATCACATCGTTGACATCCGCAACTGCGGTCTTGTCGGCGCCCTGCAGATCGCCCCGCGCGACGGCGATGCGGTGGTGCGTCCGTTCGAGGCGGGTATGGCGCTGTGGAAGGCCGGTTTCTACGTGCGCTTCGGCGGCGACACCCTGCAGTTCGGGCCGACCTTCAACACCCAGCCGCAGGAACTGGATCGACTGTTCAACGCCGTCGGCGATGTGCTGAACAAGCTCGATTAAGCGAGCACCGATCACCCTACGCCAGATTTCTATTGAGGAGCCTCCCCATGAGCCATATCCCCCACCTGATCAACGGCCAGCGCGTTACCTGCAGCGGCCGCACCACCGCGGTATTCAACCCGTCCACCGGCGATTCCACTGCGGCCGTCGGCCTGGCCGACCGCGCCACCATGCAGCTGGCCATCGACGCTGCCAAGGCCGCCTTCCCGGCCTGGCGCAACACCCCGCCGGCCAAGCGCGCGCAGATCATGTTCCGCTTCAAGCAGTTGCTGGAACAGAACGAGAACGAAATCGCCCAGCTGATCAGCGCCGAGCACGGCAAGACCATCGAGGACGCCATCGGCGAGCTCAAGCGCGGCATCGAGAACGTCGAGTTCGCCTGCGCCGCCCCGGAGATCCTCAAGGGCGAGTACAGCCGCAACGTCGGCCCGAATATCGACGCCTGGAGCGACCTGCAACCCATCGGCGTGGTCGCCGGCATCACCCCGTTCAACTTCCCGGCCATGGTGCCGCTGTGGATGTACGCGCTGGCCATCGTCTGCGGCAACTGCTTTATCCTCAAGCCTTCGGAACGTGATCCGAGTTCCACCCTGTTCATCGCCGAACTGGCGCAGCAGGCCGGCCTGCCCAAGGGCGTGCTCAACGTGGTCAACGGCGACAAGGACGCGGTCGACGCGCTGATCGAAGCGCCCGAGGTCAAGGCCCTGAGTTTCGTCGGCTCGACGCCGATCGCCGAGTACATCTACAGCGAGGGCACCAAGCGCGGCAAGCGCGTGCAGGCGCTCGGCGGTGCCAAGAACCATGCCGTACTGATGCCCGACGCCGATCTGGACAACGCCGTCAGCGCGCTGATGGGCGCGGCATACGGTTCCTGCGGCGAGCGTTGCATGGCCATCTCGGTGGCGGTGTGCGTCGGCGACCAGGTCGCCGACGCGCTGGTCAGCAAGCTGGTGCCGCAGATCCAGGCGCTGAAAATCGGCGCCGGCACCTCCTGTGGTCTGGACATGGGCCCACTGGTGACTGCCGCCGCGCGTGACAAGGTGGTCGGCTATATCCATGACGGAGTCGCCGCCGGCGCCAAGCTGGTGGTCGATGGCCGTGGCTACCAAGTCGCCGGCCATGAGAATGGCTATTTCGTCGGCGGCACCCTGTTCGACCGCGTCACTGCCGACATGCGCATCTATCAGGAAGAGATCTTCGGCCCGGTGCTGTGTATCGTCCGCGTCGGCAGCCTGGAAGAGGCCATGCAGCTGATCAACGATCATGAGTATGGCAACGGCACCTGCATCTTCACCCGCGACGGCGAAGCGGCGCGGCTGTTCTGCGATGAGATCGAAGTGGGCATGGTCGGTGTCAATGTGCCGCTGCCGGTGCCGGTCAGCTACCACAGCTTCGGCGGCTGGAAGCGCTCGCTGTTCGGCGACCTGCATGCTTACGGCCCGGACGGCGTGCGCTTCTACACCCGCAAGAAAGCCATCACCCAGCGCTGGCCCAAGCGCGCCTCGCACGAGGCGGCGCAGTTCGCTTTCCCCAGCAACAGCTGAGCCCAGCTGGTGGTCACCGAGTACGAGCGGTAGCGGAACAACTTTTGTGTCGGCTTTTTTGGTTTCGTTACCGCTCGCACCCACAGGGCCACCTCGGTGGCCCTGTGGCTTATCGGGGATGCCACCGAACGATTACGTAGAAGGCGGGGAAAGAGTGGCGACGTATAAACGTCACCTAAGCTGAGCACAGCGATACTCAAGGGGCAGTGGTGACGGGTATGGCTTTGCCCAACCTATCCTGCATCGCAGCGCGGCCAATCCACAGCCCCCCGCAGCTCTTGGCGTCAGATCGGCTAGAACTCACGAATAAATATAAGAGGCGAATGTAATGGAAGAGTTGGTAGGCAAGCTCAACGGCTATGTCTGGAGCTCCGCACTGGTCTATACCTTTCTCGGGCTGGGCTTGCTCTATTCCGTGGTAACCCGCTTCGTCCAGGTCCGGTTGTTCAAGGACATGCTGAAGCTTGCCTTCCAGGGCGGCGACTCCCGCGCTGGAGTCAGCTCCTTTGCCGCATTCTCCCTGTCGCTGGGCAGCCGTGTCGGCACCGGCAACATCGCCGGCGTCGCCACCGCCATCGCCCTCGGCGGCCCTGGCGCGGTGTTCTGGATGTGGGTAGCCGCCTTCCTCGGCAGCGCCACCTCCTTTATCGAGATCACCCTGACCCAGACCTACAAAACCAAGGTGGGCGGCCAGTATCGTGGCGGCACGCCCTACTACATCGAAAAAGGCCTGAAGATGAAGTGGCTGGCGATCCTCTCCGCCGCCCTGACATTGATCGTCATGAGCTGCCTGTGGCCCGGCGTACAGGCCAACACGGTGGCGCTGTCGGTGGAGAAGGCCTTCGGCATCGCACCGTCAGTCACCGGCATCGCCATCGCCTGCCTACTCGCGCTGATCATCCTCGGCGGCACCAAGCGCATCGCCAAGGCGGCCGAAATCATGGTGCCATTCATGGCCATCGGCTATATCCTCGCTTGCCTCTTTATCCTCGCGCTCAATGTTGGCCAGGTGCCGGACGCCTTCGCGCTGATCTTCAATAGCGCCTTCGGCCTGGACGCCACCTTCGGCGGACTGATCGGCTCGGCTATCGCCCTCGGTGTACAGCGCGGCGTCTACTCCAACGGCGCGGGGATCGGCAGCGAGACCTTCGAGTCCGGCGCGGCCGAGGTCTCCCACCCCGTGAAACAGGGCCTGGTGCAGGCATTCTCGGTGTATATCGACACCCTGCTGATCTGCACCGCCACCGCCCTGATGATCCTGGTCACCGGCATGTACGACGTGAAACCGGCCGGTATCGAAAACATCGGTACGCAACCTTCGCTCTACACGCAATTGGCAATCGAGTCCGCCCTGCCCGGCCTGGGCGAAATCTTCCTGGCCGCCGCGCTGTTCTTCTTCTGCTTCACCACCCTGCTCTCCTACTACTACAAGGCCGAAACCTGCCTGGCGTACTTGCTGGGTAAATCGCGCACGGCCTATCTGCTGGGCAGCGTTGGACTGAAGCTGCTTCTGCTGCTGACCATCTACCACGGCAGCATCAAGACAGCGGCGGCAGTATGGGCCATCGGCGATTTGGGGATGGGCCTGATGGCCTGGGTCAACCTGATCGTCATCCTGTTCCTCACCCGTCCGGCACTCAAAGCACTGAAGGACTACGAGCAACAGAAGAAAGCCGGGAAGAAACCGACCTTCAAACCCAGCAGCATCGGTCTGCAGGGCGCCGACTTCTGGGAACACGAGTACGGCACCAATAATGAAACAGCCGCAATCGCCAAATGCACCGGTAGCGGGCCGAAGGCTGCAAAACCCGCACCTTCAGCACACTGACAGATAACGCCGGCTGCCATTGCATGCCCGCGCTCGCCCCCCACTCAGATTAAGGAGAACCACAGATGTCAGCAGATAAAGTGGCCATCGTCACCGCTGGTGGCAGTGGCATGGGGGCCGCCGCCGCCCGCAAGCTCGCCGAGGATGGCTTTCGCGTGGCGATCCTGTCGTCCTCGGGCAAGGGCGAGGCACTCGCCCAGGAGCTGGGCGGCATCGGCGTGACCGGCTCGAACCAGAGCAACGAGGACCTCCAGCGCCTGGTTGACCAAGTAATGCAGCAGTGGGGGCGCATCGATGTGCTGGTCAACAGCGCCGGCCATGGCCCGCGCGGGCCGATCCTGGAGATATCCGACGAGGACTGGGTGCGCGGCATGGACACCTACCTGCTCAACGTGATCCGCCCCACCCGTCTGGTCACGCCGATCATGCAGCGGCAGAAAGGCGGCGTGATCATCAACATCTCCACCGCCTGGGCCTTCGAGCCGAGCGAGATGTTCCCCACCTCGGCAGTGTTCCGCGCCGGCCTGGCCGCGTTCACCAAGGTCTTTGCCGACACCTATGCCGCCGACAACCTGCGCATGAACAACGTACTGCCCGGCTGGATCGACAGCCTGCCCGCCACCGAACAGCGCCGTGACAGCGTGCCGATGAAGCGCTACGGCCGCAGCGAGGAAATCGCCGCCACCATCGGTTTTCTGGCCAGCGCCGGGGCCGGCTATATCACCGGACAGAATATCCGCGTGGATGGTGGCCTGACCCGCTCCGTCTAGACCCAGGCGCCCCAATGGCCGAAACACAAGCGCTGTGCCCGGCCTTTGCGAAGCGCCCCTCCCCACCTGACCAGATAATAAGCATGAATATAGGTTTCATCGGCACTGGCGCCATCGCCCAGGCCATCATCCAAGGGATGTGTACCTGCGCACGAGCGCCAGATGAAATATGGGTTTCGCCGCGAAACCTGGAGCGCGCGCAACAGCTCGCCGCCACCTTTACGCAGGTGAAGGTCGCCGACAGCAACCAGGCCGTAGTCGACCACTGCGACTGGGTGTTTATCACGGTCAAGCCGGATATTGCCGAGGCGGTGCTGGCCGAGTTGCGCTTCAGCCCAGGACAGAAGGTGGTGAACTGCGTATCGACCCTGTCGCTGGCACGGGCTCAGGCCCTGATCGGGGTGCCGGTGGCGCTGTTCAAGGCCATCCCGCTCACGCCGGTTGCCCTGCACCTGGGCCCCATCGCCTTCACCCCGCCAGATCCACAACTGCGCAACTTGTTCGCGTCACTGGGCACTGCGGTTGCCGCACCGGACGAGGCAGCCCTGCGCAGCCTGGCGGTAGCGACCGCGCAGATCGCGCCCTTCTACGCCCTGCAGGCCACCATCGAGCGCTGGCTGAAAAACCAGGGCCTCGACCCGACGGAGGCCAGGGGCTACGTCAGCTCGATGTTTCACGCCCTGGCCACGCTGGCCATGGCCGACCAGGCACCCTCATTCGAGACACTGCTCAACGAAGCGGCAACCCCCGGCGGCCTGAACGAACAGGCCCTGTCGCAGTTGCAGGAAGCCGGCTGGCTGACGCAACTGGAGGCCTCGCTGGATGCAGTACAGGCGCGGCTGCTGGGAGCGGGTGCCGGCTGAGCGCCCCTCAGGCCAGCACCCTGCGGGGGCTCAGCAGCCGCTGGCTGTGCTTCAGCGCGGCAGGCTGATCCGCGCCAGCTCGGCGAAGTAGCGCGCCCCGGTAACCAGGATGGCGTCGTTGAAGTCGTAGCCGGCGTTGTGCAGCGGCACCTCGCCGGCCTCGCCCTCCGCGCCATTGCCGATAAACACGAAGTTGCCCGGCACCTGCTGGAGAAAGGCACCGAAGTCCTCGGAAACCATCATCGGGGTCACTTCGCCATCCACCGCCTGCTCCCCCACTACCTCACGTGCAGCCGCCAGCGCAGTGGCGGTGTTGTCGGCCCAGTTCACGGTCGGCGCGAACTCGTGGCTGTATTCGAACTCGCAGCTCGCGCCATGCAGGGCGCAGATCCCCTGGCAGATCTCGCGCATACGGGTTTCCAGCAACTGCTGGACCTCGGGGCTGTAACTGCGGGTATCGCCCTTGATCACCACATGGGTGGGAATCGCATTGCGAATGCCGTCGGTGATGAACTCGGTGCAGGAGATCACCGCGGGCAGGCTGGGGTCCAGATTGCGCGAGACGATGGTCTGCAACGCCAGGACGATCTGCGCGCCGATCACCAGCGGGTCGATGCCCATGTGCGGCCGCGCGGCGTGCGTGCCCCGGCCCCGGATGCGAATGACGAAGTTGTCCTCGCTGGCCATGATCCCGCCCACGCGGGTAGCGATATGGCCGGCGGGCATGCCCGGCATGTTGTGCGCGCCGTAGATGGCATCGACCGGGAAGCGCTCGAACAGCCCGTCGGCCATCATCGCCTTGGCACCGCGGCCATGTTCCTCCGCCGGCTGGAAGATGAAGCGCACGGTGCCGTTGAAGTCGCGCCGCTGGCACAGCAGCTTCGCCGCCCCCAGCACCATCGCCATATGCCCGTCATGACCGCAGGCATGCATCTTGCCGGCATTGCAGGAGGCATGCGCGCGGCCATGGGCGTGCTCGGTGATCAGCAGCGCATCCATGTCGGCGCGCAGCCCGATGACGCCGCTGCCGTCGCCAACCATGAGACTCGCCACCAGCCCGGTGCCGCCGAGGCCGCGGTTTACCTCGAGGCCGAGCGATTCGAGCACGCCGGCGACAAAGTCAGAGGTGTGCACCTCTTCGAAGCCGACTTCCGGATGACGATGCAGGTGATGGCGCCAGGCAACCAGCTGGGCGCGCAGATCTTGTTCAAAGTCCATGGTTCTCTCCGTATTGCAAGTGGGGGTTATCGCTGCGACAGCGAGGGCGCGCGTGGCGCCCTCGCGCGGTCAGCGCTGTTCTGCGCGGGCGGCTAGTGGCACGCAGGACTGACTTGTCGCCGCGGCGCCGCGAGCCGGCCAGACGCTGGCGTCCAGCTTGAGGTCGGCAAAGCCCTGTGGGTCGAACACCGGTTGCTTGATACCGGCACTGATCTGTTCGTCGTAGTCGCGCATCAGGCGCAGGCCGACCTTGAACAGCAGCGTCAGGGCGATCAGGTTGACCAGCGCCAGCAAACCCATGGTGATGTCGGCGAAGCCGAATACGGTGCCCAGGTCCTGCAGCGCGCCCCAGAGCACGTGGCCGATCACCAGCAGGCGGAACACCTGTAGAACGCCGCGCTTTGCGCTGAAGAAACTCAGGGCGTTCTCGCCGACGTAGTAGCCGTAAAGCAGAGTGGTGAAGGCGAACAGCAGCAGCGCCAGGCTGACGAAGACCCGCCCCCACTCGCCGACCTCGGCGGCCAGCGCGGTCTGCGCCAGCAGCACGCCGCCCATCTCGGTGCCGGGCTGGTAGACCCCGGACAGCAGCACGATCATCGCGGTGCAGGTACAGATGATCAGCGTATCGATGAACACGCTGAGCGACTGCACGATGCCTTGCGCGGCCGGATGCTTGACCTCCGCCACGGCCGCGACATTGGGCGCGCTGCCCAGCCCGGCCTCGTTGGAGAACAGACCACGCTTGACGCCCATCATGATCGCCGCGCCGATACCGCCGGCAAAGGCCGGCTCCAGGCCGAAGGCGCTCTTGACGATCAGCACCAGGGTGGCCGGCACTTGCTCGATATTGCTGCCGACGACGAACAGGCCGATGGCGATATAGGACACCGCCATCACCGGCACCAGCAGGTCAGCCACAGTCGCGATACGGCGGATGCCGCCGAAGATCACCAGCGCCATCATCGCCACCAGCGCCAGGCCGCAGAGATAGGTGGGCAAGCCGAAGGTATCCTGCAGCGAGCTGGCCACCGTGAACGATTGCAACGCGGTGAAGCAGAAGCCGAAAGTGATCAGCAGCAGCACCGAATACAGCGCCGCCAGCCAGCGCTTGCCCAGGCCGTACTGAATGTAGAAGGCCGGGCCGCCGCGGTAGCTGCCATCGGCCTGACGGCGCTTGTACAGCTGCGCCAGGGAGCACTCGAAGTAGCTGGTGGCCATACCCACCAGCGCCACCACCCACATCCAGAACACCGCCCCCGGCCCGCCCAGCATGATGGCCACCGACACCCCGGCGATATTGCCGGCGCCGACGCGGCCGGCGATGCTGAGCATCAGCGCCTGGAAGGAACTGAGTTGGCCGGGCTGACGCTGGAAGGACTCGCCCAATATGGCAAACATGCGGGTGAAGTAGCGCAGCTGTACACAGCGAGAAGCAAGGGTGAAGTACAGGCCCAGCCCGATCAGCATCAGGATGAGCACTTTGCTCCACAGTAGATCGTTGATGAATGCCAGCATAAGGGGACGTTCTCCCTGGTTGTTATTGTTGAGGAACGAGCGAACGCTCTCCCGCGGCGCAGGCTGCGTGGATACGCAGCCTGCGCACGAGAGGCGAATGATTGGATGGGTGGACGGGCGTTTAGCGCGCCTGCTCCCGCTGCCAGGTCGCCTGGCGAGCCAGCACCGACTGGGCCGACTCGGACACCAGCTCCTGGTAGACACCTGGCGCAGTAGCGCCTTCGGTGTTGATCAAGAGGATGCGCGATTCGCCAGTGAGCCCAACCTGTTCGGCCAGGCGCGGCTCGTTGGCCAGGGCCATCAGCCCGGCGAGACCGGCCACCCCGGACTCGCCGGCGACCAGCGGAATATCGCGGGAGCTACCGGCCGCCAGTCGGCGCATGGCAGCGACCGCCTGGTCGTCTTCGATGGTCATGAAAAAGTCGACGCTGGGCTGCAGGAACTTCCATGCCAGTGGCGAGGTTTCACCACAGGCCAGGCCCGCCATCACCGAATCCACCGAACCGGTCGCCTTGGCCGCCTGGCCCGCGATGGCGCTCTGGTACAAGCAGTCGGCCTGCACCGGCTCGACCACGACGAAGGTCGGCCGCTCGGCGCCATACAGCTCCCAAAGGTAGCTGGCGATACCCGCAGCCATGCCGCCGACGCCGCCCTGCAGGAACACGTGGGTGACGCGCCGGGGCAGCGCCTCGACGATCTCGGCCGAGATGGTGCCGTAGCCCTGCATCACGTCGCGGGGAATGTCCTCGTAGCCGTCGTAGGAGGTGTCGGAAACCACCAGCCAGTCGTTCTTCACGGCCAGCGCGGCCGCCTCCTCCACCGACTCGTCGTAGTTGCCGCTGATGCGCACGATCTCGGCGCCGTAGGCGGCAATCGCCTCCTCGCGCTCGATGCTGACGTTGGCATGCAGCACGATCACGCAGCGGCAGCCCACGCTCTGCGCGGCGGCGGCCAGGGCGCGACCGTGGTTGCCATCGGTGGCGCTGATCACGGTGAAGTCGGCCAGCGCGTCGCGGTACTCGCCGGCGAGCAGGTCGCGGGCCTCGAAGCACTGTTCGGGGAACTGGCGCAGAATCAGACGCACCAGGGCAATCGGCGCACCTAGAGCCTTGAAGCTGCCCAACACCGAGCGTTCCGACTCGTCCTTGACCAGGATGTCGGCCACGCCCAGCTCGGCGGCCATATCGGGTAGCGAGTAGAGCGGCGTACCGCCGCTGTTGAGCCGCGACCAGTCGGCCAGCCAGGCGCGGCTTTCATTGGCCTTGCGGATACTCATGATGTTCTGCAGCGCTTCAGGGTAGCTTTCACGGGTTGCATTGGGGTTGGCGATCAGCATGGGGGGACTCCATCGACAGGCAAGACTTATCCCGTACCGCCAGCGATGGCTGGCGGTTTCGGGTATTGGCATAGGGGCTCAGGTGCGATTCAGGCGTTGCAGGACTACGTCCAGCAGCACCTCGGCGCCCTTGAGCAGTTGCTCCTCGTCCGTATGTTCACGAGGGTTGTGGCTGATACCGCCGCGGCTGGGTACGAAGATCATGGCCGCCGGAGCGATGCGCGCGATCATCTGCGCGTCGTGCCCGGCACCGGAGGTCATACGTCGGTGACTGAAACCGAAGCGTTTGGCCGAGGCCTCGATCTCGTCGGCCAACCCGGCATCGAAGGTCACCGGCTGGAACCTCACCAACTGCTCGGTGCCGATCTGCACCCCCTCCTCCTCGGCGATAGCCGCGAGGAACTGGCTCAGGCGCTGTTCCGCCGCCACCAGCCGCGCCTCGTCGGGGTCGCGCAGGTCCACGGTGAAAGTGGCCCGGCGCGCGATCACGTTGATCACATTGGGCTCGAAACTCATACAGCCGACGGTGGCCAAAGTGGTACCACCGGATTCGCGGGCGATGGCGCGCAACTCGGCGACCACCGCGCCAGCGACGTAACCGGCGTCATGACGCAAACGGGTCGGGGTGGTGCCGGCATGGTTGGCGTTACCCTGCACCACCACCTGTTGCCAGGAAATGCCTTGCAGGTTCTCGACCACGCCGATCAGGGTGTCTTCCGCCTCGAGGATCGGCCCTTGCTCGATATGCAGCTCCAGGTATTCGTGGGGGATGACGGCGCCCGGCTCCAGGTCGCCGGCATAGCCGATGCATTGCAGCTCATCGCCCAAACGCGTGCCATCGGTGCCTACAGTGGCCAGCGCCTCATCGATCGCCAGGCCGCCGGCGTATACCAGCGAGCCCATCATGTCCGGCTGGTAGCGCACGCCCTCTTCGTTGCTGAAGGCGCCCACGGTGATGGAGCGCGACGGCAACACGCCGGCCTCGCGAAATGCCCGCAGCACGGCCAGCCCGGCGAGCACGCCATAGCAACCATCCAGGGCGCCGGCATTGGTCACCGTGTCGATATGTGAGCCCATCATCAAGGGCGCCTGATCGCCCTGATCGGAGGCCGAGCGCAGCGTGCCGAAGATATTGCCGATGCGGTCGATACGCACGTCCAGATCGAGCTCACGCATCCAGGCCACCAGCTGGTCGCGCCCGGCCTTCTCTGCGTCGGTCAGAGCGATACGCGTGCGGCCACCGTTGACCGAGTCGACACCGATCTCACCAAGGGCGCGGATTTGCTCAAGTAGCAGTGCGCCATTCAGACGCGGTGCAGCACTCGTGTTCATTGGACTCTCCGACGGCAAGGGATGGGGCTCGGTCGATGAGTTAATACTATTCGCCCACGGAGAACTTAATTCTTGATTTACGGGCTATAAATGAATTTTTATTACGCCTTTGCGGCGATTCGCGCGATTACATTCGGAGGCACCCAGTATGAGTCTCGATCCGTTCGACCTGGCGCTGTTAGAGGCGGTGCAACGTGACGCCACCACCTCGCAGCTGGAGCTGGGCGCCGAGGTGAATCTGTCCTCCGCTGCAGTCAATCGCCGCCTGAAGAAAATGAACGCCGATGGCGTCATCCAGAGAACCGTGGCCATCGTCGACCCGGCGCGCTTGGGCTATACGCTGACGGTGATCGCCCAGGTGGAGGTGGAAAGCGAGCGCCTGGATCTGCTCGACAGCATGAAACGCAGCTTCCTGGCGTGCCCGCAGGTGCAGCAGTGCTACTACGTCGCCGGGGAATGCGACTTCGTGCTGATCATGCTGGTGAAGAACATGGAGCAGTACACCGAGCTGACCCGGGAATTGTTCTTCGAGAACAACAACGTCAAGCGCTTCAAGACCCTGGTCTCGATGAGCAACGTCAAGAGTGGCTTGGTGGTGCCCACAACCTCGGGCTAGGGCTCCACACCGTCCGGCGGGCATGACCGGGCCGAACGAATCAGGCGAGCGACGGAGGAGTCAAGGGTTCATCCATCGGCTAGCGACCAGAGCACCCGCCTCGTCGTAGCCAAATGACGCCCTGAGACTGTCCTGTTGGCGTAACTGGAACCAGTCCAGCGCCTTGACCTTGAAGACCAGTAGGCCGAAGTTTCGTTCGCCATCCCCGGCAGGCGTGGATGGCAGTGGCTCGTCGATGGCTACACAGGCGACCTCATCTCCGGGAGGGCCACCTGCGTAGAGCATCTGCGTGCGAATGGGCAAGCTGTGCCAGGCGGTCTGGGCGCCCTCACTGGCGCAATCATGGAGTTCGACCAGCCCTTGCAGGCGAAACTGCAGGCGCGTCTGCGCGCAGAAGCCCAGCACTGTCGCATTGGGATTGGCGCGTAGTTCATGCCACTTCGGGCTACGCATGTCGGTATGGAATTCCAGCACCCGCGATGAGCTGTCGACGCGTCGCAAGACCACCATCCGCGCCTGCGGTTTATTCTCGGCATCCACAGAACACAGGCTCAGATAACGGAATCCCGACTCCGGGCGAGCGACTGCAGCTTTAAGCTCAGCCCAGGCCGCGGCCTCCGTCCGTTCAAGGTCCAGTCGTTCCAGGTCGCTCTGAGCAGCGGGTGCAGAGCCGTCCTGACCTTCAAGAATCGAAACTTCACGGTCGTAGGCTCGTGCTGCCAGTTCCAGGGACGCCTGATACTCGGGGTCGCGATAGCAGGCTAGTGCCGTTGCATAACTGTCGAAACGCAGAATGAACTGCCGCGCAAACGCTCGTCCTTCCACGGTTTCAAGCTGCCCCTTGCCGGCGATGATTTCAACACCATAGCGCAGCGCGATGGCGGCGAAGATGTCGTTGTAGGTTTTGAGGGCGTCGGCGTCCCTGACATCGCCGCCTTTGACTATCCAGTAACCCGGCATATTTGCGTCTTCCTCGTCGCCATGGGAAGGCGCTGGCCGCAACGGCCAGCACCGCTTGCTTGCCGTCAGATCACGGCCCGTTCGACCACGCGCTCACCCTTGGCAAAGCGTGCATAGAGAAACGGCGTCAGATCCAGCGAGCGGAACTCGCCGTAGACGATCTGCTCCGCCACGCCGCGTCCCACGGCAGGCCCCTGCTGGGAGCCGTGCCCCGAAGAGCCATTGGTGAAGTGGAAGTTCGACACCTGGTCGTGGGGACCGATGACCACGTTGTAATCGAAGGTGTTGAAGTCGTAGTGCCCCATCCAGAAATCGACGATTTCTACATCCCGGAACTGCGGGATGCGGTTCGCCAGAATCGGGTGGACCTTCTTCTCCCAGATGCCTTCTTCGGCGCTGAAATCATCGAAGTCGACCGTGTCGTCCTCCCCCATAGGCGGGCAGCCGACCAGATAGTCGTCACCGAACTGGCGGAAATGCACTCCCGTCGGGTCAATGGTCAGCGGCAGGTCGCGATCGAGTGGAGTCTTCGCGCGGAAGATGAAGGTGTAGCGACGCTTGGGCTGAATATCGAGCTTGACGCCCGCCATGGCCGCGATCTGCCCGGCACGGGTGCCCGCCGCGTTGACGATATGCCCTGCCGCGATGACCTCACCGCTGGCCAGCGTGACGCTGGTGACCCGCTCGCCTTCGCGGCCGATGGCGACGACCTTGTTGCGCACGTATTCCACACCGCGCTCGATGGATTTCCTGATCAGCCATTCGACCATCAGCGGCGCGTTGTAATAGCCCTCGTCGCGGGTATTGAGGCTGCCCGCCTCGATGTCGTCCAGCTTGTAGAAGGGATAGGCCGCTGCGATCTCTTCCGGGCCGACCATCTTGGTGCCGGCGCCGTTTTGCGCCTGCACCTGCTGGTCGCGCTCCAGCACGGCGGTCAGGTCGGTATTGTCGGAAAGATAGAGGTAGCCGAAGTTGCGGATACCTAGCTCGGGCACGGCGGGATCGTCGCCCAGCTCCTCGCGGAAGTTCTTCACGAACTCGGCGGCGTATTGGCCGATCTTGACGTTGATCGGGTTGGCGAATTGCTGGCGCATGCAGTTGTTCGAGGCGCCGGTCTGGGCCTGCGAGAAGCTCGGATCAGGCTCGATAACCAGCACACGGCCCTTGAAGTCGGGGTTCGACGCCAGGAACCACGCGCTGCAAGCGCCCATGGTTGCCCCGCCGACGATGACGACGTCATAGGCATCCTGCTTCGGGCTTTCCTCGAACGGAGGCAGATTGATCTGCCAGGACGAATCCTTGGAAGTCGGTTTCATGCGTATTCTCCTTGGCTGATTTCAGACGGAACGGGTGACGCCGCCATCGACGCGGATGTTCTGCCCGGTGATGTAGGCCGCCCCATCGGAGGCGAGGAAGGCGACGGTCGCGGCGATTTCCTCGGAAGTGCCGTAGCGGCCCATCGGTACGCTGTCGCGCCGCTCGTCCGTGGCCGGCAGGCTGTCGATCCAGCCCGGCAGGACGTTGTTCATGCGAATGTCGTACTTGGCATAGGTGTCCGCGAAGACCTTGGTATACGAGGCCAGACCGGCACGAAAAACAGCGGAGGTCGGGAACATTTCGTTCGGCTCGAACACCCAGGCCGTGGAAATGTTGATGATCACGCCAGACTTCTGTTTCTGCATGATCGGCGCCACCAGTCGGGCGGTTCGCACAACCGGAAGGAAATAGACCTCCATGCCCTTGTGCCAGTCTTCGTCGGGGATTTCGAGAATCGGCGCGCGCGGACCGTGACCGGCGCTGTTGACCACCAAGTCGATACGCCCCCACCGCGCCATAACCAGCTCGACCAGACGAGCGATGTCTTCATTGGACTGGTTGGAACCGGTCGCGCCGATACCCCCCAACTCCTGCGCCAGCGCTTCACCCTTACCCGATGAGGAGAGAATCGCGACGCGATAGCCCTCCTGTGCCAGCTTGCGCGCGGCAGCGGCTCCCATGCCAGACCCACCAGCGGTTACGATCGCTACTTTTTCTACAGACATTTGCCACCTCCAGTAGATAGACAGTGGCTAGATTATGCTCAATGGCGCCGATGATTTCGCATCATAAAAAAACCGCTACACTGTAGAAAAACTACAGGCCATGCACATGAGCAACAGACGTAGAAAGCTCCCCCCGCTGAACGCCTTGCGCGCCTTTGAGGCCTCCGGTCGCTGGCTGAGCTTTCGCGCGGCCGCCGATGAACTGAGCGTCACCCAGGGAGCGGTTGCCCAGCAGGTGCGCGCACTGGAAGAACATCTGGGTATCGCGTTATTCCAGCGCTTGCCACGCGGTCTTGGCCTGACACCGCAAGGTGCGGCCTACCTGGCGGACGTGACCCGCGCCCTCGTGACTCTAGAAGAAGCGACCGCGCGGCTTTTCGAACGGCCGGAAACCGTGACGCTCAGCGTCACCCCCACCTTCGCGGCGAAGCTGCTGATTCCCCACCTCGCCGAACTGAACGCCAGCCTTCCCGAGGTAGAGTTGCGCACGGTGGCGACCGAAGCCATAGCCGACTTCGACCGGGATCAGGTAGATATTGCCGTGCGCCTGACTCGACCGCCTTTCCCCGCGGGGCTGGAGGCCAGGCTGCTGTTCCGCCAGGAACTGGTGGCAGTCGCCAGCCCCCATCTGCTCAAGAGCCTTCCGCTACCGTTGACCGCCGAACAGCTTCGAGAACTGCCGCTGTTGCATGACGCGCACAATCATTGGCCGAAGTTCCTTGATGCCGCCGGGAAGCTTCCAGGCGCGGTGTTTAGCCAGACGACCCTGGCACTCGACGCGGCCCTGGCCGGCCAGGGCGTCGCACTGGCGTGCCGAGCCTTTGTCGCTGCCGATATGCAAGCCGGGCGGCTGGTCGAGGTGACCGATAGCCGGGAGATAGCCGGGCCCGACTACTTCCTCGTACGCAAGCGCTCATCCTCGCCGCGCCAGGCCGTCGATGCGCTATGGGATTGGTGCGCCTCGCACCTGTCAATGCCCTGAAAGCTCGGGCGCGGCACATCGACGCCAGCAGGCATGATACCGGGCAAGAGCGCCGGCCAGCGGCAAAGCTTTGCAGCGAGACGGGGGCTCCTGCGGGTACAGCAATCGACCCCGCTCTTGTAGAAGCCGCGCCCTGCGACGAATGACGCTGGATGGCGCTGCTCAGAGCACCACTTTCAGACACTGTCCGGCGTGGTAGAGGGAAAAGCCCGTCTCATAGAGGCAGCTTCTCAGTGCCGGTGCAGATACAGCCGCCATCGGCTCGAAGGGGAGCGGCATCGACTCGGGGTCGTCGCTCAACAGGAAATCCGCCAGCGCCCTGCCGATAAGCGTACCGGTAGTGTTGCCGCGACCGTTGTAGCCAGCCACCGCAACCAGGCCGGCAGCCGGCTGGAATACGCGCATCAGGTGATCCGGGGTGAAGTCGATGCAGCCGGTCCAGTGCATTTCCCACTCCACGCGCCCCAATGCGGGGAAGTAGTGCTGCTGGATGCGGTCGGCCCAACGACGGATAAACCAGTCCGGCTTGTTGCTCGCCTTGCCCAGGCTGCCCAGCAGCAGCCGGCCTTCGGCATCGCGGCGGATGCTGCTGAGCACCGTGCGGGTGTCCCAGGAGCCCTGGCCATGCTTGAGGATCTCGTCGGCCGCCACGCCGCTCAGTGGCACCGAAGCCACCTGGTAGTAATAACCGCGGAAGAAGCTGCGCCGCTGCTCGGTCCACTCGCCTTCGGTGTAGGCGCCGGTGGAGATGACCACCTGGCCGGCGCAAACCTCGCCGTGCGCGGTGCGCACCAGCCAGTCGCTGCCCTGGCGCTGCATTTGGCTGACCGGCGAGCGCTGGTACAGCGCGCCGCCCAGGCGCTGCACCGCCTGCGCCAGGCCGACCGTGTAGGCCATCGGGTTGATGGTGCCAGCGCGGCGGTCGAGCAGCGCGCCGGTGACCTTGTCGGTGCCGCAGTAGTCGGCGCAGACCGCGCCGGTGAGCAGTTCGACGTCCGCCCCACGGCGCTGCCACTGCGACTCGCGGGCGCGCAGGTCGTCCAGACCGGCGTCGTTGTGCGCCATGTGCAAGGTGCCCTGGTGACGCGCCTGGCAGTCGATGGCGTGCCGCTGGATCAGTGCGAAGACCTCGGCCGGCGCCTGGCCAAGCGCAGTGTTGAGGCGGTCGCCACGTTGCTTGCCGAGTACCGCTTCGACGTCGTCCGGCTTGATCCAGGTGCCGGCATTGACCAGGCCGACGTTGCGCCCGGAGCCGCCGTGGCCGACCTCGTGCGCTTCCAGCAGGCAAACCGTCCTGCCCTGCTCCAGCAGGCGCAGCGCGGCATTGAGCCCGGTGATGCCGCCACCGATGACGCAGACATCGGCCTTGACCGCGCCGCGCAGCGCACCGGCCTCGATATGCTCGGGCGTTGCCTTTTCCCAGAGGCACTGTTGATGAAAAACCGTCATGTCATCTACCTCTTCAACATCCACATCAGTTAGCGCGGTAAATAGATAATCCCCCGGCACACCGGGGGATTGGCTTGCTCGTTTAACGCTGCGGCGCGACAGCCCGGTAATGCTCGGCAGCGGCATTGGCTTCAACCGGCAGCTGCGCCTCGACCCGTGGCATGAACTTGCCGGTGGCGGCCCAGATCAGACCGATCACAGGCGACAACCAGCAGGCGAACGCCACCGGTGCATACAGCAGGGTCGGCACGCCCAGCGACGAGGAGACGAACGCCCCACCCATGTTCCAGGGAATCAGCGGCGAGCACAGCGTGCCGCAATCCTCGATGCTGCGCGACAGCACGGTCGGCTTGTAGCCCATGGCCGCGTACTTGTCCTTGAGCAGTTGCCCCGGCAGTACCAACGAGGTGTAGACATCGCCCACCAGGGTGCCGACACCCAGCACGCTGGTATGGCTGCTGAGCACCAGGCCGAAGCGGCCCTTGATCACCTGGTCGAGCTTCTTGCGCATGGCGTCGAGAGTACCGTGGGCCTCCAGGGCACCAACGAAGGCCAGTGCGATCAGGGTCAGGGTGATCACCCAGGTCATCGACATGATGCCGCCCTTGGACAGCAGCTTGTCCACCGAGGCGACGCCGGTCTGGCTGACGAAGCCGTTCTGCAACACGTTGGTCAGCTCCTTCAGGCCTATACCCTGGTAGAACACCGCCACACCAGCAGCCAGCACTACCCCGGCGAACATCACCGGCAGGGCCGGCGCCTTGCGCATGGCCAGGCCAATCACCACCAGCGGCGGCAGCAGCGTGAGCAGGCCGATGCGGTAATGCTGCTCGACGCCGGCGCGCATCAGTTCGATACCGCTGGCATCCACCACATTGCCCGCGTAGCTGGAACCTATCCAGGCGTACAGCGCCAGGGCGATCAGCATGGCCGGCACGGTGGTCGGCAGCATGCCCTTGATATGACTCCAGAGGTCGGTGCCGCAGACGGCGGGCGTCAGGTTGGTGGTTTCCGACAGCGGCGACATCTTGTCGCCGAAGAAGGCCCCTGAGACGATGGCGCCGCCGGTCAGGTAGGCCGGCACGCCGAGCCCCTCGCCGACGCCCATCAGCGCCAGCCCCACGGTTCCGACAGTCCCCCAGGAGGTGCCGGTCATCAGCGAGATCAGCGAGCAAAGCAGGCAGGTCACCACCAGGAAGCTGCCGGCCGACAGGTAGCCGAAGCCGTAGTAGAGCAGCGTGGGCACGGTGCCGGAGGCGATCCATGAGCCGATCAGCATGCCGATACACATCAGAATGAAGATGGCCGGGATACCGATGCGCACCACCTTGAACATCGAGGCCTCGATGCTGAACCAGGGCGTGCCCCGGCATACCGCAAACAGTCCGCACACCAGCACGCCGAGGGCGAGCGGCACATGGGGGGTGAAATCCTCGAAGACGAAGAACTGGACCATCAGCAAGATGGCGGTAATTACGAGGGGAGCCACTGCCACAGCAAAGGACGGCGCCTCCCTGGTCACTTCTTTATGAGCGTCCAAGGTCAAACTCCTCTGTTTTTATGGGGGCAGTACGCGAAAAGGGGTGTAGCACTCATGGCGAGCCTCTCTTGTTGTTATTGCTCTGCTTTCACGGCCTGTGCCGCCCTTGGTGCGTGCGGGCAGAGGCCGCCGTGTAACTGTCGACGGCTACTGACTCTCGGTGTCGATGAGGGAACGCCATGCCGACCCTGGCCGGCATGGCGAACGCTGGGTCAGTCGAAGACGATCCCCTGAGCCAGGGGCAGCTCGCGGGAATAGTTGATGGTGTTGGTCTGGCGGCGCATGTAGGCCTTCCAGGAATCGGAGCCGGACTCGCGACCGCCGCCGGTTTCCTTCTCGCCGCCGAACGCCCCACCGATCTCCGCACCGCTGGTGCCGATGTTGACGTTGGCGATGCCGCAGTCGCTGCCCGAGGCGCTCTGGAAACGCTCGGCCTCGCGCACATCGGTAGTGAAGATGCACGACGACAGGCCCTGCGGGACTTCGTTGTTCAGTTGCAGTGCCTGCTCGAAATCGTCGTAGGCCAGCACGTAGAGGATCGGCGCGAAGGTCTCGTGACGCACCACTTCGCTCTGCGCCGGCATTTCGACGATGGCCGGGGCGACGTAGTAGGCGTTGGGGTATTGCTCCTGCAAGCGACGCTCGCCACCGAACACCGCGCCACCCTCGTCGCGCGCACGCACCAGGGCGTCCTGCATGGCGTCGAAGGCCTGCTTGTCGATCAGCGGGCCGATCAGGTTGCCGGCACGCGGGTCGCCGATGCGCACCTTGGCGTAGGCGGCCTTGATCCGGGCGAGCACTTCATCTTTCACCGAGCGGTGCACGATCAGGCGGCGCAGCGTGGTGCAACGTTGGCCGGCGGTGCCCACCGCGGAAAACAGGATGCCTCGCACGGCCAGATCGAGGTCGGCGCTGGGGGTGAGGATCATGGCGTTGTTGCCGCCCAGCTCGAGGATGCTACGGGCGAAGCGCGCCGCCACCCTTGGACCGACCGCGCGGCCCATGCGGGTGCTGCCGGTGGCACTGACCAGCGGTACGCGCGCATCGTCCACCAGCGCCTCGCCGGCCTTGGCATCGCCGACGATCAGCTGGCTGAGGTTCGCCGGTGCATCTCCGAAGCGCGCCAGCGCCTTGTCGAACAGCGCCTGGCAGGCCAGCGCGGTCAACGGGGTCTTCTCCGACGGTTTCCAGATCACCGCGTTGCCGCAAACCAGCGCCAGCGAGGTGTTCCAGGCCCAGACCGCGACCGGGAAGTTGAAGGCACTGATCACCCCGACCACGCCCAGCGGGTGCCAGGACTCGCGCATATGGTGGCCCGGACGCTCGGAGGCGATGGTCAGACCGTACAGCTGGCGCGACAGGCCGACGGCGAAGTCGCAGATGTCGATCATTTCCTGCACTTCGCCCAGGCCTTCCTGGGTGATCTTGCCGGCTTCGATCGACACCAGCTCGCCGAGCTGGGTCTTGTATTCGCGCAGCACTTCGCCGAACAGACGCACCAGTTCGCCACGGCGCGGGGCCGGCACGTCGCGCCAGCTGAGGTAGGCCTGATGGGCCGCCGCGACCTTGGCCGGTACGGCGTCGGCGCTTTCCAGCCTGATCGAGGCGATCAGGCTGCCGTCGATGGGACTGTGCACGGCATGATCGCCGCCTTGGTACGCGTGGGCTTGCACGCCGAGGGTGTTGAGCAGCTCGCCAACCATGTTGTTCTCCTACATCCGCTGAGCGCTTGGGTTCATTGACGGGGGTCAGTATCGAACCGATTTGCGCAGGCCAACAAACGACCTTTACGCACCACATCATTCCCCAGCAGAATGAATTCGCCATCCACTTGCCTGCGAGACCACCATGCCCAAGCGCCTGCTGCCCACCATGACCGCTCTACAGTGCTTCGAGGCCGCAGCCCGCCACATGAGCTTCACCCGCGCCGCCGAAGAGCTGTTCCTGACCCAGAGCGCGGTGAGCAAACAGGTCGCCCAACTCGAGGACATGCTCCAGCACCTGCTGTTCCACCGCGTGCGCCGGCGCCTGCAGCTGACCCCGGCGGGCGAGCTGTACCTGGCCGAGGTCAACAAGATCCTTACCCAGGTGGACATCTCCAGCCGCTATATCCTCTCCTACGGCGGCGAAACCGAGGTGCTGCGGGTGGCCACCCAGCCGACCTTCGGCGCGCGCTGGCTGATCTCCAACCTCAAGGGCTTCTCCAAACGCCACCCCAATATCCACCTCGATATCAGGAGCGAGCTGGAACCCTTCGACCTGGTGCAGGCCAAGGCGGACGTGGCCTTCTTCTACGGCCAGGGTTCCTGGCCGGGGGCGACCTGCATCGAGCTGTTCGGTGAGGAGGTAGTGCCGGTGTGCTCGCCGGATGTGTTGCAGGGACGTTCGCTTCGCGGCGCTGCAGAGCTGGCCGAGTTCGTCCTGCTGCAGTGCACTTCGCGCCCGGAGGCCTGGCACGAATGGTTCGAGGAACAGGGCATCGACACCGAGCACAGCTACCACGGCCCGCGTTTCGACACCTTCTACATGTGCATCCGCGCCGCCCGCGCGGGCTGCGGCATCGCCCTGGTGCCGCGTTTTCTGGTCGAGGACGAACTGGACGACGCCAAGCTGGTGATTCCCTGGGTGCATCACAAACCCAGCGAAGGCTCGCACTACATGGCCTATGCCGAGCAGTCGATCGACATCCCCAAGGTCAGAAGCTTTGTCGATTGGATACTGAACAAGGCGCATGGCCGGCAGGGGGTCATGGCAGTTCCTGAATCCTTGGAATGACCCGGTAATTTTTTTTCGTTTGTGAAGCCTCGGCCTTCCTCGTTCTCATAGAAGGAAATCCCCCTTCGACGAGGAACGCCGCAATGTCATTTCATGCCTCCGTGCTGCCCGAGGGCCGCGCATGAGCACGTCGCCCATCAGTGCCTCGCTGTCCATCGTGCACCCGATCACCCTCAGTCACGGCCGCAACGCCGAGGTCTGGGACAGCGAGGGCAAGCGCTATATCGATTTCGTCGGCGGTATCGGCGTGCTCAACCTCGGCCACTGCCACCCCGGCGTGGTCGCGGCCATCGGCACGCAGGCCCAGCGCTTGACCCACTCGGCCTTCAACGCCGTGCCGCACGCCGGCTACCGCCAGTTGATGGACGCACTCGCCGCGTTCATCCCGGTCAGCTACCCGCTGGCCGGCATGCTCACCAACAGCGGCGCGGAAGCGGCGGAGAACGCGCTTAAGATCGTCCGCGCCGCCACCGGACGCAGCGTGGTGATCGCCTTCGACGGCGGCTTCCACGGCCGCACCCTGGCCACGCTCAACCTCAATGGCAAGGTCGCCCCGTACAAACAACGCGTCGGCGTGCTGCCCGGCCCGGTCTACCACGTGCCCTACCCCAGCCCGGATACCGGCATAAGCGCCGAGCAGGGCTTGCAGGCGCTGGAGCGACTGTTCAACGTTGAGGTCGATATCAACGAAGTCGCCTGCATCATCTTCGAGCCGGTACAGGGTGAAGGCGGCTTCCTGGCCATGGACGCCGAGTTCGCCCAACGCCTGCGCGCGCTGTGCGACGCCAACGGCATCCCGCTGATCGCCGATGAGATCCAGTCGGGCTTTGGCCGTACCGGGCAGCGCTTCGCCTTCCCACGCCTGGGCATCGAGCCGGACCTGCTGCTGCTCGGCAAGAGCATCGCCGGCGGCCTGCCGTTGGGTGCGGTGGTTGGCCGCCAAACGCTGCTCGACGCCCTGCCCAAGGGCGGCCTCGGTGGCACCTACTCGGGCAACCCGCTGGCTTGCGCCGCCGCCCTGGCTAGCCTGGAAGCGATGAGCGACGCCAACCTGGCGACCTGGGGCGAGGCGCAAGAGCAGGCCATCGTCCGCCGCTACGCCAGCTGGCGCGAACGGGCGATCTCACCCTGCCTGGGCCGGCTGACCGGCACCGGCGCCATGCGCGGCATCGAACTGCTGACGGTAGACGGCAAACCTGGCACCGCGCAGCTCGCCGCCCTGCTGGAGGCAGCCCGCGCTAAGGGCTTGCTGCTGATGCCCAGCGGCAAGAGTCGGCATATCGTGCGTCTGCTGGCGCCGCTGACCATCGAGCCCGCGCTGTTCGAGCAGGGCCTGGACATTATCGAAGACTGCCTGGCAGGTATCCGCTAGCACCATGATTGCCCAAATCGCTCCACCGGCAGCGCTCACGAGGCACTACCGCGCCTTTCTCGACTCGCTCAGGCAGGCCGGCTTCCAGGGGGAAATCGCCTCCGACCATGGCAGCCGCACCGTGCTGGCGACCGACAACTCGATCTACCAGCGCCTGCCACAAGCGGCGCTGTTCCCCCGGCACGAGGAAGACGTGCGCCTGCTGGCCAGTCTGGCCGCACAAGCGCAGTACCGCGATATCGTCCTCACCCCGCGCGGCGGCGGTACCGGCACCAACGGTCAGTCGCTGACCCACGGCCTGGTGGTGGACCTGTCGCGGCACATGAATCGCATCCTCGAGCTCGACGTGGAGCGGCGCCAGGTTCGGGTCCAGGCCGGCGTGGTCAAGGACCAGCTCAACTCGGCGCTCAAGGCCCACGGCCTGTTCTTCGCTCCGGAGCTGTCGACCTCCAACCGCGCCACCATCGGCGGCATGATCAACACCGACGCCAGCGGCCAGGGCAGTTGCACCTACGGCAAGACCCGCGACCACGTACTGGCATTGGAGACCATCCTGCTCGGCGGCGAACGCCTGCGCAGCCGCCCGCTCGGCGACGCCGAACTGCAACAGCGCCTGGCTGTCACCGGCCGCAGCGGCGCAGTGCACCGCGCCGTACTGCAGGTGCACGAGCAGCACACCGAGTTGATCGAGCAGCGCTTTCCCAAGCTAAACCGCTGCCTGACTGGCTACGACCTGGCGCATGTCCGCGAGGCCGACGGCCGCTTCAACCTCAACAGCATCCTTTGCGGCTCGGAAGGCTCGCTCGGCTTTATCGTCGAAGCGACGCTCAATGTGCTGCCCATTCCCAGGCATTCGGTGCTGGTCAACGTGTCCTACGCCAGCTTTATGGACGCGCTCAGAGACGCTCAAGTCTTGATGGCGATGGCGCCGCTATCGATCGAGACGGTGGACTCGCGGGTGCTCGATCTGGCCATGCAGGACATCGTCTGGCACGAGGTGGCCGAGTACTTCCCGGCCGATCCCGCGGTTGCCACCCAGGGCATCAACCTGGTGGAGTTCAGCGGCGACGATGCCGACGCGCTGGACGCTCGGGTCGCACTCTTTATCGAGCACCTGGAGCGCGACCCCGGCGTGCGCCGTATCGGCCATACCCTCGCGCGCGGTGCGGCGGCGGTGAAGCGGGTGTACGCCATGCGCAAGCGCGCGGTGGGCCTGCTCGGCAACGTGCAGGGCGAGGTGCGCCCGCAGCCGTTCGTCGAAGACACCGCGGTGCCGCCAGAAAAACTCGCTGACTTCATTGCCGAATTCCGCGCCCTGCTCGACGGCCACCAGCTGCAATACGGCATGTTCGGCCATGTCGACGCCGGTGTGCTGCACGTGCGTCCGGCGCTGGACATGAAGGACCCCGTCCAGGCGGCGCTGGTGCGACCGATCAGCGACGCCGTGGCCAAGCTCACGCACAAGTACGGCGGCCTGCTCTGGGGCGAACACGGCAAGGGCCTGCGCTCGGAATACGCAGCGCAGTTCTTCGGCGAGCTGTACCCGGCGCTGCAGGCGATCAAAGGCGCCTTCGATCCCTTCAATCAACTTAATCCGGGCAAAATCGCCACCCCGCCGGGCGCGGCGGACGAGCTGCTCAAGGTCGATGGCGTGCCGCTACGCGGCGAGCTGGATCGGCAGATCGACGAGCGGGTGTGGCGCAGCTTTGGAACGGCGGTGCACTGCAACGGCAACGGCGCCTGCTACAACTACGACCCGGCCGATGCCATGTGCCCGTCGTGGAAGGCCACCCGCGAGCGCATTCAGTCGCCCAAGGGCCGTGCCTCGCTGCTGCGCGAATGGCTGCGCCTACAGGGCCAGGCCGGTGTCGACGTGTTGCAGGCCGCCGAGCGCAGCCGCGGCCTGGCGACCCTGCGCACGCTGCCGGCGCGTATCCGCAACAGCCTGGCCAAGCGTCGCGGCGAGGCGGATTTTTCCCACGAAGTGTTCGCTGCCATGAGCGGCTGTCTGGCGTGCAAGTCCTGCGCGGGGCAGTGCCCGGTAAAGGTCAACGTCCCCGAGTTCCGCTCACGCTTTCTCGAGCTGTACCACAGCCGCTACCTGCGCCCGCTGAAGGACTATCTGATCGGCTCGCTGGAATTCAGCATCCCCTATTTCGCCAAGCTGCCGTGGCTGTACAACGGCCTGATACGCCTGGGTGCGAGCCAGGCGCTGCTGCGCCGCTACGCCGGCATGGTCGACAGCCCGCTACTCAGCCGATTCGAGCTGAAGGCGACGCTGCGGCGCTGGGACGTGCTTGAGGCCACGCCGGAAAACCTGCGCCGGCTGACGGCGGCGCGACGCGAACGCAGCGTGATCCTGGTGCAGGATGCTTTCACCCGCTACTTCGACACCGAGGTGCTGGCGGACCTGATCGAGGTGCTCTCGCGCCTGGGCGTACAGGTGCTGCTCGCGCCCTTTCTGCCCAACGGCAAGCCGCTGCAGGTGCTGGGTTTTCTCGACGCTTTCGACAAAGCCGCACGCAGGAATGCGGCGATGCTCAACGCGTTGAGCGGCCATGGCGTGCAACTGGTAGGCCTGGACCCAGCCATGACCCTGGTCTACCGCCAGGAGTACCGCAAGTTGCTCGGCGATGTGGCGCCCACGGTGCTGCTGCCGCAGGAATGGCTGGCGCAGAAGCTGGACACACTGGACTTCAAGGTGACCGACCCCGGCGAGGACTACTACCTGCTGGGCCACTGCACCGAGAAAACCAACGCCCCGGCGGCGACGGCGCTGTGGGCCCAGGTGTTCGGCCACCTGGGGCTGAACCTCAAGAGCCTGGCGCTGGGCTGCTGCGGCATGTCCGGCACCTACGGCCACGAGGCGGCGAACCGGCAGACCTCCGAGCAGATCTACGACCTGTCCTGGCGCGAGCGGGTCGAAGGCGGCATCGACCCCGCTCGCCTGCTGGCCAACGGCTACTCCTGCCGTAGCCAGGCCGATCGCCTCAGTGCGCTATCCCTGTCCCACCCCATCCAGGCGCTGAAACGGCACTTGCGCCAGCCCTGACCCACTTGCCCTAAGCCCCCGGCCCTGCTTGCCGGGGGTTGTTTTTTATGGCCATGTCCGCGTTGATTCTTATGCATCCTGTAGGAGCGGATTTATCCGCGAAATTCGCGGCTAAAGCCGCTCCTACGAGGCAAGCCATTCATTCCCTTAAAGAATGAAGTACTGAGAAGATGTCGTTTGTACCGCACCGCGCTGCTGTCCAGAATCCGATCCATGCCCAGGCTTCACCCCACCCTTGCCTTCCAGGAGATTGCTTGATCATGAGCAAACCGGCGTTCATCGATCCATCCGAGATTCGCGCGCAGTTCTCTCGTGCCATGTCCGATATGTACAAGGCGGAAGTGCCGCTCTACGGCGATCTCCTGCAACTGGTCGAGCAGGTCAACCAGCAGGTGCTGCAAGACAGCCCCGAAATCGCCGAACAGTTGCAACATAGCGGCGAACTGGAGCGCCTGGCCATGGAACGCCACGGCGCCATCCGTGTCGGCACCGCTAGCGAGCTGGCCACCATCGGTCGTCTGTTCGCCGTGATGGGCATGCAGCCAGTGGGTTACTACGACCTCAGCCCGGCCGGCGTGCCCGTACACTCCACCGCCTTCCGTGCGGTGCACGAGGCTGCCCTGCAGCGCAGCCCGTTCCGCGTCTTCACCTCGCTGCTGCGCCTGGAGCTGATCGACAATCCCGAGCTTCGCGAACTGGCCGCCAGCCTGCTGGCCAAGCGCAATATCTTCACGCCGCGAGCGCTGCAGCTGATCGAGCAGTGCGAGACCGACGGCGGTCTGAATGAGGCGGACGCCAGGGAGTTCGTGACCCAGGCCCTGGAGACCTTCCGCTGGCACACTCGGGCCACCGTCAGTGCCGCCGAATATGACCAACTGCACGCCCAGCACCGCCTGATCGCCGACGTGGTGGCATTCAAGGGCCCGCATATCAATCACCTGACCCCGCGCACCCTGGACATCGACCAGATCCAGGCCGGCATGCCTACCCGCGGCATCACGCCGAAGGCCGTGGTCGAGGGGCCGCCCCGTCGCCGGTGCCCGATCCTGCTGCGCCAAACCAGCTTCAAGGCGCTGCAGGAGAAGGTCGCCTTCACCGACCTGCAGGGCGCCGAAGGCAGCCACACTGCCCGTTTCGGCGAGATCGAACAGCGTGGCGCCGCCCTGACCCCGAAAGGCCGCGCGCTGTACGACCAACTGCTCAATGCCGCCCGCGCCGAACTCAGAGACGCGCCTAGCGAACACAATGCCGCGCTGTACGGCGAGGTGCTGGCGAAGCACTTTCGTGCCTTCCCCGACAGCTACGCACAGATGCGCGCCGAGGGGCTGGCCTACTTCCGCTACAGCGTCACCGAAAAGGGTCGTGAAGCTAGCGAGCGCCCGCAGACCCTAGAGGCGCTGATTGCCGCCGGCCATATCCGCTTCGATCCGCTGGTGTACGAAGACTTCCTGCCGGTCAGCGCCGCGGGCATCTTCCAGTCCAACCTCGGCGACAACGCGCAGGCCAGCTACGCGATCAGCTCCAACCAGGCGGATTTCCATACCGCACTCGGCGCAGAGGTGCTCGACGAGCTGCAGCTCTACGCTGCAACCCAGCAACGCTCGCTCGACGAGTGTGGCGCGGCCCTCGGCCTGCCGATGCTCGAGTGTGCCGTCGCGCCATGATCCATCGTCCGTCCAGGTAGCAGCGGCTGCCCATCAGGGCGCCGCGCGCACCGCTGACGACCGGGCGCCAGCGCCCGGGACAGCGGCTTGCGTCGATCCCTCCAACCTGCCCTGGACCCCGTTCAGTGAAAACCAGCCAGACGATGCACCCTTTGCGCAGCGAGCTGCACGACGAGCTGCATGCGCGCCCCTCGATCTATTTCAACGAACCGGCTCATGTCTATCACCTGACGCTGCTCGAACGCGGCGATGCGCTGGACCGCCTCGTCAAGGCCCTCGACAGCCAGGCGGCGGACGCCCTGCAGGGGCTGGTCACGCTGGATGGATACGCGACCAAATGGGAGCGGCACACGGAGTTCCTCTCCCTCACCATGGTCGTGCCCAAGCGCGCCCATTCGGAGTTCTGGCCGCCGCTGCCGGAGCGCCTCGCCGCCCTGATCCGCGGGCATGAGGAGCTGCTGATCGAGTGCTCTCAGATCCTCGTCGAGTCCACGCAGGAATGGGAAGGCAGCACGGCCCGTTACGGTTTCAAGGACCCCTGCGGCTCGCAGGTCGGCGCCGGCGATGCGGTCATCTGGAGCGATTTTCGCCTGACCCCGGACGGGGTCAACCGCATCCTGCTGGTCAACCACAAGCTCAATGCCTACCGGCTGGGACGCATGGTCCGGCGCCTGCTGGAAATCGAGACCTACCGCATGATGGCCTCACTCACCCTGCCAGTGGCCAAGGAGCTGGCACGGGTGCTGAAGGATTACGAGCGCGAGCTCACCGCGCTGTCCGACCAAAACGCCCATGCCGGTAGCGACGCCCGGCAGATGCTCAAGAGCATCTCCGACCTCTCGGCGCGCATAGTCCGCCAGGCCGCTCGGACCCGTCAGCGCTTCAGTGCCACCGAGGCTTACGCGCAATTGGTCAGCGAGCGCATCGCCGAGCTGCGCGAAAGCCATGTGCAGGGGCGCCAGCGCCTGGGGGTATTTATCGAACGGCGTTTCCGCCCCACCGTGCGCTACTGCTCGGCCACCCAGCAGCGCCTGGAGCGGGTCAACGAGAGCGTGGCCAACCTCGGCGAACTGCTGCAGACCCGCGTGCAGGTCGAGGTAGAGGAACAGAACGCCGCCATCCTGCACAGCCTGAACGAACGTGCCAGCACCCAGATCAAGATCCAGAAGGCCGTCGAGGGGCTGTCGATCATCGCCATCAGCTACTACCTGCTGAGCCTGCTCAAGCTTCTTTACGAAGGGGCGCGCGGTATGGGCCTGGACCTTTCGCCCAGAGACGCGAGTCTCTACGCCGCACCGCTGGTGCTGTTGGTTCTGGGCACCATCATCCGCCGCATCAGGAAGGCCCAGCGCGAGTAGCCAAGGTCAATCTCACGCCCATTGCGCCTCCAAATCGGAGGCTGGCCAAACTCTAGCCAGCCTCCCCCGACGCCCGCCGACAGCCGTTATCACCTGCCTGCCGCCCAGCCCAGGCAAACAGCAGCAGCCCGAGCACAGGCCCCGGTATCAGCAGCCAGCTCGAATCCAGCCCGGCATGTTCGAACAAGGCAGTGGTGGTGGAAGCTCTGCCTGATCCAATGGGCAAAAACCGGCCATTTGCGGTCACTCAGCATCAACGTTGTAGCTCGTCCCCGCTTGTTCTGAATAAAGGTGGGCGGCCGGAGGCTGACTATTGACGCGTCCCGAATGCAGGGCAATGATGGCGATTGGCCAATGCCTGGTAGAGGAAGGGATTCATATGAACGAGATAGCGATCATTGCTACCGAAGACCCGGATGAAGAGGCACAGCTTCAAACGCTGGAGAAGAAAGGCAAGGACAAGGAAGCAGAAAAACTTAGGGTGCTATCCGCCATTGCGAGTAATAGCCCTACTCGAGTCATAGATAGAGTTGCTTGGATTTTAAATCACTATCCTCAGGCGCGAGACTCTGACGTAAAGTGTCAAATTCTCTATTGGAAGACCTTCCAGACTGACTTGTATAGCGGGGGAGATATCTCATTTGAGCACTACCCTAAACTGCAGCGCCTACATTCCATTGCCAGAGCAAGGGCGATGGTGCAAAACGTACTGGGTCTATTTATTGCCTCGCCAGAAGTTCGAAAGTTTCGAGGAAAACTGGAGGAGGAAGAAAAACAGCGCGCTTTAGAGGTCAGGCCTGCCTACCCGGTGTATTGCATATACGCAGACGAAAGTGGAAAGACTGGTAAATACTTGCTAGTAGGTAGTCTTTGGGTACTTCGCAGCTACGACACGATGAAAATAACCAGCGCGATTAACCAGAGAAAGAAAGAGCTAGATTTTAAGGGGGAAATACACTTCAAGGAAATCAATAAGGGGAATATAGAAACATATCTGTCCCTCTTAGGGGCCATAATTCAAAATTCTTCCGCGATCTCTTTCAAAGGTCTTGGTGTGCTCAGAAGCGGGCTCTACAGTGTAGACGATACTTTAAATAAGCTTTTCTATCACATGGTAATCCAAGGTGTTGCTGAGGAAAATAAGTCAGGCAGAGCAGTTCTTCCAAGAAACCTTCAATTTAGAAAAGATACCGAAGAGCTCTCCAAGGATAAACTATCAATCATGGAGATAGAGTTGCAGCTTCAAAATGCCTCAAAGAGCATATTTAACGACAATTTGTATGTGGATGTGGTTGAGGTAGAGGATTCAAGTATTTCGCCGCTTATGCAGGTCGCCGATCTTTTTGTTGGTTCTATCTCTAGGCTTTTAAACAAGGAAGAAGGTAAAGAAGGGCCTAAAGATATTTTTGCCAAAACTTTCCTTGAGGCGTTTGGCGTGGACACTAAATCAGAGGCACTAGAAGGTCTGAGCGAGTGCGTAAGATTTTCATAGCGAGAATCTGACTTGGCCGATCAGTTGACTACTTTGATGGTTCGCTCTTGGCCGACTCGGGCCCATCGCGCCAGACTCAAATCGGCCAAAAGCTGACTGTTGGCTAGTAAATAATTCTGTCCTCTTTTTCTACTTCCATAACTCAATGGTGGGTTCATCTCTCGTGGAGTAGCGACCAACTGTGTAGGAAGCGTTATCTAGTATTGGGTCAATCATGGCAGTTGCATAAATTATTTGATGCTTAGCCTTAAGCTTGGCTGAGCGATTAACTAGCAAACGCTGGAAGTTCTGGCTTCTAACCTCTTCTACCCCCATATTCTCCAGCGTGTCAATCATGCAAAATCTTGGATGCTTAAAGAATTCCTCCTCACTTGCAGCAGCAGTGAGGCCAGCAAAAAAACTGCTCTTTAATATCGCTCGAGAGCTTGCGGAGAAGTAACTTTCACCATCGACAGTCAGGCGATTTTTCTCAAATGAGAAACTAAGGCCCTTAGCATTTTCAAAGGAATCTTGCCTGCGAAGGTCATTATGAAGCAAATGCTTCACTTCCTCCGAAATCAGTAAGTATGCACGATTCAGCCTATCCTGCTGCGCACGCCTTAAGCCTAGATTTTCTTCATCAAGTGAAGTAATCATTAGCTGTAATTCTGTTTTTCTCTGCGAAAGAGTTGAAATGACTCCAGCCATCTTAGATTTCTGGTCAAGGTCTTCAATCACTCGATCTATGTAGCCTAATTTATGCTGCAACTCTCTCAATAGTTGCTGATTCTCTGTAGAGGGCCGTCCAATAATGGAGGAAAGTTTTTGCGCTGATGCTTTCCACTCTTTACCAAGAGACTCTAAGTCTCCCTCCAGTTTTAGCAATTTTTCTCTGCGGCGCCCCTGAAGCACTTCTGATTGTTTTATCTGTACTGCAGACTCATTCACAAGCCCCGCGATACGTGCTGCAGTCTGCTCCGAACTATACGGAGTCTTACATAAATGGCACGCATAAGTTATAGACTCTTCCTCAGAGTCTAAGATACTGAAACATGCTGGACATGAATGGAACTTAATTTCCTCTAGATTCCTCGCTACAATCGCAGAGTCCCGGAGGTTATTTACTTTTTCTTTAAGGCCATTAACAAATGCATCCGAGTCGGCAATGTCGAGAGTCAGAGAGTGTATTGCCTGCTTGGTTTTGGCTATCTCAACTTGTTTTTGCCTAACAAGGTCGTAACACTCAGCCTGCTCCTTCATGCTAATAGGGTCAGAAGAAATGGAAGTCATCTTTCTTTCAAGGGCGTCAGCTTCCAGTTCTACTTGGCGCTTCTGTTTTAACAGTTCTTCGCGCTCGACTGAAAGCCAATCAGTGGTAGCAACTTCTTGTTCCGCCCTTCCCAATACAACGAATAAACTCCGTAGCTGGGCATCTATTTTATCAAACTCCTTTCTCAAAGACTTTAGACTTTGATTGTTCTCATATAGTTCATTTGTATATGCCCCGCAGAGCAGCCTGCCAATGGTATCCCTAGTGTCTTTCTGCTCAAATTTCTCAAACCTAAATATTTCATCAACAGGGCTTAATTGATCAGCGTAAAGCAAACGTAGAACCTGATGCATCGTAATGCTACCTGATGCCTCCAGAGAAACATCAGGCATTCCGAGCAATCTGAACAGCGCTTGTGAAAAACTTTCGGTCGTTAATGAGCGGCGGTAAGGATATCTACTCCAAGCATTAGCTGATTGCTCTAAAGATAGTTCATATGTGCCACTAAATATATCCATCGGAGAGCCAGCTGCTTCGGATATATCTCTAGCCAAAGTAACAACCATGCCATTAAGCTCGACCTCTAGATAGACACGACTACAAAGAAGCGCAGCAGTGCTCCAATCAGTAAGGCCCCCACCTAACCCATAATATATAAAATTAAGTATGGTCGACTTTCCAGATGCATTCTCCCCTCGAATTACATTAACCCCAGGGTGAAGTCGCTCGTCGTATACAGGCTTAGCCCCTTTTACGACGACGAGGCGCCTGACTATTAGCACCGGCTCAAATTGTGTCATATCGATACTCCAGCAATCCTGTTCTGGCCTTCAGTCCATCGCGTCCATAGATGGAGTAATCAGACGCAAGCACCTTGACCAACTCCACCAAGCTTTGCTGCTCGTCATTTAGCTTATTAATACGAGCAAGCACTTCTGGTGGCACCATCTTTCCAGTTGGCTTTATTTCCTTATGGCCATACGCCGAGGCATCCAGATAACCATTGGCAACTAATGTATCAAGTGCCGCAACTTGAATGCTTTGCATTCGACTGAACAGCACAAATGAATCAGGCAGTTCGCCGTATGGCTTAAGATGGCTGAAATCACACGCCACACGCTTATATTTTCGATGCTTGGAAAATAGCTTTATCTCTCCAGAACGGAAAGGGTAAAGCAGATAGAAGTCCAAAATACGAACTTGATCTATAGTTAGCGCATCCAGATCTTTGTTGATTTCAATAATTCGGAAAAATCTAAACGCCGCGTGAAAAGGGTCGAAAGCTGCCTGAAAGGTAATCTGAATCATTTATGCCACCGCACGTAGCACTGCTCCGCCAGCCAATACACCATACCCATTGCTACACTGTGATCCATGGATAAAACCCCCGCACCACAGTCAGTGATAGTTGGCTCAATAATCCTGGCGTCGACTAACTCATTAATTTCGACTATCGATAGCCCGTCGACCTGCGGATAGACAAAACTTTGAAAGTTATATTCAACTCTTGCCAATAAACAAGCCAGTATTTCTTGCGCCGATGCGTAATGCGAATACCGCTCAAGTAATTTCGAGAAAAGCTCTTTTTTCTCTAGGGCATCAAAAATTTCATATTCCCGGCCACCTGCTTTAAGCTTGGCCTCTAAGCCATCAATCCCATCTATAGTGCGTTTTTTATGAAACCTACTTAGGCTATCCAAAGTGTCTCTAACTCGTTCGTTTGAGTCGATCTCTTTAGTCAGCTTTTCGAGCAGCACTTCGATCTTGGTAGGCGTTTTGGCTGGCAACACGGTATAGTTAGTTATCTTGTCACGCCCTACAAGATCAACCCCCGCAGATGCGCCTGTTTGATTAACAACCGCTGGAAAATTAACCATTGCAACTTATCCAGAATTAGTTATTTCTGGTTATTTTATCCCTTCCGACGACATCTCCCCCTGCCCGGGCCTTACTTTGATCGGTAATAATCCCTCCATTTTTTACGCTATTCCTTGTGAACCTGAAGGTTATGGCTGCGCCTCCCGCCGCTCCGGCTACAAAACTTAGAATTTCTGACAGGTACTGCATTACTACATCCATGAGCAAAGCTCCATTTAGACATCAAAATGACATCCTATACGGAAGCCTCTCGGTGGTACAGCAGGCCTGACGGTGCCCGTTCAGAGCAAGTCATGCAAACCGCCCCCGAGTCCAAGACTTTCCTTCCCCACGTATTGGCTCGGGCAGCCAAGCTCTATGGCCGCCACAGTCACGATCAGCCCAGGCCTGTTCAATACAATCTCGGTCTACGGAAAAGGGGACAGATTCATTTACTAGCCAACAGTCAGCTTTTGGCCGGTTTCGGCCTGATCCTGCCAGCGATGAGGATCAACATCTGCCGTTCGCGTACACCATACCCTGCTGAGCTTATCCGCCAACCGCCACAGTCTGCTGTGTTGCCCCAAACGCCTTAGTCCCCGCCGAATCGGTCTTTGACCCCTCCTCTCCCTGCACCGAACCTCTCGCCCGCGGCACATCTTCGTGCCGTGCGTTTTGCCTGGGAGGTTGGGTTCAGGGATGCAAGCGACAACGGTGCTGTACGGCCAGGTGCTGGTGGTATTGGCCATTACCCTGTCCGGGGTGTGGAGTGCCACGCAGTGGACGGCTGCCGCGCTCGGCTACCAGGCTCGCCTGGGGGCTCCTTGGTTCGAACTGCTGGGCACGCCGGTGTATCACCCCTGGCGTCTGTTCGAGTGGTGGTTCGTCTTCGATGCCTATGCGCCGGACGTCTTCAACGTCGGCGGCAGCATCGCCGCCAGCAGCAGCCTGCTGGCATTGGTGGTGGCCATCGGCATGGCGATCTGGCGGGCGCGCCAGGCACGCCGCGTCACCACCTACGGCTCAGCGCGCTGGGCCGATGCCGATGAGGTGCGCAAGGCCGGCCTGACCCAGCCCGCGGGTGTGTTCCTCGGCCAATTCGACGATCAGTATCTGCGCCACGAAGGCCCCGAGCATGTGCTGACCTTCGCGCCGACGCGCTCCGGCAAGGGCGTCGGCCTGGTGGTGCCCACCCTGCTCTCCTGGCCGGCCTCGGCGGTCATCCACGACATCAAAGGCGAGAACTGGAGCCTGACTGCGGGCTGGCGATCGCGCTTTTCCCACTGCCTGCTGTTCAACCCCACCGACCTGGCCTCGGCAGCCTACAACCCGCTACTGGAAGTGCGTCGCGGCGCCCATGAGGTGCGCGACGTGCAGAACATCGCCGACATCCTGGTCGACCCAGAAGGCGCGCTGGAGCGGCGCAACCACTGGGAGAAGACCAGCCATGCGCTGCTGGTCGGCGCCATCCTTCACGTGCTCTACGCCGGCCAGGACAAGACCCTGCGCGGTGTCGCCAACTTCCTCTCCGATCCGGCCTGCACCTTCGAGCTGACCCTGCACCGGATGATGACCACGCCGCACCTGGGCGATGCACCGCATCCGGTGGTGGCCTCGGCCGGGCGGGAAGTGCTGAACAAGAGCGACAACGAGCGCTCGGGCGTGCTGTCCACGGCGATGTCCTTCCTCGGCCTGTATCGCGACCCGACGGTGGCCGAGGTCACCTCGCGCTGCGACTGGCGCATCGCCGACCTGATCTCGGCCGAGCATCCGGTGTCGTTGTATCTGGTGGTGCCGCCCTCGGATATCAGCCGCACCAAGCCGCTGATCCGCCTGATCCTCAATCAGGTCGGCCGGCGCCTGACCGAGTCCCTCGACGGCTCCGACGGCATCGAGCGGAGGCACAAGCTGCTGCTGATGCTCGATGAGTTTCCGGCGCTGGGACGGCTGGATTTCTTCGAGACAGCACTGGCCTTCATGGCCGGCTATGGGCTGCGCGCGTTCCTGATCTCGCAGTCGTTGAACCAGATCGACAAGGCTTACGGCCAGAACCACTCGATCCTCGACAACTGCCATGTGCGGGTGACCTTCGCCACCAACGACGAACGTACTGCCAAGCGCATCTCCGAGACCCTCGGCACTGCCACCGAGCTGCGCGCGCAGCGCAACTACGCCGGCCACCGCCTGGCGCCCTGGCTGGGTCATCTGATGGTGTCGCGCCAGGAGACCGCTCGCCCGCTGCTGACTCCGGGCGAGGTAATGCAACTGCCCAGCGACGAGGCCGTGGTGATGCTTTCGGGCCTCGCACCGATCCGCGCGAAGAAGCTGCGCTACTTCACCGATGCCAACTTCCAGAGCCGGGTACAGCCGGCGCCACGCTTGCAGCCGGGCCACTACGCCGACGCACCGGCGCCACGCGCAGAGGACTGGAGCAGCCTGGTCGTGCCGGCAGCCGTTGGCGCGTCGCCGGCCGACCTGAGCGATGGCGAGACCGTCGAGGACGGCAGCCTGCGCCGTCAGCCGGAGCTGGAGGAGCTCGCCCAGTTGCCGGATCACGACGAGCTGACCAGCGACCTGCTGCTGCTCGACGAGGACGACCTTCCCACTCCCTTCCCCACCCAGCCGGATCCACGCCTGCAGCGCGTGGCGCGGCTGGCCGCCCTCGACCCTGACGATGGAATAGCCCTATGAGCCGAGCCCGCCTCAACCTGTTTATCCAACCCGAGCATGCCAAGCGCCTGAACGAATTGGCGATCACCAAGGGCGTGTCGAAGTCCTCGATCATCGCCGCAGCCCTGGCCTCCTGGCTATCGCCCGAATCCGGCGAGCAGCGCGAGGTGGCCATGGCCAAGCGCCTGGACCGTCTGTCACGTCAGTTCGAACGCCTGGAGCGCGACCAGCACATTCTGATCGAGACCCTGGCGCTGTACGTGCGCTACTACCTCACGGTCAGCACGCCGGTGCCCGAGGCGCATCAGGAGGCGGCGCGGGCGCAAGGCAAGCTGCGTTTCAGTCAGTTCGTCGAGCAACTGGGGCGTCACCTGCAGCGCGGGCGCAGCCTGGTCAGGGACGTACACGAGGAGGTTCAGGCAGAGGCTCAGGTCTCGGGAGAACGTCCATGACTGTCGCCTATTCCCCAGTGCTGAGTGCAGCGGCAGCTTCCCTGGATCGCCGCACGCGCATGTTGCGCACGGCGATGGGCCCGCTGATCGCCGCCGCCCTGGATGACCCGGACGTGGTCGAGGTGATGCTCAACCCCGACGGCGTGCTCTGGCTGGATCGCCTGTCCGCTGGCCGCTCCCGCTTGGGCACGCTGCCGCCTGCCGACGGCGAGCGGATCATCCGCCTGGTGGCCGCGCATGTCGGCCAAGAGGTACATCGCAACAAGCCTCTGCTGAGTGCCGAGTTGCCAGAAACTGGCGAGCGCTTCGAAGGTGTGCTGCCGCCGGTGGTAGCCGGGCCGACCTTCGCCCTGCGCAAGCGTGCCACCGGCGTCATCCCGCTGCAGCAGTACGTCGCCGACGGCATCCTCAGCGCCACCCAGGCCGAGTACCTGCGCGTGGCCGTGCGCGAGCGGCAGAACATCCTGGTGGCCGGCGGCACCAGCAGCGGCAAGACCACCCTGGCCAACGCGCTACTGGCCGAGGTGGCCGGCAGCGGCGACCGCGTGCTGGTGCTGGAGGACACGGTCGAGCTGCAATGTCCGGCCTACGATCACGTCGCTCTGCGCACCAAGCCTGGCGTGGTGTCCATGGCCGACCTGGTGCGCAGCACGCTGCGCCTGCGCCCAGACCGCGTGGTGGTCGGCGAGGTGCGCGGCGGCGAGGCGCTGGATCTGGTCAAGGCCTGGGGCACTGGCCATCCCGGTGGCATTGCCACCATCCACGCTGGTTCCGCCCAGGGCGCGCTGCTGCGTCTGGAGCAGCTGATCCTGGAGGTCGCCCTGGCCGCGCCGCGGGCGCTGATCGCCGAGGCGGTGAACCTGGTGGTGTTCCTCGCCGGGCGCGGTCGCGCCCGCCATGTCCAGCAGATCGCCCGCGTCATCGGCCATGACGAGCGCGGCTACCAGCTCAGCTCCATCGACACCCTCCTTCGCGCCACCTCTGCCTCAGGAACTCAGCCATGACTGTCCTTCAGCTTTCCGCTGTTTATCGTCGCCGCGGCGCCTGCGCCTTGCTGCTCGGCGCCCTCTGTCTAGGCGCCTCCCTGCCCGTGCTCGCCGCCGGCTCCGGGATGCCCTGGGAGGGGCCGCTGCAAGCGATCCTCGAATCCGTACAAGGCCCGGTGGCGCGCATCATCGCGGTGATCATCATCATTTCAACCGGCCTGACGCTGGCCTTCGGCGACACCAGCGGCGGCTTCCGCAAGCTGATCCAGATCGTCTTCGGCCTGTCGATCGCCTTCGCCGCGTCGTCGTTCTTTCTCAGCTTCTTCAGCTTTGCCGGCGGCGCGGTGATCGCATGAACGATCAACGCGAAATCATCCCCGGCTTCGAGGTGCCACTGCACCGATCGCTGGCCGAGCCGATCCTGCTCGGCGGCGCGCCGCGCAACGTGGCGATCCTCAACGGCACCCTGGCGGCCGTCGTCGGCCTGGGCCTGCAGCTGTGGCTGCCGGGCCTTGCGCTCTGGCTGGTCGGCCACTCGCTGGCGGTGTGGGGCGCCCGGCTGGACCCGCAGTTCCTGCAGGTGTTCGCCCGGCATATCAAGCAGCCCCCGCTGCTGGATGTGTGAGGAGCGCCGCCATGCTGAACCTCACCGAATACAAGCGCCGCCCCGCCCAGCTCGCCGACTGGCTACCCTGGGCCGGCCTCGTCGCCCCCGGCGTCGTGTTGAACAAGGACGGTTCGCTCCAGCGCAGCTTGCGCTTTCGCGGGCCGGATTTGGACAGCGCCACCCAGGGCGAGCTGGTAGCCACCTCGGCGCGCCTGAACAACGCCCTGCGTCGCCTCGGCTCGGGCTGGGCGCTGTTTATCGAGGCCGAGCGTCTGGCGGCGGCGGATTACCCCGATAGTGACTTTCCCGAGCCATTGTCCTGGCTGGTGGATGAGGAGCGCCGCGCGGCCTTCGAGGCCCAGAGCAGCCACTTCGAGAGTGCCTACCACCTGACGCTGCTCTACCTGCCGCCGGAGGAGTCGCGCTCGCGCGCCACCGGCCTGCTCTACGAGAACCGGACGCAGCGTGGCATCGACTGGCGCGAACGGCTGGCCGCCTTCGTCGCCGAGACGGATCGCTTCTTCGACCTGCTGGACGGGGTGATGCCGGAGCTCGCCTGGCTCGACGACAGCCAGACGCTGACCTACCTGCACGCCACGGTGTCGACCCACCGCCAGCGGCTGGCGGTGCCCGAGGTGCCCTTCCACCTCGATAACTTGCTGGCCGACAGCCCGCTGACCACCGGCCTGGCGCCAGGCCTGGGCGAGCAGCACCTGCGCACGCTGTCGGTACGTGGCTTCCCCACCTCGACGTGGCCAGGCGTGCTGGACGATCTCAACCGCCTGGGCTTCGCCTATCGCTGGTCGACCCGCTTTATCTGCCTGGACAAGGACGAGGCCGAGAAGGAACTGGTGCGCCTACGCCGGCAGTGGTTTGCCAAGCGCAAGGGTGTCCTGGCGCTGCTGCGCGAAGCAATCTTCCAGCAGGAAAGCCCACTGCTCGACAGCGACGCCGCGAACAAGACCAGCGACGCCGATGCGGCGCTGCAGGAACTCGGTGCCGACCAGGTAGCCTTCGGCTATGTGACGGCCACGGTGACGGTGAGCGATGCCGACGCCCAGGTCGCCGACGAAAAGCTGCGCCGGGTCGAGCAGGTAATCCAGGGCCGCGGCTTCGTCACCATCGCCGAGAGTCTCAACGCGGTGGAGGCCTGGCTGTCGTCGATCCCCGGCAACGCCTACGCCAATGTCCGCCAGCCGCTGATCTCCACGCTCAACCTGGCACACCTGATGCCGGTCTCGGCAGTCTGGGCTGGCCCGGCGCGCAACGAACATCTGGATGGCCCGCCATTGGTGATCACCCGCACCGACGGGGCGACGCCGTTTCGCCTGGTCACCCACGTCGGCGATGTCGGCCATACCCTGGTGGCAGGTCCCACCGGCATGGGCAAGTCGGTGTTGCTGGCGACCCTGGCCCTGCAGTTTCGCCGCTACCCGGGCTCACGCCTGTTTCTCTTCGACATGGGCCGTTCGCTGCGCGCGACGGTGCTGGGCCTGGGTGGCGAGCACTACGACCTGGGCGGCGACGGCGACCTGGCCTTCCAGCCCCTGGCGCGCATCGACCAGCCCGGCTATCGCGCCTGGGCCGCCGAGTGGCTGGAGGCGCGCCTGCTGCAGGAGGGCGTGGCCGTCGGCCCCGAGCAGAAGGCCGCACTGTGGACGGCGCTGGACAGCCTGGCCGGCGCGCCGGAGGCGCAGCGCACACTGACCGGTTTGTCCGTGCTACTGCAGGACAACGCCCTGCGCCAGGCGCTGCAGCCCTACGTACTGGGCGGTGCCCATGGCGCCTTGCTGGATGCCGATCAGGATCGGCTGGGCAGTGCCGACGTGCAGTGCTTTGAGATGGAGGAACTGATGCACAGTAAGGCGGCGGTGGCTGCCGTGCTGAGCTACCTGTTCGCCCGCTTCGAGGAACGCTTCGACGGCGCGCCGACCCTGCTGATCCTCGACGAGGCCTGGCTGTTTCTCGACGATCCGCTGTTCGCCGCGCGCATCCGCCAGTGGCTCAAGACCCTGCGCAAGAAGAACGTCAGCGTCGTCTTCGCCACCCAGTCGCTGGCCGACATCAAGGACTCCAGCATCGCCGCGGCAATCATCGAGAGCTGCGCCAGCCGCATCTTCCTACCCAACCCGCAAGCCGGCGAGCCGCAGATCCACGGCATCTACCAAGGCTTCGGCCTCAACGACCGACAGATCGAGATCGTCGCCCAGGCCACGCCCAAGCGTGATTACTACTACCAGTCGCGCCTGGGCAACCGCCTGTTCGATCTCGGCCTGGGGCCGGTGGCGCTGGCCTTCGCCGCCTCGGCCAGCCCGGCCGAGCAGCGCGAGATCGACCGAATCCTGCAGTCCTCCGGCGCAGCCGGTTTCGCCCCTGTCTGGTTGCGTCACCGCGGCCTGGACTGGGCTGCCGACCTGCTCACCGCCTATCCCTCGTCATGCAAGGAGTGCCTGCCATGAGATCCCCTGCCCACCGTTTCCCCTGCGCCACGCTGCTGGTGCTTGGTCTGCTGGCCGTGCAGCCGGTAAACGCCTTCACCGTAATCGATCCGACCAACTTGGTGCAGAACACCCTGACTGCGGTGCGCACCCTGGAGATGGCAAACAACCAGGTTCGCCAGTTGCAGAACGAAACCCAGATGTTGCTGAACCAGGCCCGTCACCTGCAGCGCCTGGACTACAACGTGGTCAGCCAGTTGCGCGCGAGCTTGGCTAATACCGAGCGACTGCTCGCCGAGGCGCGAGGGCTGGCCTACGAGGTGCAGCGCCTGGATCAGGAGTTCAGCCGCCTCTACCCGAACGAGTACACCGGCGACGTCAGCAGCCAGCGCCTGGCAAAAGAAGCACGCGAACGCTGGCAACAGGGCCTCGACGGGCTGCATACGGCGCTGCGTGTACAGGCTCAGGTGACGCAGAACCTGGCCGAGGATGAGAGCGCCTTGGCCGCTCTGGTGCAACAGAGCCAGTCGGCGGGTGGCGCCTTGCAGGCTGCCCAGGCCACCAACCAGTTGCTGGCCCTGCAGGCCAAGCAGTCGATCCAGGCGCAGCAGTTGCAGATCACCCAGAACCGTGCCGTCGCCCTGGAGCTTGCCCGTCAATCTGCAGCGGCCGAGGAGGCACGCGAACGGCGGCGTCGCTTTATGGGTAACGGCACGCCCTATACCCCCTACCCCGTGCAGTTCTATCGGTAGGGAGGCGACTTCATGAGATACCTGACATTGCTGCTGCCGCTGGTGCTGGCCGCCTGCGGACAGGGCGACAACGGCGTCATGGCACGGCAAGACGATTCGACTGAGCGCTTCTACTCCGGTTGCGCCCGGCCTGGCGAGTTTCTCCGGCCTACCGACTTGCCCGCGATCCCGCCAAGCTTCGACGAGGACGTGCTATGAACGACGTCAGCGTGATCGACCGTTTCCTTGAGGTGTTCGGGCTCTATATCGACACCGGCTTCGGCCTGCTCGGCGGTGAGGTGGCCTTTCTCACCATGACCCTGGTGGTGATCGACATGACCCTGGCCGGGCTGTTCTGGGCCATGGGCGGTGAGGATGTCAGCGCCAAACTGATCCGCAAGACCCTCTATGTCGGTGCCTTCGCCTTCATCATCGGCAACTTCAATGCCCTGGCGAAGATCGTCTTCAACTCCTTCGCCGGATTGGGTCTGCTGGCCTCAGGTTCCGGGTTGAGTCATGCGGAGTTTCTGCAGCCAGGGCGGTTGGCCGCGATTGGTGTTGATGCCGGAGGGCCGCTGCTTGAGCAGATCAGCAGCCTCAGCGGATTTCCCGAAGTCTTCGGCAACCTGCACAGCATTCTGGTGCTGTTTCTCGCCTGGCTGGTGGTGATCGTCAGCTTCTTCTTCCTGGCCATCCAGCTGTTCGTCACCTTGGTCGAGTTCAAGCTGACCACCCTCGCTGGCTTCGTGCTGGTGCCCTTTGCGTTGTGGAACAAGACCGCCTTTCTCGCCGAGAAGGTGCTGGGTAACGTGGTGGCGTCCGGCATCAAGGTGCTGGTGCTGGCGGTGATCGTCGGCATTGGCAGCGGGCTGTTCGCCGAGTTCCAGGCCGTGCCGGACGAGCCCTCCATCGACCATGCGCTGGTGGTCATGCTCGCCTCGCTGGCCCTGCTGGGCCTGGGCATCTTCGGGCCGGGCATTGCCACAGGGTTGGTCTCCGGCGCACCGCAACTGGGTGCTGGTGCAGCAGCCGGTACTGCACTCGGCGCGGCGGGCATGGCTGCTGGTGCTGCTGCAGTCGCCGCAGGTGTCGGGGGCGCGGTATTGGCCGGTGCCCGTATGGCGCCCGGTGCAGCACGCTTGGCAATGGGCGGCGCTCGTTCTCTGGCCGGAGCTTCTTCCGGCGCTGCAACTGGTGGAGCATCCGCCACTGCTGAACCTTCAACTGGCCCTGCCAAACAGCCCGACTGGGCTAAGCGCCTGCAGCGCAGGCAGCAACTCTCACAGGCCACCAGCACAGTCGCCCACACCCTGCGCGGTGGCGATGGCGGTGGCTCATCACCTGGGCCGCAGATCCGCGACCCATCGAATTCGTAAAGGAGGACGAGGATGCGATTCAGACGTCCACGGGTGCGCTACAGCGACACCCCACAACCCATCACGCCCTACCAGGCCGCGGCACAGGCCTGGGATCTACGCATGGGCAGCAGCCTGGCGCAGGCGCGTAACTGGCGGCTGATGGCCTTCGGTTGTCTGGGCCTGGCGCTGCTGATGGCTGGCGGGCTGGTCTGGCGTTCGGCGCAGTCGACGGTGACGCCCTACGTGGTGGAGGTCGACAGCCTCGGCCAGGTGCGCGCCGTCGGCGAAGCCGCCAGTCCCTACCAGCCCCAGGATGCGCAAATCGCCCATCACCTGGCGCGCTTTATCGAGCAGGTGCGCTCGCTGTCGATCGATCCGGTGGTGGTGCGGCAGAACTGGCTGGAGGCCTATCACTCCACCACCGACCGAGGCGCAGCCACCCTCAACGACTATGCCCGTGCCAACGATCCCTTCACCCGGGTCGGCAAGGAGTCGGTATCGGTCGAGGTCACCAGCGTGGTGCGTGCCAGCGACAGCTCGTTCCAGGTGCGCTGGATCGAACGCCGTTTCGTGAATGGTTCGGCCGCCGGCCTGGAGCGCTGGACCGCCGTGCTCTCACTGGTACTGCAGCCTCCGCGCACTGAGGAAAAACTGCGCCGCAACCCGCTCGGCATCTACGTCAACGGCCTGTCCTGGAGCCGTGAGCTGGACACTACGCAAGGAGCCAAGAAACCATGAAAACCGCCCTGAACCTCCGCATCTGCCCTCTGCTGCTGAGCATGCTGGCCGGCTGCGCCAGCCAGGAACCGCCGGTGATCGCGCTGGATGAACCGGTCGAGGCACAGCATCTGCCGGAGCCGCCCAAGCCGATCGAAGTGGTGGAAGTGCCCAAGCCCCTGGCCCTGCCGGCGCAGCTCAAACCGCTGCCAGAAACTCAACCCAGCAAACCAGCCAAGGAGCCGGCCGATGAGCGCGTGCGGGTCTCGCGCGCCAATCGCGAGGCTCGGGTCGCGCCGAGCCGCGAGGGCTATATCAACGCCATTCAGGTGTGGCCCTACTCCGATGGCGCGCTATATCAGGTGTACGCCAGCCCGGGCCGGCTGACGGCGGTCAACCTGCAGCCCGGTGAGGAGCTGGTCACCGTGGCTGCCGGCGACACGGTGCGCTGGATCGTCGGCGACACCACCAGTGGTAGCGGAGACGAGTTGCGCACCAGCGTGCTGATCAAGCCGACGCGGGTCGACCTCAAGACCAACCTGGTGATCGCCACCACGCGCCGCACCTACTTGATCGAACTGACTTCCACCGAACACGCCTGGATGGCGTCGGTGTCCTGGGACTATCCGAAGGATCGCATGCTCGCCCTGCGCCGCCACGCTAGTGCCGCCCAAGCCGCGGCTCCGGTGGACGCCGGCCTGGCGCTGGAGCAGCTGCGCTTTCGCTATGCAATCAGCGGCAGCAACCCGCCCTGGAAACCGCTGCGCGTCTTCGACGATGGGCGCAAGGTGTATATCCAGTTCCCGGCCGGCATCGCCCAGGGTGAGCTGCCGCCGCTTTTCGTGATCGGCTCGGAAGGCGACGGACAGTTGGTCAACTACCGCTTCCGCTCGCCCTACTACATCGTCGACCGCCTGTTCGGCGCGGCCGAGTTGCGCCTGGGCGCCGACAAGGGTGACGTGGTGCGGATCGAGCGCACCGATGGCGTGGCACGGAGGCTCTGAGCATGACGGCCAAGGACAACAATCAAGCCGCGGCAACCCCGCTACCGTCCAAGGAGACGCCGGAGTCGCTGGAGCTGCGCGCCAAGCCGCGCCCGGTCACTCGTCTCAACCCGCGCATGCTGGCAGCAGTGGTCGGCGGCCTATCGGCCGCGGTGCTCGGTGCCATGCTGTGGTCACTTCAGCCGCAGCAGCGCCGCCAGGGTGCCGAGCCAAACGAGCTGTACAACGTCGACCGCGTGGCACGCTCCGAGGGGCTGGAACAATTGCCAGCAGACTACTCGCAATTGCCGCCTCCACCTGCGCCTGAGATACCGCAACTGGGCCCACCGCTACCTGGCGATCTGGGCGGGCCAATGCTCAGGGCCGAGCAGCAGGCGCAGGGCTATGGTCATGGTCCAGACGCCGCCGAAGCCGAGCGTCTTGCCCGGCTCAAGGAAGCCGAGGAGGCGGCGCAGTCCTCGGTGTTTTTCCAGACCAGCAGCGCGAGGAGATCGAATGTCGTACCCACTGGGGACGCCCAACAAGATCCCATGATTCTGGGTGCGACCTCGCCAGGCACAGTAGGCGCAACGTCAGGAACGCCGCCCCAGCAGGAACGGAACGAGGCGTTTCTCAGTAAATCCGTAAATGCACAAATCCGTAATTCCGGATTGCTGCAGATGCCTGATTCGCCTTACCAAGTAATGGCCGGCACCGTGATCGCGGCGGCGCTGGTCACCGGTATCAAGTCGGATCTACCCGGCGACGTGATCGCCACGGTGACCGAACCGGTCTACGACAGCGCCACTGGCCAGCACGTGCTGATCCCTCAAGGAGCCCGCCTGCTGGGCCGCTACAACAGCCAAGTGAGCTACGGGCAAAGCCGCGTGCAGGTGGTGTGGCAGCGGGTGATCCTGCCAGACACCTCGTCTTTCCAGCTCGACAACCTGGTCGGCACCGACGCCGCCGGCTATGCCGGTCTCGAGGATGGCGTCGACTGGCATTGGGATCGGATCGTCGCCGGCGCGGCCATGACCAGCCTGCTTGGCATCGGTGCCGAACTGGCGGCACCGACCAATCGCACCGACGGCGACCGCATCATCATCGCCGGTCGCGACAGCCTGCAGGACACGGTGAATCAGGTCGGCCAGGAAGTCACCCGCCGCAACCTCGATATCCAACCCACGCTGACGCAGCGTCCAGGCCTGCCAGTGCGCGTGATCGTCAACCGCGATCTGGTGCTGCGTCCCTATCAGCCCTCCTCCACTCAACAGAGGAACCTGCAATGAGCACGACCAAGTTGCGTCTCGGCCCTTTGCCGAAAACCGAAAACCTGAAGCTGACCTTCACTTGCCCGGCCCGCCTGAAAGCTGACCTCGAGCGCTACGCGGCGCTTCACTCGCAAACCTATGGCGAAGAGGTCGACGCTCTGACGCTCATCCCGCACATGCTGGAGGCCTTCATGGCGAGGGATCGGGTATTCAAAAGAACTAACAAGCCTGCACTATCTGCTGCGCCACAAACCATCGATCCACGCTAAACAGCGGAAAGTGGATTTTCTCATGCGCCCAACTGAATTGATAAAAATCCTCAAGAACGTGAGGTTTCTAATGCTATCCATGGTCCACCCCCATTAATCCTCACGATCATGCGGATTTATGGCTAGAATAGACTTACGACAGCATAATCCGCTTGATCATGAGGATTTAGGCATGCAGTTTCAGATCGACACACCGGAAAAAATTGGCATGGTGATTCGCTCAAGCCGCAAGGCCATGGACATGCGCCAGGACGATGCCGCGGGCAGCATCGGCGTGTCCGAGAACTTCCTCGGCAAAGTGGAGCGTGGCGGCGAGTCTGTTCATTGGGGAAAGCTTTTCCAGGTCATGCGGGAGCTGGGACTTCAAGTCTACGTTGATGTCCCGGATGAAGTCGCAGAACAAACTCGACAGAATCTGGAAAGGCTTCTCAAAAAATCTGAACAACAGCAACCTGCCCAGAGATAGAAAACTGCAATGGATCGCCAATTAAACGTCTGGATCAACCACACACTGATCGGCACCTTATCCGAACAGAACGGGCTTTGGAGCTTCGCTTACACCCAGCAATGGCTACGCCAACCGGGTGCCTACCCTCTTTGCCCTAACCTGCCCCTGCAGAATGAACCGCACATGGATGGCGCCTCGGTGCGTCCAGTACAGTGGTACTTCGACAACTTGCTGCCCGAGGAAGGCCAGCGACAGTTGATCGCTCGAGCCGCGCATACCTCAGTAGCCGATGCCTTTGGCTTGCTTACCCAATTCGGAGCTGAATCGGCCGGCTCTATCACCCTCCTTCCACCAGATCAGCATCCTACACCTGGTGAACTTCGGGCATTACCTGATGAAGTACTATCGCAGCGCATTCGTGATATGCCCCGCGTACCTCTAGCCGAGCAAGCTGCCAAGCGTATGTCGCTGGCAGGCGCTCAGCACAAGATGGCCATCATCTTAGACGGAGAGCAACTGCTAGAACCCACCGGCAACATGCCCTCGACCCATATCCTCAAACCTGACCACCCAGACTTGACCTACGCACATTCGGTAATTAACGAGTGGTTTGTCATGACTCTGGCAAAAAGAATGGGCCTTCAAGTTCCAGAAGTCACTCGCAGGTATGTTCCACAACCGGTCTACCTCATCTCCCGTTTCGATAGGCGGCAAACACCAAAAGGCTGGGAGCGGCTGCATTGCATTGATGCCTGCCAATTGCTTGGACTCGACCGAGCCTACAAGTACGATCAAGGCAGCGTGCAACGCCTGCTGGATATCAGCAAGATGTGCAACATCCCGGCAAAAGCTCGACTCGAGCTATTCCGCTGGCTAGTGTTCAACATCCTGGTGGGCAACGGCGACGCCCACCTGAAAAACCTCAGTTTCTTGGTCACAGCCAAGGGAGTAAACCTTTCCCCCTTTTACGACCTGCTGAGCACCGCGGTGTACACCACTCGAGCGTTTGACCAGGATGGCTGGCCAGAACAGGTCAGAATGGCCTGGCCAGTTGGAGAAGAGGACCGGATTACGCGCCTCAATCGCACAAATCTCGTTGCCGCTGCCGAGGCCATGGGTATAAAAGCCAGCGCAGCACTGGCATCAATAGACAAAATGACATCGGGTATCCAGGCCACTGCGAATCAGCTGCTTGAACAAGTCGTCCGCGACAATCAGGAACTGGCGCAGAAAAAGCCAAATCTCCAAGCAACTCTTGCAGGTGAAACGCGTTGCCTGAGAACTATCGTCAGCATCGTAATTGGCGAAATGTGCAAACAGCTTTCCTAATATCCGGACGCAACTGTCGAGCAGCATTCCCTTGCATAGGGATTACAGCTATAGTCGGCCATACAACCTAATACTCACAAAGGAAAACTGACAGCATGTCGAAACTTGCCGAATTTCGCGCCCTTGAACAGCAACTGGCCGCTCAACTGGCAGAGCTTGAAGCTCTCAAGAAAGACGACGGCCTGAAGAAGGAGATGGAATTCGAGGAAAAGCTCCGCGCCCTGATGTCGAAGTACGACAAAGGCCTGCGCGACATCATCGCTATCCTTGACCCTCAAACCAAAGTCGGCAAGCCCAGCAAACAGGACTCCGGAGTGCGTCGTCCTCGCCAGGTAAAGCGCTACAAGAATCCCAAGACCGGCGAAGTTGTCGAAACCAAAGGCGGCAACCACAAAGTCTTGAAAGCTTGGAAAGAAGAGTTCGGCGCTGACGTCGTCGAAAGCTGGCTGCAGTAGCGGCCTACCGAACCAGAGGCGCCGTATCCATACGGCGCCGATACCCTCGAAAAACTCCCGATCTTCCACGGCACGAGATGTGGAAGCTGCGTACGATTTCGACTGAGGCCCACGCAGCAATGACAGCAACGGGGCAAACACCCCAACATCCATCGCCCACCTACGCCCATCCACGCCTACCCAGGTTTTCTGGCCGCGAATCCGCCTAGAGAATTTCTCCATCTATTAGCCAATGTCATCGTGCTGGCCGCACATGGAGAACTTCATGAGTACCTCTTGCCGATGGGTCCTGGTCAAACGCTTCGCCGAAGTCACCGGCTACACCGAGAATGCCGTGCGCCACAAGGTCAAGAACGGTATATGGGTGCAGGGGCGCATCTGGCGCAAGGCCCCGGACGGCCGCATTTTCGTAAATCTCGTTGAGTTCGAGCGATGGGTAGAAAGCGAGCGGCATCCCAGTTCGCATTGACCCCCGGTGGCAGGACACTGGCCCTCATACAAGCAAAAAGCCATACCTTGAAATACGCGCATTGAGCGTATTACTGTTGCGCTGCCTTGCAGACGCAGACCTCTTCACTACTTCTGGAGGCTATGTCAGGTCATCGCACGTTGCAGGCATCAAAAGCAGGAGGAATACCGAGGGTTGTCTTATGGCGGACAAAGAGAACAGGAAAACGGGCTATACGGGGATTGAGATTCACGGAAATTCGATCCGGGTATATTTCATGTACAAGGGTGTCAGACATCGACATACCTTAGGCATCGAGCCCACGAAGGCCAACATCAAGCACGCGGCCGGCTTACGCAGCGCCGCTCTGTTCGCACTGAGATCCGGCAACTATCACGAATCAGAATTTTTCCCGCATTCTCGTCCGGCAGAAGCACTTGCAACTGCCGGCAAACGCCTGAACGATCTGTGTGATCGCTACAAACCACTCAAGGCAGTGGATCTTACTCCGGAGACGGAGTCTCGCTACGAAATTGCGCTGAATGCCTGCCTGGAACTCATCGGACGCAACCGCCAGATCGACACGCTACTACCCGAGGACATTCAAAAGCTGAGGGTGGACCTGATCGCCACACGTGCGGTTTCAACGGTGAACCACTACCTCGCCACTTTCGCCGGCTTCCTCCACTGGTGCGAGAGCAACGGCTATTGCGGGGAACTCGGCAAGCACTGCACCCGCTTTACCAAGAGCAACAAGGAGCCCGATCCACTCACCTTTGAAGAGTTCGACGCACTCATCGAGAAAGGTTGCCTACATCCGATCGACAGGGCGGCCGTCACTCTAGCGGTCTACACCGGCCTGAGGCCTGGCGAACTGCTTGCCTTGGCCGTTGAAGATGTGCACCCGGATTTCAGCAAGATAAAGGTGCGGCGCTCGATCACGCAATCGATCACATTCAAGGTACCCAAGACCCAAAAGGAACGCACTATTCTGCTGTACCCGCCGGCGCGGGAAGCCTTGAAGATCCTTGTCGCCGATGCTGAACAACGCAAAGCAGTAGATCTGCAGGTCTGGCTCAACCGTCACGAATCCCGCACCGACCGGGTGCGCGTGCTGCTGTCACCGAAAACCCAGGCACGCAAGAAGGATGTCAACGACTACTTCGTACCGACTGCTTGGAATAGCAAATGGGCCAACCTGATCCGGCGATCGGGCATTCGGCCGCGCCCTCCCTACCAGACCCGCCACACCTACGCTTGCTGGAACCTGACTGCACGTGGAAACTTGGCGTTCATTGCCAACCAGATGGGCCACAGCGACTATTCCATGCTCGTGAAGGTCTATGCGCGCTGGATTGACTCGGAGTCACCGAGGGAGTTGGAACGTATATGGGAAGGCATACAGAGCATGGCCAGAAATGCCCCGGAGAAACAGGCAGCCTGAGCACCCGTGCGCCACTGCCCCCATGATCAGGCTGTCAACCTGTCTTGCATCGGCGAGCGCATCGACTATTTTTGAGGCGCTGTAACGAGGGCGCTGCACTCCCTCATAGAGCCAGAGTGTTTCTTGCACCACAAACATCGCGTGGTCAGGTTGCCTGATTTACCTACCCAGTACGCGCGTTGAACATATAATTCGGCCGCAATCTTTTTGCTTGCACTGTTGCAGTGCTGACTCATCGGCGCCCTATGAATTCCCCAATGAAGCCACAAAGCCCCACGCCGACAGCAATCCGAGAGGCGCGCGTAGTAGCAGGGTTAACCCAGACAAAAGCGGCTCATGCAGTTCAGGCCTCACTACGCGCCTGGCAACAATGGGAGGCGGGCGACCGGACGATGCCACCAGGTCTTTTCGAGCTATTCATGCTGAAGACCGGACAATGGTCTCTCGATGACCACGACGCGACAAAGTGACCTTAAAGGACAAGCTTGTGGCCATCATCACCAGGCTAACCAACATCAGCCTCGGCACCAAAGCAAGCACTCGGAGTTACCAACAGGGCCAACAGCTCCCCTTTGCGTACCAGCGCGATCAAAACCTACGCGCTGGCTACTGCAGGCATCTGGCAGTGCGCGGCAACCTGACCTTCGACCTCTCCCCGTTGAACTCAGAGAGCCATTCGAGGCACGAAAAGGCGAATGCCCGCGGGAGGAGTTCAGCATCCCCGAGGAAGCTGAAGCGCATCAGATGGGGCAAGCATGCCGCGATAAAATTACCCCAAATCTGCCCAAACGGCCAGACGAACGAATCATAAGCGATTGATTTTAATGAACAAAATAGATCTTTCTTCGCACACCCCGATGATGCAGCAGTACTGGAAACTGAAGAACCAGCACCCGGACCAGCTGATGTTCTACCGCATGGGGGATTTCTACGAGATCTTCTACGAAGACGCGAAGAAAGCCGCGAAGCTGCTGGATATCACCCTCACCGCCCGTGGCCAGTCCGCCGGCCAGTCGATCCCCATGTGCGGCATCCCCTTCCATTCGCTGNGAAATCATGTCAATGGTGCCCGAAGCCGGACTCGAACCGGCATGCCATTGCTGGCGAGGGATTTTAAGTCCCCTGCGTCTACCGATTTCGCCATTCGGGCGGTAGCGCTGCGCTGAAGGGCTGGACTATATACAGCGCCTACAGCAGCCGCAAGGCATGGGGATTGCCTTGGGATAATAAAAAAGCCTCGTAAATCATGGATCTACGAGGCTTTTTTTGAATTGGAGGCTGAGGTCGGAATCGAACCGGCGTTCACGGATTTGCAATCCGGTGCATAACCACTCTGCAACTCAGCCTTAAATCAAACGAGCCGCCGTGGCGACTCGTGTAAAACTGGAGCGGGAAACGAGACTCGAACTCGCGACCCCGACCTTGGCAAGGTCGTGCTCTACCAACTGAGCTATTCCCGCTTGTCTTGGTGACGGGCGCCATTCTATAGAATCGAATCGCCGCGTCAACCCTTTGATTCAAAAATACTTATTTCTTTTCCGAGGTGGTGCGCAGGTGCGGCCAGGCGGCCAGCAGGTAGTGCAACATCGACCACAGGGTCAGCACTGCGGCGATGATCAGCAGGGCATAACCGAGCAATACCCAGAAGGTGAATTGCGGCGGATTGGCCAGCAGGATCACCAGCGCCACCATCTGCGCCGCAGTTTTCCATTTACCCAGATTGGACACCGCCACATGCGCGCGCGCACCCAGTTCGGCCATCCATTCGCGCAGCGCGGAGACCACGATCTCGCGTCCGATGATGGTCGCCGCGGCCAGGGTCAGCCACAGGTTGGAGTGCTCGGCGGCCAGCAGCACCAGGGCCACCGCCACCATCAGCTTGTCCGCCACCGGGTCGAGGAAGGCGCCGAACGGCGTGCCCTGCTCCCAGCGCCGCGCCAGATAGCCGTCCAGCCAATCGGTCACGGCGGCGATGGCGAAGACTGCGCTGGCGGCCCAGTAGCTCCAGGAAAACGGCAAGTAGAACAGCAGGATGAAGACCGGGATCAGCAGAACCCGGAGCACGGTAAGCAAGTTGGGGATATTCATCGGCACAACTGGGCTGCGAGGTGAGCGGGCATTCTACTCGCTGTGCAAGGTGGCATAAATCAACTCGGCGAGCTTTTTGCTGATTCCCGGCGCCTTGGCGATTTCCTCGGCGCTGGCGCGGGACAGTTCCTGCAGGCCGCCGAAGTGGTTGAGCAGCTCGCGCCGGCGCTTCGGGCCGACGCCTGCCACCTCCTCCAGGCTCGAGGTGCGCCGCGCCTTGCCACGCCGGGCGCGGTGGCCGGTGATGGCGAAACGGTGCGACTCGTCACGAATCTGCTGAATCAGATGCAGCGCCGGCGAGTTGCCCGGCAGGGTGAATTCGTGCTCGGCATCGTTCAGATAGAGCACCTCCAGCCCCGGCTTGCGCGTGGTGCCCTTGGCCACGCCGAGCAGCACCAGGTCGGGCACCGCCAGCTCCTGCAGCACCTCGCGAGCCATGGCCAGCTGGCCCTTGCCGCCATCCACCAGCAGCACGTCCGGCAGTTTGCCTTCGCCGTCCTTGATCTTGCTGAAGCGTCGGGTCAGCGCCTGATGCATCGCCGCGTAGTCGTCGCCGGCGGTGACGCCCTCGATATTGAAGCGGCGGTAATCGGATTTGAGCGGGCCTTCCGGGCCGAACACCACGCAGGACGCCACCGTCGCCTCGCCGCTGGAATGACTGATGTCGAAGCACTCCATGCGCTGCGGCGGCTCGTCCATCTGCAGCACCGTGGCCAGCGCCTCGAAGCGCTCGGCCAGGTGCTGACGATTGGCCAGACGCGCGGCCAGCGCCTGCTCGGCATTGGTCACCGCCAGTTGCTGCCAGCGCGCGCGGGTGCCGCGCACGCGATGGCTGATGCTCAGGCTGCGCCCGCGCAAGGATTCGACCGCCTCAATCAGGGTGGCGAAATCCTCGTGCTGCACGTTGACGATCAGCTCGCTCGGCAGGTCGCGCTCGACATTGCCCAGGTAGTACTGGGCGAGGAAGGCCATCAGCACGTCGCCGCCCTCCTCCTCGATCGCCACCTGAGGGAAGAAGTTCTTGCTGCCCAGCACCCGGCCACCGCGCACGCTGATCAGGTGCACGCAGGCGCCACCGGGATTGAGCATCACCGCGATCACGTCGACGTCGCCGCTGCCGCCTTCCATGCTCTGCTGATCCTGCACCCGGCGCAGCAGGGCGATCTGGTCGCGCAGCTCGGCGGCGCGCTCGAACTCCAGGGCCATGGCGGCCTTTTCCATGCCGGCGGAAAGTTCGTCGCTCAGCGCGTTGCTGCGACCCTCGAGAAACATCACCGAATGGCGCACGTCCTCGGCGTATTCCTCAGGCGTGACCAGGCCGACGCAAGGCCCCTTGCAGCGCTTGATCTGATACTGCAGGCACGGCCGCGTGCGGTTCTTGTAGTAACTGTCCTCGCACTGGCGGACGAGGAAGGTCTTCTGCAGCAGGCTGAGGCTCTCGCGGATCGCCAGCGCGCTGGGATAGGGGCCGAAGTAGCGCCCCTTGGCCTTCTTGGCGCCGCGATGGATGCCCAGGCGCGGGAAGTCGCCGTCGGAGAGAAACACGTAGGGATAGGACTTATCGTCGCGCAGCAGGATGTTGTACGGCGGCCGCCATTCCTTGATCAGGGTCTGCTCGAGCAGCAGCGCCTCGGTCTCGTTGGCGGTGATGGTAGTTTCGATTTGCGCGATGCGCGCCACCAGGGCGGCGGTCTTGGGCGCCTGGCCGGTCTTGCGGAAATAGCTGGCCAGGCGTTTCTTCAGGTTCTTCGCCTTGCCGACATAGAGCAGCTTGGCCTCGCCGTCGAACATGCGATAGACGCCGGGGCGACCGCTGCAGGTCGCCAGGAAGGCACTCGAATCGAAGGGGGCTGACATCTTCAGCTGACGGCGTCGACCATGCCGTGGCGCACCGCGAGCAGCGCCAACTCGACGTCGCTGGTGATGGAGAGCTTCTCGAAGATGCGGTAGCGGTAGGTATTGACCGTCTTCGGCGACAGGCACAGCTTGTCCGAAATGTTCTGCACCTTATGGCAGTTGGCAATCATCAGCGCGATCTGGATCTCGCGCTCGGACAGCAGGTCGAACGGCGAGCCATTGCTCTGCGGCTGGAAGGACTTCAGTGCCAGTTGTTGGGCGATCTGCGGGTCGATGTAACGCTGGCCGGCGAACACCAGGCGGATGGCCTGGACCATCTCCTCCAGCGCCGCGCCCTTGGTCAGGTAACCGGCGGCGCCGGCCTGCAACAGGCGCGTGGGGAAGGGATCTTCCTCGCACACGGTGACGGCGACGACCTTGATGTCGGGATGGCTGCGCATCAGCTTGCGCGTGGCTTCCAGGCCGCCGATGCCGGGCATCTTGACGTCCATCAGCACCACGTCCGGCTTGAGCTCACGCACCTTGAGCAGGGATTCTTCCCCGGTGCAGGCCTCGCCCACCACCTGCAGGCCGTCGATGTCGGCGAGCATGCGCGTAATGCCTGTGCGAACCAGATCGTGGTCGTCGACCACCAGCACCCTAATCAATCGGCCACCTCGTTGCACCTTGTCAGCCACCGCGTACGCAGTGAGGTTGAACTTGTCGGTCACCTTAGCAAAAAGCCAGGGCCTGACCTAGCTTGGCGCACGGCAGTCAAAAAGCAAGCGCCAGATAAAGATCAGAAATTGCGTCAAGGCAAAGGGAATTGGCGGAGGCGGTGAGATTCGAACTCACGGATAGTTGCCCATCGACGGTTTTCAAGACCGTTGCCTTAAACCACTCGGCCACACCTCCGCTGCAGTGCGGGCGGCAATCTTACCGGAACGCAACACACTGTCAAACTCTGCGCCTTGGCACTGCGCCGGGCTCTGCTATGATCGGGAACATTCGAATATCGGAACCCTTGTGCCACAGGAGCGTCGCCATGCAAGAGCAAGACTACGTACTCAATCACTCGCAGGCCGAGCAGCTGGAAGTCAGCCGCGTCCTGCGCAATACCTACGGCTTGCTGGCCATCACCCTGGCCTTCAGCGGCCTGGTCGCGTTCCTCAGCCAGCGCGCCAACCTGCCCTACCCGAACTTCTTCGTGGTGCTGATCGGCTTCTACGGCCTGTTCTTCCTCACCTACAAGCTGCGCGACTCGGTCTGGGGCCTGGTTTCCACCCTGGCGCTGACCGGCTTCATGGGCTACACCCTCGGGCCGATCCTCAACCGCTACCTGGGCATGGCCAACGGCGCCGAGGTGATCAGCTCGGCCTTCTCCATGACCGCGCTGGTATTCTGCGGCCTGTCCGCCTATGTGCTGACCACCCGCAAGGACATGAGCTTCCTCAGCGGCTTCATCACCGCCGGCTTCTTCGTCCTGCTCGCCGCCGTGCTGGCCAGCTTCTTCTTCCAGATCAGCGGCCTGCAACTGGCCATCAGCGCCGGCTTCGTGCTGTTCTCCTCGGTCTGCATCCTCTATCAGACCAGCGCCATCATCCATGGCGGCGAGCGCAACTACATCATGGCCACCATCAGCCTGTACGTGTCGATCTACAACCTGTTCGTCAGCCTGCTGCAGATCTTCGGCATTATGGGCGGCGACGACTGATCCTTTTCGTCCCCCTTCAAGCCCGCCTCGGCGGGCTTTTCTTTGCGCGCTTGTTGGCGCAAAGCCCGCGCCCACCAAGGCACCGTCAAGGACTCTTTGTCTGCCATACGCCCCTGGCCTTATCATTGCCGTCAGTTTGCCTCGCCGGACGCTCCATGAAATTCGCCATCGCCCTGTTCGCTGCGCCCCATCTGCCCGCCTCCCGCCGTGCCCTGCGTTTCGCCCAGGCCGCGCTGGCCGGCGGCCACGAGATCGTGCGCCTGTTCTTCTACCAGGACGGCGTGCACAGCGCGGCCAGCAACGTCGTCAGCCCGCAGGACGAGCTCGACCTGCCGCGGGAATGGCGCGAGTTCGTCAGCGAGCACGGGCTGGACGCCGTGGTGTGCATCGCCGCCGCCCTGCGCCGCGGCGTGCTCGATGCCGATGAGGCGCAGCGTTACGCACGGCCGGCGGCCAACCTGCAGGCGCCCTGGGAGCTGTCCGGCCTCGGCCAGTTGCATGAGGCGGCGCAGCAGGCCGACCGCCTGATCTGCTTCGGAGGCCAGTAATGAGCAAGTCGCTGCTGATCATCAGTCGCCAGGCGCCCTGGAGCGGCCCCGGGGCCCGCGAGGCACTGGACATCGCCCTGGCCGGCGGCGCCTTCGACCTGCCCATCGGCCTGCTGTTTCTCGACGATGGCGTGTTCCAACTGGCCGCCGGCCAACAACCGGGCACCGTGCAACAGAAGGATCTCGGTGCCAACCTGCAGGCCCTGCCGCTGTTCGGCGTGGAGGCGCTATATGCCAGCGCCCGCAGCCTGAGCGAGCGCGGCCTCGACGATGCCGAGTTGCAGCTCGCGGTGCAGCGCCTGGACGACGGCGCACTGACCAGCCTACTCGACCGCTACGACCAGGTGATCACCCTCTGATGGCCACCCTGCATATCCTCTCTCACTCGCCCTTCGCCGACAGCCGCCTGGTCAGCTGCCTGCGCCTGCTCGGCGCGAACGATGCCCTGCTGCTCACCGGCGATGCGCTCTACGCGCTGCAGCCAAACACCGCCAACCTGCAGGCGCTGCAACTGCTGCCGACCGGCATCGCCCTCTATGCGCTGGACGAAGACCTCGCTGCCCGCGGCCTGACGGCGCCCGAACGGGTGCAGGCGGTGGATTACCCCGGTTTCGTCGAACTGTGCAGCCGTTACGCCAAGGTCAACAGCTGGTTATGAACGTCCTGAACCTCGACGGCCGTGAAATCGCCCTGGACAAGGACGGCTACCTGGTCGACCTGCAGGACTGGTCCGAGCCGGTCGCCGAGGCCCTGGCCGCGGCCGAAGACCTGCCACTGAGCGCCGAGCACTGGGAGATTCTCCAGCTGCTGCGCGCCTTCTACGCCGAATTCCAGCTGTCGCCGGCCAACCGCCCGCTGATCAAGTACGTGGCCCTCAAGCTGGGTCCGGACAAGGGCAACAGCCTGCACCTCAACCGCCTGTTCAAGGGCACCCCAGCCAAACTGGCGGCCAAGCTCGCCGGCCTGCCGAAACCGACCAATTGCCTATGAACCTGATCACTCCCGCCGAACACCCCTTCGCCCAGTTCGTGCGCATCCTCGGCAAGGGCAAGCGCGGCGCGCGCAGCCTGACCCGCGAGGAAGCCCGCGAGGCCATGGGTCTGCTGCTCGACGGCAAGGCCGAGGACACTCAGTTGGGCGCCTTCCTCATGCTGCTGCGGCACAAGGAGGAAAGCGCCGAGGAACTGGCCAGCTTCACCGAGGCGGTGCGTGCGCGCCTGGCAACGCCTGCCATCGATGTCGATCTGGACTGGCCGAGCTACGCCGGCAAGAAGCGGCATCTGCCCTGGTACCTGCTGGCGGCCAAGGCGCTGGCCGCCAGCGGCGTGCGCATCTTCCTGCATGGCGGTGGCGCGCATACCGCCGGCCGCCTGTACTGCGAGCAGTTGCTGCAGCCACTGGGGATTCCCCTGTGCCGCAACTGGTCGGCGGTGGACGCCGCCCTGCAACAGCACCGCCTCGCCTACAGCCACCTGGGCGACTGGATGCCAGCGCTGCAGCGCATGATCGACCTGCGCAACACCCTCGGCCTGCGCTCGCCGATTCATTCCCTGGCGCGTGTGCTCAATCCGCTCGGCGCACGCTGCGGCCTGCAGAGCATCTTCCATCCCGGCTACCAGGCGGTGCACCGCGAGGCCAGCCAGCTGCTCGGCGATCACGCCATAGTGATCAAGGGCGAAGGCGGCGAGATCGAGGTCAATCCCGATGCCGTCTGCCACCTCTACGGCACGCAGGACGGCCAGGCCTGGGACGAGGAATGGCCGGCGCTGTCGGCACAGCGCCACGTCAAACCGGAAAGCCTGCAGCCCGAACAGCTGCTCGCCTTCTGGCGCGGCGAGCGCGAAGACGCTTACGCCCGTCTGGCGGTGATCGCCACCATGGCCCTGGCCCTGCGCGGCCTGGGGCTGCCGCGCGAGCAGGCGTTCGCCGAAGCCGAGCGGCGCTGGAGCTGCCGCCTCCAATCGAACTGATCGAAGGGTTCAACCGGCTTTTTTCACCTTTCCATCGAGCCTCTGGCGCTAGACTCCAGATTCATTCGAAACGGAGGAAGGCGCGATGGGCTTGTTGATCGATGGACGCTGGCACGACCAGTGGTACGACACCGGGGACAGCGGTCGCTTCCAGCGCGAGAACGCCCAGCGCCGCCACTGGATCACCGCCGACGGCAGTGCCGGGCCGAGCGGCGACGGCGGCTTCAAGGCCGAGGCCGGACGCTACCACCTCTACGTGTCGCTGGCCTGCCCCTGGGCCCACCGCACGCTGATCCTGCGCAAGCTCAAGGGGCTGGAGCCACTGATCGAGGTTTCGGTGGTCGGCTGGCTGATGCGCGAGCATGGCTGGACCTTCGACCGCGCCTTCGGCTCCAGCGGCGACCGCCTCGATGACCTGCGCTACCTGCACCAGCGCTACACCGCCGACGACCCGCACTACAGCGGCCGGGTCACGGTGCCGGCGCTGTGGGACAGGCACACCGGCGGCATCGTCAGCAACGAATCGGCGGAGATCATCCGCATGTTCAACTCCGCCTTCGATGAGCTGACCGGCAATCGCCTGGATTTCTATCCCGAAGCGCTGCGCGAGCGCATCGACCAGCTCAACGAGCGCATCTACCCGGCGGTGAACAACGGTGTCTACCGTGCCGGCTTCGCCACCACTCAGGAGGCCTACGAGGAGGCTTTCGACGAGCTGTTCGCCGCCCTCGACGAGTTGGAGGCGCTACTGGCCGAGCAACGCTACCTGGCCGGTGTGTACCTGACCGAAGCCGATATCCGCCTGTTCACCACGCTGATCCGCTTCGATGCCGTCTACCACGGGCATTTCAAGTGCAACCTGCGGCGCCTCGAGGACTATCCGAACCTGTCCAACTGGCTGCGCGAACTCTACCAGTGGCCAGGGATCGCCGAGACGGTGGACTTCACCCATATCAAGTCGCACTACTACGCCAGCCACGCCAGCATCAACCCGACCGGGGTGATTCCGAAGGGGCCGAAGCTGGACTTCAATCACCCCCATAATCGCCAACGCTTGCCGGGCAAGGGCGTGTTCCAGCGCTAGGAATAGGCTGATTCGCGGCTGAAGCCGCCCCCGGGAGAAGCCACCATCCGGCAGGGTGGATCGCGCTTTATCGATCCACTCTGACAGCAGTAACGGTGGATGCAGAAGACCTCATCCACCCTGGGTGCTGAGCACAAACGCACCCCGCTCAGACGTCGCTCTGCGCCCCTTCGAACCAGGCCAGCTTGTCGCGCAACTGCACTACCTCGCCGACTATCACCAGGGTCGGCGCATGCACCTCATGCTCGGCCACCAATTGCGGCAGGCTCGCCAGGGTACCGGTGAACACCCGCTGGTTCTGCGTGGTGCCCTGCTGGATCAGCGCCGCCGGGGTGGTGGGCGCACGGCCATGGGCGATCAGTTGCTCGCAGATGCCGGCCAGCCCCACCAGCCCCATGTAGAACACCAGGGTCTGGTTGGGCGCCACCAGATCCTGCCAGGCCAGGTCGCTGCTGCCGTCCTTGAGGTGGCCGGTGACGAAGCGCACCGACTGCGCATGGTCGCGATGAGTCAGCGGGATGCCGGCGTAGGCCGCGCAGCCGGAGGCGGCGGTGATACCCGGCACCACCTGGAAGGGAATGCCCTCGGCGGCCAGCTGCTCGATCTCCTCGCCGCCGCGGCCGAAGATGAAGGGATCGCCGCCCTTCAGGCGCAGCACCCGCTTGCCCTGGCGGGCCAGGTCGATCAGCAGCTGGTTGATCTGCTCCTGCGGCACGGCGTGGTCGGCGCGGCGCTTGCCGACGTAGATGCGCTCGGCGTCGCGGCGGCACAGCTCGATGATGGCCGGCGCCACCAGGCGGTCGTAGAGCACCACATCGGCCTGCTGCATCAGGCGCAGGGCGCGGAAGGTCAACAGGTCGGGATCGCCCGGACCGGCGCCGACCAGGTACACCTCGCCCAGCGCCCGCGGTGCGGCGCCAGCCAGACGCGCTTCAAGCAGACGCTCGCCCTCCTCCGGCTTGCCGGCGAACACGCTTTCGGCCACCTGGCCCTGGAAGACGTCCTCCCAGAACACCCGGCGCTGCTGCACATCGGGGAACAGCTGCTTGACCCGCTCGCGAAAGCGCTTGCCCAGGTTGGCCAGCTGGCCATAGGTGGCCGGAATCCAGGTCTCGATCTTGGCGCGGATCAGCCGCGCCAGCACCGGCGCGTCGCCGCCGCTGCTGACCGCGACGATCAGCGGCGAGCGGTCGACGATGGCCGGGAAGATCACGCTGCACAGTGCCGGCGCGTCCACCACGTTGACCGGAATCCCCAGTGCCTGGGCCTGCACGGAAATCTGCGCGTTGAGCGGCTCGTCGTCGGTGGCGGCGATCACCAGGGCCACGCCCTGCAGGTCGCTGGCCTGGTAGCCACGCAGGAAGATACCGGCCGGTCCTGCCAATTCCTGCAGCTCGCTGCGGATCTCCGGCGCAACGACGCGCAGACGGGCGCCGGCGTCGCTCAGCAGGCGCGCCTTGCGCAGGGCGACTTCGCCACCGCCGATCACCAGCACCGGGCGATCCTGCAACTTGTGGAACAGCGGAAGGAATTGCATCAGATCAGCCTCGTAAGAGGTAGTAAGGCGAGCTTAGTAGGGGGCGCCATGCGCACCCTACGCGCGACGATCATCGTCCGGCATTCCGCCTAAAAAACGGGGTGGCCGCGCCACCCCTATTCTGCACCGGCTCAGCCGATCACTTCGATGCCGCCCATATAAGGCTTGAGCACCTCGGGCACGCGGATGCTGCCGTCGGCCTGCTGGTAGTTCTCCAGCACGGCCACCAGGGTACGCCCCACCGCCAGCCCGGAGCCGTTGAGGGTGTGCACCAGCTCCGGCTTGCCGGTTTCCGGGTTGCGGTAGCGCGCCTGCATGCGGCGGGCCTGGAAGTCGCCGCAGTTGGAGCAGGAGGAAATCTCGCGGTATTTGTCCTGGCTCGGCACCCAGACTTCCAGGTCGTAGGTCTTCACCGCGGAGAACCCCATGTCGCCGGTGCACAGGGCCAGCTTGCGGTATGGCAGCTCGAGCAGTTGCAGCACGCGTTCGGCGTTGGCGGTCATGCCTTCCAGCGCCTCGAAGGACTTGCTCGGCTCGACGATCTGCACCATCTCCACCTTGTCGAACTGGTGCTGGCGGATCATGCCGCGGGTATCGCGACCGGAGGCGCCCGCCTCGCTGCGGAAGCAGGGGGTGTGGGCGACGAACTTCAGCGGCAGCTGCTTGGCGTCGAGGATCTCGCCGGCGACGATATTGGTCAGCGACACCTCGGCGGTGGGGATCAGGTAGAAGTCCGCCTCGCCTTCGCGGGCGATCTTGAACAGGTCTTCCTCGAACTTCGGCAGCTGGCCGGTGCCCTGCAGGGCCGGGGCCTGCACCAGGTACGGGGTGTAGGCCTCCTCATAGCCGTGCTCGCCGGTATGCAGGTTGATCATGAACTGCGCCAGGGCGCGATGCAGACGGGCGATGGGGCCGCGCAGCAGGGCGAAACGGGCGCCGGAGAGCTTGGCGGCGGTCTCGAAATCCAGCCAGCCGTGCTGCTCGCCGAGGGCGACGTGATCCTTGACCGCGAAATCGAAGCTGCGCGGGGTGCCCCAGCGCGATACTTCGACGTTGCCGTCCTCGTCTTCGCCGACCGGCACCGACTCGTGCGGCAGGTTGGGAATGTTCAGCAGCAGGTTGTCCAGCTCGTTCTGGATGGCATCGAGTTCACGCTTGCCCGCTTCCAGATCGCTGCCCAGCTGGTCTACTTCGGCCAGCAGCGGCGCGATGTCCTCGCCGCGCGCCTTGGCCTGGCCGATGGCCTTGGAACGGCTGTTACGCTCGGCCTGCAGTTGCTCGGTGCGCACCTGCACCGACTTGCGCTGACTCTCCAGGGCCTCGAAGCGGGCGACGTCGAGGACGAAGCCTCGCGTGGCGAGGCGCTCGGCGATTTCGGTGAGTTGCGTGCGGACAAGTTTGGAATCGAGCATGTTCGGGTCTCAAGACAACGGCGAAATGGTGGTGGCCAGCAGTGTGGCGCGGGTTGTGGAGTGTAAAGCCTTAGCGGGTCAGGATGCCAATCGGGCCAGGCTCAACCCGGCCCAGGCCGCCAGCAGGCCGCCGATGATGCTGAACGCCAGGTAGCCGAAGGCTTCGACGGCGCGACCGCCCTCCATCAGCTTCAACATCTCCAGGCTGAAGGAGGAAAAGGTGGTGAAGCCGCCCAGCACTCCGGTAATCAGCCCGGTGCGCAGCTCCAGCGGCAGATCGCTGCGGGTGAGAAACAGGCCGGACAACAGGCCGATCAGCAGACAACCGAGGAGGTTTACCGCGAAGGTAGCCAGGTAGAAATGCCGCGGCCAGTGACCGGCGACCCAGCTCGCGACCAGAAAGCGCATAACCGAACCGGCCGCGCCCCCCAGGGCCACGGCAAGCGCCACGCGAACCATCATTTTCGCCGCCGCCTCGGACTGCTGGCGTCCAGGTTGCGCAGGTGCTTGAGCTTGTCGCGAATCTTCAGCTCCAGGCCACGCGGTACCGGGTCGTAGTACTGGCGCGGTTGCAGCGCCTCGGGGAAATAATCCTCGCCGGCGGCATAGGCATCCGGCTCGTCATGGGTGTAGCGGTACTCGTCGCCATAGCCGAGCTGCTTCATCAGCTTAGTCGGCGCGTTGCGCAGGTGCAGCGGCACTTCCTGCGAGCCCTGTTCGGCGGCGTCGCGCATGGCCGCCTTGAATGCCATGTACACCGCGTTGCTCTTCGGCGCGCAGGCCAGATAGACGATGGCCTGGGCCACCGCCAACTCGCCCTCGGGACTACCCAGGCGCTCCTGCACGTCCCAGGCGTTGAGGCACAGGGTCAGGGCCCGCGGGTCGGCATTGCCGATGTCCTCGCTGGCCATGCGCACCACCCGCCGGGCGATATACAGCGGGTCGCAGCCGCCATCGAGCATGCGCGCGTACCAGTACAGCGCGCCGTCGGGACTAGAGCCGCGCACCGACTTGTGCAGCGCGGAAATCTGGTCGTAGAAGGCCTCGCCGCCCTTGTCGAAGCGCCTGCGGCTGTCGCCCAGCAGGTTCTGCAGCAGCTCCACGCCGATCTCGCCGCCATCCTCGGCCAGGTCGGCGGCGTTCTCGAGGAAGTTGAGCAGGCGCCGGCCGTCGCCGTCGGCAGCGGCCAGGAGGATCTGGAAGCTCTCCTCCGGCAGGCTCAGGTTACGCCCGGCCAGGCCCTTCGGCTCGCTCAGCGCACGGCCCACCAGCTTGCGCATCGCCGCCTCATCGAGACTCTTGAGCACGTAGACGCGGGCGCGCGACAGCAGCGCGTTGTTCAGCTCGAAGGAGGGGTTTTCCGTGGTGGCGCCGATAAAGATCAGCGTGCCGTCTTCCACATAGGGCAGGAAGGCGTCCTGCTGGCTCTTGTTGAAGCGGTGCACCTCGTCGACGAAGAGGATGGTGCGCCGGCCGTACTGGGCGGCGTGCTGCTGGGCCACCTCCACCGCCTGGCGGATCTCCTTGACCCCGGAGAGCACCGCAGAAATGGTCTCGAAGTGCGCATCGGTGACCTTGGCCAGCAACCGTGCCAGGGTGGTCTTGCCCACGCCCGGCGGGCCCCAGAAGATCATCGAGTGCAGGGCGCCCTGCTCCAGCGCCTCGCGCAGCGGCTTGCCCGGGCCGAGCACGTGTTCCTGGCCGACGTACTCGTCCAGGCTGGTCGCGCGCAGGCGCGCGGCCAGGGGTTGTGCGACGGGTTGCCGACCGAACAGGTCCACGCCTTACTCCTGAATGACGTCCGCCCCTTGCGGAATGTCGAAGCTGAACAGGTGATCTTCGACCGGCTCGTTCATCTTCACGTTGAGGAACAGGATATTGGTGCGCTGGCCGATGCTGTCGATCAGCTGCATGTCGTTGAGCACGCGGTTGCGGAACGACAGGCGCAGGCTGTCGAACAGGCTGTCCTTGGCCTTGGGCTTGAGGATGAAGTCGACCACGCTGCCGCCTTCCTTGTAGCTGATCTCGAAGTTCTCGCGGATCTGCGACACGTCGCCGGACAGCAGCAGCGCCGGGGTATGGGTCAGGCGCTGGTCGAGAGTCTGGATGGTCACCTGCTCCAGGTCCGGGTCGTACAGCCAGACCTTCTGGCCGTTGGACACCAGCAACTGCTCCATCGGCTCGTCGGTGTGCCAGCGGAACAGCCCTGGACGCTTGAGAACCAGCTGCCCGGCGGTTTCCTGCAGCTGGGTGCCGCTGGCGTCGAGGGTGAGCTGGGAGAAACGGGCACTGATGGTCTGCGCCTGGTTGAGCAGTTCGGTCAGGCGCTGGGTGGCCGCCTCGTCGTCGGCCTGGGCGGTCAGCAGGGTGAAACTCAGAGCGGCCAGCATCAGCAGGCGGATAACACGCATATAAACCCCTTGAAGGATGGCGAGGCGTCCACGCCCCGCATTGCTCGGCCGCCGCTGGGGCCGCCGTGGAATCTTGTAGACCGCGAATCCGCCGGTTTGTCCGCCGCCGCCGCGCTCAGAGGTTGTGAAGAAATCGTAGCGAGCGAAGGCAGGTCGCGTTTCGCCGGAGCGCAGTAGATTTATTCACAACCTCTCAGTCGCGCGACGGCCCGGGCGCGATCACCTCGCGCGAGCCGTTGGTGTTCATCGAGCTGACCACGCCGGCCATCTCCATCGCCTCGATCATCCGCGCGGCGCGGTTGTAGCCGATCTTCAGCTTGCGCTGCACCGCGGAAATGGAGGCGCGGCGGCTTTCCAGGACGAAGTTGACCGCTTCGTCGTACAGCGGATCTTCCTCGCTGCCCTCGCCGCCTTCGCCACCACCGCTGCCGCCCTCGAAGCCGCTGCCGGCCTCTTCGACGCCGGCGAGAATGTCTTCGATATAGTCCGGCGCGCCGCGCTGCTTCCAGGCCTCGACGACGCGGTGCACCTCGTCGTCGGAGACGAAGGCGCCGTGCACGCGGATCGGCAGGCCGGTGCCGGGCGGCAGATAGAGCATGTCGCCATGGCCGAGCAATTGTTCGGCGCCGCCCTGGTCGAGGATGGTGCGCGAGTCGATCTTGCTCGACACCTGGAAGGCCATGCGGGTGGGGATGTTGGCCTTGATCAGGCCGGTGATCACGTCCACCGAGGGGCGCTGGGTGGCGAGGATCAGGTGGATGCCGGCGGCGCGCGCCTTCTGCGCGATACGGGCGATCAGTTCTTCGACCTTCTTGCCGACGATCATCATCATGTCGGCGAATTCATCGACCACCACGACTATGGTCGGCAGCGGCTTGAGCTGCGGCGCCTCGTCTTCCATGCTCTCGCGGCGATACAGCGGGTCGGTCAGCGGCGTGCCGGCCTCGATGGCGTCCTTGATCTTGCGGTTGAAGCCAGCCAGGTTGCGCACGCCCATGGCCGCCATCAGCTTGTAGCGGCGTTCCATTTCGGCGACCGACCAGCGCAGGGCGTTGGCGGCTTCCTTCATGTCGGTGACCACCGGGCAGAGCAGGTGCGGAATGCCCTCGTAGATCGACAGTTCCAGCATCTTCGGGTCGATCATGATCATCCGCGCCTCTTCCGGCGTGGACTTGAACAGGATCGACAGGATCATCGCGTTGACCCCCACCGATTTACCCGAGCCGGTGGTACCGGCTACCAGCAGGTGCGGCATCTTGGCCAGGTCGGTGATCACCGGGCGACCGCCGATGTCATGGCCCAGGGCCAGGGTCACCGGCGACTTGGCGTCGTCGTACTCGGGCGACGACAGCACCTCGGAGAAACGCACGATCTGCCGGTCTTCGTTGGGAATCTCGATGCCGACTGTGGTCTTGCCGGGGATCACCTCGACCACGCGCACGCTGACCATGGCCATCGAACGCGCCAGGTCCTTGGCCAGGTTGGAGATGCGGCTGACCTTCACCCCCGCCGCCGGCTGGATCTCGAAACGGGTGATCACCGGGCCGGGATGCACGGATTCGACCACCACCTCGACGCCGAACTCCTTGAGCTTGATCTCCAGCAGGCGCGACATGGCCTCCAGCGACTCAGGCGAGAACTGCTTCTGCTTCTTCTCGGCGACGTCGAGAATGGAAATCGGCGGCAGGCTGCCTTCGATAGCCGTGTCGACGAACAGCGGCGCCTGTTTTTCCTTGAGCACGCGCTTGCTCGGCTCGGCCGCCTTGGGCGGCGCGGGCGGGGTGATCACCGGCGCCGGGCGCTTCTCGCGCTCGCTCATGTGCTTGCTCAGAGATTCTTCGCGCTCGAGCAGGCGCTCCTTGACCTTGGCCTGCTCGCGGCGATCGCTGACCACCGGCGCGGCCACCTCGCTGACCCGCTCGTCCAGCTCGCGCAGCTGCACTTTCATCTGCTTGCGTTCGTTGCGCGCGTTCCACCAGCCGGTGATGGCGCCGTTGATCAACTCGATCAGGTCCAGGGTGATCTTGCCGGTCAGGTCCATCACGCGGAACCAGGACAGGTCGGTGAATACGGTCAGGCCGAACAGGAACAGCGCCAGGAACAGCAAGGTGCTGCCCTGCACGTTCAGCGCGTGCACGGCCAGGTCGCCGAGGCTGGCGCCGAGCATGCCGCCGCCGGAGCCCTGCATGCCGGCCGCGGCCGTGAAATGAATGTCGCCGAGCGCCGCGCCGGACAGGATCAGGAATACCAGGCCGATGCTGTGCCAGGAGAACAGCCAGCCGTTCCAGTGCCAGGGCTGGTTGCGCGTGCGAAACACCTGCCAGGTCTTGATGCCCAGCAGCAGCGGGAAGATGTAGGCGAAATAGCCCAGGGCGCCGAACAGCGCGCTGGACAGCCAGGCGCCGATGCTGCCGCCGGCGTTGAGAATGCGCTCGACCTGCACGCTGTTGTCCCAGGCCGGATCGGCGACGTTATAGGTCAGCAGCGTCATCAGCAGGTACAGGCACAGCGCCGCCAGGGCAATCAATGCGCCCTCCTTCAGTCGATACTGAAGTTTCTGCCGCCAGTCCGGAATCTGCGTGGTGGAATTCTTCAAAACAGCCATTTCCTGCGCCCCTGGCGCGTCCATCTGATGGTTAACCGCAGAACGCGGACATTGTACGGATTTACCCCAGGCCCGTCGCCCACCGGCCAATCGCCAAGCTCCCGCACCCGCCCCGCTTCGGTGTAGCATAGCCGGCAGCAGCTTCCATGCGGCTCAATTGGAGCACGCATTCTCTTTTGTGACAAAGGCTTATGGGGTTTTTTTATGAGCGAAGTCAAGCATTCACGCCTGATTATCCTGGGCTCCGGCCCTGCCGGTTATAGCGCAGCCGTCTACGCCGCTCGCGCCAATCTCAAGCCTGTGGTCATCACCGGCATCCAACCCGGCGGCCAACTCACCACCACCACCGAGGTGGACAACTGGCCGGGCGACGTCGAAGGCCTGACCGGCCCGGCGCTGATGGAGCGCATGCAGAAGCATGCCGAACGCTTCGACACCGAGATCATCTACGACCACATCCATACCGCCGAGTTGCAGAGCCGTCCCTTCGTGCTCAAGGGCGATAGCGGCACCTACAGCTGCGACGCACTGATCATCGCCACCGGCGCCAGCGCCCAGTACCTCGGCCTGCCCTCGGAAGAAGCCTTCTCCGGCAAGGGCGTATCGGCCTGCGCCACCTGCGACGGCTTCTTCTACCGCAACCAGGTGGTGGCGGTGATCGGCGGCGGCAACACCGCCGTGGAAGAGGCGCTGTACCTATCCAACATCGCCAAGGAAGTGCACCTGGTTCATCGCCGCGACAAGCTGCGCTCGGAGAAGATCCTGCAGGACAAACTGTTCGACAAGGCTGCCAACGGCAATATCAAGCTGCACTGGAACCACACCCTCGACGAGGTGCTGGGCGACCAGACCGGCGTCACCGGCGTGCGCCTGAAGAGCACCGAGAACGGCGCCACCAAGGAACTGCCGCTGGCCGGCGTGTTCATCGCCATCGGCCACAAGCCCAACACCGAGCTGTTCACCGGCCAGCTGGAGATGCGCGACGGCTACCTGCTGATCAAGGGCGGCAGCGAAGGCAACGCCACCGCCACCAGTATCGACGGCGTATTCGCCGCCGGCGACGTGGCCGACCACGTCTACCGTCAGGCCATCACCTCCGCCGGTGCAGGCTGCATGGCGGCACTGGACGTCGAGAAGTTCCTCGACAGCCATTGATCCACCCGGGCGAGCCGCTTCGCTCGCCCTCTCCCCTGCCCTGCTCCGCCGGACACCCCGCATGCTGACCTGGCTGCAACGCGACTCCCTGGCATTCCCGCCACTGGCCAAGGCCATGCGCGAGCCCAACGGCTTGCTCGCGGCTGGCGGCGACCTCAGCGCCGATCGCCTGATCGGCGCCTACCGCCACGGCTGCTTCCCCTGGTTCCAGGACGGCCAGCCGATTCTCTGGTGGTCGCCCGATCCACGCACCGTGTTGTTTCCCGACGAACTGCATCTCTCCCGCAGCCTGGCCAAGCTACTGCGCCAGCAGCGTTATCGGGTCACCTTCGACCGGGATTTCGCCGCGGTGATCCGCGCCTGCGCCGCACCGCGCGATTACGCCGACGGCACCTGGATCACCCCGAGCATGCAGGACGCCTACCTGGAGCTGCACCGCCGCGGCATCGCCCATTCGGTGGAGGTCTGGCAGGGCGAGGAACTGGTCGGCGGCCTCTATGGCCTGGCCATCGGCCAGCTGTTCTTCGGCGAATCCATGTTCAGCCGCGCCGACAACGCCTCCAAGGTGGGGTTCGCCACCCTGGTCGACAAGCTGCGCCAGTGGGGCTTCGTCCTGATCGACTGCCAGATGCCCACCCAGCACCTGCACAGCTTCGGCGCCCGCGCCATCCCCCGCACGGCTTTCGCCGACTACCTGCAGCGCCATCTGGACCTGCCCAACACGGCAAACTGGCTCGCCTAGGGCGTCGCGGGCACCTATCCGTGCGCGAAGCTGCACGCCCCATGGCCCGACGGACTGTCCGCCGGCGCTGCAAGCGCTCGGCGTTCCGAGCCGCCCTACACCCCCGAATCCACTCGCACCACTGGCAGCCTGAGGGCCTGTAGCTTGCAGCCGAACTTGGCTTACACTCTTAGGCAAGGCTTTACCGAGACACCGCCATGACCGAGCTGGCCCGCCTGAAGTTCTACGCCACCCAGCCTCATCCGTGCAGCTATCTGCCCGAAGAACAGGCCACCACCCTGTTTCTCGACCCCAGTCAGCCCATGGACGTGCTGGTCTACGCCGAACTCTCGGAAATGGGCTTTCGCCGCAGCGGCGACCACCTCTATCGCCCGCATTGCCAGCAGTGCACCGCCTGCGTTCCGGCGCGCATCCCGGCCTCGGTGTTCACCCCTAATCGCCAGCAGCGGCGTATCCTCAAGCGCAACCAAGACATCAGCGTGCGCCCCGTGCGCCCGGCCTTCACCGAGGAGTACTACGCGCTCTACGTGCGCTACATCGAGCAGCGCCACGCCGATGGCGACATGTATCCGCCGAGTCGCGACCAGTTCTCCACCTTCCTGGTGCGCGACCTGCCGTTTTCGCGTTTCTACGAATTCCGTCTGCGCGGTCGCCTGGTAGCCATAGCCGTGACCGACCTGCTGCCCAACGGGCTGTCAGCGGTCTACACCTTCTACGACCCGGCCGAGGAGCGTCGCAGCCTGGGGCGCTTCGCCATACTCTGGCAGATCGGCGAAACCGCGCGCCTGGGACTGCAGGCCGTCTATCTCGGCTACTGGATCAAGAACTGCCGCAAGATGAACTACAAGACCCAGTACCGCCCCATCGAGCTGTTCGTCAATCAGCGCTGGACTCTCCTGACCTAGAGCCTCGCGCGCACCACCGAGCAAGCTCTCCCCGCCAAGCCCCTTGGCGCAGCCTCCTGTTTTCGGGCACAATGCACGCCGCTTTTGCCTGGCGCCAGTTGCACCGGGCCATTTCCTGGATACCGAGGGCTTTACTGCATGTCGAAAGAAGACAGCTTCGAAATGGAAGGCACTGTCGTCGACACCCTGCCCAACACCATGTTCCGCGTGGAGTTGGAAAACGGGCACGTCGTTACCGCGCACATCTCCGGCAAGATGCGCAAGAATTACATCCGCATTCTCACTGGTGACAAGGTGCGCGTCGAGCTGACACCTTATGACTTGAGCAAGGGCCGCATCACCTACCGCGCCCGTTAAGCCAAGCACCAAACGAAAACGCCCGGCATATGCCGGGCGTTTTCGTTCGTCTTTCCAGCCGATCAGGCGACTTCTGCCGCCGTCTCGTACTCGAAGCTCGGCTCGCCATCCTTGATGTCGATGTGCACCACACCGCCATGCTCGGCCAGCTCGCCGAAGAGGATTTCCTCCGCCAACGGACGCTTGATCTTGTCCTGGATCAGGCGCGCCATCGGCCTGGCGCCCATCATGACGTCGTAACCGCGCTCGGCCAGCCAGCCGCGCGCCGCATCGCTGACCTCCAGGGTGACGCGCTTGTCCTCCAGCTGCGCCTGCAGTTCGGTGAGGAACTTGTCGACGATGCTCTTGATCGTCTCGTGGCTCAGGCGGCCGAACTGGATGATGGTGTCCAGGCGGTTGCGGAACTCCGGAGTGAAGCTCTTCTTGATCACTTCCATGGCATCGGTGGAGTGATCCTGCTGGGTGAAGCCGATCGACGCCCGCGCCGCAGTTTCCGCCCCGGCGTTGGTGGTCATGATCAGGATCACGTTGCGGAAATCCGCCTTGCGCCCGTTGTTGTCGGTCAGGGTGCCGTGATCCATCACCTGCAGCAGCAGATTGAAGACTTCCGGATGGGCCTTCTCGATCTCGTCGAGCAGCAGCACGCAATGCGGCTGCTTGGTGATCGCCTCGGTCAACAGACCGCCCTGGTCGAAACCGACGTAGCCGGGCGGCGCGCCGATTAGCCGTGACACGGTATGCCGCTCCATGTACTCGGACATGTCGAAGCGCACCAGCTCGATGCCCATGGCCTTGGCCAACTGCCGGGCGGCCTCGGTCTTGCCCACGCCGGTGGGGCCGGCGAAGAGGAAGGAGCCGACCGGCTTGTCCGGCGCCTTGAGCCCGGCGCGCGACAGCTTGATCGCCGTGGCCAGCGAGTCGATGGCGGCATCCTGGCCGAATACGGTGAGCTTGAGGTCGCGCTCGAGGTTGCGCAGCAGTTCCTTGTCCGAGCTGGACACGTGCTTGGGCGGAATCCGCGCGATCTTGGCGACGATGTCCTCGACCTGCGCCACCTCGATGCGCGGCACGCGCTTGTCTTCCGGCTGCAGGCGCTGGTAGGCACCGGCTTCGTCGATCACGTCGATGGCCTTGTCCGGCATATGGCGGTCATTGATATAGCGCGCGGCCAACTCGGCCGCCGCACGCAGGGCCTCGTCGCTGTACTCGATATGGTGGTGCTGCTCGAAACGCGCCTTGAGCCCCTTGAGAATGCCGTAGGTATCGTCGACCGACGGCTCGACCACGTCGACCTTCTGGAAGCGTCGCGCCAGGGCGCGATCTTTCTCGAAAATACCGCGGAACTCCTGGAAGGTGGTGGAGCCGATGCAGCGGATCTCGCCGGAGGACAGCATCGGCTTGAGCAGATTGGACGCGTCCATCACCCCGCCGGACGCCGCACCGGCACCGATGATGGTATGGATCTCGTCGATGAACAGGATGGCGTGCGGCCGCTTGCGCAGCTCGTTGAGCAGCGCTTTGAAGCGCTTCTCGAAATCGCCACGGTACTTGGTACCGGCCAGCAGCGCGCCGAGATCCAGGGAATAGACCACGCTATCGGCCAGCAGATCGGGTACCTGCTCGTCGACGATGCGCTTGGCCAGGCCCTCGGCGATGGCGGTCTTGCCGACGCCAGCCTCACCGACCAGCAGCGGGTTGTTCTTGCGCCGCCGGGCGAGGATCTGCGCCACGCGCTCGACCTCGTGCTCGCGACCGACCAACGGGTCGATGCGCCCCTGACGCGCCAGTTCGTTGAGGTTGCTGGCGTAGGCGTCCAGCGGATTGCTGGAGGCCGAGGCCTCGCCTCCCTCTTCGTCCTGCATCTCCTGGTCGTTCTCGTGATGATCGCCGTGCCCCGGCACCTTGGAGATGCCGTGAGCGATGTAATTGACCACGTCGATACGCGCCACGCTCTGCTGCTTGAGCAGGAACACGGCCTGGCTTTCCTGTTCGCTGAAGATCGCCACCAGCACGTTGGCGCCGGTGACTTCGCGCTTGCCCGAACTCTGCACATGGAACACCGCGCGCTGCAGCACGCGCTGGAAGCCCAGGGTTGGCTGGGTTTCGCGCTCTTCGTCGTGCTGGGGAATCAACGGCGTGGTGGAGTCGATGAACTCCTGCAAATCATGGCGCAGCTTGTCGAGATTGGCTCCACAGGCGCGCAACACGCTGGCCGCCGCCTCGTTATCCAGCAAGGCCAGCAGCAGGTGCTCGACCGTCATGAACTCATGACGCTTGGCGCGCGCCTCCTTGAAAGCCAGATTGAGGGTTACTTCGAGCTCTCGATTCAACATAGCTTCACCTCATACCCAAGTGGCCGGCATTAACCGTCCTTCTCGATCTCACAGAGTAGCGGATGCTGGCTTTCCCTAGCGTACTGATTGACCTGCATGGCCTTGGTCTCCGCGATATCACGGGTGAACACGCCGCATACCGCCCGCCCCTCTGTATGGACGGTCAGCATGATCTTGGTCGCCAGCTCCCGGTTCATGCCGAAAAACACTTCGAGCACTTCGACGACAAAATCCATCGGGGTGTAGTCGTCATTGAATAAGACCACCTTGTACATCGGTGGTGCCTGTAATGCTGGCTTGGATTCCTGAACAGCAACGCCGGAGGAATCGTCCTCATGCTCTGCCGGGTGATCCTGATTGAATGTTAGTCGAATCTGGCTACTTGCATGCATGCTGAAATCAGAGGTTCAGGGCCGGACGAACAGGGATGCTAGAGGGAGTTTGACTGACTTCTCAGCCGTCCGCCGCATAGCCTTGACTATCGGCAAAAGGGTGTTACAAACAATAAATACCCATTAGTGGGTATCAGGGGTTCCGCGCCCTCGCCCAGCCTGGTTGGTTTTCGCGCGGAATCGAAGTGGATGATACTCCAGAGATGGAGTCCTTTGCAGAGGGATATCAGCATGCTCAGCGGTAAGGTCAAGTGGTTCAACAACGCCAAAGGCTATGGATTCATCCTGGCCGACGGCCGAGATGAGGACCTGTTCGCCCACTACTCGGCCATCCAGATGGAAGGTTATAAAACACTCAAGGCCGGCCAGCCGGTCCGCTTCGAGATCGTGCAGGGCCCGAAAGGACTACACGCCGTCAATATCAGTGCCGCCGCCCAGGACACCCCTGCGGCAGTACCCCAGGCGCAGAGTACCGCTAGCACTGTCGAAGTCTGAGTACCCTGGCAAATCGCCGCGAAAAAGGCCGGTCAATTGACCGGCCTTTCTTTATGCGACAACCCGCCGTTACATGTGCGCGATCATCGCGTCACCGAACTCCGAGCAGGACAGCAGGGTCGCCCCTTCCATCAGGCGCTCGAAATCGTAGGTCACGGTCTTGGCGGCGATGGCGCCGTTGGTGCCCTTGATGATCAGGTCGGCCGCCTCGACCCAGCCCATATGCCGCAGCATCATCTCGGCGGAGAGGATCACCGAGCCCGGATTGACCTTGTCCTGGCCGGCGTACTTCGGCGCGGTGCCGTGAGTCGCCTCGAACATGGCCACCGAGTCGGACAGGTTGGCGCCCGGCGCGATGCCGATACCGCCGACCTCCGCCGCCAGGGCGTCGGACAGGTAGTCGCCATTGAGGTTGAGCGTGGCGATCACGTCGTACTCGGCCGGACGCAGCAGGATCTGCTGCAGCATGGCGTCGGCGATCACGTCCTTGACCACGATGTTCTTGCCGGTGCGCGGGTTCTTGAACTGCATCCACGGGCCACCATCGAGCAGCTCGGCGCCAAATTCGTCGCGGGCGATCTCATAGCCCCACTCTTTGAACGCGCCCTCGGTGAATTTCATGATATTGCCCTTGTGCACCAGGGTTACCGAGCTGCGGTCGTTGTCGACGGCGTACTGCAGCGCCTTGCGCACCAGACGCTTGGTGCCCGCCTCGGAAACCGGCTTGATGCCGATGCCGCACATGTCGGTGAAGCGGATCTTCTTGACGCCCATTTCCTCGGTGAGGAACTTGATGACCTTCTCGGCTTCGGGGCTGCCGGCCTTCCATTCGACGCCGGCATAGATGTCCTCGGAGTTCTCGCGGAAGATCACCATGTCCACGTCACCGGGCTTCTTCACCGGGCTGGGCACGCCTTCGAACCAGCGCACCGGACGCTGGCAGACGTACAGATCGAGTTCCTGGCGCAGGGCCACGTTGAGCGAGCGGATACCGCCACCCACCGGCGTGGTCAGCGGGCCCTTGATCGACACCACGTAGTCGCGCACCGCTTCGAGGGTTTCCTTGGGCAGCCAGGTGTCCTGATCGTAGACCTGGGTAGCTTTCTCGCCGGCGTAGACCTCCATCCAGGAGATCTTGCGCGCACCGCCATAGGCTTTCGCGACGGCGGCGTCGACCACCTTGATCATCACCGGGGAAATATCCACGCCGATACCATCACCCTCGATGAAGGGGATGATCGGGTTGTTCGGCACATTGAGCGACATGTCGGCATTGACGGTGATTTTGTCACCGCTGGCTGGCACCTGGATCTTTTGGTATCCCATGCTGGACTCCATCTTGTGGTTAGAACTGTGCGCAATCCCCCGAGAGTAGCGCAGTTGAATCGGGTGGAACCACATGTTCGTTGGTCTTATACAACTGGGCATTCTGCGACGCGGCGTCGCAGTGATATACTGCTTAGGTGACTAACGAGTCATAAGGGGCGCCCATCCCGAACCGGACGGCAACCTCTTGAAACCGGCCAGTGGCTATCACCGCTGGCTGGCTCGAAATGCTCGACACTCTACTGGTGCATCCAACATCACCGCGGCGAGTCCTCGACTCCAGCCCGATCAATGACCGGGTTCAGGCGCCTACCCGCGCACGTCGAGTTTCTGTGCACGCTCAGCAAAGAAGAGAGTTAACTCTAAATGTCCACCCCTTCGAAGATCATCTACACCTTCACCGACGAAGCTCCAGCCCTCGCCACCTATTCGCTTCTGCCCATTGTAGAAGCTTTCGCCGCATCGGCTGACATCTCCGTCGAAACTCGCGACATCTCTCTTGCTGGACGGATCCTGGCAAGCTTTGCCGACCAACTGGGCGCCGACAAGCGCATCGAGGACGACCTCGCCAAGCTGGCCGAACTGGCCACCCAGCCCGAAGCCAATATCATCAAACTGCCCAACATCAGCGCCTCGGTGCCGCAACTCAAGGGCGCCATCGCCGAGCTGCAGGCCCAGGGCTACGCCCTGCCCGACTACCCGGAAGACCCGCAGAGCGAAGCCGAGAAGGAAGTCCGTGCCCGTTACGCCAAGGTACTCGGCAGTGCGGTGAACCCGGTGCTGCGCGAAGGCAACTCCGACCGCCGTGCCCCGGCCGCGGTCAAGGCCTATGCGCGCAAGCACCCGCACAGCATGGGCAAGTGGAGCATGGCCTCGCAGTCCCACGCCGACTACATGCGCGGCGGCGACTTCTTCTCCAGCGAGCAGTCGATCACCATGGCCAAGGCCGGTGACGTGCGCATCGAGTTCGTCGGCAAGGATGGCAAGGTCGAGGTCAAGAAGCAGCTCGCCCTGCAGGAAGGCGAAGTGTTCGACAGCATGTTCATGAGCTGCCGCAAGCTGCGCGACTTCTTCGAGAAGACCCTGCAGGACTGCAAGGAAACCGGCGTGATGTGGTCCCTGCACGTCAAGGCGACCATGATGAAGGTCTCCCACCCGATCGTCTTCGGCCACGCCGTCAGCGTTTACTACAAGGACGTGTTCGACAAGTACGGCGAGCTGTTCAAGGAGCTGGGCGTCAACCCGAACAACGGCATCAGCAGCGTCTACGACAAGATCAAGGCCCTGCCCGCCTCGCAGCAGGAAGAGATCCTGCACGATATCCACGAGGTCTACGCCCATCGCCCGGAAATGGCCATGGTCGACTCGGTCAAGGGCATCACCAACCTGCACATCCCGAGCGACGTCATCGTCGACGCCTCGATGCCGGCGATGATCCGCAACTCCGGCCAGATGTGGGGCAAGGACGGCAAGCAGAAAGACACCAAGGCCGTCATGCCTGAGAGCACCTACGCGCGCATCTATCAGGAAATGATCAACTTCTGCAAAACCAACGGTGCGTTCGACCCGACCACCATGGGTAGCGTGCCGAACGTCGGCCTGATGGCGCAGAAGGCCGAGGAATACGGCTCCCACGACAAGACCTTCGAAATGACCGCCGACGGCACCATGCGCGTCGTCGCTGCCGACGGCACCGTGCTGATGCAGCACCAGGTCGAGGCCGGCGACATCTGGCGCGCCTGCCAGACCAAGGACGCGCCGATTCGCGACTGGGTCAAGCTGGCCGTCACCCGCGCCCGTCAGTCCGACACCCCGGCGATCTTCTGGCTGGACCCGGAGCGCGCGCACGACCGCGAGCTGCAGAAGAAGGTCGAGCTGTACCTGAAGGACCACGACCTGACTGGCCTGGACATCCGCATGATGGGCTACAACGAAGCCATCCGCGTGTCCATGGAGCGAATGACCCGCGGCCTGGACACCATCTCGGTGACCGGCAACGTGCTGCGCGACTACCTGACCGACCTGTTCCCGATCATGGAGCTGGGCACCTCGGCCAAGATGCTGTCCATCGTGCCGCTGATGGCCGGCGGCGGCATGTACGAAACCGGCGCCGGCGGTTCGGCGCCCAAGCACGTGCAGCAGCTGGTCGAAGAGAACTACCTGCGCTGGGATTCCCTCGGCGAGTTCCTGGCCCTGGCCGTCTCCCTGGAAGAAACCGGGATCAAGACCGATAACCTCAAGGCCAAGATCCTCGGCAAGACCCTGGACGAAGCCACCGGCAAACTGCTGGACAACAACAAGTCCCCGGCGCGCAAGGTCGGCGAGCTGGACAACCGTGGCAGCCACTTCTATCTGGCGCTGTACTGGGCCCAGGCCCTGGCCGCGCAGAACGAAGACGCCGAGCTGAAGGCACGCTTCACCCCGCTGGCCAGGACCCTGACCGAGCAGGAAGCGACCATCGTCGCCGAACTGGCCGCTGTGCAGGGCAAACCTGTGGACATCGGTGGCTACTACCGCTCCAACCCCGAGCTGACCAGCCAGGTGATGCGCCCCAGCGCCACCTTCAACGCCGCTTTGGCCGCGCTGAACGCCTGATAAGGGCTCGGCAACACGGAGAACCCCGGCCATAGTGCCGGGGTTCTTTTTTGCATAGAGATCACTGGAGAAGCAGAAATGGAGTGGCAGCCCCATATCACCGTGGCCACGGTCATCGAGGACCAGGGCCGCTTCCTGTTCGTCGAGGAGTTCAAGGCTGGCCGCCTGGTGCTCAACCAGCCCGCCGGGCACCTGGAGGCCAATGAATCGCTGCGCCAGGCCGCGCTGCGCGAAACCCTCGAAGAAACCGGCTGGGAGGTGGCGCTGAGCGGCCTGCTCGGCATTTATCTCTATACCGCGCCGAGCAATGGCGTGACCTACCAACGGGTGTGCTTTATCGCCCACCCGCTGCGCCACGATCCGGCCCGCGCACTGGACAGCGACATCCACGGCATCGCCTGGTTGAGCCGCGACGAACTGGCCGCGCAACCCGAGCGCTGGCGCAGCGAACTGGTGCTGCGCTGCGTGGACGATTACCTGGCGGGCATCCGCGGGTCGCTGAAGCTGGTGCGCGATTGAAGCAGTAGCCCGCGCTTGGCGTACTGCTTCGCGAGTACGCCCTACACGTCGGGTGCAGGCTTTCTGGTAGACTCGCCAGTTTTTCAGGCTTCACTCGCAGACTCCCATGCAAGCACCTAGCACCCAACGCGTGATCGTCGGCATGTCCGGCGGCGTCGACTCGTCCGTTTCCGCCCTGCTGCTGCTGGAACAGGGTTATCAGGTCGAAGGCCTGTTCATGAAGAACTGGGACGAAGACGACGGCACCGAATACTGCACCGCCATGGACGACCTGGCCGACGCCCAGGCCGTGTGCGAGCGCATCGGCATCAAGCTGCACACCGCCAACTTCGCCGCGGAATACTGGGACAACGTGTTCGAGCACTTCCTGGCCGAATACCAGGCTGGGCGCACGCCGAACCCGGACATCCTGTGCAACCGCGAGATCAAGTTCAAAGCCTTCCTCGACTACGCCCTGTCGCTCGGCGCCGACCTGATCGCCACCGGCCACTATGTGCGCCGCCGCGACGTCGACGGCCGCACCGAGCTGCTCAAGGGCCTGGATCCGAACAAGGACCAGAGCTACTTCCTGCATGCCGTCGGCGGCGAGCAGATCGCCAAGACCCTGTTCCCGGTCGGCGAGCTGGAAAAGCCGCAGGTGCGCTCCATCGCCGAGAAATACGAGTTGGCCACGGCGAAGAAGAAGGATTCCACCGGCATCTGCTTTATCGGCGAGCGCCGCTTCAGCGATTTCCTCAAGCAGTACCTGCCGGCCCAGCCGGGTGATATCGAGACCACCGAGGGCCAGGTCATCGGCCGCCATCACGGCCTGATGTACCACACCATCGGTCAGCGCCAGGGCCTCGGTATCGGCGGCCTCAAGGACGCCGGCGACGATCCCTGGTACGTGCTGCGCAAGGACCTGACGCGCAACGTGCTGGTCGTCGGCCAGGGCAACGAACACCCCTGGCTGTTCTCCCGCGCCCTGCTCGCCTCGGATATCTACTGGGTCAACCCGGTGGACCTGAGCAGCCCGCGCCGCCTGAGCGCCAAGGTGCGCTACCGCCAGGGCGACCAGGCCTGCACCCTGGAGCAGACCGCAAGCGGCTACCGCGCCGTGTTCGACGAGCCGCAGCGCGCCGTGACGCCCGGCCAGTCCGTGGTGTTCTACGACGGCGAGGTGTGCCTCGGCGGCGGCGTGATCGAGACCGCCGAGCCCTGGTACGAGGACGCCCGATGAACCCGACGCAGGAACAACTGGTCGCCCTCGGCGCCGTGTTCGAGGCCGCGGTGCTGGCCGACAAGATCGCCCGCACCGGCCAGGTCAGCGAGGCGTCGATGAGCTGCATGCTCGGCAGCCTGCTGGTGCGCGACCCGAAGAGTACGCTCGACGTCTACGGCGGCGACGACCTCAACCTGCGCGACGGTTATCGCGCGCTGGTCAGCTCGCTGGAGCGCAACCCCGCGGCACTGCAGCGCGAGCCGCTGCGCTACGCCCTGGCCCTGCTCGGCCTGGAGCGCCAGCTGGACAAGCGCGGCGACATGCTGCAGGTGATGGGCAGCCGCCTGGATCAGATCCAGCAGCAGGTCGAGCACTTCGGCCTGGTCCACGACAACGTCATCGCCGCCTGCGGCGGGCTGTACCAGGACACCATCAGCACCTTCCGCCAGCGCATCCAGGTGCACGGCGACATGCGTTTTCTGCAGCAGCCGAGCAACGCGGCGAAGATCCGCGCCCTGCTGCTCGCCGGCATCCGTTCGGCGCGGCTGTGGCGCCAGCTCGGCGGTCACCGCTGGCAGCTGGTGTTCAGCCGCGGCAAGCTGCTCAAGGAACTCTACCAACTGATGCGCAGCTGACCGCCATGGGCGCGCCGAGCCGCAGCGTCAAGCCGCTGCAGGGCGCCCTGCTGCTGGCCCTGTCCGCCCTGCTGTTCGCCCTTACCGGCGTCGGCATCCGGGAAATCTCGGCCAGCGTCAACAACGAGTCGGTGGTGTTCTTCCGCAACCTGGTCGGGGTGCTGTTCTTCCTGCCGCTGCTGCTGGTGCGCGGGGTACGCCCGCTGCGCACGACACGGCTGAAATCGCACCTGTGGCGCACCACCTACGGCCTGGCGGCGATGTACTGCTTCTTCTACGCCATCGCCCACCTGCCGCTGGCCGACGCCATGCTGTTCACCTACTCGGCGCCGGTGTTCACCCCGCTGATCGCCCACTTCTGGCTCAAGGAGCCGCTGACCCGGCGCATGCTGCTCACCAGCCTGATCGGCCTGTTCGGCGTGCTGCTGGTGGCCAAGCCCAGCGCCGCGCTGTTCGAGGGCCCGGCGCTGATCGGCCTGGCCGCCAGCCTGCTGGCCGCCTTCGCCTTCGTCTCCATCCGCGAGATGAGCGACAGCGAGCCGGCGACGCGCATCGTTTTCTACTTCTCGCTGTTCAGTGCGCTGTTCTCCGCCATTCCGCTGAGCTGGAGCTGGCAGCCGCTCGCCGCCAACCAGCTCGGCTGGCTGCTGGGCATCGGCCTGCTGGCCACCGCCAGCCAGATCATCATGTCGCGCGCCTACGGCCTGGCGCCGCCGGGGCTGATCGGCCCGATCGCCTACCTGGCCATCGTCTTCGCCGGGCTGATCGCCTGGCTGCTGTGGGGCGAGATGCCCGATCGCCTGTCGCTGCTCGGCGCCGCACTGATCTTCGCCGCCAGCCTGCTGTCGGTCGCCCGGCGCAACGCATAGGCGGTCAGTCGGACGTTTTCATGTATGATATGCGCCCTTTTCGTCAGAGGCCGTCCAGGCAGCTGAGCTAGAGCCCGCTTCATCGGAGCAGGCACGATGCGCAGCAAACCGGATGGCTTTTCAGCCCGACAGCTCGAGAACGCCCATATGCAGCTTTCCTCGCTCACCGCGGTTTCCCCCGTCGACGGCCGCTACGCCGGCAAAACCAGCGCCCTGCGCCCCATCTTCAGCGAATACGGCCTGATCCGTAGCCGCGTGCTGGTCGAAGTGCGCTGGCTGCAGCGCCTGGCCGCCCACGAAGGCATCGCCGAAGTCGCGCCCTTCTCCGCCGAAGCCAACGCCCTGCTCAACCAGCTGGCGGAGAACTTCGCCGTCGAGCACGCCGAGCGCGTCAAGGAAATCGAGCGCACTACCAACCACGACGTCAAGGCGGTGGAATACCTGCTCAAGGAGCAGGCCGCCAAGCTGCCGGAACTGGACAAGGTCAGCGAGTTCATCCACTTCGCCTGCACCAGCGAGGACATCAACAACCTGTCCCACGCCCTGATGCTGCGCGAAGGCCGCGACACCGTGCTGCTGCCGCTGATGCAGCAGCTGGCCGACGCCATCCGTGAACTGGCGGTGAAGTTCGCCGAGGTGCCGATGCTGTCGCGCACCCACGGCCAGCCGGCCTCGCCGACCACCCTGGGCAAGGAACTGGCCAACGTGGTCTACCGCCTGGAGCGGCAGATCGCCCAGGTCGCTGCGGTGCCGCTGCTGGGCAAGATCAACGGCGCCGTGGGCAACTACAACGCCCACCTGTCCGCTTACCCGGCCATCGACTGGGAAGCCAACGCCCGCCAGTTCATCGAAGGCGACCTGGGCCTGACCTTCAACCCCTACACCACCCAGATCGAGCCGCACGACTACATCGCCGAGCTGTTCGACGCCATCGCCCGGTTCAACACCATCCTCATCGACTTCGACCGCGACGTCTGGGGCTACATCTCCCTCGGTTACTTCAAGCAGAAGACCGTGGCCGGCGAGATCGGCTCCTCGACCATGCCGCACAAGGTCAACCCGATCGACTTCGAAAATTCCGAAGGCAACCTCGGCATCGCCAACGCGATCTTCCAGCACCTGGCCAGCAAGCTGCCGATCTCCCGCTGGCAGCGCGACCTGACCGATTCCACCGTGCTGCGCAACCTGGGTGTCGGCTTCGCCCACAGCGTGATCGCCTACGAAGCCAGCCTCAAGGGAATCAGCAAGTTGGAGCTCAATGCTCAGCGTATTGCTGAAGATCTGGACGCCTGCTGGGAAGTGCTCGCCGAGCCGATCCAGACCGTGATGCGCCGCTACGCCATCGAGAACCCGTACGAGAAGCTCAAGGAGCTGACCCGCGGCAAGGGCATCAGCCCCGAGGCGCTGCTGGCCTTTATCGACGGCCTGGACATGCCGGCCGAGGCCAAGGCCGAGCTCAAGCAACTCACCCCGGCCCGCTACATCGGCAACGCGGTGGCCCAGGCCCAGCGCATCTGATCCGCACCAGCCTCGAGGACGCCCGGCTGAGCCGGGCGTTTTTGTTTTAAGGTTTTTTTCTATTTCAAGGGCTTACTGATGAATCCTGATACTCCGCTGCAACTGCTGGGTGGCCTCACAGCCCGTGAATTCCTGCGCGACTACTGGCAGAAGAAACCGCTGCTGGTGCGCCAGGCCGTGCCCGGCTTCGAAAGCCCGATCAGCCCGGACGAGCTGGCCGGCCTGGCCCTGGAGGAAGAAGTCGAGTCGCGCCTGGTCATCGAGCACGGCGAACGCCCCTGGGAACTGCAACGCGGCCCCTTCGCCGAGGACAGCTTCCAGAACCTGCCCGAGCGCGATTGGACCCTGCTGGTGCAGGCGGTCGACCAGTTCGTCCCGGAAGTGGCCGAACTGCTGGAGGACTTCAAGTTCCTGCCCAAGTGGCGCATCGACGACCTGATGATCAGCTTCGCCGCGCCCGGCGGCGGCGTCGGCCCGCATTTCGACAACTACGACGTTTTCCTGCTGCAGGGTTACGGTCATCGCCGCTGGCAGATCGGCCAGATGTGCGACTCCGACAGCCCGCTGCTGCCCCACGCCGATCTGAAGATCCTGGCCGAATTCGAACCAACCGATGAATGGGTGCTGGCACCCGGCGACATGCTCTACCTGCCGCCGCGCCTCGCCCACTGTGGCACCGCTGAGGATGATTGCATGACTTATTCCGTGGGTTTCCGCGCGCCGAGCGCCGCCGAAGTCCTGACCCATTTCACCGATTTTCTCGGCCAGTTCCTCCCCGAGGAGGAACGTTACAGCGACGCCGATATCCAGCCGAGCGAGGATCCCAACCAGATCCAGCGCGACGCCCTGGAGCGCCTGAAGGCCCTGCTCAACGAGCACATGAGCGACGAACGCCTGCTGATGACCTGGTTCGGCCAGTTCATGACCGAGCCCAAGTATCCGGAGCTGGTCGCCGGCATCGAGATCGACGAAGAAGAATTTCTCGGCAGCCTGGAAGACGGCGCCGTGATCATCCGCAACCCCAGCGCGCGCATGGCCTGGTCGGAAGTCGGCGAGGATCTGGTGCTGTTCGCCAGCGGCCAGAGCCGCCTGGTGTCGGCGCGCCTGCGCGAGTTGCTCAAGCTGATCTGCAGCGCCGATGCGTTACATATCGATAACCTTGGCGCCTGGCTGGCCGATGACGAGGGGCGTACCCTGCTCTGGGAACTGGTCAAGCAAGGTAGTCTGGGGTTCGCCGATGAGTGAGATCCGAGTTCGCGTCGCGGACTGGCATAAGGACAACGCCGAGCTGCGGCGTATCCGCGAAAGCGTGTTCGTCGCCGAACAGGCGGTGCCGCCGGAGCTGGAATGGGACGCCGAAGACGCCGAAGCGGTGCATTTTCTCGCCGAGGAAGGCGACTACGCCGTGGGCACCGCGCGCCTGCTGCCGGACGGCCATATCGGCCGCGTCTCGGTACTCAAGGACTGGCGCGGCCTCAAGGTCGGCGAAGCGCTGATGCAGGCGGTGATCGCGGAAGCGGAAAAACGCGGCCTGGATCGGCAAATACTCAGCGCCCAGGTGCACGCCACGCCGTTCTATGAAAGGCTAGGCTTCGAGATAGTCAGCGGCGAGTACCTCGACGCCGGCATCCCGCACGTGGACATGGTGCGCACCCGCCAGTAGAGGCCGCAATGGACGACGAAGACGCCCCGCTCGAGACGAGCGATACCCCGCAGCCGGCCGAGCTCGCGGCTATCGAGTTCGAATCGCCGGGGCGTTTTGCCGTGCACAACCCCGAGCCGGCGACGGCGGACGCCCCGCAATGGGAGCCGGCGCCCTTCGTCCTCGGCGCTCACGAGCGCCTGGAGCGCTTCAGCCAGCCACAGCAGGCGCGTGCCCATGTGCTGGCGCTGATCCAGCAGGCGCAGCGCAGCCTGTGCCTGTACAGCGACGACCTGGAACCCTGGCTCTACCATCACGGCAGCGTGCAGCAGGCCTGCACCCGCTTCCTTCTGGCCAGTCCGCGCGCGCGCCTGCGCATCCTCGTGCGCGACCCGACCCGCGCGGTCAAGGAGGGGCATCGCCTGCTCGGCCTGTCGCGGCGCTTGTCCTCCAACCTGCATATCCGCAAACTCAACCCGGATTATCCCAGTGAAGAACTGGCCTACCTGATCGCCGACGACCAGGGCCTGCTGCTGCGCCCCGAGCTCGGCCAGCAGGCCGGCTACGCCCTGTACCGCGACCCGGCGCGGGTGCGCCAGCGCCAGGCGCAGTTCGACCAGGCCTGGGATACCAGCATCAGCGATCCCGATCTGCGGAGTTTCCTGCTATGACCCTGCGTGCCCTGCTCGCCGCCCTGCTTCTCGGCCTGTGCCTGCCGCTGCAGGCGGCCACCGAGGTGATCCCGCTCAACTACCGCACCGCCGACGAGGTGATCGGCGTGGTGCAGTCGGTGCTGGGCAACGAGGGCCGGGTCAGCCCCTACGGCAACCAGCTGATCGTCAACGCCTCGCCGGCCAAGATCGACGAGGTGCGCCAGTTGCTGGAGCAGCTCGACACCCGCCCGCGACGCCTGCTGATCAGCGTGGAGAGCAGCGACAGCAACTACCAGAGCGACCGCGGCTACCGGGTCGACGGCAGCCTCAGCGCCGGCGACGCCGAGGTGCAGGTCGGCCGCGGCGAAGTGGGTGGCCGCGACCAGGTGCGCATCATCCGCCGCAGCACCGACAGCCGCGGCGGCGGCACCCAGCAGGTGCAAGCCACCGAGGGCTATCCGGCGCTGATCCAGGTCGGCCAGAGCGTGCCGCTGACCACCACCAGCACCGGCCCCTACGGCCAGGTCTACCAGGACACCCAGTACCGCGACGTGACCCGCGGCTTCTATGTCACCGCCACCCTCTCCGGCGAGCTGGTGCACGTCAGCATCAGCAGCCAGCGCGACCGCCTCAACGCCCACCGCCCCGGCGTGATCGACGTGCAGAGCACCGACACCCGGGTCAGCGGCCGCCTCGGCGAATGGATCACCCTCGGCGGGGTCAACGAGGACACCGCCTCCAGCAGCCGCGACATCCTCCAGCGACGCACCACTCAGGGCCGCGAAGACATGACCCTGCGCCTGAAGGTCGAAGCCCTCGACTGACCCCGACCAAAGTCGCAGCCCCTCGCCGCTTTCGACCAATGGACAGCCCCCGCAATCCCGCGCAACGCTGGAAACGCCCGCACCAGAGGGTTTCCGCCATGACCGGCCGGTCGTCTTGAGAATATGTAGTAGTCTAAAAAAACCACTACAAAACGTTTGACGAAGCTTTTGCCGAGAGGCATGATGGCCTCGCTCCCGCTAGCCAGGGGTCCTGAAAAGGATCTCCAGATCGCCAACGAAGCACTTCGTAGCGGTCCGTGTCCCAACAGCCCACAAGGCCGTACGACGAGGTTGCGACTGGAACGAAGTTGTCCTGAGGGACGGGGAAGCGTTTAGCGTCAGACAGATCGACAGCCCGGCAGGTGCCCAAGGTTTCCACGAGCCGACCGGCCCACGCCAAGCGCCCGAACTGTTCGCCACATCCCCCCTCCTCGCGGTCAATCCTCGCCCCAGCCGTTTTCTCGCCGTCAAAGTGGAAGCCTCCCGCAGCCGCTGCATCCGTGCACGCATTGAGTGGGTAGTCGGTGCTCAACCAACACATTTTTTGAAGGATTGACCATGTCCGCATATCAAAACGACATCAAGGCTGTAGCCGCTCTGAAAGAGAAGTTCGGCAGCAGCTGGAGCGCTATCAACCCCGAGTCCGTCGCCCGTATGCGCGCTCAGAACCGTTTCAAGACCGGTCTGGAAATCGCTCAGTACACCGCTGACATCATGCGCAAGGACATGGAAGAGTACGACGCCGACTCCTCCGTCTACACCCAGTCGCTGGGCTGCTGGCACGGCTTCATCGGTCAGCAGAAGCTGATCTCGATCAAGAAGCACCTGAAGACCACCAACAAGCGCTACCTCTACCTGTCCGGCTGGATGGTCGCGGCCCTGCGCTCCGACTTCGGCCCGCTGCCGGACCAGTCGATGCACGAGAAGACCGCCGTCTCCGACCTGATCGAAGAGCTCTACACCTTCCTGCGTCAGGCCGACAGCCGCGAGCTGGACCTGCTGTTCACCGCCCTGGACGCCGCTCGTGACGCTGGCGACCACGCCAAGGCGGCCGAGATCCAGAAGCAGATCGACAACTACGAAACCCACATCGTGCCGATCATCGCCGACATCGACGCTGGCTTCGGTAACCCGGAAGCCACCTACCTGCTGGCCAAGCGCATGATCGAAGCCGGTGCCTGCTGCATCCAGATCGAGAACCAGGTTTCCGACGAGAAGCAGTGCGGCCACCAGGACGGCAAAGTGACCGTTCCGCACGCCGACTTCCTCGCCAAGATCGCTGCCGTTCGCTACGCCTTCCTCGAGCTGGGCATCGACAACGGCGTGATCGTTGCGCGTACCGACTCCCTGGGCGCCGGCCTGACCAAGCAGATCGCCGTGACCAAAGAGCCGGGCGACCTGGGCGACCTGTACAACAGCTTCCTCGATTGCGAAGAAGTGTCCGCTGCCGAGCTGGGCAACGGCGACGTGGTGATCAACCGCGGTGGCAAGCTGCTGCGTCCGAAGCGCCTGCCGTCCAACCTGTTCCAGTTCCGTGCCGGCACCGGCGAAGACCGCTGCGTCCTGGACTGCATCACCAGCCTGCAGAACGGCGCCGACCTGCTGTGGATCGAAACCGAGAAGCCGCACGTTGGCCAGATCAAGGCCATGGTTGACCGCATCCGTGAAGTCATCCCGAACGCCAAGCTGGTGTACAACAACAGCCCGTCCTTCAACTGGACCCTGAACTTCCGTCAGCAGGTGTTCGACGCCATGGTTGCCGAAGGCAAGGACGTTTCCGCCTACGACCGCGCCAAGCTGATGAGCGTCGAGTACGACGAAACCGAACTGGCCCAGATCGCCGACGAGAAGATCCGCACCTTCCAGCGCGACGGTTCGGCCCACGCCGGCATCTTCCACCACCTGATCACCCTGCCGACCTACCACACCGCCGCGCTGTCCACCGACAACCTGGCCAAGGGCTACTTCGCCGACCAGGGCATGCTGGCCTACGTCAAGGGCGTACAGCGTCAGGAACTGCGCCAGGGCATCGCCTGCGTCAAGCACCAGAACATGGCTGGCTCCGACATCGGCGACAACCACAAGGAGTACTTCGCTGGCGAAGCTGCTCTGAAGGCGAGCGGTAAAGACAACACCATGAACCAGTTCCACTAAGAACGGTTCCCCCGCTGCGGGCCACGCACCCGCAGCGTCTCGTTTGCCTAATCCGCCCCGGCCTTGCCGGGGCTTTTTTATGCCTGAGTCGCGGGCCGCCGCGGTCGTGCGCAGCGCTGCCGCTGGCAACGACTGCTGCGCACGGCGCCCCTACGGCCCGCCCTCCGGGCAGATTTGTGCAGCAGCGCACAGCCGTTGTCACTTTCCCGTCGTCTTGCTTGGTTAGCGTCATGGCTCCGTCGATCAGCCTCAGGAGCCCCCCATGCGCAATGAACACGAGCAAGACGTGCTATTCGGCAACGGCGACGAGCCGCTCAGCAACGCCTCCGCCAATCCCCATATCAACGAGTTGATCGAAGCCGGCCTGAGCCGGCGCCAGGTGGTCGCCGGCGGCGCCGCACTCGGCGTCATGGGCTTTCTCGGCGTGGCCCTGCCCGGCAGTGCCGAGGCCGCCGGCAACCCGCTCAAGGACCTGCTCGAGCGCCTGGACAAGCGCGGCAGGCGCCTGCCGTTCAGCCCGGTGGCGGTGACCCGCGCCGACACCATCAGCGTGCCGCCCGGCTACAAGGCCACGCCCTTCATTCCCTGGGGTACGCCGATCCGCGGCAGCTTTCCGGCCTTTCTCGACAACGCCGGCAACAGCGCCGCCGACCAGGCCGACCAGATCGGCATGCATCACGACGGCATGCACTTCTTCCCCATCGACGGCCAGCGCGGCGGTGGTCGCAACAGCGACCACGGTCTGCTGGTGCTCAACCACGAGTACATCGACGCGCCGCTGCTGCATCCCAACGGCCCGAGCCTGGTGAACGGCAAGCGCAGCAGCACCGACGAGGTGCGCAAGGAAATCAACGCCCATGGCGCCTCGGTGGTGGAAGTGCGCCGTGTGCGCGGCCAATGGGAGGTGCTGCCCAGCGCCCGCAACCGCCGCATCACCGGCGCCACGCCGATGCAGATCGGCGGCCCGGCGCGCGGCCACGCCCTGCTCCGGACCCGCTACAGCCCGGACGGCACCGCCACCCGCGGCACCCTGAACAACTGCGCCAACGGCTTCACGCCCTGGGGCACCTACCTGACCTGCGAGGAGAACTGGGCCGGCTACTTCGCCAGTGGCGACGCCGAGCGCCCGCGTGAACTGACCCGCTACGGCGTCGGCAGCGCCAGCCGCTACGGCTGGGACCACCTGGCCGGCGACGAATTCCAGCGCTTCAACGCCACCCGCCTGGCCGCCGAGGCCACAGGCGACTACCGCAACGAGCCGAACCACTTCGGCTGGATCGTCGAGATCGACCCCTTCGCCCCGGAATCCACCCCGGTCAAGCGCACCGCGCTGGGTCGCTTCGCCCACGAGGGTCTGGTGTTCGCCCCGGTCAAACCGGGCCGGCCGGTGGTCTGCTATTCCGGCGACGACTCGCAGAACGAGTACATCTACAAGTTCGTCAGCCGCGGCAAGTACCTGCCGGGTCGCAGCGACGGCAGCCTGCTCGACGAGGGCACCCTCTACGTGGCGCGCTTCAAGGCCGACGGCCAAGGCGAATGGCTGGCGCTGGACATCCAGGACAAGGCCTTCCAGGCCGCCTGCCAGGCCGCCGGGGTGAGCTTCGCCGACCAGGGCGAGGTGCTGATCAATACCCGCCTGGCTGCCGACATCGTCGGCGCCACCAAGATGGATCGCCCGGAATGGGGCGCGGTCAACCCGCACAACGGCGAGGTTTACTTCACCCTCACCAACAACAGCTCGCGCACCGTCGCCGATGCCGCCAACCCGCGCCCGGCCAACGCCTACGGCCATATCATCCGCTGGCGCGAACTGAGCCGCGACTACGCTGGCCGCGCGTTCGCCTGGAGCCTGTTCCTGCTGGCCGGCCCGGAAGGCGACAGCCTGGATGTCAACGGCAAGCCGCTGAGCGCCGACAACCGCCTGGCCAGCCCGGACGGCCTGTGGTTCGACGACGATGGCCGGTTGTGGATCCAGACCGACATGAGCGGCAGCCAGCTGGCCAGCGGCCCGTTCGGCAACAACCAGATGCTGGTGGCCGACCCGCGTACCGGCGAGATGAAGCGCTTTTTGGTCGGCCCGGTGGGTTGCGAAGTCACCGGCATCGCCGCCACCCCGGACTTCCGCACCCTGTTCGTCAATATCCAGCACCCGGGTGAAGGCTCCACCCCCACCAACTTCCGCAGCACCTGGCCGGACGGCCCCGGCCGGCGCCCGCGCTCGGCCACCGTGATCGTCACCCGCGACGACGGCAAACCGCTGCTGTAAGCCCCCGGCGCCCTCTCATGCAACTGAGAGGGCGCCCTCCTTGCTCGCGCACGGGCAAAGCGCGGCGACAGCTTCTACGCTGAAAGCGCCATTCGACTCGCGCAAGGAGTGCCCATGCCCCGCGCCACCCTGCTGCTCGGCTGCTGTCTCGTTCTCGCCAGCGCGGCGCTGACCTGGTACTGGCAGCGTCCGCCCGCGCCGGCTCGACTCGACCCGGCTGCCGTGCCGCCTGCCCCGCCCGCAGCCGCACCCTCCAGCGCCGCGAGCGCCCAGTCGGTCAGCGCCGAACAGCTGCAATGGCTGGCGGCCCCAGAGGTTCGGGCACAACAGCAGCGTCTGGCCTTTCATAACCGCTACCGCGACTTTATCGCGCAGGCCGGGCAACTGGACGCTGCCGCCCGCGCCGCCGAAGCCCGAGCACTGGGCGAGCGCATTGATGCGCTGGAGCGCCAGGGCGAGCTGGCCCTGAGCGAGGCGCTGCTGCTGCAGGTGGCGCTGATCAAGGCGGACAGCCCGGACGAAGCCGAGCAGAAGGCCCGCGGCGAGGCGCTGGTGCGCCGCTACCAGGCCCTCAGCGCCGAGCGCGAGGCGCGTCTGGCGCAGCGCCGCGACCCGAACTTCGAACGCTACAAGGCCGAGGAGCGACGCATAGTCGAGGACGTGCTGGCCCTGCAGGACATCCCCGACGGCCTCAGCCGCGATCAGTACCTGCGCCAGCGCCTGCAGGAAGCGCGCGAGCACAGCTATCAGTAGTCCACGCCAAGGAGGCGTCATGCACTACGGCCCTTAATCCTGCCCATCACTGCTCGTCGCCTGCCCTCTCAGCAGGCGTTAGACATGCAATGGACAATCGCATCAGCCAAAAGGACTAACCACATGCCACTCAACGCAAACATCATTCTCGCTGGCGACTTGGACAGGTACGTTCTTTCCGGGGACGACACTCACGCCATTAACGAGGTTTACAGCCGTATATCCAAGCAAGGCACAGACTTCCTAGGCGCGCTTGACTCAGATGCAAGTCTCGGCAGAGAAACCGGTTTGCGGCACTGGACCAGCAAAAGCTACAAGCGAACGATTTTCTTCCGGGCAGGCAACACGGGTGGAAATTGGACGATGACCGTTTATGGCCACGGCAAGCACTACGGGACGGGCAACAAGAAGTACAACCTGTTCACTTGGGAACATGGAAACAAACAAAAGGTGTACGGCTTTTAATCATTGGGAACAGCCGGCAGATAACGCCCGAGAACATCTGAAAAGAGATCGCAGGCAGGATCGGCAATAACACCGATCCTGCCGCCAAAATCTGCGAATGCTCGAATATCACCTCAAGCGGCCACTACCGGGGCGCCATTCAGAGCAGCTGATCCAGCAGGTAGTACAGCAGGTTAAACGGCTTGCTGCGGTCGGCCATATCGCTGCTTTCCGAGGCGTCCAGCACCTGGCCGCTGCCGTCCAACACGCTGCCGACGAAGTGATCCAGCTGCAGGTTCTGCTCCTGGATATCGGCGTTGGCGAACTCGATGATGCTGGTGCAGTGGCTTTCATTGACCCCGCGGTATTGCGGGAAGTAGCCGCCGACGTTGCCCAGGTTGGCCAGTTGGCCGCGCAGGCGCGCGGTGTCGGTGGCCCAGCGCTGCTTGATCAGCGCCTCCCTGGCGGCCTGGTTCGGCGCGTTGACGATCTCCGGGTAGAAGCGCTCGTAGGAGTAGGACGAATAGTTCAGGTCCTGCCAGAAATGGGTGTGACCCATGCGGTCGCCCGGCAGCTGGCTCGACAGCGCCGGATACAGGCTGCCCAGATCGCCGGGATTGAAGCCCGGCAGCAGCGCCTGCAGGTAATTCAGCGGCCCGCCGCTCTGATCGAGGCCCCAGGCCTGACGGATCAGGGTCTGCAGCGGATAGGACGGATAGCTCTGGTTGTCGCCGGCCAGGGCGCTGTACACCGGACCCGAATCGTTGATCAGGTAGCCGCGGTTCGGCGCCATGTCCTGGCGCAGGTTGGCGTAGTTGGTCAGGCTGCCGGCGCCGCCGGCGCTGCAGCCGGTGGCGAGCATCTGCGTCGGCCGCGGCAGGTTGTCCTTGAGCCAGCCGACCACCGCGCGCATGTTGCGCAGGCCGTTGTGATGCCACACCAGCGGCGGTTGCTGACCCTGGGGGTCCTGGTACACCGCCACCTTGTCGCCGGAGTAGATATCGCCGGTGCAATAGGGCACGTAGACCATGTTCCAGTTCTGCGTCTTCACCCGCGTCCAGGGGTGCAGGCGCACGACGAAGGGGCTGACCAGGCTGGCGCCGGGATTGAGCAGCGACATGTAGTCGTCGGCGATGCCGTTGGGGTTGCGCGCGCCGCGGATGCCGCTCTGCCCGCTGCAGCTGGCATAGTCCCAGCAGGCGCCGCCGCCTTCGAGGTAGATGATGGTGTTGCGGGTATTCGGCACGCGGTTGACGAAGAACTTGTAGGGCGAGCCGTTGCCGCAGACCGCGCCGGTCTGCGGCGCCATCCGGATGGTCTGCCAGCCGTAGTAGTTGCCGGGCGTGAAACCGCTGTTGAAGTCGGCCGGATTGGCCAGCAGCGGATACAGGCCGGTGCGCTGCGCCGGCGTCACCGGATTGTCGGTCTTGGGCGGCGACACCAGGTTGCTCAGGGTCTGCCAGAAGTTGTAATCGCCCGGCTCGGCCTGGACCGGCGCGGCCAGGACGAGCAACAGGGCGGTGGGTAGCAGTCGCTGCAGGGACAGGGCAACGGGCATGGCGATTCCCTCATCTTGTCGTTTTGCTTGAGGGTCGGCATGCCGAGGCAGCGGCAACTACGCAGACCCCGTCGTCATTGGGTGCTGCTCGATCACCGTGGATCGTCGCCGGCTCGGCGATTCATGCACGCTAGTCCAAGAAAGTCGTCGACGACAAAGACCAGACATATCGATTCGAGATAATTACTCAAATTTTAATTATTCATCGCTATTTGAATCGCCGACGAAGTGCAACTAAGACCCGCACGACAGTTGCAACTTATTCTCATCGAATTCGTTTCAAGCGATTGTCAGCGGCGCCCTGGAAGCCCCGCCAATTCTGGCCCCTGGACCAAATTAAAATTTATACCGGCGCAACTGGATAACTGCGCCTAGCATTTAAATCACTTGGGTGCGCCAAGTTGGTTCGCCGCCACGGGTCTGCCGGGCCCTGCACGCACAGCCTCGGCGCAGGCGACAGCCCGCAGCGCGAAGGCAGCGCGACAACCCGGCGCACGGCAGCGATATTCAGCTACGGGGGTAAGGCATGAGCGAAGCGTTCGCCCAGCACTGGGCGCTGGCGGTGTTCCTCCTCGCGGTGGGCGGCCTGTGCGCCTTCATGCTCGGCGTATCCAGCCTGCTCGGCGGCAAGGCCTGGGGGCGCAGCAAGGAGGAACCCTTCGAGTCCGGCATCGTGCCCACCGGCAGCGCGCGGCTGCGCTTCTCCGCCAAGTTCTACCTGGTGGCCATGCTCTTCGTGATCTTCGACGTCGAGGCGCTGTTCCTCTTCGCCTGGGCCATCGCCGTGCGCGAAAGCGGCTGGGCCGGGCTGATCGAGGCCGCCGTGTTCATCCTCATCCTGCTCGCCGGGCTGCTCTACCTGTGGCGCGTCGGCGCCCTGGACTGGGCCCCCGAAGCACGCCGCCGGCGCCTCGGCGCACGCAAACCCTGAGGTCATCGCGATGCAATACAAGCTCACCCGCATCGATCCCGACGCCCCCGGCAACCGCTACCCCATGGGCGAGCGCGAGCTGGTCGACGACCCGCTGGCCGGCCAGGTGCACCGCAACGTCTTCATGGGCCGCCTCGAGCAGGTGCTGCACCAGACGGTCAACTGGGGCCGCAAGAATTCGCTGTGGCCCTACAACTTCGGCCTGTCGTGCTGCTACGTGGAGATGACCACCGCCTTCACCGCGCCGCACGACATCGCCCGCTTCGGTGCCGAGGTGATCCGCGCCTCGCCGCGCCAGGCCGATTTCATGGTGGTGGCCGGCACCTGCTTCATCAAGATGGCGCCGATCATCCAGCGTCTATATGAACAGATGCTCGAACCCAAGTGGGTGATCTCCATGGGCTCGTGCGCCAATTCCGGCGGCATGTACGACATCTACTCGGTGGTCCAGGGCGTCGACAAGTTCCTCCCGGTGGACGTCTACGTGCCGGGTTGCCCGCCGCGCCCGGAGGCCTTCCTGCAGGGTCTGATGCTGCTGCAGCAGTCCATCGGCGAGGAACGCCGGCCGCTGTCCTGGGTGGTCGGCGATCAGGGCGTGTACCGCGCCGAGATGCCCTCGCAGCGCGAGAAAAATCGCGCCGAGCGTATCCAGGTCACCCAGTTGCGCAGCCCGGACGAGATCTGATGAGCACCAGCAGCGCCCGCCTCGCCCCCTCGCCCGCCGGCCACGACGACGTGGTCGCCGAGCTGCAGGCGCTGTTCGGCGCCGACGCCTTCGTGGTGCAGGCGACCCGCACCGGCATGCCGGTGCTCTGGCTCGGCCGCGAGCGCCTGCCGGCGGTGCTACGCGCCCTGCGCCAGCTGCCGCGCCCCTACCTGATGCTGTACGACCTGCACGCCATGGACGAGCGCCTGCGCACCAAGCGCGAAGGCCTGCCGGCGGCGGACTTCAGCGTGTTCTACCACCTGCTGTCGATCGAGCGAAACAGCGATGTACTGCTCAAGGTCGCCCTCGCCGAGGACGACCTCAGCCTGCCCAGCGCCACCGCCATCTGGCCCAACGCCAACTGGTACGAGCGCGAGGTGTGGGACATGTTCGGCATCCGCTTCGACGGCCACCCGCACCTGACCCGCCTGCTGATGCCACCGACCTGGCAGGGCCACCCGCTGCGCAAGGACTACCCGGCGCGCGCCACCGAGTTCGACCCCTTCAGCCTGGATGCGGCCAAGCAGGACCTGGAGCAGGAGGCGCTGCGCTTCAACCCCGAGGACTGGGGCATGCAGCGTCACGGCGCCCACGAGGACTTCATGTTCCTCAACCTCGGCCCCAACCACCCCTCGGCCCACGGCGCCTTCCGCATCATCCTGCAACTGGACGGCGAGGAGATCGTCGACTGCGTGCCGGAGATCGGCTACCACCACCGCGGCGCCGAGAAGATGGCCGAGCGGCAAAGCTGGCACAGCTTCATCCCCTATACGGATCGGATCGATTACCTCGGCGGGGTGATGAACAACCTGCCCTACGTGCTGGCGGTGGAGAAGCTGGCCGGCATCCGCGTGCCGGAGCGGGTCGAGGTGATCCGCGTGATGCTCGCCGAGTTCTTCCGCATCAACAGTCACCTGCTGTTTCTCGGCACCTACATCCAGGACGTCGGCGCCATGACCCCGGTGTTCTTCACCTTCAGCGACCGCCAACGCGCCTACCAGGTGATCGAGGCCATCACCGGTTTCCGCATGCACCCGGCCTGGTACCGCATCGGCGGCGTCGCCCACGACCTGCCGCGCGGCTGGGACAAGCTGGTGCGCGAGTTCGTCGACTGGCTGCCCAAACGCCTGGACGAGTACCAGAAGGCCGCGCTGGACAACAGCATCCTGCGCGGACGCACGGTTGGCGTGGCCGCCTACAACACTCGCCAGGCCCTGGACTGGGGCGTCACCGGCTCGGGCCTGCGCGCCACCGGCCTGGACTTCGACCTGCGCAAGGCGCGCCCCTACTCCGGCTACGAGCGCTTCGACTTCGAGGTGCCGCTGACCGCCAACGGCGACGCCTACGACCGCTGCATCATTCGCGTCGAGGAGATGCGCCAGAGCCTGCGCATCATCGAGCAGTGCCTGCACAACATGCCCGCCGGCCCCTACAAGGCCGACCACCCGCTGACCACGCCGCCGCCCAAGGAGCGCACGCTGCAGCACATCGAGACGCTGATCACCCACTTCCTCCAGGTGTCCTGGGGCCCGGTGATGCCCGCCGGCGAGAGCCTGCAGATGATCGAGGCAACCAAGGGCATCAACAGCTATTACTTAACCAGCGACGGCAGCACCATGAGCTACCGCACGCGCATCCGCACCCCGAGCTTCGCCCATCTGCAGCAGATACCGGCGGTGATCAGGGGCAGCCTGGTGGCGGACCTGATCGCCTACCTGGGCAGTATCGATTTCGTCATGGCCGACGTGGACCGTTGAACATGGGCACGAACCTGATACAGACCGACCGCTTCGTCCTCAGCGCCGCCGAGCAGGCGGCCATCGAGCACGAACGCGAGCACTACGAAGACCCGCGCGCGGCCTCGATCGAGGCGCTGAAGATCGTCCAGCAGCAGCGCGGCTGGGTGCCGGACGGCGCCATCGCCGCCATCGGCGAGCTGCTCGGCATTCCCGCCAGCGACGTCGAGGGCGTCGCCACCTTCTACAGCCAGATCTTCCGCCAGCCGGTCGGCCGCCACCTGATCCGCGTGTGCGACAGCATGACCTGCTACGTCGCCGGCCACGAAGCGCTGCTGGCCCACCTGGCCCGGCGCCACGGCCTGACGCCGGGCCAGACCACAGGCGACGGCCGCTTCACCCTGCTGCCGGTGTGCTGCCTGGGCAACTGCGACAAGGCGCCGGCGCTGATGATCGACGAGCAGACCTTCGGCGAGGTCGCGGTGGAGCGCCTCGATGCCCTGCTGGAGGCCTTTGAATGAGCCGCCTGCCCTCCTTCGCCCCGGCCAACCAGGTCGTGCGCCCGGCCGAGACCCATCCGCTGACCTGGCGCCTGCGCGACGACGGCGAGCCGGTTTGGCTGGAGGAATACCGCGCCAAGGGCGGCTACCGGGCGGCCCGCCACGCGCTGCTGGAGCTGGCCCCGACGGACATCGTCCAGCAGGTCAAGGATTCCGGACTCAAGGGTCGCGGCGGCGCCGGTTTTCCCACCGGGGTGAAATGGGGGCTGATGCCGGCCGACGAGGCGCTGAAGGTGCGCTACCTGCTGTGCAACGCCGACGAGATGGAGCCCAACACCTGGAAGGACCGCCTGCTGATGGAGCAGCTGCCGCACCTGCTGGTCGAGGGCATGCTGATCGCCGCGCGCGCTCTCAAGGCCGGGCGCGGCTACATCTTCCTGCGCGGCGAATACGTCGAGTGCGCCCAGCACCTGCGCCGCGCCATCGCCGAGGCGCAAGCCGCCGGCCTGCTCGGGCGCAATATCCTGGGCAGCGGCTTCGACCTCGAACTCTTCGTGCATACCGGCGCCGGGCGCTACATCTGCGGCGAGGAAACCGCACTGATCAACTCGCTGGAGGGCCGCCGTGCCAACCCGCGGGCCAAGCCACCGTTCCCCGCCACCGTGGGCGTGTGGGGCAAGCCGACCTGCGTCAACAACGTCGAGACCCTGTGCAACGTGCCGGCGATCATCGAGCACGGCGTCGACTGGTACCGCGCCCTGGCCCGCCCCGGCAGCGAGGACATGGGCAGCAAGCTGTTCGGCTTCTCCGGCAAGGTCAAGCGTCCCGGCCTCTGGGAGCTGCCGTTCGGCATCGAGGCGCGCGAACTGTTCGAGGAGCACGCCGGCGGCATGCGCCCGGGCCATCGCCTCAAGTGCTGGCAGCCGGGCGGCGCCGGCACCGGTTTCCTCCTGCCCGAGCACCTGGATGCGCCGCTGCATAGCGCCGGCATCGCCAGGTACGGCACGCGCCTGGGCACCGGCCTGGCGCTGGCGGTGGACGACTCGGTCAGCATGGTCGGCCTGCTACGCAACATGGAGGAATTCTTCGCCCGCGAGTCCTGCGGCTTCTGCACCCCCTGCCGCGACGGCCTGCCGTGGAGCGTCAAGCTGTTGCGCGCACTGGAGCGCGGCGAAGGCCAGCCGGGCGATATCGCGACGCTGGAGCAGCTGTGCCGCTTCCTCGGCCCGGGCAAGACCTTCTGCGCCCATGCCCCGGGGGCGGTGGAGCCGCTGGCCAGCGCCCTGCAGTATTTTCGCGACGAGTTCGAGGCGGGAATCGCGCAGCGCACACGGATGCAGGCGGAAGGCGTGGGCTAGACGAATCGACTCGCGGCGCGAACCGCTTCTACGGCAAGGCAGACGACGAGGCAGCAGCAGATGGCCACCATCCATATAGACGGCAAGGCATACGAGGTCGACGGGGCGGACAACCTGCTCCAGGCCTGCCTGTCGCTCGGCCTGGACATCCCCTACTTCTGCTGGCACCCGGCGCTCGGCAGCGTCGGCGCCTGCCGCCAGTGCGCGGTCAAGCAGTTCAACGACGAGAACGACCAGCGCGGCCGCCTGGTGATGGCCTGCATGACCCCGGCCGGCAGCGCGCCATGGATATCCATCGAAGACGAAGAAGCGCGCCAGTTCCGCGAGAGCGTGGTCGAGTGGCTGATGACCAACCACCCGCACGACTGCCCGGTGTGCGAGGAAGGTGGCCACTGCCACCTGCAGGACATGACCGTGATGACCGGCCACAGCCAGCGGCGCTACCGCTTCAGCAAACGCACCCACCTCAACCAGGACCTGGGCCCCTGCATCGGTCACGAGATGAACCGTTGCATCGCCTGCTACCGCTGCGTGCGCTACTACAAGGACTATGCCGGCGGCAGCGACTTGGGCGTGTACGGCGCCCACGCCAACCTCTACTTCGGCCGCGTCGAGGACGGCACCCTGGAGAGCGAGTTCTCCGGCAACCTCACCGAGGTCTGCCCGACCGGGGTATTCACCGACAAGACCCACTCGGCGCGCTACAACCGCAAATGGGACATGCAGTTCGCCCCGAGCATCTGCCACGGCTGCTCGCTGGGCTGCAACATCAGCCCCGGCGAGCGCTACGGCGAGATCCGCCGCATCGAGAACCGTTACCACGGCGCGATCAACCACTACTTCCTCTGCGACCGCGGCCGCTTCGGCTACGGCCACGTCAACCGCGCCGACCGCCCACGGCGGCCGCAGCTGGCCGACGGCACGCAGCTCGACCTGGACGCCGGACTGGACCGCGCCGCGGCGCTGCTGGCCGGCAAACGGGTGATCGGCATCGGCTCGCCGCGCGCCAGCCTGGAGAGCAACTTCGCCCTGCGCCAGCTGGTCGGTGCGGATCACTTCTACAGCGGCATCGCCGCCGGCGAGCTGCACTGCCTGCACCTGGCCGTGCAGCTGCTGCAGCACGGCCCGCTGCCCAGCGCCAGCCTGCGCGAGATGGAGAGCTGCGACGCCGCCCTGGTGCTCGGCGAGGACCTGACCCAGAGCGCCGCGCGCATGGCCCTGGCGCTGCGCCAGATGGTCAAGGGCAAGGCCGTGCAGCTGGCCGCGTCGCTGCAGGTGCAGCCCTGGCTCGACGCCGCGGTCAAGACCATCGGCCAGCAGGAGCGCTATCCGCTGCACAGCGCCACGCCGGACGCCACCCGCCTCGACGACGTGGCCCTGCCCTGGCACGGCGCGCCGGCCGACATCGCCCGCCTCGGCTTCGCCGTGGCCCACGCCCTGGATGCCGAGGCGCCGGCGGTGCCCGAACTGGACGAAGCCACTCGCCGCCATGCCGAGCGCATCGCCGCCGACCTGCTGGCCGCCGAACGGCCGCTGCTGATCGCCGGCACCTCGCTGGGCCAGCCGGCGCTGCTGCAGGCCGCCGCCAGCATCGCCAAGGCCCTGCACGAACACGGCAAGCACGCGCGCATCGGCCTGGTGCTGGGCGAGGCCAACAGCCTGGGCCTGGCCCTGCTCGGCGGCGACTCGGCCGACGCCGCCCTGCACGCGCTGATCGACGGCAAGGCCGAGGCCGCCGTGGTGCTGGAGAACGACCTGTACCGCCGCGCCAACCATGCCGTGGTCGAGGCCGCGCTGCAGGCGGTCGACAGCCTGCTGGTGCTCGATTACCAGCACGGCGCCACCGCCGCCTGCGCCGACCTGCTGCTGCCGGCCGCCAGCTTCGCCGAGGGCGACGGCACCCTGGTCAATCAGGAGGGCCGCGCCCAGCGCTTCTTCCAGGTGTTCGAGCCGAGCTACTACGACCCCGACTGCCTGATCCGCGAGGGCTGGCGCTGGCTGCACGCCCTGCACTGCACCCGCGACGGCCGCGCGGTGGACTGGACCCAGCTGGATCAGGTCACCGCCGCCTGCGCCGAGGCGATTCCGGCGCTGGCCGGCATAGTCGAGGCGGCGCCGTCGGCGGCATTTCGCATCAAGGGCCTCAAGCTGGCGCGCGAGCCGCACCGCTACAGCGGCCGCACCGCCATGCGCGCCAACCAGAGCGTGCACGAGCCGCGCGCGCCGCAGGACATCGACAGCGCCTTCGCCTTCTCCATGGAGGGCTACGCCGGCAGCGCCGAGCCGCGCCAGCAGGTGGCCTTCGCCTGGGCGCCGGGGTGGAACTCGCCGCAGGCCTGGAACAAGTTCCAGGACGAAGTGGGCGGCCACCTGCGCGCCGGCGACCCCGGCGTGCGCCTGCTGGAACCTTCCGGCGCGCGCCTGGACTGGTGCCACGACATTCCGCCGGCCTTCGTCGCCGAACCCGGCTGCTGGCAGCTGGTGGCGCGCCAGCAGCTGTTCGGCAGCGAAGAAACCAGCGCCCTGGCCGCGCCGATCCAGGCGCGCATGGCGCCGCCCTGCGCCACCCTGGCGCGAGCCGACGGCCAGCGCCTGGGCCTGAGCGAGGGCGCGCGGGTGCGCCTGCAGATCGCCGGCGAGTCGTTCGAGCTGCCGCTGCAGCTGAGCGATCGGCTGGCCCCCGGCCTGCTCGCCCTGCCCCATGGCATCGCCGGGCTGCCGGCAGTGTTCGACGGCCTGCTGGCCGAGCGCATCGAAGAGGTGCGGCCATGAGCTGGCTCAGGCCCGAGCTGCTGGCGATCCTCACCGCCGTGCTCAAGGCACTGGTCATCCTGGTCGCCGTGGTGCTCTGCGGCGCCCTGCTCAGCTGGGTGGAGCGGCGCCTGCTGGGGCTCTGGCAGGATCGCTACGGACCCAACCGGGTCGGCCCGTTCGGCGCCTTCCAGCTCGGCGCGGACATGATCAAGATGTTCTTCAAGGAGGACTGGACGCCGCCGTTCGCCGACCGCCTGATCTTCACCCTGGCGCCCATAGTCGCCCTCAGCGCGCTGCTGATCGCCTTCGCCGTGGTGCCCATCACCCCCACCTGGGGCATCGCCGACCTGAATATCGGCCTGCTGTTCTTCTTCGCCATGGCCGGCCTTGCGGTCTATGCCGTGCTGTTCGCCGGCTGGTCCAGCGCCAACAAGTTCGCCCTGCTCGGTAGCCTGCGCGCCTCAGCGCAGACGGTGTCCTACGAGGTGTTCATGGGCCTGGCGCTGATGGGTGTGGTGGCCCAGGCCGGCACCTTCAACCTGCGCGAGATAGTCGACTACCAGCACCAGCACCTGTGGTTCATCGTTCCGCAGTTCCTCGGCTTCTGCACCTTCTTCATTGCCGGCGTGGCGGTCACCCACCGTCATCCGTTCGACCAGCCGGAGGCCGAACAGGAACTGGCCGACGGCTACCACATCGAGTACGCCGGGATGAAATGGGGGATGTTCTTCGTCGGCGAGTACATCGGCATCGTGCTGGTCTCGGCGCTGCTGGTAACGCTGTTCTTCGGCGGCTGGCACGGCCCGCTGCTGCCGCCCTTCGTCTGGTTCGCGCTGAAGACGGCGTTCTTCATCATGCTGTTCATCCTCCTGCGCGCGTCCATACCGCGGCCGCGCTACGACCAGGTGATGAACTTCAGCTGGCTGGTATGCCTGCCGCTGACCCTGCTCAACCTGCTGGTGACCGGCGCCCTGGTGCTGGTCGCGGCGGCCTAGGGAGGTTGCTATGTTCCGCGCCATCGGCCACATCCTGCACGGCACCTACACCCAGCTACGCAGCCTGGCGATGATCTTCGCCCACGCCTTTCGCAAGCGCGACACCCTGCAGTACCCGGAGGAGCCGGTGTACCTGCCGCCGCGCTACCGCGGGCGCATCGTGCTGACCCGCGACCCCGACGGCGAGGAACGCTGCGTGGCCTGCAACCTCTGTGCGGTGGCCTGCCCGGTGGCCTGCATCTCACTGCAGAAGGCCGAGAGCGCCGACGGCCGCTGGTACCCGGAGTTCTTCCGCATCAACTTCTCGCGCTGCATTTTCTGCGGCCTGTGCGAGGAGGCCTGCCCGACCACCGCGATCCAGCTCACCCCGGACTTCGAGATGTGCGAGTTCGACCGCCAGCAGCTGGTGTACGAGAAGGACGACCTGCTGATCGCCGGCACCGGCAAGTACCCGGACTACAACTTCTACCGGGTGGCCGGCCTGGCCATCGCCGGCAAACCCAAGGGCGCGGCGCTGAACGAGGCCGAGCCGGTCAATGTGAAGGGGTTGTTGCCATGACGAGAACATTCGCGTCGATAGGCTCCAGGCGGCTCCCCGGAGGGGTTACCACGCAGGATCCTGCCAACATTCAATTCATCAGCCGCGCGAAGTCCCCCGTCAGGAGGCCGAACGGAGGTATTGCGCAGGGGGACGAGCCGCAGGGACGCGGCGAGAGGCGTAATGGGCCAGGGATGGCCCATGTACGCCGGCCCCCGGAGCGATACCGGAGAAAGGGGAGTCGAGCGCAGCGAGACCCGGATGCAGGGGCGTGTTTCTTTTGCTTACTTTTCTTTGCACGAGCAAAGAAAAGTAAGGCGCCCGAGGGGGCGCAACCAGAGCTACCGGCACACGCAAAAGCGGCGGCTGCCTTTGCACCTGAAGTGCTCCAAAAACATAGACCTGAGGGAGGCCACTGACCATGGCCATCGCCTTCTACCTCTCCGGCGCCATCGCCCTGCTCGCCACGCTGCGGGTGATCGGCCACCACAACCCGATCCACGCCCTGCTCTACCTGATCATTTCGCTGCTGGCCGTGGCCATGTGCTTCTTCGCCCTCGGCGCGCCCTTCGCCGGGGCGCTGGAGATCATCGTCTACGCCGGGGCGATCATGGTGCTGTTCGTCTTCGTGGTGATGATGCTCAACCTCGGCCCGGCGGTGATCGCCCAGGAGCGCAAGTGGCTGACCCCGGGCATCTGGATCGGCCCCGGCATCCTCGCCGCGCTGCTGCTGGCCTTGCTGCTGCATGCCCTGTGGCGGCTCGACGGCGGCCAGCCGCTGGGGCACACCACGGTGGCGCCCAAGGCGGTGGGCATCAGCCTGTTCGGCCCCTACCTGCTGGCGGTGGAACTGGCCTCGATGCTGCTGCTGGCGGCGCTGGTCGCCGCCTTCCACCTCGGCCGCGCGGAGGCCAACCAGCCATGATCGACACGGTACCGCTGGAACACGGCCTGGCCCTGGCCGTACTGCTGTTCTGCCTGGGCCTGCTGGGCCTGCTGGTGCGGCGCAACATCCTGTTCATGCTGATGAGCCTGGAGGTGATGATGAACGCCGCCGCCCTGGCCTTCGTCGTCGCCGGCAGCCGCTGGGCGCAGGCCGACGGCCAGGTGATGTTCATCCTGGTGATCACCCTGGCCGCCGCCGAGGCGGCCATCGGCCTGGCCATCCTGCTGCAGCTGTACCGCCGCCACGACAGCCTCGACATCGACTCGGCCAGCGAGATGCGCGGATGAACCTGTTGCCCCTGACCCTGCTCCTGCCGCTGCTCGGCTTCCTCGCCCTGGCGTTCTCCCGCGGGCGCCTGAGCGAGAACCAGGCGGCGACCATCGGCGTCGGCTCGGTCGGCCTCGCCGCGCTGACCGCGCTGTGGGTCGGCTGGCAGTTCCTCAGCGCGCCGCCGGCCGGCGGCGTCCACGTCCAGCCGCTGTGGCAGTGGCTGGAGGTGGACGGTTTCGCCCCGGCCATCGCCCTGCACCTGGACGGCCTGTCGCTGACCCTGCTCGGCGTGGTCAGCGGCGTCGGCTTTCTCATCCACCTGTTCGCCAGCTGGTACATGCGCGGCGAGGAAGGCTACGCGCGCTTCTTCGCCTACATGAACCTGTTCGTCGCCAGCATGTTGCTGCTGGTGCTCGGCGACAACCTGCTGGCACTGTACTTCGGCTGGGAAGGCGTGGGCCTGTGCAGCTACCTGCTGATCGGTTTCTACTACCGCAACCCGGCCAACGGCGCGGCGGCGCTGAAGGCCTTCATCGTCACCCGCATCGGCGACGTGTTCCTCGCCCTCGGCCTGTTCCTGCTCTACCACGCCCTCGGCACGCTGAACATCCGCGAGCTGCTGGAGCTGGCGCCGCAACGCTTCGCCAGCGGCGACGCGCTGCTGACCCTGGCCACCCTGCTGCTGCTCGGCGGCGCTGTGGGCAAGTCGGCGCAGCTGCCGCTGCAGACCTGGCTGGCCGACGCCATGGCCGGCCCGACCCCGGTGTCGGCGCTGATCCATGCCGCCACCATGGTCACCGCCGGGGTCTACCTGATCGCCCGCTGCCACGGCCTGTTCAGCCTGGCGCCGCTGAGCCTCGCCCTGGTCGGCACGGTGGGCGCCATCACCCTGCTGCTGGCCGGCTGCGCGGCGCTGGTGCAGCGCGACATCAAGCGCATCCTGGCCTACTCGACCATGAGCCAGATCGGCTACATGTTCCTCGCCCTGGGCGTCGGCGCCTGGCAGGCGGCGATCTTCCACCTGATGACCCACGCCTTCTTCAAGGCCCTGCTGTTCCTCAGCGCCGGCGCGGTGATCAACGCCTGCCACCACGAGCAGGACATCTTCAGGATGGGCGGCCTGCGCCGGCGTCTGCCGCTGGTCTACGCCTGCTTCCTGGTCGGCGGCGGCGCCCTGGCCGCGCTGCCGCTGGTGACCGCCGGCTTCTATTCCAAGGACGAGATCCTCTGGCAGGCCCTGGCCGGCGGCGAGCGCCTGCTGCTGACGGCCGGCCTGGTCGGCGCCCTGCTCACCTCGCTGTACACCTTCCGCCTGATCTTCATCGCCTTCCACGGCCAGGCGCAGATCGACGCCCACCCCGGCCAGGGCCTCGCCCACTGGCTGCCGCTGGGCCTGCTGCTGGTGCTGTCGACCTTCGTCGGTGGCCTGATCGTCCCGCCGCTGGCCGATGTGCTGCCGGCCGGCCCCGGGGCGGCCCACGGCGACGGCAGGCTGGGCCTGGAGCTGCTGTCCTCGGCGGTGGCGATCATCGGCGTGGCGCTGGCCGCCGGGCTGTTCCTCGGCCAGCGCCGGCACGTCGCGGCACTGGCCGCCAGCGCCCCGGGACGCCTGCTGGTGGCCTGGTGGGGCGCGGCCTGGGGCTTCGACTGGCTCTACCAGCGGCTGTTCGTGCTGCCCTACCTGTGGCTGTGCCGGCTGCTGGCCCGCGACCCCTGCGACCGCGGCCTCGGCCTGCTGCCGCGCCTGGCGCGGCTGGCGCACCTGCTGCTGAGCCTGAGCCAGACCGGCCGGCTGCGCTGGTACGCCGCCTCGCTGGCGGGCGGCGCGGTGCTACTGCTGGGAGCCCTGGCATGGACTTAAGGGTCGGTTGCCGTTTCGTTCGTGAGCCGCGTTGCTGCGCCAAATGGCGCCAGGTTAGGCGCAGGACGCCGGTAATGGCCATTCCCTTGCCAAGTCCTGCAACAACAGCTGGCGCCATTTGCCGCGCAACCCTACGGGCCGGGCCGGTTTTTCCGCGGTGCGTTGTTACTCGACGGCTCATTTGGACGACCAAACTTCGCGTCTCGTGCCTAGCCCCGCGGAAAAACCGGCTCCGGCGCGGCCACGAACGAAACGGCAACCGACCCTAGCATGGAGGCGGCATGATCCTGCCCTGGCTGATCCTTATCCCCTTTATCGGCGGCCTGCTGTGCTGGCTGGGCGAGCAGCGCAGCCAGACCCTGCCGCGCTGGCTGGCGCTGCTGACCATGCTCCTGGTGCTGGCGCTGGGCCTGCTGCTCTGGGCCCAAGGCGACTTCCAGCTGGCGCCGATGCCGGGCCGCGATCCGGTCTGGGAGCTGGAATTCAAGCAGCCGTGGATTCCCCGCCTGGGCATCAACATCCACCTGGCGCTGGACGGCCTGTCGCTGCTGATGATCCTGCTCACCGGCCTGCTCGGGGTGCTCTCGGTACTCTGCTCCTGGCGCGAGATCCAGGCGCGGGTGGGTTTCTTCCACCTCAACCTGATGTGGATTCTCGGCGGGGTGATCGGCGTGTTCCTCGCCCTCGACCTGTTCCTGTTCTTCTTCTTCTGGGAAATGATGCTGGTGCCGATGTACTTCCTCATCGCCCTGTGGGGGCACAGCGCGGCGGACGGCAGCAGCTCGCGGATCAATGCGGCGACCAAGTTCTTCATCTACACCCAGGCCAGCGGCCTGATCATGCTGGTGGCCATCCTCGGCCTGGTGCTCAGCCACTTCAATGCCAGCGGCGTGCTCACCTTCGACTACGCCCTGCTGCTGCGCGCCGAGCTCGCGCCCGGCCTGGAATACCTGCTGATGCTGGGTTTCTTCGTCGCCTTCGCGGTCAAGCTGCCGGTGGTGCCGCTGCACTCCTGGCTGCCCGACGCCCATGCCCAGGCGCCGACCGCCGGTTCAGTGGACCTGGCCGGCATCCTGCTGAAGACCGCCGCCTACGGCCTGCTGCGCTTCGCCGTGCCGCTGTTTCCCAACGCCTCGGCCGAATTCGCCCCCATCGCCATGGGCCTCGGCCTGCTCGGCATCGTCTACGGCGCGCTGCTGGCCTTCGCCCAGAGCGACATCAAGCGGCTGATCGCCTACACCAGCGTCTCGCACATGGGCTTTATCCTGATCGGCATCTACAGCGGCCACCCCCTGGCGCTGCAGGGCGTGGTGGTGCAGATGCTCGCCCACGGTCTGTCGGCGGCGGCGCTGTTCATCCTCTGCGGCCAGCTCTACGAGCGCCTGCACACCCGCGAGCTGGGGCAGATGGGCGGGCTGTGGAGTCGCATGCACTACCTGCCGGGGATCACCCTGTTCTTCGCCGCCGCCAGCCTGGGCATGCCCGGCACCGGCAACTTCGTCGGCGAATTCCTGATCCTGCTCGGCGCGTTCAAGGACTGGCCCTGGTTCACCGTCGTCGCCGCCAGCGGCCTGGTGCTGGCCTCGGTCTATGCCCTGATCATGATGCAGCGCGCCTTCTACGGGCCGGCTAAGAGCGAGGCGGCGCTGCAGGCGCTGGACGGCCGCGAGCTGGCCATGCTGCTCGGCCTGGTGGCGCTGCTGCTGTGGCTCGGGCTGTTCCCCCAGGCGGTGCTGGACACCTCGGCGGCCAGCATGCAGGGCGTGCAGCAGTGGCTGAGCGCGGCCTTCGCCCAACTGACGGTCGCGAGGTAGCCGGCCATGGATCTACGCCTCGAGCACTTCATCGCCCTGCTGCCGCTGCTGGTCTGCGCCGCCACCGCCATCGCGGTGATGCTCGGCATCGCCTGGCGCCGCAGCCATCGGCAGAGCTTTCTGCTCAGCGTGATCGGCCTCAACCTGGCGCTGCTGGCCCTGCTGCCGGCGCTGCAGGTGATGCCGCTGGAGGTCACCCCGCTGCTGCGCATCGACAGCTTCGCCGCCTTCTACATGGCGCTGATCCTGGTGGCCACCCTGGCCTGCGTGACCCTGGCCCACGCCTACCTCGGCGAGGGCCGCGGCAAGGGCTACCCGGGCAACCGCGAGGAGCTCTACCTGCTGATGCTGCTCAGCGCCTGCGGCGGCCTGGTACTGGTCAGCGCGCAGCACCTGGCCGGGCTGTTCATCGGGCTGGAGCTGCTCTCGGTGCCGACCTACGCCCTGGTCGCCTACGCCTTCTTCAACCGCCGCTCGCTGGAGGCCGGGATCAAGTACATGATCCTCTCCGCCGCCGGCAGCGCCTTCCTGCTGATGGGCATGGCCCTGCTCTACGCCGAATCCGGCAGCCTGGCCTTCGCCGCCATCGGCGCCAGCCTCGGCACCCCCGGCCTGCTGGCGCAGTCGGCGCTGGGCCTGATGCTGGTGGGCCTGGCCTTCAAGCTGTCGCTGGTGCCCTTCCACCTGTGGACGCCGGACGTCTACGAAGGCGCGCCGGCGCCGGTCGCCGCCTTCCTCGCCACCGCCAGCAAGGTGGCGGTGTTCGCCGCCCTGCTGCGCCTGTTCCAGCTGGCGCCGGTGGCCGCCGCGCCGGCCCTGCACGAGCTGCTCGCCGCCCTGGCGGTGGCCTCGATCCTGGTGGGCAACCTGCTGGCGCTGCTGCAGAACAACCTCAAGCGCCTGCTCGGCTATAGCTCCATCGCCCACTTCGGCTACCTGCTGGTGGCCCTGGTGGCCAGCCGCGGCCTGGCCCTGGAAGCCGCCGCGGTGTACCTGGTGACCTACGTGCTGACCACCCTCGGCGCCTTCGGCGTGATCAGCCTGATGTCCACCCCCTACAGCGGTCGCGACGCCGACGCCCTGTACGAGTACCGCGGGCTGTTCTGGCGCCGCCCGTACCTGACCGCGGTGCTCACCGTGATGATGCTGTCGCTGGCCGGGATTCCGCTCACCGCCGGCTTCATCGGCAAGTTCTACCTGATCGCCGTGGGCGTCGAGGCGCGCCTGTGGTGGCTGCTCGGCGCCCTGGTGCTGGGCAGCGCCATCGGCCTGTTCTACTACCTGCGGGTGATGGTCACCCTCTACCTGCGCGAGCCCAATCTGCATCGCCACGACGCGCCCTTCGACTGGGGTCAGCGCGCCGGCGGCATGATGCTGTTGCTGGTGGCGCTGCTGGCGTTCGCCATCGGCGTCTATCCGCAGCCCCTGCTGGCCATGCTGCAGGGCGTCGCGCTCGGCTGACACCGGCAAGATTCCGCTAGGCCCGAGCGGGCCAATGGCGGGTTTCCGCCACCCGCTGTGCGCTGCGTCACGGGGCTTTTCCCGTGGTCACGGCGCTGGCGGAAAATCGCCACCCTGGCACAGCCCTTGCCATGCAAGCTACCAGCCTTGACCGCGAACCGGCGCTGCCGAGCTCCGCCGCCCGCGGCCAACGCCACCAACACCGGGCGCCCCGCGCCTCACCACAGATAAGAAGAAAAAGGTAGCAAGATGCTCAACACGATCCGCGCCCTGGCCGTCTGCGCCCTGGCGCTCAGCTCGCTTGCGGCGCTCAGCGCCCAGGCCGACGAAGCCATCCTGATCAAGTTCTCCCACGTGGTCGCCGACGGCACCCCCAAGGGCCAGGGCGCGTTGCTGTTCAAGCAACTGGTGGAGGAGCGCCTGGCCGGCAAGGTCAGGGTCGAGGTCTACCCCAACTCCAGCCTGTACGGCGACGCCAACGAGCTGGAGGCCCTGCGCAACAACGAGGTGCAGCTGCTGGCGCCCTCGCTGGCCAAGTTCGAGCAGTACACCAAGCAGCTGCAGGTGTTCGACCTGCCCTTCCTGTTCGACGACCTCGACGCGGTCAACCGCTTCCAGAAGCGCGCCAAGGGCCGCCAGCTGCTGCGCTCGATGGAGGATCACAACATCGTCGGCCTGGCCTATTGGCACAACGGCATGAAGCAGCTGTCCGCCACCCGCGCGCTGCAGATGCCCGGCGACGCCAATGGCCTGAGCTTCCGCATCCAGCCCTCGGCGGTGCTCGAGGCGCAGTTCCGCCAGCTCGGTGCAGGCGCGCAGAAGCTGCCGTTCGCCGAAGTGTTCAAGGCGCTGCAGAGCGGCCAGGTGCAGGGCGCGGAAAACCCCTGGTCGAACATCCATAGCCAGAAGCTGCACGAGGTGCAGCCCTTCATCAGCGAGACCAACCACGGCGTGCTGGACTACATGCTGGTGAGCAACTCGCGCTTCTGGTACGGCATTCCGCACCAGATCCGCATGGAACTGGAAGGCATCATCGACGAAGTCACCTACGCGGTGAATCGCCAGGCCGAGGCCGCCAACCAGGCCGATCGCCAGCGCATCCTCGACTCCGGACGCAGCCAGGTGCTCGAACTCAGCGCCGAGCAGCGCCAGGCCTGGCGCGACGCCATGCGCCCGGTGTGGCAGCAGTTCGAAACGGCGATCGGCAGCGATGTGATCAAGGCCGCGCAGACGGTCAACCGCAAGCACCGCGACTAGCCTGGCGGAATCCCGCCAAGGCGCTTCAGGCCGCCGGCAACTGCTCCGGCGGCAGCGGATGACCGAGCAGGTAGCCCTGCAGCGAGTCGCAGCCCAGCTCGGTGAGGAAGGCCTGCTGCTGGCGGGTCTCCACGCCCTCGGCGACGATGCGCAGGTTCAGCGCCTGGCCCAGGGCGACAATGGCCGAGACGATCGCGGCATCGTCGCCGTCATGCTGCAGATCGCGGACGAAGCCGCGGTCGATCTTCAGCTCGTTGGCCGGCAGGCGCTTGAGGTAGAGCAGGCTGGAATAGCCGGTGCCGAAGTCGTCGATGGCGATGTCCACGCCCATGGCCGATAGCTGCTGGAGAATCGCCAGACTGGCGTTCACATCGTGCATCGCCGTGCTCTCGGTGATCTCCAGGGTCAGGCAGTTGGCCGGCAGCTCATGCCGCGCCAGGGCCTGGCGCACGCTGTCGACCAGCTCGCCGTGGCAGAACTGCAGCGCCGACAGGTTCACCGCCACCCGCCAGTCGCTGCGCCCCTGCTGGTACCACAGGCGCATCTGCCGACAGGCCTCGTCCAGCACCCAGTCACCGATGGCGATGATCAGCCCGGTCTTCTCCGCCAGGCCGATGAAGCGATCCGGCGCCAGCAGCCCCTGTTGCGGATGCTGCCAGCGCAGCAGCGCCTCGGCGCCGATCATGCGCTCGCTGCCGGTGGCGAACTTGGGCTGGTAGTAGAGACGGAACTCGCCGCGCTCCAGCGCTGCACGCAGGTCGTGCAGCAGCTGCAGCTGCTGGCGCGCGTTGGTGTTCATCGAGCGCTCGAAGAAGCTGTAGCCGTTCTTGCCCAGGCCCTTGGCGTGGTACATCGCCGCGTCGGCGTTGATCAGCAGCTCCTGCTGGTCGCTGCCGTCGCCCGGGTAGAGGGCGATGCCGACGCTGGTGGAGACCCGCAACTCGTGCCCCTCGACCAGGAACGGCTGGCTCAGCAGGCTGACCACCTGCCCCGCGAGGTTGGCCGCGTCCTGCGCCTGACGCAGCTCGGCGAGCAGGACGAACTCGTCGCCGCCGATCCGCGCCAGGCTGTCCTGGGCGCGCAGATGGGCGCGCAGGCGCTGAGCCACGGCCACCAGCAGCTGGTCGCCGACATGATGGCCGAAGGCGTCGTTGACCGGCTTGAAGCCGTCCAGGTCCATAAACAGCAGGGCGAAATGGCCGCCGTTGCGCCCGACCTTGAGCATGCCCTGGCCGATGCGGTCTTCCAGCAGCAGGCGGTTGGGCAGCTTGGTCAGGCCATCGTGCAGGGCCAGCTGGGTCAGCTCGGCGTTGGCCTTGGCCAGCGAGCTGCTGAGCAGCGCGGTACGCGCCTCCAGGCGGGCGTCGAGGATCGAGGTGAGCAGCGCGATGGCCAGCACCGCCAGGGTCACGACCACCACCAGGCTGGCCAACCAGCCGCTGTCCAGGCCGCTGCCGGCGGCGGCGCAGTAGCTGCCGACGGGGAAGTTCGCCGCGGCCATGCCGGTGAAGTGCATGCCGACGATGGCGATGCCCATGATCACCGCCGCGCCGCCGCGGGCCAGGCGCACGTAGGGCGTGTCGCGGCGCAGGCGGAAGGCGATCGACAAGGCCGCGCCCGAGGCGAGCACGGCGATCAGCAGCGACAGGGCGAAGAGCAGCGGGTCGTAGTCGATTCCCGGCTGCATGCGCAGCGCCGCCATGCCGATGTAGTGCATGGCGCCGATCCCCGCGCCCATGGCCAGTGCGCCCAGGCCCAGGTGCCAGGCCGGCAGCTCGGGCTGGCTGACCAGCCACAGGGCGAAGCCCGAGGCGAGCATGGCGATGGCCAGCGACAGCAGGGTGATGGCGAGGTCGTAACCCAAGGGGATCGGCAGGCTGAAGGCGAGCATGCCGACGAAGTGCATGGACCAGATGCCGATGCCCATGGCCACCGCGCCGCCGGCGATCCATAGCGACTGGGCGATGCCCTTGGCGCTGGCGATGCGTCCGGCCAGATCGAGCGCCGTGTAGGACGCCAGGATGGCCACGCACAGCGACAGCACAACCAGGGATAAATCGTAACTACCGATCAGCATCGAAACTCTCTACAGGCGTTGCGCCGACCGCGGAGCGGCGCACGCTCCGAATCCCTGATGGCCAGTTGCAAGCATTGACGACAAGAGCGCGAATCTTAGCGGAAAGCCCGTTTCCGGGTCAGGGCAAAAAACACCTGACTAACGAGTCGAGCTGCTGTTCGTCGCCCGCTCGTCGCTTTCATGCAATTGCTCGAGCTGCCAGCCGCCGCCGAGGGCGGCGATCAGCTGCACGCTGGCGGTCAGCCGGCTGCCGAGCAGGGTCAGGCTGGAACGCTCGTTGCTCAGCGCGGTGGCCTGCACGTTGACCACGCTGTTGAAGTCCAGGGTGCCGGCGCGGTACTGGTTTTCGATCAGGCGCAGCGACTCGCGCGCGGCGTCCAGCGCCTGCTGCTGCACCTCGCTCTCCTGCTCCAGCACGCGCAGCTGCACCAGCTGATCCTCGACCTCGCGGAAGCTGTCGAGCACGGCCTGGCGGTATTGCGCCACGGTCTGGTCGTAGACCGCCTCGGTGCGCTCCAGCTCGGCGCGGCGGGCGCCGCCGTCGAACAGGCTCAACGCCAGTTGCGGGCCGAGCGACCAGAAACGGTTGGGCACCTCGATCCAGTCGGCGAAACTGCTGCCGCGGTAGCCGCCACTGGCGGAGATCGTCAGATCGGGGAACCAGGCGGCCTCGGCCACGCCGATCTGCGCATTGGCGGCCATCACCCGGCGCTCGGCGGCAGCCACGTCGGGGCGCCGTTCGAGCAGCTGCGAGGGCAGCGCCACGGGGATCTGCGGCAGCCCCGGCACGCCGTCGCGCGCGGCGATGGCCAGTTCGGCCGGGCTGGCGCCGACCAGCACGGCGATGGCGTGCTCCAGCTGGGCGCGCTGCCACTCGAGATCGATGGCCTGGGCCTGGGTGCTCTTGAGCTGGGTGATGGCCTGGGTCACGTCGGACTTGGGCACGATGCCGGCCCGGTACTGGTTCTCGGTCAGGCGCAGCGAACGGGCGTAGGCGGCCACGGTGGCATCGAGCAGGCGCTTCTGCTCATCCAGCACGCGCAACTGCAGGTAGTTCTGCACCAGCTCGCTCTGCAGGCTCAGGCGCGCGGCGGCCAGGTCGGCGGCGCTGGCGTCATATTCGGCGCGGCTGGACTCCAGGCCGCGGCGCAGCTTGCCCCAGATATCCAGCTCCCAGGCCGCATTGAGGCCCAGTTCGTAGGTCTTGGAGATGCGCGCGGCGTTGGAGCCGCTGACGCTCACCCCGTCGCCGGTGCTGATGGTGCTGTCGCCGCCGCCCTGCCCCGCGCGGGTCACCCCGGCGCTGGCGGACAGGCTCGGGTAGAAGCTGGCGCGCGCGCCGCGCACCAGGGCGCGGGCCTGGCGGTACTGGGCCTCGGCGGCGGCCAGGTTCTGGTTGGACAGCTGCAGGCGCTCGACCAGCGCGTTGAGTTCGGCGTCACCGTACAGCTCCCACCAGGCGCCGCGCTCCAGGGTGTCGCCGGGGCTGGCCGCCTTCCAGCCTTCGATCTGCTTGAACTGCATGGGCGCCGCCAGCTCGGGGCGCAGGTAGTCGGGGCCGAGCATGCAGCCACTCAGCACGCCGGCCAGCAGCAGGGACAGGAGGGTTTTGCCGACAGAAGCCTGGGTCATAGCGGATTTTCCAACGAAGCATCGGTGCGCACGCCACGCCAGCGGTTGACGCGGTGGCGCAGGCGGTCGAAGTAGAGGTAGATCACCGGCGTGGTGTAGAGGGTCAGCAGCTGGCTGAGCACCAGGCCGCCGACTATGGTGATGCCCAGCGGCTGGCGCATCTCCGACCCCTCGGCACTGCCCAGCACCAGCGGCAGCGCGCCGAGAATCGCGGCCAGGGTGGTCATCAGGATCGGCCGGAAGCGCAGCAGGCAGGCGCGGCGAATGGATTCCTGCGGGCTGAGGCGCTCGCCGCGTTCCAGTTGCAGGGCCAGGTCAACCATCAGGATGGCGTTCTTCTTGACGATGCCGATCAGCAGGAACAGCCCCAGCAGCGAGATCAGGCTGAACTCCATGCCCACCAGCTGCAGCGCGAGCAAGGCGCCGACGCCGGCCGAGGGCAAGGTGGAGAGGATGGTCAGCGGATGGATGTAGCTCTCGTAGAGCACGCCGAGGACGATGTACACCACCACCAGCGCCAGCAGGATCATCAGCGGCTGATTGCCCTGGGTCTGCTGGAAGGCCGCACCGGTGCCGCCCAGCATGCCCTGCACTTCGGTGGGCAGGCCGACACGCGCTACGGCATTGTCGATGGCGCGGCTGGCCTGATCCAGGCTGACCCCTTCGGCCAGGGAGAAGCCGATGTTCTCGGCGGCGAACTGGCCCTGGTGGTTGACCCGGTCCTCCTCCAGGCTGCGCTCCCAGCGGGCAAAGGTGGACAGCGGCACACGCGCACCATCGGCGGTGATCAGCTGGATCTGGTCGAGCGCCTCGGGATGCTGGGCGTACAGCGGGTTGATCTCCATCACCACGCTGTACTGGTTGAGCGCCTCGTAGATGGTCGACACCTGGCGCTGGCTGAAGGCGTTGTTGAGCACCGCGGTGATCATGCTCATCTCCACGCCCAGGCGCTGCGCCGCTTCGCGGTCCACCACCAGGCGAATCTGCTGGGCGCCCTCGTTTTCCTTGGCGTCGATATCGGTCAGCTCGGGCAGCGCGCGCAGCGCCTCGCGCACCTTGGGCAGCCACTGGCGCAGCACGTCGAGGTCGCCCGACAGCAGCATGTACTCGTTCTCCGAGCTGCGCCCCTCGCGCCCGCCGATCTGCAGGTCCTGGTCCGGCATGAGGAACATGCGCCCGCCCGGCACCTTGGGCACGCTGGCGCGCAGGCGGTTGATCACCTGCTGCGCGGACGCCTCACGCTCCCCCACGGGCTTCAAGCGCACGATCATAAAGGCGTTGTTGATCCCGCCGCTGCCGCCGATGAAGCCGGCCACGCTGTGCACCGCCGGGTCGGCCAGCACCGCCTTGCGGAAGATCTCCATCTTCGGCTGCATGACCTGGAACGACAGACCGTCGTCGCCGCGGATAAAGCCGATCAGCTGGCCAGTGTCCTGCTGCGGCATGAAGGTCTTGGGAATGCTGACGAACAGGTAGACGTTCAGCGCGATGGTCGCCAGCAGGCTCAGCAGCATCAGCAGCGAGTGACGCAACGCCCAGTCCAGGCTGCGCCCGTAGAAGGCCAGTACGCGGTTCTGCAGGCGCTCGCCCCACTGCTGCAGGCGGCCCTGCGGCTGCTCGGCCTCGGCCTTGAGCCAACGTGCGCAGAGCATCGGCGTCAACGTCAGCGACACCACCAGGGAGATCACCACGGCCACCGCCAGGGTGATGGAGAACTCGCGGAACAGCCGCTCGACTATGCCGCCCATGAACAGGATGGAGACGAACACCGCGACCAGCGACAGGTTCATCGACAGCAGGGTGAAGCCGACTTCGCGGGCGCCCTTGAACGCCGCGGCCATCGGTTTCTCGCCGTTATGGATGTGCCGCGAGATGTTCTCCAGCACCACGATGGCGTCGTCCACCACCAGGCCGGTGGCGATGATCAGCGCCATCAGCGACAGGTTGTTCAGCGAGAATCCCAGCAGGTACATGGCGGCGAAGCTGCCGATCAGCGACACCGGCACCGCCAGCGCCGGAATCAGCGCCGCCCGCCAGCGACCGAGGAAGGCCAGCACCACCAGAATCACCAGGGCCACGGCGATCAGCAGGGTCTGCTCGGCCTCGTGCAGGGTGGCGCGGATCACCGGCGAGCGATCCATGGCCACTTCCAGTTGCACGCTGGCCGGAATCACCTCGCGCAGCGCCGGCAGTTCGGCGCGGATATCGGCGATGGTCTGCAGGATATTCGCCCCGCTCTGCCGGTTGACCACCAGCAGCACGGCTTCCTGGTCGTTGAAGAAGCCGCTGTTGTAGCGGTCCTCGACGCCGTCGCTGACCGTGGCCACATCGCCCAGGCGCACCGCGGCGCCGTCCTGGTAACGGATGATCATCGGCAGGTAGTCGGCGGCCTTGGCCAGCTGGTCGCTGGCCTGCACCTGCCAGCGGCGCTGCGCGTCCTCCACCGCGCCCTTGGGCCGCAGGGCATTGCTCGCGGCGATGCTCTGGCGCACCTCGTCGAGGGCGATGCCGTACTGATCGAGCAGGCGCGGCTCCAGCGCCACCCGCACCGCCGGCAGCGAACTGCCGCCGACCTGCACCTCGCCGACGCCGCCGACCTGGGCCAGTTTCTGCGCCAGGATGGTCGAGGCGACGTCGTACAGCTGGCCCTTGTTCAGCGTCGCGCTGGTCAGCGAGATGACCATGATCGGCGCCTGCGACGGATTGATCTTGCGGTAGCTGGGCATGGTCCGCATGCCGCTGGGCAGCAGCTCGCGCGCGGCATTGATCGCCGCCTGCACCTCGCGCGCGGCGGTGTTGATGTCCTTGTCCAGGTCGAACTGGATCATGATCCGCGTGTTGCCCTGGCTGCTGCGGCTGTTCATCTGGCTGACCCCGGCGATGGTGCCGAGCGAGCGCTCCAGCGGCGTGGCCACGGTCGAGGCCATGATCTGCGGGCTGGCGCCGGGCAGGCTGGCCTGCACGGTGATGGTGGGGAAATCCATCTGCGGCAGCGGCGCCACCGGCAGCAGGCCGAAGCTGACGCCGCCGAGCAGCATGATCGCCAGGCTCAGCAACAGGGTCGCCACCGGGCGACGGATAAAGGGGGCGGAGAGGTTCATCTAGACCGCCAGCCCCGCCGCGCTGCGCCCGCTGACGCGGCGCGACAGACGATCGAAGTACAGGTAGATCACCGGCGTGGTGAACAGCGTCAGCACCTGGCTGAGCAGCAGCCCGCCGACCATCACCAGGCCCAGCGGCTGGCGCAGCTCGGCGCCGGAGCCCGAGGCCAGCATCAGCGGGATGGCGCCGAACAGCGCGGCCAGGGTGGTCATCAGGATCGGCCTAAAGCGCAGCAGCGCCGCCTGGTAGATCGCCGCCTCGGGCGCCATGCCCTGGTTGCGCTCGGCCTCCAGGGCGAAGTCGATCATCATGATCGCGTTCTTCTTGACGATGCCGATCAACAGGATGATGCCGATGATGGCGATCAGGCCCAGGTCGTTGCCGGTCAAGAGCAGCGCCAGCAAGGCGCCGACCCCGGCCGAGGGCAGCGTGGAGAGAATGGTGATCGGGTGGATATAGCTCTCGTAGAGCACCCCGAGCACGATGTACATGGTGACGATGGCCGCCAGGATCAGCAGCAGGGTCGAACTCAGCGAGGCGCGGAAGGCCTCGGCGGCGCCCTGGAACTGGGTGTCGATGGCGCCGGGCAGGCCGATCTCCTGCTCCACCCGCTCGATCACCGCCACCGCCTCGCCCAGCGACACCCCCGGGGCCAGGTTGAACGACAGGGTCACCGCCGGGAACTGGCCGATATGGTTGACCAGCAGACTGGCCGGACGCTCCTCGATGCGCGCCAGCGAGGCCAGCGGCACCTGCTGGCCGTCGCCGGTGGCGACATGGATCTGCTCCAGCGCCGCCAGACCGATGCGCCCGCCGTCGCGGCTCTCCAGCACCACGCGGTACTGGCTGGCCTGGGTATAGATGGTGCTGATCTGGCGCTGGCCAAAGGCGTCGTACAGTGCGTCGTCGATGTCGCCGACGCTGATGCCCAGACGCGCGGCGGCGTCGCGGTCGATCTGCAGGTACACCTGCAGGCCGCGGTTCTGCAGGTCGCTGGCCACGTCGGTGAGCGCCGGCTGCTGGCGCAACGCCTCGACCAGGCGCGGCGTCCACTGCTCCAGCAGCGCGCCGTCCGGCGACTCCAGGGTGAACTGGAACTGGGTGCGGCTGATGCGATCCTCGATGGTCAGATCCTGCACCGGCTGCATGTACAGCTCGATGCCGGGAATCCGCGCCAGCTCGGGGCGCAGGCGCTCGATCACCGCGCTGGCGGTGACGTCGCGCGCGGCATGCGGCTTGAGGTTGATCAGCAGGCGGCCGCTGTTGAGCGTCGGGTTGTCGCCGTCGACGCCGATGGACGAAGACAGGCTGGCCACCGCCGGGTCGCGCAGGATGACATCGGCCAGGCGCTGCTGGCGCTCGCTCATGGCGGCGAAGGAAATCGACTGCGGCGCCTCGGAAATGCCCTGGATCACCCCGGTGTCCTGCACCGGGAAGAAGCCCTTGGGCACCGCCAGGTAGAGCAGCACGGTCAGACCCAGGGTGGCCACCGCCACCAGCAGGGTCAGCGGCTGGTGCCTGAGCACCCAGGTCAGCCAGACGCCGTAGCGCGCGATCATGGCGTCGATGACGGCGCCGGCGGCGCGGTAGAAGCGCCCTTCGTCCTCGGGCTTCTCGGCCTTGAGCAGGCGCGCGCACATCATCGGCGTGAGGGTCAGCGACACCACCAGGGAAATCAGGATGGCCACCGCCAGGGTGATGGCGAATTCGCGGAACAGCCGCCCGACCACGTCGGCCATGAACAGCAGCGGGATCAGCACGGCGATCAGCGACAGGGTCAGCGAGACCAGGGTGAAGCCGATCTGCCGCGCGCCCTTGAGCGCGGCGTTGAGTGGCGTCTCGCCCTGCTCCAGATGGCGGGCGATGTTCTCCAGCATGACGATGGCATCGTCGACCACGAAACCGGTGGCGATGGTCAGCGCCATCAGCGTCAGGTTGTTGATGGTGAAGCCGGCCAGGTACATCACACCAAAGGTGCCGATCAGCGACAGCGGCACGACGATGGACGGGATGATGGTCGCCGACAGCTTGCGCAGGAACAGGAAGGTCACCATCACCACCAGGGCGATGGCCAGCAGCAATTCGTGCTGCACATCGCGCACCGCAGCACGAATGGTCTGGGTGCGGTCGGTGAGCACCTTGACCTCGACGCTGGCCGGCAGGCCCTCGGTCAGGTGCGGCAGCAGCGCCTGGATGCGGTCGACCACCTCGATCACGTTGGCGCCGGGCTGACGCTGCACGTTGACCAGTACCGCGGCGTTGCGATTGGCCCAGGCCGCCAGACGCTCGTTCTCGGCGCCATCGATGATCTCGGCGACGTCCTTCAGACGCAGCGACGCGCCGTTCTGGTAGCTCAGGATCAGCTCGCGGTACTCGTCGACGGATTTGAGCTGGTCGTTGGCGTCGAGCTGGGAAACCCGCGTCGGCCCGTCGAAGTTGCCCTTGGGCTGGTTGACGTTGCTGGCGGTGATCAGATTGCGCACGTCGGCCAGGCTCAGGCCGTAGGACGCCAGCGCCTCGGGATTGACCCGGATGCGCACCGCCGGACGCTGGCCGCCGGCCAGGGTGACCAGGCCGACGCCGCTGGTCTGCGCCAGTTTCTGCGCCAGGCGGGTGTCCACCAGGTCGAAAACCCGCGGCAGCGGCAGGCTCGCCGAGCTGACCGCCAGGGTCAGCACCGGGGTGTCGGCCGGGTTGACCTTGTTGTACACCGGCGGCGCCGGCAGGTCGCCGGGCAACAGGTTGCTCGCCGCGTTGATCGCCGCCTGCACCTCCTGCTCGGCCACCGCCAGGGATACCTCCAGGTTGAAGCGCAGGGTGATCACCGAGGCGCCGCCGGAGCTGGTCGAGGACATCTGCTTGAGGCCGGCCATCTGGCCGAACTGGCGCTCCAGCGGCGCGGTCACCGCGCTGGTCATCACCTCCGGGCTGGCGCCCGGATAGAGGGTCAGCACACGGATGGTCGGGTAATCGACTTCCGGCAGCGCCGACACCGGCAGCAGGCGGTAGGCGATCAGGCCGCTGAGGAAGATCGCCACCATCAGCAGCGTGGTAGCGACCGGCCGCAGGATGAAGGGGCGGGAGATGTTCATGCGTCGTTCCGCGGCTGGGCAGAACGCTCGCCCCGGCCCAGCTTGCCGCCCTCGCTCAGCGGTTGACGCGCCGCACCGTCCGGGCTGTGCACCACGGCCGGGTCGATCACCTCGACCTGGCTGCCGTCGCGCAGGCGGTCGGTGCCCTCCAGCACCAGCCGTTCGCCGGGCTGCACGCCGCCGGCCACCAGGCTGCGCTCGGCGTCGCTGGCGGCGATGGTCACCGGCCGCAGGCTGACCTTGCCACCCTCGTCGACCACGTAGACGAAGGTGCCCTGGGCGCCGAACTGCACGGCCGCCGAGGGGATGATGGTGGCCGCTTCGCGGGTTTCCACGCGCAGGCGCACGTTGACGAACTGGTTGGGGAACAGCATCTGCTCGGCATTGGCGAAGCGCGCCTTGAGCTTGACCGTGCCGGTGGCGGTATCGATCTGGTTGTCCAGGCTCTCCAGCACGCCGTCGGCCAGTTTCAGCCGCTCGCCGCGGTCCCAGGCCTCCACCGCCAGGGTCGCGCCGCCGCGGGTGCGCTGCAGCACCGCCGGCAGGTCGCCCTCGGGGATGGTGAAGGTCACCGCGATCGGCAGGGTCTGGGTGATCACCACCAGTGGCGTGGTGTCGCCGGCGCTGACCAGGTTGCCGACGTCCAGCTGGCGTAGCCCGAGACGGCCGGAGATCGGCGCGCGGATCTGGGTGAAGTCGAGGTTGAGCCTGGCCGTGGCGACATCCGCCTGGTAGCTTTGCAGGCTGCCGCGGTACTGGCCCACCAGCGCCTGCTGGGTGTCGAGGGTCTGCTTGGCGATGCTGTCTTCGGCGTACAGGCCCTGGTAGCGGGCCAGGTCCAGCTCGGCGTTCTTCAGCTGCGCCTGCTGCTCCTGCAGCGCGCCCTGGGCCTGCTGCAGCGCCGCCTGATAAGGACGCGGGTCGATCACCGCGAGCAGATCGCCGGCCTCGACCTGCTGGCCCTCCTCGAACAGCACCTTGACCAGCTCGCCGTCCACCCGCGAACGCACGTTGACCGTGTTGTAGGCGGTGACCGTGCCGAGGGCCTTGAGCTCGACGGCGAAGTCGTCGCGGCGCACCTCGGCCACCCGCACCGGCACTGGCCCCAGGTCGCCGAAGCGGCCAGCGCCCATCGGCGCCTGCGCCTCGCTCGGCCAGAACCACCAGAGCAACAGCAGCAGCACGGCGAGCAGACTCAGGCCGATCAGCCACTGGCGGGAGGTTTTCGAGGCGGTCGAGGCGGTAACGGACATGGCGGGGACGGGTCACTTCTTGAGGGAGTCGGAACGATAAGCACTGACACCCGGCAAGCAAAGCCCATTTACCCGCTTTTTACGCTCCCCTTACGTTACCAACTGTTTGCAAAACGGCCCGTGGTGCGTAGCCCGGATGCCATCCGCGAGCGGGCTGGCGGGGCGCCGCTCTTTCCCGGTTTGCATCCCGGCCATGGGCGATGGCCGGCACAAATAAAAACGGCCTGCAGAGCAGGCCGTCGTTCCAGCACGGGTGGTTACTTGAGCACCGCCAGGGCCGCCGCGTAGTTCGGCTCGTCGGCGATCTCGCCGACCAGCTCGCTGTGCAGCACCTTGTCGTTCTCGTCCAGCACCACCACCGCACGGGCGGCGACGCCGGCCAGCGGGCCGCCGGCGATGGCCACGCCGTAGTTCTTGAGGAAATCGGCGCCGCGCATGGTCGACAGGTTGATCACGTTGTCCAGGCCTTCGGCGCCGCAGAAGCGCGCCTGGGCGAACGGCAGGTCGGCGGAGATGCACAGCACCACGGTGTTGGCCAGTTGCGCGGCCTCGGCGTTGAACTTGCGCACCGAGGTGGCGCAGGTCGGGGTGTCGATGCTGGGGAAGATGTTCAGCACCTTGCGCTTGCCGGCCAGGCTGGCCAGGCTGACGTCGCCGAGGTCCTTGCCGACCAGGCTGAAGGCCGGTGCTTGCTGACCGACCTGCGGCAGTTGACCGTCGACCGGAACCGGGTTGCCTTTGAGGGTGACTTGCGCCATGGGGAGAATCCTTTTCTGCGAAGTGAGGGTAGAAGAGTAAGGGCGCGATCCGGGCTTTTGGCAAGCCTAGAACGCGCCCTCGTCAGGCTGCGGATCAAGCTGACCCGGAGGTCAGACTACTTTGCCGACACTGGCGACACATTCGCTTGCTTGGCGAAGTACTCGCGGGTCAGCGCCACCACCACCGGGCTCAGCAACAGCAGCGAGAGCAGGTTGGGGATGGCCATCAGGCCGTTGAGGGTATCGGCCAGCAGCCAGGCGAAGTCCAGCTGGGCGATGGCGCCGAACGGCACCGCGACGACCCAGACCAGGCGGAACGGCAGGATCGCCTTGGTGCCGACCAGGTATTCCCAGCATTTCTCGCCGAAGTAGCTCCAGCCGAGGATGGTGGTGAAGGCGAACACCACCAGGGCGACGGTCAGGATCGCCCCGCCGATGCCCGGCATGGCCGACTCGAAGGCCGCCGCCGACAGTGCCGCGCCGCTGGCGCCGCTGGTCCACACGCCGGAGCAGATGATCGCCAGACCAGTCATCGAGCAGATGATGATGGTGTCGATGAAGGTCCCGAGCATGCCGATCATCCCCGAGCGCACCGGGCTGCTGGTGGTGCCGGCCGCCTGGGCGATACCGGCGGTGCCCAGGCCCGCCTCGTTGGAGAAGATGCCGCGGGCCACGCCGAAGCGGATCGCCGCCATCACCGCCGCACCGGCGAAGCCACCGGTGGCGGCGACCGGGGTGAAGGCATAGGTGAAGATCATCTCGAAGGCCGCCGGAATCTGGCTGGCGTTGACCACCAGCACGACGATGGAGGCGACGATATAGGCCACGCACATGGCCGGCACCAGCGAGGCGGCGACCTTGCCGATGCGCTTGATGCCACCGAGGATGACCAGGCCGACGAACACCATGGTCACCAGGCCGGTGACCCACAGCGGCACGCTGAAGGTGGTTTCCAGGGCGTGGGCCATGGAGTTGACCTGCACCATGTTGCCGATGCCGAAGCCGGCCAGGCCGCCGAAGATGGCGAAGGCGCCGCCGAGCCAGGCCCACTTGGCGCCCAGGCCGTTCTTGATCGCGTACATCGGGCCGCCGACGTGCTCGCCGCGGTCGTCCTTCTCGCGGTAGTGCACGGCCAGTACCACTTCGCAGTACTTGGTGGCCATGCCCACCAGCGCGGTGCACCACATCCAGAACAGCGCGCCGGGGCCGCCGAGGAAGATGGCGGTGGCCACGCCGGCGATGTTGCCGGTGCCGACGGTGGCGGCCAGGCAGGTCATCAGCGCCTGGAACGGGCTGATCTCGCCGCTTTCTTCGTCGTCTTTCTTGCGCCCCTGCCACATCAGTTTGAAGCCGGGGCCGATCTTGGCCAGCGGCATGAACTTCAGGCGCAGCATGAGGAACAGCCCGGTACCGAGGATCAGCACCAGCATGGGTGGGCCCCAGACCAGGCCGTTGAGTTGGTTCACCAAGTTGGTTATGGCTTCCATTGAAGGGTCCTTATTCTTGTAGTTGCGCGGTTGGGTACCCGTCGCATGATCGACTGCCGGATAGACAGTGCCGTTTTTTCGTCACCGCCCCGCGCTGCACCAGGGTTGCCGGATCGAGGGGGCGGCTAAGTATACGAAGACGAAATAAGTTCTTTTCACTATTTAGAAAAAAATTAACGCGACCATTCTCCAAACGGTTGGGGAAAAGCCGCACGAAACACCTGGATAAGTCGGCTCGGCCCCGGAAAAGCCAGAGCAGTTCCACGCCGGCTAGAAATCGCGCCGATAGAACAGGTCCAGGGAACTGGCCAAGCCACTGGCGGCCTCGAGATAGAGCCTGCGGCCGAGCTGGTAGCGCAGCGCGATGGTATTGGCCGGTTCGAACACGCCGACGCCGTAGCGCAGGCTGAGGCGCTCGGTGAGGTTGCCGCTGGCCACCACGCTGGTGGTGATGCCGCTGCCCTCGGTGTCGAGCTGGAAATCCTGGATGCCCAGGCTGCTGGCCAGGCTGCTGGTCAGCGAACTGCTGCCGGCCAGGCCCAGGGCCAGCGCGGCCTGGCCGAGCATGTTGTTGTCGCCGCTGCCCTGCCCCAGCGGCCGGCCCAGCACCAGGTAGGACAGCGCCTGCTCCTGGCTCATCGCCGGCTCGGCGAACACCGTGGTGCTGGGTTGCTCGGCGCTGCCGGACAGACGGATGCCGGCGACCACATTGTCCACCCGGCGAATCGCCTCGACGTCGAGGAACGGCTGATCGATGGGCCCGGTGAACAGCAGACGCGCCCGACGGATGGTCAGGCGCTGGCCGTAGGCGCGATAGCGGCCGTTCACCAGGTCCAGCTCGCCGCGGGTGTCGAGGTCGTCGCCGATATGCACGCGCCCGCGCAGGTCGGCGCTCAGGCCGAAGCCGCGGAAGGCCAGCTTGTCCTGGCCGACCTCGACATCGACATCCATGGCGATGCCCAGCGCCTCCTCCTCCAGCGGCGCCTCGCGCCCGGCCACCCGCGCATCGCCGGACAGCTTGACGGTGGAGGCCGGCAGCTCGCGCACGCTGATCTGCCCGCGCGGGATGCCGACCTTGCCGCGCACCGCCAGTTGCTGGGCGCGCAGCTGCAACTGCAGGTCCGGTTCCACTTCCAGCTCGGCATAGGGCTCGACCTTCAGCGGCAGGCGCTGGCCCTGCACGGACAGATCGCCGCTCAGCCCCTCGGCCCAGCTCAGCTCGCCGCGCAGGTTGCCGCGCCCCTGCTCGCCGCTGCGCCAGTCGCCGGCCAGCTGCAGCCGCTCGCCGGCGATCAGCGCCTGCAGCTGCAGCGCCTGCAGGCTGAGCGGCAGTTCGCTGCCGGCCAGTTCGCCGTCGTCCAGGCGCAGCTGGCCATCGACCTGCGGCGCCAACAGCGGCCCGGACAGCGTGCCGCTGCCCTGCAGGCGCCCCTCCAGGCGCTCGGCCATGGGCACGAAGGGCCGCAGCACGGCCAGGTCGAAACCGGTCAGGCGGAACTGGCCGCTGAGCGGCTTGTGCGCCGGACGCGGATCGAGCTGCGCCTGCAGGCTCAGTTCGCCGAGACGTTCGCTGAGCAGGCGCAGCTCGCTGTCCACCCGCTGCGGGCGCAGCGTGCTGTCCAGGCGCAGGCTGGTGTAGGGGAAATCCAGCCACTCGTCCTGCTCCGGCTGGCGAATGCGCAGGCTGCCGCCGCCGGCATCCAGCAGGATGCGCCCGTTGGGGCCGCTGGCCGGCAGCTCCAGCTCGAGCCGGCCGTCGAGCCGCCCCTGCCAGGCGAAATCCGCTGGCAGCCAGGGTTGCAGGCTGGCCAGGGGGAAATTCTCCAGGCGCAGATCCAGGCTCGGCTGCGGCGCCAGGCGCTGCTGACCGCCGCACAGGCTGGCATCGCCGGCCCGCCAGCAATGCGCGCCCAGGCTCAGCTGGCCGCTGGCCAGGCGCTGCAGCGCCGCCGGCTGTTGCAGCTGCCAGTCCTGGCCGCCGCTCTGGATGCGCCCGCTGGCGATGCGCCCGCGCCAGTCGCCCTGCTCGCTCAGGTTGCCGTCCAGCGCCAGGGCCGTTTGCAGCAGCGGGCCCTGCAGATCCAGCTGCAGTGCCTGGCGCCGCGCATCGCCCTGGCCATCGGCCTGCAGGCGGCCGAGGTAGGTGTCGCCGAGGCGAATGCCGCGCGCCTGCAGCGCCAGCCTGCCCTGCTGACGGGCATCCAGGCTGGCGTCCAGCTGCAGACGGCGCAGGCTGGGCTCGCCGAAGGCCAGGCGCTCGCCGCCGAGCTGCAACCGGCCCTGCGGCGCCTGCAGCGTACCGGCCAGTTCCAGGCTGCCCTGCACCTGACCCTGCAGGCCCGGCCAGAGCTGACCGAGGCGCGGCAACGCCAGTTGCAGCTGGCCGCGCAGGCGCTGATCCAGCGCACCCTGTCCGCTCAGGCGGTTGTCGCCCAGACGCACCAGCAAGCGCTGCACCTGCCATTGCTCGCCGGCGCCGGCGCCTTGTACCTGCAGCTGCGCGGGCTGGCCGCGCAGGCGCCCGGCCAGGTCGATATCGGCCTGCGCCTGCAGGCGGCCCTCGCTGAAACTGCCGCGGCTGTTCAGCGGCCCGCCGAGCCGGCCGGGCATCTCGGCCAGCCAGTAACCGGGATCCAGTTCGCTGAGCTGGAGCATGGCCTGCCAGTCGATGCCCGCGGCGAAGCCCAGCTTGAGCACGCCGTCGAGCTTGCCCTGGCCGGCCCGCAGCTGCAGTTGCGGCAGGCTGATCTGCTCGAGATCGCCGCTGACCGGGCTGCTCAGGCTGAAGGCGCCGGCCGGCCCCTGCAGCTGTCCGGCGAAGTTGCCCAGGTAGTTGCCGCCGCTGTAGCTGAATTCGGCCTGCAACTGCTGCAGGCTCACCGGCGGCGCCTGCTCCAGCGGGTACAGGCGCTGCCAGGGGAAGGCCTGCCAGTCCAGCTTGGCGTCGGCGGCGAAGGCCTCGCGCCAGTCGAGGCGGCCCTGCAGCTGCAGGTGCTGCTCGGCGTCGCCCTGCAGGCGCAGCAGCTCGATATCCGCGCCCTGGGCCTCGACGCGCCCGCGCAGGCGCACGGCGATCGGCGCCTGCTCGGCCGGCAGGCTGGCCTCGCCGTCGATGCGGTAGCCGCTGGCCAGATCGCCCGTGGCGCGCAGCTCCAGCTGCTGCAGGCGCAGGGTCGGTGGCAAGGCGCTGTTGGGCGCGAAGTCGCCGCTGCTCAGGCGCAGCTCGGCCGGCAGGTGCTCGGCCAGGGCCTGCACCTCGCCGACCAGGCGCGCCTCCAGATAGCCCGTGCTGTCGGCCTGCAGGGTCAGGCTGCGCTGCAGCTCGCCGCCGACCTGCAGCGCCAGCTGCCAGGGTTTGCCGTCCACCTCCGGCAACTGCAGGCGCCCGCTGACGGCCAGCGGCCAGTCGCCCTGCGGGGTCAGCTCGCCGCTGAGTTCCAGGCTGAGCTCGTCGCGGCGCAGGCTCAGGCGCTGCAACGTCACGCCCTGCTCGTTCCAGGCGGCGATCAGGCTCAGTTCGCTGAACTGGGCCTGGCCGTCGAGGCGCAACTCGCCGAGCTGGATATCGCCCAGTTGCAGGCGCAGCGGCAGCTTCAACTGCGGTAGGCGCAGCGGCTCGCCACTCGCCTCCCCGCTCGCGGGCAGGTTCAGCGCGGCCTGTCGCAGGTGCAGGCGATCCAGGCACAGGCTCAGGCGCAGCAGGCAGGCCGGCGACCAGGCGAAATCCACCTGGTGCAGCTCGGCGCGCAGCCCGTCCTGCTGCCAGCGCAGCACATCGGCCTGCCAGGTCGCAGCGAGCCGGCCGCTGAAGTTCTCCACCGTCAGCCCCGGCACCTGCGCCAGCAGCCAGCGGCTGCCGCCCTGGGTCCCCAGCAGGCCCAGCACTGCCGCGCCGAGCAGCAGCGCCAGGCTCAGCAGCCCCGCCGCCAGCCACTTGAGTGCGCGCCTCATAGTTCCGGCCCCATGGAGAAGTGCAGGCGCACGCCGCCCTCGTCGTCCAGCGCATGGGCCAGGTCCAGGCGCAGCGGGCCGACCGGCGAGACCCAGCGCAGGCCAAAGCCGACGCCGGTCTTGAGGGTGGGAAAGTCCAGCGAGTTGAACGCGTTACCCTGGTCGACGAAGGTGGCCAGGCGCCACTTGTCCGTCAGGCTGTACTGGTACTCGGCGCTGGCGGCGAACAGGTAGCGGCCGCCGATCTTGTCGCCGCGGTCGTTCTCCGGCGACAGGCTCTGGTAGTCGTAGCCGCGCACGCTCTGGTCGCCGCCGGCGAAGAAGCGCAGCGACGGCGGCACGCCGGAGAAGCCGTTGGTCTCGGTGCCGCCCAGTTGCACGCGGCCGAGCAGGCGATGGTTGTCCAGCACCGTGGTCAGGCCCTTGAGCATGACGTTGCCGTGCACCACGTTGGCGTCGGAGAGCACCCCGTCCACCGCGCCGGAGACATCGAACTGCAGGCGATAGCCGCGCCGCGGATCGAGGCGGTTGTCGCTGCGTAGCAGCGAATAGCTGACGCCCGGCATCAGCAGGGTGCTCAGGCCGGAGTCGTCGCCCAGACGGTACTCCTCGCGCTGCCACTTGAGCGACAGCACCCGCTGCCAGCCGCCGGCGCGCTGGCTGTGCCACTCCGGACCAAGGGTGAGCAGACGGCTGAGGCTGTCCTTGCTGGCCAGTTCCTCGTACTGGTAGCCGCCGGCCAGGCGCAGCTTGTCGGTCAACGGCGGGTCGCCGGGCATGTCGTACCACAGACCGAGGTTCTGCCTTGGCGCCGACAGCTCGGTCTCCACCCCGTAGCTATGACCCTGCGGGTTGCGCCAATGGCGCGTCCAGGAGCCGCGCAGGCGCGGCCCGACGTCGGTGGAGAACCCCACACCCAGGCCCAGGGTGCGCGGCTCGCGGGTCACCAGCGCGACCGCCACGGGAATGCGCAGCTGCTCGGCCTGGGTGGGAATGGCGTCGATGCGCACCGACTCGAAGTAGCCGCTGGACTGCAGCGCCTGGTACAGCTCGGCGATCAGCTCGGAATCGTAGGGGGTGTCCGCCTGGAACGGCACCATGCGCCGCAGCAGCGCCTCGTCGAAGGGAAAGTCGCCGCTGAAGGCGAGGTCGCCGAGGCGGTAGCGCGGCCCGCTGACGTACACCAGCTCGATATCGGCGACCCCGGCGACGGGGTCGATATCCAGGCGCTGGCGGGAGAAGCGGCCGTCGAAGAAGCCGTAGCGCGAGGCCTGGTTCTGGATCAGCCGCTTGGCGTCCTCGTAGCGGCCGTGGTGCAGCACCGCGCCGGGCTGCAGGCGGCTGGCGCTGGGCAGGCGAAAGGCGGCCAGCTCGCTGGCCGGGCCTTCGATGCGGATGTCGACGTTGCGCAGGCGCACCCGTTCGCCGGGCTCCACCTCCAATACCAGGCGCGGCGTCTCGCCCTCCTCAATGCGGCTGCGGATGCGCGCCTGGTAGTAGCCCAGCGCCTGCGCGGCCTTGTCCGCCTCGGCCTCGGCGACCCGGCGCAAGCGCCGCAGCGCCTGGCCGTCGCGACCCTCGAGGCTGCCCACGTAGCCTTCGATATTGGCCTTGAGGGCCGCATTGGCCGGGCTGATGCGCACGTCCAGCTCACCGGCGGCGAGGGCGCCGGTGCTGATCAGCAGCAGCGCCAGGCTGCGCCGGATATGTCCATATACGCTCATGGCCGGGGATGCTATCACGGAGCGGACGGCGAGCTAGAGCGGTGGAGAACGGCGGTGACAGCCAGGGTTCAGGCGCGGGCCCGCGCCACCGGTTGCGGATTGGGGTGGAAGAACACGTGCTCTACCACCGGGCCAATGGCCAGTTCGCCGATTTCCTCGTAACCCTGGCGCTTGTAGAAATCCAGGTAGCGCGCATTGCCGGTGTCCAGCACCACGCCCTGCGAGCCGGCATCCTCGGCGCACCAATCGTGCAGCGCTTCGAGCAGTTGCTCGCCGCGGTGCTGGCCCTGGAACTCGGGATGGATGCCGAGCAGCGGCAGCACGTGATAGGGCCCCGGCGGCAGGCAGGCGAGCACCGCGTCGTGGTATTCGAGGTAGCGCTTGGTGCAGCGGAAACCGGTGCTCAGCAGCATGCGCAGACGCCAGCCCCAGCTCTCGGTGATATCCAGGCGCCGCTGCGGCGGGGCGATCAGCGCGGTGCCGATCAGCCGGTCATCGAGCAGCAGGCCGATGGCCGGCAGCTCCTCGGCGAAGTGCTGCTGCACCAGTTCGCGCACCGTGGCCCGCACCCGCTGGTCGAAGCCCGGCCGCTCGGCCTCGAACAGGTAGGCGAAGGTCGGCTCGTGGCGGTAGGCGTGGTAGAGCAGCGAACGCACTTCGCGGGCGTAGCCGCCGTCGAGCATGCGGACTTCGGCAGGAGCGTTATGGGGCATGGCGGACCTCTGTTGTTATGCGTTGTGCGGTCGGACGCGTCACAGCCAACTTAGCACCGCCGCCAGGGCCCTGCCAGGCGCTGGCCGCGAGCGCGGCGGATCGGCTAGCATCGCCTTTTGCCCAGGACTCGCCGCCCATGAAAATCGTCTCCTTCAATATCAATGGCCTGCGCGCCCGCCCCCATCAGCTGCAGGCCCTGATCGACAAGCACCAGCCGGACGTGATCGGCCTGCAGGAAACCAAGGTGGCCGACGAGCAATTCCCCGAGGCCGAGATCCGCCAGCTCGGCTACCACGTGCACTATCACGGGCAGAAGGGTCATTACGGCGTCGCCCTGCTCTCGCGCCAAGAACCGCTGAACCTGCACAAGGGCTTTCCCGGCGACGCCGAGGACGCCCAGCGGCGCTTTATCTACGCCACCTTCACCGACGCCCAGGGCCAGCCGGTGACCGTGATGAACGGCTACTTCCCGCAAGGCGAAAGCCGCGAGCATCCGGTGAAGTTCCCCGCCAAGCAGCGCTTCTACGCCGACCTGCAGCAGTTGCTGGTCGAGCGCTTCGATCCGCAGCAGGCGCTGGTGGTGATGGGCGACATCAACATCAGTCCCGAGGACTGCGACATCGGCATCGGCGAACCCAACCGCCTGCGCTGGCTGAAGACCGGCAAGTGCAGCTTCCTGCCGGAGGAGCGCGAGTGGCTGGCGACCCTGAAGAACTGGGGCCTGGTCGACAGCTTCCGCCAGCTCAACCCCGGGGTGAATGACCGCTTCAGCTGGTTCGACTACCGCAGCCGCGGCTTCGAGGACGAGCCCAAGCGCGGCCTGCGCATCGACGTGATCCTCGCCAGCCAGGCACTGCAGGGCCGGCTCAAGGACGCCGGCATCGATTACGAACTGCGCGGCATGGACAAGCCCTCGGATCATGCGCCGATTTGGCTGGAACTGGGCTGAGAGGCTCTACGGCGCGCCCCAGCGCCGTCATATCACTGAAACCTGACTGACTTAATCTGCGCGGCACTCTCCATCACCCACTAGAAGGTGTCTGCCGCATGCCGCGCGCCCCGTCCGCCGTCGACCGCGACCTCTGGAGTCGCACCCTGTCCCTGCTGGTCCTCGGCTTCATCTGCTACGCCCTGCCGCTGTCGGTGTTCGCCGCCCTGCCCGCCTCGCAGGGCGGGCAGCCGGTGCTGCGCCTGCAGGGCTCCAACACCATCGGCGCCAAGCTCGGCCCGGAACTGGTCAAGGGCCTGTTCGAGGCCCAGGGCCTGCGCGATATCCGCAGCGAGGCCGGCGCGGCGGAGAACGAACAGCGCCTGCTGGCGCGCCACGCCGACGGCCGCGCGGTGATAGTCGAGGTCGCCGCCCATGGCTCGGGCACCGGCTTCGCCGCGCTCAAGGACGGCACGGCGGACCTGGCCGCCTCGTCGCGGCCGATCAAGGACGGCGAAGCCACCGCCCTGGCCGGTCTCGGCGATCTGCGCAGCGCGCAGGCCGAACAGGTGATCGCCATCGACGGCCTGGCCATCATCCTGCACCCGAGCAACCCCATCGCGGCGCTCGGCGTCGAACAGGTGGCGCAGCTGTTCGCCGGCGAGATCGGCGACTGGCGCGAGCTGGGCGGCAACCCCGGGGCGGTGCGTTTGTACGCCCGCGACGACAACTCCGGCACCTACGACACCTTCAAGGAGCTGGTGCTGGCACCGGGCGGGCGCAGCCTCGCCGCCGGCGCCCAGCGCTTCGAGTCGAGCACCCAGTTGTCCGATGCGGTCAGCGGCGATCCGCAGGGCATCGGCTTTATCGGCCTGCCCTATATCCGCCAGGCCAAGGCGGTGGCCATCGCCGCCGGCGACTCGCAGCCGATGCCGCCAAGCACCACGCTGATCGCCACCGAGGACTACCCGCTGTCGCGCCGGCTGTTCCTCTACAACCAGCCGCAACCGGACAACCCCTGGGCCCAGGCGCTGATCGACTTCGCCCACAGCCCGCGCGGCCAGGCCATAGTCGACGCCAGCGGCTTTATCGCCCAGACGGTGCAAGCGATCCGCGTCGAACCCAGCGCACAGATGCCGGCCGGCTATCGCCAGCTGGCCGAACGGGCGCAGCGCCTGTCGGTGAACTTCCGCTTCCAGGAAGGCAGCGCCAGCCTGGACACCAAGGCCCAGCGCGACCTGGCACGGGTGCTGGACTACCTCAAGCGCCACGACAAGCTGCATAACCAGGTGGTGCTGGTGGGCTTCGGCGACGCCAAGAGCGACCCGGCCCGCGCCGAGCTGCTGTCCAAGCTACGGGCCATGGCCGTGCGCCGCGAGCTGGCCAGGCAGGGGGTGCTGTTTCGCGAGATCACCGGTCTCGGCGACGAGCTGCCGGTGGCGGCCAACAGCGAAGACCACGGGCGCATCCGCAATCGCCGGGTCGAGGTCTGGGTCTACTAGAGTTGCAAGCGGCAGGTGGAGCAAAACCGCGGCCTGGCTTGAGGCTTGCCGGGTTAAGCGCTAGCCTGTCTGAGCGTGACGCCGGGCCCCTCTGGCGGTGAGCTCTCACCGTGATGTCGGAGTCACTGAGTCGATATTCAACTCAGGCAGACATTTAGGGAGGGCTCATGGACGCTCTACTCGCCTTTTTCACCACCCCGCTGTTCGGTACCCCCGGCTGGTTCTGGCTGGCCTTTCTAGTGCTGATCGTCACCCTGCTGGTGCTCGACCTCGGCGTGCTGCACCGTGACCAGCACGAAATCGAGATGCGCGAGAGCCTGCTGCTGTATTCGGGCTACTTCAGCGTCGGCGTCGCCTTTGGCGGCTGGATCTGGTGGCAGCTCGGCGCGACCAAGGCGCTGGAGTACTACACCGGTTTTCTCGTCGAGCAGTCGCTGTCGATGGACAACGTCTTCGTCATGGCGATGATCCTCGGCTACTTCAACATCCCCCGCCGCTACCAGCACCGCGTGCTGTTCTGGGGCATCCTCGGGGTGATAGTGCTGCGCGCCATCATGATCGGCCTGGGCACGGCGCTGGTGCAGCAGTTCGACTGGATCCTCTACCTGTTCGGCGCCTTCCTACTGTTCAGCGGCTTCAAGATGCTGCGCAGCGAGCACGAGCAGGAACATCACCCGGATCTGGCGCAGAACCCGCTGCTGCGCTTCCTGCGCCGGCATATCCGGGTCACCGACGAGCTGCACGAGGGCCACTTCCTGGTGCGTCTGAAGGACCAGGTCAGCGGCAAGCCACTGCTGCATGCCACGCCGCTGCTGCTGGCGCTGGTGCTGATCGAGCTGGCCGACCTGGTGTTCGCCGTCGACAGCGTGCCGGCGGTGCTGGCCATTTCCCAGGACCCCTTCATCGTCTACACCTCGAACATCTTCGCCATCCTCGGCCTGCGTTCGCTGTATTTCGCCCTGGCCGCGCTGATGCACCGCTTCATCTACCTGAAGTACGCCCTGGCGCTGGTGCTGATGTACATCGGCGGCAAGATCTTCCTCCACGACCTGGTCAAGGTTCCCGCCCTGCTCTCGCTTGGCGTAACCTTGGGCCTGCTGGCCGGCGGCGTGATCCTCTCCCTGCTGAGAACCCGCAACCGGGCCGGTCTCGATCGACAACAGAGTTGAAGCATGGCGGATGTACGCATAGATGAGCTGGAGCGTGGCGGCCAGCGCCTGTGGCAGGTGCGCGTCGGCCGCCGCGCGCTGACCTTTCACGAGGAGCTGGCCGCGCGCGCCTTTGCCGCGCAGTTGCACATGCGCCTCGGCTGGCTGGATCAGGCACGGAACTCCGACGACAAGGAGTCGCAACCGACATAAACGACGAGGCCCGCAAAAATGCGGGCCTCGTCCTTTTCAGCGCCTGGTTCAGCGGCTGGCTTTCATCACGTCGCGCGGCACGTACTTGCCGATCTCGTACTTGCCAATGGCGGCGCGATGCACCTCGTCCGGGCCGTCGGCCAGACGTAGGGTGCGCTGCATGGCGTACCAGTAGGCCAGCGGGAAGTCGTTGGAGACCCCGGCGCCGCCGTGCATCTGGATCGCCCGGTCGATCACCCTGAGCGCCACGTTGGGCGCCACCACCTTGATCTGGGCGATTTCGCTGGCGGCGATCTTGTTGCCGACGGTGTCCATCATGTAGGCGGCGTTGAGGGTCAGCAGGCGCGCCTGGTTGATCTCCATGCGCGAGTCGGCGATATGGTCGATATTGCCGCCCAGGCGTGCCAGCGGCTTGCCGAAGGCGGTGCGCGAAACGGCGCGCTTGCACATCAGCTCCAGGGCCCGCTCGGCCATGCCGATCGAACGCATGCAGTGGTGGATGCGGCCCGGGCCGAGGCGACCCTGGGCGATCTCGAAGCCGCGCCCCTCGCCGAGCAGCACGTTCTCGTAGGGCACCCGCACGTTCTCGAACAGCACCTCGGCGTGGCCGTGCGGCGCGTCGTCGTAGCCGAACACCGGCAGCGGACGCAGCACGGTGACGCCGGGGGCGTCCATCGGCACCAGGATCATCGAATGCTGCTGGTGGCGCGGCGCGTCCGGGTTGGTCAGGCCCATGAAGATCATCACCTTGCAGCGCGGATCGCAGGCGCCGGAGGTCCACCACTTGCGACCGTTGATCACCCACTCGTCGCCTTCGCGGCGGGCGTTGGCCTGCATATTGGTGGCGTCGGACGAGGCCACACCCGGCTCGGTCATGGCGAAGGCCGAGCGGATCTCGCCGGACAGCAGCGGCTCCAGCCACTGACGCTTCTGCGCCTCGTTGCCGTAGCGCACCAACACCTCCATGTTGCCGGTGTCCGGCGCGGCGCAGTTGAACGGCTCCGGGCCGATCAGCGAGCGGCCCATGATCTCGGCCAGCGGCGCGTACTCGGTGTTGCTCAGGCCGGCGCCGTAGTCCGACTCGGGCAGGAACAGGTTCCACAGGCCCTCGGCCTTGGCCTTGTTCTTCAGCTCTTCCATGATCGCGGTGGGCTGCCAGCGGTCGCCCTCGGCCACCTGCCGTTCGAACACCGCTTCGGCCGGGTAGACGTGCGCTTCCATGAACGCCGTGACGCGCTCACGCAGCTGTTGAACCTTGGGGGAGTAGGCGAAATCCATGGGGGCTACCTTCTTGGCTGTGCGGTTGTGGAAAAGATGCTAGAACAGCGCCTAAGATTTATCGAACCTATTTTTAGCGTGTATGAACATTCATAACCGATATATGATCGATTGATATCGACAGCCCTGGAGCGCATCCGGCATGAACCTGACCAAGGTGGATCTGAACCTCTTCATCGTCTTCGACGCCATCTACACCGAGGCCAACCTGACCCGTGCCGGGCAGATCGTCGGCATCACCCAGCCGGCGGTGTCCAACGCCCTGGCCCGCCTGCGCGAGACCTTCAACGACCCGCTGTTCGTGCGCACCGCCCAGGGCATGGTGCCGACGCCGATGGCGCAGAACATCATCGGCCCGGTGCGCAATGCCCTGCAGCTGCTGCGCGTATCGGTGCAGGAGAGCCGCACCTTCAACCCGCAGCAGGCGAACAAGACCTACCGCATCAGCATGACCGACCTCTCCGAGCAGATTCTCCTGCCGCCGCTGTTCCAGCGCCTGCGCCGCCTGGCGCCGAACGTGTGCATCGAGAGCTTTCTGGCCAAGCGCCGCGAAACCACCAAGGAGCTGGCCGCCGGGCGCCTGGACTTCGCCGTCGACGCGCCGCTCAACACCGACCCGCAGGTGCGCCACGTCAAGCTGCTCGATGACCGCTACGTCTGCGCCATGCGCCCGGGCCACCCGCTGGCCAAGGACAAGATCAGCCTCGACGAGTACCTGTCGCTGACCCACATCCACATCTCCAGCCGCCGCAGCGGTCTGGGCTACGTGGATCTGGCCCTGGGCAAGATGGGCATCCAGCGCAAGATCGCCCTGCGCTCGCAGCACTACCTGATGGCCAGCAGCGTAATGCTGCAGACCGATATGGTGATCACCGTGCCGGAGCGCTTCGCCCGCCGTCATCACCTGCACCACGTGACGCTGCCGGTCGGCGACGTGCCGGCGCTGGAAACCCATCTGTACTGGCACGAAAGCACCGATCAGGACCCGGCCAACCGCTGGATGCGCGAGCAGATGATCGAGCTGGCCCAGCAGGTCACCGCGCAGGAGAAGAAGGCCGAACAGGCCCCCGCCGCCTGAGTGAAAGGTGGTAAACGCAAGAAGGCCCGCAGATGCGGGCCTTCTCGTTTCGGGCGGGGAGAATCAGCGGGCGAGCTGGCCATCCAGCGACAGCTTGCCGGCGCCTTCGACCAGCACCGCCAGGCTCATCGCCATCAGCGCCAGGGCGAACTCGTAGCCGTTGTTGCTCATGAAGAAGCCGTGCTGCAGGTGCACGGTGACGATGGCCACCAGCATGGTCACCGCCAGCACCGCGGCCGCCGGGCGAGCCAGCAGGCCGACGATCAGGGCGAGACCGCCGAAGAACTCGGCGCTACCGGCCCCCAGCGCCATCAGGTAGCCCGGCGTCAGGCCGATGCTTTCCATCCACTGCGCCACGCCGGCCAGACCATAGCCGCCGAACCAGCCGAACAGCTTCTGCGCGCCATGAGCGGCGAAGGTGATACCGGCGACAATGCGCAGGATGGTGATGCCGAAGCCGGCCTGGGTGGCGGTGATGCTCTTGATCAGGTTGTTCATTACAGCGCTTCCTTCGTGTGTGAGAGTTGATGGCGCACAGAATAACCAATTAATTCGATTTAAAAACAGCAAAAAACCACTAATTAATATCGAATTGATAGATAGCTAGTTGGCCGTCAGCCGCTGTTTTTGCGGTTCGAGCAGATAGCGCTCACGGTCATAAGCAAGGTAGTACTTATTCACCGCATTCACATAACTCACCACGCCCATGCCCATCTGCTCCATGGCCACACGCTCGACCTGGAAGAACCACTGATTGGGATTGAGGCCGCGCCTGCGTGCCTCGGCGCGCAGGCTCTGCACCCGCTGCGGGCCGAGGTTGTAGCCGGCGAGGACGAAGGCCATGCGCTCGCGCTCGTTGAGCTGCGGGCTGTTGAAGAAGGTGCGGCGGATCATCGCCAGGTACTTGCTGCTGGCCAGCACATTGCCGTCCAGGCTGGCGATATTGCTCACGCCGACGGCGCGCGCCGCCGCCGGGGTGATCTGCATCAGCCCGGTGGCACCGCTGGCGCCACGCGCCGAGGGGTTGAGGGTCGACTCCTTGAACGCCAGCGCCGCCAGCAGCAGCCAGTCGAAGCCCTGGCGCTCGGCATGCTGCTGCAGCACCGGGCGCACCCGCTCCAGGCGCTGGCGCTCGGTGCGGTCGAGCGGCGAATGGACCTTGTACAGACGCCGGTAGACGCGCTGGAAGGCGGCGTCCTGGTCGGCCGGGCTCTGGTAGCCGCTGAAGAAGCGGTCGATGCTGGCGCGCAGCATCGGCGCATCCGGACGCACGAACCAGCTCATGTCGCCGTCACGCGCCAGCACCAGGTGCCTGTCCACCCTGAGCTTGGGCATCACCTTGGCCCAGCGCTCGGCGATCGGCAGTTCCACCGCGGTGCGCTCGAAGATGCCGGCCTGGACCATTTCCAGCACGTCCTCCACCGCCAGACTGGGGTCGACCCACTCCACCACGATCGGCGGCAGCTTGCGCGCCGCCAGTTGCTGGTTGACCTTGCGCAGCGCCTCGCCCACCGCGCTGCCGGCCGGCAGCGACAGGCTGCGCCCGGCCAGTTGTTCGAGGCTGCGGTAATGCCGGTTGCCCTGCTTCGCCACCAACACCAGCGGCACCTCGCGGCGGATCGCCGCGCTGGCGCTGACGTCGCGCCCGGCACGCACGTTGAGCAGCTCGCCCGGCGCCACCAGATCGCCCTCGCCGCGCTGCAGGGCGCCGAGCAGCTGGTCCTTGGCCGTGGGGATGATCTTCAGGCGCAGGCTGCGGCCGTCGCGGGCGTTGCGGTTGAGGTACTGCTCGAAGGCGCGCAGGCGGTGGTACTCGACGCCGATGCTCTGGCCCTTGACCGAGCCCGAGCTGTTGCGGCTCTGGTTGACCAGCACGCGCAGCTCGCCGCTGCTGCGGATCGCCGGCAGGTCGCGGGCGCTGCGGGCCTGACTGCCGACTTCCGGCGGGCCGATCAGGCGCGCGCTGGCCGGTAGCGGCAGCAGGGCCAGCAGGCACAGGATCAACAGCAATCGCGACATCGATTCTCCAGGGATGGGCGGCAGGCCGCCGGACTCAGAGCACAACCCGCGAAACAAGTTCCCAAGCTTCGCGCGGGGCGCGGAGGGTCGCACAGCTGGCGCCGGCGGCGCCAGCCCGCAACCTTGCATCAATCTTAAAAAGCGTCGCCAACCTATTGTTTCTAATTGCCTTTCTGACGAACGGAATGCTTCTGCTATGCTCCCCCTTCGCCCAGACCAGGTGGCACCATGCAACTCATCGATATCGCCGTCAATCTGACCCACCCCAGCCTCGCCGCGCAGGCCGAAGCCCTGCTCGAGCGCGCCTACGCCGCCGGCGTCTGCCAGATGCTGCTGACCGGCACCAGTCTGGCCGAAAGCGAAGCCAGCCTGGCGCTGTGTCGACGGCTGGACGGCAGCGGCGAGCGGCTGTTCAGCACCGCCGGGGTGCATCCGCACGACGCCAGCAGCTGGAACGGCGCCAGCGCCGACAGGCTCAAGGCCCTGCTGGGCGAAGCCGAGGTGCGCGCGGTGGGCGAATGCGGACTGGACTTCGACCGCGATTTCTCCCCCAGACCGCTGCAGGAGAAGGCCCTGGAGCAGCAACTCGCGCTGGCCGCCGAGCTGAATATGCCGGTGTTCCTGCATGAGCGCGAGGCCAGCCAGCGCCTGCTGGAGATTCTCCGCGATTTTCGCGACCGGCTGCCGGCGGCGGTGGTGCACTGCTTCACCGGCGAGCGCCAGGCGCTCTACGCCTATCTGGATCTCGACCTGCATATAGGCATCACCGGCTGGGTCTGCGACGAGCGCCGCGGCACCCACCTGCATCCGCTGCTCAAGGACATCCCCAGCGGCCGTCTGATGCTGGAGACCGACGCGCCCTTCCTGCTGCCGCGCAGCCTGCGACCCAAGCCGAAAAACGGTCGCAACGAGCCGGCCTTCCTTGGCGAAGTGCTGCGCGAGGTGGCGCTGCACCGCGGCCAGAGCCAGGCGCAGCTGGCCGCCGAAACCACCGCCTGCGCCCGCGCCTTCTTCGCCCTGCCGCCACTGCCGGAGCGCGCCGCAGCGGAGTCTTGATCCCGGTCAACACTTGCGCCCCGGGTCTCGACGACACTGCTGGCATTTGGCCAATAACGGCTGTCTTACGCGGACACTACAAAGCATGGGCGCCTGGATCAGCGATATTTCCCTCAAGTACAAGTTCTGGGCGGTCAACGCCGTGGCCTTCGCCACCAGCCTGCTGCTGGTGCTGTTCGCCCTGCATACCGAACAGCGCGCACGCGCCGTCGATGCCCGCCAGGCCGCGGTGGAGCAGGCGCGCCTGCTGGCGCACTGGCCGACGCAGGCGGCGCTACCGGCCCTCGCGCAGTTGCGCACGCTGCAAGATGGCGAACGCCTGCCCGGCGCCCTGGGTCAGGCCGACGCCAGCGGCTGGCAGGCGCTGGCGCACGATCCCTGGCTGAGCGAATCCCCGCTGATCGGCGCGCAGCTGGCGACCCTGAGCGACGGTCGCCGCGTGGCCCTGCTGACCCGCGCGCCCGGCCTGCGCCAGCTGTTCGCCGAGCACGCACTGGCCTACGCCGGCGCCGTGGCCGGACTGATGCTGCTGCTTCTGGCCGCCTCGCAGCTGCTGATCCGCTTTTTGCTCAGCCACCTCAACACCCTCAAGGACGTGATGCTGCAGGTCGAGCGCAGCGGCGACCTGGCCCTGCGCGCGCCGCTGGAGGGCCGCGACGAGGTCGGCCAGATGGCCGCCGCCTTCAACGCCATGCAGGCCGGCTACCAGCGTGTGGTCGGCACCGTCGGCCAGGTCGCCGCCGAACTGGACAGCGGCACCCGCAGCATGGCCGAGCGCATGGGCGCGGTGCGCCAGGGCATGCTCGACCAGCAGAGCGAGACCGACCAGGCGGCCACCGCGATCAACCAGATGTCGGCCACCGTGCAGCACATCGCCGAGCACGCCGGCAGCACCCGCGACCAGTCGCACAACGCCGACCAGCTGGCCCGCGCAGGCCAGGCCGCGGTCGGTCGCGTCGAGCAGTCCATCGCCGGGCTGTCGCGCGGCGTGCAGCAGAGCGCCGGTACCATCGAGCGCCTGGCCGAGGACAGCCAGCACATCAACCGGGTGGTCGGGGTGATCCACGGCATCGCCGAGCAGACCAACCTGCTGGCGCTCAACGCCGCCATCGAAGCGGCGCGTGCCGGCGGGATGGGCCGCGGTTTCGCCGTGGTGGCCGACGAGGTGCGCAACCTGGCCAAACGGGTGCAGGACTCCACCGACGAAATCACCCAGATGATCGGCCACCTGCAGGCCGGCACCCGCGACGCCGTGGAGTTCATGCGCGAGAGTTCCGACAGCGCCAATCATTGCGTGCAGCTGGCGCAGGAAGCCGGCGAGGCGCTGGCGGCGATCACCGCCGCGGTGGCGCTGATGCGCGACAGCAATACCCAGATCGCCGTGGCCGCCGCCCAGCAGAGTCAGGTGGCCGAGGAGATGAGCCGTTCGGTGGTGGGCATCCGCGACGTCACCGAGCAGACCGTCGGCCAGACCCTCGACTCCGCCGCCACCAGCCAGCAACTGGCCGAGCTGGCCGGCGAGCTGAGCCAGGCGATCCGCCAGCTGCGCCTGTAGCAGGCCTTTAGGTTTGAGCCTATCTGCACCATAGCCAGGGGCAATTCGCCGGAGCCCAGGCGGCCGGCCTAGACTCGCTGCATGACCCAGAGGAATGCAGCATGAGCAAACGCCGCCCCAACCTGCTGGCCTGGCAATGGCGCCACTACGCCGAGCAGCACCGGCACCCGACCAACCTGCTGCTGCACCTGCTGGCCGTGCCGCTGTTTCTGCTGTCGGCCGCGCTGTTACTGATCGGCCTGTGGCGCCTGGGCTTCGTACCCCTGGCACTGGGCGCCATCGGCCTGCTGGCCGCTCTCGCCCTGCAGCGCCAGGGTCACCGCTTCGAGCAGCAGGCGCCGGAGCCCTTCGCCGGCAAGCGCGATGCGGTCAAACGCCTGCTGCTGGAACAGTGCGTGACCTTCCCGCGCTTTCTCTTCAACGGCGCCTGGTGGCGCGCCTGGCGCCGGCGCAAGCGGCACTGACTCAGCCGAATACCGTCACCGTCTGCCGGCTGATGGCGATCAGCTCGCCCGCCGGGCTCCACAACGCCGCGGCGATATGGCCGTAGCCGTCGCGGGCGTGCTCGATCTCGGCGCGGTACAGGCACCAGTGCTCGGTGCTCAGCTCCCGCAGCGGCTGGACGAACTCGATGGTCCAGGTCAGCGAACTGCCCGGCGCCGGGCTCTTCAGATGCGGCAGCACCGCCGGCGGCCAGGCATCGACCAGCGCCAGCAGATGCGCCTCGCTCAGCGCCTGCGGCTCGGCCTCGCCGCGCAGGCGTACCCAGCCGCCCATCTGCCGCGAAGGGTTGTTGGTGAAGGGCATGCCACCGATGCCCCAGCGCATGGCCAGGAAGCGGGTGAACTCGGGGGTGACGCCGCGCAGGTACGGCAGCTCCTGGCAACGCTCGGCCGGCTCGATCTGCGGCGCCGGCAGCGGCGCCACGTCGATGGCCGAGGCGCGCGCGGCGCCGAAACTGCCCTGCACCATGGTCACCACCTGGCCGTCCTGCACCGCGCGCAGGCACAGCTGGCTGACCGCCTTGCCCTCGCGCAGCACCTCGGCCTGGAAGCTCACCGGCACGTCCGCCGCCACCGGGCCGACGAAGGTGATGGCCAGCGAGCGCACCGGGCGCCCCACCGGCACCTTGGCGCGCATGGCCTCGAAGGCCAGCGCCGCCACCAGGCCGCCGAAACTGGCGCGCCCCTGGCCCCAGAGCGACGGAATCACCAGCGCCTCGGGGTTGGAGCGCACGGCCTGCAGCAATTCGGAAAAGGTCATAGCCACCTCGCAAACGATAGATGGCGTCGATCTTAGGGGATGGTGGAGGCCGAACGATAGGCCGAAAGAATGGCTATCCGGCCATAGTTACGGCGAAAATGTCGCCTTATTTATCCAGCAAGAAGTCGCCATGCAGCGCCAGCAACGCCTCGTCCGCGCGCCGTTCGGCTGCCGCCTGGGCCTGCAACCAGGCCGCGCGGCAGGACTGCAGGGCCTCGCTGGAATCGCTCTGCGCCAGCCATTGCAGGTGATCGTGCCAGTCGCCCAGCTCGCTCTGCGCGCGCTTCAACCGGCCCTGCGCCGCGGCGTCCAGGCCGCTGTGCAGCGGATAGGCCTCGGCGGCGTAACGCACCCGCTTGATCAGCAGGCGCAGGCGGTGGCGGTCGTGCGCCGGGTCGCGCAGGGCACGCGCCAGCTGGCGCCGCTGACGGCGCAAACGGCGGCGGATGCGCTTGCCCACGCCGCGCAGCTGGCCCTCGGCTGCGGCCTGGCGCCAGTTGCCCGGCCAGGCATCGAGCAGCAGCTGCAAGTCGGCCAGCTCGCGACTGGCGGCGACGACGGCATGTCCGGCGACCCGCCGCGCCTCGCCGGCCTGGGCCAACTCGCTCAGCCCCAGGCGACGCAACTCGACCGTCAGCACCTCGCGGTCGCGCAACGGCCCGCTGAGGCGCCCCAGCACGGCGGCGCCCTGCTCCAGCGCGTCCACCGCCGGCAGGCCGCGCAAGGGTCGCAGCAGGCTGCGCAGCTGGCGCAGGGCGATACGCAGATCGTGCAGGGCTTCCGCGTCGGTGGCACCTGCCAGACGCGCCTGGCAGGCGTACAGACGCACCTGCAACGCCAGCACCCGGGCCAGAATCCGCTCGACGAAACCCTTCATGCGCACATCCCCTTACTCGGATCGGTCATTCACCACTGCCGGTCCTAGGGTGGATGAAAAGCGCGTCATCCACCCTAGGTGATGCCGGCGCGTAGCATATCTCGGGGCCGCCCAGGCCATGCGCACCGGGCATCCCGTCGCTCGCGGTGCGCACGGCGCACCCCCAGGTGATTATTGCGAGACCGCGCCCTAACGCAACAGGCGCCAGGGCAAGGCCCTGCGCAACTCACCCAGAGCCTGGCGCAAGGCCGCCCGCGAGGGGGGCTGGCCGGCGTAGCGCTGGGCCTCGAAACAACGGGCAAAGGCCTGGATCGCTGCGGCCTGGGCCGGGAGTTCGCGACCGGCGCGCTCGGCGAAGGCACGCGGCCCCTCGCCCGCCTGGCGCCGCACGCCGTGCCGCGCCAGCAGCTGCTCGAAGCGGCGGAAGGCCTGGCGCTGCGGGTCGCGACGCTGCTGCCAGGGCCTCAGCAACCACAGCGCCAGCAGGCCGAGCAGCAGCGTGCCGCTGCCGACCAGGGCCAGCGCCAGGCGCTGCCAGTCGAGGCTGCCGAACCAGCGCTGCAGCAGCTGCAACTGCTGCTCGCCCTGGTAGCCCAGCACCCAGCGCTGCCAGCCGTAGTTGAGGTTTTCCCAGTTCAGGCGCAACTGGTTGAGCCAGGCCAGTTCGCGGTAGCGCAGCGGCGAGAAGGGTTGGTCATCGAGAAAACCGTCCTCCTCGGCCAGCGCTTCCTCCAGGCCCTGCTCGATGCGCTCCGGCGCCACCTGGAAGGTGGGATCGACGCTGCGCCAGCCGCGGCCCGGCTGCCAGTACTCGACCCAGGCGTGGGCATCGAACTGGCGCACCTGGATGTAGTTGCCGCCGGGGTTGAGCTCGCCGCCCTGGTAGCCGGCCACCACCCGCGCGGGAATGCCGGCGGCGCGCAGGACGAAGGTCATGGCACCGGCGTAGTGGGCGCAGAAGCCGCGGCGGGTGTTGAACAGGAAGTCGTCGATGCTGTCCGCGCCCAGCGGCTGCGGGCGCAGGGTGTAGACGTAGGGCTCGCGGTTGAAATGCTGCAGCAGCGCGGCGACCAGCGCATCAGCCTGCGGATGCTGACGCTGCAGCTCGGCGGCCCAGGCGCGACTGCGCGGATCGCCCTGCTCGGGCAGTTGCAGCGCGCGGCGCAACGCCGGCGGTTCGGCGTCCGCCTCGCGCAGTGCCTGCGGCCAGGAGCGCACCTGGTAGAGCAAGGGGCGATCCACCGGGCGCCGCCGCTGCCAGCGGAAGTCGCTCATCATGCGGCCTTCGTCCTGCGCCAGCTCGCCGACGTCGAGGGCGAACAGCCAGGGCTTGCCGCTGGGCTGCATGACGATGCTGTAGTCCAGCGGCTCGCCCGTCTGGCGCCATTGCGGCGCCACGGGCAACTCGGCGTAGCTGGATTGCGACCAGCGCCGGCCATCGAAGCGCTCCAGGGTCAGGGCGCGCCAGTACAGCTGATCGCGCGGCGGCACCGGGCCGTCGAAGCTGGCGCGAAAGGCCAGCGCCGAGGAGCGGCTGAGCTCGGCGATATCGGCCGGCGCCATGCTGTCGGACAGGCCGGTGACGCCCTTGTCGCTGGGCAGCGGCAGCGACCACAGCGGGCCCATGCGCGGGAAGAACAGAAACAGCAGGACCATCAGCGGCAGCGCCTGCAGCAGCAGGCCGCCGGCCAGGCGCAGGGTCGGCCAGGGCCGCTCGGCGAAACCGCTGTGCTGCAGCCCCACCAGCGCGGCGAGCAGCGCGGTGACCGGCAGCAGGCTGTACAGCGCGGCGAGGATGCCGTCGTCGAACAGGTAAGCGGTCACCACGCAGAAGAAGCCGAGGAAGATCAGCACCAGGGCGTCGCGCCGGCTGCGCATCTCCACCAGCTTGAGGACGAAGGTGGCGATCAGCAGCACCACCGCCGCGTCCAGCCCCACCAGGGTGCCGCGCGACAGCAGGATGCCGGCCAGCACCAGCAGCATCAGGCCGCCCTTGGCCCAGCCGTTGGGGTAGCGCGCGCGCATGCGGAAGATCTGCACGCGCCAGGCGGCGGCGCCCAGCCACAGGGCGATCATCCACAGCGGCAGGTGCACCAGGTGCGGCAGGATCACCAGCACCTGGGCCACCAGCAGCCAGGTCAGGGCGATGCGCGGAATGCCCGGCGGTGTGCTCATGCCGGCTCACCGAACAGCGCCAGGGCGCGCAGGCAGGCGTCGCGATGGCCTTCGCCGGAGTCCGGGGCGATCACCTGCCCCGGCAGCTGCAGGCCGAACGCCTGCTGCCGCTCGGCCAGTTGCAGCACCCAGTGGCAGAGCAGCGACAGGCGCAGCTCCGCATCGCCGCCCAACTGCTCGAAGTCCAGCCACAGGTCGCGCCCGCCGAGCATGGCGAACTCCTTGACCAGCAGGCCCTGGCCGCGCGAATAGGCCTTCCAGTCCAGGCGCCGCTTGGAGTCGCCCGGCTGGTAGTCGCGCAGGCCCTGGAAATCGTCGGCGCCCTGGCCGCGGGCGCGCATGCCCTCCTCGTCCTCGGCGCCCAGGCCGGCGGCCAGCGGCAGCTCGCCCTCCAGCGGCCGCGGATAGACCAGCACCGCCTGATCCAGATCGACCCAGCTCCAGGCCACCAGCAGGCCGAGGGGAAAGCGGCTCTCCACCCGCAGCCGGCCCGGGCGCAGCCAGCCGCGGCGCTGCGCCGGCAGGCTCAGTTCCAGCTCGGCCTGGCCCTGGCGCGGCACGTCGCGCGCCAGCAGCTCGGCCGGCGGCCAACCCAGGGCCACGGCCTGGTGCTCGCGCTCGCGGCTTTCCAGACGCACGCGAAAGCGCGCCTGCTCGCCGACGAACACCGCCCCGCCACCGCCGGCCTTGAGCACCAGCCCGGCCAGGTTGCGATAGGTGTGCAGGATGGCGACCACGAACACCGCCATCAGCAGGAAGGTCAGACCGTAGGCCAGGCTGTTCTGGTAGTTGATGCCGACCAGCAGCATCAGCAGCAGGGCCAGGCCATAGGCGGCGCCGACCCGGCTGGGCAGGATGAAGATGCGCCGCTGATTGAGGCGCACGCTGGCCGCCGGCGGAATGCGCCGCGCCAGCCAGCGGCTCCACAGCGGTTTCAGCGCGGCGCGCATCAGAGCGCCGGCACTTCGCGCAGCAGCCACTGCACCAGGCTGCCGCCGCCATGGCCGGTGGGGTCGGCGCGCTCGCGCAGGCGGTGGCCGACCACCGAGGGCAGCACCGCCTGCACGTCCTCGGGGATCACGTAGTCGCGCTCGGCCAGCAGCGCCCAGGCCCGCGCCGCGGCCAGCAGCGCCAGGCTGGCGCGCGGCGACAGGCCCCAGGCGAACTGCGGCTGGCTGCGGGTGGCCTCGACCAGGCGCAGCACGTAATCAATCAGCGCATCGCTGGCGCGTACCTTGGGCACCTCGGCCTGCAGCCGGGCCAGCTCGGTATGGTCGAGAATCGCTTGCAGCCGCGGCAGCAGCTCGCGCCGCGCGTCACCCAGCAGCAGCGCCTTCTCCGCCGCCTGAGCCGGATAACCCAGCGACAGGCGCATGAGGAAGCGGTCCAGCTGCGATTCCGGCAGGGCGAAGGTGCCGCCGCTGCTCACCGGGTTCTGCGTGGCGATGACGAAGAACGGCTCGGGCAGCGGTCGGGTGGCGCCCTCGATGGTCACCTGGCCCTCCTCCATGGCCTCGAGCAGCGCGCTCTGGCTCTTCGGCGTGGCGCGGTTGATCTCGTCGGCCAGCACCAGCTCGGCGAAGATCGGCCCGGGGTGGAAGACGAACTGGCCACTGTCCTTGTCGAACACCGAGGTGCCGAGGATGTCGCCGGGCAACAGGTCGGAGGTGAACTGGATACGCTGGAAGCTCAGCCCCAGCACCCGCGCCAGGGCATGGCTCAAGGTGGTCTTGCCCATGCCGGGCAGGTCTTCGATCAGCAGGTGACCGCGCGCCAGCAGGCAAGTCAGCGCCAGGCGCACCTGCGCCTCCTTGCCCAGCAGCACCTGATTGACCGAGTCCAGGCAGGCGTCCAGTTTGTTTCGCATCGTTGGCTCCTTATGCAGACCGCCGATGCTACTGGGCCACTCAAGTGCGGCAAAGTGCTATGCAATCTTTGCTGACGAAACTGTGAGCGCGCCCGCCCTTACAAACGAAAATGCCCGGCCATGCCCTGCAGCTCGCGGCCCAGCTCGGCCAGCTGGATGCTCGAGGCGGCGGTCTGTTCCATGGCGCTGGCCGACTGATCGGCGATATCGCGGATCGAGGTGACGCTGCGGTTGATCTCCTCGGCCACCGCCGTCTGCTGTTCGGCCGCCGCGGCGATCTGCTGGTTCATCTCGAAGATCCGCGCCACCGCCTCGGCGATGGCCGTCAGCGCGCCCTCGGTCTGGTTGGCGCCCTCCACCGTCTGGCTCACCAGGCTGGCGCTCTGCGCCATGTCGGCCACCGCGCGGCGGCTGCCCTCGCGCAGCGCGGCGATCAGCGCCTCGATCTCGGCGATAGACTGCTGGGTGCGCTTGGCCAGGGCGCGCACCTCGTCGGCGACCACGGCGAAGCCGCGGCCCTGCTCGCCGGCACGCGCCGCCTCGATGGCGGCGTTGAGCGCCAGCAGATTGGTCTGCTCGGCGACGTTCTTGATCACCTCCAGCACCGCGTCGATGCGCTGGGTGTCCTGGCTCAGGCGCTGGATGCTGGCGGTGGTGGCGTCCATCGCGCCGGCCAGCTGGTCGATGCGCTGCAGGGTCTGGCGCACCACCTGGCTGCCACTGTCGACGCGCCGATCGGCCTGCTCGGTGGAAGCCGCGGCGGCCTCGGCGTTGCGCGCCACCTCGTGCACCGTGGCGGTCATCTGGCTCATGGCGGTGGCCACCTGATCGGTCTCCAGCTTCTGCCCGTTGACCCCCTGGCGGGTCTGCTCGGTCACCGTCGACAGCGACTGCGCCGAGCTGGACAGCTGGGTCACCCCGCCCTGCAGACGGCCGACCATCTCGCGCAGGTTGCCGGCCATGGCCTGCATGGCGCCGAGCAGCTGGCCGATCTCGTCGCGCCGGTCGATTTCGATGCGCGCACTCAGGTCGCCGGCGGCGATGCGCTCGGCCAGGCCGATCACCCGTTTCAGCGGCCGCACTATGGCCAGGCTGATGACCAGCGCGGCCCCCAGGCCGACCAGCAGGGCCAGGGCCGCCGCCAGCAGGATCAGGGTGCTGCTCGCCTGCTGCGCGGCCTGCATGGCCTGGCGCTGGGCGCCGAGGGCCTGCTCGACCTGGCCGAGCAGTTGTTCGATCTGCGCCACCAGCTGCAGGTAAACCTGCTTCTGCTGCTGCAGCTGCTCGGCGTATTCCTTGAGCCGCTCGTTGAAGGAGTCGACATTGACCACCACCTCGCCGAGCACCGCAGCGTAGCCGGGATCGCTCAGCGCATCGCGCAGTTCGGCGGCCAGCGCCTGGGCCTCGCCGGCCTGGGCGATCTCGACCCGCTCGAGCACTTCGCTGCGGCGGCTCGCCTCCAGACGCTGGCGAGCCTGATCCAGCGCCTGTAACAGCAACTGGTGAATCTTGCCGACCTGCCCGGCCTGCAGCACCACCTCGCCGCCCTGCTCGCCCTGGCTGCGTTTGAGCAGGTCGACGCCGTCCTCGGCCAGGCCCTCCTGCAGCAGGTCGAGGCTGTTGGCGGCGCTGACCACCAGCCAGTCGGCGGCCTGCAGCGCCAGCTGCATGTTGTCGGTGAGTTCCACGTAACGGGCGAAGGCGGCGCGGTAGTCGGCCAGCGCCGGCGCCAGCGGCGCCAGGATCGCGGCGGTGCCTTCGTCCAGTTCGCCCTGCAGAGCGGCGCTCGCCTGCAGGATCGCCTCGGCCTGCTCGGCCAGGCGCGCGGCCTGCTGCGGGTCGCCGGCCAGGGCGAAGGCCTGCTCGCTGTGGCGCATGTGCAGCACCTGCTCGCCGAGCGCACTCATGCGCTGCTGCAGCGCCGCCCCGGCGTTCACCTCGCGCAGCGCCAGCAGTCCGGTGCCGGCCACCAGCGCGGTGAGCCCCAGCACCAGGGCGAAACCCAGCATCAGTTTGCTGGCCGTGCTCAGACTGGCCAGCCGATTGCTCCACGCGCTCCCCATGACCACCCCCGCCTACTGCTCGCCGCGAATGGCCGAACATAGGAGCGCCGCCCTGCTGGCGACAAGCCAGCAGGGCCTGAAATGGCTGGATCAGCTAACTGGAGGTCGTTTCCAGAGCGGATTCATGGCCGCTGCATCTGGAACAGCTCGGTGGTGCGGCAGTAGGCGCTACCGCCGAGACGGCCGATCAGGTCGAGCTTGAGCGGGTCGAGGCGGCCCTGCTCGCTGAGCACGGCGTCGTCGATATGCGCCAGCAGCACCTCGGCGAAGATCAGGTGGCAGTTGGGATTCGCCGCCGGATAGGGCTGAATCTGCGCCACCCGGCACTCGAAGGTCACCGGCGCGCCGGCCACCCGCGGCACGTCGATGCGCTCGCACGGCAGGCTGGCGATAGCGCAATGGGCGAACTCGCTGACCTCGTGCGGCAGTATCGCCGCGCTGGCGTTCATCGCCTCGGCCTGGGCGAAGCTGACCAGCTGGATCGCCAGTTCGCCGCTGGCCTGGGCGTTACGCAGGCTGTCCTTGAGGCTGCCGTCGTCGCGGGTGTTGACGTTGACCAGCAGGGTCGGCGGGTTGTCGCTGATCACCTGGAAGAAGCTGAACGGCGCCAGATTGGCCACCCCCAGCGGGGAGCGGGTGGAAACCCAGGCGATGGGCCGCGGGGTGACGCTGGCGGCGAGCCAGCGGTAGGCCTCCAGCGGGCTCAGCGTCGCGAAGTCGAGCTGCATCAGCGCCCCGCTCGCGATTCGCGGATGTAGAAGCGCGCCCGCTCGGCCTTGCTGGTGCAGCCCTCGTAGGCCTCGAACTGCTGCTGGGTCTTGGCCGCGGTGAGCAGCGACAGCGCCTTGGAGTAGCTGACCGTGCCGGCGAAGCCTTCGGCCTCGGCGATGCTCAGCTCCTTCCAGGCCGCGTCCAGCTGATTGGCGCAGGTGTCGCGGTACACCGTCTTGCCGGCGCAACCGCTCAGCACCAGGGCCAGTACCGGCAAACAGATCCAATGTTTCATCGACCACACTCCTTACAAGGACATGACTACGGATTGACCCAGTGTAGGACGCCGGCGCCCGGGGAAAGTGCCCGCTTCAGCGCCCGACGCGTTGACGCAGATAGTCCACCACCGCCTGCTGCTCGCCGACGAACTCGATGCGCCCGGCCTTGCTCTCGCGCTGGAACACGTACATCGGATCGTAGTACTCCACCAGCAGCGCCTCGATCCAGCCGCGGTGGGTATCGACCTGGCCGGCGGCGGCCTGCTCGCCCAGGGCCTGGTCCATGATCGCCGCCAGGCGCTGATAGCGCTCGCCGCCTAGGCGCCGGGTGATGTTGGCCAGGCTCTCGCGCAGGCGCGCGGCGAAGGCGGCGAATCCGCCCTCCTCGCCGTGGACGGCGACGAACTCGGCGCACAGCTCGACCACATAGGCCTTGAGGATGCGCTCGACGCGATGCTCCAGGCTGTCCTCCAGCCACACCAGCGGGTAGTCCTGCATGGCCTGGTACAGCGGCAGCGGCAGCGAGCAGCGGCCGATCAGCCGCGCCTCGTCCTCCAGCACGAACTGGCGCTGGCCGCGCGCGCGACGCTTGAGCAGGTCGATGGCCAGGGCGTTCTCGAAATCGATCTGCGCCGGCTGGGCGCTGGCGCGCTTGCCGAAGCTGGAGCCACGATGGTTGGCGTGGCCTTCCAGGTCCGGGGCGTTGTCCAGCTGGCCGATCACCTCGGTCTTGCCGGTGCCGGTCATGCCGCCGACCAGGACGAAATCGCACTCGGCCACCGCCTGCTCGCTGGTTTCCAGGAGAAAGCCGCGCATCGCCTTGTAGCCGCCGATCACCCGCGGGTAGTCGATGCCCGCCTCGCTTTTCAGCCACTGCTGGACGATCTGCGAGCGCAGGCCGCCGCGAAAGCAGTACAGGTAGCCGTCCGGATGGGCCTTGGCGAAGGCCGCCCAGGCCGCTATGCGCTCGTCCTTCAGCGCACCGCTGACCAGTTGGTGGCCCAGCTCGATGGCCGCCTGCTGGCCGTGCTGCTTGTAACAGGTGCCGACCTTCTGCCGCTCGAGGTCGTCCATCAGCGGCAGGTTGACCACCCCGGGGAAGGCGCCCTTGAGAAATTCCACCGGCGCGCGGGCGTCCATCATCGGCCGGTCGCCCAGAAAGATATCGCGGTAGTCGGCGCTGTTGTCCCGCATCACAGCACCTCGACCGCGTGGCGCTGTCGCTCGACCATCTCGCCGATGGGCGCCAGCTGCAGGCCCAGCTCGGCGGCGACGGCAAGGAACTCGGCCTCGCCTTCCGGCGCTACGGCGATCAGCAGGCCGCCGCTGGTCTGCGGGTCGCACAGCAGCAGCTTGGCCAGCTCCGGTAGCGGCGCGATCTTGTCGCCGTAGCTGTCGAAGTTGCGCAGCGTGCCGCCGGGCACGCAGCCCTGCTCCAGGTAATGCTCGACGCTGTCCAGACGCGGCACCCTGGCGAACTCGACGCGCGCGCTGAGGCCGCTACCATCGGCCATCTCCACCAGATGGCCGAGCAGGCCGAAGCCGGTGACGTCGGTCATCGCCTTGACCCCGGCGAGCTTGCCGAAGCGGCTGCCGGGCTTGTTCAGGGTGCACATCCAGTCGCGCGCCAGGCCGACGTCCTCGCTGCGCAGCTTGGCCTTCTTCTCCGCGGTGGTGAGGATGCCGATGCCCAGCGGCTTGGTCAGGTACAGCTGGCAGCCGACGGTGGCGGTGTCGTTGCGCTTCATATGGTGTTTCTCCACCAGGCCGGTCACCGCCAGGCCGAAGATCGGCTCGGGGGCGTCGATCGAGTGGCCGCCGGCCAGCGGAATGCCGGCCTCGTCGCACACCGCGCGGCCGCCGCGGATCACCTCGCGGGCGACCTCCGGGGCCAGCAGGTTGACCGGCCAGCCGAGAATGGCGATGGCCATCAGCGGGTCGCCGCCCATGGCGTAGATGTCGCTGATGGCGTTGGTCGCGGCGATGCGGCCGAAGTCGTAGGGGTCGTCGACGATGGGCATGAAGAAGTCGGTGGTGGAAACTACCCCGCGTTCTTCGTCGATGGCATAGACCGCGGCATCGTCGCGCGAGGCGTTGCCGACCCACAGGCGCGGGTCGAGGTTCTGCGCGCCGCTGCCGGCGAGGATCACCTCCAGCACCTTGGGGGAAATCTTGCAGCCGCAACCGGCGCCGTGGCTGTACTGGGTCAAACGAATCGGCTCGCTCATGTCTCTCTCTTGCATCGACGACTGGCGGCGGATTCTAGCAAAGACCGCCTTGGCGCAGCGCCTTTGCGCGAGTAAGGTCGAAACATCGACGGGGGATTTTTCCTATGAACAAGAAAGTGGCGCTGGTACTGGGCTCGGGGGGCGCGCGCGGCTACGCCCATATCGGCGTGATCGAGGAGCTGCAGGCGCGCGGCTACGAGATCGGCTGCATCGCCGGCTGCTCGATGGGCGCGGTGGTCGGCGGCATCTTCGCCGCCGGCAAGCTGCGCGAGTACCGCGAGTGGACCGAGAGCCTGGACTACCTGGACGTGCTGCGCCTGATCGATGTCAGCTTCCGCCTCGGCGCCATCCGCGGCGAGCGGGTGTTCGGGCGCATCCACGACATAGTCGGCGAGATCAATATCGAGGAGCTGGCGATCCCCTTCACCGCGGTCGCCACCGACCTCACCAACCAGCAGGAAATCTGGTTCCAGGAAGGCTGCCTGCACCAGGCGATGCGCGCCTCGGCGGCGATTCCCAGCCTGTTCACCCCGGTGATCCAGGGCAAGCGCATGCTGGTCGACGGCGGCCTGCTCAACCCGTTGCCGATCGTGCCGGTGGTGTCCAGCCACTGCGACCTGATCATCGCGGTCAACCTCAACGCCACCAACCAGAGCCACTACCAGCTGCCGGTGATCGAGCGGCCGGCGGCGCTCAAGGGGCGCATCGACCAGTTGATGACCACGCTCGGCTCGCGCCTGCCGAGCTTCCGCCGCAAGAGCGAGGACGACGTCCTGCTGCTGGCCGCCGAGCAGCAACAGGCCGACGCCATCGGCCCGGCCGCGGCGCCGAACCGCAACGCCGCCGGCGCCGTGCCGAAATCCGCCAGCGGCTCGCGGGTCGCCGAGTTCAGCGGCCCGGCCTCGCTGCTGGAGCTGGTCAACCAGAGCTTCGAGGTGATGCAGACCTCGCTGGCGCAATACAAGATCGCCGGCTACCCGCCGGACATCCTGATCAACGTGCCCAAGCGCGTGTGCCGTTTCTTCGAGTTCTACAAGGCGCCGGAGCTGATCATGCTCGGCCGCCAGATCGCCCGCGACACCCTCGAGCGCTACGAGCGCGAGCGTTGATCACTCGCTGTGCAGCGCCTCGACCGGCTGCAGGCGCGCCGCCCGCCGCGCCGGGGCGATGCCGGAGAGCACCCCGACCAACGCCGCCAGCAGCAGCGCCAGCAACAGAACCCCCGGCTGCACGGCAAGCGGCAGCCCCGGTAGCGCCAGCTGCAGAGCGCCGAGCAGCGCGCCCATCAGCAGCAGCCCGGCCAGCCCGCCGAGCAGCGACAGCAGCAACGCCTCACCGAGAAACAGCGCCAGCACCTGCCGCGAGGTGGCGCCGACCGCGCGCAACAGGCCGATTTCCGCCGCGCGCTCGGCCACCGCGGTGGTCATGATGGTGAGGATGCCCACCGCCCCCACCAGCAGCGAGATACCGCCCAGCGCCGCCACCGCGACGCTGAACATGGCGAGGATACGATCCAGGCTGCGCAACATGTCGTCCTGAGTGGTCAGGTTGAAATCCTCCTCGCGGTGGCGCTCGATCAGCAGTCGGCGCACCCGCTCGCTCATCTGCGGCGCAGCGATACCGGCGTTGAACACTAGGTTGATCTTGGCCAGGCCGTCGCGGTTGAACAGGCTTTCGGCCCAGTCCACCGGCACGTAGGCGATGTCGTCGATATCGAAGCCGAGCAACTGGCCCTGGCGCGCCATCACCCCGATCACCCGAAAGCGCGTGCCGCCGACCCGCACCGTCTGCCCCAGCGGGTTGGCCGCGCCGAACAGCTCCTGGCGCAGGGTGTGGCCGAGCACCACGTAGGGCGGCGAGCGGCCGTCGCGCGGCTCGGGAAGAAACTGGCCGAGGGCCAGCGGCAGGCGCCAGGCCGTGGCCATCTGGTGGCCGCAGCCGAGCACCCCGGTGTAACGGGTCAGGCCGGCGAACTGGACGTCGCCGTTGCCCTGGATGATCGGCACCGCCGCCTCGACGTGGGGCAGGCGGCGCAACGCATCGGCGTCGGCGATGGTCAGCGGGCGCACGTTGCTGAGCACGCCGCCGAGGCCGCCGGTGCGGGTCATGCCCGGACGGATGGTCAGGTTGCGCGTGCCGAACTGGGCGAAGTTGTCCTGCACGTAGCCACGCAGGCCGTCGCCGATGGCGGTGAGCAGGGCCATGGCGGCGATGCCGATGGCCACCCCGAGCAGGGTCAGCAGGCTGCGCAGGGGCCGGCTGAGCAGCGCCGAGCCGCTCAGGCGCAGACCGTCGCGCATTTGCATCAACCGCCCCCCGCCGCGCCGTGCAACGCCTGCACCGGCGCCATGGCCGCGGCGCGATTGGCCGGCAGCCAGGCGAACAGCGCGGCGCAGGCCAGCGCCAGGCCGAGGCTGACCAGCCGCGCCCACCAGGGCGCATGCAATGGCAGCGCGGTGGCCAGGCGCCCGCCCCACAGCAGCAGCTCGGCCAGCAGCAGGCCAGCCAGCGCACCGACCAGCGCCAGCAGCAGCGCCTCACCGAGAAACACCAGGCGCACCTGTCCGGCGCTGGCGCCGAGGGCCTTGAGCAGGCCGATCTCGGCGGTGCGCTGGTTGACCGAAATCCAGGTCACGTTCATCACCAGGATGCCGGCCACCAGCAGGCTGATCGCGGCGATGCCGCCGAGCGCCTGGGTCAGGCGCACGAGAATCTGCTCGAAGGTACCGCGCAGGGCGTCCTGACCGACCAGGGTGAAATCCTCCTTGCCCTGGTGACGCCGGCTCAGGCTGACGCGAATCTCCCGCTGCGCGCTGTCCAGATAACTGGCGCCGCGCAACTCGACGAAGATGCGCAGCAGGCCCTCGCGGTCGAACAGCGCCTGGGCGTTGGCCAGGGGTATCAACAGGCTGTCGGAGAAATCCATGCCCAGCGACTCGCCACGCTCGGCCAGCACGCCGATCACCCGCAGCCGCCGGTCGCCGGCGCGCAGCCACTGGCCCAGCGCCGGCCCGTCGCCGAACAGTTCGCGGCGCAGCCGTGCGCCGAGCACGCCGACCGCCTCGCCCTGGCCCGCGGCCAGTGCCGGCAGCGCCTGGCCCTGGGCCAGTTGCAGGCCGCGCATGGCGAAGAAGTGGTGGTCGGTACCGACGATCAGCGTCTCGCGGTGGCGATTGCCGGCGCGCACCTCGGCGCGCCCCGACTGCTGTGGCGCCACCCGGCGCACCTGCGGCAAGCGGGCGATGGCCAGGGCATCGCCGAGGGTCAGCTCGCGTGGCGCCAGGCCGGTGACCGGCGGCATGCCGCCGGTGGTCTGGTTGCGCCCTGGCACCACGATCAGCAGATGGCGGCCGAGCTGGTCGAACTCGCCGATGACGAAGCGCCGGGCGCCCTCGCCCAGGCCGCTGAGCAGCACCACGGCGAACACGCCGATGGCGATCGCCAGCAGCAGCATGGCGCTGCGCGAACGGTGCCCGCGCAGCCCGCCGAGCCACAGGGCGCAGAGGTCGGCGGCGCGCATCAGGCCACCCGCAGTTGCGGTGGCCGCGCCTGGCCGTCGTGCAGCCACAGCTGGCGCCGTGCGCGCGCCGCATGCTGCAGGTCGTGGGTCACCACCACCAGGGTCTGGCCTTCGGCATTGAGCGCTTCGAGCAGGGCGAACACCTCGCTGCCGGCCTGGCTGTCGAGATTGCCGGTGGGCTCGTCGGCCAGCAGCAGTGCCGGGCGCATGACCATGGCGCGGGCGATGGCCACCCGCTGACGCTGACCGCCGGACAGCTCGGCCGGGCGATGGCGCAGGCGCTGACCGAGGCCGAGGCGTTCGGCCAGCTCGCGGCTGCGACGGCGCCGCTCGGCGGGGTCGATGCCGGCCAGGAGCATCGGCAGCTCGATGTTTTCCAGCACGTTCAGGCGCGGGATCAGGTGGTAGGCCTGGAACACGAAACCGATATGGCGGCTGCGCAGCTCGGCGCGGCGACGCTCGTCGAGCGCCGCGGTGGCCTCATTGTTGAGCCAGTACTCGCCGGCATCCGGCACGTCGAGCAGGCCGAGGATATTGAGCAGGGTCGACTTGCCCGAGCCGGACGGGCCGACCACCGCCAGGTAGTCGCCGGCGGCGATCTGCAGATCCAGCGCCGCCAGGCCGACGACCCGCTGCTCGCCGCTGGCGAAGCCGCGCGTCACCCCCTGCAGGCGGATCATCACTGCGCTTCCGCGCTGCGCGAGACCACCGCGATGCCGTCCTTGAGTCCCTCGCGGTCAAGGCTGGCGAGAATCCGCTCGCCCTCGTGCAGGCCGTCGAGCACTTCGGTCCAGCGCCAGTTGGCCAGCCCCGTGTTCAGCTCGACCTCGCGCAACACGCCGGTGGCCGGGTCGTAGCGCAGCACCCGGCGCCCCTCCAGCAGGGTCTCGGTGGGGATGCGCAGGCTGCCGGCGCTCTGCTCCAGGAGGATTTCCACGTCGGCGCTGTAGCCGGCCAGCAGGGTCACGTCCACCGGCAACTGGGCGAAGCGCACCTCGACGTCGACGGTGCGCGCCTGCTTCTCCAGCTCGCGCACGAAGGGCGCGATGCGGCTGACCTGGCCATGGAAATGGCGGCCGCGAAAGGCGTCCAGGCTGATCCGCACCGGCATGCCGATACGCACCCGGCCGGCGTCCACCTCGTCGATCGGCGCATCGACGTAGAGGCAGCTGTCGTCGATCAGGTCCACCGCCGGCGGGGTCGGAATGCCCGGCGGCGACGGGGTAACGAATTCGCCCAGCTCGCCGTTGATCTGCGCCACCACCCCGGCGAAGGGCGCGCGCAGCACGGTCTGGTCGAGCAGCGAGCGCTGCAGCGTCAGGTTGGCCTCGGCCTCGCGAATCTGCACCTGCTGCGCGGTGCAGGCCAGTTGCGCCAGGCGCGCCTTGGTCTCGGCCTGGTCGAGGCGCTCGAGCGAGGTCAGCTTGCGTTCACCCAGGTGCTGCAGGCGGCGGTGATCGCGCTGGTACAGCTCGGCTTTGCGGCACAGCTGTTCGCGCTCGCTGCGGCGTACCTCGAGACGTGCGCCGGCCTCCTCGACCCGCGCCTGGCGGTCGTCCTGGCGCAGGCGCATGAGCACCTGGCCGAGCTCGACGTGCTGGCCCTCGTCGACCAGTAGCTCGCTGACCTGGCCGCCTACGTTGAACGACAGCCGCGAGCGGCGACAGGATTTCAGGGTACCGGCGCGGGTATTGGCGACCAGGGTTTCCACCGGGCCACGCTCCACCGCGATCAGTTGCACGGGCATCGGTTGGGGCCGCTGCCACCACCATACAACCGCCAATAAACCGGCGAAAACAATGAGGGAAATCGACAGGCCGCGCATAAGTGCCTCTTTCTTGACACCCCAGCTTCAGCCTAGGTCAGCCTCCCCCCGTCAACAACGCGGTACGCCCGCCATTGGTCTCTTGATAGAAGTTCTTAGTTTCAACGGTTGATACGTCTCATGCCTGTTTATCCGGCGGCAGCTGGTCGAGGGCTGCCTGGTTGTCCGGCGCCTTCTCCGCCACCCAGTCGCTGAGCAGGCTGTAAGCCACCGCCAGCAGGGTCGGGCCAAGGAACAGGCCCATAAAGCCGAAGGCGAGGATGCCGCCGAACACCCCGAGCAGCACCACCACCAGCGGCAGGTTGCCGCCGCGACTGATCAGATAGGGCTTGAGGATATTGTCCACGCCGCTGATGACGAACATGCCCCAGACGCCGAGGAACAGGGCGAAGCCGTACTCGCCCTGCCACACCAGCCAGGCGGTGGCGGGTATCCACACCAGCGGCGGGCCCATCGGCACCAGGCTGAGGACGAAGGTGAGAATACCCAGCACCAGCGCTCCCGGCACCCCGGCGATCCAGAAGCCGATCAGCGCCAGCAGGCCCTGGGCCGCGGCGGTGCCGATCACGCCGTTGACCACCCGCTGCACGGTGCCGGCCACCAGCTCCAGGTAGTGGTCGGCACGCTCGCCGATCAGCCGTTCCAGCAGGCTGTGCACGAACACCGCCAGGCGCGGGCCGTCGCGGTAGAAGAAGAACACCAGCACCAGGCTCAGGCCCAGCTCCAGCATGCCGCCGCCGAGCTGGGCGCTGCGCGCCAGCAGCCAGTTGCCGACCTGGCCGAGGTAGGGCCGCAGGGTGGAGAAGAAGGCCGCGCCCTGCTGGTCGATGGTCAACCACAGAGTGGCCAGGCGCTCGCCCACCAGCGGCAGGCCGACCAGCCAGCTCGGCGGCGGCGGCAGGCCCTCGACCTGCAGGTCCTTGATCAACGCGTTCGCGTCCTTGATGTGATCGGCCAGGTTGAAACCCAGCCAGATCAGCGGCACCGCCACCAGGATCACCCAGCCGCAGGTGAGAATGCCCGCGGCCAGCGACAGCCGCCCCTGCAGCGCCTGGGTCAGCAGACGCATCAGCGGCCAGCTGGCGAAGGCCAGCACCGCGGCCCAGAACAGCGCCGACCAGAACGGCGCCAATACCCAGAGGCTGGCGGCCAGCAGGCCGAGCAGCAGAATCTGCACCAGCAGACGATCGTTAGTGGCCATGACCCGAAACTCCCTTCGTTGCAACGACAGAGCGCCCCTGGAGGGCGCTCTGGATGTGCCTGGTTGTGCCGCGCAGCTTAGCGCAATAGACGCACCGCCAGGGCTTCGCCGGCACCCTCGCCGAGTTCCAGACGCGCCTCGCGCACGCGCTGGGCGATCAGTGCCTCGCGCCAGGCCTGCGCCTGGCTGCCGGAGAGGCTGACGCGCAGCGTGCTGTCGAGGTTGAGGCTGCGCGCCAGCACCTCGGCCCAGGCGCTATCCGCCCGGGCTGCATCCGGCAATTGCAGCAGGCCGTCGCTACGCAGCTGGCGCAGCAGGGTCGCCGGGGTCGGCAGCAGCTCGCCCAGCGGCGCCTCGGCATCCAGCTGCTCGGCGTGCAGGTAGGCGCGGCGGTTGCCGCGGGTGATGCTGTACAGCGCCAGCAGGCTGTCGTGGTTGGGCTCGGCCAGGCGCAGCAGCGCATAGGCCTGCTGGTCGTCGGAACCGTACAGGGTGGCGTTGCCGAACACCGAATTGGCCCACAGGCTGCTGGCGCCGCATTCGCGCCCCTGGCACCAGTAGAGCAGCTCGGCGCCCTGCTCCAGCAGGGACTCGCGCGCGCTGGTAAATACCTGGTCGGCGCTGTGGGTGCGCGGCAGCTCGTAGGTCACCGCGGCGTGCCGGCCCTGCGCCAGGATCTCCCGCTCGTAGCGCAGGCGCCCGCTGATGCGGCGGATCGAGCCCTGCGGGTAGATGCGTTCCAGGCTCGGGCTTTCCTTGTAGGCGACGATCGTGCTCGCCGGAAAACGCGGCAGGCTGTCGAGGTCGCGGCTGCCGGGCAGATCGGCAGCCAGCACGCCGCCGCTGCCCAGCAGCGCGACCACTAGGGCGAAACCTTTCATACGCGCCCTCATTGGATCAGCATCGCTTGCGCGGCTTTTACCAGGCGCGCCTCGTCGACCTCGCGCTGCGGCACCTGCAGGCCGCGCTGCACCGCCGGGCGCGCCGCGATGGCGTCCAGCCAGCGCTGCAGATGCGTCAGCCCGTCGAGCGAGACGCCGGCCCAGTCGTGCACGCGCACCCAGGGGAAGGTGGCGATATCGGCGATGCTGTAGTCGCCGGCCAGGTATTCGACCTCGCCCAGGCGCGTATCGAGCACCTCGTAGAGGCGGCGGGTCTCGTGTTGGTAGCGGTCGATGGCGCCCTGCAGCTTTTGCGGGAAATAGCGGAAGAACACATTGGCCTGGCCCTGCATCGGGCCGACCCCGCCCATCTGGAACATCAGCCACTGCAGCACCCGCGAGCGGCCCTTGGCATCGCTGGGCAGCAGTTGGCCGGTCTTTTCGGCGAGGTAGATGAGGATGGCGCCGGACTCGAACACGGCGAAGTCGTCATTGTCGCGATCGACGATGGCCGGAATGCGGCCGTTGGGGTTGATACGCAGAAAGGCCGCGGCCTTCTGCTCCTTGCGCTCGAAACTGAGGGCGTGCACCTGATAAGGCAGGCCGAGTTCCTCCAGGGCGATGGATGCCTTGTGCCCATTGGGGGTGGCGGCGGTATACAGGTCGATCATGCGATCCTCCATGGCAGACCGCCACACCTTTCCCCATGAGCCGTCGGCAAGTCAAGGCAAGCGCAAAAATGGATTGAAACAATCCGCGACACGTTGCGCGCCGGCCTCGTCGTCCAGGTGCAGGTGGTGGCCGCCCGGCAGGCGGCGCACCTCGAACGGCAGCCCCTGCAGCAGCTGCTGCACCGCCGGCTGCGCCTGCATCATGCCCTGCTCGGCCAGCACCAGGCTGACCGGGCATTGCAGGGCGCGGACGAAGGCCTGGGCATGGGCCCAGCTCAGGCGCAAGGGCGAAGCCAGGGTCAGGCGGGCGTCGGTGCGCCAGGTGTAGCCGCCGGGCACCGGCATCAGGCCGCGCTGGGCGAGCAGTTCGGCGGCCTCGCGGCTGACCGCGCCGACGCCCTTCATGCGCGCCTCGACGGCTCGCGCCACCTCGGCGTACACCGGCTTGCGCTTGCCATCCAGGGCGAGCTTGGCGCGCAGCGCCTCGCCGAGTTTCGCCGGTGCGGTGTCGGCCTCGCCGGTATAGGGCACCAGGCCGTCGATCAGGGCTAGGCGGGCGATGCGCTCGGGCATGGCGGCGGCCAGCAGCACCGCGGTGATCGCGCCCATGGAGTGACCGAGGATGGAAAAGCGCTGCCAGCCGAACTGCTCGGCCACCTGCAGCACGTCGTAGGCGTAATCCCACAGGGCGTAGCCGGCGCCCGCCGGGCGGTGTTCGGAATGGCCGTGGCCGGCGAAATCCAGGGCGACGATGCGCAGTCCGTCCAGCTTCGGCGCCAGGCGGGCGAAGCTGGCGGCGTTGTCCAGCCAGCCGTGCAGGGCCAGCACCGGCAGGCCGTCCTCGGGGCCGTAGAGATGGGCGGCCAGCTCAATATGCGGCAGGCTCAGGCGGACTTCTTCGAAACAGGCGCTCATGCGGACTCCTCAAGCGAGCCGGCCCAACGGGCGAACAGCTGGCGCAGCAGCTCGGCGGTGGCCTGCGGGCGCTCCAGGGGGAACATATGGCCGCCCGGCAGGCTCAAGTATTCGCCGCGCGGCATGCGCCGCAGCAGGCGGGCGTGATGCGGCAGCACCACCCTGCTGTGGCGGCCGCGGACCATGGCCAGCGGCACCGCCAGCTGCTGCGGGCGACCCGGTGCGGTGTGCGGCACGCTGCGGTAGATGCTGATCTCGGTGGCCGGATCGAACTTCAGGCGCAGCCCCTGCCCCGCCGGCTGCAGGCCATGGCGCACGTAGGCGTCCAGGCATTCGGGATCGAAGCGGCGGAACAGGCTCTTCGCGGCGAAGTAGTCGCGCGCCTCGGCCGGGTCGGCGAAGGCCTCGCGCCGGCCCAGGGTACGCCCGGCCGGGGTGATGCGGTCGATGAAGCCGAAGCGCTTGGCGGCGCGGATCACCATGCGGTCGGCCAGGGTCAGCAGCGGCGAGTCGAGCATCACCACGCCGCGGTACAGCTCCGGCCTGAGCAACGCGGCGTGATAATGCAGCACGCCGCCGAGGGAATGGCCGACGCCCCAGACCGGCTCGTCGCCGCCTTCCAGGTGATGGATCAGCTCGGCGACCAGGTTGGCCCAGTTGTCGTCCACCGGAAAGCGCGGATCGTGGCCGTGCTGCTGCAGGTGGCGCACCCGGTAGTCCGGCGCCAGGGCGGCGAACAGCTTGGCGTAGGTGGCCGAGGGAAAACCGTTGGCGTGGGCGAAGAAGATCGGCTGCGGCATGCGCGGCGCTCGCAAAATGAACACCGGGCGATTTTCCGGCAGCCCCGCCGCCGCGGCAATGACCGTAACCGCCATTGATGGCGGCGCTATGGCCAGAACTATCGGCGGCGCCCGCTCATGCCTTGGGCGGTTGCTCGCCCAAGGGCACTATGGCCATGGTCAGGCGTGAGATGCAGCTGGGCTTGCCGTCGTCGCCATTCAGGCGGATGTCCCAGACGTGGGTGGTGCGCCCCAGATGTACCGGCCGCGCCACGGCATGCACGCGCCCTGTGCGCAGGCCGCGCAGATGGTTGGCGTTGACCTCCAGGCCGACGCAGTAGAAGCGACTGCTGTCGATGCACAGGTAGCTGGCCATGGAGCCGAGGGTCTCGGCCAGCACCACCGAGGCACCGCCGTGCAGCAGGCCGTAGGGTTGGTGGGTACGCGCATCGACCGCCATGCTGGCGCTGAGCGAATCGTCGTCGAAGGACTCGAAGCGGATGCCCAGCAACTCGCCGATGGTGTTCTTCTGCAAGGCGTTGAGCGCATCGAGATCGGGGGCTTGTCGCCACAGGCTCATGGGGCATTCCTTGTGCTGTCGGGAAACCGGGCCGACGCCGCCGGCCCGCTCGCATTCACTCGTGCCAGAGCACTGCTTCGCTGCGCTGCTGCCACTCGGCGAAGCGCGCGCCGTAGGCGCCCTCGACCACGTTGCGCTTGATCTTCAGGGTCGGCGTGAGGAAGCCGTTCTCCACCGCCCAGACCTCCTTCACCAGCACCAACCCCTGCAGCCGCTCATGCTGGTCGAGACGCCGGTTGACCTCCTCGAGCAGCGCCTTGAGGCTGCTTTCCAGCGCGCCGCGGCTGTCGTTGGCGGCCTCCTGGCGGCCCGCCTCGGACAGTACGCAGAGCGCCAGGGGTTGTGGCAGGCCGTCGCCGACCACGCAGACCTGCTCGATGCGCGAATGCTCGCCGAGACGGTTCTCGATGGGCGCCGGCGCCACGTACTTGCCCTTGCTGGTCTTGAAGATCTCCTTGATCCGCCCGGTCAGGCGCAGGTTGCCCTCGGCGTCCTGCTCGCCCTTGTCGCCAGTGCGCAGGAAACCGTCTTCGGTGAGGGTCTCGGCGGTCTTGACCGGGTCCTTGTAGTAGCCCTGCATGGTGGCGCCGCTGCGCACCTGCACCTCGCCGTCCTCGGCGATGCGCACCTCCACGCCGGGGCTGTTCTGGCCGATCCAGCCCTGCTTGAACTTGCCCGGCCGGCACACGTGGGAGTAGCCGCAGTTCTCGGTCATGCCGTAGACCTCCTGGATTTCCAGGCCCAGGCGGCGATACCAGTTGAGCAGCGCCTCGGGCACCGGCGCGGCGCCGGACAGCGCGTAGCGCACGGCGTCCAGACCGAGCCCGGCGAGCACTTTCCTGCCCACCAGGCGGCCGATCAGCGGCAGTTTCAGCAGGCGGTCGAGCTTGTGCGCCGGCATCTTGGCGTACACGCCCATCTGGAACTTGGTCCAGATGCGCGGCACGCCGAACATCACCGTCGGCCGTGCGCGCTTGAGGTCGTCGAGGAAGGTGTCCAGGCTCTCGGCGAAGAAGATCGTCTGTCCGGCGTAGACCGATGCCAGCTCGACGAACATGCGCTCGGCCACGTGGCACAGCGGCAGGTAGGACAGCAGGCGGTCGCCCTCGCCGACGCCGAACAGCTCGATGGCATTGCTGGCGGCGAAGCCGAAATTGCCGAACTGGTGCATCACCCCCTTGGGCGTGCCGGTGGTGCCGGAGGTGTAGATGATGGTGGCCAGCTGGTTGGCCGCGGGCTTGGGGTCGTCCTGGATCGGTGCGCAGCGCTGCAGGTCGTCCCAGCTGTAGTCGAACTCGCCCGGCGGGTGCAGCGGCAGGCTGACGGTCGGCAGCCCGGCGGGCAGCCCCGGCGCCATGGCCGGCCAGTCGTCGAGCTTGCCGATCAGGGCCAGCGCCGCTTCGGAATGCTCCAGCACCTGGCGCATCGACTCGGCGGTGAGGTTGGGGTACAGCGGCACCGAGACGTGCCCGGCCATCCAGATCGCCAGGTCGGCGACTATCCAGTGCGCGCAGTTCTTCGACACGATGGCGATGCGGCTGCCCGGCGCCAGTTCGCGGCTGCGCAACCAGTGGGCGGCGCGCCGCGCCTGTTCGCCCACCTCGGCCCAGCTCAGCTCCAGCAGCTGGCCGCCGCCGAGGGGCTGGACCATGTAGCGTTTGTTCGGGTGCTTTGCTTCACGCTCGTAGAACAGCTCGAGCGGCAGACGGATCGCATCGGCCACAGGGCTTCCTCCTTGTTGTTTTTATGGGGGTCAACCAAGCACTTGCTTGGTCGACTATTCCACGCAGACAAGGACGGCGCAAGTTAAGAAATGTTTCCCCGGTCGCCCGGCTAGCCGGCTACAACCGCGTGTCGCGGGATCAATGCGGATGGATCAGCGCCAGCAGCTCCATCAGCCCGGCCGCCGGCAGATCGCCGTCGAGTTCGGCCAGGCTGGCGGTGCGCATCGGCAGCGGCTCCTGGCGATTGCCATGCACCAGCAGGCCGCCGAGGGCGCCGATCAGCGGCTGGTGGCTGACCAGCAGCATTTCCGCGCCTTCGCGCTCGTCGAGGTACTTGAGCACCTCGCGCGGGTCGCTGTCCGGTGTCAGCCAGGGCACGGTGCCCACCGCGCCGGCGAAACCCAGCGCGCCGCGCACCAGTTCCGCGGTCTGCTGGGCGCGCACGTAGGGGCTGGCGAGAATCGCCGTGAGCGGCCGTCCGGCCAGTTGCGCGGCGGCCTGCAGCACCTCCTTGCGGCCGTGGGCGGTCAGCTCGCGCACGGCATCGCTGGCGGCCTGCGGCTCGGCCTGACCGTGACGCAACAGCCACAGCCTCACAGCTTCGGCTCCTCGTCGCGCACCGGGTGCGGCGCCGGCGGGATGCTATGGGCGGCCTCGCCTTGCGGCGCGCGCGGGGTCGGCCAGTCGGCGAACGGCCAGGGCTTCTCGTCGCTGTTGAAGGTGCCGAAACGGCCGATCTGCATCAGGTACTGGCTGAGGCTGTCGCCGAAACCCAGCAGGCTGGCGTTCGGCGCACCGTAGAACAGGCGATAGCCGAGTTGCAGCAGCACCACGGCGCCGAGCAGCAGCTCGGCCAGTTGCCAGACGATGACGAAGATCACCATCCACAGAATGCGCAACAGGATCGACTCGCGTTCCAGCTCCTGCTTCTCATCGTTCATCACTTGCTCCTTAGAAACCCGCGGTGGGAATGAAATCGACGTCGGTCTTGGGTTCGCCGCGCATCAGCAACTCGATCACCTGCGCCAGCGTGCGCCCCTCGAACAGGATGGCGTGCAGCCCGGCGACCAGCGGCATGTACACCTCCAGCTCCTCGGCGCGCGCCTTGAGCACCTTGAGAGTATTGACCCCTTCGGCGACTTCGCCCAGGCGCTGCACCGCCTCGTCCAGGCTGAGGCCTTCGCCGAGGGCGAAACCGACCTGATAGTTGCGGCTTTTCGGTGACGAACAGGTGACGATCAGGTCGCCCACCCCGGCCAGGCCGAGGAAGGTCATGGGGTTGGCCCCCAGCTTGACGGCAAAGCGGGTCATCTCGGCCAGGGCACGGGTGATCAGCATGCTCTTGGTGTTCTCGCCCATGCCGAGGGCCGCGGCCATGCCGGACATGATGGCGTAGACGTTCTTCAGCGCGCCGCCCAGCTCGACGCCGAAGCGGTCGGCGCTGGCGTAGACGCGAAAGGTGCGACCGTGCAGGGCCTGCTGCACGCGCAGGCAAAGTGCTTCGTCCTCGCTGGCGATCACCGTGGCGGTCAGCGCGTGCTCGGCCACTTCCTTGGCCAGGTTCGGCCCGGACAGCACGCCGATACGCGCGTCGGGGGCGATTTCCTCGAGAATCTGGCTCATCAGCTTGAAGGTCTTGGCCTCGATGCCCTTGGTGGTGCTGATCAGCAGCTTGCCGGCGAGCAATCCGGCCACCGGCTGCAGCGCCTCGCGCAGGGCGCTGGAGGGCAGCGCGACCAGCACCAGCTCGGCCTGCTGCAGGGCGCCGGTCAGGTCGCTGGTCGGTTCGATGCCCGAGTGCAGCTTGACGCCCTTGAGGTAGCGCGGATTCTCGCCGCTGCGGCGCATCTGCTCGGCCTGCTCGGGGTCGCGCATCCACTGCAGGACGCGCTGGCCGTTCTCCGCCAGCAGATTGGCCAGGGCGGTGCCGAAGCTGCCGCCGCCGAGTACGGCAATGGGTTGAAGCTCTGTCATAACACTTCCGAATGGGGCCATGCGCGATGGCGGTCTGCAGGCATTATACGGAGCCGCGAGTGACCGGCCAGGGCAAAAGTTCGCCGGCCGCATCGGCCCCGGCGGGCAAACGCGAAATGGCGCAGAGTGCGCGCGCCTGGCGCTGGCAAAGCGCGCCGGGTCGGTTAACATGCCGGCTCGACGTAATTTGCCAAGGACGACCCGTGCCCACAGGCAGCCCCTTGCCCCGCCCTGCCCGCTACAGCCGCCGGCAGCGCCGCACTCCGACAGGGACAGTACGACCATGAGCCAGCGCCGCGGCTGGAACATCCACACGCGCACCCAGCTGATCAGCGTCGGCCCGGCCCTGCTGCTGACCCTGCTGCTGACCGGCTTTCTCACCTTCACCCGCCTGCAGGACCTGCGCCAGGAGCAGGGCCACACCGGCCAGCTGATCGCCAACCAGCTGGCGCCGGCCAGCGAGTACGGCGTGCTCAACGGCAACCTGGGCACCCTGGAAAACCTGCTGCGCGCCACCCTGAGCACGCCGGACGTGCGCTTCGCCGAGGTGCGCGACCGCGACGACAACATCCTGGTCTACGTCGAGCGGCCCAAGGAACAGGGCCACAGCACGCCACAGGTGGAGGTGTTCCAGGCGCCGATCCGCCTGCAGCGCCCGCCAGCCGGCGCGCAAAGCGCGGTGCCGCACGGCAAGGCGCTCGCCGACGGCTACCTGGGACGGGTGGTGGTGGGCATGTCCAACGACACCTTCAACGCCCGCCAGCAGGAAATCCTGTTCAAGGCCGGGGTGCTGTCGCTACTGGCCCTGCTGCTGACCTTCCTCCTCGCCCGCCGCCTGGCCCGCCGCCTGGCGCAGCCGCTGAGCGCCATGGGCCAGGCCCTGGAACGCATCCAGGCCGGCGACTACCGTCCGGCGCTGGCTGAGCGCGGCAACGACGAGCTGACCGACCTGGCGCGGCACATCAACGACCTCGCCAGCGCCCTAGATCGCAGCGGCCGCGAGCAGCAGCAGGCAATCGCCGAACTGATCCAGGCGCGCGAGGAATCCGAGCAGGCCAACCGCGCCAAGTCCGACTTCCTGGCGATGATGAGCCACGAGCTGCGCACGCCGATGAACGGCGTACTGGGCATGCTGCAGCTGCTGGAGACCACCAGTCTCAACGACGAGCAGGCCGAGTACGCGGCGCTGGCCACCGAATCCACCGAGCACCTGCTCAAGGTGATCAACGACATCCTCGACTTCTCCCGTATCGAGCGCGGCGCGCTGGAGCTCGAGGCCATCCCCTTCAACCTGCCGGAGCTGCTGCAGGGCTCGATCCAGGTGTTCCAGCACAGTGCCCAGCAGCGCGGCCTGCAGCTGCAACTGGACAGCCAGCCGGGGCTGGAGCAGCTGGAGATGCGTGGCGACCCCACGCGCATCCGGCAGATCCTGGTCAATCTGATCGGCAATGCGCTGAAGTTCACCGAAGATGGCGGCATCCGCGTGGAAACCCGCTGGCAACCGCTGGACGAGCAGGTGCTGTGGTTCACCTGCGCGGTGCACGACAGCGGCATCGGCATCGACGCCGAGCGCCTCGAGCACATGTTCGACGCCTTCCAGCAGGCCGATACCTCGATCTCCCGCCGCTACGGCGGCACCGGCCTCGGCCTGCCCATCGCGCGCACCCTGGCCGAACGCATGGGCGGCACCCTGCGCGCCGAGAGCGAGGTCGGCGCCGGTTCGGTGTTCACCCTGGAGATTCCCCTGCCGTTCCGCCAGCGCAGCGAACAGGAACAGGCCAGCGAGAGCCTCAAGCCGGGCGGCGACGGCCAACCGGTGCTGCTGGTGGAGGACAACCCGGTCAACCAGACGGTGATCGAAGCCATGCTGCGCAGCCTGGGTTACCGGGTCAGCCTGGTCGGCGACGGCCAGCAGGCGCTGCACAGCTTCGCCCAGCACGATTACGCAGCGATCCTGATGGATTGTCGGCTGCCGCTGATGGACGGTTACGAAGCCACCCGGCAGATCCGCCAGCAGGCCAGAGGCCAGCAGATACCGATCATCGCCCTGACCGCCAACGCCCTGCAGGGCGACCGCGAGGCCTGCCTGGCCGCGGGGATGAACGACTACCTGGCCAAGCCCTTCAAGCGCGCGGATCTGCAACACATCCTGCAGCGCTGGCTGCCACCCCGACCATAGGCGAGTGGCAGCGGCGCGGTGGCGGGGTTACAAGGAGAAATGCCGGCGGCTGTGACAAGGCCGCGGCAGCGGAGTACAACTGTACTCACCGCGCTGTGACTTTCACCACAACGCAACAGTCTATGACTAGGCTGCCGGCAGACGCCTACCAGGCGTGGCCGGCCAGGACGATTCGCCCAGCCTTAGAAGCGTGGGGACAATTGAGGAGCTCGCATGACAAGACAAAACGCCTATACCCGGGAAGACCTGCTCGCCTGCAGCCGCGGCGAACTGTTCGGTCCGGGGAACGCGCAACTGCCCGCCCCGAACATGCTGATGATCGACCGCATCGTTCACATCAGCGAAACCGGCGGCAAGCACGGCAAGGGCGAAATCGTCGCTGAGCTCGACATCAATCCGGACCTGTGGTTCTTCGGCTGCCACTTCGAGGGCGACCCGGTCATGCCCGGTTGCCTCGGTCTCGACGCCATGTGGCAGCTGGTCGGCTTCTACCTCGGCTGGCAGGGCAACCCCGGCCGCGGCCGCGCCCTGGGTTCGGGCGAAGTGAAGTTCTTCGGCCAGGTGCTGCCGACGGCGAAGAAGGTCACCTACAACATCCATATCAAGCGCACCATCAGCCGCTCGCTGATCCTCGGCATTGCCGACGGTAGCGTCAGCGTCGACGGACGCGAGATCTACAGCGCCGAAGGCCTGCGCGTCGGCCTGTTCACCTCCACCGACAGTTTCTGAAGGACTTGCACATGCGTCGTGTAGTGATCACCGGTCTGGGCATCGTTTCCTGCCTGGGCACTGACAAAGAAGCCGTAGCCGCCAGCCTGCGTGCCGGCAAGTCGGGCATCCGTTTCAACCCGTCCTATGCCGAGATGGGCCTGCGCAGCCAGGTCTCCGGTTCGGTCGAACTGAACCTGGAAGAGCTGATCGACCGCAAGGTCTACCGTTTCATGGGCGACGCCGCCGCCTTCGCCTACCTGTCCATGGAGCAGGCGATCAAGGACGCCGGCCTCAGCGAGGAACAGGTCTCCAACCCGCGCACCGGCCTGATCGCCGGTTCCGGCGGCGCCTCCACCTTCAACCAGATGGAAGCCCTCGACATCCTGCGCGAGAAAGGCGTCAAGCGCGTCGGCCCGTACCGCGTGCCGCGCACCATGGGCAGCACCGTCTCCGCCTGCCTGGCCACGCCGTTCAAGATCAAGGGCGTGAACTACTCGATCTCCTCGGCCTGCGCCACCAGTGCTCACTGCATCGGCCACGCCATGGAACAGATCCAGATGGGCAAGCAGGACGTGGTGTTCGCCGGTGGCGGCGAAGAAGAACACTGGAGCCAGAGCTTCCTGTTCGACGCCATGGGCGCCCTCTCCACCCAGTACAACGAAACCCCGGACAAGGCCTCGCGCGCCTACGACGCCAAGCGTGACGGTTTCGTCATCGCCGGCGGCGGCGGCATGGTGGTGGTCGAGGAGCTGGAACACGCCCTGGCCCGCGGCGCGAAGATCTACGCCGAAATCGTCGGTTACGGCGCCACCAGCGACGGCTACGACATGGTCGCACCGAGCGGCGAAGGCGCGGTGCGCTGCATGCAGCAGGCCCTGGCCACCGTCGACACGCCGATCGACTACCTCAACACCCACGGCACCTCCACCCCGGTCGGCGACGTCGCCGAAAGCCGCGCGGTGCGCGAGGTGTTCGGCGACAAGGCGCCGGCCATCAGCTCGACCAAGAGCCTGTCCGGCCACAGCCTGGGCGCCGCCGGCGTGCAGGAAGCGATCTACTGCATGCTGATGATGGAAGGCAACTTCATCGCTGCCTCGGCCAACATCGAGGAAGTCGATCCGGAACTGGCCGACCTGCCGATCCAGCTCAAGACCGTGGAGAACGCCAAGCTCGACACCGTGATGAGCAACAGCTTCGGCTTCGGCGGCACCAACGCCACCCTGGTGCTCAAGCGCTGGGCCGGCAAGTGACAGCTGCCCGGCAGTAAAGACAACGGCGCCTGTGGGCGCCGTTTTCGTTGCGGCATCAGAAACCCTTGTGGGAGCCGGCTTACCGACGATCAGCCTGGCTCGCCGGCAGCCCCCCTGTCGGCCTCAGACCTTGAAGCGCGCCACCAGGCTGTTCAGGTCCACCGCCAGGCGCGACAGCTCCTGGCTGGCGGCGCTGGTCTGGTTGGCACCGGCCGAGCTCTGCAGCGACAGGTCGCGGATGTTGACCAGGTTGCGGTCCACCTCGCGCGCCACCTGCGCCTGCTCTTCCGAGGCGCTGGCGATCACCAGATTGCGCTCGTTGATCGAGGCGATCGCCTGGGCGATCTGCTCCAGCGCCGTGCCGGCGGCCTGCGCCACCTCCAGGGTGGAACGGGCGCGGCCGTTGCTGCTGTGCATCGCCCCCACGGCCTGGTCGGTGCCGCTCTGGATGCCGCCGATCATCTGCTCGATTTCCTGGGTCGACTGCTGGGTGCGATGGGCCAGCGCCCGCACCTCGTCGGCGACCACGGCGAAGCCGCGGCCAGCGTCGCCGGCCCGCGCGGCCTCGATGGCGGCGTTGAGCGCCAGCAGGTTGGTCTGCTCGGCGATGGAGCGGATCACGTCGAGCACCTTGCTGATCTCGCGCACCCGCTCGGCCAGCTGCTCGACCTGCCCGGAGGTGCTGTTCACGTCCTCGGCCAGCTGACTGATCGAGCTGACGGTCTGGCGCACCTGCTCGCGGCCCTGCTGGGCGACCTGGTTGGACTCGCGCGAGGCCTCCGAAGTGCTCACCGCGTTGCGCGCCACCTCCTCCACCGCCGCGGTCATCTGGTTGACCGCAGTGGCGGCCTGTTCGATCTCGGTGTTCTGCTGGTGCAGGCCGCGGCTCGAGTCCTCGGTCACCGCGTGCAGCTCCTCGGACGCCGAGGCCAGCTGGTTGGAGGAGTCGGCGATGCTCTGGATGGTGCTGCGCAGGCTCTGCTGCATGCTTTTCAGCGCCGCCAGCAGGCGCGCCGGCTCGTCGTTGCCGAGCACCTGGATCGACTGGGTCAGATCGCCCGAAGCCACCACCTCGGCTACCCGCACCGCTTCGGTCAGCGGCGCGACGATGCTGCGGGTCAGCAGCAGCGCCAGCGCCACGGTGGCCAGGGCCGCCAGCAGCAGCATGCCGATGACCCAGGCGCGCGCCGACTCGAATACCGCGCCGGCGCGCTGCGCCGCGGCCGAAGCGGCGTTGCGGTTGAGTTCCGAGAGCTCGCGCAGGCCACGGGCCATGGCATCGGCGTGCTGGTTGAGCACGCCGCCGGCGACCGCGATCGCGGCATCGAAATCGCCGCGGCGCACCGCCTCGACTATCCGCCCCTGCTCCTGCAGGTAGGCCGTCTCGGCCCGTTTGAAGTCGTCGTAGAGACGACGTTCCTCGCTGGTGGTGATGCGCTGCTCGTAAGCCGTTTGCGCCTTGGCGAGCATGGCACGCAGCTCCTCGGCCAGGCGCAGGTTGTTCTGCACCTGCTCCGGTTCGCGGTTGAGCATCAGGCGCAGGGTGATGGCGCGCAGGCGCAGCGCGTCCTGACTCACCTCGGCCAGCGCCAGCACGCTGGGCAGCCAGTTTTCGTCGACCTCGGTGGACTGCTTGCGCATCTCCGCCATCTGCAACAGAGAGAAGGCGCCGAGCAGCAGCACCAGCAGTGCCACCAGTCCAAAACCCAGGGCCGCCCGCGGGGCGATGGCAAGATTACGCAGCGACATTGATGGTGCTCCTGTTGTCGGCAACCCACCGCCATTCCTGACTGCAGGTCTGAAGAGATTCAGCTAACTACTTAATTTCCCTTGTATCGGCTCGTGCCTTGGACGCTTGATGGGGCGCACGAAAATTTTCTGCACACATGCCGAAGGCGCCCCGCGGGGCGCCTTCGTTTGGCGAGCGGATGCTTCAGGCCGCCTCCTCCAGCTCCTCTACCTTGCGCTTGCCGCGCAGGCGCGGCAGCAGCATCGGCACCCGTTGACGATAGCTGCGGTACTGCGGATACGCCCGCAGCAGGTCGCGCTCCTCGAAGACGATGGCCAGCAGGATGTAGGCGCTGGTGGCCAGGGCAAACAGCAGGTGGGTGGCGCTCATCTGCGGCGTGCACCAGAAGGCGAAGAACCAGCCCAGGTACAGCGGGTGGCGCACCAGCTTGTAAACCCCCGGGGTCTGGAACGGCAGCGCGGTGTAGGGCCGGCCGAGCAGTTGCAGCCACACCTGGCGCAGGCCGAACAGGTCGAAATGGTTGATCAGGAAGGTGCTGTACAGCACCAGCGCCCAACCGAAGCCGAAGCCGGCGTTGAGCAGCAGGCGCCCGCTGCGGTTGTCGATCTCCCAGATCATCCCGCCCAGCGGCTGCCAGAAGTAGAACAGGGCGATCAGCGCCAGGCTGGAAAACAGCACGTAGGTGCTGCGCTCCGCTTCGGCCGGGATGATTCGCGTCCACAGGGCCTTGAAGGCCGGGCGCGCCATCACACTGTGCTGCACGGCGAACAGGGTCAGCAGCAACAGGTCGATCGCCAAGGCGTCGGCCAGGGGCAACAGCGGTTCACCGTCTATGGTACGCGGCGCCGCCGGCAGATTGCCGACGAAGGCCATGGCGTAGAGAAAGGTGGCCAGGAACAGGGCGTAGCAGGCAAGGCCGTAGATAAAAATGGCAAGGCGTTTCATGAGGAGTCCTCGATGCGCGGGCGCGCGCCTGATGTTCGTCTAGGCAATCAGTTCAGTTCCATGTAGCGGCGCGTCAGTTCGGGGTTCTGCGCCAGGTAGATGCACAGCATGCGGTCGCCGGCGGCGCACGCCTTGCGGCGGCGCGCGGCGCCGTGCTGGCGCGGCGCCGTCTCGCCGGCGGCCTGGCTCGGGCTCATGCGCCCGGGGGTGAAGAATGGGAGTTTCATGGGATGTTGCCTCGTGGTGGTTGGGGGCTGCAGGCTGTTGCCGAGCCCTGAGGCCAGCTTGCCGAGCCCCTGTATCGCCACGATGGCGCCGTGCTGCGCCTTTGTATGCCTTGAGTATCAGCGGGTATCAGCCGCCAGTTGGGCGCTCAGCCAGGCGTACAGGCGGCCCTGGTCCAGCGGCTTGTGCAGCAGCGCGCGCACGCCCTGGGCCAGCACCTCGGCCTCCTCGAGACGCTCGCTGAAGCCGGTATAGAGGGCGATCGGCAGATCGGCGCGGGCGGCCAGCAGGCGCCGCGCCAGTTGCAGACCGGTCAGGCGCGGCATGCACTGGTCGATGATCGCCAGGTCCCAGGCGTAGGGATCGGCCAGCAGCTCCGCGCTGGCCTGCTCGGCGTCGCACCACAGGCGCGTGTGCAGCCCCCAGCCGGCCAGACGCTCGCAGACGAACTCGCCGACCAGGCGCTCGTCGTCGATCACCGCCACCCGCCCACACAGCGCCGGCCAGGCATGCGCGGCGGCCACCTGCGCCGTCACCGCGCGCGCCGGCGCACCGGCCTCGGCCTGCGGCGGCAGACAGATCTCGAAGCTGCTGCCCTGGCCCGGGCGGCTGTGCACGCGGATATGCCCGCCGTACTCGTGAACGATGCCGTGGGCCATCGACAGGCCCATGCCGCTGCCCTGCCCCGGCGCCTTGGTGCTGAAGAACGGCTCGAACATGTGCAGCTGCACCGCCTCGGCGATACCCGGCCCGGAGTCGCTGACCCGCAGCACCAGGTAGTCGCCGGCAAACGCCTGCTGACAGGAGGCACAGATGCCGTGCGGCTGCAGGCCGCGCTGCAGTTCGATGCGCAGGCGGCCGCTGCCGGCCATGGCGTCGCGGGCATTGATGCACAGGTTCATCAGCACCTGCTCCAGCTGCAGCGGATCGACCCGCGCCAGCGGCAGCGCCTGGGCCAGTTGCAGGTCGATCTCGATGCTGCTCGGCAGGGTCGACTGCAACAGCTGGCGGAACTCGCCGATCAGCTGGTCGAGCGCCACCGCCTGCGCCTGGCCGCGCCCGCCGCGGCTGAAGGTGAGCATCTGCTGGATCAGGTCGCGGGCCTTCTCCGCCGAGTGCTGCACCCGCGTCAGGTAGTGGCTCAGGCGTTCGTCGCCCTGACGCTCGGCCAGTTCCTCGGCCATCACCGTGTAGCCGAGCATGCTGGTCAGCAGGTTGTTGAAGTCATGGGCGATGCCGCCGGTCAAATGGCCGATGGCCTCCATGCGCTGGGCCTGGCGCAGCTGCTGCTCCAGATCGGCGCGCTGCTGCTCGGCCTGACGGCGCTCGGTGATGTCGCGCAGAAAGCCGATGAACTGGCTGCCCTGGGCGCCCTGCACCACCGTGATGGCCAGTTCGGCGGGAAACTCCTGACCGTCGGCGCGCATCGCCTGGACCTCGACCCGACGCCCCAGGAAGGCGCCCTCGCCGGTCGCCAGATAGCGGCGGAAGCCCTGGTTGTGGGCTGCGCGATGCGGCAGCGGGATGATCAGCTCGGCCAGCTCGCGGCCCAGCGCCTGCTCGCGGCGATAGCCGAAACACTGCTCGGCGGCCGGGTTGAAGGTGGTCACGCGGCCCTCGGCGTCCATGCCGATGATGCAGTCCAGGGCGCTGGCGACTATGGTGCGGTACTGCTGCTCGCTGGCGCGCAGCGCGCATTCGGCCTCCTTGCGCTGGCTGATCTCGCGGGTGAAGGCGAGGATACGCTCGACACCGCCGATATTGGCCCGCTTCAGGCACACCTCGTCCCAGTGCAGGCTGCCGTCGCGGTTGCGCCGGTGCCACTCGAAGCGCTGCGGGCCCTCATCGCGGGCCCGCGCCAGCCAGCCCTGGGCCTCGACCCCGGTGTAGGGTGGATAGCCGGCGCAGAAGGCGTCGAGCGGCAGGCTGAGCATCTGCGCGTGGCTGTAGCCATACAGGGCGCAGGCGCGCGGGTTGATGTCGAGCAGCGCGCCGCTGTCCAGTTCGTGGACGAAAATGGCGTCCTCCGAGGCCTCGAAGATCGCCCGGTAGCTGGCCTCGGCGTCCAGCCGCTGCAGCTCGGCGGCGGCGCGCACCGAGAAGATCCGCAGCACCGACTCGACCCGGCTGCGCTCGGGCAGCGCGTGGCGATGGCCGACGGCGATCAGCCCCAGCGGCCGGCCGTCGCTGGCGAACAGCGGGTAGCCGGCGTAGCTGTCGAGGCCCAGGTGGCTCAGACTGTCGTCGCCCGGGTAGCAGTGCGCCAGGTTGCACTCGACCAGGTGGAAGGCCTGACCAAAGACCTCCTCGCAGGGCGTGCCGGCGATGCTGTAGGTCAGGTTGGGCAGCAGCTGGCCGTCGAAGTACAGCGCCAGGGTGCTCAGGCGCCGGGCATCGGGATCGCAGACGCGGCTGACGAAGGCGAAATCGGCCTGCAGCGAGCGCGCCAGGTAGCGGGCGATGGCCTCGAACACCGCCTCGCCGGTGGCCGCCGAGACGCCGAGGGCGACGTGACGCAGGGCCTCCTCGACCCGCTTGCGCTCGCTGATGTCGGTGGAGATGCCGCACACCGCGATGACCCGGTGGCGCTCGTCGAACAGCGGGAACTTGCTCGACAGGTAGACCCAGCTGCGCTCGCGCAGCAGCAGCTGCTCCTCGAATTCGATGGAGTGGCCGAGGCTGGCCACGCTGAGGTCGTTGCTACGCAGGGCGTCGGCCACCTGCACCGGGAACAGCTCGTGGTCGCTGCGCCCGAGCACCTGCGCGGCGCTGAGCTGGAAGAAGCGCTCGAAGGCCGGGTTGACCAAGCGGTAGCGGCCGTCGAGGTCCTTGATGTAGATGACCGCACTGCTGTTGTCGACGATCTGCCGCAGCGGGTGGTCGAGATCGCTGGTCACCAGGGCCGGGAGCGGGTGCATGGCGGACCTCCGCACAGGGGCTATGGCGCCAGTATAGGAAGGCGCGCGACGTCCCTGGCCGCCGGCAGGCACAGTGAAACAATTGAAACATTGCGCAGCGGCCTTAGCCGCGAACAGCCACTAGGGCAGCGTCGGTTCAGCGGGTCACCAGCATATAGCCGACACCGCGCAGGGTACGGATGATCTGCGGCTTCTCCGGGTCGTCCTCGAGCTTGCGCCGCAGGCGGGCGATGCGGATGTCGATGGAGCGGTCGAAGGGATTCCAGTCGCGGTTCTGCGTCAGGTTGAGCAACTGGTCGCGCGACAGCGGCCGGTTGGGGCGCTGGGCGAAGGCCTGCAGCAGGTCGAACTCCATGGCGGTCAGCTCGATCTCGCCGCCCTGCTCGTCGAGCAGCTGGCGGCGCTGCAGGTCGAGACGGAAGCGGCCGAGGCACACGCCGCCGTCCGAGGTTGGCGCCTCCTCGCCGGCGTGTCGGTAGCGGCGCAGCACGCTCTTGACCCGCGCCAGCAGCTCGCGTGGGTCGAAGGGCTTGGCCAGGTAGTCGTCGGCGCCCACTTCCAGGCCGATGATGCGGTCGACCGGGCTGCCGGCGCCGGAAATCATGATCACCGGCAGGTCGTGGCGTTCGCGCAGAAAGCGCGCCAGGCTCAGGCCGTCCTCGCCGGGCAGGCCGACGTCGAGCAGGACCAGGTCCGGCAGGCCGTCCTGCAGCGCCTGGCGCAGCGCCGCGCTGTCGGCGCAGCCGTGCACCGCATAGCCGTGACCGCCGAGGTAGTCCTGCAGCAGCTGCCGCACCTCGCCGTCGTCGTCCACCACCAGTACCCGCTGCCCGTCCGCCATCGCCCTGCCCTGCGCCGCTCCTTTCACAGCATAGGCCGGGACGGCGGATCAACGTACCTGAAAGCGCTGTTCGGCCAGCTTGCGGTCGCCCTGGAACACCATGAAGTGCCATTCGCCGGGCACCACCTCGTGATGTTCGCTGAACTCGAAGGCCATCACGTCCTGCGGCGCACCGGCCACCAGCTGCTGCCGCACCTCGAACTTGTCGTGGCGCTGGCCGTCCGGGGTGACTACGCCGGGGGTGAAATACAGCAGGGTCAGCGGCTCGTCGCCCTCGCGCTTGCCCACCAGGCGGTAGCGCAGGCCGAACTTGGTGCCGAGCTTGGCGGGCACCTGCTCGGTGCGCTGGATGTCCTGGTTGCTGCGGGTCAGCACCCGCTCGCCGGCCTCGAAGTCCTGATACTGGCTGGTGAAGATGCCGTATTCCACCGGCCCCTCCACCCGCACCTCGGCCTGAACGGCGGCGGCGCAAGCGAACAGACCGGCCACGGCGGCCACTTGAATTGGGTGCATGTCGCGCTCCTTGTTGAGATCGGCGCGAGCCTATGACGCCCAGATGACAGCCTGATGACGGCCGCGCTAGCGGTTCAGCTCGGCCTGCACCTTGCGCGGCAGCACGGCGAGGAAGTTGTCGCGCGCCACCTGCTGCGCCACGTCCGGCGGCAACGCATCGAGGAAGGGGACGAACCCCCTCATGTACTCGCCCAGGCTGCCGAAGCGGCCGACCACGTCGGAGCCGAGCATGAAACGCTGCGGATAGCTGCTGACCAGGTGCACCCAGTCCGCATCCGCCTTGCCGTTCTCGTCCAGCAAGTAGGGGCGCAGCATGGTCCAGGACAGGTCGATATACAGATTGGGGTACTCGCCGAGCATGCGCTCGAGGGTAGGCAGGAGGAAATCCAGCTTGTCCTGATGCCGGTGAATTTCCATGCTGGTGCCGGCATGCGCCCAGATGAAGCGCACGTGCGGGTGGTTGCGCAGCGGGTCTTCGATCTCCTGCAGGTAGAGCGGGTTGCGCTCGCGCTTGGAGGTGATGTTGGAGTGCAGCATCACCGGCAGATCGTACTCGGCAGCCAGGTGGAAGACCCGCGTCAGCGCCTCGTTGTTGGCCCGCGGGGCGCTGCCGTGGATCAGCGCGGTGAGGTCGTCGTGGCGGGTGAAGATCTCGCCGATACCCTGCCACAGCCCGGGGTCCAGCTCGAGCATGCGGCGGATATGGGCGTCGGCGTTCTTGTCGTTGGGGTTGAAGCCGGACAGGAAGGGGTGGAAGCGCTGGCGCTGCTCGGCCGGCAGGCGCTTGTAGGCGGCGGCGACGAACACGTCGGTGGCGCTGTACCAGTAGGCATTGGCGTCGTCACCGGCGTAGTAGCGCGGCCGCTTGGGCTCGTCCTCGTCCCATTTCTTCGCCACCGGGATGCCGGACAGCATCACGTGGTCGATGCCGCTGGCGGACATCTGTTCCAGCAGCTCGTCCATCCCGGCGCTTTCCTGGAAGAAATCCACGTAGTGCAGATGGGCATCGCTGTAGCGGTAGTCGCGCGCCTGGGCGTTGCAGGCGAGCAGGCCGGCGAGCGCCAGCGCGATAACACGGAAAATGGGCAAGACGCGTCCTCCTGACAGGTTCGAGCAGCATAGACCCCGGGCCTACCCGGCGAGTTCGCCGCACCGCGCTGGTGCAGCAGCGGCCGGCAGCGCGCCAGCCTCGCCCCGGGCGCCTGGCGCTCGCCGCCAGGGCGCGGCGCCGCGCCAATGCTGGCACTTGGCTTGCAGCGCCTCCTGCAGACCATCAAGGGGACTCACCATGCTGCAGTTGCTGCGCAAACCGAACCGCCAGGCTCAGGACGAAGCCGCCCTCGACGCCCTGTTCCAGCACCACGACCTGACCACCCGCCTGCCCGAGCATCGGCAGTGGATGGCGCGCCTCAACGGCTTCAGCGCCGGCCTGCAGCAGCGCATCCGCGCCAGCCTCGGCGCCGCCGTCGGCATCGCCGCCCATGCCCCGCAGCTGGCGCGCATCGCCGCCGCCAACGAGCAGAGCGGCCAGGCCCTGGCGCAGTCCTCGAAGCTGATCGCCAGCGCCAGCGAACAGGTCACCACCACCCTCGACGCCGAACTGGTGCCGGGCGCCGGCGAGGTGGCGCGGCTGTCGGCCGAGGTCTCGGCGACCCTGCGCCAGTGCCAGCAGAGTGGCCAGACGGTGCTGCGCCAGGTCGAGGCGATCGGCGCCAGCGAGGCGCAGCTGGGTCAGGTGATCGAGCAACTGGCCGGCCAGCTGGACGAAGTGAGCAAGGTCATCGGGGTGATCGCCAGCATCTCCCAGCAGACCAATCTGCTGGCGCTCAACGCCGCCATCGAGGCTGCCCGCGCCGGCGAGCACGGCCGCGGCTTCGCCGTGGTGGCCGAAGAGGTGCGACGCCTGGCCGGGCATACCACCGCGGCCACCGACCAGGTCAGCGGCATCATCGAGCGCTTTCGCGACGGCATGCGCCAGCTCGGCGACGCCGGCGGCCATATGCACCAGGCGGTGGCCGACGGCCGCGACGGCATGCGCGAAGTCGGCGCCGGCCTGGACAGCACGCGCCAGGCCATGGACCGCCTGGACGCCCAGGTCGGCCAGATCGCCGCCGGCACCGAGCAGATCGGCCAGGCGCTGCGCTCGATCAACGGCGACGTGCAGGCCATCGCCCAGGTCGCCGGCGAGCTGCTCGGCAAGGCCGGCCAGGTGCTGCACCACAGCCAGGCGGTGCGCGAGGACGGCGACCGCCTGCTGGCCGGGCTCGGCGATTTCCGCCTGGAGATCCACAGCGCGGTGCGCGCCGGCGTCGAGCGCCTGGCCGGCGAACCGGCGCTGGCTGGCGAGCCGCTCGCCGCCGAGCGCCTGCTGCGCGAAACCCTGGCCCGCGACAGCCGCTTCGAGCTGTTCTATCTGGTCGACAGCCGCGGCGTGCAGCTGTCGGAGAACGTCTTCGCCGCCGACGTGCCGCACCACGACAGCGCCAGCTGCCGCGGCCGCGACTGGAGCCAGCGGCCCTGGTTCCGCGCCGTCGCCGACGGCCTGCGCAGCCATATCACCCAGGTCTACCGCTCCTCGGCCACCGACGCTTTCTGCTTCACCGTCTCGGTGCCCATCCTCGACGCCCAGGGCCGTCTGCTGCGCGTGCTGGGCGCCGACGTGCGGCTGTCGGCGCTGGTCTGACCGCCCCGGCCTGCGCTAGGCTGGCAGCACCATCACTCGCCGGGACACCCGCCATGATTCGCGTAAGCACCGCCAAAGGCCTGTTGCATCACATCGACATCGGCCCGCATCGACTCGACAGCGACGTACCAGCGGAGCTGGGCGGCGACGGTGCCGGGCCGGAGCCGCACGACCTGTTCGACGCCGCCCTCGGCGCTTGCAAGGCCCTGACCCTGATGCTCTACGCCCGCCAGCGCGGCTTGCCGCTGGAGGGGCTGGACGTGAAGGTGGAGCGCGACGACAGCGAGGAGCGCCAGGGACGTTACCGCCTGGCGGTGGAACTGGAATTGCGCGGTGCGCTGGATGAAAGCCAGCGCCAGCAACTGCTGCGCATCGCCGACAAGTGCCCGGTGCACAAGCTGATGACCAGCGCCGAAATCCAGGTCGACACCCGCCTGAGCGGAGCACGGCCATGAGCGACCTGCTGCTGATCCGCCCGCGCGCCGAGGATATCTCCGGCCAGCCGATCCTGCGCCCGCTGCCCTCGGCGCAGTGCCGCAGCGTCGGCCCCTTCGTGTTCTTCGACCATATACTGGCGCAGCCCTACCCGGCCGGCAGCGGCATGGACATCGCCCAGCACCCGCATATCGGCCTATCCACCCTCACCTACCTGTTCGAGGGCCAGTTGCAGCACAAGGACAGCCTCGGTTCCGATCAGCTGGTCGGCCCCGGCGACGTCAGCTGGATGACCGCCGGCCGCGGCGTCGCCCACGTCGAACGCACCCCGCCGCAGCTGCTCGGGCAGGCCAAGCGCCTGCACGGCCTGCAGGTGTGGCTGGCGCTGCCGACAGCCGAGGAGAACGGCGAGCCGGCCTACAGCCACCACCCGGCCAGCACGCTGCCGCGCAGCGACAGCCTGGGCGTGCAGATCACCCTGATCGCCGGCAACGGCTTCTGCCTCGAGTCGCCGGTGCCGGTGCGTTCGCCGACCCTCTACGCCGAACTCAAGCTGGCCGCCGGCGCCAGCCTGACGATAACGGCCGAGCACCGCGAGCGGGCGCTGTACCTGATCGACGGCGAAGCCGACCTGGACGGCACGGCCCTGCCCCTTCATAGCCTGGCCGTGCTGGAGGAAGGCGCCAGCCCGACCCTCAGCGCCTGCAGCGAATGTCACCTGGCGCTGATCGGCGGCGAACCGCTGGGGCCGCGGCGAATGAACTGGAACTTCGTCTCCAGCACCCCCGAGCTGATCGACCAGGCCCGCCAGCGCTGGGCCGCGGGCGACTGGCCGCAGGTGCCTGGCGAGACCCGGCGCATCGAACTGCCGCGCTGAGCAGCTTTTTGTTGCACTCGCGTGATCCGCTGACGCCGCCGGCGGGTATAAGCTGCGGGCGGACTGAACCAGGCCAACGGATGCCCCATGGCGGATCGCGACTTCGACTACGACAGCACCCTGGAAGCCTGCGCGCGCGGCGACGAGCGCGCCTTCCAGGCGCTCTACCGACAGGAGGCCGGGCAACTGCTCGGCCTGGCCATCAGCATGCTGGGCCGCCGCGATATAGCCGAGGATTGCCTGCACGATGCCTTCGTGCGCATCTGGCAACACGCCGCGCGTTATCGACGCGAACTGGGCAGCGGTCGCGCCTGGGTGCACAGCATCCTGCGCTACCGCGTGCTCAACGCCCTGCGCAGCGGCGGGCGACAGGTCGAGGTAGACGATGACTTCATCGAGCGCGTGCTGGACGACAGCCCGCAGGCCGAGGCGCAGGCGCTGCAGCAATCCGAGCGGCGCCTGCTGCGTAGTTGCCTGCAACGCCTGGAAAGGCCACGCCGCCATCCGATTCTGCTGGCCTTCTACCGTGGCCTGACCCACGAGCAGATCGCCAGCCGCCTGAGCACCCCGCTGGGCACCATCAAGGGCCGTATCCGCGCCGGCCTGCGCGCGCTGCAGGAGTGTCTGCAAGCATGATTCCGCACGACCCCGAAGAACGTCGCGCCCTGATCGGCGAGTACCTGCTCGGCCTGCTCGACGGCGCCGAGGCCGACGAGGTGCGCCAACTGCTGGAGCACGACGAAGACGCTGCGCGCATGGCCCTGGACTGGGAGCGCCACTTTCTCGAACTGAGCGACCGGCTGCCCAGCCAGGCGCCCTCCCCGGCACTCTGGGTGCGTATCCGCCGAAGCCTGGGCCTGCATGATGAGCCACGCCCGAGCGCCCTGGCCAACTGGTGGAACAGCCTGCTGACCTGGCGCCTGACCGCCGCCACACTGGCCGTTGCCCTGCTGGTCGCCGTGCTGCTGCCGATCCTGCGCAGTCCGGACATCGCCGGCGAACGCTACACCGTGGTGCTGCAGCAACCGGGCGAAGCGGCCAAGCCGGGTTGGGTCATCCAGGTCGGCAGCGATGGCACGCTGCTGCTCGATCCGCTGGTCGCCGACCAGGTGCCGGAAGGCCGCGCCCTGCAGTTCTGGACGCTGATCGATCCGGCCGAAGGCCCGCGCTCGCTGGGCCTGGTCGAGGCCGGCAAGCCGCTGCGCCTGCCCGCCGAACAGATCGGCGCCGTGCAGGCCGGCCAGCTGTTCGAGCTGACGCTGGAACCGGCCGGTGGCTCGCCCTACGACCGCCCTAGCGGCCCGGTGCTCTATATCGGTCGAGCCGTGCTGGCCAGCGCCAACTGACAGGGCTTGCCGGCCGCTCGGTCGGCAAGCCGCTTGAAAAAATTTCCGCCGCCGACATCCAGCTGCATTCCTCGCGGGTATAGCTCACAGGTGTTTCGTCGAGGCACCTGCGAAACCGGCCAGCCGGTTTCGTCTCGATGCTGAAACCTTCACGAGGAACCCACATGAAACGCATCACTACCCTCTGCACCGCCGGCCTGCTGACCCTGGGCACAGGTGCCGCCAGCGCTACCGAACTGCTCGCACTGGGCGCCGATGGCACGCTGTACAAGGTCGATGTCGCCAGCCTCAAGGTCACCGGCAGCATGGCGGTCAGCGGCGCCAGCGACCTGCGCGGCCTGGATGTGCGCCCGGCCAGCGGCCAGCTCTATGCCTTGAGCGGCGCCGATCAGCTCTACACCCTCGACGCCGCCAGCGGTCAGGCGACTGCGGGCAGCAAACTGCAAACCGCGCTGGCTGGCAGCGGCCAGGCCGTGGTCGACTTCAACCCGGTGGCCGACCGCCTGCGCCTGCTCGGCCCGGACGGCACCAGCCTGCGGGTGAATGTCGATACTGGTGAAGTGGCCGTGGACGGCAAGCTCGCCTATGCCACCGACGGCCCCTACGCCGGCCAGCAGCCCAAGGTGGTCGCCGGTGCCTACACCAACGCCTATGCGGGCACGCAGAGCACCGCGCTATACAACATCGACCTGGCCAGCGCCAGCCTGATGCTGCAGAACCCGCCGAACGACGGCGTGCAGCAACTGGTCGGCAAGGTCGCCGATGGCCTCGCGGCGGCCGCCATGGACATCGCCAGCGATGGCAAGGGTGGCAACACGGCCTTCGTGCTGACCGGCAAGACCCTGCATCAGCTCGATCTGGCCAGCGGCAAGCCGACCACCCTGGGCGACATCGCCGACCTGCCGGACGGCATCATCGATATCGCCGTACTGCCCGCGAAGTAAGATGAAAAAAGGCTGCGCCCACTGGGCGCAGCCTTTCGTTCAACGCGTGGTAAACCCGCGGTCACTGCTCGGCGAAGACCTCGTCGAACAGATCATTCATCGCCTTGAAGGCCCGCGCAGCCACCACCGGATGATATTCGTTGCGTCCCGGCACGTTGGCCTTGGGATTGGTGAACGAGTGCACCGCGCCACCGTAGCTGACCAGTTGCCAGTCGGTCTTGGCCGCCTTCATTTCGGCGATGAAGCCGTCGACCTGAGCCTGCGGCACGGCCGGATCATCGGCACCGTGCAGCACCAGCACCGGCGCCTGGATGTTCTTCGCATCACTCGGGTTGGGCGTGTCCAGGTTGCCGTGGAAGGACACGAAGCCCTTGAGCGGCGCGCCCGAACGCGCGAGCTCCAGCACCGTGCCGCCACCGAAGCAGAAGCCGATGGCGCCGAGCTTGTCGAGATCCAGCGCCACCTCACCGCTCTGCGCCTTGAGCACCTCGACCGCCGCCTGGGCGCGCTTGCGCATCAGCGGGCGATCGGCGCGCACGGCAGTGGCCGCGGCACCCGCTTCTTCGGCGTTGCTCGGACGAATCGACTTGCCGTACATGTCGGCGACGAACACCACGTACTTGTCGCCTGCAGCACGGGCGGCCTTGGCCACGGTGTCCTCGTTCACCCCCATCCAGTTGGGCACGGCGAGCAGCCCCGGACGCGGCGTGGTCACCGAGTCGTCGTATACCAGCACGCCTTCGAAGGCTTCGCCTTCGATCTCGTAGGCAATCGTCTTGGTCACGACAGCCGCGTCGGCAAGACCGGCGAATGCGGCGCACAACAGGGGAACCAGTGTCTTCTTCTGCATGGCGAGGCCTTCCTTCGCAAGGGTTGGCCCCTAAACATAGTCCTGCAACCGGCGATGACCAAGCCGCTGGCGCACGGGTTTTACACAGGACGTGTCAGAGTGCGTGCAACTCGGTCCAGCGTGCCTTGATCCGCAGGAGCTGGAGCTAGCGCCTGGCGGGAGCGGAGCGCGAGCTTGCGCCATCGCAGCACTGGCTCGTTTGTCACGCTTACCCTTTGCGCAAAAATGCGCAGAACCATAAAAAAAGCCCGCCGAAGCGGGCTTTTCTACTGCTTGGCCAGTCAGGCGGACAGCTCCACCAGCAGCTTGTTCAAGCGCTGCACGTAGGCGGCCGGATCCTTCAGGCTGTCGCCGGCGGCCAGCGCGGCCTGGTCGAAGAGGATGTGCGACAGGTCGACGAAGCGGTCCTCGTCGGCCTCGGCATCCAGACGCTCGATCAGCGGATGGCCGGGGTTGAACTCGAAGATCGGCTTGGATTCCGGCACCTTCTGCCCGCTGGCCTCGAGGATCTGGCGCATCTGCAGACCCAGGTCCTGCTCGCCGATGGCGAGGATCGCCGGCGAGTCGGTCAGGCGATGCGACACGCGCACTTCCTTGACCTGCTCGCCCAGCGCGCCTTTCAGACGCTCGATCAGCCCTTCCTTGGCCTTGGCCACTTCTTCCTGGGCCTTCTTGTCCTCTTCCGAGTCCAGCTTGCCCAGGTCCAGGTCGCCACGGGCCACGTCGACGAACTGCTTGCCGTCGAACTCGGTCAGGTAGCTCATCAGCCACTCGTCGATGCGGTCGGTGAGCAGCAGCACCTCGATGCCCTTCTTGCGGAACACCTCCAGGTGCGGGCTGTTCTTGATCTGCGCGTAGGATTCACCGGTCAGGTAGTAGATCTTGTCCTGACCTTCCTTGACCCGACCCAGGTAGTCGGCCAGCGACACCGACTGCTCGTCGCCCTCGCCTGCGGTGGAGGCGAAGCGCAACAGGCCGGCGATCTTCTCCTTGTTGGCGAAGTCTTCCGCCGGGCCTTCCTTGAGCACCTGGCCGAAGGCCTTCCAGAAGGTCTTGTAGTCCTCCGGCTTGTCCTTGGCCAGCTTCTCCAGCATGTCCAGCACGCGCTTGGTCAGCGCCGACTTCATCGAGTCGATCACCGGATCCTTCTGCAGGATCTCGCGCGACACGTTCAGCGACAGGTCGTTGGAATCCACCACGCCCTTGATGAAACGCAGGTACAGCGGCAGGAACTCGTCGGCCTGGTCCATGATGAACACGCGCTGCACGTAGAGCTTGAGGCCCTTGGGCGCTTCGCGGTGGTACAGGTCGAACGGCGCGCGGCCCGGCACGTAGAGCAGCGAGCTGTATTCCAGCTTGCCCTCGACCTTGTTGTGGCTCCAGCTCAGCGGGTTCTCGAAGTCGTGGGCGACGTGCTTGTAGAACTCCTGGTATTCCTCGTCCTTGACCTCGGTGCGCGGGCGGGTCCACAGCGCGCTGGCGCGGTTGACGGTTTCCCACTCCGGCTCGGCCGGCTTGTCCTTGTCTTCGCCGTAATGCTCTTTCGGCAGCTCGATGGGCAGGGCGATATGGTCGGAGTACTTCTTGACGATATTGCGCAGGCGCCAGCCGTCGGCGAACTCTTCCTCGCCGCTTTTGAGGTGCAGGACGATGCGGGTACCGCGCTCGGCCTTGTCGATGGTGGCGACCTCGAACTCGCCCTCGCCCTTGCTCGACCAGTGCACGCCCTCGGCGGCCGACAGGCCGGCACGACGGGTGAAGACGTCCACCTTGTCGGCGACGATAAAGGCCGAATAGAAGCCCACACCGAACTGACCGATCAGGTGCGAATCCTTCTTCTGATCGCCGGAGAGGTTCTTGAGGAAGTCGGCGGTACCGGACTTGGCGATGGTGCCCAGATGCGCGATGACTTCCTCGCGGCTCATGCCGATGCCGTTGTCTTCGAGGGTGACGGTCTTGGCGTCCTTGTCGAAGCTCAGGCGAATTTTCAGCTCGGCGCCGCCTTCGAGCAGCTCGGGCTTGGCCAGCGCCTCGAAGCGCAGCTTGTCGGCGGCATCGGAGGCGTTGGAAATCAGCTCGCGCAGGAAGATTTCCTTGTTCGAGTACAGCGAATGGATCATCAGGTGTAGCAGCTGCTTCACCTCGGTCTGGAAGCCCAGGGTTTCTTTTTGAGTTTCCACACTCATGGTCGTCTAACTCCACATGCAGGACTAAGCCACTAACGCGGCGGATGTCCTACAGGTGGGGGCAGTGCGATGGATTTCAAGGGCTTGGCGGAATCAGGGCTCGAGCAATTCGAGGCGGCCGATTTCCTGCGGCTTGAAGCTGAAGCTGGCCTGGCCGGCGCCGCTGCCCAGCTGCTGGTTGAGGCGGATGCTGCCGTCGGCGTCGATGCCGACGAAGCGCCCCTCCACCGTGCCGCCGCTGGCCTTGCTCAGGCGCATGCTGAGGTTGCGGTACTGCTCGGGGTTGCGCTGCAGGCGCGCCAGGCTGAAGCGCTGGCGGCGGTCGAGCGGCCGGCTGAGGCGCTCCTCCACCGGCTGCGCCTCGGGCTGCGCGGCCGGCGGCGCCGCAGCCACGGTCGGTAGCGGTGGAAAGCGATCGCCGAGCACTGCCCAGCCCTGCTGGTCGCGCTTGCTCAGGCGGATCGGCAGACGCTCGGCGCGCCCGTCGATCAAGGCTTCGACCGGCAACTCCAGCTCGTCACCGTCAAAGGTAAAGGGCGGCAGTTTCAGCTCGCGCACGTCGCGGCTGGCGAAACGCCGCTGCAGGTAGTCATGCAGCACATGGACTATGGTGTCGCGCGAGTCGAAACGGCGGTCGACTTCGCCGTCCTCATAACGCAGGCGGTCGCTGTACAGCTCCACGCGGCCGCTCAGGCTGGTCTTGAAGCGCGGCGGCAGCACCAGGTGGAAATCGCCGACCAGGCGGTTCGGCGCCTGCGGCTGCAGGTCCAGGTGCAGGGTATAGCCGCGGCTCAGGCGCCGCGCCTCGGGCAGGTCCTGCTCCGGCAGCAGCCAACTCAGCTCCACCTCCGGCAGGTTGCCGCCGTCCTGCGGCAGTACGTCGAGGCGCAGCGCGCCGCTGACCGGCTGGGGCAGGCGGATGTTCAGCTCACGCTGGGCGAAGAAATCCAGGCCCTCGCGCAGGCTGAGCATGCCGTCGATCAGCTCGCCCTGCTGCGGGCGGAACGGCTGGCCGTTGAGCTCGCCGCGCAGCTCGATGGCCAGCTCGGCCGGCACCTGTACCTCGGGCTTGAGCCAGTCCAGGCGCATGATCGCCGCCAGGCGCTCGGCATCCTTGGCCGCCAGCAGGGTCAGGCCGACCACCAGGGGAATCACCCCCAGGCCGATCAGCGCCACGGCGCTGCGCGCCCGCGACCAATGGCGCAGCAGGTAGATCAGGGTCAGCGGCGGGATCAGGCTGCCCCAGCCCCACAGCAGGCTGGTGGCGAATGCCCGCATCACCAGCCAGACCAGACCGGCCAGCATCAACAGCAGGCCACCGATTATCAGCAACGCATCCATCCACAGGTTCCTTGTCGTTATTGCGGCGCGCTGCGTTAAGGCTCGTCGACCTTGAAATGGGCGCGGGCGGTGGCGATCGGCTCGGTCTGGGTGGTCTGCCAGGCGGTGATCGCCACGTTGGCGACCCGCCGGCCCTGGCGCCAGACCTGGCACTGCGCGTAGGTGTCACGATAATGACCGGCGCGCAGGTAATCTATCGAGAAGTCGATGATTTTCGGCAAATGTGGAATGCCCATGAACATCAGCAGATGGAGCATGGCGGCATGTTCCATGAAGCCGGCGATCACCCCGCCGTGCAGCGCCGGCAGCACCGGGTTGCCGATGCAGTCGCGGTTGGCCGGCAGGCGAAACACCATGTCCTCGCCCAGGCGCAGGCACTCGATGCCGAGCAGCTTGGCGTAGGGGATCAGGTTGATCAGCGGGTCGTAGTCGTTCTGCTGGTGGGCGCGGGCCACCAGTTGCTCCAGGTTCAGTTCGCTCATGCCGCACCGCCCTGCTGGATGTTCTGCTTCAGCTCGCCGCCACCCTGTACGGCCTTGCCCATACGCATGAAGGCGCCGACCACGTGGGCGATGGGCTGCTCGGGATCGTCCTGGTAGGCGTAACCGCGAGTGAAGATGACGTTGGGGGTAACCCGGTAGCACTCGGCGAAACCGAACACGTCCTTGCCGGGCTCGGCCGGGTGCATGTAGTCGATGCGCAGGTCCAGAGTCGGGCAGATCTCGAACTCCGGCAGCACGCAGACGGTGGAGATGCCGCAGGTGGTGTCCATCAGCGTGGTAATGGCGCCGCCGTGGATCACGCCGCTGTCCGGGTTGCCGACGATATGCGCGCTGTACGGCAGACGCAGGGTCAGTCCCTGGCTGTCGGCCGCCTCCACGCGCATGCCCAGCACCTGACAATGACGCAAGGCGGCGAGAAACCGCTGCGCCCGCGCCTGAATCGACTGCTCGCTCATCACTACGACCCTACTGCTTCACGGGAAAAGGCCGCGCATGATAACGCCTCGCGGCCCCACCCGGCCAAGGCCGGCGAGACGCACCGGGAACTTAAGCGCGTCCGCTCGCTCCAACGGGGTGCGCATGGGATCACCCCAGCCGCCTACAACTTCCACACATGGAGTGCCGACCGTGAACAAACCCCTGACTTATGCCCTGCTGCTTGCCGCTACCCTGGGTCTCGCCGCCTGCGAGAAGACCCCGGAAGACAAGATGGAGTCGGCCAAGGAGTCAGCCTCTGAAGCCATGGAAAACCTGGGCGACGCCGCCAAGGAAACCGGTGACGCCATCGAACAGAAAGCCGACGAAGTGATGGGCACCGAGCCGACCACTGGCGAAAAAATTCAGGACGCCGCCGAAGACGCCGCCGATGCCATCGAAGAGGCCGGCGACGAAGCCAAGGACGCCGTCGAAGGCCAGTAAGGCCCGAGCAACGAAAAAGGCCCGCCAATGCGGGCCTTTTTCTTTTACAGCGCCGGGCTGAGCATCAGCAACAGACTGCACAGCAAGCCGACCACCCAGATCAGGCTGCGCTGCCAGTGCAGGTCGTACCAATAGCACAGTAGGTACAGCACCCGACTGACCACGAAGGTCACCGCCAGCACATCCACCAGCACCCCGTAGGTCTGGGTGACGTGGGCCATCAACACGCCGACGGCGAACAGCGGGAAGGCCTCGAAACTGTTCTGGTGGGCAGCCAGGGCGCGCGCGCCGAAGCCCGTCAGGCGGTTCTGCTGGGTACGCGGATGACGGTTGTCGTAGCGCCCGTCACCCTCCTCGGCCATCGCCTTGGCCACCGGGGCCTTGGCGATGAAAATCAGCAGGGCGCTGATGAAGACGCACCAGAACGGCAGACTCATTCGCTCTTCTCCTTGGCCACTTCGGCGGCCGGCGTTGGGGTGTAGACCATCACTTCCAGCACATCCGAGTGGAATTCGCGGCGATACAGCACCAGCACCACGCCGGCGCTGACCAGCATGAAGAACCAGGGGTTGATGAACCAGGCCAGGGTCGCCATGCCGAAGTAGTAGGCGCGCAGCCCCTGGTTGAACTGGTTGGCGGCCATCGAGATGACCCGCGCGGTGCGCTCGGCGAAGGCCTTGCGCTCCTGCTCGGTGACGTGCCGTTCGCCGACCATGGGCGCCGAACCGACCAGCACCGCGGCGAAGTTGTACTGGCGCATGCACCAGCTGAAGGTGAAGAAGGCGTAGACGAACACCACCCCCAGGCACAGCAGCTTGACCTCCGACAGCTCGCGGCTGGCCGGTTGCACGAACGGCAGGTCGGCCAGCAGCGACAGCGCGCGGTCGGAGGCGCCGAGCACGGTGAGGATGCCGGCGAGGATGATCAGGGTGCTGGAGGCGAAGAAGGAGGCGTTGCGCTCCAGGTTGCCGATCACGTTGGCGTCGGCGATGCGGTTGTCGCGCAACAGCATGCGGCGCATCCAGTCTTCCCGGTACAGGTGCAACACGCTGGCCAGGCAAGGCGTGGCGCGGCCCTTCCACAGCGCATAGCGGGTGTAGCCGGCCCAGCAGACGACGAACCAGAGCGCAGCCAGTAGATGGGGCAAGTAATAATCGCTGATGGGCATGCCAACTCCTTGTAGGACTGGCGGCGATTATAGCCAGGCCCCCCCTGGGGTTGCCCAAGAAAAAGGCCGCCTCATGGGCGGCCTCTCATGGCGTTGGCGACTCAGGCCACAGCCGGCTGGCGCAGGGCCAGCAGCCGGTCGAGCGCCGCGACCAGCACCAGGGTCACCAGCACCGGCAGCAGCCAGCCCAGGCTCTGATCGGCCAGCGGCAGTTGGCCGAACCAGGCCGGCACCTGCTCGCCCCAGCCCGCCGCGGCGATGCCGTCGGCCAGGCCGAACACCAGGGTCACCGCCATCACCGGCACGAACACCAGGGACTGGGAGACCCACAGGCGATTGGCCAGACTCAGCGCCACCAGCACGATGGCCAGCGGATACAGGCCCACCAGCACCGGCACCGAGACGCTGATCAGCTGGGTCAGGCCCTGGTTGGCCACCCCCAGGCTGAACAGGCCGAAGACGATCACCACGCTGCGGTAGGACACCGGCAGCAGGTTGCTGAAGAACTCGCCGCAGGCGGTCAACAGGCCCACCGCGGTGGTCAGGCAGGCCAGGGTGATGACCACCGCCAACAGCAGGCTGCCGGGGGTGCCAAAGGTGTGCTGCACGTAGGTGGTCAGCACCTGCACGCCGTTCTGCGCGTCGCCGGCGATGCCCTGGCTGGTGGCGCCGAGGTAGAACAGCGCCAGATAGACCAGCGACAGGCCGATGGCGGCGATCACTCCGGCAATCACCGAGTAACGGGTGATCAGGCCGGCGTCGCTGACGCCGCGGTCGCGGATGGCGCTGGCGATGACGATGCCGAACACCAGCGCGCCGAGGGTATCCATGGTCAGGTAGCCCTGCAGGAAGCCCTGCACCAGCGGCGCCTCGCGGTAGCTGTCGGCTACCGTGCCGATCTCGCCGGCCGGCGCCAGCAGCGCCGCGCCGCCCAGCACCAGCAATGCCGCCAGCAGCACTGGGGTGATGTACTTGCCGATGCGGTCGACCAGCTGCCCGGGGTTCAGCGAGAGGAACAGCACCGCGGCGAAATAGGCCAGGGTATAGAGCAGCAGCGACAGGCCGTCGTTACCGGTGAAGGGCGCCACGCCCATCTCGAAGGACACCACGGCGGTACGCGGGGTGGCGAACAGCGGGCCGATGGCCAGGTACACCGCCACCGCCAGAATGGCGCCGGCGAGCTTGCCGATGGGCGCGGTCAGGCGCTCCATGCCGCCGCCGACGCGGGCCAGGGCGACCACGGTAAGCAGCGGCAGGCCGACGCCGGTGAGTAGAAAGCCCAGCGCCGCCGGCAGCAGGTTCTCCCCCGCCGCCAGACCGGCGCTGGGCGGAAAGATGATGTTGCCGGCGCCGAGGAACAGCGCGAATGTCATGAAGCCGAGGGCCAGGAGGTCCGAGCCTTGCAAACGAGTCATAAAGGGGAATACCACAAGCAGGAAATCGAAGAGTTGCGGAGGTTTCCTTCAGGGATCGGGGAAACGTCGCCCGAGCGTTTGGCTCGAACCACTGCAGGCATCGCCAGGCGCTTGTGGCGCCATGGACACCGGATAGTTGCGATACTAACGAAACTTGCTCGTTAGCAGCACAGTTGCCGGACGAGCTGTCGAACTGGCGTAACTCCCTGTCGCATGCCCGACAGTTGCACGGCTCCGGCGACAACTGCCCTGCCCTGCCCCGCCTGCCTTCCTGTAGGAGCGAACGGGCGGCGTTCCGCTGTATTCGCGATTTCGCGATTTCGCGATTTCGCGATTTCGCGATTTCGCGACGAGCTTCGCGGATAAATCCGCTCTTTCGCAACATCGACAGGCGCCAGGAACAGGCCCAAACAAAAAGGCCACCCGAAGGTGGCCTTTTTGCGCAGAGTCAACGAAGGCNGCAACATCGACGTCACCTTGACCATCGTCTGACACACTGGGGCGAACGCTGACGGCCTGGCCGTCAGCGGGCCCAAGAGGAAACACCGCAGCCACCCCGTATCGCTGCGGCTTGCCGCTGAATGTCGCCATGCCGATTGCCATCGGCGTACCCGCCAGCCCTGGTGCGAAGTGGTCACCGCGAAGATGACCGCTCGCAGCGGCACCGGCCCACGAGCAGCTGTCCAGCGCCTGCTGCAACCAGAACCGCCCTTGTGGATCCGTCCGCCATCCCGGTGGACACCAAGGTGATCCAGGTGAACGCTCGACGACCCACCGAGGCGGCCCAAGCAGCATTGCCCATCCCAAAGCGCGTCCGGAAGAACGCCGCCATCCTCACTCCGTCAGACTGAAAGGCAAGCCAGCGGACGGCCGGGCAGATATTCATCGGCCCGGGCAAGGCGGCCGGCAGCCCGGGATCCCTACTCTTCACTACGAGTCAATCGCGCACAGCGATAAACGCGAGAAGTAGTGATGAACCTATATCAGCCTGACCCCGTTACCCAGCACAGCGGCCATATCGGCGCTCGTCAGACCCGTGTCGAGGATGCTGCATTGCTGCGTGGCCTGGGCTGCTATGCCGACGATGCAGCCACCGCGCCCGGTACCCTGCACGCGGCCATCGTCCGTTCCCCCCATCCCCATGCCCGCATCACCGCCGTGGACTTCTCCAAAGCGCTGCTGATGAAAGGCGTGCACGGCGTACTCATCGGTGAGGACGTCAAGCGGTGGGCCCTGCCATTCCCGGTCGGCGTGCGTCAGCCGATGGAGCATTGGTGCATCGCCGTGGACAAGGTGCGCTACGTCGGCGAGCCAGTGGCGGTCGTGATCGCCGAGAGCCGTTACCTGGCCGAAGACGCCCTGGAAGGCGTACGTGTCGACTATGAGCCGCTGCCGCCGATCATCGACCCGGAAGCCGCCACCACCGAACAGGCGCCGGTGCTGCATGAGGCAGTCGGCAGCAACGTGGTCAACGAGCGGCATTTCCGCTACGGCGAACCGGAACAGGCCTTCGCGCAGGCGCCGCACCGAGTATCGTTGAAGGTGCGCTTTCCGCGCAGCTCCTGCACCCCCATCGAATGCTACGTGGTGCTTGCCCAGTACGAACGCGCCACCGGCATCTACGATGTGCTGGCCAACTTCCAGGGCCCCTATGCGCTGCACACGGTGATGGCCCGCGCGCTCAACGTGCCGAGCAACCGCCTGCGTCTGCGCACGCCGAAAGACTCCGGCGGCAGCTTCGGGATCAAACAGGGCGTGTTCCCCTACGTGGTGATGATGGGGCTGGCGGCACGCAAGGTCGGAGCCCCGGTGAAATGGGTCGAAGACCGCCTCGAGCATCTGCAGGGCGCGTCCTCCGCGACCAATCGGGTCACCGAGATCGAGGCGGCGGTGCAGGCCGACGGTCGCATCACCGCCCTGCGTTATGACCAGATCGACGACTGCGGCGCCTACCTGCGCGCACCGGAACCGGCCACCTTCTATCGCATGCACGGCAACCTCACGGGCGCCTATGCGATTCGCAACCTGCTGGTGCGCAACCGCGTGGTGCTGACCAACAAGACCCCCACCGGCCTCAACCGGGGCTTCGGCGGCCCGCAGGTGTACTTCGCCCTGGAGCGTCTGCTGCAGCATATCGCCGTGCAGCTGGATCTCGATCCGCTGGAGGTGATCCGCCGCAACCTGGTACCGGCCGACGCCTTCCCCTACCGGGCCGCGGCCGGCGCCCTGCTGGATTCCGGCAATTACCAGGCCGGCATCGATTTGGCGGTCAGGGACGGCGGTCTCGACGAACTGTTGCGCCGCCGCGAGCAGGCGCGCGGCGAAGGTCGGCTGTACGGCATCGGCTATGCCGCGGTGATCGAGCCGTCGATCTCCAACATGGGCTACATCACCGCCGCGATGACGCCCGAGGAACGGCGCAAGGCCGGGCCGAAGAACGGTGCGGTGAGCACGGCGACCATCAACGTCGGCCCGCTCGGCGACGTCAGCGTGCACGTCTCCTCGACGCCCCAGGGCCAGGGGCACCAGACCGCGGTGGCGCAGATAGTCGCCGATGTGCTCGGTGTGGCGCTGGAATCGATAGTAGTCAACGTCGAACTGGACACTCAGAAGGATGCCTGGTCGATCGCCTCGGGCAACTATTCCAGTCGCTTCGCCGGCGCGGTGGCCGGGGTGGTCTACCAGGCCGCGCTGAAGGTGCGCGATCGCCTCGCCGCGATCGCCGCCGCGCAACTGCAAGCCAAGGCGGCAGACATCCGCTTCGGAGGCGGCAAGATCTTCGTCGCCGACGGCGGTCCTTCCGCAGCCTTTCACCGCATCGCCGGCGCCACCCACTGGACGCCTGGCCTGCTCCCGCAAGGCGAACCGGGCGGCCTGCGCGAGACCGCATTCTGGAGCCCGCCGCAGCTCATGGCGCCGGACGACGACGATCTCATCAACAGCTCGCTGTGCTACGGCTTCGTCTTCGACATCTGTGGCCTGGAGATCGACCGCGTCACCGGCGCGATTCATATCGACCGCTACGTGACCTGCCACGATGCCGGCCGCCTGCTCAATCCCGCATTGGTCGACGGGCAGATCCGCGGCGGCTTTACCCAGGGGCTTGGCGCGGCGCTGATGGAGGAGTTCGCCTATGGCGAGGACGGCAGCTTCCTCTCCGGAACCTTCGCCGACTACCTGGTGCCCACTGCCCCGGAAGTGCTCGAGCCGGTGATCCTGCATCTGGAAACACCCTCGCCGTTCACCCCCCTGGGGGCCAAGGGCGTCGGCGAGGGCAACAACATGAGCACGCCGGTATGCATCGCCAACGCCGTGGCCGATGCCCTCGGCCGCGCCGACATCCGCCTGCCGCTGACTCCCTCGAAGGTGCGCACGCTGATCGGCATCGACGAGCCGCCGCGGCCGGCCGGCATGCAGCAGGACGACGGTTTCGCCGCAGAGCCGGCCGCTGGTTCGGCCCTGCGCGCCAACGATGCGGTGGTGATCCCTGCGCCGCCACAGCAGGTGTTCGACACCCTGCTCGACCCGGCCACCCTGGCGGCGATCATCCCCGGCTGCCATGCCCTCGAACTGCAGGGCGAGAATCGCTACCGCGCGGACGTCACCGTCGGCGTCGGCATGATCCGCGCGCGCTTCGAGGCCAAGGTCGCCCTGAGCGAGCTGGCCCCACCGCATTCGTTGCGCCTGTCCGGCTCCGGCACTAGCTCCATGGGCTCGGCCGAGGGCCACGCCAGGGTGCGTTTCGTCGCCTTGGAGAACGGCCACACGCGCCTGGAATACCAATACCAGGTCGCCGTCAGCGGCAAGGTCGCCGCAGTCGGCAGCCGCATGATGCAAGGGGCCTCGAAAGTGATCATCGGACAGATTTTCACCCGCCTGTCGCAGCGGGTCAGTGGCCAGGCGATCGCCGCGGGCTGGTGGCCCCGCCTGCGTGCGCTGTTGGCCAGGCTGCTCGGCAAGGGAGGTGCGCAATGAAACCGGCTGCCTTCGATTACGTCCGCGCCGAGAGTCGCCGCCAGGTGCTCGAGCTGCTCGCCGAGTATGGCGCGGATGCGCGCATCATTGCCGGCGGGCAGTCGCTGATGGCGGTGCTGAACATGCGCCTGGCCCAGCCCAAGCTGCTGATCGACATCAACCAGGTCGCCGACCTGGACTACATCGAGCTGCGCAAGGACTGCCTGGCGGTTGGCGCGGCGGTGCGCCAGGCGCAGCTGCTGGCGCGGCCGACGCTGCTCGACGAGGTGCCGCTGCTGGCCCTGGCGATGCCCTGGATCGGCCACTTCCAGACCCGCAACCGCGGCACCGTGTGCGGTTCGGTGGCGCACGCCGACCCCAGCGCCGAGCTGCCGCTGTGCCTGGTGACCTTGGGCGGCGAGATCGTCTTGGAGTCGAAGAAAGGCAGGCGCGTGGTCAAGGCCGCCGAGTTCTTCCAGGGCATTCTCACCACCGACAAACGCGCCGACGAACTGCTCGTCGAGGTGCGCTTCCCGCTCAAACGCGAGGGCATCGACTACCGCTTCCGGGAAATCGCCATGCGCCACGGCGACTTCGCCATCGTCTCGCTGGCCGCCTGTGTCGGCACCGACGAGGTGCGCCTGGGCGTCGGCGGGGTCGCCGATCGCCCGGTGATGCGCAGCCTGCCGCGCGGCCCGGCGCTGGCCGACGCGCTCAACGAAACCGCCTGGTCGCTCGACGCCCAGGACGATGTGCACGCCAGCGCGGCCTACCGCCGGCAACTGATTCGCGAGCTGGGTCACCGGCTCATCGAAGGAGTCTGAATATGCGCGCAACCGCCGAACAACGTTTTCCCGTCCGCCTCGAGCTCAACGGCCGCTCGCGCGAAGGCCTGGCCGAGCCGCGTACCCAGCTGTGCGATTTCCTGCGCCACGACCTCGGTGCCACCGGCGTCCATGTCGGCTGCGAGCACGGCGTCTGCGGCGCCTGCACGGTGCTGGTGGACGGCGTCGCCGTGCGTTCCTGCCTGATGCTCGCCGTGCAGGCCCAAGAGCGGCGTATCGAGACAGTCGAAGCGCTGGCCGACGACGACACGCTGAGCGACCTGCAACAGGCGTTCCGCCGTCATCACGCCCTGCAGTGCGGTTTCTGCACTGCGGGCATCCTCATGTCCTGCGTGGATTTCCTCGAGCGGCAGCCCGACCCGAGCGAGGCCGAAGTGCGCGACATGCTTTCCGGGCACCTGTGCCGCTGCACTGGTTACACCGGCATCGTCCAGGCGGTGCTGGAAGTGGCTGCCCAACGCCAAACGAACGAAGAGGTAAAACAATAATGTTCGATCTCGGACGCAGCTTCCTCGCTGCCGTGGAACGCCGCCCGCTGGCCACTGCGGTCAGCGACGGCACAGTGAAAAAAACCTACGAACAGTGGTTAGCCGATATCCAGTGTGCCGCCCACGGCCTCGCATCACTCGGACTGGGCAGGGGTGATCGCCTGCTGGTGACCATGCAGAACCGCTGGCAGATGGCGACCCTGCACTGGGCCTGCCAGTTCGCCGGCATCGTCATGACCCCGCTGAACTGGCGCTCGACTGCCGAGGAGTTGGCCTACTGCATCGAGGATGCGCAGGTCCGCGCATTGGCCTACGACGACGCCACCGTGGCTGCGGTCGCTGCCTGCGCGGCGGCGAACGGTCTGCCGCGGATCGCCGCGGGTGAGCGCGCCGCGGACGCCGACCTGAGCTTCGCCGAACTCTGCGCAGAGGCGCCGACGACGACCATCCTGCGCGCCACGCCCGAGGATTTCTCCCTGCTGCTCTATACCTCCGGCACCACCAGCAAGCCCAAGGGCGTGCCGCGCCGGCACAGCGCGGAACGCGCCGCGGCGGTCGCCCATGTGGCGCAGAACCTCTATCGCCACGGTGAATGCACCCTCGGCGTGATGCCGCTGTACCACACCATGGGGGTGCGCTCGCTGCTGGCCATGGCGCTGATCGACGGGCATTTCGTCTGCGTGCCGAAGTTCGACGTCGAGGCCACCCTGGAGGCCATCGAGCGGGAACGGGTCAGCAACCTGTACCTGGTGCCGACCCTCTATCACATGCTCATCGAGCACCCGGCCTTCGCCCGCGAACGGGTCGCCAGCGTGGAGAAAATCGGCTTCGCCGGCGCGCCCATGAGCGACGGGCTGATGCGCCGTGTCGAGCAGGCGTTCCAGCCGCAGTTGTTCGTCAACCACTACGGCAGCTCGGAGATCTATACCTTCACCATCGACCAGCAGGCCAGCCGCAAGCCTGGCTCCTCGGGGCGCAGCGCGCTGAACCAGCGGGTGCGGGTGGTGCCGATCGACGCCGAATCGGCACAGGTGCAAAGCAAGCCCATGGAAGAAGGCCAGATCGTCGCCGACCTGGCCAGCGACGAGGCGTTCGAAGGCTACCTGAACCGCCCCGAAGCCACGGCCAAGGCGCTGCGCGACGGCTGGTACTTCACCGGCGACACCGGCTATTTCGATGAGGACGGCGACCTGTTTGTCACCGGGCGGGTGGACGACCTGATCATCACCGGCGGCGAGAACGTCAGCCCGGTGGAGATCGAGAACGTGCTCTCACTGCACCCCGCCGTCGAGGAAGTGGTGGTGGTCGGTCTGCCGGACGAACAGTGGGGCAAGATCATCGCCGCCTTCATCAAGCGGCGTGCCGAGGTCGACGAAAGCGAACTGGATGCCCACTGCATCAGTTCCGGCCTGGCCAAGTTCAAGCGGCCGCGGCGTTACCAGTTCATCGACGAAATTCCCAAATCCCCCGTTGGCAAGGTGCTGCGCCGCGTCTTGCTGGCCCAGCACCAGGAACAGGCCCAAAAAGGCTGACTGCTCACTATCCCGAGGACATTTATCATGCAACTGCAAGCGACCCAGCAATTTCTCGAAACCCCGTTCGACGGTTTCCAGGTCGAGGTCGATGCGGCCCGTGAGCGCGCCGACATCATCCTCAACCGCCCGCCGCTGAACGTCATCTCCATGGCCCAGCGCGACCAGCTGCGCCAGGTCTTCGAAGCGCTTGACGCACACCCGCAGGTGCGCGTCATCGTGCTGCGCGCGGTGGGCGAGCACTTCTCCAGCGGCGGCGACATCAAGGGCTTCCTCGAGGCCTCGCCGGAGCACGTCTCCAAGCTGGCCTGGAACGTCGCCGCGCCGGTGCGCTGCGAGAAGCCGGTGATCGCCGCCAACCGTGGCTACACCTTCGGCGTCGGTTTCGAGCTGTCGCTGGCCTGCGATTTCCGCATCGCCTCGGAGACCACTCGCTACGCATTGCCCGAGCAGAATCTCGGGCAGATCCCCGGCTCCGGCGGTTCGGCGCGCCTGCAGAAGATCATCGGCGTGGCCCGCACCAAGCACATGGTCATGCGCGCCAAGCGCATCAGCGGCGAACAGGCCTATGACTGGGGCATCGCCACCGAGTGCGTCGCGGACGCCGAGCTGGACAGCACGGTAGACGCGCTGGTCGAAGAACTGCGGCGCTTCTCGCCACTGGCCCAGCGCACGGCCAAGCGCTTGATCAACGACAACGAAGACGCGCCGCTGAGCGTGGCCATCGAGATGGAAGGCCACTGCTACAGCCGCCTGCGCAGCTCGCATGACTTCAAGGAAGGCGTCGAGGCGTTCCACAGCAAGCGCCCGGCGGTATTCCGCGGCGAGTGATCTTCCCGTCGGGGCTTGCCTGCGGCAGGCCCCGGCAGACAACGGCCATACCGCAGTACAACAACAATCGCGGAGAACGGGTCATGCCTGGCAATAAAGCGAACACGGTTTTTGCATCACCCTCCGACGTCTCAGCAGGCTATTCACTGCGAGAGGCATTCACCCTCAAGTCGGTCAGCGCCGGGGTCGTAGCCGCGCTGTTCGGCTGTTCCGGGCCGGCGCTGATCGTCATCAGCGCCGCCGAAGCCGGCCATCTGAGCAATGGCCAGACGGTTGCCTGGCTATTCGCCATCTACGTGCTCGGCGGACTGATCAGCATCGGCATGGCGCTGCGTTACCGCCAGCCGATCTGCGGCGCTTACTCGATTCCTGGCGCGGCGATCATGATCGCGGCACTCGGCGGTCTGGATTTTCGCCAGGCGGTCGGCGCCTTCATCATGAGCGGTGCGCTGGTCCTGCTGCTCGGCTTGAGCGGGCTGATCGGCAAGTTGATGCGCTGGCTGCCGATGCCCATCGTCATGGCGATGATCGCCGGGGCGATGATCCGCTTCGGCGTCGGCGCGGTAGAGGCGGTCGGCAGCGTACCGCTGATGGCCGGTCTGGCGGCGCTGACCTTCTTCCTGGTCATGCGCTTCGTCAAGGCGGTGCCGCCGGTGCTGGCTGCCGGGGTGGTGGGTTTCGCCGCGGCCTTGGCCCTGGGCCTGCTGAAACCGGCGGATGTGGATATCGCCTTCGTCATGCCGACGTTCACCACACCCATGTTCACCCTGGCGACCTTCTTCGCCATATCGGTGCCGCTGGCGGCGCTGGTGATCGGTGCCGAGAATGCCCAGGCCACCGGCGTGCTGATGGTCGAGGGCTACAAGCCGCCGGTCAATGAGATGACCGTGGTGAGCGGCGTGGGCGGCATGCTGGCCGGGCTGTTGGGCGGGCACAACGCCAATATCGCCGGGCCGATGACGGCGATCTGCAGTTCCGAGCAGGCCGGCGACGATCCGCGTCAACGCTACGGGGCGACCCTGGTCAATGGCGTGCTGTTCGCCCTGTTCGGCGTATTCGCCGGTGTCGCCGTGCCCTTCATCCTCGCCTTGCCGCGTGAGTTGATCCTGGTGGTCGCCGGCCTGGCGATGATCGGCGTATTGCTCAGCTCGTTGCAGCAGGCCTTCCACAAAGAAACCGGCTGCCAGATCGGTGCATTCGTCGCCCTGGTGGTGGCCATGAGCAAGTTCAGCCTGTTCGGTATCAGCGCGCCGTTCTGGGCGCTGGTGATCGGCGTAGCGGTGTCCTGGGTGCTCGGCGAGTTGCGCCGTGAGCGGGCCGCCTAGAGTGGCCTGGCCCTCGCCGAGTAACGACACAGCGCGCACGTCTTAAACGCTGTCCCCCTCGAGAGTTCCCACTGCCACACATGGACCGGCACGAGGCCCGTGGGAGCTCTTTTGCCTAAAAATCGAATAAGAAAGAGAGCGTATAACTATGACCTTTACCTTAACTCGCCTATGCAAAGCCACCCGTTGCCTGGTCTACACCGGTTTTCTGCTGGGGTTGCCGTTCCAGGCTTTGGCGGCCGACAGCGATTTTTTCAAGGACGCCACGGCAACACTGCAAGCACGCAATTACTACTTCAGTCGCGACTTTTCCGACATAGTCGGGCCGAACCAGCAGTCCAAGGCCGAGGAGTGGGCGCAGGGTTTCATCCTCAACGTGAAATCCGGCTACACCCCGGGGCCGGTGGGTTTCGGCGTGGATGCCATCGGCCTGCTCGGCCTCAAGCTCGACAGCAGCGCGGATCGGGTGAATACCGGCCTGTTGCCGACCCGCGAGAGCGGCAAGGCCGCCGATGATTACAGCCGCCTGGGCGCCGCCTTGAAGGTCAAGCTGTCGGCGACCGAGCTGAAGGTCGGCGAGCTGCAGCCCAACCTGCCGGTGCTGGCCTTCAGCGACATACGCCTGCTGCCGCCGAGCTACCAGGGTGTCAGCGTCGTCTCCAACGAGCTGGCCGGGCTGACCCTGCAGGCCGGCCACCTCAACTCCACCAGCCTGCGCAACGAGGCCGGCGACGACCAGATGCTGGCCACCCTCGGCCACCTGCCGCAGCGCGCCACCCGCAGCGACGCCTTCAACTATGCCGGCGCTGACTACGCCTTCAACGCCAGCCGCACCACCGCCAGCGCCTGGTACGGCGAGTTGGAGGACATCTACAACCAGCGCTTCATCGGCCTCAAGCACAGCGAGCCGCTGGGCGACTGGACCCTGGGCGCCAACCTCGGTTTCTACGACGCTAGTGAGGACGGCGACCGCTTGCTCGGCGACATCGACAACCAGGCGCTGTTCTCCCTGCTGTCGGCCAAGCACGGCGGTCATACCTTCTATCTCGGCTACCAGGCGATGTTCGGCGATGACGCCTTCCCGCGGGTGTTCGCCAACATCGCGCCGCTGGGCAACGAGGTGCCGACCTTCGAGTTCGCCTCGGCCGACGAGCGCTCCTGGCAGGCGCGTTACGACTACGACTTCGCCGCCATGGGCGTGCCGGGCCTGGTGGCCGGGGTGCGCTACATCCGCGGCGACAACGTCGATGCCCAGGCCACCAACCGCGGCGGTGCGCGCTACGAGGGCAAGGACTGGGAGCGCGACCTGGACATCGGCTACGTGGTGCAGAGCGGGGCGCTCAAGGGCCTCGGCGTGCGCGTGCGCAACGTCACCGCGCGCTCCAACTACCGCACCGACATCGACGAGAACCGGCTGATCCTCAGCTACAGCCTGACTTTGTTTTGAGCCCTTCCCGGTATCCCGGGTGATGGCTTGGCCCGCTCTCGCGGGCCTTTTTTATTCGCCCATCAGCCCTTATTTAGACGAAAAGGCAAATCGGCAGACGTAAAGACCAATATTCCATCGGGGTGGCAAGGCGTGCGCCATTGCGTGCCGTAACCTGACCATCCGGCGGACGGCTGATAAAACGCTGCAACGACAAAACGCAGGCGTCACCGGGGATTTCCCGCACCCGTGCATGTCTGGACAGGGGCGAAACGGGCAACTTCGCGTCTGCTGCCTCCCCTGTTAAGGCACGGGTGATAGCGGCTCTACGAGGTACTGGAAGCATGCGCCATCTCGATCTACAGGTTGTCAGCCAGGCGCTCGACTGGGCCCGTGCCGGTCGTGCGTTGTGGTTCTGTACGGTTCTCTCGACCTATGGCTCGGCGCCGCGTGCGCCGGGGGCGATGCTGGTGGCCAGCGGTGCCGGCGAGCATGTCGGTTCACTCTCCGGCGGCTGTGTCGAGGAGGAATTCCTCGCCAGCCTGGCGCGTGGCGAGCTGCGCGAGCCGGCGCAGATTGTCCGCTACGGCGACAGCGCCGAGGAGAGCCGGCGCCTGCGCTTGCCCTGCGGTGGGGTGCTGGTGGTGCTGGTGGAACACCGCGCGCCCAGCGGCGAGTGGATCGAGCACCTGCAAGCCCTGCAGGCGGCGTTGCTCGGTCAACATCGCCTGATGCGTCATGTCGACCTTGGCAGTGGTGCGCTGCGCCTGGATCCGGACGCCGGTCAGGGTAGCGAACGGGTGCACATCGTCGATGAAACGGTGCGCATTCATGTCGGCCCGGTGCTGCGCCTGATTCTCGCCGGGCTCTCCCCGGTGGCCGAAGCCTGCGCCGCTTTTGCCCGCGCCATCGGCTGCGAGGTGATCGCCTGCGACCCCCGCGAGGAGGTCGAGCACATCGTGCTCGACGGCGTGCAGATGCAGCGCGTGCTGCCCTCGCTGTTTATCGGCGCCGGAGGCTGCCACGCCGCCACCGCAGTGGTGGCGTTGACCCACGATCCGCGTATCGACGACCTGGCGCTGATGGAAGCGGTGCGCACCCCGGCGTTCTACATTGGCGCCATGGGCTCGCAGGCCACCTCGGCCAAGCGCGCCGAGCGGCTCAAGCGCGTTGGCGGCCTGTCCGACGAGCAGATCGCGCGCCTGCACATGCCCATCGGTCTGGATCTGGGTAGCAAGGCGCCGGCGGAAATAGCCCTGGCGGTCATGGCGGATGTCCTGCGCGTATACCACGGCAAGGCGCGTCATGCCTTGTGAGCAGGTCGCGGCCCTGGGGCTGGCGGTATTGCGCGGCGATATGCCTCGGATCGGCTCTACGACTCATGGATACTTGTGCGCCAAGGCAAATCGATCAAATATTGCGCAGCCCCGCTATCGAGGCTACTCAGCACATCCGCTGTGGTTTGGCCAAGATTTCTGGCCAGCGCTGCAGGAACTCGATGGCGATAGCGGTGCCCCTGAATTCCTCCGTGAGCACGCGGCGCCCGCCGTGGAGGGTCCAGGTATCCACCTGGATATCGATACGCCTGCCGACCTTCGGCTAACCGCCCCGAGGGAAATCTTCCAAGACGGCGCAGAGAGAACCAAGCGCTGCGGACAACGCTCATCCAGCGGATGAGGGAGAACAGCTTATGTCGGACGCTCAACGCGTATTTCATGGCAATTTCGGCCGCGTTGCCTTGTTGAACATGAACAAACCCTTGGTCATGCATACCCATTCGGAATGCCATGTGCTGGTGAAAGTGGCGGGAGACGACACCTTCTTCAACGTCCGCGGCCGTCAGGTGCCGCTGACCGACCGCAATGCGGTCCTGGTCAACGCCTGGGAACCGCATTATTTCGATTATCAGGCAGGTGCCGGCAATACCTTGATTCTGGCTCTGTACATCGAGCCGGCCTGGCTGGCCACCGCGCAACAGTCGCTCGCCTTGAGCAGTCGGCCAGACTTTTTTGCGCAATCCTCCATGGAACTGAGCACGCAAAACCGCAATCTGGCGGATCGCTTGATTGCTGAAATGCACAGCCCTGGCCTGGTTCCACAGGAGCGTATCGAGTTTTACCTGTTCGACTTCCTCATCCAGCTGATCGAAGACTCCTCGCAGTGGCGGCACCTCTGTCGGATGGGCGTTCGCACCGTCAATGACTACCGCGACGCGCGGGTGCGCAAAGGTACCGACTATTTGCTCAATCACCTGGATGACCCGGCGCCAATCGACAATGCGGCCAAAAGCTGCGGTCTGTCGCGCGCGCACTTCTATTCCCTGTTTCGCAAGGACACCGGCATGACCCCCAACCTGCTGCTCAACGCGGCGAGGATGCGGCGTGCCTTTTCCTGGCTCGACAGCGAGCGCAGTGGCACCCTGGGCTTGCTTTCCGAATCCTTGGGGTTCTCCGAGCAGGGGCATTTCACGCGCTTCTTCAAGCACCATATCGGCGCCTCGCCGAGCCAGTACCAGCGGGTGGTGGACAGTTACCCGCATGCCTGAGCCATGGATCCTCGGTGGTTGCCGGAGCCCAGTGCACAGGGTTCTTGCATTGAAGCGAGTGGCTGCTGCCGGTCGTGGCCGGCCAGAGATGACCAGGGCCGGCGGTGCGCACCGCGCTGGATCGGGTCGCCCGAGCGCCGAAGAACAGCCTCGAGCCAGCGGTTGAAAAAACTAACCCCGCCACCGTTACCGGTGGCGGGGTTTGGTTTTGCTCATCGTTCTTCGCGACTGCTCACACAGAGCTACGAACCTGTTCCCAGGTCAGGTCCAGGCACTTGCGTGCTTTTTCCACCAGTTCGTCGATCTCCGCACGGCTGATCACCAGCGGCGGCGCAATGATCATGGTGTCGCCCACGGCGCGCATGATCAGACCATTGTCGAAGCAATGACCGCGGCAGACCATGCCCACGCCCACCTCGCCGGAGAAGCGCGTGCGCGTCGCCTTGTCCCGCACCAGCTCGATGGCGCCGAGCATGCCGACGCCGCGCACCTCGCCCACCAGCGGATGCTCGGCCAGCTCGCGCAGACGTTGCTGCAAATAGGGTGCCGTTTCCATCCTGACCCGCTCGACTATGCCTTCTTCCTTGAGCAGGCGCAGGTTGGCCAGGCCCACCGCCGCCGCCACCGGGTGGCCGGAGTAGGTGAAGCCGTGGTTGAAGTCGCCGTGCGCCTCGATGACGTCGAACACCTTGTCGCTGACGATCAGCCCGCCCATGGGCACGTAGCCCGAGGTCAGGCCCTTGGCGATGGTCATCAGATCGGGCTTGAGGCCGTAGTAGTCGCTGCCGAACCACTGGCCGGTACGGCCGAAGCCGCAGATCACCTCGTCGGCGACGAACAAAATGTCGTACTTGGCCAGGATTTCCTTGATCCGCGGCCAGTAGCTCTCGGGCGGGATGATCACGCCGCCGGCGCCCTGGATCGGCTCGGCGATAAAGGCGGCGACATTCTCCACGCCCAGCTCGAGAATCTTCGCCTCCAGCTGGTCGGCGGCCCACAGGCCGAACTCGTCCGGGCTCTTGTCGCCCCCCTCGCCGAACCAGTAGGGCTGCGGGATATGGGCGATGCCGGGGATCGGCAGGTCGCCCTGCTCGTGCATGCCCTTCATCCCGCCGAGGCTGGCGCCGGCCACGGTGGAGCCGTGGTAGCCGTTCTCGCGGGCGATGATGATCTTCTTGGCAGGCTTGCCCTGACACGCCCAGTAGTGGCGCACCAGGCGCAGCATGGTGTCGTTGCCTTCCGAGCCGGAACCGGTGAAGAACACGTGGTTCATGCCTTCGGGGGCCAGTTCGGCGATGGCCTGGGCCAGCTCCAGCACCGGCGGGTGGGCGGTCTGGAAGAAGGTGTTGTAGAACGGCAGCTGGCGCATTTGCGTCGCCGCGGCCTCGACCAGTTCCTCGCGACCGTAGCCGACGGCCACGCACCAGAGCCCGGCCATGCCGTCGAGGATCTTCTGGCCCTCGCTGTCCCACAGGTAGACGCCCTTGGCCTCGGTGATGATGCGCGGGCCCTTCTCGGCCAGCTGTTTGTAGTCGCTGAACGGCGCCAGGTGATGGGCGCGGCTCATGGCCTGCCACTGGGCGGTTTTCGGGTTGTGCATGGCGCCTCCTTACAGATACCAGCGGTATTCGCGCGGGTTGATGTCGTGCATAAAGGCCAGGTGATCCTGGCGTTTGTTCTCGCAATAGACCATGACGAACTCGCTGCCGAGGCCGGCGGCGACCCGCTCGCTGGCCTGCATGCGGCGCACCGCTTCGAGCATGTCCTTGGGAAAGTCCACGCCGCTGGCGCGGTCGTCATTGAGCGGGGCGATGGGCTCGGCCTGCGCGTCCAGGCCCTGCTCGATGCTGGTCAGGAGCGCCGCCAGCACCAGATAGGGGTTGGCATCGGCGCCGGGCAGACGGAACTCCAGGCGCAGGTTGCGCGCATCCGACTCGGGGATGCGCACGCAGGCGTCGCGATCCTCGAAGCCCCAGCTGGCGCGGCTGGCCGAGTTGACCATGGCACCGAAGCGGCGGTAGCTGTTGTGGTTCGGCGCGTAGATCGGCATCAGCTGCGGCAGCAGCTGCAAGCAGCCGGCCACGGCATGGCGCAACGGGCGCTGCGCGTCGCGCGCCAGCAGGTTGTCGCCGGCCTCGTCGTACAGGCTGACGTGCACGTGCATGCCGCTGCCCGGATGCTGCAGGTAGGGCTTGGCCATGAAACTGGCGCGATGGCCGTATTTCAGCGCCACGCCGCGGGTCAGCCGGCAGAACAGCGCCGACCAGTCGGCGGCCTGCAGCGGGTCGGCGTTGTGGCCGAAGTTGATCTCGAACTGCCCCGGGCCCAGCTCGGCGGTGATCACCGTGGCGTCGATGCCCTGCAGGCGCGCGGTCTCGGTGATGTCGCCGAGCACGCCTGCGAAACGCGACAGCCGCTCGATATGCATGTTCGGCTGATCGTCGGCATCGCCGCTCAGGTCGTCGCGGGGGAACTGCGGCAGGCCATCCTTGAGCGTCTTGTCGAACAGGTAGAACTCCAGCTCGAAGGCCACCACCGGACGAATGCCGCGTGCGGCCAGACGCTGCACCACCCGCGCCAGCACCTCGCGCGGCTCGAACTCGATGGGCGCTTCGGTGCCGTCGGAGCTGATCAGCATCTGCCCCAGCGGCTGGCGCTCCCAGTTCACCGGCTTGAGCGTGCCGGGGATCAGCCGCCGCGGCGCGTCCGGGTCGCCGTCGTGGAAGCAGTAGTCGCCGATTTCGTAGAGCCCGCCCTGGGCGCCGAGCAGCACGCAGTTCTGCGGCAGCTTGAGGGCGCTGCCGGCGGCGACCTTTTCCAGCATCTCCACGGGGTAGCGCTTGCCGTAGAAATGCCCGGGGATGTCCAGGCAGATCAGGTCGACGAAGCGCGCCTCGGGGTGGGCCTGGCGGAACTGGCGAACTTCATCGAGCAGTGCATCGGTAGTCATTGTTGTTGTGTCCACGTCGCAGAATCAGGTGTAAATCCACAGCACCCGCGTCGGGGTGTCGCCCAGGTTGGCGTAGCGCAGGCGCGCATAGCTCGGCACCTGGAAGGCGTCGCCGGCATGCAGGGTGGCGCCGCTTTCGTCCTCGCCCAGCCACAGCGTCAGCTGGCCTTCGAGCACGTAACCGCCCTGCTCCGAGCGGTCGCTCATCTGCCGCTCGCCGCTGCTGGCGCCGGGTTCGAGCAGGCTTTCGAGCAGGGTGAAGGCGCCCTGCAGCGTCGGCGAGGCCATGATGTCGGTGATGCCGCCGGCGAAATACAGGGTGCGCCGCTCGTCCGGGCGGGTCACCCAGTCCAGCGCCTTGGGCCTGGGCAGGTTGTAGAAATAGGTGGTGGGCACGTCGAGCGCCTCGCTGATGGCGGTCAGGTCCGCCACGGTCGGCCGCGACAGGCCGCGCTCGACCTGGGACAGGAAGCCCACCGAGCGGCCGATACGTTCGGCCAGCTCGTTCAGGGTGACCTTCTTGTGCTTGCGCAGGTCGTGGATGAGGATGGCCAGGGCGGCCATTTCTTCGTGCTTGTCCATCGCCGCCTCGTAATCAGAAATAGTCACGCAGTCGATACCAGGCCTTGCCGATGGCCTCCAGCGGCGCGGCCAGACGCTCACCGAAGGGAAACGCCGGATTGCGCAGCTGCTGGTACAGCGCCAGCTCGTCGGGCTGGCCGAGGATGGCGTCGCTCACCGCCCGCGCCGCCGCCAGGGTCGGCAACACGCCGTGGCCGGAGTAGCCCTGCAGCCAGTAGCGGCCGTTCTCGCCGCCGATGTCCGGGGTGCGCGCGCGGGTCACGTCGATATGCCCGCCCCAGGCGAAGTCGATGGCCACGCCGGCCAGCTGCGGGAACACCCGTTCGAGGAACGGCCGGGTGGCCGCCGCCATGTCCTGCGGCAGGCCGCCCAGGTAGGTGCAGCCGCCGCCGAACAGCAGGCGGTGGTCGGGAGTGCGGCGGAAATAATCGAGCACGAACTGGTTGTCGGTGACGCAGGCGTTGCGCGGCAGCAGCGCCGCGGCGCGTTCGGCGCCGAGCGGCGCGGTGGCGATCTGGTAGGTGCCCACCGGCAGGATGCGCCGGGCCAGACGCGGCTCCAGGCTGTCGATATAACTGTTGCAGGCCAGCGCCAGTTGCTCGGCCTGCACACTGCCCTGCGCGGTACGCACGAGGTAGCCCCCGGCATGCGCCTGCTGGCTCAGCGCGCGGCTCTGCTCATGGAGCCGCCCACCGGCGCGGACGAAGGCTTCGGCCAGGCCCAGGGCCAGCTTGAGCGGATTGAGGTGACCGGCCTCGGGATCGAAGAGCCCGGCCTGGTAGCGCTCGCTGGCGACCCACTCCGGCATCTGCTCGCGGAAGACGAACTGCAGCGTGCGATGGCCCCACTTGCGCGCGGCCTCCTCCTGCCATTCGTGCAGCAACGCCACCCGCCGCGGCAGCACCGCGGTCCACAGGTGGCCGCGGCGGTAGTCGCAGTCGAAGCCGTGGCGCTGCGGCAGCTCGCGCAGCTCGCCGGCGGCCCAGGTCATGCCGTCCCACAGCCGGCGGGCGCGTTCGAGACCGAGGGCTCGTTCCAGCGGCGGCATATCGCAGGACCAGCCGAGAATCGCCTGGCCGCCGTTACGCCCGGACGCAGCCCAGGCCACCCGGCTGGCCTCCAGCAGGATCACCCGCTTGCCCGCCTCGGCCAGGCGCAGCGCCGTGTGCAGGCCGCTGAAACCGCCGCCGATCACCAGCACCTCGCAGCGCTGCTCGCCCTGCAGCGGCGCATGCTCGCTCAGGCGATCGGCGCAACTGTGGGCGTAATAGCTGTCGACGTGCTGGCTGGCGTGGCGGAACATGGGCGCCTCATGAAATTATCAATTTGTAATTTCATGAAAATCTACGCCGATAAATTCACAAAGGCAAGCCGTGCCTCTGCCGCCCTCGCCCCAACACGCCGCGGACACGGCCGACGCCTCAGGCCACCTGTTGCAGTGGCTCCAGCGCGCATTCGAGGCTGGCGATCAGGTCTGCGCCGATGGCCTCGGCCAGCACGCCGCGCAAGGTTTCGCCGGCGAGAAAGGCGTCCCGCGCCGCGACCGAACGCCAGCGCCCCTCCACCTGCCAGCCCGGGGCATCGCCGGCCAGCGGGAAAATCCGCAGCTCCAGGCAGCCCGATCCATCGATGCCGACGCCATCGAGCCGGGCCAGGCATTGGCCCAGTTGCGCCGAACGGCGCTGGCGGGCGCGAAAGGTCATACGGTGAACGATGCACATGACAACCTCCTGGAATGCATTCAGTACAGGCCCGCGGCGTTGCGCTGCAACACGTGGGGCGCGGCGTCGGGCTCGGCGAACGGCGCGCAGTCGCCGGCCCGCGAATCGAGCCAGGCGGTGGCGAGCAGCAGCAGGGTCAGGGGCGCGAGCAGCCATTTGCTGGACATGGCCTGTCCTCCTTGTGGCGAATGGGGCCCAATCACCGATCAGCGGGCGATAGCGCGACTGCCGCTGAATTGGCGCAGTGGCTTGCCTCTGTCGGCGCTGACGGCAGGGCAATCGGCGATGCCTGCAGAGACTAGGTCGGCCGGCGTGCGAGCGTTAGTCGATTACTGGCCAATTATTGCCTAAAACTGCCACGACAATTTGACCGAAGAGAAATCGACAGGGGTTAACGCCATGGATGAAACACCTTGTTTCATCGGCGATTTGCCCATTCCTGGCGAATATTTGCCTAATCCTGCCACCCCTCATGACTTGCCTGAAAAACCTGGCTAGGCTTCACGCTTCCTCAGGAGATTTGCCATGCAGTCACCCACGCACAGCACCAGCGCGCTCGAGACCCCGCTGGCCGAACTCAGCCATGAACTGGCGCGCCTGGTCGAACGCTTCGTGCCCGAAGACGGGGTGCATGTCACCGCCATTCCCGGCCTGAAACTGGCGCGGGCCACCACGCCCAGCCTGCCGATGCAGACGGTGTACGACCCCTGCCTGTGCATCATCGCGCAGGGCAGCAAGGAGATCCGCCTGGGAGATGAGCTCTACGTCTACGATCCGCTGAACTACCTGGTGGCCTCGGTGGTGCTGCCGGTGACCGGTCGGGTGATCGAGGCCAGCCCGCAGCGGCCCTACCTGAGCCTGGCGTTGGAAATCGATCCGGCGCTGATCAGCAGCCTGCTCACCGAGATGCCGCCTATCGCGCCCCCCGATGCCGCCTCGCAACGCGCACTGTTTCTCGATCGCCTCGACCCGCGCCTGCTGGACGCGGTGATCCGCCTGCTGCGCCTGCTGGAAACCCCGCGCGACATCGCCATGCTGGCGCCGCTGGCGCTGCGCGAGATCTTCTACCGCATGCTGCTCAGCCCGCAGGGCCATCGCCTGCACGAGGTGGTCATCGCCGACAGCCAGAGCCAGCGCATCTCGCGCGCCATCGAATGGTTGCGCAAGAACTTCGATCAGCCGCTGCGCATCGAGGAGCTGGCGCGCGAGGTCAACCTCAGCCCGTCGACCCTGCATCACCGCTTCAAGGCGGTCACCGCCTTCAGCCCGCTGCAGTACCAGAAGCAGCTGCGCCTGCAGGAGGCGCGCCGGCTGATGCTGTGCGACAACCTGGAGGCAGCGGCGGCCAGCTACCGCGTCGGCTACGAGAGCCCGTCGCAGTTCAGCCGCGAATACAGCCGCCTGTTCGGCTCGCCGCCGCAGCGCGACATCGCCCGTCTGCGCCAGGCGGCGCAGAACCAGGCGGCGTCCTGATAACCGCGCAGGGCCATGCCCCGGTGGGAGGCGTTTCAGTGGCGAGCTTTTCCGCCCTTTCTTAAAGGATGATCGCCGCTAAAGCCCCTCCCACGGCAGGTTCTACAGCCCCATCTGCTTGGCGATGATCTCGTTCATGATCTCGCGCGTACCGCCGCCGATGGAGAGGATGCGGTTGTCGCGGTACAGCCGCTCGACCAGCGACTCGCGCATATAGCCCATGCCCCCGAGTATCTGCACCGCGTCGTAGGTAAGGCGGTCGGCGATATCGGTGGCGAAGTTCTTGGCCATGGAGATTTCCTTGATCACGCTGCGGCCCGCGGCCATCTGCGCCGCCTGGCGGTAGGTGAACTCGCGCGACACCTCCAGCTGGGTGGCCATCTCGGCCAGGCGGTGCTTGAGCACCTGGAACTTGCCCAGCGGCTTGCCGAACGCCTGGCGCTCGCGCGCCCAGCGCAGCGATTCTTCCAGCGCCAGCTGCGCGGTCATGTTGGCCATGATCGCCAGGCTTAGACGCTCGCTCTGGAAGTTGGCCATGATGCAGGCGAACCCGGCGTTCTCCGCGCCGATCAGGTTTTCCGCCGGCACCCGGCAGTCGTCGAAGAACAGCTCGGCGGTGTCCGAGGCCCACCAGCCCATCTTCTTCAGCTTGCGCCCGACGGAAAAACCCGGCGTGCCCTGCTCGATCAGCAGCAGGCTGACGCCGCCGAAGCCCTCGCCGCCGGTACGCACCGCCACCGTGTAGTAATCGGCGCGCACGCCGCTGGTGATGAAGGTCTTGCTGCCGCTGACCCGGTAGCAATCGCCGTCGCGCACCGCGCGGGTCTTGAGGTTGGCCACGTCGGAGCCGCCGGATGGCTCGGTCACCGCCAGCGCCATGATCTTCTCGCCGGCCAGCACCTGCGGCACCACCCGCTCGCGCAACGTCGGCCTGGCCCACTTGAGCACCGGCGGCAGGCCGATATCCAGCGAGCCGAGCCCGGCCACCAGACCGCCAGAGCCGCAACGCATCAGCTCCTCGCTGGCCGCCACCTTGGCGAATACATCGCCCTCGTGGCTGCCGCCATACTGCTCCGGGTAGCCGATACCGAGGATGCCCGCCGCGCCGGCCTTGAGGTACAGCTCACGGGGAAACTCCTCGGCCTCCTCCCAGTCATCGATATGCGGCAGGATCTCGCGTTCGACGAAGCGCCGCACCGAATCGCGGATCAGTTGGTGGGAATCATCGAAGTACGACTGCGGGGCGGCCATGCGGGGTTCTCCCGTTATTGTTTCTGCCACCCTAACCTAGCGCTTGCTTGGTTTTCAAGCGAGCGTTTTATTTCTGCTCGCGCAAGGCCCTTCTGACCCGCGCCTGCATCTCGTAGGCCGGCCCCTCCACGGACTGGAAATCGCGGGTGTAACGCTGGGCGAAGCCATCGCTGCCCCAGTCGCGATACTGCTGCACATGCCACAGCTCATGGGCCCAGAGCGCCACGTCGTGCTCGGCGGCCTGGTCGCTGCGAAACACCACCACATCGACCAGGGTAACGGCCTGCACGTCCGGGTTCTGCAGCATGAGGGTGGCGGCGTCCATCTCCTCGGTGATGCCCACGCGAAAGCGCACTTCGTCCAGCAACGCGGCGTCGTAGAAAGGTGCGAGCTGCGCGCGGATCATCAGCGGTAGCGGCTCGGTGCCAGCCCGCAGCGCCGCCTGACGCGACTGCAGCAGCCAGGCCTCGAGTCGTGTCGCCGCCAGGTTCAGGCCGTCCTCACGCAGCCGAACCGGATCGGGCACGCACAGGCAGGAGCCACCCAGGCAGACCTGCACCTGCCCGCTCGGACATTGGGCCTGTGCGGCAAGCGGCGCTCCGAACACCAGCAGCAGGGCGACAAGGCGCAGGGCGGCGGCGATCGTGGGCATGGCAGAGACACGCCAGAGACTACGGCTGATCAGAGGCTGATCGGCCGGCGTCCGGCCAGCGCGTGAGCCAGGGTGCCGCCATCGACCAGTTCCAGCTCGCCGCCCAGCGGCATGCCGTGGGCGATGCGCGAGGCGACCAGCCCCTTGCCGGCCAGCAACTGGGCGATGTAGTGGGCCGTGGCCTCGCCTTCCACCGTCGGGTTGGTGGCCAGGATCACTTCGCTGAAGCTGCCGGCGGCGATGCGCTCGAGCAGTTCGGGGATGCCGATGGCCTCCGGGCCCAAACCGTCGAGCGGCGACAGATGGCCCTTGAGCACGAAGTAGCGGCCGCGATAGCCGGTGTGCTCCACCGCATGCACGTCCATCGGCCCTTCCACCACGCACAGCAGGCTGTCGTCGCGGCGCTCGTCGAGGCACAGCTGGCACAGCTCGTCCTCGCTCAGGCTGCGGCAGCGCTTGCAGTGGCCGACCCCCTCCATCGCCGCATTCAGCGCCTGGGCCAGGCGCAGGCCACCGCTGCGGTCGCGTTCGAGCAGCTGCAGGGCCATGCGCTGGGCGGTCTTCTGTCCCACCCCGGGGAGGATGCGCAGGGAGTCGATCAGTTGACGGATCAGGGGGCTGAAGCTCATGGGGTTCCTACAGGTTCGTAGCCCGGATGCAATCCGGGAAAGATGTCACTGGGCATTCCCGGATTGCATCCGGGCTACACACTTGGCGCATTTGATCCAACCGCCGCCACGGGGGCGATCAGACGGTATGCAGTACAAGGCGCGAAAGGCCCCGAGCACCGGAGTTTACGTCTGTAAATGAGGATGCTCGGGGCCTTTCGCAACGCAGTAATGCGTGCCGGCTGGGCGTCACATGCTCAGAAAGGCATTTTGAAGCCGGGGGGCAGCTGCATGCCTGCGGTCATGCCGGCCATCTTCTCCTGGCTGTTCTGCTCGACCTTGCGCACCGCGTCGTTGACCGCGGCGGCGATCAGGTCTTCGAGCACTTCCTTGTCTTCCTGCATCAGGCTGTCGTCCAGGGTGATGCGCTTGACGTCGTGGCGACCGGTCATCACCACGCTGACCAGGCCGGCGCCGGACTGGCCGGTGACTTCGGCGTTGGCCAGTTCTTCCTGCATCTTCTGCATCTTTTCCTGCATCTGCTGGGCCTGCTTCATCAGGCCGGCCATGCCACCTTTCATCATCTCGGTATCCTCGGTGTTCGGGGGTTAACTGGGGGTATCGATGGGCTCGATGCTGCCGTCGCGCACCTTGGCGGCGAACTGCTGGATCATCTGTTGCACCAGCGGGTCGGCCTGGATCGACACCTCGGCGCTGCGTTGACGCTCGGCGCGGCGACGCGCGGCGGCCTGCGCCGGGGTTTCCTGCTCGGGCTTGCGCAGCTCGATGCGCAATTTGATGCTGCGCCCCTGCTGCTGGTTCAGCGCGTCATTGAGGCGGCGCTGCTGGGTCGGGTTGAACAGCGCGCTGTGCGCCGGATCCAGGTGCAGCAGCCAATCGTCGCCATTGGCTTCGATCAGCGTGCAGTTGGCGGCGATGCTGCCGGTCATGCCGCCCAGGCCGAGCTGCGGGAACAGCGCCAGCCACTCGGCGGCCAGGCCGGTAGCCGGCTTGGCTGCGGGCAGGGGTTCGGCGGCGGCCGGCGCCGCGACCTCGGCCTGGCCGAAATCGTAATCCAGCGTCTCGGCGTCCATCTCCACATAGTCGTAATCGCCGAGCGGCGGCTCGTCCTCGTCGCCCTCCGCCGCGCTTGCCGCGGGCGGCTCGGCCGGGGCAGGCGGAGTTGCCGCTGGCGCTGCCTCGACCAGCGCTTCGGCGGCCACGACGGCCGCCACTGGCTCGACCAGGGGCGCAGAGGGCATAGGTTCGCTGGCCGGTGCGGCAAGCGCCGGCGCTTCCCAGGGCAGGTCGATTGCCGCGGCCGCTGGCTCGGGCTCGGGCTCGGGCTCGGGCTCGGCGGGCAGCGTGGCGCCGATCGCTGGGCTCGGCGGCTGAATCGGCTGGTCGGCAACAGGCAGCGGCGCTGCTACCGGCGGGGCCGCGATCACCGGTGCCGGCGCGATGGGCGCCGGCGCGCTGACAACGGCTGCGGCAGGCGCGGCGGCAATGACGGCAGCCGGCGCCGCCATAGCGGGGCCGGCCACTGGGCTTGGTTGGGAATCAGCAGTGGCCTGGCTGATCCCCAAGGGCTTTAGCGTCACCCTCGGTGCATCGTCGGCATCGGCCGGACGGAAGGCCAGCATGCGCAACAGCACCATCTCGAAGCCGCCGCGTGGATCCGGCGCCAGCGGCAGGTCGCGACGGCCGATCAGGCCCATCTGGTAATAGAACTGTACGTCTTCGGCGGGCAGCGCCTGGGCCAGCTGCAACACCCGCTCGCGGTCGCCCTGGCCGTTGTCCACTGCCTCCGGCAGGGCCTGGGCGATGGCCACGCGGTGCAACACGTTGAGCATCTCGGCCAGCACGCCGTTCCAGTCGGGGCCCTGTTCGGCCAGGTGACGCACCGCCTCGATCACGCCCCGCGCATCGCCCTCGATCAGCGCATGCAGCACGCCGTAGACCTGGCCGTGATCCAGGGTACCGAGCATGGCGCGCACGTCGGCGGCCAGCACCTTGCCCTCGCCGAAGGCGATGGCCTGGTCGGTCAGGCTCATGGCGTCGCGCATCGAGCCGTCGGCGGCGCGGCCGAGCAGCCACAGCGCGTCGTCCTCGAACGGCACGTTCTCGGCAGTCAGTACGTGAGTCAGATGCTCGACCACCCGCTCCGGCGGCATGTTCTTCAGCGAGAACTGCAAGCAGCGCGACAGCACGGTGACCGGCAGCTTCTGCGGGTCGGTGGTGGCGAGGAGGAATTTGACGTGGGGCGGCGGCTCCTCCAGGGTCTTCAACAGGGCGTTGAACGAGCTGGTGGAGAGCATGTGCACTTCGTCGATCAGGTAGACCTTGAAGCGCCCGCGGCTCGGCGAATACTGCACGTTGTCGAGCAGTTCGCGGGTGTCCTCGACCTTGGTGCGGCTGGCGGCGTCCACTTCGATCAGGTCGACGAAGCGCCCCTCGTCGATCTCCCGGCACACCGAGCAGGTGCCGCAGGGCGTCGAGCTGATGCCGGTCTCGCAGTTCAGGCACTTGGCGATGATCCGCGCGATGGTGGTCTTGCCCACCCCGCGGGTGCCGGTGAACAGGTAGGCGTGGTGCAGGCGCTGGCTGTCCAGGGCGTTGATCAGGGCCTTGAGCACATGGGTCTGGCCGACCATTTCGCGGAACGAGCGCGGACGCCATTTACGTGCAAGAACCTGATAACTCATGGAAAACCGTCGTATGAGGAAAGCAAAGTGGGCTAATCCTAGCGGAGCGACCGGCAAATTGCATCCGCCGCCCGCGCCCGCCCTCTGGCGCGCGGCACGGAGGAAAAATGTCGCTGGCTAATTCTTGACCAAGCCGTTACCATACGCCGCGTTCGTACCACGCTGTAAGTCATTCGGGCCTCGCGCCCTCTCGCTGGTTTCCCGGTTCAACGCGTAGCACGCCGCTGCTGCCGCCCTCCCCGATCCCACCTGCTGACTGATCAGGCCGACTCGCCACCTGGCGCAGTGCTTTGCCTGCCTCCGACGTACCGACCCGTTGAAGAACCGTAACATCGGAACTTTATCGTGCTAATCAAGCTCCGAGCAGGTTCATGCCAATGGCCATAGCAGGCCGACCTCATGGAGCAATATTCCGCGCACTGACGCGCAGCTGTTTTTAGGAAGTACCCAGAAAAATGAATACTCAACATCAGATTCAGGATGCCATTGGCACCCTAACCCGCGCCTTCGCGCCCTTCGACTGCCGCATCCAGGCCACTCGCAAGGGCAGCTTCAGCTTCACCCTGGTCAACCAGGCCGGCATCGCCCAGTACAGTCAGCGGCTGTACCCCGGTCAGTACAGCGGTGAATCGCTGCAGCGCGTGATCGAGCGCACCAAACAGTCGCTGACCGCCTGAACTTACCCAGGTTCCGCGGGTCACAGAGTGTCACCCTCAGGATGGAGTAAGGTCATGGAACTCACCAACCAGCAACTCGTCGAGCGTCTGTTCAGCCCGCTGCGCGCCAGTTTCAGCCCGCCGCGCCCGGATGGCAGCATCGTCCTCGCCCTGCTCGACGAGAGCGACAGCACGGTCTACAGCCGCGTGCTCGGCAAACCCCAGCTCGAAGACCGCGACGCCTTCGCCCAGGGCCTGGAGGAAATCCGCCTGGAACTGGCGGTGCGCGCCGGCAATATCCCCGCCGACCTGCGCAAGACTCTCAAGGAACAGGACAGCGTGCTCAGCTATCGCCTGGCCTGAACCTCGCAGACTGCAAAGCCCGCGCCCGTCGCGGGCTTTTTATGGCCTGCCATCCATGGCGGCCACCCTACGGGCCGTCGCTACGCGACGTTAAAAATTTCTCCCGGAAACTTTTTCTTGGGCGCAGGAAAACGCCGCCACTGGCAGATGCTGATAAAGAGAAGGAATTGCGGAGGCTCGGCGGACGCCGGAGAAACTGGAGGTGGACCCCACCAGCCACACCCCGGCACTCGATGTCACCGCTGCGGCTGCTCCCTTCCGGGCCTGACCGGGTTCACGGCTGATCAATGCGAGGGGACCGGCAGGGCCACCATAACGCTGCCCGCCTGGCGACGGGCCGCGCCATTGTAGCGACTAAACGCAAAGTTACAACCGCTTCAATCACTTAGATTCGTCGGTTGCCTATTCAGACACGGAAACGGCCCACCAGCTGGGCCAGCCCATGGGACAGCTCGGACAGGTGTCGGCTGGCGCGGGTGCTCTGCTCCGAGGTCTGCGCCGCCTCGTTGGACAGGTCGCGGATATCGCTGATATTGCGCGCGATCTCCTCGGTGACGCTGCTCTGCTCCTCGCAGGCGGTGGCGATCTGCGCGGCCATGTCGTTGATGCGCTGCACCGAATCGCCGGTGACGCTCAGCGCCTGGTCGACCCCGGCGGCCTGTTCGACGCTCTGCCGCGCCCGCGCGCTGCCCGAATGGGTGGCCTTGACCGCGTTCTGCACGCCGACCTGCAGGCGCTCGATCATCTGCTGGATGTCCTTGGTCGATTCCTGGGTGCGCGCCGCCAGGGCGCGCACCTCGTCGGCGACCACGGCGAAGCCGCGACCCTGCTCGCCAGCCCGCGCCGCCTCGATGGCGGCGTTGAGCGCCAGGAGGTTGGTCTGCTCGGCGATGCCCTTGATCACCGCCAGCACCGCGCCGATGTTGGCGGTTTCCTGTTCCAGGGTCTGGATGGTGTCGGAGGCGCTTTCCACCTCCTGGGCCAGCTGGCGAATCGAATGGATGGTGGCGCCGACCACCTCGGCGCCCTCGCGCGACTGCACCTCGGCATGGCGTGCGGCATCGGCGGCGTTCTGCGCGTTGCGCGCCACCTCGTGCACCGCCGCGCTCATCTCGGTGGCGGCGGTGCTGACCTGATCCACCGCGGCATGCTCGCTGCTGATCAGCCGATCGTTGGCCGCGGCCATGCCGGCCAGGCTCTGCGCCGAGTCGGCCACCTCGCCGGTGACCCGGCCGACTTCCTTGATCAGCGGCTGCAGCTTGTCGAGAAAGCGGTTGAAGGCATGGCTGAGCTTGCCCAGCTCGTCCTTCGACAGCACGTCGAGGCGCACCCGCAGGTCGCCGTCGCCATCGGCGATCTGCTCGATGCGGTACAGCAGGTTGTGCAGCGGCCGGGTCACCAGCAGCGGAAAGCCCAGCACCAGCACCAGCACCAGGCACACGCCCAGGCCGATGGCGATGATCAGCCCCTGCTGCCAGGCCAGTGCCTCGCCGCGGGCGATGGCGGCGGTGCCGACCGCGTTGGCGGCGCCATCTTCCAGCTCGCCGAGCTTGTCGATGGCGGTGCGCGCCGCCTCGAAATGCGCCTCGCTGTCGCCGAAGCTGAGCCGGCTGGCGCCGTCCGGATCGCTGGCGGCCAGTTCCAGAACCCGCTGCGAGGTGGCCTTCCAGCGCTCGAAACCACGGTCGAACTCGGCCACCAGCGCCAGCGCCTCGCTGCCCGGCTGCATGTCGGCGAACCTGTGCACGCGGTCGTAGGCCTGCTGCAGGTTCTCGGCATGGGCCGCCTTGAGCCCGGCGACATGCGCGCTGGCGCCTTCGCCCAGCAGGCTGCGCTCGGCGACGAAGGCCTGATAGAGGTCGCGGTCGGCGTTGAGCAGCAGGCTGATGGCGGGCAGATGGCGGTTGGTCAGGGTGGTACTGGATTCGGCCACCTGGGCGATACCGCGCATGCCGAGCACGCCCATGGTGACCAGCAAGGCGGCCAGCAGCAGGATGGGCAAGGCGATTTTCCAGCGAAAGCCGAGGTCGGCGAAGGCGCGCAGCATGATGGCACTCCGGTACTAGCCAGGTACCAGTAGCTTAGACGAGGCGCACCGGCGCACCGCCCGGCCGACCAAATGCCGCGACAAGCCGCGGCTTTCGGCTAGCCTTGGCTGGCACCCCGCGCAACTCGTCGCATCCCGCAGTCCGGCCCTGATGAGCAGTCCCGAGGCACGCGCGCACCCGTTCAGGAGCGCCCATGGCCAACCCGCACAGCCCCTTCCACCCGATCATCTACGTGCGCGGCTACGCCATGACGCCCGGCGAGATCGACCAGACCAGCGCCGACCCCTTCTGCGGTTTCAACCTCGGCTCCACCGTGTACCGCGCGGTGGCGGAGAAGACGCGTCAGCCGCGCAAGTTCGTCTTCGAGTCGCCGGTGATCCGCCTGGCCTCGGAGTTCGGCTACCAGGACGTGTACGAGGACGGCTACGACATCCTCGACCCGGAATGGGCGGCCAACCCGGACAACCGCATGGGCAGCCGCTCGATCATCGTCTACCGCTACTACGACGAGGCCTCGCGCCTGCTCGGCATCGGCAGCACGCCGAGCCTGGAGGTGTTCGCCGGCAAGCTCGGCGAGCTGATCCTCAAGGTGCGCGAGCTGGTCTGCGGCAACCCGAAGAACGCCATCGCCGCCGCGGACTTTCGCTGCTACCTGGTCGCCCACTCCATGGGCGGCCTGGTCTGCCGTGGCCTGCTGCAGAACCCCAAGCTCGACCCCAAGGGCGCAGCGAAGCTGGTGGACAAGGTGTTCACCTATGCCACCCCGCACAACGGCATCGACCTGCTCGGCATCAATCCGCCGAGCTGGCTGAGCCTGAGCGACATCAGCAATTTCAACCGCGAGCGCCTGGCCGGCTTCCTCGGCCTGGAGGCCGCCTACCAGGCCACCGAGCGGGTCGACTGGCTGCCCGAGGCGCGCTTTGCGTCCAAGCGCTTCTTCTGCATGGTCGGCACCAACCGCCTGGACTACGAGGCCGGCCTGGGCCTGTCGCGCACCTTCGCCGGCCACGGCAGCGACGGCCTGGTGCGCATCGACAACGCCACCCTGTGCGGCCTCGACACCCAGGGCAAGCCGGGCGCGCCCTGCGCCAAGGCCTTCGCCTACCGCGCGCATTCCGGCTACTTCGGCATAGTCAACAGCGAGGAGGCCTACCAGAACCTCAGCCGTTTCCTGTTCGGCGACGTGCGCGTGGACATCTGGGCCGAGGTCGACGCCATCGCGCTGCCCAAGGAACTGCGCAAGGCCGAGGCCCAGGGCCAGACGGTCAACGCCCTGTATCAGTTCGAGGTGCTCGCCGCGCCGCGCGGCAAGCTGTGGTACCTCAGCCGGCGCACCGCCGAGGAGGACTCGGTGGCCTGCCTGGCGCACCAGCACTGGCTCAAGGCGCCGAAGCAGCATGGCAAGCTGTACCTCGGCAGTCTGTTTCTCGCCGACCGCGCGCGGGTCAACCAGCGGCGCAAGGGCCTGGCCTACACCCTGACGTTCAACGTGCGGGTGCCGGACTACGAGGTGGAGCGCAAACTCTGGGTCAACCAGCACTACGAGGGCAGCTACCTGTTCCGCAACAGCCTGGTGCTGGAAATCACCCCGCCCGGCGCCGCCGGCGGCGACTGGCAGGTGCACCACGCCTGGCAGAACCAGGGCGTGCATGCCGCCAACCAGGCACTCGGCGGCACCCTGCAGGCCGACGGCAGCCTGGAAATTCGCCTGCCCTTCGACAGCGCCAGCGAGCCGGGCATCCGCGGCCAGCTGCGCTTTTTGCTCGCCCGCTGGAACCAGCAGCCCGGAGCCGACGACTAATGCCAGTTCACCGCCGCGCCCGAGCGCCGGCTTTTGTGCTAGCGTTCCCCCGCTTTCGGCCACAGCGCCCGGGCCAGAGAGGCCCGGCGCCGCGGCCGAAACCCTCACCCGAAAATGGAGTTACATCATGGCAATCACCAAAGACCAACTGATCGGCGACCTGGCCGAGGCCATCGACCTGCCGAAGACCTCGGTACGCGCCCTGCTCGATCAGCTGGGCGAAATTGTCAGCGACGCGCTGGAAAACGACGGCGAGATCACCCTGCCCGGCGTCGGCAAGCTGAAGGTCAGCGAGCGCCCAGCACGCACCGGCCGCAACCCGCAGACCGGCAAGGCCATCGAGATCGCCGCGAAAAAGGTGGTCAAGCTGGTACCGGCCAAGGCGCTGACCGACGCGCTGAACTGAGTCCCCGCCGGCCGCGGCTGCCATCAGCCGCGGCCGACTCCCGCCCCCTCCGCCCTCCCCGCGTGCACGCACAATCACCCTGTGCGGTTTTCGACTAGAGTGAACAGGCCGGCACGCAGACGCTGCCCGCCACCTCGGCAGCCGTGAAGTTGGGGGGAACCGTGCGCACGCTGATCGCCAGTCTTTTCTGCCTACTCTGGTTGAGCGGCTGTTCGAGCCAGCCCGCCCAGGACGGCTTGCTCGCCAGATCGGCCGAGCTGCTGAGCAAGACCGGCGAGCTGATCAGCCAACAGGCGCAGAGCCTGGGCAACTGGGGCGCCTCGCAGAACAACGCGCAGTACGACCGGGAACTGGCGCAGCTGTTCGACCAGCCCTATATCGCCCCGCTGACGCATTACCTGGACCAGCATGGTAGCGACGCCAGCCGCGCCGAGCACCTGCGCCAGGTGGTGGAAGAGCGCCAGCGCCGCTGCCAGCGCGTCGCCAGTCGCTACGCCGAACGCGACAAGACCCCGGCCACGCTGCAACAGATGCGCGCCAGCTATGGCGACTCCTGCCAGGAACAGATCGAACAGTTCGCCGCCCTGCTGCCGCCTGCCCGGCCAGGCACGACGCCGCGCCCCGCCGCCAGTAGCGCCCAGCCGCGCCCCCGCGACGCGTCAACAGCCGCGCCCGTCGCGAGCGGCATCGACCGCCAGCAGGCCAACGACTGCTACCTGCTGTTCACCATCAAGAACTACAGCCAGGCCCGCGACGCCTGCCTGGGGCCGGCCGAAGCCGGCGATGGCAAGGCGCAGTACAACCTGTCGGTGATCGCCAGCAGCCTCAAGCGCTACCCCGAGGCGCTGCACTGGGCGCGCCGCGCCGCCGAAAGCTCGCCCGACGGCCGCTACCAGCTCGGTCAGCTGTACCTGCGCGGCCAGGGCGTCGAGCAGAACCCGGCCAGCGCCCTTAACTGGTTCGAGCAGGCCGCAGAGCAGGGCCTGGCACGTGCCCAGTACCAGAGCGCGCAGATGTACCAGCGCGGCCAGGGCGCCGCGCCGAACCCGAGCAAGGCCCGTCAACGCTTCGAACAGGCCGCGCGCCAGGGGCATCGCGACGCGCAGCTCGCCCTCGGCCTGCTCTACCTGCACGGCGAGGGCATCGCCGTCGACAACGGCAAGGCGCGCGACTGGCTGCTGCGCGCCGCACGCCAGGGCAGCGCCGCAGCGCAGTACCAGCTCGGCGAGCTGTATGCCGAAGGCCGCGGCGTGGCCCCCGACGCCGCGGCCGCCTTTGTCTGGCTGAGCCTGGCCCGGGACAACGGCGAGCCGCGCGCCGCAGCCAGGCTGCAGCAGCTGCGCGTGCAGCTCGACGACGGCCAGATCGCCCAAGCCCAGCTGCAGGTGCGCCGGGCCCTGGAGCAGCAGCGCTGATGCTCGCCCTGCCCCGACTGCCCGGCGTGCCGCTGAAATCCTCGAAGCAACTGCTGATGCTGCTGGTTCTGCTGCTGGTGGCGCTGTTCATCGCGGCGATGTGGGTGATGTCCTCGCTCAACCTGGACTTCTCCCAGCGCGCCATGGCCGAGCTGCGCCGCGGCCAGATCGAGGGCAGCTTCTACGCCAACCTCGGCCGCATCAACGGCCACCACCGGCGCATGGAGCAGCACACCGAGAACCTCGCGCGCATCGGCGAGTTGCTACAGCGCAATGCGCTGGCCGACGAACTGGCGGCGCAGCTGGAGCAGAAGCTGCGCGATTTTCCCGATGCCTTCGGCGTCGGCCTGTGGTACGAGCCGGGGCGTTTTCCGGCGCTGGGCGAAGCCCCCGGAATCTATGCCCACTGGAGCGCCGACCGGCGCATCGAGGTGCGCCGCCAGGCCGGCGATCCACGCCGGCAGGACTGGTACCGCAGCCTGCTGCCCAGCGAGCAGGATCGCAGCCAGGCCCTGGCCGAGCCGCTGCTGTGGAGCGCCGCCTACTACAACCCGCTGCCGGATGCCGCGGTGATCACCCTGGCCACCCCGCTGCACGACCGTCGCGGACGCATCATCGGCCTGGCCAGCAGCGACTGGCGGAGCGAGGACGTGGTGCGCCTGATCAGCGACATCAAGCTCACCCCCAACACCTTTTCCTTCCTGCTCGACCGCGACAACCGCAAGCTGAGCAGCCTCAGCGAGCAGGAAGACACCCCGGCCGCGCAGCGCATCATGGACGCCATCCTCGCCGAGCAACTGGCCCGCGCCGCCGCGCCCGGGGCGAACGGCGGCGAACGCGCACCGCTGTACAGTCGCGAGCTGCAGATCGACGGCGAGCGCTATGCCCTGCTGTTCGCCATGACCCGCGCCAACATGCTGTTCGGCCTCGGCGTGCCGCAGAACGAGATCGACGCGGTGCTAGCGCCGATGCGCCAGAGCAACTACCGCATCCTCGCCGTCACCGGCCTGGTGCTGCTGGTGCTCGGCGCCCTGCTGCTGCGCCTGATCGCCAGCACCATGCGCCAGCTGGAGGCGTCCTACACCGACCCGCTGACCCAACTGCCGAACCGCGCCCGCCTGCTGCTCGACCTCGGGCGCACGCCGCGGCCGAGCCTGATCCTGCTCAACCTGGACGCCTTCAAGGAGATCAACGGCTTCTATGGCCACGCCTGCGGCGACCAGATCCTCCGCCACCTCGGCGCGCACCTGAGCCAGCACCTGCGCCTCGACGCCGGCCAGGCGCGCCTGTACCGCCTGACCGCCGACGAGTTCGCCGTGCTACTGCCGCGCCACAGCGGCGAGCAATTGGAGGCGCGCATGGCCGAGCTGGGCGCCTTTATCCAGCGCCAGCGCCTGGACTGGCAGGGCCAGGAGATCGGTTTCAACGCCACCCTCGGCGCCGCCAGCCTCAGCGCCGACGAGGCGCGCCAGGGCCGCGACAGCCTGCTCGCCTCGGCCGCCATCGCCCTCAAGCTGGCGCGCCTGCAGCAGAAGAACCACCTGCTCTACGACCCGGCGCTGAAGATCCGCGAGGAGTACGAACAGAACCTGCTGTGGGCCAACAAGGTCAAGGCGGCGCTGCAGGACGACCGGCTGCTGCCCTATTTCCAGCCGATCCACGACAACCGCAGCGCCAGCATCGACAAGTTCGAGTGCCTGGTGCGCATGCGCGACGACGACGGCCAGGTGATCAACCCGGGGCGTTTTCTCGGCGTGGCGAAGAAGATCCGCCTGCACCGGCAGATCACCCGGGTGATGCTGGACAAGTGCTTCGAGCGCTTTCGTGAGCTGCCCTACGAATTTTCCCTCAACCTGTCCTACGAGGACCTGATCGACCCCGAGCTGAGCCGGGCGATCAAGCTCAAGCTGCAGCAGAGCGGCATCGGCCCGCGGCTGATCTTCGAAATCCTGGAGTCCGAGGGCATCGACAACTACAGCCAGGTGCGCGCCTTCATCGACGAGGTCAAGGCACTCGGCTGCCGCATCGCCATCGACGACTTCGGCACCGGCTACAGCAACTTCGAGCACCTGCTGCGGCTCAACGTCGACCTGATCAAGATCGACGGCAGCCTGATCCGCCAGCTCGACAGCGACTCCGACGCCTACGCCGTGACCCAGGGCATCGTGCAGTTCGCCCGCAGCCTGAAGATGCAGACGGTGGCCGAGTTCGTGCATTCGGCGGCGGTGCAGGAGAAGGTGCTGGCCCTGGGCATCGACTACTCCCAGGGCCAGCATATCGGCATGCCGCAGGCGCAGCTGCAGACCGCCGTGGCGCCGCAGTCACAGCGCTGAGCGAGGCTGCGGCAGATCGCGGCTACTCGACTACCTGCAACTCGGTGACGATATAGCGGTTGCCTTCCTGGCGCGCCTGGAAGCGCACCTGATCGCCGGCCTCGACGCCCTCGAGCAGACTGGCCGGCTGCACCTCGAAGACCATGGTCATCGGCGGCATGCCGATGCTGGCGATGGGACCGTGGCGCAGGGTGATCTTCTGCGTGGCGGCGTCCACCTTGCGCACCTCGCCCTGGCTCAGCGGCGCGGGGTCGGCGGCCTGCAGCGGCAGGCTGAATAGGGCGGCCAGTGCCGCGATCATCAGTTGCTTCTTCATGCGTGTTTCCTCTCTTAGGTCAGTCGGCCAGCACACGGATGGTGCCAACCATGCCGGCCTGGTAGTGGCCGGCGATCAGGCAGGCGAAATCGAATTCGCCGGCGCGGTTGAAGGTCCAGATCATCTCGCCGCTCTGCCCCGGCGCGATGTGGGCCATATAGGGCTCGTCGTGCTCCATGCCGGGAAACCTGGCCATCAGCGCGGCGTGCTCGTCCAGTTCGGCGCGGGTGCCGATGACGAATTCATGGAGCATCTGCCCGTCGTTGCGGTGGACGAAACGGATGGTCTCGCCCTGCCTGACCTGCAGATGGTCCGGGGTGAAGCGCATCTGGTCGGTCATGCGGATCTCGATGGTGCGGTCGACCTGCGCCGCATCGCCGGCAATGCCCCAGGGTTTCTGCTCCTTGATCGTCGCGGCGGCCTGATGGCCCTTGTGCGCCTCGCTGTGGGCCAGCGCCGCCGGGCTGCCCAGTAATCCGCCCAGGGTCAGTACCAGTAGCTGTAGTGATTTCATCGATCCATTTCCTCAAATTGCGTTATGGCCGGGCGGCACATGCCAACCCGATCCCCGTCAATGCCCGGCATGCCCGCCTGGCTTGCGCACCTGCACTTCCACCGGCGTCTCGAGCGGCTGCTTGAGCGGCATCGACTGGCCGCCGCCGTCGTGCGAGCGGCTCGGGCTGGCCAGTGCGCCCTTCCACTCATGGGCCACCGTTCCGGCCGGATGCTTGAACCAGCCCGGGTCGCGGTAGTCGCCGGCGGCCTGCTCCTTGCGCACCTTGAGCATGGTGAACATGCCGCCCATCTCCACCGAGCCGAACGGGCCGTCGCCGGTCATCATCGGTACGGTGTTGTCGGGTAGCGGCATCTGCATTTCCGCCATGTCGGCCATGCCGCGCTCGCCCATCACCATGTAGTCCGGCACCAGCTTGGCGATCTTGCGGGTCATGTCGCGGTGATCGACGCCGACCAGGGTCGGCACGTCGTGGCCCATGGCGTTCATGGTGTGGTGGCTCTTGTGGCAGTGCAGCGCCCAGTCGCCCTCCTCGTCGGCGATGAACTCGAGCTGGCGCATCTGCCCCACCGCCACGTCGGCGGTCACCTCCGGCCAGCGCGAGCCGACCGGGGTCGGCCCGCCGTCGGTGCCGGTGACCTCGAACTCGTGACCGTGCAGGTGGATCGGGTGGTTGGTCATGGTCAGGTTGCCGACGCGCAGGCGCACGCGCTCGCCCTGGCGCGCCACCAGCGGGTCGATGCCGGGAAACACGCGGCTGTTGAAGGTCCACAGGTTGAAGTCGAGCATCTGCATGATCTTCGGCGTGTAGGCGCCCGGCTCGATGTCGTAGGCGCTGAGCAGGAAGCAGTAGTCGCGGTCCACCTCGCTGATCAGCGGATGATGCTCCTTGGGGTGGGTGACCCAGAAGCCCATCATGCCCATGGCCATCTGCACCATCTCGTCGGCGTGCGGGTGGTACATGAAGGTGCCGGGGCGACGGGCGACGAACTCGTAGACGAAGGTCTTGCCCACCGGGATCGCCGGCTGGGTCAGGCCCGCGACGCCGTCCATGCCGTTGGGCAGGCGCTGGCCGTGCCAGTGGATGCTGGTGTGCTCGGGCAGCTTGTTGGTGACGAAGATGCGCACCCGGTCGCCCTCCACCACCTCGATGGTCGGCCCCGGCGACTGGCCGTTGTAGCCCCACAGGTGGGCCTTGTAGCCGGGCGCCAGCTCGCGTACCACCGGCTCGGCGACCAGGTGGAACTCCTTGACGCCGTTGTTCATCCGCCACGGCAGGGTCCAGCCGTTGAGGGTGACCACCGGGTTGTAGGGCCGCCCGCTGCCCGGCTGCAGCGGCGGTTGGGTGTCGGCGCTGGCCTGCAGCACCGGCTCGGGCAGGGCCGCCATGGCCACCCGGCTGACCGCCGAAGTGGCCACCGCAGCGCCGATGGCGCCGGCCCCGAGAAAGAAATCGCGTCGTGAAACCATCTGGGAATTTCCTTGTTCAGTGGCCGGCGGCGGCCGGCTCGGCAGCAGCGGCAGGCGCCGCGCCGAGCGAGGGATTGGGCGCGCCCAACAGGGCCATGTCGAGGTCGGCGCGAGCCAGCCAGAAGTCGCGTTGCGCCTGCAGGTAGCCGTCCACCGCCTGCACCTGGCGGCGCGCATCGGCGAGCAGGTCGAAGGTGCTGATGAACATGCCGTTGTAGCGCAGCAGGTTTTCCTCGGCGATGCGCTGGCGCAGCGGCAGCACCTCGGCGCGGTAGTGCTGCGCCAGCTCGAAGGCATTGCGGTAGGCGTGGTAGGCCTCGCGCACCTGCGAGCGGGCGTTGATCGCCGTCTCGGCGGCGCGGTTGAGCGCCTGGCGATACTGCGCCTCGGCCCGCGCCACCTTGGCCCCGCTCCAGTCGAACAGCGGCAGCTCGACGCTGATCTCGTAGCCACGCTGGGTCGGCTCCTCGTTGGAGCGGTTGTTGACCACACCCAGCTCCAGCACGTTGATGAAGCGCGTGGTGCGGGTCAGACCGAGGTTCTGCGCCAGGCGCTCGGCATCCAGGCGCACGGCCTGGATGTCCTGGCGCTGGCTCATGGCCAGGCGCTCCACGTCCGGCAGCTGGTCGGCGCTGTTCGGCAACGCCGGCAGGCGTTCGGGCAGGCGGTAGTCGAGCTGCTCGCCCCACAGGCCGAGCAGGCGGGTCAGCTGCTCGCGGCTGCGCACCCGCGCCTGTTCGGCCTGGATCAGGCCGATGCCGGCCTCGGCGTAGAAGTTCTGCTGCTCGGCCTGCTGCAGCTTGCTGAAGTTGCCCACCGCGGCCAGGCGCCGGGCCAGCTCGGCGCCGGCTTCGGCGGCGTCCAGCACCTGCCGCGCGTAGACCAGGCTCTCCTCGGCGGCGACCGCCTGGTACCAGGCCTTGCGCGTCTCGCTGGCCAATTCGAACACCGCCAGGCTGGTCTGCCGCTGCAGCTGCTCGAAGCGCCGCCCTTCCAGGCGCGAGGTCAGCGGCAGGGCGATCAGGCGCGCCAGGTTCAGGTGCAGGCCGCGCTCGTATTCGACCTCGCTGCCCTTCTCCAGACGGCCGTAGGAGAAGCCGGGATTGGGCAGGCGCCCGGCCTGCACGCGCTCGGCCTCGCCGATGCCCAGCTCGTCGAAGGACGCCTGCAGGCCGCGATTGTTGAGCAGCGCCAGCTGCACCGCGGCGTCCAGGCTAAGGGGTTCGGCCAGCAGCTCGGCGACGCGCGCCTCGATCTGCCCGCGCCCGGCCTCGTCCCGCGCCCACAGCAGCTGCTTGTCCAGCTGGCGCTCGGCGTTTTGCTGCACCGGGTCGAAACCGCCGTCCTGGCTGAAGCCGGCGCAACCGGCCAACAGCAGCGCGGCGCAGAGCAGCACGGCGGATTTAATGGTGGTCATGGCCACCTCCCTCGGCGGGCTCGGCACCCTGCTCGGTCGGCTGCTCCCAGCCCTCCATGCTGTAGGTGCGCCAGCCGCCGATACGGCCGACCAGATCGTTGGCCGCACGCCAGTCCTGCAACGGCTCGTCGGCCTGGGCGCGGTAGTCTTGCAGAGGGGAACGGTAATCCTGCGCCGGCACGGCGGCGTTGGCGTCCAGCGGATCGGGCTGGGCCGCCATCAGGATGCCGGGCAGCGCCAGGGCAGCGATGCCCAGCAGCCATCCGGCAAGGGAATGCAAAGTCATGATGTGTTCTCGCGTACGGCGGCCAGGCGGCCGCGTGAGCTACAGGCGCCGCAGGACGGCGCTACCTAAGGGGCTCAGGCGAGAGAAAGACGCGGGGGGCGTTCGGGCGTGTCGGCCACGCCGACGATAAGGCGGTCGGGCCAGGCTACGGCCGGTTCGACGGTTTGCAGGGCAGAGTCGTTCAGAAACGGCTGGCTGGGCGCGGCGACGCCGACGCAGAAGGCGCACAGGGTACAGAGGCTGCCATCGCCGGGAGCCTCGCTGCTGGCAGCAGGCGCGTCATCCTGATGCGCGTCATGCGCGCTATCGGCCGTCATGTCGTGGTGCTCGCCATGCTCGCTGCCGCTCATCTGCAGGGCGCCGCTGCGATGCACCTGCTCGCACAACTGCATGCCGAGCGCCGCCATGGCCTGTGCCGGCAGGGCCAGCATCAGCATCCAGATCAGGGCGGTACGCAGGGATTTGCGCATAGGGGTCGCGAGGCCAGAGTCAGAGGGCGATGGGGCGGATTATCCGCGCGCTGGCCGCTTTGTCCAGCACTACAAGCTCAGATGCCCGGCATACAGGCCGTAGCCGGCCAGCGCGGCGGTCAGCACTACGGCGGCGAAGATCGGCCATTCGAAGCGGGTGAACAGCATCTGCCCCTGCTCGCGCTTGGCCTTGAGAAACAGCAGCGCCCCCGGAGCATAGAGCAGCGCCGACAGCAGCAGGTACTTGACCCCGCCGGCATACAGCAGCCAGATCGCGTAGCCCACCGCCAGCAGGCCGATCGCCAGGTCCTTGCGGCGTAGCCTGGCCTGGCCTTCGTAGGTCTCGCCGCGCAGCGCCAGCAGCAGCGCATAGACCGCCGACCACAGGTAGGGCACCAGGATCATCGACGAGGCCAGGTAGATCAGCGACAGGTAGGTGCCCTGGGAAAACAGGGTGATCAGCAGAAACAGCTGGATCATGCCGTTGGTCAGCCACAGCGCGTTGACCGGCACCTGATTGGCGTTCTCCCGGCGCAGGAAGGCCGGCATGGTGCCGTCCTTGGCGGAGACGAAGAGGATTTCGGCGCACAGCAGCGCCCAGGACAGCAGCGCACCGAGCAGCGACACCGCCAGGCCGATGCTGATCAGCACCGCGCCCCAGCGCCCCACCACATGCTCCAGCACCCCGGCCATGGACGGGTTCTGCAGCGCCGCCAGCTCGGGCTGGCTCATCACCCCCAGCGACAGCAGGTTGACCAGCATCAAGAGCGCCAGCACGCCGAGAAAACCCATCACCGTGGCCTTGCCCACATCGCGGCGGCGCTCGGCGCGCGACGAGTACACGCTCGCCCCTTCGATGCCGATGAACACGAACACGGTGACCAGCATCATGTTGCGCACCTGCTCCAGCACGCCGCCGAACTGCGGATTGCTGCGGCCCCAGATGTCACGGGTGAAGATGTCGCGGTCGAAGGCCAGGCCGACGATGACGATGAACAGCAGGATCGGCACCAGCTTGGCCACGGTGGTGATCAGGTTGATCAGCGCCGCCTCCTTGATGCCGCGCAGCACCAGGGCGTGCACGCACCACAGCAGCACCGAGGAACAGGCGATGGCCAGCGGCGTATTGCCCTGGCCGAAGACCGGGAAGAAGTAACCCAGGGTGGAGAACAGCAGGACGAAGTAGCCGACATTGCCCAGCCAGGCGCTGATCCAGTAGCCCCAGGCCGAGGAAAAACCCATGTAATCGCCGAGGCCCGCCTTGGCGTAGACGTACACCCCGCCATCGAGCTGCGGCTTGCGGTTGGCCAGGTTCTGAAAGACGAAGGCCAGCGCCAACATGCCCACCGCGGTAATGCCCCAGCCGATCAGCACGGCGCCGACATCGGCCCGTGCGGCGATGTTCTGCGGCAGCGAGAAGATCCCGCCACCGACCATCGAGCCCACCACCAGCGCGGTCAGCGACCCCAGACCCAGCTTGCGACTTTCCCCTGTCATGCCCACCTCGTCCGGACTCCAGCGACTCCGCTCTCACTCTAGCAGCCCGGCAGCAGCCTGATGCCAAAACGGCAGGCCGGTACAAGCCGGCTCGACCTCAGGGGCAGAAGATGCCCGACGCAGTAGCGCTACAGCTCCTTCAACCATCATGAGGTCAATCGCCATGCAGCCCTCCCCCAACCTGGGCGCCGGCAGTCCCGGCGTCGAACGCAACACCCAATCCTTTCTCGAAGCCCTGGCCGCCGGTGGTGGCACGCCCCTGGAACGGCTATCGCCTGCGGAAGCTCGCGCCGTGCTGGTAGGCGCGCAAGCCTCGGTCGAGGTCGATCTATCGGCCGTGGAAACCCGCGAACACAGCATCGAGGCCGCCGGCCAGATGCTGAAGCTGGTGGTGGTGCGTCCGGCAGGCAGCCAGGGCAACCTGCCGGGCTTCATGTTCTTCCACGGTGGCGGCTGGGTGCTGGGCGACTATCCGACCCACGCACGGCTGATCCGCGACCTGGTGGTGCATTCCGGCGCCGCGGCGGTCTACGTCGACTACACCCCCGCGCCCGAAGCGAAATACCCGACTGCGATCAACCAGGCATACGCGGCGACCCAATGGGTGGCCGCCAATGGCAGCCAGATCGGTGTCGACGGTTCGCGCCTGGCCGTGGCCGGCAACAGTGTCGGCGGCAACATGGCGGCGGTGGTCGCGCTCAAGGCCAAGGAAGCCGGCACACCGAAGCTGCGCTTCCAGCTGCTGCTGTGGCCGGTGACCGACGCCAGCTTCAACAACGCCTCCTACAACCAATTCGCCGAGGGGCATTTCCTCACCCGCGGGATGATGGAGTGGTTCTGGGACAACTACACCACCGACCCCAAGCAGCGTAACGAGATCCACGCCTCGCCGCTGCGCGCCAGCCTGGAACAGCTGCAAGGCCTGCCACCGGCCATGGTGCAGAGCGCCGAGATGGACGTGCTGCGCGACGAAGGCGAAGCCTACGCCCGCCGCCTGGGCGCGGCCGGCGTCGCGGTCAGCGCCGTGCGTTACAACGGCATGATCCACGACTACGGCCTGCTCAACGTGATCGCCGAGGTGCCTGCGGTGCGCACTGCCATGCAGCAGGCCGGCGCGGCGTTGCGCGAACACCTGGCCTGAGCGCCACAGCCCGATACCAGAACCGCAGTTACATCCAATCCAGGCGGCGACCGCTCTGCAATAGTCCTTTCGTCTACCCGACGGTAACGACCGACGGGATGCGTGCATCGTCCACCGCCTCACCGACAGGTAACCGCTATGAGCAATCCAAAAACCGAAGTCCTGACCCCGCACAACAGCCAGCTGATCTTCATCGACCAGCAGCCGCAAATGGCCTTCGGCGTGCAGAGCATCGATCGGCAAACCCTGAAGAACAACACCGTGGGCCTGGCCAAGGCGGCCAAGATCTTCAACGTGCCGACCATCATCACCACGGTCGAGACCGAAAGCTTCTCCGGCCACACCTACCCCGAACTGCTCGCCGTGTTCCCCGACGCGCCGCTGCTCGAGCGCACCTCGATGAACTCCTGGGACGACCAGAAGGTTCGCGACGCGCTGAAGAAGAACGGCCGCAACAAGGTCATCGTTTCCGGCCTGTGGACCGAGGTGTGCAACACCACCTTCGCCCTCTCCGCCATGCATGACGCCGGCTACGAGATCTACATGGTCGCCGACGCCTCCGGTGGCACCTCGCAGGCCGCCCACGACTACTCCATGCAGCGCATGATCCAGGCCGGCGTGGTGCCGGTGACCTGGCAGCAGGTACTGCTGGAGTGGCAGCGCGACTGGAAGAACCGCGACACCTACGACGCCGTCATGGCCCTGGTCAAGGAACACTCCGGTGCCTACGGCATGGGCGTGGACTACGCCTACACCATGGTGCACAAGGCGCCTGAGCGTGTGCAGCACGGTCCGACCCTGGCCCCGGTGGCAGCCCCCATCTGAGCCGATGACGGCCGAGCCGGTGACGCGCCCCGCCGCACGTCACCGGCTCGGCAAGACCCAGGCCACGCGCAGAGTCTCCAGCATGAGCGAGACGCAACAGGAAACCGTCACCCTGGTGGTGCGCCACCAGGTGCGCCCCGACCATGTGCCGCGTTACGAGGCCTGGCTACGGCGCATCATCGCCACCGCCAGCCAATGCCCCGGCCACCTCGGCGTGGACGTGGTGCGCAGCCGTCAGGCCAGCCTGGCGCAATTCACCTGCGTGCTGCGCTTCGCCGGCCTGCAGCAGTTGCAGAACTGGATCGACTCGGAGCAAAGGCGCCAGTTGATCGCCGAGGTCGAGCCGCTGCTGCGCGCCGGCGACCAGCTGGAGATCGCCCAGGGCAAGGAGTTCTGGTTCATGCCGGAAAGCGCGCAGACGCCGCCGCCCCGCTGGAAACAGGTCTGCGTCACCTTCCTGGTGATCCTGCCGCTGAGCCTCCTGGTGCCGCTGCTCTGGCAACCCCTGTTTCAGCTCGCTCCCTGGCTCGGCGGCTACCTGCCGAGCAACATCGTGATCACCCTGAGCATCGTCCTGCTCGTGGTGTACCTGTTCATGCCCATGGCCACGCGGCTGTTCGCCGCCTGGCTGAGCCCCAGCACCGACGAGGATCGACCATGAGCCAGGATCCCTCCGACCCGAAACGTCGCCATTTTCTCGCCACCAGCAGCGTGCTCGGCGCCGCCGGGGCACTGTGGTCCACCCTGCCCTTCGCCGCCTTGTCCGGCGACTCATCCGCCAGTTCACCAGGAGGCAACATGAGTGCCGACCTCATTCTGTACAACGGCCGCCTGCACACGGTCGACCGCGAAAAACCCCAGGCCAGCGCCGTGGCCATCAAGGACGGACGCTTCGTCGCCGTCGGCAGCGATGCCGAAGCAATGGCCCTGCGCGGCGATGCCACGCGCGTCATCGACCTGCAAAAGCGCACGGTGATTCCCGGCCTCAACGACTCGCACCTGCACCTGATCCGCGGCGGCCTCAACTACAACCTGGAGCTGCGCTGGGAGGGCGTGCCGTCGCTGGCCGACGCCCTGCGCATGCTCAAGGAGCAGGCCGACCGCACGCCGACGCCGCAGTGGGTGCGCGTGGTCGGCGGCTGGACCGAATTCCAGTTCGCCGAGAAACGCCTGCCGACCCTGGATGAACTGAACAAGGCGGCGCCCGACACCCCGGTGTTCGTCCTGCACCTCTACGACCGCGCCCTGCTCAACCGCGCCGCGCTGCGCGCCGTGGGCTACGACAAGAACACGCCGAACCCGCCCGGCGGCGAGATCCAGCGCGATGCCAGCGGCCAGCCCACCGGCATGCTGATCGCCCGGCCCAATGCGCTGATCCTCTACGCCACCCTGGCCAAGGGGCCGAAGCTGCCGCTGGAGTATCAGGTCAACTCCACCCGCCAGTTCATGCGCGAGCTCAACCGCCTGGGCGTGACCAGCGCCATCGACGCCGGCGGCGGTTACCAGAACTACCCCGACGACTACCAGGTGATCCAGGAGCTGGCCGACAAGGATCAGCTCACCGTGCGCATCGCCTACAACCTGTTCACCCAGAAGCCCAAGGAAGAGCTGACCGACTTCAAGAACTGGACCAGCAGCGTCAAGCTGCACCAGGGCGATGACTTCCTCCGCCACAACGGCGCCGGCGAGATGCTGGTGTTCTCCGCCGCCGACTTCGAGGACTTTGTCGAGCCGCGCCCGGACCTGGCGCCGAGCATGGAGGCCGACCTGGAGCCGGTGGTGCGTCATCTGGTCGAGCAGCGCTGGCCGTTCCGCCTGCACGCCACCTACGACGAATCCATCTCGCGCATGCTCGACGTATTCGAGAAGGTCGACCGCGACATGCCGTTCAACGGCCTGCCCTGGCTGTTCGACCATGCCGAGACCATCAGCCCGCGCAACATCGAGCGGGTACGGGCGCTCGGCGGCGGCATCGCCATCCAGCACCGCATGGCCTTCCAGGGCGAATACTTCATCGACCGCTACGGCGCCAAGGCCGCCGAAGCCACCCCGCCGATCCAGCGCATGCTGGCCGAAGGCGTGCCGGTCGGCGGCGGCACCGACGCCACCCGCGTGGCCAGCTACAACCCCTGGACGGCGCTGTACTGGCTGGTCAGCGGCAAGACGGTCGGCGGCACCACGCTCAACCCGCAGGGGCTGCCGCGTGACACCGCGCTGCAGCTGTTCACCCACGGCAGCGCCTGGTTCTCCAGCGAACAGGGCAAGAAGGGCCAGATCAAGGTCGGTCAGCTCGCCGACCTGGTGGCCTTGACGGCGGACTTCTTCAGCATCGAGGAGGAGCAGATCAAGTGGCTGGAGTCGGTGCTGACCATCGTCGGCGGCAAGGTTGTGCATGGCACCGGCGAGTTCGACAAGCTCGCCCCGCCGACGCTGCCGGTACTGCCGGACTGGTCGCCGGTGGCCAAGGTGCCCGGGCACTGGAAGCCGGTCGCGGCGCCGCTGTCGGCCAGCATCCACCAGTGCGTCGGCGCCTGCGCCGTGCATCAGCACCAGCATGACCGGGCGCGTCGCAGCAGTGTACCGGTGAGCGATCACCAGGGCTTCTGGGGCGCCTTCGGCTGCTCCTGCTTTGCCTTCTGACATGGCCAGCGAAAAACCGTCGCCCTGGGGCGCACTCAAGCACAGCACCTTCCGCTGGCTGTGGCTGGCCAGCATCGCCTCGAACATCGGTACCTGGATGCACGAGGTGGGTGCCGGCTGGCTGATGACCAGCCTGTCGGCCAACCCCATGCACGTGGCGCTGGTACAGGTCGCCGGCTCGGCGCCGATGTTCCTCCTGGCGCTGCCGGCCGGCGCCATGGCCGATATCGTCGATAAGCGCCGCTATCTGCTCGGCGTGCAGCTGTGGATGGCGGCGGTGGCGACGCTGCTGGCCGTGCTGACCCTGCTCGGCCTGACCACGGTCTGGCTGCTGCTGGGCATGACCCTGGCCATGGGCGTCGGTACCGCCTTAATGATGCCGGCCTGGTCGGCGCTGACGCCGGAACTGGTGAGCAAGCGCGACCTGCCCTCGGCCATCGCCCTGTCCAGCCTCGGCATCAATGTCGCCCGTGCGCTCGGCCCGGCCATCGCCGGGGTGCTGGTCAGCTTGAGCGGCCCCTGGGCGACCTTCGCCCTCAACGCCCTGTCGTTCTTCGCGGTGATGGCGGTGCTGCTGACCTGGAGGCGCGAGCGCCAGGTCGCCAGCTTCCCGGCCGAGCGCCTGCTGGGCGCCATGCGTGCCGGCTGGCGCTACAGCCGCGCCTCGAAACCGCTGCAGGCGGTGCTGGTACGCGCGGCGGCCTTCTTCGTCGGCGCCAGCGCCGGCATGTCGCTGCTGCCGTTGATCGTGCGCGGCGAGCTGCAGGGCAGCGCCAGCGACTTCGGCCTGATGCTCGGCAGCGTCGGCGTCGGCGCCGTGCTCGGCGCCACCTTGCTGCCGCGCGTGCGCGAGCGCATCAGCAGCGACCGCCTGGTGCTGCTGGCCAGCCTGCTCTATGCCCTGGTGCTGCTGGCCCTGGCCAGCCTGCGCCACTTCGCCGCGCTGCTGCCGGTGATGCTGCTCAGCGGCGCGGCGTGGATCGCCGTGCTGTCCAGCCTGCAGGTCGCGGCGCAGACCTCGGTGCCGGACTGGGTACGGGCGCGGGCGCTGTCGGTCTATATCCTGGTGTTCTTCGGCAGCATGGCCGCCGGTGGCGCGCTGTGGGGCTTCGTCGCCAGCCAGGCGTCGATCCCGCTCGCCCTGGTCGCCGCGGCCGGCTGCCTGGCATTGGGCGGGCTGCTGACGTCACGCTTTCCGCTGCCGGTTACCGAGGCCGAGGATCTCGCCCCGTCACTGCACTGGCCGGTGCCGATCCTGGCCGACGAAGCCGACCTCGAGCGCGGCCCGGTGATGGTCACCCTGCACTACGACATCGCCCCGGAACATGCCACGGCCTTCCGCCAGGCGATGAGCGAGGTGGCGCGCATGCGTCGGCGCAACGGCGCGTTCTCCTGGGGCCTGGTGCAGAGCAGCGAGAACCCGCGCCACTGGCAGGAGTTCTTCTTCGACGAGTCCTGGCTCGAACACCTGCGCCACCACGGCCGGGTCACCCGCGCCGAGCAACGCATCGAGGCGGCGGCCAGGCAGTTCCAGAGCGCCGGGGTCGCGATACGCATCGACCACTTCCTGACGCCGGGCAAACAGGCGCCGGAGTCTTCGGAAGCGCAGCATGCCAGCGACCCGCAATGACGGCGCAGCGGCGGCAGGACGCGCGCCGCCATGAGCCAACAGGCCCTGTTCATTCACGGAACCTGGCTCACCCCGCTGATCTGGAGCCGGTTTCGCCGTCGCTTCGAGGCCTGCGGCTACAGCTGCAGCGCGCCGGCCTGGCCGCTGCTCGCTGCCGACCCGGCGGGTCAGCGCAGCCAGCCGCCGCGGGCAACGGCCAGCCTGGGCATCGCCGCCATTCTCGCTCACTACGCAGGGCAGATCGGCGACCTCGCACAGCCGCCGCTGCTGATCGGTCACGACCTTGGCGGCCTGCTGGTGCAGCTGCTGCTCGACCGCGGCCTGGGCTGCGCCGGCATCGCCATCGCGCCACCGGCCCACGGTGGGCTGGAAGGGCTGCGCGGCAGCGGGCCCTGGCTGCTGCGCCAGGCGTGCTGGCGCGGCGTGCTGCACATGAGCCCGCAACATTTCGCCCGCACTATGGCGCAGACACTGACGCCAGAGCGGCAGGCCGCCGCATACGCGCGGCATATCGTGCCGGCACCGGGCCGGGTATTCTTCGACAACGCGTTGGGCATCGGTAGCCGTATCGACTTCGGCAATCCCGACCGCCCACCGCTGTTGCTGATTGCGGCGGGCGCGGACCGTAGCGTCCGCCCCGGCGCGGTCGCGGCGGCCTATCGGCGCCACCGGGGCTCGACGGCGGTCACCACTTTCAAACACTTCAGCGGCTACAGCCACTGGCTGATTGCCGAACCGGGTTGGGAAACCATTGCCGACTACTGCATCGAATGGGCACAGAACCAGCTGGGACGCTTCTGAATCGCCGACCGCCTCGCAGCTTCATCCTCTGTTCGTGGCACTGGCCCTGCTGTGCCTGCTGCTCTGCACCGCCGTTCGCGCCGACGCTGGCGAACTGCAGCAACGCTTCGAACATCGGCGCTGGACGCTCAACGACGACAGCCCCAGCCAGATCGGCGCCCTGGCGCAGACCCGCGACGGCTATCTGTGGCTCGGCACCCATGATTCGCTGTATCGCTTCGACGGCCTGAGTTTCACCCGCTACCGCGCCGCCGATCAGCAGGAACTGGGCATAGTCTCCAGCCTGCTGGCCAGCGACCAGGGCCTGTGGGTGGGCCTGCGCAACGGCGGCGTGCGCCTGATCGACGCCGAGGGCGAGGTCGCGGCCGCCTTCGACCTGGGCCGCGGCACGGTCTACGCCCTGGCGCAGACCGCCGACGGCCAGCTCTGGGCCGCGGCCAACGACGGTCTGCTGCGCTTCGACGGGCAAAGCTGGCAGCAGCTTTCCAGCGAAGCCGGCTTCGTCGGCGCGAACGCCTACGCCCTGCTGGTCGATAGCAACGGCCGGCTATGGGTGGCCGACGAGCGGCGCCTCTATACGCTGGAGCCTGGCGCCCGGACGCTGCGCGACAGCGGCATCGCGGTCAGGCGTCCCCGGCAGATCGTCCAGGCGCCCGATGGCGCGCTGTGGCTGGCCGAACGCGACGGCGAATCGGTACTGCGGCTGGATACCTCGACCGGGCAGGCCAGTCGCATCGGGGTCGGCGAGCCGGTCAACGCCCTGCTGTTCGACCAACGTGGCGCGCTGTGGCTGAGCACCGCCGGCAACGGCCTGCTGCATGTGGCGCAGCCGGATCGCCACGCGCTGGGCGGTTTCAACGCCATCGAACGCTTCGCTGCTCGCGACGGGCTCAGCTCCGACCTCGTTGCGCCGCTGCATCAGGACAGCGAAGGCAGCCTCTGGATAGGCACGCACGATGGCCTGGACCGCCTGCGCGACCGACCGCTGCAACCGGCGGGCTTGCCCGCCAATGCGCAGAATCTGGCCCTGGTGGCAGATCGGACCGGCGCGCTCTGGGCCGGCAGCAGCAACCTGCCGGTGATGCGCCTGGACCGCGACGGCCTGCAGCATCTACCGCTGCAGACGCCGATCAGCGCCACCGCCCGCGACAGCCAGGGCCGAGCCTGGCTGGCCGGCCCACAGGGCATCTGGCGCAGCAGCGGCGACAGCCTGCAAAAAGTCGCCGAGCTGCCTGTGCAACGCAGCCTGGACTCCGCGGTGCGCGCCATGCTGGTGGATCGCCACGGCGCGCTGTGGCTGTCGCTGAACCGCCAGGGCCTGTTCGTCCTGCGCGACGGGCGCTGGCACGGGCTGCCGCCGCCGAGCGCCAAGCCGGCGCAGCAGATGCCGGTCAGCGCCGCCCTGGCGCCCGATGGCGGCCGCTGGTTCGGTTATCGCGACAACCTGATCGTCAGCCACGACGACGGCGGCGAACGCCATTGGGGCGCGGCCGAAGGCCTGGATGTCGGCCATGTGACCGCCATGGCCCATCAGCCCGGTCATGCCTGGGTCGGCGGCCAGCGTGGCCTGGCGCACTTCGACGGGCAGCGCTTTCAGCGCCTGCCGCTGCCGGACAACGGCCTGTTCGACAACCTCTACGCCATCGTCCCGGTGCGGGTCGAGGCCGGTGAGGATCTCTGGCTGCAGGGCCAGGGCGGCATCTTCCAGCTGCCCGCCGCGGAGATCGCCCTGGCCCTGGCCAACCCCGCGCATCAGATCCGCTACCGCACCTACGATGCACAGGGCGGCCTGGCCAACGACCCGCACCAGGTACTGGCCCTGCCCACCGCAGTGCGCGCCGGCGAGAATCGGCTATGGTTCGTCACCCGCAACGGCGTGGTTGGCCTGAACCCGCTGCGCGCCCCGCAGAACAGCGCGGCGCCGCGCGTGCGCATCGAATCGCTGGTGGTGGACGGCGAAGCGCTGCCGCTCGGTGCAACCGCCGAGCTGCCGGCGGACAGCCGGCGCCTGGTCATCGGCTACGGCGCGCCGAGCCTGTCGGCGCCGCAGGGCCTGCATTTTCTCTATCGCCTCGACGGCTTCGATCACGCCTGGCAATCCGCCGGCCGCCAGCGGGAAGTCACCTACACCGGCCTGCCCGCGGGCGACTACCGCTTCCGGGTACGCGCCCTCAACCAGAACGGGGTCGCCAGCGAACAGGACGCCGAACTCGACTTCAGCATCGCACCGCTGTTCTACCGCCAGCCGTGGTTTCTCCTGGCGCTCGGCGTCGCCCTGCTCGGCAGCCTGCATCTGCTCTACCGCAGCAACATGCGGCGCGCGGCGGAGCGGCTGCGCACCCGCCTGGAAGAGCGTCACGAGGAGCGCGAGCGCATCGCCCGCGAGCTGCACGACACCCTGTTGCAGGGGGTGCAGGGGTTGATGCTGCACGTGCAGGCCGCGGCCGACAGCCTGCCCGTCGGACAGCCCAGCCGCGGCCTGCTGGAAAAGGCACTGGACCGCGCCGACCAGGTGATCAACGAGGGTCGCGAGCGGGTGCGCGATCTGCGCAGCGTGCCTCAAGGTCCCGTCGACCTGCCCCAGGCACTGGGCGAGCTGGAGCATCTGCTCGATCACCCGGGCGTAACCTATCGGATCGACATAAAGGGCACGCCCATTGCGCTGCATCCGGTGGTTCACGATGAGCTGTACCTGCTGGCGCGCGAGGCCGTCGGCAACGCCTTTCGCCATGCCCGCGCCAGCCTCGTGCAGCTGCAGCTGGACTATGACCCGCGCCAGTTCGAGCTGCAGGTGGTCGACGATGGCTGCGGCATTCGCGCCGATTACCTGGACAGCAGCGAGGCCGCCGATCACTGGGGCCTGCGCGGGATGTACGAGCGCGCCGCGAAGATTGGCGCTACCCTCAGCATTCACGGCGCCCAGGGGCGCGGCAGCCAGGTCCGACTGACACTGGTCGGCGTACTGGCCTACCGGCAGAAGGAGCCTTGCGCGCGCCGCTGGCTACCCTGGAAAAGACTCACGAGGAGCCCGCACCCATGAGCATCGCCACCCCCATCCGCGTGCTGGTCGCCGATGACCACCCGCTGCTGCGCGAGGGCATCGCCGCCGTTCTCGCCGCTCAGGCGGATATCGAGTTGGTGGGCGAGGCCGGCGACGGCCAGGAAGCGCTGGACTGCTTCCGCCGCCTGCGCCCGGACGTCACCCTGATGGACCTGCAGATGCCGCGCATGAACGGCATCGAGAGCATCCAGGCGATCCGTAGCGAATGCCCGGATGCGCGCATCGCCATCCTCACCACCTACCGCGGCGACGTGCGCGCCCTGCACGCCATCCAGGCCGGCGCCCAGGCCTATCTGCTGAAAAGCAGCCTGCGCAAGGAGCTGGTCGAGACCATCCGTCAGGTGGCCGCGGGTAAACGCCACATTCCAGCGGAGATCGCCGCCGAACTGGCCGAGCATATCGGCCAGCAGTGCCTCAGCGCGCGCGAGGTGGAGGTGCTGCAGGCGGCGGCACTGGGCTACTCCAACCGCGATATCGCCCTGCAACTGCGCATCACCGAGGATACGGTCAAGGGGCATATGCGCCTGGTCATGGACAAGCTCGGCGCCAACAACCGCACCCACGCCGTGGCCATCGCCGTGCAGCGCGGGGTCCTCGAGGTCGGCCTGCCACTTTAGTGTTGCTCCCCGTCCCCACCTTGTGAGCTGGGCGCCGACAGCTCCGCCGCGCATGCTCTGCGTGCGACCAGACAAGGAGGCTTCATATGGGCTCGCTCGGAGAAACTCAGGGCATCACGCCCTGTCTGGCAAAGGCGCTGGACAATGCTCAGACGCTGGCAAGGATCGCCGAATTGCTGGCCGATGCCGGAGCGGCCCTGCAGCAAGACACCCTGCGCGCCTACGTCTACCTCGACCAGGCCATGGAACTGCTAAGACAGGCGAACGGCGGCAGCGAGAGCGACCTGCGCCATGCGGCGGGCCTAAACCGCTGGCAAACGCGGCGTCTGGACGAATACATCAGCCGGCATCTGGATACACCGATCCGCACCTGCCACCTGGCCGCTCAGCTCAACCTGAGCAGCAGCCACTTCTCCCATGTGTTCAAGCAGACCTTCGGCATCACGCCGCTGGCCTACGTGGCGCGCAAGCGTATCGAAGCGGCCAGGGCGATGATGCTGGCCACCGATCAGCCATTGACGCAGATTGCCCATGCCCACGGTTTCTGCGACCAGTCGCACTTCACCCGCACCTTTCGGCGCGAGACCGGGATGAGCCCACTGCTGTGGCGACAGCGCTGCGCCGCGAAGACGCAGGCTACCACCGAGCGTTGATCAGCCCAGCATGGTCACATGACGCGGATGGCTGGCCACCCGCTCGAGCCAGGCGCGGATGGCTGGGAAGGCTTCGAGGCTGAAGCCGCCTTCGCCTGCCACATGGGTGTAGGCATACAGGGCGATATCGGCAATGGAGTAATGCTCACCGACCAGATAGGGCGTACGTTCGAGCTGCTTCTCCATCACTTTCAGGGCCTTGTAGCCGAGCTTCAGGCAGCGCGCGTGCTCCTCGCGGCGCTCCTCGGGCATGCCCTGGTAGAGCTGGATGAAACGCGCCACCGCAACATAGGGCTCGTGGCTGTACTGCTCGAAGAACTGCCACTGCAGCACCTGAGTGCGCAGGCGCGGCTCGGTCGGCAGAAACTCGCTGCCCTCGGCGAGGTAGTTGAGGATGGCGTTGGACTCCCACAGGCAGGTGCCGTCGTCCAGCTCCAGCACCGGGATCTTGCCGTTGGGATTCTTGGCCAGGAAGGCTTCGCTCTGCGTCTCGCCCTTGAGGATGTTGACGGGAATCCACTGGTACTCCTTGCCCAGCAGATGCAGCATCAGCTTGACCTTGTAGCAGTTGCCCGAACGGTAATCGCCGTAGACCTTGTACATCGCATTGCCCTCCCTACATCAATCCTTGCGGCAAGCTCGCCGCCAATCAAATCACAGCCAACCGCCCTGCTTCTGCAGGGGGGACTCAATCACGCCCCCTGCGCCTCGCGGATAACTGCAGCGAGGCGGCGCAGGCCTTCGCCCAGGCGATCCGGCGCCACATGGCTGAAGTTCAGTCGCAGATGACCGGCGTTGGCGTCCGGATCGATAAAGAACGGCTCACCCGGCATAAAGGCGACGTTCTGCGCCAGGGCCGCATCGAGCAATGTGCGGGTATCCAGCGGCTGCTTCAGGGTCAGCCAGAAGAACAGCCCGCCCTGCGGAATTTCCCACTCGGCCAGATCGGCGAAGTGCTCCAGCAGCGCCGTCTGCATGGCATCGCGGCGGATGCGGTAGAAATCGCGCAGCTCGGCCAGGTGGCCGCGGTACTGCTCGCTGCCCAGCCACTGCAGTGCCTGCCACTGGCCGATGCGGTTGGTGTGCAGATCAGCCGACTGCTTCAGGCGCAGCAGGTGCGGGAACAGATCCTTGGTGGCGATCAGGTAGCCGACGCGCAGGCCCGGCAGCAGGGTCTTGGATACGGTGCCGGTGTAGATCCAGCTGGCCTTCTTCAGGCGGCTGACGATGGGCGTGGCCTGGCCTTCATCGAACACCAGCTCGCGGTAGGGCTCGTCCTCGATCAGGGTCAGGCCGAACTCGTCGAGCAGCGCCGCCACCGCTTCGCGCTTGGCTTCGCTGTAACGGGTGCCGGACGGATTCTGGAAGGTCGGGATCAGGTAGGCGAAGGCCGGCTTGTGCTTTTCCAGACGCTGGCGCAACGCGGCCAGCTCGGGGCCGTCGGCCTCCTGCGGCATGCTGATGCAATCGGCGCCGAACAGCTGGAAGGCCTGCAGCGCGGCCAGGTAGGTCGGCGCCTCGAGCAGCACCTCGGTACCCGGATCGATGAACAGCTTGGACGCCAGGTCCAGGGTCTGCTGCGAGCCGCTGACGATCAGCACCTGGCTGGCCTCGCAGGGCACGCCCAGGGCGCGCGCCTCGGCGGCAATGGCCTCGCGCAGGGCCGGCTCGCCCTCGCTCATGCCGTACTGGCCCATGCTCGCCGGCATTTCGGCCCAGTCCACCTTCGGCAGCATGGGTTCGGCCGGCAGCCCGCCGGCGAAGGACATCACCTCCGGACGCTGCGCCGCGGCGAGAATTTCACGGATCAGGGAGCTTTTCAGGCGGGCGATGCGTTCGGAGAAGGCCATGGGATTACCTGGGGTGCAAAAGGCTGGAAATTTAAGTCAAACTGCTTGACCGAAACTACGACGCCACCCAGAGATACGTCAATATGACTGACCTAAAAAATTTCCCCGAGAAATTTTTAACGTCGCCCAGCGACGGCCCGCAGGGTGGCCGCCATGGATGGCAGGCCATGAAGAACCCGGCCGTCCAACAGGCCGCCATGGAGGCCTTTTTCTTCGGCTACCAGGCCTTCACCGCCAAGCCCGACGAGATGCTGGCCAAGCGCGGCCTGTCGCGGGTGCACCACCGCATCCTGTTCTTTATCGCCAAGTACCCGGGGCTGAGCATGAAGGAACTGCTCGGCTATCTCGGCGTGAGCAAGCAGGCGTTGAACACGCCGCTGCGCCAGCTGATGGAAATGCACCTGGTGCACAGCGAGGCCGCGGCGGACGACAAGCGCAAGCGCCTGCTCGGTTTCACCGCCGAAGGCGCCAAACTGGAGCAGGCCCTGCGCCGCGAACAGGCGCGCCTGCTGCAGCGGGTGTTCGCCGAAGTCGGCGAAGAGGCCGTACAGGGCTGGCTCAAGGTCAACCAGGCGCTGACCGTGCGCCGCTGACCCCGCACGCGGGCGCTCTGGCAGACATCGACGAGCGCCCCTCCTGGCGATCCAGGCACACCGCTAGCACAAAAGCCGCTAGCCTGAAAACAGGCCTCTCGACCCGCGCCCGGCTCATAACCGAATTGCATGACAATCGGCTGACCACAAGGTCAAATATTTGTTGACCCAAAAGTCAGAAAACTCTAGATTGGCCCCATGGCAGCCCGCGCCAGGGCCTTGCAGTGCGTGCATCACCTGGCCAGCCAACCGAGTCATAACAATAAAGTGCCTGGAGGTCGTCCTTGATCCAGTTTTTACTCAACCGGGAGCTGCGTACCGAGCATGCCCTGGACCCCAACGTCACCGTGCTCAACTACCTGCGTGAGCACGTCGGCAAAACCGGAACCAAGGAAGGCTGCGCCTCCGGCGACTGCGGTGCCTGCACCGTGGTGGTCGGCGAGCTCGAGGGCGACCGCGTGCGCTACCGCACCCTCAACTCCTGCCTGACCTTCGTCTCCAGCCTGCACGGCAAGCAGCTGATCACCGTCGAAGACCTCAAACACCAGGGCAAGCTGCACAGCGTGCAGCAGGCGATGGTCGACTGCCATGGCTCGCAGTGCGGCTTCTGCACCCCCGGTTTCATCATGTCGCTGTTCGCCCTGCAGAAGAACTCCACGGGGTACGACAAGGGCCAGACCCTGGAAGCCCTGGCCGGCAACCTGTGCCGCTGCACCGGCTACCGCCCGATCATCGATGCCGCCGAGCAGGCCTGCTGCCAGAAGCAGCCGGATCAGTTCGATGCCTTCGAAAGCAACACCGTGGCCCAACTCCAGGCCATCGCCCCGCGTGAAACTGCCGAGCTCAACAGTGGCGACAAGCGCTGCCTGGTGCCGCTGACCGTGGCCGACCTGGCCGACCTCTATGCCGCCAACCCCGAAGCCCGCCTGCTCGCCGGCGGTACCGACCTGGCCCTGGAGGTCACCCAGTTCCACCGCGAGCTGCCGGTGATGATCTACGTCGGCCATATCGAAGACATGAAGCGTATCGAAGTGACCGACAGCGCCATCGAGATCGGCGCGGCCGCGGCCCTGTCCGACTGCTACGAAGCTCTGTCGCGCGAGTACCCGGACTTCGGCGAGCTGCTGCACCGCTTCGCCTCGCTGCAGATTCGCAACCAGGGCACCCTGGGCGGCAATATCGGCAACGCCTCGCCCATCGGCGACGCCCCGCCGCTGCTGATCGCCCTCGGCGCGCAGATCGCCCTGCGCCAGGGCAACACTCGGCGCATCCTGCCGCTGCAGGACTACTTCCTCGACTACAAGGTTACCGCCCGCCAGGAAGCCGAATTCATCGAGAAGATCATCGTGCCGCGCGCCCAGGCCAACCAGGCGTTCCGCGCCTACAAGGTGTCCAAGCGCCTGGACGACGACATCTCCGCCGTCTGCGCCGCCTTCAACCTGACTATCGTCGACGGCGTGGTCACCGAAGCACGCATCGCCTTTGGCGGCATGGCCGCCATCCCCAAACGCGCCAGCGCCTGCGAAGCGGCGCTGGTCGGCTCGGCCTGGTATCCGGGCGTGATCGAACGCGCCTGCGACGCGCTGGGTGAGGACTTCACCCCGCTGTCGGATTTCCGCGCCAGCAAGGAATACCGCCTGCTCACTGCCCAGAACCTGCTGCGCAAGTTCTTCCTGGAGCAGCAGTCGCCCGAGGTCGAGACCCGGGTTACCGCTTACGCCTGATGGCGCAGTGAATTGATACGCCGCCGGCGCGCCCGGCGGCATGCGAAGTTTTGGAGGCGAAGATGTCCAGTCATATCGAACACAAATCCCAGGAAGAGCTGGCCGCCCTGCTCCGCGCCGGCATGACCAGCGGCGTCGGCCGCAGCGTCAAGCACGAGAGCGCGGACAAGCACGTGTCCGGCGAGGCGGTCTATGTCGACGACCGCCTGGAATTCCCCAACCAGCTGCACGTCTATGCGCGCCAGTCGGATCGCGCCCATGCGCGCATCCTGCGCATCGACACCCGCCCCTGCTACGAGTTTCCGGGCGTGGCCATCGCCATCACCAAGGATGACGTGCCAGGCCAGCTGGATATCGGCCCGGTGGTCGCCGGCGACCCGCTGCTGGCCGACGGCAAGGTGGAGTACGTTGGCCAGGTGGTGCTGGCGGTAGCCGCCGACAGCCTGGAAACCGCGCGCAAGGCGGCCATGGCCGCGATCGTCGAATACGAAGACCTGGAGCCGGTGCTCGACGTGGTCGAGGCCTACCGCAAGAAGCATTTCGTGCTCGCCAGCCACACCCACCGCATTGGCGACTCGGCCAGCCAACTGGCCAGCGCCCCGCGTCGCCTGCAGGGCACCCTGCATATCGGCGGCCAGGAGCACTTCTACCTGGAAACCCAGATTTCCTCGGTCATGCCGACTGAAGACGGCGGCATGCTGGTCTACACCTCGACGCAGAACCCCACTGAGGTGCAGAAACTGGTCGCCGAAGTGCTCGGCGTGCCGATGAACAAGATCGTCATCGACATGCGCCGCATGGGCGGCGGTTTCGGCGGCAAGGAAACCCAGGCCGCCGGCCCGGCGTGCCTGTGCGCGGTGATCGCGCACCTCACCGGTCGGCCGACCAAGATGCGCCTGCCGCGCATGGAAGACATGAGCATGACCGGCAAGCGTCACCCCTTCTACGTCGAGTACGACGTCGGCTTCGATGACGATGGCCTGCTGCACGGCATCGAGATGGACCTGGCCGGCAACTGCGGCTACTCGCCGGATCTGTCCGGCTCCATCGTCGACCGCGCCATGTTCCACTCGGACAACGCCTACTTCCTCGGCAACGCCACCATCAACGGTCATCGCTGTAAGACCAACACCGCGTCGAACACCGCCTACCGCGGTTTCGGCGGCCCGCAGGGCATGGTCGCCATCGAGGAAGTGATGGACGCCGTGGCGCGCAGCCTGGGCAAGGACCCGCTGGAAGTACGCAAGCTCAACTACTACGGCAAGACCGAGCGTAACGTCACCCACTACCACCAGACCGTCGAGCACAACGTCATTCACGAAATGACCGCCGAGCTGGAGCAAAGCTGCGAGTACGCCAAGCGCCGTCGCGAAATTATCGAGTTCAACCAAAAAAGCCCGGTGCTGAAGAAAGGCCTGGCCATGACCCCGGTGAAATTCGGCATCAGTTTCACCGCCACCTTCCTCAACCAGGCCGGCGCGCTGATCCACATCTACACCGACGGTTCGATCCACCTCAACCACGGCGGCACCGAGATGGGCCAGGGCCTCAACACCAAGGTCGCGCAGGTCGTCGCCGAAGTGTTCCAGGTCGATATCGAGCGCATCCAGATCACCGCCACCAACACCGACAAGGTGCCCAACACCTCGCCCACCGCAGCCTCCAGCGGCGCCGACCTCAACGGCATGGCGGCGAAGAACGCGGCCGAGACCATCAAGCAGCGCCTGGTGGACTTCCTGGTGCGCGAGTACAAGGTCACCCCGGAAGACGTGGAATTCCGCAACGGCCAGGTGCGCGTGCGTGATCACTTCCTGTCCTTCGAGGAAATGATCCAGAAGGCCTACTTCGGCCAGGTCTCGCTGTCGTCGACCGGTTTCTACCGCACGCCGAAAATCTACTACGACCGCGACAAGGCCGCCGGCCGCCCCTTCTACTACTACGCCTACGGCGTGGCCTGCGTGGAAGTGCTGGTCGACACCCTGACCGGCGAATACCGCATGCTGCGTGGCGACATCCTGCATGACGTCGGCGACTCGCTGAATCCGGCCATCGACATCGGCCAGGTCGAAGGCGCCTTCGTCCAGGGCATGGGCTGGCTGACCATGGAAGAGCTGGTGTGGAACGCCAAGGGCAAGCTGATGACCAACGGCCCGGCCAGCTACAAGATCCCGGCCATCGCCGACATGCCCATCGACCTCCGCGTGAAGCTGGTGGAGAACCGCAAGAACCCGGAAGACACCGTGTTCCACTCCAAGGCCGTGGGCGAGCCGCCGTTCATGCTCGGCATCGCTGCCTGGTGCGCCCTCAAGGACGCCGTGGCCAGCCTGGCGGACTACAAGGTGCAACCGCAGATCGACGCCCCGGCCACCCCCGAGCGCGTGCTCTGGGGCGTGGAACAGATGCGCAAGCTGAAGGCTACGGCCAAGGCTGCCAGCGCTGCCGAGGTTGAACCGGCGTAACGCTAAACACCTTGGTGGATGTGCTGCGCGACATCCACCCTACGACGGTTCGTAGGGTGGACAACCGCGAAGTGTTGTCCACCAGAGGCGTGAATGAAGAACAAAGCAGGTGTACAACAATGACAAAACACACCGAACCGAATAACCGCCCTGCTCGCCCGGCACCGGTGCCGATTCTCGACCCGTCGCCGAGCAACTGGCGCCTGCCGCGCCCGGGCCAGACCACGCCTTCCTGGAGGCTGAGTAAATGAGCTGGATCAGTGCCCTCGCCGAGCTGCAGCAAAAAGGTGAAGCCTGCGTGCTGGTGACCATCATCGAGGAACGCGGCTCGACGCCGCGCAACGCCGGCTCGAAGATGGTGGTCACCGCCGAGCGCATCTTCGAAACCATCGGCGGCGGCCATCTGGAATACAAGGCCATGGAAATGGCCCGCGAGATGCTCGCCAGCCGCAGCCAGGACACCCGCCTGGAGCGCTTCTCCCTCGGCGCCAGCCTGGGCCAGTGCTGCGGCGGCGCCACCGTGCTGCTGTTCGAGCCCATGGGCCAGCCGCAGGCGCAGATCGCCGTGTTCGGCGCCGGCCATGTCGGCCGCGCGCTGGTGCCGCTGCTCGCCAGCCTGCCGTGCAAGGTACGCTGGATCGACTCGCGGGAGAACGAATTCCCCGAGCAAGTCCCTGCCGGCGTGGAGAAGATCGTCAATGACGAAGTAGTCGACGAGGTGGAGAACATGCCGCCCGGCAGCTACTACATCGTCATGACCCACAACCACCAGCTCGATCTGGAGCTGACCGCGGCGATCCTCAAGCGCGGCGATTTCGCCTACTACGGCCTGATCGGCTCGAAGACCAAGCGCGTCAAGTTCGAGCATCGCCTGCGCGAACGCGGCTTCGAGGAACCCCTGATGGCGCGCATGCGCTGCCCCATGGGCCTGCCCGAAGTGAAAGGCAAGCTACCGGTGGAAATCGCCGTGTCCATCGCCGGCGAGGTGATCGCCACCTATAACGCCCTATTTGGTGAAAAAAGAGCCGGCCAGGACGTGAAGAAGGGCGAGTCCAGCGTCGCCAAACTGCTGCCCGCCTCGCGCCGCACCCAGCCGTAGGTTGGCGCTGAGCGCTGCGAAGCCGATCGCGGCCCGGCCCAACAGGGAGTGCGCAGCACTCCGCCCGGCTGCCCGGTTTGCGGCAACGCCAGGCTCACGACCGTCGTGTTGGGCTTCGCGGAGCTCAGCCCAACCTACCCGTACTACCTTGATCTGAGATTTGAGCCCCATGACCACCAACGTCAAAGCCTACCGCGCCGCCATTTTGCACAGCCTCGCCGACCCGGCCGTGGTCGGCGTCGAGCAGTCCTATGAGTATTTCGAGGACGGCATCCTGCTGATCGAAAATGGCAAGGTCGCCCAGGTCGGCGCTGCTGCCGAGCTGCTGCCGAAACTGGCCGGCGTCGACGTCCAGCACTACCGCGACGCGCTGATCACCCCCGGCTTCATCGACACCCATATCCACTACCCGCAGACCGGCATGATCGCCTCCTACGGCGAGCAGTTGCTGGACTGGCTCAACACCTACACCTTCCCTACCGAGCGGCAATTCGAAGACAAGGCCCATGCCAGCGATGTAGCGGCGATCTTCCTCAAGGAACTGTTGCGCAACGGCACCACCACCGCCCTGGTGTTCGGCACCGTGCACCCGCAGTCGGTAGACGCCTTCTTCGAGCAGGCCGACAAGCTCAACCTGCGCATGATCGCCGGCAAGGTGCTGATGGATCGCAACGCCCCGGACTACCTGACCGACACCGCCGAAACCGGCTACGCCGAGAGCAAGGCGCTGATCGAGCGCTGGCACGGCAAGGGTCGCCTGCACTATGCGGTCACCCCGCGCTTCGCCCCCACTAGCACGCCGGAGCAACTGGAGTTGGCCGGCAAGCTGCTGGGCGAGTACCCGGACCTCTACATGCACACCCACCTGTCCGAGAACCGCAAGGAGATCGAATGGGTCAAGGCGCTGTTCCCCGAGCGCAAGGGCTATCTCGACGTCTACGACCACCACAAGCTGATCGGCCCGCGCGCGGTGTTCGCCCATGGCGTGCACCTGTGCAACGAGGAGTGCCAGCGCCTGGCCGAAACCGGCTCGGCGGTGGCCTTCTGCCCCACCTCCAACCTGTTCCTGGGCAGCGGCCTTTTCGACCTGAACAAGCTGGAAGCACACGGCGTACGCGTCGGCCTGGGCACCGACGTCGGCGCCGGCACCAGCTTCAGCCAGCTGCAATCGCTGAACGAGGCGTACAAGATCATGCAGCTGCAGGGCAAGAAGCTCGACCCGTTCAAGTCGCTGTACCTGGCCACCCTGGGCGGCGCCAATGCGCTGTACCTGGACGACCGGCTGGGCAACTTCCTGCCCGGCAAGGACGCCGACTTCCTGGTGCTGGACTACAACGCCACGCCACTGATGAGCTACCGCATGCAGCAGGCCAGGAGCCTGGAAGAGCGGTTGTTCGCCCTGACCATGCTCGGCGACGACCGCTCGGTGAAGGAAACCTTCGCCGCCGGCGTGTCGGTGCACCAGCGCTAAGCGTAGGGGGTCGCGGGTCCGCCCAGGTCGCGCGCACCAGCGATTTTCCAGGGGCCGTGGTGCGCACAGCACCCCCTACCCCGCTGAAACAAAAAAGCCCCGAGGCGCGAACATCGGGGCTTTTTTCTACAGCGCCGTCAATCAGCGGTTGGCGGCGCTACGCCCGGACTTCTTCTTGGTCTGCAGCAGGTGCGAGAACACCGCGTGCAGGTCATCCGAGGCGCTTTCCTCGTCCAGATTGAGCTTGCTGTCGATATGGTCCATGTGGTGCATCATCAGGTGCACCGCACGCTCGGCATCGCGCGCCTCGATGGCGTCGATCAGCTGGTTGTGCTCGTCGTAGGAACAATGCGAGCGGCTGCCGCTTTCGTACTGGGCGATGATCAGCGAGGTCTGCGACACCAGGCTGCGCTGGAAGCTCACCAGCGGCGCATTACGCGCGGCCTCGGCCAGCTTGAGGTGGAACTCGCCGGACAGGCGGATGCCGGCGCCGCGATCGCCGCGGGAGAAACTGTCCTGCTCGTCCTTGACCATCTGCCGCAGCTCGGCCAGTTGCTCGGCGGTGGCGTGTTCGACGGCCAGCTCGGTGATGGCGCGCTCGACCAGACGGCGCGCGTAGAAGATCTGCCGGGCTTCTTCGACGCTGGGGCTGGCGACCACCGCACCGCGGTTCGGTCGCAGCAGCACCACGCCCTCGTGGGCCAGGCGCGACAGCGCGCGACGAATGATGGTACGGCTGACGCCGAAGATCTCGCCCAGGGCCTCTTCGCTCAGCTTGGTGCCGGGCGCCAGACGCTGTTCGAGAATGGCATCGAAGATATGGGCGTATACGACATCGTCCTGAGTCCCGCTGCGGCTGCTTTTGCCGGTGCGCGGCTGCTTCTTGAGGGGCTGCAATTGATCGTTCATTCTGGCTCGCGTCAATGAGAGTCGGCGACACTGCGACTCTACTGTGTTCTACCCGGTAGCTGACAAGCACCGGGAGAAAAATCATCGGAAAAAAATTCGGACAATTGTACACAATTCAACCAATCGATGCACCAGAGTTGTATGACCACCCCTTTTCGGGCTCAGCCGGGGGCAAGCGACGAACGGCGGGCCGGCTCAAATTCTTTCCTTATATAGCCGGCATTTCTCAGGCCATTACCGGCTAACCAGGCATAGCCCCCTGTCCGGCGACCTCGATCGCGATGCCGAGCACGGCGTCACACAAAATCCTATCTATTTGTTTTAAATGAATTTTCTAAAAATCGGCGACGGCCATTGTCGCCAATTACACCCGTTCTCGCGGCGAAATTGGCCCAGGGTTCGATTTGTGCAACATTAAAAACATTAATTGCATTTTTTGTATACAACAGCATAATCGCGCCTGAGTGACTTCTTGACCGCTCGGTCAACAACTTAGCCAGGAAGCACCGCGAACGCACCGCCTGCCTCAGAGAGCCGCTGTCCTCGCGCAAGGCTCTGGGCGGTACACAACAAGAGAGATGAGGAGTACCCGCTGTGGAAAGCGTCAAACAAGAACAACACGCGTCTCAACTGGCAAGAACCGGTCTGCTCGACCGTTTCTTCAAGCTGACCGAGCACCGCACCACCATCAAAACCGAGTTGCTGGCCGGCCTGACGACCTTCGTCACCATGGCCTACATCATCTTCGTCAACCCCAACATCATGGCCGGTGCCGGCGTCGACCACGGCGCGGCCTTCGTCGCCACCTGCATCGGTGCGGCGCTGGGCTGCTTCCTCATGGGCCTGTACGCCAACTGGCCGGTGGGCCTGGCGCCGGGCATGGGCCTCAACGCCTTCTTCACCTACACCGTGGTCGGCGAGATGGGCTACAGCTGGCAGATCGCCCTCGGCGCGGTTTTCATCTCCGGCGTGCTGTTCATGATCATGAGCCTGTCAAAGATCCGCGAGTGGCTGCTCAACAGCATCCCCATGAGCCTGCGCTTCGCCATGGGCGCCGGGGTCGGCCTGTTCCTCGGCCTGATCGGCCTGAAGACCGCCGGCATAGTCGTCGACAGCCCGGCCACCCTGCTGACCATGGGCTCGTTCGGCAACCCCAACGCCCTGCTCGCCGCCGTGTGCTTCCTGCTGATCGCCGTGCTCAGCCACCGCAACGTGTTCGGCGCCATCCTCTTCAGCATGCTCGGCGTCACCGCGCTGGGCTGGGCCCTGGGTCTGGTGGAGTACGGCGGCCTGGTGTCGATGCCGCCGAGCCTGGCGCCGACCTTCCTGGCCATGGACATCGCCGGGGCCTTCAACGTGGCCATGATCAGCGTGATCCTCGCCTTCCTCTTCGTGAACATGTTCGACACCGCCGGCACCCTGATGGGCGTGGCCCACCGCGCCAACCTGGTGGACGAAGATGGCAAGATCCAGAACCTGTCCCGCGCGCTCAAGGCCGACTCCACCTCCAGCGTGGTCGGCGCCGTGGTCGGCTGCCCGCCGGTGACCAGCTACGTGGAGAGCGCCTCGGGCGTGGCCGCCGGCGGCCGCACCGGTTTGACCGCCGTGGCCGTGGGCGTGCTGTTCCTCGCGGCGATGTTCTTCGCCCCGCTGGCCGGCATGATCCCCGCCTACGCCACCGCCGGCGCGCTGATCTACGTGGCGATGCTGATGATGAGCGGCATGGCCCATATCGACTGGAAGGACCACACCGACACCATCCCGGCCATCGTCACCGTGGTGATGATGCCGCTGACCTTCTCCATCGCCAACGGCATCGCCCTGGGCTTCCTCACCTACGCCACGCTGAAGCTGCTGACCGGCCAGCGCGACAAGGTCTCGCTGAGCCTGTACGTGCTGTGCGTGATCTTTATCGCCAAGTTCGCCTTCCTCTGACGGCAACCTGGTGTTGATCGAAGCCCCGGCCATGTGCCGGGGCTTTTCGTTTGGCCATTGGCGTCGGGACGCGCAGCCTCGGCGCGCCCCGCAAGCATGTCGCCCAGCCTTTCGCGGATTGCATCCGGGCCAGGCACAGGCAGCGATAGCCCGGTTGGGGGGCGCCCCGCGCAGCGCATCCACACTTGGTACCGTGGAAGGCGTCGAACCTGGTGCGCGCAGCGCCCCCCAGATGCGGCTCCCCCACTGGTGGCCGACCAGGCGGCCTAGCGACAAGCGCTATGCTGGGTTACCCGGCGCTCGGGTGACGTGGCGATCCCCATGACACTCCCAGCGCCGCCAGCCCCACAAAGCGACTGGCAACACAGCCCTGCAACGCGGGCAAAAAAAAGCCCGCAGTGTGAGCGGGCCTAAGGACTCGAACGAGTCTGAGGGTGACAAGCATTCGTCTGACGGGCAGCTGGCCCGCCAGTCACTCAGCTACCGCGGTAGGTGGAGTAGCTGTAGGGGGAAATCAGTAGCGGCACATGGTAGTGCTCCTGGCCGGCGTCGATGCCGAAGCGCAGCACCACTACATCGAGGAACGCCGTATCCGGCAGCTTCACGCCACGGGCGCGGTAATAGTCGCCAGCGTGGAAGTGCAGCTGGTAGACGCCCGTGCGGTAGTCCTCGCCCTGCAGCACCGGCGCATCGCAACGGCCGTCGTGGTTGGTGGTAACGCTGTTGATCAGCTCCAGCTGCGCGCCTTCGACGCGGTACAGCTCGACCTTGATGTCACTCCCCGGACAACCGTGCGCGGCGTCCAGTACATGCGTAGTCAAACGTCCCATGGCTCTCGGGCGCCCGTCGCGGCCTGCGGCTACACGGACACCACACCTCCTCTACTCTGTTGAAATCGGCTCGTCGCAGTGCTCCGACGCTCTGGCAGGATAGCACGTAGAGCGAATATAAAACACTTTACACAAAAATTGTACACAATAAATCCAGCAAAAAGCCCGACCTGACAACCGGATCGTTCGCGCCCCATCGGCATGCAACTCAGCAGCCACGCCAGCAGCGGAGCACATAGCTGACCAATCAGGCAAGATTCTTGCTTGCTCGACCAGGGAAGAAAATGACGAAAAGTCGATTTACAAACGGCAACTAACTTTGTATACAATTAGCCATCCCGGTCGCGCAGCCTTCCGATCCCGAGGCGCGCAGTGACCGCAACGTTCCAGATAGGAAGACTGCAGTGAGCGCTGATTACCCACGCGATTTGATCGGCTACGGCGACACCCCTCCGCATCCGCACTGGCCGGGCGATGCCCGCATCGCCCTGTCCTTCGTGCTCAACTACGAGGAAGGCGGCGAGCGCAACATCCTCCATGGCGACAAGGAGTCCGAGGCCTTTCTCTCCGAGATGGTCGCCGCCCAGCCGCTGCAGGGCCAGCGCAACCTGTGCATGGAGTCGCTCTACGAGTACGGCAGCCGCGCCGGCGTGTGGCGCCTGCTCAACCTGTTCAAGAAACACGACATTCCGCTGACCGTGTTCGCCGTGGCCATGGCCGCCCAGCGTCATCCCGAGGCGATCCGCCAGATGGTCGCCGCCGGTCACGAGATCTGCAGCCACGGCTACCGCTGGATCGATTACCAGAACATGGACGAGGCCACCGAGCGCGAGCACATGCTCGAGGCCATCCGCATCCTCACCGAGCTGACCGGCGAGCGCCCGCTGGGCTGGTACACCGGTCGCCTGGGCCCGAACACCCGGCGCATCGTGCGCGAGGAAGGCGGTTTCCTCTACGACTCCGACACCTACGACGACGACCTGCCCTACTGGGACCCGGCCAGCACTGCGGAGAAGCCGCACCTGGTGATCCCCTACACCCTGGACACCAACGACATGCGCTTCACCCAGGTGCAGGGCTTCAACAAGGGCGACGATTTCTTCGAATACCTCAAGGATGCCTTCGACGTGCTCTACGCCGAGGGCGAGGCCGGCGCACCGAAGATGCTGTCGATCGGCATGCACTGCCGCCTGCTCGGCCGCCCGGCGCGCCTGGCTTCGCTGGCACGCTTCCTCGACTACGTGAAGAGCCACGACAAGGTCTGGTGCGCCCGCCGCGTCGACATCGCCAAGCACTGGCACGCCACCCACCCCTTCCGTGCGACCGCCGAACAAGAGAGCAGCAAATGAGCCGTTTCCAGACCCTGACCCCGTCCCAGCTGAGCCGCGAGGCCTTCGTTGCCGCCTTCGCCGACATCTACGAGCACTCGCCCTGGGTCGCCGAGAAGGCCTACGATCTCGGCCTGGACGCTAGCGTCGACGAGATCGACGGCCTGCAGCAGCGCATGGCCGACATCCTCCTGTCCGCCAGTCATGAGGCGCAGCTGGCGCTGATCAACGCGCACCCGGACCTGGCCGGCAAGGCTGCAGTGCGTGGCGAGCTGACCGCCTCCAGCACCGCCGAGCAGTCCGGCGCCGGCATCCATGAATGCACCGCCGAGGAGTTCGCCCGCTTCACCGAACTCAACGACGCCTACAAGGCCAAGTTCGGCTTCCCCTTCATCAAGGCGGTCAAGGGCAGCAACCGCCACCAGATTCTGGCCGCCTTCGAGGAGCGCATCCACAACACGCCGGAGCAGGAATTCGCCACCGCCCTGGCCGAGATCAACAAGATCGCCCTATTCCGCCTGCAGCAGCTGTAAGGCTGGCGCAGCCCCGACAACCGAATCGAACAAGTAGAACAGCCATGCGTAGCCTGACCATCGAGCCCCTGAGCAAAGAAGCCTTCGCCCCTTTCGGTGACGTGATCGAAACCGAGGGCAGCGACTTCTTCATGATCAACAACGGCTCCACCCGCCGCTATCACAAGCTGGCCACGGTGGAGACCGCGCAGCCGGAGGATCGGGCCATCATCAGTATCTTCAGCGCCGAGTCGCTGCAGATGCCCTTGACCATCCGCATGCTGGAACGCCATCCGCTGGGCAGCCAGGCTTTCATACCGCTGCTCGGCAACCCCTTTCTGATCGTGGTCGCGCCAGTTGGCGATGTACCTGTATCAGGGTCCGTCCGTGCCTTCCTCAGCAATGGCAGGCAGGGCATAAATTACCATCGCGGCGTCTGGCACCACCCGGTGCTGACGATCGAAAAGCGGGATGACTTCCTGGTGGTTGATCGCAGTGGTTCCGGCAACAACTGCGATGAGCATTTCTTCAATGAGGACGAGCTCCTTCTCCTCAACCCCCACCAATAAGAGAAGCCCGGGGCTGGCGTGCCTATCCCGGGAAAGAGGTACAGATCGTGGAAGCACATTTCACCGAATGGCTAAACCTGGGCATCCGCTGGATCCATATGATCACCGGTATCGCCTGGATCGGCGCATCCTTCTATTTCGTCTGGCTGGAGAACAACCTCAACCGTAGCAACCCCCGCGAGGGCCTCTCGGGCGACCTCTGGGCGATTCACGGCGGCGGCATCTACCACCTGGAAAAGTACAAGCTGGCTCCGCCGAAAATGCCGGAGAACCTGCACTGGTTCAAATGGGAGGCCTATGCCACCTGGCTGTCGGGCATCGCCCTGATGCTGGTGGTGTACTACCTCAACCCCAGCCTGTACCTGATCAAGCCGGGCGTCGAGCTGGCACCGGCCATGGGCATCGTCATCGGCTTCGGCTCGATGATCGCCGGCTACGTGGCCTATCACTTCCTCTGCGATTCGCCGCTGGGCAAGCGCCCGGCCCTGCTCGGCGCAGTGCTGTTCGTCCTGATCATCGCCGCCGCCTACGGCTTCAGCCAGATCTTCAGCGGCCGCGCGGCGTACATCCATGTCGGCGCCATCATCGGCACCATCATGGTCGGCAACGTGTTCTTCACCATCATGCCGGCCCAGCGCGCGCTGGTTAAGGCGATCGAAGACAACACCACGCCCGATCCGACCCTGCCGGCCAAGGGCCTGCTGCGCTCGCGCCACAACAACTACTTCACCCTGCCGGTGCTGTTCATCATGATCAGCAACCACTTCCCGAGCACCTACGGCAGCCAGTACAACTGGCTGATCCTGGCCGGTATCGCGATCCTGGCCGTGCTGGTGCGTCACTACTTCAACACCCGCCACGACAGCAGCAAGTACGTCTGGACCCTGCCGGCCGCGGCGCTGGGCATGATCTGCCTGGCCTACGTCACCGCCCCGGTACGTCAGGCGCCGACCGCCGCACCGGTGGCCGTGGTCGAACAGGCCGCCAGCGAAACCCTGGCCAAGGTCGAGGAAGTGAGCGAAGCCGCCCCCGCGGCGCCCGCCGCCAGCGAAAGCGCCGCAGCCGACGCAACCGCCAGCACTGGCAGCGCCGACTTCGCCAAGGTCGAGAGCGTGATCCACGAGCGCTGCACCGTCTGCCACTCGGCCACCCCGAGCAGCCCGATGTTCAGCACCGCGCCGGCCGGTTTCATGCTCGACACCCCCGAGCAGATGAAGGCGCAGGCGGCCAAGATCCATGCGCAGACCGTGGCCACGCAGATCATGCCGCTGGGCAACATCACCCAGATGACCCAGGACGAGCGCGATTTGATCGGCAGCTGGATCGCCCAGGGCGCCCAGACTAACTGATTGCCACACATGCCGCGCCCGTGACTGGGCGCGGCATTTTTTTTGGCGATGTCCCTGTTAGCTGTGGCTAGCCAGGGCAGGCTCGGGGGCCTTGTAGGGCGGGCCGGGCGGCGATCCGCTTTAGCCCACGCTGACCACCGTTGGTGGGCTAAAGCCCACCCTACGCCCCTGCTTCGTGCGGGAGCGACTCAACCGCCAACCCGACACCCCGCCGAACCGCCGAACCGCCGAACCGCCGGCAGCGCAAGCTGACCGGCGGTTCAGTTTTTGTGCACAATCCACAAATAAATTGTTTTTAACCATGTCCACAAGTTGTATAGTCGGCACATTCTGACCGATTGGACAGTTTTCCTTCGAGCAGAGCAGAGGTGCCGTGAAGCCTCGTGTAAGCCCATGACCATATAAAAACAACTGGCAGGCTATGACATGACCACAGACCGCAACACCCAAGCCCCAGCTGCGCCTTCCGGCAACAGCGACCTGATCTACCAGCTGGACGACACCCCAGCCTTCGCCCCTGCCATCTTCGCGGCGCTGCAGCATGTGCTGGCCAGCTTCGTCGGCATCATCACCCCCACCCTGATCGTCGGCAGCGCCCTCGGCCTCGGCGCCCACGTGCCCTACCTGGTGAGCATGGCGCTGTTCGTCTCCGGCCTCGGCACCTTCGTCCAGGCCAAGCGCATCGGCCCGATCGGCTCCGGCCTGCTGTGCCTGCAGGGCACCAGCTTCGGCTTTCTCAGCGTGGTGCTCAGTGCCGGCTTCATCGTCAAGGGCCGCGGCGCCAGCGAGGAGGAGATACTCGCCACGCTGTTCGGCATCTGCTTCTGCGCCGCCTTCGTCGAGATCGCCTTCAGCCAGTTCATCAACAAGCTGCGCAAGGTGATCACCCCGGTGGTCACCGGCACCATCATCTGCCTGATGGGCCTGTCGCTGATCAAGGTGGGCATGACCGACTTGGCCGGCGGCTACGGCGCGCCAGACCTCGGCGCCCTGCATCACCTGGCCCTCGGCGGCCTGGTGCTGGGCACCATCGTCCTGCTCAACCGCGCCTCCTCGCAGGTGCTGCGCCTGTCGGCGGTGATCATCGGCCTGGCCCTGGGCTTCACCGTTGCCTGGTTCACCGGCCGGGTGGATTTCGCCAACATGGCCGAGGTGCCGCTGATCAGCGTGCCGCAGCCGTTCAAGTACGGCTTCGGCTTCGACTGGATCGCCTTCGTGCCGATCGCGGTGATCTTCCTGATCACCCCGCTGGAGACCGCCGGCGACCTGACCGCCAACTCGATCATCTCCAAGCAGCCGGTCAAGGGCCCGCTGTACATGCGCCGGATCAAGTCCGGGGTACTGGCCGACGGCTGCAACTCGGCGGTCGCCGCCATGTTCAACAGCCTGCCGATGACCACCTTCAGCCAGAACAACGGGGTGATCCAGCTCACCGGCGTGGCCAGCCGCCACGTGGGCTTCTACATCGCCGGCATCCTGGTGCTGCTCGGCCTGTTCCCGGTGGTCGGCGCGGTGCTGCAGCTGATGCCCAAGCCGGTGCTCGGCGGCGCCACCCTGATCATGTTCGGCACCGTCGCCGTGGCCGGCATCAAGATCCTCAGCGAAGCCGGCCTGCACCGCCGCAACGTGCTGATCGTGGCCATCTCCCTGGGCCTGGGCCTGGGCGTGGCCGGCGTGCCGGACGTGCTGTCGCACATGCCGGACGTGCTGAAAAACATCTTCGGCTCGCCGATCACCATCGGCGCCTTCAGCGCCATCGTGCTGAACATCTTCCTGCCCGACGAGACCCACGAGGTCGAGGAAGACGACTACGACCCCGAGGCACACCTGCACACCGTGCTGCAGAACCGCCAGGACGACGAGGCCGTCGACGACGGCAGCCTCAAGACCCTCAGCCGCGACCTTACCCCGGACGCGCGACCGAGCTGACCACCAACCTCGCTTCCCCTCCCGGCGGCGCGCCGCCGGGAGCTACCTGCTTGCACTCCAACAATAAGGAAAATCCATGAAACTCAAGCATCTGCCCCACTGCCTCGCCCTCTCCGCCGGACTGTTCTCCGGCCAGCAGGCGCTCGCCGGCGACCTGCTCTACTGGCAGGACAACAGCCTGTCCTACCTGTACGGCGAAAATTTCCAGCGCATGAACTTCAATGGCGAGGAGCAGCGCACCCAGACCACCTTCACCTTCGAGCACGCCAGCGGCTGGGCCTGGGGCGACGTGTTCTACTTCCTCGACTACATCCGCGCCGACAACGTGCAGTCGCGCGGCAGCTTCGACAACGGTACCTTCCGCCAGCACGACAAGGATTCCTTTTACTACATGGAGTTCTCCCCGCGCGTCAGCCTCAGCTGGCTGACCGGGCAGAAGCTGGCCGCCGGCCCGATCAAGGACGTCTACGCCGCCTTCACCTACGAGAAAGGCGAAGGCGGCCCCGGCCCGGAGAACTACCTGTACGGCGTCGGCCTGGACTGGGACGTGCCCGGTTTCGCCTTCTTCAAGACCAACCTGTACCGGGTGAAGATCAACAACCACACCTTCTTCGCCGACAGCGACAGCAACGGCTACGCCACCCAGCTGACCGTCTCCGCCGCCTACCCCTTCAGCGTCGGCCAGCAGGACTTTTTGGTCGACGGCTTCGTCGACTGGCGCTCGCCGTCCAGCGATGCCGGCACCCAGACCTCGGTGGGCTCCTCGATCCAGGTCAAGTGGGACGCCGGCAAGGCCCTGTTCGGCAAGGAACGCCAGCTCTACGTCGGCACCGAAGTGAACATGTGGCACAAAAAGTACGGCGTGAAGCCGGTGGACGGTTCCACCGACGGCTTCGACCAGACCGCCGTGCAGGCACTGGTCAAGTACCACTTCTGACCACTGCCACACCCCACTTGGCCGACGTCGGGTAGGGACGGCGGCCGGGTAAAAAGGGGGATGGGCCTTACGCCCCTCCCCCTTTTTCTTTGCGCCGAGCGCAAGGGGCGCACGGAGCAGCGCCTTTACCAAACCGGCTTCCCCCCCGCACCAACCGGGCGCTTACGAACCAGGCCCAGCACCGCATCGGTGCAGGATCGAGCCGCCCTATCCGGCTTCTCCATCAATGCTTTGCAAGCATACAATTGACCAGCAGGTCAAGTTTTTGCACACAATAAATATGTTTTTTGTGTGCAATTTGTCAGAAAGCCATATTCAGCGGCGCATTTTATGTGTACAAGGCAATCAGGTTCCTACCGAAATTCTGCCGAAACGGCTGTATACATAAGATCGGCCGAACGGCGTCTACAAAAACGGAACGGAACCTGCAGACAAATCTCCTCATACGCCGCCAAGGCGCAAGAACAAAACTGGGAGCTGTCCATGTCCAACGCCGAAGAATTCCGCATCAAGCACATCGATACCTCGCTGCACAACGAGGACCTCGCCCCGCTCGCCCCGGAGAAACGCAAATGGGGCTGGTTCGAGATCTTCAACGTCTGGTCCAACGACATCCAGAGCCTGTTCGGCTACACCCTGGCCGCCACCCTGTTCATCTCCTACGGGCTCAACGGCTGGGCGGTGCTGGCCGGCATCGTCCTCGCCGGTTTCATCGTCATGGGCCTGGTGCAGCTGACCGGCAAGCCGAGCGTGAAGTACGGCATTCCCTTCCCGGTGTTCGCCCGTGCCAGCATGGGCGTGCGCGGCGCCAACTTCCCGGCCCTGGTACGCGGCATAGTCGCGATTTTCTGGTACGGCGTGCAGACCTACTTCGCCTCCACCGCGGTGGCGCTGCTGCTCAACTCGCTGCTGCAGCCCGAGGCGCCGGCCACCTTCCTCGGCATGACCGCCATCGGCTGGCTGTCCTACCTGATCGTCTGCGTGTTCCAGGTGGCGCTGTTCATCCGCGGCATCGACTGGATCACCAAGTTCCTCAACTGGGCCGGGCCGCTGGTCTACGTGGTGATGATCGCGCTGATGGCGATGATCTGGTACCAGGCCGGCCCCAGCCTGCTCGGCGAGCTGGGCAACATCTTCGACGGCAGCGGCGAGTATGCCGCCGGCCCGGTAGCCGCCTTCTTCGCCGTGGTCGGCACCATGGTCGCCTACTTCGCTGCGGTGGTGATCAACTACGGCGACTTCGCCCGCTTCGTCAAAAGCGAGAAGCAGATGACCGTCGGCAACTTCCTCGGCCTGCCGGTGAGCCTGGCGTTCTTCTCGCTGATCGCCCTGGTGATCACCGCCGGCACCGTGGTGGTGTTCGGCGAGACGCTGACCAACCCCACCGACATCGTCGCGCGGGTGGACAACCTGAGCCTGACCATCATCGCCGCGCTGACCTTCTTCGCCGCGACCGTGGGCATCAACCTGGTGGCCAACTTCATCCCGCCGGCCTACGACCTGGCCAACCTGGCGCCGGCGCATATCAGCGCGCGCACCGGCGGCTTCATCACCGCGGCCATCGCCTTCTTCATCGGCGCGCTGTGGGTGGCCTTCATCAGCAACGTCGGCATCGCCGCCTTCGTCGACACCTTGGGCGCGGTGCTGGCGCCGCTGTACGGCATCATCGTCGCCGACTACTACCTGGTGCGCCGCGGCAAGCTCGACCTGCAGCAGCTGTTCAGCGCCGAGGTCGGCTCGGCCTACTACTTCGACGGCGGCTGGAACCGCAAGGCGCTGATCGCCTTCGCGGTGGCCTCGGTGTTCTCCGTCGCCTCGGTATGGACCCCGGGCCTGAGCCAGCTGTCCGGCTACGCCTGGATCTTCGGCGCACTGCTCGGCGCAGCCCTGCACTACGGACTGATGCGTGGCCAGGCCCAGGCGGTGAAGCGCGCCAGCGCTGTCGTCTGAAGCCTCACGGGGTGGACGAAGCCGGCGCCCGTGCGCCGGCTTTGGCTTTCTGGCGTTCGAGAAAGTCCACCTTCCACTGCTCCAGGCCGATGTACTCGCTGTCCAGATTGGCCTCGACCCGGTGCTTGTCCTTCAGCGCCGCGACCTGCGCCGCGCGCTCGCCGAGAAAACGGTCGAAGCGCGCGATCAGCTCGGGCTGGCGAGCGCTCGACAGGTGGAAGCTGCCGCGGGTGTGCGGCAGCTTGGGGTCGAACACCAGGGCGCCGGGGCGGGCGCGGATGTTGTCGAGGTAATGGGTCGCCACCACCACGTTGAAGTAGGCGCCGTCGGTGTCCTGCTTCAGCGCCTGGCGAATCATCTGGCGCAGATCGTCGCTGTAGCTCAGGCGGATCTGCCCGCTGTCGATGCGCTGCTCGTAACCGCGCGGCGTCCAGCCCTGCACCATGGCCAGGCGAGCGATGCCCTCCAGCGCCTGGCCCTGGCGCTGCGGCGCCACCAGCACGCCGTCGACGTAATCGACCACCGCCTGGCTGTAGTGCAGGGTCATGCCGTCCTTCTGCGCCTGCGCCCAGTGCGGGCTGTCCGGGTACTTGAAATCGATCTCGCCGCGCTGCAGCGCCGGCAACAGCTGCTCCACCGGCAGCGCCTTGTAACTCAGGCTGATACCGCTGTCGGCGGCGAAGGCATCCAGCACCTCGCGGGCGAAACCGCGGTAGTCGCCCTGGGCGTCGAGGCTGTAGTGCGGGGCGAACGGCAGATCCTCGACGCCGACCACATAGCTTTGCGCCAGGGCAGTGGGCGTCAGCAGAACGGCAGACAGCAGACACAGTGGTACGGGCTTCATTGCAAGCCTCCTTATTGTTGTTCTGGGAATCCGGTCAGGCGGCTCAGCCGCCGGTCATGCTCATAAAGCGCACCACCTGTACCTGCTCGTCGCTGGCGAAGTGGTGCCGCTCGGGTTTCAGGCGCAGCGCCTCGATCAGCGCCTGGCGCAGGTGCGCGCCGTCGCCGGGGTGGGCGCGCAGCAGGCGCTTGAGATCCAGCGCGTTGTCGTGGCCGAGGCAGAGCACCAGCTTGCCCTCGGCGGTGACCCGCACGCGGTTGCAGTCGCCGCAGAAGTTGTGGCTGTGCGGGGAGATAAAACCGACCCGCGTCTCGCTGCCGACCACCTGCCAGTAGCGCGACGGCCCGCCGGTGACCTGGCTGCTGCGCACCAGCGCATGGCGCTGCTCGATGCGCGCGCGCACCTCGTCGCTGGAGCAGAAGGTCTGCTCGCGCCTGTGACTGACCACGCTGCCCAGCGGCATTTCCTCGATAAAGCTGATGTCCAGGCCGCGGGCGATGGCGAACTCGACCAGATCGAGCACCTCGTCGTCGTTGCGCCCGCGCTGCACCACGCTGTTGAGCTTGATCCGCTCGAAACCGGCGGCGCGCGCCGCGTCGATGCCGGCCAGCACCTGGTCGAGCTTGTCGCGCCGGGTGAAGGCGGCGAAACGCTCGCGCTTGAGCGAATCCAGACTGACGTTCAGGCGGCGCACGCCGGCCGCGCGCAGCTGCGGCGCCAGCTCGGCCAGCTGCGTGCCGTTGGTGGTGATCGCCAGGTCGTCCAGCTCCGCGCGCGCGCCCAGGCGCTGCAGCAGGCTCAGCAGGTTCTTGCGCACCAGCGGTTCGCCGCCGGTGATGCGCACGCGCCGCACCCCGAGACCGATAAAGGCGTCGGCCACGGCGTAGAGTTCTTCCAGACTGAGAATCTGCTGGCGCGGGGCGAAGACCATGTCCTCGCTCATGCAGTAGGTGCAGCGAAAGTCGCAGCGGTCGGTGACCGACAGCCGCAGGTAGGTGATGCGCCGGCCGAAGGGGTCGACGAGTTGGGTCGTATGCACAGCCGGTCTCCTGCAGCGTCGCGCGCCGAGACTTTTTGTTATGGATATCGCTGACAGGGATAGAAACAGAAAAGCGATTTTTTGTATACAGGAATTTGACCCGAGGGTCAGATAGCCGCTGTGCGGCCCGTGGCCGCTGGCTTGAGCCCCGCGCAAGGCCGGTGCTACCATGCCCGACCGCCGCCCGGCGGCTGAGCAGATCACAGGGCCTTATGACCAGCATTCGCGAACGAAACAAAGAGCTGATCCTGCGCGCGGCCAGCGAAGAGTTCGCCGACAAGGGCTTCGCCGCCACCAAGACCAGCGACATTGCGGCCAAGGCAGGCCTGCCCAAGCCCAACGTCTACTACTACTTCAAGTCCAAGGAAAACCTCTACCGCGAGGTGCTGGAAAGCATTATCGAGCCGCTGCTGGCCGCCTCCGCGCCGTTCAACCAGGCGGGCCACCCGAGCGAGGTGCTGACCGCCTACATCCGCTCGAAGATCCGCATCTCCCGCGAGCTGCCTTACGCCTCCAAGGTATTCGCCAGCGAGATCATGCACGGCGCGCCGCACCTGTCGCCGGAGCAGACCGAACAGCTCAATGCCCAGGCCAAGCACAACATCGCCTGCATCCAGCGTTGGGTCGACCAGGGCCTGATGGCGCAGGTCGACCCGCACCACCTGCTGTTCAGCATCTGGGCCGCGACCCAGACCTATGCCGACTTCGACTGGCAGATCTCCACCGTCACCGGCAAGGCCAGCCTGGACGACGCCGACTACGAAGCTGCGGCGCAGACCATCATCCGCCTGGTGCTCAAGGGGTGCGAAGTGGCTCCGGCGCCGTCCACGGCTTCCGAGCTGGTGAGCAGCGTCTAAGCGGCTGACCGCAGCAGGGTGCGCCGTGCGTACCGAGTTAAAGAGATGTTCGGCAGCCTGCAGGACGGATCGCGCTTTACCGATCCACCGCTCCGGTGGATGTCAAAAGCGACATCCACCCTACGCAACCTCGGCGGCGCTTTAGCGGCGACGCCTCCAAGCCGCAGTCGCGGCCAATCCCCCCACAGTCGTAGCCCGAATTCAATCCGGGCGTAACGCGCACCGACGGTAAAGCCGGTGCGCCCGGCCCACCCTACGCCCCGGCATCCGCCTTCAGCCCCAGCGACTCCAGCGCGCTGACCGCACACTGCTCGTCGATATCCGAGGTGTCGCCGGTGATGCCGACGGCGCCGATCACTTCGCCGCGCTCGTCGCGGATCAGCACGCCACCCGGCGCCGGCACCAGGCTGCCCTGGGCCAGGTTGTTCACCGCCCCGATAAAGGCCGGGCGCTGCTGCGCGTCGGCGGCGATCAGGCGCGAGCCCTTGCCCAGGGCCAGCGCGCCCCAGGCCTTGCCGATGGCGATCTGCGGGCGCAGCAGGCTGGCGCCGTCCTCGCGCTGCAGGCAGATCAGATGCCCGCCGGCATCCAGTACGGCGACGGTCAGCGGCGCCGCCTTTATCTCGCGGCCCACGGCCAGCGCGCGGTTACCGATGGCGTTGGCGGTTTGCAGGTTCAAGTTGCTCATGCGGATGACTCCTGAAGTGACGAAGGGAACGAAACGCCCGGAGCGAGGCCGGCACTGCGCATGCCGACAGCCCCGGGCAATCCAAAGCTCGCCCTCACTATCCCACCAGAAACAAAAAATTCAACCACTACATACAATATTATTTTTTATTGTATACAGTTAGCGCGACACACCTCTTCGCCTGCACTGCCAACCCCGTCAAACGGGCGTTTCAAAAGAATTTGGCCAGGCGACAGGCTGCACCGGAAAAATTGTTGACCGCAAAGTCATGGCCTGCATAGAATCCGAGACAGGCGTTTTGTATACAATCTGATAACAAAAGAGGCACAAGATTATGGCCAGAATGAGAGCAATCGAGGCAGCCGTACTGGTGATGCGCCGCGAAGGCGTCGATACCGCGTTCGGCGTCCCCGGCGCTGCCATCAACCCCCTGTATGCCGCACTGAAGAAACTCGGTGGCATCGATCACGTCCTGGCCCGTCACGTCGAAGGCGCTTCGCACATGGCCGAGGGTTACACCCGCACCAATGCCGGCAACATCGGCGTGTGCATCGGTACCTCGGGCCCGGCCGGCACCGACATGGTCACCGGCCTGTACTCGGCGTCGGCCGACTCCATCCCGATTCTGTGCATCACCGGCCAGGCGCCGCGTGCGCGCATGCACAAGGAAGATTTCCAGGCGGTCGACATCACCAGCATCGTCGGCCCGGTAACCAAGTGGGCGACCACCGTGATGGAACCCGGCCAGGTGCCGCGCGCCTTCCAGCGCGCCTTCCAGGAAATGCGCAGCGGCCGTCCCGGCCCGGTGCTGATCGACCTGCCGTTCGACGTGCAGATGGCCGAGATCGAATTCGATATCGACGCCTACGAGCCGCTGCCGGTGGCCAAGCCGACCACCAGCCGCATCCAGGCCGAGAAAGCCATCGCCCTGCTCAACGAGGCCGAGCGCCCGCTGCTGGTCGCCGGTGGCGGCATCTTCAACGCCGACGCGGCGGACAAGCTGGTGGAATTCGCCGAGCTGACCGGCGTACCGGTGGTGCCGACCCTGATGGGCTGGGGCGCGATCCCCGACGACCATAAGCTGATGGTCGGCATGGTCGGCCTGCAGACCTCGCACCGCTACGGCAACGCCACCCTGCTCGCCTCCGACCTGGTGTTCGGCATCGGCAACCGCTGGGCCAACCGTCACACCGGTTCGGTGGAGGTCTACACCGAGGGCCGCAAGTTCATCCACGTCGACATCGAACCGACGCAGATCGGCCGCGTGTTCAACCCGGACCTGGGCATCGTCTCCGACGCCGGCGCCGCGCTGGACGCCTTCCTCGAGGTGGCCCGCGAGTGGCAGGCCGCCGGCAAGCTGAAGGACCGCAGCGCCTGGGTCGAAGCCTGCCGCGAGCGCAAGCGCACCCTGCAGCGCAAGACCCACTTCGACAACGTGCCGGCCAAGCCGCAGCGCGTCTACGAAGAGATGAACGAAGCCTTCGGCAAGGACACCTGCTACGTCAGCACCATCGGCCTGTCGCAGATCGCCGGCGCGCAGTTCCTCCACGTGTACAAGCCGCGCCACTGGATCAACTGCGGCCAGGCCGGCCCGCTGGGCTGGACCATTCCGGCGGCCCTCGGCGTGGTCAAGGCCGACCCGAACCGCAACGTGGTGGCGCTGTCCGGCGACTACGACTTCCAGTTCATGATCGAGGAGCTGGCCGTCGGCGCGCAGTTCAACCTGCCGTACATCCACGTGCTGGTGAACAACTCCTACCTGGGCCTGATCCGCCAGGCGCAGCGCGGCTTCGACATCGACTACTGCGTGCAGCTGGCGTTCGAGAACATCAACGCGCCGGAGCTCGACGGTTACGGCGTCGATCACGTCGCCGTGGTCGAGGGCCTGGGCTGCAAGGCGATCCGCGTGTTCGACCCGAACGAGCTGCAGAACGCCTTCGCCGAAGCCAAGCGCCTGATGGCCGAGCACCGCGTGCCGGTGGTGGTGGAGATCATCCTGGAGCGCGTCACCAACATCTCCATGGGCACCGAGATCAACGCCATCAACGAGTTCGAGGAACTGGCCGAGCGCGGCGTCGACGCGCCGACCGCCATCTCGCTGCTGGATTGATCCGTACGCCGGGTGTGCCACGCGCACCCGGCCACCACGACGTAGCCCGGATGCAATCCGGGAAGACCGCAACACCGCCCCGGATTGCATCCGGGCTACGACAAGGAGCACACCATGCCCCGTTTTGCTGCCAACCTGTCCATGCTGTTCACCGAAGTGGACTTCCTGGACCGTTTCGCCGCCGCCGCCGAAGCCGGTTTCAGCGGCGTGGAATACCTCTTCCCCTATGACTTCCCGGTGGAAGAGATCAAGGCCCGCCTGGACGCCAACCAGCTCGAGCAGGTGCTGTTTAACCTGCCGGCCGGCGACTGGGGCAAGGGCGAGCGCGGCATCGCCTGCCATCCGGATCGCGTCGAGGAATTCCGCGCCGGCGTCGACCAGGCCATCGCCTACGCCAAGGTGCTGGGCAACAAGCAGATCAACTGCCTGGCCGGCATCCGCCCGCAGGGCCTGGACTGCGCGACCGTGGAAAAGACCTTCGTCGACAACCTGCGCTACGCCGCCGACAAGCTGGCCGGCGCCGGTATCCGCCTGGTCATGGAAGCCATCAACACCCGCGACATCCCCGGCTTCTACCTGAACAACACCAAGCAGGCCCTGGACACCCGCGACAAGGTCGGCAGCACCAACCTATACCTGCAGTACGACATCTACCACATGCAGATCATGGAAGGTGACCTGGCCCGCACGGTGGAGAGCCACCTGGCCGCGATCAACCACGTGCAGCTGGCCGACAACCCGGGCCGCAATGAGCCGGGCACCGGCGAGATCAACTACCGCTTCCTCTTCGAGCACCTGGACCGCATCGGCTACCAGGGCTGGATCGGCTGTGAATACAAGCCGGCAACCACCACCGCTGCCGGCCTCGGCTGGATGAAAGCGCACAACGCAATCTGAGGAGACTCTACGCATGGCTAAAATCGGATTTATCGGCACCGGCATCATGGGCAAGCCCATGGCGCAGAACCTGCAGAAGGCCGGCCACACCCTGTTCTTCTCCGAGCACTTCGACAAGGCGCCGGCCGACCTGCTGGGCGACAACGGCATCGCCCTGGCCAACCCGAAGGAAGTGGCCCAGGAAGCCGAATTCATCATCGTCATGGTCCCGGACACCCCGCAGGTCGAAGACGTGCTGTTCCGCGACAACGGCATCGCCCAGGGCGTCGGCGCCGGCAAGGTGGTGATCGACATGAGCTCGATCTCCCCCACCGCCACCAAGGCCTTCGCCGAGAAGATCAAGGCCACCGGCGCCGCCTACCTGGACGCCCCGGTGTCCGGCGGCGAAGTCGGCGCCAAGGCCGCGACCCTGTCGATCATGGTCGGTGGTTGCCCGAACGCCTTCGAACGCGCCCTGCCGCTGTTCCAGGCCATGGGTAAGAACATCACCCGCGTCGGCGGCAACGGCGACGGCCAGACCGCCAAGGTGGCCAACCAGATCATCGTCGCGCTGAACATCCAGGCAGTCGCCGAAGCCCTGCTGTTCGCCGCCAAGAACGGCGCCGACCCGGCCAAGGTGCGTGAAGCGCTGATGGGCGGCTTCGCCGGCTCGAAGATCCTCGAAGTGCACGGCGAGCGCATGATCAAGGGCACCTTCGATCCGGGCTTCCGCATCAGCCTGCACCAGAAGGACCTCAACCTGGCGCTGTCCGGCGCCCGCGAGCTGGGCCTGAACCTGCCCAACACCGCCAATGCCCAGCAGGTGTTCAGCACCTGCGCGGCCCTCGGCGGCAGCGGCTGGGACCACTCAGCCCTGATCAAGGGTCTGGAGCACATGGCCAACTTCAATATCCGCGGCGAGTAAATCGCCGCACACGGCGCACGGTAGGGTGCGCCGTGCGCACCGATTGGCCGGGCGAGCCCCGGCACCCTTTCGACCTTCCTGGCAGGAGGTGTCACGGCCCGATTGCCAGGTCGGTCGATTCCACTCCCCAGGCGCTGCCATGCGGCGCCTGCGGACTGGAATCGATCCAGCGTCACCCCAGAACAAGAGAAAGCCGCCATGACCTTCGATCCGCAACGCCTGCTGCGCGACCTGTTCGCCACCGCCATCGCCGCCGCGCATCCGCGCCAGGTGCTGGCCGACCACCTGCCCGCCGACCGCAGCGGCCGCGTCATCGTCATCGGCGCCGGCAAGGCTGCCGCGGCCATGGCCGAGGTGATCGAGCAGGAGTGGCAAGGCGAGGTCAGCGGCCTGGTGGTGACCCGCTACGAGCACGGCGCCGACTGCAAGAAGATCGAAGTGGTGGAAGCCGCTCACCCGGTACCGGACGACGCCGGCGAGCGCGTCGCGCGCCGTGTGCTGGAGCTGGTGTCGAACCTGGCCGAAGACGACCGGGTGATCTTCCTCCTCTCCGGCGGCGGCTCCTCGCTGCTGGCCCTGCCGGCAGAGGGCATCAGCCTTAAGGACAAGCAGGCTATCAACAAGGCGCTGCTCAAATCCGGCGCCACCATCGGCGAGATGAACTGCGTGCGCAAGCACCTCTCGGCGATCAAGGGCGGTCGCCTGGCCAAGGCCTGCTGGCCGGCCACGGTCTACACCTACGCCATCTCCGACGTGCCCGGCGACGAGGCCACGGTGATCGCCTCCGGCCCCACCGTGGGCGACCCCACCACCTCGGCCGAAGCCCTGGCCATTCTTGCCCGCTACGCCATCGACATCCCGGCCAACGTGCGCGCCTGGCTGCAGGACCCGCGCTCGGAAACGGTCAAGCCGGGCGACCCGGTACTCGCCCGCAGCCACTTCCAGCTGATTGCCACGCCGCAGCAATCGCTCGACGCCGCCGCCGCCAAGGCCGAAGCGGCCGGTCTGCCAGTGCTGATTCTCGGCGACCTGGAAGGCGAGTCGCGTGACGTGGCCAAGGTGCATGCCGGCATCGCCCGCCAGGTGCAGCTGCACGGCCAGCCGATCAAACCGCCGTGCGTGATCCTCTCCGGCGGCGAAACCACCGTCACCGTGCGCGGCAACGGTCGCGGCGGGCGCAACGCCGAATTCCTCCTCAGCCTCACCGATAGCCTCAAGGGCCTGCCCGGCGTCTACGCGCTGGCCGGCGACACCGACGGCATCGACGGCTCCGAAGACAACGCCGGCGCCATCATGACCCCCTACAGCCATGCCCGCGCCGGCATCAAGGGCCTGTCTGCCCGCGACGAACTGGACAACAACAACGGCTATGGCTACTTCGCCGCCCTCGACGAGCTGATAGTCACCGGGCCGACCCGTACCAACGTCAACGATTTCCGCGCCATTCTGATCCTTGAGAGCCCTGCCCAATGAACGCCGACAAGAAAGTGAAGATCCTCGCCACCCTCGGGCCGGCGATCCGCGACGCCGCGCATATCCGCCAGCTGGTGGAAGCCGGGGTCAACCTGTTCCGCCTCAACTTCAGCCACGGCGAACACGCCGATCACGCCCAGCGTTACCAGTGGGTGCGCGAGGTGGAGCGCGAGCTGGGCCAGCCCATCGGCATCCTCATGGACCTGCAGGGGCCGAAGCTGCGTGTCGGCCGCTTTGCCGACGGCAAGGTGCAACTGGTCAACGGCCAGAGCCTGCGCCTGGACCTGGACGCCACGCCCGGCGACGCCAGCCGGGTCAACCTGCCCCACCCGGAAATCATCGAAGCCCTGCAGCCGGGCATGAGCCTGCTGCTGGACGACGGCCGCCTGCGCCTGAAGGTGACCGCCAAGCAGGCCGATGCCGTGATCACCGAGGTGGTCGCCGGTGGCGAGCTGTCCGACCGCAAGGGCGTCAACGTGCCCGAGGCCGTGCTGCAGCTGTCGCCGCTGACCGAGAAGGACCGCCGCGACCTGGCGTTCGGCCTGGAGCTGGGCGTGGACTGGGTGGCGCTGTCGTTCGTGCAGCGCCCCGAGGACATAGTCGAGGCCCGTGAACTGATCCAGGGCAAGGCCTTCCTCATGGCCAAGATCGAGAAGCCCTCGGCGGTGCAGCATCTCGAAGAAATCGCCAAGCTGTGTGACGCCATCATGGTGGCGCGCGGTGACCTGGGCGTGGAAGTGCCGGCCGAGAACGTGCCGCGCATCCAGAAGGACATCGTGCGCACCTGCCGCCAACTGGGCCGCCCGGTGGTCGTCGCCACGCAGATGCTCGAATCCATGCGCTTCTCGCCGGCGCCGACCCGCGCCGAAGTCACCGACGTGGCCAACGCCGTCGCCGAAGGCGCCGATGCGGTGATGCTGTCGGCCGAGACCGCCTCCGGCGACTACCCGCTGGAAACCGTGCAGATGATGAGCAAGATCATCCGCCAGGTGGAGAACGGCCCGGACTACCAGAGCCAGCTCGACGTCGGCCGCCCGCAGGCCGAGGCCACCGCCAGCGACGCCATCAGCTGCGCCATCCGCCGTATCAGCGCGATCCTGCCTGTGGCGGCATTGGTCAACTACACCGAATCCGGCAGCTCCAGCCTGCGCGCCTCGCGCGAGCGGCCCAAGGCGCCGATCCTCAGCCTGACCCCGAGCCTGACCACCGCGCGGCGCCTGACCGTGGCCTGGGGCATCTACTCGGTGGTCAACGAGCGCCTGCACAAGGTCGAGGAAGTCACCAGCACCGCACTGGAGATCGCCCAGGCCCAGGGCATGGCCCAGCGCGGCGACACCGTGGTGATCACCGCCGGCGAACCCTTCGGCCAGCCCGGCAGCACCAACAGCCTGAGGATCGAAACCCTGCATTGAGCCGGCGGCGCTCAACGCAATAAAGCACCGGAGCCCGGATGAAATCCGGGGAAATCCCCCTGTTTCCCCGACTTCATCCGCACTACACGCGGCCTTGTGGGAGCGGCTTCCGCCGCGAATGAATCCAGGAAGAACGCGTTCCCCGAGCCCCGCACGGGCATAACCAGTTTGCAGGCGCCCATCGGACGCCTCTTTTTGTTTCGAGTCCAGCATGTCGCCTCTCTCTTCCCACCCTGCCCTGCAGGGCCTGCGCGCCCTGCTTTGCGGCTTCGCCCAGATCTTCCTGCAGCAACACCCCGGTTGCGGCCTGCTGGTGCTGCTGGCGATCGTGCTCGGCGCACCCGACCTGCTCGGCGGCGCGCTGCTCGGCGGCCTGGCCTCGATGCTGGTGGCGCAGCGCCGCGGCTACCCGCAGGCGGACATCGCCATCGGCCTGTACGGCTACAACGGCATCCTGCTCGGCCTGCTGCTCAGCCTGAAACTGGCCTGGACGCCGCTGCTGCCGCTGCTGATCGTCGCCAGCGCCGGGCTCTCCAGCCTGCTGCTGGCCCCCTGGATGCGGCGCATGCGCCAGTATGGCTGGCTGCCGGCCTTCACCTTCCCGTTCGTCTTGCTGGGCTGGGCACTGCTGGCCCTGGCCGCCCCGCTGGGCCTGCCGCCGGCGCCGCCAGCGGCAGCGCCCGGCATGCCCGAGCTGGTCGGCGTGGAGCTGCTGCTGGCGGTGCTGCGCGGCCTGGGCCAGGTGATCTTCCTCGACGCGCCGCTGGCCGGCCTCGCCCTGCTGCTCGGCCTGCTGCTGGCCGACCGCCGCGCCGCGCTGTGGGCCGTGCTGGGCTCGAGCGCCGGCTTCGCCCTCGCCCTGCTGCAGGGCTGGCCCAGTGACGGCGCCCTGGCCGGACTCTACGGCTACAACGCCAGCCTCGCCGCCATCGCGTTGGCCCAGGTACAGCGCCCCCCCCTCGCGCCGCTGTGCGGCCTGCTGCTGGCCCTGCTGCTGCAACCGGGTTTCGCCGCTCTCGAAATACCGGCGCTGACCATGCCCTTCATCCTCGCCTGCTGGCTGGTCAAGGCCAGCGCGCAACGCTGGCGTCAGGCGGTGAAGGACAGCGCGCCGCGGCGCCAACCCTGAACAGTCTCGACCGGGCCGATCCCCAGTACGCAAAACGGCGCCCTGGGGGCGCCGTGCGTCGAGCGGAGAAGCCGACTTCAGCGACTCTGGTACTGCCGGTAGAGCCCCGGCGGGATGCCGCTGCTGTCGGTGGCGCGCCAGGGCCCGCCGGGCTGCGGCGACCAGCTCCAGCCGCTGGCCCAGCGATAGAAGATGCGCTCGCGGTAGTAGAGGTCGCGCGCGCCCTCGACCACGTAGACGCCCAGCGCCGGGTTCCAGTGGCTGGCCACGCCCGGCGGCGGCGCGTAGCGCGGGTGGGACGGCTGCTGCACCGGCGGCAGCGAGCCGAGCGGCGCACTCGGCTGCACGGCGCAACCGACCAGGCTCAGGCTGAGCGCGCCGAGCAGCGCCAGGCGCTTCATTGCGCCTGGCCGTCGCGGCTGTCGATCAGCAGCGCCTGGGTGTCGCGCGCGGTGTTCGACACCGGCCCGCGCTGGCCGATCCACTCGCCGCGGGTGGCATTGCCCTCGCGCGATACCCGCGCCACCAGCTGCACCTGTTCGAAGGCCGACAGCTTGAGCTCGGGCATCATCGCATCGACATCCGACAGGCTGACCTGCGCCGGCAGGTCGGAAACCTTCAGGCGCTTGACCGCCAGCGGCATGGGCGGGCCGCTCAAGGCACGGGCGAAGACGAAGACGCTGTCGTCCGGCTGTACCTGCGCCTGCACCTCGGGCGACAGCGCCACGCTGACTTCCAGGGCATGCACCTTGGCGCCCGGCGCGGCGGCGGCCGGCGGCTGCTCGCCTTCGCCGATCTGCTGACGGGCGCGCTCGATGCCGCCGGCAATCGCCGCGCGCGAGGGGTCCTGTTCCGGCAGCACCGCCACCAGACGCTCCCAGTAGCGCACCGCATCGGCGTAACGCTGGCTCTCGTAGGCGGCGATGCCGAGCAGGCCGAGGCTGGTCACCTCTTGCGGGTCGGCCTTCAGCGCCTCGTCGGTCAGCGCCTGCAGCTGGTCATTCCACTGCTTGCCGCCGGCGAAGTACAGCGCCTGCGCCCACTGGCCGAGCAGCTCCGGCGCACGGCCGGCCAGCTTCACCGCCTGCTCGAAGGCCTTGGCCGCATCAGCGGCGCGCTCCTGGGCCATATAGGTGCGGCCGAGGAAGTACCAGGCCTCGGCCGATTCCGGGTTGTCCTTGAGCGACTGTTCCAGGCGCGCGGTCATCTCTTCGATGCTCTGCGGCTGCTGCGCGGCCAGCTGGCGGGTCTGCACGACCTGAGCCAGGGCGCCCCAGTGCATGTACAGGCCGACGCCCAGCAGCGGCACCAGGATGGCGGCGAGCAGCGGGATCTTGCCGCCGAGCACGCCGCTGCGGCGCTGCACGCCTTCGGTGTCGGCCAGCAGTTCGCGCGCGGCCTCGGCGCGGCCAGCCTCGAGCTGGGCGTCGTCGAGCACGCCGGCCTGGCGCTGAGTTTCCAGCTCCTGCAGGCGCTCCTGGTAGAGGGTGACGTTGAGGGCGGTGCGGTCTTCCTCGGCCTGCAGCTTGCGAATGCGCAGCACCGGGATCAGCAGAAACGCCAGGGCGGTCAGCAGCAGCAACCCGGCGGGCAACCAGAAATCGATCATTGGTCTTTCTTGTCCTGAGAGTTTTGCTCGAGCAGCGCGGCGAGGCGCTGCTGCTCATCGGCGGAGAGGCCGGCGGCCGGGCGCGTCTTCTGCTGCTTGCGGCGGCGCAGGACGATGGTCCCGAGCACGCCGAAGCCGATCAGCAGCAGGCCGGCCGGGCCGTACCAGAGCAGCAGGGTGCGCCCGGTGACGGGCGGGTTGTAGAGCACGAAGTCGCCGTAGCGCGAGACCAGGAAGTCGATGATCTGCTCGTTGCTCTTGCCCTCCTCCAGCATGCGGAAGATCTCGCGGCGCAGGTCCATGGCGATCGGCGCGTCGGAATCGGCGATGTTCTGGTTCTGGCACTTGGGGCAGCGCAGTTCTTCGATCAGGTTGCGGTAGCGCTGGCGCTCCGCCTCGCTGGCGAACTCGAAGGTGTCGATGGCCGCCTGGGCGCCGGCCAGCAGGCCGAGGCTGAGGCCGCAACTGAGCAGCAGGCGCTTCATGGCTGCACCTCGTCGGCCAGTTGCTGGTAGATCGGCGCCAGCTTCTCGCGCCAGACGCGCTCGTCGATGGTGCCGACGAACTTGTGGCGGATAATGCCCTGGGCATCGACGAAGAAGGTTTCCGGCGCGCCGTACACGCCCAGGTCCAGGCCCAGGCTGCCCTTGGCGTCCTCGATATTGAGCTGGTAGGGGTTGTGCAGGTCGCGCAGCCATTGCTGCGCCGGCTCGCGTTCGTCCTTGTAGTTGACCCCGTGGATCACCACGCCGGCCTCGGCCAGCTTGTTCAGCACCGGGTGCTCGTGGCGACAGGCCGGGCACCAGGTAGCCCAGACGTTGACCAGCGCCGGTTTGCCCTTGAGGTCCTCCTGAGTCAGGGTGCGCGCCGGATCGTCCAGCGCCGGCAGGCTGAAGGCCGGAAAGGGCTTGCCGATCAGCGCCGAGGGCAGCTCGGAGGGGTCGAGGAACAGCCCGCGGTAGAGAAATACCGTGATGCCGAGAAAGGCCAGCAGCGGCAGCAGCAGCAACAGTCGTTTCATGCCTTGGCCTCCGCCATGCCGAGCGCCTCGCGCACGCGGGTGCGCACCTTGATCCGGTAACGCGAATCGCTGGCGGCGAGGAAACCGCCAAGGCCCATCAGCAGCGCGCCCAGCCAGATCCAGCGGACGAAGGGTTTGATGTGCACGCGCACCGCCCAGGCGCCCTGCTCCAGCGGCTCGCCGAGGGCGACGAAGAGGTCGCGGGTGAAGCCGGCGTCGATGCCCGCCTCGGTCATGGTCGCCTGCTGCACGGTGTACAGACGCTTCTCCGGGTGCAGCACCTTGATCTGCCGCTCGCCGTCGAACACCCGCACCGTGCCCTTGTCGGAGATGAAGTTGGGGCCCTCATGGTGCACCGCACCGTCGAACTGGAAGCGATAACCGCCGAGTTCCACCGAATCGCCCGGCGCCATGCGCAGGTCGCGCTCGTAGCTGCCCAGGCTGGTCAGCACCACGCCGAGGGCGCATACCGCGAAACCGAAATGTGCCATCTGCATGCCCCAGTAGCTGCGACCGAGGCTCGGCAGGCCCTTGAGCAGGCCCTTGTGACGGGTCTTGTCGAGGATGTCGCGGGCACCGGCCAGCACCACCCAGGCCGCCAGCAGGCAGACGGCGAGCACCGCCCAGTGGAAGTCGCCGTGGACGAAGGTGGCGACCAGCGCCAGCACCACGCTGGCCACCAACACCGGCGCCAGCATGCGCCCGAGCCAGTGCAGCGGGGTGTCCTTCCAGCGCACCAGCACGCCGACGCTGATCACTGCCATCAGCAGCGCCATCAGCGGCACGAACAGCGCGTTGAAGTAAGGCGGGCCGACCGACAGCTTGGCCCCGGTCAGTGCGTCGAGCACCAGCGGGTAGAGGGTGCCGAGCAGGATCATCGCCGCGGCCACCACCAGCACGATGTTGTTGACCAGCAGCAGGGTCTCGCGCGACCACAGGCCGAAGCCGACCTGGCTGCGCACCACCGGCGCGCGCAGGGCGAACAGCGCCAGCGAGCCGCCCACCACCAGCAGCAGGAAGGCGAGGATGAACACGCCGCGCTCGGGGTCGGTGGCGAAGGCATGTACCGAGGTCAGCACCCCGGAACGCACCAGGAAGGTACCGAGCAGGCTGAGGGAGAAGGCGGCGATGGCCAGCAGCACGGTCCAGCTCTTGAACACGCCGCGCTTCTCGGTCACCGCCAGCGAGTGAATCAAAGCCGTCCCCACCAGCCAGGGCATAAAGGAGGCGTTCTCCACCGGGTCCCAGAACCACCAGCCGCCCCAGCCCAGCTCGTAGTAGGCCCACCAGGAGCCCAGGGCGATACCGATGCCGAGGAAGGCCCAGGCGACTATGGTCCACGGACGCGACCAGCGCGCCCAGGCGGCGTCCAACTTGCCGCCGAGCAGCGCGGCGATGGCGAAGGCGAAGGCCACCGAGAAGCCGACGTAGCCCATGTACAGCATCGGCGGATGGACGATCAGGCCGAAGTCCTGCAGCAGCGGGTTGAGGTCGCGGCCGTCCATCGGCGCATTCGGCAGCAGGCGCTCGAAGGGGTTGGAGGTGACGATCAGAAACAGCAGGAAGCCGATGCTGATCATGCCCATCACCGCCAGCACGCGGGCCAGCATCTCTTCCGGCAAGTGGCGGGAGAAGATCGCCACGGCGAAGGTCCAGCCGGCCAGGATCAGCGCCCACAGCAGCAGCGAGCCTTCGTGGGCGCCCCACACGGCGCTGAACTTGTAGTACCAGGGCAGCGCGCTGTTGGAGTTGTTGGCCACGTAGGCGACGGAGAAGTCGTCGACCATGAAGGCGTAGGTCAGGCAGAGGAAGGAAAACAGCAGGAAGGCGAACTGGCCCCAGGCGGCCGGCTGCGCCAGGCTCATCCACTGGTGGTCGCCGCGCCAGGCGCCGATCAGCGGTAGCGTGGCCTGCACCAGGCACAGGCACAGCGCCAGGATCATCGCCAGATGGCCGAGCTCGGGGATCATTGCGCACTCTCCTGCTGGTAGGCCTGTTTGCCGGCGGTGGCGGTGTCGTGCTGCTGCTTCATGCCGCTCTTTTCCAGCGCCTGCATCACTTCCGGCGGCATGTAGTTCTCGTCGTGCTTGGCCAGCACCTCGTCGGCCACCAGCACGCCCTGCTCGTTGACCTTGCCCAGGGCGACGATGCCCTGGCCCTCGCGGAACAGGTCGGGGAGGATGCCCAGGTAGCGGATGGTGATGCCCTTGGCGCCGTCGGTGACCACGAAGTCCACCTCCAGGCTGTCCGGCGAGCGCTTCACCGAGCCCTCCTCCACCAGCCCGCCGGCGCGGATGCGGGTATCGAGCGGCGCCTCGCCGTCGGCGATCTGGGTCGGGGTGTAAAACAGGTTGATGTTCTCCTGCAGCGCGGTCAGCGCCAGGGCCACGGCGATGCTAACGCCGCAGAGGATGGCCAGGACGATGTACAGACGTTTCTTGCGGACCGGATTCACTTCGACTTCTCCCGGCGCAAACGGCGCGCCTCGTCTTGCAGGTAACGGCGGCGCGCCAGGATCGGCCACGCCACATTCAGCGCCAGCACCGCCAGGCTGATGCCGTAGGCGCTCCACACGTAGGCGCCATGGCTGCCCATGGCGAGAAACTCGGCGAAGGAGGAAAAACTCATGCCTTGCCCTCCACCAGGGATTCGACCTCGGCTTTCACCCAACTGCTGCGCGCCTCGCGCTTGAGCACCTCGGTGCGCATGCGGTAGAGCAGCACGGCGCCGAAGAAGCAGTAGAAGCCGAGCACGGCGAGCAGCAGCGGTAGCCACATTTCCACCGGCATGGCCGGCTTCTCGGTGATCTTGAAGGTGGCGGTCTGGTGCAGCGAGTTCCACCACTCCACCGAGTACTTGATGATCGGGATATTGACCACCCCGACTATGGCCAGCACCGCGCAGGCCTTGGCCGCGCTGTCGCGGTTGCTGATGGCGTTGCCCAGGGCGATCACGCCGAAGTAGAGGAACAGCAGGATCAGCATCGAGGTCAGGCGCGCGTCCCACACCCAATAGGTGCCCCAGGTCGGCTTGCCCCAGATGGCGCCGGTGAGCAGGGCGATGGCGGTCATCCAGGCGCCGATGGGCGCGGCCTGCTGCAGGGCGACGTCGGCCAGCTTCATCTTCCACACCAGACCGACCAGGCCGGCGACCGCCAGCATCACGTAGATCGACTGGGCGAGGAAGGCCGCCGGTACGTGGATGTAGATGATCCGGAAGCTGTTGCCCTGCTGGTAGTCCGGCGGCGCGAAGGCCAGGCCCCAGACCAGCCCGGTGGCGATCAGCAGCCCGGCGGCGATGCTCAGCCAGGGCAGCCAGCGGCCGCTGATCTCATAGAACCACTTGGGCGAACCCCACTTGTGAAACCACGTCCAGTTCATCGCTCGACTCATCACTCAAACGTGGCCCGGATGCAATCCGGGGAAGCGCGGGCCACGGTTCACGGTTCGTTATTATTCGCCGACGCTGATGGTCAGGCCGGCGGCAATTGCAAAAGGTGTCAGGGTCACCGCCAGGGCGGTGAGGCTGGCCAGCCACAACAGGTGGCCGGTCGCCGGCAATCCTTGCAGGGCCGCCTGCAGTGCCCCGCTGCCGAGAATCAGCACCGGGATGTACAGCGGCAGAATCAGCAGCGCCAGCAGCAGGCCGCCGCGTTTGAGACCGACGGTGAGCGCCGCGCCCACCGCGCCGAGCAGGCTCAGCACCGGGGTGCCGAGCAGCAGCGACAGCAGCAGCACCGGCAGGCAGCGCCCGGGCAGGCCGAGCATCAGCGCCAGCAGGGGCGCCAGCAGCACCAGCGCCAGACCGCTGAACAGCCAGTGTGCCAGCACCTTGGCCAACACCAGAAGAGGCAGGGGGTGCGACGAAAGGACCCACTGTTCCAGCGAGCCGTCCTCGAAATCGCTGCGGAAAAGCCCGTCCAGCGAGAGCAGCACGGCCAATAGCGCCGCCACCCACACCAGCCCCGGCGAAAGGGTTTGCAACAATTGCGTCTCCGGCCCCACCGCCAGCGGAAACAGCGCGACCACTATGGCGAAGAACACCAGCGGGTTGGCCAGCTCGGCCGGACGCCGCGCCAGCAGGCGCATTTCACGGGCGAGCAGCAGGCTGAAGACGTTGCTCATGCGGCGTGCTGCCCCAGGTCCAGTTCGCGGTAGGTGGCCGGCTTGTGCTGCAGGCTGTGGTGGGTGGTCAGCACCACCACCCCGCCGCGCTCGCAGTGCGCCGCCAGGTGCTGCTCCAGCTGCGCCACCCCTTGCTTGTCGAGGGCGGTGAAAGGCTCGTCGAGCACCCACAGCGGCGGCGCATCGGCCAGGTACAGGCGCGCCAGGGCGACGCGGCGCTGCTGACCGGCGGACAGGGTGTGGCTGGGCACGTCCTCGAAGCCGCGCAGGCCGACCGCGGCCAGCGCCTGCCAGATCGCCTCGCGGCCGACCGGGGTGTGCAGCGCGCAAAGCCAGGCCAGGTTTTCCTCGGCGCTCAGCAGGCCCTTGATGCCGGCGGCGTGGCCGATCCACAAGAGATTGCGCGCCTGTTCGCCGCGCTGTTCGGCCAGCGGCCTACCCTGCAGGCGGATGCTGCCGGCGGTGGGCTGCATCAGCCCGGCCAGCAGGCGCAGCAGGCTGGTCTTGCCGCTGCCGTTGGGGCCGCTGATCTGCAGCATGTCGCCGGCCTGCAGATGAAAATGCAGGTGTTCGAAAAGCATGCGCCAATCCCGCTCACAGCTGAGCGCCACGGCTTCGAGAAGGGGGGCGGGAGGTGTCATCGCTACCTGGCAGGGTTAAAGTCGGCGGTGCCCCGGCCGCTATACTGACGCGAGCCGGAAGTGCGGTGCGGAACGGGGCGGCATTATACATGTCGCATCACTGTCCCCGCAGTCAGCATTTTCGACAGGGTGTTAATAGACTTTCGGCCTACCGAGCGCTCATGAGCGAAATCAGCAGTCCCCGTCCGCTTCCCGCCACGCCGCCGGCGGTGCGCCCCGCCGTCAGCGCCGCCGACCTGGCCGTGCGCCTGCTGCAGCCGCTGGACGGCCTGCTGGCGGCCGGCGAAAGCGCCAAGGCCGAGGTGATCGCCCTCAAGGAACAGGCGCAGAGTTTCCAACTGCTGCTCAAGCTGACCCTGGCGGGCGGGCGCCAGGCCACCCTGCAGGCCGAGAGCCCGCGCCCGCTGGCCCAGGGCAGCGCGCTGCTGGTCACCGCGCTGTCCGACACCCGCCTGGCCCTGGCGCTGCAGGCCGGCGGTGACAAGCCGCTGACCAGCCTCGACCTGCAACAACTGCCGCCCGGCACCCTGGTGCAGGGCAAGGTGACCAGCCGCGAACCGTTGCCGCCGCAGGGTGCGCAGGCGGTCTACCGGCTGCTGGTCAACCTGCTCAACACCCCGCTGGCCGGCCGCCAGCTGGCCCTCGACAGCCCGCTGGCGCTGCCTCTGGGCAGCCTGCTCAGCGCCCAGGTACAGGGCAGCCAGAGCCTGAATTTCCTGCCGCTCAGCGGCCGCCTCGATCAACTGGTGCTGGGCCAGCAACTGGCCGCCCAGCACAATCGCCAGGCCTCGCTGGAGGGCCTGCTCAAGGGGCTGCAGGGCCTGGCTGGCAAGGCCGAACTGAGCGGCGAGCTGCGCAGCGGCATCGAGCGCCTGCTCGGTGCTCTGCCCGACAGCACCCAACTGAGCACGGCCAAGGGCCTGGCCCAGGCCCTGGAAGGCAGCGGCGTGCTGCTGGAAGCCAAGCTGCTGCAGGGCCAGACCGCCGCCCTGCCCCAGGACCTGAAAGCCAACCTGCTGCGCCTGATCGCCCAGTTGTTGCCACAACTGCCCGGCGGCGCCGCCACCCTTGCCGGCCTGCAGGGCGCCATGGGCCAGGCGCTGCCGGCGCTGGCCCGGCAGATGCTCGGCGGTCTCAGCCCCGCCGGCGCCGCGCGCCAACAGGCCCTGGGCTTTCCCCTGCCGTCGCGGCTGCTGCAGAACCTGGATGGCGAGGCCGACCTGGAAACCCTGCTCAAACTCGCCGCCGCGGCCGTCTCGCGCCTGCAGACCCACCAGCTGTCGAGCCTGGCGCAGACCCAGGTAGATGCCAACGGCAACCTGCTGACCACCTGGCAGCTGGAGCTGCCCATGCGCCACCAGCAGGAGCTGATCCCGCTGCAGATCAAGCTGCAGCGCGAGGACAGCGGCAAGGCGGACAAGCCGGAGCATAAGGAAACCCTCTGGCGCGTCGAGCTGGCCTTCGACCTCGACCACCTCGGCCCGCTGCAGGTGCGCGCCCAGCTGCTGCGCGGCAGCCTGTCCAGCCAGCTGTGGGCCGAGCGCGCCGATACCGCCAATCTGATCGGCGCCGAACTCGGCAACCTGCGCGAACGCCTGCAGGCCGCCGGCCTCGAGGTCGGCGAACTGGCCTGCAGCCAGGGCCTGCCGCCGCAGGGGCCGAAAACCACGCTGGAACAACGCTGGGTGGACGAAACCGCATGAGCCGCAAGAGCAAGGCCGAGCCGCGCCAGGCCATCGCCCTCAACTACGACGGGCACAACGCCCCCGTGCTCAGCGCCAAGGGCGACGACGAGCTGGCCGAGGCCATCCTCGCCATCGCCCGCGAATACGAGGTGCCGATCTACGAGAATGCCGAACTGGTGCGCCTGCTGGCCCGCCTGGAGCTGGGCGACGCCATCCCCGAGGCGCTGTACCGCTGCATCGCCGAGATCATCGCCTTCGCCTGGTACCTGCAGGGCAAGACCCCGCCCGGCTTCGCGGCCGACGCCGAGCGCGACGTCAGCCCGCCACTGCCGCGGCTCAAGGGACCGGCAGACTGACCGCCAGCGCCTCGCCGGCCGCGCCCTTGCCGCTGGGGAAGTCGAACAGCTGCCAGGCGAAGTAGCCGCCGCGGAAATAGAACACCCGACTGAAGCCCCAGGCCACCGCCTGCTGCACCGCCTGCGCGCTTTGCGGGCAAACCTCGCTGTCGCAGTAGATCACCAGTGGCAGCTCGCGCGGCCAGTGCCTCTGCTGCAGCCCGGCGAAGCGTCCGGCCAGGTCCATGTGCAGGGCACCGTGGACATGGCCCCAGCCCCATTCGCGCGACGGACGCACGTCGATGAACAGCGCGCCGTGGTCGTACAGGTGCTTGGCCTGCAGCACGTTGACCGTGATCGCGCCACGTACCTCCAGCGGCGCGTCCTGGGCGGCGAGCGGCAGGCACAGCAGCCAGCCGACCAACAGCAGAATCAGGCGATGCATGACGAACACCCCGCGGCGATGCCTACAGCATCAGCTTAGGCGTGGCCAGGGGGCGTACTAGGATTGATTGGCGAAGATCGGACGAGCTTTTAAGAACGCCGACGACTATGCGTCGGTTATTGCGCCTTGGACTGGTGCAGGCGGCTGATCAGTTCGGCCTCGGCCTGGCTCAGGCCGCAGGACTGGGTCAGATCCTCGACGCTGGCGCCCATGCCGACCAGGCGCGCGGCCTGGGTGAAGGACAGGCTGCTGGGGTCGCGCTGCTCGATCTGACTGAGTTTGTCCGGCAGCGGCGCCACCACCCGGCGCAGCTCGTGCAACTCCTCGCCCATGCGGATGCTGCCGGTCAGGTAGGCATCCAGGCGTTTGCCCAGCTCCTTGATCCGCGCGTCGCGCACGGCATCGCACTTGGCCTGCTCCGCCAGCATGCGCTGCTGGTTGCGGTACAGGCCATGGCAGACGATGCCCAGCGCCACGCAGAGCAGCGCCAGGGCGATCAGGGCGGCTTCGAGCACTAGATACTCTCCAGCTCCGACCACTCTTCCTCGGTCATCATCTTGTCCAGCTCGACCAGGATCAGCAGTTCGCCGTTCTTGTTGCACACGCCCTGGATGAACTTGGCCGACTCGTCGTTGCCCACGTTCGGCGCGGTCTCGATCTCCGACTGGCGCAGGTAGACCACCTCGGCCACGCTGTCGACCAGGATGCCCACCACCTGCTTGTCCGCCTCGATGATGACGATGCGGGTGTTGTCGGTGACCGGCGCCGAGCCCAGGCCGAAGCGCTGGCGGGTGTCGATCACGGTGACCACATTGCCGCGCAGGTTGATGATGCCCAGCACGTAGCTCGGCGCCCCCGGCACCGGGGCGATCTCGGTGTAGCGCAGCACTTCCTGCACCTGCATCACGTTGATGCCATAGGTCTCGTTGTCCAGGCGAAAGGTCACCCACTGCAGAATCGGATCTTCGGCACCCTGTGCAGAACTTTTCTTCATGTCCCTAGCCTCGTCAAAAACCGCTCGCTGCGGCATGCGCGGGTCGACCCGCTTGTCATCAACTTTAGAGCCCGGCGCACGCGCGGGCCCGCCAATTCTCAGTGCAGCTTGCCGGCGGCGAGGCGCTTGGCGCCGCCGCTGGCGATCAATTCGGCGAGTGCCGCCACGTCGAGCAACGCGCACATGTGCTCGATCACCGTACCGGCCAGCCAGGGCCGCTGGGTGCGCTGGCTGCGCCACTTGACCTCGGCCGGGTCGAGACGGATCGAGCGGCTGACCTGATGCACCGCCAGCCCCCATTCATAGCCCTGCACCGAGATCACGTACTGCAGGCCCTCGCGGAAATCCTCGCGGTAGCGATCGGGCATCACCCAGCGTGCGGTGTCCAGCACCTTGAGGTTGCCCGCCTGGCTCGGCAGGATGCCGAGAAACCAGTCCGGCTGGCCGAACAGCGGCGTCAGCTCCTGGCCCTCCAGCGGATAGATCGAGCCCAGGCAGATCAGCGGCACGGCCAGGGTCAGGCCGGCGACGTCGAACAGCAGGCACTCGAACGGCTCCTCGGCCCAGCTCGGCCGCCCCTCCAGCTGCAGCGCGGCCGGATATGCCGGCGGCGTTTCGAGCGGCGCGGCAAGCGGCGGGGCCTGCACCTCCACCTCAGGCGCGACCACCAGGGCCACCGGCGCGCGCGGCGCGACGACAGGTACGGGAGCGACCGGCGCAGGCGCCGTCAGGCGCGCATCGCGCACCTGCTCCTCGAGTACCGCGCTCTCGAATTCCTCGAGGCTGACGGACATCTCCAGCTCGGCCGCGGCCTCCTGCAACAGACCGTCGAGGTAGGACTGCAGGGCCAGCTGGGAACGCGTGGCGGTGGCGAGGGTACGACTCATGACTGAAACCCGTGATGGAGACCTGTACAGCCTATCGGCCGCAGCCCGGCCCGACTTGAGTGCGCCAGTTCAACACAGACGGGCATGTCAGGCCACCTGCGCTGCCGGTTGATGGCTCAGCAGGTGCTTGAGCAACGCCCGATAGGCGATCACCCCGCGACTGCCGGCATCGAACTGCGAGGGCGTGCGCCCGGCCCGGCTGGCATCGCGCAGACGAGTATCGACCGGGATGTAGGCCTGCCAGAGGTGCTCGGGATAGCTGTTGCGCAGCACCCGCAGGGTGCTCATCGAGGCCTGGGTACGGCGGTCGAACAGGGTCGGCACTATGGTGTAGGGCAGCGCCTGCTTGCGCGAGCGGTTGATCATGGCCAGGGTGCTGACCATGCGCTCCAGGCCCTTGACCGCGAGAAACTCGGTCTGCACCGGGATCACCAGCTGCTGGCTGGCGGCCAGGGCATTGACCATCAGCACGCCGAGCAGCGGCGGGCTGTCGATGATGGCGTGATCGAAATCCTCCCACAGCTGCGCCAGGCTCTTGGCGATCACCAGGCCCAGGCCGCTCTGCCCCGGCGACTGGCGCTCCAGGGTGGCCAGCGCGGTGCTCGACGGCAGCAGGGAGATGCGTTCGTGGCTGGTACCGTGCAGCAGCTGCCTGGGCAGGCCCTGGGGCACGCCGCCCTGGTGCAGGAACAGGTCGAAGCAGCTGTGCTCCAGCGTATCGGGATCATGGCCGAAATAACTGGTCATCGACCCGTGCGGGTCGAGGTCGACCACCACCACCCGCTTGCCGGCATCGGCCAGCAGGCCGGCCAGGGCGATGGAGGTGGTGGTCTTGCCGACACCACCCTTCTGATTGGCTACTGCCCAGACTTTCATCTTCTTTCATCCTCCCGGCGTGAAGCACTCAGGCCGAGAACGGTTGTCGCCGGCACGCAGCAGGCGACTGGGATTTGACGGCTCACGATTGCGGAACCTCCGACACAGGCGCCGGTGCAGGTTGCGTGCCAGCGCCGGACTGCTGCGCCGCGGTGCTGCCGGCGCTGCGCCGGGTGTCGAGGTTGCGCGAAATCACCAGCACCACGCGGCGGTTGCGCCCCCGCCCTTCGGCCGTGGCGTTGTCCGCCACCGGCTGGAACTCGCCGTAGCCGACCGCCGCCAACCGCGCCGGATCGACGCCGTCCATGGCCAGCATACGCACGATGCTCGCCGCCCGCGCCGAAGACAGCTCCCAGTTGGTCGGAAACTGGCTGGTCTGGATCGGCAGGTTGTCGGTGAAACCTTCCACCTTCACCGGATTCTGATAAGGCGCCAGAATCTTGGCGACCTTCTCGATGATGTCGAACGCCTGGTTGTTCGGCAGCGCGTCGCCGCTGGGGAACAGCAGGCTGGAACTCAGCTCGATCTCGATCCACATCTCGTTGCCGCGCACGGTCAGCTGCTCGTTCTGGATCAGCTCGCCGAAAGCCTGGCGCACGCTGGCGGCGATGTCCTGCAGGGAGTCGTCCGGGGTCTCGCTATTGGCCTCGTCCAGCGAGGCGCGCTCGGGCTCGCCGGTGCGCGGCCGCTCCTCGCCCACCGGGATCGGCTTGATCGAGCGATCCGGCTGGTTGAACACGCCGGTCAGGGTCTCGGAGAGAATCTTGTACTTGCCCTCGTTGAGTGAGGAGATCGAGTACATCACCACGAAGAAGGCGAACAGCAGGGTGATGAAGTCCGCGTAGGACACCAGCCAGCGCTCGTGATTCTCGTGTTCTTCATGCTGCCGCCGACGCGCCATGACAGCCCTCCATCAGTCCATGAAGCCTTGCAGCTTCAGCTCGATGGACCGCGGGTTCTCACCCTCGGCGATGGACAGGATGCCCTCCAGCAGCATCTCGCGGTAACGCGACTGGCGCATGGCGATGGCCTTGAGCTTGTTACCGGCCGGCAGCAGCAGCAGGTTGGCGAAGCCGACGCCGTAGATGGTGGCGACGAAGGCCACGGCGATGCCGCTGCCGAGCATGCTCGGGTCGGCCAGGTTACCCATCACGTGGATCAGCCCCATCACCGCGCCGATGATGCCGATGGTCGGCGCGTAGCCGCCCATGCTCTCGAACACCTTGGCCGCCTGGATATCGCGCGCCTCCTGGGTGTACAGATCGACCTCGAGGATGCTGCGGATGGATTCCGGTTCGGCGCCGTCGACCAGCAGCTGCAGGCCCTTGCGCGCATAGGGGTCGGGCTCGGCGTCGGCCACCGCCTCGAGACCTAGCAGGCCTTCCTTGCGCGCCACCATGCTCCAGCCGACCACGCGGTTGATACCGCCGATCAGGTCGATGCGCGGCGGGAAGAAGATCCAGCGCTGGATGGCCATGGCGCGCTTGAACACGCTGACCGGCGCCTGCAGGAAGGCCGCGCCGAGGGTGCCGCCGATTACGATCAGCGCCGCCGGACCGTTGAGCAGCGCGCCGGCGTGGCCGCCCTCCAGGTAGTTGCCGCCGAGAATCGCGACGAACGCCAGAATGACGCCGATCAGGCTCAGTACATCCATGCGCACGCGCCCGTGTGAGGGTTCATTACAGGCAGGCCTCGGTCAGGTGCCGGCCGATCTCGTCGAGGCCGTAGACCGCGTCGGCCAGGTTGGCCTTGACCACCGCCATGGGCATGCCGTAGATCACGCAGCTGGCCTCGTCCTGCGCCCATACCTGGCTGCCGCCCTGCTTGAGCAGGCGCGCGCCTTCGCGGCCGTCGGCGCCCATGCCGGTGAGCACCACGGCCAGCACCTTGTCGCCATAGGACTTGGCCGCCGAGCCGAAGGTGATATCGACGCAGGGCTTGTAGTTCAGGCGCTCGTCGCCGGGCAGGATCTTCACCGCGCCGCGGGCGTCGACCATCATCTGCTTGCCGCCGGGGGCCAGCAGGGCCAGGCCGGGGCGCAGCAGGTCGCCGTCCTCGGCCTCCTTGACCTGGATGCGGCAGAGCTTGTCCAGACGCTCGGCGAAGGCCTTGGTGAAGGCTGCCGGCATGTGCTGGACGAGCACCAGCGGCGCCGGGAAATTGGCCGGCAGCTGGGTCAGCACCCGCTGCAGGGCCACCGGGCCGCCGGTGGAGGTACCGATGGCCACCAGCTTGTAGGCCTTGCGCTTGGGCGCCGCGGAACTGGCGCCGACTGCGCCGCCGGGCGCCGCAACCGGGCTCGCCGGGCGCGGCTGCAGGCCGGCCGGGCGGGCCGTGGTTGCCGCCGGCCGGCTGCCCGGCGCGGGCACAGGGCTGGCCGTAGCCGGCGCCGGAGCGACCGCGGCCGAACTAAAACGGCGGTTGCTGCGCGCGATGCTGTGCACCTTCTCGCACAGCAGCTGCTTGACCTTCTCCGGGTTGCGCGAGATGTCCTCGAAATTCTTCGGCAAAAAATCCACCGCGCCGGCGTCCAGGGCGTCGAGGGTGACGCGAGCGCCTTCGTGGGTCAGCGAGGAAAACATCAGCACCGGCGTCGGACAGCGCTGCATGATGTTCCGCACCGCGGTGATGCCGTCCATCATCGGCATCTCGTAGTCCATGGTGATCACGTCGGGCTTGAGCGCCAGCGCCTGGTCGATGGCCTCGCGGCCATTGGTGGCCGTGCCCACCACCTGGATATTGGGGTCGGCAGACAGAATTTCCGAAACGCGCCGGCGGAAGAAGCCGGAGTCGTCCACCACCAAAACCTTGACTGCCATACACACTCCTAAACGGCGCCGGACCGACCGACGCCGCAACCATCAGAAACGTCGAGCGTAGCGCTTGAGCATGCTCGGTACGTCGAGAATCAGGGCGATGCGCCCGTCGCCGGTGATCGTGGCGCCGGACATGCCCGGGGTGCCCTGGAGCATCTTGCCCAGCGGCTTGATCACCACCTCTTCCTGGCCCACCAGCTGGTCGACGACGAAGCCGATGCGCTGGCTGCCCACGGTGAGGATCACCACATGGCCTTCGCGCTGGCCCTCGTGGAAGGCCTGCGGCACCAGCCAGCGCTTGAGGTAAAACAGCGGCAGCGCCTTGTCGCGGACGATCACCACCTCCTGGCCGTCGACCACGTTGGTGCGCGACAGGTCGAGGTGGAAGATCTCGTTGACGTTGACCAGCGGGAAGGCGAAGGCCTGGTTCTCCAGCATCACCATCAAGGTCGGCATGATCGCCAGGGTCAGCGGCACCTTGATGATGATCTTCGAGCCCGCCCCCTTCTGCGAGAACACGTTGACCGTGCCGTTGAGCTGGGAAATCTTGGTCTTGACCACGTCCATGCCGACGCCGCGGCCGGACACGTCGGAAATCTCGGTCTTGGTCGAGAAACCCGGGGCGAAGATCAGGTTGTAGCACTCGAACTCGTTCAGGCGGTCGGCTGCATCCTTGTCCAGCAGGCCCTTCTCCACCGCCTTGGCGCGCAGCACGTCGGCGTCCATGCCCTTGCCGTCGTCGGTGATCGACAAGAGGATGTGGTCGCCCTCCTGCTCGGCGGACAGCACCACCCGCCCGCCGCGTGGCTTGCCGGCCTTCTCGCGTTCTTCCGGGGTCTCCACGCCGTGATCGACGGCGTTGCGCACCAGGTGCACCAGCGGGTCGGCCAGGGCCTCGACCAGGTTCTTGTCGAGGTCGGTTTCCTCGCCCACCAGCTCGAGGTTGATTTCCTTCTTCAGGTTGCGCGCCAGGTCGCGTACCAGGCGCGGGAAGCGACCGAAGACCTTCTTGATCGGCTGCATGCGGGTCTTCATCACCGCGGTCTGCAGGTCGGCGGTGACCACGTCGAGGTTGGACACCGCCTTGGACATGGCCTCGTCGCCACTGTTGAGGCCCAGGCGCACCAGGCGGTTACGCACCAGCACCAGCTCGCCGACCATGTTCATGATCTCGTCGAGGCGCGCGGTATCGACCCGCACCGTGGTTTCCGCCTCGCTGGCCGCCGGCGCCTTGTCCGCCGCGGGCGCCGGAGCTGCAGGCGGGCGGTGTGCGGCCGGTTCGGCCTTGGCCGCCGGCTTCGCCGCAGCCGGCTTGGCTGGGGCAACCGGGGCAGCCGGCTTGGCCACCGGAGCGGCAGCGGTCTCGCTGGGCGGGACGAACTTGCCCTTGCCGTGCAACTGGTCGAGCAGGGATTCGAATTCGTCGTCGGTGATCTCGTCGCTGCTCGCCGCCGCCACCGGGCCGGCCGGCGCTGGCGCTTCGACTGCACCGGCGAACTGGCCCTTGCCGTGCAACTGGTCGAGCAGCGCCTCGAATTCGTCGTCGGTGATTTCGTCGCCGGCCGGCGCCGCGACGGCCGCGACCGCGACGGCCGCGCCGACGGAGCTCTCAGCCGCCGCGGAGAACTGGCCCTTGCCGTGCAGCTGATCGAGCAGGGATTCGAATTCGTCGTCGGTGATCTCGTCGCTGGCCGCCACGCTGTCGCCGGCCGGCGCTTCGCCGAGGGCATCGAGCAGCTGCTCGAACTCGCTGTCGGTGATGTCGCCGGAGGCGGCGACTTCGGACTTCGGCGCGGCAGCAGGCGCCACGGCGGCGGGCTCGGCACCAGCCGGCTCGGCCAGCCGCGACAGCGCCGCCAGCAGCTCGGCCGACGCCGGGGTCGGCTCGCTGCGCTCGCGCACCTGGCCGAACATGCCGTTGACCGCATCCAGGGCTTCGAGCACCACGTCCATCAGCTCGGCGTCGACGCGTCGCTCACCCTTGCGCAGGATGTCGAAGACGTTCTCGGCGATATGACAGCACTCCACCAGCTCGTTGAGCTGGAGGAATCCCGCCCCGCCCTTGACGGTATGGAAACCGCGGAAAATGGCGTTGAGCAGGTTCATGTCGTCCGGGCGGCTTTCCAGCTCGACCAACTGTTCGGACAACTGTTCGAGGATCTCGCCGGCCTCTACCAGGAAGTCCTGGAGGATTTCTTCATCGGCGCCGAAGCTCATAGGGGGGAACTCCTTAGAATCCTAGACTGGACAGCAGGTCGTCGACATCGTCCTGACTGGAGGCGACGTCATCACGCTTATCGGCATGAATCTGCGGACCTTCACCCCGAGATGGCTCTTTTAATTTTTCCTGTTCGGCGCGCAGCTGCTCATGGTCGTGCTGAATGCCGGCGAAACGGTCGACCTGGCTGGCCATCAGCACCAGTTTGAGCAGGTTGCTTTCCACCTCGGTGACCAGCTGGGTGACGCGCTTGATCACCTGCCCGGTGAGGTCCTGGTAGTCCTGCGCCAGCAGAATGTCGTTGAGATGACCGGACAGCTTGCTGCTGTCGCGCTCGCTGCGGGCGAGGAACAGCTCGATACGCTTGGCCAGCTCACGAAAGCCCTCGGCGCCCATCTCGCGGCGCATGAAGCGGCCCCATTCGGCGCTGAGGCTCTGCGCTTCGTCGCTGAGGTCGTTGACCAGCGGTGCGCTCTGCTCGACCAGGTCCATGGTGCGATTGGCCGCCTTCTCGGTCATGGTGACCACGTAATTCAGGCGCTCGGTGGCATCGGCGATCTGCGACAGCTCCTGGGCGTGCGGCATGCGCGGATCGAGCTGGAAGTTGACGATGGCGTTGTGCAGCTCGCGGGTCAGCTTGCCGACCTCGTGGTACAGCCCGCGGTCGCGGACCTTGTTGAGCTCGTTGATCAGTTGTACCGCGGCGCCGAAGTTGCCTTTTTCCAGGCTGTCGACCAACTCGCGGGCGTTGCTTTTCAGGGTCGACTCGAGGTCGCCCAAGATGGAGTCATCGTGTTCCATAGCACCCTCGCGGCCGACATCAGCCGTTGACCCGCTCGAAGATCTTCTCGATCTTTTCCTTCAGCACCTGGGCGGTGAAGGGTTTGACCACATAGCCGTTCACGCCGGCCTGGGCCGCCTCGATGATCTGATCGCGCTTGGCCTCGGCGGTGACCATCAGCACCGGCAGGTGCTTGAGGCGCTCGTCGGCGCGCACCGCACGCAGCAGGTCGATGCCGGTCATGCCGGGCATGTTCCAGTCGGTCACCAGGAAGTCGAAACTGCCGCTCTGCAGCATGGGCAGCGCCGAGGTGCCATCGTCGGCCTCTGCGGTGTTGGTGAAACCCAAATCACGCAAGAGGTTCTTGATGATCCGTCGCATCGTCGAGAAATCGTCAACGATGAGGATTTTCATGTTCTTGTCCAAGTCGACCTCCGTACAGTCCCAAACGTATTGCACACGCAATGACGTCCTTTAATCGTGAAACCGACTCAGCTGGCGCGCCACTCGCCCAGGCGCGCACGCAGACGCGCGGCGCACTGGCTGTGCAACTGGCTGACGCGCGACTCGCTGACCCCCAGCACTTCGCCGATTTCCTTCAAGTTCAGTTCTTCATCGTAATACAGCGCCAGCACCAGACGTTCGCGCTCCGGCAGACCGGCGATGGCCTCGGCCAATGCCGCCTGGAAGCGTTCGTCTTCGAGGTCCCGCGAAGGTTCGAGGTGGGTGTGCCCGGCGTCTTCGTGCAGCCCGCCGTGCTCGCCGTCCTGCAACAGGTCGTCGAAACTGAACAGGCGGCTGCCCAAAGTGTCGCCAAGGATGCCGTAGTAATCTTCCAGACTCAATTGGAGTTCGGCCGCAACCTCCTGATCTTTAGCGTCGCGCCCGGTTCTCGCTTCCACGACGCGGATCGCGTCGCTGACCATGCGGCTGTTGCGGTGCACCGAACGCGGCGCCCAGTCGCCCTTGCGCACTTCGTCGAGCATGGAGCCGCGGATGCGGATGCCGGCGAAGGTTTCGAAGCTGGCACCCTTGCTGGAGTCGTATTTACGCGAGGCCTCGAGCAGGCCGATCATGCCGGCCTGGATCAGGTCGTCGACCTGCACGCTGGCCGGCAGACGGGCCAGCAGGTGATAGGCGATACGTTTGACCAGAGGCGCATAGCGCTCGATCAACTGGTGCTGCGAATCCTGCGCCTGCGCCTTGTTGTACATACGAAGTCCAGAAGCTGCTGTCATACGGCGCTGTCTGCCGTCGGTTGCTGCACCAGACGTTCGACGAAAAACTCCAGATGGCCGCGGGGGTTGGCCGGCAGCGGCCAGGTATCGACCTTCTGGGCTATCGCCTTGAACGCCAGGGCGCACTTGGATCGTGGGAAGGCTTCGTAGACGGCGCGCTGCTTCTGCACGGCCTTGCGCACGCACTCGTCGTAGGGCACGGCGCCGACGTACTGCAGGGCGACGTCGAGGAAGCGATCGGTCACCTTGGTCAGCTTAGCAAAGAGGTTGCGCCCTTCCTGCGGGCTGTGGGCCATGTTGGCCAGCACGCGGAAGCGGCTGATGCCGTGGTCGCGGTTGAGCAGCTTGATCAGCGCGTAGGCATCGGTGATCGAGGTCGGCTCGTCGCACACCACCACCAGGATCTCCTGGGCGGCGCGGACGAAGCTGACCACCGCATCGCCGATGCCGGCGGCGGTGTCGATCACCAGCACGTCGAGATTCTCGCTGATCTCGCTGAACGCCTGGATCAGCCCGGCGTGCTGCATCGGCGAGAGGTTGACCATGCTCTGCGTGCCGGACGCCGCCGGCACGATGCGGATGCCGCCCGGCCCCTGCAGCAGCACGTCGCGCAGGTCGCACTCGCCGCTGATCACATCGGCCAGGGTGCGCTTGGGCGCCAGCCCCAGCAGAACGTCGACGTTGGCCAGGCCGAGGTCGGCGTCCATCAGCATCACCCGCCGACCGAGATCGGCCAGGGCCATGGACAGATTCACCGACACATTGGTCTTGCCGACGCCACCCTTGCCGCCGGTCACCGCGATCACCTGTACGGGATGCATACCCATGTTTTCTACACACCTTGTCTAACTTCGACTTGGCCATCCGGCCGTTCACTCCGGCGACGGCGTCGCCCGAGGGTGCAACATTCTCTTCTCGCTGCCTCAGCCGGCGCGTCGCGCCGGGCTCTGGTAGAGCCCGGCGAACAGCTGCGCCATGGCGTCCTCGCTCGGCTCCTCGGCGGCCTGCAGGCCCACCGCGCGGCTGACCAGTTGGTGGCTGCGCGGCACCTGCAGATCGTCCGGAATCCGCGGGCCGTCGGCGACATAGGCTACCGGCAGATGCTGGCTTATAGCCAGACCTAAAGCCTCGCCCAGGCTGGCGGCTTCGTCCAGCTTGGTCAGTATGCAGCCTGCCAGGCCGCAGCGCTTGTAACTATGGTAGGCGGCCTTGAGCACTTGGCTCTGGCTGGTGGCCGCCAGGACCAGGTAATTCTTCGCCTGCAGGCCGCGCGCCGCCAGGCTCTCCAGCTGCAGGCGCAGCGCCGGGTCGTTGCCCGGCAGACCGGCGGTGTCGATCAGTACCACGCGTTTCTTCGCCAGTGGCGCCAGGGCCTGCAGCAGCGACTGGCCAGGGTCGACCTGGGTCACCGACACGCCGAGGATGCGGCCCAGGGTCTTGAGCTGCTCCTGCGCGCCGATGCGATAGCTGTCCATGCTGACCAGGGCGACCTGCTGCGCGCCGTGCTTAAGCACGTAACGGGCCGCCAGCTTGGCCAGGGTGGTGGTCTTGCCCATGCCGGCGGGGCCGACCAGGGCGATCACCCCACCCTCTTCCAGCGGCTCGATTTTCGGCGTCTTGATCGCGTGAGCCAGGTAGGCCAGCAGCATGCGCCAAGCCTGGCGCGGCTCGGCGACGTCAGCGACCTTGTTCAGCAGCGCCTGCGACAGCTCGGCAGACAGGCCCATGCGCTGCAGGCGGCGCCAGAGGTTGGCCTGTTGCGGGCGGCGGGTCTGCAGCTGGCCCCAGGCGATGGAGCCGAGCTGCATTTCGATCAGTTCGCGCAGGCCGTGCAGTTCGAAGCGCATGGCGTCCAGCGCGCGCGGATCGACCGCAGGCTGCACCGGTGCAGGCTCGGCCGGGCGCTGCGGCTTGACCGGGGTGGCCGGCAATTCCGGCGCCACCAGCGACTCGTTGGCGAACAGCTGGCGATCCTTGCCGGCGTCCTGCTCGGCACGGGTGGCCAGTTCGGCCTGGGCGCTGGCGATGCGCGCCTGGGTCTTGCGCAGCTCGGCTTCCAGGGCCGGGTTCGGCCGTACCGGCGCCGGCGTCACCTGGTAATCCAGCGCAGCGGTCAGCTCGACGCCGCCGGCCACCCGGCGATTGCCGATGATCGCGGCATCGGCGCCCAGCTCGTCTCGCACCAGTTTCATGGCGGCCCGCATATCGGCGGCGAAGAAGCGTTTGACCTGCATGACCCTTTACCTCAGTTCTGGCCCACAGTGGCGACTATGGTGACCTGCTTGTTGTCCGGAATTTCCTGGTAGGCCAGCACGTGCATGCTGGAGACCGCCAACCGCGCGAAGCGCGACAACATCGCCCGAATCGGCCCGGCCACCAGCAGGATCACCGGCTTGCCGAGCATTTCCTGGCGCTGCGCCGCTTCCACCAGGGAACGCTGCAGCTTCTCGGCCATGCCCGGTTCGAGGAGGATGCCATCCTCGCTGCCCTGACCGGCCTTCTGCAGGCTATTGAGCAATATCTGTTCCAACCTGGGCTCGAGGGTGATCACAGGCAGCTCCGGCTCTAGTCCCACGATGCTTTGCACGATGGCGCGGGCCAGCGACACACGAACGGTGGCGACCATCGCGGCGGGATCTTGACTCTTCGGCGCGACGTTGGCGATCGCCTCGGCGATGGTGCGGATGTCGCGCACTGGTACCTGCTCCTGCAGCAGCGCCTGCAGCACCTTGAGCAGGGTCGACAGCGACACCAGCCCCGGCACCAGTTCCTCGGCCAGCTTCGGCGAGCTCTTGGCCAGCAGCTGCATGAGCTGCTGCACTTCCTCGTGTCCCAGCAGCTCGTGGGCGTGCTTGTGCAGGATCTGGTTGAGGTGGGTGGCGACCACGGTGCTGGCGTCGACCACGGTATAGCCCAGCGACTGCGCCTGGTCGCGCTGGCTGGGGTCGATCCACACCGCCTCCAGGCCGAACGCCGGATCCTTGGCGGCGATGCCGTTGAGCGGGCCGAACACCTGGCCGGGGTTGATCGCCAGCTCGCGGTCCGGGTAGACCTCGGCCTCGGCCACGCTGACGCCCATCAGGGTCAAGCGGTAGGCGTTGGGCGCCAGGTCGAGGTTGTCGCGGATATGCACCGAGGGCATGAGAAAGCCCATCTCCTGCGACAGCTTCTTGCGCACCCCCTTGATCCGCGCCAGCAGCTGCCCCCCCTGGTTGCGATCGACCAGCGGAATCAGCCGGTAGCCGACCTCCAGGCCGACCATGTCCACCGGGGTGACGTCGTCCCAGCCCAGCTCCTTGACCTCCTGCGCCTTCTGCGCCGGCAGCAGCTCCTGCTGGCGCTGCACTTCCCTGACCTCCTCTTCCTTGGTCTTGCGCTGCTTGTTGGCGATCCAGTAGGCGGCGCCGGCGGCCACCAGGCCCAGGCTGATAAAGGAGAAATGCGGCATGCCGGGCACCAGGCCCATGGTGATCATGATCGCCGCCGCCACCGCCAGCGCGCGCGGCGAAGCGAACATCTGCCGATTGACCTGGGCGCCCATGTCCTCGGAGGTGGACACCCGGGTCACCATCACCGCGGCGGCGGTGGACAGCAGCAGGGAGGGAATCTGCGCCACCAGGCCGTCGCCGATGGTCAGCAGGGTGTAGACCTTGCCCGCCTCGGCGAACGGCAGGCCGTGCTGCAGCACGCCGATGGCGATACCGCCGATCAGGTTGATGAAAAGAATCAGCAGGCCGGCGATGGCGTCGCCGCGGACGAACTTGCTGGCACCGTCCATCGAGCCGTAGAAATCGGCCTCCTGGGCCACCTCGCTGCGGCGCTTCTTGGCCTCGGCCTGATCGATCAGGCCGGCGTTGAGGTCGGCGTCGATGGCCATCTGCTTGCCGGGCATGGCGTCCAGGGTGAAACGCGCGCTGACCTCGGAGATGCGCCCGGCGCCCTTGGTGACCACCACGAAGTTGATGATCATCAGGATGGCGAACACCACGATACCAACTACGTAGTTGCCGCCGATCACCACCTCGCCGAAGGCCTGGATCACCTGCCCCGCAGCGCCGTGGCCCTCGTGGCCGTTGAGCAGCACCACGCGGGTCGAGGCGACGTTCAGCGCCAGACGCAGCAGGGTGGCCGCCAGCAGGATGGTGGGGAAGACGGCGAAATCCAGCGGTCGCAGGGCGTAGATGCTGACCAGCAAGACGACGATGGACAGGGCGATGCTGAAGGTGAACAGCACGTCGAGCAGAAAGGGCGGGATCGGCAGCATGACCATGCCGAGCATGACCAGCAGCAGCAGCGGGATACCCAGGTTGCCGTGGCGCAGACCCGCCAGGTTGCTGCGTACCTCTCCAATGATTTGTGCGCGATCTACTGCCACGTCCCTACCCCAGCCGATTCAATCTTTTGACGCGAAACTGCGCCCTGCTGGGGTAATGGCAAGAAGCGTTCCAGAAAGGTAGCGGCAAGCTACAAGCACGTAACACTTCCCGACCGCCAACTCCGCTCCTGTTGGGCTTCGCTGCGCTCAGCCCAACCTACCGATCCTTGGCGCGCACGGCGCACCCTACGAGCACGTAGGTTGGGTTGAGGAGCGCAGCGACGAAGCCCAACACTTCCCGCACACCAATTCTGCTTCTGTTGGGCTTCGCTGCGCTCAGCCCAACCAGGGTTCCACCCGCTTTATTCGTCGCGGCGCAGGTCCGGCGGGATCGGCAGGTCGGGCAGCGGCCCCGGGCGCTTGCCCTTGCCGGCCTGGTACTGGCGCAACTGGTAGACGTAGGCCAACACCTGGGCCACCGCCAGGTACAGGCCGGCGGGAATTTCCTGCTCCAGCTCGGTGGAGTAGTACACCGCCCGCGCCAGCGCCGGCGACTCCAGCAGCATGACCCGGTGCTCCTGGGCGATCTCGCGGATCTTCAGCGCCAGGAAGTCGCCGCCCTTGGCCAGCAGCAGCGGCGCGCCGCCCTTGTCCGGGTCGTACTTGAGCGCCACGGCGAAGTGGGTCGGGTTGGTGATCACCACATCGGCCTGCGGCACCGCCTGCATCATGCGGCGTTCGGCCATCTCGCGCTGCAGCTGGCGGATGCGCCCCTTGACCTCGGGCTTGCCCTCGGTGTCCTTGTATTCGTCGCGCACCTCCTGCTTGGTCATCATCAGCTTCTGCTTGTGACTCCACAGCTGGAACGGCACATCCACCGCGGCGATCAGGATCAGCCCGCAGGACAGCCAGAAGGCGCTCCAGCCAACCACCTCGAGGCTGTGCAGGATGGCCGGCTCGAGCGGTTCGTTGGCGATGGCCAGCAGGTCGTCCTGATCCACCGAAAGCACCACCAGCGCCACCACCAGGATCACCAGGAACTTGGCCAGCGCCTTGAGCAGTTCGACCAGCGCCTGCACCGAGAACATCCGCTTGAGCCCGGCCAGCGGGTTCATCCGGCTGGCCTTGGGCTGCAGCGCCTCGGCGGAGAACAGCCAGCCGCCGAGGGCGATGGGGCCGATCACCGAGGCGATCAGCAAGGCGATGAAGAACGGTTGCAAGGCCAGCAAAGCGTGCTTGCCAGAAGCCAGCAGGTACTGCGCCATGCTGCCTTCGTTCATCAGCACCTCGCGCGGCAGGCTGAAGTTGCCGCGCATCAGATCGAGCAGCACCTCGCCCATGTAGGCGCCGAAGACGATCAGCGCCACGCTGCCGGTGAGGGTCACCGCCAGGGTGTTGAGCTCCTTGGAGCGGGCGATCTGGCCCTTCTTGCGCGACTCTTCGAGCCGCTTACTGGTGGGTTCCTCGCTTTTGTCGGCGCCGCTTTCGCTCTCGGCCATGCAGCCTCCTTACCTGGCCTGGGCGAATTCGCCCAGCTGCTGCAGGGCCTCGCTGGCCAGCGCCTGGAACAGGCTGCCGAAATCGGACAGGCCGACCCAGAAGATCACCAGGCCCAGGGCCAGGGTCAGCGGGAAACCGATGGAAAAGATGTTCAGTTGCGGCGCGGCGCGGGTCATCACGCCGAAGGCCAGGTTGATGATCAGCAGCGCGGTGACCACCGGCAGGGTCAGCAGCAGGCCGGCGCCGATCACCCAGCCGAGCTTGCCGGCCAGCTCCCAGTAGTGATTGACCATCAGGCCCTGCCCGGACGGCAGGGTGACGAAGCTTTCCGCCAGGATCTCCAGCACCACCAGATGGCCGTTGATCGCCAGGAACAGCAGGGTCACCAGCATCAGCATGAACTGGCCGAGCACCGGCACCGAGACGCCGTTGGCCGGGTCGACCATGGAGGCGAAGCCCAGGCCCATCTGCATGGCGATGATCTGCCCGGCCACGGCGAACAGGTGAAAGAACAGCTGCAGGACGAAGCCGAACATGGCACCGATCAGCACCTGCTCGGCGATCAGCAGCAGGCTACGCAGGCTCAGCGCATCGACCTGCGGCAGCGGCGGCAGGGTCGGCACCAGCAGCACGCTGACCGCCAGGGCCAGGTACAGGCGCACGCGCGTCGGCACCAGCTGGGTGCCGATGATCGGCATGACCATGAACATGGCGGCGATGCGAAACAGCGGCAGGAGGAACTGGCCGACCCAGCCGCCGATCTGTTCGTTGCTCAGCTCAAGCATCGTCCGGCTCAGAGCTCGTGAAAAAAACGTTGCGAGCGAAGGCAGGTCGCGTTTCGCCTGCGCGCAGCAAGCGCAGTGTATTGAAATACATGAGCATTGCGAGCACAGCCGAAGCGCGAGATGCCGAGCACAGTAGATTTACTCATGAGCTCTCAACCGATCAGGTAGGGAATGTTCTGGATCAGGGTCTGGGTGTACTCCATCAGTTGGCGTACCAGCCAGGGCCCGGCCCAGATCAGGGTCAGCAGCATCACGATCAGACGCGGCAGGAAGCTCAGGGTCTGTTCGTTGATCTGCGTGGCGGCCTGGAACATCGCCACGATCAGGCCGACCACCAGACTCGGCACCACCGCCAGGCCGACGATCAGCACGATCAGCCAGAGCGCTTCGCGAAACAGGTCTACGGCGATCTCGGGAGTCATCTGAGCCTCGCTACAGGGTGCCGAAACTGGCCGCCAGGGTGCCCATGATCAGCGCCCAGCCGTCGACCAGGACGAACAGCATGATCTTGAACGGCAGCGAGATGATCAACGGCGACAGCATCATCATGCCCATGGCCATGAGAATACTGGCCACCACCATGTCGATGATCAGAAACGGGATGAAGATCATGAAGCCGATCTGGAACGCGGTCTTCAGCTCCGAGGTGACGAAGGCCGGCACCAGGATGGTCAGCGGCACGTCCTCGACGCCGTTGAGGTCGGTGCGCTTGGACAGGCGCACGAACAGCTCCAGGTCGCTCTCGCGGGTCTGCGCCAGCATGAAGTCGCGGATCGGCCCCTCGGCCCGGGTCAGCGCCTCCTGGGCGACGATTTCCTCGTTGAGATAGGGCTGCAGCGCATCGCTGTTAATCCGGTCGAACACCGGAGCCATGATGAACAGGGTGAGAAACAGCGCCAGGCCGACCAGGATCTGGTTCGACGGCGTCTGCTGCAGGCCCAGCGCCTGGCGCAGGATGGAGAACACGATGATGATGCGGGTGAAGCTGGTCATCAGCATGACGAACGCCGGAATGAAGCTCAGCGCGGTCATGATCAGCAGGATCTGCAGGCTGACCGAATACTCCTGCTGGCCCTCGGCGTCGGTGGACAGGGTGATGGCCGGGATCGACAGCGGGTTGCCGCCCTGCTGGATCAGCGAGGTGCCGAGCGGCGGATCTTCGGCATAGGCCAGCGAGGCGCCCAGGCTCAGCAGCAGCACCAGCAACAAGCGCAGCATCAGGATTTGTCCTTCTGGTCCTTGCCCAGCAGCTCCATCAGGCGCTGGGCGAACTCCGGCGTGGCCGGCTCGGCGTCGGCCAGGTGCACCGGCTCCTTGAGCACGTGCAACGGGGTGATGCGCCCGGCGGACAGGCCGAGCAGGATCTGCTCGTTGCCCACCTGCACCAGCACCAGGCGGTCGCGCGGGCCGAGCGACTGGCTGGCCAGCAGCTTGATCACCTGGCCGCCGCGCGGCGCCAGCTGCTGCACCCGGCGCAGTAGCCAGGCGAGGAGGAAGATCAAGCCGATCACCAGCAGCAGGCCGAGCAGCAACTGGCCGAGCTGGCCGGCCATATCGCTGCCAGCCAGCGGCGTGGTCGCCTGGCCGGCGGGCTCGGCAGCCAGGGCCACCATGGGCAGGGACAACGGCAGGGCGAGGAAGCGGAGCATGGTCAGCGCAGCTTCTTGATGCGTTCGCTGGGGCTGATCACGTCGGTCAGGCGGATGCCGAACTTCTCGTTGACCACCACCACCTCGCCGTGGGCGATCAGGGTGCCGTTGACCAGCACGTCGAGCGGCTCTCCGGCCAGGCGATCCAGCTCGATCACCGAGCCCTGGTTGAGCTGCAGCAGGTTGCGGATGGTGATGTCGGTATTGCCCACTTCCATGGAGATCGACACCGGGATATCCAGGATCACGTCCAGGTTGGGGCCTTCCAGATTAATCGGCAGGTTGCCAGGCGGCGGCGCGCTGCCGAACTCCTCCATCGGCGCCCGCGGCGCCGCGGGCTGGGCAGTAGTGTTCTGTGCAGCCAGCATGGCGTCGATATCGTCCTGGCCGGCATCAGCTGCCTCGGCCAGCGCCGCTGCCCATTCGTCGGCCAGCGCCTGTTCCTCGGGGGAGGTGTTCTCTTCGGTTGCCATCGTCTTTCCTCGCCTGGCTCAATGGAGTTGCCAGCGCCTTCAGCGCTGACGTTCGATCGGCTCGAGCACCTGCAGGGCCAGATTGCCCTTGTGTGCGCCGAGCTTGACCTTGAAAGTCGGCACGCCGTTGGCGCGCATGATCACGTTGTCCGGCAGCTCCACCGGGATCACGTCGCCCGGCTGCATGTGCAGGATGTCGCGCAGCTTGAGCTGGCGCCGCGCCACGGTGACGGCCAGCGGCACGCTGACGTCGAGGATGTCCTCGCGCAGGGCCTTGATCCAGCGCTCGTCCTGGTCGTCGACGTCGGACTGGAAGCCGGCATCGAGCATCTCGCGGATCGGCTCGATCATCGAATAGGGCATGGTGATGTGCAGGTCGCCGCCGCCACCGTCCAGTTCGATATGGAAGGTGGACACCACCACGACTTCACTCGGGCTGACGATATTGGCCAGCGCCGGGTTGACCTCCGAGTTGACATACTCGAAGTTGATGTCCATCACCGCGTGCCAGGCCTCGCGCAGGTCGACGAAGGCCTGGTCGAGCACCATGCGCACTACGCGCAGCTCGGTGGGGGTGAACTCGCGCCCCTCGATCTTGGCGTGGCGGCCGTCGCCGCCGAAGAAGTTGTCCACCAGCTTGAACACCAGCTTGGCGTCGAGAATGAACAGGCCGGTGCCACGCAGCGGCTTCATCTTCACCAGGTTGAGGCTGGTGGGCACGTACAGCGAGTGCACGTACTCGCCGAATTTCATCACCTGCACGCCGCCGACCGCCACGTCCGCCGAGCGGCGCAGCAGGTTGAACATGCTGATGCGGGTGTAGCGGGCGAAGCGTTCGTTGATCATCTCCAGGGTCGGCATGCGTCCGCGGACGATGCGATCCTGGCTGGTCAGGTCATACTGCCTGACACCACCCGGTTCGGCGGCGTCCTCGGTATCGACCAGGCCGTCGTCGACGCCGTGCAGCAGCGCATCGATCTCGTCCTGGGACAGCAAGTCTTGCACGGCCATGTTCGCTCCCGGCTACTGCAATACGAAGTTAGTGAACAGCACCTGCTCGACCACGGTGCCGCCGGTTTCCTGCTGGGCCAGCTCCTGCACGCTGGCCAGCGCCTGCTGCAGCAGCATGTCCTTGCCCAACGCGGTTTGCAGGGTGGCGAAGTCCTGGCCGGCGAGCAGCATCACCAGGCGGTTGCGCAGCACCGGCATGTGCACCTTGAGCTTGTCCAGGCCGGCGGTGTCGCGGCTCATCAGGGCCATGCTGACCTGCAGGTAGCGGGTACGCCCCTGATGGTTGAAATTGACCACGAAGGCCGGCATCAGCTCCTGGTACAGCGCCGCCTGGCGCACCGACGCCGCGCTGGCGGACTCCGTCGCGGGCTCGGCGTCCTCGGCCTTGTCGCCCTTGCTGAGGACGAACCAGGTGCCACCGATGGACAGGCCAACGGCCAGCAACAGGGCCAGCACTATCAATAGGATGAGCTTCAGCTTGCCCTTGCCGGCACCCTGGCCGTCGCCGGCCGCCGCGTCTTTCTTAGCCATGCCAATAATCCGTCACTATCGGAGTTTTTCCGCTTTCAGGGGGTTGAGAGCAAGTGTTATGCCAGCCTAGCGGCTCGCTTGTCTAACTCTGGGCTGCGGATTTAACAGCGGCGCGCGCCGGCTGTCATCCAAAACGCATTCGCCCGGGAGGCCGGCCAGGCCACCCGGGCGAATGCACGTCTCGCGAAGCGGGCCTGACGACCGGGCTCAGGCGTAGTAATCCACCAGGCCCAGGCCTGCGCTCGAACGCTCGCTGCGCAGCTCCTGCGCAGCGCTCGGCAACGCCTCGTCCAAGGCCAGCCGACCGTCGCCGCCGCTGGCGCCGCCGCGCCCGCCTTCGCCCTGGCCCTGCCAGCCGCGGCTGAGCGACTGATCGGAGACGTTGGCATCTGCCAGGTTCATGCCCTGCTGGGCGAACAGCTCGCGCAGACGCTGCATCTGTCCTTCCAGAGCCTCGCGCACCCCGGCGTTAGGGCTGGCGAAGGTCACCTGCGCCTGATCCTGGGACAGGTTCACCCGCACCTCCAGGCGGCCCAGTTCGGCCGGATCGAGCTGGATCTCGGCCGACTTGAGGTTCTGGCTGGACAGCCACATGACCCGGTCCACCACCGCCTCGCTCCAGCCGCCCTGCTGCATCGCCACCGGCTGCCCGGGCACCAGCGGCAGACGCGGCGCCACCCCGGCCTGCTGGTTGAGCGCCTGGGTCAGGGCGTTGAGCTTGCTGACGAACTGATCCGGGCGGTTGGGCTGCACGCTGTCCTTGAGGCTGTCCAGGGCATCCTTGGCGAGATCGTCCAGCGGCAGCTCCAGTCCCGCCTCCTCGCCTGCCCTGGCCTTCTCCTCGCCCTTGCCCATCGCCGCCATGGCCGCGGCGAAATCGCTGCTGCTGGCCAGTCGTGTGCTCTTGCTCGCGGCCTCCTGACCCAGCGCGACCTGGCCCTCCTCCTCCGGCGCCTGCTGCAGCAGGGCCAGGGGATCGAGCGCCTCCTCCTCCAACGCCGGCACGCCACCCTCGCCATCGGCCTCGGCCACCCCGGCAAGCGCCAGGGCGGATGCCGGCAGGACCTCGCCCGTCGGCGCAGCCGGCGCGGCCGGCGCCTGGATGCCGCCCAGGGCCATGGCCAGCAGCGGGTCGAGCTCCGCCGGCGTCTCGCCCTCGGCCGGCAAGGAATTGCCGTCCGCGGCAACGGCCGGCTGCTCGGCGGCAGCCTCGGCGCTGGCCGCCGGCTCGCCGCCGGCGCCAGCCGGGCGCTCCTCGTCAGGCTTGGCGGCCTCGCCGGCACGCTCGCCGGGCTTGGCCTGGCGCTCCTTAGCGTACACCTCGGCGAAGCTGGAGGCCTCGTTCTTGCTGGGCTCCGGCGCTTTCGCCGGCGGCTTCGCTTTGCTCTTTACCTCAGGCGTGGCCTGCAGGCGTAGATCGGGCATCGCGGACATGGACGCTCTCCGTCTGATGGGTCGTGACGGTGTCAGAGCAAAGGCTGGGCCAAGTCGGGGGAAGGTCTGTAGATGCAGGGCAGTCACGCGCGACTCAGACGCGATAACGCTGGCGCTCGGACTTGAACAGGATGCGCACGATGGCGAATTCGCGCTCGATCTGCTCGATCAGCGCCGGCGCCAGTTCCAGCGCCTCGCGCCGGCCAGCGTCTTCTAACTGCCTGCACAACCCGGCCAGCAGCACCGCGCCCATATTGCTGCAGCTGCCCTTGAAGCTGTGCGCGGCCAGGCGCAGCCCCTGGGCATCGGCCTCGCGCTCGGCCTGGCGCAACAGGCGCAGGCGCTCCTCGGAGTCGACGACAAAGGTATCGAGCAGAATCGGGTATTCGTCTTCCATGACGTCCTGCAGGGCAGCCAGGACGGCATCGTCGAGGTGGATATCGGACACCGGGTCACTCCCTGAACATCGAGCCTCGGATTATGCCCCAGCGGACCAGCAAAACTCCACGCTGACGCCCTGGCCGTCGGCGCTGCAGGCAAAGCCGTCGCTCAACTCGCGCACCAGCGCCAGGCCGCGCCCGCACAAGGCCTCGTCCTGCAGCGCGGCCACGGCGGCCGGATCGAAACCCGGCCCGCTGTCCTCGACCCGCACGATCAGCCGCCCGCCGCCGGCCCGCGGCAGCAACTGCAGGTGAAAGCGCACATGGCCGTCGCTCAGCGCCGCCAGGCGCAGGCGCCGTTGCCGGTAGTACTCGGCGAAGCCGCGGGCATCCTGCTTGAGCGCCGAGTCCAGGCCCATCACGCCGTGCTCCAGGGCGTTGGAATAGAGCTCGGCGAGCACGGTGTACAGCTCGCCGCCGCGTGGCCGCAGCCCCTGCACGTCGAGCAGCAACTGCAGCAGAAAGGGCAAGGGGTTGAAGTGACGCAGACTCTGCGCACGAAACTCGAAGCTGGCCGACCAGTCCAGCGGGCTGCTCTGCCCGCTGTCGGCGAAGGCCAGCGGGCGTGGGCGTTGGGCGTCCTCGGCGAGGCCGACCTGAAGCATGCTGACGTCGTCCTGCAGCTCGCCGCGAAACTCCAGCAGCGCCTGCTGGATTTCCTCGAACAGTGCCTGCGGCTGGCGGTTGGCATCGAGCAGCGCCAGCAGACGCGTCTCGCCGAACAGCTGGCCCTGCTGGTCGCAGGCCTCCAGCACGCCGTCGGTAAGCAGGAAGATGCGGTCGCCCGGGGCCAGCGGGTAGACCTCGCAGCGGTCGCTGAAGGCCGCCGGCTCGAGAATGCCCAGTGGCAGATGACGCGATACCAGGGGCTGGCGCGAGCGGCCATCGCCGTGCAGCAGATGGCCGTCCGGCAGGCCACCGTTCCACACCTCGAGCAGGCCGCGCTGGCTGCTGATGTTGAGCAGGGTGGCACAGCAGAACACGCCCACCGGCAGGATGCGTTTGAGCTTGGCGTTGATCTCGCGGAGGATCTCGGCCAGGGCGTGCCCCTTGGCGGTCATGCCGTAGAACACCTCGGCCAGCGGCATGGCGCCGATGGCCGCCGGCAGGCCGTGGCCGGTGAAGTCGCCGAGCATCACGTGCATGCCGCCGGAGGGCTTGTAGGCCGCCAGCAGCAGGTCGCCGTTGAACAGCGCGTAGGGCGACTGCAGGTAGCGGATGTTCGGCGCATCCAGGCAGCCGGAATGCGCCACCTTGTCGAACACCGCCTTGGCCACCCGCTGCTCGCGCAGCAGGTGCTCGTTGTGCCGGGCGATCAGGTCGCGCTGTTGCAGCACGGTGTCCTGCAGGCGGCGCAGGCGATCCATGGCGCCGATCTTGGCCTCGAGTATCACCCGGTTGTAGGGCTTGGCGAGAAAGTCGTCGCCGCCGGCCTCCAGGCAGCGCACCAGCGCTTCGCCTTCGGTCAGCGAGGTGAGGAAGATGATCGGCACCAGCGCCTCGCCGGCCTGCTGCTTGATCCGCCGCGCCGCCTCGAAACCGTCCATCACCGGCATCAGCGCATCCATCAGCACCAGCTGCGGGCGCTCCTGCTCGAACAGCGCGACCGCCTCCAGGCCGTTGCTGGCGGTGAGCACCCGGTGGCCCTGGCGACTGACGATGGTCGACAGCAGCATGCGATCGGCCGCGTTGTCCTCGGCGATCAGGATCGACAGGCGCTCGGCCATGGTCAGTTGATCTGGAACAGCTGCTCGAAATTGGAGATCGCCAGGATCTTGCGCACATCGCTGCTGCAGTTGAGCAGGCGGATCTGCGCCGCGTCGCCGCCGGCGTGATCGCGCAGCAGCAGGAGCATGCCCAGCGCCGAGCTGTCCAGGTAGCTGGTGCCCTGCAGGTCGACCAGGTAGCGCCTGGGGGTAATGTTGACGCGCTCGTAGGCGTCGCGAAATTCCTGGTGGGAGGCGAAGTCGAAGCGTCCTCGAATCGCGATGGTCAGCTCTTGCCCGTCGGCCGACGGCTGCGAGGTGATGGCCATGTCCTGCTCCTTTGTCGAGACCTTGCCTGATTGGCGGCGTGCGCCCCCAAGGTGTAGCACCTGCCCTGCCCCGCGACAACCTCGAGTTAAGGCTCGCCGCGGTCGATCAGGCGCTGCGCCAGCTCGTCGAGTAGTTTCTGCTCGCGCTTGTCCTCGGCCAGGCGCGCCTCGTCGACATAGCGCTGCACCAGCTTGCGCAGCCCCTCCAGGCGCGCGTAGCGCTGCTGCCAGACGGCGCGCACCTTCTCCAGGTTGGCGCGGTGCCAGTCGAGGCTCTGCTGCTGCTGACCGATGGCCGTTTCCAGTTGCGCGAGAAAGCGCTGGTAGTTCATCAGCCATTGCCCGGAGACGCCCTTGCTGCCCTCGCTGATCCACTGCTGCTGGTAGTCGCCGCGAAAGCGCTCCAGCTCGCCCAGCTTGACCTCGGCCTGGCTCACCAGACCCTGGCAATGACCGAGCTGGCGCGCCGCCTCGCGCTCGGCCTTCTCCGCCATGCTCACCACCGGCGCCAGGCGCGCCGCACGACTCGCCGCCATGGCTTAGGCCTTGTTCGCCGCCGCGTTGAAGATGGCCGCCAGCTGCCGGCTACTGCCCTCCAGCGGCTCGCTGTCGTGCAGGCCCTGACGCAGGTACTGGGCCATCTGCGGCTGGCGGGCGATGGCCAGGTCGGTGTCGGCGTCGCCGCCCGGCACGTAGGCGCCGACGCTGATCAGGTCGCGGCTCTGCTGGTAGCGCGACCACAGTTGCTTGAAGCGCTGCGCCTGCTTGAGATGCTCGGGCGAGACCACCTGCGGCATCACCCGGCTGATCGAGGCTTCGATGTCGATGGCCGGGTAATGGCCCTCCTCGGCCAGCCGGCGCGACAGCACCAGGTGGCCGTCGAGCACGCCGCGGGCGGCGTCGGCGATCGGATCCTGCTGGTCGTCGCCCTCGGAGAGCACGGTGTAGAAGGCGGTGATCGAACCGCCGCCGGCCTCGGCGTTGCCGGCGCGCTCCACCAGCTTGGGCAACTTGGCGAACACCGACGGCGGGTAGCCCTTGGTCGCCGGCGGCTCGCCGATGGCCAGGGCGATCTCGCGCTGGGCCTGGGCGAAGCGGGTCAGCGAATCCATCAGCAGCAGCACGTTCTTGCCCTTGTCGCGGAAGTACTCGGCGATGCGCGTGCAGTACATGGCCGCGCGCAGGCGCATCAACGGCGCGTCGTCGGCCGGCGAGGCGACCACCACCGAGCGCTTGAGGCCCTCCTCGCCGAGGATCTCGTCGATGAACTCCTTGACCTCGCGACCGCGCTCGCCGATCAGCCCGACCACGATGATCTCTGCCTCGGTGAAGCGGGTCATCATGCCCAGCAGCACCGACTTGCCCACCCCGGTGCCGGCGAACAGGCCCAGGCGCTGGCCGCGGCCGACGGTGAGCAGGCCGTTGATCGAGCGGATGCCAACGTCCAGCGGCTCGCTGATCGGATGGCGCTTGAGCGGGTTGATGGTCGGGCCGTCCAGCGGCACCCAGTCCTCGGCCTTCATCCCGCCCTTACCGTCCAGGGCACGGCCGGCGCCGTCGAGTACCCGGCCAAGCATGGAGCGGCCCATGGGCAGACGACCGGTATCGGGCAGTGGCACCACCCGCGCGCCAGGGGCGATACCGGCCAGGCTGCCGACCGGCATCAGGTAGATCTTGTTGCCGGAAAAGCCCATCACCTCGGCCTCGACCTGCACCGGATGGTAGCTGTCACCATTGACCACCAGGCAACGGCTGCCGATGGCGGCGCGCAGGCCCTCGGCCTCCAGGGTCAGGCCGACCATGCGCAGCAGGCGGCCTTCGACTATGGGCTGGCTGGGCAGGCGGATGGCCTCGGCGTAACCACCCAGGCGCCTGGCGAAACTCACCCGGTCAAGACGCATCGCCGCCATCCAGGTCCAGGCTGATATCCGCTTCCGGCGGCTGGGTGATCTGCGCGCGCTGTTGCTCGAACAGCTGCTTGAGCGCCTGCGCCAGGCGGGTCTCGACGCTGGCGTCGATCTGGCTGTGTTCCGATTCGATGCGGCAACCGCCGGGCAGCAGGCTGTCGTCCTCGAGGATGCGCCAGCTTTCCTCGTGACGCTCGCGCAGCGCCTTGACGATTTCGAAGTCCTGCGGATTGAGCTGAATGCGCACGTTGTCGGCGCCCATCGGCAGCAGCTTGAGCGCCTCGCGCAGTACCTGGCGGATCTGGCTGGAGTCGGTGCTCAGCTCGCGCTGGACCACCTCGCGCACCATATGGCTGACCAGGCGCACCAGGGCCACTTCCAGCTGCTGGTCCTGCTCGGCGATGGGTTCGAACAACTGCGCCATCAACTGTTCCAGGCTGCCCAGCTTGAGCGCCAGGGCGGCCTCGGCCTCCTGCTTGGCCCTGAGCTGGCCGGCGTGAAAGCCGTCCTTCTCGCCGGTGGCGAAGCCTTCGTTGTAGGCGTCCTGGCGGATGGCCTCGAGTTCGTCGAGGGTCAGCGGCTTGACGTCTTCGATCGCCACCTCCTCGCTCTGCCCGACGTCTTGCGCCTCGACCTCGGTCGCTGCTGCCGCTTGCGCGTCAAGGGCCGGCTCGACTTCGGCTGGCACCTCGCCCGGCGCGTCGAAGCTGGGCAGCGCCCAGCGGTCGAAGGCGCCCAGGTCCTTGGCGCGAATCAGCTCGCTTTCCGACTCCTTGCCCGCCGCCATGGTTTAGACCATCTCCTCGCCGCCCTTGCCGCCGAGCACGATCTCGCCGGCCTCGGCCATGCGCCGGGCGATGGTGAGGATCTCCTTCTGCGCCGCTTCGACGTCGCTGACGCGTACCGGGCCCTTGGCCTCCAGGTCGTCGCGCAGCAGTTCGGCGGCGCGCTTGGACATGTTCTTGAACACCTTGTCCTTGACCGCCTCGTCGGCACCCTTGAGCGCCAGCACCAGCACCTCGGAGGACACCTCACGCAGCAGCGCCTGGATGCCGCGATCGTCGACGTCGGCGAGGTTGTCGAAGACGAACATCAGGTCCTCGATCTGCGTCGACAGGTCCTCGTCCACCTCGCGGATCGAGTCCATCAGCTGACCCTCGACCGAGCTGTCGAGGAAGTTCATGATGTCCGCCGCGCGCTTGACCCCGCCCATGGTGGCGCGGCTTGTGTTGGCGCTGCCGGAGAACTGCTTCTCGAGGATCTGGTTGAGCTCCTTGAGCGCCGACGGCTGCACGGTATTGAGCGAGGACACGCGCAGGATGATGTCCAGGCGCACCTTGTGGTCGAAGTGGCTGAGCACCTCGCCGGCCTGATCCGGGTCGAGGTAGGCGACGACTATGGCCTGGATCTGCGGGTGTTCGTAGCGGATCACGTCGGCCACCGCGCGCGGTTCCATCCACTTCAGGCTGTCCAGGCCGCTGGTGCTGCCGCCGAGCAGGATGCGGTCGATCAGGTTGCCGGCCTTGTCCTCGCCGAGGGCCGCGGTGAGCATCTTGCGGATGTAGCCGTCGGCGCCGACGCCGAGGCTGGTCTGGTCGCCGACGATCTCGACGAACTCGCCCATCACCTGCTCGACCTGCTCGCGGTGGATATTGCGCATACCGGCCATGGCCACGCCGACCCGCTGCACTTCCTTCGGCCCGAGGTGACGCAGCACCTGGGCGGCGTCGGTCTCGCCGAGCGACAACAGGAGAATGGCGGCCTTGTCGACCTTGTTCAACTTGGCGGGGGTACGGTTGTCACTCATCGGCGTTGATCCACTCTTTCACGACCTGGGCGACGCGGCCAGGGTCTTCCGCCACCAGGCTCTTGATCGCGTTCAGTTGCGCATCATACCCCTCGCTGGGACTGGGCAGCAGTATGCTCTGCGGCCCGCCGAGGCTGACCCGATCATCTGCCAGCTCGCCATCGAGGCCGGCCATCTCGCCCAGTTCGACGTCGCCGCCGGCCAGCGCCTTGCCCTTGCCGCCACCGGTGATGTTGTTGAGCACCGGACGCAGCACCCCGAACACCAGCAGCAGGATGAACAACACGCCGAGCACCTGCTTGACGATGTCCCAGAACCAGGGCTGGGTGTAGAACGGAATGTCCGGAATTTCCTCGCCCAGCGAGGTGGTGAAGGCGGTGTTGATCACGCTGACGCTGTCGCCGCGGCTGGCGTCGAAGCCCACCGAGTCCTGCACCAGGCGGGTGAAGCGCGCCAGATCGTCGGCGCTCCAGGGTACCCGGCTGGTTTCGCCGGTGGCCGGGTCGACGCGCACCTGATCGTCCACCACCACCGCCACCGACAGGCGGCGCAGGCGGCCCTGCTGCTGCTTGGTGTAGCTGATCGAGCGATCCAGTTCGAAGTTGCGGGTGGACTGCTCGCGCTTGTCCGCCGGGTACGGCGCCAGCATCGGCTGACCGGTGGCCGGGTCCATGATCTGCTGGCCGTTGGCATCCACCAGCGGCTGGCCGGCCGCCACCGGACCGGCGGGCGTCGCGGCGGCGGTCGCCTGCTCGGGAGCCGCGGCCGGGCCGGGCGGCTGATTGGACAGCGCGCCGGGCACGCCCTGCGGCGGCAGGCTGCTGTGGCGCTGTTCGTTGACCTGCTGCTCGCTGCGCAGCGCCGGCTGGTCCGGGTTGAACATCTCGGAGGTGGACTCCACCGCGCTGAAATCGACGTCGGCGGCCACCTCGGCCTTGTAGCGGCCGGTGCCCAGCACCGGCTGCAGGATGTTGTGCACGCGCTGGGTCAGCAGGCTTTCCATGCGCCGGCTGTAGTCGAACTGCTTGCCGGCCATGCTCAGCTCGGACAGCTCCTGCTGATCGGAGAGCAGGTTGCCCTTCTGGTCGACGACGGTGACCTGGCCCTTGTCCAGTTCCGGCACGCTGGTGGCGACCAGGTTGACGATGGCCATCACCTGGCTCGGCTCCAGGGCGCGGCCCGGATACAGTTCCACCAGCACCGAGGCCGACGGCTTGCGCTCGTCGCGGACGAACACCGAGGCCTTGGGCATGGCCAGGTGCACGCGCGCTGCCTTGACGTTGTTGAGGCTGGAGACCGTGCGCGCCAGCTCGCCTTCCAGGCCGCGGCGGTAGCGGGTGGCTTCCATGAACTGGCTGGTGCCCAGGCCCTGCTCGCGGTCGAGAATCTCGAAGCCGACGCTGTTGTCGGTCGGTGCCACGCCGGCGGCGGCCAGGCGCATGCGCGCCCGTGCCAGGTCGTCGGCCTTGACCAGCAGCGCGCCGGAGGTGGGCTCCACGGTGTAATCGATGCCCGAGGCGCCGAGGGTTTCCACCACCTGGGTCGCGTCCATGCCGTTGAGGCTGCCGTAGAGCGGACGGTAATCCGGCTGCTGCGACCAGAGCACCACGGCGAAGCCGATGGCCACGCTGGCAGCCAGGCCGACCAGCAGGCCGAGCTGGCGCAGCACCGACATGTCCGCGAGGCTTTCCAGGAAGCTCAGACCCAGCAACGGGCCCTTGGCCTGCGCCGCGTCCGCCTTGGCCGGTACGTTTGCTACTGCTGCTTCAGCCATCAATCAACCCTCAAACCGGCATCTGCATGATGTCTTGATAAGCCTGGACCAGCTTGTTGCGCACCTGGGTCATGGCCTGGAAGGACACGCTGGCCTTCTGTGAGGCGATCATCACGTCGGTGAGGTCCACCCCGCTCTGCCCCATCTCGAAGGCGGTAGCCAGCTTGTTGGAGGCCTGCTGGGTCTCGTTGACCTTGGTCACCGCCTGGCCGAGCATCTCCGAGAAACTCGGCGCGCCCTGCACCGGCTCGCTGACGGCCGGCTTCTGCCGCGCCATCGCCTCGGACTGCATGGCGCGCATTTCCAGCATCAAGCGATTGAATTCAACACCCTGGCTCATGACTTCCTCCACTGCCCGCTTTTTGACACTTGCGGTGCGTTGCAGGGGTATTTGCAACAAGGGTGCCAGAAAAGGCTGCTACAGCCTCAGAGGCTCGGGCAGCAACGAAACGAGGGGGTAGACGAAAGAAGCAGACCCGTCATCCCCGCGAAGACGGGGATCCAGCGGCAATGGAGAAGTCACCAACAATCTCCGACCAAAGATCCCGCCACTGCGGGTTTCGCTCTTCGATTAGACGCAGCTTCCAGGCTCGATTCCATTTCTTGATCGCCTTCTCCCTGGCTATCGCACTACTCATACTCTCATGCTGCTCGCACCACACCAGCATCTTCACGCCGTAGCGGCGGGTAAAACCTTCGACAACGTCTTCTCGATGCTGCCAGACTCGCTGAAGCAGATTGGCGGTGACGCCGGTATAGAGCGTGCCATTACGCTGGCTGGCCATGATGTAAACGGCTGGCTGTTTCATGCTGCAGTCCTTTGCAGATTGTGAAAATGCCTGAATGGATAAAGGGCTTCTCAGAGGCCTGTTTTGAATTCATGTTTCAACAGTCACGGGCGTTAAAAATAGTCGTCCACAAAAGTCTCGACAACTTGAACGCTGCTGCTGGATCCCCGCCTTCGCGGGGACCCAGGCCACCCTATCAGCCCCCCCCTGCTCAGCCCAGCAAAACTAGCTGGCGTAGAGATAAGCCTCGACGTCCATACCGGCATCGCGCATCTGCGCCAGCTTGTAACGCAGGGTGCGCGGGCTGATGCCCAGGCGTTCGGCGGCCTCCTTGCGGCGGCCGCGCTCGGCACGCAGGGTATCGATGATCACCTGGAACTCGCGGCGGCGCAGGTCCTCGCCCAACGCGCCGGCATCCACCGCACCCGGCGCCTCGACCGCCTGCGGCGAGGCCGCCGGCGCACTGGGCACCACCGCCAGACGCGGCGCCGGGGCCTGCACCGCCTGGCCGATGGGCGCATGCAGGCACAGGTCCTGCGGCTGGATCACGCCGCCCTGCTGGAGGATCAAGGCGCGCTGGATGGCGTTGTCCAGCTCGCGCACGTTGCCCGGCCACTGGTGATGCAGCAGGCTCTGCGCGGCGGCCTCGGACAGGCGTACGGGGGACTGATTCATTTTTTTGACGTGCTTGGCCAGCAATCGCTCGGCCAACGGCAGGATATCGGCGGGCCGCTCGCGCAGCGGTCGCCAGGCCAGGGGGAATACCGACAGGCGATAGTAGAGGTCCTCGCGGAAGCGCCCGGCCGCGACCTCGCCGGCCAGGTCGCGGTTGCTGGTGGCCAGCACGCGAATATCCAGGCTGATCGGTTTACGCGCGCCGACCCGCTCCACTTCACGTTCCTGCAACACGCGCAGCAGCTTGGCCTGCAGGCCCAGGGGCATCTCGGAAATCTCGTCGAGCAGGATGGTGCCGCCGTCGGCCAGCTCGAACTTGCCCGGCTGCGCCGTCACCGCGCCGGTGAAGGCGCCCTTCTCGTGACCAAAGAGCGTGGCCTCGAGCATGTTGTCGGGAATCGCCGCGCAGTTGATGGCGATGAACGGGCCACCGGCACGCGGCGACTGCTGGTGGATATAGCGCGCCAGCACCTCCTTGCCGGTGCCGGACTCGCCGGTGATCATCACCGTCGAATCGCTCTGCGCCACCCGCGCAGCCAGCTCCAGCAGCTGCAGACTGGCCGGCTCCAGCGCCACCGGGCCGTCGCGGTCGCCCGCACTCAAGCGGCCCAGGGCATGTCGCGCCACCAGCTCCAGCAGGGTACGCGGCTCGAACGGCTTGACCAGGTAATCGGCGGCGCCCTGGCGGATCGCATCCACCGCCCGCTCCACCGCGCCGAAGGCGGTCATCAGCAGCACCGGCAACTGCGGGTAGCGGCCGCGGATCTGCGCCAGCAACTGGTGACCGTCCATGCCCGGCATATTGACGTCACTGACCACCAGGCCGAACGGCTCCTCGCTCAGGGCGACCAGCGCCGCCTCGGCGCAATCCACCGCACGGTAGTCATGCCCCCCGAGACACAGGGTATCGGCCAGGGCTTCGCGCAGGGCGCGGTCGTCTTCGACCAACAGAACTTTGGCAGCCATGGGGATCACTCCTGATTCATTCTGGGCGCCACATCGAGCAGCGGCAGGGAAAGGATGGCGCAGGTGCCGCGAGCGACCCGCGATTGCAGCAGCAGCTGACCCTGGTGGGCGCGCGCCACGGCATTGACCACCGCCAGGCCGAGGCCGGTGCCGGTGGTCTTCGTGGTAAAGAAGGGTTCGCCCAGGCGCGCCAGGGTGGCAGCATCCATCCCCGGGCCGTTGTCGCTGATGCACAGGCGTAGCTGATTGTCGCGGCGATACAGGTGGACCTTCAGTCGCGCCTCGCGCCCGCCCGCCTGGATGGCGTTGTCGATCAGGTTGAGCAGGGTGCCGACCAGAGTGTCGCGGTTGCACAGCAGCTCGCCGGCGCGAACGTCGCACTGCCAACGCACCGTCATGCCGGTCACATGGGGTTCGGCGGCGGCACGCAGGGCGGCGAACAGCGCCTGCGGGCCGAGGCGATCCGGCAACGGCAGCTCGCCGCGGGCGAAGATCAGCATGTCGCGCACCTGGTTCTCCAGCTCGTGCAGGCGCTCCTTGAGACGCCCGGCGAAGCGCTGCTGCTGCTCGGCCGGCAGCACCTGCTCGTTGAGGTGGCTGGCGTAGAGCAAGGCGGCGGACAGCGGCGTGCGAATCTGATGCGCCAGGGATGCGACCATGCGCCCCAGGGCGGAGAGGCGTTCGTGGCGCGACAGCTGATCCTGCAGGCGACGGGTTTCCGTCAGGTCGGTAAGCAGCACCAGCTGCCCCGGCTCGCCATGCAGCGAGCGGGTGGCGATGGACAGGCGACGGCCGTCCTTCATGGAGATCTCATGGCCGTCGTCCTCGCGCGGGGCGAAGTTGCGCGCGATCACCTGGCGCCAGAGCATGCCGACCAGGGGCTGGCCAAGCAACGCGCGCGCCACCGGATTGGCCTCGCGCACCACACCCTGGCCGTCGATCACTATGACGCCGCCCGGCAGCAGGTCCAGCAGGCTCTGCAGGCGATGGGCCAGACGCTCCTTCTCCGCCAGCTCCTGCATGCGCTGGGCGCTGACCAGCGCCAACTGCCCCTTCAGTTCACTGACGCGAGCCTCAAGCAGGCTGTAGGACTCGCTGAGCTGATTGGACATCTGGTTGAACAGGGCGAAAGCCTGCTCCAGACCGGCACGACTGGCTTGCTCGAGCGGCGCCGAAGGGCTCGACTCGACTGGCTCGGAGGGGCGAACGCTTGCTTTCATCTTCTTCTCTCGCACAACGCACCGTCAGAAGACGGTCAGGTGAGAGAGACTTAGCAATCCCCGTGCCTAGTTTTTTAGCTTTATTTTTCAATCACTTGAAAAATAAAGCCGGAGGCTGCGTCAAAGCTCCGGCTTTATCGATCGAGTATCCGCCAGCGGCGGACGGATCAGTGGCGAGTCAATCCTCGTCCTGACCCTCCTCTTCACGACGGCTCATACCGTACTTGCGCATCTTCTCCACCAGGGTGGTGCGGCGGATACGCAGACGCTCGGCAGCACGCGCCACCACGCCGCCGGCGTCGTCCAGCGCCTGCTGGATCAGGCCCTGCTCCAGATTGCCCAGGTAGTCCTTCAGATCCAGGCCCTCGGGCGGCAGCATGGCCGGGGTGTCCAGGCCCGGCAGACCGGCCATGATCGCCGCACGCTCTTCCAGCTCGTCGCGCAGGCTGGCGGCCAGCTGCTCGTCCTCGTCGTCGACGTGACGGAACTTCTTCGGCAGCTCGCCGACGCCGATCACCCCATAGGGATGCATTATCGCCATGCGCTCGACCAGGTTGGCCAGCTCGCGTACGTTGCCCGCCCAGTCGTGGCGGCACAGCGACATGATGGCCGCCGAGTTGAAACGGATCGAGCCACGTTTCTCGTGCTCCATGCGCGAGATCAGCTCGTTCATCAACAGCGGGATGTCCTCGATACGCTCGCGCAGCGGCGCCATCTCGATGGGGAAAACGTTGAGGCGGTAGTACAGATCCTCGCGGAAGCTGCCGTCCTCGATCATCTTCTCCAGGTTCTTGTGGGTGGCGGCGATGATGCGCACGTCGGCGGTCTGCGTCTTGTTGCTGCCGACCCGCTCGAAGGTGCGTTCCTGCAGTACGCGCAGCAGCTTGACCTGCATCGGCAGCGGCATGTCACCGATCTCGTCGAGGAACAGGGTGCCGCCATTGGCCAGCTCGAAGCGCCCTGCCCGGCTGGTGATGGCGCCGGTGAAGGCGCCCTTCTCGTGACCGAACAGCTCGCTCTCCAGCAACTCGGCGGGAATCGCACCGCAGTTGACCGGCACGAAGGGCGCTTCGCGGCGCTTGGAGTGATAGTGCAGGTTGCGCGCCACCACCTCCTTGCCGGTGCCGGACTCGCCGAGGATCAGCACGCTGGCCTCGGTGTCGGCCACCTGTTGCATCATCTGCCGCACCTGCTGGATCGCACGACTGGTGCCGACCAGGCTGCGGAACAGGTTGGGCTCGCGCTGCCGACCGCGGTCGCGGGCCTGGTCGTACATCTCGCGATAGACCTGGGCGCGGTGCAGCGAATCGAGCAGCTTGTTGTAGCTCAGCGGGGTTTCCAGGCTGGCCAGCACGCGCCGACGAAGGTCCTCCGGCCAGTCGCCAGCCGCGGTCTCGCCGATCGTCAGCAGCGGCAGGAACTCGTCCCACCCGACTATCTGCTTGGTCAGCTCGAGCGCACCGCCCTTGGACTCGACCTCGCCCAGCAACACGCTGAGCACGTCGCGACTGGAACTCAGCTCGGTGACCGCGTCCTGCCAGTTCTGACTGCTACAGGCGAGGTGCTCTTCCCCGAGGAAATTCAGAATGATCGCCAGCTCGTGGCGGCGTGCGGCATTGTCGTCAATCAGCAGGATTTTGGTTTCACGCCACATCTTGTGTTTATCTGACTCGAGGAGTGAAGGAAATTGTGCGCCAGATCCTCGGCGCACACCGGCAATTGGCCACTAGTAAAGTCAATATTTTGGATACAGTCAATTTTATGGCGTAATTTTTTTGCTCGCCTATGACCATAGCTAAGCAGCTGTTCGCGCAGTCGGGTAGTGGCAACCGATAAAAAGAAGCAGAAAGGAGAAAACTGAAAGAGGGAAACCGAGCCAAACCTGGCGGCTAAGCTCGGGAAAATGCGGCCAAATCAGCCGAACAGCTGGTAAACCTTGGCGCCCTGGCGAGACTGATTGAGCTGCACCAACTCGCCGGCCAAGCGCTGCTGCTCGGCCTGACAAACGGTCACCAGCTCACGGTAGAGCGCCAGCAGGTTCTCCATGCTGCCGCGCAGCTGCTCTTCATCGCGACTCTCGACCATGGCCGCATCGACCGCCATGCGGCATTGCAGGTCCAGCTCGCCGATGGCCGCCCAGTCCTGCTTGGCCAGGGCGTCGCGCAGAGCCGTGCCGGTCGCCTGCAAACGCTGGACAGTAGAATTCATAACCTTCTCCTCCGATGCCACGCCCTTACTGGGCGATGGCATCCCAAGCGGATTTGACCTCGCGCAGCAGCGCGGCCACTTCTTCGAGCAACGCCGGCTCGTTGTTGCGATTGGCCTGCAGCAGTCGCCCCGTCATGTATTCGTAAAGACTATCCAGATTCGCTGCCAGCTCGCCACCCTGGCGGTGATCCAGCGCCTCGCGCAGGCCGCCGACGATGGCGATACTCTTGCTGATCAGCTCGCCCTTAAGCTCCGTCTGCCCGCGCTCCATGGCGCCACGCGCCTGGGCGATACGGGTCAGCCCCCCCTCCATCAACATCTGAATCAGGCGATGGGGACTGGCCTCGAAGGCCTGGGCTTGAGTATTGACGGTCTGGTACTGCTGAAGGGCCGCCATTGCATTCATCGTCGCTCTCGCTCTGCTGTTTGGCTGATACCTAGGGTATCGGCTCTGGCCAGCAAAGCTTTAGGCGAATTTAACTCGCCGATGCGGGCTCAACCTCGGGGCCGATGGCGTCCCAGGCCTCCTTGATCTGGCTCAACAAGGCCTGCACCTCGTCCAGACTGCGCGGCGTATCGTCCAACGCCACGCCGGCCAGGCGCCGGGTCATATAGTCGTACAAGGCGTCCAGGTTCTCGGCAATTTCGCCGCCCAGGTCCTTGTCCAGCCCGGCCTGCAAAGCACCAATGATGGACAGCGTACTGCCGACGGCCAGGCCGCGAACTTCCGGATTACCCTCAAGCTGAGCATGGCGGGCCAGGGACAGGCGCTCCAGGGCGCCCTGTAGCAATAACTGAACGATACGGTAGGGGCTGACGTCCTGCGCAGTGTTGACCGTTTTGTAGGTGTCGATTGGGTTGCTCATGGCTCAACTGTCCTTCTTCACCACGCCGGGCAGACTACCCAGGGCCTGCGCCAGGCGATCACTGGTCTGGTTCAACTGCCCCACCAGCGAATCCATGGCGTTGAACTGGGCCAGTAGGCGGGTCTGCAACTGCTCGATACGGCGATTGAGGGTTTCTTTCTGCTTATCGATGCCGCTAATGGTGGTTTGCAGCCCCTTCATGCGCTCATCGAGAATGCCACCGGATTGCGTGTAACCCTCGGTACGCTGCTCGAGGCGTTTCATCAAGCCGGTGTCACCGGTGAAAAAGGCGCCCACCGCGTCGTAGTTGTCCTTTAAAGCGCTGTCGAGCTTGCTGTCGTCGATCTTCAGGGTGCCGTCTTTCTGCGTGGTGATGCCAAGGTCAGCCAGGATGCGCACGGCATCCCCCGACTCACCGCCCGGGTTGACCAACTCGTTGCGCACGCTGCCGAGCAGGGTACGCACGGTGGCATCGCCCACCAGACCGCCAACGACTGGTGCCTTGCCCTCGCCAACCTGGGTGACATTGGTCAACTGATTGGAGGTGGAGATCAGCTTGTTGTAGGTATCGACGAACTTCTTGATGCTGCTTTTGACCCCGGCATTGTCCTGACCAACAGTCACTGTCAGAGGCTTGCCTGCTTCGGTCTTGCCGACCAGGTTCAGTGTCACGTCAGGGATGGCGTTGCCGATGGTATTGCTGGCGCTGCTCAGACTAAGACCGTCGACCTTGAACTCGGCGTTCGACGCCTGTTCCAGGTAGCCCGCGGCGGAGCCGCTGACTGCGGCAAGCGTACCGACGGGATTGTCCAGATCGCTGTAGTCGATGCTGCCGATGGCCAGATCACCGAGCGCGGCGTCAGCCGTCTCGATGTAGATATCCTTACCGGCACCGGTTTCCTTGGCGGTGAGCACCAGCCGCGAAGTACCGCCAGCCGGGTCATTGACGATATTGGCGCTGACGCCCTTGTCCTTCAGCGCCGTGTTAAGCTTGTTGCGGATCGCGGCCAGGTCGTCGCCCGCCTCAATGGCCACGTCGACGCCAGCATCGTCGCCAGCGCCCAGCTTGACCGTTAGGGTACCGCCCCCCGCGGCACTGAAGCTCGAGGCGAGAGCCTGGGTCGCCACCTTGCTAGCGCTCGCCAGACGCTCGACTTCGACCTGGTAATTACCTGCCAAGGCAGCACTGGCAGCACTGGCCGTCAAGGCAGCGGTATTGGACGAAGTCACCGTACGCTTTGCAAACAGCGATGGACTATTGAGTTCCTTGAGCGCCACCTGCATCTCGCTCAAGGCACTCTTGAGCTGGCCCAGTGCAGAGAACTTGGTGGTGGAGGCCTTTTCCAGGCGCGCCAACTGCGCCTCCTTGGGTGCGCGCTCGGCATTGACTAGGGCCCCAACAATGCTATCAATGTTGACACCTGAGCCGATTCCCGTTATGCCAGCCATAAGTTCCACCTCGCCAATGGATTGACGCGAAGACCACGCCAACACGCAAAATTAGCAATAACCGTACCAGTCACGCATTCAAGCCTGGGCATTGAACAGCAGACTGCGTACCTCATCCAGGGTTTCAGCTAGGCGCAGCGCCTCTTCAGAGGGAATCTGACGAATCACCTCGCCCGATACGCCGTCGGTCACCCTGACCACCACCCGCCCGGTCGAGTCGTCCAAACTGAAATTCAGGTTGCGCTGAATGCTCTGGGCGAATTCGCGGATACTGGATACCGCCTCCTCCACCGGCTGACGCCCGAGCTCCGGCGCTTGCGGCAATGCAGGCTGACGATCCTCCGGCTCTTTTTTCAGCGAAGCCGGCGCGCCCGCGTCGCTGCGCGCCGTTCTGGCGGCTGCAGCACCAGGTATACCGCCAAGCAAATTGATTTCCATAACTTCACCTCAGATGGCAAAGCGGGGAGTAGCGCAAGCGCTACCCCCCGTGGTTCAAAGCAACCAGCCCCAAGCTTAACGCAGCAGGCTGAGTACCGCCTGCGGCAGCTGGTTGGCCTGGGCCAGGATCGCGGTGCCGGCCTGCTGCAGCACCTGATTCTTGCTCAGGTTGGCAGTTTCGGCGGCGAAGTCGGTGTCCTGAATCCGACCACGGGCCGCAGAAGCGTTCTCCGAAATATTCTGCAGGTTGGAGATCGTGTTCTCGAAACGGTTCTGCTTAGCACCGAGCTCAGCGCGCGAGCTATCGATAAATGTCAGCGCCGAGTCGATGACGTCCAGGGCCTTCTGCGCTCCAATGGCGGTGGTGATATTTATTTTATCCACCGCATCCAACGCACTCACTTGGGCGTTGGCCGCATCCACCGAGGTGCTTGATGCAGTCGAAGTAAAGGACTTGCTGCTGTTCAGCTTGACCGTGCCGATCGCACGAGTCGAGTCGGTGGTTCCATCGGTCAGAGTGGTCGTATCGACAGCGGCGCCAGTACCGTCGTAGCCATAGGTGCTGACGACAGCTGTTGCACTGGCAGTAGAGTGAGCGAAGCCCTCAATCACGATGTCGTCACCGCGCTCGCTGGTCATCTTCAGGACTCCACCTTCAATCGCTGCACTGATCCCGGTTTGGCCGCTCTGAGTATTGATTTCGGTAGCCAGGGCGCTAAGGTCACTGGTGGTGACGGTGGCACGAATGGTTACAGCCGTGGAGTTGGAACCAGTCAAGTTGAAGGTAACCTGACCGCTAGCAGACAGCGTACCGATGGAAATGGTGTTACGCGCATCGGCCGAGACATTCGTGGTACCGGTCTGAGCATTAATCGCATCGGCGGCGCCCTTAGCGCTCAAGCCAGCGACAGAGATTGCTGTACTGGTACCGGCCGACCCCGCGATAGTCACGGTACCCGCAACGTTGTTCGCCGCCGCCGTTGCCGCAGCCGCAGTGGTTCGACCGAGGCCGACGTTGGCTGCGGTACCCGCCAGGGTGCGAGTGTTATTACCCACGTTGCTTGCCCGGAAGTTCCCCAAAGCCATATCAATGGTTTCAAAGGCATTCGCACCGACCTGGAATTGCTGGGTACCGAAGGTACCGTCGAGGATTTTGCGACCACCGAAGCTGGTGGTATCGGCGATGCGGTTAAACTCCTGCTGCAGCTGGCTGACTTCATCCTGCAGAGCGCGGCGCTCCGTGGAGGAGTTGGAGCCGTTAGCCGACTGCAAAGACAGGTCACGCATACGCTGCAGGATATTGGTTGACTGCTGCAGTGCGCCTTCGGCGGTCTGCGCCAAGGAGATACCGTCGTTGGCGTTACGTACAGCCACACCCAGGCCGTTCACCTGGCTGGTCAAACGGTTGGATATCTGCAAACCGGCGGCGTCGTCCTTTGCGGAGTTGATGCGCGAACCAGTGGAGAGGCGCTGCAGCGAGGTATCCAGCGACTTGGACGAGGAATTCAGGTTGCGCTGAGTGTTCAGGGACGCAATGTTGGTATTGACGGTAAGGGCCATGATGTTGCCTCCAATGGGCTGGTACTCAGATGAGCCGGGTGCTGCGAGCGCTTGGGCGGTCGCCTTGCTCAGGCACCCAGTTACTTCGCATTCGTCTTTTGTATCGGCGTTATCGGTGATGGCTTTAGGCTTTTTTCGCGTTTTTTTGTGGTTTTTTTTTATGTTTTAAAACAGCTGGTTATGAAATTTTCTGGATCGATGTAGAGGGTTCGCCAAAGGGCTGTCGGATTGGATGGCGATTTGGCGGCTTTAGCGGCCCGGGAAAACCCTGAAACAGTCGGGCGCAGGCAGGACAGCAGCTCTATCGCTGAACGGCGCTTGCGCTGGCCCGAAGGGAAATAATCCAGAGCCGGCGTAGCTCCTGGGCTCCCGCCTTCGCGGGAGTGACGGCAAATGGCTTTTCCTTAGCCCGGGAAAGCTTTGCGGCTTAAGCCGCTCCTACGCCCAGCACAGAACCCCATCAGCGCAGCTGGTTGAACAGGTTGAGCCCGGCGATCTTCACGTAGCTCTGCTGCGCCGCTTCGAGGATCACCGACTGGAAGGCCAGGCGCGACAGGGCCTCGGCGTAGTCCAGTTCGCGCAGCTCGGCCTGCACCGCCTTGTTGACCAAAGTGACGTCCTCGTTGTCGGTCAGCGAGCTTTCCACCACGTTGAGGCGCGCACCGATCTGCCCGCGTACCTGGTCCAGGGCCACCATATTGTTGTCCAGATTGGTGAGGCCCAGCGCCACGGCATCGCGCACCTCGCGATTGCCCTCAGGGGTAGTGGGCGCGTCTTCCAGAGACTGACGCAGAGTAGCAATCGCATTGAGGATGCCCACCCTGTTGGCAGGCGCGGTGGCCGGGTCAGTATCCGGCGGCGCGATCATGAAGCTCGATCCGGCAGGCGGTACGCCGTTGACGTAGAAGGCCGCACCACCGTACTGCACCAGGCTGTCCTGCCCCTCCACCAAGCGTCGGCTGACCGGCGTGCCATCCACGCCGTTCTCGTCCACCGGGGTCAGGGTATAGGCCAGCGGATCGGCGGGATCGTTGAAGTCCAGGCGAATGCCGCCGGCGGGAAAGCTGGCAAACGCCACTTCGTCGTCCACCAGCGCACCGCTGACGATTGGCGCGGCAGGCGCCGCCGGATTGCCGCCGATACTCAGGCGCGCGGCATTGCGACCACTGTCGAAGATCGCCCGACCGCTGTCGCTGATCGGCAGCTCCAGCGAGCTTGCGATCTGCAGTTTGCGCTGGCCATCGTCGCCCTGGTACAGATAGCTACCATCGGCCGTGCGCAGATAGGGCTGGGTCTTGCCCTGGAAGCCGGCGAACAGGTATTCGCCACGGGCATTGCGGGTGTTCATCAGCGCCAGCAGTTCGTCTTCGCGCTGGCCCAGTTCAGCGGCGATGGCCTGTCGCCCGGCCTGATCGAGCCCACCATTGCCCGCCTGCACGGTCAGCTCGCGCACACGCTGCAGCACGGTATTGACCGAATTGAGAGTAACCTCCTCCTGAGTCAGGCTGTTCTTCGCCGCCGTCAGGTTGGACTGGTATTGGCTCAGCACCGACTGCTGCTGCTCCAGCTGCAGCAGGCGCACCGAAGCCACCGGGTCGTCCGCCGGGGTGAGAATGCGGTTGCCGGTGCTGATCTGCTCCTGGGTACGGATGGCATTGGCGTAGTTGCGCTGCAGGCCGGAAACCCCGTTGTTGAATGCCTGGATGGTAGAGATGCGCATGCTTGAGCCTCTTGATGCGACCGTCGAGCATTGACGGATTCGTAGGGTGCGCCTTGCGCACCTACGGATTATCTAAATGAACTGATCAGGGTATCGAACAAAGAGCGGGCAACTTGAATGATTTGCGCCGAGGCGTTGTAGTACTGCTCGAACTTGATCAGGTTGGCCGCTTCTTCGTCCAGGTTGACCCCCGACAGCGAATCGCGGTTGTCGGTGGCCTGCTTGAGAATCGCCGTGGTCGCCTCGCCATCCAGCCGCGCCTGAGCGGTCAGGGTGCCAACCCGTTCGACCAGATCGCCGTAGCCATCGGAGAAACTCACACCGGTACTTCCTGGCGCGGCGGGATCGACGCCGATGGCCGCCTTCGATTGCAGGTCGGCCAGTTTCAGCGCGTTGCGGTTGTCGGATACGCCATTCGCATTGAAGGCAACGGCGAAGGTGTCGCCCTCCTGCGGCCGGCCGCTGAGGGTCAGGCGCAGGGTGCTGCCATCGGCCAGCTGCAGTTCGTAGCTATTGGTCTGCCCGGGCTGAAAGGTGGCCGGTGCGGCCGGCGTACCATCGGCGTTGATACGGGTCAGGGTGGCGCCAGCCGGCACGGTAAAATCACCGGCGGCCTCGTCGTAGGTCAGGGTTACCGGCAGAGCGCCGGTCAGGCTGCCCAGATTCAGCACGGACTGCAGGTCGGGCTGGCTAATGGCGCCAGTGCCGCGGTTTTGCAGGTTGGACTCGGCCCGCACCGGCGCGGCAAAGGCCAACTGGTCGGGCTGATCGAGCACGACAGCAATGTCGCCGGCGCCACGACGGGTCGGCTGCAGCAGGAAGATGTCACCTGCCGCCGGCGCTGGCGTGCCGACGTCGATGGTGAAGCCCTGGTCGCGACCATTGCTGTCGCTGAAACTGAGCGTGCCGGGCGGATTCTCGGTCACGCTCATCATCGCGTTATCGCTAAGGCGGCGCGCCGTGTAGTTGGTGCCGTCGAACTCCAGGCGGTAGTCGCTGGCGGTCAGCAGGCTGGTGTCGCCTATGTTGAGCAAGGGCTGGGCATTGCTGCTGTTGCTACTGAAAACGCGTACGCGCAGTGCTGCTAACGCCGGATCGTTGAAGTCGCCGAACAGCGCGCTCCCCACCTGCCCCTTGAGGTCGAGGCCCTGGCCCAGCTGACTGTTGACCTGATCGCTGACGGCCAGGGCCAGACGGCCGAGACTGTTGAAGGTGGAGTCCAGTACCTCCTGGCGATAGCGGATCAAGCCGCCCAGCTCGCCGCCGCTGAGCTGGGTGGTAATGGTCTGGCGCGAGTTGCCGCTGACGAACTGAACCTCGAAGCGCGTGGGATCGCCCTTCCCCGGCCCGACCTCCAGGCGGCTGGCGGTGGCGCCCACCACCAGCGGCTGGCCACTGCCGATAAACAGGTTGTAGCTGCTGTCGTCCTGCGGCACCACGGTGACGCCGACGTAGGTGGACAGCTGGCGCACCGCCTCGTCGCGGGCATCGAGCAGGTCGTTGGGCTGCTGGCCGTTGGCCGCCGCGACGGCGATGGCGTTGTTCAGGCTGGCGACGCTGGTGGCCAGGCGGTTGACCTGGTCGCTGACCGCCACCATCTGCTTGTTGAGAAAGTTGTTCTGCTCATTGAGCCGTTCGTAAACGGTATTGAAGCGCCGCGAGAGGCCCTCGGCCTCGGACAGCACCAGTTGCCGCGCCGGGATATTGGCCGGATCTTCCGCCGCGGTCTGCAACGCGGCGAAGAAGGATTGCAGCGAGGGGGTGATGCCGGTGGTGGAGCCGGCCAGCAAGGAGTCGAGCTGATCGATCTGGCTCTTGTAGGCCGCCACGTCGCTGGCCAGCGCCGTGCTGGAGCGCAACTGGCTGGTAAGAAACTCGCTGTAGCTGCGGCGGATGTCCACCAGGCTGGTACCCGAGCCGATATAGCCGGCGCCGCTGAACTGCGGAATGCGCGTGGCCTGCACCGCATCCTGGCGGGTATAGCCCGGTGTATTGATATTGGTGATGTTATGACCGGTGACGCTGAGCTGGGTCTTGCTGGCGGCAAGCCCGGACAGGCCAATACTGAGTAGGTCAGCCATGGTTCAGCCTCAAGTCCTTGTGGTGGCGCTATCGGCAGCCGCCACGGCCTGGTAGGTCTGCATCTTGCGGGCGATCTGGGCGATCTTGCGCGCATAGTTGGGGTCGGTGGCGTAGCCGGCCTGCTGCAGTTCCTTGACGAAACGCTCCGGATTCTCGGTGGCGTTCAGCGCTTTTTCGTAGCGCCCGTTGCTCTGCAGGAAGCTGACGTAGTCGTCGAAGCTCTGCGCGTAGGAGTCGTAGGCGCGGAAGCTGGCCGCTTCCCTGACCGCCTTGCCGCCCTTGTACTCGGTGGTCAGCACCCGCGCCGACTCGCCGTCCCAGCTGTTGTGGCTCTTGATGCCGAACAGGTTGTGGCTGCTCTCGCCGTCGCGGGTGCGGATGATCGACTTGCCCCAGCCGGTCTCCAGCGCGGCCTGGGCCACCAGGTAGCGCGGGTCGACGCCGATCTTCTCGGCCGCCGCCTCGGCCATCGGCAGCATGGTGGCGACGAACTCCTGCGGCGAGGCGAACGCGGCCTTGCCCGGCGCCAGCGGCGGCTGGGCGATACGCCGGCCGCTGATGGCATCGCTGTTGTTCAGGCTCAGGCCATCGGCCTTGGGCGCGGCGAAGCTTTGTGCGGGAATCCAGTCGCCGCCGGCCAGGGCCTTGCCCTCGCCTTCCCCGGCAGACGGCACGATACCGGCCAGCAGGCGGTCGGCCAGTTTGCCCGGCACCGCCAGACGGCGGCGGTTGAGCAGTGCCACCTCGTCGCGGAAGCCTTCGCTGCTGGCCACTTTATCGCTCTCGGCTGCGCTCGCCTTGCTCAGCGGTTGCTCGATCTGGGCGAAGGGATTGGGCCGGCTGGAGGGCTGCTTGAGCTTGGACATCTGCCGCACCAGCACATCGGCCAGGCCGATGCCGCGCCCTTCCTTGGCCAGGGTCACCGACAGCTGCTGGTCGTGCATGTCCTGGTAGGTCTTGCTCTCGTTGCTGTTGAGGAAATTGCCCTCGCCGAACGCCTCGCCGGCCGAACGCATGGCCTTGAGCATCTCGTTCATGAACAGCGACTCGAATTCCTCGGCGACCTTGCGGATGTTCTGTTCGCTGTCGCCGCCCACCTTGAACTGGTTGAGGCGGTTCAGGTCGGTGAAGGCGCCGCTGTCGATGGGGCTCTTGCCGTTGCCGAGCAGGCCTGCAGAAAGTCGGGAATCCATGGCGCTGTCCTCAGATCACGATCAGGTCGGCCTGGAGAGCGCCGGCTTGCTTGAGCGCCTCGAGGATGGCCATCAGGTCGGAGGGCGCCGCGCCCACCTGGTTCACCGCACGCACGATCTCGTCGAGGCTGGTGCCGGGGCCGAACTTGAACATCGGCTTGGCCTCCTGCTCGGCATCCACCCGCGAACGCGGCACCACGGCGGTCTGGCCGCCGGAGAAGGCCTCGGGCTGGCTGACGATGGGATCCTCGGTGATGGTCACGGTCAGGCTGCCGTGGGTCACCGCCGCCGGCTGCACGCGCACGTTCTGGCCGATGACGATGGTGCCGGTGCGCGAGTTGATGATGACCTTGGCCACCGCCTGGCCGGCCTGCACTTCGAGGTTCTCCAGGATCGACAGGTAGTCGACGCGCTGGTTGGGGTCGAGCGGCGCGCTGACGCGGATCGAGCCGCCGTCGATGGCCTGGGCCACGCCCGGGCCGAGCAGGTCGTTGATCTGGTCGACGATGTTCTTCGCCGTGGTGAAGTCCGGGCGGTTGAGATTCAGGGTCAGGCTGTTGCCCTGATCGAAACCGCTGGGCACCGGCCGCTCCACCGTGGCGCCGCCGGGAATGCGTCCGGCCGAAGGCACGTTGACGGTGATGCGCGAGCCGTCGCCGCCCTCGGCGTCGAAGCCGCCGACCACCAGGTTGCCCTGGGCGATGGCGTAGACGTTGCCGTCGATGCCCTTGAGCGGGGTCATCAGCAGGCTGCCGCCGCGCAGGCTCTTGGCGTTGCCGATGGAGGAAATGGTGATGTCGATGGTCTGCCCCGGCTTGGCGAACGCCGGCAAATCGGCATGCACCGACACCGCGGCGACGTTCTTCAGCTGCACGTTGCCGCCCGGCGGCACCTTGATGCCGAACTGCGCCAGCATGTTGTTGAAGGTCTGCACGGTGAAGGGGGTCTGGGTGGTCTGGTCGCCGCTGCCGTTGAGGCCCACCACCAGGCCGTAGCCGATCAGCTGGTTGCTGCGCACGCCCTGGATCGAGGCCAGGTCCTTGAGCCGTTCGGCCTGGGTCGGCAGGCTCAGCAGCAGGCACGCCAGCATGGTCGCCAGCAGCAGCCAGTCGTTGGCGCCACGGCGGCGATAGCCGCGATGGGCGGCGGCGAATTGCCGGCGGCAGGAGCTTGCCTGCAGCGGCCGCGCCTGGGTCGCGGGAAGCAGAGCGCGCAGCGGCGAGCTCGACTCGCGCGCCGGAGCGACGTTGAACGCCTGACGAGCGGAGCTCGCGGCTAGGGGGTTCAGCCAGGATTTCATGGATACAGCCTCGCTCAGAACGGCCACATCGGGCTGAGGAAGAAGCGGCTCAACCAGCCCGGCTGGCTGGCGTCGGCGAAGGCGCCGGTGCCGGAATAGGTGATACGCGCATCGGCCACCCGGGTCGAAGCCACGGTGTTGTCGGTGGCGATGTCGTCGGCGCGGACCAGCCCGGAGATGCGCACCAGCTCGTCGCCGGTATTGAGGGTCATCCACTTCTCGCCACGCACGGCGAGGATGCCATTGGGCAGTACCTCGGCGACGGTGACGGTGATCGAGCCGGACAGGCTATTGCTCTGCCCCGCCTGACTGGCCCCACTGGCGTCACGCGAACCGGAGAACTCGGTGTCCAGGGTCATGCGGCCACCGGTGAGCGGGTTGGTCGCCGACACGCCACCGCCGAACAGGGCGCCCATGCTCATGTTGGCGCTGCTGTCCTTCTCTATGTCGCTGTTGGCGTTCTTGCTGGCCTGGGTACGCTCGTTGAGGGTGATGGTGATGATGTCGCCAACGCGGAACGCCTTGCGGTCGTCGTACAGGCCGTTCTCGAAGCCGGCCTGGTAGATCGAACCGTTGTTCTGCGCCGCCGGCAGCGGCGTGCGCGGCAACACCGGGGCGTAATAGGGATCGTCCGGCTTGGCTGTCGGCGCCACGCAGCCGCTGCCGAGCAGCAGGCCAGCCAACAGGGGGAAACAGAGTATTTGCCGGTTCATGACCACTACCTCGCGGCGTTCACAACTAAATCAAGAAAGGATCAGAGGTTCTGCGTCACGAAGGACAGCATCTGATCGGCGGTGGAAATCACCTTGGAGTTCATTTCGTAGGCGCGCTGGGTGGTGATCATGTTCACCAGCTCCTCCACCACGCTGACGTTGGAGTTCTCCAGGGTGTTCTGCAGGGTGGTGCCGAGGCCGTTGAGGCCCGGGTTGCCGACCTGCGGCGCGCCGCTGGAGCCGGTCTCCAGGAACAGGTTGTTGCCAATGGCTTCGAGGCCGGCCGGGTTGACGAAGTCGGCCAGCTGGATGTTGCCGATGATCTGCGGCTGGGCGTTGCCGGCGGTGGTCACCGACACGGTGCCGTCCTCGCCGACGGTGAAGGTGCGCACCTCGCCCGGCAGGACGATGGCCGGCTCCAGGGCGAAGCCGCTGGAGGTGACGATCTGGCCGTCGGAATCGAGGTGGAAGCTGCCGTCGCGGGTGTAGGAGACGGTGCCGTCGGGCTGCAGGACCTGGAAGAAGCCGCGGCCGTTGATCGCCAGGTCCAGCGGCTGCTCGGTGGTCTGCAGGCTGCCGGCGGTGAAGATCTTCTGCGTGCCGACCACGCGCACCCCGGTGCCCAGCTGCAGGCCGGAGGGCAGTTCGCTGTCCTGGCTGGACTGGCCGCCCGGCTGGCGACGGATCTGGTACAGCAAGTCCTCGAACTCGGCGCGATCGCGCTTGAAGCCGGTGGTGGAGACGTTGGCCAGGTTGTTGGAAATGGTGGTCAGGTTCATGTCCTGGGCGGACAAACCGGTCTTGCTGACCCACAGTGCCGGAAGCATATCGACTCTCCTCGGACGCCAGATTCATGGCGCCGCGTGCTGATAATTAGCTAATTTGCAAAACCCGCGCCATGGACGAGGCGTTGTCCTCGGCGGTGCGCATCATCTTCACTTGCAGCTCGAACTGGCGTGACAGCGAGAGGATCGCGGTCATCTCCTCGACGGCGTTGACGTTGCTCGACTCGAGAAAGCCGGAGGTCACCTGCACCAGGGCATCGGCCGGCGCCGCGGCCTGGCCCTTGACCCGGATCAGGCCGTCGCTGCCCTTCTCCAGCGACTTGGGATCGGGGTTGACCAGCTTGATGCGGTCGACCTCGGCCAGCACATTGGGGTCCTCGCCGAGGGCGCGAATGCTGATGGTGCCGTCCTGGCCGATCTCCACCTTCTGCTCCGGCGGCACGGCAATCGGCCCGGCATTGCCGATCACCGGCAAACCGTTGCCGGTGCGCAGCATGCCGAGGGCGTCGATGTTCAGGCTGGCGGTGCGCACGTAGGCCTCGCTGCCGTCGGGCGCCTGCACGGCGATCCAGCCCTTGCCACCGACCGCCACGTCCAGATCGCGGCCGGTTTCCTGCAGCGAGCCGGGACGAAAGTCGGTGGCCGGGCGCTCGCTCATGGCGTAGACGCGCGCCGGGTAGCTGTCGCCGAACAGCGGCATGGAACGCGCCTGCTCGAAGTCGCGACGGAAACCCGAAGTGGAGACGTTGGCCAGGTTGTTGGCGTGCGCGCGCTGCGCCAGGGTGTTGTTGTGCGCGCCGGTCATGGAGACGTACAGCAGCTTGTCCATGGTGATTCTCCGAGAGGGCCTGTTGCCCGTGGCTCTTTGCAAGCTATTCAGCAAGCGCCGTGCCAGATTCGAAAAAATCACTCAAGCAGCTGATTTAAAAGGCTTTATCAAAACAGAACGGCAATCCGGAGAACGCCGGCGGCGAGAGTTTGCCGGCGCCGGAACGGCAAAGCGGCAAGCCAGGCTTGCCGCTTTGCCGGAGCGGGTTTCATCAACGCAGGTTGATGATGGTCTGGGTGATGGCGCTTTCGGTCTCGATGGTCTTGGCGTTGGCCTGGTAGTTGCGCTGGGCGACGATCAGGTTGACCAGCTGATCGGACAGCTCGACGTTGGAGTCCTCCAGGGCGCCGGACTGCAGCGCGCCCAGGGTGCCGGCACGCGGCGTGCCGACCACCGGCTCGCCGGACTCGAAGGACTGCACCCAGGCGGTCTTGCCCACCGGCGTCAGGCCCTGCACGTTGGCGAAGTTGGCCAGCACCACCTGCCCCTGCACCTTGGACTGGCCATTGGTGTAACGGGCGAAGATCACCCCGGTGTCGTCGATTTCCAGGCCGGCCAGCTGGCCGGTGGTGTAGCCGTCCTGGCTGACGCTGTTGACCGCGAAGGAACTGGCGAACTGGGTCGCCTGGCGCAGATCGATATTGACCCCCGTCGCGTTGGCCGTCGCCCCGTTCGGCCCCCACACCGGCGGCACCGAGTTGTCCGGCGCGGCCGGCACCCAGCTGGTCAGGTCGATGGTGCCGTCGGCGGCCACGGTGAAGCCGGTCGGCGTCGAGGCGATCAGCGCGGCCACATCGAGCTGGCCGGCGGTGGTGAACTGCAGGTCGACGCTGGACGGCGTGGTCAGGGTCGGATCGTCCGGGTTGCGCCCGTCGATCAGCACGTTCATGGTCCAGCTGTTGGCCCCGGTCTTGACGAAGTATTGGGTGAAGACGTGGGAGTTGCCCTGGGTGTCGTAGATGTTGGTCGAGGTGGACGAGTTGTAGCTGGTCGGGTCGGTCGGGTCGAACGGCACGGTGCTCGGCACGGTGTTGTTCGAGTTGAGGTTGAAGGTCTGATCCAGGTTGGCGGTGGCGCGCGGCTCCTGGTTGGCGGTCTGGATCTGGATATCGTTGACGATGCCGTTTTGCAGGTTGCCGTTGGCATCGACCGAGTAGCCCTGCAGGCGATAGCCGAAGTTGTTCACCATGAAACCGTCGCGGTCGGTGCCGAAGTAACCGGCGCGGGTGTAGCTGATCTCGCCGTTGTTGCTGGTGACGAAGAAGCCGTTGCCGTTGATCGCCAGATCCAGGGCGTTCTGCGTGTAGTTGATATTGCCCTGGTTGAACTGCTGCGAGATGTCGCCGAGCAGCACCCCGCTGCCCTGCGGGTTGGAGCCGGACCCCAGCACCGAGGCGGCATAGACATCGGCGAATTCGGCGCGCGACTGCTTGAAGCCGGCGGTGCCGGCGTTGGCGATGTTATTGCCGGTGACGTTGAGATCCTTGGTCGCGGCGCGCAGGCCGCTGAGACCAATATTGAACGACATGGAGGACTCCTTTGCCGGAACTGCCGGCGGCAATAGTTATTGGCCGATGACTTGCACTTGGGAAATCGGAACGCTGCCGAGGCCGGCGAGGTTGAGCATCAGCTCGCTGCCGCCCAGGGTGACGCTGTCGACGTTGGCCGGCAGCAGGGTGTACAGGCCCTTGGTCTCGTCGCCGTAGGTGGCCTGCGCCTCGAACTTGTAGGTGCCGGGCGGCATCAGCTTGCCGCTGGAATCCTTGCCGTCCCAGATGAAGCTGACGTTGCCGGCAGCCTGCTCGCCCAGGTTGATGCGCGTGACCACCGAGCCGGCGCTGTCGTAGACGTTGACGTAGACGTTGCTGCTGCTGACCGGCAGCACCGTGCTGGCCTTGAAGCTCTCGCTGGTATCGACCACCGCCTTCTCGCTCGGCACTATGACCTTGCGCCCGACCAGCGACGAGGCCTGCAGCGCCTGCGACGATTGATAGCCGGAGAGCAGCGACTCCATGCTGGTATTGAGCTTCTCGATGCCCTCGACCTGGCTGAACTGCGCCAGCTGGGCGATGAACTCGCCGTTGCCTTGCGGCTCCAGCGGATTCTGGTTGTTCAACTGGGCCACCAGCAGGTTGAGGAACTCGTTCTTGCCGAGTTCCTTGTTCTGCGTGGTGTCCTGCTTGATCTGGTACTGATCCAGTACCGAACTGGTGCCGCTGACTGTGCTCATGCCTGACTCCCTTTCGCTGACTTACTGACCCAGGGTCAGCACGCGCTGCAGCATCTGTTTGGCGGTATTCATCATTTCCACGTTGGTCTGGAAGGCGCGACTGGCGGAAATCATGTCGGCCATCTCCTCGACCACGTTGACGTTGGGGTAGTACACGTAGCCGCCGGCGTCCGCCGCCGGATGATCCGGCTCGTAGCGTGGCATCAGGCTGCTCTGGTCCTCGACCACGCCGAGCACCTGCACGCCACGGCCGGCCTCGTCCTGCTCGGCGAACAGCGAACCCCGGTCGCCGCCCTGCGCCTGCTGGAACACGGTGGCGAACACCGGATGGCGGGCGCGGTAGGTCTGGTCGATGCTTGAGGACACCGTTTCGGCGTTGGCGATGTTGCTGGAGATGGTATTGAGGCGCGTGCTCTGCGCGCTCATGCCGGTTCCGGCGATATTGAAGACACTGGCAAGGGACATGGTCGCGCTCCTTATTCGCCGCGCAGGGCGCTGGTCAGCCCTTTGAACTTGCTGTTGAGGAAGGTGAAGCTGGCCTGAAAATGCACCGAGTTCTCGGCGTAGTTCGACTGCTCCATCTGCAGGTCGACGGTGTTCTGGTCCAGCGAGGCATGCAGCGGCGTGCGATAGGCCAGCTCGGCCTGGCCGGTGGCGATGCCCTCGGCGCCGATATGGCGGCCGTCGGTGCGCGCCAGGGCAACGTTGCCGCGCTGCTGCTTGGCGCTCTGCGCGGCCAGCACGCTGGCGAAGTCGAGGTCGCGCGCCTTGTAGTTGGGGGTATCGGCGTTGGCGATGTTGTTGGCCAACACCTCGGCACGCTGGGCGCGGAAGCCGAGTGCCTGTTCGTGGATACCGAGGGCCTTGCCGAAATTGATGCTCATGCTCTGCAACCTTTGCCGCTGGGGCAGTCTGGTCTTTCCTGCCAGACATTCAGCAAAGCTTGTGCCAACTAATAAATCACTTATAAATCAGTTAGTTAAACAAATAACGAGACGACGCAAGCGGCAAAGCGGCAAGCCCTTACCGCCCGTAGGCAAGCGAGCGGCAAAGGCCGTTCGACTGTTTGCCGCCCGGCGGTGATGCCGGGGAGCGGCCTCGATCACCAATGGACAGATCGAATGGCGCCCGCGAAAACCGAGTAGCCCGGATGCGATTGCCGGCCAGGGAAGCCCCACCGGGTTGCCTTGGGGCCACGGAAGGTTCGGGAGAGTGGAAGTCGCCGCTGACGCGCCTCCCACGGGGTGCCGCCTCGGCGCAACGGGGTCCGGACAGCGGGCAGGCGAGATCCCCAGGCCAGGAAACGCAAACGGGAGGCCTAGGCCTCCCGCTCTGCTCCACCGATGGTGATCGCGCCACTACTTGGCCTTATAGATGATGCCCGGACTGCACTGCACCATCTGGTACTTCTCGGGCAGGCCGTTGAGCGCCTCAGACGCACCGAGGAACAGGTAGCCACCCGGCTTGAGGGTGGCATGGATGCGCGTGAGGATGTCCTTCTTCACCTCCGCGGAGAAGTAGATCAGCACGTTGCGGCAGAACACGATGTCGAACTTGCCCAGCGCCGCGTAGCTGTCCAGCAGGTTGAGCGGGCGAAACTCGACGCGGTTCTTGATCGGCGCCTTGACCTGCCAGCGGCCCGGCCCCTTGGGGTCGAAATAACGCTGCAGGCGCTCCTGGGCCAGGCCGCGGCCCATGGCCAGGCTGTCGTACTCGCCGGACTTGCAGTTGGCCAGCATCGACGGCGACAGGTCAGTGGCGACGATCTGCACCCCGCCCTTGAGCTGGCCGATATTGGTCCGCTCGAACTCGTCGATCGACATCGACAGCGAATAGGGCTCCTGCCCGGACGAACAGGCCGCCGACCAGATGCGCAGGCGCTGCGCCGGATAGGCCTTGATCAACTCCGGCAGCACCCGGTTCTTCAGTACCTCGAAGGGGTAGGTGTCGCGAAACCACAGGGTTTCGTTGGTGGTCATGGCATCGACCACCTGCTCGCGCAGGCCGCTGCGCGGCTGGTTCTGCATGCGCTGCACCAGCTCGCCCAGGGTCTTGATGCCGTTCTGTTCCATCAGCTTGTTCAGACGGCTGGAGACCAGGTACTGCTTGTTGCTGCCCAGCAGAATACCGCAGGCCTTTTCCAGGAAAGTCCGGAACTGCTCGAAATCCAAATTACCTGAAGACACTAGTGCCGCCTCACCGACCATAACATTCGCCGAAGGTCACCCCTCAGCCCCCATCCGCCACGCGAATCCGCTCGACCACCCTAGAGGCCAGGTCGTCCGGCTTGAACTTGGCGAGGAAATCGTCCGCGCCGACCTTCTTCACCATCGCCTGGTTGAATACCCCGGACAGCGAAGTATGCAGGAGGATATGCAGCTTCTGCATGCGCGGATCGCTGCGAATCTCGGTGGTCAGGGTATAGCCGTCCATCTCCGGCATCTCGATGTCGGAAATCAGCATCAGCAACTCCTCGTCGGGGCGCTGGCCCTCGTCAGCCATCTGCTTGAGGTAATTGAGCGCCTCGCGGCCGTCGTTCAGCGCGGTGACCTCCACGCCCACGGTCTGCAGGCAGCGCGACACCTGTTTGCGCGCCACCGAGGAGTCGTCGACGATCAGCACGTGCTTGGTTACCGCACTGCTCTGCACCTGCTCGTCGATCACCCCGGCGGAGATCACCTCGGAGGTGGGCGCCACCTCGGCGAGAATCTTCTCCACGTCGATGATCTCCACCAGCTGCTGGTCGAGGCGGGTCACCGCGGTCAGGTAGTGGTCGCGCCCGGCGCCCTTGGGTGGCGGATGGATCTCCTCCCAGTTCATGTTGACGATGCGTTCCACCGAGCGCACCAGGAAGCCCTGCACCTTGGTGTTGTACTCGGTGATGATCACGAAGCTGGTCTTGAGGTCTTCCAGAGCCGCCCGCCCGGTGGCGATGGACAGGTCGAGAATCGGGATGGTGCCGCCGCGGATATTGGCCACCCCGCGCACCACCGGGCTGGACTTGGGCATGATGGTGAGGTTGGGGCATTGCAGCACCTCCTTCACCTTGAACACGTTGATGCCATACAGCTGCGGGCCTTCCAGGCGGAACAGCAGCAACTCCAAGCGGTTCTGCCCTACCAGTTGGGTGCGCTGGTTAACCGAATCCATCAACCCGGCCATGCCCGGACTCCTTCTCGTCTAGTAACGCCAACCCCTTGCAGCCTAGCAGGCGGCACGGGGCTTGCTTTGCATTGGTCATGAAGCCAAGAACGTCATCATTCCGTCAGCTGCTGGCAAAGTGCCTGGACGCCCTGCCCGTTTTACTCGCTTTGCCAGTGATCGGCTACAGCGGCAGCGCTGCGGCGGCCTTCACCAGTACCGACCAGCTTATCGGCGCCACCGAGGCCTTTCTTGAGCAGGCCGTGGTCGACCATTTACAGCGTAGCGAAATCCAGGGCCGCCATGAGATCCAGGTCAGTCGACTCGACCCGCGGCTGCGCCTGCCTCTGTGCGACCAGCCTTTGACTACGCAGCTCGAAAGCCCGGCACAACCCATTGGGCGCGTCACCACGCGGGTACGCTGCGAAGGCAGCGCGCCCTGGACCGTGTTCGTGCCGGCCGAGGTGCGTCTGTTTCGCCAGGTGGCGGTGCTGACCCGCCCGCTCGAACGCATGAGCGTGGTCGGCGCCGCCGACCTGAGCCTGGTCGAGCACGACGTCGGCAAGCTCCGTCAGGGCTACCTGACCGATCCGGCCCAGGCGATCGGCAAGAAATTGACGCGCCAGCTGGGCAGCAACCAGGTTCTGGCGCCGAACCATCTGCAGGTGGCCGAGGCGATCCGTCGCGGCGACCAGGTGGTGATCAGCGCCAGCAGCGGCACGATCAACGTACGCATGCCCGGCGAAGCGCTCAGCGACGGCGCTCCCGGCCAGCAGATCAACGTGCGCAACCTGCGTTCGCAACGGGTGGTGCGCGCCCGCGTGATCGGGCCCGGACAAGTGCAAGTGGCCATGTAGGCATGTTTCTTGTAGCGCAACAGCCAGGCGATTTCCTACACTGTTTAACGACGCAGCGAAAATAGCCCTAAAGTTTTACCGGCAGCGGCCGAAAGCTTGGCAAGCGTCCACCATATCGTCCGAGGTTCTGCATCATGGTCATCGACTTCAACCGGCTGAACAATGCCAATACGCCCGCCAACGCGGGGCGTACCGGCGCGACTCAGGCTGGCAATCGCAACGAGCCGGCAACGCCGACTCAGGCGCCGGTCGCCGGCGGCGATGAGCAGAACACCGCAAAGACCGGCGAGCCGGTACAGCTGAGCCGCGAGGCGCAGCAGCTGCAGAAGATCGGCGAGAAGCTGCGCGACCAGCCGATCGTCAACAAGGAGCGCGTGGCCCAGCTGAAACAGGCGATTGCCGACGGCAGCTACCAGGTCGACAGTCAGCGCGTCGCCGAAAAACTGCTCAACTTCGAATCCCAGCGCTAGTCCCAGGGCTGCGCTGGGGGTGTTGGACGCCCGACCCCCAAGAGCCCGCCATGCACGACACTGCCCTGCTTGACCTGTTCACCACCGATATCGGCACCGCCGAGCAACTGCTTGAGCTGATCGATGCCGAATTCCAGGCCCTGACCGAGCGCGACCTGCCGCGCCTGGACAGCCTGCTCAGCGACAAACAACCCCTGCTCGCCCTGCTCCAGCAGCACGGCGGCGAGCGCAGTCGCCTGCTCCTGGCCGCCGGCCTGAGCGCCGACCGCGACGGCCTCGGCGCACTGGCGGCAGGCTCCGCGCTGGGCGAACAGTTGCTGGCACGCAGCGAGGCGCTGTCCGCCCTGCTGCAGCGCTGCCAGGAGGCCAACCTGCGCAACGGCCGACTGATCCGCGCCAACCAGGCCTCGGTCGGCAGCATCCTCGGCATCCTCCGCGGCGGCGAGACGCCGGGGCTCTATGACAGCCGTGGCAGTGCGGCTAGAATCGCCCAGCAAAGGCCACTCAGCCAGGCCTGAGCCACCACAAGAAAAAGCACAGGGACACGCAGGCACTCTGCCAGTATTCTAGTGCCGTTGTAGTCGATGACTCGGAGAGTTCCGAACTGTGTCCAGCGCGTTCAACGAGGAAAATGGTCCTCAGCCGCCCAAGGTGCTCAAGGCACCCGTGGAAATCATTGCCACCCTGCGCCAACTGCAACAGAACCACGACCCGCTGGTGATCCAGTTCAAGGATCGCAGCCAGCGATTCCAGAGCTACCTGGTGGAAATCGACCGCGAGCGCAACCGCGTGGCGCTGGACGAAATCATTCCCAACGATGGCGAGCGCTTCCTCAAGCAGGGCGAAGCCTTCAGCGTCGAGGCCTACCGTGAGGGCGTGCGCGTGGCCTGGAGCTGCGAGCACGAGGTGCAGCTGGGCGAGTTCGAGGGGGCGCCCTGCTACTGGGCGCCGCTGCCGCAGGAGGTGATCTATCACCAGCGCCGCAGCGCCTACCGCGCGCCGCTCAAGCAGAGCGACCTGATCAAGGTGGTGCTGGCCGGCGACAAGCTGCGCGAACCGCTCCCCGGCCAGCTGCTGGACATCTCCGCCACCGGCTGCAAGCTGCGCTTTGCCGGCGACCTCAGCCAGCAATTGCACAACGGCCAGGTGCACGAGCGCCTCACCGCCCAGCTGCCGTTCGGCGCCATGACCTGTGCGGTGGAGCTGCGCCACGTGCAGTACGAGGAGAAGGTCGACATGACCTTCGTCGGCACCCGCTTCTACCGCATGAGCGGTCTGGAGCAGCGCCAGGTCGAGCGCTTCGTCTACCAGCTGCAGCGCGAAGCGCGGCGCAGCGAGAGCGACGGCCTGTTCTAAGGTCAGTGCACCAGGTTGCGCCAGCGCTGATCCAGCTCCGCCAGGCGCGCCAGATCCTGCGGCCGGTCCACGTCCCATAGCGTCGGCAACAACAGATGCGGCCAGGCCAGGCGCTGCAGGCACTCGCGGGTGCGCGCCAGCACCTGATCGCCGCCCCAGGGCATGTTCTCGAACAGGCTGTGATCGAGGCTGCGCAGGCCCAGCAGCACGTAGCCGCCGTCCTCCGCCGGGCCGAGCACCGCACGGTGCTCGTCCAATGCCGCACAGGCCTGCTGCAGGTAGGTGCCGTCGAGCGCCGGGCAATCGTTGCCGATCAGCACCACGCCGTCGTGCTCGGCCAGACCGAGCGCCGCGATACGCCGCATGCGCTCGCCGAGGTCGCCGGCCGGCTGCTCCACCAGCACCCAGTCCTGGCGCTCGGCCAACTGCTGCAAGGGGCGGTCGGCATCGCCGTCCAGCCACAGGAAACGCTGCTCGAAGGCCAGCGGCGGCAGGGCCAGGGTCTGTTCCAGCAGCGCCCGCTGCAGGCGGCTGGCGCCCTCCTCGCCCAATGTCGGAATCAGGCGCGTCTTCACCCGTCCGGGGACGGGTGCGCGCGCCAGCAGGTGGAGTGACAGCGTGGTCATCGTCGTGCTCCTCCTCGGTAACGGCCAGCCAGCAGCTCCGGGCTGACCCCGCGGTAGTAGGCCAGGCGCAGACGCCACATCAACCAGACCGTGCGCCAGGTTCCATGTTGCTCCCAACGCCGGCTCGACGTCGAGAGCGGCGGGCGCAGACAACGCGGCCGGGCCACGCGCCTGAGCCGCCGGCACAGCTCGAGGTCTTCCATCAGCGGGATGTCGGCATAGCCGCCGAGCGACTCGAACAGCTCGCGGCGCACGAAGATGCCCTGATCGCCGCTGGCGATGCCGGTCAGCCGCGAACGCAGGTTGATCATCTGGCCGATCAACCATAGCGATGGGCCAGCGCCCGACAGGCGTAGATCGAAACGCCCCCAGCCCGGCTCATCGACCAGCGCCTGCTGCAACGCGGCCAGGCAAGCCGGGCTCAGCCGGGTGTCGGCATGCAGGAACCACAGGTAGTCGCCGCCGGCCTGCGCCGCGCCGGCGTTCATCTGCCGCGCCCGACCAGGCGGGCTGTACAGCAAGCGGTCGACCCGCGCGGCCGCCAATTGCGGCGTGCCGTCGCGGCTGCCGCCGTCGACCAGGATCAATTCGGCGCCGGCACTGCGCAGCGTGCGCAGATCTTCGAGCAACGCCGGCAGCGCCGCGGCCTCGTCCAGCGCCGGGATGACGACGCTGAGGCGGCTCATGGCGTCGCCCGTGGCGCCTCCGCCGGCTCCTCTGGCGCCGCGACGGGGTCCTGCATCTGCTCCTGCACGGTCTGCTCGTCGACCCGCGGATCGAGCGCTGCCATCAGTGGCGAGCCGGCCACATTGGCCGGGCTGCCCAGGTGATGCAGCGGCGCGTCCTCGACCTGATGCAGGTGAGTGACCACCTCGGGACGGATGCGCCAGACCAGGATCAGCGTGCAGCAGCAGACGAACACGTAGAGCATGTGGGCGCCATAGAGGCGCATCAGCACCCCCGCCAACAGCGGGCCGATACAGGCGCCGACACCGAAGGTCACCAGCAGCATGGCGGTCAGCGACACCCGCCGCTCCGGCTCGACGTGGTCGTTGGCCAGCGCCACCCCCAGCGGGTAAAGACTGAACAGCATCAGGCTGACCACGAAGCCGATACCGATCAGCGGCAGCAGCGTCACCTGCTGCAGCAGCGCCAGCGGCAACGCGGCGAGCAGCAGCAGTGCGGCGCAACCGCGGATCAGCCGTACCCGGTCGCGTCGGTCCGACAGCCAGCCCAGCGGCCACTGCACCAGCAGGCCAGCGAGGATGCAGCTGCCCATGAACAGGCCGACCTGCTCGGTGCTCAGGCCCATGCGCGTGGCATAGAGCGGCGCCAGGCCATAGAAGGCCCCGATCAGCAGCCCGGCCACGGCCACGGTGGTCAGCGACAGCGGCACCCGGCTGAGGAAGAAGCGCAGCTCCAGCGGCGCCGGGTGCAGCGGTGCCGGGTGCAGGCGCCGGGTCAGCGCCACCGGCACCAGGCACAGGGCGAAGCACAGGGCCACCAGCATCAGCAGTTCCGGGCCCAAGGTCGGGTGCACCACCAGCACCAGCTGGCCGAGGATCAGCCCCAGATAGCAGGCCGCCATATAGCCGCTGAACACCAGGCCGCGCTGGCTGGCCTCGGCCTGCTCGTTGAGCCAGCTTTCGATCACCATGTACTGGCACATCATGCCCAGGCCCACCAGCATGCGCAGCAGCAGCCAGAACGGCAGCCACTCCACCAGGCCATGGCCGAGCACCGCGGCGGTGACCACCCCGGCGCAGGCGACGTAGGCGCGGATATGCCCGACCCGGGCGATCAGCCGATGGCCCTGCTTGCCGCCGAGCACCAGGCCGAAATAGTTGGCCGCCATCAGCGCGCCGACCCACAGGCCGTCCACCGTGTCGGCCAGGCGCAGGGCCAGGTAGGTGCTGAGCAGGCCGGAGCCGAGCAGCATCAGCAAGGTGGCGAAGTACAGCGAACGGAAGGACTTCCAGATCGGGCGCATGAACGGCTACGGCTCCTTGTGCGGGGCGCGCCCGGCAGGGCGCGCGGTACGGCGCGAATACATAGGGAGCGGCGGCCGGTCAGGCCTGCGCGGCCAGCACGCGTCGCTCCCAGGGGGTGATTTCATCGTAGAAGCTGGTCAGCTCCAGGGTCTTGCTGGCGATGTAACCTTCGATGAATTCCGCACCGAACAGTTCGACCGCCAACTCGCTGCGTTTCAGACGCTCGATGGCGGCATGCATGGTACAGGGTAGCGCCAATTCGTCGGGCACCTCGAACTCGCCCTGGATCGGCGCACTCGGCTGTAGCTCGCATTCCAGACCATGCAACCCGGCGGCCAGGCTGGCGGCCAGGGCCAGATAGGGGTTGGCGTCGGCGCCCGGCAGGCGGTTCTCCACCCGCCGCGCCACCGGCGCACTGGCCGGGATGCGCAGGCCGGCGGCGCGGTTGTCCGCCGACCAGCAGGCATTGTTCGGCGAGGCATAGGGATGGCACAGGCGCTGGTAGGAATTCACATGGGGGGCGAACAGCAGGGTGAAATCGGCCAGCGCCGCCTGCTGACCGCCGATGAAGTGATAAAAGGCCGCCGTCGCCTCGCCGTCGTCGGCGCTGAAGATATTGCGCCCGCTGCCCCGCTCCACCACGCTCTGGTGGATATGCATGGAACTGCCCGGGGTATGCGCCAGCGGCTTGGCCATGCACACCACGCTGAGACCGTGCTTGAGCCCGACCTCCTTGAGCAGGTGCTTGAACAGCAGAGTCTGGTCGGCCAGTTGCAACGCATCGCCGTGCAGCAGGTTGATCTCGAACTGGCTGACGCCCATCTCGTGCATGAAGGTGTCGCGCGGCAGGCCGAGCGCCGCCATGCAGCGGTAGACCTCGGCGAAGAAGGGGCGCAGGCCGTTGCCGGAGCTGACGCTGAACGCCGCACCACCATCCTCGCGGCGACCGTCCAGACCGACCGGCGGCTGGAACGGCTGCAGCGGATCGGCATTCGCCGCGAACACGAAGAACTCCAGCTCGGTGGCCACCACCGGCTGCCAGCCATGCTCGGCGTAGCGCGCCAGCACGCGCTTGAGCAGGCCGCGGGTGGACAGGCCACTGCTGCGTCCGTCCAGCTCGTCGGCGTCGCAGATGGCCAGCGCGCGCGGCGGCTCGCTCCAGGGCAGGCGGTGGATCTGCGTCGGCACGGCGTTGAGCGCCAGGTCGCCGTCGTCGCCGCCGTAGAAACGCGCCGGCGGGTAGCCGCCCATGATGCACTGCAGCAGCACGCCGCGGGCCAGTTGCAGCCGCCGCCCTTCGAGAAAGCCGGCGGCGGTCATCACCTTGCCACGCGGCACGCCGTTGAGGTCCGGGGTCACGCACTCGATTTCGTCGATGCCGCGCAGGAGGGTTTCCAGTGCAGGGCGGCTGGCAGTGCTCATCTGTGGTTGTCCTTGTGTGCTCGAATACCGTCGGCCGACGGCGAGATGGACAAAATACGCAGCGGATGTTCGATATTTCAAGCACTCGCCGCTTGCCGAGATGCGACACCGGCTTGCACCCTGTCGCCCTGATCGCCCCGGCGCGGTCGACGCCCGCTGCGACTGTGCTAGAGTCGCGCGCTATTTTTTCCGCCGAGCCTCTCGCGCCCGGCCGGAAGCCCTGTCGCCCGGGGCCCAGCGCCACTTGTGGCGCGGCCCAGCAACCAGAGACTCCCGCGATGTCCGAAGCCATTCACCCTGCCCTGCAGCTGCTCAACCGCACCAGCCTGGTGATGCAGATTTTCATCGGCCTGCTGGCCGGTATCGTCCTCGCCCTGATCGCCCCGCAGGCGGCGCTGTCCGTCGGCTTCGTCGGCAACGTATTCGTCTCGGCGCTGAAAGCGGTGGCGCCGGTACTGGTGTTCATTCTGGTGATGTCGTCCATCGCCAACCACCAGCACGGCCAGCAGACCCATATCCGCCCGATCCTGCTGATGTACCTGATCGGCACCTTCAGCGCCGCGCTGGTGGCGGTGGTGGCCAGCTTCGCCTTCCCCTCGGCGCTGGTGCTGAGCAGCCAGGCCGCCGAACTGACGCCCCCCGGCGGCATCGGCGAGGTGCTCAAGACCCTGCTGCTGAATATCGTCGACAATCCGGTGAATGCGGTGCTCAAAGGCAACTTCATCGGCATCCTGGCCTGGGCCATCGGTCTCGGCTTCGCCTTCCGCCATGCCAGCGCCGGCAGCAAGCAGCTGCTGGGTGATCTGTCCGATGGTGTCACCGCCATCGTCAAGCTGGTGATCCGCCTGGCGCCGCTGGGCATCTTCGGCCTGGTCGCCGCGACCCTGGCCGAATCCGGCTTCGATGCCCTGCTCGGCTACCTGCACCTGCTGGTGGTACTGGTCGGCTGCATGCTGCTGGTGGCGCTGCTGGTCAACCCGGCGCTGGTGTACTGGAAGATCCGCCGCAACCCCTACCCGCTGGTGTTCACCTGCCTGCGCGAGAGCGGCCTGACCGCCTTCTTCACCCGCAGCTCGGCGGCCAACATCCCGGTCAACCTGCAGCTGAGCCAGCGCCTGGGCCTGCACGAGGAAACCTACTCGGTGTCGATCCCGCTGGGCGCCACCATCAACATGGCCGGCGCGGCGATTACCATCACCATCCTGACCATGGCCGCGGTGCATACCCTGGGCATCGCCGTCGATCTGCCGACCGCCCTGCTGCTCAGCGTGCTGGCCTCGATCAGCGCCTGCGGCGCGTCGGGCGTGGCCGGCGGCTCGCTGCTGCTGATCCCGCTGGCCTGCAGCCTGTTCGGCATCCCCAACGAGGTGGCGATGCAGGTGGTGGCCATCGGCTTCATCATCGGCATCGTCCAGGACTCGGCGGAAACCGCGCTGAACTCCTCCACCGACGTGCTGTTCACCGCCGCCGCGTGCATGGCGCAGGAGCGCAGCGAGGGCTGATCGCCGACGCGTATCACGGCAAGAGGCCCACCCAGCGTGGGCCTCTTGCTTACCAATGAAACATATTCCTAATTGCTAATTTGTATCATTAGCAATGTCCTGCTAGATTCCCTGCCACCGCCCCGAACCATTCGCGAAGCTGCAGGGTTTCACCTTCATGTCCGATGCCTCCGGCGACCTCGCCGCGCTGCTTGCCACCCTGCGCGCCACTGTCCCTGCCCTGCACGGCCGTATCGGCACGCCAAGCCCCGATCAGCTGCAGTGCGCCAGCCCAGGCAACCCGCAACGAATCGCCGCGTTGCACGCGCACTGGCAACGCGCCCACCCCGGCGCCGGCCGCCACTACTGGACCACCCGCAGTTGGACCCTGCTGATCTGGCAACCGATCTACCTCAGCCTGCTGGCCGTGCACCTGCAGCACCGCGCACCCTGCCTGGGACAATTGGGGCAATCGGTCTGCGACGGCTTCGTCGGTGGCTTCAGCCTGCCGTCGCATAGCCCGCAGCGCGGCGAGCAGCAAGAGTTGATCGCCCTCGCCGCCGGGCAGATTGGCGATTTCGTCGAACGGCAACTGGACGAGTTCGACCGCGTCGCCAGCATCCATCCCAAGCTCGCCAGGCTGTTCGCCGTCGATTGCACGCGAGCCGCGCTGCTACTGGTGCAGCGCCGGCTGGGCCTGCCCAACTCGGCGTTGCGCGAACTGGAGGCCTGCTGGCTGCGAGCGCTAGCCATGCCGCGCAGCAGCGCACTGCTCGAGGTTCGCCTGGACGACGGCCGCGAGTGCCTGGCGCTGGGCCGCAACGCCTGCTGCCAGCATTTTCGCCGCGAGGACGGCGAATTCTGCAGCACCTGTCCGAAGCTCAAGCCGGCGGAACGCCAGCGCCGTCTGCGCGAGGAACTGGCAAAGGTGGACTGAAGCAGCCGCCGGCCAGGCGCCAGCGGCGCTGCACAGCCCTGCTCAGTACGTCCAGCTCAGACTCAGGGTCGCATTGCGCGACGGCGCATAGTAGGACTGCGCCCAGTACAGGCTGGTCAGGTACTTGCGGTCGAACAGGTTGTTGACGTTGAGCGAGACGTTGAAGTGCGGGTCGAGGTCGTAGCTGGCCAGCGCATTGACCACGGCGTAGGAGCCCTGACGGCTGATGATGGTCGCGCCGCTGGTCGACGTGCCCTGCTCGCGGACGATCTCGCCCTGCCAGTTGACGCTGCCGCCCAGCTTCAGGCCCTGCATCTGCGGCACCCGATAGGTGGTGGCGAGATACAGGCTGTTCTGCGGAATGAAGGTGCGCGTGCGGCTGCCATCACCATCGCGACTCGAGAACAGACGAGTCAGGCCACCACTGGCCAGGCCTGTGGCGCCAGACACAGGGCCATGGCCAGTATGCGGGGGCTGCAGCTGGCGCGCAGGTGCGCCGGGTGCCGTGAGTGATACATCGCGTTTATGGGGGCAGACACTTTTTCTTGGTTGAGTGGGATAAGGCGTTGGCGCAGCGCAAGGGGACCTCAGTTCATCGCGGCAACCTCCATGTCGGGCCGATACGCGCGCCTCAGCGGCGCTCGGCTGCCAGGGCCTGGCCCATCACCTGGCGATACCAGCCGTGGAAATGCTGCATGCCCTCCTCCAGCGGTATCTGGTACGGGCCGCTGTCATCGATGCCGCGCTGGTACAGCGCACGCCGGCCGGCATCGGTTCGCTCGGCGATCTCGTCGTCCTCGATGGCGGTTTCCATGTAGGCGGCGCGGTGCGCCTCGACCAACTCGCGGTTGCCCTCGCACAGCGCCTGCGGGTAGTAGAACTCGACGACGTTGAGGCACTCGTGCACGCCCTTGGGATATACGGTGGAAAGCACCAGGGCGTGGGGGAACACCTCGATCATGTGGGTCGGGTAGTAGCTGGCCCAGATGGCGCCGAAGTCCGGCGCAGCATCGCCATGCACGGCCATCAGGCCTTCATGCCAGGCGCGGTAGGTATCGGTGCCGGCACGCGCCAGGTTGGGGTTCACGTTGATGCGCTGCAGGCTGTACCAGTCGCCGTAGTCCCACTGCAGCCCCTCGCTGCGCACGTAGCGGCGCAGACCGGGATGGAAGGAGGCGATGTGGTAGTCGTCGTTGTAGATCTCGATGAAGGTTTTCCAGTTGCACTTGCACGGGTGCATCTCGACGTGGTCGAGCTGGTAGTCGGAGAAATCCATGTCCGGGCGGCGGAACAACGCGCCGATGTCGGCGACTGGATCGCGCGGTCCCTCGAAGAGAAAGCCGGCGACGTTGTGCAGGGGGTAACGCGGCAGGTTGCGGCAGGGCTTCTGCGCAAACTTCGGCGCACCGACGATCAGCCCGCTGCTGTCGTAGGTCCAGGCGTGCAGCGGGCACAGGATGCGGTTGCCGGTGGCGCGCAGATTGCCGCGGCGCACCGCACTGGCATCGCTGCCCGGGCTGAAGTCGCCGAGCATCAGCGCCTGACGGTGACGACACACGTTGGACAGCAGCTCCACGCCATGCTCGTTGCGCACCAGGATGCGGCTGTGCTCCTCGTGCGGCAGCGCGTACCAGTCGCCCAGCTCGGGCACCATCTTCTCGTGGCCGATGTAGTTGGCGCAGTGGCGGAAGATCAGGTCCTGCTCGCATTCGTAGATCGCCGGGTCGCAGTAACTGCGAATCGGCAACTGCGGCTCGGTGGGGCGAAAATCGTAGGGCGTGGCGGCAAACTGAGCGGTGCGACTGGGGTTGTACATGCTTGGCTCCTTGCAGCGAGTGCGAGGCGGACGGGCACCGGCAAGCGGAAATCGGCCTGCACCGATCCCGCCCGCGTCGGCGCAGTAACGCCTCAGGCTCTGGGCTATGACCCAATCCGGGCCATGGAAGTCGATGCCCCGCCAGGCGCCGCCTGACGGGGCGGGCAGCTAGCGCTGCAGCTCGGCGCTACGCCGTGGCACCGGTTGGCGCTCGCTGCGCGGCGCGAACGGGGCGACCGGGTTGGCCAGCGGCTCGGCCATGATCAGGCTGCCCGCCGGGTTGGCCAGGTCGACCATCTGCAGGTTGTTCTTCAGCTGCAGGCGGTTCAGGCACGAATGCAGGAAGCTCGGCGCGAAGAAGTCGTAGCGCGCGAAGCGCTCGGCCAGCTCCGGGTGCGCGCGCTGATAGTCGATCACCGACTCGGCGACACCACGCCAGAACTCGGCCTCGCTCATGCACTGGTTCTCTTCGAGGATCTGGCTCATATGGCGGAACACGCCGTCGAACACGTCGATGAAGATGCCGAGAATCTTGTAGTCCTCCGGCACGTCCACGGCCAACCGCTCCAGCCCCGGCGGCATCTGCGCGTCCTTGTCGAGAATCGCCGACTCCTCGGCGATGTCCTTCATGATCGCGCGCACCGGTACATGGCCGTCGAGCACCAGAATCAGGTTCTCGCCATGTGGCATGAACACCAGATGGTGCGCATAGAAGCAATGCATCAGCGGTCGCAGGAAGGCGTCCATGTAACGACGCATCCAGGCCTGCGGGGTCAGCCCGGAGCGGCGGATCAGCTCGGGCAGCAGGGCCTGGCCCTGTGGGTCGACGTGCAACAGCGCGGCCATGGTCATCAGCCGCTCACCGCGGTTCAGGCGGCTGCCGGGGCTTTCCCGCCACAGCGCCGAGAGCATCTTCTTGTACGGGCTGTCGGTCTCCAGGGCCGCCTCGTAGTAGCGGTTGCGATAGCCCACCGAGGCAACTTCGCGCAGGATGCTGAAACCGTATTCACGCAGCACCGGGTCGCTGCTGATCAACTGGTCGAGGTAGGCGTTGATCGCCGGCGTACCGGCCATGTAGTACGGCGACAGGCCGCGCATGAAGCCCATGTTGAGGATCGACAGCGAGGTCTTCACATAGCAGCGTTGCGGCTGCGACAGGTTGTAGTAGGTACGCAGCGACTGCTGGGCGACGTACTCGTCGCTGCTGCGCCCCAACGGCACGATTTTGCGCTGGGCGATGTCGGCGGCGAACATCAGGCTCAGCTTGCTGAACCACTGCCAGGGATGGGTCGGCATCAGCAGGTAGTCATCGGCATCGAGCCCCTGCTCCTGCAATTGCTGGCGGTAGGCCTGCAGCTGCGCCTCGCCCAGTTCCTCACGCAGCAGTTGCTCGTGGTCCAGCCCAGGTACGGCGGCGAAGTGCGCGTTGTCGCGGTGCACAGCAAGCCAAATGATAGCGAAGCGCGAGCCGGTTTCTGGTGCGTAGGCGTGGTAGTCGAAAGCGTTGAAGCCCAGGCGGCCGTTGTTGGCGACGAAGCCTGGGTGGCCCTCGATCATCGCCGCCTCGATGGTCTGGTAGTCGGCATCGGCCAGCTCGGCGCTGCTCAGCGCGCGCTCGCCGTGCTTGAAGGCGGCGCCGTAGAGCGTGCTGCTGATTTCATCCAGGTACACCGGCAGCTTGTCCGCCGCAATGCCCAGCGTACGCTTGAAGTCGATGACGAAGGTCAGCGCATCGAGCGCCTGCGGCTGGCCATTGAGCAGGCGTTCGATGCTGGCCGGCTCGATATGCCAATGACGCAAGGCCATGCTGCGCGCTTCGAAGCGATACACGCAGCCCTCGGTGTCGGCCGCCAGTTCGTAGCGCTGCCAGCCTGCGCGTTCGGACGCACCCAACAACTTCGGGTTGAACAGTTGCTCATGGGCGTACTCGGCGAGGGCCTTGCGCACCAACAGGCGATTGACCTTGCGCCACAGCTCCGGGGAGAGGTGGGCGACGGCGTCGGCAGGGTGATTCAGACGAGGAGAAGTCATAGCGGGCTTGATCCTTCAAGTGATTGGAAGAAATCGGCGGGCGTGCAGAACGCCAGCAGTGCGGTCTTGGCAGGCAGCTCGACGGGCCCTTGCTCGACGAAACCGACCAGGCGGTTGAGGCGGTGTACCTTGTGATTGCGAATGTCCGGCTCCACCACCACCCGGCGGGCACCGAGTTCGTCGAAGAGAAAGGCCATCACCGCGCGCAGCACATCACGGGTGAAGTGGCGAATCGGCTGGGTGCTCGGGCCGACGAAAAAGTGCATACCGAGATCGCCGGGCTGCACCGCATAGAGCTTGCCCAGCGGGTCGTGCCGGGGGTCGTAGCACTCCATGACGAAGGCCGGCGCGCCACGGTAGAAACCCATGAAGGCACGCATGTGACCGCTGCCCATGGCGTCGGCGTAGAAGTCGCGGGTCGCCTCCAGGGTCATGTCTTGCATGTTCCAGTAGTGGGCGTAATCCATCTGGTACCAGGGGTGGATCACCGCGACATCCTCGTCGAGGCGCAGCGGCCGCAAGGTGAAATGCGGATCGAGCAACGCCCGCGGACGGCTCAGCGCAATGGCTTCAGTTGGCATGGCAGAGTTCTCCCGGAGCGGCATGCCGGCGGTCGACGCCGAACCAGCCGCGGTCGATGATCGCCGTCAGCAGCAGGCCTGCCGCAGCGATGACGAAGGTCAGCGGAATACCGACCAGGTTGACCAGGAACCCGGCGCCGAACGAAGACAGCAGCACGCCGAGATTCTGGAAGAAGTTGGTCACGCCGAAGTCGCGGGCATAGGCATCCGGCGTGCTGACCTTGAACAGGGTGACCTCGAGCTTGACGATCACCTGATACAGCGCCCAGCCATACAGGCAGCGGCCGACGATGATCAGCTCCAGCGAGTCGCTGGCCTGCAGCGCCAGCCCCAGCGCACCGAGCAACAGGTTGAACAGGGTGTGATCGGCCCAGCGCGGCGGCTGCGCGACCAGGTGCTTGAACAGCAGTGCGAGCAGGGCGACGATGCCGGGGATGGCGAACACCAGGCCGGTCAGCAGCGGCTCGTGCAGCCCCGTGCGCGCCTCCCAGTACAGGGTGAAGAACGGCCGCACCAGGTAGGCGCTGAAGTCGAAGAGAAACATCAGCAGGCACAGCTTGAGCAATGCCGACAGCGCCTGCGGGCTGCGCCGCGGCACCGGTGCCTGGCCGCTCTTCTCCTCGCGGCTGAGCACCTTGACTACCCTTCCCGTGCGGATCAGATAGAGACACAGCGCCATCTGCGCCAGGTCCCCGGCCGCCATCAGGGCAATGCAGAAGCTCGGCCCGTGATGCTCCAGCGCCATGCCACCGACGGCGGCCCCGAAGATCGCGCCGATATGGATGACCACCGACAGCAGGCCGATCACCAGGCTGTGGTTCTGCGGCTCCTCCAGACGCATCAGGTAGGGGAACATCAGCAGGTAGCTGGCCTTGGTCATGAACATCATCAGGCTCAGCACCCAGTAGCTCTCGACGCTCGGCGCCCAGATCGAGGCCAGGCAGAACAGCGCTGCCGCCCCCTGGGTGTAGAGCAGCAGGTGCATGGTCTCGATGCGCCTGGCGACCCGTGCCCAGACCGGCAGCATGCACATCACCGCAATCGAGATGGCGGCGATATAGGCCCCCACGTGCACCGGGCTGGTCACGCCGTAACGGGTTTCGAAGAACTGCGGGTAGAAGGCGATCAGAATCGAATCGCTGATCACGCCGAAGCCCGACATGATCAGAATGGTGGTGCGCAGGTTCATGCAGAAACGCCCCCCTGCCCGAGCGCGACGAAGCCGCTGTCAGCCGGCGGCTGGAAGTCCTGGTAGGCGGTGCGCGCCTCGCAAGGGTAGGCATCGCGCCCGGTCAGCTCATTGAGCAGGCGCCCGTTGCGCCAGCAGGCCAGGCCGAGATCGGGGTTGGTCAGGCCATGGCTGTGCAAGCCGACGTTCTGCACGAAGATCTCGCGGTCCCGATGATCCACCGCCCAGTTCGGCGAGGGGGCGTAACGCCCCTGGGCATCCCAGCGAATCCGCTCGCGAATGCCTTCGATGAAGCTCGGCAGCTGGTAGCGATAGCCGGTGGCGAACACCAGCCCATCGGTCGCATGGCCATAACGCGCGCCCGTCTGAGCGTGCTGAAACTCCAGTTGCCACTGCCCGCTGGTAGCGTCTCGCCGACACTGCTGCAGCGCCAGGTTGGGCAGCAGCCGGACACCGGCAAGGCCCTGCTGCTGCCGCTCGTCCAAGGTCTGGTAGATGCGCTCGATCAGCGATTGATTGATGCCGTTGTAGATACTGCGCTGGTCATCGAGGATCTGCTGCTTGACCCCGTCGCCAAGGCCGTAGAAGTAGCGACCGTAGTCCGGCGTGATCAACTCGAGGGTGAGCTTGGCGTTCTCCATCTGGAAGAAGCGCGGCGCACGGGTCACCCAGTTCAGCTGGTAGCCATGCTGCGGCGCCTGCTCCAGCAGGTCCTGAAAGACCTCGGCGCCACTCTGCCCGCTGCCGATCACGGTGATGCTGCGGCAACGCTGCAGCGCCTGCCTGCTCCCCAGGTAAGCCGAGGTATGCAGCGCCTGGCGGACGTCGCCTGGGCTGCAGCAGGCGGGAACGTGCGGCACGCCGCCGATGCCGATCACCAGCTTGCGGCAGCTGTACTGAAAGCCTTCGCCGGTATCGCCACGCACCCCTGCCAGGACATAACCGGGCAGCGCGGCGTCGTACCAGATCTCCTGCACCTCATGCTGGTAACGCAGGTTGTCCAGCTGCGCCGCCGCCCACTTGCAATAGCGGTCGAACTCCTGGCGCGACAGGTACCAGTTTTCACGGATGTAGTAGTTGTACAAGCGGCCCTGCTGCTTGCAGTAGTTGAGGTAGCTGAAACGGCTGGTGGGATCGGCCATCGAGACCAGATCGGCAAGGAAGGGATTCTGTAGCGTGGTGCCGTCCAGCAGCATGCCGGGGTGCCAGCTGAATTCGGCCTTTCGGTCGAGAAACAGGCTGCGGGTCCCCAAAGGCTCCGCCAGGCATGCCAGCCCGAGATTGAAAGGCCCCAGGCCTATGGCAATGAAGTCGTAGGGCAATTCCGTGGTCATGTCGCGCCTCATCAGTCCGGATGAAAGTGGGCGGATACTAGACCTTGATGATAATGATTTGCAACAGCGTATAAGAATAAATGCTGATATAGAGACGTACGTCTTAGCACGGCCTTTCAAAGGCGAGTCGGGACGGAGACCAGGGGAACAGAAGCCGCGGTTTAGAGGTCCCGCGGGCTTTCAAAGGAGGTCAAGCGAGGCATTCACAAGCGCCATGTCAGGCACCTGAAACGCGTCCGATAGCGGAGGCCGGTCGTTCTGAATCAGAGGAAAGTGCGGAGAACCGCGGCGGATCGGAGAGGATGAAGGTGGCGTCCCCTGCTGGAATCGAACCAGCATCTAGCCCTTAGGAGGGGCTTATTCTATCCGTTGAACTAAGGGGACAAGGCCGTGCGCAAGGGATCGCGAAGGCCGGGCGGCATCTTAGCGGCGTCGCACGGATTTGTCATGCCACCGCCACGCACAGCGCGCCATACTCCTTCGATCCACCGCCCGGGAGCCACGCCATGCCGAGCCTCACCGATACCCTGCCCGACTCGCCCTTCGCCGCTTACGTCATCCGCGCCGCCTGCAGCGCCGACGCCAAGCCGCTGGCCGCCCTGCTGCAGCAACTGGGCGCAGACGAACCGCCGCCCGACGCCGCCCTGCTCGCCCTGCGCCTCGCCGAGCCGGCGAAGGATCGCCTGGTGCTGGTGGCCGAACGCGACGGCAAACTGCTCGGCACCTGCACCCTGATCCTGATCGAACACCTGGCGCACAACTTCGCCCGCTCGGCGATCCTCGAGGACGTGGTGGTCGACGGCGAGGCGCGCGGCCTGGGTATCGGCCAGGCGCTGATGCAGCGCGCAGCGGAGCACGCCCGCGCCTGGGGCTGCTACAAGCTGGCGCTGTCGAGCAGCCAGAGCCGCGAGGCGGCGCACCGTTTCTACGAGGGCTTGGGCTTCCGGCCCCATGGCGTCAGCTTGGCATTGGCGCTGGATTGAGGCCTTTGGTGGATAGGCTGCGCGTTATCCACCTACCCGACCTAGGGTGGATGACGCCTTCCATCCGCCATCCAGCGGTTGTCAGAACAACCCGAGGCTATGCAGGAACACCACCAGGATGCCCAGTGGGGTGACCACCCGCAGCACCTGCCACCACAGCGCGAACAGCCCGGGCTGCTCGATGCCGATGGCCTCCTGCACGGTCTTGCGGCTCAGCGCCCAGCCGGCGAACAGCACGGTGGCCAGGCCGCCCAGCGGCATCAGCAGGTTGGTGGTCAGGTAATCCAGGCTGTCGAAGAAGGTCTTGCCCAGCAGGGTCACCTCGCTCCAGGCGTTGAACGACAGCACCGTGCCCAGGCTCAGCAGCCACAGGGCGATACCGCTGAGCGCTACTGCCTTGAAACGGCTGATGCCGAACTTCTCGGTGAGCCAGGCGATGGTCGGCTCGCTGAGGGAGATCGCCGAGGTCAGCGCGGCGATCGCCAGCATGATGAAGAACAGCCCGCCGACCAGCTGGCCCAGGGGCATCTGGCCGAAGGCGATCGGCAGGGTGACGAAGATCAGCCCCGGCCCCGCGCCCGGCTCCAGGCCGTTGGCGAACACCAGCGGGAAGATCGCCAGGCCGGCCAGCAGCGCCACCCCGGTATCGGCCAGGGCCACCATCAGCGCGGTCTTGGCGATCGAGGTGCCGGCCGGCAGGTAGGAGCCGTAGGCCATCATCGCGCCGCTGGCCAGGCTGAGGGTGAAGAAGGCATGCCCCAGCGCCACCAGCACGCCCTGGGCGCTGAGCTTGCTGAAGTCGGCGTCGAAGAGAAAATGCACCGCCTGCATGAAATGCCCGGTGGTGGCGGCATAGCCCACCAGCACCAGCAGCAGGATGAACAGCCCCGGCATGAGGAAACGCAGCGAGCGCTCCAGGCCGCCGCGCACGCCGAAGGCGACGATGCCGAGGGTCAGCGCCAGCACCAGGGTGCCGTAGCCGGCCAGCTGCCAGGGGTCGGCCAGCATGGCGCCGAACAGCGCGCCGCTGCTCTCCCCGTTCAGCCCGGCGAAGCCGCCACTGGCGGCCGCCGGGGTGTAGGCCACCGCCCAGCCGGCGATCACCGTGTAGAAGCTCAAGATGAGAAAACCGGTCAACACCGCCAGCGTACCCAGCCAGCGCCAGTGCCGGCTGGCCCGCGCCTCCTTGGCCAGGGCGGCGAAGGCGCCCTCGGGGTTGGCGCGGCCGCGCCGGCCGATCATCACCTCGGCCATCAGCAGCGGGATGCCGATGGCCAGGATGCACGCCAGGTAGACCAGGACGAAGGCACCGCCGCCGTTCTGCCCGGTGATATAGGGGAACTTCCAGATATTGCCCAGGCCCACGGCCGAGCCGGTGGCGGCGAGGAAGAACACCCAGCGCGACGACCACAGGCCTCGGCCGGCGCTGCTGGAGGCACCGGCGAAGGTGCCGGCGGCGATGCTGTCTTGACTCATTGGGACTTGCCCTCTTGTTGTTGTGAAAGTCAGGAGGCTGGGGTGGTCGAGCCACCCCGGGTTCGGTGCGCGCGGCTCAGAGGCCGCCCTGCAGGCGCTCGCGGGCCATGCGGTCGGCGATCGCGGTGGTGGTCGCGCCCTCGCGCTCGGCGCGCTGGAAGATCTCCGTCAGGGTCGGGCCGATGCCTTCGATATGCGCCCTGAGCTGGGCCGCGCTGCCGCCGGTGCGCTCGTAGCAGACGTCGATGATGCCGCCGGCGTTGATCGCGTAATCCGGCGCGTACAGGCATTCGCGGCGACGCAGGGTCTCGGCCAGGCTGGCGTCGGCCAGCTGGTTGTTGGCGGCGCCGGCGATAATCGGCGCGCGCAGCGCCTCCAGGGTCTGCGGGTTGACGATGGCGCCCAGGGCGCAGGGGGCGAAGACGTCGACGTCGAGGCCGTAGATATCGTGCTGGCCGACCGCGGTGGCACCGAGCTGGTCGACCGCGCGCTGCACGTTGGCGGCCTGGATATCGGTCACCCACAGCTGGGCGCCGGCGTCCTTGAGCAGCTTGGCCAGGCCGAAGCCGACCTGGCCGACGCCCTGGATGGCCACGCGGATGCCGGACAGGTCCTGACGGCCGAGGCGATGGGCCACCGCCGCCTGGATACCGATGAACACGCCATAGGCGGTGGACGGCGACGGATCGCCATCGCGGCTGCCGCCACCGAAGGCCTCGCGCTGGCCGGCGCCGGCCACATGGCGGGTGCGCTCAGCCATGATCTGCATCTCGGCCACGCCGGTGCCGGAATCCGCCGCGGTGATATAGCGCCCGCCGAGGCTGTCGACGAAATCGCCCATGGCCTGGAACAGCGCCTCGCTCTTGCCGGTGTGCGGGTCGCCGATGATCACTGCCTTGCCGCCGCCCAGCGGCAGGCGCGCCAGGGCCGACTTGTAGGTCATGCCGCGCGACAGGCGCAGCACATCGCGCAGCGCCTCCTCGTCCGAGGCGTAGTTCCACATGCGGCAGCCGCCCAGGGCCGGGCCGAGGGTACTGTCGTGGATGGCGATGATGGCTTTCAGGCCGCTGGCCTTGTCGTGGCCGTAGACCACCTGTTCGTGCTGATCGAAGTCGACGTGGGTGAAGACGGACATCGGGTTACCTCGGGTATCGGATTGTAAAAGGCCGCCCCGCTCCCAGGCGGGAGGGGGTGGCAAGGGGTGACTGGGGAATATCAGGCGGCCGGCTCGAACAGCTGCACCGCGGCGATTTCGCTGACGGCCATGCGTGCCTTGAGCTGCGCGGCCTGCTCGCGCACCTTGGCCAGCGCCGCCTCCTTGACATGGCCGTAGCCGCGTATCTGCTCCGGCAGCTCGGCCAGCGCCAGGGCGGTGCGGTAGTTGCCGGCATTGAGCTCGGCGAGCAGGTGGGCGACGGTCGCCTCGTAGTCCGCGATCAGCTCGCGTTCGAGTTTGCGCTCGGCACTGTGGCCAAACGGATCGAGCAGCGTGCCGCGGAGGAACTTGAAGCGCGCCAGCACGGCGAAGGCCTTGAGCATCCAGGGGCCGAAGGCGCGCTTACGCGGCTGACCGGTGACCGGATCGGGCTTGCTCAGCCAGCTCGGCGCCAGGTGGAACTGCAGCTGGTAGTCGCCCTCGAACTGGGCCTCGAGCTGCTTGCGGAAGGCGGCGTCGCTGTACAGGCGCGCCACCTCGTACTCGTCCTTGTAGGCCAGGAGCTTGAAGTAGTAGCGCGCCACCGCCTTGCTCAGGCGCTGTTCGGCGTCAGTGTCGACCTGGCGCACGCGCTCGACCAGCTCGCGGTAGCGTGCGGCGTAGGCGACGTTCTGGTAGGCGCTCAGACGCTGCGCACGATCCTCGACGATCTCCTCCAGACTCTGGCAACGCGGCGCCTCGACCACCTTGGGCGCGGCCAGCTTCTCCACCGCGGCCAGGTCATGGGCGGCGCGCCGGCCCCAGAGGAACGCCTGCTGATTGAGCTGCACGGCCACGCCATTGAGTTCGATGGCCTTGTTGATGGCCTCGGCGGAGACGGGAACCAAACCCTTCTGATAAGCGAAACCGAGCATAAACAGGTTGGTGGCGATGCTGTCGCCAAGCAGGCGGGTAGCCAGGCGGGTGGCATCGACGAACTGGGTCTTGGCCGCGCCCACGGCCTCGACGATGGCCTCGCGCATGGCGGCGCCGGGCACCTGGGCATCGGGGTTGCGGGTGAACTCGGCGGTGGCCGCCTCATGGCTGTTGACCAGCGCATGGGCGATCTTGTCGTTGAGCTTCGCCAGGGCCTCTTCGCTGGCGGCCACCACCAGGTCGCAACCGAGCAGCAGGTCGGTCTCGCCGGCGGCGATGCGCACCGCGTAGATATCGTCCTGCTTGGCGGCGATGCGGATATGGGTGACCACCGGGCCGAACTTCTGCGCCAGGCCGGCCTGATCCAGCACCGTGCAGCCCTTGCCTTCGAGATGCGCGGCCATGCCCAGCAGCGCACCGACCGTGGTCACGCCGCTGCCGCCGACGCCGGGCAGGAGGATGTTCCATGGCCGCTCCAGCGCAGGCTGGCGCGGCTCCGGCAGGGCGATGAAGAGCGCGCCCAGGCCGACGGCCTCGGGCTTGCGCAGGCTGCCACCATGCACGGTGACGAAGCTCGGGCAGAAGCCTTCCAGGCAGCTGAAGTCCTTGTTGCAGGCGTTCTGGTCGATCTCGCGCTTGCGCCCCAGTTCGGTCTCCAGCGGCAGCACCGACAGGCAGTTGGACTTGACGCTGCAGTCGCCGCAGCCCTCGCACACCGCCGGGTTGATAAAGGCGCGCTTGGCCGGGTCGACCAGCTTGCCGCGCTTGCGCCGGCGGCGCTTCTCGGTGGCGCAGGTCTGGTCATAGAGGATCACCGACACGCCCTTGAACTCGCGCAGTTCGCGCTGCACGGCGTCCAGCTCGCGGCGATGGTGGAAGGTGACGATGGGCGCGAAGGTAGCGCGGGTCGGGTACTTGTCCGGCTCGTCGCTGACCAGGGCGATGCGCTTGACCCCCTCGGCATAGACCTGCTGGCTGAGCTGGTCGATACGCAGCTCGCCGTCGATGGGCTGGCCGCCGGTCATGGCCACCGCATCGTTGTAGAGAATCTTGTAGGTGATATTGACCCCGGCGGCGACCGAAGCGCGCAGCGCCAGCTGGCCGGAATGGAAGTAGGTGCCATCGCCGAGGTTCTGGAACACGTGCGGGGTGTCGGTGAACGGCGCCTGGCCGATCCAGGTAGCGCCCTCGCCGCCCATCTGGGTGAAGGTGTCGGTGTTGCGGTCCATCCACTGGGTCATGTAGTGGCAGCCGATGCCGCCCAGGGCGCGGCTGCCCTCCGGCAGCTTGGTCGAGCTGTTGTGCGGGCAGCCGGAGCAGAAGTGCGGGGTGCGCGCGGTGTTGTGCTTGGGCGCGGCCAGCGCCGCCTCCTTGGCGGCGAGGAAGGCCAGACGCTCCTCGATCACCGGGCTGGAATAGATCGGCGCCAGGCGCTTGGCGATCACCCGGGCGATCATCGCCGGGGTCAGCTCGGAGAGGTTCGGCAGCAGCGAATTGCCGTCCTCGTCGAACTCGCCGACCACCCGCGGGCGCTTGCCCACCGGCCAGTTGTAGAGCTGGCCGGTCAGCTGGTCCTCGATGATGCTGCGCTTTTCCTCCACCACCAGGATCTCGTCCAGGCCCTCGGCGAACTCGTGCACCGACACCGGCTCCAGCGGCCAGCTCATGCCGACCTTGAGCACGCGCAAGCCGACCTGGGCGCAGAGCTGCTCGTCCAGACCGAGGTCGTTGAGCGCCTGACGTACATCCAGGTAGGACTTGCCGGTGGTGATGATACCCAGGCGCGGGTTGGGCGAATCCAGCTTGATCTGATTGAGGTTGTTGGCCAGGGCGAAGGCACGCGCGGCGTAGATCTTGTAGGTGTTGAGGCGCTTTTCCTGGACCAGGGGCGGGTCCGGCCAGCGGATATGCACACCGTCTTCCGGCAGCTTGAAGTCGGTGGGAGTCTTCACCTCGACCCGCAGCGGATCGACTTCCACCACGGCCGAGGAATCGACGTTCTCGGCGATGGTTTTCAGCGCCACCCAGCAGCCGCTGTAGCGCGACAGCTCCCAGCCGATGATGCCGTAGTCGAGGATTTCCTGGACGTTGGCCGGATTCAGCACCGGAATCGAAGCGGCGATAAAGGCGTGCTCGCTCTGGTGGGCGATGCTTGAGGACTTGCAGCCATGGTCGTCGCCGGCCAGCAGCAGCACGCCGCCATGGGGCGATACGCCGGCCGAGTTGCCGTGCTTGAACACGTCGCCGCAGCGGTCGACGCCCGGGCCCTTGCCGTACCACATGGCGAACACCCCGTCGTAGCGCGCGCCGGGGAACAGGCTGGTCTGCTGGCTGCCCCAGCAGGCGGTAGCGGCCAACTCTTCGTTGACCCCGGGCTGGAAGTGGATGTGGTTGTCCTTGAGGTACTGCTTGGCGTCCCACAGGCTCTTGTCCAGGTTGCCCAGGGGCGAGCCGCGGTAACCGGAAATGAAGCAGGCAGTGTTCAGACCATGGGCGGCGTCACGCTGCTTCTGCAGCATGGGCAGGCGGGTCAGCGCCTGGGTGCCGGTCAGGTAGAGGTGACCGGTGGCGAGACGGTACTTGTCATCCAGGCGGATCTCGGCCAGTGACATGGGCGCTCCTTTTATTTTTATGGCGACCTTGGATGGCAACGGTGGGTGCCACCCTGTTCTGCCCCGCCAGGATCGCTGTACGGGACGACTGGCAAAGATCATGACCGAGGAGTTCCGCTTTTTTCTTTCTATTTGCGGGCCGAATTGCCGATACTGCGCATGATCCTTCCAACAATCACAAGAAATTGGAAACAGTCATGCAGGACAAGCTGAGCCCCATCGACCGCAAGATTCTCCGCCTGCTGCAGCACGACGCCGACCTGTCCGCCGCCGAGGTGGCGGAGAAGGTCGAGTTGTCGCAATCGCCCTGCTGGCGACGGATTCACCGCATGCAGGAGGAAGGCCTGATCGAACGCAAGGTCGCCCTGCTCAACCCCAAGCAGCTGGGCCTGGGCATGACGGTGTTCGTCGACATCAAGCTGTCGGCCCACGGCCGCGGCAATCTGGAGGAGTTCGAGCAGGCGGTGGTGGGCTACCCGCAGGTACTGGAGTGCTACACCATGGCCGGCGGCTCGGACTACCTGCTCAAGGTGGTGGCCCGCGACATCGCCGACTACGAACGCTTTCTGCGCGACCACCTGCTGCAACGCCCGCACGTGCAGGAGGCGCACTCGCATATCGCCATGAGCGAGGTCAAACGCACCACCGAGCTGCCGCTGGATTAGGGCCGCCGCCGGCCGTGCGCACCCTGTATCAGTCCGGCGAGCGCAAGCCGAGGCCTAAGGCAGCCGTTGGCCCCCAGGCTGCGCCGCGCGCACCAAGGTCGCCTCTTCCCCGGAATCCCCAGGGGCCGCCCCCGCCCAGCGCAAGGCCAGCGGCCCGAGCAACAGCAGCAGCCCCATCAGGGCGAAGGCCGCCCACCAGCCGAGCAACCGGTCGTCGCCCAGAGCGTCGAGGCACATGCCGAACAGCAGCGGGCCGAGGAAGGCGCCGGTAAAGCCGGTGCAGGAATACAGCGCCATGGCCGCGCCGCGGTGGCTGGCCGGCGCGGCGCCGATCAGCCCGGCAGTGAGCGAGGCGGAGTCGGCGGTGACGGTCACCGCGTAGAGCAGGATCAACAGCAGCAACGCCCAGAACGGCAGCGCCGCGCCCAGGCCGATCAGCCCGGCCAGCAGCGCCGACATCAGCATCACCGCGATCAGCCAGCGCTCACGGCCGACCCGCAGCGCCAGCTCGTTGCCGAGGATGCTCGCCGGCATGCCGATCAGGGTCGCCAGCATCGCCACCCAGGTGGCGGACAGCCAGGGCTCGACGCCCTGCAAGTGCCCGGCGAACACCACGAAGGCCACCAGCCAGGCACGCAGGGCGAACAGCTCCAGGTTATGCACCGCATAGGCCAGACAGTAGGCCAGCACCGCGCGGCTTTTCAGCGGCGCCAGGTCCAGCAGCCGGCGTGGCTCATGGGCCACCACCGGTTTGGGCGCCAGCCCCCACTGCACCATGGCCCAGGCCAGCAAGGCGCAGGCGCCGCTGAGCAGCGCCGGCAACTGCCAGCCGCCGAGTTTGGCCAGCTCGCCGGCGAGAATGAAGGACAGCGCCGTGCCCAGGCCGAAGCTGGCGGTGTAGAAGGCGATGGCGCGCGACTGCGCGGCGCCGTCGATACGCTCGGAGAGCGCCTTGAGTCCCGGCATATAGGTGCCGGCCAGGCCGATACCGGCCAGCACCCGCCAGGCCAGGGCCGACCAGAAGCCTTCGGCGAAGACGAAACCGGCACTGGCCAGCGCCGTCAGCAGCATGGCCGCCAGGTAGATCAGTCGCGCGTCGTGACGGTCAGTCAGGCCGGTGAGAACCGGCACGGCGAGCATGTAGCCGAGAAAGAAGCCGCCGCCGATCCAGCCCGCCTCGGTGTTGGAGAGCCCCCACAGCTGCTGGAACTCCGGCAGCAGCGCGGCGAACAGGGCGAAGCCGGCCATGCCCAGGGTCTCGGCCGTGCACAGCAGCAACGTCAGGCGACGGGCGTTGTTCACAGCACGCGCCCGTCGCTGGCCAGCGTCACCCCGGGCGGCAGCGCGTCGGGATGATCCAGCAACCAGGCGTCGAAGCTATGGCCGATATGGGTCAGCACGGTCTCCTGCGGGCGCAGCCGCTCGACCACTTGCAGGGCACGGGTCAGGTCGTTGTGGTTGCGCGGCGCCAGCGGCTGCGGCGCGGTGGAGCAATCGAGCACCAAGAGATCCAGCGGCGCGCGATCCAGCTCGGCGCAGCTGACCTCGGGCACGCCGAGGGTATCGGTGAGGTAGGCGATGCGCCGGCCCTGCCCTTCGACCCCTTGCCCTTCGAACAAGTAACCGAAGGTCGGCTTGGAATGCGTCAGCGGCAAGGCGGTGACCCGTAACTCACCCAATGCGCGGCGCTCGAAGGCGGCGAACGGCTGGCTGAAGTCGAGAATGCCGGGGTGCTTGTACAGGTCGGCCAGGCCCTCGGGGTCGTCAGGCCCGTGCACCGGGATGATCAGCCCCTGGCCCCAGCGCAGGTGCAACAGGCCCTGGGCGTGGTCGGCGTGGTAATGGGTCTGCAGGATGCCGCTGAGGCTGTGCGGCGCGAAGCGCTCGGCGAGATCGGTCAGGCCGCTGTCGATCAGCCAGCGCTGCGTGCCGCATTCGATCAGCGCGCAGCAGGGGCCACGGCGGCGCGCCGGATAGACGCGGGCGGCGTCGCAGGCCGGGCAGCTGCAGTTGTACACCGGCACCTGACGGGCGTCTCCCGTGCCGAGCAGGGTCAGGCGCATCGGCGAGCCTCGTCGAGCAGGTGCAGCAGACGGCTGACGGTGTGCGGCAGGGGGCCGGAGTTGTCGAGGATGACGGTGCCTGCCCTCTCCTCCTGCTGCAACTGGCGACTGCGCGCCAGGCGCTGTTCGATCTGCTCCGGCGTTTCCCGGCCGCGATCCAGCAGGCGCTGGCGCAGCACCGCCTCGTCGACCTGCAGAACAATCGCCAGCAGCTGCGGATAGCGCTGGCGGGCGGCAGCGAGATGACCGCGCGAACCGTTGATCAGCACATCCTGGCCGGCGCTCAGCCAATCATCGATCTCGCGCGGAATGCCGTAGGCCAAGCCGTTGGCGCGCCAGCTCAGGGCGAAGGCGCCCTCGCCTTCCAGGCGCTCGAACTCTGCCGGGCTCACGCCCAGCGCATCTTCGCCGACGGATTCGGCGCTGCGGGTGATCACCCGCCGGGCGAAACGGCAGCCGTGTGCCTCCAGCGGCGCACGTGCGGCTTGCAACAGGCTGTCCTTGCCCGAGCCCGAAGGCCCCATCAGATAGATCAACCTGCCCTGCATCAGAACACCCTTCGTGCTTGGCGCCACACCTGCTGGATCACCGGTTGCTCGCCATGCGCCCTGGCCTGCACCAGGTCGGCGCGCAGGCCGACGCGGATCTCGCCGCGATCATCCAGCCCGGCCGCCCTGGCCGGCGCGCGGCTCACGGTGGCGATGGCCGCCGGCAAATCATAGTCGTTGTCCTGCCCGGCGAGCAGCCAGGCCGCGTGCAGCAGGCTGGCCGGGTAGTAGTCGCTGGAGAGGATATCCAGCACGCCGTGGCGCGCCAGCTCCGCGGCGGCGATATTGCCGGAGTGCGAGCCACCGCGCACCAGGTTCGGCGCGCCCATCAGCACCTTCAGCCCCAGCTCGTGGCTGGCCCGGGCCGCTTCCAGGGTGGTGGGAAACTCGGCGATGGCCATGCCGAAACCGGCCGACTCCTGCACGTGGGCCAGGGTCGCGTCGTCATGGCTGGCCACCGAGATGCCGCGGGCGTGGCAGTCTTCGACTATGGCGCGGCGCTGGCGGTCGCTGTACTGGCGCGAGTTGGCGATCTGTTCCTGGAGAAACTCCTCCATCTCCGCCGGGCTCAGGTGGTACTTGCCCATGTAGTACTCGCGGTACTTCTCCACCTTGGCGAACTGGCGCTGGCCGGGTGAGTGGTCCATCACCGACACCAGCGCCACCAACGGGTGCTCCACCAGATCGCGGTAGATGGTCAGGGCATCGGGGTGGCACAGCTCGCAGCGCAGGTGCAGGCGGTGCTCGGCGCGGGTCTGCCCTGCCGCCTCGCTGGCGGCAATGGCCTCGATCATCGCCGGCAGTTGCTGCATGCGCCGGCCACGTGGGTTGATGTCGCCGATGGACAGCGCATCGAACACCGTGGTGATGCCGGCGGCGACGATCTGCGCATCGTGGGTCAGCACCGCCGAAGCCGACGGCCAATCGACACCCGGCCTGGGGCTCATATGTTTTTCCAGGTTGTCGGTGTGCAGCTCCACCAGCCCCGGCAGCAGGTAATCGCCGCCCAGGTCCTGGGCCTGCGGCAGGCGACTGGCGCCCTCGTCCACCGAGGCGATCAGCCCGTCGCGCAGCAGCAGGGTGCCATGGAACTCGCGCTCGGCAGTGACGATACGGGCGTTGCTGAGAATCTGTTCAGACGACATAGACGTACTCCGGTTGCGCCGCGGCGACGCTCATGTCGAGGTAACGGTCGGCCACCGCCTCGCGGGCGATGCGGTCGTGGAAGATGACGATCAGCGCACTGCCGACCGCCTTGGCCTCGAGAATCAGCTCCAGCACCACCTGGCGGTTGGCCTCGTCCAGTGAGGCGGTGGGCTCGTCGAGCAGAAGCACCGGCCACTCGACCATGAAGCCGCGGGCGATGTTGACGCGCTGCTGCTCGCCGCCGGAGAAGGTGCCCGGCGCCAGTTGCCACAGCGCCTCGGGAATGTTGAGGCGGGCCAGCAGGGCCTTGGCCCGCGCCTCGGCGTCGCTGCGCGTCCAGCCGCGGGCCAGCGCCGGCTCCATCACCACGTCCAGGGTGGAGACGCGCGGGATGACCCGCAGGAACTGGCTGACGTAACCCAGGCTCTGCCGACGCACCGCCAGCACCTGGCGCGGCTCGGCGCCGACCAGCTCCACCGGCGCGCCCTGGTGACGGATGCGGATGCTGCCGCCGGCCGCCAGGTAGTTGCCGTACAGGGTGCGCAGCAGGGTCGACTTGCCGGCGCCGGACTGGCCGTGCAGTACCAGGCACTCACCGCCGCGCACGGCGAAATTCAGGTCACGCAGCACCTGCAAAACGACGCCGTTCTGCTGGTGCAGGGTGAAGGTCTTGCTGAGGCCGCTGACCTCGATCAGGTTGTTCATACCTACCTCTATTACCGTCGTAGCCCCGGTTTCCTCGGGGCTACGAGTGGTCGGTTGTAGGGTGGATGGCGCTTTATCCATCCACCGATGACGACTCGCTGGTGGATGAGAAAAGCGTCATCCACCCTACGCAGCGCCAGCTCGCGATACGCTTATGGCTGCAACACCGACGACACCAAGAGCTGCGAATAGGGATGCTGCGGGTCGTCGAGAATCTGGTCGGTCAGCCCCGCCTCCACCACGCGCGAGCGGCGCATCACCATCAGGCGGTCGGCCAGCAGCCTTGCCACCGCCAGGTCGTGGGTGACGATCACCACCGCCAGGTCCAGCTCACGCACCAGGCCGCGCAACAGGTCGAGCAGGCGCGCCTGCACCGATACGTCCAACCCGCCAGTGGGTTCGTCCATAAACACCAGGCGCGGCGCGGAGACCAGGTTGCGGGCGATCTGCAGGCGCTGCTGCATGCCGCCGGAGAAGGTGCGCGGCAGGTCGTCGATACGCGCCGGGTCGATCTCCACCTGGCTCAGCCAGTCGAGCCCGGCGGCGCGCAGCTCGCCGTAGTGGCGCACGCCCTGGGCCATCAGCCGCTCGCCGATGTTGGCGCCGGCCGATACCGCCATGCGCAGGCCGTCACGCGGGTTCTGCTCGACGAAGCCCCACTCGGTGCGCAACAGCGTGCGCCGCTGCGCCTCGCTGGCGCTGTACAGATCGAGCCACTGGCCATCGCGGCCGCGATAACTGACCGCGCCGCGATCCGGCGGGCAGCGCCCGGAGAGCAGGCTGAGCAAGGTGGACTTGCCCGAGCCGGACTCGCCGACGATACCCAGCACCTCGCCGGGATAGAGGTCGAAGCTCACGCCCTGGCAGCCCTTGTCCGGGCCGTACAGGCGGGTCAGGTTGCGCGCCGAGAACAGCGGCTCGGCCGCTGCCACGGCAGGTTGCAGAGGTTCGGCGGCGCTCATTGCAGGTTCTCCTCGGTGCGCTGGCGGCAGTAGTCGGTGTCGGAGCAGACGTAGCGCTTGCTGCCGGCGTCGTCGACGATCAGCTCGTCGAGGAAGGACTCGCTGCTGCCACAGAAGGCGCAGCACTGGTCCCAGCGCTGCACGGCGAAGGGGTAATCCTCGAAGTCCAGACTGACCACGCGGGTAAAGGGCGGCACCGCGTACAGGCGCTTCTCGCGACCGGCGCCGAACAGCATCAGCGCCGGGCTCATGTCCAGCTTGGGGTTGTCGAATTTGGGGATCGGCGAGGGGTCCATCACGTAGCGCTCGTCCACCGTCACCGGGTAGGCGTAGGCGGTGGCGATATGGCCGAAGGTGGCGATGTCCTCGTATAGCTTCACGTGCATCACGCCGTAGTCTTCCAGCGCGTGCATGGTCCGCGTTTCCTGCTCGCTCGGCTCGATAAAGCGCAGCGGCTCGGGGATGGGCACCTGGTAGACCATGATCTGCCCGGCCGACAGCGGGGTTTCCGGGATGCGGTGGCGGGTCTGGATCACGCTGGCCTCCACCGTGCGCTCGGTGGTGGCGACGCCGGCGGTGCGGGCGAAGAAGCGGCGGATCGACACCGCGTTGGTGGTGTCGTCGGCGCCCTGGTCGATCACCTTGAGCACGTCATCACGGCCGAGGATGGCGGCGGTCAGCTGCATGCCGCCGGTGCCCCAGCCGTAGGGCAGCGGCATCTCGCGGCCGCCGAAAGGCACCTGGTAGCCGGGGATCGCCACGGCCTTGAGCAGGCCACGACGGATCATGCGTTTGGTCTGTTCGTCGAGGTAGGCGAAGTTGTAGGCCGACGCCTCGCGGACGCCGCTTGCAGTGGAAAGGTTCATCAGTGGTTCTCCTCTGCCGACGCCTGTCGGCGCAGCTTGCGGATCAGTTCCAGTTCGGCCTGGAAGTCGACGTAGTGCGGCAACTTCAGGTGCGAGACGAAGCCGGCGGCCTCGACGTTGTCGCAGTGCATCAGCACGAACTCCTCCTCCTGCGCCGGGCCCTGCACTTCCTCGCCGTACTCGCCGGCACGCAGGGCACGATCGACCAGGGCCATGCCCATGGCCTTGCGCTCGGCGTAACCGAAGGCCAGGCCGTAGCCGCGGGTGAACTGCGCCTGCTCAGCGCTGTCACCGACGAACTGGTTGACCATCTCGCACTCGGTGATTTCGATGTCGCCCAGTGGCACGGCGAAACCCAGTTCGGCGGGCGTCATCCACACCTCGACATCACCGATGCGGATCTCCCCGGCGAAGGGGTGGTTGCGTCCGTAACCACGCTGTGTGGAATAACCCAGCGCCAGGAGGAAGCCCTCGTCGCCACGGGCCAGCGCCTGCAGGCGCTCGGCGCGGCTGGCGGGAAAGGCCAGCGGCTCGCGGGTGATGTCGGGTACCGGCGTGCCGTCGTCCTGCTCGCGGGCCATCAGCCCTTCGCCTGCGAGAAAATCCAGCACCCGCGGACAGGGCTTGGGCTCAGCGGTAACGGCTGCTTCCGGCGCCGGATAGTCGCCCTCAGCCAGCAAGGTGAAATCCAGCAGACGGTGGGTGTAGTCGAAGGTCGGGCCGAGCAGTTGACCGCCAGGCAAATCCTTGAAGGTGGCGGAGATGCGCCGTTCCAGTTGCATCGTCGTGGTATCCAGCGGCTCGCTGGCGCCGAAGCGCGGCAGCGTGGTGCGGTAGGCGCGCAAGAGGAAGATGGCTTCCATCAGATCGCCCGCGGCCTGCTTGATGGCCAGCGCAGCCAGTTCCTCATCGTACAGCGAGCCCTCGCTCATGACGCGGGCCACGGCCAGCGGCAGTTGCTGACGCACCTGCTGCACGCCCAGTTCGGCGACGGCGGTATCACCGCGGCGACGATTGGCCAGCAGTTGATGAGCGTTGTCGATGGCGCGTTCGCCACCCTTGACGGCGACATACATCAGGCAGCCTCCTCGGTTTCGATCAGCACGTGGGTGCTGCGTGGCAGGCCGATGACTTCGCCGTCAGCGGCGAAGAAGCAGTCCAGGCCACGGGGAAAAGCGTTGCGCGCCTGGCGCTGCTGCCAGAACGAGGCCGGCAACGGCAGGCTGACGCTGCGCACGTCCTTGATGCCCGGGCCGCGCCAGCGCAGGGCTGGGCTAGCGTGCAGATCGTCGAGTTGAATCAGCAGCGTGCAGGACTGATCCGGGTAGCGTTCGCTGCCATTGTCGAAGTCCGACAGATCGCTCAACTCGCTCTCATCGAGCAGGGCGAACAGGGCGATCTCGCGCTCGGCGATGATCGGGCAGCCGCAATGGAAGGCCAGGTTGGCGCGGATCAGCGGCGTATCGAAGCGCGGCGCCAGCCACAGCGGCGTGTCGCTGTCGAGAAAGGCCAGACACAAGCCATAGGTGGCCGGGGCCAGGTCACCCAGGGCGTGGGCGCGATCCATGGCGCGCGGCAGACCCGGTTCGGCCAGGGCGCCGAGGGCGGCGCGGAAGCTGAGCTGGGCGTCCAGCACCGGGTCGTCGAAAGCCGGTTGCAGCCAGTGCGAGCTGTGCGGCGTAGTCATCAATCCTCTCCTCTGACCAGGGTGAAGAACTCCACCTGGGTGGTGGCAGTCTGTGCGGCCCGGGCCAGTCGCTGTTCGCGCTGCTGGCGGGCCAGGGGTTCGATCAGGTCACTGAGCCAGCGCGCCTGGTCACTGCCCTGCAGGTGGGCGTCGGCCAGGGCGGCCAGTTCAGCGCGGCGCTTGTCGCGACCAGCCTGGTAGCTGTAGCCGGTACGGCCGTCGGCCAGGCGCACCACGCAGCGGGTCACGGTCATATCGCCGAGGTTGAAGGCGCTGCCGGTGCCGCCCATGCGCCCGCGCACCAGAGTCATGCCCACCTCGGGGGCGCGGATCAGCTGGTAGGCGCTGTCTTTCAGCGCCGCTTCATGGGCATCGAGAGCGTCGCCGGCGCGAGCCAGCACACCCATCCAGCGCTGGCGCGCGGCGATGTTCGGATCAAGGTCGTTCATGCGGGTCTCCATCAGGTCGCTACCTGGTACTGGAAGCGGTCGGCGCGGCTGCTGGACTGCGCCAGCTCCACCGCCCGGCCAGCGGGATCGCGGGACAGGGTGAGTACGCTGAGCAGCGGCGCATGGCGCGGCATCAGCAGGTGCGCGGCTTCTTCGCGGCTGGGCAGACGCGCACCAATCAGGCTGAAAGTGCGCGCCAGCGGCAGGTCGCGCTCGGCCAGGTACTGGCGCAGCGAACCGCCCTGGTAGTCGGCCAACAGTGGCGCCAGGCTGGCGCAGAAACGGTGACGGATCAGGCTCAGCGGCTGGCCGTCGAGCAGGCGCAGGGTGGCCAGTTCGATCAGCTCGCTACCATCGGGCAATTGCAGGTGGCGGCACTCCTCGCTGCTGCCGCCACGGCGCAGGCGCTCGATCAATTTCGCTTCAACCCGGTGGCCGAGCGCCGACAGCGACTGGCTGAAGGCACTGCCCGCCTCCACCGGATACACCAGCGGCTTGGCCAGCACCTGGGTGCCCTTGCCCTGGCGGCGCAGCAGTCGGCCTTCGAGCACCAGCTCGTCCACCGCGCGGCGCAGGGTGTGGCGGTTGACGGAAAAACGTGCGGCCAGTTGCATCTCGCCCGGCAGGTAGTCGCCCGGGCTCATGCGTTGCAGGTCTTCGCGCAACACGGCGGCCAGCTCGCGGTACAGCGGTTCGCTTTGTCTAGACAAGTTCATCGTTTGAAAAGGGCGCACGCAGGCGCCCTCCTCCTCCTTCAGATAAAGAGCTTGCGCAGGCGCTGGGACAGGATGTCGATGGCGCTCACCACCAGGATGATCACGATCAGCAGCGCGCAGGTCTGGGCGAACTGGAAGCCGCGTATGGCCTCCCAGAGGATCACCCCGATACCGCCAGCGCCGACCATGCCGACCACGGTGGCCGAGCGCACGTTGGACTCGAAGCGGTACAGCGAGTAGGAAATCCACAGCGGCAGCACCTGCGGGATCACGCCGAAGATCACTTCCTGCAGGGCACTGGCACCGGTGGCGCGCACGCCTTCGACCGGGCCTGGGTCGATGGCCTCGACCGCCTCGGCGAACAGCTTGGCCAGCACCCCGGTGGTGCTGATGAACAGCGCCAGCACGCCAGCGAAGGGGCCGAGGCCGACCGCGACGACGAAGAGCATGGCGAAGACCATTTCGTTGATCGAACGGCAGGCATCCATCACCCGGCGTACCGGCTGATAGATCCACCAGGGCACGATGTTCTCGGAGCAGAGAATGCCCAGTGGAATGGCGCAGACGATGGCCAGCACCGTGCCCCAGAGGGCGATCTGCACGGTAACCACCATCTCCTTGAGGTAGTGCTGCCAGTTGCTGAAATCCGGCGGAAAGAAGTCGGCGGCGAAGGTGGCCATGTTGCCGGCATCGCGCACCAGCGCCATCGGGTTCATTTCCGCGCCCTGCCAGGACCAGGCAAGTACGGCGAAGAACAGGCCCCAGCCGATCAGTTGCAGCCAGCTGCGCTTGGCTTCGGTGGCCGGGGTGGCGGTGGTCAGTGTGGTCATGGGTAATTCTCGATCCTGTGGGAGGCGCTTCAGCGGCGAGCTTTGCGAGAACCGCCCCACTCTCGCAGGGCGGCTCTCGGGGTCAGCCGGCGCTGGCGCCGCCTTGCTTCTCACGCTCGGCCATACGCTGCTCCAGCTTGGCCAGCTCGGCGTCCAGTTCCTTGAGCTGAGCCTGCTTGTCGGCGTCCTTGAGCGTGGCGTTGTTAGCCACTTCGGTGCGTTTCTTGAACAGCTCGAGCTGGCGAATCGGCAGCAGCTGATCGTTGTCGGAAGCCTTGAACTGGCCCCACTGCAGGCCCTCGAGCACCTTCTTCTCCTCCGGCTTGATGCCGTAGGTCATGAAGAAGTTGCGCAGCTTGTCGCGGGTTTCCTGCGGCAGGTTCTTGCGCCAGACGATGGGGTCGGAGGGGATCAGCGGCGAGGTCCAGATCACCTTGAGCTGCGCGGCCTTGTCCGGCGCGGTCACTTCCAGGCGCTCCATGCCTTCGCTGTTGAAGGTGCCGACATCGACCTGCTTGTTGGCCACCGACAGCGCGTTGACCTCATGGCTGCCATTGAGCGAGCGCTTGAAGACCTTGCCGGCGTCGGCGTTGTTCTGGGCGAACACGTAATAGCCCGGTACCAGGTAGCCGGAGGTGGAGTTGGGGTCGCCGTTGGCGAAGGTCAGCGACTTGGCGTTCTTGAGCATGTCCTCGACCGAGTTGATCGAGCTGTCCTTGTGCGCCACCAGCAGGCTGTAGTAACCCTGTGCGCCGTTGGCCGCCACGGTCTGGGCGAAGATCTCACCACCGGCGCGATCAACCGCCTCCATCGCCGACTTGTTGCCATACCAGGCCACATCGACCTTGTCGAAGCGCATGCCCTGGATGATCCCGGCGTAATCAGGCGCGAAGAAGGCGTTGATCTTTACCCCGGTCTGCTTGCTCATGTCGGCCAGGAAGGGATCCCACATGGCCTTGAGGTTCTGCGAGGACTCGGTGGAGATGATGCCGAAGTTGAGTTCCTCGGCGGCCTGGACCGAGCCCAGCAGGGAACCGGTGACGAGCGCAGAGGCAGCCAGCACCTGGCCGATGCGTTTGAACATGGAGCACACTCCTGTTGCGGGTTGGCGTTGTTGTTTCGAATGAGGGAGGCGACGTCAGGCCTTGGCCAGCGCCAGCGGACGCTCTACAGCCCGTGGGCGCTGCCCTTGCGGCAGCAGCAGGCTGATATCGAGATCGCCGCCGTAGAGGTCATTGAGGAAATCGGGGTTGAAGCTTTCGGTGGGTCCGTCGAAATGAATGCGCCCGCCCTTGAGCGCCACGGCGCGCTGGCAATAGCGCACCGCGTAGTCGACCTGATGCAGGGTCACCACCACCGTCTTGCCGTCGCAGCGGTTGATGTCGGCGAGAATCTCCATCACCTTGCGTGCCGACTCGGGGTCGAGCGAGGCGATCGGCTCGTCGGCCAGGATCACCTCGGCCTGCTGGCACAGGGCACGGGCGATGGCCACGCGCTGCTGCTGGCCGCCTGATAGCGTGGAGGCGCGCTGCACGGCAAGATCGGCCAGCCCGACGCGCTCAAGGGCGTCCATGGCGCGCTGCTTCTCCTCGGCGCTGAACAGACTGAGGCTGCCGCGCCAGCGCGGCATGCGCCCCAGGCCGCCGAGCAGCACGTTCTGCAACACGCTGAGGCGACCGACCAGGTTGAACTGCTGGAAGATGTAACCGATATCGGCGCGCAGGCGGCGCACCTCGCCGTTCAGACGGCCTGCGGCCTGCACCTGACGGCCAAGCACCTCGATGCTGCCACCGCCGCTGCGGTCGCAGCAGGCCAGGCCGGCCAGATGCCGCAGCAACGTCGACTTGCCCGAGCCGGAGGCGCCGATCAGCGCCACCATCTCGCCCGGCTGCACCGACAGCGCCAGGTCGAACAACGCCTGTTTCTGACCGAAGGTCTTGTTCAGGCTATCGACTCGAATCACTGCGCTCATGGGCTGGCCCTCTACTATCATTGACGATAAGAAGGCAGCGCCTGGCCGCCATCTGGTGTAGACCAAGGTAGGCGCAAGCTGTGTCAGAGCCGTGAACCGGGGATGACGATTGAGTGACCAGGGCTTGAATTTTTTATGCCCGAGCACAGCCCGAGCACGACTTCTGCCGAATACTGCGCATTTCTGACAGTCGGTGCTGGCATATCGCCTTTACCTGGCCCAGAATTCGACACGTAATTGGCGTCAAGGAACTGTTCAGATGACCCTTAGGTCATAACGACGCATAACGCGATACTGGTTGAACGGCTAGTGCTAAAGATGGTCAAACCGGTGACAATCTTGAAACTGACTACCAGTCTCGCTCTCCTGAACTAACCGGTTTAATGTATGCGCCCTATGAAACAGGCTACCTATTCCAGCCGCACGGCTGACAAATTCGTCGTTCGCTTGCCCGATGGCATGCGTGAGCGTATCGCTGACGTAGCACGCAACCATCACCGCAGCATGAACTCGGAAATCATCGCCCGCCTGGAGCAGAGCATGCTGCAGGAAGGCGCCCTGGGCGACGAGCTCAACCTGCGTCTCGACAGCCCCGAGCTGAGCCTGCACGAGCGCGAACTGCTGCAGCGTTTCCGTCAGCTGTCGCGCCGCCAGCAGAACGCCCTGGTCGCCCTGATCGCCCACGACGTGGAAATGGCCGCCGAAGAAGCCTGAGGCGAGCCCCCACAAAAAAACCGGCCTTGAGCCGGTTTTTTTGTGGGGGTATTAAAGGCGCGGAGCGAACTCCGCGCCTTCTTCAGCCGACGAAGCTGAGCAGCACCCCCGCCGCCACTGCCGAGCCGATCACCCCGGCCACGTTCGGCCCCATGGCGTGCATCAGCAGGAAGTTCTGCGGATTGGCTTCCAGCCCCACCTTGTTCGACACCCTGGCGGCCATAGGCACCGCCGAGACGCCGGCCGAGCCGATCAGCGGGTTGACCTTGTGGGTGCTGAACACATTCATCAGCTTGGCCATCAGCACGCCGGCGGCGGTGCCGGCGCAGAAGGCGACCATGCCCAGCAGCAGGATGCCCAGGGTCTTCAGTTGCAGGAAGGCCTCGGCCGACAGCTTGGAACCCACGGTCAGACCGAGGAAGATGGTGACGATGTTGATCAGCGCGTTGCGCGAGGTATCGGCCAGGCGCTCGACCACGCCACATTCGCGCAGCAGGTTGCCGAGGGCGAACATGCCGATCAGCGGCGCGGCGTCCGGCAGCAGCATGCCGATCAGCAGGCACAGCACGATGGGGAAGATGATCTTCTCGGTCTGCCCCACCGGACGCAGCTGCTGCATGACGATGGCGCGCTCCTCCTTGGTGGTCAGCGCGCGCATGATCGGCGGCTGCAGCAGCGGCACCAGGGCCATATAGGCATAGGCCGCCACGGCGATGGGGCCGAGCAAGTGCGGCGCCAGCTTGGAGGTGACGAAGATCGAGGTCGGCCCGTCCGCCCCGCCGATGATGGCGATGGATGCCGCCTCCTTGAGGCTGAACTCCATCCCCGGAATGCCGATGGCGGTGATCGCCAGGGCGCCGAGCAGGGTGCCGAAGATGCCGAACTGCGCGGCGGCGCCGAGCAGCAGGGTCTTGGGGTTGGCCAGCATCGGTCCGAAGTCGGTCATGGCGCCGACGCCGAGGAAGATCAGCAGCGGGAAGATGCTGGTGGGCAGACCCACCTCATAAATCAGGTGGAGGAAACCGGCGCCCTCGGCCATATTGGCCACCGGGATGTTCGACAGCAGGCCGCCGAAACCGATTGGCACCAGCAATAGGGGCTCGAAGCCCTTCTTGATCGCCAGGTAGATCAGCAGCATGCACACCGCGATCATGAACGCCTGACCGGGCTCCAAGTGGTACAGGCCGGTGCTCTGCCAGAGCTTGAGCAGCTTTTCCATGGTGCGCCCCTCAGCCGATGGTCAGCAGGCTGTCGCCCACCGCCACCGCATCGCCGACCTTGACGTTGACCGCTCCGATGCTGCCGGCCTTGAAGGCGCGAATCTCGGTTTCCATCTTCATCGCCTCGAGGATGATCACCAACTGGCCCTCCTCCACGGTCTGACCGGGTTGCACCAGCACCTTGAAGATATTGCCGGCCAGCGGTGCCGCCTGCGGCTCGCCACCCCCCACGGCAACGGGCGCGGCAGGTGCAGCCGAGGCACTGCCAGCGAGCGGCTTGATGCCCTCGATATCGCCGCCCTCGCCCACCTGCACGACGAACGACTTGCCATTGACTTCGACGGTGTAGACCTCGGGCTTGCCGGCCTCGCGGGCAGGGGTTTCCTTGCCGGTCGGCGCCGGCTCGAAGGCCGCCGGGTTGCCGCGGTTCTCCAGGAACTTCAGGCCGATCTGCGGGAACAGCGCGTAGGTCAGCACGTCGTCGATCTCGTCGGCGGCCAGCCTGATGCCCTTCTCCTGGGCGATGCCCTTGAGTTCGGCGGTCAGCTTGTCCATTTCGGCGTCCAGCAGGTCGGCCGGACGGCAGGTGATCGCCTCGGCGCCATCGAGCACGCGCGCCTGCAGCTCGGCGTTGAACGGCGCGGGCGCGGCGCCGTACTCGCCCTTGAGCACGCCGGCGGTTTCCTTGGTGATGGACTTGTAGCGCTCGCCGGTGAGCACGTTGATCACCGCCTGGGTGCCGACGATCTGCGAGGTCGGGGTCACCAGTGGGATGAAACCGAGGTCTTCGCGCACGCGGGGGATCTCGGCCAGCACCTGGTCGAACTTGTCCTGGGCGCCCTGCTCCTTGAGCTGGCTTTCCATGTTGGTGAGCATGCCGCCCGGCACCTGGGCGACCAGGATGCGCGAGTCGACGCCCTTGAGGTTGCCCTCGAACTTCGCGTACTTCTTGCGTACTTCGCGGAAGTACGCAGCGATTTCCTCCAGCAGCTCCAGATTCAGTCCGGTGTCGCGCTCAGTGCCCTGGAACATGGCCACCACCGATTCGGTCGGCGAATGGCCGTAGGTCATCGACAGCGAGGAAATCGCGGTGTCGACGTTATCGATACCGGCCTCCACCGCCTTGAGGATGGCCACCGAAGACAGCCCCGCGGTGGCGTGGCACTGCATATGGATCGGGATGGCCAGGCTGGCTTTGAGTCGCGACACCAGCTCGAAGGCGGTGTAGGGCGTGAGGATGCCAGCCATGTCCTTGATGGTGATGGAGTCGGCGCCCATGTCCTCGATCTGCTTGGCCAGATCGACCCACATCTGCAGGGTGTGCACCGGACTGGTGGTGTAGGAGATGGTGCCCTGGGCATGCTTGCCCTGGCGCTTGACCGCCTGCAGGGCGGTCTGCAGGTTGCGCGGATCGTTCATCGCGTCGAACACGCGAAACACGTCGACGCCGTTGACGGCGGCGCGTTCGACGAATTTTTCCACCACGTCGTCGGCGTAGTGGCGGTAGCCCAGCAGGTTCTGGCCGCGCAGGAGCATCTGCTGGCGGGTATTGGGCATCGCCTGCTTCAGCGCGCGGATGCGCTCCCAGGGGTCTTCGCCCAGGTAGCGGATGCAGGCATCGAAGGTCGCACCGCCCCAGGACTCCACCGACCAGAAGCCCACCTGATCGAGCTTGGGCGCGATCGGCAGCATGTCCTCAAGGCGCACGCGGGTGGCCAGGATGGATTGGTGGGCGTCGCGCAGCACCACATCGGTGATCCCGAGTGCTTGTTTAACGGCAGTCATACAGGTGCTCCCTCTAGAACCTGATCAACCGCGGCGGGCGCGGTGCTGATGAATGGCGGATTGAATGGCGGCCAGCAATTCGGCATCCGGCTCCTGGCTGGCCGGTTTGCCGTTGGGTACTGCGGAAGAGGCGACGGGGGCAGGTGTGTGCGGGGCGAAGACTTCGATCAGACGCGACATCACGCGGATCGCCAGCACCAGCAGCACCAGAAAGACAAACACGAAACCCATGCCGAACAGCATGAGCTCGACACCCTCGAGCAGGAGTTCACTGGGGGTCATCTTGGCTCCTTTTGCCAGCAGCTCGCGGGCTGCATTCATTATTGATTAGGAGCGCCCGGGATCGGCCCCGGGCAAAGCTGGCGAACCTTAGCCTGAAACAAGCGTTTCAAGCAAACCTCAAACGGACCAGGCGGGCATTTTATGTAGTAGGCAACGCACTGCCACTACCAAAGACGAGGGCGCTCGCGCGAGGCCCGCTAGGAAGCCACGCCCGACCGGGAGACGACGGCGGGCGCCAGCGCCAGCAGCGCCTTGAAATGGCGGCATTCAGCGCCCGGGGTACGCCCGAACAGGCGCTTGAACTCGCGACTGAACTGCGAAGGACTTTCGTAACCGACCCGCTGCGCCGCGTCGGCCGCGCTCATGCCGCTGCGAATCATCAGCAGGCGCGCCTGGTGCAGGCGGATGGCCTTGAGATACTGCAACGGCGAGCGACTGGTCACGGCCTTGAAGTGCACATGGAAGGCCGGCACGCTCATATTGGCCATCGCGGCCAGGGTCGCGACGTCGAGCGCCTGGGGATAATCGCTGTGGATGCGCCGCAGCACCCTGGCGATACGGCCGAAATGGCTGCCCTGCGCCAGGGTCGCGCGCAGGCCGCCGCCCTGCTCGCCCTGCAACACGCGGAAGACGATCTCGCGCAGAATCGACGGCCCCAGCAAACGCGCCTCGTCCGGCTCGGCCAACGCCTCCAGCAGGCGCAACGTCGCCTCGCTCAACCTGGCATCCAGCGGGCTCGAACAGAGGGTGGCGGGCGCCGGAGGCGACGCCCCGTCCAGGCCGATGGCCAGCTCCGCGACCAGTAACGGGTCGATGCGCAGCGCCAGCCCCAGCAACGGCTCGGCCGCGCTGGCCTCGGTCTCGATGGAAAACGGCAGAGGCAGCGCCAGCACCAGGTAGTGCTGGGCGTCGTAGACATACAACCTGCCGTCGTGCAGCCCGCGCTTGCGCCCCTGGATGACGATGACGATGCTCGGTTCGTACAGCGCCGGCGTGCTGGGCAGCGGGCGATTGGCGCGCATGAAGGTCACGCCGTCGAGTAACGACTCGGTGTAGCCCTCTTCCGGGGCCAGGCGCAGCATCAGTTCCACCATGCGTTGGCGCCTGTCGGATATCGCGATCATGGCTCTGGAGACTCGGCAGTTTCCGCGGGCCGACATTCTATGGCCCTTGCAATAGAAACAGGCAAGATCGAAAGAGTAACCGGACTTAGCAGCCCGCCTCGCCCCGCCTAGCATGAGGCCTGCGCCCTGCACGCCGCAGGCGCTAGCCGCCAATAGGAGAATCGATCCATGAACCCGTTAGGACACCTCGGCGCCCTGCTGCTCGGCGCACTGCTGAGCCTGCCGAGCTGGGCCGCCGGCGCCACGCAGGACAATCGCGCCCTGATCCAGCAGGCCTTCGACGACTGGCGCAACGGCCAGGGCAGCGTCTTCGACCTGCTCGCCGAAGACGCCGTGTGGATAGTCGCCGGAAACAGCCCGGTATCAGGTACCTACCCCACACGTCAGGCGTTTCTCGAAGAGGCGGTCAAACCCATCACCGCCAAACTGGCGACGCCGATTACCCCCACGGTTCGCCAGCTGGTAGCGCAGGGGCCCTATGTGGTCGCGATCTGGGATGGCCAGGCGACCGCCCATGATGGCAGCCGCTATGAGAACAGCTACGCCTGGCATATGCAGCTCGAGGACGGCCGCATCACGCACGTCACGGCCTTCCTCGATACCTGGCGGCTGGTGCAGCTGATGGAGCGGCCTACAGAAGGAAGATCGACGCCAGCCCCAGGAAAATGAAGAACCCGCCGCTGTCGGTCATCGCCGTGATCATCACGCTGGCACCCATGGCCGGGTCGCGCCCCAGGCGTGCCAGGGTCATGGGAATCAGCACGCCCATCAGCGCCGCCAGCAGCAGGTTGAGGGTCATCGCCGCGGTCATCACCACGCCCAGCGACCAGCTGTCGTAGAGCAGATAGGCCACCACGCCGATCACCCCGCCCCAGAGCAGGCCGTTGATCAGGGAAACGCCCAGCTCCTTGCGCAGCAGGCGCGAGGTATTGCCGGTGCCGACCTGGTCCAGCGCCATGGCGCGGACGATCATGGTGATGGTCTGGTTGCCGGAGTTGCCACCGATGCCAGCGACTATGGGCATCAGCGCCGCCAGGGCCACCAGCTTCTCGATCGAGCCCTCGAACAGGCCGATCACCCGCGAGGCGAGAAAGGCGGTGACCAGGTTGATCGCCAGCCAGGCCCAGCGGTTGCGCACCGACTTCCACACCGAGGCGAAGATGTCCTCCTCCTCGCGCAGACCGGCCATGTTGAGGACTTCGCTTTCGCTCTCCTCACGGATCAGGTCGACCATCTCGTCGATGGTCAGACGACCGATCAGCTTGCCGTTCTTGTCCACCACCGGGGCGGAAATCAGGTCGTAGCGCTCGAAGGCCTGGGCGGCGTCGTAGGCGTCCTCGTCCGGGTGGAAAGTCACCGGGTCGTCGGCCATCACCTCGCCGACCTGCTTGTCCGGGTCGTTGACCAGCAGGCGCTTGATCGGCAGCACACCCTTGAGCACGCCGTCGTAATCGACCACGAACAGCTTGTCGGTGTGGCCCGGCAGCTCCTTGAGACGACGCAGATAACGCAGCACCACCTCCAGGCTGACGTCTTCGCGGATGGTGACCATCTCGAAGTCCATCAGCGCGCCGACCTGGTCCTCCTCGTAGGACAGTGCCGAACGCACGCGCTCGCGCTGCTGCGCATCGAGCGACTCCATCAGTTCGTGGACCACGTCGCGCGGCAACTCCGGCGCCAGGTCGGCCAGTTCGTCGGCGTCCATGTCCTTGGCCGCGGCGAGGATCTCGTGATCGTCCATGTCGGCGATCAGGGTCTCACGCACCGCGTCGGACACCTCAAGCAGGATGTCGCCGTCGCGCTCGGCCTTGACCAGTTGCCAGACGGTCAGACGGTCGTCGAGCGGCAGGGCTTCGAGGATGTGGGCGATATCCGCGGGGTGCAGGTCGTCGAGCTTGCGCTGCAGCTCGGCGAGGTTCTGCCGGTGCACCAGGTTCTCGACCAGGTCGTGATGCTGGCCTTCCTGACGATGGGTCAGGTCTTCCACCAGCTTGTGCCGATGCAGCAGTTCGACCACCTGGGCCAGGCGATCCTGCAGGCTCTCTTGCGGCTTCTTGGCTTCTACTTCAGTCATAGCGCGCTCCACCCCCAGTTGGCGGGCACGCCAAAGGGGATCAATCAGGTTTTACGCGATCGTCAAATCGGGTCTGGTAACTACTGGGTAAGTCCATGGTGGTATTCCACAAGCCCCGGCGGGGCTGACGCGGCAAATGATAACACCGCAATACGGCTTTGCACGCGAGAAAAGCCAGGCAAGAACAATTGCTTGCATCACAAACTTCAATCCGCGCTGAAATCCTGTTGCTGCGACGCCGGCGACGTTCGGCAGGACACCCTGGCACGCTCGGAACAACGGGCTAAGCTGACCCAGGCACCCGTCAAGGAGGACGCCCCATGCAAGGACTGCTGCGCGCCGCATTCTGCGCCGCCCTGCTCTACCCCATCCAGGCCAGCCTGGCCGCCACCGTGTTTCGCTGTGAAGACGCCAACGGCCATATCACCTTCACCCGCCACGGCTGCCCGACAGAGCAGCAGCAGCGAACCCAGAACGCCCGCAACCAGACGCCGAGCAGCGGCAAGGCCGTACCACTGGCCAAACCCGAACGCAGCACGCGAACAAAGGGGGCCAGTGAACTGGTGGTGGTCGGTCAACAGGACGACGGCTGCGGTAACCGGATTACCGGCAGCGCGCGGCGGGCCGCGATCGTCAAGCAGGAGATTCGCAGCGGCATGACTCGCAGCGACGTGGAAAGCAGCCTGGGCAAGCCACACAAGATCAGCCGGCAGAACGGCCTGCAGCGCTACCACTACCGCGACAACAGCGGCAACACACGCCAGGTGAGCTTCGACGAAGCGGGCTGCGTGAAGGGGAAATAAAAAAGGGCCTGCATCGCTGCAGGCCCTTCGGGTATGGCGGACTCAGGAGGATTCGAACCTCCGACCGCTCGGTTCGTAGCCGAGTACTCTATCCAGCTGAGCTATGAGTCCGTTTGGCGCTTTTAGACCAGATCACCGCTGGTTGAAACAGGCTGGTGCATTGCTGCAGCGCCATTCGATATGGCGGACTCAGGAGGATTCGAACCTCCGACCGCTCGGTTCGTAGCCGAGTACTCTATCCAGCTGAGCTATGAGTCCGTTTAGCGCTTTTAGACCAGATCGCTGCTGGTTGAAGCAAAATGGCTTGCACTGCTGCAAGCCATCCAAGATGGCGGACTCAGGAGGATTCGAACCTCCGACCGCTCGGTTCGTAGCCGAGTACTCTATCCAGCTGAGCTATGAGTCCGTGTCGCTGTTGCCGACCAGGCGTGCTGCCTGCCTGATTGACTAAATATGGCGGAGAAGGGGGGATTCGAACCCCCGACACCCTTTTGAGGTGTACTCCCTTAGCAGGGGAGCGCCTTCGGCCACTCGGCCACCTCTCCGCAACACGGGGCGCATGATAAACATGTTTTCCCCGTTTGCAAACAAAAATTTGTAGAAAAATTAGTGGCTTGGTTCGTCACCCTTCTCTTTCTGGATGCGCTGGTAGATTTCTTCACGGTGCACGGCAACCTCTTTGGGCGCGTTGACGCCAATGCGCACCTGATTACCTTTCACACCCAACACGGTGACAGTCACATCGTCACCGACCATCAGGGTCTCTCCGACCCGGCGAGTCAGAATCAGCATTCCTTTCTCCTCACGGATTTCATTTTCAGGACAACAGTCTGCAAAAAAGAAAATGGTGGCAGCCCCCAACGAACTCAAGCCCGGGAACCTTCACCCAAGTATTGACCAGAGCGCGCAGAAAGAAAGTTCCGACGCATCAGTCAAAAAGACGAAAGGCGCGGAACCAGCCGCGCCTTTCGGATCATGCGTTACTCGCCCTGTCGTGCCGGGGCGTCGAGCTCGAAGGCAGTGTGCAGTGCACGCACGGCCAGTTCCAGGTATTTCTCCTCGATCACCACGGAGACCTTGATTTCCGAGGTGGAGATCATCTGGATATTGATGCTTTCCTTGGCCAGCGCTTCGAACATGCGGCTGGCGACGCCGGCGTGGGAGCGCATGCCGACGCCGACGATGGAGACCTTGGCGATATTGGTGTCGCCGACCACTTCGCGGGCGCCCAACTCGTCTGCGGTCTTCTGCAGCACAGCCAGGGCGTTGTTGTAGTCGTTGCGGTGCACGGTGAAGGTGAAATCGGTGGTGTTATCGTGCGAGACGTTCTGCACGATCATGTCCACTTCGATATTGGCGGCGCTGACCGGGCCGAGAATCTTGAAGGCGATGCCGGGGATATCCGGCACCCCACGGATGGTCAGCTTGGCTTCGTCGCGGTTGAAGGCGATGCCGGAAATGATCGGCTGTTCCATGGATTCCTCTTCATCAAGGGTAATGAGGGTGCCCGGGCCCTCCTGAAAGCTGTGCAGGACGCGCAGCGGGACGTTGTACTTGCCGGCGAACTCCACCGAACGGATCTGCAGCACCTTGGAACCGAGGCTGGCCATTTCCAGCATTTCTTCGAAGGTGATCTTCTCCAGGCGCTGGGCCTGCGGCACCACGCGTGGGTCGGTGGTGTAGACGCCATCGACGTCGGTGTAGATCTGGCATTCGTCGGCTTTCAGCGCCGCGGCCAGGGCCACACCAGTGGTATCGGAGCCACCGCGGCCGAGGGTAGTGATGCTGCCGTGCTCGTCGACGCCCTGGAAACCGGCGACGACGACGACGCGGCCGGCCTTGAGGTCGGCACGAATCTTGTGGTCGTCGATCTGCAGAATGCGCGCCTTGTTGTGCGCGCTGTCGGTGAGGATGCGCACCTGGTTGCCGGTGTAGGACACCGCCGGCACGCCGCGCTTGATCAGTGCCATGGCCAGCAGGGCGATGGTCACCTGCTCGCCGGTGGACACCATCACGTCCAGTTCGCGCGGTACCGGCTCGCCGTCGCTGACCTGCTTGGCCAGGTCGATCAGGCGGTTGGTCTCGCCGCTCATGGCGGAGACCACGACGACGATGTCGTCGCCCTTCTCGCGGAACTTCTTCACCTTCTCGGCCACCTGCTGGATACGCTCGACGGTGCCGACTGAGGTGCCTCCAAACTTCTGTACGATCAAAGCCATTTCAAAAAGCCGCCTGATTCCTCGAAGGGCGCCCATTAAACCCGCATCGGGTCACACTGCCAAGGCCCGCCGGACGCACTGCGGGCCCCGCTTTCACGCTCGTTACAAGCCTTGCTCGGCAAAACCCTGCGCCAGGGCCAGGGCCTCGTCCAGCTTGCCGGCATCGACGCCGCCGCCCTGAGCCATGTCCGGACGACCGCCGCCCTTGCCGCCCACCGCTGCCGCGGCCTGACGCATCAGGTCGCCGGCCTTGAGCTTGGCGGTCAGGTCCTGGGTGACGCCGGCGACCAGCACGACCTTGTCGTCCTGCACGCCGCCGAGCAGGATCACGCCGCTGCCGAGCTTGTTCTTCAGCTGGTCGACCAGCGCCAGCAGCGCCTTGCCGTCCAGGCCGTCGAGCCGCGCGGCCAGGACCTTGGCGCCCTTGACCTCGACGGCCGCGCCGGCCAGGTCGTTGCCGGCCGCGCTGGCGGCCTTGGCCTTGAGCTGCTCCAGCTCCTTCTCCAGCTGGCGGTTGCGCTCGAGCACGCCGGCCAGCTTGTCCAGCAGGTTGTCGCGGCTGCCCTTGACCAGCACCGCAGCTTCCTTGAGCTGCTCCTCGGCCGCGTTCAGGTACCCCAGCGCCGCGGCGCCGGTGACCGCCTCGATACGGCGCACGCCGGCGGCCACGCCGCCTTCGCTGACGATCTTGAACAGGCCGATATCGCCGGTACGCGAGACGTGGGTGCCGCCGCACAGCTCGACGGAGAAGTCGCCGCCCATGCTCAGCACGCGCACCTGGTCGCCGTACTTCTCGCCGAACAGCGCCGTGGCACCCTTGGCCTTGGCGGTGTCGATATCGGTTTCCTCGGTTTCCACCGCGGAGTTCTTGCGGATTTCGGTGTTGACGATGTCTTCCAGCGCCTTGAGCTGCTCGGGCTTGATCGCCTCGAAGTGGCTGAAGTCGAAGCGCAGACGCTGGCTATCGACCAACGAGCCCTTCTGCTGCACGTGCTCGCCGAGCACCTGGCGCAACGCGGCGTGCAGCAGGTGGGTGGCCGAGTGGTTCAGCGCGGTGGCCTGACGCACGCTGGCGTCGACCTCGGCCTTGAGCGAGGCGCCGACGCTGAGGCTGCCCTTGGCGACCACGCCATGGTGCAGGAAGGCGCCGCCGGCCTTGGTGGTGTCGCGTACCTCGAAGCTGACGCCGGCACTCTCCAGGTAGCCGCAGTCGCCGACCTGGCCGCCGGATTCGGCGTAGAACGGGGTCTGATCCAGCACCACCACGCCCTCCTCGCCTTCGGCCAGACTGTCGACGGCCTGACCGTCGGCGAACAGGGCGACGATGGTGCCGCTGCCGCGGGTGCCTTCGTAGCCGAGGAAACGGGTGTCGGCGTCGACCTTGACCAGGGCGTTGTAGTCCATGCCGAAGGCGCTGGCGGAACGGGCGCGCTCGCGCTGGGCGGCCATCTCACGCTCGAAACCGCTCTCGTCGAGGCTCAGGCCGCGCTCACGGGCGATGTCGCCGGTCAGGTCGTAGGGGAAGCCGTAGGTGTCGTACAGCTTGAACACGGTCTCGCCGGGGATGACCTTGCCCTTGAGGCCGACCAGGTCCTGCTCGAGGATCTTCAGGCCCTGCTCCAGGGTCTTGGCGAACTGCTCTTCCTCGGTTTTCAGCACGCGCTCGATATGCGCCTGCTGCTGCTTGAGCTCGGGGAAGGCCGTGCCCATCTCGGCCACCAGGGCGGCGACGATCTGGTAGAAGAAGCTGCCCTTGGCGCCGAGCTTGTTGCCATGGCGACAGGCGCGGCGAATGATGCGGCGCAGCACGTAGCCACGGCCTTCGTTGGACGGGGTGACGCCGTCGGCGATGAGGAAACCGCAGGAGCGGATATGGTCGGCCACCACCTTCAGCGAAGCCTGGCCGTCGTTGCTGCAACCGATGGCCTTGGCCGCAGCATTGAGCAGGTTCTGGAACAGGTCAATCTCGTAGTTGGAGTTGACGTGCTGCAGCACGGCGCTGATGCGCTCCAGGCCCATGCCGGTGTCCACGCTCGGCGCCGGCAGCGGGTGCAGCACGCCGTCGGCAGTACGGTTGAACTGCATGAACACGTTGTTCCAGATCTCGATGTAGCGGTCGCCGTCCTCTTCCGGGCTGCCGGGCGGGCCGCCCCAGATGTGCTCGCCGTGATCAAAGAATATCTCGGTGCAAGGGCCGCACGGGCCGGTATCGCCCATCGCCCAGAAGTTATCGGAGGCGTACGGCGCGCCCTTGTTGTCGCCGATGCGGATCATCCGCTCGGCGGGGATGCCGACTTCCTGGGTCCAGATGTCGTAGGCCTCGTCGTCGGTGGCGTAGACGGTGACCCAGAGCTTTTCCTTGGGCAGTTTCAGCCACTTGTCAGAGGTGAGGAATTCCCAGGCGTAGTGAATGGCATCGCGCTTGAAGTAGTCGCCGAAGCTGAAATTGCCTAGCATTTCGAAGAAGGTGTGGTGGCGCGCGGTGTAGCCGACGTTTTCCAGATCGTTGTGCTTGCCGCCGGCGCGTACGCACTTCTGGCTGGTGGTGGCGCGGGTGTAGGCGCGCTTTTCCAGGCCGAGGAAGCAGTCCTTGAACTGGTTCATCCCCGCGTTGGTGAACAGCAGGGTCGGGTCGTTCGCCGGGATCAGCGAGCTGGAAGCGACACGGGTGTGCCCTTTTTCTTCGAAGAAGCTCAGGAAGGCTTCACGGATTTCTGCGCTTTTCATAGGGATCTTCCACGGAATCAGGCGGCCACGGCAAAAGCCGGCAAAGGGCCGCATTATATCGGGCCCACCGCGCGCGGCTAGTGCCTTTGTTGATAGCAGGCGCCTATCGGATGCTGCGGTTACGACTCAAAGCGAGCGAAAAACGGCAAAGGCCTCGATCACCTGCTCGATTTGCTCCGCGCTGACATCCAGATGAGTGACCAGACGCAGGCGTGGCGCCGCGCTGACGGCGATGCCGCGTTCGGCCATAAAGGCCTTGATCCGCTCGGCCCGCTCGCCGAGCTGCACATAGACCATATTGCTCTGCACCGGCTCGACCGCGTAGCCCAGTTCGACCAGACCTTCACCCAGGCGCGCGGCATTGGCGTGGTCGTCGGCCAGACGCTCGACCTGATGCTGCAGGGCATAGAGTCCCGCCGCGGCCAGCACGCCGGCCTGGCGCATGCCACCGCCGACCATCTTGCGCAGGCGCCGCGCCTTACCGATCAGCGCCTCGCTACCGCACAGTACCGAACCGACCGGCGCGCCGAGGCCCTTGGACAGGCACACCGAGACCGAATCGAAGTGCCGGGTGATCTCCCGCGCCGGCACGCCCAGCTTGACCGCGGCGTTGTACAGCCGCGCACCGTCCAGGTGCAGGGCCAGGCCGCGGCGACGGGTCAGCTCGCGGGCGGCGGCCAGATAGTCAAGCGGCAGCACCTTGCCCTGCATGGTGTTTTCCAGGGCCAGCAGGCGGGTGCGGGCGAAGTGGAAGTCGTCCTGCTTGATCGCCGCCTCGACCTTGGCCAGGTTCAGCGAACCGTCGGCCTCGCCGTCGAGCGGTTGCGGCTGGATCGAGCCGAGCACCGCGGCGCCGCCGCCCTCGTATTTGTAGGTGTGCGCCTGCTGGCCGACTATGTACTCGTCGCCACGCTCGCAATGGGCCATCAGGCCGAGCAGGTTGCTCATGGTGCCGGTGGGCACGAACAGCGCCGCCGCGAAGCCCAGCTCCGCAGCCAGCCAGGCCTCCAGGCGATTGACGGTGGGATCCTCGCCGTAGACATCGTCGCCCAGCTCGGCGGCGAGCATTGCCGCGCGCATGCCGGCGGTGGGCTGGGTGACGGTATCGCTGCGCAGGTCGATCAGGGGCATGGCGGACATCCTTGAGTGGCATGGAAAGGGCCATGCTACGAGGCCGCCTCGCGTCGTCACAAGATACAGTTGGGCGCGAAAGTGGCCGGAAAGCCCCCCTCCATGCGGGAGCGGCTTCAGCCGCGAAGCGATCAGCCAGGGTTCGCGGCTGAAGCCGCTCCCACAGGTGTCACGCAGGCTACGCCAGGTTGGAACCGTCGTCCGGCACGATCAGGATGCCGGCGCGCAGGCCGTTCTTCACCCTGGGATTGGGGAAGATGATGCGCGCGCCCTGCTCTTCCACCACCCAGCGGGTGTCGGCGATGTCCTCGGCGAGCAGGTAGCCGGGCTCGAGCTCGCTGAAGTTCTCGATATCGGCCGGCAGGTGCAGCTGGAAGCTGTCGCTGTGCTTGATGATCTCGCGCGCCACGGCGAACAGTTGCAGGCCGTCCAGGCCCTGGGACGCCGGCTCGCGCCCTTCGATCAGTGCGACGAGGGCGTTTTCCAGCAGGTCGAGGTTGACCAGCTGGTTCTGGCCAAAGGCGCGCGCCTTGCCCAGTTCCAGGGTGAAGGCCTCGGCACCGAGCTGGGCGTAGGTGTAGGAACTGAAGGTGATCGAGCCCTTGTTCTGCAGCAACACCGCCTCGATGCCGGCGGCGCGCAGGCGCTCGAGCTCGCGACGTGAGTGCGCGCGCCCCTGGTGCCAGGGGTAGAGGGCGAACTGCTCGATCTTCGAGCCGCGAATGGCGGTATGCAGGTCGTAGTGCAGACGGGTGCGGCCGTCCTTGCTGAAGAAGGTCGCCGCCAGGTGTTCCAGGTCGCAGGCGCGGATCGCCTCGAAACCGCTGGACTGCTCATGGCGCCCGTTGAACAGGCGATTGATGTCCTGCTCCACGTAACGCTCGCCACGGCGCATGGCCTCGGGGTTGCCAAACAGGAAGAGCATGCGCGCCGCCGGGTGCAGCTCGTTGCGCGCGATGCCGCGCAGCAGGCGGTCGAGCAGCTCGATCGGGGCGGTTTCGTTGCCGTGGATGCCGGCCGACAGCAGCAGGTCCAGGCCGCTGTCGCGCGCCGCCGGCGGGGTCACCTCCAGCGCGCCTTCGGCCAGCCAGCGCAAACGCGTGCCCTCGGGGGTCAACTGGATCTTCGCTGCCGGCTCATGGCCAGCCAGGGTCAGTTCAAGCAGTTTGCCGAGGGCAAGCATCGGACACTCCTCAGTGGTTGCAGTCGGGGCCGTGGACGTGATCGTCCTCGTCCAGCTCGGCCGGCTCCATTTCCAGCTGCAGGCTAACCAGGTTGGTCGCCTGCGGACGCAACAGCAGGTTGGCGTACTCGCTGTCGCCCTCGGCGACGTCGACGCCGATCAGCAACTGGTCACCGACGGCCTGCACCCACAGTTCCTTGCCCTGCCAAACCACGGCAAAGCGGCTGCAGGAGGTTTCCAGCTGGGTGCCGTCGGTATCTTCGAGAATCAGTTGCAGGGCGTCGCTCATAAAATCTCCGGGGGGGGTTGGGTGGGGTGGATATGGTTTTCTACATCCACCGGCGGATCGATGAAGCGCGATCCGCCCTACTGCTCAGTTCAGTTGGAAAGGATAGACCGAGCCCAGTTTAAGGATCTGCGTCAGTTCATCCAATGCCGTACGGCATTCGATCAGCAATTGCGGGTCGGCCAGATCGGCTTCGCTCAGGCGGTCGCGGTAGTGCTTGTCGACCCAGGCCACCAGGATGTCGTGCAGTTCGGGACTCATCACCACGCCCGGATTGACCGCGGCCAGTTCCTGCTCCTTGAGCGCCACGCGCAGGCGCAGGCAGGCCGGGCCGCCGCCGTTCTGCATACTCTGCTTGAGGTCGAACACCTTGACCTCGCGGATCGGCCCGTTGCTGGCGGTGAGCTGCTCCAGGTAACGCCAGACGCTGGCGTTGTTGCGGCATTCCTCCGGCACCACCAGCAGCATGGAGCCGTCTTCACGGGTCAGCAACTGGCTGTTGAACAGGTAGGACTTGACCGCATCCTCCACGCTCACGGTGCCGGCCGGTACGCACACCGCCTGGAAATTGCCGCCGCGACGGGCCAGCTTGTCGCCCAGCACGGCGAGTACCTTGTCGGTGTCGAGGAAGGCATGCTGGTGATAGAACAGCACCTCGCCGTTGCCCACCGCGATCACGTCGTTGTGGAACACGCCCTGGTCGATCACCTCCGGATTCTGTTGAGCGAACACCACCCCGGCCTTGGCCAGGCCATGCAGGCGCGCCACCGCCTGCGAGGCTTCCAGCGTCTGCCGCGCCGGGTAGCGCTGCGGGGCCGGGTAACGGCTATCGAAGGCGCTGCGGCCGTAGACGAAGAACTCCACGCCCGGCTCGCCGTAGCCCTTGCAGAAACGCGTGTGGTTGGCCGCGCCCTCGTCGCCGAACTGGCTGACCGCCGGCAACGCCGGGTGATGGGCGAAGTGCTTGTCGCTGGCGAACATCGCCTGCAGCACACGGCTGGTGGTCGGGTGCTCGATCGAGCGGTGAAACTTGCAGTTGAGGTTGGCGGCGGTGAAGTGCACGCGACCGTCGGCCGTGTCGGCGCTAGGGCTGACGGTGCAGGCGTTGGCCGTCCACATGCTGGAGGCCGAGCAGCTTGCAACCAGCAGCGGCATGGCGCCCTTGGCGGCCTTGGCGATCACCTGCGCATCGCTGCCGGTAAAGCCCAGGCTGCGCAGCACGGCGACGTCCGGACGCTCCTGCGGGGCCAGCACGCCCTGCTTGAAGCCCATCTCCATCAGCGCCTTCATCTTCGCCAGGCCCTGCTTGGCGGCGTCCTTCGGGCTGGAGACCGCCTGGCTGTTGTTCTGCGACGCGACGTTGCCGTAGGACAGCCCGCCGTAGTTATGGGTCGGCCCCACCAGGCCATCGAAGTTCATCTCATAGGCAGTCATTACAGAGTCACTCCCGGAGTCAGGGTGGTGGGCAGGACCAGGGTGTCGCTTTCCAGCGAGGCCACCGGGTAGGCGCAGTAGTCCGCGGCGTAGTAGGCGCTGGCGCGGTGGTTGCCGGAGGCGCCGACGCCGCCGAAGGGCGCAGTGCTGGCGGCGCCGGTCAGTTGCTTGTTCCAGTTGACGATACCGGCACGGCTGTGCAGCCAGAACTGCTCGTAGCGCGCCTTGGAGTCCGACAGCAAGCCGGCGGCCAGGCCGTAGGCGGTGGCATTGGCCTCGGCGATGGCGGCGTCGAAGTCGGCGTAACGAATCACCTGCAGCAGCGGGCCGAAGAACTCCTCGTCCGGGCGCTCGGTCACCGCGGTGACGTCGAGGATGCCCGGGGTCAGCAGTGCGGCGCCGGCCTGCGGCTGGGTCATGGCCAGCAGCGCGGTGGCGCCCTTGGCCAGCAGATCGGCCTGAGCCTGCAGCAACTGCGCAGCGGCCTGCAGGGAGATCACCGAGCCCATGAAGGGCGCCGGCTGTGCGTCGAAACGACCGACCTTGAGCCCAGCTGCGACCTGCACCAGGCGCGCCAGCAACGCATCGCCCCACTGCCCTTGCGGCACCAGCAGGCGGCGCGCGCAGGTGCAGCGCTGCCCGGCGCTGATAAAGGCCGACTGGACGATGGTGTAGACCGCCGCATCGATATCGGCCACCTGGTCGACGATCAGCGGGTTGTTGCCGCCCATCTCTAGCGCCAGGATCTTGTCCGGGCGGCCGGCGAACTGGGCGTGCAGCAGGTTGCCGGTGCGGCTGGAGCCGGTGAAGAACAGGCCGTCGATGCCGGGATGGCCGGCCAGCGCCACACCGGTCTCGCGCCCACCCTGCAGCAGGTTGAGCACGCCGGCCGGCAGGCCGGCTTCGGCCCAGCACTTGACGGTCAGCTCGGCGACCTTGGGGGTCAGCTCGCTGGGTTTGAACAGCACGCAGTTGCCCGCCAGCAACGCCGGGACTATATGGCCGTTGGGCAGGTGGCCGGGGAAGTTGTAGGGGCCGAACACCGCCACCACGCCATGCGGCTTGTGCCGCAGCACGGCGGTGGCGTCGGCCAGTGGCCCGCTCTTCTCGCCGGTGCGCTCACGGTAGCTCTGAATGGAGATGGCGACCTTGTTGACCATGCTGGTCACCTCGGTGGCCGCCTCCCACAGCGGCTTGCCGGTTTCCTCGCCGATGGCGCGCGCCAGCTCGTCGGCATGGGTCTTCAGGCAAGCGGCGAAGCGCTCCAGCACGGCGATACGGCCATCCAGCGAATGCGCGGCCCACAGCGAGAAGGCAGCGCGCGCAGCCTGCACGGCCTGGTCGACCTGCGCCGCGCTGGCGCCGCGGCCCTGCCAGATCACCGCCTGGCTGACCGGGTCGAGCGACTGCAGCGGCTCGCCCTCGCCCGCGTACCAGTGGCCTGCGATGTAATGAGTGCTCATTTTGTTCTATCACTCCCAGCGTTCATCGGCAGGCGCGGGGCCTGCGCAAAAAGAAATCGTCTCAGCCGCGCGCCGACAGCGGCACCGCGCGCACCTGGTCGCCCGCCGACAGTTGCAGGCGCTTGGCGGTCTGCGGGTCGACCACCAGGGTGCCGGCGGCCAGTCGCGCCGGGGCGGCGGTGATGCGGCAGTCCTCGCGCTTGCGGTTGTGCATCAAAAACGGCGCGGCGTCGTCGCCTGGGGTGCCGATCGCCAGCACCAGGTTCTGGCTGTCACGCACGGCGCGGATCTTCGCGGTTTCCGCCTCGATGGCCGGGCCGGCGTCGAAGATGTCGACGTAGCCCTGGTAGCTGAACCCCTCAGCCTTGAGCATGGCCAGCGCCGGCTCGGTGTCGGGGTGGACACGCCCGATCACCGCGCGCGCATCCTCGGAGAGGAAGCAGGTATAGAGCGGGAACTTGGGCATCAGCTCGGCGATGAAGGCCTTGTTGCCAACCCCGGTGAGGTAGTCCGCCTGGCTGAACTCCATCTTGAAGAAGTGCCGCCCCAGGCTCTCCCAGAACGGCGAACGACCCTCGGCGTCGGACATGCCGCGCATCTCGGCGATCACCTTGTCGCCGAACAGTTCGCGGAACTCGGCGATGAACAAGAAGCGCGCCTTCGACAGCAGGCGGCCGTTGAGGCCGGTGCGGTGCTCGGCATGCAGGAACAGCGAGCACAGCTCGGAGTTGCCAGTCAGGTCGTTGGCCAGGAACAGCGTCGGTACCTGACGGTGGATGTGCAGCTCCTGCGAGGCGCTGACGGTCAGGCCGACCCGGTAGTTGTACCAGGGCTCGCGCAGGCCGACGGCACCGGCCACGGCGGAGATGCCGACGACGCGACCTGCGTCGTCCTCGAGCACGAACAGGTAGTCGGCGTCGGCGCGCTCGGCCTGGCCGCGGAAGGTCTTCTCGGCCCAGCCGACCCGGTGCGCCAGGCGCTCCTCGTTGGCCGGCAGGGTGGTCAGGCCGGCGCCGGTACTGCGTGCCAGGTCGATCAGCGCCGGCAAATCGGCGCTGCGCACGGGACGAACGATCATGGATCCTCCGGATCAGCTAAGAGCTTCAAGCGGCAAGCTACAAGTTAGAAGACAGGCTGGCTTGCCGCTCGTGGCTTGCAGCTTGCCGCTTCGGTTTAAACCGCCACCAGCCGGACGCTGGCGCCTTCGCCGACGCCCAGGGCCTCGGCGGCCTCCAGGCTGAGGCATACGGGCTTGCCCGGCACCCAGTCGAGGTCGGCGACTATGGCGCGGAAATCCTGCAACTGGCCGTTGCTCACCAGGTACTGGCGCCCGCCCTTCTCGGCCTCGCCGAGCTTCACCGGCACCAGGCGGCTCTGGGCGATGCTGCGGATGCCCGAGGTGCGCGCATGCAGGGTCGGCCCGCCGTCGAAGATGTCGATGTAGTGGTCGGTCTCGAAGCCTTCGCGCATCAGGATGTCGAAGGTGATCTGCGCCCGCGGGTGCACCTGGCCCATGGCCTCCTGCGCCTCGTCCGGCAGCAGCGGCACGTAGATGGGGTAATGCGGCATCAGCTCGGCGAGGAAGGTGCGGCTCTTCAGCCCGCACAGGCGCTCGGCCTCGGTGTAGTTCATGTCGAAGAAGTTGCGCCCCACCGCGTCCCAGAACGGCGAGTCGCCGTGCTCGTCGCTGTGGCCGACGATCTCCACCACCACCGCATCGGCGAAGCGCTCGGGGTGGCCGGCCATGAACAGCAGGCGGCCGCGCGAGTTGAGCTCGGCGAACACGCTGCTGACCAGCGGCCGCTCGACGTAGAAGCTGGTGAGCAGGCTGTTGCCGGTCAGGTCGTGACACAGCGACAGCACGTGAATCTTGTTGTGGATCTTCAGCTCGCGCGAGTTGTGCACGAAGGTCTCGTTGCGGAAGCTGTAGAAGGGTTCGGAGTAGCCGGCCGAGGCGACGATCGCCGAGCAGCCGACCAGGCGTCCGCTGGCGCTGTCCTCGAGGACGAAGAAGTAGCTTTCCTCGCCGTTGAAGCTGACTTCGGCGGCGAACGACGCCTCCGAGGCGGCGATCTTGTCGCGCAGCCGCTCGGCATCGTCCGGCAGCGAAGTGACACCCACCGGGCTATCCGCGGCGAGCCGCTGCACATCCGCCAGGTCCGCCATTTGCGCAGGGCGCATTACCAGCATGGGGTCACTCCTTTTCAAGAAAAGCCCCGGATGCCACGCACGGGCAGCCGGAGAACGCCAGGGTCATCAACCCCGGCACACACAGGATCGTCATCCGTGAGGGAAACCCGGCGCCTACCTGCGCCGGGCACTCGCTCAGGCGTTGGCCAGCTTGTTCAGGGCGCGCTCGAAGCGGGCCAGGCCCTCGTCGATGTCGGCGTCTTCCACCACCAGGCTGGGGGCGAAGCGCACCACGTCGGGGCCTGCCTGCAGCACCATCAAACCTTCGCCGGCGGCGGCATCGAGAATAGTCTTGGCCTTGCCCTTCCAGGCGTCGCTGAGCACGCAGCCGAGCAGCAGGCCCAGGCCACGCACCTGGGTGAACATGCCGAAGCGCTCGCCGAGCTCGCTCAGCTTGGCAGCGAAACGCTGGTGCTTGGCCTTGACCCCAGCCAGCACCTCGGGGGTATTGATCACGTCGACCACCGCCTCGGCCACCGCACAGGCCAGCGGGTTGCCGCCGTAGGTGGTGCCGTGGGTGCCGACCGTCAGGTGCTTGGCCAGCTCGCTGGTGGTGAGCATGGCGCCGATGGGGAAGCCGCCGCCCAGGCTCTTGGCGCTGGAGAGGATGTCCGGGGTGACGCCGTAGTGCATGTAGGCGAACAGCTCGCCGCTGCGGCCCATGCCGCTCTGCACTTCGTCGAACACCAGCAGCGCGTTGTGCGCGTCGCACAGGGCGCGGGCGCCCTCCAGGTAGGCCTGGTCGGCCGGCAGCACGCCGCCCTCGCCCTGAATCGGCTCCAGCACCACCGCGCAGGTCTTGTCGGAAATGGCCGCCTTCAGCGCCTCCAGATCGTTGTACGGGACATGGGTGATGCCCTGGATCTTCGGCCCGAAGCCGTCGGAGTACTTGGGCTGGCCGCCGACGCTGACGGTGAACAGGGTACGGCCGTGGAAGCTGTTGGTGGCGGCGATGATCTCGTGCTTGTCCGCGCCGAAACGGTCGTGGGCCACGCGCCGGGCCAGCTTGAACGCGGCCTCGTTGGCCTCGGCGCCGGAGTTGCAGAAGAACACGCGCTCGGCGAAGGTGGCCTCGACCAGCTTCTTGGCCAGACGCAGCGCCGGCTCGTTGGTGAACACGTTGGACACGTGCCAGAGGGTGTTGGCCTGCTCGGTCAGCGCGCCGACCAGGGCCGGGTGGCAGTGGCCGAGCACGTTGACGGCGATGCCGCCGGCGAAGTCGATCAGCTCTCGACCGCTCTGATCCCAGACTCGCGAGCCCTGGCCGCGCACAGGTACGAAGGCTGCGGGAGCATAGTTGGGAACCATGAACTGGTCGAAATCGGTGCGCTGCACCGCATCGTGCTGAACGGACATCGAAACTCTCCTGATAAGGAAAACCGGCCTGCAGCAAGCCACGCGGGCGGCCCATTGCGGCGGGGAATGCAAGGATTGTAGGGACTGATTCGGGGCCGGCATTGCCGCCATGCGACAACTTCTTATAGCGCCAACCCAGGTTTTCCGGGGGCTTTCGTCAAAGCGACAGAAAGCGTCGGAAAGGCGCAGTTTAAACGCAGTTCGCCGCCAGGGCGCACGGCGGCGGAAAAAATCTCCGCAGGCTGACCGGTCGGTATCGACCGAGCCAGTTGCACAGGGCGAACAGGCTGCATCGTCCGGATGCGCCCCGGGAAACCGGCGCCAATACCCCCCATGAGCCGACGCTTCCCTCCCCCGCCCCCTCTTCCGTAAACGGGCAGGGATGACCAACCGGGACAATGGCGCCTGGCGCAGAATCGCCCCGGATTGCATCCGGGCTGCGCGCCGAACTGCCGGGCTCGAATGAGTCAGTGGTGCAGAGCGTAGGGGGATCAGGCTTTACCGATCCACCCTGGCGGTCGGCTGCGGCGGATGAAACAAGCGTCATCCACCCTAGGCAGCGGCAGCTATAAGCCGCGGGAGGACGTCAGCCGCGCTCGACCGGAGTGGAGGTGAGTTCGAAGGGGCTGTTGCTGCGCCGCTGGTTGCGGTCGTCGCGCGGGGTGGCGCCGAAGAAGTTGCGGTAGGCGCTGGAGAAATGCGGCCCGGAGGAGAAGCCACAGGACAGACCGATCTGGATGATCGACTTGCTGGTCTGCATCAGTAGCTGGCGCGCCTTGTTCAGGCGCAGCTCCAGGTAGTACTGGCTGGGCACGCGATTGAGGTACTGCTTGAAGATCCGCTCCAGCTGGCGCCGCGAGACGCACACGTGCTGGGCGATCTCGTCGGTGGTCAGCGGCTCCTCGATATTGGCCTCCATCAGCAGCACCGCCTGGGTCAGCTTGGGGTGGCTGGAGCCGAGGCGGTTCTGCAGCGGGATGCGCTGGCGCTCGCCGCCCTCGCGAATGCGCTCGACCACCAGTTCCTCGCTGACCGCACCGGCCAGCTCGGCGCCATGGTCGCGCGCCAGCACCGCCAGCAGCAGATCGAGCACCGCCAAACCGCCGCAGGCGCTGAGGCGGTCGCGGTCCCAGTCGAACAGGTGACTGGTGGCGATGACCTTGGGGAAACGCTCGGCGAAATCGTCCTGCCAGCGCCAGTGCACCGCCGCGCGGTAGCCGTCGAGCAGGCCGAGCTGGGCCAGCGGATAGACCCCGGCGGACAGCCCGCCGATCACGCAACCGCTGCGCACCTGCTGCTTGAGCGCGGCAGCCAGGCCGGCGGAAACCGTCGCCGGCGGCACGTCGGCGAGCAGGAATAGCTTGTCGCAACCGTCCAGATGACCGGCCCAGGGCTCGCCGGGCAGGCGCCAGTCACCGGCGGCCAGCGGCTCGGCCTGGAGGAACACCAACTCGTACACCACTTCCGGATGCACACGCTGCGCCACGCGCAACGCCTCCTCGGCCAGCGACAGGGTCAGGGCCTTGGTGCCGGGCCAGTAGAGGAAGCCGATTCGATGGGGGGTCATGAGAGCCTGTTCAAAGTCTGCTGCGCGTCGGCCTGCTGCGGTGAGAGCAGGCCCTGGGCGAAGTTTAGCCGCTTCTTAGAACCCGTTTACGATCTAGCGAGCTAGAGATAAACGGCGGCGAAAACGGCCGAGGAAGCGGAGTTTACAAGTGTAAATGAGCATTCCGAGGTTGTTTTCAACGCCGTTTAGCCGACGCGCAGCAGATCGTAGGTGGGTTCTTACTTGAGGCTGCCGGAAAGGAACTGCTGCAGCCGCTCGGACTGCGGATTGACCAGCACTTCGCGCGGGTTGCCACGCTCCTCGACCACGCCCTTGTGCAGGAACACCAGCTGGTTGGACACCTCGCGGGCGAAGCCCATCTCGTGGGTCACCACCACCATGGTGCGCCCCTCCTGAGCCAGGTCCTGCATCACCTTGAGCACCTCGCCGACCAGCTCCGGGTCGAGCGCCGAGGTCGGCTCGTCGAACAGCATCACCTCCGGCTCCATGGCCAGGGCGCGGGCGATGGCCACGCGCTGCTGCTCGCCGCCGCTCATGTGCGCGGGATAGGCGTCCTTGCGATGGGCCACGCCGACCTTGGCCAGGTAGTGTTCGGCCTTGTCGCGGGCCTCGGCCTTGTCCACGCCGAGCACGTGCACCGGCGCCTCCATGACGTTGTCCAGGGCGCTCATGTGCGACCACAGATTGAAGTGCTGGAACACCATCGACAGGCGCGAGCGCATGCGCTGCAGCTGCTTGGCGTCGGCGGCCTTGAGCGCACCCTCCTTGTTCGGCACCAGCTTGAGTTCCTCGCCGTTGTGCAGGATCTTGCCGCCGTGCGGCTGCTCCAGCAGGTTGATGCAGCGCAGGAAGGTACTCTTGCCCGAGCCGCTCGAGCCGATGATGCTGATCACGTCGCCAGCCTTGGCCGCCAGGGAGACGCCCTTGAGCACCTCATGGCTGCCGTAGCGCTTGTGCAGGTCCTGAACTTCGAGTTTGTACATGGTTTCCACTCTCTTGAATCAGCCGCCGAACCGGCGACCCAGGGAAATTGACGACCGCCGTTCAGGCCTTGCGCGGCGCCAGGTAGGCCAGCCAGCGCAACTCGGCGCGCTTGAACAGGCGCACCAGGATAAAGGTCAGCACCAGGTAGAACAGGCCGGCAGTGATGAACGCCTCGAACGGCATGTAGTACTGCGAGCTGACCGTGCGCGCCGCGCCGGTGATGTCGATCAGGGTGACGATGGACGCCAGCGAGGTGGTGTGCAGCATCATGATCACTTCGTTGCTGTATTGCGGCAGCGCGCGGCGCAGGGCCGAGGGCAGCAGGATGCGCCGGTACAGCTTGGCGCGCGACATGCCCATGGCCTTGGCCGCCTCGATCTCGCCATGCGGCGTGGCCTTGAGGCTGCCGGCGAGGATTTCCGCGGTGTAGGCGCTGGTGTTGATGGCGAAGGCCAGGCAGGCGCAGAAGGTGGCACTGGAGAAATACGGCCACATGAAGCTGTCACGGATGAACTCGAACTGGGCCAGACCGTAGTAGATCAGAAACAGCTGCACCAGCATCGGCGTGCCGCGGATCACGTAGGTGTAGAGCCAGGCCGGAAAATTCACCAGCGGCGACTTGGACACCCGCATCAGCGCCAGCGGCAGCGCCAGGCTGAGGCCCAGGGCCAGGGAGATGAGGAGGATTTTCAGGGTCACCAGCACGCCGCTGAAGTACAGCGGCAGGTTCTCCCAGATCATGTTGTAGTCGAAGATCATGGCACGGCTCCTACAGCTCGGCGGCCTTGGTGCCGACCGAATAGCGTTTCTCGAGGAAACGCAGGGCCAGCAGGGAAACACTGGTCAGCACCAGGTACAGCGCCGCCACCGCCAGGTAGAAGGTGAACGGCTCGCGGGTCGCGTCGGCGGCGCTCTTGGCCTTGAACATCATGTCCTGCAGGCCGACCACCGAGATCAGTGCGGTGGCCTTGGTCAGCACCAGCCAGTTGTTGGTGAAGCCGGGAATGGCGAAGCGGATCATCTGCGGCACCAGGATGCGGAAAAACACCTGCACCCCGCTCATGCCGTAGGCCGCGCCGGCCTCGGCCTGACCCTTGGGGATGGCCATAAAGGCGCCGCGGAAGGTCTCCGACAGGTAGGCACCGAAGATGAAGCCCATGGTGAACACGCCGGCGACGAAGGGATTGATGTCAATGTAGTCGTCGTAGCCGAGCAGTGGCGCGACGCGGTTCACCAGATCCTGGCCGCCGTAGAAGATCAGCAGGATCAGCACCAGGTCGGGAATGCCGCGAATCACCGTGGCGTAGGCCTCGCCGAGCATGGCCAGCCAGCGAATCGGCGAGAGGCGAAAGGCCGCACCGAGCAGGCCGAGGAAAATCGCCACCGCCATGGATGTCAGGGCCAGAAGCAGGGTGAGCCAGGCACCGTCGAGAATGGTCGAGCCGTAGCCTTGAAGCATGCGCTAGTACCTCATGCGGGCGCCGCGAACGGCGCCAGGTAGCACAACAGAAACTGCCGGGAGCCAGGCTCCGCGACGGCCCAGAGGGCGGCCACCAGGGCCGGCGGCCAGAAAGAAGCGGCACAAACCGCGAGTGAAGCCTGTGCCACTTGCAGTGCGTTGCGCTTACTCGCCGTAGACGTCGAAGGCGAAGTACTTGTCCTGCACTTCCTTGTACTTGCCGTTGGCGCGGATGGCCAGGATGGCAGCGCTGATCTTGTCGGCCAGGGCCTTGTCGCCCTTGCGCACGGCAATGCCCTGGCCTTCGCCGAAGTACTTGACGTCGGTGAAATCCGGGCCGACGAAGGCGAAGCCCTTGCCGGCATCGGTCTTGAGGAAGCCGTCGTCGATGTTCACCGAGTCGGCCAGGGTGGCGTCCAGGCGGCCGGACTGCATATCCAGGAAAATCTCGTTCTGCGAGCTGTAGCGCACCACCTCGACGCCGGCCGGGGCGAAGACGTCGGTGGCGTAGCGGTCGTAGACCGAGGAACGCTGCACGCCGACCTTCTTGCCCTTGAGGTCGACCAGCGGGTCCTTCAGCTCGGTGCCGGCCTTCATCGCCAGCTTGGCCGGGGTGGCGTAGTACTTGCCGGTGAAGTCGACGGATTTCTTGCGGTCTTCGGTGATCGACATGGACGACAGCACGGCGTCGAACTTGCGCACCTTGAGCGCCGGGATCAGGCCGTCGAACTCCTGCTCGATCCACTGGCACTTGACCTGCATCTCTTCGCACAGGGCCTGACCGATGTCGTAGTCGAAGCCTGCGATCTGGCCGTCCGGGGTCTTGAAGGCGAAGGGCGGGTACGCCGCCTCGATGCCGATGCGCAGCGGTTTGGCATCATCGGCCATGGCCAGCGGCGACAACAGGGACAGCGCCAGCGCGCCGAGAAGTGCGATCTTCTTCATTTTTTTGCTCCTTCGAATGGGAATGGCATCGATGGCAGTGGGGTTGGCCCTGGCCTTTGAATGAATTGTAGAAAGACTGCTGGTCTTTGCCGCGCAAGCGAGCGGGCAAAGGGCCTTGGCTGGGTGAGCGGCATTCTAGCGACAGGGGCTGAGGCGATATTTCCTCAATGCGACAACTAATTACAGAAGCCCTGGAGGCGCCGGGCAGGCGTATTGACAGGTGCACCCAAACGTGCATCACGAAAATAATCGCAAACCAAATACTTAAGCAATAATCGCGCCCAATTCCATGAAACCCCCGATTCACCAGGCCTGCAGCGCCCAGGCAATGGCGCAGCGGCGGCCCGTGCGGCACCGCAACGGGGCCCGAACGTTCCCTAACGCCCCATCCCGACGCACCCTGTTACCGCAACGCGTAGGGTGCGCCATACGCACCACCCACCTGGCGCCCCCTCAGGGGCCAACCCGCAAACCCAACCGCGCCGCCACCCGTCCCTCGTCGCGACGCTCCATGCCGGCCTCCTCGATGCGCACACCCTGCCCTTCCAGCGCCTGCAGCCAGCGCAACAACTGCTCGAACGGCGCCGGCTGCAGGCTGACCTGCACCGCGCCCTGGCCCTCGGCATCCAGGCGCTCGATGGCCAGCCCCTGCTCCGCCGCCGAGGCGGTGACCAGCCCCTGCAGACGCGCCGGGTCGAGGCTGGTGCGCGGCTGCAGCTGGCGTCCGCGCAGCTCCGGCGCGCGGCTCTGCAGATAAGCATGCAGGCTGCGCTGCTCCTCGAAGGCGCTGCGCGCCGCCTGGGCGTCGCGCGCCACCGGCTGCCACAGCAGCAGGTAGCCCAGCACCAGCGCCAGGAAGGCGCCCAGCGCCAGCAACGCCAGACGGTCGCGCGGCCCCAGCGCCTGCCAGCGCTGCGCCAGACTGGAACGCTGCCACTGCAGCTGCAGCCCCTGATTGAACTGACGCCAACTGGCCATGCTCATCCTCCTATCACCAGGCGCGCGCTGACGCCGTCCGCCTCGCGGCTGGCCGAGCCCATCTGCACCTCGAGTCCGGCCTGTTCCAGGCGTTCGCGCAGGCTTTCCAGCTCGGCGAAATCCGGCGCCTGCAGCTGCAGGGCGAGATCGGCGCGACTGGCGCTGTAATCAAGCTGATTGACCTGTACCCGCGCCGCGCCGCCTGCCGGCAGTGCTCGCGCCACCTCGCCGAGCAGGCCGAGCAGCGGGCTGTCGCCGCTACCGGCGGCATCGGCCAGGTGCTGATCCAGCTGCGCGCGCAGGTTGACCAGCTTGCGATCCTCGGGAAACAGCTCGCGGTACAGCGCCTCGCTGGCCAGCGCGTACTGGTCGGCCTGGCGCTGCAGGTACCAGCCCTGGACCAGGTTGAAGCCCCACTGCAGCAGCAGGCAGAGCGCCAGCACCCCGGCCAGCGGGCGCCAGCGCCGCCAGCCGTCGCCCGCCTGGTGCAAGGCGAACTCGCCCTGGGCCAGGTCGGCGCCCGCGCCCTGGCGCACCAGCCACTGTTGCGGCTGCTGCAGCAGGTGCACCTCGTCGACCGGCTCGGGCAGCGCCTGCTCGGCCGGCGCGCTGGCGATATGCGGCGCCGGGCAACGCGGCGCCAGCGCAGGCCAGCTCTCGGCCTGCAGCGCCAGACGCAGCGGCGCTTCGCCGCCGAGCAGCCAGCGCGACTCCAGCCAGAGCAGCTGACTGCCCTGGCGCGGCAGCAGGTCGGCATCGACGCGGATCGCCTGCGGCGGCTGCGCCGCGCACAGCGCCAGGCACTGGCGCAGCCAGTCGGCGCGCAGCGCATAGACCCGGTAGCGACCGTCGGCCAGCTGCTCGCCCAGGGCCAGGTGCATCTGCTCGACATCCTCGGCAAGCAGTTCCTCCACCGCGAACGGCAGCGCCTGGCGCAGCCAGCGCGCCTTCTGCGTCGGCAACTGCACGGCGCAGGCGGTCACCGCCTCCACCGGCAGCACCAGTTCCCAGGCCGTCGGCAGCTCGCGCAGCGCCTCGCCCAGGCTCAGCGTGCGACATTCGGTGAAGGTCACCCACTGCACCGGCAGCTCCGCCGACAGGCCCTGACAGGCCTCCGGCGGCAGGAAGATCCATAGCTGATTCATCGTTGTGCTTCCTCGACGGGCAACGGCGGCGTACCGCCCTGCCCCAGATCACGCGCCAGGACACTGACCTGGCCATCATTGCCGCGCTGCAACAGGCTGCGCAACACCACGCGGCGCTCGCCGAGGCTCACCTCGCTGAACACCTCGAAGAACTGGCTGCCCACCGCCAGGCCCTGCAGCGCCTGCTCGCCGAGGCCGGCCAGGGCCGGCTGGGCGGCGAAGGCCGCCGGGCTGGCAAAAGCTTCACGGCCGCGCGCCGCCACCAGCGCCAGCGCGGCATCCGGGCTGAGGCCGTCGGCCAGGCTGGACAGCACCACGGCGCTGGCGCTGTTGACGTTGAGCAGCGCCTCGCCCGGCAGGGCGCTGACGAAGGGCAGCAGGCGGCGGTAGTCGGCCTCGTCCATCTCCAGCAGCAGGCGCAGCTCGGAGACGTCGGCGAGCTGGCGGTTGGCCGCGCGATAAGGCGGCGTGGCCAGCAGGTACTGGCCGTCCTCCGCGCCCTGAGCGCCGCTGGGTTCGCCGTCGCCGTCGAGCCAGTCGAGCAGGCGTTCGGCGTAGGGTTTGGCGATCTCCAGGCGCAGCAGCAGGCGGCGCAGGCGCAGCAGCGCCAGCTCGTCGGGCTGGCCCTGGCGCACCAGGCTGTTGAGGTTGAAGCGGCCGCTGGGATCGACGATGCGCACGCGCAGCTCGCCGCCCTCGTCCAGCGCGAAGGGTGTCAGCGGCTGCGCCCAGGGTTCGCCCAGGTGATCGACCGGCTGGCGCGGATCGCCCTGGCGCATGTCGCGCTGGAGGATGGCCTTGGCCAGCGTCTCGCCGCCCAGGGCATAGTGCCAGGCCTGGCGCACGTGCAACTGGTTGGCGCTGCTGCGGATCGACAGCTGCTGGCGGGCGATCAGCCCAGCGCAGACCACGGTGACCAGCGCCACCACCAGCAGCACGGTGATCAGCGCCACGCCGCGTTGAGGTTTCATGGCTGCGGCTCCTCGGGCTCAGCGGGGTCGCCGTCCCCCTCGCCGGGGACGGGCACGGCGCTCTGCGGCGGCGCGTCCGGCAGGCGCAGCAGGCGGCGCAGCTCGCCATGGCGACGATGCTCCAGGCGCAGTTCGAGGGCGCGCGGCAGGCCGGTGAGCAGGCTGTCGCCGGCGGCATTGGGCGGCGGCCAGTCGGCGTGCCACTGGCCCTCGTCGTCGAGGTAGCGCAGGCTCAGCGCCTGCACCCCGTCGAGCGCCTGCTGCACCTGCGGCTGGCTGTCCTGGGCCTGGTCCAGCACGCGCCAGTAACGGCGCTGCCACTGTTCGCCGCTGAGCTGCCAGCGCACCCGCTGCAGCTCGGCGCGCGGCTGACCGAGCGGATTGCGCCAGCCGGCGCGGGTCAACTCCAGCGCAGAGGCATCGCTCGGCTCGCTGCGCAGCGCCGGCTGCGGGTCGCCGAAGCCATCGCGGATCGGCCGCACCGCCACCTGCAGCACGTCGCGCTCGAAGGCGGCCATCGCCCGCACCAGCTCGCGCAGCTGCTGCTCGTGGTTGCGGGTGGCGGCGTCGGCGCTGAGCACGCTGTCGAGCATGCGGTAGGTGGCCAACCCGAGAATGGCGAAGATGGCGATGGCGATCAGCAATTCGAGCAGGGTAAAGCCGCGCTGCGGTCGGGCTGTAGGAGCGAGCTCTGCTCGCGAAACGGCCTCAATCTGGATTCGCGAGCAGAGCTCGCTCCTACGGGGCATGCGCTTCATCACGGCGCCCCCAGAAAGCCGCTGAGGCTGACCAGTGCGCGCTCGCGCAGATCGCCCGCGGCGCCGCGCTGCTCGGCGGCGACCCACAGGGTCACCCGGCGCATGCTCGGCTCGCTGGTGGCCTGGATCTCGCTCTGCCACAGCCAGCGGCGCCCGGCGAACTCCACCTGGCCCTGGTCGCGGCCGTCGGCCGGCGGCGCCTCGGCCAGCTGTAGCTCGGTAAGGCGGTTGTCGGCCACCCACATGGCCAGGGTCTTGGCCTCCAGCTGCGCGGCGGTGCGCACGCTGCGCGCGCTGGCAGTCAGCACGCTGGCGGCGACCAGGGCGAAGATGGCCAACGCCACCAGCACCTCGAGCAGGGTGAAACCGCGCGCGCGCTTCATCCGGCGCGCCCTGCCGCCAGCTCCTCGATACGCGGCAGGCCGAAACCGTCGCTGGACAGCTGCAGCTGCAGGCCGTCGCGGCGGCGCTCGGCCAGGCGCAGGCGAAACGGTGTGAGCTCGCCGCTGGAGAGAATCAGTAGTTGCGGCGCCAGGGCGCTGGCCGCGCCGGGCAGGCGCAAGGCCTCGCCCTCCCCCTCGCCCTCCACCTCAAGAGTCAGCTCGGCCCAGTCCGGCAGGCGATGCGCCTGGCGATCCAGCGCCTGCCACTCGCCGCGCCGCGAATCGTAGCGCAGCACCCGGTAGCCCTCGCGGGTAAAACTCAGGCCGTACTCGCGGTTATCCAGCACCGCCTCGTCGGCCAGCACGCCGATCAGGCCGGCCAGGCGCTCGGCCTCGCCGCGCAGCTCGCGACTCGGCCCGGCCAGCCCGGTGCCGAGCACCGCCAGGCCAATCAGGCTGCCGAGGATGACCAGCACCACCAGCAGCTCGATCAGGGTGAAGCCCCTCGCCCGCCTGGCCGAGCCCGCCGGTACGCGCTGCATGGCGATCAGAGATCCCAGTTGCCGATGTCCGCGTCCAGGTCGCTGCCGCCCTGCTTGCCGTCGGCGCCGAACGAATAGAGGTCGAAGGCGCCCTTGGTGCCCGGCGCCAGGTACTGGTAGGGATTGCCCCAGGGGTCGACCGGCAGGCGCTTGAGGTAGCCCTCCTTGTTCCAGTTCTTCGCCGGCGGGTTGCCGCCGGGCTTGCTCACCAGCGCCTCGATGCCCTGCTGGGTGCTGGGGTAGTTGTGGTTGTCCAGCTTGTACATGTCCAGCGCCGCGCCGATGGCGCGGATGTCGTTCTGCGCCGCGGTGACCTTGGCCTGATCGGGCCTGCTCATCACCTGCGGCACCACCAGCGCCGCGAGGATGCCGAGAATGACCACCACCACCATGATCTCGATGAGGGTGAAACCCGCCTGTTTTCTACTCACCTGCTAACCCACCATTTGGTTCAACGAAAGAATCGGCAGCAGGATGGCCAGGACTATGACCAGCACCACCGCCCCCATGAATACCAGCATGAACGGCTCGAACAAGCCCACCAGCAGGGCGATCTGCGCGCCGAGGTCGTTCTCCTGATTCTTTGCCGTGCGCGCCAGCATCTGATCCAGCTCGCCGGAGCGTTCGCCGCTGGCGATCATGTGCAGCATCATCGGCGGAAACTGCCCGGTGGCCTCCAGCGAACGGGTCAGGCTGCCGCCCTCGCGCACCTTCTGCGCCGCCACCAGCACCTCGCCACGGATCACCCGGTTGCCGATCACCTCGCCGGCAATCGCCAGCGCCTCCACCAGCGGCACGCCACTCTGGGTGAGAATCGCCAGGGTGGAGGCGAAACGCGCGCAGTCGGTGGCGCGTCCCAGCCGGCCCAGCAGCGGCACGCGCAGCAGAAACGCGTGCCAGCGCAGCTTGAACGCCTCGTCGCGCAGCGCCCAACGCAGGGCGACGATCGCCAGCGCCAGCAGCACCAGCGTCGCCGCGCCCCAGGCCTTGACCCAGTCGCTCAGGGCGATCAGCCCGCGGGTCAGCGCCGGCAGGGTCTGCCCGGAATCGACGAAGACCTTGACCACGTCCGGCACCACGTAGCCGAGCAGGAAACCGACGATGAGCAAGGACGCACACATCAGGATCAGCGGGTAGAGCAGCGCCAGCTGAATCTTCTGCCGCGACTGCTGGCGCTGCTCGGTGTAGTCGGCCAGCTGTTCCAGCACCGGGCCGAGGTGCCCGGCGTGCTCGCCGGCGGCCACGGTGGCGCGGTACAGCTCGGGAAAGGCGGCGGGAAATTCCTTCAGGCTGGCGGCCAGGCTGTGGCCTTCCAGCACCCGCGCGCGCACCGCCAGCAGCATGGCCTGGATGCGTGCGCTGGTGGCTTGCGCGGCGGCCGCACGCAGCGCCTCCTCGATCGGCAGCGCCGCCTGCACCAGGGTCGCCAGCTGCCGGGTGACCAGCGCCAGGTCGCGCGCCGACAGGCCGCGGGCGAAGCCCAGGCGCGCGCCGCCGGCCTGCTCGCGGTTGCGCGTGGCCTTGACCTCCAGCGGTGCCAGCTGGCGTTCGCGCAACAGCTGGCGCACCTGGCGCGCGCTGTCGGCCTCCAGCACGCCTTTCTGCTGGCGGCCACGCCCGTCCAGGGCGATATATTCGAAGGCGGCCACTTACTCCTCCCGGGTCACGCGCAGCACTTCCTCGACCGTGGTCACCCCTTCCAGCACCTTGCGCCGCCCGTCGTCGCGGATGCTCGGGCCCAGGCGGCGGGCGTGGCGGGTCATGTCCTGCTCGGAGGCGCGGCTGTGGATCAGCGTGCGCATGGTTTCGTCGAACACCACCAGCTCGTAGATGCCGGTACGCCCGCGGTAGCCCTGCTGGTGGCACTCGGCGCAGCCGCGCGCGTGGTACAGGGTCGGTGCCGATGCGGCCGGCACGCCGAGCAGCGCGCATTCGGCCGCATCGGCGGCATAAGGTTCCTTGCACGCCGGGCACAGCACCCGCACCAGGCGCTGGGCCAGCACGCCGAGCAAGGAGGACGACAGCAGAAAGGGCTCCACGCCCATGTCCACCAGGCGGGTGATGGCGCCGATGGCGCTGTTGGTGTGCAGGGTGGAAAGCACCAGGTGGCCGGTCAGCGAGGCCTGCACGGCGATCTCGGCGGTTTCCTTGTCGCGGATCTCGCCGACCATCACCACGTCCGGGTCCTGGCGCAGGATGGCGCGCAGGCCGCGGGCGAAGGTCATGTCCACCTTGGTGTTGACCTGGGTCTGGCCGATGCCTTCGAGGTGGTATTCGATGGGATCCTCGACGGTGAGGATGTTGCGCGTGTGGTCGTTGAGGCTGACCAGGCTGGCGTACAGCGTGGTGGTCTTGCCCGAGCCGGTGGGGCCGGTGACCAGCAGGATGCCGTGCGGCTTGCGCACCGTCTCCTCCATCAGCGCGCGATCCTCGGCGCGCATGCCCAGGTGCTGCAGCGACAGACGCCCGGCCTGCTTGTCGAGCAGACGCAGCACCACCCGCTCGCCGTTGGCCGAGGGCAGCGTGGAAACGCGGATGTCCACCTCGCGCCCGCCGACCTTAAGCGAGATGCGCCCGTCCTGCGGCACGCGCTTCTCGGCGATGTCCAGGCGTGCCATGACCTTGACCCGCGACACCAGCAGCGCCGCCAGCTCGCGCTTGGGTTCGAGCACTTCGCGCAGGATGCCGTCGACGCGAAAGCGCACCACCAGGCGCTTCTCGAAGGTTTCCAGGTGGATGTCGGAGGCGCTTTCCTTGATCGCCTCGCCGAGGATGGCGTTGATCAGGCGGATGATCGGCGCGTCGTCTTCCTGCTCCAGCAGGTCTTCGGTCTCCGGCACCTGCTCGGCCAGCGAAACCAGGTCGAGACTGCCGCCGATGTCCTCGGCCAGCTGCATGGACGCCGAGTCGTGCTGGTAGGCGGCGCCCAGGGCCAGGGCGAACTCGCCGGCGGCGAGCAGGCGCAGCGGCAAGCTGCGTCCGGCGAAACGCTGCGCCTCGGCCAGCGCCACCGGCTCGCAGTCGGCCCGATAGGCCAGGCAGGCGCGTCCCTCGTGCAGCACGAACACCACGCCGTGACGTTTGGCGAAACTGAAGGGCAGACGGCGCAGGGGAGTCTCGAGCAGCGAAGCGTTCATGCGATGAACCTTAAAAACAGAACCTTACCTTGAGTATTACAGCCCAATCTGACTGTTTGCCCCTCTACGGCGGTCTTTTTTGTAATGGTTATTGGGCTATCTTTAACACATCGCCCAATACAGCACACCCACCCCATATAGGGGATGTCAACGCCGCGCAGGCTGTTATGATCGGCCCGCGACGCATAGCACATAAAAAGAACTAGAACGTCGTTTCCGGAGTAATGCATTTGGCCCTCCCCCTGCGCCTCAAGGACAACGCCCCGAGCGTGCTCGGCATGCTCGTGCTGATCGCCCTCAGCGTCAGCCTGGCCTGGCAAAGCGCCGAGCTGCTGCGCCTGGTGCGCGGCCCCGCGCTGCAGCCGCCGAGCCAGGCCGCCAGCCCCCTGGAACAACCCAGCCAGGCGCCCCTCGCCCAGCTGTTCGGCAGCGCCAAACAGGCCGACAGTGGCCCGCCGCCGGCCACCAACCTGCAACTGACCCTGCTCGGCAGCTTCGTCCACAGCGACCCGCAACGCTCCAGCGCGCTGATCCAGCGCCAGGGCCAGAGCGCCCAGCGCTACGCCGTGGGCATGGAGGTGGACAACGGCGTGCGCCTGGATGCGGTCTACGCCGACCGCGTCGAACTGCTGCGCAACGGCCGCCGCGAGAGCCTCGCCTTCCCCCGCCAGCAGAGCGGCCAGTATGTCTACACGCCGCCGGCCGAAACGGCCGACGCCGCCCTCGATCAACTCGACCAGCTGGAGCAGGACAACCTCGAACAACTGCGCCAGCGCATGCAGGCGCTGCGCGAGCAGATGGAAGCCGCCGGTACCCTGCCCGAAGAAATGCCCTCCGATCAGCCCATGGAAAGCGAATGAACCGATGCATGCCATCCGCAGCCGACTGACCCTCGCCCTACTCGCCGCTGGCCTGGCCGCCGCCCCCCTGCCCCTGCTGGCGCAGATCGAACAGGTGCCGGCCAGCGCCAACCAGCAGGACGAAAGCTGGACCATCAACCTCAAGGGCGCCGATATCCGCGAATTCATCGATCAGGTCGCCGCCATCACCGGGCAGACCTTCGTCGTCGACCCACGGGTCAAGGGTCAGGTCAACGTGGTGTCCAACACCCCGCTCAATCTGACCGAGGTCTACCAGCTGTTCCTCTCGGTGATGGCCACCCACGGCTTCAGCGTGCTGACCCAGGGTGACCAGGCGCGCATCGTGCCCAACGCCGAGGCCAAGGCCGAAGCCGGCGAAGGCCGCCCGGCACCCGATCGCCTGGAAACCCGCCTGATCCAGGTGCAGCACGCGCCGGTGGCCGAGCTGATCCCACTGATCCGCCCGCTGGTGCCGCAGTACGGCCACCTGGCTGCCGTCACCTCCTCCAATGCGCTGATCATCAGCGACCGCAGCGCCAACATCGCGCGCATCCAGGATCTGATGCGCCAGCTCGACCAGACCGGAGCCCGCGACTACAGCGTGATCAACCTGCAGCACGCCTGGGTGATGGACGCCGCCGAAGTGCTCAATACCGCCATCGCCCGCGGCCAGGCCAAGGGCGCCAGCGCCACCCAGGTGGTGGCCGACGCGCGCACCAACCGCCTGATCCTGCTCGGCCCGCCGGACGCCCGCGCCAAGCTGGCCAACCTGGCCCAGTCACTGGACACCCCCACCAGCCGCTCGGCCAACACCCGGGTGATCCGCCTGCGCCACAACGACGCCAAATCACTGGCCGAGACCCTCGGGGAAATCTCCGAAGGGCTGAAGAACCAGCAGGATGGCGAGACCGCCGGCAAGCCGTCGAACATCCTCATCCGCGCCGACGAGAGCCTCAATGCCCTGGTGCTGCTGGCCGAGCCCGATCTGGTCGCCACCCTCGAAGACATCGTGCGCCAGCTCGACGTCCCGCGCGCCCAGGTGATGGTCGAGGCGGCCATCGTCGAAGTCTCCGGCGACATCACCGACGCCCTCGGCGTGCAGTGGGCGGTGGATGCGCGCAGTGGCAGCGGCGGCACCGGCGGCCTGGGCGGGGTCAACTTCTCCGGCACCGGGCTGTCGGTGGGCACCGTGCTGCAGATCCTGCAGAGCGGCGAGGTGCCGGAAAACACCACCCTGCCCGACGGCGCCATCATCGGCATTGGCAGCGACAACTTCGGCGCGCTGGTCACCGCGCTGTCGGCCAACAGCAAGAGCAACCTGCTGTCCACCCCCAGCCTGCTGACCCTGGACAACCAGAAGGCGGAAATCCTGGTCGGGCAGAACGTGCCGTTCCAGACCGGCTCCTACACCACCGATGCGGCCGGGGCCAACAACCCCTTCACCACCATCGAGCGCAAGGACATCGGCGTCACCCTCAAGGTCACCCCGCACATCAACGAAGGCGCCACCCTGCGCCTGGAGATCGAGCAGGAAATCTCCTCCATCGCCCCCAGCACCGGGCTCAACGCCCAGGCCGTGGACCTGGTGACCAACAAGCGCTCGATCAAGAGCACCATCCTCGCCGACGACGGCCAGGTCATAGTGCTCGGCGGGCTGATCCAGGACGACGTCACCGAATCGGTGTCCAAGGTGCCCCTGCTCGGCGACATCCCCCTGCTCGGCGGGCTGTTCCGCTCCACCCGCGAATCCCACATCAAACGCAACCTGATGGTCTTTCTGCGGCCCACCGTGGTGCGCGACGGCGCCGGCCTGGCCGCGCTGTCGGGCAAGAAATACAGCGACATCCGCATCCTCGGCAGCGCCGACGAAGGCCGCCCGAGCATTCTGCCGCGCAACCCGGCGCAGCTGTTCGACGGCCAGGGCGCGCCGGCGGTGGATCTGCGCCAGTAAGCGAGTTGGTTGCGGGATAAAACCCTGGGAGGCGCTTTACGGCAAAGCCCTCCCAGCCCCCCCCCACTCACCCCAGCGGCGGCGTGCGCGGCGGGATCAGGCGTTTGCTGCCGGTGGTCTCATAGGCCGCGGCCAGGCGCAGCAACTCCGAGTCGTCGTAGGCGCGGCCGGCGAAGGTCAGCCCCACCGGCATGCCGATATCGGCCATCACCCCCATCGGCACGGTGACCGTCGGCACGCCCAGGTGGCGGATGGCGAGATTGCCGTTGGCCACCCACACGCCATTGCTCCAGGCGATATCGGCGGAGACGGGATTCACATCGGCATCGGCCGGGCCGACGTCGGCCACGGTGGGGAACAGCACCGCGTCAAGCTTTAGGCCGTCCATCCAGTCCTCCAGATCCAGCTTGCGAGTCTGCTCCAGGCCGCGCAGGCCATCCGGCACGGTGGGAATCTGGTCCCAGGAGCGGATGCCGCGCTTGGCCATATTGACGTACTCGCCCATGCCGGCGGCCAAGTCGCCCTCGCGGTTGGGCAGCGTGCCCGGGTCGTGCGGGAAGATCTGCGGGCCGTCGACGTCCGCCAGGCGGTTGAGCTTGGGGTCGCCGTTGGCGTGCAGGAAATCGTCGAAGGCCCAACCCGACAGCTCCCACAGCTCGTCGTGGAGGAATTCCGGGGTGACGATGCCGCGATTGAATACGGTCGGTGCACCGGGGCGGTCGCCTTCGCAGTTGGAGACCAGCGGGAAGTCCACTTCCACCACCTCGGCGCCGGCCGCCTCCAGCGCCTGGCGCGCCGCCTGCCAAAGGGCGATTACCGAGGGCCGGGTATGGATGCGCTGGCCGGTCGGCCCGCCGATGCCGGGGTTGTCGCTGGTGCCGGCTTCCTCGTCCTTATTGATAAACATGCGCGGCACGCCCAGGCGCTTGCCCTTGAGCGCTCCGGGCTGGGCGGCGAGCGCCAGGTAGGACGCCGGGCGTACCTCGGAGGGCTTGGGAATCGGCACCCAGGGCTGCAGGCGCCAGAGGTCACCGCGGGTGTCCGGATCGTCGGCCACCACCACGTCGAGCACCTCAAGCAGGTCGGCCATGGTCCGCGCATAGGGCACCACCACGTCCATGGTCGGGGTCAGCGGCCAGTTGCCGCGCACCGAGATCACCCCGCGCGACGGCGTGTAGGCGCACAGGCCGTTGTTCGACGCCGGGCCGCGCCCGCTCGACCAGGTTTCCTCGGCCAGGCCGAAGGCGGCGAAGCTGGCGGCGGTGGCGGTGCCGGCGCCGTTGGACGAGCCCGAGGCGAACGGCGCGGTGAGGTAGGCGGCGTTGTACGGGCTCTCGGCGCGGCCGTAGACGCCGCGCTGCATGCCGCCGTTGGCCATCGGCGGCATGTTGGTCTTGCCCAGGCAGATGGCGCCGGCGGCGCGCAGGCGCTCGATGGTGAAGGCGTCGCGCTGGGCCACCAGGTCCTTGAACGCCGGGCTGCCGGAGGCGGCGGTCAGGCCCTTGACCAGGTAGCTGTCCTTGGCGGTGTAGGGAATGCCGTCCAGCGGCCCGAGGCTCTCGCCACGGGCGCGGCGCGCATCGGAGGCCTCGGCTTCCTTCAAGGCATCGGGGTTGCGCACCACCACTGCGTTGAGCTTGGTCGGCGTGTTCGGGCCGTCGTAGGCCTCGATCCGCGCCAGGTAGGCCTGGACCAGCTCGACCGCCGTGGTGCGGCCGGACTCCAGCGCGGCGCGCAGCTCGGCAATGGAAACTTCGGTTACCTCGATCATGGTGTCGTCACTCACTGGTGGCGGGGCCGGCCGGCTGCGGCCAGCCCCGGATACGGAAAGCCCTGGTCCAGCGGCCGCAACGCCCCGGTGGGAGCGGCTTCGGCCACGAACATCTGCCTGAATGATACATGCCGCCGAGCGCCCACAGGAGGCCGCCTGCCGCTCGCAACCACTGCAGCAGTTCGGCCTGCAGGCTGCCCGGCTCCGCCGGCTAGGGCGCCAGCAGGCAATAGCGCGAGCCGTCCACGACGAACCCCAACGGCGCCACTCGCCTGCTATGGTCTTGGGCACCGCCTGCTGCAACCAGAGGAACCCGAAATGGAGCGATTCACCGGCGGTTGCCTGTGCGGCAACCTGCGCATCGTCGCCACGGGCCGGCCCTACCGAGTTGGCGTGTGCCACTGCCTGGACTGCCGCAAACACCACGGCGCCCTCTTTCACACCTCGGCGATCTTCCCCGAGCACGCGGTGCAGATAGAGGGCGAAACCGCCCACTACGCCGGCCGCCACTTCTGCCCGCGCTGCGGCTCGCCGGTGTTCTCGCGCACGGCCGATGAAATCGAAGTGAACCTCGGCTCGCTGGACGCCCCCAACCAGCTGACGCCCACCTACGAACTCTGGACCATCAGGCGCGAGGCCTGGCTGCCGGCATTTCCGCTCGACAGGCGCTACGAGCGGGATCGGGAGAACGAGGGGCGGTTCGAGGGGGAAGAGTCAAGTGGATGAAATCGGCCGAAGCTGCCGGTTGTGACGGGCAACAACCGGCCAAGAGCTGCCTGTTCGAGTCAGCTACTTCCGCTTGAAGGCCTCCTGGCGCGACTCGCGTTCGCCGAGGAAACGTTTGCTGATCGTCGCTTCCAGGTCCTTGCGTTCCACAGGGGTGCCGCAGTGAGGACAAACGCTGGCCACGCCAACATCATGGCCGCATGCGCGATGCACGAAATGCACGGCCAAGCCCTCATCCGGGTTCTTGCACCACCTCTCGCCCCAGGCGCGCAGGGCGTAGACCACGGGATAGAAGTCCCATCCCTTGTCGGTCAGGTGGTATTCGTAGCGCAGCGGCTTTGCGCTGTAGGGCCGGCGTTCGACCAGGCCGTTGGCCTCCAGCGCTTTCAGACGCGAGGTCAGCATCTGAGGCGTAGCTCCGGTCTGGATCTGCATTTCCTCAAAGCGTGTCGCGCCCATGTACAGCTCACGCAGAACCAGGATGGTCCACTTGTCGCCCACCAAGTCCACCGAGCGCGCCACCGGGCACACCGTATCGCTTGTCTCGTCCTGCATTGGCATCACGCTGTCTGCTCCGCTGAAACTATTGTTTTCATAGTAACACGACCGGGTGGCCATGCCCCGACGCGTCCCTCTCGAGGCCCCGCGCCCATTGACACTATGATTATCATAGTTACTATGAGATTTACCGAGGCCTAGCGCCATCGCATGGGCAATCGAAGCAGATACCCGTGCAGCAGAAGCCCCGGAATCCCTCTCTTGCAACTGGAGCACCGTCATGACCCATCCTGTGTATTCCCCGGAGCGGACCGGCCTGCTGCTGGTCGACCCCTACAACGACTTCCTGTCCGATGGCGGCAAGCTGTTTCCCATGCTCAGAAACGTCGCCGACGAGGTTCGTCTGCTCGACAACCTGCGCACGACCGTTGCTGCCGCGCGAGCGCAGGCCATCCAGGTGTACTACGTACCGCATCGTCGCTGGCAGCCCGGCGACTACGACCACTGGGACCACCCCAACCCGACGCAACGCCTGATCCAACAGCGCCACACCTTTGCCAAGGGCGCCTGGGGCGGCGAATGGCATCCCGACTTCGTGCCACAGGAGGGCGACATCATCATCCAGGAACACTGGGGGCAAAGCGGCTTCGCCAATACCGACCTCGACTTCCAGCTCAAGCAGCGAGGCATCACCCATGTGATCGTCGTTGGCCTGCTGGCGAACACCTGTATCGAATCGACCGCACGCTTCGCCATGGAACTTGGTTATCACGTCACGCTGGTACGCGATGCGACAGCCGCCTTCAGCAAGGAAATGATGCACGCGGCGCACGAACTGAACGGGCCGACGTTTGCGCACAGCATCCTCGACACCCGCGGGCTCGTGCAGGCCCTGCAGCAACAGTGACGGGGCGGCGCCATGTCTGCCTCTCCCGCAGCGCCGATGGACGTTTCCAATCGCCTCGTCACCCTCATGGCCCTGTGCTGCGCACTGGCCGTATCGACCATCTACTACCACCAGCCGCTTTTGCCACAGATGGCCGCCTCGTTTGGCCTGGCGCCGACGCAGGCCGGCCTGGTCGCCACATTGACGCAGCTTGGCTATGCGGCAGGCCTGCTGTTCATCGTGCCGCTCGCCGATTGCCGACAGCCACGCCAGCTCGCGCTGCTGGCCATCGCGGCCAATGCCGTCGCCTTGATCCTCTGCGCCGCGGCGCCGAACTTCGCAGTGCTGTGCGTGAGCAGCCTCCTGGTCGGCGTGACGGCGATCACTGCGCAGATCATCATCCCCGCCCTGTCGGGGCTGGCCACTCCGGCTGAGCGCGGTCGCATCGTCGGCAGCCTGCTCAGCGGCCTCTCGGCAGGCCTCTTGCTGGCGCGAATGGTCGGGGGGTTCGCCGGTACGCACGCGGGGTGGCGAGCCGTCTTCATACTGGCCTCGCTCGGCGATCTCTTGCTGCTGGTCATCGTCGCCAAGAGCCTGCCGGTCACCACGAGCCTGACGACCATCAGCTATGACCGGCTCCTGCGTTCGCTGGGCAGCCTGGTCCGGGAGGAAGGCGTGCTGCGTTACTGTGCGGCGAGCGGCCTGCTGATGTTCGCTGCGTTCAGTGCGCTGTGGGCCTCGCTGGCCGCGCTGCTGGCACAACCACCCTACGGGTTCGATTCCGCCACCATCGGCCTGTTTGGCCTGGTCGCCCTGTTGGGCATCGTCGCGTCACCACATATCGGCGCACTGAGCGATCGTCTGGGCGTACGCACCATGGTCCTCGCCGGCGCGATGGCCCTCGCCGCGGGTTTCGCCTGCATCGCTGCGGGCGGGCAAAGTCTTGGCTGGCTGATCCTCGGCATGGTGCTGCTCGACTTGGGCAATCGTGCCGGACTGGTTGCCAACCAGGCACGCGTATTCACCCTGCGTCCCGAGGCCCGCAGCCGGCTCAATACCGTATTCATGGGATCGTATTTCCTGGGTGGAGCGATAGGCGCCGCATTGGGAAACTATGGCGTGCACCGGGCAGGCTGGCTCGGCCTTGCCGCTGTTGGCATCCTGCTGTCCTGCGCGGCCGCGTTGATCAATGCTCTTTCTCCCCGTGAGTCGAGCTCGACGACGGGTGAGGTTCGCCCATGAGCCATTCAAAGGCGACACTGCGGCGCACCTCAGCCTTGAGTTCCTGAAAGAAAAAGCCTTTCGCGCTGCAGCTGACCTCGAAAGCTGGCGATGCTCGCTCCGGGCTTGTTCGCCTTCTGCAATGCCCGCTTGTGGCCGGTTTCCGTAACCGCAGATTGCTCCCGGTTGAAAGCCTCCCTGCTCAACACCGCAACAGGACAACGGAGGGTCCGCGAACTATTCCTCCCGGCCAGATAGCTAACCATCGCGGGGCCCGTCAGAGCCCCGCGCTATCCCGGTCCTCCCCGTCCGCTCAACCCGCCGCGTCCTCCGGCAGCTTGGCGATCACCTTGATCTCGAACTGGAAGCCGGCCAGCCAGGTCACGCCGATGGCGGTCACTGTCGGGTAAGGCGCCTGGCCCCAGAACTCGGCCGCCACCTCCCAGATGGTCTCGAACTTCGCGTCGGGCTCGAGCATGAAGATAGTGGTGTCGACCACGTCGGCGAAGCTGCATCCCGCCTCGCCCAGGATCGCATTGAGGTTGGCGAAGGTGAGGCGCACCTGGGCTTCGAGGTCGGGCTCGGGCGAGCCGTCCTGGCGGCTGCCGACCTGGCCGGAGACGAACAGGAAGCCGTTGGAACGGATCGCCGGCGAATAGCGGTGGAGCTCGTACAGGGCATGGCGGTCGGGCGGGAATACCACATCGCGTTTGCTGGTCATTGCGGGTCTCCATGGGCCGCTGCGGCCCGTTGCTTAAGATGGAGCCACTGTAAGAAGCGCGCCAGGCTGGATAAACCGGCAACTCTGGTCATGACTGTTTGTAGAATCCAAACAATCCCCCATGAGTGAGAAGAGCAATGGACCGTTTCGATGCGATGCAGGCGTTCGTGCGCGTGGTGGAGGCCGGCAGCTTCACCAAGGCGGCGACGACGCTGCACATGAGCAAGACCAGCGTGACGCAGCTGGTGCAGCAGCTGGAGGCACGGCTGCGCGTGCGCCTGCTCAACCGCACCACGCGCCGGGTCGCGGTCACCGCCGACGGCGCCGCCTACTACGAGCGCGCGGTGCGCCTGCTGGCCGATATGGACGACGCCGAAACCAGCCTCTCCAGCGCCGCCGCCCTGCCCAGGGGGCGCTTGCGGGTGGACGTGCCCAGCCCGCTGGCGCGGATGATTCTGGTACCGGCGCTGCCGGCCTTTCACGCGAAGTACCCCGACATCCAGCTGGACATGGGGGTGAGCGACCGCGTGGTGGACCTGATCGGCGACAAGGTGGACTGCGTGGTGCGCGGCGGCGAGATCGCCGATCAGTCGCTGATCGCGCGGCACGTGGGCGACCTGCAGCTGGGCGTGTACGCCGCGCCGAGCTACCTGCAGCGCGCCGGCACGCCCAGCCACCCGCGCGAGCTGGAGGACAGCCATCACCGCATCGTCGGTTTCCTCTGGGCGCGCGCCGGCAAGCCGCTGCCCTACGCCATGCAGTGCGGCGACGAGCGCCTCAGGGTGCAGGGCCGCTACGTGCTGGCGGTGGACGACGGCAACGCCTACCTCGCCGCCGGCCTGGCCGGCCTGGGCATCCTCTGGCTGCCGGACTACATGGCCAAGGCGCACCGCCAGCGCGGCGAGCTGGTGCCGCTGCTGGAGCACTGGCGGCTCGAGCCGATGCCGCTGTACCTGGCCTTCCCGCCCAACCGCCATGTCAGCGCCAAGCTGCGGGTATTTATCGACTGGGTCGTCGAGCTGATGGCGCAGCACGCACCGGTGCTGGGTCGCCGCTAGCCCAACAGGCCGCAGGCGCCTAGCGCGAGAAGCGCCGCCGATAGTCCCGCGGGGAAATGGCCAGGTGGCGCTGGAAGGTGGCGCGCATCCGCTCCTCGTCGCGGAAGCCGCACTGCCGGGCGATCTGGTCGATATTGCGGCTGGAGTCTTCCAGCAGGCGCCGCGCCGCTTCCAGGCGGAAGATCTCCACCGCCTTGGCCGGGGTGCGCCCGGTCTTCTGCTTGTACAGCCGGGAGAAATGCCGCGGGCTCATGTGGCAGCGTTCGGCCATGGCTTCGATGCCGAGTGCCGGACTGTCCAGGTTGTCGCCGAGCCAGCGGTGCAGTTCGTCGAAGGTCGCGGTATCGCGGGCCTGGGCCTGCAGCAGCTCGCTGAACTGGGCCTGGCCACCGGGGCGCTTGAGGAACACCACCAGCTCCCGCGCCACCTGCATGGCCACCTCGCGGCCGCAGTCGGCCTCCACCAGCGCCAGGGCGAGGTCGATGCCGGCGCTGACGCCGGCCGAGGTCCACAGCGCGCCCTGCTCGACGAAGATCGCGTCGCTGTCCACCTCGATGCCCGGAAAGCGCGCCTTGAGCATGTCGCACATGGCCCAGTGGGTCGCCGCGCGCTTGCCTTCCAGCAACCCGGCTTCGGCCAGCAGGAAGGTGCCGCTGCACACCGAGGCGGTGCGCCGTACCCGCCGTGCGTTGGCGCCGATCCAGGCGATCAGCTCGGCGGACTCGGCCACCGCCCGTTCGATTTCCGGTGCGCCCGGCACGATCAGGGTGTCGACCTGCGCCAGCGGCACCTCGGCCAGCGCCTGGGTCTGCACCACCAGGCCCTCGGCGCTGCCGACCAGGCCGCCCGGCAAGCTGGCGGTCAGGCGCTGGTAGCCGGGCAGGCCGCGTGCGTGCATGGCCTTGCTGGCGGCCCAGAACACGGTCTGCGCGCCGGTGAGGTCGAGCAGCCCGACTTGCGGGTAGGCGAGAAAAAGGATGGTACGCGGACGGTTTGGCATGATTTCCGGGGTATCTGTCATTTCTGCCGAAATGCTCCTCTCCTAGCATGGGCCCGTCAAACACCAAGAGCCCAAGCCAGGAGTACCAGATGAAACAACGCATTCTGATTGTCGGTGGCGGTTTCGCCGGGGTATGGAGCGCGCTGAGCGCCATGCGCCTGCTCGACCGGCACGGGCGCACGGATATCGCCGTGACCCTGCTCGCGCCGCAGCCGCAGCTGCGCATCCGCCCGCGCTTCTACGAGCCCGAGGTGCATACCATGCAGGCGCCGCTGACAGCGCTGCTGGCAGCGGTGGGCGTCGAGTTCGTCCAGGGCAGCGCCGAGGGCATCGATCCGCAGCGCCAGCAGGTCAGCTACCGCAACCCCCCCCCCCCCTTCGCCGAGCTGGGCTACCAGCGCCTGGTGCTGGCCTCCGGCAGCCGCCTGCTGCGCCCGACGCAGGCGGGGATGGACGCGCACCTGTTCGACGTGGACGAGATCGAGCAGGCGGCGCGCCTGGAGCAGCACCTGCTGGGCCTGGCGCAGCGCCCGCAGACGGCGGCGCGCAATACCGTGGTGGTGGCCGGCGGCGGCTTTACCGGCATCGAGACGGCCACGGAAATGCCCGCGCGGCTGCGCGCCGTGCTGGGCGAGGACGCGGCGATCCGCGTGGTGGTGGTCGACCGCGGCGAGCGGATCGGCGCAGCGCTGGGCGACGGCATTCGTCCGGCGATCGAGGCGGCGTCGCGCGAGCTGGGCATCGAGTGGTGCCTGGGCCGCTCGGTGGCCTCGGTCGATGCCGACGGCGTGAGCCTGGACGACGGCCAGCGCATCGCCGCGAATACGGTGATCTGGACCGTGGGCTTTCGCGCCAGCGAGCTGACCGCGCAGATTCCCGCGCCGCGCGACGCCCAGGGCCGGCTGCAGGTGGATGCCTGGCTCAAGGTCGAGGGCCAGGCGGCGATCTTCGCCGCCGGCGATACCGCGCGGGCGGCCACCGACGAGTTCGGCAACTTCACGGTGATGTCCTGCCAGCACGCCATCGCCCTGGGCCGCCACGCCGGCAACAACGCGGCCGCCGAGCTGATCGGCGTGGCCCCGACGCGCTACAGCCAGCCCAAGTACGTCACCTGCCTCGACCTCGGCGCCTGGGGCGCGGTGTTCAGCGAAGGCTGGGAGCGTCAGGTGAAGCTGGTGGGCAGCGAGGCCAAGGCGCTCAAGCAGCAGATCAACAGCCAGTGGATCTACCCGCCCGCGGCCGACCGCGCCCTCGCCCTGGCCGCCGCCGACCCGGCGATCCCGGTGGCCTGAGCCGCAGCGCGCCGCGGCTCAGTGGCACTCGATGCGGTTGCGTCCGCCGCGCTTGGCGCAGTACAGGGCGATATCGCTGCGCGACAGGGCAGCCTCGGCGCTGGCATCGGCGGCGCGCAGCGCTGAGATGCCGACGCTAACGGCGAGGAAGATCTGCTCGCCACCATGCAGGATCGGCGTCTTGGCCAGTTCGCCCTGGATGCGCTGGGCGAAGTGCCTGGCCTGGTGCAGATCGGCGTCGCTGAGCACCGCGGCGAACTCTTCGCCGCCCATGCGCCCGGCGGCATCGGTCTTGCGCAGCTGGGCACAGAGGATGGCCGCGAAATGCCGCAGGGCCTGGTCGCCGACGCTATGGCCCCAGCGGTCGTTGATGGCCTTGAAGTGATCCAGGTCGAACATCAGGATGGTCGCGCACTGGCCTGGGCTGCGTTGCAGCCGGGCCAGCTCGGCGTCGAGCAGCTGCATGAAGTGCCGGCGGTTGGCCAGCTGGGTCAGGAAGTCCGTGGTGGCGAAGGCTTGCAGCTCGGCCTCGATCTGCTTGCGCTCGGTGACGTCGGTGATGAAGCCGTGCCACAGCACGCTGCCGTCCTCCAGGCGGCGCGGGCAGGCCTCGCCCTGACGCCAGGCGAGCGCCTGCCCCGGCAGCTGCAGGCGAAATTCCAGGCGCCAGGGCGTCAGCTGCCTGGCGGAGGCCTCGAAGGATGCCAGGTAGGCCGCCCGATCGTCCGGGTGCACCAGCGCCGGCAACGCCTGCGCGTCGCGCAGCAGCTGCTCCGCGCTGAGTCCGCAGATGACCTCGGCTCCGGCGCTGACGTAGGAAAAGGCCGACTCGCCGTCCGGCTGGCGTCGGTACTGGAAGACCATGCCGGGAATCTCGTTGGTCAGGTCGGTCATCAGCGCGGCGCTCTGCTGCAGCCGCTCGGCCAGCGTGCGCATGGCGGTGATGTCGGTGGTGGTGCCGATCATCCGTAGCGGCTTGCCGGCACCATCGCGTTCGACCACCTTGCCGCGGCTGCACACCCACTTGTAGCGGCCATCGCGGCAGCGCAGGCGGTGCTCCACCTCGTAGGCGGCGGTGCGCTGCTCCAAGTGCGCGGCAATGGTCGCCTTGACGTAGTCCAGGTCCGCCGGGTGCACCCGCGTGTAGCTCTCCTCGATGCGATTGCCGACTTCATGGTCGGCGTAGCCGAGCAGCGCCTTCCAGCCGCTCGAGTAGTGGATTTCGCCGGTGGCGACGTTGCGATCCCAGATGCCGGTGCCGCTGCCGGCGATGGCCAGGGCCATGCGCCGCTCGCTGTCGCGCAGGGCGGCGATCTCCTGGCGCTGCTGGGCGTCCGCCTCGTCGCGCCCGAGCAGCTCCAGCGCCAGACCGGCGAACTCGAGCAGCGCCTGCTGCTGCGCGGCGTCCAGCTCGCGGGGGCGGTCGTCGAACAGGTAGAGCATGCCGAGCACGTCGCCGCCCGGCGCCCGCATTGGACAGGCGGCGAGGAAGCGCAGATGGGGAGCGGCTACCACCAGGTCGTGATGGCGCAGGCTGGCGTCGCGCTGCGCGTCGGCCACCAGGTACAGCCCGTCGGCACACGCCCAGTTACCCAGCGGACCGACCCGGGCGAGCTGAACGGCGCTGAGGCCGGCGCAGGCACGCACCTGCCGTCGCCCTTCGCCACCGGTCAGCAGCAGCGCGGCCATGACGTCGAAATGCCGCCGGGCCAGGCGTAGCAGGCCATCGAATCGCTCGTCATTGGCGCTCGCCGGCGCATCGTTCGAATACAGGGACTGCATAGGGGCTCTGCTTCGCTAGAACTGTGGACGCCGCCTGCTATTGATAGGCCATATCCAGATCGCCGTCTAATCCTGATGGCCATATGACGCTACCCGCAGGGGTTCGCTGAGCCTAAAGGATTCGCCGCGCCGTTGACACTGGGCATCGCCCGTCTGTTCTCAGCGCAGGTAGCGCCCAACCCGGCTGTGCAGCAAGGCCTGCAGCTCCAACTGCATAAAGGCGTAGTCGTCGGCAATGTCCAGGCAGATCACCCGCTTGCCGGCCAGGGCGCGCCGGTACTGGCGCTGCAGCTTACTGCGCTGGGCCTTTTCCATCACGAAGATCAGCGTCGCCCAGTCGAGCTGCTCGGCCGACAGGCGTACCTCGGCATCCGCCGCCAGCCCGGCGGAGTCGGTTTGCACGCCGGGCCAGGCGCCGAACAGCTGTTCGGCGGTCGGGCTGCGCAGCGGTTGCGGCTGCAGATAAACAGCGCGCGAATCACGCGTCGCCGACCCGCTCGTACAGCTCCACCGGCTCCAGCGCGCCCTGGCAGCCGCACTGGCTGTGGCCGAGACCCAGGTGGCGGAAGCCGGCCTTGAACAGCACCCGCCCGGACTGCGGGTTGCGCGCCAGGTGGCTGGCGTGCAGGCGGCGCAGGTGCAGGCGGGCGAAGGCGAATTCGACCAGCGCCTGGCAGGCCTCGCTGGCGTAGCCGCGGCTCCAGTAGGGCACGCCGACCCAGTAGCCGACCTCGGCCTCGCCGCGGGCGATGTCCTTGAGGGCGATGCTGCCGATCAGCTCGCCGCTGGCACGCTCGACCATGGCGAAACAGGCCGCGCGACCGGCGGCCCAGTCCAGCGCGCACTGCGCGATCCAGCGCTGCGCCAGCTCCGGCGGATAGGGATGGGGAATGCTGCGGGTCACGTCGGCGATGCGAAAATCACCGGCCAGACGCGCCACCTGCGCGGCATCCTCGCCTCGCAGCGGGCGCAGCAGCAGGCGTGCGGTTTCCAGCAGGGCTTCGTCCATGGTGATCCCTCGAGGTGCTCAGGCCGGCTGCGGCCCGATGGGATAGAACTGCCCGCCGCTCCACACGCCGAGCCAGGGCTGGCCGTCGATCTCGCGCTCCACCGCCAGCTCCACCAGTTGGTAGAACACGTTGCGATGGATCAGCGCCTCGAGGTTGCGCCGCACCAGCAGGTAGGGCGCAGGTTCGAGCGTTGCCGGGTCGATCTCGACGCGGATCGGGTGTTCGGCGCCGGCCGTTACCTCGTCCTCGACGTTGGTGGTGAAGCGCAACAGCTGGGTCTCGCCCTCACCGATGACCTGCAGGGTCACGGCGACGAAGGGGGCGTCGTCGACGCGAATGCCGACCTTCTCCACCGGGGTGATCAGGAAGTAGTCGTCGCCGTCGCGGCGGATGATGGTGGAGAACAGCCGCACCATGGGTTTGCGGCCGATCGGCGTGCCCAGGTAATACCAGGTGCCGTCGCGGGCGATGCGCATGTCGATATCGCCGCAGAAGTCGGGGTTCCACAGGTGCACCGGCGGCAGGCCCTTGCCCTCGCCCTTGGGAATCTGCGCCAGCAGGTCGCCGGCCTTGCCTGGATCGCTCATGGTTTTGCTCGTCCACATTGCTGCGAACCGAAGAGGATACACCGTGGGAGGGGCTTTCGGCTCTGGCGTCCTGCTTCGCACTACCTCCTGCATCCATGCAGTCGTAGCCGCGACAACAAGCGGCGGATACCCGTCGCGGCTACAGCCCCTCCCACAGAGCGCCAGCGACGCTCTGTCAGCGCGCCACGCCGAGCAGGCTGCGCGCGTAGTCGTGCAGCGGCGGGCCGATCAGGTCCTGCGGCTGGGCGTCGTAGAAGGTCAGAAAGCCGCCGCGGCTGCGGATGCGCGCGGTGTCCACCAGGTAGCGGGTGTTGGTTTCGATCAGCATCAGCTGGATGGTCGCGCGGTCGGTGCCGAGACGGTCCAGCGCTTCCTGATCCTCCCACTCCTCGACGGTGCCGATGCGGTCGTCGCTGTAGGCGAAGCGGCTGTACAGCAGGTAGTGGGCGCCGGCGGCACGCGCCTCGGCCATGGCCTCCTCCAGCCCGCGCGGCTCGCGCGCGCGGCGGACCAGCGGGAAGTATTCGACGAAGCCGTTGAAGGCCTCCTCGGCCACCACGTTGGGCCGCGGGTAACCGTGACCCGGCGGCACGAAATGGCCCTGGGCGATATAGATGAAGGAATCCTGCTGCAGGCGCCGCGAGGCCATGCGCTCGGTGCGGCCGTGGTCGAGAAAACCGGCGTCGCGCAGGTGATAGCCGGCGCCGCTGGCCAGGTCGCTGACCTTCATGCAGCCGGCCAGGCCCAGCAGCGCCAGCAGTAGAAGCAGGTTACGCATCAATCGATCCTCCTCGTGCCGGCGACGGAAAACCGGCGGATAAGGCAGGGATGCAGATTCTGCGCCAGGCTCGCCACCAAGGGCTGCCCCCAGCATCGCGACAACGTCGCATTGCCGGTTGATCACAGCCTTATCCATGTGCCGCGATCCCCTGTAGGCTGGGTTAGGCGCATGACAAAACCCTAATGACCCCGCAAGTTCTGGTGCGCCCTAACCCACCATTGGCGCAGCGCGGAGAGACCGCCTGGTGGGTTACGCGGCGCGCCACTCTGGGAGTGTCCGAGGGTTCGAAGGTTGGCGCCGCTAACCCACCCTACAGCCCGCGCTGCCACTCCTGACGCAGGCCGGCCTGCTGCGGCCGCTCGATGGCCTCGCGCACCTGCGCCAGCAGGCGCGCCTTGTCGCGGCCGAGGTTGCCCTTGAGCACCAGGTAGTTGGAGGCGTGGTCGCTGCGAAATACCGTCTGCTGCAGCTCCAGGCCCTGCAGCAGGCGCTCGACTTCGCCGAACAGCTGCAGCTGGGTCAGCGGCTGGTAATCGGCGAACTGCTCACGAAACCGCGCCTCGCCCAGGGGGAAGCTGACCACCAGGGTGGACAGGTATTCCGGCTGCGCGGCATTCATCAGCCGCGCCGAGTTGTCCGCATGCTGGGCGCTGAGGGTCTGGCCGCCGAGGCCGTTCAAGATCATCACCGAACGGGTGATGCCGGCCTGGCCGAGCTTGTCCAGGGCGCTGAGGCTGGAATCAAAGGTCTCGCCCTTGTTGACCCGCGCCAGCACTTCGTCGTCGCCGGACTCGCAACCGACGTAGGCCATCTTCAGCCCGGCGTCGGCCAACTCCTTGAGCTCGGCCACCGACTTCTTGCGCAGGTTGCGCGGCAGGCAGTAGCTGGATACCCGGCGCACTTCGGGCATATGGCTGCGGATCGCTTCGAGAATATTGAGCAGGCGCCGCGTCGGCAGCACCAGGGCATCGCCGTCGGCGAGGAACACCCGGTTGACGATCAGCTGCGCGCCGGCGCGGCGAATCTCCTCGAGCACCTCGGCCTCGTCGCGGGCACGGAATTTCTTCTGCGGCGCCGTGTACATCTCTCAGGTAGTTACCCTAATAGTATCCAAAAATTCATAAATACTTTTTATGCAATTGATTTATATAGATTTTTTATTGGATTGTTTTTGTTGAATGATTCTTCAGGTACTCCTAAAAGTTTGCTTATCATATTGCGGATTTCGGCGAACGTGACCGAGCGCTTCGCTAATACGTGACCGGCGCTTCTGCTCCGGCTGCGCGTGAAGAAACCCTGCGTAGCTGCCTGTCAGAAAAATGTCCGGATGTGCGTGGAATCCTTAGGGTCGACGCGGAGCCTAAAGCACGCAACGCGAACACATGCCCGCCGCGCACCAAGCCCATCGCGAATGGACACCGCAACGCCTGCTTGACTAGGGTGCCCGAATCGGCTCCTACGGGAAGAGAGCTTGCTGGCAGACCGGATCTGTCGGCTTCCGACCGATCCTGTTGAAAAAGTCGGTTTCTGAGAGAGCTGCTTGTCGGCAGCTCAAAAAGCGCTCGATTTCGGCGTTGCTACGTAAAAATCAAGGCAGCTCCGTCTTCTGAGTGAACCAGATTTCAACGTCGCTCAAACTCTTTCATGGGCAAAAATCGCGACGGGACTTTTTCAACACAACAGAATCGACCCATTGCGGTCGTTTGGCTCTGCCTACGAATCCAGGGGCGATTCAACTGCACCGCGAAAGTCGCAGACTCTTGCCAGGAACGGCTCTTGAGCCGGTTCAGGTGCATGTATCGAGCGAACTGATCCAGAACGCCATGATCGGTAACGATGACTGGCAGGACTGACTGAACGCCAGTCGCATCAGCCACAAAAGTTCTGAACTCGCGATGCGACGATACGAGGGTGGTAGACATGCGCTGCCCTGCGATACTTTTGGTTTTTCTGTACTTTATTGGGATAACTCTAATACTAGCTATCCGTACAAAGTAGCCAAATTTGCTGCTAGAGCGGAATTATTTTCAAGGAAAGAAGGGGTTTTGAAGGGGATTTAGTACTTAGTTTAGGGGTAACTAATCGCAGAAGCTGCACTGGTTCCAGGAGCAACCGTTGGTCACCGGCAGAATCAGCGAGTGGGCCTCGCTGGGCGGGCGGAACACCGGCTCGATATAGGCGATGGGGAAACTGGCGGACATAGGTGACCGTGCTTGGTTGGCTGAGGCTGCGCCAGTGTAACCAGTGCAGTCGTGACTGCCGAGCCACTCCCCCCTCCTGAATCGGAGGCAGAAGGTCGACACGCTGAGGAAGCGCCCCTGCGGCGCCCTGGTCAAGGTGGGCTGAAGCGGATCGCCGCCCGGCCCACCCTACGATGCAACGGGTGTCAGTCGAATGCTCAATTGAAATGCGGGCCCTACTGGTAGGGTGGGCTTCAGCCCACCAGCGATGCCAGACCCGGGCAAAGCGCAGCGCCGCCCAGGCCGACCTGCCAAGCCGCGAGGGTCAGCCGCCGATGATCTTCATCACCGTCACGCCGCCGGAGAAGGCCAGCTCCTGCTTGTCGCCGAGGGCCTTGACCAGCAGCCGCTGCAGCGCCGGCAGGGCCTGGTGGCGCGGCTTGTCCAGCAGGTCGCCGACGTAGTGGCGGTTGCTCGACGACAGGCAGCCGTGCAGCCAGCCGGTCGACGACAGGCGCAGGCGCGAGCAGGTGCGGCAGAACGGCACGCTCTCGTTGGCGATCACGCCGAAATGGCCGGCACCGGGGATGGCGTAGCGCAGCGCGGTGGCATCGACCGGGGCGTCGGCCTGGACGTAATCGTGACGGCTGCCGATCAGTTCCAGCAGCTCGGGCAGGCCGACGAACTGCTGGTTGAAGGCGTTGGGGTGGCGGGCCAGGTGGCCCATGCGCATCAGCTCGATGAAACGCAGCTCGAAGCCGCGCTCCAGGCAGTAATCCAGCAGCGGCAGCACCTGGTCGAGGTTCTGCCCGCGCAGCGGCACCATGTTGAGCTTGATCTTCATCCCGGCGGCGCGCGCCGCCTCCAGGCCGGCCAGCACGGTGGCCAGGTCGCCGCCACGGGCGATGCGGGCGAAGGCCTCGGCGTCGAGGGTATCCAGGGAAATGTTCAGGCGGCGAATGCCGCATTCCAGCAGCAGCGGCAGCTTGCGTTCGAGCAGCTGGCCGTTGCTGGTCAGGCTGATGTCGTCGAGGCCGAGCTGGCTGACCTGGCGCAGGAAGGGTTCCAGGCGCGGACTGACCAGCGGCTCGCCGCCAGTGATGCGCAGGCGTTCGATGCCGGCGGCTTCGATCAGGTAGGCGACGCCGCGGGCCATGGCGTCGGCGGAGAGTTCGTCCTGCGCCGCCACCAGGCGCTTGCCGTCCGGCACGCAGTAGGTGCAGGCGTAGTTGCAGGCGGCGGTCAAGCTGATGCGCAGGTTGCGAAAGCGCCTGCCCTGACGGTCGACGATCATGGCGGACTCCGAGGGGGAATAGGCCGGAGTATATCGCCGTAACCGGCCGCGGCACATGGGTCATCCAGCGGCTGAATGAGCCGAGTCGCGTTCACTATGGACAGTGGTCGCCCCGGGCATCGGCCGCGACCGGGGTCGCGGCGGGGAAGGGTTAGTCGCGTTTGCGCTTATTGCCCATGCGCACGCCGATATCCATGAGGAACTGGAAGAAGCCTTCCTGATCCTCCAGCACGTTGCTCCAGAACGGCGAGTGGTACAGCGCCACGGCGCCATGCACCAGCGCCCAGGCGGCGCAGTAGTGGAAGTACGGCGGCACGTCTTCCAGCTTGCCTTCGGCGATGCGGCCCTTGATCAGCTGGGTCAGGCGTTCGAAGTTGGAGGCGCGGATCTTGTGCAGCTGCTCGACCATCTCCGGCACCTGGTTGCCCTTGACCACCTTCTCTTCCAGGCGGTCGAACAGGCGATAGCGCTGCGGGTCGCGCATGCGGAACTCGAAGTAGGCACGCGACAGCGCTTCCTTGTCGCGATCCACGTCGGCCGAATGCAGCAGGGCGTTGAGATCGCGCTCGTAGTCGAGCATCAGGCGCAGATAGATCTCCGCCTTGGACTTGAAGTGCTTGTAGATGGTGCCTTTGCCGATACCGACCGCATCGGCGATCATCTCGACGGTGACGCTGTCTTCGCCCTGTTCGAGGAAGAGTTTCAGCGCTGTGTCGAGAATCTCCTGCTCGCGGCGACGGAATTCGCGGACCTTACGGGGTTCTTTCTGCATAAAGGGACTGTGGGGTCAAAAATCGAAGCCGCGTATTATGCCTAAATGTGGCCAAATTGCACGGATCATCCGACCATGTACGTGTTTCACGATGAGTTTCCCCAAGAAAGTGGACTGCGTTATCTGAACCACGCGGCGGTGGCGCCCTGGCCGAAACGCAGTGCCGAAGCGGTTCGGCGCTTCGCCGAAGCGAACGTGAGCAGCGGCGCGCGTGATTATCCGGACTGGCTGAAACTAGAGCGTAGCCTACGCGAACGATCAGTGCGTCTGCTGAATGCACCGAGCACCGGCGATATCGCACTGGTCAAGAACACCTCCGAGGCCCTGTCCTTCGTCGCCTTCGGCCTCGACTGGCGCCCGGGCGACCAGGTGATCATCAGCGACGAGGAATTCCCCTCCAACCGCGTGGTCTGGCTGACCCTGGCGCCGCTGGGAGTGGAGGTGATCGAGGTCAGCCTGCGCGGCGTCGATGCCGAGGCCGCCCTGCTCCAGGCCATCGGGCCGCGAACCCGACTGCTGTCGATCAGCGCGGTGCAGTATGCCAGCGGCCTGCGCCTGGACCTGCCGCGCCTCGGCCAGGGCTGTCGCGCGCGCAGCGTGCTGTTTTGCGTGGACGCCATCCAGCAGCTCGGCGCCCTGCCCTTCGACGTGCAGGCCTGCGCCTGCGACTTCGCCATGGCCGACGGCCACAAGTGGCTGCTGGGGCCGGAGGGCCTGGGGCTGTTCTATTGCCGCAGCGAGCTGCGCGATCAACTCAAGCTGCACGAATACGGCTGGCACATGCTGGAACACGCCGGCGACTACAACCGCCAGGACTGGCAGCCGGCGCGCAGCGCGCGGCGCTTCGAGTGCGGCAGCCCGAACATGCTCGGCGCCTTCGCCCTGGAGGCCAGCCTGTCGCTGCTGGAAGAGGTCGGCATGCAGCGGGTCGGCGCACTGCTCGCCGAACGCGTGCAGTGGCTGCTCGACGGCATCCAGGCCCTGCCCGGTGCGACGCTGCACAGCCCGGTCGAGGTCGAACGGCGCGCCGGCATCCTCACCTTCAGCCTGGCCGGACACGACAACCAGGCGCTGCACCAGCGCCTGCGCGACGCCGGGGTGATCTGCGCACAACGTGGACCGGGCGTGCGCTTTTCGCCGCATTTCTACACCAGCGCCCAGGTGATCGAGGAAACCCTGGGGCTGCTGGGCCAGCTGGCAAGAGGCTGAGAACTCAGCAGCCGCCGCGGTATTCCAAATCTGTTTAAAAAACGCACGATTTCGCCTGGACGCGCGGCAATCCTGGCCAATACTGGAGATTACTGGTGCGCGGCATCTCCCCCCAAGTGCCCCGCCAGCCAAGGTACCGTGGACCGCGTACCTTGATTTACTCCTAATGGTCTTGACCCGGATTCATCCCCCAGAACCCGGGTTTTTTTTGGCCGATGAAAATTCACCCTGATTCATAAGCGTGGCAGCGGCTTCAGCCGCGAAGCCGGTATCGGCCTTCGCGGTTGACGCGCTACGCCGCCCGGCGGCTCTGCGCAAGCCTGGTCCGGGTGCAACCCGGGAATCTTGCAGCCGCGGATTGCCTCCGGGTTACACGCCGGCCAGCGGGAACAGGCGCTTGAAGTTGGCCGAGGTCTGCTCGGCCAGGACCTCGAAGCTCACGCCGCGCAGCACGGCCAGGTATTCAGCCACCTCGCGCACGTATTGCGGCAGGTTGGGCTTGCCGCGATGCGGCACCGGCGCCAGGTAGGGCGAGTCGGTCTCCACCAGCAGGCGGTCGGCCGGCACCTGGCGCGCCACCTCGCGCAGCGCCTCGGCATTGCGGAAGGTGACGATGCCGGACAGCGAGATATAGAAGCCGATATCCAGCGCCGCCTTGGCCATCTCCCAGTCCTCGGTGAAGCAGTGCAGCACGCCGGCCTGCGGCAGCGCCGCCTCGCGCAGCAGCGCCAGGGTGTCGGCGCGGGCTTCGCGGGTATGCACTATCACCGGCTTGCCGGTGATGCGCGCCGCCTCCAGGTGCAGGCGGAAGGAGGCCTGCTGCAGCGCGGCGGATTCGGGTTCGTAGTGGTAGTCCAGGCCGGTTTCGCCGATGGCCACCACCTTGGGATGGGCCAGCTCGGCCAGCAGCCAGTCCAGTGCCGGCGCGGCGCCCGGCTCCAGATCCAGCGGATGCACGCCCACCGAGCAGTCGACATCGGCATAGCGCTCGGCCAGCCCCTTGACCGTGGCGGCGTTGTCGGCGCTGACGCCGATGCACAGGAAATGCCCGACGCCCGCCGCGCGCGCCGCATCCAGGGCAGCATCCAGCGAACCGCCGTGGGCGGCCAGGTCGAGACGGTCGAGGTGGCAGTGGGAATCGATCAGCACAGCGGGGAACTCGGGCAAGGGAAAGGCCCGAATTGTAATCGAAAGCGGCGGAAGGCTGGGCGCGTGGAAGGGGCTTGGGAGCGCAGGATGGGTTGAGCAGCGTAGCGCCGATACCCATCATCCAGACATCGACGGGTGCGCTGCGCTCAGCCCATGCTGCGGCTGCCGTTACATGGTATGGGTCGGACGATCGGACTTCAGCGCGCCGGCCAGGTAGGTCTCGATCTTGTTGCGGGCGGTGTTGTCGCCATCGTTGAACTGCACGCCGACGCCGGCGGCGCGGTTGCCCTGGGCGCCCTTGGGAGTAATCCACACCACCTTGCCGGCCACCGGGATCTTCTCCGGCTCGTCCATCAGGTTGAGCAGCATGAACACTTCGTCGCCGAGCTTGTAGCTCTTATTGGTGGGGATGAAGAGTCCGCCGTTCTTGATGAAGGGCATGTAGGCCGCGTAGAGCACGGACTTGTCCTTGATGGTCAGGGACAAAATGCCGTTACGGGGGCCCAGATTGGGTGGCAAGCTCATCAGGTATTCCTGGCGTCTATTGCGTAATGCCCGATTCTAGCCCGGTCCGGGCAAGCTTGCCCACTGCACCAGTAGGGCTTCGAGAAGCAAGACACGGTTGAGGTTGGCCTTGCCGATCACCTTCTGCCGCTGCGCCAGCAGCCACTCCTGGATCGCCAGCACCTTGGCCTGGGGGGTTTTCTCGGCCAGGTATTGCACCACCTTGCGCATGTCGGCCTGGCCCAGGCCGGCCTCGTCGCGGGTCAGCTGGTAGCGCAGCATCAGCTGCGCCCAGTCGCAGAACCAGTCGAACAGCAGGTTCAGCGGCAGCGCATTCCAGCTTTCCGCCAGCTGGCTGGGGGCGATCTGCTGCTTGAGCAGCTTCTTCACCCCTTCCACCGCCTGCGCGCGCTGTTCGCGCACGCCCTGCCCCTGCAGACGCAGCGCCGCCAGCGGCGAACCGGCGGCCAGGGTCAGCAGCTCGGCGCGCTCCTCCTCGCTCGACTCGGGCAGCGCCTGGGCCAGCCAGGCCAGGCTCAGCGCCTCGCTCGGCAGCGGGCAAGCCTGCTGCACGCAGCGGCTCTTGATGGTCGGCAACAGACGGCTGGGCTGGTGGCTGATCAGCAGCAGCACGGTGGCGCCGGAGGGCTCCTCCAGGCTTTTCAGCAGGGCATTGGCGGCGTTGAGGTTCATCGCTTCGGCCGGCTCCAGCAGCACCACCTTGCGCCCGCCGAGCTGGGCGGTCTGCACCACGAAGTCGACCAGCTCGCGCACCTGATCGACCTTGATCGGCTTGTCCGCCTCTTCCGGCTCCAGCACGTAGTTGTCCGGGTGGGTGCCGGCCGCCAGCAGGTGGCAGGACTTGCACTGGCCGCAGGCGTCCAGGCCGTTCGGGCTCTGGCACAGCAGTCGCGCCATCAGGCGTTCGGCCAGGGCGCGCTTGCCGATCCCGGCAGGGCCGTGCAGCAGGTAGGCGTGGGCATGCTGGCTGCGGCCGGCGAGGTGCTGCCAGAGGCTTTGCTGCCAGGGATAGGCGTCAGCCACGGCAGATCTCCAGCAGGCTCGGCAGCAGGGCGTCGAGATCGGCCTGCACCTGGGCCAGGGTCTGTCCGGCATCCAGCACGCGGTAGCGCTGTGGGGCCTGCGCCGCGCGCTGCAGATAGGCCTGGCGCACCGCCTCGAAGAAGCCGCGGCCTTCCTGCTCGAAACGATCCAGCCGGCCACGGGCGGCGGCGCGGGCCAGGCCCACCTCCACCGGCAGGTCGAAGATCAGGGTCAGATCGGGGCGCAGCTCGCCCTGGACGAAGTTCTCCAGCAGGGCGATGCGCTCGCCGGACAAGCCGCGGCCGCCGCCCTGGTAGGCGTAGGTGGCATCGGTGAAACGGTCGCACAGCACCACGGCGCCGCGCGCCAGCGCCGGGCGGATGACCTGCTGCAGGTGCTGGGCGCGCGCGGCGAACACCAGCAGCAGCTCGGTATCGCTGGCCATGGGCTCGTCGCTGGGTGCCAGCAGCAGTTCGCGGATGCGCTCGGCCAGCGGCGTGCCGCCCGGCTCGCGGGTCAGCAGCACGTCGACGCCGCGCTCGCGCAAGCGCTCGGCGAGGTAGTCGCGGTTGGTGCTCTTGCCGGCGCCTTCCGGGCCTTCCAGGGTGATAAACAGACCGGTCACGGGTTGCCCTTATTGAGTGTCGGCCGCACGCGGTGCGGGGCTGGAGCGATAGTCGGCACGGCGCTTGAGCTGGTACTCGCGCACCGCGCGGTTGTGCTCGGCCAGGGTATTGGAGAACACGTGGCTGCCGTCGCCCTTGGCCACGAAGTACAGCGACTTGCCATCGAGCGGATTGAGCGCAGCATGGATGGCTTCGCGGCCGACCATGGCAATCGGCGTCGGCGGCATGCCGTCGATGGTGTAGGTGTTGTAGGGCGTCGGCGTGCGCAGGTCGGCACGGGTGATGCGCCCGTTGTAGCGCTCGCCCATGCCGTAGATGACGGTCGGGTCGGTCTGCAGGCGCATGCCGATACGCAGGCGGCGGACGAAGACGCCGGCGATCTCGCCGCGCTCTTCCGGCACGCCGGTTTCCTTCTCGATCAGCGAGGCCATGATCAGCGCGTCGTAGGGCTCGCGATAGGGCAGGCCCTCGGCGCGCTTGTCCCACTCCTCGGCCAGCACCGCCTCGAGGCGGGCATTGGCCTGCTTGAGCAGGTCCTCGTCGCTCATGCCGCGCACGTAGCGGTAGGTATCGGGAAAGAAGCGCCCTTCCGGGTTCTGCCCGGCCAGCCCCAGGCGCGCCATCAGCTCGGCGTCGCTAAGCTCGGCCAGGCGTTGTTCGAGACGCTCCTGGCGCGCCAGGGCGGTGCGCACCTGGCGGAAGTTCCAGCCCTCGACCAGGGTCAGGCTGTACTGCATCACCTCGCCGCGCTGCCACAGGCCGAGCATGTCCTTGGCGCTCTGCCCGGGCAGCAGGCGATATTCGCCGCTGTGCAGGGCCGGAGCGCGCAGATTGAAACGCCAGTACAGGCGCAGCCAGAAGGCGTCGTCGATCACGCCCTCGCTTTGCAGACGATTGAGCAGGCCACTGGGAGTGGCGCCGGACGGCACCTCCAGCAGCATTTCCTCGCTCAGTTGCAGGGGCTGCTCCAGCGCCTTCTGCTGTTGCCAGGCGGCCCCGACCACCAGCAGCGCAGCCAGCAGCACGCCGCACTCGAGCAGCACCAAGATCTTGCGTAGCACTAATCAGATATCCAGTAAGTCGCGGACGATGGTCTGCAGTTTACGGGTGAGCGGCCCGACCGGCCAGTGCTGCGCCTGCAGGGCCCGTACCGGCCAGACGCCGTAGAGGCTGTTGCAGAGAAAGACTTCGTCCGCCGCCAGCAGTTCGTCATGGCCGATGTCGCGTACTTCCACCGGCACCCCGAGCGCCCTCGCCTGCTCCAGCAATTCGGCGCGCATCACCCCGGCGACGCCGCAGCGCGACAGGTCGGCGGTCAGCAGAGCACCGCCGCGCAGCAGAAACAGGTTGCTGTAGACCCCTTCGATCACCCGCCCGCTGGCATCGCACATCAAGCCTTCGGCGTGCTCGGCATCCTGCCATTCGGCGCGAGCCAACACCTGTTCCAGGCGATTGAGGTGCTTGAGCCCGGCCAGCAGCGGCTGCTCGGCCAGACGGGTGACGCAGGGAAACAGGCGCACGCCCTGCTCGGCATGCGCGACGGGATACTGCGGCAGCGGCGCAGCCTGCAGGATACGCAGCGGCTGACAGGGCTGCGGTGGCGCATAGCCACGCTGACCCTCGCCGCGGGTAACGATCAGCTTGGCCACGCCCTCGCCGAGCTGCCCGGCGAAGGCCTGCAGCTCGCTGTCCATCAGCGCGAGGTCGAGGGGAATGGCCAGGCGCCGACAGCCCTCGGCCAGGCGCGCCAGGTGCCGCGCCAGCAGCGGGATGCGCCCGCCACGCACGGCGATGGTCTCGAACAGACCATCGCCGTAAGCCAGGCCACGGTCACGCACCGACAACTGTTCGCCGGGCGCGCCGTTGACCCAGCCCGGCATCAGCCGTGGTACCGACGGAACAGCAGCGAACCGTTGGTGCCGCCGAAACCGAAGGAGTTGGACAGCGCCACCTCGATCGGCATGGCCTTGGCCTGGTGCGCGACGAAGTCCAGGTCGCAGCCTTCGTCCGGCTCGTCCAGGTTGATGGTCGGCGGCGCCACCTGGTCGCGGATCGCCAGCACGCTGAAGATCGCCTCCACCGCACCGGCCGCGCCGAGCAGGTGGCCGGTCATCGACTTGGTCGAGCTGACCGACAGCTTATAGGCGTGCTCGCCGAACACGCTCTTCACCGCCGCAGCCTCGGCGATGTCGCCGGCCGGAGTCGAAGTGCCGTGGGCGTTGATGTACTGCACCTGGTCGGCGTTGATGCCGGCATCGCGCAGGGCGGCGGCCATGCAACGCGCGGCACCGGCGCCATCCTCGGGCGGCGAGGTCATGTGGAAGGCGTCGCCGCTCATGCCGAAGCCGATCAGCTCGGCGTAGATGGTGGCGCCACGCGCCTTGGCGTGTTCCAGCTCTTCCAGCACCAGGGCGCCGGCGCCGTCGGACAGTACGAAACCGTCGCGGCCCTTGTCCCACGGCCGGCTGGCCTTGGTCGGCTCGTCGTTGCGGGTGGACAGCGCCCGGGCCGCGCCGAAGCCGCCCATGCCCAGGCCGCAGGCGGCCATCTCGGCGCCGCCGGCGACCATCACGTCGGCCTCGCCATAGGCGATGTTGCGTGCGGCCATGCCGATGCAGTGGGTGCCGGTGGTGCATGCCGTGGCGATGGCGTAGTTGGGGCCCTGCAGACCCAGGTGGATCGACAGGAAGCCGGAAATCATGTTGATGATCGAGCCGGGCACGAAGAACGGCGAAATGCGCCGCGGCCCCTGCTCGTGTAGCGACCTGCAGTTGTTCTCGATATTGGTCAGGCCGCCGATGCCGGAGCCCATGACCACGCCGATGCGCTCACGGTTGGCGTCGGTGACTTCCAGACCGGCATCGCGCATCGCCTGGAAGCTGGCGGCGAGGCCGTACTGAATGAACAGGTCGAGCTTGCGCGCCTCCTTGGCGGAGAGGTACTCCTCGACGTTGAAACCCTTGACCGACCCACCGAAACGGGTGGAGTAGGCGGACAGGTCCATGTGCTCGATCAGGCCGATGCCACTGCGCCCGGCCAAAATGCCCTGCCAGCTGCTCGGCACATCGTTACCCAGCGGCGACAACATGCCCATACCGGTAACCACGACGCGTCTACGCGACACAGCAATCTCCTCTTGTTCTGCCTGATAGCGCCGGAATGCGCCTTGCACGTAAAGAAAAACCGCACGCCTGATGAGGGCAGTGCGGCTTTTCCGTGTCGGGAAGCGACGGTGACTTATTGCGCGTGCGCGGTCACGTAGTCGATGGCTTCCTGAACGGTGGTGATCTTCTCAGCTTGCTCGTCCGGGATCTCGGTCTCGAATTCCTCTTCGAGAGCCATCACCAGCTCGACGGTGTCAAGGGAGTCGGCACCCAGGTCTTCGACGAAGGAAGCGCTGTTGGTGACTTCCTCTTCCTTCACGCCCAGTTGCTCGGCAACGATTTTCTTGACGCGTTCTTCGATGGTGCTCATACCTTGTTTTCACTCCTATTGGACAAATCCAGGCAGCTAGCTGGTAGCGGCCAAGTGTATAGAAAGGGTTTTTAGCATTTCAAGCTGAATGCCGGGGAGCCCCCAGGAACACTTCAACGATCTGTCTATAAACCTGTTGCAGCTTTATAACGGATTTTAGACAGCCACTATGACAGTTTTCTGAAGGCGCTCGTCACATTCAGCTCATATACATTCCGCCGTTCACGGGGATAGTAGCCCCAGTGACGTAGGCTGCGCCATCGGAGGCGAGGAAGGCCACCACCTTGGCGATCTCCTCGGCCTGGCCCAGACGGCCCAGCGGAATCTGGGTCAGCAGCGCGTCGCGCTGGGCTTCCGGCAGTTCGCGGGTCATGTCGGTGTCGATGAAACCGGGGGCCACCGAGTTGACGGTGATCGCCCGCGAGCCCACTTCACGCGCCAGGGCACGGCTGAAACCTTCCAGGCCGGCCTTGGCCGCGGCGTAGTTGACCTGCCCGGCATTGCCCATGGCGCCGACGACGGAGCCAATGTTGATGATGCGGCCGAAACGCGCCTTGGTCATCCCGCGCAGTACTGCCTTGGACAGGCGATACAGGCTGTTGAGGTTGGTGTTGATCACGTCGTACCACTCGTCGTCCTTCATCCGCAGCATCAGGTTGTCACGGGTGATGCCGGCGTTGTTGACCAGGATCAACGGCTGACCAAGATGTTGCTGGATGTGTTCCAGGGTGCTGGCGACCGACTCATCGTTGCTCACGTCGAGCACCAGGCCGGCGCCTTCGACGCCGTTGGCCTTGAGGGTTTCGGCGATGCGCTCGGCGCCCGAGGCGCTGGTGGCGGTGCCGATGACGATGGCGCCCTGACGGCCCAGCTCCAGGGCAATCGCCTGGCCGATACCGCGGCTGGCGCCGGTGACCAGCGCGACCTTACCTTGCAGACTCATGTTCGTTCTCCTTGCTCAGGCCAGAGCCGCGCGGGCGGCGGCAAAGGCATCCGGGGTATCCAGGTTGTGGGTGTTGATGCCCTTGACGCAGCGCTTGTTGAGGCCGCCCAGCACCTTGCCGGGACCGCACTCGACCAGGTCGGTGACGCCCTGCTCGGACAGACGCACCATCGACTCGACCCAGCGCACCGGGCTGTACAGCTGCGCCAACAGGTCGGCCTTGAGGGTGGCCAGGTCGGACACCACGGCGGCGCTGACGTTCTGCACCAGCGGAATCTGCGGTGCCTGCCAGGCGATGGCCTCGACCGACTCGGCGAAACGCTCGGCAGCCGGCTTCATCAGCGCACAGTGCGACGGCACGCTGACCGGTAGCGCCATGGCGCGCTTGGCACCACGCGCCTTGCACGCCTCGATGGCACGCTCGACGGCAGCCGCGCTGCCGGCGATCACCACCTGGCCCGGTGCGTTGAAGTTCACCGCGCTAACCACATCGCCCTGCGCCGCTTCGGCGCAGGCGGCCAGCACGTCGGCATCGTCCAGGCCGAGGATCGCGGCCATGCCGCCCTGCCCGGCCGGCACGGCCTGCTGCATCAGTTGGCCGCGGCGCTCCACCAGCGTCACCGCATCGGCGAAGCCCAGGCTGCCGGCGGCGACCAGCGCGGAATACTCGCCCAGGCTGTGGCCGGCGACGAACGCCGGCTGCGCGCCGCCCTCGGCCTGCCACAGACGCCACAGGGCGATGGAGGCGGTGAGGATGGCCGGCTGGGTCTTGTCGGTCTGGTTCAGTTGCTCTTCCGGGCCCTGCTGGGTCAGCGCCCAGAGGTCGTAGCCGAGCGCTTCGGAGGCTTCACCGAAGGTATCGATCACCAGCTGCTGCTGGGCACCGTGCTCGGCGAGCATGGCCAGGGCTTGCGAGCCCTGACCGGGGAAGACGAATGCGAGGGATGCAGACATGGATAAGTCCCTTGAGTCGGAAAACCAGCGCCAGGGCAAGCCTGGCGCAGCGAACTGACAGTTGGATGACAGGCCGTCGGCCGTGGTCACATCCTACAGCAACAGATCCTCGAGGCGACCGTGCAGGCGCTGCGGCAGATTCTCCTGCACCTCGCGCAGCGCGCAGCGAATCGCGCTCTGGAAACCCTCCTGCCCCGCTGCGCCATGGCTCTTGACCACGATACCCTGCAGGCCGAGAAAGCTCGCGCCATTGTGCTGCGCCGGCGCCAGGTCGGCCTTCAGGCGGCGCAGCAACGGCATGGCCAGCGCCCCCACGGCCTGGGCGAACAGGCCCTGGCGGAACAATGCCTCGACCCGCCCGGCGATCAGTTGCGCCAGGCCCTCGCTGGACTTGAGCAGGATATTGCCGACGAAACCGTCGCACACCACCACATCGGCCTCGCCGCGGTACAGGCCGTCGCCCTCGACATAGCCGACGAAGTTCAGCCCACGCGCCTGCTGCAGGAGGCTGGCCGCCAGCTTGACCTGCTGGTTGCCCTTGATGTCCTCGGTGCCGACGTTGAGCAGCGCCACCCGCGGCCGGCTGACGCCCAGGGTCTCGGCCGCCACCGCGCCCATGATGGCGAACTGGTAGAGATGCTCGGCACTGCAATCGACATTGGCCCCCAGATCCAGCAGGTAGCAGTAGCCGCGCTCGGTGGGCACCGGGCTGACCATGGCCGGCCGGTCGATGCCCGGCAGGGTCTTGAGCACATAGCGCGACAGCGCCATCAGCGCCCCAGTATTGCCGGCACTGACGCAGGCATGGGCCTGGCGCTGACGCACCAGCTCCAGCGCCACGCGCATCGAGGCATCAGGCTTACCACGCAAGGCCTGCGCCGGACGCTCGTCCATGGCGATCACTTCGCCGGCGTGATGAACCTGCAGGCGTGCGCGATCGACGCCGGGCTGGCGGGCGAGCTGTTCTTCGATAAGGGGGGCTTGACCGACGAGGGTCAGGTGCAGCGAGGGGAATTCGGCCAGCGCGGCAATGCAGGCCGGAACAATGCAGTGGGGACCGAAGTCCCCACCCATTGCATCAATCGCGATGATCGAGGCGGACAAGGATTACTCGTCGGCGCCCTTGTCGATCACCTTGCGACCGCGGTACACGCCTTCCGGAGAAACGTGGTGGCGCAGGTGAACTTCACCGGTGCTCTTCTCTACGGACAGGGTGCTGGCCTCGAGGGCGTCGTGCGAACGACGCATGTCGCGGGCGGAACGGGATTTTTTGTTCTGCTGAACAGCCATAACTGATTAACTCCTAAACGTTTGGGTCACGCTTTAACTGCGCCAATACACTGAACGGGTTGGACCGCGATACCTCGTCCTCGCCCGGTTCGATCTCGTCGAGACCGTCCGGCTGCTGGCAATCACCTGGGGCGTGAGCAGGAACGATGGGCAGGGCGAGGAGCAATTCATCCTCGACCAGGCCCAGCATTTCAAGCGGCTCTTCGCCCACTTCCAGCACGTCGTAGCCCTTCGGCAAGGACTGAGTGTTCGCTCCAACCCGAACCACGGCGTATTCACATTCGCTGCGGATGGGTAGCGCGACCAGCTCCAGACAACGCTGGCAGACCATTTTGACCTCAACCTCGAGCTCGCTGCGGATGACCACAGTTTTCTGCTCGTCACGCGCGAAGTGAAACTTCGCCTGCACCACGCCGGCCGTACCGGCAAGCGGGTCGCAGAGACGCGGCAGGCTGGCCAGTTCGAGTTGCCCTTCTAGGGTAACTTCGCGGTCGGCGAGCTTGCGCGGATCAACGTGAGGTGGAATCGGCCCATTCAACATAGGCGCAGCATTCTAGGGATGCACCCTGCCCCTGTCAAAGGAAATTCGGCCTGTCGCGGCACCTGGCGGCTCTTTAGAATGGCCTCCTTATATATAGGAGCCTCATATGCCGCTGCTACTCGCCTCCAGCTCGCCCTATCGCCGCGAACTGCTCGCCCGCCTGCAACTGCCCTTCAGCTGGCAGTCGCCAAGTATCGACGAGACGCACCGCCCCGACGAGACCGCCACAGAGCTGGTCAAACGCCTGGCCGAGGAGAAGGCCCGCGCCCTGGCCGCCAGCCACCCGAATCACCTGATCATCGGCTCGGATCAGGTCGCCGCGCTGGACGATGGCCAGATTCTCGGCAAACCGCACGACCTGGAGCGCGCCCAGGCGCAACTGCGCGCCGCCAGCGGCAGCAGCGTCACCTTTCTCACCGGCCTGGCCCTGCTCGACAGCGCCAGCGGCCGCTGCCAGGTGGACTGCGTGCCCTTCACCGTGCACTTTCGCCAGCTCGACGAGGCGCAGATCCTGCGCTACCTGCAGCGCGAGCAACCCTTCGACTGCGCCGGCAGCTTCAAGTCCGAAGGCCTGGGCATCAGCCTGTTTCGCAGTACCGAAGGCGAAGACGCCACCAGCCTGATCGGCCTGCCACTGATTCGCCTGGTCGATATGCTGCTCAACGAGGGCATCGAGATTCCCTGACAGCCACGAAAAAGGCCTGACAAGCAGGCCTTTTCGCACACGGCAGAGAAATCAGCGCAGCGTCGGCCCCTGAAAGCCCATCCACAGCGCGATACGATCGGCCACGCTGGTGCCCAGGCGTTTGGCGAAGCGATCGAACGGCGTGTCGCGCACGGTGAAATCGACGATCTCCTTCGCCCCCACCACCTCGCGCGCCACATAGCTGGCACTGCCCAGGGCGTCGATCAACCCCAACTGCAACGCCTGCTCGCCCGACCACACCAGCCCGGAGAACAACTCGGGATTCTCCTCGGCCTTGAGTCGCTCGCCACGCCCCTGCTTGACGCTGTCGATGAACTGGCGATGAGTGGTTTCCAGCACGCTCTTCCAGAACTGGGTTTCCTCTTCCTTCGGCGGCTGGAAGGGATCGAGGAAGGCCTTGTGCTCGCCCGAGGTGTAGACCCGACGATCCACGCCCAGCTTCTCCATCACCCCGACAAAACCGAAACCCGCCGCCGTGACGCCGATGGAGCCGACCAGACTGGCCTTGTCGGCGTAGATTTCATCCGCCGCACTGGCGATGTAGTAGGCGCCGGACGCCCCCAGGTCGCTGATCACCGCATAGACCTTGGTCTGCGGGTACTCGCCGCGCAGGCGGCGGATCTCGTCATAGATGTAGCCGGACTGCACCGGGCTGCCGCCCGGGCTATTGATGCGCAGGATCACGCCCTTGGTATTGGCGTCCTCGAAGGCGGCGCGCAGGCTGCCGACTACCTTGTCGGCACTGGCCGCTTCCTGATCGGCGATCATCCCGCGGATCTCGATCAGCGCGGTATGCGCCCCAGCCGTCGAGGCCTTCTTCAGATCCAGCATCGGCACGAACAAGGCCAGCGCCACGAACAGGTAAACGAAGGTCAGCAACTTGAAGAAGATGCCCCAGCGCCGCGAGCGACGCTGCTCCTGCACGCTGGACAACAGGGCCTTCTCCAGCAATTTCCAGCTCTTGGCATCCTCGGCCTCGGGCGACGCCGATGACTTCCACTCATCCGACATATTCATTCACCTCTATCGAGCGCTTCGCCGCCTGACCATCCAGCCAGGTGCGCAGCTCATTGAATTGGTTGATCGCCAGCCGCGGCGCACATTCGCGCAGCACCGACAATGGTTGAGCCCCGAAACCGACCGCCACCGCATCCATCCCGGCATTGCGCGCCATCAGCAGATCGAAGGTCGAGTCACCCACCATCAGCGCCTGCGCCGGCTCCATCCGACAATGTCGCAGAATCTCATGCAGCATGCGCGGGTCGGGCTTGCTCGCGGTCTCGTCGGCGCAGCGGGTGACGTCGAAGTAATCCAGCCAGCCCTTGTCCGCCAGCACCCGCTGCAGGCCATGGCGCCCCTTGCCGGTGGCCACCGCCAATCGATACCCCTGCTCACGAAAGGCTTCGAGCGACTCGCTCACGCCATCGAACAGCGGCGAAGGATCGGTTTCCAGCGCCAGGTACTGCTCGCTGTAGCAGCGGCGAAAGGCTTCGATGCACGCCGGATCGCGGAGTTCCGGATAGAGCGTCTCGATCGCCCGCCCCAGCTCCAGGCCGATGATGCCGCGCACCTCGACGTCGCTGCGGCGCGGCACGCCGCCGACATCGGCGGCGCGATGCATGGCCTCGACGATGCGCCCGATGGAATCCACCAGGGTGCCGTCCCAATCGAAGATCAGCAGTCGATAGTCAGGCACTCAGACGCTCCAGGGTTCGCGCCCACATCTCATCCACCGGCGCCTCCAGGCGCAACTCGCCGCCCTCGGGCAGCGGCACGGTCAGCGCATAGGCGTGCAGGAACAGGCGCTTACCACCCAGCTCGCGAATCTCGCGGGTGAAGTCGTCGTCGCCGTACTTGGAGTCACCGGCAATCGAGTGCCCGGCATGCTTGGCATGCACGCGAATCTGGTGGGTGCGGCCGGTCACCGGCTTGGCCTCGACCAGGGTGGCGAACTCGCCGAAGCGGCGCAGCACGCGGAACAGCGTCAGCGCCTCCTTGCCTTCACCGTCGACCTCGACCATGCGCTCGCCGGAACGCAGGTTGCTCTTCTGCAGCGGCGCATTGACCTGCTTCTTGGCGGTCGCCCAATGGCCGCGCACCAGCGCCATATAGCGCTTGTCGACGCCGTCGCCGCGCAGCGCCTCGTGCAGGTGGCGCAACATGCTGCGCTTCTTGGCGATCATCAAAAGGCCGGAGGTGTCACGATCCAGGCGATGCACCAGCTCCAGATCCTTGGCCTCAGGACGCAACTGGCGGAACGCTTCGATCACGCCGTAGTTGAGGCCGCTGCCGCCATGCACGGCGATGCCGGCCGGCTTGTTCAGCACGATCAGCGCCTTGTCCTCGTAGACGATGGCCGCCTCCAGGCGCTCGAGCAGGCCCTGCGCCAGCGGCTCGGGCTCGTCGCGTTCGGCCAGGCGCAGCGGCGGCACGCGCACGATGTCGCCGGCCTGCAGCTTGTACTCGGGCTTGATCCGACCCTTGTTCACCCGCACCTCGCCTTTGCGCAAGATGCGGTAAATCAGGGTCTTGGGCACGCCCTTGAGCTGTGTCCGGAGGAAATTGTCGATGCGTTGGCCGGCGAGTTCCGGTGCAACCTCGATCAGCTGAACGCCGGAGGTTGGAGAGGCGGGAGTAGTCATCGCGCAATCATAACAATTTTTTATGGAATTGAAGCACTTAATCATTGCTGCTATAGTCGCGAACGCCGCCAAAAGCGGCCTGGCTTGCGGATGATCGCCAAACGTGCCATCCCCTGCCCGCGCAACCCATTGAGGACGTGAGGCCGTCCGACGGATTCTTCGGCTTAGAAAGGCCGCAAAAGGCCGCGAAGAGTTCGGAAATAAAGCCTTGAGTATGATGCGCGATTCGCCCGGTCGGGCGGTCGCGGTAACTGACAACCGCTGCGGAATCCGCGCGCGGCACCCGATTTTCAGCGATACGTGTAGGGTGGAGATGTACAACTGTCGGACTGCGTAGCACATCGCTTGATCAAAGACGCCTCATCTCGTCCGCTACCGCCAGTTGATTCCTCCTCCTGACTGAGTGCTTCTGTCACCACAGCAAGCAGGAGACGTCCGTCGCGACCGCAGCCCGATAGTGGCTGGCCGTCGCTAGACAGTGGAACGATTTACGACCGTTTCTGACGCGCCTGACACCGACCCTGAGAGTCGTGTGTGCCTGACGTGGCTTCCGGCAGCCCCGGAACCCATTGGTACCACATGAAAAGAATGCTTATTAACGCGACTCAGCCCGAAGAGTTGCGTGTTGCCCTGGTAGACGGCCAAAAACTCTACGACCTGGACATCGAGTCCGGCGCCCGCGAACAGAAGAAGGCCAACATCTATAAAGGCCGCATCACCCGCGTCGAACCCAGCCTTGAAGCCGCCTTCGTCGATTTCGGCTCCGAACGCCACGGCTTCCTCCCCCTCAAAGAAATCTCCCGCGAATACTTCTCCAAGGCCCCTGAAGGCGGCCGCGTCAATATCAAGGACGTGCTCAAGGAAGGCCAGGAAGTCATAGTCCAGGTCGAGAAGGAAGAACGCGGCAACAAGGGCGCGGCCCTGACCACCTTCATCAGCCTGGCCGGTCGTTACCTGGTGCTGATGCCGAACAACCCGCGTGCCGGTGGCATCAGCCGCCGCATCGAAGGCGAAGAGCGCAACGAACTGCGCGAAGCGCTGAACGGCCTCAACGCCCCGGCCGACATGGGCCTGATCGTGCGCACCGCCGGCCTGGGCCGCTCCAGCGAAGAAATGCAGTGGGACCTCGACTACCTGCTGCAGCTGTGGAGCGCCATCAAGGAAGCCTCCACCAGCCGCCCCGCGCCGTTCCTGATCTACCAGGAATCCAACGTCATCATCCGCGCCATCCGCGACTACCTGCGCCAGGACATCGGCGAAGTGCTGGTCGACAGCGTCGAAGCCCAGGAAGAAGCGCTCTCCTTCATCCAGCAGGTGATGCCGCAGTACGCCAGCAAGATCAAGCTGTACGAAGACAGCGTGCCGCTGTTCAACCGCTTCCAGATCGAAAGCCAGATCGAAACCGCCTTCCAGCGTGAAGTGAAGCTGCCGTCCGGTGGCTCCATCGTCATCGACCCGACCGAAGCCCTGGTCTCCATCGACATCAACTCGGCGCGCGCCACCAAGGGCAGCGACATCGAGGAGACCGCGCTGCAGACCAACCTGGAAGCGGCCGAGGAAATCGCCCGCCAGCTGCGCCTGCGCGACATCGGCGGCCTGATCGTCATCGACTTCATCGACATGACCCCGGCGAAGAACCAGCGCGCCGTCGAGGAGAAGGTGCGCGAAGCCCTGGAAGCCGACCGCGCCCGCGTTCAGGTCGGCCGCATCTCGCGCTTCGGCCTGCTGGAAATGTCCCGTCAGCGCCTGCGTCCGTCCCTGGGCGAGACCAGCGGCATCGTCTGCCCGCGCTGCAACGGTCAAGGCATCATCCGCGACGTCGAATCGCTGTCGCTGGCCATCCTGCGCCTGATCGAAGAAGAAGCGCTGAAGGATCGCACCGCCGAAGTCCGCGCCCAGGTGCCGATCCCGGTCGCCGCCTTCCTGCTCAACGAGAAGCGCAACTCGATCACCAAGATCGAACTGCGCACCCGCGCGCGCATCGTGATCCTGCCCAACGATCACCTGGAAACCCCGCACTTCGAAGTGCAGCGCCTGCGTGACGACAGCCCGGAGGCCCTGAGCGGCCAGTCCAGCTACGAAATCACCGCCACCGCCGAGAGCGAAGAAGCCCAGCCGGCTGCCGCCACTCGCACCCTGGTACGCCAGGAAGCCGCGATCAAGGCCGCCCCGCGCAGCAGCGCACCGGCTGCCGCCGAGCCGGCCGCCGCACCGCTGGCCCCGACCCCCGCGCCGGAGCCGAGCCTGTTCAAGGGCCTGGTCAAGTCGCTGGTCAGCCTGTTCGCCGGCAAGGAAGAAGAAGCCAAGCCGGCCGTGGTGGAGAAGAAGAGCAGCGAGCGTCCGCCGCGCGAAGAGCGCCGCAACGGTCGTCAGCAGAGCCGCAATCGCGGCGGTCGTCGCGACGAAGAGCGCAAGCCGCGCGAAGAGCGCGCCCCGCGTGAAGAGCGTCAGGCCCGCGAGCCGCGCGAAGAGCGTCAACCGCGTGAGGAGCGTGCTCCGCGTGAAGAACGCGCCCCGCGCGAAGGCCAGGAAAACCGCCGCGAACGCAAGCCGCGCGAAGAGCGTACCCCACGCGAGGAACGCGTGCGTGAACTGCGCGAGCCGCTCGACGGCAATGCCGTAGAAGCCCGCAGCGAAGAGCCGCGTGCAGAACGCCCGCCGCGCGCCGAGCGCCAGGAGCGTCAACGTCCGCCGCGCGAGGAGCGTCAGCCGCGCGCCGAACAGGCCGAGGCCCTGCAGGATGAAGCCCTGCAAGACGAAGTCCTGCCGAACGAGGAACAACTGCAGGACGACGAGCAGGACAGCAACGAGGGCGAGCGTCCGCGTCGCCGTTCGCGCGGCCAGCGTCGTCGCAGCAATCGCCGCGAGCGTCAGCGCGATGCCGACGGCAACCTGATCGAAGGCGCCGAAGAAACCGCTGAAGGCGACGCGCAGAGCGCCCAGCTCGCCGTAGCCGCCGCCACGGCAGCCGCGGTAGTGGCCGCCAGCAGCGACGAACAGCACGCGGTCGAAGTGCAGGCCGTCGAGCCGGTTGCAGCGCCCGCCGCGCAAGTAGCCAGCGAAGAACCCACCGCGCCGGTAGAGGTCGCTGTCGCCGCCGAACCGAGTGAGCCTGCGGTGGTAGCCGAGCAGGTCGCCGAAGTCGTGGCCGAGGCTGCTCCGGCTGCCGAAGCCCAGGTCGTCGAAGCGCCGGTAGCCGAACCAGCGGCCGCGCCAGCCGCCGTGCAGGAAGAAGCCCCGGCAGCCGTGCCAGAAGCTCCGGTTGCAGCGGCGCAAGAGCCGGTTGCCGCGGCTCCGCTCAGCAGCGGCGGTCGCGCGCCGAACGATCCGCGCGAAGTGCGCCGTCGTCAGCGCGAAGCCGAGCGCCTGGCCCGCGAAGCCGCCGAAGCAGCCGCCGCCGCTCCGACAGCGCACGCCGTTGTTGCCGAAGCCGAGGCCGCTCCGGTCGAAGCTCAGCCGGCCGTTGCGACCGAGCAAAGCGTCGAAAGCGCCCCGGTTGCCAGCGAGCAGGTAGTGGTCGAGCCGAGCGAAGCCGTTCAACAGCCGAGCGAAGCGACCGACGAACAGCCGAACGCCGAGAGCGAAGTGGAAAGCGAGAAGGAAGAGGTCAAGCCGCAGGTTTGATGCTCGGCTCGCAATGAAAAAGGGGATGCCTAGGCATCCCCTTTTTTATGTCTGGGCGAAAAGCGCCTTGGACTTTGCACGTTCGCGGCTGAAGCCGCTCCTACGAGAGCGGTGCAGTTCCTGTGGGGGCGGCTTTCGGCTCTGGCATCCTGCTTCGCCCTACCTCCTGCATCCATGCAGTGGTATCCGCGAATGGGCTCGAACCTGGCGCTCAGAGCACGTTGGGTTCGATTTCCAGCTCGACGCCGAAGCGCGCCTGAATATCCGCCTGGATACGCCGCGCCAGGGCCAGCAGTTGCTCGCCGCTGGCCTGGCCATAGTTGACCAGGACCAGCGCCTGCAGGCGGTGCACCCCGGCATCGCCGTCGCGAAAGCCCTTCCACCCTGCCCGCTCGATCAGCCAGCCGGCGGCCAGCTTCAGCAGCCCCTCGCCCGCCGGATAGCCGACCAGATCGGCATGCTCGGCGCGAATGCGCTCGGCGACCGCGTTCGACACCAGCGGGTTCTTGAAGAAGCTGCCGGCATTGCCCAGCTCGGCCGGATCCGGCAGCTTCTCGCTGCGGATGGCGCAGATCGCCCGGCTCACATCGCTGGCGGTCGGCGCCTCGATGCCCATCGCGGCCAGGCGCTGGCGCACCGGGCCATAATCCAGGCGCAGCGCCGCCACACGGCTCAGTTGCAAGCGCACGCGCAGGATCAGCCAGCGCCCCGCCTCGCGCTTGAACAGGCTGTCGCGGTAGGCGAAGGCGCATTCGTCCAGGCTGAAGTCGCGCAGCTCGCCGCTCTGCCGATCCAGCGCGGTGAGGCCGACGAACAGGTCCTTGAGCTCGACGCCATAGGCGCCGATGTTCTGCATCGGCGCGGCGCCGACGGTGCCGGGGATCAGGCTGAGATTCTCCAGACCGTTAAGCCCCTGTTCCAGGCTCCACAGCACGAAGGGATGCCAGGGTTCGCCGGCTTCGGCCTCCACCAGCACCCGTTCGCCATCGTCTTCGAGGATGCGAATGCCGCGACTGGCCATGCGCAGCACCAGCGCCTCGACATCGCGGGTCAGCAGCAGGTTGCTGCCGCCACCGATCACCAGCAGCGGCAGATCATGTGACTCAGCCAGACGCAGCGCTTCGCGCACTTCGTCGTCGTTATGGGCTTGGGCAAACAGTCGGGCGCTTACCTCGACGCCGAAGCTGTTGAAGGCCTTGAGCGAAACCTCGCTCTGCAGATGCAGGCTCACAGGCGCCCCCTGATCTCGGTCAGCAATGCCTCGCTGGCCTGCTCGATCAGGTCCAGCACCTGCTCGAAGCCATCTTCGCCGCCGTAATAAGGATCAGGCACTTCGTCCAGGGCCAGCTCATAGCGACGCAGATAGAGATCCAGATCCGCCTGGGCACCTGCCGGACGCAGCGCCTGCAGATTGCGCAGATTGCTCTGGTCCATGGCCAGGATCAGGTCGAAGCGCTGAAAATCGGCCGCCTCGACCTGCCGCGCGCGCAGCGCCGACAGGTCATAGCCGCGGCGCTGCGCGGCGATGCGGGTGCGACTGTCGGGCGCCTTGCCGACATGCCAGTCGCCGGTACCGGCGGAATCCACCTGCACCCGATCCTCCAGGCCGGCGGCGCGCAGCTTGTGGCGCAAGACGCCTTCGGCCGTGGGCGAACGGCAGATATTGCCCAGGCAGACGAACAGAACTTTCATCAGGCCCCCAGCAGGCGGCGCACCCGCTCCAGGTCTTCGGCAGTATCCACGCCGGCGGCCGGCGCCTCGAGGGCATCGGCGACATGGATGCGCACGCCGTGGTACAGCGCGCGCAGCTGCTCCAGGCACTCGGTGTCTTCCAGCCAGCACGGGCCCCAGGCGACGAAGTCGTGGAGGAAGCCGGCGCGGTAGGCGTAGATGCCGATATGACGACGATAGGGCACGCCTTGTGGCAGTACGTCGCGACTCTGGGCGAAGGCGTCGCGCGCCCAGGCCAGCGGCGCGCGGCTGAAGGTCAGGGCCAGACCATTCTTGTCGGCGACCACCTTGACCACATTGGGGTTGAACAACGCCTGGACGTCCTCGATGGGCTCGGCCAGGGTGGCGATAGCGGCCTGCGGATTGGCCGCCAGGTTGGTCGCCACCTGGTCGATGATCGCCGGCGGGATCAGCGGCTCGTCGCCCTGCACGTTGACCACTATGGCATCGTCGGCCAGGCCGAGCTGGCTGGCGACCTCGGCCAGGCGGTCGGTGCCGGAGTTGTGATCCTCGCGGGTCAGCAGCACCTCGGCGCCGAAGGCCTGGCAGGCCTCGACGATGCGCGCATCGTCGGTGGCCACCACCACACGGGCGGCGGAACTCTTCTTCGCCTGCTCCCAGACGTGCTGCACCATGGGCTTGCCGGCGATGTCCTGCAGCGGCTTGCCGGGCAGGCGGGTGGAGGCGTAACGGGCGGGAATGACGACGGTAAAGGCTGCGCTCATTTACTTGTCCAGGCGCTCGTCGGTGCTGAGGGTGCGCGCCTCGCTTTCCAGCATCACCGGGATGCCGTCGCGAATCGGGTAGGCCACTCCGGCGCCCTTGCTGATCAGTTCGGTCTTGTCTTCGGAGAGCTGCAGCGGGCCCTTGCAGATCGGGCAGGCGAGGATATCGAGCAGTTTAGGGTCCATGGCGGAGTCCTTGATGGGGTCATGAAGACCCCGGTATGAGGCGGGCCAACTCCTTGTCCAACCAGGCGACGAAGGCCGGCGTGGGCACGGCATCGACGGCCAGGTACCACCAGTCGGCGGCGGCGAAGGCCCGGCATTTCACCGCATCCTTCTCGGTCATCAGCACGGGCAGCGGCGGCTCGAAACGGAGCTGCGCGGCGTCGTACCGGGCATGGTCGGCGAAAGGGTGCGGAACCGGTCGCCAGTTTAGCGCTTCGAGGGTGGCGAAGAAACGCTGCGGGTTGCCGATGCCGGCTACCGCATGCACGGCCTGGCCGGCGGGGAAATGATCCAGGGGCACGCGCTCGCCGCTGGCCAGGTTGACCAGGGCGGTCGGCTGCAGGCGGAAGGCGTAGCCGTCGGCGCGATCGGCCTCGGCGCCGTTGAACAGCACGGCGTCCACCTCATCGAGGCGCTCGGCCGGCTCGCGCAACGGTCCGGCCGGCAGGCAGCGGCGGTTGCCCAGGCCGCGGGCGGCGTCGATCAGCACCAGCTCCAGGTCGCGCGCCAGGCGGTAGTGCTGCAGGCCGTCGTCGCAGAGGATCAGATCCAGCGGCTCCTCGGCCAACAGCGCACGCACCGCACGGCCGCGATCCGGGTCGATCATCAGCGGTACAGCGGTGCGCTGGACGATCAACAGCGGCTCGTCGCCGGCCTGCGCCGCCGGCTGCTCGGCGCGCACCCGCCAGGGCAGGCTCGGCGGCGTGGCGCCATAGCCGCGACTGACCACGCCGACCTTGAGGCCGCGGGCACGGCAGTGCTGGATCAGAAAGAGGATCAACGGAGTCTTGCCGGTGCCGCCGACGGTGATGTTGCCCACCACCAGCACCGCCACCGGCGCACGGTAGATTTCGCCCGCGCCGGCGAGAAAGCGCGCGCGCTTGCCCTGCACCACGCGGCGGTACAGCCACTCCAGCGGACGCAGCAGCGCCAGCGCCGGGTGGCCGCGATACCAGGCCTCGAGCAAGCGATCAGCAGCGCTCACTTAAGGATTTTCCTGTGCTTCCACCGTGGTAATGCGCAAGTGCGAGAAGCCCAGCTTGCCGGCGGCGTCCATGGCGGTGATCACCGCCTGGTGTGGGGTCTTGCCGTCGGCACTGATGATCAACGGCAGGCTGTTGTCGCCGTCGGACTCCTTCTGCAGCGCCGCCATGAGATTGCTCAGGTTACTTTCCAGCAGCGCCTTGCCATTGACCGAGTAGGCGCCATCAGCGCCGATCAGCACCTCGACCTGCTTCAGTTCGGTCTGCTCGGGCGGCGTGCCACTGGCTGCCTCGGGTAGGTCGACCTTGAGCTGGGTCTCGCGGGTGAAGGTGGTGGTGACCACGAAGAACAGCAGCAGGATGAATACCACGTCGATCAACGAGGCCAGGTTGATCTCGACGTTCTCCCGCGGTTTGCGCCGGAATTTCACGCCTTGCCCTCACCCAGGTCGACGTCGCGATCACCCTGCACCATTTCCACCAGCTTGATCGCTTCCTGCTCCATGCCGACTACCAGCTCGTCGACGCGACGCTGCAGGTAACGGTGGAAGAACAGCGCCGGGATCGCCACCATCAGGCCGGCTGCTGTGGTAATCAACGCCTTGGAGATACCACCGGCGAGCATCGGCGCATTGGCCATGCCCGAGCCCATGAAGGAGCTGAAGATTTCGATCATGCCCAGCACGGTGCCGAGCAGGCCGAGCAGCGGCGCGATGCCGGCAATGGTGCCGAGGGCATTGAGGTAGCGTTCCAGCTCGTGGATGACGCGGGCAGCGGCCTCCTCGATGCACTCCTTCATGATCTCGCGACCATGCTTGGAGTTGGCCAGGCCGGCGGCGAGAATCTGCCCCAGCGGCGAGTCCTCGCGCAGCTCCTTGAGCTTCTGGTTGTTGAGTTTCTTGTCCTTGATCCAGCGCCAGACCTGGGCCAGCAGGTTGGCCGGGGTGACGCGGGCGGGCCGCAGGGTCCACAGGCGCTCGGCAACGATGCCGGCCGCGGCGATGGAGCAGAGAATGATCGGCAGCATCATCCAGCCGCCAGCTTTGACCAGTTCCCACACGGTAGAGAATCCCCCTCGAAAAAGTGGCGCCACTCTAGCATAGGGTGCCGCCCTCGCCGACCGCCGCCGTTCTCATTTTTCCCGCCAGAAACGTGCCTGGCGTCGCAACGCCTGCGCCTCGCCCTGCTCGCCCAGCAGCAGGCGCAGGGCGCCGCTGGTGGCGCTGTCGTGCAGCCGGGCGCCGGCCTCGCGGTAACGCGCCAACACCTGCGGATGGGGATGGCCGAAGTTGTTGTGACGGCCGCGGGCGATCAGCACATGGCGCGGCGCCACCGCGTCGACGAAGGCCCGGCTGGAGGAGCTGCGGCTGCCATGGTGCGGCGCCAGCAGCCAGTGCGCCGCCAGGGGAAAGTCATCCTGCAGCAACGCTTGCTCGGCGCGCGCATCGATATCGCCGGTCAGCAGCAGGCGCTCGCCGCCCGCCTCCACCAGCAGCACGCAGGAGCTCTGGTTGCCAGGCGCCGCCTGCACCCAGCGCCACAGGCGAAAGCTGACGCCATCCCACTGCCACTGCCGGCCCGACTCGCAGGGCTCGGCCGCAAGCCGCGCCCCCAGGCGTTCGGGCTCGCCGCTGAGCAGGCGCGCCACCGGCAGGCCGGCGACGATCGCGGCGGCGCCGCCGGCGTGGTCGTTGTCGGCATGGCTGAGCAACAGCAGATCGAGGTGCTGCAGGTTCAGCGCGCGCAACGACGGCAGGACGATACGCTCGCCGCTGTCGAAATCGCCGAAACGCGGCCCGGCGTCGTACAGCAGACTGTGCGCGCGGGTGCGCACCAGCACCGATAACCCCTGCCCCACGTCCAGCAGCCAGACCTCGGCGCGCCCCTCCGGCAACGCCGGCGGCGGCAGAAACAGCGCCGGCAAGAGCAGGGCCAGGCCGGGCAGGCGTAGCGGCACCCCGCCCGGCAGCAACAACAGCAGCGCCCCGCCCAGGGCCAGCAGCCAGGCCCACAGCGGCAGATTGCTCGGCAACCAGGCCGGCAGCCAGCCAGCGATATGGCAGAGCAACAGGAATAACAGCTGCAAGGCGCCGCCGGCCAGCCACAGCAGACCCTCGCCCAAGCCCGGCACGGGCAGCAACAGGGTGCCGAGCAAGGCCAGCGGCACCACCAGCAGACCGACCCAGGGCACGGCGATCAGGTTGGCCAACGGCCCGCTGCTGCTGACCGGCAAGCCGAGGATCAGCATCAGCGGCAGCAGGCCGATGGCCATGGTCCACTGCGCGCGGGTCAGCCCGCGCCACCAGCCCCACACGCCCAGGCGGCCGCCGAACACCAGAATCAGGATCGCCACCGCGGCGAAGGACAACCAGAAGCCCGGCTGCAGCGAGGCCAGCGGTTCCAGCAGCAACACCGCGAGCAAGGCCAGCAGCAGCGGCCACCAGGCGCCGAGATGACGAAAGCGCAGGCGCCACAGCAGCACCAGCGCCACCATCACGCAGGCCCGCCGCACCGGCACCTCGAAACCGGCGAGCAGGCCGTACCCCAGGGCGCCGACCAAGGCCAGGACGCAGGCGGCCGGCAGCCAGGGCCAGCGCCGTGGCCAGGCCCCCACACGTGCCAGGAAGGCCACCAGGCCATAGAGAAACCCCGCCAGCAGGGCGATGTGCTGACCGGAAATGACCATCAGGTGCACCGTGCCGGTGTGCTGCAGCAGGCGCCAGTCGGCGCTCGTCAGCCCCGAGCCGTCGCCCAGCACCAGGGCGGCGATACCGCCCTCGCGGCCGAAGGCCGGAGCCGCCAGCAAACGCTGGCGCAAGCCATCGCGCCAGCTGCCCAGGCCACTGGCCGGCGCCAGCCGCTGGCCGGCCTTGATCGTACCGGTGGCGCCAATGCGCTGCGCCAGCAGCCAGGCCTCGTAATCGAAGCTGTGCGGATTGACCAGACCATGCGGGCGCTTGAGGTTGACCGCCAGGCGCCAGCGCTCGCCGCCGCGAATATCCGGCCCGCCATACCAGGCCAGGCGCAGCCGCCGCGGCAGCTCGGCGCGGCGCGAATGGGCGCCCTCCAGCTGGAAACGCACCACGCCCTCACCGACCTCCGGCAGGCCGACCACCCGCCCCTCCAGCCACAGGGTGCGGCCGTCCAGCGCCGGCGCCAGGCGATCGTCCAGGGCCCACTGCGCCGAACAGCAGGCCCAGGCCAAACCGAGCAGAAAGCAGCCGATGAAATAGAGCCGCGAGAGCAACAGCAGCAGCCCGGCGCCGGCCAGCAGCGCCAGCAGCCATCCCGGCGGCAACTGCGGCAAAAATCGCAGCGACAGCAAGCCCGCGGCCAGCGCCAACATCCCTGTGCGCATCCTCATTTCCTCGTCCGAAAGCGCCTGGCAAACCCTTGCAGCGCTCACCCGCTGTCACAATCTTAAGAAAGCGAACGGTCATGAATCTGTGCATAATACCGGCGCTTCAGCCTGCCCAGAGACTCTTCATGCCGCGTCGTTTATTTAAGCGCTACATGCCCCATCCCGACAGCATCAAGGGCAACAAATCCCTGCGCTTTCTCGGCAGCCTGATCCACGACCCCAACCTCTGGCACCTCAACCGCCATTCGGTGGCCCGCGCCATGGCCATCGGCCTGTTCTGGGCGATGATCCCCATGCCCATGCAGATGCTCGCCGCTGCCGCCGTGGCCATTCCGCTGCGGGCCAACCTGCCGATCTCCATCGGCCTGGTGTGGCTGACCAACCCGATCACCATGCCGCCGGTGTTCTACTGCACCTACAAGCTCGGCGCCTGGATCACCCAGACCCCGGCGATGAAGATGCCCAGCCACCTGAGCCTGGAGTGGATCACCGCCGAACTGGCCATCCTGTGGAAGCCGCTGCTGATCGGCTCGTTCGTCTCCGGCCTGGTGCTCGCCGTTCTGGGCTATGTGCTGACCATGCTCTACTGGCGCTGGTGGGTGCAGCACAACTGGCGCAAGCGCCAGGAAAATCGACGCCAGCGCGAGCAGCGTTGAGCTGGAAAAAAGCCGTCGGATTCGACGGCTTTTTTGCTTTCACTCGTAGCGTAGCGCCTCGGCCGGTTGCACCTGCGCCGCCCGCCAGGAGGGATAGAGGGTGGCGAGGAAGCTGAGGATCAGCGCCGCCGAGCAGATCAGCACCACGTCGAGCCACTGCAGGTCCGACGGCAGGCTGCTGATGAAGTAGACGTCCGAGCTCAGCACCTGCTGGCCGGCGAAGGATTCCAGCCAGGCCACCAGGGCGCTGACGTTGAGCGCGGCGAGCACGCCGAGCAGGGTGCCGACCAGGGTGCCGACCACGCCGATCACCGTGCCCTGGACCATGAACACCGCCATGATCTGCCGCGGCGTGGCGCCCAGGGTGCGCAGGATGGCGATGTCGCCGCCCTTGTCGGCCACCACCATGATCAGCGTGGCGATGATGTTGAACGCCGCCACCGCGACGATCAGCAGCAGCAGCAGGCCGATCATGGTCTTCTCCATCTTCATCGCGCTGAACAGGCTGCCCTGGGTATGGGTCCAGTCGTCGGTGCGGTAGCCTTCGCCCAGTTGCGCGGCCAGCGCCGTGGATACCTGCGGCGCCTGGTACAGGTCCTTGAGCGCCAGGCGCACGCCCGGCACGCTGCCCTCCGGCAGGCGCTGCAGCGCGGCGGCGTCGGCGACGTGGATCAGCGCCAGCGAGCTGTCCAGTTCGGCGCCGACCTTGAACACCGCCGCCACGTTCAACCGCTGCATGCGCGGGGTGACGCCGCCGGGGGCACTGCTCAGCTCGGGAATGATCAGGGTCAGCTTGTCGCCCACCTGCAGGCCGAAACGCCGTGCGGTGATGTCGCCGATGACCACGCCGTATTCGCCCGGCTGCAGGTTGTCCAGGCTGCCCTGGCGGATATGCCCGGGCAGGATCGACACCTGGGCCTCTTCGGCCGGGTCGATGCCGTGGATCTGGATCGGCTGCATCACCCCGCGATGCGAGAGCATGCCCTCCAGCTCGGCGAACGGCGCCGCCGCCAGCACCTGGGGATTGGCCAGGGCCTTGCCGGCCAGGGCGCGCCAGTCGGCGACCGGCTCGGCGCCGTAGAGCGTGGCGTGCGGCACCATGCCGAGGATGCGCGAGCTCATTTCCTTCTGGAAGCCGTTCATCACCGACAGCACCACGATCATCGCCAGCACGCCCAGGCCCAGGCCGATCATCGAGGTCAGCGAGATAAAGGAAATGAAGTGATTGCGGCGCTTGGCCCGGGTGTAGCGGGCGCCGATGAAGAGACTCAGCGGGCGGAACATCAGAGGGCCACCAGCTTGCCGTCCTGCAGGCTCAGCACGCGATCCATCTGCCGCGCCAGCTGCATGTCGTGGGTCACCACCAGAAACGCGGTGTTGGAATCGCGGCTGAGCTCGCGCATCAGCTGCTGGATGCCTTCGGCGGTGTGGTGGTCGAGGTTGCCGGTGGGCTCGTCGAGCAGCACCAACCCCGGGCGGTTGACCAGGGCGCGGGCGATGGCCACGCGCTGGCGCTCGCCGCCGGAGAGTTCGGCCGGCTTGTGATTGAGGCGATGGCCCAGACCGACCCGCTCCAGCAGTGCGGTGGCGCGCTGGCGCGCCTCGGCGATCGGCGTCTTGCCGATCAGCAGCGGCATGCAGGCGTTTTCCAGTGCGGTGAATTCGGCCAGCAGGTGATGGAACTGGTAGACGAAGCCCAGCGCGCGGTTGCGCAGCAGGCCGCGGGCCGTTTCGCTCAGCGCCGACAGCTGCTCGCCGGCCAGCCAGACGCTGCCCGCGCTGGGCGTATCCAGGCCGCCGAGCATGTTCAGCAGGGTGCTCTTGCCCGAGCCGGAGCTGCCGACGATGGCCACCCGCTCGCCGGCCAGCAGTTCCAGCTCCAGGCCGTCGAGCACCACCACCGACTCGGGGCCCTCGTCATAACGCTTGCCCAGGTTGCGGCAGCTGAGCACGGCGGTCTGCTGTTGCATGGCATTTTCGTTGGTCAGGTCATTCATAACGCAGGGCCTCGGCCGGCTGGGTACGCGCGGCGCGCCAGGCCGGGTACAGGGTGGCGAAGAAACTCAGGAACAGCGCCGCGGTGCAGACCATGACCACGTCGGCCGTCTGCAGCTGCGACGGCAGGTAGTCGATGAAATACACGTCGGCGTTGAGGAACTTGATCCCCAGCAGCCTTTCCAGGCCGGCGATCAGGCTGCTGATATTGAGCGCGGCGAGGATGCCCAGCGCGGCGCCGATCAGGGTGCCGACCACGCCGATCACCGTGCCCTGGACCATGAAGATGGCCATGATCTGCCGCGGCGTGGCGCCCAGGGTGCGCAGGATGGCGATGTCGGCCTTCTTGTCGGTGACCACCATCACCAGGGTGGAAATGATATTGAACGCGGCCACCGCGACGATCAGCAGCAGCAGCAGGCCGATCATGGTCTTCTCCATGCGGATGGCCTGGTACAGATTGCCGTGGCTGCGCGTCCAGTCGCGGGCATAGAAGTCGCCATCCAGGGTCTGGGCGATTTCCCAGGCGCTGCGCGGCGCCTGGAACAGGTCGTCGAACTTCAGGCGCAGGCCCTGTACCTGATCCGGCTTCCAGCGCTGCAGGCGCGCCAGGTCGCTGATATTGGCCAGGGCCAGTGCACCGTCGATCTCGCCGGCGCCGACGTGAAAGATGCCGGTTACGGTAAAGCGCTTCAGGCGCGGGAACATGCCGGCCGGGGTGACGGTGACCTCGGGGGCGACGAAGGTGACCTTGTCGCCTAGCGCGAGACCCAGCTTGGCCGCCGCCTTGTCACCGATGACCATGGCGAATTCGCCCGGCTGCAGGCTGTCGAGGCTGCCTTGCTGGAAGAAGTCGTCGATGATCGACACCTTGCGCTCCTGCTCGGGATCGACGGCATTGATCAGCACCTTCTGCACCTTGCCCTGGTGGGTCAGCAGGCCCTGCATCTGGGTGAAGGGCGCCAGCGCCTCGACCCGCGGGTGGCGCTCGACCTGGCGCGCCAGGGACGGCCAGTCGCTCACCGGGGTGGGCGACTCGACCGTGGCATGGGGAATCATGCCCAGCACCCGGGTACGCATCTCGTGGTCGAAACCGTTCATCACCGACAGCACCAGAATCATCACCATCACCCCGAGGGTGAGGCCGAGCATGGAGGTCAGGGAGATGAAGGAAACGAAATGGTTGCGGCGCTTGGCCCGCGTATAGCGCGTACCGATAAATACGAACAGAGGTCTGAACATGTCGGGGAGGATTCGGAGAAAGAGGAACGTCCTTGTGGCAGGGCCCGGCGAGCAGCTTTACACTCAGACCACCACTGCTGCCATGGGTTCGCCATGTCGACACACGATGAAGATGATCGCCGCGAATACTATCGTATCGACGACACGATAGCACTGGAATTCAGCCTGTTGTCGGGCGCCGAAGCCCAGGCCAGCGACGCGCTTCACGATGCCTCGCCGCTGTTCAACCTGCTCAGCGACCTGCACCTGATGGACTTCGAGTCGCAGCACCTGCTGCGCCATATCAGCGAGCGCGACCGCACCCTGGCCAACTACCTCAAGGTGATCAACAAGCGCATCGACCTGCTCGGCCAGGCCGTGGCGCAGAGCCTGCTGCGCGATATCGGCGTGCCGCGCCAGGTGTCGCTGTCCGAGGGCGGCATCAGCTTCAACCATGGCCAGGCCGTGGCGCCCGGCAGCCACCTGGCGATCAAGATGGTGCTGATGCCGCAAGCCCTCGGCCTGCTGCTGCGCGCCCAGGTGGTGCATTGCAGTCCGCGTGCGAACGGCCAGTACGAGATCGGCACCGAGTTCGAAGCGTTGACCGACGCACAGCGCCAGTTGCTGGCCCGGCATATCCTGCAGAAGCAGGCCCTGGAACGTCGCCAGGCCCGCGAATGACCGCCGCCAAGGAACCCTCATGTATCGCTTCGTGCTACTGCTCGCCCTGCTCACCCCTACCACCCTGCTCGCCGACACCCTGACCGTTCCATTGGGCAGCCAGGGCGCCGATCTCGATGCGCGCAACCTGCCGCAAAAAGGCGAGTCCAAAGGCTCGGTGCTGGAGCGCTTCGGCCTGGCCGACGAGGAACACCGGCCGGTCGGTCAGCCGCCGATCACCCGCTGGGACTACCGCGAGTTCAGCGTCTACTTCGAATACGACCACGTGATCAACAGCGTGCGCCACCACCGGCCGCGCCATCTGGACCCCGCCAAGGAGCAACAGTGACCCTTATCTACGGCCATCGCGGCGCCAAGGGCGAAGCCCCGGAAAATACCCTGGCCAGCTTCCAGCGTTGCCTGGAGCACGGCGTCGAGCGCTGCGAGCTGGACCTGCACCTGTCGCGCGACGGCGAGCTGATGGTGATTCACGACCCGACCCTCAAACGCACCACCGGCCTGCGCGGCAAGGTGGTCGAGCACGACGCCGCCGAACTGGCGACATACGACGCGCGCAAGGGCGGCCCCGGCTGGGTGCGTCCCTGCCCGATTCCGCGCCTGGAGCAACTGTTCGAGCAGTGCCGCTTCGCCCACTGGCAGCTGGAAGTGAAGAGCGCCTCCAAGGTGCGCGCCGCGCGCACCGTGCTGGCCATCGCCGAACTGGCCGAGCGCTTCGGCCTGCACGAGCAGGTGACCATCACCTCCAGCTCGCGCGAGGTGCTCAAGGCCGCCCGCGAGCTGACCCCGCAGCTGCAGCTGGGCCTGGTGGCCGAATACGCCTGGCTCGACCCGCTCAAGGTGGCCGCCCATTACGGCTGTCACCTGCTCGCGCTGAACTGGACGCTGTGCACCCCGGAACGCCTGCTCAAGGCGCAGAAACAGGGGCTGCACGTGTCGGTGTGGACGGTCAACGACGCCGCGCTGATGCGCCGCCTCGCCGACTTCGGCGCCGACAGCATCATCACCGACTTCCCCGGCCTGGCGGTGCAGACGCTGCGCGGCTGAGGCTCGGCGGCTTTACCCCGCGTAGCCCGGATGCAACCCGGGGATGCCCTCGCCCCAGGCCCCGTACAAGCAACGCCCGAGAACGAAAAAACCGGCCAATGGCCGGTTTTTTCGTCTTGCCGCCTGGTGCGCTAGAAGCTCTCCCGATTCGGCCAGCGCCACTCGGAAGCATCCTCCCAGCCCGTCTCCCCGACCGGCTCAGGCCACCGGCCGGAGCCGCTCAAAAAAGCCGGTTGAGGCCGTCGAACGCCGCCACCCGATAGGCCTCGGCCATGGTCGGGTAGTTGAAGGTGGTGTTGACGAAGTACTTGATACTGTTCGCCTCGCCCTTCTGGTTCATGATCGCCTGGCCGATATGCACGATCTCCGAGGCCTGGTAGCCGAAGCAGTGCACGCCCAGCACTTCCAGCGTCTCGCGGTGGAACAGGATCTTCAGCATGCCCACCGGCTCCACCGCGATCTGCGCCCGCGCCATGCCCTTGAAGAAGGCCTTGCCCACTTCGTAGGGCACCTTGGCCTGGGTCAGTTCGCGCTCGTTCTTGCCGATCGAGCTGATCTCCGGAATGGTGTAGATCCCGGTCGGCACGTCGTCGACGAAACGCCAGCTGCCGTTGTCGACGATGCTGCCGGCCGCCGAACGGCCCTGGTCGGAGGCGGCGCTGGCCAGGCTCGGCCAGCCGATCACGTCGCCGGCGGCGTAGATGTTGCTGACCTCGGTGCGGTAGTGCTCGTCGACCTGGATCTGCCCGCGGCTGTTGACCTTGATGCCGATGTTCTCCAGGCCCAGCTGGTCGGTGTTGCCGGTACGACCGTTGCACCAGAGCAGCGCGTCGGCCTTGATCTTCTTGCCGGACTTGAGGTGCAGGATCACCCCGTTCTCCAGGCCCTCGATGCGCTCGTATTCCTCGTTGTGGCGGATCAGCACGTTGTTGTTGCGCAGGTGATAGGAGAGTGCGTCGGAGATCTCGTCGTCGAGGAAGCTGAGCAGCTGATCGCGGTTGTCGATCAGGTCCACCAGCACGCCCAGGCCGCTGAAGATCGAGGCGTATTCACAGCCGATCACCCCGGCGCCGTAAATGATCAGCCGGCGCGGGGTGTGACCGAGGCTGAGGATGGTGTCGCTGTCGTAGATGCGCGGGTGCCGGAAGTCGACGTCGGCCGGGCGGTAGGGGCGCGAACCGGTGGCGACGACCACCTGCTTGGCCACCAGTTTTTCCACCACGCCGTTGAGGCAGACCACTTCCACGGTCTGCTCGTCGGCGAAGCTGGCGGTGCCGAAGTAGGTGTCGATGCGGTTGCGCGCGTAGTAGCCGGTGCGCGAGGTGACCTGCTTGGCGATCACCTTCTCCGCGCTCTTGAGCACGTCGGGGAAGGAGAACCAGCGCGGCTCGCCGATCTGGCGGAACATCGGGTTGGTGTTGAACTGCATGATCTGCCGCACCGAGTGGCGCAGCGCCTTGGACGGGATGGTGCCGAGGTGGGTGCAGTTGCCGCCGACCAACGGACGGTTGTCCACCACTGCCACCTTGCGCCCGGCCTTGGCCGCGTTCATCGCCGCGCCCTCGCCCGCTGGCCCGGAGCCCAGCACCACCACATCGTAGTTGTAGACCGCCATGTTTACTCCTTCGCATCAGACCGGGGCGCGCATGGCGCAGCCGCGGCAGGGCCGGCACCGCACGGGCGGTGCCGGCAATCAATCAAACGGGGATCAGCGCTTGCTCGCGTCGTAGGCCAGATCGGTGCGCGGCGCCTCGGCCGGGTCGCGGTTGACCTCTTCGCACTTCTCGCGGCTACCGCCGCAGATCGAGCATTCCTTCTCGATGCCCAGGTTGGCGATGCCGCCGCAGGAACCGGCGATCGGCTTACGGCCCATGATCACGCCCACGGCCATCATGCCGACGACCAGCAGCATGGCCAGGAAAACTACCAAGAAAGTCATTGTTCCTCTCCTGCAGCGAATAGCTGCTCGAATGCGGTGCTGCCGCGTGTGACGAAGCCCTCGCCCTCACGCGTCACGAAAAACGCCGCGATACCGTTGCGCTCGGCGAAGGCCAGACCAGCCTCGGGACCGAGCACCATCAATAGGGTAGACAAGCCATCGGCGCGCAAGGTCGATGGATCGGCCACGGTGACCGCCGCCAGCCGGTGATTGACCGGCATACCGGTCAGCGGATCGAGGGTGTGCGAGTAGCGCTGGCCGTTTTCCTCGAAGTAGTTGCGGTAATCGCCCGAGGTGGAGATGCCGTAACCGTCGAGCTGGAGGATGCGCTGGGCCACCCGCTGGTCGTCGCGCGGCGCCTCCAGGCCGATGCGCCAATGGCTGCCGTCGGGCTTGAGGCCGGCCGCCTTGAGCTCGCCGGTGGCTTCCACCAGGTAGCTGGTGACGCCCAGTTCGGCCAGACGGGCGACGATGCGGTCGACCGCATAGCCGGCGGCGATGCTGTTGAAGTCGACCTGTACGTCGACCGCCTTGCACAGCCGCTCGCCGTCGATGCGCAGGTGCTGCTGACCGACCCGCTGGCGCACCGCGGCCAGCTGCGCGGCACTCGGCACCGCCTCGCCCTGCCCCTTGGGACCGAAGCCCCAGAGGTCGAGCAGCGGCTCCAGCGTCAGGTCGAACGAGCCCTGGCTCTCTGCATGCAGGCGATTGCCGGCGCGCACCAGCTCCAGCACCCCCGGCGGCATGGCCTGGCAGGTGCCGGCCGGCGCGCGGTTGAACTGCTCGATCAGCGAGTCGGCGCGGTAGGTGGACATCTGCTGGTCGATTTCGGCGAGGATCGCCTCGGTCGCCGCCTTGAGTTCGGCCTGCGCCGCCACGCCGTCGCTGCGCACGTACTTGACCGAATAGGTGCTGCCCATGGTCGGGCCGCCGAACTCTTCGATCCGTTTAGAATGCAAGCAGCCCGTTAGGGCTGCCGCCAGGGCGACAGCGATAACGGGCTGGAGTAGCGCAAAGCTCATGCTTAGCCGCCGAAGTCGTCGAGGAGAATGTTCTCCGGCTCGACGCCCAGGTCGGTCAGCATCTTGATCACCGCGGCGTTCATCATGGGTGGGCCGCACATGTAGAACTCGCAATCCTCCGGAGCCGGGTGGTCCTTCAGGTAGTTCTCGTACAGCACGTTGTGGATGAAGCCTTTCAGGCCGGTCCAGTTGTCTTCAGGCAGCGGGTCGGACAGCGCCAGGTGCCACTTGAAGTTGTCGTTCTCGGCCTGCAGCTGGTCATACTCTTCGACGTAGAAGGCCTCGCGCATGGAGCGCGCGCCGTACCAGAAGCTGATCTTGCGCTTGGATTTGAGGCGCTTGAGCTGGTCGAAGATGTGCGAACGCATCGGCGCCATGCCGGCACCACCACCGATGAAGACCATCTCGGCGTCGGTGTCCTTGGCGAAGAACTCGCCGAAGGGTCCGTACACGGTGATCTTGTCGCCCGGCTTGAGGCTGAACACGTAGGAACTCATCTTGCCCGGCGGCAGATCGTCCTTGCCGGGGGGCGGCGAGGCGATACGGATGTTGAACTTCACCAGGCCGCGCTCTTCCGGGTAGTTGGCCATGGAATAGGCACGGATCACGGTCTCGTCGACCTTGGACACGTACTTCCACTGGTTGAACTTGTCCCAGTCGCCGCGGTACTCCTCCTGGATGTCGAAGTCCTTGTAGTACACGGTGTGCGGCGGGCATTCCAGCTGCACGTAACCGCCGGCGCGGAAGTCGACGTTCTCGCCTTCCGGCAGTTTGAGCGTCAGCTCCTTGATGAAGGTGGCCACGTTCGGGTTGGACTCGACGGTGCACTCCCACTTCTTCACGCCGAAGACTTCTTCCGGCACCTCGATCTTCATGTCCTGCTTGACCGGGGTCTGGCAGGACAGGCGCCAGCCCTCGCGGGCCTCGCGCTTGGTGAAGTGCGACTCTTCGGTGGACAGCATCTCGCCGCCGCCGGATTCGACGATGCACTTGCACTGGGCGCAGGTGCCGCCGCCGCCGCAGGCGGAAGACAGGAACACGTTGTTGTCGGCCAGGGTCTGCAGCAGCTTGCCGCCGGCCGGCACCACGATGGTTTTTTCGCCGTTGATCTCGATGCTCACGTCGCCGCTGGACACCAGCTTGGCGCGCGCGGCGAGAATGATCAGCACCAGCGCCAGAACGATGGCGGTGAACATGCCGATGGCGAGGAAGATTTCGTAATTGATCATCTGCTCATCCTTTCCTTACAGCTGCACGCCGGAGAAGGACATGAAGCCCAGCGACATCAGACCGATGGTGATGAAGGTGATGCCCAGACCCTGCAGGCCAGCCGGCACGTCGCTGTACTTGAGCTTCTCGCGAATGCCCGCCAGCGCAGCGATGGCCAGTGCCCAGGAGACGCCGGCACCGACGCCGTAGACGGTGCTCTCGGCCAGGTTGTAGTCGCGCTCGACCATGAACAGCGAGCCACCCATGATGGCGCAGTTCACGGTGATCAGCGGCAGGAACACACCGAGGGCGTTGTACAGCGAGGGCACGTACTTATCCAGGGTCATTTCCAGGATCTGCACGATGGCCGCGATCACGCCGATGAAGGTCAGCAGGCCGAGGAAGGACAGGTCCACCTCAGGCAGGCCGGCCCAGGCCAGGGCACCATCCTTGAGGATGTTGGTGTAGATCAGGTTGTTCACCGGCATGGTGATACCCAGCACCACGACCACGGCGATACCGAGACCGATGGCGGTTTCCACCTTCTTGGAGATGGCGATAAAGGTGCACATGCCGAGGAAGAACGCCAGCGCCATGTTCTCGACGAACACCGCACGGACGAACAGGCTGATGTAATGCTCCATTAGTAGGCCTCCTTGTTGGATACCTGAGGCGCCATCTTGTAGGCGTTCTTCTCAACCTGGTCTTTCTTCCAGGCGCGGATGCCCCAGATGAACAGACCGATCAGGAAGAAGGCCGAAGGCGGCAGCAGCAGCATGCCGTTGGGCTGGTACCAGCCGCCGTCGTTGACCACCGAGAAGATCTCGTAGCCCATCAGCTTGCCCGCGCCGAACAGCTCGCGGATCACGCCCAGGGCGATCAGCATGGCGCTGTAGCCGAGACCGTTGCCGATCCCGTCGAAGAACGACAGCACCGGCGGGTTCTGCATGGCGAAGGCCTCGGCGCGGCCCATCACGATGCAGTTGGTGATGATCAGACCGACGAACACCGAGAGCTGCTTGGACAGGCTGAAGGCGTAGGCCTTGAGCACCTGATCCACCACGATCACCAGGGAGGCGATGATCACCATCTGCACGATCATGCGGATCGAGCTGGGGATCTGGCTGCGGATCAGCGAGATGAACAGGTTGGAGAAACCGGTCACCAGGGTCAGCGCGGCGGACATCACCAGCGCGGTCTGCAGGTTCGAGGTCACCGCCAGGGCCGAGCAGATCCCGAGGATCTGCAGGCCGATGGGGTTGTTGTTGAAGATCGGATTGAGCAGGACTTCTTTAATAGTCGGCTGCGACATGATCAGGCCTCCCCTGCACGCAGGTTAGCGATAAACGGACCGAAGCCGTTCTGGCCGAGCCAGAACTTCAGCAGGTTGTCGACACCTTTGCCGGTGAGGGTGGCGCCGGCCAGGCCGTCGACCTGGTGCGCGGCCTTCGGACCCTGCGGATCGACGCTGCCCTTGACGACTTCCACGGCCAACTCGCCGTTGTCGTCGAACAGGGTCTTGCCCGGCCACTGGCCCTTCCACTTCGGGTTGTCCACCTCGCCGCCGAGACCGGGGGTCTCGCCGTGCTGGTAGAAGCCCATGCCCACCACGGTGTTCAGATCCCCTTTCACCGCGATAAAGCCGTGCAGGGTCGACCACAGGCCGTAGCCGCGCACCGGCAGGATCAGGGTTTCCACCTGGCCGTCCTTCTCCACCATGTACACGGTGCTGAAACGCTCCTGGCGCTTGATCCCGGCGATGTCGTCACTGCCTTTCAGCACGCTGGACAGGCTCGGGTCCTTGGACGCCTTGAGCGGATCGAAGGTGATCGGGTTGTGCGCATCGGAGAACTTGCCGCTCTCCAGGTCCACCAGCTTGGCGGTGATGGTGCTGTTGAACAGCTCCTTGACCTTGGCCGCTGACATGCCCGCCTCGCCCAGACCGGCGATGGCCAGGATGCTGCGCTGCTTGTCGAGCAGGCGGTTTTCCACCTGGGTCGGCTTCAGGGCGATGGCGGCGCCGGCGACGAACACCGAGCACACCAGGCACACCAGCAGGGCCACCGTCAGGGTGCGGACGGTGGATTCTTTTTGACTAGACATTGCGTGCCAGCCTCCGCTTGATATTGGCTTGAACGACGAAGTGGTCGATCAGCGGTGCAAACAGGTTGGCGAACAGGATCGCCAGCATCATGCCCTCGGGGAAGGCCGGGTTGACCACGCGGATCAACACCACCATCACACCGATCAGGGCGCCGAAAATCCACTTGCCGGTGTTGGTCATGGAGGCCGACACCGGGTCGGTGGCCATGAAGAACATGCCGAAGGCGAAACCGCCCACCACCAGGTGCCAGTACCAGGGCATGGCGAACATCGGGTTGGTGGTCGAGCCGATGGCGTTGAGCAGCAGAGACAGGCCGATCATGCCCAGCATCACGCCGGCGACGATGCGCCAGGCGGCGATCTTGGTGATCAAGAGCACCAGGCCGCCGATGGCGATGGCCAGGGTGCTGGTCTCGCCCAGCGAGCCGTGAATGGTGCCGACGAAGGCGTCCATCCAGGTGATGCCGTGGTTGATCACGTTCTCCACGCCGCCGGAAGCCGCCAGGCTCAGCGAGGTGGCGCCGGCGAAGCCGTCCACCGCGGTCCACACCGCATCGCCCGACATCTGCGCCGGGTAGGCGAAGAACAGGAAGGCACGGCCGGTCAGCGCCGGGTTGAGGAAGTTCTTGCCGGTACCGCCGAACACTTCCTTGCCGATCACCACGCCGAAGCTGATGCCCAGGGCCACCTGCCACAGCGGAATGCTCGGCGGCAGGATCAGGGCGAACAGCACGGAGGTGACGAAGAAGCCTTCGTTGACCTCGTGCTTGCGGATCGAGGCGAACAGCACTTCCCAGAAGCCGCCGACGATGAAGGTCACCGCATAGACGGGCAGGAACCAGGCAGCGCCCTGGACGAAGTTGTCCCACAGGCTGCTGGGATCGAAGCCGGCCAGCGAGCCGATCAGGGCGAAGCGCCAGCCTTCCTGGCTCGCCAGCAGCTCGGGGCTCTGGGCGAAGATCAGGTTGGCCTGGTAGCCGGTGTTCCACATGCCGAAGAACATCGCCGGGAAGGTGCACAGCCACACGGTGATCATCATGCGCTTGAGGTCGATGCCGTCACGCACGTGGGCGGTGGTCTTGGTCACGCTGCCGGGGCGGTAGAAGAAGGTGTCGATGGCCTCGTAGAGGGCGTACCACTTCTCGTACTTGCCACCCTTCTCGAAGTTGTGCTCGATCTTGTCGAGGAATGCACGAATGCCCATGGCTTAACCCTCCTTCTCGATGCGGCTGAGGTTATCCCGCAGGATCGGGCCGTATTCGTACTTGCCGGCACAGACGTAGGTGCACAGCGCCAGATCTTCTTCGTCGAGTTCCAGGCAACCCAGTTTCTGGGCCATCTCGGTGTCGCCGACGATCAGGTAGCGCAGCAGTTGGGTCGGCAGGATGTCCAGCGGCATCACCGCTTCGTAGTTGCCTACCGGCACCATGGCGCGCGGGCTGCCGTTGGTGGTGGTGGTGAAGTTGAACAGCTTGGCGCCGGCCAGCTTGGAGACGAAGATGTTCAGCACCGAGTGCTTGTTAACCCCGGCACGCAGGTAATGCATCATCTCGCGGTCGTTGCCCTCGCCCAGGCACGACACCTGGTTGTGGTAGCGGCCGAGGAAGGCGAAGGCGCCCTGAGCGGTACGCCCGCCGAACACCGAGCCGGAAATCACCCGATTGAAGCCGGGCTTGAGTTCGCCGGCGGTGAGCTCTTCCAGGCTGGCGCCCAGACGGGTGCGCAGCAGACGCGGCTGCTCGGCGACCGGACCGCCCAGCGCGACCACGCGCTCGACGAACAGCTGACCGGTGGTGAACAGCTTGCCCACGGCGATCACGTCCTGGTAGCCGATCTGCCACACGCTCTTGCTGGCGCCGACCGGGTCGAGGAAATGAATGTGGGTACCCGGCAGGCCGGCCGGATGCGGGCCGGCGAAAGCCTCGCTCTGCACCTTGGCCAGCTTCTCGCCGGGCAGGTTGGCGCCATCGGCCTTGCACAGGAAGACCTTGGCCAGGTTACCCAGCACTTTCAGGCCATTTTCGAAATCGGCGGCATGCTCGGCGATCACCACGGCCGGATCGGCGGCCAGCGGATGGGTGTCGACGGCGGTGACGAAGATCGAACTGGGCACGGCATCGATGGCCGGCACCTTGCTGAACGGACGCGTGCGCAGCGCGGTCCACAGGCCGGACTGCAGCAGGTTCTCGCGCACCTGGGCGTCGCTCAGCGCATCGAGCTGAGCGGCCGGGTACTGGGCGAAGGTTTCCTGCTCGTCGCCGTCGATATCGATCACCAGCGACTGCAGCACGCGCTTCTCGCCGCGATGAATGGCGCTGACCACGCCGGCAGCCGGTGCGGTGTAACGCACGCCGGGGGTCTTCTTATCGGTGAAGAGCAGTTGACCGAGCTTGACCCGATCACCGACCTGCACTTCCATCGTCGGCTTCATCCCGTGATAGTCGAAGCCGATGACGGCGACACTGCGCACGGGCCTGGCGGCCTCGATACGCTGTGCCGGCGCACCCGTTATGGGCAAATCGAGCCCATGCTTTAGTTTGATCATAGGTTTGCCTAACCACTGATTTAGAAAGCTTTTTATAGGACAGGGGCAGCAGCCGAAGGTCTAATAGACTCAACCACGCCGATGCATTATTGGCGTGGATGATGATGCCGAACCTGGGTAAAAAATCCGCTTGATTATAAAGACGCCCCCCGAGGCTGGCCACCCAAGCGCTTGCTTTTTTTGACTTTTCGGTAACAGCGCGCAACAGATCGCGACTTGACCCGGATCAGCCTTCGGCGCAATTAAATAGAGCCTTTCCAGCCCGGGGATAGCCGCCATGCCGCGCGCCCTGCTCGCCCTCCTCCTGACCCTCGCCAGCCCGCTGCTGCTGGCCAACAGCGACCTGCGCCTGCGCGAAGCGGCCTTCGCCCCGCAGGTGGCGCAGCTCGAACGCAAGAACCAGGCGGTGCTCACCTACCTGTGGGCCGACGTCTACGCCGCCGCGCTCTACACCCCCAACGGCATCAGCCCGCGCGAGGCACTGAACGGCCCGCACGCCAAACGCCTGGAGCTCTACTACTTCCGCAACATCGCGCGCAGCGATGTGATCAAGGCCGCCTGGCTCACCCTCGAACGCCAGCTCGACGCCCAACGCCTGGCCGCCCTGCGCGATGAGCTGGACGCCCTGCACGCGACCTTCAAGGACATTCGCCCCGGCGACCGCTACGCCCTCGACTACGACCGCGAGCAGGGCCTGCGCCTGCTGCGCAATGGCGAAACCGCCTTTCGCAGCGCCAACCCCGAGCTGGCCGACGCCTACCTGGGCATCTGGCTGGCGCCCGACGGTCTGTCCGACAAACTGCGCGACCAGCTGCTGGCCGGCCAATAAAAAACGGGAGCCGAAGCTCCCGTTCTTTATTACCCCTGGCGCTTAGCGCGGGAAGGCCGGCGGGTTGACCCCAGCCATGTCTTCCATCACTCGCACCACCTGGCAGCTGTAGCCGAACTCGTTGTCGTACCAGACATAGAGCACGACGCGGTTGTCGTTGCAGATGGTGGCTTCGGCATCGACCACACCGGCATGGCGCGAGCCGACGAAGTCGGTGGACACCACTTCCTGCGAGCTGACGAAGTCGATCTGCTTCTGCAGATCCGAGTGCATGGCCATCTGGCGCAGATACTCGTTGATTTCCTCGCGCGTGGTGGCCTTCTCCAGGTTCAGGTTGAGGATGGCCATCGACACGTTCGGCGTCGGCACGCGAATGGCGTTGCCGGTCAGCTTGCCCTTGAGCACCGGCAACGCCTTGGCGGCGGCGGTGGCGGCACCGGTCTCGGTGATCACCATGTTCAGCGCGGCGCTGCGGCCACGGCGGCTGCCCTTGTGGAAGTTGTCGATCAGGTTCTGGTCGTTGGTGTACGAGTGCACGGTTTCGACGTGGCCGTTGACGATGCCGAACTTGTCGTTGACCGCCTTGAGCACCGGCACGATGGCGTTGGTGGTGCAGGAGGCCGCGGAGATGATCTTGTCGTCCAGGGTGATCTCGCCATGGTTGATGCCGTGCACGATGTTCTTCAGCGCGCCCTTGCCCGGCGCGGTCAGCACCACGCGGTCGACACCCGGGCACTTGAGGTGCTGGCCGAGGCCGTCGGCGTCGCGCCATACGCCGGTGTTGTCCACCAGCAGGGCGTTCTTGATGCCGTACTGGGTGTAATCCACCTCGGCCGGCGACTTGGCGTAGATCACCTGGATCAGGTTGCCGTTGGCGGTGAGGGTATTGTGCTCCTCGTCGATGGTGATGGTGCCATCGAACTTGCCGTGTACCGAGTCGCGACGCAGCAGGCTGGCGCGCTTGACCAGGTCGTTGTCGGCGCCCTTGCGCACGACGATGGCGCGCAGGCGCAGGCCGTCGCCGCCACCGGTCTTCTCGATCAGGATACGTGCCAGCAGGCGACCGATACGGCCGAAGCCGTACAGCACCACGTCGGTGCCTTCGCGACCGGCGCCATTCTGCTTGCCGACCACGTCGGCCAGCTCGTCCTTGACGAACTGCTCGACGCCGCGCCCGGCGCCCTCGGCCTTGTACTTGGCGACCAGCTTGCCCAGGTCCACCGAGGCGGCGCCCAGCTTGAGCTCGCTCATGGCCTTGAGCATGGGGAAGGTGTCATGAACCGACAGTTCGGCTTCGCCTTCCAGACGGTGGCGGGCGAAACGGTGGGCCTTGAGGATGTCGATCACCGAGCGGTTGATCAGGCCGCGGCCATAGATCGAGGTCACCACATTGTTGTTGCGGTAGAGCTGACCAATCAGCGGAATCATCGCTTCCGCGAGGGCTTCACGATCGATCCATTCACCGAGACACTGGTCGGGCTTCTGAGTCACGGGCAGTACCTTCCACATGTAGGGGCTGAAAAAAGGGGCTACATTATGACGGCGCGCGCGGGCATGAGCAATGCGCGCCTGTCGCGACTGACATTGACCACCAAGCCCCGCTACAATTCCCGGCCTTTTGTCACGACCGTGAGCCGCCCGTGTCCGCAACGACCGCGTCCGTACTGCGTCTTCCGTCCCTGCCCGCCAGCGCCGGCAAACAGCAATGGGGCAACCTGCCCGGCGCCGCCCTGCCGCTGGCCATCGCCGAGGCCGCCAGCGCCGCCGGGCGCCTCACCCTGGTGCTCACCGAGGGCAGCCAGAGCGCCGAGCGCCTGCAGGAAGAACTGGCGTTCTTCGCCCCCGATCTTCCGGTGCTGCATTTCCCCGACTGGGAAACCCTGCCCTACGACGTCTTCTCGCCGCACCAGGACATCATCTCGCAGCGCATCGCCGCACTCTACCGCCTGCCGCAGCTGACCCGCGGCATTCTGGTAGTGCCGATCACCACCGCCCTACACCGTCTGGCGCCGAAGCGCTTTCTGCTCGGCAGCAGCCTGGTGCTGGACGTCGGCCAGAAGCTCGACGCCCCGCAGATGCGCACGCGCCTGGAGGCGGCCGGCTACCGCTGCGTCGACACCGTCTACGAGCACGGCGAGTTCGCCGTGCGCGGCGCGCTGATCGACCTCTTCCCCATGGGCAGCGACACGCCCTACCGCATCGACCTGTTCGACGACGAGATCGAGACCCTGCGCACCTTCGACCCGGAGACCCAGCGCTCGGTGGACAAGGTCGAGTCGATCCGCCTGCTGCCGGCGCGCGAGTTTCCGCTGGAGAAGAAGGCCGTCAGCGATTTCCGCGGACGCTTTCGCGAGCGCTTCGACGTGGATTTCCGCCGCTGTCCGATCTATCAGGATCTTTCCAGCGGCATCACCCCGGCCGGCATCGAGTACTACCTGCCGCTGTTCTTCGAAGAAACCGACACCCTGTTCGACTACCTGCCGGGCGACACCCAGGTGTTCTCCCTGCCCGGCATCGAAAAAGCCGCCGAGCACTTCTGGACCGACGCGCGCAGCCGCTATGAGGATCGCCGCGTCGACCCGGAACGCCCGCTGCTGCCGCCGGCCGACATCTTCCTGCCGGTGGAGGACTGCTTCGCCCGCCTGAAGAGCTGGCCGCGCATCGTCGTCAACCCCGAGGATATCGAACCCGGCGTCGGCCAGACGCGCTTCGACGCCAAAGCGCTGCCGGATCTGGCGATTCAGGCCAAGGCCGGCGAGCCGCTGGCGGCGCTGCGCCGCTTCATCGAGGAATACCCGGGCCGCGTGCTGTTCTGCGCCGAATCGGCCGGGCGCCGCGAGGTGCTGCTGGAACTGCTCGCCCGGCTCAAGCTCAAGCCGAAGGAAGTCGAGGGCTGGCCGGCCTTCGTCGCAAGCCACGAGCGTTTGGGGATCTGCATCGCCCCGCTGGACGAAGGCCTGCTGCTCGACGACCTGGCGCTGATCGCCGAAAGCCCGCTGTTCGGCCAGCGCGTGATGCAGCGCCGCCGCCGCGAGAAGGGTCGCGACGGCGGCGACAACGTGATCAAGAACCTCACCGAGCTGCGCGAAGGCGCGCCGGTGGTGCATATCGACCACGGCGTCGGCCGCTACCTGGGCCTGGTGACCATGGAGTTCGACGGCCAGGCCGCCGAGTTCCTCGCCCTGATGTACGCCGAGGAAGCCAAGCTCTACGTGCCAGTGGCCAGCCTGCACCTGATCGCCCGCTACACCGGCAGCGACGACGCCCTGGCGCCGCTGCACCGCCTCGGTTCGGAAACCTGGCAGAAGGCCAAGCGCAAGGCCGCCGAACAGGTGCGCGACGTCGCCGCCGAACTGCTCGATATCTACGCCCGCCGCGCCGCCCGCGAAGGTTTCGCCTTCCAGGACCCGGCGCTGGACTACGCCAGCTTCAGCGCCGGCTTCCCCTTCGAGGAGACCCCGGACCAGCAGGCCGCCATCGACGCGGTGCGCGGCGACATGCTCGCCGGCAAGCCGATGGATCGCCTGGTCTGCGGCGACGTCGGCTTCGGCAAGACCGAAGTGGCCATGCGCGCGGCCTTTATCGCCGTGCACAGCGGCAAGCAGGTGGCCGTGCTGGTGCCCACCACATTGCTCGCCCAGCAGCACTACAACAGCTTCCGCGACCGTTTCGCCGACTGGCCGGTGAAGGTCGAGGTGATGAGCCGCTTCAAGAGCGCCAAGGAAGTCGAAGGCGCGGTGCAACAGCTGGCCGAAGGCAAGGTGGATATCGTTATCGGTACCCACAAGCTGCTGCAGGACGACGTCAAGTTCCACAACCTGGGTCTGGTGATCATCGACGAGGAACACCGCTTCGGCGTGCGTCAGAAGGAACAGCTCAAGGCCCTGCGCAGCGAGGTGGATATCCTCACCCTCACCGCCACGCCGATTCCGCGCACCCTGAACATGGCCGTAGCCGGCATGCGCGACCTGTCGATCATCGCCACCCCGCCGGCGCGCCGCCTGTCGGTGCGCACCTTCGTCATGGAAAGCAACCAGCCGACCATCAAGGAAGCGCTGCTGCGCGAACTGCTGCGCGGCGGCCAGGTGTACTACCTGCACAACGACGTGAAGACCATCGACAAGTGCGCCGCCGACCTCGCCAAGCTGGTGCCGGAAGCGCGCATCGGCATCGGCCACGGGCAGATGCGCGAGCGCGAGCTGGAACAGGTAATGAGCGACTTCTACCACAAGCGCTTCAACGTGCTGGTGGCCTCGACCATCATCGAGACCGGCATCGACGTGCCCAGCGCCAACACCATCATCATCGACCGCGCCGACAAGTTCGGCCTGGCCCAGCTGCACCAGTTGCGCGGCCGCGTCGGCCGCAGCCACCACCAGGCCTATGCCTACCTGCTCACGCCGCCACGCAAGCAGATGACCGACGACGCGCAGAAGCGCCTGGAGGCCATTAGCAATGCCCAGGACCTCGGTGCCGGCTTCGTCCTGGCCACCCACGACCTGGAGATCCGCGGCGCCGGCGAGCTGCTCGGCGACGGCCAGAGCGGGCAGATCCAGGCGGTCGGCTTCACCCTCTACATGGAAATGCTCGAACGGGCGGTCAAGGCCATCCAGAAAGGCGAGCAGCCCAACCTCGACCAGCCGCTGGGCGGCGGCCCGGAGATCAACCTGCGCGTACCGGCGCTGATCCCCGAGGACTACCTGCCCGACGTGCACAGCCGCCTGATCCTCTACAAGCGCATCGCCAACGCCACCGACGAAGACGGCCTGAAGGAGCTGCAGGTGGAGATGATCGACCGCTTCGGCCTGCTGCCGGAGCCGACCAAGCACCTGATGCGCCTGACCCTGCTCAAGCTGCAGGCCGACAAGCTGGGCATCGTCAAGATCGACGCCGGGCCGCAGGGCGGGCGCATCGAGTTCGCCGCCGAGACCTGCGTCGACCCGCTAACCCTGATCAAGCTGATCCAGGCGCAGCCCAAGCGCTACAAATTCGAAGGCGCCACGGTGTTCAAGATCCAGGTGCCGATGGAGCGCGCCGAAGAGCGCTTCAACACCCTGGAGGCCCTGCTCGAACGCCTGGCCCCACAAGCCTCATCCACCTGAAGGACAAAACGCCCATGCGTCTCTTGCACCTGATCCCCCTGCTGCTCTGCCTGCTGGCCCCGAGCGCCTTCGCCGAACGCCTCTACCAGGTCGAACTGCTGGTGTTCCGCCAGGCCGGCGACCCCGTCGTCGCGCCCAAGATCGCTCCCGACGACTGGGCCGGCAGCGCCCTGCCGATCGCCGGCAACGAACGCCCCACGGCGCTGGACAACGAGGCGGCCAAGCTCAACCCCGGCAACGGCTACCAGTTGCTGCTGCACAAGGCCTGGAGCCAGAGCATCGGCAGCAGCCCGAGCCGCGTCGCGGTGAGCAGCGGCGAGGCGCAGTTCGGCCACCATCCGGTCGAGGGCACGCTGAGCTTCACCCAGGAACGCTTCGCCGACCTGGAACTGGAACTGTGGATCAACCAGTTCAGCGCCGACGGCCTGCTCGATGCCAGCGAGCACCTGAAGATCGCCCAGCGCCTGAAGGACAACAGCCTGACCTACCTGGATCACGGCAGCCTGGGCGCGCTGATCCGCATCAGCCCGCTCTGAGCGGAGGCCAGACAGGAGAGCGCCGGGAGCTGTTTGGCGCGCAAGCCCCAGAGGGGTGAAACGCAGGGATGTGCCGAACGATGCAAAAAGGGCCGCTAAGCGGCCCTTTTCGTTATCCGGGGAACCAGGCTCAGCCCGCCAGCACCCGCGCCAGCACCGACTTGACCGTGCCCATGCCCTGCTCCAGCACCCGCTCGATCTCGGCCATGGTGATCAGCGCGCTGGACTTGCCCGCTGCCGGGTTGACCACCAACGCCAGGCAGGCGTAAGGCAGCGCCAGTTCGCGCGCCAACACCGCCTCGGGCATGCCGGTCATGCCCACCAGGTCGCAGCCGTCGCGCTCCATGCGGGCGATTTCCGCAGCCGTCTCCAGGCGCGGGCCCTGGGTGCAGCCGTAGACGCCGTGATCGCTGAACGCGGCGTGCTCGGCGCGCAGCGCCGCCACCAGCCGCTCACGCAGCTGAGCATCGTAAGGCTGGCTGAAATCGACGTGGGTGACGTGCTCCAACTCGCCCTCGTAGAAGGTATGGGCGCGCCCCGCGGTGTAATCGATGAGCTGGTGTGGCACGCAGAAATGCCCGGTGGCCATGGCCGCATGGATGCCGCCGACCGCGTTGACCGCGAGGATCGCCTTGGCCCCGGCCTGTTTCAGCGCCCAGAGGTTGGCGCGGTAGTTGACCTGATGCGGCGGAATACGGTGCGGCTGGCCATGGCGGGCGAGAAACAGCACCTCGCGCCCGGCGTAGTCGCCGCGCAGCACATCGGCCGACGGCGCGCCGTAGGGCGTATCCAGCGGCAATGCTTCGCGGATGGTCAGGCCTTCGAGCTGGGTCAGGCCGGTGCCGCCGATAATCGCGTAGACAGTCATGGGCGCTCCTCAGTCAAGCAACTGGGCGGCTCGCAGCGCCGCCACGGCAGTCAGCCAGCGTGGCGCCTGGCGGTATTCGGTACAGGCGTGTGCACGGCCGCGCATACGCGCCAGGCGCGCCGGCGGCGTCACCTGCCGGCGTTGCAGGGCCGTCAGTGCCAGCTCGGCGGCGGCGCGGTCGTTGCACACCAGGCCCATGTCGCAACCGGCGCCGAGCGCCGCCTCGATGCGCTGGCCGGCATCGCCGACCACATGGGCACCGGCCATGGACAGGTCGTCGCTGAAGATCACCCCGTCGAAGCCCAGCTCGCCGCGCAGGATGTCCTGCAGCCAGCGCCGCGAGAAGCCGGCCGGCTGCGCGTCGACCTGCGGGTAGATGACGTGCGCCGGCATCACCGCATCCAGCTCGCCGGCCAACAGCATGAACGGCTGCAGGTCGCAGGCACGAATTTCATCGAGGCTGCGCTCGTCTAGCGGAATCGCCACATGGGAATCGGCCTCGGCCCAGCCGTGCCCGGGAAAATGCTTGCCGGTGGCGGCCATGCCGGCCTCGCGCATGCCGCGGATAAAGGCTCCGGCCAGGCACGCGGCGCGCTGCGGATCGCCCTCGAAGGCGCGACTGCCGACCACCGCACTCCGTTGGTGATCGAGGTCCAGCACTGGGGCGAAACTCAGGTCCAGCCCCACCGCCAGCACCTCGGTGGCCATCAACCAGCCGCAATGCTCGGCCAGGATCTCGGCGTTGTCGTTGTCGGCGATGGCGCGCATCGCCGGCAGACGCAAAAAGCCCTGGCGCAGGCGCTGCACCCGACCGCCTTCCTGATCCACCGCCAGCAGCAGATCCGGACGCAGGGCGCGGATGCTCTGGCACAGCTCACGCACCTGGCGCGGCGATTCGATATTGCGGGCGAAGATGATCAGCCCGCCCACCTCGGGCTGGCGCAGCAGCTGGCGATCCTCGGCGGTCAGCCAGGTGCCGGCGATATCCAGCATCAAAGAGCCTTGCATGCGTGTCGTCACAAAAAAATCCTTAGCGAAGATCCGCCCCGGCCCACTGCGGGCAGGGCGCCTCGTCGATCATGACCGGGCAGTGCGGCGCCACCCGATCGAACAGGGCCAGCATGTCGGCGTTGCGCAGGCGCACGCAGCCATGCGAGAGCGGCACGCCCATGGGTTCGCTATCGGGCGTGCCATGCAGGTAAATATAGCGGCGAAAACTGTCCACCTGGCCAGAACGATTGCGTCCCGGCTCCAGGCCGCTGAGCCAGAGGATGCGGGTGAGAATCCAGTCGCGCCCGGGAAACTGCTCGTGCAGCGCCGGCGACCAGACCTCGCCGGTCCAGCGTCGGCCGCGCAACACCGCGCCCAGCGGCAGGCCGGCGCCGATCTTCGCCCGCACCTGGTGCAGGCCGCGCGGCGTGCAGCCGGAGCCGTTGCGCTCCCCCGCCCCGTTCAGCGCGGTGGAAACCGGCAGGCGCAGCACCAACTGCCCCGCACGGAAACCGTACAGAGCCTGATCAGCGATGGAGATATGCAGCAGATCGAGATCGAACATGGGCGGCTAGCTTAGCCGAAGGCCAACGCCGCGCCCACCTGCAGACGTCAAACCTTTGCCGGCGTGCTCGCGCTCTTGCTGCGCGGCTTGAGCTGCGCGGCGGCCAGCGCCGGGTCGTTGACCCCGGTCTCGGAGCGCATGCCGGCGGCGAGGAACGGTACCATCATGCGCATCACCTGCTCGATCGAGGTGTTGACGCCGAAATCGGTCTCGGCCATGGCGCGCAGCGCCTTGATTCCGGACATGCTGAAGGCCGCCGCGCCGAGCATGAAATGCACGCGCCAGAACAGCTCCAGCGGCGGGATGCGCGGCGCCGCCTCATGCACCAGCAGCATGTAACGGCGGAACACCTTGCCGTACACCTCTTCCAGGTACTTGCGCAGGTGGCCCTGGCTCTGGCTGAAGGCCAGGCCGAGCAGACGCATGAAGATCGACAGGTCGTTGCCGCTGCGCGGCTTGACCGCCAGCGCCTGCTCGACCAGCAGTTCGAGCAGTTCTTCGAGGCTGGCCGGGGTATCGGCCTTGGCCTGACGCCGATCCAGCTCCTTCTCCAGGCTGGCGCAGAAAGGCCCGAGGAAGCGCGAGAAGACCGCCTGGATCAGCGCCTTCTTCGAGCCGAAGTGATAGTTGACCGCCGCCAGGTTGACCCCGGCCTTGCTGGTAATCAGACGCAACGAGGTTTCGGCGAAGCCTTTTTCCGCGAACAGCTGTTCCGCAGCATCGAGAATGCGTTCAACGGTTTCCGACTGAGCCATGAGCTATCACCTGACAAACACTTGTTTGAAACATACGTTTCAGCCCACTGCATTGTCAAGCCGCACGAGCCGTCTTTTGGCCAGCCGGTCACAGCTTACAACAAGCACAGACGCAGATTGCCCGTCGCAGGTTACAGGGCGGCCGGCGGGTAGGCGAAATTGTGCGTTGCCAAGCCGGCCTTACTGTATATAATCCCAGTCACTGTATAAAAAGACAGAGCGCCGCCATGCTGAAACTGACGCCACGCCAAGCCGAGATTCTCGCCTTCATCAAACGCTGCCTGGAAGACAACGGCTACCCGCCCACCCGCGCGGAAATCGCCCAGGAACTCGGTTTCAAATCGCCCAACGCCGCCGAGGAACACCTCAAGGCCCTGGCCCGCAAGGGCGCCATCGAAATGACTCCGGGCGCCTCGCGCGGCATCCGCATCCCCGGCTTCGAGCCGAGCAACGAGGACGAAGGCCTGCCGGTCATCGGCCGGGTCGCCGCCGGCGCGCCGATTCTCGCCCAGCAGCATGTCGAGGAATCCTGCCAGATCAACCCGGCCTTCTTCCAACCCAAGGCCGACTACCTGTTGCGCGTGCGCGGCATGAGCATGAAGGACATCGGCATCTTCGACGGCGACCTGCTGGCGGTGCACACCACCCGCGAGGCGCGCAACGGCCAGATCGTGGTGGCGCGGCTGGACGACGAAGTCACGGTCAAGCGCTTCAAGCGCGAAGGCAACAAGGTCTGGCTGATCGCCGAGAACCCCGAGTTCGCGCCGATCGAAGTGGATCTGGAACACCAGGATCTGGTCATCGAAGGTTTGAGCGTCGGCGTGATCCGCCGCTAGAGGAGGCTCCATGCAGTTCCCGCACCCACTCGATCGCCCGCAAATGGCGCTGTTCGATGCCTTTCTCGGCCAACCGACAGAAGTCCTGCTGGAGCCAGGACTCGCCGCCCCGCTACTCGACGAGTCCGAAGCCTTCAGCGAACTGTCGCTGCGCGGCGCGGCCGGACACTGCCTGCACCTGCTGGCGCCGATCCTGCGCGAACTGAGCGAGAACCTCGATGCCCGCTGGCTGACTCTGGTGGCGCCGCCGGCCAGCCTGACCCAGTCCTGGCTGCGCGAAGCCGGTTTGAACCGCGAACGCATCCTGCTGTTGCAACCACGCCGCGGCCAGAGTGCCGTGGAGCTGGCCGAGGAGGCGCTCAGGCTGGGCCGCAGCCATACCGTGGTGAGCTGGCTGCACCCGCTCGAACGCGGCACGCGCCGCCGTCTGGCTCAAGCCGCCGATATCGGCGCAGCGCAGAGCCTGAATATCAGCCTGGGCTAGATCGCAGAGCACCTTCCCTGCCACCTCGCCCCCCAGACCATCCCGTCGCCCAGATGCCGCCATTGAGCCGCGGATCACGTCCGAGCTACGGCTACAGCCAGCAAGGTATCCGACCAACAAAAACGGGGCTCGCTTGGAGCCCCGTTTTGCTTGCCGCGCCGCGGAAAATTCAGTGCAGCACCCGCGGCCCTTCGTCCTCGGCACTGTAGTCGCCCTCGGCCAGGCGTCCGGCCATCTGCACCCCGACATTGAGCATGGCCTTGGCCACCTCGACGTGCTGACCCTGCAGGAAGGCCTTGGCATCGGCGGAGAAATCCAGGGTCACCAGGGCCTCCTCGTCTTCCGCACGACGCAGGGCGATACGCCCATCGGGCAGTTCGACGATTTCCAGAAAGGATGTAGGCATGGTTCAGGTTCTCCACGAAAGGCCGGCATTGTACCAGCCGACCGGGCATGACCCCAGCCCGCCGATCCAGATGACGACGGATGAGCTCCAGGCGGAGCCGGCGCGGCTCAGCACTCGCTGAGCGATTCGCGAAAGCGCAGCACCAGTTCCTTGAGCTGCTGACGCCAGGCCTCGAGGGTTTCCGGCGCCAGTTCGGCCGCCTCGTCCTCGACGCTGAGTGCGGTGATCAACGGCAAGCCAGGATCGACCTTGGCCTTCTTCTCGCCCTGCGGCGGCCGGAACAGCTCGGCATAGGCCGCCAGCAGCTGTGCCAGCCAGGTTTCCGGCTGTTGCGCCAGCTCCACCAGCTCGGCCAGTTCCGGGCTCGGCGCGCTGTCGAGCACCGCGCGAGTGAGCAAGAGTTCGGCGCGCGGCTGGGCGGCATCGGCCATGCGGTAATAGCCGGCAATCTCGTGGCACAGCCCGAGCAGCCCGCCATAGAGGTGGAACAGGGCCGCCTCGCGCTCGGCCTGCACCAGTGCCTGGGCGTTGAACGCACCCTCCGCCTGCGCCTTGCGCCAGGCGTCCAGGGCCAGGCCGGCGAAGAAGATCTTCTGGTTGGTGCGGGTATAGAGCTCTTTGGCCATCGGGGCGATCTCCACTGCGGATCGAGCCATGATACGCGCGCCGGCCTCGACCGGCGCGCACCTCGTCAGGACAGGCTCAGCGCTTGTCTTCGACCTTCCACTTGCCGCCGTCGAAGAAGGCGCGCCAGCCGGTGGGCTTGCCGTCCACCTCGGACTGCACGTACTGCTCCTTGGTCTTGCGGCTGTAGCGGATCACCGCCGGACGGCCGTCCGGATCCTTGGCCGGAGCGGCCAGCAGGAAGTGGTACTTGGGATCGATCTCGCTCTTGTGCGGAATCAGCTCCAGCACCAGCGGCGCGCGGGTCTCGCGATTCTTGGGGAAACCGCTGGCGGCGAGGAACAGGCCGGAGGCACCGTCGCGCAGCACGTAGGTGTCGTCCACCTTCTCGCACTTGAGCTCGGGCATCTTCACCGGGTCCATCTTCGGCGGCGCCGCCTCACCGTTCTTCAACAGCTTGCGGGTGTTCTTGCAGCTGGCGTTGGTGCAGCCGAAGAACTTGCCGAAACGGCCGGTCTTGAGCTGCATCTGGCTGCCGCACTTGTCGCACTCCAGGCTCGGCCCTTCGTAGCCCTTGATGCGGTACTGGCCCTGCTCGATCTCGTAGCCGGCGCAATCGGGGTTGTTGCCGCAGATATGCAGCTTGCGCGTCTCGTCCAGCAGATAGGCGTCCATCGCCGTGCTGCAGATCGGGCAGCGGTGCTTGCCGAGCAGCACCAGGGATTCGGATTCGCCCTCGTCGTCCGCGGCGATCTCGTCGCCCGGCACCAGGTTGATGGTGGCCTTGCAGCGCTCCTTCGGCGGCAGGCTGTAGCCGGAGCAGCCGAGGAACACGCCGGTGGAGGCGGTGCGAATCATCATCGGCCGGCCGCATTCGCGGCAGGGGATGTCGGTGGTGGTCGGCTGGTTGGCGCGCATGCCGCCCTCGCCCGCCTCGGCCACCTCGAGCTTCTTCTTGAAGTCGCCATAGAACTCGTCGAGCAGGTGCTTCCACTCGCGCTCGCCCTGGGCCACGTCGTCGAGATGCTCTTCCATCGCGGCGGTGAAGCCGTAGTCCATCAGGTTGGCAAAGCTCTCGTCGAGACGCTCGGTGACGATGTCGCCCATCTTCTCGGCATAGAAGCGGCGGTTATGCACCGTGACGTAGCCACGCTCCTGGATGGTGGAGATGATCGCCGCGTAGGTGGACGGGCGGCCGATGCCGCGCTTCTCCAGCTCCTTGACCAGGCTGGCTTCGGAGTAGCGCGCCGGCGGCTTGGTGAAGTGCTGGCTGGGGTCGAGCTGGATCAGCTTGAGGCCCTCGCCCTCCTTCATTTCCGGCAGGACATCGTCCTCGCCCGGCTTGCTCTGCTGCGGCAGCACGCGGGTGTAACCGTCGAACTTGAGGATGCGGCCCTTGGCACGCAGCTCGAAGGCGCCAGCGGCCACGGTGACGCTGGTGGACAGGTACTCGGCCGGCGGCATCTGGCAGGCCACGAACTGGCGCCAGATCAGGTCGTACAGACGCTCGGCGTCACGCTCCATGCCCGACAGCTGGGTCGGACGCAGGTTGACGTCGGACGGACGAATCGCTTCGTGCGCCTCCTGAGCGCCTTCCTTGCTCGAATACAGATTGGGCTTACCCGGCAGGTACTTGTCGCCGTACTCGCTACCGATAAAGCCTCTGACCATTTCAATTGCGTCGGCCGACAGGTTGGTCGAGTCGGTACGCATATAGGTGATGTAGCCGGCCTCGTAGAGACGCTGGGCCATCATCATGGTCTTCTTCACCCCGAAGCCCAGGCGGTTGCTCGCCGCCTGCTGCAGGGTTGAGGTAATGAAGGGAGCCGACGGCTTGCTGCTGGTCGGGCGGTCTTCACGCTTGACCACGCTGTAGCTGGAGGCCTTGAGCTTCTCCAGTGCGGCCATGGCCTGTGCTTCATTGACCGGTTTGAACGCCGCACCGCCCTCGCGCACCACTTCGAAACGCACCTTGGCGTTCTTCGCCGTGCCGAGATCGGCGTGCACTTCCCAGTATTCTTCCGGGACGAAGGCGCGGATTTCCTTCTCGCGCTCCACCACCAGCTTCACCGCCACCGACTGCACGCGGCCGGCGGACAGGCCGCGGGCGATCTTGGCCCACAGCAGCGGCGAGACCATGTAGCCCACCACGCGGTCGAGGAAGCGCCGCGCCTGCTGGGCGTTAACGCGGTTGATATCCAGTTCGCCGGGCTTGGAGAAGGCTTCCTGGATCGCCTTCTTGGTGATCTCGTTGAACACCACACGCTTGTAGCGGGCGTCATCGCCACCGATGGATTCGCGCAGGTGCCATGCGATGGCCTCCCCCTCGCGGTCCAAGTCGGTTGCGAGATAGATGGTGTCGGCATCCTTGGCCAGGCGGCGCAGTTCTTCGATCACCTTTTCCTTGCCGGGCAGGATCTCGTACTTGGCCTTCCAGCCGTGCTCGGGGTCGACGCCCATGCGCGCGAACAGCTGACGTTTGGCCTTTTCCTTGGGCGACAGCGCAGGCGCCTCGGCGGCGGCCTTGCCACGCTTGGCCGGCTCCTTGGTGGCGCTTGCCGAGCCGCTGGTAGGCAGGTCACGGATGTGGCCGATGCTCGACTTCACCACGTACTGGCTGCCCAGATACTTGTTGATGGTCTTGGCCTTGGCCGGGGATTCCACGATGACCAGCGATTTGCCCATGGATCAGAAAATTCCTGAATTGCGAAATATAGAAGGCAGGGAGCCTTGAGGCCCCGCTATATATAGTGGTGACCAAGCGAAGGTCAAGCGCAGGGACTGCGCAGTCAGGCTTCCGAACTGCCGATAGGGCTGACTTCGGCCTGAATCAAAGCAAAGCGTGGAACGCGCTTGCCGTCCACCTCGACCTCTTCGCAGAACATGCTCAGCGGCCGAACCCACAGGCCGAATTCACCGTACAAGGCCTGGTACACCACCACTTCTTCCTCGTTCTCGGAATGGCGCGCCACACCGAATACGCGGTACTGCGGGCCCTTGTAGTGGCGATAGAGTCCTGGCTGCAACTGCATGAGAGGTTCCCGAAATAAAAGCCGTAAAAAGCAAAACCGGGGCACTGGGCCCCGGTTTCTGTCCGCTTGCGCTTAAACGCGCTCGAAGACGGTGGTGATGCCTTGGCCAAGGCCCACGCACATGGTGGAGACACCGAGGGTGCCACCGTTCTGCTTCATGACGTTGAGCAGGGTACCGGAGATACGGGCACCGGAACAACCGAAGGGGTGACCCAGGGCGATGGCGCCGCCGTGCAGGTTGACCTTCTCTTCCATCTTGTCGAGCAGCTTCAGATCCTTCAGCACAGGCAGGGCCTGGGCAGCAAAGGCTTCGTTGAGCTCGACGAAGTCGATGTCGGCCATGGTCAGACCGGCGCGCTTGAGCGCCTTCTGAGTGGACGGCACCGGGCCGTAGCCCATGATCGCCGGATCCACACCGGCAACGGCCATGGCGCGAACCACGGCCATCGGCTGGATGCCCAGATCCTGAGCGCGCTGGGCGCTCATGACGATCATGCAGGAAGCGCCGTCGGTGATCTGCGAGGAAGTACCCGCGGTCACGGTGCCGCCTTTCGGGTTGAACGCCGGCTTCAGGGTAGCCAGGCTCTCCAGAGTGGTCTCCGGGCGAATGGTCTCGTCGTAGTCGAAGACCTTCAGGAAACCATTCTCGTCGTAGCCCTGCATCGGGATGATTTCATCCTTGAACTTGCCTTCGACGGTGGCCTTGTGCGCCAGACGGTGAGAACGCTCACCGAAGGCGTCCTGCGCCTCGCGGCTGATGCCATGCATCTTGCCCAGCATTTCGGCGGTCAGGCCCATCATGCCGGACGCCTTGGCGGCGTACAGGGACAGGTGCGGGTTCGGGTCGACGCCGTGCATCATGCCGACGTGGCCCATGTGCTCCACACCGCCGACGACGAACACGTCGCCGTTGCCGGTCTGGATCGCCTGCACGGCGGTGTGCAGGGCGCTCATGGACGAACCGCACAGGCGGCTGACGGTCTGGCCGGCGCTGGTGTGCGGGATCTGGGTCATCAGCGACGCCATGCGCGCGATGTTCCAGCCCTGCTCCAGGGTCTGGTTGACGCAGCCCCAGATCACGTCCTCGACTTCTGCCGGGTCGATCTTGGCGTTGCGCTCCAGCACGTTGCTGATCAGGTGCGCGGACATGGTCTCGGCACGGGTGTTGCGGTGCATGCCGCCCTTGGAACGACCCATCGGGGTACGACCGAAGTCGACGATCACTGCATCTCTAGGATTCAGGCTCATAAATTCACTCTCGCTCTAGTCGTTGCGCGCTTAACCGAAGAACTTCTGGCCCTTGGCGGCCATTTCGCGAAGCTTGGCGGTCGGGTGGTACAGCGCGCCCAGGTCGGCGTACTTGTCGGCCAGGGCGACGAACTCGGCGACACCGATGGAATCGATGTAGCGCAGCGCACCACCACGGAAGGGAGGGAAGCCGATGCCGTAGATCAGGCCCATATCGGCCTCGGCTGCGGTATCGACGATGCCGTCTTCCAGGCAACGAACGGTTTCCAGGCACAGCGGGATCATCATGAAGTTGATGATGTCCTCGTCGGTGACTTCGCGCTCTTCGACCACGATGGACTTGAGCAGCTCGTAAGCTTCAGGGTCGGAGACCTTCTTCGGCTTGCCGCGCTTGTCGGTCTCGTAAGCGTAGAAGCCCTTGCCGTTCTTCTGGCCCAGGCGATTGGCTTCGTACATCACGTCGACAGCGGTCTTGCCTTCCACCGCCATGCGGTCCGGGAAGCCTTCGGCCATCACGTCGCGGCCGTGGTGGCCGGTGTCGATGCCGACCACGTCGGAGAGGTACGCCGGGCCCATGGGCCAGCCAAACTTCTCCATGACCTTGTCGATGCGCACGAAGTCGACACCGAAGCCCAGCAGCTTGGAGAAGCCACCGAAGTACGGGAACAGCACGCGGTTGACCAGGAAGCCGGGGCAGTCGTTGACCACGATCGGGTTCTTGCCCATCTTCTTGGCGTAGGCAACGGTGGTGGCCACGGCCACTTCGCTGGACTTCTCGCCACGAATGACTTCCACCAGCGGCATCATGTGCACCGGGTTGAAGAAGTGCATGCCGACGAAGTTTTCCGGACGCTTGAGCGCCTGGGCCAGCAGGGAGATGGAGATGGTCGAGGTGTTGGAGGCCAGGATGGCGTCTTCGCGCACCACGTCTTCCACTTCGGCCAGCACGATCTGCTTGACCTTGGGGTTCTCAACCACGGCTTCGACGACGATGTCGACGTTGCCGAAATCACCGTAGGACATGGTCGGACGGATGGCGTTGAGGGCTTCAGCCATCTTCGCCGGGGTCATGCGACCTTTCTCGACGCGCTTGCCGAGCAGCTTGGAGGCCTCGGTCAGGCCCATCTGGATACCCTCTTCGCGGATATCCTTCATCAGGATCGGGGTGCCCTTGGAGGCCGACTGGTAGGCGATGCCGCCGCCCATGATGCCGGCGCCGAGTACGGCAGCCAGTTTCACGTCGCGGGCGATTTCGTCGTGGTGTTTGGCCTTCTTCTTCAGTTCCTGATCGTTCAGGAACAGACCGATCAGGCTCTCGGCGACCGAGGTCTTGGCCAGCTTGACGAAGCCGGCGGCCTCGACTTCCAGCGCCTTGTCACGGCCGAAGTTGGCAGCCTTCTGAATGGTCTTGATCGCCTCGACCGGAGCCGGGTAGTTCGGGCCGGCCTGGCCAGCAACGAAGCCCTTGGCAGTCTCGAAGCACATCATCTGCTCGATGGCATTGAGCTTGAGCTTTTCCAGCTTGGGCTGACGCTTGGCCTTGTAGTCCAGCTCGCCGGAGATGGCGCGCTTGACCAGGTCCAGCGCGGCCTCCTTGAGTTTGGCGGGAGCGACGACGGCGTCGACGGCGCCTACCTTGAGGGCGTCGGCGGCGCGGTTTTCCTTACCGGAGGCGATCCACTCGACAGCGTTGTCGGTGCCGATCACGCGAGGCAGGCGCACGGTGCCGCCGAAGCCCGGGTAGATGCCCAGTTTGACTTCCGGCAGACCGATCTTGGCGGTCTCGCTCATTACGCGGTAGTCACCGGCCAGGCACATCTCGAAACCGCCACCCAGGGCGATGCCGTTGATGGCGACGACGGTGGGCACGGCGAGGTCTTCGAAATCACTGAAGATCTTGTTGGCTTCCAGGTTGCCAGCCACCAGCTCTTCGTCGGGCAGTTTGAAGTTGTCGACGAATTCGGTGATATCGGCACCGACGATGAACACGTCCTTGCCACTGGTGACAATCACGCCCTTGATCGAACCGTCGGCCTTGATCGCGTCGACGGAGGCGCGCAGCTCGTTGAGGGTAAGACGGTTGAATTTGTTGACGGACTCACCCTTGAGGTCGAAATTCAATTCGACGATGCCGCTCTCAAGAGCCTTAACCGTGATGGCTTTACCTTCGTAAATCATCAACTGATCTCCACGGTATGGAAGCTGAACAGTACACATCGGAGCCAACCGGCAGGCCAGCTCGCGGCACAGCCGTCGAGCATAGCCCCAATCGGTACGACACACCCGCCGACGCGATAATCGGGCTGTATAAGGCGCGCCTTTCCAGGCAAACGCTCAATTCATACGCCCGTTTGATTTGGGTGTGCACACCTTCGGGGAAAAGCCGGCGCTTGTCAATTGGCCTTCTTGCGCGGCGTGCGCATCCCTGGCGCAAACCCAGGCCTGCCGAGGCCTGGGCCAGGGCCCGATAAACGCCATCGATAACGCACCATTGCGGCGCTTTAAGGCGCCCCGGCGGCCGGCCGCCTGCGCCTAGCCAAATCCCTGCGCTGCAGGTACAGTCGTCTCACTTTCGGCTGGCACAGCGCCATCCGGCTGCAATACCACAACAAATCGAGCCCCACGATGGGCCGCACGGAGCCCCCAATGTCGAGCCGCCGTTCGCTGGCATTTTCCCTGAGCGCCCTGCTCGTCTTCCTCTTCGCCTTCGTCTCGCCATCCCTGCTGGCCGCACCGGCCGATGATCTGCTGCGCCTGCACCAGCTGCGCCTGGCCACGCAGAAGAGCCTCGGCGACTTCTATATGTACAACGGCATGGAGGGCGACCAGCGCTACGCACGGATGATCGGCGAGTCGCTGCAGGAGGCCCAGGGCCACCTGGATGCCCTCGGCGAGATGCCCGGCGAGGGCGCCAAGGCCCTGCGCAGCCAGTGGCAGGGCGAATGGCAGGGCTACCGCGACGGCCTGCAGGCGCTGATGGAGGCCATGCGCAGCCAGGGCTACACCGACCTGCAGCCGGTCGCCGACCTGGCGGACAGCAACCAGCGGCTGATGGCCATTGCCCAGGAGCTGTACCAGAAAATCCAGCAGGAAAGCGGCTACAGCGTACCGCCCTTGACCCAGCAGAGCCGCGAGCAGAGCCTGCTGATGCAGGGCATCGCCCTGGACTACGCCTCGCGCAGCGCCTCGATCGGCGGCAGTTTCTTCGGCGGCGGCGAGGAGCGCGCCATCGACGAGTTGGTCGGCGAGTTCGCCAGCAAGCTCGACGGGCTCAATCGCGCCCAGCAAAACACTCCGGAGATCAGCGCAGCTCTCGGCAGTATCGGCACCAAATGGCGCTATATCGAGAAATCCCTGCTGAACTACAACGAGAACAGCGTGCCCTTTCTGGTCAGCAAGTATTCCGACAGCATCATCGAAGGCCTGGAAGGCGTAGCCGCCCAGTACGCCGCCAACCAGCACTGATGCCACAGTTTTTCCGGCCTGCCTGGCCCGATTCAGGCCCGGTGCTCGCACCGGGCTTTTCTTTGTCCGCCCTCAGAGCCTGTTCAAAGTATCGCGAGCTAGAGCAATGCAAGGCGCTACGTTAGTAACAGCCTCCGGCTGATCAAAATAGGCGAGGAACGGTCGGAGTCGCGGGCGACTTTACTGGTGTAAATGAGCATTCCGACCGGGCTGGCGCTCCAGCCTGTTTTTGACACAGTAGTGCCGACGCGCAGCAGACTTTGAACAAGCTCTCAGCCGGCACCCTGCCCGCCAGGCAAGGTCGTAACAATAAGCGGCCGCTTATCGGGCGCAATGGGGCCATACTTGCTGCAGAGCCATTCGTACCCTTAAGGAGGAGTTCACCATGCCCTACCAGCATATTCTGGTCGCCGTCGACCTGACCGAGGAATGCGACCCCGTGGTGGTTCGCGCACAGAAGCTGGCCAAGGCCAGCGGCGCCAAGATGTCCCTGGTGCATATCGTCGAGCCGATGGCCATGGCCTTCGGTGGCGACGTGCCGATGGACCTGTCGATGCTGCAGCAGCAGCAATTCGAGCAGGCGCGCGAACGCCTGAACAGCTTTACCGGCAAGTACCCGGAACTGACCGCGGATCAGCGCCATCTGGCCTACGGCCAGCCGCGCCAGGAAATTCATCGTCTGGCCGAGGAACAGGGCTGCGACCTGATCGTGGTCGGCAGCCACGGCCGCCACGGTCTGGCGCTGCTGCTCGGCTCCACCGCCAACGACGTGCTGCACGGCGCGCCTTGCGACGTGCTCGCAGTGCGCTTGAAGAAAGCCGAGAAAAGCGCCTGAGACGTGAGTATGAGGAGCGCTCAGCGCTCCTCATACCGAGATAGCGTCACTCGAACGAATCGCCGGCACTCATGACCAGCGGGCGGATCTTCTGCAACTGAGTCTCCAGCGACACCGTCATGCTCGACGACATGGAGAAGAAGGTGAGGAAGGCCTTGAGGTTGGAATCGCCGTCGCAGGTGTCGTGGATGCGCTGCCAGAATGCCTGATTGACCAGCTTGAGCTGCTGGAACAGGCGCACCAGGCCCTTGAGCTCCCAGTCCGCGAGGCGTCCCTCGCGCATGTTGAAGTACTGCCGCGCCAGGTACAGCGACACCGCGCGCAGGATGAACTCCTGGTTGCTGGCGAACGGCAGGTGGTTCTGCGCCATGGGCTTGAGCCGCGCCAGCACCGGGCAGGCGCTGGTGGCCATGATCACCCCGAGCAGCGCGCGCAGGCCCTCTTCCAGGCCGACCTGCTTGGTGTACTCGCGCTCCGGCGTACGCACCCACACGCTGGCCTTCTTGAACGCCGGCAGGCCGCGGAAATCCTCGATCACCCGGTGCAGGTCGACCGCCGCCGGGCAATGGCTGAACTGCTCGCGACTGAGCGGGCAGTTGCTGCACTGTTGGTGTCCCAACCGGGTCCAGGCCGGGGCCTGCTGCGCCTGGGCGGGGTCGTATTCGCGGTTCAGCTCGATCCGGTAGCTGAACTGATGATTGTCGTCGAGGGTGATGCGGTACTCGATGGCCATGTCTGTGCGTTCCTTCGTTCAGCCTTCCAGCTCTGCCCAGCGCTCGAGCAACTTGTCCAAGTCCTTCTGCAAGTCGTCGAGGCGCGCCAATACTTCCGTGGTGGCCTGCACCGGCTGCTGGTAGAAGCCCGGATCGGCGATCCGCTCCTGCAACCCGGCCATTTCCTGCTCCAGGGCATCGATCTGCCCGGGAATCGCTTCCAGCTCGCGCTGCAGCTTGTAGCTGAGTTTCTTCTTCGCCGGCTCGGCGCTCTCCTGCACCGGGGCGACTGCCGCCGGGGCCGGCGCTTCGACTATGGCAGTGGCCAGTTCGGCTTTGCCGGACTTGCTTTCACCCACACCGAGCAGACGCGGCGAACCACCCTGGCGCAGCCAGTCCTGGTAGCCGCCGACGTATTCGCGCACCTTGCCTTCGCCCTCGAACACCAGGGTGCTGGTGACCACGTTGTCGAGAAAAGCACGGTCGTGGCTGACCATCAGCACGGTGCCGGGGAAGTTAAGCAGCACTTCTTCGAGCAGTTCCAGGGTTTCCACGTCCAGGTCGTTGGTCGGTTCGTCCAGCACCAGCAGGTTGGCCGGCTTGCTGAACAGCTTGGCCAGCAACAGTCGTGCCCGTTCGCCGCCGGACAGCGCCTTGACTGGCGTGCGCGCGCGCTGCGGGCTGAACAGGAAGTCGCCCAGGTAGCTCAGCACGTGACGGCTCTGGCCGTCGATACTGATGAAATCGCGGCCTTCGGCGACGTTGTCGATCACGGTTTTTTCCGGCTCGAGCTGGTGACGCAATTGGTCGAAATACGCCGCTTCCAGTTTGGTGCCGACTTCGATGCTGCCGCTGCTGGGCTGCAGGTCGCCGAGCAGCAGCTTGAGCAGCGTGGTCTTGCCGGTGCCGTTGGCGCCGAGCAGGCCGATGCGGTCGCCGCGCTGCAGCACCATGGAGAAATCCTTGACCAGGAAAGGGCCCCCGGCATGGGCGAAACTGACGTTTTCCGCCAGCATCACCTGCTTGCCGGACTTGTCCGCGGTTTCCAGGGCGATGTTCGCCTTGCCCTGACGTTCGCGGCGCTCGGCACGCTCGGCACGCATCGCCTTGAGTGCGCGCACGCGGCCCTCGTTGCGGGTGCGGCGGGCCTTGATGCCCTGGCGAATCCACACCTCTTCCTGGGCCAGGCGCTTGTCGAACAGGGCGTTGGCGGTTTCTTCGGCCGCCAGTTGCTGCTCCTTGTGCACCAGGAAGCTGGCGTAGTCGCCGTTCCAGTCGATCAGGCCGCCGCGGTCCAGTTCGAGGATGCGCGTGGCCAGGTTCTGCAGGAAGGAACGGTCGTGGGTGATGAACAGCACCGCGCCGCCGAAATCCTTCAGTGCCTCTTCCAGCCAGGCGATGGCGCCGATGTCCAGGTGGTTGGTCGGTTCGTCAAGCAGCAGCAGATCCGGCTCGGAAACCAGCGCCTGGGCCAGCAGCACACGCCGGCGCCAGCCACCGGAGAGTTCGGCCAGGGTCTTGTCGGCCGGCAGTTGCAGGCGGCTCAGGGTGCTGTCGACCAGTTGCTGCAGGCGCCAGCCGTCTTTGGCTTCCAGCTCCTGCTGCACGTGCATCAGTTGCTCGAGGTCTTCATCGCCGTGGATGTTCTGCGCCAGATGGTGATAGCGCGCCAGCAGCTCGCCGACCCCGGCCAGCCCCTCGGCCACCACGTCGAACACCGTGCGCTCGTCGGCGCGCGGCAGCTCCTGCGGCAGCTCGCCGATCTTCAGCCCCGGCGCCCGCCAGATTTCGCCGTCATCAGCCATCTGCTCGCCCTTGACCAGCTTGAGCATGCTCGACTTGCCGGTACCGTTGCGACCGATGATGCACACCCGCTCGCCCCGTGCGATCTGCCAGGACACCCCGTCGAGCAGGGGCATGGCGCCATAGGCGAGGGATACATCGGCGAACTTGAGCAGGGTCATGGGCTTCTCCAGAAACAGGCGGCGCATTCTACCCGAGTTGGCCGGCGCTCTGTTGCCACATATGTCCGCCGAGCGCGTCGGCATTCACCGCGCCCCGGCGAACGGCTAAGCTAGAGCCATGCAACGAACGGAACCCGTTGCCCCCTCATCTGCTTGCCCTGGAAATGCCATGCGCGGTCGCCTTCTTTCTGTAGTTTCCTGCCTGATCCTCACCACTGCCGGCCTGGCCAGCGCCGAAGCCGCCAACCTGACGCAACAGCGCCAGTACTACGACGAGGCCAAGCGCGCCCTGGCCAAGGGCGACAGCGGTCCCTACCGCCGCTACCAGGCCGCGCTGCGCGACTACCCGCTGACGCCCCACCTGGCCTACGACGAGCTGACTCACCGGCTCAAGTCGGCGAGCAACGCCGAGATCGAGAAGTTCCTCGCCGAGCATGGCGACCTGCCCCAGGCCAGCTGGATGAAACTGCGCTGGCTGCGCTGGCTGGCCGAACGCGGCGACTGGCAGCCCTTTCTCGCCCACTACGACCCGGCGCTCAATTTCACCGAGCTGGACTGCCTCTATGGCCAATACCAGCTGAGCCACGGCCTGATCGCCGAAGGCAATGCCACCGCGGAGAAGCTGTGGCTGGTGGGCAAGTCGCAGCCCAATGCCTGCGATCCACTGTTCGCGCGCTGGGCGGCAGCCGGCCAGCTCACCGAACAACGCCGCTGGCAACGCACCAAACTGGCGGTGGAAGCCGGCAACTACGGCCTGGCCAACCACCTGAGCAAGAGCATGCCAACCCTCGGCGCGCGCGCCAAGCTGCTGGTCGAGGTGGCGCAGAAGCCGCAGCTGCTCAAGCAGACCGCGCGTTTCGCCCCGGCCGACGCCGCCATGGCCGACGTGGTCGGCCTCGGCCTGCGCCGTCTGGCCCGGCAGAGCCCCGAGGACGCCCTGAGCCTGCTCGACAGCTACGCCCAGCGCATGAAGTTCTCCCAGGACGAACAGGTGGCCATCGCCCGGCAGATCGGCCTGACCCTGGCCAAGCGCTTCGACATGCGCGGCCTGCAGGTGATGGCCAAGTACGACCCGGAGCTGCGCGACAACACCGTCAGCGAGTGGCGCGCCCGTCTGCTGCTGCGTCACGGCCGCTGGGACGAGGCTCATCAGCTGACCCAGCGCATGCCGGCCGACCTGGCCAGCAGCAACCGCTGGCGCTACTGGAACGCGCGCAGCCTGCAGCTGGCACAACCGAACAGCCAGCAGCCGGCGGTGCTCTACCAGGCCCTGGCCAAGGAGCGCGACTTCTACGGCTTCATGGCCGCCGATCAGGTCAAGGCGCCCTACCAGCTGAACAACAAGCCGCTGGCGCTCGATCCGAAGACGGTGCAGAAGGTGCGCAACACCGCCGGCATCCGCCGTGCCATGGAATTTCACGATCGCGGCCAGATCGTCGACGGCCGCCGCGAGTGGTACCACGTCAGCCGCCTGTTCAGCCGCGACGAGCTGGTGGCCCAGGCCCGCCTGGCCTACGAGATGCAGTGGTATTTCCCGGCCATCCGCACCATCAGCCAGGCGCAGTACTGGGACGACCTGGAGGTGCGCTTCCCCATGGCCCACCGCGACCAGCTGGTGCGCGAAGCCAAGCGCCGCGAGCTGCATTCGAGCTGGGTATTCGCCATCACCCGCCAGGAAAGCGCGTTCATGGCCGACGCCCGCTCCCACGTCGGCGCCATGGGCCTGATGCAACTGATGCCGGCCACCGCCAAGGAAACCGCGCGCAAGTTCGGCATCCCCCTGGCCTCGCCGCAGCAGGCGCTCAACCCGGACACCAATATCCAGCTCGGCGCGGCCTACCTGAGCCAGGTGTACGGCCAGTTCAACGGCAACCGCGTCCTCGCCTCGGCCGCCTACAACGCGGGGCCCGGCCGCGTGCGCCAGTGGCTGCGCGGCGCCGACCATCTGAGCTACGACGTCTGGGTGGAGAACATCCCGTTCGACGAAACCCGCCAGTACGTGCAGAACGTGCTGTCCTACTCGGTGATCTACGGTCAGAAGCTCGACGCGCCGCACCCGCTGGTGGCCTGGCACGAGCGTTATTTCGACGATCAGTGAGAGGCGATCCCCTCGGCCGGCCGCGCCGCGCGCAGCTGACCAAGGGTCTGCTGCGCATCGCGCGACCCTGCCGGCGTTACTCCAGCACCTCGACCGGCATACCGACCTGCAATTCGCCGACGCCGCGCGGCAGCAGGTTCTGCCCGAAGTACACCTGGCCATCGCGCTCGCGGTAGGTCTTCAGCGTGCTCAGCGGTTCGCGGTCGGCGCTGCGCTCGCCGGTCTGCGGGTCCACGGTGGTGAGGATGCAGCGCGAGCAGCCCTTGGCCACCTCGAACTCCACCGCGCCGATGCGGATGCGCTTCCACTCGTCCTCGGCATAGGTTTCGCTGCCGGTGACCACCAGGTTGGGGCGAAAACGCAGCATCGACAGCGGCCGGCCGACCCGCGCCGCCAGGTCGTCCAGCGACGCCTGGCCGATCAGCAGCAGCGGAAAACCGTCGGCGAAGGCCACCCGATCACCCGGCTGGGCATAGGCGGTGTCGACCTGGCGCGTGCGCGTCTCCGGCACCTGCACCAGACGACAGGCCCGGCCCAGCAGCGCGCTAAGCCAATCGGCGGCTGCATCGCCGGCATCCGGCACGCGCAGGCTGTCGCGCCAGACCGTCACGCCGCGCAGATCCTGCTCGGGGTCGGGCAGCGCCACGGCCAGATCGGCGCAACCCGGCGCGCTCAGGGTCAGGCCGCCGCGGGAGTCGTACAGGGCGCCGAGCTGGCTCATCTGCGGCAGCAGGCGCTGGGTGATAAAGCGCCCGCTCTCGGCTTCGACTACCATCCAGCGACGGTCGCCATGCAGGCCCAGGCCGTCCACGGCGCTGCGCTGCAGCACTTCACCACGACCGGATTTGAGCGGATAGCGGTACAACTGCGAGAGACTCAACATGCGCCAGCTTCCTGTTTCGCAAAACGCCCTTATACGAGTTGCCGGCGGCGCTCACAAGTCCGCCGCCGCGATCCTCCTGGCGGCGATGCTGGGCGGCTGCAGCGGCAGCCCGCCGAGCGAGCTGGGGGTGCGCGACGGTCGCCTGGCGCCCTGCCCGGCCTCGCCCAACTGCGTCAACAGCCAGGCCAGCGACGAGCAACATGCCATAGCGCCGCTGGCGCTGCGCGGCAGCCCGGAGGAAACCCGAAGACGCCTGCTGCAGCTGTTGGCGGACGAGCCGCGAGTACGCCTGGTGGTGCAGGAGGACGACTATCTGCGCGCGGAATTCACCAGCCGGGTGCTGCGCTTCGTCGACGACGTGGAGTTTCTTATCGAGCCGCAGGCGGTGCAGGTGCGCTCCGCCTCGCGCCTGGGGCATTCGGATCTGGGGGTCAACCGCGAGCGGGTGGAGCATCTGCGCCAGCGCCTGGCGCAACAGCCCTAGGTTTCAGCTCGGTTCGTCCAGCGCCAGGCGCTGGCGGATCACGTCCACCAGCTTGTCCGGCTGGAACTTGGAGAGGAAGTTGTCGCAGCCGACCTTCTTCACCATGGCATCGTTGAAGCTGCCCGACAGCGAGGTGTGCAGCACCACATGGAGGTCGCGCAGGCGCGGGTCGTTGCGGATCTCGCTGGTCAGGCGGTAACCGTCCATTTCCGGCATTTCCGCGTCGGTGAAGATCATCAGCAGCTTGTCGGTCATCACCTCGCCGCTGTCGGCCCACTTCTTCAGCAGGTTCAGCGCCTTGAGGCCATCGCTGGCCATATGCATGCGGATGCCCAGCTGCGACAGGGTATCGCGCAGCTGGCTCAGGGCCACGCTGGAGTCGTCCACCAGCAGCACCTCGCGGCCGCGGGCCTTCTCCAGCAGCGGATCGGCGAGTTTCTCGGCGGAAACCTTAGTGCTCATCGGCACGATCTCGGCCAGCACCTTCTCCACGTCGATGACCTCGACGATCTGCTCCTCTACCTTGGTGATGGCGGTCAGGTAGTGCTGGCGCCCGGCGCCCCCGGGCGGCGGCTGGATAGACTCCCAGTTGAGGTTGAGGATGCGGTCGACGCTGCCGACCAGAAAGGCCTGCACCGAGCGGTTGTACTCGGTGACGATGATGGTGCTGCGCTCGTCCGGCACCAGCGGACGCATGCCGATGGCCTGGGACAGGTCGATCACCGGCAGGGTCTGGCCGCGCAGGTTGACCACGCCGCAGACGAAGGGGTGGCGCTGCGGCATCAGGGTCAGCTTGGGCAGCTGCAGCACCTCCTGCACCTTGAACACGTTGATCGCGAACAGCTGGCGCCCGGCCAGGCGGAACATGAGGATTTCCAGGCGGTTCTCACCGACCAGCTGGGTGCGTTGATCTACTGAATCGAGGATGCCGGCCATTGCGCGCTCCTGAGGGGTTAAGGCGAGTCTAGCGTCAGGTTATCGGCCGCGCGCGCTGCCGCTGAAGCGCTGCTGGCGTAGCGCCATCATGCCTGAGCCGCCCTCAGCCGCCAAGCAAGGGCGAATCGGCCGGCAGGTGCAGGCGCAACGCCGCGGCTTCCGCGCGAAAGCGCAGGCCGCGGCTCTCCAGCGGCTCGCCGTCGAGATTGAGGTCGAGCCCTTCGGCCGCCTCCACCTCCAACCAGGGCACGCGGGCGCCGATGGCCACGCTCTGCAGGCCGTTGATGCCGCCGGACAGCAGCGTAGCGAGGGTGCCGACCACATCCTGCGCCGCCGGCACTATGCACACGTCGAGCAGGCCGTCGTCGGCCAGGGCATCGGGGCACAGCAGGTGGCCGCCGCCGGCCTGCCGGCCGTTGCCGATGCCCAGGGCGAGAAAGTCGCCCTCCCAGGCGAAACCCGGCGCCTGGAAACGACCGAAGGCCGAACGCACCTCGGAAAAGCGGCTGAGCCCGGTGAGGAAATAGGCGGCGCCACCGAGCACCTTCTTCAATTCCTCCGAGGTATTGGCGGTGACGTTGGAGCCGAAACCGCCGGTGGCCATATTGAGGAAGGCGCGCTCGCCGGCCAGGCCCAGGTCCACCGGACGCGGCTCCCGCTCCAGCAGCGCCAGCGCCTCGGCCGGCGCCAACGGCACACCGGCGGCGCGGGCGAAGTCGTTGGCGGTGCCCAGCGGCAGCAGCGCCAGACTGGCACCGCCACCGGCCCGGTGCAGGGCCTCGGCGACATCGCGCAGGGTGCCGTCGCCGCCGCCGGCGATCAGAGTCGGGTAGCCGGCCGCCAGCCCCTCGGCGACCAGGCGCTCGCCATCGCCGCCCTCCCAGGTCAGGCGCACCGCCAGGTCCCAGCCCTGCTCGCGCAGATCGGCCACCGCCGCCCTCACCTCCTCGTTCAACGCCTGCTTGCCATGCAGGATCAACCAGGCCTTGCGCTCGCGCATCGCAGTCCTCCTTGAAAGGGATCGGCAACAGCCTACTGGCTGCTTGCCCGACAAACACATCTAATAAATAGATACCTATACCGCAATATTTGCGCTTTTAAATCGATCAATTCAAATAGATCATGCCGCCATCGACGTTGCACGGGACTAGGCCCGGGCACTACCGGAGGATTTGCCATGATCGAAGTACGCCCCTTTGCACAGCTCGGCGCCGCCCAGCACGGCTGGCTGAATGCCCGTCACCACTTCTCCTTCGCCGAGTACCACGACCCCGCACGGATGAACTGGGGCCGCCTGCGGGTGTGGAACGACGACGAGATCGCCCCGCAGTCGGGCTTCCCGCCGCACCCGCACCGCGACATGGAGATCATCACCTACGTGCGCCAGGGTGCGATCACCCATCAGGACAACCTGGGCAACCAGGGCCGTACCGAGGCCGGCGACGTGCAGGTGATGAGCGCCGGCACCGGCATCGCCCACAGCGAATACAACCTGGAGGACGAGACCACCAAGATCTTCCAGATCTGGATCCAGCCGAACCAGGCCGGGCTGCCGCCGTCCTGGGGGGCCAAGCCGTTCCCCAAAGGCGACCGCTCCGGAGCCTTCGTCACCCTGGCCAGCGGCTACGAGGAAGATGCCGACGCCCTGCGCATCCGCACCGATGCGCGCCTGGTGGCGGCCACGATCAAGGCCGGAGAAAGCGCCGAGTACAGCCTGCAGCCGGGTCGCAAGGCCTATCTGGTGGGCGCCAGCGGCGCCTTCAGGGTCAACGGCGTGGCGGCCCAGGCACGTGACGGCGTGGCCATCGCCGATGAAACGCTGATCCGCGTCGAGGCCCAGGAAGACAGCGAGATCGTGCTGGTGGATGTCGCCTGATGCCAAACCAATCGCCCTCCGCTTAGGAGGGCGATCTTTTTCTGTGGAAAGTAGCCCGGATGCAATCCGCGGAAGCGGCGTACACGCCTCCCGGATTGCATCCGGGCTACGAATAGCGCTTTACGCCGGGTAACCGGTGATCTTGCGAATGCGCTGGTACAACGGTTTGAGCTGACGATACATGCGCTGGTAGACCTGCCCGTAGAGCTGCTGGTAAACACGCTGGGCCTCCGGGTTGGGCTGGAATACCTGGCCGACGCGGGTCATGGCGGCGATGGCGCTCGGGTAATCCGGGTGCAGGCCCAGGCCCACCGCGCAATTGATCGCCGCGCCCAGGCCGCTGGTCTCGTACAGGTGCGGGCGCTCGGCCGGCAGGCCGAAGATATCGGCGGTCAGCTGCATGGCCGCATCGCTCTGCGAACCGCCGCCGGACACGAGCAGGCGCTCGATGCGGGTGCCGGCGCGTTTCTCGATGCGCTCCTTGCCCTGGCGCAGGGCGTAGGCCAATCCTTCCAGAATCGCCCGGTACAGGTGCGCGCGGGTGTGCACGTCGCCAAAGCCGATGATCGAGCCCTTGGCCTCCAGCCCCGGCTCGCGGATGCCCGGCGTCCAGTAGGGTTGCAGCATCAGGCCCATGGAGCCGGGCGGCACGGCGTTGACCAGCTCGTCGAACAGCGCCTCGGGCGGCACGCCGAGGGCCTCGGCGCGCTGCATCTCGCGCAGGCCGAACTCGCGCTTGAACCAGCTGACCATCCAGAAGCCGCGGTAGATCATCACCTCGGTGTTGAAGTGATCCGGCAGCGCCGCCGGGTACGGCGGGATCAGCGCGATGGTTTCCAGGTAACGGCGGCGCGTGGTGTTGATGGTCGCCGTGGTGCCGTAGGACAGGCAGGCGGTGCCGGCGTCCAGCGCGCCGGATCCCAGCACTTCGCAGGCCTTGTCGGCGCCGGCGGCGATCAGCGGCAGGCCCTCGGGAATGCCGGTATGCAGGCTGGCGGAGGCGCTGATACTGCCCAGGCGCTCGCCCGGCTTGACCAGCTCCGGCAGTTGCTCGCGGCGCACGGCCAGCGCCTGCCATTTCCAGTCGCCCGGCGCGGCCCAGCGCAGGCGCTTGTAGTCGAACGGCAAGTAGGCCACGCAGCTGCTGGTGGAATCGACGAAGCGGCCGCACAGGCGCTGGGTGAGAAACCCGGACAGCAGCAGCACCTTGTGCGTGCGATCCGCGATGTCCGGCTGGTGCTGGGCGACCCAGTTGACCTCGGCCTGGCCGCGGAAGTGATCCACCGCCTCCTCGGCGCGCGCCAGCTTGAACAGCCAGCCCCAGGGACCCTTGATCCGCCCCTGCACCTCGGCGCGGCGCTGGTCGAGCCAGAGTATCGCCGGGCGCAGCGGTGCGCCCTGCTCATCGACATGGATGATGCTGCCGCGCTGGGTGGTGACGGCGACGCCGCGGATCAGACCGCGGTCGATATCCACCTGCTGCCACAGCAGGCGGCAGGCCTCGCCGAGGCTGGCCCAGTAGTATTCCGGGTCCTGCTCGGCCCAGCCCGGCTGGCTGGAGAAATAGGGATCGAGCTCCACCTTACCCTTGGCCAGCAGGTTGCCCTGGGTATCGAACAGCAACGCACGCACGCTCTGGGTGCCGTTGTCGATGCTCAGCAGGTAGCTTGGTTCGCTCAAGGTGTGATCCTTCTCGTTATACCTGTGGTTGCGCACATGGACCTGTATATCGGGGAATGTTCGGTGTGCATGGCCTAGGCGGCCCCGCGACACCCTGCGGGCCGGCGGTGATCCGGGTCATGGCAGGCTATAGCAGCGCCGCCACAGCGCCAGGTAGTCCGTCTCTTCCTGCTGCCAGCGCGCATCGTTCCAGCCCAGGCGCGGCTGGCACAGCGTGCGGATACGCGGCAGTTCGGCGCGCCCACCGCCCGCCAGCAGCAGGCCCAGGCGGGTACGGCGCAACAGCAGGTCGTCCAGGTGCAGCACCAGCTCGCCCTCGGCGGCCCAGGCCAGTTCGGCCCAGAGGGTGTCGGTGGCGCCGACGCGGTCGCCGCCGATCTCGTCGATCAGGCGCAGCACCTCGCCCAGCTGGCGACCATGGCGACCGGCCAGGCGGCGCTGCTGCGCCGGGCTCAGGCCGGGCATGGGCGGGATCGACAACGGACGAAACACCGCCGTGCCGCGATCCTCCACCGGTTTGCCGACGAAGCCCGCACAGGCGCGCAGCACCTCCAGCGCCAGCAGGCGAAAGGTGGTCAGCTTGCCGCCGGCCAGGGTCACGCTGCCCGGCTCGATCCACAGCGCATGCTCGCGCTTCTCGTCGGAGGGCTTGAGCCCGGCGCTGCCATCGCCCACCACCGGGCGCACGCCGGCCCAGGTCGACAGCACATCGCCGCGCGTCACCTCGGCGCTCGGGAACTGCTGGGCGCAGGCGGCCAGCAGGTAGTCGACCTCCTCCATGCTGATGGCGGCCTCGGCATCCAGGTCGCCGGCATGATCCAGATCGGTGGTGCCGATCACCGTCGCGCCCTCCCAGGGGAAGACGAACACCGGCCGGCCATCGGCCGCATGCATAAAGCTGAAGGCATGTGCCACCGGCAGGCGCCAGCTCGGCAGCAGCAGATGGCTGCCGCGCAGCGGACGGATGCGGCCATTGCCCGGCTGGCGCAGGCGGTCGGCCCAGGCACCGGTGGCCTGGGCCACGGCGCGGCTGCGCAGGCGGTAGCGGTTGCCCGTCTCGATATCCTCGGCGAGCACACCGACCACCTGGCCCGCCTCGCGCAGCAGCTCGACCACGCGCATGCCATTGAGCGCCTCGCCGCCTTCGCCACGGGCCTCACCCAGCACCCGCTGCACCAGCCGCGCGTCGTCGGTCACCGCATCGAAGAAGCGCGTGCCACCGAGCAGGCCGTCCACCCGGATGCCCGGCGCCAGGTAGCGCAGCTGCTGCAGCGGGTAGAACAGATGATTGCGCTTGCCGGCCAGGGCGTCGTACAGGCTGAGCAGGCCGCCGAAGACCTTGGGCCCGGGAAAACCGCCGCGGTAGTGCGGCATGACGAAGCTCAGCGGCTCGACCAGCCCCGGCGCCTCGCCGAGCAGGCGCTGGCGTTCGCGCACCGAGTCGCGGGTCAGCCCCAGCTGGCCCTTGGCGACGTAGCGCAGGCCGCCATGGACCATCTTCGACGAGCGGCTGGAGGTGCCCCAGGCGAAGTCGCGCTGCTCCAGCAACAGGCAGCGCCAACCGCGCCGCGCAGCCTCACGCAGGATGCCGGCGCCGCAGATGCCGCCGCCGATCACCAGCAGATCCCAGTCGCGCGCGGCCAGTTCGGGCAGGGCGCGCTCGCGCCAGGCGGCGTTCCACTGCTGCATGTTCAATCCTGCAGCAGCACGCCGGGAGCCAGGCGCTGCTCCGGGTCGAAATGCGTGGCCAGGCTGCGCAGCGTGGCCATGCCCAACTCGCCCTTCTCCGCCGCCAGGTAGGGCGCGTGGTCGCGGCCGACGCCGTGCTGGTGGCTGATGGTGCCGCGGTTCGCGGCAATGGTGCGGCTGGCCGCCGCCTTCAGGCGCTGCCAGCGCGCCATGGCCTCGGCGTAATCGGCGCCGGGGCGGAACACGTAGCTGGTGTAGATGCTCGATCCTTCGCCGTAGACGTGCGACAGGTGGGTGAACACGTGCACCCGCTCGCCCTCGCCGGCCAGTTCGTCGCGCAGGCTGGCTTCCACCTGGTTCAACAGCTTGTCGACGTTGGACCAGTCGGTGGCGGTTTCCAGGGTGTCCACCAGGTAGCCACGCTCCCACAGGCCGTGGCGCAGATAGGGGAAGCGGAAGCGGTTGTGCTCCCATTTCTTGCCCAGCAGGGTGCCGGTGAACACCCCGCCGAAGCCTTTCAGCAGGCGCCGCGCCTGCTTCAGCGAGGCGGCGTTCTGCAGGCGGTTGCCGGTGAGACCGAAGGTCAGCATGCATTTGCCGTCGCGCGCACCGCGCAGCGCCAGGTACTTTTCCAGCCAGGCGATCTGCCGCGGGTGGCCGGCCAGGGCCAGCTGGGTGCGGGTTTCGATGGCATTGGACAGGCGCAGCATGGACAGCGGCACGCGCGCCTGGGCCAGGCTGCGAATGGCGGTCAGCGCCTGCTGCCAGCTGGGCAGAAACACCGCGTAGAAGCGCTCCTGCTCGGCCAGGCGGCTGATGCGCACGCGCACCTCGGAGATCAGCCCGAAGCGCCCTTCCGAACCCAGCACCAGCTCGCGCAGGTCGGGGCCGGCGGCCGACGCCGGGAAGGTGGGAATCTCCAAAGTGCCGGCGAAGGTCTCCAGCTTGCCGCCGGCGAACAGTTGCTCGATGCGCCCGTAGCGCAGCGACTGCTGACCGCTGGAGCGGCTGGCGACCCAGCCGCCGAGGGTCGACAGTTCCCAGGATTGCGGGAAGTGGCCCAGCGTATAGCCGCGCGCGCGCAGCTGGCTTTCCACCTGCGGGCCGTTGGCGCCGGGGCCGAAGGTGGCGACCAGGCTGTCCTCGTCGATCTCCAGCAGGCGCGTCATGCGCTCCAGCGACAGGGTCAGCACCGGCCGCCCACCGGCCTGCGGGTTGATATGCCCGGCCACCGAGGTGCCGCCGCCGTAGGGAATCAGGGTGACGTCATGCTGCTGCGCCCAGGCCAGCAGCTCGCGGATCTGCGCGGCACTCTCCGGGCAGGCGACGCCATCGGGGAACAGGCCGAAGTCGCCGGAGCGCATGGCCAGCCAGTCCGGCAGGCTCTGCCCGCGGGCATGGCGCACGCGCACCTCGGCATCCTGGCTGATCAGCGGGTGCGGGGCCAGGCGCGAGGCCGGCACGCGGGCCAACACCTCCTGCAGGCTGGCGTCGGCCAGACGCTGGCCGGGGCCGATCAGCTCGGCGAGAAAGGCCTCGCCATGGGCCGGCAATTCCACCTCGGTGGCTTCGTCACCCCAACCGTTCCAACGTCGCATCGCATCCCCCATTCCGATCGGCACTTATGGCTGCCTATACTAGCCAGCCGCCGCCGGCCGTCACTGTCGGATCGGGCCAGGGCCTGTCGCCAATCAAGCCAGGCGCCGCGCCCGCTTCCCCCAGAACAAGAAGAAACCATGGAAAACCTCGGCTACACCTCGGTTCCCGCCCTGCTCAAGTACCTGCGCCAGGCCGAACAGCTCGGTCTGGATGTCGACCGCGCCCTGGCGGCCGCCGGCATCGAGGCGCAGGAGCTGGCCGACAACGGCAAACGCATCCCCAGCGAGGTGCACGAGCGCCTGCTGGCGCATCTGCTGGAGGTCTCCGGCGACCCGCTGTTCGGCCTGCATTCGGCGCGTTTCGTCCAGCCCGGCTCGTGGAGCGTGCTCGGCTATATCGCCATGAACTGCGCCACCCTCGGCGAGGCCATGGGCCGCATCGTGCCCTACGAGAAACTGGTCGGCGACATGGGCACCAGCCGCCTGGAAATGGCCGCCGATCATGTGCGGCTGATCTGGAGCTGCCGCCACCAGGCGCCGCAGGTGCGCCGGCACATGGTGGAGAACGTGCTCGCCTCCTGGCTGCTGTACGCGCGCTGGATCGCCGACTCCGAGCACTCGCCGCGCGAGGTCTGGTTCGAACATGCGCAGCCGGCCGCCACCGAGCTGGCGGAGTATGAGGGTCTGTTCGGCTGCCCGGTATTGTTCGAACAACCCTGCAACGCCCTGCTGGTGCCGCTGGACTACCTGGCCGTGCCGCTGCGCCAGGCCGATGCCAACCTGCTGCGCACCCTGGAAGAACACGCCCTGGCGCTGATGGCCGGGCTGGACGACGACGAGCCGCTGCCGCGACGGGTGAAAAACGCCCTGCGCCTGCTGCTCAAGGACGGCCTGCCGCGCAAGGAACGGGTGGCGGAGAAGTTCGACATGACCGTGCGCACCCTGCAGCGCCACCTGCAGCAGGCCGGCACCAGCTACCAGCAGATCCTCGACGAGCTGCGCCAGGAGCTGGCCGAGCACTACCTGCTGCGCAGCGACCTGGCGATCCAGGATATCGCCTGCTACCTGGGCTTCACCGAATCACGCTCGTTCCACCGCAGCTTCAAGGGCTGGACCGGGCAGACGCCGGGGGAGTTTCGCGAGGCCAGGCGCAAGGACGGCGGTGTGCTCTGAGCGCACATCCCGTGGGAGGGGTTTTAGCCGCGACAAGTAGTCGCCGCTAAAGCCCCTCCCGCAGGTGCCTCAATGATTGACCGTATGCGCCAGCATCACCGACAGCTGGCACAGCGGCCGGCCGCTCTCGGCGTGCCACTGGTTGAAGGCGGCCTGCACCGCGGCCAGCTCCTTCTGGCTGGTCGGTGCCTTGTCGACTATGCCCTGGGCCTTGAGCGCCGCGACCATGTCGTCGCTGGGGATGAAGGTATCCTTGCCGACCATGCGCAGAAAGCGCGGCGCCGACATGCCGCCGAGCTGACTGCCGTGCTTGGCCAGGTACTTCCACAGGCCGACGATATCGGTCACCGGCCAGTCGGCGATCAGGGCGCCGAAACTGCCTTTCTCGCGGCGCACGTCGAGGATGAACTGGGCATTGCGTGGCACGCTTTTCAGCTTGCCCAGGTGACGGATCAGCCGCGCGTCCTGCATCAGGTTCTCCAGGCGTTCGCCGCCCATCAGCACCACCTTCTCCGGATCGAAGCCGAAGAACACCTCCTCGAACGCCGGCCACTTGGCGTCCACCAGGCTGTGCTTGAGGCCGGCGCGGAAGATACGCAGGCTGATCAACGACAGGTAGCGGTCATCGCTCAGCGCCCGCAGCTCGGCGTCGCTGCGCGGCTGTGGCAGCAGCGCTTCCAGCGCCTGGGCCGAGCCGAAGCGGTTGAGGCAGTATTCGTGCAGCCATTTGTAGTCACGCATGGAGGGGTCGCGCCGTCAGTGGAACAAGCTGCAAAGGGTGCCCGCACAGCCCCCGGTGCGGCAAGTGCCATGTCTGCCGTAGCAGCGCGCTGGCGGGCGATCCAGCGCTCCCGCCGCATCGCCCGCCAGCAGCCGCCTACGCCGAGAGCGCCGCGCCCCGCAGCCGCTCGGCCGCCTGGCGCAAGGCGCTTTCGGTGCTGCTCCAGCCCAGGCAGCCGTCGGTGATCGATACGCCGTAGCGCAGCTCGCCGCTCAGCGCCTGACAGCCGTCTTCCAGGTGGCTCTCCAGCATCACCCCGCGCAGGCTGGCGTCGCCGGCCAGGCGCTGGTCGATCACGCTGGCCAGCACGGCCGGCTGACGCAGCGGGTCCTTGCCGCTGTTGGCGTGGCTGCAGTCGACCATGATCCGCGGGGCGATGCCCTGGCGCTGCAGCGCCTCGCGTGCGGCCGCCACGCTGGCAGCGTCGTAATTGGGCGCGCCGTGGCCGCCGCGCAACACCAGGTGGGTATCCGGGTTGCCGGCGGTGTGCAGCAGCGCCGGGTGACCGAGCTCGTCGATGCCGAAATGCTGGTGCGGGTGCGCCGCCGAGCGCATGGCGTCGCAGGCGATGGCGAGGCTGCCGTCGGTGCCGTTCTTGAAGCCCACCGGCAGATCCAGGCCGCTGACCATCTCGCGGTGTACCTGCGATTCGCTGGTGCGCGCACCGATGGCCGCCCAACCGAGCAGGTCGTCGAAGTAACCGGCCGCCAGCGGCTGCAGCAGTTCGCTGGCCAGCGGCAGGCCACGGGCGAGGATATCCAGCATCAACTGGCGCGACAGGCGCAGGCCTTCGGCCATATCGCCGCTGCCGTCCAGCTGCGGGTCGTACAGCAGGCCCTTCCAGCCCACGGTGGTGCGCGGTTTTTCCACGTAGGCGCGCATCACCAGCAGCAGCTGGTCGTCCACCTGCGGCGCCAGTGCGGCCAGGCGCTCGGCGTATTCGAGCGCAGAAGTGCGGTCATGCAGGGAACAGGGGCCGACCACCACCAGCAGGCGCGAATCGCGGCCATCGAGCACGGAGCGGATGGCGGCGCGGTCGGCGGCGATACGTTCGGCGAGGGCATTGGCCAGCGGCAGGCGCTGGCGCAGCACGGCGGGGCTGGGCAGCGGCTGAGCGCTGCGGCGGGCGATGGGGGTGACGCTGGAAACGAGTTGAGCGGAGACGGATGCATTCATGATCTGGCGGTTCCTTGGCCGGCGCGGTCGATGCCGCGGCGGCGCTAACTGAGTGTTCGTTGCAGGGGTGTCAGGGCGGCGGTGACGCTGCTAAATCGCCAGTCGTAGCGGTAGTTGCGGTAATAACGGTTCATCTGTGCATCCTCTTGAGCGCTTGGCCGTTTTCGGCCGAAAAAAACAAAACCCCCGGTCGGGTTGCCGACCGGGGGTTTTCTGGAAAACGTCTCTGGTGGCGACCCTGTTGTCTCAGGCCGCCTGTGGGGTATCAGGCGCGCCTGTGGCTAAACCAATACCCAAAGTAATACGCGGCAGCGACCACCGCCTGCGCACGGGCCAGCGCGGTGCGCGCGGCACCGGCGTGGAGCGAGGACAGGAGGTTGAGGCTGGACGACATGATGTTCTCCGAAGCGATGGCCGAACCTTACTCCAGGCCTTCGCGGCCTGGCAAGCGAGGCGTGGAGAAACAATGGTCGCGGCTAAAGCCCCTCCCACAGGTCTGACCTACGCTGGGGCATCGGCGGGCAATCCGGGGCAGCGCCGTAGGGTGGATGTCGCTTTTTACATCCACCAGTTCCACCGGCCCGTACACGGTGGATCGATGAAGCGTGATCCACCCTACGCCAGACCACTCAATCTGTGGGAGGGCTTTGGCAGCGGAGCCTTACAGGCTCATCACATCGAGAAAACGCGGCGTGGCGCTGTCGTCGATCTTCAGGCTCTTGAAGTCGAACAGGTTGCGGTCGGCCAGTTGCGAGGGGTGCACGTTCTGCAGCGCGCGGAACATGATCTCGACCCGCCCCGGGCTCTTGCGCTCCCACTCCTGCAGCATCTCCTTGACCACCTGACGCTGCAGGTTCTCCTGCGAGCCGCAGAGGTTGCAGGGGATGATGGGGAACTGCTTAAGCTGGCTGTAGGCCTCGATATCGGCCTCGGCGCAGTAGGCCAGCGGGCGGATCACCACGTTGCGGCCGTCGTCGGAGAGCAGCTTGGGCGGCATGGCCTTGAGCGTGCCGCCGTAGAACATGTTGAGGAAGAAGGTTTCCAGGATATCGTCGCGGTGGTGCCCCAGCGCCATCTTGGTCGCGCCGATCTCGTCGGCGTAGGTGTACAGGGTGCCGCGGCGCAGGCGCGAGCACAGCGAGCAGGTGGTCTTGCCCTCGGGAATCTTCTCCTTGACCACCGAGTAGGTGTCCTTCTCGATGATGTGGTACTGCACACCGATGGATTCGAGGTAAGCCGGCAGCACGTGCTCGGGAAAGCCCGGCTGCTTCTGGTCCATGTTCACCGCGACGATCTCGAACTTGATCGGCGCCACCTTCTGCAGGTACAGCAGCACGTCGAGCATGGTGTAGCTGTCCTTGCCGCCGGACAGGCAGACCATCACCTTGTCGCCATCCTCGATCATGTTGAAGTCGGTGATGGCTTCGCCGGCCAGGCGGCGAATGCGCTTCTGCAGTTTGTTCTGGTTGACCGAAAGGGTGCCCATGGTGCGTCGGAATCCGGGGGTAGGAACGAAAGCGCGACATTTTACGCACAATGGCCCGCTCGCCCTACCCCACCGACGGCGAAATGCTAGGCTCGGCCGATGAACGACGACCTCGACCCCGCCCTGGACCTGGCCGACCAGGTGCTCGAACTGCTGCTCGCCGCGCCCGACGGGCTGGCCGAGTACCAGCTGATCCAGCAGCTCAAGCAGCGCCACAGCGGGCATATCCCCAACCTGCCGCTGACCGACAAGCTGGTGCTGTTTCGCACCCATTTCCTCCTGTTCAACGCCCTGTATCGCCTGCGCGAGCGGCTTTGGCAGGAGGGCCGCCACCAGCTGCAGATCGCCCCGCTGTGCATCCGCCTGCTGCCCTACCAGGCCGGCAGCGCGGCGCTCAGCGAGCGCGACGGGCTGCGCGACTACTACCTGGACATGAGCAACCTGCGCGATACCGACGAGCGCGATGTCGAGCGCCTGCTGGCCAGTTTCTGGACCCGCATGCAGGGCGGCGAGGAGAAACAGGCGGCGCTGGCGCTGTTCGAACTGGACGGCCCCGGCGCGGTCCTCGACCTGGCCAGCATCAAGCGGCGCTACCGCCAGCTGGTCAGCCAGCACCACCCGGATCGCGGCGGCAGCACCGAGCGGCTGCAGTCGATCAACAAGGCCATGGAAATTCTAGAGCGCTATTACAACTGACCGGCAGAGAGCAATTCGCTCTAAAGCCAGGCACCACGCGCCCTCCAGCCCCTGCCTATACTGCGACATACGGTCGCATAGGTTCGGCCTGGCACCCGGTGGCGCTGTACACGCGCGCCGGGCGTCCGCTGGGGGGCGATCGTCATAAAAAGAGGAGGTGTCTGGCATGATCCACCACGTTTGGGGGCTCTTCACCCATCCCGACCAAGAATGGCAAGAAATCCGTGGCGAGGAAGAAACCATCAGCCACATGTACCTGACTCATGTCCTGCTGCTCGCCGCCATCCCGGCGGTCTCGGCTTACATCGGCACCACCCAGGTGGGCTGGTCGATCGGCGACCGAGCGCCGGTGATGCTCACCGAGGGCAGCGCCCTGAGCATGACCATCATGTCCTACCTGGCGATGCTCGCCGGCGTCGCGGTGATGGGCGCCTTCATCCACTGGATGGCGCGCACCTACGACGCCAACCCGACCATGACCCAGTGCGTGGTGTTCGCGGCCTACACCGCCACCCCGCTGTTCATCGGCGGCCTGGCGGCGCTCTACCCGCACCTGTGGCTGGCGATGGTGGTCGGCACGGTGGCCATCTGTTACACGGTGTACCTGCTCTACGTCGGCATCCCGACCTTCATGAACATCCCCGAGGACGAGGGGTTCATGTTCTCCAGCTCGGTGCTGGCGGTAGGCCTGGTGGTGCTGGTGGCGATGATCGCCACCTCGGTGATCCTCTGGGGCCTGGGCGTCGGCCCGGTCTACACCAGCTGAGGGCAAGGGCGACTCGGCGAAACCACCTGCGGGTGGTTTCGTCGTTTATGGGCTGCCGCCAGGGCCATGATTGGGCATAATCGGCGCATGCCCGAACAGCTCCATGCCCGCGTCGAGGCCTGCTATCAGCTGGCCGAAACCTTCTTCAAGCAACGCTTCGCTCGCCCCGAGATCAGCTTCAAGCTGCGCGGGCAGAAGGCCGGCGTCGCCCATCTGACGGAAAACAAGCTGCGCTTCAACCTGCAGCTGTATCGCGACAACCGCGAGGACTTCCTGCAGCAGACCGTGGCCCACGAGGTGGCGCACCTGATCGCCCACCAGCTGTTCGGCCCGCGTATCCAGCCCCACGGCGAGGAATGGCAACTGATCATGCGCGGGGTCTACGAACTGCCGCCGCACCGCTGCCACAGCTACGACGTGCAGCGGCGCAAGGTCAGCCGCTTTATCTACCGCTGCAGCTGCCCCGACGGCGAATTCCCCTTCTCCGCCCAGCGCCATGCCCTGGTGGCCAAGGGCCGGCGCTACTACTGCCGACGCTGCAAGGTGACCCTGCAGTTCACCGGCCAGCAGCGGGTGGAATAGCCTGCGGCCAGGCCCCGGCAGCGCCCACAGGCACGTCCTACGTCAGGAACGTCCTGAATAAGCCATTTATCGCCACCCCCCCGCGAAGGGGCCCGGGGACGACGCAGCTTCTGGATTATTCCCCTGCGGGCCAGCGCAAGCGCTGTTCAGCGATAAAGCTGCTGTCCCGCCTGCGCGGGAACGACGGCTATCTCAGAGTTGCCTTAGCAAATCCCGATACCGCGCCAGATCGGCGGCGGAAAAACAGCAGAACAGCACGCGCTCGATCCTCGGCAGGTGGGCGACTTCCTCGCGTACCGTCGCCACCGCGATGCCGGCCGCCTGCTCGGCGGGATAACCGTAGATGCCGGTGCTGATCGAGGGAAAGGCGATGCTGCGCAGCTCGTGCTCGGCGGCCAGGCGCAGTGCGCTGCGATAGCAGCTGGCCAACAGCTGCGCCTCGCCACGCTCGCCGCCGTGCCAGACCGGCCCCACCGTATGGATCACGCAGCGCGCCGGCAACGCGAAGCCGGGCGTCAGCCGCGCCTCGCCGGTGGGACAACCGCCCAGCGGCCGACAGGCCTCCAGCAGCCGCGGCCCGGCGGCGCGGTGAATGGCGCCGTCCACCCCGCCGCCGCCGAGCAGCGAGCTGTTGGCGGCGTTGACTATGGCGTCGACCTCCAGGCCGGTGATATCGGCCTGGACGGCTTCGAGCATGGCGATCATGGCCGGGCCCTCCCGCTTCAGCATAGCCCCGTCAATCAGCCCAGCGCCTTGACCGCCCGCAGCGCGGCGATCTGCTCGGCGCTATAGCCCAGTTCGGCCAGGACTTCCTCGGTATGCGCGCCGACCGCCGCGCCGATATGCCGCGGCGCCGGCAAACCGCCCGAGAACTTCAGCGGGCAGGCCAGTTGCCGCTGCGCCGGCAGCCCATCGCGCGGCACCTCGGTGACCAGCCCGCGCGCCTTGATCTGCGGATGTTCCACCGCTTCGGACAGCGGCAGCATGGGCTCGACGCAGGCGTCCAGGGCGGCGAAGCGCTGGCACCACTCGGCGAAGTCGCGGCGCTCGAACTCGATCTCGATCTCGCGCTTGAGCGCGCGCTGATCCTCGGGCTTCGGCGACAACCCGCGCGCCGCCAGCTCCGGCCGACCGATGGCCTGGCAGAACTGCTGCATGAACTGCGGCTCCAGGCTGCCCACCGAGAACCAGCGGCCGTCGCGGGTGCGGTAGTAGTCGTAGAAGCTGCCGCCGTTGAGCGCCTGGTTCTCCATCTCCGGCTCCACCCCGGCGCCGAGGTAGCCGGCGCCGGCCATGGCGTGCAGGCTGAAGGCGCAGTCGGTCATGCTCACGTCCACCTGCTGGCCCAGGCCTGTGACCTGGCGCTGCACCACCGCGGCGAGCAGGCCGATCACCCCGTGCAGCGAGCCGCCGGCGATATCCGCCAGTTGCACCCCCAGCGGCAGCGGGCCGCTGTCGCGGCGACCGGTATAGCTGGCGAGGCCGGCCAGCGCCAGGTAGTTGATGTCGTGCCCGGCGCGGTCCTTGTACGGCCCGCTCTGGCCGTAGCCGGTGATCGACACGTAGATCAGCCGCGGGTTGATCGCCTTCAGCGCCTCGTAGCCGACGCCCAGCTTGTCCATCACCCCGGGGCGGAACTGCTCCAGCACGATGTCGTACTCGCCCACCAGCTTCTTCACCACCTCCAGCGCCTCGGGGCGCTTGAGGTCGAGGGCGATGGCGCGCTTGTTGCGGTTCAGGTAGGCGTGGCTGGTGGAGGTGCCGCCGTCGTGCGGCGGCAGCACGCGCACCAGGTCCATGCGCGTGGGCGACTCGACCCGCAGCACCTCGGCGCCCAGGTCGGCCAGCAGCAGCGAGGCGAAGGGCCCCGGCAACAGGGTGGAGAAGTCGAGGATTTTCAGTGAAGACAGTGGGCCGGACATGGCGACTCCCGATCAGATGATGTGGTGTCGGGCGAGAGGCCCCAGCCCCTCGCCCCAGCCCTCCCCCCAGAGGGGCGAGGGGTAGAACGGTGCAACCCCGGCCGGCGTGGCCAGCTTGGCCCGGAGGCCATCCGGAATTGCGCTAGCGGATTGCCTGCGGGCCAGGGATCAGGGCTCCCAGACGATGGCCTCGCTCGCCGACAGGCCGGCCAGCGCCCCGGCGTAGCGCGCCTCCAGCACGTTGCGGCGAATCTTCATGGTCGGCGTCATGCAGCCGTTGTCCACCGTCCAGGCCTCGCGCACCAGGATGAAATGACTGATGCGCTCGTGCGGCGCCAGGCGCTCGTTGAGTGCCTGCAGATGCGCCTGCAGCGCCTGGCCGACCACCTCCTGCGGCTGCTGGCGGGCCGCCGGCGACAGCTCGATCAGCGCCAGCGGCTGGTCCAGGTTGCTGCCCATCAGGCACACCTGCTCGACCCAGTGGCTCTTGGCGATCTCGCCTTCGATGGGCGCCGGCGCCACGTACTTGCCCTTGCTGGTCTTGAAGATGTCCTTGACCCGCCCGGTGATGCGCAGGTAGCCCGCCTCGTCCAGCTGGCCGCGGTCGCCGGTGTGCAGCCAGCCGCCCTCGAGCGTCTCGGCGGTCTTCTCCGGCTCGCGGTAATAGCCCTGCATCAGGGTTTCGCTGCGCAACAGGATCTCGCCGCTGGCGTCGATGCGCAATTGCAGGTGCGGCATGGGCCGGCCCACCGTGCCGAAGCGCACCTGCCCCGGCCGGTTGAAGCAGCCGTAGGCGAAGTGCTCGGTCATACCGTAGCCCTCGCAAATGGTCATGCCCAGGCGCCGGTACCAGTCCAGCAGCCCGGTGGAAATCGCCGCCGCGCCGGACACCAGGATGCGCGCACGATCCAGCCCCAGCCCCGCGCGCACCTTGCGCGCCACCAGGCGGCCGAGCAGCGGGATGCGCAGCAGCCGTTCGAGCTTGTGCGCCGGCAGCTGCTCCAGCACGCCCTGCTGAAAACGCGTCCACAGCCTGGGCACCGAGAAGAACACGGTCGGCCGCACCCGCCGCAGGTCGCTGGCGAAGGTCTCCAGCGACTCGACGAAGGCCACCGGCGCGCCGCAGTAGAGGCTGTTGAATTCGACCAGGAAGCGCTCGGCGGCGTGCGACAGCGGCAGGTAGGAGAAGAACTGGTCCTGCGGCGTCATGCCCATCTCCGCCGTGGCGTGCGCCGCGGAAAAGGCCATGGCATGGGCCGAGAGCATCACCCCCTTGGGCTGCCCGGTGGTGCCCGAGGTATAGAGGATCGACAGCAGCTCGTCGCCGCGCTGCTGGCGGCTACCCGCCAGGGGCTCGTGGGCGGCCAGCAGCTCGTGCCAGCGGTGCTCGGCCGGCATGCTCGGATAGGGCATGGCGATACGCGTGATATGCGGGCCGATGCCGGCGGCCAGCTTGTCCGGCTCGTCCAGCTTACCCACCAGGATCAGCTTGCAGCCGGCGTGCCGCAGTACGTAGGCAATCTGCTCGGGCGCCTGCAGCGGATAGAGCGGCACGCTGACCAGCCCGGCGTGCTGGATCGCCAGGTCGCTGATAAACCATTCGGCGCAGTTCTTCGCCAGCAGCGCCACCCGCTCGCCGGGCAAGCAGCCCAGCGCCAGCAGCGCGCTGGCCAGGCGCCGCGCCTGCTCGTCGACCTGGCGCCAGGTGAAATCGTGCCAGATACCGGCCACCGGCTGGCGCAGCCAGACCGCGTCGGGTTGCCGATCCAGCCAGTGGTTGAAGCGTTGCAGCGGCAGTTGCAGTGGTTCGGTCATCGCGGCGCACCTGTTGTCGGTTGTTGTGCGGGGCCAGCGGCAGATCCCGGCGCGGCGCCGGGGGCGTCTCGCTCAGTCGGACATTACAAGGCGAACACCCGGCGGGCGTTGCCGTACAGAAACTGCGCCTCCACCTCGGCGGCCAGGCCGAGTTCCTTGACCTGGGCCATGCAGCGGCTCAGGGACAGCTGGGGGAAATTGCTGCCGAACAGCACCTTGTGCGCGCCGTAGCTCTGCATGTACTGCAGCAGCTGCGCCGGGTAGTAACGGGGCAGATAGGCCGAGGTGTCGATGAAGACGTTGTCGTGCTTCCAGGCCACGCCGATCATCTCGTCCGTCCAGGGATGGCCGATATGCCCGGCGACGATGCGCAGCTCCGGAAAGTCCAACGCCACCTCATCCAGATAGGGCACCGGGCGCCCGGTTTCCGACGGCAGCAGCGGGCCGGTATGGCCGACCTGGGTGCAGAAGGGAATGTCCAGCTCGATGCACTTCAGGTAGAGCGGGTAGTAGCGCCGGTCGTTCGGCGGCAATTTCCACAGCCAGGGCACGATGCGCAGCGCCTTGCAGCCCAGCTCGTGCACGGCCCGCTCCAGCTCGCGCACGGCGGCCATCGGCTTGCTCAGGTCGACCGTGGCCACGCCGACGAAGCGCTCGGGAAAGGCCCGAGTGAACTCGGCGATCTCGTCGTTGCTGAACACCCAGCCCTCGGGGCGGCACCAGGCGGCCAGCATCAGCTTGTCGACACCCGCCTCGTCCATCAGCGCGATGGTCTCCTCGGGGCCGAGTCGCACATCCAGCAGATGCGCACTGCCGGACTTCTCGAACAGCCCCGCCACTTCCGGCATGCGTTCGCGCAGCCGGCCACCGGCGGGCTGGGCCCATGCGTCAATCGCAAGATTCATCTCCACTCTCCGTCGAACGGCCGCTACAGCTTCATCCCGCGGCTGATGATCTCCTTCATGATCTCCGAGGTGCCGGCGAAGATGCGCTGGATACGCGCGTTCGCGTACATCTTGCAGATCGGGTATTCCCACATGTAGCCCCAGCCGCCGTGCAGCTGCACGCCCTCGTCGACCACCTTGCACAGCAGCTCGGTGGTAAACAGTTTGGCCTCTGCGGCGACTTCTGCACTGAGCTTCTTCTGGTTGTGATCCAGCACGCAGCGGTCGGTGAACACCTGGGCCACGTCGATCTGCGTGCGCATCTCGGCCAGCTTGAAGCGGGTGTTCTGAAAGTGCGCCACCGGGCGACCGAAGGCCTGGCGCTCCCTGACGTAGTCGATGGTAGTCTGCAGGGCCGCCTCGGCGCCGGCCACCGCGCCACAGGCGTTGGTCAGGCGCTCCTGGGCGAGCATGTTCATCAGGTAGAAGAAGCCGCCCTTGGCATCGCCCAAGAGGTTCTCCTTGGGCACCTTGACGTCGTTGAAGAACAGCTCGGCGGTGTCCTGGCTGTGCATGCCGAGCTTCTTCAGCTTCTTGCCGCGCTCGAAACCTTGCATCCCACGCTCGACCAGGAACAGGCCCATGGCGTGCTTGTTGGCCGGGTCGGTCTTGGCCGCGACTATCACCAGGTCGGCCAGGTAGCCGTTGGAGATGAACACCTTGGAGCCGTTGAGCAGCCAGTGGTCGCCCTTGTCCACCGCGGTGGTACGCATGCCGGCGAGGTCGGAGCCGGCGGCCGGCTCGGTCATGGCCACGGCGAGGATGGTCTCGCCGCGGACGATGCCCGGCAGCCAGCGCGCCTTCTGCTGCGCGCTGCCGTACTCGGCGATATAGGGGCCGCACAGCGCCGAGTGCAGCGGGATCATGAAGCCCGGTTCGTTGATCCGCGCCAGCTCCTCGCACATGATCTGCTCGTAGCGGAAATCCTTGAGCCCGGCGCCGCCGTACTCCTCGTCCGCCCAGGGCAGCAGAAAGCCCATCTCGCCGGCCTTGGCCCACACGCTGCGGTCGACCACCCCGGCGGCCTCCCACTCCTCCTGATGCGGCACCACCTCCTTATCGAGAAATGCCGCGAAGGCGTCGCGGAAGAGATTGTGCTCGGTGTCGAAATGGTTGCGCTGCATGGGGCGGTTCCTCCGCTGATTGTGCTGCCAGCGAGGTTAGGCGCCGCCCCCGTCCCCCTCAATGACCCATGCGCTCAGCCTCGATTGACCCAATCGCTCGGCTGGCTTGCCCTGCACCACAGCCGCTGCCTACCATCGGCACCCCGATCACGGAAGCCCGACATGCGCGAACGCACCATCGCCAGCCATTTCGTCCGCGCCGCCCTGCGCGGCGCGCAGCGTCGGGGCCTGGCCTGCGAGCCGCTGCTGCGCCAGGCCGGCATCCAGCCGGCGGTGCTCATCGAGCCGCGCGCGCGCATCGCCCCCGAGCAGTTCGCCCGGCTGATGCAGCTGCTGTGGGAAGCGCTGGACGACGAGTACCTGGGCTTCGGCCGCCAACCGAGCAAACGCGGCACCTTCGCCATGATGGGCCACGCCATCATCCACTGTCGCACGCTGGAAAAAGCGCTGAGCCGCGGTGCGCTGTTCTACGGCCTGTTCCCCGATGCACCGAGCATCCGCCTGCAGCGCGAAGGCGACTGGGCGCGGCTGAGCGTGGACGACAGCAGCCTGTGGGACCCCGACCACTTCCTGGTGGAAAGCCTGCTGGTGATCTGGCACCGCCTCGGCAGCTGGCTGATCGGCCAGCGCATCCGCCTGGAGGAAGCCACCTTCGCCTACCCCGAGCCGGAGCACGCCGCCGAGTACGAACTGCTGTTTCCCTGCCCCCGGCGCTTCTGCGCAGGCGCCACCAGCCTGCTGTTCCACGCCCGCTACCTGGCCATGCCGCTGCTGCAGGACGAACGCACGCTCAAGCAGTTCCTCGAACACTCCCCCGCCGACCTGCTGGCCCGCCCCGACGGCGGCGACAGCCTGACCAGCCAGATCCGCCGCCTGCTCGGCCGCGACTGCCAGCAATGGCCGGACCTGGAACGGGTCGCCCAGCAGCTGCATATCAGCCCGCAGACCCTGCGCCGCCACCTGCGCGAGGAAGGCACCAGCTTCCAGGAACTCAAGGACCACCTGCGCCGCGACCTCGCCATCTACCACCTCGGACGCGACGAGCTGGCCATCCAGGACATCGCCGAACAGCTCGGCTTCTCCGAACCCTCGGCCTTCCACCGCGCGTTCAAGAAATGGACCGGGCTGACGCCGGGGGCCTATCGCGCGCAGGAGGGGTAAGACGCGCTGGCGCTGTGCATGGACAGAACCGGCAGTCATGCACTAGCTTCTGGCTCAAGCCTGCTGGCATTACGCCAGAAGCGACAAGCTTGCCGTTATCCCTGTCGAGTTGCTCCCTGAGTGCTGTCGCGTTTGCCGCAAGCATCTTCAGGTCAGACAAGGAGTTACAGAACGACAAGGAAGGTTATGCGACAGGTGTCGTGGGTAAACGCGACAGCTATGTCGCCTAATTAATAGTTAAAGCTCAAAATCACTGAAACCGAGACTTACGGAATGGCATGGGATTACGAAAGAAAAAAGGAAAAAGAAGCAGAAATCCAAGGAGATATTGAAAATTATCTTCGCGAAGCTGGTTTAGACGAACCAAGCATCCAAACAACAGCGAAAGAATTTCTCGAAAAGGCCATTCGAGTATCGCCTCCTGAAAAAGAAGAAGTGTTTATCCATATGGTTACCATGGCGCCCTCTGGGCGTGGTGGTGGCCGTAGTTCTAAAGCAGGCAATATTAAATTAAATATTCGCGTTCTGTTTGAGGCTGTTTCAGGTGGAGTATTTACCGTAATCTCTGCAGTGCAAGCACCATGGGCAATACCTTTTGCCGCAATACTGCTATGGAATAGCATATGGAGAAATATGCAAGTAAGCCTCACAGAGGCAGAAGCAGTTACTCTATGGGTAATGTGGCAGGTTAAAGACTCAAACAAAAATGTGAAAGTGGAAGATATTAAGCCTGCTGTAGATTCTCATGCTCAAAAGTATGAGAGACCGACGTTATCCGAGGCAGACATAAAGCATGCACTGCAAAATCTTAAGAAAATCGGCTGTATCAAGCCGGCTAAATTGGCAAGTAATACATGGTGGCTTTGCGAATGGGTGTCACCTTCTTACCGGTAAAGCTTTAACAACTGGTTCAAACCGTTCGCTGCGCTCACTGGGACGGGCTAAAGCCCGCCCTTTAACCAAACGTTAGAATTTTTAAGAAGCATAGGGATATCCGATGAGAAGAGGCCGATATTATCTTGGTCGAGTCGTTAAAATAAATCTCGACCAAGAAAGCTTAATGGATGCAATCACAAACGCTCCCATCATAACGCTTGGTAAATTTGACTGGACCATTACCGACGTCGAAGACAATAGGCGCGAAGATTTTCCTTATATTTTTGGAAAACTATCTAAGTATGCAAAGGACGGACACGCAAAAGTTATTGACGAAGTTAGCAAATCACAAATTAATACTGATGTGCCAAACCTTCTTGAGGCAAGCTCACCCTTCGTGTACTTGCCTGAGTACTCAGGTATAGCTTTTTTGCATGTGTGGAACGGCATTCAAGAAGATGTGTTTCCTCGTCGATTTAAATCAGTAATTGAGGCTGCCTTTGATGGCTTTATGGTTGCCTGTGATGTTGAGCCCATCTCTGATTACCGAGCTTTTACTAGTCGACTGAAAAAACTTAGTAAATTTACTGAGTTTTCGGCAACTGTTTACCCACCAAACCCTTTGTTTGGCAGATTGTGGGGCAGTCTAAATGAATACATTGCTAGTCGAAATGCATCAGAAATAGCAGTCAAAGAGCAAACTTCTAAGCCAGCAGGTCTAAAATCAAAAATAATTGAGCTTATGGACAGGATCATGGACTCACCAGACTATGACCCTAATGAAATACCTGCAATTGGTGATGCAGCAATCCTTATGGCTGCAGATGGTTATGGACGAGGCAAAGTAGTCGGTATTGAAAGTGGCGATGAGGTGGTAATAAAAACAAGTGACACCCAGAAAAGCTTCCTTCACGATAAGGAACCAGAGCCCAACGAGCTTGCTGTAAAGGCTAAATCTCAGCTTGATAAAGTTTCAAATGAAAGGGATATGAAGCATTAATGAAAGCACTCTACTATTTAAGAGTTTTCTTCATTAGTTATGAGTTTTTATTTTTGGTTTTTTGTGGCGCCATCTACATTTTATTCGGAGATTCTCTTGGAAGATATTTTCTTAAATTCCCCATAAACGAAGAAGCATTAAAATGGGCCATGCTATTCCCAATTGGTATTTCTGGATGGACTCTAAAAGATGGAGTCGGCGTCATCTTTCCTGATGACCGTACAAGTAGAATTTTACATGAATGGCCTGACTACTGGAGACTTAAAGCCCATTTCGATGTCGGCATTCTAAATAGCATAATCTATCTTCTACCATGCGTAAGCGTCTGGTTTTTTGGTGGACTCGATAAATTTGAAGGGGCTTGGCTATTTTTCATGTTTGCTATTTCTGCGTCGCTAAATGCCTTTTCCTTCTACACAGCAAAAATTTCAGTTCGCAGCGCCCTAATTAAAACTGACAAATAAAAACTCTAACAAACTCAAGTCGTTCGCTACGCTCACTCGGGACGGGCTAGAGCCCGCTCCTTAACCAAACGCTGGGCCTCTTGGAGAACATAAATGTCGTTCGTCGTTAAACTTCCAAATAGAACGGGCCAAGGAAATCCGGAATCAATCGATTCTTCCGGACATATTGTCCTAATTGGCGCGAATGGTTCAGGTAAGACTCGCCTCGGAATCTGGATTGAACAGCACCACCAGAACAATTACTCGGTGCATAGGATTAGCGCCCAGAAAGCATTATCTATTCCCGAGTTTGCACAGCTCAAGAATCTTGAACAAGCTGAAAAGGACTTAATCTTCGGCAGGTCTGACCAACATGCTGCAGTAGGCAGGAAAGTCCACGATCGTTGGGGTAATACCCCTGCGACATTTCTGCTGAACGACTACGACAAATTACTATCGCTTCTGTTTGCAAAATCAGCTGAACGCGATCGCAAACACACTGAGCAGACTCGACAGTCTCAAAGTTATGTTCCAGTGCCAGATGCCCCAATCGACACAATCGTAAAAGTGTGGAGCGACATCATGCCCCACCGCGAAATCAAGTTTCTAGACGGAAAGGTGCTCGTCAAGAAGACCGATGACCCTGAATATCACGGCAAGGAAATGAGTGATGGCGAACGAGTCGCCCTTTATCTTATCGGGCAGTGTCTGTGCGCCCCAGACAAGTCAATCATTATTATTGATGAACCTGAGATTCATCTTCACAAGTCCCTTGTAGATAAATTATGGAACAAGGTCGAAGAACTTTCGCAGTCAAAGAAAATCATCTACATCACCCACGACCTGGACTTCGCGTCGTCAAGAACTGATGCCAATAAAATTTGGATCAAGAGCTTCAGCGGAAATAATGCATGGACTTGGTCTGAAGTTCCTGATGAAGACAGTCTTCCAGAAAGCATGATTCTTGAAGTCCTAGGTAGCAGAAAGAAGATCATGTTTTGCGAAGGCGAGGCTGGAAGCCTTGATGCGACTATCTACCAGATTGCCTACCCCCAATACCATGTCATCCCACGAGGTGGGTGCGAGAAAGTCATCGACTCCACAAAGGCCCTAAGAAATAACGCGTCACTGCACCACCTCGATGCAGTGGGAATTATCGACAGCGATTACAGAACTTCTGAGGAAGTTGCGGCATTATTAAACCATGGCATTCAAACCATTTTTGTGGCTGAGATCGAGAACATTTTCTGCGTTGAAGCCGCTGTCAGGATTGTTGCCGATCATCTAGCGCAAGATCCGGATAACGCTGTAATCAAAGTTACTCAATTCGTTTCTACCGCACTTACCGGCGAACTGGAGTTACAGGTCTCTTCGATGGCGGAGCGACGTATTCAATATTTGCTTGGTGCATTTTCTAAGTCATCGAATGATCAATCTGGATTGGCTAACGGCCTCAATGTAACTCTAGGCCGTATCGACGTTGGTCGTATTTATGGCGAATGCAAAGTCGAATTTGACAGAGCAATTGCCTCAAACAAATTGGACGAATTACTTCGAGTATATAACCGAAAGAGCCTTCCCGCACGCATTTCTGGACTGTTGGGTTTAGCCAACGGTGAGTACAAAAAGCTTCTCGTGCGACTATTGAAGAGCCCGAAGCAACAAACTGTTGTCGATGCGCTTCAACGTTACTTGCCCACCCTGCCGTGACGCAAGGCTCAACAAATAATCCCACCGGACCTGCGCGAAAAGCTGAGCAGGCCGGTGAACTTAGACGCTATAGATTGATCGAAAAATGCAGACTCGCCTGATAAATGAAGCACTCATAATTTTCCTGCTTGGAGGCCTACCTCTTATAGCCAGCCATTTCCTTGGTGGGGCAAAAGAGCTAGAGGCAATGATTGGGGCGCTCATAACCAAGAACAGTTTCCTTACGTACTACTTAATAGCGTTATTTGCGGCATTTCTAGTTGTGGGCGGAATCAATTGGCTAATTTGGAAGCCAACAGACTCAAGCAGAAAGACATGGAACATCATTACTCATGCTCTCCAAGAGGCGGGGGCTAGCGCATTAGGTCTAATAAGAGTTGCTTCCGGGGTCATGCTTACATTTCCGTTAATCTGGCTGGTTGCCGAGCCTGAAAATTTCAAGATAGAGAGAGTTTCCCACTTCATACTTTATGGCTTAATCGCCTATGCCGAGTGCGTAATAATTTCCGGCTGGTATAAACATATGCAACGCAAGATCAGAGTAAATCTCTAACAAATGTATATAGACTCCCCCCACAAGCAGTGAGGAATAGCTCTTCGATCCCGTCGTCAGCGCGGTTGCATTGGTATATCCGGCCTTGCGTCGGGCATTGCCCGGGCCGTTTTGTCGTTCGCGCGACGGGCCAGCCAGGTCTGTTCGGTGGCCAGCGTCATCGTCGCGCTAGTCTGACCACGGCAGCCGACGCGTTTTGGCTGCCCCCTAGGCTCAACCCCCAAGGATTTATCCCAATGCCTCAAACGGATAAAAACGCCCAGTTCCAGGCACAACTGCTGCGCCCTCGCCTGCCGGCTGGCGAGCCCTCCTGGGCATTCGTGGTGCTGCCGCGGGAGGTGAGCGAGCAGCTGCCAAGGCGCGGCAGGACCAGCGTGGACGGCCGCCTCAATGGGCAGCCGTTCCGGGCCAGGCTCGAGCCGGATGGCCAGTTGAGTCATTGGCTGCGGGTGGATAGCGACCTGCTGCAGGCGGCGGGCGCGAGTGTCGGCGATCTGGTCACGCTGGAAATCGAGCCCGTGGCGGAGGAGCCCGAGCCGCAGGTGCCGGCGGATCTGGCCGCGGCACTGGCCGCCGCGCCCGCGGCGCGCAGCGTCTGGGACGGCACGACGACTATCGCGCGGCTGGACTGGATTCACTGGATCGACTCGGCCAAGCAGGCCAAGACCCGCGCCAAGCGTATCGCCGATGCCTGCGCCATGCTCGGCGAGGGCAAGCAGCGGGTCTGCTGCTTCGATCAGTCGGGCTACTACAGCAAGGCCTTGCGCGCGCCCGAGGCCGCGGAGTGAGCGAACGGGTCACGCCTACACGCCCGGTCAGTCGCTGCGGGTGACGTTCGGGCCGTCGCAGCGCAGCGGCTCGCCCCTCGCGACTGGCGGCGACGGCTTCGCGGCTGAAGCCGCTGCTACAGGGCGTGCGGCGGGCGCGGGCTCAATCGTACAGGCGCACCCTGAAGCAGGCGCCGCCCAGCGGCGAATCCTCCAGGCTCAGTTCGCCGTCGTAGCTGTCGATGATGTCCTGCACCACCGCCAGGCCGATGCCCTGCCCCGGGTTTTGCGCATCCAGCCGTTCGCCGCGGCGCAGCACGCGGGCGCGCTGGTCGGCGGGCACGCCGGGACCGTCGTCCTCGATGGTCAGGCGGCAGCCGTCGGGCAGTTCCTCCAGGCTCACGCGCACGCGGTGCAGGCACAGGCGGTAGGCGTTTTCCAGCAGGTTGCCGAGCAGTTCCATCAGCGCACCGCGCTCCATGCTGATCTGGCTGTGTTCGGCCACCTGCACGTCAACCTGCACGCGCTTGTCGCGGTAGACCTTGTCCAGCGACAGGCACAGGCCGTCGAGCAGCGGCCATACGGCCTCGCGGTGGCGCACCAGGCCGCTGCGGCGCAGGCTGGCGCGCTGCAGCTGGTAGCCGATCTGCTGGCTCATGCGTTCGATCTGCGCCTGCATCAGTTGCGCCTGGTCGCGGTTGGCCGGCTGGCCGGCGAGGGTTTCGCCGAGGCCCTGGAGCACGCTGAGCGGGGTTTTCAGGCTGTGCGCCAGGTCTTCCAGGGAGTCGCGGTAGCGCTCGCGCTGGCGCCGCTCGCTGTCCAGCAGGCGGTTGAGCGAGCCGGTCAGGCGCAGCAGTTCGCGCGGGTGCTGGTCGCTCAGGTGCTGGCGGGTGCCGGCCTCGACGCCGTCCAGTTCGTCGCTCAGGCCGCGCAGGCTGCGAAAGCCCCAGGTCAGGCCGAACCAGAGCAGGCCGAGCAGCGCCAGCAGGGCGATGCCCAGCCACAGCTTGAGGCGCCAGACAAAGCCGTCGAACAGCTTCTGGTACTCGCTGGTGGGCTGCATGGTGACGATGCTGAAGGCGGCGGCGTTGCCGCGCAGCAGGTCGACCTCGATGTCGTAGAGGAAAAATTCCTCGCCGTGCTCGTCGCGCACGCGGGCGAACTCGTGGCCGCGGCCGTCGTAGCGGGGCTGGTAGCGGATCGCCTCGTCCTCGGAGGAGCGCGAGCGCCACAGCAGCCGGCCGTCGCGGTCGTAGATGAAGCCGAGCAGGTGCGAGTCGAGGTTATCGAACTCCTCGTCCGGCATCTTCTCCGGCATGCGCAGCTGGCCGTCGTGGATGCGCGCGGCGGAGATCAGCGCGGCGGCGTCGGAGGCCAGGCGCTTTTCCACGGTCTGCTCCAGGGCCATGTTGAACACGCCCTGCAGCACCGGCAGCAGCACCAGCATGAACAGCACCGCCAGCACGGCGGTGCCCAGCATCAGGCGCAGGCGCAGCGAGCCCAGGCGCGCCCGCAGCCGGCGCAGGTAGGCGCGGCTGCGACTCACTTGCAGCGCTCGTTGAACAGGTAGCCCTGGCCGCGCACGGTCTCGATCGGCTTGCCGCCGAGGGCCGCCTCCAGCTTGCGGCGCAGGCGCCCGACCAGCACTTCGATGACGTTGGGATCGCGCTCCTCGTCGCCCGGGTAGAGCTGCTCCATCAGCCGTTCCTTGGCCACCACCTGCTGGTGATGGCGCATCAGGTATTCGAGGATGCGGTACTCGTAGGCGGTCAGCTGCAGCGGCTGCTCGTCCACCGTGGCCTGCTTGCGGTTCAGGTCGAGCACCAGGCCGCCGGCCTCGATGGTCGACTTGGTGAAGCCCGAGGAACGCCGCAGCAGGGCGTTCAGGCGCGCCTCCAGTTCCTCGAACTGGAACGGCTTGACCACGTAGTCGTCGGCGCCGCAGGACAGCCCTTCGACCTTGTCCTGCCAGTTGCCGCGGGCGGTGAGGATCAGGATCGGGAAGTTCTTGTCCTGGCTGCGCAGCTGGCGGATCAGGTCGATGCCGCTCATTCCGGGCAGGCCGAGGTCGACCAGGGCCAGGTCGTGGTTGTAGGACTCGGCCCGGTACAGCGCCTCCTCGGCGGTGCGCACGGCGTCGACGACGTGGCCCTGCTCGCTGAGACGGGTGAACAGATGGTGGCGCAGCAGCGCTTCGTCTTCCACCACCAACAATTTCATGACGCATCCCCTATTGGCTGGCAGGCCGGGCAAGAGGCCCGGCCGCGGTTAATGGCGTGAACCTCAGAAGGCATAGTTGGCGCCGAGGTAGACCTGCGAGCTGCTGTGCAGGTCCAGCGAGCCGGCCTTGGCCGCGCCGTGCGGCGCCATTTCGGTGCTGGCGTTGCTGCGCAGGTAACGATAGCCCGCTTCGATCGAGGTATTGCGGTTGAGTTCCTGCAGGATACCGGCCTGCAGGCCCGCGGCGTAGCCGATGTCGCTGTCGCGCGAGAAACCGCGGCTCTCCTGCTCCAGCTTGACCAGGCCGGCGCTGACGCCGCCGAACAGCTTGGTATTGTTGTCGCCCAGCGGGACGAACAGGTCGTAGCTGCCGAGCAGGTTCTGCTGGCGCAGCTTGTAGCCGTTGTGACTGTCGGAGACGTTTTCGTAGGTGGCGTAGTAGCGGCTGTCGGCCGTCTGCTGGCCGGCGCGCACGCCCCAGGTGCCACTGTCGTGGATCGCCTTGTCGAGCTTGGGATCGTTGAGGTTGGCGTTCAGCGCGCTGGATTTCTGGATGTTGTTGCTGGTCTGGCCCCAGGTCAGGCCGACGAAGCTGTCGGCGGCCTGGGCGCCGACGGCGGCGCAGGAAAGCAGAGTGGCCAGGGCGATGCGGTTCAGGGTGGGTTTCATCGGGATTGCCTCGCGGATCGGTTGTTGACTGACTCGACAAGCAGTCTGCCCGAGGGCCACTGAACCCCTACTGAACCCTCCTTGAACCTCGCCTGAACGACTCACAGAGCGTCTACAACCGCCGCACCAGGGCCACGGCGAGGAGGAACAGGGCCGCCAGCACGGCCAGCAGCGCCAGCCAGCCGGCGTGCTCCCAGACGTAGCCGCCGCCGTAGCCGACCAGGCTGGAACCCAGGTAGTAGGCGCACAGGTACAGCGCCGAGGCCTGCGCCTTGGCGCCCTGGGCGTGGGCGCCGACCTGGCCGCTGGCCACCGCATGGGCGGCGAAGAAGCCCAGGGTGAACAGCGCCAGGCCGGCCACCGCGGCGCTCAGCCAGGGCGTCGCGCAGAGGGCCACGCCGAGCAGCATCAGCGCGATGCCGCCGAGCAGCACCCGGCGTGCGCCGAAACGCGGCACCAGCCGGCCGGACCAGCCGGCGCTGAAGATGCCCAGCAGGTAGACGGTGAACAGCAGGCCGATCACCGTGGCCGAGAGGTTGAACGGCGCCGCGGCCAGGCGAAAGCCGACGTAGTTGAACAGGGCGACGAAGCCGCCCATCAGCAGGAAGGCCAGGGCGAACAGCAGGCGCAGCCGCGGGTTGCCCAGGTGCAGGGCGAAGTTGCCGAGCAGCCCGCGCAGCGACAGCGGCTGGGCGCGGAAATGCCGCGACGGCGGCAGCAGCCAGAGAAACAGCGCCAGCGCCAGCAGACCGAGGCCGGCGATGCCGCCGAGCGCCCAGGGCCAGCCGCCGAGATCGCTGAGCAGGCCGGCCAGCAGACGCCCGAGCAGCCCGCCCAGGGCGGTGCCGCCGATGTACAGGCCCATGGCCGCAGGCAGCGCGTCCGGGTCGAACTCCTCGCCGACGTAGGCCATCGCCAGTGCCGGCAGGCCGCTCAGGGCCAGGCCGAGCAAAGCGCGCAGCCACAGCAGGTGGTTCCAGCTCTCCACCAGCGCGCAGGCGATGCCGAGCAACGCGGCCAGGCCCAGGGCGCCGGCCATCACCGGTTTGCGCCCCCAGCTCTCGGCCAGCGCGCCGGATACCAGCAGGCACAGCGCCAGGCTCAGGGTGGTCAGCGACAGCGCCAGGCTGCTGCTGGCCGCCGACACGCGAAAATGCGCCGCCAGCAGCGGCAGCAGGGGCTGCACGCAATAGAGCATGGCGAAGGTGGCGAAACCGGCACAGAACAGCGCCAGGGTGGCACGCCGGTAGGCGGCGGTGCCGCGAGCGAGATGGGTAGCGGACATGGAACGGACTCACGAAACAGGGCGCCGGAACGGCCGGTAAAAAGCTTAGCACGCTACCTATCAACCTGGCTGCGCCGCACTGGCACAAGCGCTGCGCGCCGCGCGGGCGGACGCAAACCATTTGCCTTGATCCAGCTCAACGGCTTTTGCCCGTACTGCTTATAGGGTCTAGCCTGAAAGCGACGCGAGAACGGAGTCGATCGCATGCGCAAACCCGCTGCCGAAGCCACCCCGAAGGGCAAGGAAACCCGCCTGTTCCTGTTCCTGGTCGTCTGCCTCTTTCCCCTGCTGTCCATCGCCCTGGTCGGTGGTTACGGCTTTTTCATCTGGTTCATGCAGATGCTGCTGGGGCCGCCCGGCCCGCCCAGCTGATCCCGACTACCCCTGGAGCCACGGAACATGGCCGAAGCCCTGCACATCGCCAGCCTGCTGGTACAGGTCCGCCCCGAACTGTTCGAGGCGGTGAAGGCCAACCTGCGCCGCCTCGACGGCCTCGAACTGCACCAGGAAAGCCCGCAGGGCAAGCTGGTGGTGGTGCTGGAGGCCGAGCACGAGCGGCAGATTCTCGAACGCATCGAGCAGATCAACGCCCTGCCCGGCGTGCTCAACGCCGCCCTGGTCTATCACGAACTCCTCGCCGCCGAGGGAGATACCGAATGAAGCTCACCCGCCGTCAATTCGCCAAGGCCAATGCCGCCGCCATCGCCGCGGCCGCCGCCGGCCTGCCGCTCGCCAGCACGGCGAGCAACCTGGTCACCGAGGCGGACATGACCCGCCTGGACTGGAACAAGGCGCCCTGCCGCTTCTGCGGCACCGGCTGCAGCGTGATGGTGGCGACCAAGGACAACCGCGTGGTGGCCACCCACGGCGACGTCAAGGCCGAGGTCAACCGCGGCCTGAACTGCGTCAAGGGCTACTTCCTGTCGAAGATCATGTACGGCGTCGACCGCCTGACCCAGCCGCTGCTGCGCATGCAGGACGGCGCCTACCACAAGCAGGGCGAATTCCAGCCGGTGAGCTGGGAGCAGGCCTTCGACATCCTGGCGCAGAAGACCAAGCAGGCGATCGCCGAGCAGGGCCCCGAGGCGGTCGGCATGTTCGGCTCCGGGCAATGGACGGTGTGGGAAGGCTACGCCGCCAACAAGCTGATGAAGGCCGGCCTGCGCAGCAACAACATCGACCCCAACGCGCGCCACTGCATGGCCTCGGCGGTGATGGGCTTCATGCGCACCTTCGGCATGGACGAGCCGATGGGCTGCTACGACGATATCGAGGCAGCCGACGCCTTCGTCCTGTGGGGCTCGAACATGGCCGAGATGCACCCGATCCTGTGGAGCCGGGTCACCGACCGCCGCCTGAGCCATCCACACGTGCAGGTGGCGGTGCTGTCGACCTTCGAGCACCGCAGCTTCGACCTGGCCGACATCCCCATGGTGTTCAGCCCGCAGAGCGACCTGCTGATCCTCAACTACATCGCCAATCACATAATCGAAAGCGGCGCGGTGAACCAGGACTTCGTCGCCCGGCACACCAGGTTCGCCAAGGGCACCGACGATATCGGCTACGGCCTGCGCGCCGACCATCCGCTGGAGCAGCAGGCCAAGAACGCGGCCAAGGCCAACACCTGGAACGACATGTCGTTCGAGGCCTTCGCCGCCTTCGTCAAGCCCTACACCCTGGAGCGCACCGCCAAGGAGAGCGGCGTGCCGGCCGAGCGGCTCAAGGCCCTGGCCGAGCTGTACGCCGACCCCAAGCGCAAGGTCATGTCGTTCTGGACCATGGGCTTCAACCAGCACACCCGCGGGGTGTGGGCCAACAACCTGATCTACAACCTGCACCTGCTCACCGGCAAGATCAGCGAGCCGGGCAACAGCCCCTTCTCGCTCACCGGCCAGCCCTCGGCCTGCGGCACCGCGCGCGAGGTGGGCACCTTCGCCCACCGCCTGCCGGCCGATCTGCTGGTGACCAACCCCAAGCACCGCGAAACCGCCGAGAAGATCTGGAAGCTGCCGCCGGGCACCATCCAGGAGAAGGTCGGCTTCCACGCCGTCGAGCAGAGCCGCAAGCTCAAGGACGGCGTGCTCAAGGTCTACTGGACCCAGGCCAGCAACAACATGCAGGCCGGGCCGAACATCATGCAGGAGGTGCTGCCGGGCTGGCGCAACCCGCAGGCCTTTGTCGTGGTCTCCGACGTCTACCCCACCGTCTCGGCCCAGGCCGCCGACCTGATCCTGCCCAGCGCCATGTGGGTGGAGAAGGAAGGCGCCTACGGCAACGCCGAGCGCCGCACGCAGTTCTGGCACCAGCTGGTCAAAGCGCCGGGCGAGGCCAGATCCGATCTCTGGCAGCTGGTGGAATTCTCCAAGCGCCTGACCACCGACGAGGTCTGGCCCGCCGAGCTGCTGGCCAAGGCGCCGGCCTACAAAGGCAAGACCCTGTACCAGGTGCTGTTCGCCAACGGCCAGGTCGACCAGTTCCCGCGCGAGCAGATCGAGGCCGGCTACGCCAACGACGAGGCCGAGGCCTTCGGCTTCTACCTGCAGAAGGGCCTGTTCGAGGAATACGCCCAGTTCGGCCGCGGCCACGCCCACGACCTGGCGCCGTTCGACGCCTACCACGCCGAGCGCGGCCTGCGCTGGCCGGTGGTGGACGGCGCGGAAACCCGCTGGCGCTACCGCGAGGGCCTCGATCCCTATGTCGAGAAAGGCAGCGGCGTGCAGTTCTACGGTCACCCGGACAAGCGCGCGATCATCTTCGCCCTGCCCTACGAGCCGCCGGCCGAGGCACCGGACAGCGACTACCCGTTCTGGCTCAGCACCGGCCGGGTGCTGGAGCACTGGCACACCGGCAGCATGACCCAGCGCGTCGAGGAACTGCACGGCGCGGTGCCCGACGCCCTGGTGTACATGCACCCGGACGACGCCAAGACCCTCGGCGCGCGGCGCGGCAGCGAGGTCAAGCTGGTCAGCCGGCGCGGCGAGATACGCGCCCGGGTGGAAACCCGCGGGCGCAACAAACCGCCGCGCGGCCTGGTGTTCGTGCCCTTCTTCGACGCCAACAAGCTGATCAACAAGGTCACCCTGGACGCCACCGACCCGATCTCCAAGCAGACCGACTACAAGAAGTGTGCGGTGAAGATCGAACTGGTCAGCCTGGCCTGAGGAGCATCGCCATGAGCCTGCGTCATCTGCCCCTGCTACTGCTCGCCGCCTTCGGCCTGGCCGTCGCGGCCGAGCTCGACTACCCCCTCGACGCCCCGGCGCCGGACGGCCGCCGTCCCGGCGGCACCCTCAGCCAGACGCTACCGGCACCGGTGATCGCCAACGAGGAAAACAAGGACCTCAAGCGCGAGCGCAACTACCCCGAACAGCCGCCGACCATCCCCCACAGCATCCGCGGCTACCAGGTCGACGCCAACGGCAACAAGTGCCTGGCCTGCCACAGCCGCGCCAACAGCGCGCGCAGCCAGGCGCCGATGATCAGCATCACCCACTACATGGATCGCGACGGCCAGGCGCTGGCGGCGGTATCGCCGCGGCGCTACTTCTGCACCCAGTGCCATGTGCCGCAGAAGGAAGTGCAGCCGCTGGTGGGCAACAGCTTCCAGAACATCGACCGCCTGCTGCAGGGTGAAGCGGCCGGCGCGGCGCAGCCCTGAGGAGAATTCATGAAGTCATTACTGGCCCTGCTCAAGGACTACTGGGGCATCCTGCGTCGCCCGAGCGTGCACTACAGCCTGGGGTTTCTCACCCTCGGCGGCTTTATCGCCGGGATCATCTTCTGGGGCGGCTTCAACACCGCGCTGGAGGCGACCAACACCGAGCAGTTCTGCATTTCCTGTCACGAGATGCGCGACAACGTCTACGTCGAGCTGCAGGACACCATCCACTACAGCAACCGTTCCGGGGTGCGCGCCACCTGCCCGGACTGCCACGTGCCGCACCAGTGGACGGACAAGATCGCGCGCAAGATGCAGGCGTCGAAGGAGGTCTGGGGCAAGATCTTCGGCACCATCAACACCCGCGACAAGTTCCTCGCCATGCGCCGCGAACTGGCCGAGCACGAATGGGCGCGGCTCAAGGCCAACGACTCGCTGGAGTGCCGCAACTGCCACAACTTCGACTACATGGACTTCACCAAGCAGAGCCCGCGCGCCCGGCAGATGCACTCCAGCGCCCTGGCCGAAGGCTCCGCCACCTGCATCGACTGCCACAAGGGCATCGCCCACCAGCTGCCGGACATGAGCGGGGTGCCGGGCTGGTGAGCGGGCGCAATATTTCGCCGTAGGTTGGGTCGAGGCGCGCAGCGCCGAAGCCCGACGAATCAAGGAGCGTCGCGCGGAGCAATGCGTGCTCCCCGTTGGGCTTCGCTGCGCTCAGCGCCAACCTACCGACGAGCCGGCCACTGCCTGGGAGTTGCGGGGCCGCGCACACCAAGCACTGCGTTGTAGGTTGGGTTGAGGCGCGCAGCGCCGAAGCCCAACGCGTCAAGGAGCGTCGCGCGGAGCACTGCGTGCTCCCCGTTGGGCTTCGCTGCGCTCAGCGCCAACCTACGACCAGCCCCAAGTTGCTTGGGGCAACGCGTCCTTATTCGCCGCGCAAGCGCTCGAGGTGCGCCAGCAGGCCGGCGGCGGTCTGCTCGCCGACCAGGCGCTCGCGCAGCTTGCCGTCGGCGTCGACTATATAGGTCACCGGCAGCACGTCGTTGCGCGGCAGCTGGAAGCGCGGCGCCGGGTCGACGGCGAGCACGGTGAAGGCGATGCCGAAGGCCTCGGAGACGCGCTTGAGATCCTCGCCCGCAAGGCCGTCGAAGTTGACCCCGAGCACCCGCGCCGAGCGCCCCTCGAGCTGTTTGGCCAGGGCGTTGAGTTCGGGAATCTCGGTGCGGCAGGGGGCGCACCACTCGGCCCAATAATTAATGACTAGCCACTGGCCATCGACGCTGCCAGCCGGTACCTTTCGTCCATACTGGTCGAGGCCGAAGTCCTCGGCGCAGCCAGCCAGCAGCAGACCGGCGCAGATACCTATAACAGCCTTGCAGACCATCCGGAGCCGTAAGCCCATGTATTCGATCCTCGTCCACCCGGGGTTGATATGACGCTGGATGCCCTGCGCCTGGAAGTACCCGACATCCGCGAAGACGGCGCCGCCGCGCCGGCAGAAATCGCCGAACAGCTCGCCGCCGCCCGCCACCTGGAGCCCGAACACGGCCTGCAACAGGTGCTCGGCCTGCTGTTCACGCTCAACCGCAGCGGCCTGACCTTACTGGAAAGGCAACGCGCGCTGCAAAATTTCAGCGACGAATACCGCCACTATGCCGCCCTGCTGGGCCGTGGCCACACGCCGAGCGCGCTGTTCGTGCGCCTGTGCGGCGAGCTGGCGATCGGCTTCAAGCGCCTGCTGCTGCAGATCCTCCAGGGTCGCCAGCCGTCGCGCCCGCACCTGGCCTGGTGCCTGTACATGGCCCAGCACTTCCTCGCCCAGCAGCTGCTGCGCCACTTCCAGCTGTACCAGGAACCGCCGGCCGCGCTGTGGCGCGACAGCCACCTGCTGTACTGGATCGGCGAACACCAGCAGTGCCTGGACGAACCGGTCGCCGCCGCCTTCCAGCCCAGGCCGGCCAGCACCCTGCGCGGCCTGTACCAGCAGATGCTGCTGCTGGCCCAGAGCAACCCCTTCCACCTGGCCGAAGGCGAGTGCGCCACCCTGTTCGCCGCCCTCGCCCCCCTGGCCGGCCTGGCACGCTTGCTGCCCTGGGACGAGGAGGACGAGGCCGAGGGCCCGATAGTCGATCTCAGCGAGTCGCAGGCCTGCCTGGCGTTCGAGCAGCGCATCGAGGGCGACAAGGCCTACCTGCGCCGCTTCGAGCTGGGCGCCCTGCTGATCGCCCTGCACGAGCCGGCACCGCTGCAGAGCCAGGCCGAGCGCCAGTTGCTCGAGCAAGTGCGCCAGCACTGGCTGGGGCGCCAGCAACGCCGCCACGAACGCGCCGAACTCGACGGCCAGTGCAGCCTGGTGATCGGCCTGCCGGCCATCCACGCCCAGTTGCTGGACAAGCTACCGCAGCGCACCGAAGCCCATATCCTCGACGCCAGCCCCGGCGGCGCGCGCCTGCTGTGCAATGCCAATGAGGGCGGTCAGCTGCAGGTCGGCCAACTGGTGCTGCTGCTCACCAACGGCACCCCGACCCTGGCCCTGGTGCGCTGGCGCCACCTCAACAGCGAGGGTCTGCACCTGGGCCTGCGCTATCTAAAGGGCCTGCCGCGCCCGGTCTGGCTACGCCGCGCGCCCAATGCCCAGACCCACCCCGGCGTGCTGCAGAGCACCCCGGCGCCGGGCAACGGCTGGCACCACGGGGTGTGGCTGCCCAACGGCCAGTTCGCCGCCGGCGAGCACCTCTGGCTGCAGCTGGCCAGCGTGCACAACCAGGCGATCCTGCCGCTGCCGGCAAGCAACCTGGAGACGCCCTCAGTCAGCCGGCATCCCTTGAAACTGGCCTGAAAACCAACGCAAAGCCTGCTGCGTTAAAACAGGCTCGGACTGCTTACTCGTAAAGTCGAGCGCGACTCCGAGCGGTTCTCGCCTGTTCTTGCGGGGCCGCCATCGGTATTGCATGCCTCTGGCTCGCGAGCCTCTGAGCAGGTTCCGATACGCGAAACTGCGAGGCCAGTCACGCCGCCTGTCTGCAGAGTGCACAGTTTCGGCCGTGGCGGCCTGCTTATAATTCCTGGCACTGGTGTTTCATTTAATTCGCTATCAGCCTGGAATCCCGTCATGTCCCAAGCACAAGACAAGCTGATCGGCTCCGTGCCCTCGCGCATCGTCGACGTCGCCCGCCTGCAGGTCACGCCCTACGAGGGCCGGGTGGCCGAATACAATGTCGCGGCCTGGCTGCAACTGCCGGGCCTGGCCAACCTGCCGGTGTCGCTGCTGGTCAGCTACCGCGACGGCGACAAGCGCCGCGAGGTCAACGTCGACCACGGCAAGGTCAGCGCCCAGGGCAAGATCCTGCTGTCGGGCATCGCCCGCATGCCGGTCAAGCAGAAGATCGAGGACATGCAGGTACGCCTGCGCTCGGCGGTGCCGGCACAGAGCCTGGTGGTCGAGGAGTTCTTCGTCCAGGCCGTGGAACTGGCCAGCAGCGAGAGCCGCCAGGCCATGGCCTGAGCGCCTGGCGAATGGCTGCCGAACCCCGCGCTCAGTCGCGGGGTTTTCGTTTCAACCGGAGGAAACCCCGGGGCTGGCCGGTAACGGCGGCGACGCCTCGGCCGGTGGCTGCGCATCCTGCTCGGCATGCGCCAGCAGCGACTCCGGCCAGCGCGCTAAGTGCAGCCCGGTGATGCGGTTGAGCCGCGTCAGCGCCCCCTGCGGGTCACGCCGATGCAGATGGATTACCTTGTCTTTGCGACCAGTCATTACTGCCAATACCCTTAGCGACCCCTGCCCTGCTGGCAGTTCGATAGCAACTGATACTGCCGTAGCCAGAAGCGTGCCAGCCCATCCGTAGCCCCATCGCCTGGCGTCCAGGCCATCGCCATGACAGCGCTGCGGAAGACGGACGCCGCAAACTGACATTTTTTGTCACCCCGGCCCTGCCAGCCAGTCCGCCAGGCTGGCGCCGAACAGCTCGGCGCGCTCGGCCTGCAAGCGCTCCAGCGCCTGACGCAACGCCGGGAACCAGGGCTCGTCGAGCTGCGCCGGCAACTGCGCCAGGCGCGGCAGCGGCCAGGGGCTGCGCTCCAGCAGCTGCTGCAGGCTGAAGCGATGCAGGTCGCGGCACAGCACCCAACCGCCGCTGGCGCGACAGGCCAGTTGCTCGCGCTCGAGAAAATCCAGCACCTCGCCCCATTCGTCTTCCGGCAAGCTCCAGCCGGCGCGTTGCATGTCCGCATGGCGCAGCGCCTCGCCGCGTTGCTGGCGCTGCAGCAACAGGCGCAGCACGCCCAGCAGCACCAGCGTGCGCGGCAACGGCTGACGCCGCCAGTGGCGCGGCTGCGACAGCCCGTAGACCAGCTCGGCACCGAGCAGCACGATCAACCAGGACAGGTAGATCCACAGCAGAAACAGCGGCACCGTGGCGAAGGCGCCGTAGATCAGCTGGTAGCCGGGGAACAGGCTGACATAGAGGCCGAACAGCGACTTGGCCAGCTCGAACAGCAGCGCGCTGAACAATCCGCCGAGCAGGGCATGGCGCAGCGGCACGCGGGTGTTGGGCACCGCCGCATAGAGCAGGGTGAAGGCCGCCACGCTGGACAGCAGCGGCATGAAGCCGAGCAGTGTCTTGGCGCCGAGCAGCGCATCCGGCCCGGAGATCAGCGACAGCGAGGTGATGTAGGTGCTGACGGCGAACCCGGCGCCGAGCAGCAGCGGGCCCAGGCTGAGAATCGCCCAGTACAGCAGGAAGCTGGACATGCCGCGGCGCGGCTGGCGCACCCGCCAGATGTGGTTGAAGGTCTTCTCGATGGTCACCAGCATGAGGAAGGCGGTCACCGCCAGCAGCCCCACGCCGAGCCAGGTCAACTGCCGCGCCTGCACGGTGAACTCGCGCAGGTACTGCTGCACCGTCTCGCCGGTGGAGGGCACGAAGTTGCGGAAGATAAAGCCCTGAATATCCTCGCCGACGTTCTGAAAGGCCGGAACGGCGGAGAGCATGGCGAAGGTCACGGTCATCATCGGCACCACCGCGAACAGCGTGGTGTAGGTCAACGCCGCGGCGCTGCCGGCACCGCGATTCTGGACGAAACGCCGAGACAGGGTCAGCCAGAACTCCAGCCAATCCTTCACGCGATGGTGCATGCCCTCTCCTTAGCTAACCACAGCCAACCGACCCGGTTAGAATAGCCGCCACTTCAAGCCGGATGCGACCCACCATGACCGACCTGACCCTCTATCACAACCCGCGCTGCTCGAAATCCCGCGGTGCCCTGGAGCTGCTCGAAGCCCGCGGCCTGCAGCCGACCGTGGTGCGCTACCTGGAAACCCCGCCCAGTGCCGAGCAGCTCAAGAGCCTGCTGGGCAAGCTGGGCATCTCCGCGCGCGAGCTGCTGCGCAGCGGCGAGGACGAATACAAGACCCTGGGTCTGGCCGATGCCAGCCTCAGCGAGGCACAGCTGATCGAGGCCATGGTGCGCCATCCGAAACTGATCGAGCGGCCGATCCTGGTGGCCGGCGACAAGGCGGTGATCGGCCGTCCGCCGGAGAAGGTGCTGGAGCTGCTGGCATGAGCGCGCCCTATATCCTGGTGCTCTACTACAGCCGCCACGGCGCTACCGCGCAGATGGCCCGGCAGATCGCCCGCGGCGTCGAGCTGGCCGGCCTGGAGGCACGCCTGCGCACGGTGCCGGCGGTGTCCAGCGAATGCGAGGCGGTGGCCCCGGCCATTCCCGACGAGGGCGCGCCCTATGCGACCCTGGACGACCTGAGGCACTGCGCCGGCCTGGCCCTGGGCAGCCCGACCCGTTTCGGCAACATGGCCGCCCCGCTGAAGTACTTCCTCGACGGCACCAGCAGCCTGTGGCTGACCGGCGAACTGGTGGGCAAGCCCGCCGGCGTATTCACCTCCACCGCCAGCCTGCACGGCGGCCAGGAAACCACCCTGCTGTCGATGCTGCTGCCGCTGCTGCACCACGGCATGCTGGTCTGCGGCCTGCCCTACAGCGAGTCGGCGCTGCTCGATACCCGCGGCGGCGGCACCCCCTACGGCCCCAGCCACCACGCCGGCGGCGACGGCAAGCGGCCGCTGGACGAACACGAGATCGCCCTGTGCCGCGCACTCGGCCAACGCCTGGCGCAAACCGCCGGCAAACTGGAGAACTGACGTGGCCCGCGCGAAGAAACCGCTGCCCAGCCTCGACTGGCTGCAACCCCGGCTGAAGCTCAGCCGCGCCCTCAGCCTGCTGAGCTTTTTCGCCCTGCTGACCCTGCTGCTGGTGTGGAACCTGGCCTTCGCCGACCTGCACGGCGCCCGCATCGGCGTGGTCCTGGCGATCCAGCTGCTGCCGCTGGCGCTGCTCGCCCCCGGCCTGCTGCTGGGCAACGCCCGCACCCACGCCTGGGCCTGCTTCGTGGTCAATCTCTACTTCATCCAGGGCGTGCTGGCCGCCATAGACCCGGCCCGCGCAGTGTTCGGCGCCCTGGAAGCGGTGATCAGCCTCGGCCTGTTCTGCAGCGCCCTGCTCTACACCCGCTGGCGCTTCCAGTACGACCGCAAGCTGGCCGGGGAATAGGCGCAACGCGAGGCGTAGCCCGGATGCAATCCGGGAATGACGGGGCCCTGGCCGCGGATTGCATCCGGGCCAGGCCGTCTACCAGCCCAGGGTTTCCTTGAGGAAGGGAATGGTCAGCTTGCGCTGGGCCTGCAGCGAGGCCTGGTCGAGGCGTTCGAGCAGTTCGAACAGCGCGCTCATGCTGCGCTCGCCACGGGTGAGGATGAAGCGCCCGACCTCGTCGCTCAGCTGCAGGCCACGGCGCGAGGCGCGCAGTTGCAGGGCGCGCAGCTTGTCCTCGTCGGCCAGCTCGTGCAGCTGGAACACCAGCGCCAGCGTCAGCCGCGATTTCAGGTCCGGCAGTTGCACCGGCAGCTCGCGCGGCGACACGGTGCCGGCCAGCAGCAGGCGCCGACCGCTGTCGCGCAGGCGGTTGAACAGGTGAAACAGGCCCTCTTCCCAGTCGCTGCGCCCGGCCACCGCGTCGAGATCGTCGAGGCAGACCAGCTCGCACAGTTCCAGGTTGTCGAGCAGCTCAGGCCCGTGCTGCACCACCTCGCCCAGCGGCAGGTAGACCACCGCCTCGCCGCGCTGCTCGAAGCGCAGGCAGGCGGCCTGCAGCAGATGGCTGCGGCCGACGCCCTCGGCGCCCCAGAGGTAGATCAGGCTTTCCGTCCAGCCGGCGTCGGCCTCGCACAGCCGCTCGACATAGCCCAGCGCCGCGGCATTGGCGCCGGGGTAGTAGTTGGCAAAGGTGGCGTCGTCACGCAAACGTACGCCGAGGGGAAGCTGGATTGGTTTCATGCCGGGCTCGGCGGTTCGTCGGAACCGCTGTTGGACTCTCCGTAAAGGCCGGAAAGTTTATACAAATCATGGGCATGGCGCAGCAGAACCATGATCACCGCCGCCACCGGCAGGGCCAGCAGCACGCCGGTGAAGCCGAACAGCTGGCCGCCGGCGAGGATGGCGAAGATCACTGCCACCGGATGCAGGCCGATGCGGTCGCCCACCAGCAGCGGGGTCAGCAGCATGCCTTCAAGCAACTGGCCGACCATGAACACCGCGGCGATACCCAGCAGCGGATAGGGCTCCAGGCCGAACTGGAACAGCGCCGCGGTGACCGCCGCGCCGATGCCGACGATAAAGCCCATATAGGGCACGATGCTGGCCAGACCGGCCAGCACGCCGATCAGCAGGCCCAGTTCCAGACCCACCAGCATCAGCCCGGCGGCGTAGATGACGCTCAGCGCCAGCATCACCAGCAACTGACCGCGCAGGAAGGCGCCGAGCACCTCGTGGCACTCGCCCACCAGCCTGACCACCAGCGCCTCGCGCTGGCGCGGCAGCAGGTGGCGCAGGCGCTCGACCAGCAGGTCCCAGTCGCGCATCAGGTAGAAGCTCACCACCGGAATCAGCAGCAGGTTGCCCAGCCAGGCCAGCAGCGCCAGGCCCGAGGACGTGGCCTGGGCCAGCACCGTCTTGAGCACGTCGGTGGTCTTGCCCAGGTGCTCGGAGAAGGCCGCCTTGAGCTGGTCGAACTGCCAGAAGTCGTCGTTCAGGCCGAAATGTGCCTGCGTCCAGGGCAAGGCGGTGCCCTGCAGCCAGTCGAGTATTTCCGGCGCCAGCTGGTACAGCCGCGCCAGCTGGCGGCCGAGCATGGGCACCAGCACCAGCACCAGCACCAGCAGCGCCAGGCCGAACAGGGCGAACACCACCGTCACCCCGGCGGTGCGCGACAGGCGCTGCCGTTCGAGGCGATCGACCAGCGGATCGCCCAGGTAGGCCAGCAGGATGCCGATCAGAAAGGGCGAGAGAATCGGTTGCAGCAGGTACAGCAGCCAGGCGAGCAGGAACAGCCCAGCCATCCATAGCCAGCGGGTGGAATCGGTCATGCTCGCGTCCTCGATGCGAAACGGCGCCCGACCGGCGCCGCGGATGGGGCCCTGGCGCGGCACATGGCCAGGGCGCTGCAGTTTACCAGCGGAAACGCAGTTGGTTGCTGCGCGGCAGCACCTGCGGCGCCGCTTCCGTGCCGGCGTCGGCGCTGTCGACCGGTGCAGCGGCGTCCTGCGGCTCGGCGACCTCCTGCAACTGGCCCAGGGCCAGTTGCGCACGCAGTTGTTCCGGGCTGGCGTTGACCTGGTAGGTCAGGCGCTGCCCGTCGATCGCCTGCAGGCGCGCGGCGAACGGCTCGAGCAGGCGCTCCAGGGCGGCGAAACGGCTCAGGTCGGCGCCTTCGATCACCAGGGTCAGGCTCTCGGCCGCACCCGGCTTGACCAGAAAACGCGGGGCCAGGCGCTGGCTGACCGCCAGCAGCACGGCATCGGCCAGCGCTGCCGGATCGGCGGCCTCGGCCTTGCCCTGCTCGCGCTCGTCGCCCAGCCACAGGCGCCAGGTCGCCTGCCAGGTGCCGCCGCTCTCGCTCGCCTGCACCGCCAGCAGGGCGTCGGCGGCGTAGCGTTCGGAGGCCTCGCGCAGCGCCTGCGGATCGTTGGCCGCCAGGGCCTCCGGCGTGGCCAGCAGCTGCTCGCTGAGGTCCGCCAGCGGCAGGCGCAGCGGCAGGCCGCGGTGCTGGGCGGCGTCGCGCAGCATCGTCGCGGGGCCCTGGCTCTCGCCGATCAACTGGCTGCCCTCGGCCGACTCGGCGAGCCACCAGGTGAGAATCGCCGGGCGATTGGCCCCCCACAGGGCCAGCCCGGCCTGGCGCAGCTGGCGCTCGGTGCTGGCCGGGTCGAACTCCACCAGCAGCACATCGCCCTCGTAGCCGTACTGGCTGACGATCTGTTGCGGATCCTGGCGCAGGCCCTCCAGCTTGGCGCTCTGCAGCGCCTCGGCATCGCCGGTCAGGCGCTGCACCAGGGTCTGCAGGGCACGCTGCATGGCCGCGTCGCGGGTCTCCGGCTGCTGGTCGGCCACCGCCTCGCGCACCTGATACAGGCCGGCGACCGGCGCGGCCAGGGCCGGCAGGCACAGCAGCGACAGACAGAACAGGATCGGGCGGACGGACAGGCGCATGGCGGGCTCTCGCAGACGGGTGATGGCACGGAGTCCGTGCGCAAAGGCGTATACCTTAAACAGCCGCTCCAGCCCCGGCAACCTGAGCGCTTGCCCGCGACGAAGCGCATGCACGCGAGTGGCCGCTACCGGGCAAGCCTGATAAAATCGCGCGCCTTCGCCAGCCGGTGCATGCGCCGGGCCCCTGCACGGGCCCCGCCACATCGGCGCCTACACGAACTCCCCATCCAAAGGCCCGGATCTATGAGCAAGCAACCCTCCATCAGCTACAAGGACGCAGGCGTCGACATCGATGCCGGCGAGGCCCTGGTCGAACGCATCAAAGGCGTGGCCAAGCGCACCGCGCGTCCGGAAGTCATGGGGGGCCTGGGTGGCTTCGGCGCCCTGTGCGAGATCCCGGCCGGCTACAAGCAGCCGGTGCTGGTCTCCGGCACCGACGGCGTCGGCACCAAGCTGCGCCTGGCGCTGAACCTGAACAAGCACGACAGCATCGGCCAGGACCTGGTCGCCATGTGCGTCAACGACCTGGTGGTGTGCGGCGCCGAGCCGCTGTTCTTCCTCGACTACTACGCCACCGGCAAGCTCAACGTCGACGTGGCCGCCACCGTGGTCACCGGCATCGGCGCCGGCTGCGAGCTGGCCGGCTGCTCCCTGGTCGGCGGCGAAACCGCCGAGATGCCGGGCATGTACGAGGGCGAAGACTACGACCTGGCCGGCTTCTGCGTCGGCGTGGTGGAGAAGAGCGAGATCATCGACGGCTCCAAGGTGGTCGCCGGCGACGCGCTGATCGCCCTGCCCTCCTCCGGCCCTCACTCCAACGGCTACTCGCTGATCCGCAAGATCATCGAAATCTCCGGTGCCGACATCGAACAGGTGCAACTGGACGGCAAGGCCCTGGCCGACCTGCTGATGGCGCCGACGCGCATCTACGTCAAGCCGCTGCTCAAGCTGATCAAGGACACCGGCGCGGTCAAGGCCATGGCCCACATCACCGGCGGCGGCCTGCTCGACAACATCCCGCGCGTACTGCCGCAAGGCGCCCAGGCCGTGGTCGACGTGGCCAGCTGGCAGCGCCCGGCGGTGTTCGACTGGCTGCAGCAGCAAGGCAATGTCGACGAGCACGAGATGCACCGCGTGCTCAACTGCGGCGTCGGCATGGTCATCTGCGTCGCCCAGGACCAGGTCGAGACCGCCCTGGCCAGCCTGCGCGCCAGCGGCGAAGCGCCCTGGGTGATCGGCCAGATCGCCGTGGCGGGCGAAGGCGCGGCCCAGGTTCAGCTGAACAACCTGAAAGCCCACTGATGCCCTGCAACGTCGTCGTCCTGATCTCCGGATCGGGCAGCAACCTGCAGGCGCTGATCGACAGCAGCGCCGATGACGGCAACCCGGCACGCATCGCCGCGGTGATCTCCAACCGCGCCGATGCCTACGGCCTGCGGCGCGCGCAGGCCGCCGGGATCGCCACCGCGGTGCTCGATCACAAGCAGTTCGACGGCCGCGAGGCGTTCGACGCGGCGCTGATCCAGGCCATCGACGCCCACCAGCCCGAGCTGGTGGTGCTGGCCGGTTTCATGCGCATCCTCACCCCGGGCTTCGTCCAGCACTACGCCGGCCGCCTGCTGAATATCCATCCCTCGCTGCTACCCAAACACAAGGGCCTGCACACCCATCAGCGGGCGCTGGAGGCCGGCGACACCGAGCACGGCTGCAGCGTGCACTTCGTCACCGAGGAACTCGATGGCGGCCCTCTGGTCGTACAAGCTGTGCTGCCGATTGCCGCAGACGACAGCGCCGACAGCCTGGCCCAACGCGTACACCGCCAGGAGCACCAGATCTATCCGCTGGCCGTGCGCTGGTTCGCCGAGGGCCGCTTGCGTCTTGGCGCCCAAGGCGCAATGCTGGATGGCCAGCCGCTGCCCGCCAGCGGCCACCTGATTCGAACCTAGGAGACTCTATGCGTCGTGCCCTGCTGTTCGCCCTGACCCTGCTCAGCCTGCCCGCCCTCGCCAGCGAGCTGCAACCCTTCTCCGCCAGCTACACCGCGGACTGGAAGCAGCTGCCGGTCAGCGGCAGCGCCGAGCGCAGCCTCAAGCGCGAGGACGACGGCCGCTGGACCCTCAATTTCGAGGCCTCGATGCTGGTCGCCAGCCTCACCGAGCAAAGCACCTTCCGCGTCGACAACCAGGCCCTGCTGCCGCTGACCTACCGCTTCAACCGCAGCGGCCTGGGCAAGGGCAAGACCGTCGAGCAGGACTTCGACTGGGAACAGAAGCAGGTGCTCGGCAACGACCGCGGCGACGCGGTGCGCTTCCCGCTCAACCGCGGTCTGCAGGACAAGTCGACCTACCAACTCGCCCTGCAGCAGGACGTCGCTGCCGGCAAGCAGAGCATGAGCTACCAAGTGGTGGACGGCGACGAGATCGAGACCTACGACTTCCGCGTGCTCGGCGAGGAAGTGGTGCGCACCAAGGCCGGCCTGATCGACGCGATCAAGGTCGAGCGGGTGCGCGACCCCACCCAGAGCGCGCGCAAGACCGTGCTGTGGTTCGCCAAGGACTGGGGCCACCTGCTGGTGCGCCTGCACCAGGTGGAGAAGGACGGCAAGGAATACCAGATCATGCTCAAGGAAGGCACGGTCGACGGCAAGCCGGTCGAAGGCCGCCGCGACTGACTTCGGGCGAGACACGAGAGCCGGGCGCCTGCCCGGCTTTTTTCTGTCCGCACGATGGGCGCGTCGGAGCGCATCGGGGACAGGCTTGCAGCGCGCCTCGATCCGCACGCGCGACGCAGCCTGCGCATAGGGCAGCATTTCGCCCGGCAATGATGCCTGCGTTCTGCCACGCGCGGCCCTAGGCTGGAGACCCGATCAGCCAACTCCGAGGCCTCCTCCATGCATCGCTATTTCTCCCTTGCCGGGCGTACCGCCCTGGTCACCGGCGGCACCCGCGGCATCGGCCTGATGATCGCCAAGGCCTTCGTCGAGGCCGGCGCCCAGGTCTATATCTGCGCCCGCGACGGCGAGGCCTGCGCGCAGACGGCCGCCGAGCTGTCGGCGTTCGGCCACTGCCAGGGCCTCGCCGCCAACCTGGCCAGCGAGGAAGGCGTGCAGGCGCTGGCCCGCGAGCTGGGCGAACGCATCGAGCGCCTGGACATCCTGGTCAACAACGCCGGCACCACCTGGGGCGCACCGCTGGAAAGCTACCCGGCCAAGGGCTGGGAAAAGGTCATGCAGCTCAACGTCACCTCGGTGTTCGGCTGCATCCAGCAGTTGCTGCCGCTGCTGCGCAAGGCCGGCTCGACCGACTGCCCGGCGCGGGTGATCAATATCGGCTCGGTGGCCGGCATCAGCGCCATGGGCGAGCAGGCCTATGCCTACGGCCCGAGCAAGGCGGCGCTGCACCAGCTGTCGCGGATGCTGGCCAAGGAGCTGGTGGGCGAGCACATCAACGTCAACGTGATCGCCCCCGGCCGCTTCCCGAGCAAGATGACCCGCTTTATCGCCGAGGACGAGGCGGCGCTGGCCGCCGATACCGCGCTCATTCCCATGCAACGCTGGGGCCGCGAGGAGGAGATGGCGGCGCTGGCCCTGAGTCTGGCCGGCAGCGCCGGGGCCTATATGACCGGCGCCATCATCCCCATCGACGGCGGTTTTCACCTGGGTTGAGCCCGCCGGGGTCGGCGCGCGGCGCACCCGGCCGCCGCGCCGTCAGCGTGACGGATTGAGCGCCAGCAGGTCGGCCTCGATGGCGTCCTGGCGTTCGATCAGCGGTTCGACCAGCGGCCGGCTGGCGAGAAAATGCGGCGTGCGCATATGCGCCTCGAAGGCCGCCTCGTCGACGTAGACCTCGTACAGCCAGACCAGATCCGGGTCGCTGCGGTCGCGCAGCACATCGAAGGTCAGGCAGCCGGGCTCGTCGCGCACCGAGGCGGCGGCGTTGACGCGCATGGCGTCCATGAAGGCAGCGAAGCTACCCGGCTTGAGCTGGGTCTTGAGCAGCAGGCAGTACACAGCGAACTCCTTTATGTCTTATATTGAAAGACAAATTGTATACATATTGGAGTGCCCGCACATGCTCGAACGTCCTTCCCGCCTCAATGGCCTGCGCCACCTGGCGCTCCTGGTGCCCAATCTGGAGGAATGCGAGCGCTTCTACGTCGAGGTGCTGGGCATGCAGGTACTGCACCGTGCCAACCAGGACCTGGTCTACCTGACCTGCGGCAACGACAACCTGTCGCTCGGCCGCGCCTACGCCGAAAGCCATGGCGTGCCGCTGGTCGATCATTACGGTTTCATCGTCGACAGCGTCGAGGAGCTGGACGCCTGGTACCAGTACCTCAAGGCCCGCGGCGTGACCCTGCTGGATCGCCCCTTCGATCACGGCGACGGGGCGCGCAGCTTCCATCTGCTCGATCCGGCCGGCAACAAGGTGCAGCCGCTGTACCACCCGGCGCTGTCCGGGCAGCGTTTCAGCCGGCCGCAAGGCTAGGCTCAGGTACGGAACTGCCGCACCAGCTCCTGCAGCTCCACGCCCAGGCGCGCCAGTTCGGCGCTGGAGGCGGCGGTCTGTTCGCTGGCGGTGGCGCTCTGCTCGCCGATGTCGCGCACCCGGGTCACGCTCTCGTTGATCGCCTCGGCCACCGCGCTCTGCTCCTCGGCGGCGGCGGCGATCTGCTGGTTCATCTGCTCGATGGTGCTCACCGCCTGGGTGATGCGGCCGAGGGCGTCGCCCGCCTCGCCCGCCAGCTCGACGGTGCGCCGGGTCAGCTCGCGGCTGCTGTCCATCTGCTCCACGGCGCCCTTGGCCATGCGCTGCAGCCCGGCAATCAGGCTCTCGATTTCCTCGGTGCTGTCCTGCGCGCGCTTGGCCAGCGCGCGCACCTCGTCGGCGACCACGGCAAAACCGCGGCCTTGCTCGCCGGCGCGGGCGGCTTCGATGGCGGCATTGAGCGCCAGCAGGTTGGTCTGCTCGGCGACGTTGCGGATCACCTCGAGCACGCTGCCGATGCGCGCGCTTTCCTGATTGAGCGCGGCGATGGCCTCGGCGGACTGCTCCACCTCGCTGGCCAGGCCGTCGATCTGATCCACCGCCTGCTGCACCACGCGGTTGCCCTGCTGCGCCTCCCGGTCGGCGTCGCGCGCCGCCAGCGAGGCCTGCTCGGCGTTCTGCGCGACTTCCTGCACGGTGGCGGCCATCTGGTGCATGGCGGTGGCGGTCTGCTCGGTCTCCAGCTTCTGCGTCTGCACCCCGGCGCTGGTCTGCGCGGTGATGGCCGAGAGCTGTTCGGCGGCAGCGGCGATCTGCCCCACCCCGCCGCCGATGCGGCCGACCAGGGTGCGCAGGCTGAGGGTCATGCCCTGCATGGCGGCGAACAGCTGGCCGACCTCGTCGCGGCGCTGCTGGGGAATGTCCTGGCTCAGGTCGCCCGCGGCGATACGCTGGGCGAAACCCACGCTCTGGCGCAGCGGCACGACGATCAGGCGGGTGATCAGCAGCGCGGCGCACAGCCCCAGCACCACCGCGGCGGCGCCCATCAGGCCGAGCAGCACCAGCGAGCGCCGGCTGTCGTCGAGCATGGCCTGCTCCGCGCCGGCCTGGGCGGCCTCGGCCAGGTCCACCACCGAGCGCGCACGCTCGATCATGGCGTTTTCCGTCGCCAGGTTCTGCTCGCGCAGCTGCTGGTAGTAGAGGAAGGAGCGCTGATACAGGGTCAGCGCCTGCAGCGCGGTCTCGATCGCCGCCTTCTGCTCGTCGTCGAGCCAGATCATCAGGCTGCGGGCCACGGTCTGCAGGTCTTCGCTGACGTACTCCCACTCCTCCAGCGCCTCGGCGGAGCCGTCGATGATGTACAGGCTCTCGTGACCGCGCAGATCGAGCATGCGCTTGCTCAGACCGGAGGCGGTCTCGGCCAGGGTCAGCGGATCGCTGCCGCGCAGCTTGTCGCCCTGCAGGCGCAGTTCGCGCACCGCGTCGTACATGTCCAGCTCGATCACCTCGAACTGATCGCGCGCCTCAGTGGCGGCGTTGCGCATGTCCTGCCGCGCTTCGCGCGCCCGATCCTGCTGCTCGACGTAGTTGTCGAACTGCTTGAGGTACTCGGCGACCGCCTGCTGCATGGTCTGCAGGCGCGTGCCCTCGACCGCGGCGGAGCCCTGCGCCAGGCGCTCCAGCATGCCCTGCACCTGGGTCAGGCTGGCGCGCACCCGCTCGGCGCTCTGCGGGCTCAGCTCGATGGCGAAGCTGCGCTCCAGACGCCGCGCCTGGAGAATCTCCTGATTGACCTGCGCCAGCTGGCCGACCTGAGCATGCCCCTGCAGCACCGCTTGCACGGCGAGAAAGCCGCTGCCGGTCATCGCCGCGGTGAGCAACAGCACCAGACCGAAGCCGATGAGTAATTTCTTGCCGACGGCAAGGTTGGCGAACAGACGTGCGGCAGGCTCGAACATACAGGGCAACTCCAGGTTCTTCTTATTAGGGTCGCACCTCGTGAGCGCGACCTGGTCGATAGCCTAGGCAACCCTTGTGCCAGGCCCGTGACAGCACATCGGCCGACACGGGCAGAGGCTTGAGTGCTGGCAGTTGGCCAAGAGCGGATTGCCGAGCGGAGCCTGCCGTCGGCGGGCGCCCCCGCCGATTCGGCAAGAATCCGCTTGTTGACGCCGGACTATTGGCGGATTTTCGCCAGGTATGGGTATGCAGCAATTAGCCCTGGCGTCGGTGCGCACGGCGCCCCCCACCGCTTTGGCCAGACGCAAAAAGGCGCAGCCCCTTGCGGAGCTGCGCCTGGATGTGCGCAGAGGACTCAGCGCCCGGCCAGCACCGGCATCACCCGCGGCCGCAGCACTTCGCCGGCCACCGCCAGCAGACCGATGGCGCCGGCGATCCAGTACCACTGCGCCACCGGGTCGAACAGCAGCCAGCCCAGCGCATGGAGGAACACCACCAGGATCAGCACCGGGCTGACGTAGCGCACCATGAACAGCCACAGCGCGTAGCCGGCCGGCGGCAGGTTCAGCTCGTCGCGCATGATCTCGCCGCGCAGCACATAGCCGGCGAGGATCACCATGCAGATGCCGCCCAAGGGCATCATCCAGCGCGAGGTCAGGTAGTCCAGCCAGTCGAAGAGGTTCTTGCCCAGCGGCGTCCAGCCGGCCAGCAGGTTGAACGAGAGCATCGCCAGCAGGCTGATCAGCAGCAGCACCGCGCCGGAAACCACGGCGGCGCGCAGACGGCTGATACCATGCTTCTCGTTCAGGTAGGCGACGGTGGCCTCGATCATGGAGATCGCCGAGGTCAGCGCGGCGATCGACACCATGGCGAAGAACAGCACGCCGAAGACGGTACCCAGCGGCATCTGCTGGAAGGCCAGCGGCAGGCTCATGAAGATCAGCCCCGGCCCTGCGCTCGGGCTCATGCCGTTGGCGAAGATGATCGGGAAGATCGCCAGGCCGGCGAGCAGCGCCACGCAGGTGTCGCAGATCGCCACCATAAAGGTGGTGCGGGCGATGGACTGGCCGTCGGGGATGTAGGAGCCGTAGGTGAGGATGGCGCCCGAGGCCAGGCTGAGGGTGAAGAAGGCGTGCCCCAGTGCGGCCAGCAGCGCCTCGCCGGTGATCTTCGAGGCGTCGAAATGGAACAGGAAGTCGAAACCGGCGCTGAAACTGCCGCTGGTGAAGGCGTAGCCGACCAGCACGATGAGCATCAGGGCCAGGCCCGGCATCATCCAGCGCACCGCGTTCTCGATGCCCTGCTGCACGCCCCTGGCCACTATCCACAGGGTCAGCAGCGCCACCAGCAGGCTCCAGCCGCCGAGCTGCCAGGGGTTGGCGTTGTGCGCCGCGAACACCCCGCCGAGCGCCTCGACGCTGCTGGCGGCCAGCGAGCCGTCGAGCATCTTCCAGGTGTAGGCGAAGGCCCAGCCGGCGACGACCACGTAGAAACACAGGATCATGAAACCGGCCAGCATGGCCATACCGCCGACCGCCTTCCACAGCGGGTTGCCGCCGTTCTCGCGGACCACCCGGCCGATGGCGTCGATGGGGCTGCCGCGGCCGCGGCGGCCGAGGGCGATCTCGGTCATCATCACCGGAATGCCGATGGCCAGGATGCAGGCCAGGTACATCAGCACGAAGGCGCCGCCGCCGTATTCGCCGGTGATGTAGGGGAATTTCCAGATATTGCCCAGGCCTACGGCCGAGCCGGTTGCAGCGAGGATGAAACCCCAGCGCGAGAGCCAGAGGTTCTTCGGTTTTTCACGGGTCATGCGTCACCTGTTTGTTTTTATCTGTGACGGAATCGGACCCGCCGCGCTTGTGGCGCAGCGGAATGCAAGGCTTTTATCGAGCCGGGTTCGCCTGGGCACGGCAGGCAAGGCCAGCCGGGCTCACTGGGCGTCGGGCTGCTCCTCCGGTGCGGCCTGTTGGAAGGCCTGCAGGGGTTCGCAGCGCGCCGCCAGGGCGAGAATGCGTGGGTACGCGGCAAGGTCACAGTTAAAACGCCGCGCATTATACAGCTGCGGGATCAGGCAGGCTTCCAGATAACCGGGCCGCGCGCCGAGCGACAGGCGCCCGTCGAACGGCGCCAGGCCCTCCTCCACCGCCGCCAGCCCCAGCGCGACCCAGTGCTGGTACCAGGCGTTCTTCGCCTCGTCGGAGGCGCCCAGCTCGGCGGACAGGTACTGCAGCACGCGCAGGTTGTTCAGCGGATGCAGGTCGCAGGCGATATGCAGCGCCAGCGCCCGTACCTGCGCGCGCTCGGCGGGGTCGGCCGGCAGCAGTGCCGGCACCGGGAAGATTTCCTCCAGGTACTCGAGAATCGCCAGCGACTGGGCAATGCGCACCCCGCCGTTCTCCTCGTCCACCAGCAGCGGCAGCAGCTGCTGCGGGTTCAGCGCACGGTAGTCGGCGCCGTGCTGCTGACCGCCGTCCTTGACTAGGTGCACCGGCACCTGCTCATAGGCCAGGCCCTTGAGGTTCAGGGCGATGCGCACGCGGTAGGCGGCGCTGGAGCGCCAGTAGCCAAAGAGTTTCAACATCTCGGATTCCTCTCGAAACGCTCCAAGGGATCAGCGGGCGTCGTACTGTTCCACCACCTGATCGATGGCGCCGAAGAGGCTCTGGCCGCTGGCGTCGAACATCTCGATACGCACCCGGTCGCCGAACTTGAGAAACGGCGTTTTCGCCTCGCCCGACTCGACGATTTCCAGCATGCGCTTTTCCGCCAGGCAGGAAGAACCCGCACTGCGGTCGTAGTTCGACACGGTGCCCGAGCCGATGATGGTGCCGGCGCCCAGCGGGCGGGTCTTGGCGGCGTGGGCGACCAGGGTGGGGAAGTTGAAGGTCATGTCCACACCGGCATTGGGCTGGCCGAACAGCGCGCCGTTGATATGCGAGACCAGCGGCCGGTGCACCTTGCCGTCCTTCCAGCTTTCGCCCAGCTCGTCCGGGGTGATCGCCACCGGCGAGAAGCTCGACGACGGCTTGCTCTGGTAGAAACCAAAGCCCTTGGCCAGCTCGCCGGGGATCAGGTTGCGCAGCGACACGTCGTTGACCAGCATCAGCAAACGGATATGCCCGCCCGCCTCGGCCGACGTGGCGCCCATGGGCACGTCGTCGGTGATCACCGCCAGCTCGGCTTCCAGGTCGATGCCCCAGGCCTCGTCGGCCAGGCGGATGGGCGCATGCGGCGGGATAAAGCTGTCGGCGCCGCCCTGGTACATCAGCGGGTCGTGCCAGAAGGATTCCGGCATCTCGGCGCCGCGCGCCTTGCGCACCAGCTCGACGTGGTTGACGTAGGCGCTGCCGTCGGCCCAGTGATAGGCGCGCGGCAGCGGGCTGTGGCAGGCGGCCTGCTCGAAGGCGAAGGCGCCCTGCTCCAGACCGTCGTTGAGGCGCTGGTAGACCGCCTCCAGCTTGGGCCGGGCCACGGCCCAGTCGTCCAGCGCGGCCTGCAGGGTGGCGGCGATCTGCGGCACGCGCACGGCGCGGGCCAGGTCGCGGGAGACCACGACGAGCACGCCGTCGCGGCCCTGGTTCAGTGATGCGAGTTTCATATGCGATTTCCGTTCTTGGCATAGGAGCCGGCTTGCCGGCTCCTACAGGCTCAACCTTGGGTACCCGGCGCGCGCCAGGAGTTGACGTACTCGGCCACATCCACCGCAGCGGCGGCATCGGCCACTTCCAGGGCGCGGCGGGTGTCGATCATCACCGCCACCTCGTCGATGAAGGTCGCCGGGTCCTCCTGGCTCTTCTTCAGCGCCTTGGGATGCGGCCCGTGGGGGAAGCCGCAGGGGTGCAGTGTGACCATGCCGGCCTCGATGTTGTCGCGGCTGAAGAAGTTGCCGCGGTGGTAGAACAGCACTTCGTCGTAGTCGTCGTTGTTGTGGAAGAACGGCACCTTGAGCGCGCCCGGGTCGGACTCGACCGGGCGCGGGGTAAAGGTGCAGACCACGAAACCGTTGGCGACGAAGGTGGTGTGCGCCGACGGCGGCAGGTGATAGCGGTGGCTGAGCAGCGGGCGAATGTCGCGCCAGTTCAGCCGCACCACGGTGTTGTCGCCGTGCCAGCCGACCACGTCCAGCGGGTTGTAGGGGTAGGTCACGGTGCTGATCTGATTGCGCCGCTTGATCCTGATCTGCCAGGTGTTCTCGTCCTGCTGCGCCTTGAACGCCTCATCGATATGCGGGTGCTCCAGCACCGCCGGATCGAAGATCGCCTGCGGGCCGAGCAGGCCCTTGTCCGGCAGCTGGTAGGCGCCATCGCTGTTCTCGATCAGCAGGAAGTAGCTCGGCGTGCTGGCCTCGATGCGCCAGGCGGTGCCGCGGGGGATCAGCAGGTAGTCGCCGTCGCGATATTCCAGATGGCCGAAGTCGCAGTACAGGTGCCCCGCACCCTCGTGGACGAACAGCAGCTCGTCGCCGTCGGCGTTGCGCACCAGGTGGCGCATGGCGCCGTGGGTACGCCAGACGCGCAGCTTCACATCGGCGTTGTGCAAGGTCAGCGGCGCCGCCAGCGGGCAGTCGCGCTCGCTGGGGATGTCGTTGAAGTTGAACGCGTGCGGGCGCAGCGGGCCTTCCCAGTCGATCCAGCCGGTCGGCGGATGCTTGTGGTGCAGGTGTGCGGTGGGGCCGAAGAAGCCTTCGCGGCCCATCTCGCGCTCGTAGGTGCCCTGCGGCAGATCGCAGTGCGCCTGACGCGAGCACTCGCCCTCGCGCAGGGGAAAGCTGATCCATTTACGGCTCATGGCATCACTCCTCGGAGATCACGCCGCGACGCAGCTGGTCTTCCTCGATGGATTCGAACAGCGCCTTGAAGTTGCCCTCGCCGAAGCCCTGATTGCCCTTGCGCTGGATGATCTCGAAGAAGATCGGGCCGATCACCGTGTTGGTGAAGATCTGCAGCAGGATGCCGTCGTCGCCCGGCGCACCATCGATCAGGATATTCAGCTCGCGCAGCAACTCCAGCGGCTCGCCATGGCCGGCGACGCGACTGTCGACCTTTTCATAATAGGTGTCCGGGGTGGTCATGAAGTCCACGCCGTTGGCGCGCAGCTGGCGCACGGTGGCGTAGATATCGTCGGTGGACAGGGCGATGTGCTGAATGCCCTCGCCGTGGTACTCGCGGATGAATTCCTCGATCTGCGACTTGTCGTCGGCCGACTCGTTGATCGGGATGCGGATCTTGCCGCACGGCGCGGTCATGGCGCGGGAGAACAGGCCGGTGAGCTTGCCTTCGATGTCGAAGTAGCGGATCTCGCGGAAGTTGGCGATGCGTTCGTAGAAGCCGGACCAGACGTCCATCTGCCCACGGCGCACGTTATGGGTCAGGTGGTCAATGCACTGCAGGCCGACGGCGTTGTCGTTGGCGCTGCGGCCTTCGATGTACTCGAAGTCGACGTCGTAGATGGTCTTGTCGCCGTAGCGGTCGACCAGATACAGCAGCGAGCCGCCGATGCCTTGCACGCAGGGAATGTTCAGCTCGCCAAAGTTGGCGTGGCTGCCCACCAGCTTGGCGCCCTGCTGCTCGACGTAGGCCGCGGCCTGGGCCGCGTTCTTGACCCGGAAGGCCATGGCACAGGCGCTGGGGCCGTGCTTCTCGCCGAAGGCGCGCACGTGCCCGGTGGGGCTGCCGTTGAGCACGATGTTGATGTCGTTCTGCTGGAACAGCCAGACCTGCTTGGAGCGGTGCTTGGCGGTTTCGGTGAAGCCCATGGCGGTGAACAGCTGGCGCAGCTGGGCGATGCCTTCTTCGTTGGGCGCGGTGAATTCGACGAACTCGAAGCCGTCGGTACCGATGGGGTTGTGCTGCTCGATCTTGGCCACGGCGGTCATTTCGCCTCCTCGTTGTTGTTGTGGGCTGCGCCGTGAGGCGCGTTTGAATGAACCCATGACAACCCGATGGCAGACGGCGAACAAGGCGGCGCAACCGCCCGGTTGGGGCGATCTCGGCGAGGTATTGGCAAGTTTTCCTTACACCCTGAAAAACCGGGGGATGCGGCCTGGCAAGACCTGTAAATGCGTAAGGTTTTCTTGCCAGAGCGGTTCGCCAGGCTGCCAGACGAGCTGCCGCGGCGAGGCCGAGGAAGAGCATGCGTAGTGGATCGGGGCGCCGCGCCGAGGCTGAAGCGCGCAACGGTGGATGGGTAAAGCCTCGGCCACGCACCCCGATCCCCCTGAATCAGCTGTGCCCTGCCGGGCGGACAACGCGCCGGCGCCTCAGCGCTGCAGATGCCCGTAGAGCTTGGCGTACAGGCCGCCGTCGGCGATCAGCTGCTGGTGGTCGCCGTCCTCGGCGACGCTGCCGCCATCGAACACCAGCACGCGGTCGGCCTGCTTCACCGCGCTCAGGCGGTGGGCGATGATCAGCGTGGTGCGGCCGTTGAGGAACTGCGCCAGCGCCTCGTGCAGGGCGTATTCGGTGGCGGCGTCGAGCGCCGAGGTGGCCTCGTCGAGGATCACCACCTTGGGCTCGGCCAATACCATGCGGGCAATCGCCAGGCGCTGACGCTGGCCGCCGGACAGGCGCACACCGCTGCGCCCGACCACGCTGTCCAGGCCCTGCGGCAGCGCCTGGATGGTCGGCGCCAGCTGGGCGATCTCCAGTGCGCGCCAGCAGGCCTGGTCGCTGCGCTCGCGGCCCATGCACAGGTTGGCGCGCACCGTGTCGTTGAACAGCGCCGGGTGCTGCAGCACCACCGCGACGTTGTCGCGCACGCAGTCCAGGCCGATCTCCTCCTGACTGCTGCCGCCGAAGCGGATGCTGCCGGCCTGCGGCGTGTAGAGCCCCAGCAACAGCTGCACCAGGGTGCTCTTGCCGCCACCCGACGCGCCGACTATGGCCACCTTCTCGCCGGGGGCGATGGACAAATCGAGGCGATCCAGTACCGGCTCCTCGCCGTAGGCGAAGGTCAGCCCGCGCACCTCGATGCCGACGGTGTCGCGACCCTTGAACGGATCGACACGGCCCGGGTACTGCGGCTCGTCGCGCCGCGCCAGCAGCTCGTTGATCCGCGTCAGCGCGCCGCCGGCGGCGTAGAAGGCGTATTGCAGGCTGAGCAGCTGCTCCACCGGGCCGATCATGAACCACAGGTAGCTGAACACCGCGAGCATCTGGCCGATGGACAGGTCGGAGAACAGCACGGTGAGCATGGCGGCGGCGCGGAACACATCGATGCCGAACTGGAACAGCAGGCCGCTGGCGCGGTTCGACGCATCGCTCTTCCACTGCGAGGCCACGGCAAAGTCGCGTACCTCGCGTGCCCGCCCACCGAGGCGGCCGAGGAAATAGCCCTGGCGATTGCCGGCGCGCACCTCCTGGATGGCGTCGAGGGTCTCGGTCAGCGCCTGGGTGAAGCGGCCGGTGCTGTCGTTCTCGAGCTTCTTCAGGTGCTTGACCTGCTTGCCCAGCTGCACCGTGGCGTAGATCACCAACGGGTTGAACAGCAGGATCAGCAGCGCCAGCTGCCAGTGCATCCAGATCAGGATGGCCGAGGTGCCGACCAGGGTCAGCACCGCCACCAGGAAGCGGCTGAGGGTCTCGCCGACGAACTTGTCCAGGGTGTCCAGGTCGGTGACCAGATGAGTGGTGACCGTGCCGCCGCCGAGGCTCTCGTACTCGCCGAGGGAAATACGCTTGAGCCGCTCGATCAAACGCATGCGGATGCGGTAGACGATGTCCTTCGACAGCCGCGCGAACAGGCGTGCCTGCAGCACGTTGAACACTAGCGCCGAGCCGCGCAGCAGCAGGGTCAGCAGCAGCATCAGGCCGATATAGCCGGCGGCGGTCTCCCAACTGGCCGGCAGGAAGTTGTCCATCACCTTGAGCGCGGCGTCGCCGTCGTGCAGCAGCACCTCGTCGACCAGCAGCGGCAGCAGCAGCGGAATCGGCACGCTGCACAGGGTGGCCAGCACCGCGACCAGGTTGGCGAGGATCAGCGCTTTCTTGTGCTGCAGGGCCAGGCGACGGATTTCTGCCCAGCTCAACCGATCAGGCATGGGCGGCGCGCTCCAGCCAGCGGCCGAGCAGCGGCGCCAGTACCTCCAGCGGTTGATAGCCGTTGGTCAGCAGCGCCAGCTGGCCGTCGCGCTCGGCCAGCAGGGTGGGGAAACCGGCGATGCCCAGATCCTGCACCCAGCTGAAATCGGCGGCGGTGGCATCAACCATGGCCTGGCTGTCGAAGGCCTCGGCGAACTCGATGCGCGGAATGCCGGCCTGCTCGGCCAGTTGCACCAGCACGCCGGCCTGGGTGACGTCGACGCCCTCGGTGTAGAAGGCCTGCTGGATCAGCTTGAGCAGCGGCCAGGCGCTGGCCGCGTCGAGGCTGCGCGCGGTGACCAGGGCGCGGCAGGCCGGCTCGGTGTCGTAGACCAGGCCCTCGGGCAGGCCGCGCTCGAAGTCGAACAGCTGTCCGGTGCTGGCGTTGACCGCCTGCCAGTAGCCCAGGTAACGCACCCGCGCCGCGGCATCGATGGCCACCTGGTCGCGGCGCAGGCCGCCGACCACCAGCTGCAGCGGCACGCCGGCCGCCGCGGCCTGCTCGGCGAGGGCCTCGGCCACCGGGGCGAAGCCCCAGCACCAGGAACACATCGGGTCCATCACGTAGAGCAGGCGGCTTGCCATGGTCAGGCCTCGTTCAGTTGGCGGGGGTCGCGTCCCAGAGGATGCGGCTGGTTGCGCGCGCGCGCCAGCTCGATCTGCTTCTGCCGCTCGCGGGCGCCTTCACGGGTCTTCTCCGGCAGCGAGTCCCAGCAATGCGGGCAGCTGACGCCGGGGCTGTAGCGCTCGGACTGGCGGTCTGCCACGGAAATCGGCGTGCGGCAGGCGTGGCACTGGTCGTAGTCACCCTCCGTCAGGTCGTGGCGCACGGTCACCCGGTTGTCGAAGACGAAGCAGTCGCCCTGCCACTTGGTCTCTTCCTGCGGCACTTCCTCCAGGTATTTGAGGATGCCGCCCTTGAGGTGATAGACCTCCTCGAAGCCCTCGCCGAGCATGTAGCTGGAGGCCTTCTCGCAACGGATGCCGCCGGTGCAGAACATCGCCACCTTCTTATGCTGGCGCGGGTCGAAGTGGGCCTTGATGTACTCGGGAAACTCGCGGAACGACTTGGTCTTGGGGTCGATGGCGCCCTCGAAGGTGCCGATGGCCACCTCGTAGTCGTTGCGGGTATCGATCAACAGCACCTCGGGGTCGCTGATCAGGGCGTTCCAGTCCTGCGGCTCGACGTAGGTGCCGACGCGCTGGTTGGGGTCGACGCCCGGCACGCCGAGGGTGACGATCTCTTTCTTCAGCTTGACCTTGGTGCGATAGAACGGCTGCTCATCGCAGTAGGACTCCTTGTGGTCGATATCGGCCAGACGGGCGTCCTCGGCGAACCAGGCAAGCAACGCATCGATGCCGGCGCGGCTGCCGGAGACAGTGCCGTTGATGCCCTCTTCGGCGAGCAGCAGGGTGCCCTTGATGCCGTTATCGAGCAGGGTTTGCAGCAGGGGTTCGCGCAGCGCCTGGTAGTCCGGCAGGGAGACGAACTTGTACAGCGCCGCGACGACGATCTTGTCGGTCATGGAATTTCCTTCAGTAGTCGCCCACGTAAAGGGCGGACTGGGGCTCGATCGGCGCGAACTCGCCGGATCGAGAAGCCAAACGAAAGCGCCGGCGTGGGCCGGCGCGAGGCGGATTGTAACAAAGCCGCGAAGCGCCGGGGCGAGTTGGCGACAAGGCGCGACAGCCTGTCGCCTGGCCCGGCGGCAACGCTCCGCAGCCCGGGTCGAGCGCAGCGATAGCCGGGGAGCACCCCGGCGTTCATCCGGCCTGGGTCAATGACCGCCGCGGCAGGTCGGCGAGGCCGGCGCCACGCCCTGCGCCGCCCACTCCTCGGGGGTATAGGTGTGCAGGGCCAGGGCATGGATCTGCGCCATCAGCTCGCCGACCGTGGCATAGACCTTCTGATGCCGCTTGACCGCGTTCAGGCCGGCGAACGCCGGGCTGACGATCACCGCCTTGTAGTGGGTCTCCAGGCCGCGGCTGTGCATATGGCTCTCGTCCAGCACCTCGAGGTGCTCGGGCTGCAGATCGGCCAGCGCGGCGACGATCAGGTCTTGCTTGGACATCGTGGGCTCCATCAGGGTTGTTTCACGCCGAGCTCGTCACTCATCTCGGCCAGCAGCTTGTTCACCTCCGGCACGGCGGTTTCCAGCTTGCTCTGGGTGATCTGTGCGGACTGCGCGGTGAGGGTCGGCATCTTCTGCAGCACCTTCTGCCCCAGCGGCGACTCGTAGAAGGCGATCAGCTGCTTGAGCTCCTGCTCGTCGAAGTTGCTGGTGTAGAGCTTGACCATGTCCGGCTTGAGCTTGTCCCAGCCCACCGCCTTGTCCAGCGCGGCATTGGCCTTGGCCTGATAGCTTTCCAGCAGCGCCTGCTTGCCACCCGGCGCCTGGGCGAAGCGCTGGGCGAACATCTGCTGCACCTGGCCATACACCGGCACGGTCAGCTTGTCGGCATGTGCCAGCTTGAGGAAACGCTCGGCATCGGCGGCATGGCTGGCGGCATCGGCCAGGGCCAGGGACGCCGAGGCGCTGAGCAGAACGGCGGTGCACAGCTTGAATAGATGAGGCATGGGAAGGCTTCCGGGGGTGACGGGTGAGTCTGGGTAGACTGCGCTGGGGGCATTTTGTGCCCAAGCCCGGTTTACCTCAAGTCGGCCGCATCGTGCGCCAGCGCACAAAACCCCTGCGCACTGCCGCACCCGCTGGTCAGTTGCCAAAATGCCAGCACTTGCCCATGCTTGAACGTGCTCGGCATGCTGTGCGCCCCCGATTCGAATGGCGTGCGCACTCCTCGCCCCGGCAATTGATCGCCAGCCTGCGCACACACATGGACGTGCCCGATGACCAGTTTCGCCAGCCCCGCCGAATTTCCCCCACAGCCGCTGTGCGACAGCAAGGGTCGGCTGCTTGCCGAAGCCATCGGCTGGTCGAGCCGACCGCAGGTGCACTGCGCCCTGCGCGGCCACCTGGGCCGGCGCAAGCGCTGGAACCACTGGTGCATCACCACCCCGCAGTGGATGCTCGCGCTGACCCTGGCCGACCTCGATTACCTGGGCTACGGCGCCGCCTACTTCCTCGACCTGGACAGCGGCCAGGCCGTCGCCCACACCCAGCTGCGCCCCTTCGCCTTCGGCTGCCAGCTGCCCGACCTGCCGCTGGAAAGCCACGCCTTCAACCACCCGCGCCTGCAACTGCGCATCGACGAACATCCCGGCCGCCTGCGCCTGACCGCCGCCGCCCCGGATATCGGCGGCCAGCCGCTACAGGTGGCGCTGGACATCCAGCGCCCCGCCCACCTGCAATCGGTCAACCTGGTGGCGCCGCTGCAGGGCGGCGGCTTCCACGCCACCAGCCGCCAGCTCGGCCTGCCGGCTGCCGGCAGCCTGCAGCTGGGACGCAAGCAGTACAGCTGCGCCCCCGGGCAGAGCTTCGCCGCCCTGGATTTCGGCCGCGGCGTGTGGCCGCTGAACAGCCACTGGCAGCGCGCCGCCTTCGCCGCACCGGGCGGCATCGCCGGCAACTTCGGCTCCGGCTGGCTGGAACACAGCGGCCTGTCGGAGAACGCCCTGTGGTTCGGCGGCGAACTGCAGCGCCTGGACAGCCCCCTGAGCATCGAACAGAGCGCCCACGCGCCGCTGGCACCCTGGCGCCTGGACAGCGCGGACGAGCGCGTGGCGCTGCGTTTCAGCCCGCGCCAGCTGCACCGCGCCTGCCCCAAGCTCGGCCCCTTCCATGCCGACACCCAGCAGTGGTTCGGTCGCTACGACGGCGTGCTGCGCGGTCCCAAGGGCGAGCGGGTACCGGTGGACGGCGCCCTCGGCTGGCTCGGCGCGACCCACGCCCGCTGGTAATGGTCGCGATAGAAAATCCGCGGAACCAGTGCCCGACGCAACGGCCTAAACTGCCAGCCGTCCTATTCCCGGAGATCGCCATGAGCCGCACCGAAACCGACAGCATCGGCCCCATCGAAGTCCCCAACGAGGCCTACTGGGGCGCGCAGACGCAGCGCTCGCTGATCAACTTCGCCATCGGCACCGAGCGCATGCCGCTGGCGGTGCTGCACGCCCTGGCGCTGATCAAGAAGGCCGCGGCGCGGGTCAACAGCCGCAGCGGCGAGCTGCCAGCGGATATCGCCCGGCTGATCGAACAGGCCGCCGACGAGGTGCTGGGTGGCGACCACGATGCACAGTTCCCCCTGGTGGTGTGGCAGACCGGCAGCGGCACGCAGAGCAACATGAACGTCAACGAGGTGATCGCCGGCCGCGCCAACGAACTGGCCGGCGGCACGCGCGGCGGCAAGAGCCCGGTGCATCCCAACGATCACGTCAACCGCGCGCAGAGCTCCAACGACTGCTTCCCCACCGCCATGCACATCGCCGCGGCGCAGGCGGTCAGGCACAGCCTGCTGCCGGCCATCGCCGAGCTGCGCGACGGCCTGCAGGAGCAGGCGCAGCGCCACGCCCACCTGGTCAAGACCGGGCGCACCCATATGATGGACGCCACCCCCATCACCTTCGGCCAGGAGCTGTCGGCCTTCGTCGCCCAGCTCGGCTACGCCGAGGCGGCCATCCGCGCCGCCCTGCCGGCGGTATGCGAACTGGCCCAGGGCGGCACCGCGGTGGGCACCGGGCTCAACGCCCCACCCGGCTTCGCCGAGGCCATCGCCGCCGAGCTGGCCGCGCTGAGTGGCCTGCCGCTGACCAGCGCGCCGAACAAGTTCGCCGCCCTCGCCGGCCACGAGCCGCTGGTGCAGCTCTCCGGCGCGCTGAAGACCCTGGCCGTGGCGCTGATGAAGCTGGCCAACGACCTGCGCCTGCTCGGCTCCGGCCCGCGCGCCGGCCTGGCCGAGGTGCGCCTGCCGGCCAACGAGCCGGGCAGCTCGATCATGCCCGGCAAGGTCAACCCGACCCAGTGCGAGGCGCTGTCGATGCTCGCCTGCCAGGTGCTGGGCAACGACGCCACCATCGGCTTCGCCGCCAGCCAGGGCCACCTGCAGCTGAACGTGTTCAAGCCGGTGATCATCCACAACCTGCTGCAGTCGATCCGCCTGCTCGCCGACGGCTGCCGCAACTTCCAGCAGCACTGCATCGCCGAGCTGCAGCCGGATGCCGTGCAAATGGCCGCGCACCTGGAGAATGGCCTGATGCTGGTCACCGCGCTGAACCCGCATATCGGCTACGACAAGGCCGCCGAGATCGCCAAGAAGGCGTACGCCGAGGGCAGCACCCTGCGCCAGGCGGCGCTGCAGCTGGGCTACCTGAACGACGCCCAGTTCGACCAGTGGGTGCGGCCGCAGGACATGCTCGGAGCCGGCAAACATGACTGAGGGCAAGAGCGGCGCCACGCCGCTGGAAGGCGACGGCAAACGCATCCTGATGATCTTCGGCACGCCCAAGCGCGAAAGCCTGTGCCATGCCCTCGGCGCCGCCTACGCCCAGGGCGCGCGCGACCAGGGCCATGTGGTGCGCCAGCTGAAGCTGGGCGAGCTGCAGTTCGACCCGATCCTGCGCGACGGCTACGACCAGAGCCAGAACCTGGAACCCGACCTGCTCGAGGCCCAGCGCCTGATCCACTGGGCCGAGCACCTGGTGTTCGTCTACCCGGTCTGGTGGGGCGGCCTGCCAGCGCTGCTCAAGGGCTTCTTCGACCGGGTGTTCCTGCCCGGCTTCGCCTTCAAGTACCGCCACCGCTCGCAGCTGTGGGACAAGCTGCTGAGCGGGCGCAGCGCCGACCTGCTGGTGACCCTGGACACCCCGCCCTGGTACTTCCGCTGGGTCTACGGCGCGCCGGCACACCGGCAGATGGTGCGCACCATCCTCGGTTTCTGCGGGATCAAGACCCGCCGCCTGGCCGAATTCGCCCCGGTGCGACCGTCCAGCGAGGAACAGCGCCAGGCCTGGCTGCGCAAGGCCGAGGCGCTGGGGGTCAAGGCCTAGGCAGCGCGTAGCGCTGGCCTGGATTGCCGGCTGCTGGTGCGCGCGGCGCCTCTACGCCCTGGCCAACCGCCTTGCCTTGCGCGCGCGCAGCCCGGCCAGCAGCGACGGCCCCAGCGCGGTCAGCGCCGAGCCCAGCACCACCAGCAGGGCACCGCCGTAGGCGATCCAGTTGACCTGCTCGGGCTGCACGTGATCCGGCCACCAGCTCGCCGCCACGGCCACCGAGGCGAAGGTCACCAGCGGGGTGATGGCCAGGGTGGCGCTGACCCGCGAGGCCTCCCAGTGCGCCAGCGCCTCGGCGAAGGCGCCGTAGGCGACCAGGGTGTTGAGGCAGCAGGCCAGCAGCAGCCAGCCCTGCAACGGGCTCAGCTCGAGCGCCTGCAGCGGCTGCGCCCAGGGCGTCAGCAGCAGGGCGCAGGCCAGGTAGATCACCATCATCACCTGCACCGAGTTCCACAGCGTCAGCAGCTGCTTCTGCGCCAGGCCGTAGAAGGTCCAGACGAAGGCCGCCGCCAGGACGATCAGCACGCCGGCGGTGTAGGCGGTGAGCGAGGTCAGCAGCTCGCCCAGGCGCTGGTTGAAGAACAGCACGAAGCCCAGCAGCAGGATCGCCAGGCCGATGCCCTGGCCCAGGCTGAAACGCTCGCGGAAGACGAACAGGCTGCTGACCAGCAGCAGGATCGGCGCCACCTGGATCACCAGCTGCGTCGTGCCGGGGCTGAGCAGATTGAGGCCGACCAAGTACAGCACGTAGTTGGCGGTCAGTCCGGCGATCGCCAGCACCAGCAGCCAGGCGCCCTTGCGCCCCAGCGGGCGAAAGCGCGGCAGCCGGCGGGACGCGGCCAGGTAGGCGAGCAGCAGCGAGCCGGCCACCAGCAGGCGGTACCAGGTGACGGTGACCGGGTCCATCACCTGCAGCACTTCTTTCAGCTTGATTGGCAGGATGCCCCAGAGCACGGACGTGGTCAGGGCGAGCAGCAGGCCGTAGAGCCAACGGCCAGAGGAGATATGCATGGCGACCTCGAAACGGGCGACCCGGCAAGTCGCTCGGGCCGCAAAGCGCCATTCTAGGAGGCGGACCGCAACCGGCACAGTAACAGTTAGGCGGCGTTGCACGGCGCAACTGTACCGCCCTCAGCCCTGAAAATGTCAGGCTTCCGGCGCCAAAATCTTGGAAAACTCGGCAAAAAGCACCAATCAGGCCGACAACCTCGACCACTGGTCGCTTCGCTCGGCAGAGCGCAAGGCGCGCAGTAGACTCAAGTCATTCCGCCCCTTGCAGATGGAGCCCGCGTCATGTTCGGCCAACGCAACGTCGATCCCCAGCCCGGGACCCATTACCGCAGTTCGCGCCTGAGCGCCGTCAACGGCCAGTATTTCTTCGCCACCCGCGAAGGCACCCTGGAAGGCCCCTTCATGTCCCGCCACGACGCCGAGCTGAGCATCGCCCGCTATATCGATCGGGTGAACATGGCCGACAAGCTGCTGCGCCACAGCAACGAACATATCGACAACCTGCAACGCCGCGCGGCGATCAAGCATAACCAGGAACTCTGAGCGCACCTGGATGCCGGGGCGCATGCCCTCGCCTCTTATCTCACAGCCTTGCCAGCCCCAGATCCTGCCGGTGCGCGGCCAGATGCGGCAGCACGGCGGCCAGCAGCGGCTCCTTGAATGCCTCCTGAAAGCGATGGGCCAGCCCCGGAATCAGCTTGAGTTCGGCCCCCCGGATATGCGCCGCCACGTGCACGCCGTGCATCACCGGCAGCAGCGGGTCGGCGGTGCCGTGCACCACCAGGGTCGGCACCCGCAGGCGACCCAGCAGCGCCACCCGGCTCGGTTCGGCGAGGATCGCCAGTAGCTGACGCTGCACACCCTCGGGGTTGAAGGCGCGGTCGTAGGCCAGCTGTGCCTGCTGCAGCAACAGCGCACGGTCGTCGCGCACCGCCGGGCTGCCCAGTGCGGCGAGCAGGTCGGCCTGCTGCTGCAGCGCCGCCTCGCGGCTGCCCGCCTCGCGCCGCGCCAGCAGGCGCAGCAGCGACTCGTCCGGTGCCGGCAGGCCCTGCGCGCCGGAGCTGGTCATCACCAGGGTCAGGCTGAGCACCCGCGCTGGCGCCAGGTCGGCCAGGTGCTGGGCGATCATGCCGCCCATGCTCGCCCCCAGCACATGGAAAGCCGCGACGCCCAGAGCGTCCATCAGACCCAGGGCGTCGCCGGCCATGTCGCGCAACCGGTAAGGCGCGCCCGGCGCCAGGCCGAGGCGGTAGCGCAGCACCTCGTAGCCCAGGTTGATGGTCGGCACCGGCTGCCGCCAGCTGCTCAGGCCGACATCGCGGTTGTCGAAACGTATCACCCGAAAACCCTGCTGGCACAGGCGCTCGACCACCTCGTCGGGCCAGTGGATCAGTTGCCCGCCCAGGCCCATGACCAGCAGCAACGCCGGGTCGCGCTGGCTGCCGATGCTCTGGTAGGCCAGGCGCACGTCGCCGACGTCCGCGTAACGGGTCGGTTGCTCGAGCTCGCAGCGAGTCGCCGCCCAGGACGGCAGGCCGCACAGCAGCGCCGCCAGGAAAATAAATAGACGCATGAAAACACCGGAAACGCAGAACCCCACTGAACCGCGAGTCTGGTGATAGTCGTTCGCGAGCGCTGCCACACAACGATGACAATTTGATGAAGGAAGACGAGCGGTCGCCCTGCGGCTCCGCGTTGGGCTTCGCTGCGCTCAGCGCCAACCTACGTCCGTAGGTTGGGTTGAGGAGCCTGCGACGAAGCCCAACGCCCCTGGCGCCCATCGAACGCCAACGCAGGCAAACCGACAGGGCGAAGCGCCGATCAGGCCAGTTCGGCGCGCAACTGCCTGGCGGCGGCGACCATATTGACCAGCGCCGCCTCGGTCTCCGACCAGGCGCGGGTCTTCAGGCCGCAGTCCGGATTGACCCAGAGGCGCTCGACGGGAATGCGCGTGGCTGCCTTGCGCAGCAAGCCGGCCATCTCGGCGCTGTCCGGCACGCGCGGCGAGTGGATGTCGTAGACGCCCGGGCCGATCTCGTTGGGATAGGCGAAGCGCTCGAAGGCCTCCAGCAGCTGCATGTCCGAACGCGAGGTCTCGATGGTGATGACATCGGCATCCATGGCGGCGATGGCTTCGATCACGTCGTTGAACTCGCTGTAGCACATGTGGGTATGGATCTGCGTCTCGTCGCGCACGCCGCTGGCGGTCAGACGGAAGGCCTCGGTCGCCCAGTCCAGATAGCCCTGCCAAGCGGCCCGACGCAGCGGCAGGCCCTCGCGGAAGGCCGCCTCGTCGATCTGGATGATCTTGACGCCGGCCGCCTCCAGGTCCAGCACTTCGTCGCGGATGGCCAGGGCCAGCTGGCGCGCCTGCACCTCGCGCGGCACGTCCTCGCGCGGGAAGGACCACATCAGCATGGTCACCGGCCCGGTCAGCATGCCCTTCATCGGCTTGGCGGTCAGGCCCTGGGCATAGCGAATCCAGTCCACCGTCATCGCCCGCGGACGGCTCAGGTCGCCGACTATCACCGCCGGTTTGACGCAGCGCGAGCCATAGCTCTGCACCCAGCCGAAACGGGTGAAGGCGTAGCCGTCGAGCTGCTCGGCGAAGTATTCGACCATGTCGTTGCGCTCGGCCTCGCCATGCACCAGCACGTCCAGGCCGAGGTTTTCCTGCACCTCGACGGCGTGACGGATCTCGCTGTGCATGGCCTCGGCGTACTCGGCCGCGCTCAGCTTGCCGGCCTTGAATGCCTGCCGCGCCAGGCGAATGGCGGCGGTCTGCGGGAAGGAGCCGATGCTGGTGGTCGGCAACGGCGGCAGCTGTAGGTGCGCGCGCTGCTTGGCGCTACGCGTGGCGAAGGGCGACTGACGCTGGGCATGACGCGGGCGGATCGCCGCCAGGCGCGCCTGCACCTCGGCCTTGTGGATGCGCTTTGATGCGGCGCGGGCGGCCTGCACCGCGCGGCTCTGCGCCAGCGCGGCCTGCACCTCGGCATCCTCCGGCGCCTCCAGCGCCTGGCCGAGCAACGCGACCTCGCGGCATTTCTGCACGGCGAAGGCCAGCCAGCTCTTCAGTTCGGCGTCCAGCTGATCCTCGCGTCCCAGGTCCACCGGGCTGTGCAGCAGCGAGCAGGACGGCGCCACCCACAGGCGCTCGCCCAGACGTTCGTGGGCATGGCGCAGCAGCTCGAGCACCTTGTCCAGATCGCTGCGCCAGACGTTGCGGCCGTTGACCACGCCGAGCGACAGCACCTTGTAGGCCGGCAGGCGATCGAGGATGGTCGGGTACTGCTCCGGCGCACGCACCAGGTCGATATGCAGGCCGTCCACCGGCAGGTTGGCGGCCAGGCCGAGGTTGTCCTCCAGGCCGCCGAAGTAGGTGGCGATCAGCTTCTTGCCCGGCTCGCGCTGCAGCAGGTTGTAGGCGCGCTCGAAGGCGTTCTTCCAGTCCTGCGGCAGATCCAGCGCGAGGATCGGCTCGTCGATCTGCACCCATTCCACGCCCTGGGCGGCCAGGCGCCGGAGCATCTCGCCGTAGACCGGCAGCAGACGTTCGAGCAGCTCCAGTTTGTCGAAGTCGCTGCCCTTGACCTTGCCCAGCCACAGGTAGGTCAACGGGCCGATCAGCACCGGCTTGACGGCGTGACCGAGGGCATGGGCTTCGTCCACTTCCTCGAACAACTGCTCCCAGCTCAGGGCGAACTGCTGGTCGACGGCAAACTCAGGCACCAGGTAGTGGTAGTTGGTATCGAACCACTTGGTCAGCTCCTGGGCGTGGGCGCCGCCACAGCAACTGTGGTCGCTCTGGTTGCCAACGGCGCCACGGGCCATGGCGAACAGAGTATCGAGGCCCGGCTTGCCGGCGGCCGGACGAAAGCGCTCGGGGATCACGCCCAGCGCCAGGGAATGGCCGAGCACCTGGTCGTACCAGGCGAAGTCGCCGACCGGCAGCAGCTCGATGCCGGCGTCCCTCTGCAGCTGCCAGTGCTCGGCGCGCAGGCGCTGGCCGACCGCACGCAGACCGGCCTCGTCGAGCGTGCCTTGCCAATGGGCTTCGAGGGCTTTCTTCAGTTCGCGGTCGCGACCGATACGGGGAAAACCGAGGGAATGGGACAGGGCCATGTCAGAACGCTCCATAGGGAAATCGAGATGGCGCTATTCTCGGCAGACGCATCGAGTGAGACAAACTCAAGATATTTGGATTGAACTATAGAATTTTTCATGTAAAGGCCGCGGATTGCATGCCCCCGGAGCAGCAGGCGCGGCTGAGCGAGTAGCTAATGTCCGAGCCCCCAGAGAACATGCAGCCTAGAGCCAAAGCGGCGCCCTCGAACCGCTTTGATTTTTTGCGATATGCCACGTATCTGAGCTGCCATCCAGCAAAAAAATGGCACTTGGCCTTCACTCCAATTAATCTTCCCCACCTGTTTCATCCCTCCCCCGTCGTGCTTTTTCGGAAGCCTTATCGAGTAAGGAACACTCCATGCGCCTGCGCTTTGCCCGCAAGACCCCGCTCGCCCTTGCCGTTTTCGCCAGTCTCGGCGCCTCTCTCGGCCTTCAGGCACAGACCCAGGACGTGAGCGGCCAGGTACCCTTGGAATTCGGCAACGACCTGGCCGAATCACTGACGTTGACAGGAGCAGCATCCGCCTCCACGGACGACCTCATCGAGTTCGGTGGCATCCTGATCCAGGGCGATGTCACCAACCAGGCCGACCTCGACGCCTCGGGCGACTCCAACAGCGCCATCGATGTGGACGGCAGCAGCATTACCGGTACCTTCACCAATAACGGCAACCTGAGCAGTCAGGGCAACCCTGCCACCACACTCAACTTCGGCATGAGCTCGGTTCAGGGCATCGTCAACAACGGCAGCATCCATGGCAGCGGCGCCATGGATCCGAATGACGACGAAACCGTCAATGGTCTGTTGATCTGGAACAGCCAGATCGGTGCGGAAGGTCTGTACAACCACGGGCGGATCAGCGCCGAAGGCGACCATAGCCATGCGCTCAAGATAGAGAACGCCAGTCGCATCGATGGGGGGCTCTACAACTCCGGCCAGATCCAGGCCAGCGGCTCGGCCAGCCGAGCCATTAGCCTGGAAGACGGAAGCTCGATCACAGGGCTGTTGAATACGGAAACCGGCCTGATCAGTGCCAGTGGCGACTCCAGCCGCGCGCTTTCCATATCCCAGGGTAGTATCCAGCCTGAACCTAGCTTCTTGACCAACCGCGGACTTATCCGGACCGAAGGACGCGAAAGCGTCGGCGTCTACATAGATCACCCGAACAACCTGCCCATCCTGATCAACGAGGGGCAGATATCTTCGCAAGGCGTCGGCAGCCGGGCCATCGTTCTCAACAGCGACTATGCGGATGCCCCCGCATCCTCTGAAAGTCTCTGGGTGATCAATACCGGTACCCTCCAGGCCGAGGGTATTGCCATCGAAACAGCGCCCACCCCTGCCAATTTCGCAGGCTTCGCGTCCTGGCTTCAGGTCGATATGTGGGCAGGACTGATTGAAGGTGGAGAGGCCGCCATCAAGGGCTCTGGCAATATCTCGGTGAACTTCGATGGCGGCGAGATTCGAGGCGACCTACTGGGGTTGCAAACCCTGTTCACCTCAGGCGATGCACTATTCAACGGCCAACTCATCCAGAGTCCTCTGCTCGGCGTTTCATCTCTGGAGCTGGGCCAGCCCCATACCCGTCTGGAGGGAAGACTGGAGCTTGCGGGTAACAGTAACCTCGACCTCAACCTGCACAACCAGACCGACGCCCATCGCGCCATTCTGGAAGTCACCGGCAATGCCTCGTTTGAATTCAATGACCAGATCCGCCTGAAGCCCGCGTCGGAAGATTTCCGCGGGCTACCGCTACGTGAATATGTGCTGGTCTCCGCCGCCCATATCGACGACCGGGGCGCCGCTTACAATGCTGGTCTTCAGGTCACCAGCCTGTCCGACCTGCTGCAAATCGAAAGCTACGAAGTGACCGACACCCGGGTCACCGCCATGGTCAAAAGCCTGTCCACGAAACAGCTCGGTGACTACCTGAGCGAACATGGCGCCCAGGCCTATCTGCTGCCCGCCTTTACCGCCTTCTACGGCACCACCCTCGGCAGTTTGCGCAACGACGATCCGCTGTTCGAAGCCACGGTAAGCAGCAACGGCGAACAACTGGTGCGCCTGGCGCAGCAGCTCGCGCCCGAGGTCAACGGCGGCGCGTCCCAGGCGGTTGTCGGTGGCCATCAGCTGATCAGCAACAGTCTTAACCAGCGCAGCGCCAGCCTGCGCCAGGGCCTGTCCTCCGGCGACGGGTTGAGCCAGACCGGGGTCTGGACGCAGGTGCTGAGCAGCGACGCCGACCAGGGTACCCGCCACGGCATTCCCGGCTATGACGCCGACAGCCAGGGCATCGCCATTGGCGCCGACGGCAAGCCGACCGCCCAGACCACCCTCGGCCTGGCCTACAGCTACCTGACCAGCGACGTACGCAGCCAGACCGGCAACAAGACCGATATCGAGGGCCATGCCCTGACCCTCTACAGCGGTTTCGAACGAGATGCCTGGTTCGCCGACGCCAGCCTGACCTATGGCCGCAGCGACAACCAGAGCAAGCGCTACATCGCTGGTACCCGCGCCGAGGGCGACTACGACAGCGAACTGTGGGGTCTGAGCCTGCTCGGCGGCTATGGTCTTGATATCGGCCAGGGCCTGCTGCTCGAACCGCGTGTGGCCGCTCGGTACAGCAACGTGCGTATCGACAGTTTCCGCGAGAAGGGCTCGTCCGCCGCACTCGCCGTCGCCGGTCAGCGCTACGAAATAGGCGAGCTGGGTGCCGGCGTGCGCCTGGCCGGTCACTTCAGCGCAGGCCAGGGCAGCCTCGAGCCGGAAGTCCGGTTGATGGCCTACCATGACCTCATCGCCGACCAGATCAGCAGCACCAGCGCCTTCCTGGTAGGCGGCACGCCCTTCGTCACCAGCGGCGCCAAGCCGGCGCGCGACAGCTATGAAGCCAGCCTTGGCCTCCACTACCGACTTGGTGCGGTCAGCCTCGGAGTTAGCTACGACTACCTGAGCAAGGCCGACTTCTCCAGCGACACCGTACAGGCCAGGGTCCGTTACGATTTCTGATATGACCTGCCTGTACCGGGGCCCGCTGCTGCGGGCCTCATCGTTCCTGCTGGGTTTGGCAGCCGCCCTGTGCGGCTGCGCATCTCCCGGCATCCAGCTGGAAGAACTGGCCCGGCAGCAGAATCACCGGACGGTGACGCTGCAGACGACCGGGTTCGAACTGCGCGCCGTACTGCCGAACGCGGGGCAGCCGGACAGCCGGTTGCGGGTCTATCTGGAAGGCGACGGCCGGGCCTGGATCACCGCCACCCAGCCCAGCCTGGACCCGACCCCACGTAATCTGCTGGTGGCCCGCCTGGCGCTGGCCGACCCTCGCCCCAGCGTCTATCTGGCCCGGCCCTGCCAGTTCATCCAGTCGCCCGACTGCGGACCGCACCACTGGACAGAGGGACGGTTTTCCCAAACGGTACTCGACAGCCTGAGCGAGGCGCTCGATTGGCTGAAGCGGCAACATGGCAATAGCGACTTCGAACTGATTGGCTACTCCGGCGGCGGCGCGCTGGCCCTGCTGCTGGCGGCCGAGCGCGACGACATCGCCCAAGTGCAGACCCTGGCCGGTAATCTGAGCCCGAGGCGCTGGGCGCAACTACTCGAATTGGCTCCGCTGCAAGACTCGCTGGAGCCACTGGACCGCGTCGAACGCCTGAGGGCATTGCCCCAACGCCATTTGGCCGGGGTCGAGGACCGGGTGATACCGGCCGGTCTGCTGGCCGCATACGCCGCGCAGCTGGGCCCAGCCGACTGCCTGGCGCTACACCGGCTGGCCGGGGTCAGTCACCAGGCCGGCTGGCTCGAGCGCTGGCCGCAATGGCGCGACCGTCCTGTTGCATGCAATGCCGCAACGGGGCCGGCAGCCACGCCGAATGAGACAGGCTCAAGACATTTGTATTGATCTATAGAATCACTCATGTAGCCTGGATGAGGCTTTACCCATCCACCATCGAGCGGCGCGCGCCGGCGGTGGATACACACAGTGTCATCCACTCTAGGTTCCGTGAGTCCGCCATGCTCGAACTACGCCATCTGAAAACCCTGCACGCCCTGCGCGAAACCGACAGCCTGGTGGAGGCCGCCGAGCGCCTGCACCTGACCCAGTCGGCGCTGTCGCATCAGTTCAAGGAGCTGGAGGAGCGCCTGGGCTTGCAGCTGTTCGTGCGCAAGACCAAGCCGGTGCGCTTCACCAGCGCCGGCCTGCGCCTGCTGCAGCTGGCCGACGCCACCCTACCGCTGCTGCGCGGCGCCGAGCGCGACCTGGCGCGACTGGCCGGTGGCACCGCGGGCCGCCTGCATATGGCCATCGAGTGTCACAGCTGCTTCCAGTGGCTGATGCCGACCATCGACCAGTTCCGCGATGCCTGGCCGGAGGTGGAGCTGGACCTGGCCTCGGGCTTCTCCTTCGCCCCGCTGCCGGCGCTGGCGCGTGGCGACCTGGACCTGGTGGTGACCTCGGATCCCATCGAGCTGGCCGGCATCACCTATGTGCCGCTGTTCACCTACGAGGCCATGCTCGCCGTGGCCAACCAGCATCGCCTGGCGAGCAAGGCCTATATCCAGCCGGAAGACCTGGCCAGCGAAACCCTGATCACCTACCCGGTGGAGCGCGACCGCCTGGACATCTTCACCCGTTTCCTCGAACCGGCCGACGTCGAGCCGGCGCAGGTGCGCACCTCGGAGCTGACGGTGATGATGATGCAGCTGGTGGCCAGCGGCCGCGGCGTCTGCGGCCTGCCCAACTGGGCGCTGCACGAGTACAGCTCGCGCGGCTACGTCAGCGCCAAGCGCCTGGGCGAAAAGGGCCTGTTCGCCACGCTCTATGCGGCTATCCGCAGCGACATGCTGGATGCGCCCTTTATGCGCGATTTCCTGCTGACCGCCAAGGACACCTCCTTCGCCAGCCTGGAAGGCGTCAGCGTGGCGCGCTGACGGCCAGCGCCAGCATTGATCTGGATCAAGGCGCCTCGCACGCGGCGGGTCTTTACTGACAATACCTTCACCCACCTGCGGCCCGCGCCATGATCCAAGCCCTGCGCCAGCGCCATTCGAGGCTTGCCGGACACCTGGCGGTGCTGTGGCTCGTGCTGTTTCTCGGCTGCTCCCTCATCCATGTCGACAGCCACCCCCATCTGGATGGGCAACTGGGCGAGGAGTCGGCCAGCGTTCTCAATCTCGAGGAGGCGGCCACGTTCCTGCAGACCACCCACGGCCATGGCGCGGTGGGGACCGGTGCGCTGGACGACAGCTGCAGCGCCCTGCAGAACATCCTTTTCAGCCAACTGCTGTCGCTGCTGGCACTGGCCGCGCTGATCGCCATGCCCGGCCTGCTCGCCCTGCCCGACAGGCTGCGCGGCCGCCTGCTGCGTCTCGTCCCCTGCGCGCACGCGCCCGGTTTCCCGCCGCCCCTGCACCTGCAACTGCAGCGCTTCAACGAGTAACCCCGCCTCTTCCAGTGCAATGCGCAGCCTGCCCGCGCCGGTCATTCGCCGTGCCGGCAAGCTCCCTCCGATTCCTGGAGAGTCCGTCATGTCTCACGATCTGCGTCCGGCCCCCGCGGCCACTACCTGGCGTTTCTGGCCGGCCCTGCTGCTGTTCGGCGCCATCGCCCTGTTCCTCCTCTGGGAGGAGCACGAAGCCCATCTGCTCGGTGCCCTGCCCTACCTGGTCCTGCTGCTCTGCCCGCTGCTGCATCTGTTTATGCACCGTGGGCACGGTCGGCACGATCGTCACTGAGGCGGGAGGCTGCCGCATATGGACGCTACGACCTCGGCCTACGGCCTGTGGGGCCTGGTGATCGTCAATTCACTGGTATTCATCCTGTTCGCCTTCAGCTTCTTCAAGCCCAGCAGCGCGCGGGACTGGCGTACCTTCGGCAGCTTCGCGGCCTTTATCGTCGCGCTGTTCGTCGAGATGTACGGCGCGCCGCTGACCCTCTACCTGCTGGCCGGCTGGCTGCAGAGCCGCTACCCGCAGTTCGATCCGCTGTCCCACGAGGCCGGCCATCTGTGGCACAGCCTGCTGGGCCTGGAAGGCGACCCGCACTTCGGCGCGCCGCACATCCTCAGCAACCTGCTGATCTTCGCCGGCTTCTGGCTGCTGGCCACGGCCTGGCGCGTGCTCTACCGCGCGCAGCAGGCCGGCGAGCTGGCCGACAGCGGCCCCTATGCGCGCATTCGCCATCCGCAGTACCTGGCCTTCGTGCTGATCATGCTGGGCTTCCTGTTGCAGTGGCCGACCCTGCTGACCCTGCTGATGTTCCCCGTCCTGCTGCTGATGTACGTGCAGTTGGCCAGGCGTGAGGAACGCGAAATGCTCGCGCATTTCGGCGACACCTATCGCCGCTACCGCGACGCCACCCCAGCGTTCCTGCCCTGGCCAACGGCCCGTCCGCACGCCGCCGCGGACACGAGGAAGCAACCATGAACCACTTGCCCATGCTGCAGCCCACGGCAACACCCGATGACCAGGAACAGGTGCTCGACCCGGTGTGCGGAATGGCGGTCACCCCCGCCACGGCTGGAGCCAGCGCCGAGTTCGCCGGCCGGCGCTACTGGTTCTGCTCGGCGCATTGCCGCGAGGAGTTCCTGCGCGATGCGCCGCGCTATGCCCAAGGCAGCGCCGCCCAGCCCTGCCAGCACAGCCATACGCCGGCGAGCGCAGGCCGACAACTGGCCAAGGACCCGATCTGCGGGATGATGGTGGACAAGGCCACGGCGCTGTCGCGCGAGCGCGGCGGGCGCACCTACTACTTCTGCAGCGACAGTTGCGTGCGCACCTTCGAGTCGCCGGAGGCCGAGCTCAAGGCCATGCAGACCCGCGTGGCCATCGCCCTGACCGGGGTGCTGGCGCTGGCCCTGCTGCGCGCCGGCGCCTTTATCGGCCTGGCCACCGGCGCCATGCTGATGAGCTGGGTGCCGTTCGACGCGCTGCCGTTCTTCACCTGGGGCATGTGGCTGTTCCTGCTGGTGACACCGGTGCAGTTCATCGGCGGCTGGAGCTTCTACAAGGGCGCGTGGAATGCCATCCACACGCGCAACATCAACATGGATTTCCTGATCGCCATGGGCACCTCGGTGGCCTACTTCTACAGCGTGGCGGTGCTGTTCTTTCCCGAGGTGCTGCCGGTCAAGGTGGGCGAGCGCGAGGTCTATTTCGAGGTCTCGGCGGTGATCATCGCCTTCGTCCTGCTGGGCCGGTACATGGAGGAGATCATCAAGAAGAAATCCTCGGCCGCGGTGCGCCGCCTGCTCGACCTCAAGCCGGCCATCGCCCATGTGATCCGCGACGGCGAGGAAGTCGACCTGCCGGTGGAAAACGTCATGGTCGGCGAGATGCTGGTGGTCAAGCCCGGCGAGAAGATTCCCACCGACGGCGAGGTCAGCGAAGGCCAGACGAGCGTCGACGAGTCGATGCTGACCGGCGAATCGATGCCGGTGGACAAGCGCCCGGGCAGCGCGGTGATCGGCGGCACCCTCAACCGCAGCGGGGTGTTCCGCTTCAAGGCCAGCCGCATCGGCGCCGACACGGCGCTGGCGCAGATCATCAGGATGGTCGAGGAGGCGCAGGGCAGCACCGCGCAGATCCAGCGCCTGGCCGATCAGGTCACCGCCTACTTCGTCCCGGCGGTGGTCGGCGTGGCCTTCCTGGCGCTGTTCGGCTGGTCGCTGGCCGGCAGCTTTCCCCAGGGGCTGATGGCCTTTATCGCGGTGCTGATCATCTCCTGCCCCTGCGCGCTCGGCGTGGCCACCCCCGCCGCACTGATGGTGGGGGTCGGCAAGGGCGCCGATAACGGCATCCTGATCCGCGGCGGCGAAGTGCTGGAGCGGGCGGAAAAGCTCTCCACCGTGGTGTTCGACAAGACCGGCACCACCACCCGCGGCGAACCCGAGCTGACCGACCTGCTGGCCTTCGGCGACGCCGCCGAGGACGAGGTGCTGCAACTGGCCGCCGCTGTCGAATCCGGCTCCGAGCATCCGCTGGGCGCGGCCATCGTCCGCGCCGCCCGCCAGCGCGGCATGCGCCTGCCGAAGGCCGACGCGATCGAGGGCATTGCCGGCCATGGCATCGCCGGCACGGTCGAGGGGCGCAAGGTCTGGCTGGGCAACCGGCGCCTGTTCGCCCGCGAGGGCATCGCCAGCGCAGAGGCCGAGGCGAGTCTGGTCGCCCTGGAAGCCGATGGCAAGACCGCCATGCTGGTCGGCGTCGAGCAGCGCCTGCTCGGGGTGATCGCCGTGGCCGATACGGTCAAGCCGGAGGCGGCCGAAGCGGTCGCGGCGCTGCTGGCCGACGGCATCCAGGTGGTGCTGCTGAGCGGCGACAACCGGCGCACCGCCGAGGCGGTGGCGCGCCAGGTCGGCATCGGCCGGGTGATCGCCGAGGTGCTGCCGGACGACAAGGTCGCGGTGATCCGCCAGCTGCAGGGCGAGGGCCAGGTGGTGGCCATGGTCGGTGACGGCGTCAACGACGCCCCGGCCCTGGCCGCGGCCGAGATCGGCATCGCCATCGGTTCGGGCTCCGACGTGGCCAAGGAGACCGGCAGCATCATCCTTATCCGCGACGACGTGCGCGACGTGGTGGCCTCGATCCAGCTGTCGCGCGCGACCATGCGCAAGATCAAGCAGAACCTGTTCTGGGCCTTTATCTACAACACCGTCGGCATTCCCATCGCGGCCTTCGGCCTGCTCAACCCGATCCTGGCGGCCGCCGCCATGGCCTTGTCGTCGCTGTCGGTGATCGTCAATTCGGCGCTGCTCAAGCGCGTGCGCCTGGCGGCAGCGATGCCCAGGGAGGCCGCGTGAAACGCCGGGGCTACCGGCTATGCGCCTGGCTGGCCACGCTGCTGGCCGCTTGGCTGCTGTACCGCTACGGCCTCTCGCCGCTAACGCTGGCATTGGCGCCGTTGCTGCTGGCCTGTCCGTTGGCCGCCCTGCTCAGCCTGGTTCTGGCGCGCAAAACCGAGCGTGACATCGCCCTGGCGATTCGCGCGGAACTGACCCGACGGGCGCGATCCGCACCCGGGAGCAAGCCATGAGACGCCGCGCCCGCTCAGCTGGTGATACGGGCTCGGTAAGCGCCGGCTCGCCATCGTCCATCGCCAATTTCCTGCTGCTCAGGCATGCGTGCCTGAGCGGCATTTGCCACACCCCGTAACGACACCAGGAGAATCACCATGAACAGCAACCCGCGCAACGCACTGACCGCTCTAGCCCTCGCCGGCGCGCTGCTCAGCGCCCCCACCTTAGCCGAGCAGGCCCATCATCCGGAGCAGTTAGCGCAGAACCAGCAAGGCATGCCCATGGGCCAAGGCATGATGATGGACTGGTCGCAGATGCAGGACATGATGCGGCAGATGCACGGCACCAGCGACCCTCAGCAGCGGCAGAAGATCCGCAGCGAACACCGCCAGGCCATGCGTTCGCAGATGGGCATGATGAACCAGCGCATGCAGCAGAGCCAATGCCCGATGGCCAAGGATGCGCCCATGCAGCAACAATGCCTGAAGGACATGCACCAGAACATGCAGGACATGCTGCAGATGATGGAACAGATGCTGGAAAGCCAGTCGATGGCTAACGGGCAATGAACCGACGCGGCTCCGGTTGGCCAGCGGAGCCGCGTTGCCCTATGGTGCGCCGCGCACCCCGCCTTTCACCAGCGGTCCCGCCTGGCGCACCTCGCGCATACGCAACAGCTGGTAGGCCGCCGGCAGCACCAGCAAGGACAGCAGCGGCGCGCTGAGCATGCCGCCGACCATGGGCGCGGCGATGCGGCTCATGATCTCGCTGCCGCTGCCACTGCCCAGCAGGATCGGCAGCAGGCCGGCGATGATGGTCGCCACCGTCATTGCCTTGGGCCGCACCCGCTGCACCGCGCCCTCGCGAATCGCCTCGAGCAGGGCCGCCGGCGTGCCCTGCCCGGCCGCCAGGCGCTCGGCCCAGGCGTTGCGCAGGTACAGGAGCATTATCACGCCGAACTCCGCCGCCACCCCGGCCAGGGCGATAAAGCCTACCCCGGTGGCCACCGACAGGTTGTAGTCCAGCCAGTAGAGGAACCAGACGCCGCCGGTCAGGGCGAACGGCAGGGTGGCCATGATCAGCAGCGCCTCGTCGAAGCGCGAAAAGCACAGGTAGAGCAGCACGAAGATGATCAGCAGGGTCGCCGGCACCACCAGCTTGAGCCGCGCATTGGCCCGTTCGAGAAACTCGAACTGGCCGGAGAAACTCAGGCTCATGCCCGGCTGCAGGCGCACCTGCTCGGCGATGGCCAGGCGCAGGTCGGCTACCACCGAGGCCATGTCGCGGCCGCGGGTGTCGATATAGACCCAGCCGGAGGGCCGCGCATTCTCGCTTCTGAGCATGGGCGGGCCGTCGCTGATGGCGATGCGCGCCACCGTGCCGAGGGTGATCTGGCTGCCCACCGGCGTATAGATCGGCAGCTCGCGCAAACGGCTCAGGGAATCGCGCCACTCGCGCGGATAACGCAGGTTGATGGGAAAGCGCGCCAGGCCTTCCACGGTTTCGCCGACGTTCATCCCGCCGATGGCGCCGGCCACCAGTTCCTGCACCTCGGCGATATTCAGGCCATGGCGGGCGGCCGCCACCCGGTCGATATCCACATCGATATAGCGCCCGCCGGTGAGGCGTTCGGCCAGGGCCGAGCTGACCCCGGGCACGGTACGCGCCACCCGCTCCACCGCCTGGGTCACCGCGTCGATCTGCGCCAGGTCGCTGCCGGCCACCTTGACCCCGATCGGGCTCTTGATGCCGGTGGCGAGCATGTCGATGCGGTTGCGGATCGGCGGGATCCACAGGTTGGCCAGGCCCGGTATCTGCACCGCGCGGTCCAGCTCCTCCACCAGCTTGTCCGCGGTCATGCCGGGGCGCCACTGCTCGCGCGGCTTGAACGCGATGGTGGTCTCGAACATCTCCAGCGGCGCCGGGTCGGTGGCGCTGTCGGCACGCCCGGCCTTACCGAATACCCGCGCCACCTCGGGCACCGTCTTGATCATGCGGTTGCTCTGCTGCAGCAGCTGGGCGGCCTTCTGCGCGGACAAACCGGGCAATGCGGTGGGCATATACAGCAGGTCGCCCTCGTCCAGCGGCGGCAGGAACTCGCCGCCCAGCTGGCTGGCCGGCCACAGTGCGCTGAGAAACACCAGCAGGGCCAGCACCAGGGTCGCCTTGGGAAAGCGCAGCACCCATTCCAGCACCGGCTGATAAACACGGATCAGCCCGCGGTTAAGCGGATTGCGCTGCTCATCCGGGATGCGCCCGCGAATCCAGTAGCCCATCAGCACCGGCACCAGGGTCACCGACAGCCCGGCGGCGGCGGCCATGGCGTAGGTCTTGGTAAAGGCCAGCGGGCCGAACAGGCGGCCCTCCTGGGCCTGCAGGGTGAACACCGGGATAAACGACAGGGTGATGATCATCAGGCTGAAGAACAGCGCCGGGCCCACCTCCAGCGCCGCCTGGCCGATCACCTGCCAGTGCCGCTCGCCCTTGAGCTGCTGGCCCGGGTGCTCGGCATGCCAGTGTTCGAGCTTCTTGTGGGCGTTTTCGATCATCACCAGGGCCGCGTCGACCATGGCGCCGATGGCGATGGCGATGCCGCCGAGGGACATGATGTTGGCGTTGATGCCCTGCTGCTGCATGACGATAAAGGCGATCAGCACCCCCAGCGGCAGCGAGACGATGGCCACCAGGGAGGAGCGCAGGTGCCAGAGAAAGGCCAGGCAGACCAGGGCCACGACGACGAATTCCTCCACCAGCTTCTCGCCCAGGTTGCGCACCGCGCGGTCGATCAGCTGGCTGCGGTCGTAGGTGGTGACGATCTCCACGCCCTCGGGCAGGCTGGCCTTAAGCTCGTCGAGCTTGGCCTTGACCGCGGCGATGGTGCTGCGCGCGTTCGCCCCGCTGCGCAGGATCACCACGCCGCCGACCACCTCACCCTCGCCGTCCAGCTCGGCGATGCCGCGGCGCATCTCCGGGCCGAGCTGGATATGCGCCACCTCGCCCAGGGTCACCGGCACGCCGCCGGCGTCCAGGCGCAGGGGGATGGCGCGAAAGTCCGCGAGGCTCTGCAGGTAGCCGGAGGCGCGCACCATATATTCGGCCTCGGCCAGTTCCAGCACGCTGCCGCCGCTTTCCTGGTTGGCCTCGCCGATGGCCGCCACCACCTGCTGCTGGGTGATGCCGCGGCTGGCCAGCTTGATCGGGTCGAGCAGCACCTGGTACTGCTTGACCATGCCGCCGATGGTCGCCACCTCGGCGACGTTGGCCAGGGCCTTGAGCTCGAAGTTGAGGAACCAGTCCTGCAGGCCGCGCAGCTGCGCCAGGTCGTGCCGGCCGCTGCGGTCGACCAGGGCGTACTGGTAGATCCAGCCGACCCCGGTGGCATCCGGGCCGAGGGCCGGCTTGGCCCCGGCCGGCAGGCGCTCCTGGATCTGGCTGAGGTACTCCAGCACCCGCGAGCGCGCCCAGTACAGGTCGGTGCCGTCCTCGAACAGGACATAGACGAAGCTGTCGCCGAAGAAGGAGAAGCCGCGCACCGCGCTGGCCCCCGGCACCGAGAGCATGGCGCTGGCCAGCGGGTAGGTGACCTGGTTCTCGACGATCTGCGGCGCCTGGCCGACATAGGGCGTGCGGATGATCACCTGGGTGTCGGACAGATCCGGCAGGGCATCGATGGCGCTGTTCTGCACCGCCCAGACGCCCCAGGCAGTGGCGAACAGGCTGGCCAGCAGCACCAGCAGGCGGTTGGCCAGGGACCAGCGAATCAGCGCGGCGATCATGGCTGCACCTCGTCATGGCCGTGGTCGCCATGCTCGGCGGATGCCAGCGGCTGAATCCGTTCGATCAGCAGGCCCTCATCGCTTTCGCGCACCGCCACGCGCACCCGCTGGCCGGGCTGCAGGCCCTGCAGCAGGGCGCTATCGACCACCGGGAAGAACATGCTCATGCCCGGCATGCCCAGGGTCTTGAACGGACCATGGGTGAGCAGCAGACCATCGGCCTCGATCTCGTCGATCTGCCCCTCGGCCTCATGCAGGGCCGGCTGTAGCTTGACCTCGGCCGCCGGCTGCCCCAGCTCCTGAGCCAGCAGGCCACGCAGGCTGGCCTCGGAATCCAGCAGGAACTGCCCGGACGCCACCACCTGCTGGCCCTCGCTCAGGCCTTCGAGGACTTCGACCTGGTCGCCCTGCTCGCGGCCGATGCGGATTTCCAGCGGCCGGTAGCGGCCCTCGCCCTCGGCCAGCAGCACCAGGTTGCGCCGGCCGCTGCGGATCACCGCCTCGCTGGGCACTAGCAGGGTCTCGCTGCCCTGGCTGTGCTGCAGGCGCACCCGCGCGCTCATACCGGGGCGCAGGCGCCCCGCGGGGTTGTCCAGCACCACCCGCAGGCGCAGGGTGCGGCTGTCCAGGTTGGCCTCGGGCAACAGCGCCTCGATACGGCCGCCGATACTCTCCCCCGGCAGGGCCGGCAGCAACACCTCGACCGGCTGGCCGGGCTCGATCCCGCTGGCTTGCGCCTCGGGCAGCGCCACCTCCAGCCAGACCCGCTGCAGGCCGTTGATCCGCGCCAGGCTCTGCCCGGCGCTGAGGGTCATGCCCTCGCGCACCTCCAGCTCCTGCACTACCCCGGCAATCGGGCTGGTCACCGTCCACAGCCGCTGCACCTGGCCACTGCGCTCCAGGCGCGCGATCAGCGCCGCCGGCATGCCCACCAGCTGCAGGCGCTGGCGCGCCGCGGCCAGCAATTGCGGCTGGTCGAGATCACGCAGGGCCAGGTATTCCTCCTGCGCCGCCAGCCAGTCGGGTACCAGCAGATCCACCAGCGGCGCGCCGGCCGCCAGCAGGTCCTCCGGCGCCAGCGGGTAGACCCGCTCGACGAAGGCGGAGCTGCGCGTCTGCACCAGGGCCACGTCGCGCTGGTCGAAGCCCAGGCTGCCGACCACTTCCAGCTCGCCCTGCAGCGGCCCGCGCACCACCGGGGCCAGGCGCATGCCGAGGTTCTGGGTCAGGCGCGGGTCGATCTGCATGGCCGTGCTCGGCGCATCGCCGACCTGCGTATCGGCGTAGCGCGGCACCAGGTCCATATCCATAAAGGGTGACTTGCCCGGCTGCTCGAAACGCTGCTGCGGGTACATGGGGTCGTACCAGTAGAGCACCGGACGCTCGCTGTCAGCCGCCACGGGCGCATGGCCATGCTCCTGACGGCCAAGCCAGTAGCCGCTGGCCGCGCCGACGGCAATCAGGACGACGAGGCCCAGGGCCTGGATCGGTAAGGGGCTCATTGGTCACGCTCCTGCTGGTTGGCGTAGGCGAAATGCAGGCGGGCAGCAACCAGCGCCCGCTGTTCGAGAAAGTCCAGATGGCGCAACTGCGCCTCCACCCGCTCGCGGCGGACGGCGATCAGCTCGCCCAGCTCGCCGCGACCGGCCTGGTAGTCGGCCAGGCTCAGGCGTACCCGCTGCTCGGCCAGGGGCAGCAGTTGCTCCTGGCTGCGCTCGACGGCGCGCTGCAGGCGACGGTGCTCGGCCAGGTCCATGGCCAGCTGCAGGGCATGCTCACGCAGCAGCGCCTCGCGCTCGGCCTCCAGGGCCAGCAACTCGGCGCGCTGGGCGGCGATGCGCGGGTTCTGCCGACTGCCGGCGAACACCGGCAGGTCGATGCTCAGCTGCAGCGAGAGCATGTCGCCGAAGGCGCGATCACGCTGCTGGTAGGCCAGCTCCCAGCTCCAGTCAGGGCGTCTGTCGGCTTCGGCCAGCTTGACCCGGGCCTCGGCCTCACGGGTCTGCGGGACGTAGGCCTGCAGTTCGGGGTGCTGGGGCAAGGCATGGCGGTAGCGCGCCTCGTCCACCGGCCAGTCGGGCAAGGGGCCCAGCAGCGACTCGTCGGCCGCCGCGCCGACCCAGCGGCGCAGGACGGCGCGGGCCTGGCTGCGCTGCTGCTGCAGTTCATCCTCGCGTTCGGCCAGGGCCAGGGCCTCCTGACGCGACGCCAGGCTGTCGGCGCTCTGCCCGCGCCCGCCGGCCAGGCGCGCCTGCACCGCCCGCTCGAGCAGGCGGTTCTCGGCATAGAAACCCTGGAACAGCTGCAGGCGCTGCTCCAGGGCCTGGGCGACTATCCAGGCCTGGGCGGTCTGCCGCTGCACCTGCAGGCGCTCGACCTGTTCCTGGGCCGCGGCCGAGTCGATGCCCGCCCGCGCCAGCTCGACCCGGGCGCTGCGCTTGGCGCGGTTGGGCACCTCCTGCATGACGCCGAGCATGCGCATGGTCATGGGCTCGGCATCCAGGCGCCAGCGCTCCTGCCCTTCGATGGGCAGGTTCTGCAGGCCCAGCAGCAGTTTCGGATCGGGCAGCTCGCCGGCGGGCACGGCGGCCTGGCGCGCCGCCTCC
>NZ_CM134189.1:1378749-1725635 GCF_054110165.1 Pseudomonas sp. PL-6 | reverse complement strand
GCCGCCTCCAGCTCGGCGGCGCGCGCCAGCAGGTTGGGCGCTTCACGGCCGGCCAGGAGCAGGGCCTGCTCCAGGGTCAGGGCCAGACTCGGCATGCTGGCGAGGCTGGCCAACACGGCGCCGGCCAGCAGCGGACCGAGGCGCAAATAGGCAATGGACATCGGTTGATTCCTGTCGAAAACCAGCGTCCCGCGGGACGCACAGCCCCCCGCCGGCAGCCGGGCTGCACGGAGGGCATCGAGGTTGGCGAGGGAATCAGGCCCGGGGCGGACGCCAGGGCGCGAGCGAAGGTCGTGACAGGGGATCGGCGAGAGCCTGCCAGGCAAGCCGCGAGGGAGCGAGCAGCCCGTCCATCCGCGGCGGCTGGCTGCCGAGCAACGAGGCTCCGGCGCTGGAGCACTGCGACCTCTCGGCGCACAGTTGATCGCCAGCGGCCATCGCCTCGTCGTCGCAGCAGTCGCCCGGCTGGCCGCTGCCCTGGCTCATCGGGCAGGGATCGCCCTGCGGCAGGAGGCCCGCCAGGGACTGCAGGGGCAGCACCAGCGTCAGCAGCAGGACCAGATAGAGGCGGGCCATGGCGTTCATGCCAGGCAGTCTAGTGCGCCGCCAGGTCGGCGGCAATTGATCGGGGTCAAGGGCGCCTAACCCGTCTCGGCGCGTCCTCCATGGCCTTTGCCAGCACTCCTCGGGCGAGACCTGCGCCACGCCCGGTTACAACTCGCGGATTGCCCGGCGTGACCAACAGTCATAGCATGACCAACGGTCACGACTCACCGCGGAAACTCCATGCGCTACCAGGATCGACTCTTCCAGCAACGGGAAAACGCCCTGCTCGAATCCGCCCGCCAGCTGTTCCAGGAGCAGTCCTGGGATCGCGTCACCATCGCCGAGGTGGCCCGCCAAGCCGGCATCGGCAAGGGCACGGTGTACAAGCACTTCCCCAGCAAGGAGGCGCTCTATGCGCGCCTGGTGCTGGATCGCTCGCGCCAGCATCTGGGCGAACTGCGCGCCGTCGCCCAGCAGGCGCCGGCGTCGCAGGCCATGCGCCGGGTGATTCGCCGCGCCTTCGAGCAGTTGCTGGCCGACCCGCTGCAGGCCGAGCTGTGCCTGCTGTGCGACCGTCCGGCCTTTCAGGAACGCCTGGAGCCGCCCTACCGCGAGCAGTTTCTCGAACTGGAGGGCCAGTACCTGGCGCTGTTCAACCAGTTGCTGCAGGCCAGCTTCGCCGAGCTCGAGCTGTCGCCGGCCGACTGCCAGCACCTGCTGTGGGGCGTCGAGGCCTGCGTCAACGGGGTGATGGCACGCATCGCCTCCGGCGGCTTCGCCCATTGGGCCGAGCCGATTGCCCTCGACGCCTACTTCGAGCGCGTCACCGATTTCATCATTGCCGGCCTGCAGGGTCAGGCCGCCGCGCTGCATCCAGCGCCCGCATTCAGCGAGTAACCCGCCATGTTCGCCCAACTCAGCAAACGTCCCTGGATCATCGCCGTCCTCATCATCCTGGTGCTGCTGCTCTGGCTGCTCAGCGGCGAGCGCTTCGCCGCCCGCGACGAGGCCACGGCCGACCAACCGGCCGCGGCCGCCGAACTGCCGCGGGTCGAGGTGCAGTGGCTGCAGGCCGAGCCGATGCAACGCCAGCACGTGGTGCAGGGGCAGATCGAGGCCTGGCGCCGGGTCGAGCTGCGCGCCCAGGTCAGCGGCAGCGTGCAGCGCCTGGATCAGGACAAGGGCAACCGCGTCGCCGCCGAACAATTGCTGCTGAGCCTGTCGCCGGACGACCGCCCGGCCCAGGTGGCGCGCAGCGAGGCCGACGTGCGCCAGCGCGAGAGCGACGTGAGCGCGGCCAAGCGCCTGCGCGAACGCAGCCTGATCTCGGCCAACGAGCTGATGCGCCTGGAGAGCGAGCTGGCCAAGGCCCGCGCCGAACTCGACAGCGCCCGCCTGCAGCTGCGCAACACGCGGATCGTCGCGCCCTTCGCCGGCATCTACGACCAGCGCCAGGTCGAGCTGGGCGATTTCGTCCAGCCCGGGCAGAGCCTGCTGACCCTGGTGGACATCGACCGCCTCAAGGTCAGCGCGCAGATCGCCCAGCAGCAGGTGACCCAGCTGCAGCTGGGCCAGCCGGTCAAGGTGGAGCTGCTCGACGGCCGCACACTGGAAGGCGAGCTGCACTTTATCGCCGCCGCCGCCGACCCCGGCTCGCGCAGCTTCCGCATCGAGGTCAAGGTGGACAACCCCGCCGGCCTGCGCCTGGCCGGCGCCAGCGCCACCCTGCATATCCAGACCGGCGAGGCCCTGGCCCATCGCCTGTCCCCGGCCCTGCTCAGCCTCGACCAGACCGGCCGCCACGGGGTCAAGTGGGTCAACCAGGAGCAGCGCGTGGAGTTCACCCAGGTGCAGCTGATCAGCGTCGACAACCAGGGCGCCTGGGTCAGCGGCCTGCCGCCGAAGGTGGCGCTGATCACCCTCGGCCAGGGCTTCGTCGAGCCGGGCCAGCAGGTACGCACGCAACTCGCCGCAGAGGGCAGCTGAGATGCACGCCCTGATCGCCGCGGCACTGGATCGCAGCCGCACCAGCCTGTTGTTTCTGGCCTTCCTGATCCTCGGCGGGCTGGCCGCCTATATCGCCATTCCCAAGGAGTCCAACCCGGACGTGGCGATCCCGATCATCTACGTCTCGGTGACCCTGGAAGGCATCAGCCCGGAAGACGGCGAACGCCTGCTGGTGCGTCCTCTGGAACAGGAGCTGCGCAGCCTCGAGGGCGTCAAGGAAATGCGCTCGGTATCCAGCGAGGGGCATGCCTCGGTGACCCTGGAGTTCGACGCCGGCTTCGACGCCAAGGTGGCGCTGGCCGACGTGCGCGAGAAGGTCGATACCGCGCGCAGCAAGCTGCCCGAGGAGGCCGACGAGCCGACCGTCAACGAGGTCAACGTGGCGCTGTTCCCGGTGCTCTCGGTGGGCCTGTCCGGCCCCATCGCCGAGACCGAGCTGGTGTACATCGCCCGGCGCCTAAAGGAGAACATCGAAGGAATCGCCGAGGTGCTGTCGGTGGAGATCGGCGGCGACCGCGAAGACCTGCTGGAAATCGTCGTCGACCCGCAGGTGCTGGACAGCTATGGCATCGACTACAACGAGCTGTTCAACCTGGTCAGCCGCAACAACCGCCTGGTCGCCGCCGGCAGCCTGGACACCGGTGCCGGACGCATGAGCATGAAGGTGCCAGGGGTGATCGAGAACCTCGAAGACGTCATGAGCATGCCGATCAAGGTGGTGGCGGGCAGCGTGGTCACCTTCGCCGACGTCGCCAGCATTCGCCGCACCTTCAAGGACCCCACCGGCTTCGCCCGCATCAACGGCCAGCCGGCCATCGTCCTGGAGGTGTCCAAGCGCAGCGGCGCCAACATCATCGCTACCATCGAGCAGGTCAAGGCGCTGCTGGAGCAGGCCAAACCGCTGCTGCCGGCGGGCGTGGAAGTCAGCTACATCATGGATCAGTCGCAGGAAGTGCAGAGCATGCTCGGCGACCTGCTCAACAACGTGCTGACCGCCATCGTCCTGGTGCTGATCCTGGTGGTGGCGAGCATGGGCCTGCGTTCGGCGCTGCTGGTCGGCCTGACCATTCCCGGCGCCTTCCTGAGCGGCATCCTGCTGATCTGGATGCTCGGTTTCACCCTCAATATCGTCGTGCTGTTCAGCCTGATCCTGGTCGCCGGCATGCTGGTGGACGGCGCCATCGTCGTCTCCGAGCTGGCCGACCGCTACCTGCACCAGGGCCAGAACCCGCGCCAGGCCTGGGCCAATGCCGCTACGCGGATGGCCTGGCCGGTGATCGCCTCCACCGCCACCACCCTGGTGGTGTTCCTACCGCTGCTGTTCTGGCCCGGGGTGGTCGGCCAGTTCATGAAGTACCTGCCGGCCACCGTGATCCTCTGTCTGCTGGCCTCGCTGGCCATGGCCCTGGTGTTCCTGCCGGTGCTCGGCGCCGTCACCGGCGGCGCGGCCCAACCGCAGGCGCAGCACGCCAGCCGCGCCGGCAGCGCCTACCGCCGGCTGCTGGAAAAGCTGCTCCGGCGCCCCGGCCTGACCCTGCTCGGCATGCTCGCGCTGATCGCGCTGATCTACGTCGGCTACGGCCGCTTCAACCACGGCGTGGAATTCTTCCCCGAGGTCGAGCCGGAAAGCGCGCAGATCTGGCTGCGCGCCCGCGGCGACCTGTCGGTGCAGGAGAAGGACACCCTGCTCAAGCAGGTGGAACGCCAGGTGCTCGGCATGCGCGAGGTCAAGGCGCTGTACGCGCGCTCCCTGGCCCAGCCGGACGGCCAGCTCGGCGCCGACGTGATCGGCACCCTGCAGTTCCAGTTCGTCGACTGGCACCAGCGTCGCCCGGCCAAGGACATCCTCGCCGAGATGAGCCGGCGCACCGCCGACATCCCCGGCGTGGTGCTGGAGTTCCGCAAGCAGGAACAGGGCCCCACCGACGGCAAGCCGGTCAAGCTGCAGATCAGCGCCATGGACCCGGCGCTGAGCGAGCAGTGGGTCGAGCGCATCCGCGGCGAAATGCACAGGCTCGGCGGTTTCGTCGACATCGAGGACGACCGCGCCCTGCCCGGCATCGAATGGCGGATCAAGGTCGACCGCGAGGCCGCCGCGCGCTTCGGCGCCGACGTACTCAGCGTCGGCAACGCGGTGCAGATGATCACCAACGGCCTGAAGCTGGCCACCTACCGCCCCGAGGACGCCACCGACGAGGTGGACATCCGCGTGCGCCTGCCCGGCAACTGGCGCTCGCTCGACCAGCTCGGCCGCCTGACCCTGAGCACGCCGACCGGCCAGGTACCGCTGAGCAACTTCGTCGACCTGCAGCCGGCGCCCAAGGTCGGCACCCTGCGCCGGGTCGACGGCGACCGCACCATCACCCTGCAGGCCGACCTGGCCGAGGGCGCACGCCTGGACGAACGGCTCAAGGCGTTGCGCGAGGCGCTCGGCGAGGTACCGGCCGAGGTCAAGGTGCAGTTCGCCGGCGAGGACGCCGACCAGCGCGAGGCGGCCACCTTCCTGATGACCGCCTTCGTCGTCGCCATCTTCCTCATGGCGATCATCCTGGTCACCCAGTTCAACAGCCTCTACCAGGCGGCGCTGGTGCTGTCGGCCATCGTCCTGTCCACCGCCGGCGTGCTGATGGGCCTGCTGATCAACGGCCAGTCGTTCGGCATCGTCATGGTCGGCATGGGCCTGATCGCCCTGGCTGGCATCGTGGTCAACAACAACATCATCCTCATCGACACCTACAACCAGTTGCGCCGCCAGGGCCTGGAGCCGCGCGAGGCAGCGCTGGAAACCGGCAGCCTGCGCCTGCGTCCGGTGCTGCTCACCGCGGTGACCACCATCCTCGGCCTGATGCCCATGGTGCTCAGCGTCAACGTCGACCTGCTCAGCCCGAGCCTGGGCTTCGGCGCCCCCTCGACCCAGTGGTGGACCCAGCTGTCCAGCGCCATCGCCGGCGGCCTGGCCTTCGCCACCGCGCTGACCCTGCTGCTGACGCCCTGCCTGCTGGTGCTCGGCGCCCGCTTCGAACGTCGCCCGCCGCCACTGGAAACCTACGACACCGACCTGCTCGACCTGCCCGAACACCTGATCGCGGCCAAGCCCGACAAGGTGCAGCTGCAACGCACCGACTGAGCCAAGCGCCCCGCCGCACTGGCGGGGCGCCCCAACCAAAGCCTGGCGCGCGCCACTCGACTGGGTGGTCAGGCGCTTTGCTCCTACACTCGGCGACTCACTTACAAGGAGCCGCCATGCGCACCCTCTACCAGTTCCCTATTTCCCACTACTGCGAGAAGACCCGCTGGCACCTGGAGCACAAGGGCCTCGACTACCGGGTCGACAACCTCTTTCCCGGCCTGCACCGGCTCAAGAGCCAGCGCCTGGCCGGCATCGCCACCCTGCCCATCCTGCAGGACGGCGAGCGCGCCATCGGCGACTCCACCGCCATCGCCCTGTATCTGGAAGAGCGCTACCCCGAGCACACCCTGCTGCCAAACGACGCCGAACAACGTCGCCAGGTGCTGGAGCTGGAAGAAGGCTTCGACCGCCTCGGCGTGCACGTGCGCCGCTGGCTGTACGGACAGATTCGCCAGTGGGACTCTGTGATGCACGCCATGCTCGAGGTCTACCGCCCGCTGCTGGGCCTGCGCGACCTGATGAAGCCGGTGCTGATCAACGGCGTACAGAAGCTCTACGGCGTAACGCCCGAGCGCGTGGCCAAGTCCCAGGCCGAACTGCTCGCCGGGCTCGACCTGATCGAACGCCTGACCGACGGCGATCCAGCGCGCTACCTGGTGGGCGAGCGCCTGAGCCTGGCCGATGTCGCCGCCGCGGCGCTGTTCGCCCCGCTGTTCACCCCAGCCGGCACGCCCTGGGCCGACATCGCCGGCCACGACGCCGAGACCCAGGCCCTGCTCGACCAACTGCACGCCCGCCCCGCCGGCCAGTGGGTGCTGCAACGCTATGCCCAGGACCGCCGCCGCGATGCCCAACAAAATAATGGCAAAGCGCCAGTTATCGCCTAGGCTAAGCAACAGATAGGACTAAGGGCGGGGATGGAGAGACGGCACGGACGCCTTTTATTCGACGGCCAACGCAACGCGCGCCGCAGCAAAACGACAAAGCCCTCCGAGCGAGGGCTTTGTCTTGTTCGTGCGCAGGCTGCGCACGACGGGAAAATCGAATACCGAGCTAACGAAGTGTATGGGGTCGGCATCCTGCCTGTTGGCCACTTCGTTAGCCCGGTGACCGGAGAGTAGTGCAGACAGTGGCACTGTGCCAACCCTCGGTTGCGCGGTTTGTTTCACAGAAACGGGCAGGCTGACAAATCAGGGCTAGGCGCTGAAAAGCAAAAACCCCTGAGGCTGAAAGCTTCAGGGGTTTTTTATATGGCGGGAAGATAGGGATTTGAACCCTAGGTGCCATTGCTGACACAACGGATTTCGAATCCGTCCCGTTCGACCACTCCGGCATCTTCCCAAGCGGCGCGCATCATAACAGCTGAATGCGCTTTGGCGAAGCTTATTTTGAAAAATTTTCTTGTGCTATCAGGCGCTTGTGAAAAGGCCGAGCGATGCCCGGCCTTGCTGTAGCGTTCGCCTTGAGCCTCAGGCCGTGAGGCGGGTCAGGGCTTCGCGGTATTTGTCGGCGGTCTTCTGCGCCACCTCGGCCGGCACCGCCGGGGCCGGCGGTTGCTTGTTCCAGCCGGTGGATTCCAGCCAGTCGCGCACGAACTGCTTGTCGAAGCTGGGCGGGTTCTTGCCTTCGACGTAGCTGTCGGCCGGCCAGAAGCGGCTGGAATCGGGGGTCAGTACCTCGTCCATCAGGGTCAGGGTGCCGTCTTCGTCCAGACCGAATTCGAACTTGGTGTCGGCGATGATGATGCCGCGGGTGGCAGCGTATTCGACGGCGGCGCTGTACAGGGCGATGGCGGTGTCGCGCACCTGGGCGGCCAGCTCAGCGCCGATGATGGCTTCGCACTGGGCGAAGCTGATGTTCTCGTCATGGTCGCCGACGGCGGCCTTGGTCGAGGGGGTGAAGATCGGTTGCGGCAGCTTGGCCGCTTCCTTCAGGCCGGCCGGCAGGGCGATGCCGCAGACGGTGCCGCTGTTCTGGTACTCCTTCCAGCCGGAGCCGACGATATAGCCGCGCACGATGGCCTCCACGGCCACCGGTTTGAGGCGTTTGGCGACCACCGCGCGGCCTTCCACCAGCGGCAGTTCGGCGGCCGGCACCACGTCTTCGACCTTGTCGCCGGTGAAGTGGTTGGGCACCAGGCCGGCCAGCTTGTCGAACCAGAAGTTGGAGATGGCGGTGAGGATCTTGCCCTTCTCCGGGATAGGTTCGGCGAGGATCACGTCGAAGGCCGACAGACGATCGGTGGCCACCATCAGCATGCGCTTGTCGTCGATTTCGTAGAGGTCGCGGACCTTGCCCGAGTAGATCTTCTTCAGGCTCAGGGTGGTGGGTGTGCTCATGTCGGCATTTCCGTTTCTGGCAAACAAAACAGGCGAAACCCCTGGAGGGTTTCGCCTATCGGTTATCGGCAGGTGGCGCGAGCGCCGATCAGCCGAGGTTGTCCTGGATCAGGCTCAGCACGCGGCGCGAGACATCGGCCGGGGCGATGGTGTTGAGGTCTTTTTCCACGGTGACCTGGACGCCGTCGCCAACCGGCGTCAGGCGCACCTGGTAGCGTTCGGCGCGGGCTTCGAGCTCTTCCTTGCTCGGCTCGCTGCCGAACATGCGGCCGAAGAAGCCGGGCTTCTCCTCATTGGCCTGGGCCCCTTCGGCCAGGTTGATGTAGTACAGGCCGAGGCTGCGGTTGAGGTCGTCGACGCGCACGTCGGCCAGCTCCAGCGAACGGCCGACGCCCGACCAGGCGCGGTCGAAGTCGGCGCCGAGGTTGAGCACCGGGTTGCCGTTGCCGTCCTCGCTCAGGCTGACGCGGCTGGGCGCATCGAAGTCGCGGGCGGCGAGCAGCGACACCGAACCACCCTGCTCCACGCTGCGCGCCATGCTCACCAGCATTTCGTCGAGCAGCGCGGCTTCCAGGCTGGCGTTGCCGCTGCGCGCGGCGAAGGCGACGTCGGCAGTGCTGCCGGCCGGACGCTCGGCGCTGGTGACGAAGACTTCGCTGGTGTTGCGTTGCACACCCGGCTCGATACGCACCCGCACGCGGGTCTCGGCATCCGGGGCGACGCCGGAGACGCGGCTGCTCAGGCGCCGCGCCATGCTCGCGGAGAGTTCGTCGAAACGCTGCCAGGCGGTGGTGAATTCGCCGGTCTGCGGGCGTTCGTCGGCGATACGGAAACCGTTGTCCTCGAAGAACTGACGGGCCAGCGGCCAGACTTCGGCCGGCACGCGCTGGGCCACGACCCAGCGCGACTCGCCGCTGCGCTGCAGGCTGAATTCGCGTTCGTCGGCACGCACTTGCAGGCTCTGCGGGCGCGGCACCTCGAACTTGCCGCGGGCCTCGGAGCTGGCCACCTGCGCCGGCACCGGCAGCAGCGGATCAAGGCGCTTGGCCTGGACATCGGCCGGCAGCTGCATCGGCGCGGTCTGCCGCGCTTCCAGGTAATCGCTGCCGCGGTCGCGGAAGTAGCCTTCTTCACCCCAGAGCCAGCCACAGCCGCTGGTACTGGAGACGATCAGAGCAAGGGCGGACAATCCGGCCAGTCGCTTCATGCGTAAAATTCCTCGATTAAACCAATACGCCGCACTGGCGCATGGCCTGGCGCAGCGGTTCGTGACAGCGCGGGCTGAGCCAGGTCAGCGGCAGACGAATACCGTCGCCCATCATGCCCATTTCGTGCAGCGCCCACTTCACCGGAATCGGGTTGGATTCGATGAACAGCGCCTTGTGCAGGGGCATCAGGCGGTCGTTGATGGCGCGGGCGATGGCGGCTTCGCCGCGCATGGCGGCGGCGCACAGCTCGCTCATCGCGCGCGGAGCGACGTTGGCGGTGACCGAGATGTTGCCCTTGCCGCCCAGCAGCATGAGTTCAACCGCGGTGGCGTCGTCGCCGGAATAGACGAGGAAGTCCTTGCTCACCCGATCCAGCACGTCCTGGGCGCGCTGCAGGTCGCCGGTGGCTTCCTTGATGCCGATGATGTTGTCGATCTTGGCCAGGCGCTCGACGGTCTCCGGCAGCATGTCGCAAACGGTGCGGCCCGGCACGTTGTAGAGGATCTGCGGGATGGCCACGGCTTCGGCGATGTGGCGAAAATGCAGGTACAGGCCTTCCTGGGTCGGCTTGTTGTAGTAGGGGGTGACCAGCAGGCAGGCGTCGGCGCCGACGTCCTTGGCCGCGCGGGTCAGCTCCACCGACTCGCGGGTGGAGTTGCCGCCGGTGCCGGCGATCACCGGGATGCGTCCGGCGACCTGGTCGACCACGCGCTTGATCACCTCGATGTGCTCGGGCACTTCCAGCGTGGCGGATTCACCGGTGGTGCCGACCGCGACGATGGCATTGGTGCCCTCCTGCAGGTGGAAATCCACCAATTTGCTCAGGGCCTCCCAGTCCAGACCACCCTGCGCATCCATGGGCGTGACCAGTGCCACCATACTGCCCGCAATCATGCAACCGCTCCTGCCGGAAAAATTGAGCCGTAATGGTACTGGCGCCACCAGTCCTGCACAAGCAACGGACAAGGCCGTGCACGGCCGTCTCGCCGCACGCGGGAAGCGCTTGCCGGCATTCCCCTGGGCGGTGCTTTTCGCTAACCTGCTGCCTTTGGTCGACGGCCGTCGCTCGCCGACCGTTCATCGCTTTAGGAAGGCTGCATGTCCACCCCCCCCGTTCGCGAACAATTTCTCCTCATCAGCGCCCTCGGCCCCGACGCCATGGCGCTGACCAACCTGCTGTGCCGCACCTGCCACGAGAACCGTTGCGCGGTGGTCAGCACGCGCCTGAGCCGCCACGGCGAGTTCAGTGCCCTGGTGCTGCAGGTCTCCGGCAGCTGGGACGCGCTGGCGCGCCTGGAGTCGAGTCTGCCGCTGCTGGCGAAGAAAAACGCCTTCTCGGTCAACCTGATCCGCAGTGCCGCCGCCGAGGCGCGCCCGCAGGCCCTGCCCTACGTCGCCTACGTCAGCTCGGTATACCGTCCGGACATCCTCAACGAGCTGTGTCAGTTCTTCATCGACCACCGCGTCGAGCTGGAAAGTCTGACCTGCGACACCTACCAGGCGCCGCAGACCGGCGGCACCATGCTCAACGCCACCCTGACCGTGACCCTGCCGGCCGGCACCCAGATCAGCTGGCTGCGCGACCAGTTCCTCGACTTCGCCGACGCCCTCAATCTGGACGCGCTGATCGAACCCTGGCGCCCGCAGAATCCCTGACAGCCAACCTCAAGGAGCTCCCATGACCGTCGCCATCGACCAAGCCGTCGCCGACTTCCAGGCCGAGGCCACCAGCGGCAAGCAGGTGAAGCTGTCCGACCTCAAGGGTCAGCAGGTCGTACTGTATTTCTACCCCAAGGACGCGACCCCGGGCTGCACCACCGAGGGCCTGGACTTCCGCACTCGCTTCGCCCAGTTCCGGGCGGCCAATACGCAGATCTTCGGCGTGTCGATGGACAGCCTGAAGAAGCACGAAAGCTTCAAGTGCAAGCAGGAGTTCCCCTTCGAACTGATCAGCGACCCGGATCACCAGCTGTGCGAGCAGTTCGGCGTCTACCAGCTGAAGAAGAACTACGGCAAGGAATACATGGGCATCGTGCGCAGCACCTTCCTCATCGACAAGAACGGCGTGCTGCGCCAGGAGTGGCGCAGCGTCAAGGTCGCCGGGCATGTCGACGAGGTGCTGGCGGCAGCCGAGGCCCTGCACAAGGCCTGACCCTCACCGCTATCGAAAAAGGCCGCAATTGCGGCCTTTTTTCCGTCCGTGCATTTGTCTCTCACTCGGCAGACACCGGCTCGATCCGCGGCCAGGCGTTGAGTACCGCCTTGAACAGGGTCGCCAGCGGGATGGCGAAGAACACTCCCCAGAAGCCCCACAGGCCGCCGAACAGCAGCACCGCGCAGATGATCGCCACCGGGTGCAGGTTGACCGCCTCGGAGAACAGCAGCGGCACCAGCACGTTGCCGTCCAGCGCCTGGATGATGCCGTAGACCACCATCAGGTAGAGGAACTGGTCGCTCCAGCCCCACTGGAACAGGCCGATCAGCGCCACCGGCACCGTCACCACCACCGCGCCGATATAGGGCACCACCACCGACAGGCCGACCAACAGCGCCAGCAACGCGGCATAGTTGAGGCCCAGGTAGGCGAAGGCGATATAGCTGACCACACCGACAATAATGATCTCGATGAACTTGCCGCGGATGTAGTTGGCGATCTGCTGGTTCATCTCCTGCGCCACCTGGGTGATCAGCGCACGCTCGCGCGGCAGGTAGCCACGGAACCACTGGCCGATCTGCTCACGGTCCTTGAGGAAGAAGAACACCAGGATCGGCACCAGCACCAGGTAGATCATGATGCTGACCAGCATCGGCAGGCTGGACAGGGAGAACGACAGCGCCCACTGACCGAACTTGCCGGCCTCGCCGCGCATGCTGTCGATCAGCTGAACGATCTGCGCGTCGGTGATCAGGTTCGGGTAGCGTTCCGGCAGCAGCAGGAACACCGACTGCCACTCCGCGGCCATCCGCGGCAGTTCATTGAACAGGGTGCTCAGCTGCTGCCAGAGCAGCGGCATCAGCACCAGCATGAACATGGTCAAGCCGCCCAGAAACAGGGCGAACACCAACCACACGGCGAGCACCTGCGGCACCCTCAGGCGCTCCAGGCCGTTGACCAGGCCCTGCATCAGGAAGGCCAGTACCAGGCCGGTCAATACCGGCGCGAGCATGCCGCCGAGGGTCAGCACCACGGCGAAACCGAGCACCAACAGCACCGCCAGCACCACCGCTTGCTCGTCGGAGAAGTAGCGGTGCAGCCAATCGCGTAAAACCTTGACCATCAGAATTCCTTACCCCGGGACAATACCGGCTCACTCATACGCCAGACGCATGAAAAATGACGTGCACGGCCAACAAACGGCGACAGCGCATATGTTTCAAGCCGCTACAGCGGTTTCAAGCCTTGCGCAGCCAGTAGCGATACACCCCGCCCTCCACCTCTTCGTGCAGCAGGGCATGCCCGGCCAGGCTGGCGAAGGCGCGGAAATCGCGCTGCGAGCCGGCGTCGGTGGCACTGACCTTGAGCACCGCGCCGCTGGCCAGGCGATTGAGCTCGAGCTTGGCCTTGAGCAAGGGCAGCGGGCAGTTCAGCCCGCAGGCATCCAGTTCGGCATCGAAGGCCGGTACGTCTGTCATCGTCTACTCCATAAAGGCGGCTAGGATACCCAAGGCTGAAGAACCCTGGCCAGCGCCGCAGCTGGCCGGCTACAGTAACGCCTTTGCCGCCTGAGAGCCTTGAGTGCATGACTTTTCTGCGCCCTACCCTGTTGACGCTCGCCTGCCTGTTCGCCGGCCAGATCGGAGCCAGTGACCTGCCGTCGCTGGGCGACGCCAGTTCCTCGATCGTCTCGCCGCAGCAGGAACACCAGCTCGGCCGCGCCTGGCTGGGCCTGCTGCGCGGCCAGGTGGCCCAGCTGGACGACCCGCAGCTCAAGGACTTCGTCGAGACCAGCGTCTATCGCCTGTCGGAAACCAGCCAGCTGCAGGATCGCCGCCTGGAGTTCGTGCTGCTCAACAGCCCACAGCTGAACGCCTTCGCCGCGCCCGGCGGGATCATCGGGGTCAACGGCGGCCTGTTCCTCTACGCGCAGACCGAAGCCGAATACGCCTCGGTGATGGCGCACGAACTGGCGCACCTGTCGCAACGCCACTTCGCCCGCGGCGTCGAGGCCCAGCAACGCATGCAGCTGCCGGTGATGGCGGCCATGCTCGCCGGCATAGTCGCGGCGGCGGCCGGTGCCGGTGATGCCGGCATGGCGGCGATCATGTCGACCCAGGCAGCGGCGATTCAGGAGCAGCGCCGCTTCTCCCGGCAGAACGAACAGGAGGCCGACCGTATCGGCCTGCTCAACCTGGAAAAGGCCGGCTACGACCCGCGCGCCATGCCGCTGATGTTCGAGCGGCTGATGCGCCAGTACCGCTACGACGCCAAGCCGCCGGAATTCCTGCTCACCCACCCGGTGTCCGAATCGCGTATCGCCGATACCCGCAACCGCGCCGAGCAGTACCCGGCCCAGGGCCGCGAAGACAGCCTGCGCTACCAGCTGATGCGCGCCCGCGTGCAGCTGACCTACGAGGAAACCCCGGGGGTGGCGGCCAAGCGTTTTCGCGCCATGCTCGACGAGAACCCCGGCCTCGACGCCGCGCGTTACGGCCTGGCATTGGCGCAGATGAAAACCGGCCAGCTCGGCGAAGCCGGGCAGACCCTGGCGCCCCTGCTGAGCAAGGCGCCGGAGGATATCGTCTACAACCTGGCGCAGATCGAGCTGGACATGGCCGCGAACCGCCTGGACGCCGCACAACGGCGCCAGGAGCGCATGTTCGCGCTGTATCCCAGCAACTACCCGCTGCAGCAGGCGCATATCGACCTGTTGCTCAAGCAGCAGCGCACCCGCGAGGCCGAACGGGCGCTGGACGAGTTGCTGAAGAACCGCGCCAAGGACCCGGACGTCTGGTACCAGGTCGCCGAGGTGCGCGGCCTGAGCGGCAACACCATCGGCCTGCATCAGGCCCGCGCCGAGTTCTTCGCCCTGGTCGGCGACTACAACCAGGCCATCGAGCAGCTCGACTTCGCCAAGCGCCGCGCCAGCGGCAACTTCCAGCTGGCCTCGCGCATCGACGCCCGTCAGCGCGAGCTGGCCGAGGAAAAGCGCCTGGTGGAGCAGATGCTGCGCTGATCGCACTCCCCTGCGTAGGGTGGATGACGCTTTTTCATCCACCGGGGCGGCGTGATGGTGGATCGGTGAAGCGTGATCCACCCTACGACGCTACACGTCATGTAAAGCGCCCTATCCCGGGTATCGCTGCGCTCAACCCAGGCTACGCAAAGCTCATGAATACCGCACCACCTGAATGAACAAGCCCCGCACTGGGCGGGGCTTGTTCATTTCAGCGGATGGATCAGGCGCTCTGCGCCAGGTCCATCAGCTCGCGGTTGGCCACCGCGTACATGGCATAGTCAGTGCCGGTGGCCGCGCGCAGCTCGGCCAGCATCAGCTTCCAGCGCTCGACCAGGCGGTGGTGCTGCTCCAGCCACAGCGCCACCCGCGCCTCGATCTCCTGCGGGCCGTCGGCCATCTGCAGCACCGACACGGTGATCGCACGCTGCTGCCAGTCGAGGTCGTCGCGGAAGGCTTCGCGGGCCAGCGCCTGCCAGTTGTTTTCCACCGGCAGGCCGGTGATCTGCTGCAGGTACCAGGACAGCTCCAGCGCGCCGCCGACGGCGAAGTAGGCGGTGGCCACCTCGCTGGCGTCCTTGCCGGTGACGTCCGCCGCTTCGATGATCGGCAGCAGGGTGTACAGGTGACTGGTGCCGGCCACCACGCGGGCCAGCTCCTCCGGCGTGCCGGCTTCGACGAAGCTCTGGTAGCGCGCCAGCCACTGCTCGCGGGCCGGGCCCTCGAGCAGTTCGTCCAGACGGCCGACCAGCGCTTCGATACGCGGTGCAAAATGCGCCACGTCGCGCGCGGCGTCCAGCTCGTTGCGTCGGCTACGCAGGAACCAGCGGGTGGCGCGGCGGCCCAGACGCATCAGCTCGTCCATCAGCTGCAGCTGCAGCTCGGCCGGCACCTTGTAGTCCAGCGCCTCGATCTGCGCCCACCAGTACGGCAGGCGGAACAGGTCGCGGACGATCACATAGGCGCCGGCGACGTTGGCCGCGCTCATGCCGGTGGACTCCTTCAGGCGCTGCACGAAGGTGATGCCCATATGGTTGACCAGGTCGTTGGCGATCTGCGTGCTGACGATCTCGCGCTTGAGGCGATGGCGGCGCATGGCGTCGCCGAACTTCGCGCTGAGCACCGCCGGGAAGGCGGTCTCCATCTCGCGCGCCAGGTAGTCGTCGTCCGGCACCAGGGACTTGAGCAGCGATTCCTTGAGGTCGATCTTGCTGTAGGAGATCAGCACCGACAGCTCCGGCCGGGTCAGGCCCTGGCCGTTGGCGGCGCGCTCGTTGAGCGTTTCGTCGCTGGGCAGGAACTCCAGCGCCCGGTCCAGCTTGCCGGCGCCCTCCAGGGCGTTCATCAGGCGCTTGTACTCGCCGACCCGCTCGCGGGCGCGGCGCTCGGCCAGCGACAGCGCCTGGGTCTGCTTGTAGTTGTTGCCCAACACCAGCTCGGAGACGTCGTCGGTCATCTCCACCAGCAGCTTGTTGCGCTGCTTCTCGGTCATATCGCCGGCGGAGACGATTTCGCCGAGCAGGATCTTGATATTGACCTCGTGGTCGGAGCAGTCCACACCGCCGGCGTTGTCGATAAAGTCGGTGTTGCTCGCTCCCCCATTGAGACCGTATTCCACGCGCCCCAACTGAGTCATGCCCAGGTTGCCGCCCTCGCCCACCACCTTGGCGCGCAGCTCACAGCCATCCACGCGCAGGGCGTCGTTGGCCTTGTCGCCGACGTCGGCGTGGCTTTCCTTGCTGGATTTCACATAGGTGCCGATGCCGCCGTTCCACAGCAGGTCGACCGGCGCCTTGAGCAGCGCATTGAGCAGCTCGGTCGGCGCCAGCTTGTCGGCGGCGATATCGAAGCGCGCCTTCATCTGCGGGCTGATGGCGATGCTCTTGGCGCTGCGCAGGAAGATGCCGCCGCCCTCGGAGATCAGCCCCGCGTCGTAGTCGGCCCAGCTCGAGCGCGGCAGATCGAACAGGCGCTTGCGTTCGGCGAAGCTCTTGGCCGCGTCCGGATTGGGGTCGATGAAGATGTGCAGGTGGTTGAAGGCGGCCACCAGCTGCAGTTTGTCCGACAGCAGCATGCCGTTGCCGAACACGTCGCCGGCCATGTCACCGATGCCGATCACCGTGACGTTGTCCTTCTGCACGTCGATGCCGCGCTCGCGGAAGTGGCGCTGCACGCTGACCCAGCCGCCCTTGGCGGTGATGCCCATGCCCTTGTGGTCGTAACCGGCCGAGCCGCCGGAGGCGAAGGCGTCGCCCAGCCAGAAACCATATTCCGCCGCAATCCCGTTGGCGATATCGGAGAAGGTCGCGGTGCCCTTGTCGGCCGCCACCACCAGGTAGGGGTCGTCGGCGTCGTGGCGCACCACGCTCACCGGCGGCACCACGGCGCCGTCCTTGAGGTTGTCGGTGATGTCGAGCAGGCCGCTGATGAAGATGCGGTAGCAGGCGATGCCCTCGGCCATTACCTCGTCGCGGCTACCGCCGACCGGCATCTTGCGCGGCACGAAGCCGCCCTTGGCGCCCATCGGCACGATCACCGCGTTCTTCACCTGCTGCGCCTTGACCAGGCCGAGCACCTCGGTGCGGAAGTCCTCCTCGCGGTCCGACCAGCGCAGGCCGCCGCGGGCGACGTCGCCGAAGCGCAGGTGCACGCCCTCGACGCGCGGGCTGTAGACGAAGATCTCGAACTTCGGCGTCGGCCGCGGAATCTCCGGAATCGCTCGCGGGTTGAGCTTGAAGCTGAAATAGCTCTTCGCCGCGCCGCTGGCATCGGCCTGGTAGAAGTTGGTGCGCAGGGTGGCCTTGATCAGGTCCAGGTAGCGCCGCAGGATGCGGTCTTCGTTGAGCACCGCGACGTTGTCCAGGGCGGCGAGGATGGCCTGCTCGAGTTTCTGCTGCTTGTCTTCCAGGTCCTCGGCGGCGAGCTTGCGCGCCAGGTAGAAGCGGGTGCGGAACAGGCGCACCAGCTCCTTGGCGATATCGGCGTGGTTGACCAGGGTGGCAGCGATGTAGCTCAGGTCGAAGCCCAGGCGGATCTGCTTGAGGTAGCGCGCGTAGGCGCGCAGCAGGGCGACGTCGCGCCAGGGCATGGCGGCGGTCAGCACCAGGCGGTTGAAGGCGTCGTTCTCGGCATCGCCGCCGACGATATGGATAAAGGCGTCCTGCAGGGTGTCGTTGAGCTGCTGGATGTCGACGTTGAGGCCTTCGGCGTAGGTGAAGGCGAAGTCGTGGATCCAGAACTCGCGGCCGTCGACGCGGCGCAGCTTGTAGGGGAACTCGCCGAGCACGCGCAGGCCGAGGTTCTCCAGGATCGGCAGGACGTCCGACAGCGGCAGCGGCGTGTCGGCGTGGTACAGCTTGCAGTGCAGCTGCTGGTCGCCCTGCGCCAGCGGCTGGTAGAAGCTCATCACCAGCGGTTTGTCGTTGCTCAGGCTGAGCAGGTGCTGCATGTCGACCACCGCCGAGTGCGGGGCGAAACGCTCGCGGTAGCCGGCCGGGAAGCCGCCGGGGAACTCGGCCAGGACGTTGGTGCCCTGGGCCTCGCCGAGGCTTTCCACCATCAGACTGACGTAGTCGTCCTTCCACGAGCGGCAGGCCTGGATGACTTCCTTCTCCAGACGCACGGGGTCGATCTGCACCTTGTTCTTCGGGTCGACACGCAGGATGAACTGCACCCGCGCCAGCACCGACTCGGAGAAGAAGGTCCAGAACTCGCAATCGGTGGCCTGCAGGCGCTCCATCAGCACCTGCTGGATCTTCATCCGGGTTTCGGTGGAGTAGACGTCGCGCGGCACATAGGCCAGGCAGTAGCAGAAACGGCCGTAGGGGTCGCGGCGCAGGAACACGCGAATCTTGTTGCGCTCCTGGATCTGCACGATGGCCAGGGCGGTGGCGAACAGGTCGTCCACCGGGGTCTGGAACAGGTCGTCGCGCGGCAGCACTTCCAGCACCTGGGCCAGCTCCTTGCCCAGGTGGGCGCTGCTGTCGAAGCCGGAGCGCTGCTTGATCACGTCCACCTTGCGGCGAATATAGGGGATGTTCCACACGCTCTCGGCGTACACCGCCGAGGTGTACAGGCCCATGAAGCGGCATTCCTTGACCACGTTGCCCTTGGCGTCCAGCTCGCGGATCGAGACGAAGTCCGGGTAGGCCGGGCGGTGCACGCGGCTGGGCACGGCGGCCTTGGCAAACGACAGCAGCTGCGGCTCGCGCAGGTAGGCCACCGCTTCCGGCTCGATGTGCAGTTCCTCGGCCTTGAGCCCGCTGCGCAGGCGCTTGGACAGGCCGAGCAGGGATTTCTCGTCGTAGACCAGGGTGCCGCCGTCGGCGCTCGGCGTCACGGTGAACTCCTCGTAGCCGAGGAAGGTGAAGTGGTTGTCCAGCAGCCAGCCGAGGAACACCTTGATCTCGTCCAGCTCGGCCTTGTCCACCTTGAGCTTGGCGCGGTCGAGCCAGGCCAGCAGCTCGCGGGCCTTGGCCTTCATCGGCTGGAAGTCGGCGACGCTCATGCGCACGTCGCCGAACACCTCGTGAATGGCCTTCTCCAGGGTCTTCAGCTCGCCGGCGCTGGCGCAGCGGTCGATCTCCAGGAACATCAGCGCTTCCTGCAGCACGCCCTCGCCCTGGCTGCCCTTGGGCAGGATCTCCAGCAGCTCGCCGTTCTTGTCGCGGCGCACGCTGAACACGCTGTTCTGCAGGGTGTGGATGCTGTAACCGCGACGGTTCAGTTCCATGCGCACCGAGTCGACCAGGAACGGGATATCGCCATGCAGGATCTCCACCGCGGTGTGGGTCGACTGCCAGCCGTGCTTCTCGTAGTCGGGGTTGAACGCACGTACCTGCGGTTTGCCGTGATCGAAACGCTCCAGCATGCGCCAGGCCGACAGGGTGCAGCCGACCAGGTCGGACAGGCGCCGCTGGGTCAGCTCCTCGAGGGCGATGATGCCGAAGAATTGTTCGGCGAACAGCGCCACTTGTGGCAGCGCCTGCTCGCTCACGTGCTGCGCCAGCGCCGCTTGCAGTTGATGCTGGAAGTCGGCTTTGCTGGCCGCCGTAAAGAACGCCATGGTTGTGCTCCATTTTCGACTGGGGGCGTGAAGAGGTGGGGGTGACCGTCGCCACAAGGTTATGGATCAACGTTAGTCTAGGTGACCGCGATTGCATTAAAGTGGCGGTCCCAGAACCCCGGCGAAGTCTTCGACTCGCCGGTCACTCTCGCCGGATGAGCTTAACGATGGAACACCGTGAGGCGCTTGTCGCGCTGCGACATTTTCTTTCAACCCAGATCCTCGGCCAGGAAAAACTCATCGAACGGCTGCTGATCGCCCTGCTCGCCGACGGCCACCTGCTGGTCGAGGGCGCCCCCGGGCTGGCCAAGACCAAGGCGATCAAGGAACTGGCCGAAGGTATCGAAGGCGAGTTCCACCGCATCCAGTTCACCCCCGACCTGCTGCCGGCGGATATCACCGGCACCGAGATCTACCGCCCGGAGACCGGCAGCTTCGTGTTCCAGCAGGGGCCGATCTTCCACAACCTGGTGCTGGCCGACGAGATCAACCGCGCCCCGGCCAAGGTGCAGTCGGCGCTGCTCGAGGCCATGGCCGAGCGCCAGGTCTCGGTGGGCCGCTCGACCTACGACCTGTCGCCGCTGTTTCTGGTGATGGCGACGCAGAACCCCATCGAGCAGGAAGGCACCTACCCGCTGCCCGAAGCCCAGCTCGACCGCTTTTTGATGCACGTGAAGATCGGTTTTCCCGACGCCGCGGTGGAGCGCAAGATCCTCGCCCAGGCCCGCGGCGAGGCGCTCAATGGCGAGACCAAGCCGGAGCACCGGCTCAGCCAGCAGGCGGTGTTCGCCGCGCGCAAGGAAATCCTCGGCCTGTACATGGCCGACGCGGTGGAGGAATACCTGGTGCAGCTGGTGATGGCCAGCCGCACCCCGGCCAAGTTCGACCCCGAACTGGCCGAGTGGATCGCCTACGGCGCCAGCCCGCGCGGCTCCATCGCCCTGGATCGCTGCGCACGCGCCCACGCCTGGCTGGCCGGACGCGACTTCGTCAGCCCCGAGGACATCCAGGCGATGCTGTTCGACGTGCTGCGCCACCGCATCATCCTGTCGTTCGAGGCCGAGGCCTCGGGCATCGATCAGGACCGGGTGATCCAGCGCATCCTCGACGTGGTGGCGGTGGCCTGAATGCGCACCCCTGGCCGCACTGCCGCAACCCGGATGCAATCCGGGAACGCCCCCTAGACCATGTCCAGCCCCGCCGGCGCCAATGCCATCCACCTCGATCTCGCCGAGCTGATCGAGATGCGCCATCGCGTGCATGAGGTGCCGCTGTTCTCCACCCCGGCGCGGCGCAGCCCGCTGATCGGCCTGCACCACTCCAAGCTGCGCGGGCGCGGCGTCGACTTCGACCAGGTGCGCGTCTACCAGGCCGGCGACGACGTGCGCAACATCGACTGGCGCGTCACCGCGCGCACCCAGGAACCGCACACCAAGCTGTTCCATGAAGAGCGCGAGCGGCCCATCTTCATCCTCGCCGAACAGAGCCAGCGGCTGTTCTTCGGCTCCGGGCAGTGCTTCAAGTCGGTGCTCGCCGCCCGCGCCGCGGCGCTGGTCGGCTGGGCCGCGCTGGCGCACAACGACCGCATCGGCGGCCTGGTGTTCGCCGACACCGAGCACCACGAGGTCAAGCCGCGGCGCAGCAAGCAGAGCCTGCTGCAACTGCTCAACCTGCTGGCCCGCGCCAACCAGGCGCTGGGCCCCGACGCTCCGCCCGGCGCCGCGCGCGACACGCTCGGCCTGGCCCTGCGCCGCGCCCGCGAGGTGCTGCGCCCCGGCAGCCTGGTCATAGTGCTGTGCGACGAGCGCGCGCTGAACGACAACGCCGAGCAGCAGCTGGCCCTGCTCGCCCGCCACACCGACCTGCTGCTGCTGCCGCTGTCCGACCCGCTCGACCACGCCCTGCCGGCCGCCGGCCTGCTGCGCTTCACCCAGGGCGGCGCGCTGCTGGAACTCGACACCCATAACGGCGACCTGCGCCAGGCCTATCGCGCTCAGGCGCAGGCCCGCGAGGCGCGCTGGCAACGCCTGGCGCAGAAGCTCGGCGTGCCGCTGCTGCCGCTGAGTACCCAGGTCGAGCTGATCGAACAGCTGCAGGAACTGCTCAGCGCCCTGCGCCCGAGGAAGGCGCCATGAATCCGCTCGACCAGCTGCAGCCCTTGATCGACCCGCCGCCGGTGCCCTGGTGGCCGCCGGCACCCGGCTGGTGGCTGCTGGCCGTGCTGCTGCCGCTGGCCGGCTGGGGCCTGTGGCGCCTGCTGCGGCGCTGGCGCGTCCGCCGCCGCCAGGTGCGCGCCGAGGCGCCGCTGGAGCCACTGCGCCAGGCCGCCCTGGCGGAGCTGGCGCAACTGCGCAAACCCTACGACGGCGCCCCGGCCGGGCCCTGGCTGCAGCAGCTCAACGCCCTGCTCAAGCGCCTGTGCCGCGAACGCTATCCGGACAGCCACAGCCACGTGCTGAGCAGTCGCGCCTGGCTGGCCTTCCTCGACAACCGCTGCCCGGCCGCCGGACTGACGCGCTGGATGGTGCTGGTCGAAGGCGCCTACAAGCCGCAGTGCACGCTCAGCGACAAGGCCATCGACGAGCTCGAGCAGGCCGTCGCCACCTGGATTCGCAAGCATGTTTGAGTTCGCCTGGCCCTGGGTCTTCGCCCTCGCCCCACTGCCCTGGCTGCTGCGCCGGCTGCTGCCGGCCGCCGACAGCGGCGACGCGGCGCTGCGCGTGACCTTTCTCGACGAGCTGCAGGCGCTCAGCGGCCGCCGCGCCCGCATCGGCCTGCCGAGCTGGCGCCAGCAGGCGCCGCTGGCCCTGCTATGGCTCCTGCTGCTGTGCGCCGCGGCCCGCCCGCAGTGGGTCGGCGAGCCGCTGCCGCTGCCGGCCAGCGGCCGCGACCTGCTGCTGGCGGTGGATGTCTCCGGCTCCATGGATTACGCCGACATGCTCTGGGACGACGAGCCGATCAGCCGCCTGGAACTGGTCAAGCGCCTGCTCGGCGACTTCATCGAGGACCGCCGCGGTGATCGGGTCGGCCTGATCCTGTTCGGCAGCCAGGCCTACCTGCAGGCGCCGCTGACCTTCGACCGCCACACGGTGCGCACCTGGCTGGACGAGGCGCTGATCGGCATCGCCGGCAAGAACACCGCCATCGGCGACGCCATCGGCCTGGCCGTCAAGCGCCTGCGCCAGCGCCCGGCGCAGAGCCGGGTGCTGGTGCTGATCACCGACGGCGCCAACAACGGCGGCGAGATCGAACCGCTGACCGCCGCGCAACTGGCCGCCGAGGAAGGCGTGCGCATCTACACCATCGGCATCGGCGCCGATCCGCAGCAAAGCGGCGTGCTCGGTGCGCTCGGCTTCAGCACCCTCGACCTGGACGAAACCAGCCTGCGCGCCATCGCCGACGCCACCGGCGGCGAATACTTCCGCGCGCGCAGCCAGGCCGAGCTGAGCCAGATCGAGCTGACCCTGGATCGCCTCGAACCGGTCGCCCAGCAACCCGCCCTGGCCCGCCCGGCCCGGGCGCTGTACGCCTGGCCACTGGCCCTGGCACTGCTCGGCAGCCTGCTGCTGGCCAGCCGCACGCTCTGGCCGGACCTGCCGCAACGCCTGCGGAGGCGCGCATGAGCCTGCTCTGGCCGCAATGGCTGCGCCCGCTGTGGCTGCTGCTGGTGCCGCTGCTGGTCTGGCTGCTGTGGCGCCTGTGGCACCGCGAGCGGCAGAGCGGACGCTGGCAGCTGCTGCTGCCGGCCGCCTTCCATCAGACGCTGCTGGCGGGCGGCAACGGCCGTGGCAGCCGGCTGCCCTGGCTGGCCCTCGGCCTGGCCTGGCTGCTGGCCGTGCTGGCGCTGCTCGGGCCGAGCTGGCAGCGCGTCGAGCAGAGCAACCAGAAACCGGCCGACCCGCTGCTGGTGCTGCTCGAACTGACGCCGCAGATGCTCGCCGCGGACGGCCCGCCGAACCGCCTGGAACAGGCCCGGCGCAAGCTGCTCGACCTGCTCGAAGCCCGGCGCGACGCGCAGACCGCGATCATCGTCTACGCCGGCAGCGCGCACAGCCTGGTGCCGCTGTCCGACGACCTGGCCACCAGCCGCAACCTGCTCGAAGCGCTCAAGCCCTCGCTGATGCCCGAACCGGGCCGGCGCGCCGACCTGGCCGTGGCGCGCGGCCTGCAGTTGCTCGAGCAGGCGCAACTGGGCCAGGGCCGCCTGCTGCTGATCACCAGCGCCCTCGACGAGCAGGAACGCAGCGGCATCCGCCAGGCGCTGGAACGCCGTGCCACACCGCTGCTGATCCTCGGCATCGGCAGCCGCGAAGGCGCGCCGGTGGTGCAGGAGGACGGCAGCTTCCTCAAGGACGAGCGCGGCGCCATCCTCATCCCGCGCCTGGACGCGCCCGGCCTGCGCGAGGTCGCCGAGGCCCACGGCGGCCGCTACGCCCAGGCCCGCCTCGACGACGACGACCTGCGCCGCCTCGGCCTGCTCGATGGCCCGCAGGCGCTGCGCGCCGCCGGCGAGCCGACCCAGCTCGAGGCGCGGATCGACCAGGGCTACTGGCTGCTACTGCCGCTGCTGCTCCTGGCCGCCTGCGCCGGGCGGCGCGGCTGGCTGTTCTGTCTGCCCCTGCTGCTGATGCTGCCGCCGCAGACCAGCCAGGCCGTGACGTTCGACGACCTGTGGCTGCGCCCGGACCAGCAGGGCCAGCGCCTGCTCCAGGCGCAGCGCCCGGCCGAGGCGGCACAACGCTTCGCCGATCCGCAGTGGCAGGGCAAGGCGCTGTACGAGGCCGGCGACTACGCCGCCGCCGCCGAGCGCTTCGCCCAGGGCGACGGCGCCGCCGACCACTACAACCGCGGCAACGCCCTGGCCAAGGGCGGCGAACTGGAGGCGGCGCTGGACGCCTACGAGCAGGCGCTGGAGCGCCAGCCCGAGCTGAGCGCGGCGCAGCACAACAAGGCCCTGGTCGAGGAGGCGCTGCGCCAGCGCCAGGCGCAGCAGCAGCCCGGCGACAACGCGCAAGCGCCACCGCCGAGCCAGGAAGCGGACAGCGGCGAGCCCAACGAAGCCCCGGCCGGCCAGGCTGCCGAGCCGCCGCCGAGCCAACCGGCGCAAGCGAACCGCCCGGACGAAGCGGGCGACAACGGCGAGCCGCAGCCGGGCGAGAGTGACGACAACGCCGCCTCGACAGCGCCGGGCGACGAAGCAGCGGCGGATACCGGCACCGCCGAAGGCCCGCTGGCGGAAGAACAGCTGGGCTCGGCCGACGAGCGCCAGCAAGCGCTGGAACAATGGCTGCGACAGATTCCGGACGACCCGGCCGAGCTGTTGCGGCGAAAATTCTGGTACGAACAGCAACAGCGTCAGGAACCCTCCCGATGAAGCGTCTAGCCACGCTGCTCCTTCTCCTGCTGGCCGGCCAGGCCAGCGCCGAGGCCTTCTTCGCCAGCGTCGACCGCACCCGCCTGAACGAAGGCGAGACCGTGGTGCTGACCCTCGAGTCCACCGACCCGACCCGTTTCGGCCGGCCGGACCTGAGCCCGCTGGACGAGCACTTCGAAATCCTCGGCAGTCGCCAGGTCAACCGCCTGAGCAACCTCGGCGACACGCCGCGCGCGGCCACACGCTGGATCCTCACCCTGCAACCCAAACACAGCGGCGAGGTGGTGATCCCGCCGATCCGCCTGGAAGATGCCGAAACCCTGCCCATCACCCTGCAGGTGCAGGCGACCGGCGAGCCGGGCAACGGCGAGAAGCTGGCGCCGGTGTTCATCGACGCCAGCCTGGATCAGGACAGCGTCTACGTGCAGGCCCAGGCCGTGCTGACCCTGCGCATCTACCACTCGGTGTCGATGTACGACGACAGCAGCCTGACCCCACTGCAGATGCAGGATGCACGCATCGAGCAACTGGGCGAGCCGCGCACCTACGAGAAGACCATCGGCGGCGTGCGCCACGGCGTGATCGAGCTGCAGTACGCCATCTACCCGCAGCGCAGCGGCGAGCTGAGCATCCCCGGTCAGGTGTTCAGCGCCACCCTGGTCGACCGCTCGCGCGGCGACGACTTCCTGCCCTTCGGCCCGCGCGCCGGTAAGGTGTCGCGGGTCAAATCGCCGGACATCCCGCTGCAGGTCAAAGCCAAGCCGGCCGAGTACCCGGCCGACGCCCCCTGGCTGCCGGCACGCGCCCTGGGCCTGGCGGAAACCTGGAACCCGCAGCCGGGACAGAGCCGGGTCGGCGAGTCGCTGACCCGCCGCCTGATCCTCAAGGTCGATGGCCTGTCCAGCGCCCAGCTGCCGCCACTGCCCGCCACCCAGGTCGACGGCCTGCGCCGTTATCCGGATCAGCCGCAGCTCAGCGACCAGCGCAGCGAAACCGGCATCATCGGCAGCCGCGAAGACCGCGAAGCGCTGGTGCCGAGCCGCAGCGGCAGCTTCGAGCTGCCGGCGCTGGAGGTGCTGTGGTGGAACACCCAGACCGACAGCCTGGAACGCACCGCCCTGCCCGCGCGCACCCTGCAGGTGGCGGAAAACCCGCAGTTGCACAGCGACGAGCCGGCCAGCCCCAGCGTGGTGACCACGCAGGTGCTCGAAGGCCCGCCGCTGTGGCCCTGGCAGCTGGCCTGCGCCCTGCTCGCCGGCACCAGCCTGCTCGGTTTCGGCCTGTGGTGGCACGCCCGGCGCCAGCCGGCGATCCAGCGCGCCGCGCAAAGCGGCCCGAGCCCGCGCACCCTGCTCGACGACCTCAAGCGCGCCTGCCTGGCCGGCGATGCCCAGACCACCCGCCACGCCCTCGACGCCTGGGCGCGCCAGCAGCCGGAAACCCTGGCCGACATGGCGGCGCGCTACGTGCCGCTGTCCGACGCCCTCGACGGCCTCAACGGCGCGCTGTACAGCGAGACCGGCCAGCAGTGGCAGGGCGAGGAGCTGTGGAAGGCGATCCGCAACCTGCCGGCCACCCAGCAACCGAGCGCCGCCGCGCAGGAAAGCAGCGCGCTGCCGCCACTCTACCCACGCTGACGGCGATCGACGCTGGTGCGCACGGCGCCACCAGAGTCGATCGCAGGCAGGCGTGGGTAGGGTGCGTCGCGCGCACCGGCTATCGGGTATTTATCCGCTGTAGCCGTCCACCCTTGATCGGCAGCCGTTGTCGGTAGTACGCCAACGCAGGGCGTAACCCCCGTATCCATCGGAACCGGCTGCCGGCGAAGGCCCCGGATGTCATCCGGGCTACCGGCGCCAGCGCGTGCCTTCGCCAGCGCCCCTCGGTTGGCGGACAAGCCTGGCGGCCTATCCGCCCTGCGCGCGGCGCACCCCAGCACCATAAAAAAACCGCGGCCCAAAGGCCGCGGTTCTTCTGCTGCAGGCCGGGCATCAGCCCTTGGCGCGCAGCTTCTCCGGGTTGATCAGGAAGCGGGCCAGGGCCGGCAGCAGCCAGATCGCGCCGATCATGTTCCAGAGGAACATGAAGGTCAACATCAGGCCCATGTCGGCCTGGAACTTGATCGCCGAGAAGATCCAGGTCGCCACGCCGATGGCCAGGCACACGCCGGTGAACAGCACCGCCTTGCCGGTGGACTTGAGGGTCTCGTAGTAGGCGTCCTGCAGCGACAGACCCTGACGCAGGTAGGTCTCCATGCGGCTGTAGATGTAGATGCCGTAGTCCACGCCGATGCCCACGCCGAGGGCGATCACCGGCAGGGTGGCGACCTTGACGCCGATGCCCATGTAGGCCATCAAGGCGTTGCCGAGGATCGAGGTCAGCACCAGCGGCAGGATCACGCACAGGGTCGCGGCCAGCGAACGGAAGGTCAGCAGGCACATGATGCTCACCGCCGCGTAGACCGCGATCAGCATGGTGGTCTCCGACGCGGCGATCACCTCGTTGGTGGCCGCCTCGATACCGGCGTTACCGGCCGCCAGCACCACCTGCAGCTCATCGCTGTTGTGCTGCTTGGCGAACGCCTCGGCCGCGGCCACGGCACGCGACAGGGTCTCGGCCTTGTGGTCCTCGAGGAACACCAGCACCGGCGCCACCGAGCAGTCGGCGTTGTACAGGCCTTCGGCACGGGCGATGGAGTTGTTCAGCACGTCCTGGTTGCGCGACAGGGTTTCCCATTTCAGGTTGCCCTCGTTCATGCCCTTGATCACCTGCTTGGACACGGTGACCATGGAGATGGCCGATTGCACGCCCTGGGTGTTCTCCATCTGCCACATCAGCTCGTCCATGGCGGCCAGGGCCGGATAGGTGGAGCAGCCTTCGGTGGCAGTCTTGATCATCACCACCAGCACGTCGGAGCTGGTCGAGTAGTTGCGGATGACGAAGTCGTTGTCCAGGTTGTAGCGCGAGTCCGGATGCAGTTCCGGGGCGCCCTGATCGAGGTCGCCGATCTTCAGGTTCTGCCCGTACCAGACGCCGCCGGCCAAGGCCACCACGGCGACCACCACGGAGATCGGCGCCACCATCGGGTGGGCGAAGTTGGAGATGGCACGCCACAGCGGATGGTCCTTGGCCGCCTCTTCGCGGCTGATCTTCACCGCCTTCTTGCTGATGCCGATATAGGAAATCATCACCGGCAGCAGGATCAGGTTGGTCAGGATGATCACCGCCACGCCCATCGAGGCACCAATGGCCAGTTCGCGGATCACGCCGATGTCGATCAACAGCAGGGTGACGAAGCCCACGGCGTCGGACAGCAACGCCACCAGGCCGGGGATGAACAGCTGACGGAAGGCCATGCGCGCGGCGGACAGGGCGTCGGTCGCCTCGCCCGAGGCCATGGCGATGCCGTTGATCTTCTGCACCCCGTGGGAGATGCCGATGGCGAATACCAGGAACGGCACCAGCATCGAATAGGGGTCGAGACCGAAGCCCAGGGTATGCAGCAGGCCGAGCTGCCAGACCACCGCGATCAGCGTGGTGATGACCACCGCCAGGGTGCTCTTGAAGCAGTGGGTGAACCACAGCAGCAGGACGAAGGTGATGCCGATGGCCACGGCGAAGAACAGCGCCACGCCGAACAGGCCGTCGATCAGGTCGCCGACCTTCTTGGCGAAGCCGATGATGTGCACCTTAACGTCGGGGTTCTGCGCCTGGTACTTCTCGCGAATCTTCTCTTCCAGTTCGTGGGAGAACTTCTGGTAGTCCAGGGACACCAGCTTGCTCTGGTCGTTGGGGTCCGGGTAGGACTCCAGCAGCGGCACGTCGATGATGCTCGACTTGAAGTTGTTCGCCACCAGGCGGCCGATCTGTCCGGACTTGAGGATGTTGCTGCGCAGGTCCTCCAGGCTTTCCACGGAACCGTCGTAGGTCTGCGGAATCACCTCGCCGCCGGCGAAGCCTTCCTCGGTCACTTCGGTCCAGCGCACGCTGGGGCTCCACAGCGACTTGAGGCCGGAACGATCGACGCCGGGGATGTAGAACACCTCGTCGTGGATCTGCCGCAGGGTCTCCATGTATTCCTTGCTGAAGATGTCGCCCTCGGTGGCTTCCACCGAGATGCGCACCGTATTGCCCAGGTTGGCCAGGTCGTTACGGTGCTCGAGCATCTTCTGGATATAGGGGTGACCCAGCGGAATCATCTTCTCGAAGCTGGTCTGCGGACGTACCTGCGCGGCCTGGTAGAACAGGAAGATACTGATCAGCAAGCAGATCAGGATCACCGCCGGGCGATTGTTGAAAATCAGCCGCTCGAGGAAAGAGGCAGGCGTTTGTTGATGCTTAGTCATGCAAAGGCTCCCGGCTTGTTATTGTTGGCCCAGATCGGCGCCGGTCGCGGCGGCGAGGTGAACGCCGCCCTGCCCCACCAGGATCAGGTTGCCGTTATCCAGTGCAGTTACCCCGGCCAGCGAGAGGCGGTCGGGACGGTTGATCAGGCTGAAAGTCTGCCCATGGTCGGTGCTGCGCAGCACGGTGCCGCCATGGCCGACCACGGCGATGCTGCCGTCGGCCAGCAGGGTGCCGTCGGCCAGGCCGAACTCCAGCGGGCCGTTGTTCGGCGTGTTGATGACGATCTGCTGCCAGCTGTCGCCGAAATCGGTGGAGCGGAACAGGTGGCCGCGCAGGCCGTAGGCCAGCAGGGTGCCGGCCTGGTCGGTGCCGAGCACGCCGAACAGCGAGCCATCGTAGGGCTGCTCCTCGATGCGTTCCCAGGTCTGCCCCCAATCGGCGGAACGGAACATCTGACCGAGTTCGCCGACGACGAACAGCCCCGCATCCTTCACCGCGGTGATGGCATTGAGGTGATAGGCATCTTCGTTGTCGAGGCGGTCGCTGACGTCTTCCCAGTTCTGCCCGCCGTCGCTGGTTTCCAGCAGCGCGCCGTAGGCGCCGATGGCGTAGCCGGTTTGCAGGTCCTTGAACCAGATGTCCAGCAGCGGCGCTTCGCGCTCGAGGTCTTCGAACTGCTTGGTCCAGCTCAGGCCGCCGTCACTGGTGGCGAGGATCTGCGCGTCGTGGCCAACGGCCCAGCCATGTTGTGCATCGACGAAGAACAGCGAGGTGAGCATCTGCCGGCTGGGCACCTTGGCCTGCGTCCAGCTCTGTCCCTGGTCGTCGGAATAAAGGATATGGCCGCGGTCGCCGACGGCGACCAGGCGCTTGCCGGTGTTGACCACATCGAGCAGCAGGCTGTGCACCGCCTGGGGCGACTCGATGGCATAGCCGGCCTCTGCGGCTGCCGAGGTTTCGGCCTGCAGCGGCGCGGCGGCGAAGCTCAACACGGACAGCACACTGCACAGCGAGAGCGCTTTGGCCAGCGGCGAATGGACACGGAGCGCCGGTTTGCGCGCCAGGATGGACGCCAGACCGGACTGGGTGCGCCGCATGACGGGCTCACTCATATACCTTCCCCCTTATTGTTATAGGCGGTACTGCCTGATTAGCAGGCCGCTCATCCTAGCGAGCTTCGGAAAGCCCTGACAATCGGCGCGACGTTATGTTTTGTTAAGGCCGCAGCCGCTTGAGCACGGCCCATTCGCCGAGCTGATACGAAAAGGCCGCTACTACTGTAGCGGCCTTCGCGTGAGACTACACGACTATTAGCGGGTGCCGCGACGACGCAGGGCGGCCGGCTTGAAATAACCGTCGTCCGGAATCGCCTGGCTGAAGTCGATGGTGTTGTTCTCTTCGTTGTCCAGGTTCTGCACGTGGTAGCGACGCGCCTGCAGATCGTGGAACACGTCCAGCGCGGACCAGGTGGTCGGCAGGTCGTAGTAGTTCTTCAGGTAGGCGATGGATACGCGCCACAGCTCGCCGCGACCGTCGTACTGATCCACCACCGCGGCCTGCCAGCTGTCCTCGTCGAGGAACAGGGTGCGCTTGGAATAGATGTGGCGGGCGCCGGACTTCAGCGTGCCTTCCACCACCCAGACGCGGTGCAGCTCGTTGCGGGTCAGCGCCGGGTTGAGGTGGCCGACCTGCAGCAGATCCTTGTACTTCACGCCCGGGCTGGTGACCTGGTAGTTGTTGTAGGGGATGTAGATTTCCTTCTTGCCCACCAGTTTCCAGTCGTAGCGATCCGGCGCACCGTTGAACATATCGGTGTCGTCGGCGGTACGCAGGCCGTCGGCGGCAGCGATCGGGGTGTCGTAGGCCAGGTTCGGCGCACGCCGCACGCGACGCTGGCCGGCGTTGTAGCCCCACGCCTGACGCGGCTCCTTGACCTGATCCAGGGTCTCGTGAACCAGGGTGGCGCCACCGGCCAGGCGCGCCGGGCTGGTGGTGAACGACAGGTAGTAGAACATGATGTTGTTCAGATCGGCGAAGGAGCCGTTCTGCATGTAGTACTTGAACATCGCCTCCTGCTGCGAGGTCACCAGCGAGTAGGCGCCGTTGCGCTGCACTGCCACTTCCGAGGCGCGGCGCACGATGTAGGTGCCGCGGTAGCGGGCGATGTGGTTCCACAGCGCCTCGACGCCGTTCTGCGGAATCGGGAACGGGATGCCGCCATAGGCATTGCTGAAGCCGTTACCGCCATCGGCCAGCTTGGCGCTGGTGGCGTTCTTGATGCTGTTGTCGTAGACCCACTGCGGCGCGGAGCCGGAGCGGCGGGTCTGGTACACCGGCATCTGGTAGGTTTCCGGATAGGCCTGGAACATGGCGATCTGACCCGGGGTCAGGTTGGCCTCGTACTGGCTCAGGTTGGCCGCGGTGATGGTGAACAGCGGCTTGTCTTCCGGGAAGGGGTTGACGTGGTGCTGGCCCGAGCGGGTGTAACCGGCCGGCGCCTGGGTGATGCCGCCGGTCCAGGCCGGGATGGTGCCGGCGGCGTTGCCGGCCTTCTCGGCGCCGAAGGGGGTCAGGGTATCGCCGAGCTTGGCGGCTTCCTGCGGGGAAACGGCAGCCAGCGCGGTGCCGGCGGAAAACGCCAGTGCAACGGCTACGGCCATCAGCCTGTGCTTGTTCAGCATGGTAATTCTCCGTGAAGAGTTTGGCCGAACGCCCTGCGGCGCCCGGCTGTTTTTCTGGTTATGGGTCTTAGAAGGAGTACTTGACGTTGACGCCCACGTTGTCGCGGTCGCGCGAACCGTTGTTCTGCCCGGCACCGTAGAACTCGGTGTACTGGATCTCGGCTTCCAGGCTGTTCAGGTAGCTGGCGCGCATGCCGACGGTGTAGGCCATACGGCCTTCGACGAAGTTGCCGGTCTGGTGCGAGTTGCCCTCGAAGTCGTGCTTGAACACGGCGAACGGCGACAGGTTGACGCCGGCGTAGACGTCGTTCCAGGTGCCGGACATGACCAGGGTGTAGCCGTAGGCGTTCTTGTTGATCTGGTCGTCGCGGTCATAGCCGGAAACGTAGGAGTTGTTCGGCCGGCCGGCGTAGTAGCGCACGTTGCCCTGGTAATCGACGTACTGCAGACTGTCGCCGCGCACGTGCTCGGACGCCAGCTCGGCGACGCCGAACAGCGAGTCGAAGCCCAGCGACGGACCGAAGTTGTAGATGGTGCCCAGCGAGGTGTTGAAGGCCTCGACACGGGTGGAGTTGTGGATCTGATCGTCGATATCGACCATCTGACCGCCGATGTTCACCGGGCGGCCGGCAGACAGGTGGGCGGCCTGGCCGAGCAGGTCGCCGAGCAGGTCGTTGGTGGTGGCGATGCCGATCGGCAGGTTCGGCCGGTAGGACAGCTCGCCGAACACCGAGGCCTCGCCGACCGTGGTATTGAAGCTCATGCCGTACATGCGGATATCTTCGGCGTACTCGCGGCGGGCGTTGACCTGGTTGGCCACGTCCACGGCGGCGGCGCCGTTGACCAGGCCCAGCACGGTAGCCGCGGCCGGGTTGCTGGCGGCCTGACTGACCAGATCGTCGTAGCTGGTGGCGCTGACCCCCAGCAGGCTGCCCAGGCTGGCCAGCTGATCGATGTTCAGGCCGGCGTAGGTGGAGTTGATATCGGCGTAGATGGTCGGTTCTTTGGCGTGGTAGTTGACGAAGTAGAAGCCGAACTCGGTGGAGTTGAGCTCTTCGGCGATATAACGGAAGGCGACGCCGAACTGGCCATCGTTCTTGGCATTGATGTCGGAGCCGACGCTGGCCACCTTGATCACGCCGTTGCTGTCCAGATAGTTGGTGCCCTGCAAGCCGCCGAAGTTGGCCGGCAGACCGGCGAAACCGCCATTCACCGCGCCGTTGTAAACGGTCTGGAACAGCGGATTGGACAGTGCATCGACCGTGGTGTAGGCGGTGTTGCCGCCATCGGCGAACAGATCGGTCTCGGAGAAGTAGGTGCCCACCGGGTCGACCGCGGTTTCCTTCCAGTTCCACTGGTAGAAGGCTTCCATCGACAGGTTGTCGGTCAGGCCGAGGTTGAAGCTCAGCGCCTCGACCGGCACCAGCACTTCCTTCACTTCCGAACCGGGCAGGCGGAACTTGGCGGCGTCGACCGGGTTGGTGGTGTTCACCCCGCCGCGGTAGAACAGGCCTTCGCCCCAGTTGAAAACCTGCTTGCCGAGACGGCCGGAGACCGGCATATCGCCCACGTCCCAGTTGCCGTAGACATAGGCATCGAGGATCTGCGCATCGCGGCCGGCCTTGTGCCGGGTCTCGTAGGTGAAGCTGTCGTCGCGCGGGAAATTCTGGCTCGGCTGGGCCGGATCGTTGGCGCCGTAGTAGTCGTTGCGCTTGTCCATGATCTGGGTGTCGTAGAACGCGGTGCCGCGCACGAACACGCCGTAGTTCTGATACGAGGCTTCCAGATCGGTGGTGATCTTGAACACTTCGGAAACCAGGCCGGTATCGAAGTTGCGGTTGCCGTCGTTGGTGTTGATGTCGTTGTTGCTCTTGTCCTGGCCCTGCACGCGCCACAGCTGGCCGTAGGACACGGTGGTATCGATGGAACCGGTGATTTCGTTGTCGGCGAAGCTGAACTCCACCGCCTGAACCTGGGCGGCAACCAGCAACGGCAGGACGCCAGCGAACGCGAAGCCGGCGGTGGCCGGGGCAAATCGCAGAACGGGCTTGCGGGACTTAATTTCCATCGAGACTTTACTCCGTGGACAGATCATTCTTTTGGGCGATCCCGCAGGCGGGACGGCGATATGCCGTACTGACGACGGCTTGTTTTGGCTTGCGCCAATGCATTGCAGCGGCCCCTGGCGCAGCGGCGTGGGGCCGAATCCCGTCCTGCACTGCAACCATGGTGCCAATTCAAACGAGCGTATCAGCGCAAAGGCGCTAGTTAGACAATCGGCGGTGTTTCCTTCGGTGACTGATCATTCACTGACCAATCTGTCAGCTATTCGCCTGGCCGGTGGCGTCTTTTGTCCTACGATCCGACGCTTTATGCCCCTTGCTAGAGGTCTCGCGTGGGTTTTCGCGCAAGCAAGAGCGCCACTCAGTCAAGGGCCAAGACCCTAACTTAAGTGTGCAAATGCATAACAGGCGAAGGGCATATTTCTTTGAGTAACAAAAAAGTGTTACCAGCCAGAGGCTGGTAACACTTCTTGTGCCGCAGAACCCGTCTTAGGCCAGGCTTTTGCTCACCACCTCGTAGACGTCGCTGGACAGCTCGCCGGAGGCGAGGATGCGCTGCAGTTCGGCCTGCATTTGCGCCTGACGGGCGGCGCCGTACTTGCGCCAGCGGGTCAGCGGCGCCAGCAGGCGCGAGGCGATCTGCGGGTTGAGGGCGTTGAGGGCGATCACCTGGTCGGCGAGAAAGCGGTAGCCCGCCCCGTCGGCGCGGTGAAAGTTGACCAGGTTCTGGTTGGCGAAGGCGCCGATCAGCGCGCGCACCTTGTTCGGGTTCTTCAGGGTGAAGGCCTCGTGCTGCATCAGCGCATGCACCCGCTCCAGACCGCCGGGCAGCGGGCAGCCGGCCTGCACGCTGAACCACTGATCCATCACCAGCGGGTTGTCCTTGAAGAAGTCGGCGAACATCGCCAGGGCCTTGCCCTGCTCGTCCCGGAACGGCGAGTTGACCAGCACCGCCAGCGCCGCCAGACGCTCGGTCATGTTGTCGGCGTTCTCGAACTGATCGACGCAGGCGGCCAGCACCTCGGACCGCTCGCTGAGCATCAGGTAGGACAGTGCGATGTTCTGCAGGCTGCGGCGGGCGAAGTGGGCGGCCTCGGCGACATAGGGGGTGACCTTGGACACTTCGCGGTTGGCCTGGTAGCGCGCCCACAGTGGCTCGAACAGCGCGCTGGCCAGCTCCTTGCGGGCGAACTCGCGGGCGACGTGGATGGCCTCGACGTCGGCCACCTCGCTGATCTCGGTGAGGTAGGCTTCGCCCGGCAGCGAAAGCATCTCGGCGACCATGGATTGATCCAGCGCTTCGTCCTCGAGCAGCGTGCGCAGCGCCGTGACCAGGCGCCGATCCAGCAGCAGGGTCTCGCCGCGCTGCTGCTGGCCGATCAGCTCCTGCAGCACCTGCACGGACAGCTGCTGGCCCGCTTCCCAGCGATTGAAGCCGTCCGAATCGTGCTGCATGAGGAACATCAGCTGGTCGCGGTCGTAGGGAAAATGCAGCTTGACCGGTGCGCTGAAGCCGCGCAGCAACGACGGCAGCGGCCGCTCGGCGACATCCACGAAGGTGAAGCATTGCTCGGCCTCGGTGACCGACAGCACGCGGCTGGTGCCCTGCGCGGCAGCCTCGCCCTGCAGGCGCAGCGGCAGCTCGTGGCCTTGGGCATCGAGCAGGCCGAGCGCGACGGGGATGACGAAGGGCTGCTTGTCCTTCTGCCCCGGCGTGGCCGGGCAGCTCTGGCGGAAGCTCAGGCTGTAGGTCTGGGCCGCGGCGTCATAAGCCTCGCTGACCTCCAGGCGCGGCGTGCCGGCCTGGGTGTACCAGCGCTTGAACTGGGTCAGGTCGACGCCGCTGGCATCCTCCATGGCCTTGACGAAGTCGTCGCAGGTCACGGCCTGGCCGTCGTGGCGCGCGAAGTACAGATCCGAACCCTTGCGGAACAGCTCCGGCCCGAGCAGGGTGTGGATCATGCGCAGCACTTCCGAGCCCTTTTCATAAATAGTCAGGGTGTAGAAGTTGGAGATCTCCATGTACGCATCCGGGCGCACCGGGTGGGCCATGGGGCCGGCGTCCTCGGCGAACTGGTGGGTGCGCAGATAGGCCACGTCCTCGATGCGCTTGACCGTGCGCGAGTGGGTGTCGGCGGAGAACTCGGCGTCGCGGAACACGGTGAAGCCTTCCTTGAGCGACAGCTGGAACCAGTCGCGGCAGGTCACGCGGTTGCCCGACCAGTTGTGGAAGTACTCGTGGGCCACCACCGCCTCGACGCGCTGATGGGCGGCGTCGGTGGCGGTCTCGGCGCGGGCCAGCACGCAGCTGGAGTTGAAGATGTTGAGGCCCTTGTTCTCCATGGCGCCCATGTTGAAGTCGTTGACCGCGACGATCATGAAGATGTCCAGGTCGTACTCGCGGCCGTAGACCTCCTCGTCCCACTTCATCGAGCGCTTGAGGCTGTCCATGGCGTGCTGCACCTTGTCGATGTTCTCCGGCTCGACATAGATGCGCAGCGCGACTTCCCGCTGGCTCATGGTGGTGAAGCTGTCTTCCACGCACCAGAGGTCGCCGGCGACCAGGGCGAACAGGTAGGCCGGCTTCTTGAACGGGTCTTCCCAGGTCGCCCAGTGGCGGCCGCCCTCTTCCGCACCGCTGGCGATCGGGTTGCCGTTGGACAGCAGCACCGGGTAGCTATGCTGCTCGGCGCTGACCGTGGTGGTGAACTTGCTCATCACGTCCGGACGGTCGAGGTAGAAGGTGATCTTGCGAAAGCCCTCGGCCTCGCACTGGGTGCAGAACATGCTGCCGGACTTGTACAGGCCCTCCAGCGCGGTGTTGCTTTCCGGATGGATACGCACCGTGCTATCGACCACGAAACGCTCCTGGGTCGGCTGCAGGGTCAGGTGGCTGTCGGTCAGCGTGTAATCGCCTTCGCCCAGCTCGCGGTCGTCGAGCTTGAGCTCCAGCAGTTCAAGCTGCTGACCATCCAGCACGAGCGGCGGCATGCGGGCCCCCGACAGGCCGGCGCCGGCCTCGGGATTACGGCGCATGACCAACTGCGCGTGTACCAGGCTATGGTCCTCGAACAGCTCGAAGGTCAGGTGGGTCTCGTCGATCAGGTAGTCGGGGGCCTGATAGTCCTTGAGGTAGATCATCTTCGGTTGTTCGGTACGCATGGCTCTTGGCCTCTCGTCTGCGGCGCGCCGGGCGCCGGGTGGCAATCGGGGGTCAGGCGGCGATCTCGTGGACGGCCAGCTGGTAAGCGGTGTACTTGCGGATATTGATCACGCCGGTGTCGAACATCAGGTACTGGCCCTTGATCCCGAGCAAGGTCCCCTCGGCCAGTGGCTGCTTGTCCAGGTTGAAGCTGGCGATCTTGGCCGGATAGGCCGCGATGGGATAGCGGATGTCCAGCACCTCGGCGGCGCCGAGCGGCTGAATGGCCTGCAGACCGAAGCGCTGCTGCAGCTCGGCGATGCCCGCGGCGCAGCTGGCGAACAGCTGCTCGCGGATCGCCGGCAGGTCGACCGGCGCGGCATCGCCCTTGAGCAGCGCGCGCCAGTTGGTCTTGTCCGCCACCTGGCTGCGCAGCAGGTCCTCGACGAAGCCGGACTGCTGCCTGGTGGCCACGCGCAGGATGGGCAGCGCCTGGGTCGCGCCCTGGTCGATCCAGCGCGTCGGCACCTGGCTGGCGCGAGTGATGCCCACCTTCACGCCGCTGGAATTGGCCAGGTAGACGATATGGTCGGTCATGCAGAACTGCTCGCCCCAGCTCGGCTCGCGACAGGTGCCAGAGTCGTAATGGCACCTCTCCGGGCTCATGATGCAGACGTCGCACTGCGCCAGCTTCTGCATGCAGGGGTAGCAATAGCCCTGGCTGAAGCTGGTCTTGGTCCTGCGTCCGCAGTGACTGCAGTGGATGGCGCCGAGGTACTCCAGGCGCAACGTCTTGCCCAGCAGCGGGTTGACCGGTACCTCTTCGTCGCCGAGGCGCAAGGCGTACTGCACCGGCGCGTCCAGGCGCGCCGCCATCTTGCTCAGCGAGCCACGTCCCAGTTCGCTCATCAGTGCAGGGTTTCCGAGGACTTGAACAACAGGTTGGGCACCGGCTCGGACTTGCTGCTGCACTCCTGCGGGCCCATGTAACCGGTGCGCTGATCCTCCGGCAGGTTCTGCTGTTCCCAGGCGATCATCGCCTGCAGGCTCAGCTCCTTCTGCTCCTGGGTCAGCTTGCGGCCATCGGGCCATTTGCCGATCTCCACGGCCAGCTTGAGGCTCTGGTAGATTTCCGGGGTGATGTTTTCGATGGCTTCGAGAAAGGACGACATGGGGTCTCCGGATGGATCCTGGGGCGGGTGCAACCCGCCGGAACGGTCAATATGATCGGTTCAAGCGCTGCGTCTGGCCAGCATACCGCCAAGCAGCCCGGTGAGGCAGCCGGTGAGCAGGCCGCCGAGATGCGCGGCATTGGCGATGGCGCCGAACTGCAGCAGTTCGAAGACGCCGGTCATGCAGATCGCCAGCCAGGCCAACATCATCACCAGCACGCCGGGCGGCAGGCGGTAGGCCGGGTTCGGCGCCAGACGCTGGTAGATCCAGCAATGCCCGAGCAGGCCGTAGAGCACGCCGGACAAGCCGCCGAACAGCGACGGCCCGGCCCACCAGTACTGGGCGAAGTTCGACGCCAGGGCGAACAGCAGGGTCAGCCCGAGCAGGCCGATGGCGCCCTGCCGAAATTCGATGCGCCGGCCCAGCTCCCAGTACCACAGGCTGTTCATCGCCAGGTGCAGCCAGCCGAAGTGGATCAGCATGGGCGTCAGCAGACGCCACCACTGGCCGCTGGCGAGCGTCGCCTCCAGGTAGGTCAGGTAGAGGTGCTCGCCGTCGATACGGAAGTCGACGAAGCTCAGCCAACGGATGGCGGCGAAGTTCTCCCCGGCCGCGGTCACGGCGAAAACGATGAAAGTCAGCAGCAGCACGGCGCCAGTCAGCGGACTGCGGCGCAGTTGCTGCAATACGCCCTCGCGCTCCGGCGCGACGGGGTCGGCAACCTCGCCGGCGGCATCGCCATCCGGGTAGCGCGCATAGAGCTCGCGCACCTGTTCGGCCAACTCCTCGCCGGCCACCCAGAGCACCTGCTCGCCGCCCTCCTCGATCACCCGGTGCGGCACCTGCAGACGCCGCAGCAGGGCGACGAAACCGCTCAGATCGGCGGCGAGCGGCAGGCGCAGCACGGCCACGGCGCTCATCGCGGCGCCTCCGCGGGATCGACGTCGACCCAGACGAACTTGCCCGACTCCAGGCGCTGCTCCTGGTCCAGGCGGTAGGCCACCAGCTTGCCGCCAACCACCGCGCTGTAGTCCAGGCAGGCCAGGTTGGCGCGGATCGGCGCCGGCTTGCCGCGGCGCCAGTAGTGGCCGACGAACAGCAACGGCTCGTGTGCGCCGTAGCGCAGCAGCTCGTCCTTCTGCAGTTCGGTCAAAGGCGTCTGCGCCGCCAGCTCGGGCAGCGCGTCGGGCTGGAAGACGATGTCGCCGTAGGTCTCGGGATTCTCTTCCCAGAACTTGGTACGGAAATAGGAACGGGTGAAGCCGTCGTCGCTGGTCAGGGTCAGGCCATGCGGCAGGCGCATGTCGGTGCCGCGCAGCAGGCGATCCAGGGCCAGGTTGGCGAAGCTGCCGGGCACCGCCGAGGCCTGGACGAAATGCTCGTCGATGCAGCCGTCGGCGAACTGCGCGCGCAGCGGCTCGATCAGGCCGCTGTCCCAGCAGGCATGCACCACGCGAAAACGCCCGGCATCGAGAAACAGCGGCATCTCGTAGAACCAGCGCAGGAACTCGCGCCATTCCTGCGGATAGGCCTCGAACTGCGCCAGGGTCTCGCGCATCAGGCGCTGGTGGCGCGGGCTGTGTTCGCGGACGAACTGCCGGCCGCTGCCCGGCGGCGCCGGCGTGCTCCAGCCCAGGGCGTTGAATTCGTGGTTGCCCATGATGCACAGCGCCTGGCCGGCCGTGACCATGGCCTGCACCAGGTGCAGGGCCTCGCGGATGCCGGGGCCGCGGTCGATCAGGTCGCCGAGGAAGATCGCCTGGCGCGAGGCATGGCGCCACACGCCGCCCTGCTGGCGATAGCCGAGCTGCTCCAGCAGGCGCTCCAGGGTGCGCGCGCAGCCGTGGATATCACCGATCAGGTCGTAACCACGATGGGGGTCGAGGGACATTCAGTCGTGCCCCCCGAGGCGGCTACCCCAGCCCAGCTTGGTGCGGCAGACCTCGTAATAGTTGTGATCCAGCGGATGGATCAGGCGCAGCTTCTGCGCCTTCTTGGCCACGTGCAGGGTGTCGCCCGGCGCGCAGGTGAAATGGTTCTGACCGTCGCAGGAGACCTGCGGGTAGATCTGCAGGTCCTGCGACACCACTATCTTCAGCTCGCTGTTGCCGTCCACCACGATCGGCCGGCTGGACAGGGTGTGCGGGTACATCGGCACCACCACTATGGCGTCGAGCTTGGGGTGCATGATCGGCCCGCCGGCCGACAGGGCATAGGCGGTGGAGCCGGTCGGGGTGGCGACGATCAGGCCGTCGGCCTTCTGGCTGCAGACGAACTGGCCGTCGATGAACAGCTCGAACTCGATCATCCGCGTCGACTTGCCCGGGTGCAGCACCACGTCGTTGAGCGCATCGCCCTGGCCGATGGCTTCGCCGTGGCGACGCACCTCGGCCTCGAGCAGGAAGCGGTTCTCGGTCAGGTACTGGCCTTCGAGCACCTGGGCCACCTTGAACTCCAGCTCGTCGGGGCGGATATCGGTGAGAAAGCCCAGGCTGCCGCGGTTGATCCCCAGCACCGGCACCTTGTGCCGGGCCAGCGCGCGCGCCGCACCGAGCATGCTGCCGTCGCCGCCGACCACTATCACCAGGTCGCAGACCTCGCCGAGCATCTTCCGTGAGGAAGTCTGCAGGCCGTGGCCGGGCAGCACCTCGGCGATGGTGTCCTCGAGGATCACGTGCAGGTGGCGGTCGATGAGATAACGCTTGAGTCGGCGGACGGTCTCCAGCACCCGCGTGCTGCCGAGGCGCCCGATGATGCCGATATTGCGAAATTGCTCCATGGGATGCCCGCCAGACTTGAGAAGGGAGAGACGGCGATTATCGGTCAAAGGCCGAGGCCGCAGCAAACCGCCCACCGCACTGGGCTATGCTCGCTTACATGAGCCCGCTCGATGTCCTCCACGATCTGCCCCGCCACCTGCACCGCCCCGCCGTCCGCGACCTGGCCTGGGTGCTGCTGTCGCCGCCGCTGCTCGGGCAGACGCCCAAACCGCAGCGCCACCCGCTGCAGGCCAGCCGCTGGGGCACCCAGCCGGCACTGCTGGCCGACTGGCTGCGCCGGCTGGACCGCGACGACGGCGAGCTGAGCGCCTGGCTGGCCGGCAATCCGGTGCGCCGCCTGGGCCTGTACTACGAACGCCTGTGGCAGTTCGCCCTGCATGGCGCGCCGGATATCGAGGTGCTGGCGGCCAACCTGCCGATCCGCCAGAGCGGCCAGACCCTGGGCGAGCTCGACCTGCTGCTGCGCGACGCCGAGGGCGAGCACCACCTGGAGCTGGCGGTGAAGTTCTACCTCGGCCCGCCCGCCGAAGACGGCGGCGACGCCGCGCAGTGGCTCGGCCCCGGCAGCCACGACCGCCTCGACCTCAAGCTGGCCCACCTCAGCCAGCGCCAGCTGCCGCTGTCCTCGCGGCGCGAGGCGCGCAGCACGCTCAACGCCCTGCGACTGGGCGACACCCAGGCCGCCCTGTGGCTCGGCGGCTACCTGTTCTATCCCTGGGCGCAGAGCTGCGCCGCGCCGCGCGGAGCCTCGCCGCAGCACCTGCGCGGACGCTGGCTGCACCGCCGCGACTGGCCGGCCTTCCTCCGCGAGCAGCCGCCGAGCGTCTGGCAGCCGCTGCCGCGCCTGGCCTGGCTGGCCCCGGCGCGGGTGGACGCCGAGCAGCGCTGGTCGGGCGAACGCCTGCAGCAATGGCTGGATGCCCTGCCGGCACAGGCCGGCGCGCAGTTACTGGTAAGTTTGGAAGAAGCCGCTGACGGCAGCTGGCAGGAAGTGCAGCGGATCTTTCTGGTCGGCGACCAGTGGCCGCGCCAGGCCGAGCCCCAGATGGTCGACAGACCGTAGCCCGGCTGCAATCCGGGACAGGCTGCAGCCCTCCGCGGATCGCATGCGCGCCGCAACCGCCCCGCCTTCAGCTCAGCGGCTGCGTTCGATGCGTCCGCCCGAACGCGCCAGGTAGCCGGCGCCGCTCTCGCACAGCAGGGCGTCGCGCTGCACCGCCGGCAGGCCATCGAGGCCGTTGCGCAGGGCGTAGACGCTGTAACCCAGCTGCGCCAGAAGGAACACCGCGCTGGCGCTGCGCTTGCCGCTGTCGCAGTAGCACAGGTAGGTGCGCGCCTTGTCCAGCAGACGCGCCTTCAGGCGCAACAGCTGCAGCGGCATGTGCAGGGCCTGCGGCGCATGCGCCTGCTGGTATTCCTCGAGCAGGCGCACGTCCAGCCACTGCGCGCCCTGAGCCAGCAGGCGCGCCGCTTCGCCGAGGGACACCTCGGCCACCACCGGCGCCTTGAGCAGGGCGAAGAACTCCTGGCGATCCAGGCGCAGCACGCTGCCGTCCTCGATCATGGTCACCGTGGCGTTGCGCGGCCGGTCGGCCAGCAGCGCCTCCTCGCCGAAACAGGCGCCCACCTCCAATTCGGCCAGTACCTGACTATCACCGCCGGCGCCGCGGATCACTTCGGCGCGGCCGCTTTCGAGGAAAAAGCAGCAATCACCCGCCGCGCCCTCCTCCAGCACCCGGCTGCCGGCCGGGAGCTGGATGCGCTGCAGGCGGCCGAGCATGTTCTGCACGTTGGCCGGCGGCACCTTGGCGAACAGCGGGTTGTCCAGCAGGCGCTCCAGCCACTCGACGTCCGCGCCGCTCTGCTGCAGCGCCAGCAGCAGGTCCTGGTAGGCCAGGCGCCAGGTCAGCAGACGATCCAGGGTGGCGCTGTCGATGGCCAGCACGCTGACGTCGCTCAGCGCACGCGCCTCGTGCAGCCGCGGCAGGCTGGGCGACAAGGGATGGCAGCTGGCCTCGCTGCCGGCCCGCAGACGCTGCACCTGGCCGTCGGCGCCCTGCAACTGCAGCTCGCCCGCCAGCAGGTAGTAGGTCAGGCGCGCCTGATCGCCCTGGCGGAACAGCAGTTGGCCGGCCAACAGGGGCTGCGGCACCAACTGGCTGCGCAACTCGCGCCACTGCTGGTCGGACAGCACGTTGAGCGGGGTCAGGCTGCGCAGCTGTTCGGGGTGGAGAGGTTCGCTCATGGGGGATTCCAGGCTCCGCTGGTCAGACCTCAGTGTAGTCGGCGGCGGCGCCCATCAGTGCGCGCCGCCCCTGCAGACCGCCGGTATGGACGAAGATCAGGCGACTGCCGCGGGCAAGGTAACCGCCCTCGACATACTGGCGCAACGCCATTAACGCCTTGCCGGTGTAGACCGGCTCCAGCAGCAGGCCGCTGGCCCGCTCGCTGCGCAGGATAAACTCGTGCAACTCGTCGTCGATGCGGGCGAAGCCGCCGCGCGCCGCCTCGATCAGCCGATAGCCCCGATCAGGGCGACCGGCCTGGCGCAGCAGCGCGCTCACCTGCGCGGCCACGCCATGGCTGCCCGGCACCGCCAGGGCGCCGTACACCGGGCAGCGCCCCGCCTCGCCCAGCACCAGGCCGGCCAGGGTGGTGCCGGTGCCGACGGCCAGCCACCAGCCGTCGCAGTCGTCCCAGCCGAGACCGTCCAGCTGCGCCCGCGCCATCTGCACCAGGCCGCTGCAGCCCTCGGCCGCGAGCAGGCCCAGGCCACCCTCGTCGACCGGATGAAAGCGCGGGTAGCGCTGCAGCCAGGGCTGCCAGAAATCCGCCTGATGCCGCGCCCGGTAGCCGCCGTAGCCCAGCCAGTGCAGTTGCATGCCGCAGGCCTGCAGATCAACGACGGTCGGCGTCTGCTGCGGCTCGCCGCGCAGCAGGCCGACGGTGGCAAAGCCGAAACGCTTGCCGGCCGCGGCCAGCGCATGCAGGTGATTGGAATGGGCGCCGCCCAGGCTGATCACTCCGGCTGCGCCGCCGGCAGCGGCGGCCTGCAGGTGCGGAGCGAGCTTGAACCACTTGTTGCCGGACACCAGCGGGTCGATCAGCTCCAGGCGCAGGCAGGCCAGCTCGATGCCGGCCGCGTCCAGCCAGTCCAGATGCACGGGTTGCAGCGCCGCCTGCGGGCGCCAGTCGGGGAATTGCAGGGCCAAGATCAGCCGACGGTACGCAGGCGACTACCCGCCTTGTGCCGCGCGCAGCAGTTGGAGTCGCCGGCGTTGAAGCGACTGGGCGAGTCGATCCGGTCGATGGGAATGGCGCAGCGTTCGCCGCTGGGCAGGCTGGCATCGCAGGTCGGCTGCTGATAATGCGCCAGCCACTGGCGGTACTGCGGCTCGGAGACGAAGCATTTGGCCGCGGCATAGGCCATGGGGTTGTCCTGGTAGCGGGCGATGTCCTGCAGCGGGATGGTCAGGTGGCCGGCGCCCGGGTGGTAGACCACGAATACCACGCCGAGCTTGGCCAGGCGCTCGAGCACCTGGTCGCCGCCCTGGCTGGCGAATTCGTCGCGCTCGCGCTTGAGCCGGGCGTTCTCCCGCTGCAGCTGGGCATCCTGCTCGTTGCGGTAGGCCAGCTCGACGTCGCGGATGGCGATCTGTTCCTTGTACTCCACCACCGCTGCGGCGACCTTGGCCTGCAGCTCGCCGTCGAACTGAGCACGGAGGATGTCGCCTTCGGTACGGCCGTGGCGCTCGAGGGCGCGCAGCTGCTGGGTCATTTCCTCGCGGCTGCTCTGGAAGCTCTCGGCCTGGGCGGCCAGCTGCGCCTTGAGACTGGCGTTGAGTTCCTCCTGCTGGCGCAGCGCCTGGTGCAGGCCGTGGATCTGCGCCTGCAGGTGCTTGCTCTGCTCCTCGCTGGCCAGCTTGGCCTTGGCCAGCTCCTCCTCGTGCTGCTGGCTCAGGCTGCTGATGCGCAGGCGCTGCTGCTTGATCAACTGGGCGGTCTTCAGGCGGTGCTCCTGATCCATCTTGCGCGCCAGCTGGTCGGCCACTTCCTTGGCCGGATCGGGGGCGTACCACTTGTCCTCGGAGGCCATCTGCAGGCGCTCGGCGACCACCGCCTGGGCATTCTCGTCCTCCACCAGCAGCCCGAGCTTATTGCCCTTGACCGCATCGCGCAGCAGCACCAGGTCGTTCTGCCCCGGCGCCAGGCTGGGGTCCCACAGGTGCATCTGGTGCCAGGACACCGGGCACTGGCTGCGGCAGGCCAGGCGGATGGGGCCAGCGCCCAGGTCGGGGCCACGCCCGGCGCGCTCGGCCAGGTGCTGCAGGGGAATGTTCCAGCCCTTGTCGGGGCTGCCGTCCGCGTTGAAGTCCAGGTAGAAGAACACCGCCGCCTTGACCAGCAGGCGCGGGTTGATGGTGACGAAGGCCACGCGCATCTGCTGGTCGGCGAATTCGGGCATGTTGACCACGCCGTCGAGCAGGGCCTCAAACTCGGGGAACAGCATCTGTTTGCAGATACCGCGTTCACTGAAGAACATCACGGCTTCCACCATCTGCGGCTTGTTCTGCATGCTCATCGGGTTCCCTCTGGACCAACGCGGGTGGCATCTGCGCGCACGGAGGACTGCCGACAAGGCCTTGTCAGGCCTGAGCGGCGGGGCCCTCCGTTGTTCAGCCAAGTCTAGGGGAAAAACCCGCCGCAGCAATGTGACGGGCTTGGCACTCGACCAGCCGCCCAGCAGAGTGCGACGAGCCGCAAAACAAAACTGTGATGGATTTCAGTGCTTGGCCGCGGCGAGAAAAGGCGCCAGGCGTTGCGCCATCTCCGCGCCCAGCGCCTGCAGGCCGCTCATCGGGCGGATCATCACCTCGAACTCGACGATCTTGCCGGTCTCGTCGAAACGGATCATGTCGATGCCTTTAAGGTCCCGGCCAGCGACCCTGGCGCTGAACTCCAGCACCACGCTGAGGCCGTCGGCCGTGGCCAGCTCGCGGTGGTAGGCGAAGTCCTCGAACACCTTGAGCACGGTATTGAGGATCAGGTTGACCGCCTGCGCGCCCGGGTAGGGGGTGTGCGCCATGGGCGAGCGAAACACCGCCTGCGGGTGCAGCAACTCCGGCAGCGGCCCCAGGTCCTTGGCGGCGATAAGCTGGTGCCAGCGTTGCAGGCTGGCCGCGGCGGCGGGCTGCAATTGGGCTTCGAGGGACATCGGGCTTCTCCTTGTTATTGTCGGCCACAAACAAAATGCCCCGCACAAGGCGGGGCGTCTTCTTGCTTAGAGCTCGGCGGCCAGGCGCGAGCCCTGGTTGATCGCGCGCTTGGCGTCCAGTTCGGCCGCCACGTCGGCGCCGCCAATCAGGTGCACGCGCTGGCCGGCGTCTTCCAGGCCCTGCTGCAGCTCGCGCAGCGGATCCTGGCCGGCGCAGACGATCACCGTATCGACCGGCAGCAGCTGCGGCTCGCCGCCAGCGATGCGGATATGCAGGCCGGCGTCGTCGACCTTGAGGTACTCGACCGAGTTGAGCATCTGCACGTTCTTGTTCTTCAGCCCGGTGCGGTGGATCCAGCCGGTGGTCTTGCCCAGGCCGTCGCCGACCTTGGACTTCTTGCGCTGCAACAGGAACACCTGGCGCGCCGCCGGGTGCGGCTGAGCCGCGATACCGGCGACACCGCCGCGCGCCTCCAGTTGGCCGTCGATGCCCCACTCCTTCCAGAACGCCTCGCGGTCCAGGCTGGTGGCCTGGCCCTGGTGGGTGATGTATTCGGAAACGTCGAAACCGATGCCGCCGGCGCCGATCACCGCGACCTGCTGGCCGACCGGCTTGCGTTCGAGGATGGCGTCCAGGTAGCTGATCACCTTGGCGTGTTCGATACCGGGAATCTCCGGGGTGCGCGGGGCGATGCCGGTGGCCAGGACGATCTCGTCGAAACCGCCGCTCGCCAGCTCGTCGACGCCGACGCGGGTATTGAGGCGCAGATCGACGCCGGTGGTTTCCAGCTTGCGCTTGAAGTAGCGCAGGGTCTCGAAGAACTCCTCCTTGCCCGGCACGCGCTTGGCCACGTTGAACTGGCCGCCGATCTCGCTGGCGGCATCGAATAGGGTCACGCTGTGGCCGCGCTCGGCCGCGACGGTCGCCGCCGCCAGTCCGGCCGGGCCGGCGCCGACCACGGCGATCTTCTTCACCTGCTGAGTGGGGATATAGTTCAGCTCGGTCTCATGGCAGGCGCGCGGGTTGACCAGGCAGCTGGTCAGCTTGCCGCCGAAGGTGTGGTCCAGGCAGGCCTGGTTGCAGCCGATGCAGGTGTTGATCTCGTCCGCGCGGCCTTCGGCGGCCTTGTTGACGAAGTCCGGGTCGGCGAGGAAGGGACGGGCCATCGACACCATATCGGCATCGCCCTCGGCCAGCACCTGCTCGGCGACTTCCGGGGTGTTGATGCGGTTGGTGGTGATCAGCGGAATCGACACCTCACCCTTGAGCTTGGCGGTGACCTTGGTAAAGGCCGCACGCGGCACCTTGGTGGCGATGGTCGGGATGCGCGCCTCGTGCCAGCCGATGCCGGTGTTGATCAGGGTGGCGCCGGCGGCCTCGATGGCCTTGGCCAGCAGCACGATCTCGTCCCAGGTGCTGCCGCCCTCGACCAGGTCGAGCATCGACAGGCGATAGATGATGATGAAGTTCGGCCCGACCGCCTCACGCACGCGACGGACGATCTCCACCGGCAGGCGCATGCGGTTCTCGTAGCTGCCGCCCCAGCGGTCGGTGCGCTGGTTGGTGTGGGCGACCAGGAACTGGTTGATGAAGTAGCCTTCCGACCCCATGATCTCGACGCCATCGTAGCCGGCCTGCTGGGCCAGGGCGGCGCAGTTGACGAAGTCCTGGATCTGCTTCTCGATACCCTCCTCGTCCAGCTCGCGCGGCTTGAACGGGTTGATCGGCGCCTGGATGGCGCTCGGCGCGACGGATTTGGGGCTGTAGGCGTAGCGCCCGGCATGCAGGATCTGCATGCAGATCTTGCCGCCGGCCTCGTGCACCGCCTGGGTGACGACCTTGTGCTTCTCCGCTTCCTCGACCGTGCTCAGCTTGGCCGCGCCGGCGTACACACCACCCTCCTCGTTCGGACCGATGCCGCCGGTGACCATCAGGCCGACGCCGCCGCGGGCGCGCTCGGCGAAATAGGCCGCCATGCGCTCGAAGCCGCCCGGCTTCTCTTCCAGGCCGGTGTGCATGGAGCCCATCAGGGTGCGGTTGCTCAGCGTGGTGAAGCCGAGGTCGAGCGGGGCCAGCAGGTGCGGGTAACGAGCAGTCATGGAATTCTCCACATCGCGGTGCAGTTCACGGATTGCCGCGGTCTCATGGTCACGCGGTCGGTTATGGGGCCAGACGATAAAGAGCCCGCCAGCCCGGCTCAATGATCGAAACTGACAAGATAATGATCGAAATGAGCAAGCTGACTTGGCAGGCCCGCCCAATCGACCTAACCTGCAGCGCAACTCCAACGAAAGCCCCGCCATGCGTTTACTGATCCTCAGCGTCCTGTCCCTCGCCCTGCTCGCCGGCCTCGGCAGCTACGCCCACTGGTGCGAGCAGCGCCCCAGCGGCCACTACCTGTCCGACCTGCGCAGCCGACTCGCCCTCGACCGCGGCCAACCCGGCCCGCGCGGCAACCTGCTGGGCATCCAGCCCGAGCTGTTCGCCGCCGACTACCAGAGCCTCGGCCGCCTGCGCCTGAAACTGGCCGCCTACCTCGACCAGGCCCGCGACCTGGGCCTGCTCAGCGAACGCACCGTAGTCGTGCTGCCGGCACATATCGGCACCTGGTTGCTGGCGGTGGGCGAGAAGGACGAGCTGTACCGCGCCGCGGATCGGCGCCAGGCCCTGCGCTGGCTGGCGGCGAGCAACCCGCTGGCCTTCCTGCGCGCCCTGCTGGCCGCCGAGGGCGACGCGCGTCTGGACGACGCCCTGCTGCGCACCAAGGCCAGGGCCATGGCCCAGGACTACCAGCAGCTGTTCGGCGGCCTAGCCCGCGACTACGGCATCACCCTGGTGGCCGGCTCCATCGTCCTGCCCGAGCCGCGCGTCGAGCTGGGCCGCCTCGAGGTGGGCCGCGGGCCGCTGTACAACGTCAGCCTGGTGTTCGACCGCGCCGGCAATCCGCTGGGCCAGCCGCAGCGCCAGGCCGTTGCCGCAGGCGCCGTGAGCGCCGCCCCGAGCGCGGCGCTGCAGGTGCTCGACACACCGGCCGGACGCCTCGGCGTGCTGCTCGGCGACGACGCCCGGCAGGCTGCCAGTCGCGCCGCCCTGGTCGGCCAGCAGGTCGAGCTGCTGGCCATGCCCGGCGACCTGGAAGGCGCCGGCCACAACGCCGAGCTGGCCCGGCACCTGCACGCCGACGGCGTACGCGCCGGCCTCCGGGTGCACCTTCGCGGCCGCCTGTGGGAGCGCAGCGGCCAGGCCGCGGGGCTGGCGTTCGACGCCGGTCAGGTGCAACAGGGCGCCGAGGACCGCGGCGCGCAACTGCTCAACCTGTGGCTATGAAAGCCTCGCGCGTTCGCCTCGGCGACCTCTCGGTCGGCTTCACCCAGGCGCTGGCCGCGGCCCTGCGCGAACGCGGGCACGACCCGCAGCCGCTGCTCGAGCAGTTCGGCCTGGACGCCGCGCGCCTGAGCGAGCCGCGCGCACGCCTGTCGATCCCGCGTTTCATGCGCCTGGGTCACAGCGCCATCGCACTGTGCGGCGACCCGGCACTGGGCCTGGACATGGGCCGCCTGAGCCGCCTCGGCCAGGTCGGCCTGGCCGGTATCTGCGCCGCCCAGGCACCCAGCCTGGGCGCGGCGGCACGCGTGCTGACCGACTTCGAGGCGCTGTATGCGGCCAACTACCGCGGCAGTTCGGGCTTGGTCGAGGACGGCCGCGGCGCCTGGCTGCACTTCTATTCCATCAGCCCGTACAACGCCTACAACCGCTTCGTGGTCGACTCGGTGCTGGCCGGCTGGCAGAGCAACCTGAGCCAGGTGATCGGTCGCCCGGTGGCCCTGGAGAAAGTCGAGATCGAGTTCCCTGCGCCGGTCTATGCCGAGCGCTACGAGGCACTGTTCGGCTGCCCAGTGGAGTTCGCCGCCGGCGCCAACCGCCTGCGCCTGAGCGCCGCCAGCCTGGCCCAGGGCAACCCGGAGCACTGCCCCGGCACCTGGCAGCAGTTGCTGGAACTGTGCGAGCGCGAACGCGAACAACTGACCCGCACCCGCAGCCTGCGCGAACGGGTGATCCAGTTGCTCGGCCCGCTGCTGCACGGCCGCGAGCCGGACCTGGAAGAGCTGGCAAGACGCCTGCAACTGCCGAGCTGGACGCTGCGGCGCAAGCTGGCCGAGGAAGGCACGCAGTTTCGCGCCATTCTCAACGACACCCGCCGCGATCTGGCCATGGCCTATATCCGCGACACCGAGCTGGCCTTCGGCGAGATCGCCTACCTGCTCGGCTTCGCCTCCGCCGAAGCCTTCCAGCGCGCCTTCAAGCGCTGGCTCGGGCAAACGCCCGGCGACTACCGGCGCGCGCAACGCCGAGCGGGCTGATCGCGCACGGCGACCTTGATCGCCAATCGTTTGCAACTTAGAATCCTTTTCATCCGCGTTTGCGGTCGCTTCTTACTCCATTCATTCCGCGCCGGCCCGCCGCGCGCGCCAACGACCCCGCGACCATGTCCAAGAAATCCCGCTCCAGACTCTGGTTTCTCGTCCATAGCTGGCTGGCCCTGCCGGTCTGGTTCTTCCTGCTGATCATCTGCGTCACCGGCACCCTGGCCACGGTCAGCCAGGAGATCGTCTGGCTGGCCAACCCGGACGTGCGCGCCAGCAAGCCGTCGGACGACGCCGAGCGGCTCAGCTACGGCCAGGTGCTGGCGGCGATCCAGCGCGCCGAGCCGGGACTGGTGGTGCAGAGCATCGAGCGCCCGGACGAGGATCACTTCGCCCTCACCGCCCGGGTCAGCTACCCGGACGGCAGCTCGCCGATGATCTACGTCAACCCCTACACCGGGGTGATCCAGGGCATCAGCCCGCAGTTCGACTTCCGCCAGTTCACCCGTGCCCTGCACGGCTGGTGGCTGGTGCCCTTCACCAACGGCTTCAGCTGGGGCTGGTACCTGGTGTCGCTGACCGGCATTCCGATGCTGCTGTCGCTGATCACCGGGCTGGTGGTCTACAAGAAATTCTGGAAAGGCTTCTTCCGTCCGCGCCTGCGCGTGGGCCAGGGCGCGCGGATCTTCTGGGGCGATTTCCATCGCCTGTCCGGCATCTGGTCGATCTGGTTCATCGCGGTGATTTCCATCACCGGCATCTGGTTCCTGATCCGCGCGTTGCTGTTCGACTTCCACATCTCCATCTCCACCGAGGGCGTGCCGCCGGTGGTGAGCCGCGAGGAAGTGCCGCTGGCGGCCAGTGCAGCGGACGTGCCGCGCATCGACCTGGACAAGGCAGTGAGCATCGCCCAGGGCGCCGTGCCCAGCCTGGAGGCCAGCTCGATCGACCTGCCCATCTATGCCTATGGCCACATCACCGTCTCGGGTCGCGGCTGGTATCCGCTGATGTTCCAGTCGGTGACGGTCAACCCCTACAACGGCGAGATCGACGCCAAGCGCCTGCTCGACGACCGCTCCGCGCTGGAGTTCGTCACCGAGTCCATGCGCCCGCTGCACGTCGGCGACTTCGGCGGCCTGTGGGTCAAGCTGATCTGGTGCTTCTTCGGCCTGCTGCTGAGCATGATGGTGCTCAGCGGCCTGCTGATCTGGAGCAAACGCACGGTGCAGGCCACTGCCGCAGTGGTCAGACGCACCCCGCGGCCGACCCGGGCGGCGCCCATCGCCATCGCCGAAGTCTCGGAGGGTCGTCCATGAGCAAAGCCGCAACCGCCGCCCCGGCGCCTTCTGCCCTGAGCCGCTGGTGGTACCGGTGGCGCTTCCACCTGAATGCGCTGCTGATCCTGATTCCGCTGGGCTTCATGCCCAAGTATTTCCACGACGTGGCGCTGTTTCGCGGCGACAGCGGCCTGGGCGAGCGCGAGATCGGCGAAGTCCAGGTCGGCCCCTGGAGCCTGCGCCTGGCCGAGTTCCGCAATCTGCCGCCGCAGCTGGAAGGCCCGGCCGGCTACATGAAGGCGTTCAACGCCGCGCTGTGCCAGGGCTGCGGCGAGCAGGTCAAGGCCACCTACCTGCGCATCGGCAAGCCGCGCAGCCTGCGCGCCGCCGGCGGGCTGTTCTTTGGCAGCCCCTACCGCATGGGCGCCAGCATTCCCGTACCGCCACGCACCAAGCCCGACGCCGAGCTGTGGATCACCGCCGAAGGCTGGGACGGCACGGTGCACCAGGCATCCATTCCCTTGGCCGAGGCGTCGCCGGCGACCCTCGCCTGGCTCAAGCAACAAGGAGGCAAACCATGACCCCCACCCTGCGTATCGGCCTGTTCGTCCTCGGCGTCGGGCTCGCGCCCCTGGCCCTGGCGCACAACCCGATCTGCCAGTGCGAGGCCGGCGACGGCGAGAAAATCGTCTGCACCGGCGGCTTCTCCGACGGCAGCGGCGCCCCGGGCGTGACCCTCGACGTGATCAGCTACGAGGAGGAGGTGCTGGTGCCCGGCAAGCTCGGCGAGGATTCCCGGCTCAGCTTCAAGCGCCCGGACGGCGAGTTCTACGTGCTGTTCGACGCCGGCCCCGGCCACGTGGTGGAGATCGACCACACGGAAATCGCCGCGCCATGACCACCCAGGTGGTACGCCCGGCCGGCGCCGGCCACGAGAGCTTGCAGGTGCTGCTGCTCAGCCTGGCGATCCTCGCCCTCGCTGCGCTGGTCATCGTCTGGCGCAGCGAGCCGGTGCCGCAGCAGGAGGTCGCAGGCCACCAGCTCGACGCCCGCCGCGACCTCAATGCCGCCGAGCAGGGCATCCACACCGACCTCGCCGTGGCGTACGACGAAATCCTCCTGCTGCAAGGCGAGCTGCAGGCCCTGCCCAGCCCGCAGGCCCTGGCCGACGAGGGCCTGCCGCCCTTCGTCGCCGACGCCAGCGCGAGCAAGCGCGGCGGCCATCGCTGGCAACTGCTGCAGCGCGGCGAGCGCAGCGCCTACCTGGGCCTGAGCGGCGACGTCGCGGTGGCCGGCACCTTCCTCCTGCTGCCCGGCGGCGACACGCCAACCATCTGGCTCAAGCGCAGCGCCGCCACGCCGCCGACCGCGCTGCACGACGACGCCCTGAGCGCCGCCGGCTGGCAGCAGGTGGTGACCCACTACGATGCCGGCGTCACCCGCCAGCATCGCCACTGACCCTTTGGAAGACCCGCAGATGACCCTCTCCGCCCCCCTGCGCCGCCTGCTCGGCGGCCTGCTGCTCGGCGCCGCGCTGCTGCCGGCCCTGGCCCAGGCCGCCGACGGCCAGCGCCTGCGCATCGGCATCACCCTGCACCCTTATTACAGCTACGTCAGCAACATAGTCGGCGACCGCGCCGAGGTGGTGCCGCTGATTCCCGCCGGCTTCAACCCGCACGCCTACGAGCCGCGTGCCGAGGACATCAAGCGCATCGGCGGCCTCGACGTGGTGGTGCTCAACGGCGTCGGCCACGACGACTTCGCCGACCGCATGATCGCCGTCAGCGAGAAGCCGCAGGTGCCGGTGATCGAGGCCAACGCCCGCGTGCCGCTGCTGGCCGCCACCGGCCAGGCCGCGCGCGGCGCCGGCAAGGTGGTCAACCCGCACACCTTCCTCTCCATCAGCGCCTCGATCGCGCAGATCAACAACATCGCCCGCGAGCTGGGCAAGCTCGACCCGGACAACGCCAGGCACTACAGCCAGAACGCCCGCGCCTACGGCAAGCGCCTGCGCGGCCTGCGCGCGACGGCGCTGAGCCAGCTCAGCGCCGCCTCGGGTAACGAGCTGCGGGTGGCCACCATCCACGGCGCCTACGACTACCTGCTGCGCGAGTTCGGCCTGGAGGTCACCGCGGTGGTCGAACCGGCCCACGGCATCGAACCCAGCCCCAGCCAGCTGAAGAAGACCATCGACCAGCTCAAGGACCTCGACGTGCAGGTGATCTTCTCGGAGATGGACTTCCCCTCCAGCTACGTCGACACCATCCAGCGCGAATCCGGGGTCAAGCTCTACGCCCTGACCCATATCTCCTACGGCGACTACAGCCCGCAGAAGTACGAGGAAGAGATGCGCCACAACCTCGACACCGTGGTGCGGGCGATTCGGGACTCCGGCGCATGAGTGCGCTGGAGAACGCGCTGCCGCGCCCGAGCGGCCCGGCCATCGAGTTCGACGCAGTGCAGCTGGCGCTCGGCCGCACGCGCATCCTCGACAACGTCAGCTTCCAGGTGCGCGCCGGCAGCGTGCACGCCCTGGTCGGCCCCAACGGCGGCGGCAAGAGCTCGCTGATCAAGACCCTGCTCGGACAGATGCCGCACCAGGGCGAGCTGCGCCTGCACTGGCCGGCCAGCCCCGGCACCATCGGCTACGTGCCGCAGGCGCTGGAGTTCGACCGCGGCCTGCCGATGACGGTGGACGACTTCATGGCCGCCATGTGCCAGCGCCGCCCGGCCTTCCTCGGCCTGTCGCGGCGCCACGCCCCGACCATCGAACAGGCGCTGGCGCGGGTCGGCATGCTCGACAAGCGCAAGCGGCGCATGGGCGCGCTGTCCGGCGGCGAGCGCCAGCGCGTGCTGCTGGCCCAGGGCCTGGTGCCCGAGGCGCAGCTGCTGGTGCTGGACGAGCCGATGTCGGCACTGGACGAGCCCGGCGTGCAGGTGTTCGAACAGTTGTTGCGCGACTGGCGCCAGGCCGGCACCACGGTGCTGTGGATCGAGCACGACCTGCAGGCCGTCGGCCGCCTCGCCGACCGCGTCACCGGGCTCAACCGCCGCGTGCTGTTCGACGATGCGCCGCAGCAGGTGCTGACTCCGGAACGGCTGCTCGAACTGTTCTCCAGCCATCCGCGCCAGCAAGAGGCCTCGTCATGAGTTTCGAAGGCATCCGCCTGGCGATCCAGGCCTGGGCCAGCGCCGGCTACCTGCCCGAAGCCCTGGCCTACGGCTTCGTGGTCAACGCCCTGCTCGCCGGCCTGCTGATCGGTCCGGTGCTCGGCGGCCTCGGCACCCTGGTGGTGGTCAAGCGCTTCGCCTTCTTCTCCGAGGCGGTCGGCCACGCAGCACTGACCGGGGTGGCCATCGGCATCCTGCTCGGCGAACCCTACACCGGCCCCTACGGCAGCCTGTTCGGCTACTGCCTGCTGTTCGGCATCCTGCTCAACTACCTGCGCAACCGCACCGGCCTGGCGCCGGACACCCTGATCGGCGTGTTCCTCTCGGTGTCGCTGGCAATCGGCGCCAGCCTGCTGCTGGTGCTCGCCGGCAAGATCAACATCCATATCCTGGAGAACGTGCTGTTCGGCTCGGTGCTGACGGTCAACGCCCAGGACCTCGCCGTGCTGGCGCTGGTCTCGCTGCTGGTACTGGGCCTGGCGCTGCCGTTGTACAACCGCATCATGCTGGCCAGCTTCAACCCGCAACTGGCCAGCGTGCGCGGCGTCGCGGTGAAGCCGCTGGACTACCTGTTCGTGATGCTGGTGTCGCTGGTCACTGTGGCTGCGGTCAAGGTCATCGGCGCCATCCTGGTCGGCGCCCTGCTGGTGATCCCAGCGGCCGCCGCACGCCTGCTGAGCCAATCGCTGAAGGGCTTCTTCTGGCTGTCGGTACTGATCGCCACCTGCAGCACTCTGGCCGGCATCTTCCTGCCGATCGCCCTGGAACTGCCGGTCCCCTCCGGCGCCGCGATCATCATGGTCGCCGGCCTCGCCTTCGCCCTCGCCGCCATCGCCCGCGGCATCCTGCCTAGCCTGAAAGGGAACCTGGGATGAACCTGCAACGCCTGAGCCTCGCCCTCGCCGCCTGCGCCCTGCTCGCCGGCCCGCTACACGCCGAACAGCAACCCGTGCGCATTCTCGCCAGCCTGCCGATCACCTACGGCCTCGGCGCCAGCCTGCTCGACGGCAGCGCCGTGCAACTGCAACGCGCCGCGCCGGCCAACTTGCCGGCCAGCCGCCAACCCTCGTACTTCGCCGGCCGCGGCGCGGGCGCGCTGGACAAGGCCGCGCGCGACGCCGACGCGGTAATCGCCCTGCGCTCGCTGTGGCCGGACGACCCGCTCTACCCGCTGGCGCGGCGCAGCAATATCCGCATCGTCGAAGTCGACGGCGCGCGCCCGGTGGACGGCGCCCTGCCCGGCGTCGCCCTGCGCAGCGACGGCGGCGACGCCCTGGCCAGCCAGCCCTGGCTCAACATCAACAACCTGGGGCGCATGGCCGATGTGATCGCCGCCGACCTGGGCCGCCTGGCGCCAGAGGCCAAACCGCAGATCGAAGCCAACCTGGCGACGCTCAAGCAGCGCCTGCTCAAGCTCAGCGCCGCCAGCGAAAGCCGCCTGGCCGAACTGGACAACCTCAACGTGGCCAGCCTGTCGGATCACTTCGATTACCTGATCGGCGGCCTCAACCTCGACCGCATCGAGCTGAACGTGGCGCAAGACGCCGAATGGACGGCCGAGACCCTGGCGCAACTGAGCGCCGAGCTGCGGGACAACGAGGTCGCCGCCATGCTTGTCCAGCGTCAGCCGACAGCCGATCTGGCCAAGGCGATCAGCGACGGCGGCAGCCGCCTGGTGGTGATCGAAGACAACCAGGACGCGCCCATCGCCGGACTGGAAACGGCCATCGGCCAGGTGCTGGACGCTCTTTCACGCTGAGCGCGGGTAGCCCGGATGAAAGCCGGGCTACGAGAGCGAGCGGCAGCCGCCTGGCCGGCGCCCCATTGCGGGGCGCCATGACCCGTTAGAGCTCGGTGGCGTCCTCGACGCCATCCACCGCATCCTGCTCCAGGGCGCTCAGTTCCAGCAGTTCTTCCTGATAATCGTCCATCGCTCGCTCCTCCCGCATGACCCGTTCAACGATAAACAAGAAACATGCCCATCAGGCTAGAACGGCGGGATGAAGACAAGATGACGAAAAGCCGCGGGCAGGAAAAATTGCCGGGCGCCATGGCTGGCGGGAAGAAAGCCTACCCCCCACAGGTAGCGTGGGAGGGGCTTTAGGGAAATTCTGAAAAAGCCACTTATCGTCACTCCCGCGAAGGCGGGAGCCCAGGGACTACGCAGGCTCTGGATTCCCGCCTGCGCGGGAATGACGGCTATTTCAGAGCTTCCTTAGCCGCGACCGACAGCCACGCAAAGCTTGCCGCTTGAGCGCCGCCACAGAGAAGCGGCGCCCAGACGATGGGCAACAAAAAACCCGCTGATCTTGCGATCAGCGGGTTTCCGTATATGGCGCAGCGGACGGGACTCGAACCCGCGACCCCCGGCGTGACAGGCCGGTATTCTAACCGACTGAACTACCGCTGCGTGTCGGCTGGACTTGCGTCCAAGGAACTCTGTTTCAATAAGCAGTGTTGCATCTGATGGCACCTCTTAAGGTTTGCCATCTCGGCCCGAGCATGCTCGAACCGGAGAAAAATGGCGCAGCGGACGGGACTCGAACCCGCGACCCCCGGCGTGACAGGCCGGTATTCTAACCGACTGAACTACCGCTGCGCGTCGGCCGGACTTGCGTCCGAATTCGCTATGGTGGGTGGTGACGGGATCGAACCGCCGACCCTCTGCTTGTAAGGCAGATGCTCTCCCGGCTGAGCTAACCACCCATGTGCCTTAGCGAGGCGCGCACTTTATGCAGGCGACGACGCTAAGTCAACACCCTGCTTGAATTTTTTCTGGAAAAAGCGGTTTTCCAGCGGCGCCCCGAGGCGGCGCCGCCTCAATCCATTTCCCCGCACAGCTCGGCGGCGCGCAGCAGCGCGGCAGTCAGGCTGTGGCGCTCCCAGTCGGCCAGGGCGGCGAAGCGCCGGTTGAACTCCGGCGGCAGCAGCGACGGCGCCTGCTGGATCAGCTCGCGGCCGGCGTCGCTGATCAGCAGCCACTGGCGGCGGCGATCCTGGTCGTCGCGCTGACGCTGCAGCAGGCCACGTTCCTCCAGGCGGTCGAGCATGCCGGACAGGGTCGCCGCGGTCAGGCTGACCCGCCCGCTGAGGGCGCTGGCGGTCAGGCGCGTCTCGCTCGCCAGCACCTGCAGGATCAGCAGCTGCATGGGCGTCAGCCCGCCGAAACGGGCCAGGCGCTTGGCGTGCACCTCGCCCGCCTGCTGCAGCCGTCGCAAGGCCTGGAACAGGGGCATTTCGAAGGCCAGCACGGATGACAAATCTATTTCAGTAGGAACTTTTTTATCGCTCATACATACCTATATATCGCACCATAAACTTTGACATAAAAGCATTTTTTTGTTTTGGTGTAAAAGGCTCGGCCACCACCGAGCCCCTCCCCAACGGCAATACCGGTAAGGAAAATATGTGCGGAATAGCTGGAGAACTACGTTTTGATCGACGCCCCGCGGACCTCGCGGCCGTCGAGCGCATCACCCATCACCTGGCCCCTCGCGGCCCCGACGCCCACGGTTTCCACAGCCAGGGCCCCGTCGCCCTCGGCCACCGCCGCCTGAAGATCATGGACCTGGCCGAAGCCTCCGGCCAGCCGATGATCGACAGCGACCTGGGCCTGTCCATGGTGTTCAACGGCGCCATCTACAACTACCCCGAGCTGCGCGCCGAACTGCAAGAGCTGGGCTACCGCTTCTTCTCCGGCGGCGACACCGAGGTGCTGCTCAAGGGCTACCACGCCTGGGGCGAAAAACTGCTGCCCAAGCTCAACGGCATGTTCGCCTTCGCCGTGTGGGAGCGCGACAAGCAGAGTCTGTTCATCGCTCGCGACCGCCTCGGCGTCAAGCCGCTGTACCTGTCGCGCACCGGCGAGCGCCTGCGCTTCGCCTCCTCGCTGCCCGCCCTGCTGCAGGGCGGCGATATCGCCAGGACCCTCGATCCCGTGGCGCTCAACCATTACCTGAACTTCCACGCCGTGGTGCCGGCGCCGCGCACCATCCTCGCCGGCGTGGAGAAGCTGCCGCCGGCCACCTGGCTGCGCATCGACGCCGACGGCAACTGCCAGCAGCAGAGCTGGTGGCAGCTGGAGTTCGGCCCGCAGCGCGAGGAAATCCCCTTCACCCTGGAAGACTGGCGCGAGCGCGTGCTCGACGGCATGCGCGAGGCGGTGTCGATCCGCCAGCGCGCCGCGGTGGATGTCGGCGTGCTGCTGTCCGGCGGCGTCGACTCCAGCCTGCTGGTCGGCCTGCTGCGCGAGGCCGGGGTAGAGAATCTGCTGACCTTCTCCATCGGCTTCCAGGATGCCGGCGGCGAGCGTGGCGACGAGTTCCAGTACTCGGACCTGATCGCCGAACGCTTCGCAACCCGCCACCACCAGCTGCGCATCGACGAGCACGAGATCATCGAGCAGTTGCCGGCGGCCTTCCGCGCCATGAGCGAGCCGATGGTCAGCCACGACTGCATCGCCTTCTACCTGCTGTCGCGCGAGGTGGCCAAGCACTGCAAGGTGGTGCAGAGCGGCCAGGGCGCCGACGAGCTGTTCGCCGGCTACCACTGGTACCCGCAGGTGGACGGCGCCGACGACGCCTTCGCCGCCTACCGCGCGGCCTTCTTCGACCGCGACTACGACGAGTACGCCGCCTGCGTGCAGCCGCAGTGGCTGACCGGCGACATGGCCGGCGAATTCGTCCGCCAGCACTTCGCCGCCCCCGGCGCCGTCGCGCCGGTGGACAAGGCGCTGCGCCTGGACAGCACGGTGATGCTGGTCGACGACCCGGTCAAGCGGGTGGACAACATGACCATGGCCTGGGGCCTGGAGGCGCGCACGCCGTTCCTCGACTACCGCCTGGTGGAACTGTCGGCGCGTATTCCGGCGCGCTTCAAGCTACCGGACGGCGGCAAGCACGTGCTCAAGGAAGCGGCACGCCAGGTGATCCCCGGCGAGGTGATCGACCGACCCAAGGGCTACTTCCCGGTGCCCGGACTCAAGCACCTGGAAGGCGCCACCCTGGGCTGGGTGCGCGACCTGCTGCTCGACCCCAGCCAGGATCGCGGCCTGTTCAACCCGGCCATGCTCGACCAGTTGCTGACCGACCCGCAGGGCCAGCTGACGCCGCTGCGCGGCTCCAAGCTGTGGCAGCTGGCGGCGCTCAACCTGTGGTTGAGCGAGCAAGGCCTGTAAACGCCTAGGGTGGATGTGAAAAGCGACCTCCACCCTACGCTTCGGCACAGCCGTAGCCCGGATGCAATCCGGGGTTGTCGCGACTCCATTCACGCTCGGATCCGATCCGGGCGTTGCAGACAGCAAAGGACCATTCCAATGCGCACCACTGCCTACAACCAACGCCTGCTGCGCGGTCAGACGCCCTCCTACGAACGCCTGCAGGCGCGTCTGGCCGAGGATCACAACGCCCCGCCCAGCCAGCCGCTGGCCGTGCACTGCGGCTGGGGCCGCCTGCTGATCGGCCACACCTACCCGGATGCCGGCGAACTGGCCGCCGCCCTGCTCGACGAGCAGCCCGGCGAGCGCGATATCGCCCTGTACGTCGCCGCGCCGCACCAGGTGCTGGCGCAGGCGCCGCAGCAGCTGTTCCTCGACCCCTCCGACACCCTGCGCCTGTGGTTCACCGACTACCGGCCGGCGCGCCGCGGCTTTCGCGGTTACCGCATCCGCCGCGCGCAGAACGAGGCGGACTGGCAGGCGATCAACTGCCTGTACCAAATGCGCGGCATGCTGCCGATCGAGCCGGGGAAACTCACCCCCTACAACGAAGGCGGACCCACCTACTGGCTGGCCGAGGACGAGGACAGCGGCGCGGTGATCGGCAGCGTCATGGGCCTCAACCACCAGCGCGCCTTCCACGACCCGGAAAACGGCAGCAGTCTCTGGTGCCTGGCGGTGGACCCACAGTGCAGCCGCCCCGGTGTCGGCGAGGTGCTGGTACGCCACCTGATCGAGCACTTTATGAGCCGTGGCCTGAGCTACCTCGACCTGTCGGTGCTGCACGACAACAAGCAGGCCAAGCAGCTCTACGCCAAGCTCGGCTTCCGCGAGCTGCAGACCTTCAGCCTCAAGCGCAAGAACGGCATCAACCAGCCGCTGTTCCTCGGCCCCGGCCCACAGGCCGAGCTCAACCCCTATGCGCGCATCATCGTCGACGAGGCGCTGCGCCGCGGCATCGAGGTGCAGGTGGACGACGCCGAGGCCGGGCTGTTCACCTTGAGCCAGGGCGGCCGGCGCATCCGCTGCCGCGAATCGCTGAGCGACCTGACCAGCGCGGTGAGCATGACCCTGTGCCAGGACAAGCGCCTGACCCACCGCGCCCTGTCGCGCGCCGGCCTCGCCGTACCGGCGCAGCGCCTGGCCGGCAGCGCCGAGGACAACGCCGCCTTTCTCGCCGAACACGGCGCCCTGGTGGTCAAGCCGGTGGACGGCGAACAGGGCCAGGGCGTGGCGGTCGACCTGCGCACGCCGGGCGAGGTACAGGACGCCATCGAGCGCGCCCGCGTGTTCGACCAGCGCGTGCTGCTGGAAAGCTTCCACCAAGGCCACGACCTGCGCGTGCTGGTGATCGGCTACGAGGTGGTCGCCGCGGCCATCCGCCGCCCGGCCGAGATCATCGGCGACGGCCGCCACAGCGTCGGCGCGCTGATCGACGCGCAGAGCCGCCGGCGCCAGGCCGCCACCGGCGGCGAAAGCCGCATTCCCAAGGACGCCGAAACCCTGCGCACCCTGCACGGCGCCGGCCTCGACTACGACAGCGTGCTGCCGGCCGGTCAGCGCCTGGCCGTGCGCAAGACCGCCAACCTGCACACCGGCGGCACCCTGGAGGACGTCACCGCGATCCTCCACCCGAGCCTGCGCGAGGCGGCGATCAAGGCCGCGCGAGCCCTGGAGATCCCGGTGGTCGGCCTCGACCTGCTGGTGCCGGCCGCCGACCAGCCGCAGCATGTGTTCATCGAGGCCAACGAACGCGCCGGCCTGGCCAACCACGAACCGCAGCCGACCGCCGAACGCTTCGTCGACCTGCTGTTCCCGCTGAGCCAGGTGATCAGCTGAGCGCTGATCGGTAGCCCTCTCCCCCGCCCCCCTCTCCCGTAAACGGGCGAGGGGCAATGGCAACGCCGAGGAGTCCATATGCCGCAACTACCCGAACCCGACCTCGACTACCTGCAGAAGGTGCTGCTGGAGATGCTCGCCATCCCCAGCCCCACCGGCTTCACCGACACCATAGTGCGCTACGTCGCCGAGCGCCTGAACGACCTCGACATCCCCTTCGAGCTGACCCGCCGCGGCACCATCCGCGCCACCCTCAAGGGCCGCCAGAGCGATTGCGAGCGCTGCGACCGCGCGGTGTCGGCACACCTCGACACCATCGGCGCCATCGTCCGCGAGGTGCAGGACAACGGTCGCCTCGGCCTGGCCCCGGTGGGCTGCTGGTCGAGCCGCTTCGCCGAGGGCAGCCGGGTCAGCGTGTTCACCGACCAGGGCGTGCTGCGCGGCAGCGTGCTGCCGCTGATGGCCTCCGGGCACGCCTTCAACACCGCGGTGGACAACCTGCCGATCAGCTGGGACCACATCGAGCTGCGCCTCGACGCCTACACCACCACCCGCGCCGACTGCGAGTCGCTGGGCATCTCGGTGGGCGATTTCGTCGCCTTCGACCCGCTGCCGGAATTCACCGAGAGCGGCCATATCAGCGCCCGCCACCTCGACGACAAGGCCGGCGTCGCCGCCCTGCTGGCCTCGCTGAAGACCATCAAGGAGCACGGCCTGCAGCCGGAGATCGACTGCCACCCGCTGTTCACCATCACCGAGGAGGTCGGCTCCGGCGCCGCCGCCGCGCTGCCCTGGGACGTCAGCGAGTTCGTCGGCATCGACATCGCCCCGGTGGCGCCCGGCCAGCAGTCCAGCGAACACGCGGTCAGCGTGGCCATGCAGGACTCCGGCGGCCCCTACGACTATCACCTGTCGCGCCAGCTGCTGCGCCTGGGCGCCGAGCAGGAAATCCCGGTGCGCCGCGACCTGTTCCGCTACTACCACAGCGACGCGCAGTCGGCGGTCACCGCCGGTCACGACATCCGCACCGCGCTGCTGGCCTTCGGCTGCGACGCCACCCACGGCTACGAGCGCACCCATATCGACAGCCTCAAGGCGCTCAGCCGCCTGCTCACCGCCTACCTGCTCAGCCCGCCGGTGTTCGCCAGCGACGCGCAGCCGGCGCAGGGCTCGCTGGAGCGTTTCAGCCACCAGCTCGAACACGACGCGCAGATGGAAAGCGAGACGCGCGTCCCGCCGGTGGACAGCCTGCTCGGCCAGCACGACAAGGACGCTTGAAGGGGCCCGCGCATCCGGGCAAAGTGGCGCGAAAGAACCCCGGGGGCCGCGAGCGCCCCCGCTGCAACCGCCAGCCATCCCTGGCGGTCACCCTTCGGGCCGTCGCGACGCGACGTTGGACATGATTCCCGGCCATTGTTGGTGGCCCACTGAGGTTTCCGGATGCCTCGTCTATGCCTGGCTTTGCTGCTGTTCTGGCTGACGTCCCCGAGCTGGGCCCTGCCACCCGCGCCGCTGGATAGCGACGACCTGCGCCTTTCCCTCGGCCCCTACACCGGCTACTACGAGGACGTCGGCGGCCAGCTGAGCGTCGACCAGGCGCTGGCGCTGGACGACGACGCCTTCCGCCGCATCACGGGCGAGCACGCCAACCAGGGCAAGAACGCCTCGGTGTGGTGGTTCAAGGTGCGCCTGGTCAACGGCCTGACTCAGGCGCTGGGCGGCTACCTGGAGGTCAACTACCCGCTGCTCGACCACCTGCAGGTGTTCCTCGTCGGCCCCGACGGCCGCCGCCTGGAACAGGAAAGCGGCGACCGCTACGCCTTCTCCCAGCGCCCGGTGCAGGTGCGCAACTTCTGGTTCCCGCTGCAGCTGGAGCCTGGCGTCAGCACCCTGCTGGTGCGCGTCGACACCACCAGCACGGTGTTCGTGCCGCTGTTCTTCAGCACCTACGGCGCCAGCGCGGTGGCCCAAGAAAACCTCATGGGCTTCAACGGCGCGTTCTACGGCGTGCTGTTCGCCATGTTCTGCTACAACCTGTTCCTCTACCTGTCGCTGCGTGAAGCCGCCTACCTCTGGTACCTGGCCTACAACCTCAACGTCGGCCTGCTCGCCGCCTGCTTCGACGGCATGCTGTTCAAGCTGCTGCCCGAGCACGTGGCCTTCCAGTCGGTGAGCATCTACATCCTGATGTACCTGCACTGCCTGACCGCCATCCAGTTCAGCCGCCACTTCCTCCACGCGCGCCAGTACTTCCCGCGCCTGGACACCGGCCTGCGCCTGCTGATGCTGGCCTGCGCCGGCATCCTGCTGTCGGCACCGCTGATCGGCCTTTCCGCCTGGAACATCCTGGCCAGCGTCACCGTCTCGCTGGTGTCGCTGATCCTGTTGCTCACCGGCGTCTACGTCTGGCGCCGCGGCGTGCGCTACGGCTCCTACTACACCCTGGCCTGGGCCATCCTGCTGTTCGCCTTCATCCAGGCCACCACCGGCTCGCTGGGCCTGGAAGTGTTCGGCGTGTTCGGCGCCACGGTGGTGAAGATCGGCGTGACCATCGAGCTGATCACCCTGTCCATCGGCCTGGCCGACCGCATCAACCTGCTCAAGGAGGAAGGCTTCCGCTCGCGCCGCGCCGCCGAACAGGCCGAGTTCGAGAGCCAGGCCAAGAGCCGCTTCCTGGCCAAGATGAGCCACGAGATCCGCACCCCGCTCAACGGCGTGCTGGGCATGCTGCAGCTGCTGCGCGAGACGCCGCTGGATCGCAGCCAGCGCTTCTACGTCGACACCATCTCCAGCTCCGGCAGCTCGCTGATGGCGGTGATCAACGACATCCTCGACTACGCCCGCATCGAGTCCGGCAAGCTCAGCCTGGAGCAGATCGAGTTCGACCTGGAAGACCTGATCTCCGAGACCCTCAGCCTGTTCACCGGCCAGGCCCTGGACAAGCGCCTGCGCCTCTACGTCAGCCTCGAAGGCGGCGTGCCGCGGCGCATCCAGGGCGACCCGACGCGGCTCAAGCAGGTGCTGATGAACCTGCTCAGCAACGCCCTGAAATTCACCCCCGAGGGCCACGTGGCGATCAGCGTCAGCCGCCGCAGCGACAGCCACGGCCAGCCGCACCTGGTGTTTGCCGTCAGCGACAGCGGCATCGGCATCAGCGAGCAGGCCCTGGCCCAGCTGTTCGAATCCTTCGCCCAGGGCGACTCCAGCACCACCCGTCGCTATGGCGGCAGCGGCCTGGGCCTGGCCATCAGCAAGGAGCTGGTGGAGATGATGGACGGCCGCATCGAGGTGCAGAGCACCCCCGGCCAGGGCACCCGTTTCGCCTTCGACATTCCGCTGCTGAGCGCGGCCGAGGCGCCCGACGAACTCGGCCGCCTGCTGGCCGGGCGCACCGCCCTGCTCGCCTCGCTCGACGGCCTCGGCCTGGACGCCGCCAGCCGCCTGCTCGGGCGCTGGGGCATGCGCACCGAACGCTGCCAGACCCCGGAACGCCTACTGGATTACCTGGAGGATTTCGCCGCGCCGCCGCTGCTGGTGCTGATGGCGCCCTGGCCGGGCAGCGTCAACCACTGGCTCGACTCGCTGCGGCCCAAGCTGCAGCCACAGCAGCGCGTGCTGCTGGTCTGCCCGCCCGAAGCCTGCCAGCAGCTGCCGGCCAGCCAGGGCCTGCGCCTGCAGCACCTGGCCCAGCCGATGGCGGTCAACGCCCTGCGCCAGGCGCTGGGCGAACTCTACGAAGAACCCCGCGCACAGGTACATCAGTTGCTCAGAGAGATACGCAGCGACAACCACGACGCCCCCTGCATCCTGGTGGCCGAGGACAACCCGGTGAACCAGCTGGTGGTCCAGGGTTTCCTGAAGAAACGCGGCTACAGCGTGCGCCTGGTCACCGACGGCCAGGCCGCAGTCGCCGAATACGGCCGTGACCCCGGCGCCATCCAGCTGATCCTGATGGACTGCGAGATGCCGCTGATGGACGGCTTCGAGGCCACCCGGCAGATCCGCCGCCTGGAGCGCAGCCAGCAGCTGGCGGCGGTGCCGATCGTCGCGCTGACCGCGCATATCCTCGACGAACACCGCCAGCACGGCCTGGACGCCGGGATGGACGACTTTCTCGGCAAACCGCTGGACAGCGGCCTGCTCTACAGCACCCTGGAGCGCTTTCTTCGGGTGCACAGTGCCTGACGCGCGCGCTAGCATGGGCGCCGTTTGACTGGAGCCTTCCTGCCGTGCTGATTCCCGCTCACCTGCTGCAAGCCGATACCCTCACCGCGCTGATCGAGGACTTCGTCACCCGCGAGGGCACCGACAACGGCGACGAAACCCCGCTGGAAACCCGCGTGCAACGGGTGCGCCGCGCCCTCGACAAGGGCGAGGCGGTGATCGTCTTCGACCCCGACAGCCAGCAGTGCCAGCTGGCGCTCAAGCGCGACGTGCCCAAGGAATGGCTGGTCGAACTACGCCAGGAGTAGGTTGGCGCCGAGCGCAGCGAAGCCCGACCATCGCCGCCCCGGATTGCATCCGGGCTAGGCCCCGCCGTCGATCCGCGTGCGCTGCCGCCGCCAGCGCCGCGCCAGCCAGTAATCCAGGCTCAGCCAGCGCCCCGCCCCGCCGAAGAACAGCGCCAGCAGCATCACCAGGTAGGTGGCGGCGAACTCGATGCCGTTGTTCAGCACCACGAACTGGCCACTGCCGGTCAGCCACTGGTAGTTGCCGTACTCGCGCAACAGCGCCCGTGCCCGCTGCAGTTTCTCCGCCGCCGCCAGCACCCGCTCGTTGGCGAAGGGCGCCGTGGGGTCGGCGATGGCCTGCCAGCCATAGGGCCAGTGCACGGCGAAGATCGCCACCAGCATGGTCACCATCAGCGGAATGCTCACCCAGCGCACCGCCAGGCCGAACAGCAGCAGAATCGCCCCGCCCGCCTCGCTCAGCGCCGCGGCCCAGGCCAGCAGCTCGGGAAACGGCAGGCCCAGGCCCCAGTCCGGGTTGCCGAACCAGGCGGCGGTGGCGTCGATATCCTTGAGTTTCCGCGTACCGGCCATCCAGAACACCGGCACCAGGTACAGGCGCAGCAGCAGCGGGCCGAGAAAATCCAGGCGGCGGGTGGCGTCCAGGGCATCCTGGCATCGATTGAGCACGGCGAGCATGAGGGTCAGTCCTCGGTGGAAGGAAACCAGATGGCGCGCCGCTGCCAGTCGTCCAGCAGCGCGCGGGCGTTATCGAGGTAGTCGCCATCGGCGACCAGGCCATGCTCGGCGGCCAGGGCCGCGAGCGCGGCAGCGGGCGCCTCGCCGGCCTGCAGACGCAGCGCCAGGCGGTAGGCGAACGGCGCCAGCTGCATGAAGCGCACCCTGTCCTGGCCGTCGCGCCAGGCCAGCAGGCAGCTGGGTTCGGCCGGCGGCGTCTCGGGGTGGTAGTCGCGGCCGATGCGCTGCACCGGCCAGGCATAGGCCAGCGGCCAGGCCAGGGGCGACCAGCCGCGGGCCGGCAGCTCGGCCTCGCTGACGTCCAGCGCCAGCTCCAGCCATTCGTAGTGCGCCAGCTCGAGGATGAACGGCGGATCGCCCGCCTGCGCCCGGTAGCCCTGCTGCAGCCAGGCGAGAAATTCCTGGCTGATCGCAAGAAAGTAAGGCGTCGTCGCCCGATGAGCGGCGATAAAGGCGCGCAGCAGCGAGCGCCAGCGCACCTCGTCGAACAGCGAACGCAGCACCGGGAAGGCGCCGCTGACGAAACCCTCGATATTGTTGAAGAACAGCTCTTCATAGACCGCCATGCGCTCGGCCGCGATGCCGGGCAGCAGGGGCTCGGCCTCGGGCTGACGGATGCGCGCGGCGAAGGCGCGCTGATGGTCGACGCCGGTCATGTGCCGTACCTGCGCGCGCCCGCAGCCGCGGCCTGCAGGCGGCGGATCTGCGCCAGCTCGGCGTACAGCTCGGCCAGCGGCGGGAAGTTGAAGTCGCGCTCCAGCAGCGTCGGGCGCACGCCATGACGTGCGTAGGCATGCGCCAGCAAGGCCCACACCGGGTCGATCACCGGCGCGCCGTGGGTGTCGATCTTGAGATCGGCGGCCTGGTCGTAATGCCCGGCCACATGCAGGTAGGCGATGCGCTCGCTCGGCAGCGCGGCGGTATAAGCCTGGGCATCGAAGTTGAAATTGATGCTGTTGACGTAGAGGTTGTTGACGTCCAGCAGCAGCTGGCAATCGGCGCGCTCCAGCACCGCGCGAACGAAGCTCGCCTCGTCCAGCTCGCCCGGCAGCTGCGCGTAAGCCGAGACGTTCTCGATGATCAGCGGCCGCTCCAGCAAGTCCTGGACGATGCGCACGCGCTCGGCAATGCGCACCACCGACTCCTCGGAGAACGGCAGCGGCATCAGGTCGTAGAGCTGGCCGTGATCGGCACAGGCCGACAGGTGCTCGCTGTAGCCGAGCACGCCATGGGCATCGAGAAATGCCTTGATGGCCCGCAGCAGCTCCAGGTCCAGCGGCGCGAAGCCGCTGAGATTGAGGGACAGGCCATGGCAGAGCAGCGGCCGGCGTTCGCTGAGCGCGCGCAGTTGCCTGCCCAGGCGCCCACCGACGCCGATCCAGTTCTCCGGCGCCACTTCGAGAAAGTCCGCACCGCTCGCCCCGTCCTCCTGCAAGGCGGCGAGCAGGCCACGACGCAAGCCGAGGCCGGCGCCGCTGACGAAACGAGCCTGCATGATCCGTCCCCCGTTCCCTGCCTTATTCGCTCTTCTCGGCGCCGCACTTGCCCTCGCCGCATTTGCCTTCGCCGTCGGCCTTCATCTCGCCGCCGCATTTGCCCTCGCCACACTTGCCCTCGCCTTCGGCCTTCATCTCGCCGCCGCACTTGCCTTCGCCGCAGCTGCCCTCATGGCCCTTCTCGTGCGCGGCCAGACTGTAGCCGCTGGCGAGTTCCTCGGCGGCGAAGGGATTGCCCGCCGCCTGAGCGGTGAAGGCGACGGACGTGAGCAGCGCGGCGCCCAGGGTGGCGGTCAGGGTATTGAGCTGTTTCATGGCAATTCTCCAGAAGTTTTCCTGCGTGGGGCCGGATTGGCACCCTCGCTGAAATGGACGGGGCGGCCTGCCTGGCGTTACAGCGCCGCCGGCTCTTTTTTCCGGGCCCATGCAGGAAACACCGCTCGCGGCACGCCGGGACTATCGGCCGAGCCCTGCACCGCCAGGGTGCGCCGCCACGTGCAGAAAAAATCCATGGACCTTTTGTCGATAAATTTACTTTTTATATTTCAACAACTTAATTAATTACCCAGCTATTCATTGGCGTACTCCCTGCTTGCCATCACCGGCACAGTCCCCTAGGGTAGTTCGCCATGTGGTCCCTGATTGCCCCCATCGGCTCGTTGCTGAGTGGGGTCGCGTTACTCCTGCTCGGCAATGGCCTGCTCAACACCCTACTGACCCTGCGTGGCGTCGCCGAAGGCTACTCCACCACGATGCTCGGCCTGATCATGTCCGGGTACTTCGTCGGGTTCCTCCTCGGCACCTGGCTGGCGACGCCGCTGGTCAGACGCATCGGGCATATCCGCGCGTTCGCCTGTTGCGCCGCCCTGGCCGCCATCGCCGCCCTGCTCCACCTGCTGCTGATCGATCCCTGGGTCTGGCTATTCTTACGCGTGCTCTACGGCCTGGCCCTGGTGACGCTGTACATGGTCATCGAGAGCTGGCTCAACGCCCAGGCGCCCAGCGAGCAGCGCGGCCAGGTGTTCGCTGTGTACATGGCGGTCAACCTCGGCGCCCTGGCCCTGGCCCAGCAACTGCTGCACCTGGCCGACCCGGTGCAGTTCACCCTGTTCGCCCTCGCCGCCATCCTGATCAGCGCGGCGCTGATGCCCATCACCCTGACCCGCCAGGCCCAGCCGAGCCTGCCGGAAGCGCCGCCGAGCAACCTGCGCCAGCTGTGGGCCATCGCGCCACTGGCCATAGTCGCGGCGGGCCTGTCCGGCCTGGCGCTCGGCGCCTTCTGGGGCATGGCGCCGGTGTACGCCAGCCTGGCCGGCTTCGATACGCCCGGCGTCGGCCTGCTGATGACCGCGACCATCCTCGGCGGCGCCCTGCTGCAATGGCCCATCGGCCTCTACTCGGATCGCCACGACCGCCGTCGGGTGCTGCTCTGGGTGGTGCTGCTGGCCGTGGCCCTGGCGCTGGTCATGAGCCTGCTGCCGGCCGGCCCGTTGCTGCTCGGCGCGATCTTCGTCTGGGGCGGCCTGGCCTTCGCCATCTACCCCATCGCTGTGGCGCAGCTGATCGACCAGCTGCGCAGCGACGAGATCCTCTCCGGCTCCGCCAGCCTGCTGATGGTCAACGGCATCGGCTCGGTGTGCGGGCCGCTGCTGGCCGGCGTACTGATGGAGCAACTCGGCGCCGGCGCGCTGCCGCTGTACTTCGCCTGCACCCTGGGCCTGCTGGCCGCCTACGCCTTCTACCGGCTGCGCCATGTCAGCGACCTGGTCAGCGGCGACGCCGCCCACTTCGTGCCCATGCTGCGCACCAGCCCCACGGTGCTGGAACTGATGCCCGATGCACCGCCCCATGATTCGACGGAGGAGACGACCACGTCCTGAAGTCATGCCACCGGCTGTTTCGGCAAGGCCCCGAGCCTATCCCAAGCAGCCAGAAACCCGGCCCGTCGGCCGCGCGCATTAGCGCCGAGCCGCACAGGCCACTTCTGGAGAAACTACGATGCTATTAGCTACCGATCTGGATGGAACCTTTCTCGCCGGCGACCCCGAAGATCGCCTGAGCCTCTATCAGACCATCGCCGCCCACCCGGAGATCAAGCTCGCCTACGTCACCGGGCGCAGCCTGGAGGCGGTGCTGCCGCTGCTGGCCGACCCGACGCTGCCGCAGCCGGATTACATCATCGCCGACGTCGGCGCGACGCTGGTGCATGGCGACAGCCTGCAACCTATCCAACAGCTGCAAAGCCTGGTCGATGCCCGCTGGCCCGGCGAAACCCAGGTGGCCAGCGCCATCGAGCCGTTCGCCCTGGAGCGTCAGGACGTGCCGCAGGCGCGCCGCTGTTCCTACTTCTGCACGCCCGAGCAGGCGGCCAACCCGGCGCTGCGCGAGATCGCCGACGCGCTGGGCTGCGACCTGCTCTACTCCGCCGAGCTGTACCTGGATTTCCTGCCCAAGGGCGTGAACAAGGGCAGCAGCCTCAAGGCCCTGGCCGACTGGCTTGAGCTGGACCACGACCAGGTGCTGGCTGCTGGCGACACCCTCAACGACCTGTCCATGCTCAGCGCCAGCTTCCACGGCGTCTGCGTCGGCCAGTCGGAAACCGCACTGCTGGAAGCCACCGCCAACCACTCGCGCACCCTGCACGCCAGCCGACCGGGCTGCGGCGGCATCCTCGAAGCCTTCGCCCACTTCGGCTTTCTCGGCGAGCACGGCATCGCCGCCGAACGCCGCCAGGCCGCGCAACCGGGCAAGGCCGAGCTGGTGATGGTCTATCACCGCCTGCCCTACGAGGAATACCGCAATGCCGCCGGCAAGCTGCAACGCCGCCGCCCGACCTCGCCCAACGGCATCATCCCCACGCTGCTGAGTTTCTTCGGCGACGGCCGCCCCGGCTCCTGGGTCGCCTGGGCCGTGCACGAGGACGACGCCGAGCCCTTCGACAGCCACACCACGGTGGATGCCGAGCGCTATCCCAAGCTCACCGCCGCGCGGGTCAAGCTGAGCAAGGAAGAAGTGGACATCTTCTACAAGCGCTTCTCCAAGGAAGCCTTCTGGCCGACCCTGCACACCTTCTGGGAGCGCGCCACCTTCAACGAGGACGACTGGCAGGTGTTCTGCAAGGTCAACCGCGCCTTCGCCGCGCGCACCGCGCTGGAGGCCGCCGAGGGCGCCATCGTCTGGCTGCACGACTACAACCTGTGGATGGTGCCGGCCTACCTGCGCGAGCTGCGCCCGGACCTGCGTATCGCCTTCTTCCACCACACCTACTTCCCCTCGGCGGACGTGTTCAACGTGCTGCCCTGGCGCCGGCAGATCGTCGGCAGCCTGCTGCAGTGCGACTACATCGGTTTTCACATCCCGCGCCAGGTGGAGAACTTCGTCGACGTCGCCCGCGGCGTATTCCCGCTGCAGACCCTGAGCCGGCACAACTGCGCGCCGCGCTTTATCACCTATGGCTGCGCCGTGGGTCTGGAGCGCATGACCACCGCGCTGGACACCGGCACCCGCCAGGTCAGGCTCGGCGCCCACCCGGTCGGGCTGGATATCGACCGCGTGCGCAGCGCCCTGGAAGCGCCGAAGATCAAGGAGCTGATGGCGCACCTGCGCGAGGAGATGCAGGGGGTCAAGCTGATCCTCTCGGTCGAGCGCCTCGACTACACCAAGGGCATCCTGGAAAAGCTCAACGCCTACGAGCGGCTGCTGGCCGACAACCCGGAGCTGCTGGGCAAGGTCACCCTGGTCAGCGTGTGCGTGCCGGCAGCCAAGGAAATGACCATCTACGACGAGCTGCAGACGCAGATCGAACAGGCGGTGGGCCGCATCAACGGCCGTTTCGCCCGCATCGGCTGGACACCGCTGCAGTTCTTCTTCCGCAGCCTGCCGTTCGAGGAAGTCAGCGCCTGGTACGCCATGGCCGACGTGATGTGGATCACCCCGCTGCGCGACGGCCTGAACCTGGTGGCCAAGGAGTTTGTCGCAGCGCAGGGCCTGCTCGGTGGGCGCGGCGTGCTGGTGCTGTCGGAATTCGCCGGCGCCGCGGCCGAACTCAAGGGCGCGCTGCTGACCAACCCGCACGACCCGGCCGATCTGGCGCAGACCTGCTACCTGGCGCTGAACCTGCCCGCGAGCGAGGCCCAGGCGCGCCTGCGCGAGCTGTTCGATATCGTCTGCTACAACGACATCCGCCGCTGGGGCGAGGAGTTTCTCGCCGGGGTCGAACCGTTGCAGGAAAGCGAGGTGCTGGAGCTGGCCGGTTGAATCCGTTGCTGCGCACGGCCCAGGCGGCCGCGCGCCTCCCCGGCTCAGTACCCCCCACCGCCGCGGCCGCGTCCCGGCTTGCCGTACTTCTTGTTCAGGCCAGGCGGCACGCCTTTGGCTCCCTTGGCCCAAGGGCCGTCGTGCCGGCCGGAGGAATACCAGTGGTTGTCGTGCCAGCGGTAATAGATGTGGTCGCGGTAGTACAGGTGCGGCCAGCCGATGACCACATAGGCGTCGATACCCGGATCCCAGCGCCACTCGACGTGAGGTGGCGGCGCATAGTACGGAGGCGGACGGTGCCCGCCGACGTGCACGCTGCAGGCCGTCAGCGGCACCGCCAGGCCCACCAGCAGCAGCAGATAGCGCAGTTTCATCGCGAAGCCCTCTTGCCGGCCCTGTCTTGAGCTTAGACCTCGGCTTCTTCGCGTGGTTTTCAGGCGACCTGGGGGCCAGGCGGGCAGCGCGCCCCGCGACATGCGCGGGCCGACACCGCCCGAGGCGGTCCGGCTCAACCCTGCTGGCTATCCACCGCGCAGTTGATCATCCAGGACACACCGAAACGGTCGGTGAGCATGGCGAAACGCGTGGCCCAGAAGGTGGCCTGCAACTCCATCTGCACCGAACCGCCAGCCGACAGCGCGGCGTATAGGCGCTCGGCCTCGGGCACGTTGTCCACCTGCAGGGAAACGGAACAGCCCTTGATGCCCTCATAGGGGTACTGCGGCAGATTGTCGGAGGCCATCAGTAACTGGTCGCCGACCGTCAGGCACACATGCATGATGCGTTGCTGGTACTCGGCCGGGACCTCCATATCCTCCGGGCTGTCGGCGTAGCGCATCATTTCCAGCTGGCCGCCGAAAACTTCCGCGTAGCGGTTGAAGGCGGCCTCGCACTGGCCGTCGAACATCAGATAGGCATGAATCTTCATCACAGCACTCTCCTTAGTTTTCAATGCCGATGCGCGCGCGAATGCGGTCTTCCTGCTCGCGCAACTCGGAGGTGAACTCTTCGCCGAAATCCTCGGCCTCGAAGATCTGGCGGATCTCGATCTCGGAATCGCCGGGCATCGGGTTGGGGCAGCGCTTGACCCACTCGATGCATTCGGCGAGCGAGGCCACCCGGAAGATCCAGAAGCCGGCGATCAGCTCCTTGGTTTCCGCGAAGGGGCCGTCGATCACCGTGCGCTGACTGCCGGCAAAGCGCACCCGCGCGCCCTTGCTGCTGGGCTGCAGGCCTTCGCCGGCGAGCATCACGCCGGCCTCCACCAGTTCCTCGTTGTAGCGCCCCATCGCCGCCAGCAGCTCCTCGCTGGGCATCACACCGGCTTCGGAATCCGCGGTGGCCTTGACTATCACCATGAAACGCATCGCCTGTCTCCTTGTTCGAGTCGAAGTAGCGCAGGGGTCTCCCTACGGCTGACACTGAACCCATGGCTGGGGTTCTGAAGACTAGTCGAGCGGGCGATGGACGATTCGACAGCGATCGGAAAAAAATTTCAGGCCGTGGATAAAGACGACGGCGTCTGTATGGCGAAATCCTTTCTGGGCCATGGAACGAAGCGCCGAGCATAACCACGTAAAGGGCGCCGTGCGCACCGGTACGGGCAACCAGGGCATGCGGATGCTGGCGACGCTGGCCATCCTATCTGGCGGGCGCAAGGAGCCATCATCAAGGGCCGGAAGCGCCCGATATCCTTTGGCCGCGACAGGCGCGACCATTAGCGGACTCTCCGGCTGGACGGTACGACCAGTGCCGATTGGCACTGGTCGCCATCTTCGCTGGATCAACCGGCCGTAACGGTCATACCGCCATCTGCCATAACCACCGATCCGACGATGAAGCTGGCCCGATCCGAGGCGAGGAATGCCACCACCTCGGCGATCTCCTCCGGTTGAGCCGCACGACCGATGGGGGCGGCCTCGCCATGCTGCGCCAGGAACCCCGGGCCATCCTCGACCACGTCGTTGAGGATGTTGGTGATGACGTCGCCGACGCCGATGGCATTGACCCGGATGCCGTATTCGATGGCTTCGAGTGCCAGGGTGCGGGTCAGCTGAGCCAGCGCGCCCTTGGAGGCGGTGTACGCAGCAATGGTCGGGAAGGCGAAGTAGGAGGCGTAGGAGGCGATGTTGATGATGGCGCCCGACTTGTTCGGCATCATCGCCTTGACCGCCTCGCGGGAATGCAGGAAGGCCGCGGTGGCGTTCACCGCCTGGATACGCTCCCAATCTTCGCGCGTCATATCGATCACCAGCTTGTTGATGATGATGCCGGCATTGTTGACCAGGATGTCCAGCCGGCCGAACTTCTCCACAGCCAGCCCGACGGCGCGCTCGGCGGCTCCGTCCTCGGTGATGTCAGCCACCAGCGGCACCAGCCCTGGGCGCGCAAGCTCCTCGACGGCAGGGTTAAGGTCCTCGGCGATGACCTTGGCTCCCCTCGCGTGCAGCATCAGTGCGATGGCCTTGCCGATACCGCTGGCTGCGCCGGTAACCAGTGCAACTTTGCCGGCGACCTCTTGGATAACGGTGTTGTTGATAACAGTCATGGTGATCTCCTTCGTCACGAGCCGGCGAGAAATTCGCGGCCCAGCGCCCTCAGGCGCTGTCGTTTTCGACGGGCTCACTGTCTCGCAATGGAATCAGCCGGGCTTTGGGGTAATTGCCGGCGATGTCGGAGTTTTGCGCTGAACTGGTCCTGTCGGAGAAGGGCTGCTGCGCCTGTATGTCCCTGTGGGCCAAGCGAGTGTTCACGGCCTGTCGTTGAGCCCGGGATAAGATGGGATCAACGTTCGAGGGAAGAGAAATGATTCAGGGCCGGCCCCCTGCGCTGGCGGGCGCTGAGATCAAGGCTGAAGGGCTCTGCAAGCAGACGGGACGAATCTATCAACTGGCTTATGTTCTGTTCGTGCGCGTCGAAAACGGCAAGCCGGCTTCCAGCCACGCATGCCTCGATCCGGCCAGGGCTGCGATCGCCCTGGACGCACCAGAGTCGGGCTGGTGGACCGAGCGCTGCAACCTGCTCGAAAACGGCGCGCTGCGTTACCCTAACGGTGCCGCCCCCTGCGCGGGGCATCGCCGATGGAGAACCTGTGGGCCCTCTCGAATCTGACGAGCGCGCTGCCAGCGGTCAGCAACGCATCGCCGCCGAATCGATGCCGCAGCACCTACCGGGCAAGCCTCGCCTATTGCCGGCGCGCCCGCAATTGCAGGACGCCGTGATGCAGCTGTACAGCCATCACACCGTTACCGACCCGGTACTGGTCCCTGCGGTTGTGGAGCCATTACTGGTGCTGGTCTTGGCAGGATCGGCCAGGGTCGAGGAGCGCTCACTCGGCGGGCCATGGCAGGCGGCAGAGGTGCAGGTCGGCGACTTCTTCCTGACCAGCACCAGCGAACCCTATGAGATGCGCTGGCAAACCCACGGCGCCGATTGCTTCGAGGTGATGCACCTCTATCTGGGTTTGCCGCTGATCGATCTGGCTGCACGCGAGGTGCTGGGCGATCAGCAAAGGCCGGTAACCTTTCGCGATATCTCCGGTGCCCGCGATGAGCGGGTGACCGCCATGTTGCAGCAGATACGCAAAGAGCAGGTCGACGAACACCAACCCAGCCCTCTGTTGGTGAATTGCCTGGCCCAGGCGCTCGCGGTGCATCTGGTACGCAATTACCTGGATCCGCACAGCCCAACTCGGAGAGCCAATGCGCTGCAGGCGTACAAGCTTCGCCGTGTGGTCGAGGCGATGAACGAGCGCCTTGCCGAAGATTTCAGCCTGGCCTACCTGGCTCAGATCGCGGACCTCAGCGAATACCACTTCAGCCGGATGTTCAAACGCGCCACCGGCCTTTCACCCTCGCAGTACTTCATCCGTCTGCGCATGAACCGCGCCCGGAGTCTGCTGCTCGAGACCGACCGCAGCGTCATCGACATTGGGCTGGAGGTCGGGTATTCGAGCCCGAGCCATTTCTCGCAAGTGTTTCGCCGGGAGGTGGGCGTCACCCCCAGCGCCTATCGGCAAACCTGAGCCACGCCAGATCTCAGAGATTCTGGGGCAAGAAGCGCTCACTCAAATCCAGGGTTCGACCGGCAACGCGGAATTGTCCTCGCCCCTGGTAGTGCAACGTGGCCGGCTCGGTAACAGTCGAGGCCACATGCCCCTTGACGACTTCCCCGATGAACAGACCGTACTCGTCAATCTGGCTGTCGTCGGCCAAGCGGCACTCGAAGCTTGCGTAGCATTCGTCGATGAGGGGCGCCTTCACCCGCGTTGCAGGCGCCGCCGTCAGGCCACAGGTTGCGAACTTGTCGGAGGATCTGCCCGAGCTGTTGCCCACGGCGACGACGGCCTCGACCAGCTCGGCGGTCGGCACGTTGATCACACACTCCCGGCTTCGGCGGATCAGCTCATGGCTATGGTTGCCTTCCCAGATGTAGCAACCGAATAGCGCAGGCCTGAACTGCATCATCATGTGCCAACCCATGGTCATGATGTTGCGCTCACCTCGCCAACTGGAGGTGACCAGGACTATCGGGCCCGTCTCGAGATGACGTCGGGTTTCGACCAGCGGAAAGTCGGTTTTCTGATAGCGGCGCATGCCCGTCTCCTCTGCTTGAACAATGGAGCGCCAGGCTTCCGCAGTCCCGGCGCCTTTGCTGTCGCGAGCCTGCCTACCCTGTCGGGGAATTACGGCCAGAAGAAGCCGGGCATCTGCGCGGCTTTTGATGCGCCTGGGACACGAGGTCCGACGACCACGGACTCGAATGGCGACTGGTTATAGTCGATCACTTGCGAGGCGCCGTGACGCGGGGATGGCTGGTGCCAGCAAGCGGAGCAGTCATCCGCTCAACGGATAGTGAGGTGGGCCGCCAGGAAATCCATGAACACTCTGACCCTGGTGGGCAACCGCCCGCCTTGCCCCACGTAGACCGCGTGGACCTCGGTTTTCACCGCGGGCAGGTAATCCTCCAGCACCGGCAGAAGCCTGCCTGCGGCCAGATCCTGCTCGACCTGACAGAAGCCGACGCGCGCGAGGCCGAGCCCCAGGAGCGCCAGGTCGCGAACGCCGTTGCCATCACTGACTCGAGCGTTGCCCGCCACCGGCACAGAGATCGCCTCGCCATTCTTTTCCCTGAGGCCCCACTCCATGGAAGGCTGGCTGAAGGTGAACCCCAAGCAGTTATGGGCCGCGAGCTCCGACGGCACCTGCGGGGTACCGTGCGCTTCGAGATAGGCAGGCGATGCCACGATCAGGGTCCGAGTCTCCCCCAAACGTCTGGCGACCAGGTTCGAGTTCTTGAGCGGGCCACTGCGGATCGCGACGTCCGCACGGGAGCTGATCAGGTCAACGACTTCATCGCTCAGGTACACCTCTACCGAGACCCCTGGGTGGTGCTCGAGAAGCTCGGTCAGCAGCGGCAGCAGATACAGTCGGCCGATGTCCACGTTGCAGTTGACCCGCACGATTCCCTGAGGCGCCGAGCTGGCTGCAGCCTCCTGCTCCGCCTCATCGAGAGCGGCCAGGATGGTCAGGCAGCGCTCATAGAAGGCTGCCCCTTCGGGAGTCAGCAGTTGCCGACGTGTCGAGCGATTGAGCAGGCGGGCGCCAAGCCTGCTCTCCAAACGAGAAACCAACTTGCTTACCGCCGAGGGGCTCATCGCGCAGCTTTTGGCCGCTGCCGTGTAACCGCCATCCTCGACGACTCTGACGAAGACGCTCATTTCGGCGAAGCAGTTTATGTCTAGCCGTCTCATATGAATTCAAGTCACAAGTGGTATGCCTGAGGACCGGCTATATCGGCCGGATCATCGCTCTTACGCTGTTTCTCAAAGCCCGAGCTGAACCTCGAAATTCAGCAACAGACGTGCCACCGCAAGCGGAAATGTGTCGGGAGGATGAGATGAACAGCAAGGTCAAACTGGTCCTGATCTACGAAGGAAACGATGAAGAAGCCATAGGCACTGCGTTGGCGAGCTGGGCCTCGATGGTTATAGCGCAACGCGCTGAATTCGACTGCTGCCTGCTCGATACCTCTCAACAGCGAGCAGCGCTTGGTCAACTCGCCAAGGCCGATGCCTTCCTGATCCTCGCGTCGGAACAAAGCCATGGTTACTCCGCCGAACTGAAGACCTTCATCGACCAGGTGACGATTCGCTGGCAGGCCAGACCGGTGGCCTTCATTGACTATGGCGGTGCATCGGGTGGCATGAACGCCATAGCTCAGCTTCGCCAGGTCCTGGCGGGGCGGCACGCCGTTCCCATCTGCAGCGTAGTCACACTGCCCAATCCGTGGGCGCTATTGGATGAGAATGGATCTTGTCGCCTGGCGGATCAGGCAAGAATTCCCATGGCACGCATGTTGGTATTACTGAACTGGTGGGCAATAGGCCTTAGGTCAGCACGGGAGAAAAAGCCTTATGAGCTGGTGAGCCAGTAACGGCAGTTGTACAGGATTAGGCAATAACTGCGCAGTAATCGATTAACGACTACCCGTCCCTTAACCCTAATCTTTTTCCAGGCCCACCTGCGGGTGAACAGTGAACCGGAGAGGAAAAGACCATGAAGAATGTTGAAGGCAAGGTCATCGTCATTACTGGCGCCAGCAGCGGTATTGGTGAAGCCACTGCACGGCTGCTGGCCAGCCGCGGAGCGAAGGTGATGCTGGGCGCTCGGCGCACTGACCGTCTCGAGCAGATTGCAGGCGAGATTCAGGGAACCGGTGGAACTGCCGCGTTTCGGGCCCTCGATGTGACCAGCAGACAGGACGTCCGGGACTTCATTGACTTCACCGTCACTCGCTTCGGTCGGGTCGATGTCCTGATCAACAACGCGGGCGTAATGCCGCTTTCCAAACTCGAAGCTCTCAAGGTGGACGAGTGGGACCGCATGATCGATGTCAACATTCGTGGGGTGCTGCACGGCATCGCAGCGACTCTTCCGCTGATGCAGCAGCAACGCGCCGGGCAGATCATCAACATCGCCTCGATTGGTGCATACGCCGTCAGTCCGACCGCGGCTGTCTACTGTGCGACCAAGTACGCCGTGCGAGCCATTTCCGAGGGCCTCCGGCAGGAGGTCGGCGGCGACATCCGGGTGACCGTCATCGCACCTGGCGTAACCGAATCCGAGCTGGCTGACAGTATCTCCGATGAGGGCGGTCGCGCCGAAATGGTGGAGTTCCGCAAGATCGCCATCCCTGCCGAGGCCATCGCTCGAGCAATCGCCTATGCCGTCGAACAGCCCGCGGACGTAGACGTCAGCGAGCTGATCGTGCGGCCCACCGCGAGCCCCTTCTGACGGTTGAGCAACTACGCGGCTGGCCTTCTGTAAGGCCAGCTAGCGCGCAGGCTCGCGCAGCCGCATCGCCAAGACCAGGCAAGGCAAGTCGCATCTTTCCCAAGCAGAGGATCAGCAAAATGGCGAAACCGTGGGGAGATCAGAACAAGTACGTTGGCATGTGGGTTACCGCGGATGGCCGCATTCGTCACGAGCTGCTTGCCGGTGGCCGCTATGATGAAGCCCGCGGCAAGAAGAAAAGTGCCTATCAGGGGCGCTACTGGCTTGAGGGCGACCATATCGAATATGTGGACGATACCGGCTTCACCGCAGATGGCGAGTTCCGCGATGGTGTGCTCTACCACGCCGGGATGGTTCTCTATCGCGAAGAGATGGAATCCTAACTAGGAGCTGACCGTCCGCTATTGGCCGGAAGCGGTCATCGGTGACACGCAGCTACCGGCCAATAGCTGACCTTTCAATCCCATTGCGATAGATATCTACAGCCGATGCCAGAGATATTTATGCAACCGTCTAACCCGCTGCTGACACAGCCGCGCTACGCGCCTTGCGGGTCATTAGATGGAACAGGCTAAAGGCACTTACAGCGAATGCGCCCTGCAGACCCATCATCGGCCAGGCAGTGCCGTCCTGCAGGGCGCTTAGCAATAAGCCACTGCAAGTAGCACCGAGCATCTGCGAGAAGCCCATCAGGCCAGCGGCGAGCCCAGCACGATGAGCATTGGGTATGACCACGCCAGCAACCGACGCAGGGATCAGCATGCCGCCCCCCAGGGTTACCAGTACCTGCGGCAGGGAGACGCCCAGCACCGACAAACCGAGTGCAGAGTGCAGAGTGCACCAGAATAGAGAGTACGGCACCGGCAGCGACCAAACTGATGCCAATCCCCACAATGCGCTGCGGCCCCAATTGCATGATCTTGCGCTGGGTGAACAGGGCACCGGCGATCAGGCCAGAGATTGTTATTCCAAACACCATTCCGTACTGCGCCGAGCTCAGTCCCAGCAGATTGATGTAGACCGCGGATGAGCCTGCTATCACAGCGAACATCGCTCCGTAGGTACCCGCAAGGGTCAAGGCCAGGGCACGACTAGAACGCTGCTTGAGCAGGTCGAAGTAGTCCCGCGCCAAGGTAGCCGGATGCCCAGCTGTGGGATCAAGGCTGAGATTGGACTCACGGTAGAACGCCAGCACCAACAGCAACGCGATGCTACCTATAGCCATCGACGCCAGAACGGGGGCATGCCAGCCACCCCATTGGGTCAGCAGACCACCTACCATCGGAGCCAGGGCGATTGCGCTGAGCATACCGATGACCGTCAGCGCCAAGGCCGGCGCGGCCTGGGCCTTCCAAGCATCGCGGACGATAGCTCGCGCCAGGACCAAAGCGGCGCAGGCACCAAAACCTTGGGCCACACGCCCGAGGATGAAGCCGGTCATGCTGTCGGCCAGCAGCATCCAGCCAGTGGCGGCCAAATAAAGCGTGAGGCCGCCGATCAGAACCGGCCGCCGGCCAATCCGATCGGATAGCGGTCCCAGCAGCAACTGTCCGATACCAAATGCGGCGACAAAACCGGACAACGCCGCAACGCTGGCTCCAGGCATCGCACCGAGGCCCTGTTCGATCCTGCTCAGGGCAGGAATCAACAACTGTGTGGAGATTTCCCCCAGGGCAGTTAGCATCATCAGGATTGCAAGCAGCAGACGGGATGGGCTCATGACCTGGCTCCTTCTTCTACGCCTTTCAATGCCAGGGCAATCAACTGCCATTCCATGGCCTGCCAGTCGTCGTTGCTAACGGCGAGCGCCAAAGCGCATTTCGCATCGCACTGCACCGCTTGTTGTTCATTGCTCATCGAGTGCACCTCCGTTGGTTGTTTCGTCCTCGGCAGGACAATTCATATTATGAGCAACATATATACACGAAATTAGATTATGACCATCATATTTTAGACGTGTGGTACTCCGCCCCGGCAGCCGCCCTATCCAAAGATCGCACTATGAAACACCTTGCCCTGCTTGCCCCGACTCCCGCGTCTCTGCTGGCTTTCTCCGGTGTTCTGGTCGTCCCTGACCTTTGTGCTAATGGGCGGCATGCTGGTGGGTACCGTTCAGCCCCTGCTGTCCCTACCGGCGCTGTGCGCACTGGCACTGAGCTTCAGTCACTCATCCAGGATAAAAGCTTGGCCGGACTGGGAGGGCGATCAGCAGCCAGCAGCAGACTCCTTATTGGCGTCGTCTGGAAACAAACACCGCTGGAGTTACGGTGATTCTCGCTGGCGGCGTTGCTGTGTACGGCAACGCCAGCCAGCGAAAAGACGACGGACGTCAGCAGGTTCTTCAGGGCCATCATCGGATAGCTTCCGCTCGGATTGTGGGCATCATTCCTGACCTGCTTCGCTCATCTCGGCGACCAGGTGGTCGGACCAAGACTCGAAGACGCAGAGGTCTCAGGTGTGTCGTCCCGCGGCCGGTTTGCATGCGCATGTGCGCGCAGGCGCTGGGATACGGAGGGATACAACCCGACCGAGGCGGCCCTCACCCCGTCACGCCACGGGCATCCCGCCGCACGGCCTGGGGTGGCACGCCGAAGCCACGGAGAAAAGCCTCGCGCATGTGGCGGCGATCGCGAAACCCGGTTTCCCTGGCGACCACGTCCAGGGAGTGGCGGCTCTGCTCGATCATCAGGCGCGCCGCTTCCAGACGCAGCCCCTCGATGGCCTGGGCCGGGGAATGACCGGTTTCGGCGGTGAATACGCGGGTGAACTGACGCGGGCTCAGGTGCACGACCTCCGCCAGCTCCTCGACGCTGAGCGAGCGACTCAGGTGGTTGCGCGCATAGTTCAGCGCGTTCTGGATACGGTCGGACTTGGGCGCCAGATCGAGCATCTCCGAATGCTGGGACTGCCCGCCGGAGCGCCGCTGGTGCATCACCAGCTTGCGGGCGACCGAGCGGGCCGCCTCCGCGCCCAGGTCCTTCTCCACCATGCCGAGTGCCAGGTCGAGCCCTGCGGTCATACCGGCGGAGGTCCAGATGGGCCCGTCGATGAGGAAGATGCGATCGTCCTCGACTTCGATGTCTGGAAAGCGCTTGCGCATTGCCTGGGCGAAGGCCCAGTGGGTCGTCGCGCGGCGCCCGGCCAGCAGGCCCGCCTCGGCCAGCACGAAGCCGCCGGTGCAGACGCCCACCGTACGCCGTGCCTGGCTGCCGGCCTGACGCACGAAATCGAGGGCCGCCTCCGGAGTCGCCGCTGCCAGCGGGTCATTGACCCCGATGACCATCCAGGTGTCCGCCAGGCGGGGGGCGTCCAATGGGCGCGTCTCGACGGCCAGCCCCAGCGAGGAGCGCACCAATCCGCCAGCCGGAGAGAAGTTCTCGATGCTGTAGAAGGGTTCCTTCGCGACGAGGTTGGCGTACTCGAATACGGTCTGGGTAGCCAACGAAAGCACTTGGAAACCATCCATCAGCAGGTAGCCGATTCGATGCATGTGCGCCTCCGCAGATGACCTAAAACACGACTATAAATGTCATTTAAGACATAGTAAAACCGTCGCACTCTGCTCTCCAGTCCCCCCCACCCTGGAGAAATGACATGACTCACTCCCATCCTGGTACCGCACTCATCACCGGCGCCTCGTCCGGCATCGGTGCCGTCTACGCCGACCGCCTGGCTCGCCGTGGCCACGACTTGATCCTGATCGCCCGCAATCGTGAGCGCCTCAATGCGCTGGCCAAGTGCCTGAGCGACGAAACCGGAAGAAACATTGAGGTTGTAGTTGCCGACCTAACCAACAAGGCCGATCTGGCGCGGGTCGAAGACATCCTTCGCAAGGACTACAGCATCACGACGCTGGTGAACAACGCCGGCGTCGGTGCAACCCATCCATTGCTGGAGTCGAACGTCGACGAACTGGAAGACTTGCTAACGCTCAACGTGAACGTGCTGATGCGCCTGACGTACGCGGCCGCCCCGGGCTTCGTCGCCCAAGGTGGCGGCACCATCATCAACATCGCCTCGATCGTCGCCATCGCGCCGGAGATACTGAATGGTGTGTACGGCGGATCCAAGGCCTTCGTCCTCGCCTTCAGCCAGTCTCTGCACAAGGAGCTCCACGAGCTGAACGTCAGGGTCCAGGCCGTACTGCCCGGCGCAACCGCAACCGATTTCTGGGCTGCGGCCGGCACCCCTGTAGAGTACTTACCCAGCGCCATCGTCATGCAGGCGGATGCCATGGTGGATGCCGCGCTGGCCGGCTTCGACCAAGGCGAGTTGGTCACCATCCCCGCCCTGCCGGACATCACCGAGCTGGAAGCTTATGAGGCCGCGCGGCAAAAGCTCATGCCAAACCTGTCCCTGAGCGTTCCCGCCGATCGCTATACCAGCTGATTACGCCTCTCTCAGGTAGACACAGCAGCTCATGTAGGGCAAGCCAACTTGCCCTACATGAGCTTTATGTTGCGCTGGATTTCTGATTTAGAAGGGGGGGCTGGCTTCTGCGCCCACTCCCTGATCGGATTGTCCGCTTTTAGGCGGTAGCTGCCCGTCGTAACCGGCTGCAATCGGCCAAAAGCGGACAGTGATCCCGATAAATAAATCTGCCACCCTTTTCACTACTGCTCTGACCGTCAGCTAATGGGCGGCTTCGGCTCGATGCGACAGGTTCTAAGCGACCATCAGCTCATTAAAGCTCCAGGCCCATAAATCTCCACAGTGGCTGCGGCATGGACAGTCGCTCCGGTCCAGAGTTATTTCTGAGGTTCGGCTATTGCCCCTGCCGTCAGCGACAATGCGCACAATTCTAGGGCGGCAAGGGCTTTAGGTGAAAAAACCGAACCGGCGCCGAGGTTCGAAGGCCGCCGTAACCTAGCACCTCGCTGTACGTGACAGCGCTATCGCGTCGGCAAACTCCTGCGCAGTCGGGCTCTCCGGCCAGGCCGGTAGATGGTCTGGAATTGTGACCCAGCTCTGTTTGCGACGGGTCCAGAGGTGCGCCATGGGGCTGATTTGCGTGCTGTTGTCCAGTGTTCCGGCTCTCAACACCAGCATGCCTGGCGCAGCGCTGGTGCTGTTGTAGAGGCGCGTATGGCACCTCGAGCAACGCCGTTGACGACTGACATGGCCCGCGCGCTCGTAGCTGTACTCGCTGAGTGGCCCTTCGACTTCGATAGCCTCCGCTGGCAACAATGCATGCAAGCCAAAGGCGCTGCCGCTGGTGGTCTGGCAATCCAGGCAATGACAGGCATAGATGGCGGGCAGCTCCTCGGTGACGAGTCGGTACGTCACCGCGCCACAATGGCACTGGCCAGTAACCTTCATGTGAAACTCCTTGTGCGAGCGGCGCTCGATCTGTGCCGCATGGTCGATTTTTCAATAGCATGCAGACCGGCTCGCCCTGAGCCTATTCCCCAAATCTGCTGCGCCGCTAGTAGGAAATGTATGAGCCTGCCGAACCTGCACTGGGACAACCAACGCGCCTTCCTCGCCGTGCTGCGTACCGGTAGTCTTTCCGGAGCCGCACGCCTGCTCGGCATCGCCCAAGCGACGGCACGCCGGCGCATCGAAGCGTTGGAGTCCAGTGTCGGCGTGAGTCTGTTCACCCGCACTGCATCCGGACTGATCCCCACCGACATGGCGCGCGAACTGATCGCCCATGCGGAGGCCATGGCTGTCGCGGCCGAGGCCTTCAATCGTGCGGCATCGGCGCAGAAGAGCCAGGGCGGCACGGTGCGTATCACCAGCAGCGACCTGCTCGGCATCGAAGTGTTGCCGGCGCTGCTGCAACCCATCTGCCGAGCGCACCCCGAGCTGGTCTTTGAGATGAGCGTGAGCAATCGCCTCGAAGCCATCGCCCTGCAGGAGGCGGATATTGCCATCCGCACCCAACGCCCGACCGAGTCGGATGTGCTCACGCGCTGCCTCGGCGCACTGCAGGTCGGGCTGTATGCAACCCAGGAGTTTCTTGAACACCACGGACACCCAGAGGATCTGGAGAGTTTGTCGAAGCTGCCTATGATCGGCCCCGACAGGAGCCTCGCCGACCTGCGCACGCTCGCCGCGCAGGGTTTTGCCGGCGAGGGGCTGCGCTTGCAACTGCGTACGGACAATCACAATGCCCAGCAGGCGGCCCTGCGCGCCGGAATGGGCATCGGCGTATGCCCCAGGCAGCTGGCCGAACGCTGGGGACTGGTCCGGGTGCTGCCGCGCCAGGTGGATTTCGCCGTGGAGGTTTGGATCGCCACGCACCGGGATCTGCGCCGCATACCACGCATCGACCTGGCCTTCGATCAGTTGGCAAGCGGCCTCACGGCCTTCCTGCAAAGCTAGGCGAGCCGGATGCCGAGGGGCGAGTTCCGCGCCGCCAGAGAGCAGGGGATACGCGCCAGACAGCCGCGCCAGGTCGATGTGTACGTGCGTCGAAGCCATCGGCCATGACTATGGCTCGTATAAGCGCGCCCCGGGTTCTCTGCCGCTCGCAAGCTATCTATCGTTGTCCTAGCGATCACCGATGGTCGCGTCAGCAAAGGTGCTCACCATGAACCATCAGCTGCAGCGTCCTCTCAAGGCGCTACTCATTGCCAGCCTATCTTTTGGCGCACTCTATTCCTGGTCGGCCACTGCGACGGAAACCCCCGCGGTATCGGTGGCGAACACTGCTTCGGCTCATAAGCCGCAGGTCGCGGGAGTCTACCGCTTCACCCTCGGCAAGTTCCGCATCACCGCCCTGAGCGACGGTACGCTACCGCTGGACCTGCATCCGCTGCTGCGGGGCATCAGCGCGAAGCAAATCGACGCGCTGCTGCACAGAGGCTTTGCCCGTAATCCACTGGAGACCTCGATCAACGCCTATGTGGTCGACACCGGTGCGCGAGTGGTGCTGGTCGACAGCGGGGCCGGCGAGCTTTTCGGCGCCGTGGCGGGCAAGCTGCCCGAGAGCCTGGCAGCGGCCGGGTACCGGCCGGAGCAGATCAGCGACATCCTGATCACCCACATCCATACCGATCACTCCGGCGGCCTGACGCGCGGCGGGCGGATGCTGTTCGCCAACGCGACCATCCATGTCGGACAGGCCGACATCAACTTCTTCCTCGACCCCGCCAACCTGGCCAGGGGCCTAAAGCCCGCCCACCTGGAGGAAGCACAGAAGACCATCGGTCCTTATCTGGATGCCGGCAAGGTCAAGAGCTTCTCCGCCAGATCCCAGATCCTGCCCGGTATCACCGCCATCCCCACGCCGGGCCACACCCCCGGGCACAGCTTCTACAGGGTGGAAAGTGCGGGTGAAAGCATCGATTTCTGGGGCGACATCATGCATGTCGGTCTCGTCCAGTTCCCCCAGCCCGAAGTGACCATCACCTTCGACGTCGATCAGCAGGCGGCGCGCGCCCAGCGCCTGCAACAGTTCGAGACGGCCGCACGCGAGAGGCGACTGTCGGCGGTTGCCCACCTGCCGTTCCCCGGCGTTGGCCACATACGTCGTGAGGCCGGCAAGTACGACTGGGTACCGGCCGAGTACCGCAATCGCGATTGAGGTCAGAGGTTTAGCCGAGCGCTCTCCCGGCGGCCAAGGCGGCGATAGCGGCTTATCGGCCCGGCGCCATCGCAAGGCTATGCAACTCGACGCCAGGTCTGCTTTCATCCCCGGTAGGTCACCACGCCAACCGGGAGCGGGCGATGAACTACACGGATATCGACGGAGCCTTGCTGCTCGCGCTCAAGGCCCTGCTCGAGGAGCGCAACGTCACGCGTGCCGCCGCGCAACTGGGGATCAGCCAACCGGCTCTCTCGGGACGCCTGGCGCGCCTGCGCGATATCCTCGCCGACCCCTTGTTCGTGCCGGCGGCGAATGGCCGCGGCGTGGTGCCTACGCCGCGCGCGGAGGCGTTGGAGCAGGAGCTGCTGCATGTGCTGGAGGGGCTCAAGCGGCTGGTCAGCCAGCCCGAGCTCTTCGACCCGGCCACCACCACGCGCACCTTCGTCGTCGCCCTGTTCGAAACCCCGGCAGCGGCGCTCCTTCCCGGGCTCAGTGCAAGCCTGGCGAGCGAGGCTCCGAACGCAAGGCTGGCCTGCGTCTACCCGCCATCCGATGTGTACGAGAGGCTCGAGAGAGGGCAGATCGATCTGTTGATCACGGTGCCGGACGGCTTGCCCGAAGACCTCATGCAGCGCCCGCTATGGGAGGACGGTTTTCGAACCGCGCAACGCAAGGGACACCCACGCGGCACCGGCCCCCTTGATATCGACGGCTTCTGCGCCCTCGACCACGTACTCGTTTCCACCCAGGGCGGACGTTTCGCCGGCAGGGTGGACGACGTGCTCCTTGAACTGGGCCGCTCGCGCAACGTTGTCTATTCGGTTCAGAATTACTCCCATGTTCCGCTGGTTCTTGCCGCAACCGACGCGGTGTGCACGCTGCCCTCGCGCTTCATGAACCAGTACGCCGACAGTCTGGACCTCTTCGAACCGCCCTTGGGTCTGGCTGCGCTTCGCTTGGCACTGGCGTGGCATCCCCGCAATCAGAAGGATGCCGGCCACCAATGGCTGCGCCGTCAGATCTATCTCAGTGCGCAACTGGAGCCCAGCACGTAGCGTGGGGCCGAACGGCCCTGGCTGAATGGCCATCGGCCGTGGCTATGACAGCCATCGGCGCCGCTGCAGTTCTCGTGCCCCCTGTCTCTCCCTAGTCTCCAAGACGCGATCATCGCCGGTCGCAACCAGTCAACCCGACACTCTTGGAGAAACACGATGAACACTCTGAATCGCACCCTGGCTCTGGCCACCCTGGCGCTCGCCACCCTGTCCGCCGAGGCCGCACAACCCGCCAAGGCTGGCGCCAGCGCTCCCGCCGTCGGCAGCGTCGTCCAGTCTGCCAGCTACATCACAACCAAAGACGACGTACAGCTCTATTACAAGGACTGGGGGCCACGAGACGGCCAGGTGGTCGCCTTCAGCCACGGCTGGCCGCTGAACTCGGACAGCTGGGAAGCACAGATGCTGTTCCTCGCCTCGAAGGGCTACCGCGTGGTCGCTCATGATCGTCGCGGCCACGGTCGCTCCAGCCAGCCCTGGGAAGGCAACGACATGGACCACTATGCCGATGACCTGGCCGCAGTGCTGGAAGCCCTGGACCTCAAGGGGGTAACCCTGGTCGGTTTCTCCACCGGCGGTGGCGAAGTAGCACGCTATATCGGCCGCCATGGCACCGTTCGAGTGAAGAAGGCGGTGCTGGTCGCCGCCGTTCCGCCGCTGATGCTGAAGACCGAGAGCAACCCCGACGGCTTGTCCATCGAGGTGTTCGACGACCTGCGCAAGGCCTCCCTGGAGAACCGCTCGCAGCTCTACCTGGATATCGCCTCGGGCCCCTTCTTCGGTTTCAACCGCCCGGGTTCCAAGCCCTCGCAGGGCCTGATCCAGTCGTTCTGGGTGCAGGGTATGCAGGCCGGCCACAAGAACACCTACGACTCGATCGCGGCCTTCTCGGCTACCGACTTCCGCGAGGATCTGCAGAAGTTCGACGTGCCAACCTTGGTCATCCATGGCGACGACGACCAGATCGTCCCCCTGGATGCTTCGGCACGGGCCTCGGCAGCACTGATCAAGGGCGCGACTCTGATCGTGTATCCCGGCGCCCCCCACGGTCTGGCAGACACCCACAAGGAGCGGCTTAACCAAGATCTGCTGGACTTCCTCAAGAAGTAAGTCGAGCAGATCCCCGATCCTTCCTGCGCATGTGATTCCCAGGTCGCCATAAGTCAAGCAACGCTCCTACGGCGTCCTGGGCAGCACATGAGCAATACCTCTGCTGCAGCACCAGTAACCCAACTCGCAACAGGAAGCCATCCGGCGTCTACGAATTTTTGGTCGACTCAGGTCGGCTTTCTTGCCAAGCAATTGCCAACGCGCATGCAGCTGGCTTCCTTCAGCCACGGTTGAACTGGTCCGTGAGGAAATCAATCAACACCCGTACCTTGGCCGGCACGAGACGCGTCTCGGTAATCGCGTAAACCGGCAGGGCCTCCGCCTTCCAGTCGGGCAGTACGCGATGCAAGCGGCCTTGGGCAAGATCCTCGCTGATCATTTCGTCCACCAGCATGGCGATTCCCTGGCCGAGCAGGGCCAGGCGACGCAGCATGCCGATGTTGTTCAGCAAGTAGCGCCCCTCCACCGCCAGGCTAAGTCTCTGCTGGGTATCGTGCAGTACCCAGGGTGCATCAAGCATGCGCAGACACTCATGCTGCAGCAGTGCTGCCGGGCTGTCCGGCATACCATGCCGGGCCAGGTAGCCCGGACTGGCATAGAGACTGCGCTGCAGGGTACCAAGGGGCCGGGCAATCAACTGTGAGTCAGGCAGGGCGCCGATACGAATCACCAGATCAACCGGGTCGCGGATCAGGTCCAGGCGCTTGGGCGTGAGGTCCAAGTCGAACCGGATCTGCGGGTAGCGCTCGGCGAATTCGGCCAACAGTGGTGCCAGGTAGACCACCCCGAAGTCGATAGGCATGGACAAGCGGATCAGGCCGCTCGGGTTGTCCACAAGCTCGGAAATCTCTTCATGGGCCAGGCGCGCCTCGTCGACGATACGCCGGCAGCGCTCGAAATACAGACGACCGCCTTCGGTGAGTTCGATACGCCGTGTAGTGCGGTTGAGCAGGCGTAGGCCGATACGTCTTTCCAATTCGGCGATGCGCCGCGAGACCGTGGAGTTGGGTATGCCGAGCGCCTCGGCGGCGCCGCGAAAGCTGTTGGCCTTGATCACCTCGACGAACAGGGCCATGTCATTGAGCAGTTTCATCCAGCACTCCATTGCTCCATTGGTGGAGCAATCATTCCTGATTTCGTGACTTTATCCTATACATGCCGGACCGGATGATCCGTTCACGCCTGATGTCCCTCTGCGTGAACCTGGAGACTTTCCCATGACCGCTCAATTGCTCAGCCCGGCTCGCTTGCATGATCTTGATCTGCGCAACCACATGGTGATGGCGCCGATGACGCGCTCACGAGCCGATGCTGCCGGGGTGCCGCGGGCGTCCACGGCCACTTACTACGCCCAGCGAGCCAGTGCCGGACTGATCATCAGCGAGGCGATCAATATCTCGGCAGATGCCATCGGCAGTCCGCTGACTCCCGGCCTCTACAGCGAGAAGCAAATTGCCGCCTGGCAACAGGTAACGGCGGCGGTGCATGCGGCCGGCGGCAAGATCTTCGCGCAGCTCTGGCATACCGGCCGGGTCGGCCACTCCAGTGTGCGCGGCGGCCTGCTGCCGGTGGCGCCGTCGGCGGTCGCGATTCAGGGACAGCAGCACTTCACCCTGGACGGCATGCGGGATTACGAGGTGCCGCGCGCACTGACCTTGAGCGAAATCCAGGCGGTCATCGTCGATTACCGCCGCGCCGCGGAAAACGCCAAGCGTGCCGGTTTTGACGGTGTCGAGTTGCATGCCGCGTTCGGCTATCTGCCGAACCAGTTTCTGGTGGACTCGGCCAACCTGCGTACCGACGCCTACGGCGGCAGCATCGCCAAGCGCAGCCGTTTCGTGCTCGAAGTGATGCAGGCGTTGATCGAGGTGTGGGGCTCCACTCGCGTGGGGATCAAACTGTCGCCGGTGATTCCGTTCAACGGCATGATCGACAGCGATCCACTGGCGCTCTACAGCTACTTGATTGATGAGCTAAATAGGCTGCAGCCCGGTTATGTGCACCTGATGCGCGCACTGTTTCCGCTGGACAACTTCCCCCACTGGCCGCGTGACGTACTGGCAACTTTCGGTCCGCAAATAAACAGCCCATTGATCGCCAACGGTGGCTATGACGCAGAGGGTGGCGAGGCGGCCCTCAAAGCCGGCGAGGCCGCGTTAGTGTCGTTCGGCACCCCATTCGTGGCCAATCCAGACCTGCCGGAGCGCTTTGCCCGAGGCGCCGAACTGGCTCAAGCCGACCGAGCCACTTTGTATGGCGGCGAGGATGCGGGCTTCATTGATTATCCGAGCCTGTGAGGCCGTCCATCATGACTCGCTCATCGCTTGGTAAAGCCATGCTTGGTTTCGCTATTGTCGCCACCGTGGCAATAGTGGCCATCGCCGACGTATTCAACGCTAGCCACTTGTTCAATCCGGATTGGCCAGGCCATGCGCGATTTCATATCGGCATGCAGTTCACCACCCTGGTGCTGGTCAGCCTGTTTTCCCTGGCCGCGCTGAGGCGTGGCCAGGTGTGGGCTTCCGCACTGGCACCGGCAAGCTTCTGGCCTGGTCTGTTCGTCGCCTACCTAATCCCTGGTACAGACGTATATGCCAGCGAATCTTTGCGTGAGTTGGGGATCCCGATCAATCTGATACTGGCAGCAGTGCTACTTGGCATCACAGGGCTGGGCGTGCTGCTGCAGCGCTCCAACGAGAGGTGAACATCGGCCTCTGACTGGATTGGCTACACGGCTGCGCTGTGACTGACTGCCGAGTTGCGGCGAGCACTGGCCGGCTAGTGCTCGCTGTTGAGTCGCCACCGCTTTGTAGAAACCTTCATTACGGCTTCTGGCCGCTTTGCCGGCGCTGACAATCCGCTCTGGGCCATGCCCCCGCTCCCATAGCTCCTGCCCCCCCATCGACCATGGCGACATCCCCGTCGCACCACGTATCAGGCCGAGTCGCTGCAGGTCCCCAGCCCGTGGGGCGCCGCGCGAAAGGACGCCAGGCGTTCGGTGCGGGTCGAGAGCTCGACCAGCGCCGGGTAGCGCGCCGGGTCGATCAGCTCGGGCAGCATCTGCACGGCGAACTGCCAGGCCACCGCGGTGCTGACAGCGGCCTGGTCGATGCTCGCCTCGCTCAGCTGCGGCACCCGCCCTGCCCACTCGTCCTGCAGCGCCTGCAGGGCCGCGTGCAGCTGGCCGGTCACCCGCTCCAGCCAGGGCTGGTGCAGCTTCTCGCGCGGCCTGAGGTTGAGCTCGTAGACCACCTGTACGCTCTTCTCGCAGGCGGCCAGGGCCAGGCCGACGCGGCGCAGCGCCTGGGTGCGTTGCGCCAGCGCGCTCGGCATCAGGCTGCGCGGCGCGGCCAGGGTCTCGGCGTAGTCGAGGATCAGCCCGGAGTCGATCAGCACGCTGCCGTCGTCGCAGATCAGGGTCGGCGCCTTGACCAGCGGGTTGATCCGCTGGAATTCGTCGAAGGTGCTGAACACCGACAGGGCGCGGTGCTCGAAGCGCAGCCCGAGCAGCTGCAGGGAGATCGCCACGCGGCGAACGTAGGGTGAGTCGAGCATTCCGATCAGTTGCATGGCGGCTCCTTGCGCGCAGGATGGTGAGTGGTGCAACCAACCCCTAGGGTCGATGACGCTCTTTCATCCACCAGATAGTGCCACGGTCGATGGGTGAAGCATCATCCCCCGGCAAACCAGCGCAACCTGTAGGAGCCCCGCCCCGGGGGCGAAAACGGGTTTGCGCGTTGCCTGAACCTGCCGCCATTCGCCGCGGGGCGCGGCTCCTACAGAGAAGCTGCGCGGTGAGCCACGCAGATTCAGCCGTAGATCGCCGGCTCGCGGTAATGCCGCGGGCAGGCCTGGCCGTCGGCGCGGAACAGGTGGCACTTGTTGGCCATCAGCCCGGCGGCGAAGGTCTCGCCCACCGCAACGCGGCGGTCGCCGTCGCTGCGCAGGGTGATGATGTCCTCCACCCCCTCCAGGCTCAGGTAGATCAAATTGTGATCGCCCAGCCGCTCGGCCACGCTGATCTGCCCGCAGAAGGCGAAGTCGGCCTGCTCACTGGCAACGAAGTGCTCCGGGCGCACGCCCAGGGTCAGCTGCTCGCCGGGTTCGACGCCCGTGCCGTCGACCAGCACGCGCATGCGGTAGCCGCCGGGCATCTCGATCTCCACCGCCTCGCTGCTGGCGCTGAGCGCGCGCACCTGGAGGAAGTTCATCTGCGGCGAGCCGAGGAAGCCGGCGACGAAGCGGTTGCGCGGGTAGTGGTAGAGCTCCAGCGGTGCGCCGACCTGGGCGATGCGTCCGGCCTCGAGCACGACGATCTTGTCGGCCATGGTCATGGCCTCGACCTGGTCGTGGGTGACGTAGACCATGGTCGACTTGAGACGCTGGTGCAGGCGCGAGATCTCGATGCGCATCTGCACGCGCAGGAAGGCGTCGAGGTTCGACAGCGGCTCGTCGAACAGGAACACCTTGGGCTCGCGCACCAGGGTACGGCCGATGGCCACGCGCTGGCGCTGGCCGCCGGAGAGGTCCTTGGGCTTGCGTTCGAGCAGCGCATCGAGCTGCAGGATGCGCGAGACCTCGTCCACCTTGCGCTGGATCTGCGCCTTGTTGGTCTTGGCCAGCTTGAGGCCGAAGGCCATGTTCTCCGCCACCGTCATGTGCGGGTAGAGGGCGTAGGACTGGAACACCATACCCACCGAACGTTCCATCGGCGGCAGGTCGTTGACCCGCTGGCCGTCTATCAGCAGGTCGCCGGAGCTGATCTCCTCCAGCCCGGCGATCAGCCGCAGCAGGGTGGACTTGCCGCAGCCGGACGGGCCGACGAAGACCACGAACTCGCCGTCGGCGATGTCCAGGTCGATGTTGCGGGTGATGGCGGTGCCGTCGTAGTGCTTGCAGATGTTGCGCAGGGTAAGGCTGGCCATGGGATGCCTCTCGAGAGGGGCCGGGCAGCGATGGACTCGGCCCGGCCGGAAAGCTTGATAAACCTGCAGGAGCCGGGGCTCCTGCAAACGCAGGGGCCCTAGCCCAGCAGGCGGGCGAAGCCGAAGCCGTGGGCCGGCAAGTGTACCCAGCTGCCGAGGAACTCGGCAGTGCTGGCCGGCACGCCCTCCAGCGGCTCGACCATCAGCGGCAGGTCGTAACGTCGCTCGCGGGCGCCGAGGTTGAACAGGCACAGCCAGGCCTGCTCGCCCAGGCGTCGCTCGAACACCAGCAGGTCGTCGTCGTGGTGGCGTATGCGGATCTCGCCCTCGATCAGCAGCGGCTGCTCCTGGCGCCAGGCGAGGAAGCGCCGGTAGCTGTTGAGCATCGAGGCCGCGTCGGCCTCCTGCACGTCCACCGCCAGGGCGCGGTGGCGTTCGTCCAGCGGCAGCCAGGGCCGCTCACTGGAGAAGCCGGCGTGGGCGCCGTCGCGGCTCCAGGGCATCGGCGTGCGGCAACCGTCGCGGCCCTTGAACTCGGGCCAGAAACGGATGCCGTAGGGGTCGACCAGGTCTTCATAGGCCAGCTCGGCCTCCGGCAGGCCCAGCTCCTCGCCCTGGTACAGGCACACGCTGCCGCGCAGCGACAGCAGCAGCGCCATCAGCAGGCGGCCGCGCGCCGGGCTCTCCTCGCCGGCCAGGGCCCAGCGGCTGATCACCCGCACCACGTCGTGGTTGCCTACCGACCAGCAGGGCCAGCCGTCGCCCAGTTCGCGCTCGATGCTCTCGATAGTGTGGCGGATGAATGCCGGGCTGCACTGGGCGGTGAGCAGGTCGAAGGAATAGGCCATGTGCAGGGTGTCGCCGCCGCTGGTGTAGGCGGCCATGGTGCGCAGCGAGTCGTCGCAGCCGATCTCCGCCACCGTGGCGGTGCCGGGGTAGCGCTCCAGCAGCGCGCGCAGGCGGCGCAGGAAGTCGAGGTTCTGCGGCTGGGTCTTGTCGTACAGATGGCGCTGGTAGGCGTAGGGGTTGTCGGCGCGCACGCCGATGCCGCCCTCGCGGATATCCGGGTTGGGCGGGTTGTTGCGCAGCGCCTGGTCGTGGAAGTAGAAGTTGGCGGCGTCCAGGCGGAAGCCGTCGACGCCCAGCTCCAGCCAGAACTGCATGTCGTCGAGCAGTTGCTGCTGCACCGCCGCGCAGTGGAAGTTGAGGTCCGGCTGGCTGGCCAGGAAGTTGTGCAGGTAGTACTGCTTGCGCCGGCCGTCCCAGCTCCAGGCCGAGCCGCCGAACACCGACAGCCAGTTGTTCGGCGGCGTGCCGTCCGGGTTCGGCTCGGCCCAGACGAACCAGTCCGCCTTGGCGTTGCTGCGGCTGCTGCGGCTTTCCTCGAACCAGGGGTGCTGGTCGGAGCAGTGGTTGAGCACCTGGTCGATGATGATGCGCAGGCCGCGCTCGTGGGCGGCCGCCACCAGCGCGCGGAAGTCGTCGAGGGTGCCGAACAGCGGGTCGACGCCGCGGTAGTCGGAGACGTCGTAACCGAAGTCCTTCATCGGCGAGGTGAAGAAGGGCGACAGCCAGATGGCGTCGACGTTGAGGCTGGCGATGTAGTCCAGCTTGGCCAGCACGCCGGGCAGATCGCCGACGCCGTCGTCGTTGCTGTCGAGGAAACTGCGCGGGTAGACCTGGTAGATGACGCCGCCGCGCCACCATTCCTTGCGGATAACAGCCATACAGCAAAGCCTTTTGTTGTTCGTGGTGTGCTTACCACTCTAGGCAAGGGTGATCGCTGCCACATCCTCCCCGGCGGGGTTTTCACCGGCGTAGCTTTCGGCCGGCAAGGGGGAGGAGTTTTCGGGATGGACACCGCGGGCGCGGGGGCGAACCGTAGGGTGCGCTGTGCGCACCAATCCGCGCTTACTGGGAGGAACGACACGCACGACGGCGATCCTGGGAAATGCATCGGTGCGCACGGCCTAGGCGGCCCCGCGACACCCTGCGAGGTCGGGGTATCGGCTCTCCCCTACTCGCCCTGAATCTTGCTCAGCAGGCTGCGCGCCAGCTGCACCGCCTCGCTGCGCTGGGTGATGGCGAGCTTCTGGTAGAGGCTGCGGATATGCGTCTTGATGGTGGTCGGGGCGACGTTGAGGTGCTCGGAAATCTGCTCGTTGGACAGCCCGGCGTGGATTAGGCTGAGCACCTGCCATTCGCGCCGGGTCAGCGGCGAATGGCGGATCAGCTCGGGCACGTCGGGACGGTTGATGATGTCCTGAATCACCGCCTCATCCAGGGTGATGCGGATCGCCCGGCTGAAGTCGCGCTGCTGCTGGGCCAGCTGGATCAGGCGTTCTGCGCGCTGCTGCTCCAGCTCGTCGAGCCGGCGCTCGAGCTGCAGCGCCTTGAGCATGGCGATCAGCGGCTTGCCCAGGCTGAGAAAGCTGCCGATGGCGCCGGTGCCGCTGGCCAGGGTCAGCGCCTGGTGCAGGTGGTCGAGGCTGCTCTGGCGCTCCTCGCGTTGCCAGTAGGCCAGCGCCTGGAGGATATGGTTGCGGTTCTGGTCCATCACCAGCTGATGGCGCTCGGCGTCTAGCTGCAACTGGCGCAGGATCGGCAGCGCACGCTCGCCCTGGTTCAATGCCAGGTAGGCGCGCACGTGGTTGCGCGCGTTGCCCTGGGCGAAGTGGTTGGCCCCGGGCTTGAGCGGCGGCGCGGTGGAAAGCCACTGGCGGATGCTGTCCTTGTCCTGGGTCGAGTCCCAGTAGGCGAGCATCGCCGCGTGGGCGTTGGCCTGCCAGTCGATGTGGTAGTCGTCGCCGGCCAGCAGGCTCTTCAGCCGGCCGATGTAGTCGGCGCACTGGCTCTGCTGGCCCCGCGCGTGGGCGACGCGGGCGAGCAGCACGTAGCACTGCAGGAACCAGTGGTCGCCCACCGTGTCGAGTATCTCCAGGCCCTGCAGGGCGCACTGCTCGGCCGCATCCAGGTGGTGCCATTCGAGCAGCACCTGGCCGCGCACGCGGTGGATGAATTCCATGATCGGGGTGATCGGCAACTGCTCCTGCTCGATGTACTGCAGCGCCCGCTCCTGCAGGTTGTAGGCCTTCTGCAGGTGGCCCTGGGCCACGGCGATCTCCGACAGCTGGCCGAGGCTCCACAGCACCGGGTGCGAGGCGTTGATCTGCTGCGCACGGCGCACGGTCTCCTCGTGCTGCTGCTGGGCCTTGGCCAGCTCGCCCTGGACGAAGTGCGCCTCGGCCAGCACCGACATCGCCGCCACCTTGGAGGTGCGCATGGTCAGCGGCTCGAAGGCCAGCGCCTGGCGGGCGAAGGCCATGGCGCGCTGCTGGTCGCCCTGGTTGATCGCCACCTGAGCGCGTACCGCCTGGTAGTCGGCCTCGATGCGCTGCCACTGTTCGGCGCTGAACTGCTCGCGTTGCACCGCCTCGCCGGCCTGCAGCCAGCGCTCGACCTGATCGCTCTGATACTGGTTCTGCGAGGCCCAGGCCTGCAGCAGGGTGAACAGCGGGGATTCGGCCACGCGGCTCTCCGGCAGCACGGCCAGGCAGCGCTGCAGCAGTTCCAGGCGGCCCTGGCGGTAGAAATGCCGGCCATGGGCCTCGAGGATCTGCGCCACCCGCTGCGGGTCGCGCGCCAGCAATGCATGGCGCGCCGCCTCCTCGGCCATCTTCTCCTCCAGCAGCGCCTCGGCGGCGCGCAGGTGCAGTTCGGCGACGCGCTGCGGCTGGTGGGTGGACAGCTCGTTGCGCAGGAAGCTGGCGAACAGCGGGTGGTAGGCGAACCACTGGCGCAGCGGGTCCACCGCCTGGATAAACAGGCCGCTGCGTTCCAGGGTTTCGAGCATCTCGCGGCCGTTGCAGCTGTCGGTCAGACGGTCGGCCAGCGCCGCACTGAAGCGCTCCAGCAGGCAGGTGGACTGGAGGAAATCCTGGGTGGCGCCGTCCAGGCCATAGAGCACCTGCTCACGGAAATAGTCGCGGATATAGGGGTGACCGAGCTGCAGCGCCTCGAGGAACAGGTCCATGCCGCGCCCGGTCTGTACCTCCTGCAGGGTCAGCTGCAGGGCGCAGGGCCAACCGCCGATGCGCCGGTTGAGGCGCTCGACCTGCTCGCGGTTTACCTCGATCCGCAGGCCCAGCTCCAGCAGCGCCTGTACCTCGTCCAGCTCGAAGGCCAGCTGGCCGGCATCCAGCGCCAGCAGCTGGCGCTTGACCCGCAACTCGGCGACGCCGAGGTCCGGCAGGCCGCGGCTGCACACCAGCAGGGTCAGCCAGTCGGGGGCGTTGCGCAGAAAGAAGCGCAGCGCGGCGATCACCTCGCGGTTGCGCAGCACCTCGAACTCGTCGAGCACCAGCAACAGCGGCGCATGCTCGGCCGGCAGCTCGGCGAGCAGGCGGGTGAGCAGGCCGTCGAGGCCGTCGTCGCCCTGCTCGGCGCGGCCGACGCACTGCGGGCAGCCGCCGTCGAGCTGGCGATGCAGGGCGTTGAGCAGATAGCGGCCGAACTGCCGCGGGCTGTTGTCGTTGCCGTCGAGGTTGAGCCAGGCCACGGCGCCGGCAAAGGCCGCCGCCCACTGGCTGGCCAGCACGGTCTTGCCGAAGCCGCTGGGCGCCTGCAGCACGGCCAGGCGCACCTGCGGCAGGCGCTGCAGCCACTCGTCGAAGCGCGGCCGCGGCAGCAGGCCGGGATGCAGCGCCGGCGCAGCGAGCTTGGCCGGTATCAGGGGCAGGGGCGGACGCGCCGCTGTGGTCATGATCCTCTCCCGTTATTTGTAGTTGTCCGGGCTATGGCGAATCTTACATCGGTATCGGGGCGGCGGGTTCCACCACCCTACCCCTTCACGCCCCCCGCGGTCAGCCCACCGACTATCCACTTCTGGCAATAGAGGAATACCAGGGTGATCGGCAGACCGGAGAGCACGGCGGCGGCGGCGAAGTCGCCCCACAGGTAGTTCTGCTCGTACAGGTACTGCTGGGCGCCGACCGACAGGGTCAGCTTGTCCACGTCCAGCAGCAGCACCGAGGCCATGGGGTATTCGGTGATGCTGGTGATGAAGGCGAGGATGAACACCACGGCGAGGATCGGCACGCTCATCGGCAGCAGGATGTGCACGAAGGCCTGCCAGGTGGTGGCGCCGTCGACGATGGCGGCCTCCTCCAGCGAGGCGTCGATGCTTTCGAAGTAGCCCTTGATGGTCCAGATATGCAGGGCCATGCCGCCGAGCGAGGCGACGATCACCGCGCCGTGGCTGTTCACCCCGAGCCAGCCGGCGTGCTTGCCGAGCTGGTCGAACAGGGCGTAGATGGCCACCAGCGACAGCACCGGCGGGAACATCTGGAAGATCAGCATGCCCTTGAGGATGGGCCCCTTGCCGGCGAAGCGCATACGGGCGAAGGCATAGGCGCTGGTGGTCGACAGCAGCAGGATCAGCGCCGAGCTGATAAAGGCGATCTTCACCGAGTTCCACAGCCAGGTCAGCACCGGGAACGGCGGCTGGGTCACCGAGCCATCGGCATGCTGGTAGGGAATGCCAAGGGCCAGCGACCAGTGCTCCAGGGTCGGGTTGTCCGGCAGCAGGCTGCCGGTGGCGAAGTTGCCTTCGCGGAAGCTGATCGACACCACCATCAGCAGCGGGAAGACGATCAGCGCGATGAAGCCGAGCAGACCTGCATGGGTCAGCCACAGGCGGTATTTCACGGATTTCGGTTGCACCATCGCCATGGCGGGTTCCTCAGACTTTGACTTTCGACAGTTTCAGGTTGAGCCAGGCCAGCGCGCCCACCACCAGGAAGATCAGCGTGGCGATGGCCGCCGCCAGGGCGAAGTTCTGCCCCGAGTCCTGGAAGGCGATGCGGTAGGTGTAGCTCACCAGCAGATCGGTGGTGCCGGCCGGGGTGGTGGCGCCGATGATGTCCGGGCCGCCGCGGGTCAGCAGGGTGATCAGCACGAAGTTGTTGAAGTTGAAGGCGAAGCTGGCGATCAAAAGCGGCGCCAGCGGCTTGATCAGAAGCGGCAGGGTGATCTTCAGCAGGTTGTCCAGGGGCGTGGCGCCATCCATCGCCGAGGCCTCGTAGAGGTCGCGCGGAATGGCCTGCAGCAGGCCCATGCACAGCAGCAGCATGTAGGGGTAACCCAGCCAGGTGTTGACCATCAGGATCATCGAGCGGGCCAGGGTCGGGTCGCTGAACCAGTCCGGGCGGATGCCGAACAGGCCGTTGAGCAACAGGTTGATCTCACCGAAGTTCTGGTTGAACAGGCCGCGGAACACCAGGATGGAGATAAAGGCCGGCACCGCGTAGGGCAGGATCAGCATCAGCCGGTAGAACGCCTTGCCGCGCACCAGATCCCACTGCAGCAGGCTGGCCAGGACCAGGCCGACGGCCAGGGTGAAGAGCACGGTGAGGCCGGCGAAGGCCACGGTCCAGACGAAGATCTCCAGGAACGGGCCGCGGATGCTCGGGTCGGTCAGTACCCGGGTGAAGTTGCTGGTGCCGGCGAACACGGTGAAGCCCGGCGCCACCTTGTTGCCGTGGCTGTCGAGGTAGAAGCCGGTGGTATGGTCGGGCTCCAGGCGCTCGTTGCTACGCGTGTTGAGCAGGTCGCCGTTTTCCAGCAGGCGGTACAGCGGCTTGACCGCCGCCACCTCGCGCAGGCCGTACAGACGCAGCAGCTCGCCGTCGCTGCCGCGCAGCACCCACTGCTCCAGCTCGGCGCGGCGCTGGATCACCTCGCGCAGCGCCAGTGCCTCGCCCAGCTCGCCGGGTTCGCGTTCGGCCCTGAGCGCCAGCGGCTCGCCGGCCGCGTCGCCGGTCGCATCCCCAACGAGAGGCGGCGAGACGAACGCGCCGCGCTCGCCCTTGTCGACGCGCAAACGCAGCTCGCCGGCCTCATCGCGGTGCAGGCTGAAGGCGTAGCGCTCGCCGGCCAGGTAGGTCTGGCGCAGGTGATAGCGCTGCACCTGCTCGAAGCTCAGCAGATTGCTGCCGCTGTAGTTGGTGAAGCCGATGCCCACGGTGTACAGCAGCGGAAAGATGACGAACACCAGCATGCCCGCCAACGCCGGGTAGATGTAGCGATGGGCGTAGGTGCGGCGGCTGATGAACACGTAGCTGGCGATGCCGGTGACCACCAGGCCGAGCAGGGCGAAGGCCAGTTGCTGCTGGGCATAGAGCGCCAGCACCAGGTACAGCGCCAGGACATTGAACAGGCCCCACAGGCTCCAGCGCAGGCCGGCACGTAGCGACGGCAGGGAAAACAGTTTCATGGGCGTACTGGCCACGGCGGCGGAAAGATTGACGACGGACATCAGGTTTATAGCCTCGGAGCGGGGCCGCCGCGACGCCAGGCGTCGACGGCGGCCGGATTTCACTTGGCGATGCGCTTGGCGGCGTCGTCCAGCGCGGCGTCCACGGTCTGCCGACCGGAGGTGATGTTGCTCAGCGCCGGCGCCATGGCCGACCAGAAGGCGCCCATCTCCGGCACGTTGGGCATCGGCTGGCCGAGCTGGGCGTTGTCGAAGGTGGCCTTGATCAACGGGTCGCTGGCCAGCTCGGCCATATAGGCCTTGTTCGGCACGGCGCCGAGCGGCACGTCGGCGCTCACGGTCTTGAGCCCCTCGACCTGCAGCAGGTAGTTCTCGAGGAACTCCACGGCCAGCGCCTGGTTGGGGCTGGCGGCGTTCAGCGCGGCGGCCATCACCCCGCTGAAGGGCCGGCTCGGCGCGTCGCCGACCGCGGGAATCGGCGCCACGCCGAAATCGATGCCGCTCTTCTTGGCGTTGGCCCAGGCCCAGGGGCCGCTGATGAACATGGCCGACTCGCCCTTGTTGAAGGCGGCCTCGGCGACGCTGTAGTCGGCGCCCTTGGGCATCACCCCGGCGTCGATCAGCGCCTTGAGGGTCTGCGCGCCCTGCTTGGCGCCGGCGTTGTTGACCCCGGTGCGACTGGTGTCGTAGCCGCCCTCGGCGGCGGCGAAGGCATAGCCGCCGTTGGCGGCCAGCAGCGGCCAGGTGAAGTAGGTGTTGTTGTAGTCCCAGAGGATGGCGCGCTTGCCGGACTTGGCCAGCTCGGCGTTGAGCGCCAGCACCTCGTCGAAGCTGGCCGGCGGGGTCGGCACCAGCGCCTTGTTGTAGAGCAGGCCGATGGCCTCGACCGCCATCGGGTAGCCCCACAGCTTGCCGCCGTAGGTCACCGCCTCCCAGGCGAAGTCCTCGATCTCGCCCTGGACCTTGGCGCTGGGGGTGATCGGCGAGATCAGCCCGCTCTGCGCCCATTCGCCGAGGCGGTCGTGGGCCCAGATGAAGATGTCCGGGCCGTTGCCTGTGGCGGCGGCCTGCTGGAACTTGTCGGTGGCACTGTCCGGATGGGCCACCTCCACGGCGATGCCGGTGTCGGCGGTGAAGCGCTCGCCGACCTTGGCCAGCCCCTTGTAACCCTTGTCGCCGTTGATCCAGATGACCAGCTTGCCCTCCTCGATGGCGGCCTGGGCCGGCAGGGAATGGCTCAGGGTGGCGGCGAGGCCGATGGCGACTGCGCTGAGCAGCGTCTTGTTCATGTCTTGTTGTCCTCGTGGCTTCTTGTTTTTGATCCACAACCGCGGCGAGCCGGTGAGCGCTCTGCCAGCCCGGTCATCCTCGACCGAAAGGGCAAGCGCCACATCCTCCCCGGTCGCGCTCTCGAGGGCGTAGAAGCGGGGGCGTAGTCTGCCAGCACCTCCCTGAAAAAAGTATGCACCCCTGCCCCTTCTGCGCCTGTTGCAGGCGGCGTGGTGCGGGTGTACTGGAGGCTCGCCAGTTGCGGGAGAACCCCATGCGCCACCCTTCGTTGCCGACTTCGCTCACCACCCTGGCCTGCGCCCTGCTCTGCCAGTTTGCCAGCGCCGAACCGCAGCTGCAGGCCTGGCTGGATCAGCGGCCGCTGCCGCTGCAATGGAGCAGCCCGGCGCCGCAGCGCTACAGCGTCGAGCTGGACCTGGCGCCCGGCCAGCTGCGCCTGCAGGCGCCCAATGCGGCCGGCAGCGCCCAACCGCTCGCGCTGTATCAGCGTCAGGACTGGCACCAAGACAGCCAGCTCAGCCTGCAGATCAGCGAACCCGGACGTTATCGCCTGCTGTTCCAGGAAGACGGCCAGCCCCACCTGCGCCTGCTGCCGCTGCCCCGGCAAGCCTCGCGCGGCAGTTGCCAGGCCTGGACGGGCGAATCCCTGAGCGTCGATGTCAGCCAGGTGTTCGCCGACGGCGAAGTGCTACGCGACGCCTACAGTGGCCAGCGGGCGACGGTTGCGAACGGCCGGGTGCAGCTGACCCCGGCGGCGCACAGCGACGGCCTGCTGCTGCTCGAGCCGGCCGAGACGAGCGCCACCGCCGCGCACGACTGGCGCAACGCCACGGTGTATTTCGTCCTGACCGACCGCTTCGCCAATGGCGATCCGAGCAACGACCGCAGCTACGGCCGCCAGCCCGATGGCGAGCAGGAGATCGGCACTTTCCACGGCGGCGACCTGCGCGGCCTGACCGGCAAGCTCGACTACCTGCAGCAACTGGGTGTCAACGCGTTGTGGATCAGCGTGCCCTTCGAGCAGATCCACGGCTGGGTCGGCGGCGGCGACAAGGGCGATTTCCGCCACTACGGCTACCACGGCTACTACCCCATGGACTTCACCCGCCTGGACGCCAACATGGGCAGCGACGACGACCTGCGCGAGCTGATCGCCCAGGCCCACGCCCGCGGCATCCGCGTGCTGTTCGACGTGGTGCTCAACCATGCCGGCTATTCGACCCTGGCCGACATGCAGGGGCTCGGCTTCGGCGCGCTGCGCAGCGGCATGGCCCAGTACCTGCCGCCGCGCTGGAGCGACTGGCGGCCGGAGGGCTTCGAGAACCTGCACGCCTACCACAACCTGATCGACTACCAGCACGACGCCTGGCGCAACTGGTGGGGCAAGGACTGGGTGCGCGCCGGCATCGCCGACTACGACGCCCCGCCCAGCGTGCTGGTCGATCCGGTAAAGGGCTCGCTGGCGTTCCTGCCCGACTTCAAGACCGAAAACCCGCAGCCGGTGACGCTGCCGCCCTTCCTGCAGCGCAAGGCCGACACCCGCGCGGTGCCGCGCGAGGGCTACCGGGTGCGCGACTACCTGGTGGAATGGCTGACCTTCTGGGTGCGCGAGTTCGGCGTCGACGGCTTCCGTGGCGATACGGTCAAGCATGTCGAACTGGAAAGCTGGGCGGCGCTGCGCCAGGCGGCCGACAAGGCGCGCGCCGAGTGGTCGGCGGCCAACCCCGATGATCCCATGAGCGGCAGCCCGTTCTGGATGGTCGGCGAGGTGTTCGGCCATGGTCCGCAGGTCAATGTCTATCAGGACAACGGCTTCGACGCGCTGATCAACTTCGCCTTCCAGGGCGAGCTCGCCGCCAAGGGCAGCGAGTGCCTGCGCCAGGCCGAGGACGGCTACCGCGACTATGCCGAGCTGCTGGCCAAGAATGCCGGACACAACTTCATGAGCTACGCCTCGTCCCACGACACCTCGCTGTTCTTCGCCGAACAGGGCGAGCAGCTGGCGCGCCAGCGCGGCCTCGCCGGCGCCCTGCTGCTGGCCCCCGGCGCGGTGCAGATCTACTACGGCGACGAGAGCGCCCGCCCGCTCGGCCCCGGCGGCTCCGACCCGCAACAGGGCACGCGCTCGCCGATGAACTGGGCAGCCCAGCAGCAGGGGCCGATCGCCGAGCTGCTGGCGCACTGGCGCCTGCTCGGCCAGTTCCGCGCGCGCCACCCGGCCATCGGTGCCGGCCGCCACCAGCAGCTATCCACCCTGCCCTACGCCTTCGCCCGCACCCTCGGCGCAGACCGCGTGGTGATCGTCCAGGGTCGTTGAAATCTCCCGGCGCGCGACGTTCGCAGGGTAGGTCGCGCGCACCACCTGCCCTGCCCGGTACCGCCATGACTCCAGAACAGCAACGCCGCCAAAGCCAGCTGGCCTTCGCCTCCAGCCGCGCCGAACTCGAAGTGGGCTCGCTCGCCCACTGCCCGCTGCCCCTCGACCAATTGCTGGCCACCGGCCCGGGCAGCCCCTGGGTACGCCGCCATTTCGCCGGAGGACTGACCGCCGAGGTCTACCAGATCGAGGCGGGGGGCCAGCTATGGACACTCAAGCGCGCACGCAACCCGTGCAAGGTGCAGAACCCCGACGGCCAGACCTCCTTTCTCAACGAAGTGCAGCGCCGCGCAGAGCTGCAGGCCTTGAAACAGCAGCCGGCCTGGGGCGAGGCCCTGGCCGGCATCGTCGAGACGCGTTACGCCAGCTACCGCCAGGGCCTGCTGCTGTCGCCCTGGATCGCCGGCGAGGCGATCGGCGAATGGGACGAGCGGCGCCTGCTGCAGCTGTTCGATACGCTGCTGGCGCTGCTGCAGCTGGGCTTCTTCGAGTGGGACCTGTGCCCCGGCAACCTGCTCGACGACGGCCGCATCCGCCTGTTCGACTTCGGCTATATGTACCGCTTCGAGCCGCTGCACAGCTTCAACAGCAACGGCCAGCTGACCCCGCAGTGCCACGCCGCCGAACGCTTCGAAACGCGCTGCTACTACGCCCACCTGCTGCACCTGGAACGCGAGCGCGGACAGAGCGCCGCGCTGGCCGCGCTGGAACTGGAAAAGCGCATCGCCCTGGAGTGCTACCGGCGCCTGCGCAGCCATCTGGCTGGACGCGGCGCCAGCGCCACGGTACTGGCCTGGCTGCAACGCATCATCGACCAGTGGCAGGACGCGCTGGGCGGCGGCCTCGACGGCCTGTACCTGCGCGAGGCCTGGCGCTCGCACCTGAGCGATCTGGAGGACGACCTCGGCGGCCAGACCTGCACGCCGCTGACCCTGCAGCGCATCGACTGGCTGCAGCAATGCCTGCACGAGTGCGGCGCCCAGCTGCAGCGCCTGGAACTGCTCGCCGGGCGCACCCCGGACGCCTGGCGCGCCGAGCTGGAACAGGCGCTGCAGCAGGCGCATGAGTGGCAGGTTGGTGAATAGGCAGAGGGTTGGTGCGCACAACCTAGGCGGCCCCGCGCGCCCCCTACAAAAGCCTGCCGTGCTCTTAGGGTGCGCCGCGGCGCACCGCGGCCTCGGTGGCTCTTTCTGCATACCCCATCCAGCGGCGACAACCCGACCGGATCGGGAATAGGCGCCGGCCTGGCAGATCGGCGTTTATCCCTGGTGCGCACGGCGCACCCTAGGGCTCGCCGCACCATATCCGCAGAGCTACATATCGGCGTATCGGCACCATCGGGTGCGCCGTGCGCACCGAGCTTGCGCGGTCACTCGCCGAACGCCCCCTCATCCTCCGCCACCCCGCCCCAATCCGCCGGGTACACGCCTTCGCGCACCAGGCGGTGGAAGCTCGACCAGGGCCAATCCGCCACCTGCCGCACCAGGCCATGGCGCACCGGATTCCAGTGCAGGTAATCCAGGTGCCTACTGAGGTCCTGCTCGTCGCGGATGCGGTGTTCCCAGAAGCGCCTTTGCCACAGCCCCGCCTCGCGGCGCAGACGCCGGCTCAGGCTGACACCATCGGCTTGCGGCAGGGCCTGGCTGGTCAGGCGCTTGATCATCGACCAGCGCAGGGCAAAGTCGGCATCGCCCGGTGGCAGTTGCCACAGGCAGTGCAGGTGATCGGGCAGCAGCACCCAGCCGTGAATGGCAAAGGGATAACGCTGGCGCACCTGCTCGATGGCCCCGCGCAAGGCCGCGCGCAGCGGCGCCTCGGTGAGCAGCGGCCGACGCTGGTGGCTGACCTGGGTGAGGAAATAGCAGGCGCCCTGCTCCCGGGCACGGCGGTAGTCGGACATTCCCTGTCTCCTGGCGCTGATTGCCTGTACAGGATAGCCTCCGGTGCGCGCAGCGCCGCCTACCGGGATCGCCACGCTCGGCACGGTGCTGCATTTCGTAGGGTGCACCGTGCGCACCGCGGCTTGCGCGGTCAGTCGCCGAACCCGCCCTTATCGTTGTCCCCGGCACCGCCCCAATCCGCCGGATACACGCCTTCGCGCAGCAGGCACCGATCGCTCAGGTCAGGTAGCGGGCGCACAGCGCCTGCTGCTCGGCCACCATGGCCGCCTGGCGCTCGCTGCTCTCGGTGATACCGACGATGCGCTGCATGTTGTCCTCGGCCACCGCGTGGATGTCGTGCATGCTGCGCGTCACGTCTTCGGCAGCCAGGCGCTGCTGGGCGGTGGCCTGGCTGATCTGCCGCGACATGCCGGCGATGGCGCCGACCTGCTCGTGGATCCGCTGCATCGCCTGATCGGCCTCGCCGACCTGGGCCAGGTTGGCCTGCATGTGCTGGCGGCTCAGCTCCAGCGACTGTACCGCCGCCTGGATGCCCTGCAGCAGACCGTCGATATGCGACTGGATCTCGCCGGTGGAGCTGGCCGTGCGCAAGGCCAGGCTACGCACCTCGTCGGCGACCACGGCGAAGCCGCGGCCCTGCTCGCCGGCACGCGCCGCCTCGATGGCCGCGTTGAGGGCCAGCAGGTTGGTCTGCTCGGCGATGCTGCGGATCACCGCGAGGATCTGGCCGATGCGCTGCCCGCCGGCCTCGACCTCGGCGATCTCGGCCACGCTGCCCTGCAGCTGCTGCGCCAGCGCCTGGGTGCTGCGGATGGTGCCGGCCATGATCTGGCTGCCGCTGTCGACGCAGGCGCCGACGCTGTCGACCCGCCGCGCGGTCTGCTCGGCATGCACCGCCACCTCGGCGAAGCTCGATTCCATCTGGGTCAGGCTGGCGGCCAGCGCACCGATGCTCGAGCGCTGCCGATCCAGGCCCTGGCGCGCGTCGGCGCAGGAATCGGCATTGCCACGGGCGATGGCGTCCTGCTGGTCGGCGGCGCGGCCCAGCTGCGCCAGGGCGTCGCGCAGGTTGCCGGCGACCCGATTGACGTCCGCTGCGACCCGGCCGAACTCGTCTGCCCGCTGGTAATCGCAGCGGCCGCGCAGATCGCCCTCGGCCAACCGGTTCAGCGCGCCGGACACCGCGCCCAGCGCCCGGCGCATGGTGCGGCTGAGCCAAACGCCCATGCTCAGGGCGATGCCGAGCGACAGCGCGGCCAGCCACAGCAGGCGATCGAAGCCGCGCCGATAGGTCAGGCGCGCCTGTTCGAGCTGCGCCCGGGCGTCGCGCTCGCTCGCCTCGATCAGTTGCCCGACCTGCTCGCCCACCTGCGCCTGCAACGCCTGCAGCTGGCGCTTGCGCTCCTGGTTAGCCTGCTTGTCGGCGAGCCAGCCGGCGTACTGGGCCAGCGCGCCCTGGCCGTCGAGCAGCAGGTTGCGCTCGATCTCGGCGAACTCACCCCGATAGGTATGCACATAGTCGGTGCGACTGTCCTGGTGGGGCAGTAGGTCGTCCAGCACCCGCCCCAGCTTGTCATGTAGATTGGGCAGGCGTTCCCTGACCTTGGCCTCGGCCTGCTGCAGGCGCTGCGGCGAGGCGCTGCCGACCGCGTCGAAGACCAGTGCCTCGACCTGCTCCAGCGGAATGATGAACTGCTTGAGCGAGTAGGCGACGTAGTCGTCCTTGGTGACCGCCTGCACCCTGAGCAGGTCCTGCTTGAAGCGCGACAGTTGCAGCTGCAGGTTGCGCAGCGTCACCGCGGTGCGCTCGACCCGCGCCAGCACCTGGCGCTGCGCCTCCAGCAGTTCGCGGCTCTGCGCGTCCAGCTGCGGCAGCAACTGCCCCAGCCGCACCAGCTCGGCCTGTTCGGCGCCGTTCCCCAGGGTCCGCATGACGTCCAGGCGGGCGTCGACCCGTTCGGCATGCTGCCCATGCGCGGTGGCGAAGGCCTCGAGCTCCTCGGCGCGTTCGGCGCCGAGGGCATCGGACAGGTTCTGGGTCAGGCCCTGCAGGGCACTGAAGAAGCTCTGGCTGGCCTGCAGCCGCGCGGCGCTGTGGGCGATGCGTTCGCCCGAGCCCTGCAGCTCGCCGATGGCGCTCAGGCTGCTGCCGCCGAGCAGCACCAGCAGCAGGGCCAGCGCCGCGATCAGCAGGTACAGCCGCGGCAGGAAGCCGACCTTGAAGGCGGTCAGCCGGTTTACAAGAGGGGACAACATCGATCTCTCCTGTCGATAGAGACCGGGCCGCCGGGAACGGCGCGGCGGCCCGGCAGACTCAGAAGCCGCCGCTGGTGGTGGCCCCGGCCGTAACCGTCAGGCTATTGTTGCCTCCCGGCTGCCAGGTCTTGACCTGGGTCGGGTCGCTCTCGTTACGGATGATGCATTTCCACTCCACCTGCTGGCCGGCCGGCAGGGCGATGCTGCCCTTCCAGGTCGGGTAGGCGCTGGTGTCGCTCAGGCGCACCGCGCTGGCCGCGCTCCAGTTGCCCAGCTGGGCGACGTTACCCACCGCATAGACGCTGTCGCCCCACTGGGTCACGCCGTTGTCGCAGCGGAAGTTGACGCTGACCAGCTCGCCCTGCTCTTCATCGTCACCCTGGCCGCTGCGCCAGATACGGATCGCACCGTTGTCGGCGTTGAGCGCCTGGGTGAAGTCGCCGCTGGCCACCTGGCCGGGCGAGGACAGGTTGGAGTCCAGGGCGATCAGCAGCTGCTGCTGGCTGCCGCTGACCGTCGCCACCAGGCCGGAGAAGCCCTCATGGAACTGGATCGCTGAGGCGGCCTTGACCCCGGCCGCGCGGCGAATCTGGATCAGCTGGCGGATGAAGTCGCCATGGCCCCAGTCGTACATGTGCGGCCAGTACACCACCGGCGTGCCGGGGCTGCTGAGGATGTAGGCGTAGGCCTGCTTGAGGCGATGATCCGGCAGCGGCCAGTGGTGCTGGCCGCCGTTGGGGCCGGGCGAGTAGCCGGTGTCGTGGTTGTCGACGAAGGTCACCGCCACCTCGCGCCAGCGCGCATCGGGATTGCCGTTGAGGCCGTGGCGCCAGTCGGCTATGCCGCCGTTCTGCATGCGCTCCTTGAGGGCGAAGTCGAAGATGGTGCACTTGGCCCGATCCGACCAGTCCTTGAGGATCTGCTGCCAGCTGGCGCCGTTGCGCCAGTCCCAGCTCGGGTATTCGCCCGGCGCCTTCCACAGCTCGCCGAGGCAGAAGCCGTTGTCGTGGGCATCGCTCATCCAGCCGTCGACCCGCTCACCGGCATAGCCGCGGACGAAGTCGAAGCGAAAACCGCCGGCGCCGTACTGGCTGCGCAGGTTGGCGAACTCGTCGCGGAACATCGCCTGGTTCTGCGGGTGGCCGGTATTGAGGTCGGCGTCGCCGCCCATGAAGCGGTCGCCGTCGTCGCAGTCGTTGGCGTAGTTGCCCGGGTCATTGCAGTCGTGGCGCCACAGCCCCTGGCCGGCCGGCAGGTTGATTTCCTTGTCCGGGTAGCCGCGGTTCATGTGGTTGGGCACCACGTCGTAGATCGGCTTGACCCCGGCGGCGTTCAGCGCATTGGCGGCCTGCTTGAGCAGGCTGTCGCTGCCGTAGCGGCCGTTCTTGTTGAAGTCGTGCCAGAAGTAGCCTTCGCCGCCGCCCGAGGTGCCGTTGTTGGGGTCGCTCCAGCTGGAGAAGTCGCGCCAGGGCACCGGCATCCAGATCGCGCTGAAACCATCGGCGGCCAGGGTCGGCGCCATGCTGGACAGGGTCGCGTACCAGTTGCTGGAGGTGGTACGCACCGTGTTCCAGTGAAAGCCCTGGAGGATGACTTCGTCACCGCCGTGGTAGCGCACGCCGCTGGCGCTCTTGCCCGGCGCGTCCGCCGCCCTGACCAGGTTGCCCCAGGGGTAGGCGAGCGGGGCCATGGCCAGCACCAGGCCGGCCATTCGCAGGTATCGGTTCATCTTGAAGCTCCGTTCTTGTCATTGTTGTGAGCATCCGACTACGGGGGACAGCCCCCGGATGGACTGATCGGAGCACCGCGCGGGCGACCCGATCACGGCAGCCTGCCGCGCCTGGCCGCACCACCAAACCTCCCCCGCGCACTTTCTGCAGGCGTAGGGCACAGGCGTAGAAATTCCGCCTGCCAGCCATACCCCCCGCCGCTTCGCTACGCCCTGCCGCTCCACCTCGAAAAAAGCGCCCCGGGGAGGATGTGGTGGCGCCTTGCCTTGCCCGACTCTTGCCCGCAGCGCCACCGGGCCGACTGCCTGCCCTGTCGCGCCCAGTCAGTCCGACACCGAATCCAACAAGAAAGAAGGACCCACGATGAACACCAAGCAACCCGCCCAGCTGCTGCGTCCCAGCGCCCTGTTCGCCGCCATGCTGCTGGCCACCCCGGCCCTGGCCGTGGACTTCCATGGCTACATGCGCTCCGGCATCGGCGCCACCGCCGGCGGCGGCGACCAGGCCTGCTTCCAGGCCGCCGGCGCGCCGGCCAAGTATCGCCTCGGCAACGAGTGCGAGACCTATGCCGAGATCGGTCTCGGTCACGAGGCGTGGAAGGAAGGCGATCAGAGCTTCTATATCGACAGCATGATCGCCTACAAGTCGGATCAGGCGAACGACTGGGAAGCCACCGACAGCGACGGCAACCCCTACGCCAACGGCACCAGCTCGATCCGCCAGTTCAACGTGCAGGCCAAGAACTTCCTGCCCGCCCTGCCCGGCGCCACCCTGTGGGCCGGCAAGCGCTACTACAAGCGCAACGACGTGCACATCAACGACTACTACTACTGGGACGTTTCCGGCCCCGGCGCCGGCATCGAGGACATCGACCTGGGCTTCGCCAAGGCGCACGTGGCCTGGATGCGCAACACCGATGGCGAGTGGGTCTACAACGGCACCGGCACTGGCACCAACGTGGCCAACGACACCCTCGACCTGCGCCTGACCGATATCGACTTCAACACCGACGGCAAGCTGGAATTCGGCTACGACTACGGCAAGGCCAACCTCACCGAGGAGCAGAAGGACGATCCCGGCTACACCGACCAGAAGGGTCATCTGCTCACCGCGCAACACATCCAGGGCAACTGGTTCGGCGGCTTCAACAAGCTCGCCCTGCAGTACGGCACCGACGGCATCATCGGCAGCACCGGGCGCAACAGCACCGGCAACAGCGACGGCAAGATGTTCCGCCTGGTCAACCAGGGCGTGGTCGGCCTGACCGACGACATCGAGATGATGTACGTGCAGATCTACGAAGATAAGGACTTCGACAACGACTCCGGGCAGACCTGGGCGTCGTTCGGCGTGCGCCCGGTGTACAAGTGGAGCAACACCATGAGCACCGCGCTGGAGTTCGGCTACGACCATATCGACCCGCAGGCCGATGGCGAGGAATCCCGCGATCTGAAGAAGATCACCCTGGCCCAGCAATGGTCGGCCGGCCGCAGCTTCTGGGCACGCCCGCAGATCCGCGTGTTCGCCACCTACGCCATGTGGGACGGCGGCAAGTACAACGCCGCCAGCGAATCCATCGATGCCGGCGACGACGACGGCCTCACCTTTGGCGTCCAGGCCGAAGCCTGGTGGTAAGCGCTCAGTCATCCGTTGCATCCGGATGACTGGCAAATTCCGTAACGCTGCTCCTGTGGTCCTTGCCCCGGTTCTGCAATAGGCCGGGGCCTTTTACCTAGCGTGCCCGCTGCCCTCATCCGGCGCTTCGCGCCACCTTCTCCCAGGGGGAGAAGGGCATCAAGGAGGGCGTCGCTGCGCGACTTCCAGACTAATAAGAGGAATAACCCATGCCACCGTTCAAGATCGCCAGCCTCGCGCTGCTCACCCTGCTATTGACCGGCTGCGCCAGCGAACCGCTGCGGCGCATCGACGCCCTGAGCGCCAGCCCCGCCCCCCTGCAGACCTCGGCCGGCAACGCCGAACAGGCCCTGGCCGCCGCCCCGTCCTGCTGCACCTCGCTGCGCGAGCTGCCCTACCAGCCGATCCCGGTGAACTTCAGCGGCGAGGTGCGCATCGACACTGGCGCGCCCGCCTTCGCCTTCGACAGCGGCAAGAGCTATTTCCGCGCCTTCCAGCTGCCGGCCGCCAGCAAGTCGTTCGAGATCCGCCTGTACAGCCAGGCCGGCGACACGGTGCTGGCGCCCAACGCCATGCTGCTCGACAGCCAGTTCCGCGTCACGCGCCTGCTCGGCGCCGAGGATTTCGTCTACGCCCCGGCGTCCGGCCTCAAGGGCGACAGCCTGGACGCGCGCCTGCGCGTCGACCGCCTGTACCTGGACAACCCGGGCAACGAACATTACCTGGTGCTCTACACCAGCGAGGCGCAGATGCGCGGCCGGACCGTCATCGAACACCCGGCCAAGGCCTATGCCCGTGCCCTCGGTAACGAGGCGCCGAACATCCCCGACCCGGTGGCCAAGCATGCGCCGGTGGGTGTGATCAAGATGGTGCTGATTGAGGACAAGGTCGCCGGCCAGCAGGCCAACAGCTACGTGCCGCCGTTCAGCATCGGCCGCGAGATGGGCAACCAGCTGCCCAGCGTGCCGGCCCCGGCGGTACTGCCCGAGACCCAGGCCTACTACCGCCAGGCCATCGACGCCGCCCTCGCCAGCAAGGACCTCGAACGTGCCCTGCGCCTGGCCGACGAGGCCGCGCGGGTCGGCGACGACAGCGCCAAGGCCTATCTGCTCGAACGTATCCAGATCCGCTGAAACGATCGTCCCGGGGTGACCTGGCCGGCGCCACCGCCGCAGCCGTAGGAGCCCCACCCCGGGGCGAAGCTGTGCTGGCTCCGGGTTGCCGTCCCGCGCATTCGCCGCGGGGCGCGGCTCCTACAGAGGCGGGCAGGCTTGACGACCGACCGCCCAACCAGAGGTCGAGATGAGAACAACAATAAGGCTCGCGACACTGATTCTGCTGTGCACCACCCCCTGGCCAGCTCTGGCCTTCGAGAAGAACGTGCTGACCGTCTGGATCGGCCAGGACAAGGGCTTCAACGGCCTCGCCGAGATCGGCCAGCGCTACACCGCCGACAGCGGCATGCCGGTCAAGGTCGCCACCCCGGATGACCTGCCCGGCCAGTACGACAGGCTCGCCGCCACCGCCAAGGGTCCGGATATCGTCATCTTCGCCCACGACCGCTTCGGTTCCTGGATCAACAACGGCCTGCTCGCGCCGGTGCAGCCCAGCGCAGAAGCCCTGCAGCGCGCCCCCGGCTTCGCCTGGGAAGCGCTGACCGTGGGCGCGCAGCGTTTCGGCTACCCCCTGGCCACCGAGGTGGTCAGCCTGATCTACAACCGCAGCCTGCTGGCCAGCCCACCGCGCACCCTCGCCGAAGTCGCCACGCTGGACAGGCGCCTGCGCGCCCAGGGCAAGCGCGCCATCGCCTGGGACTACAACAACCTGTACTTCTCCTGGCCGATCATCGCCGGCGCCGGCGGCTACAGCCTGCGCAAGCAGGGCGGCATCTACGACCTGGCCGATGTCGGCGTCGCCACCCCCGGCGCCATCGCCGGCGTGGAGGCGCTCAAGCAACTGCTCGATCAAGGGGTGCTGGAGCCCGGCGACGATTACGCCAGCGCCCTGGACGGCTTCAAGCAGGGCCGCATCGCCATGATCGTCAACGGTCCCTGGGTGTGGAACGAGCTGCGCGACGCCGGCCTCGACTTCGCCGTCGGCCACGTGCCGGGCATCGACGAAACGCGCCAGGGCCGGCCCTTCGTCGGCATCCTCGCCGCAGCGATCAACGCCAACAGCCCGCACAAGGCGCAGGCCCGACGCTTTGTCGAGGACTACCTGAGCAGCGCCGAGGGCCTGCGCAGCCTCAACGCCGACAAGCCGCTGGGGGCGGTGGCTAACCTAGAGGTCATGGCCCAGCTGCGCCACGACCCGCTGATCGAACACACCTACGAGTCCGCCGCCAGCGGCGAGATCATGCCGGACATCCCGGAGATGAAGCGCTTCTGGGTGCTGTTCGCCTCGCGCCTGGGCGCCATGCTCAAGGGCGAGAAGCCGATCGCCGCCACCCTGGAACAGATCGCCCAGCGCCTGCGCGCCGCCGGCGAGGTGCAGGCCTGGCGCCGTCGTCACTACCCGCTCGCCGACTCCACGGCGGGGGCGCCCTGAGCGCCCCCACTCCCCATCCCCTCCAGGGAAATTCGGGCGGCCTCGGCCGCTCTTTTTTTGTCCGCTCCGCCGCCGACTCTTCGCCCCGCGGCAGGCCCCCAGCAACACACGCACTCTCGTCAGTGAGGACGGAACAGAGCCTTAGCTGCTCGTCGCAAGGTTCCTCGCGGGAATCGGGTTGGGCAGGACTGAGCGCCGCCGGTAGGACGGATTCGTGAACGGCCACAAATATGCGATTAAGCGAATATAACGGTGTGGCAATCAAGCACGCACTGCCGCCAGGCAGAGCATAATCTGGGTAATCCCGGGCAAGTGCACAAGGCAGCGACGTCTTTACCACTCATACGAAAATCCATATATTCGCCAAACCATATCTAAGCGAGATGTCAGAGATGGCCTACAAGACCCGCGTGCTGTTCGTCTGTACCGCCAACGCCGCCCGCTCGCAGATGGCCGAGGCCCTGCTGCGCCACACCGATTCGGACAACTTCGAGGCGCACAGTGCCGGCAGCCAGCCGGGCGAGGTCGACTCGCGCGCCCTGGCCGCCCTGCAGCACCTCGGCGTGAACACCGACGGGCTGCACAGCAAGGGCCTGGACGCCTTCCACTGGAACGATTTCGAGTACGTCATCAGCCTGTGCGACAAGGCCAGCCAGGAATGCCAGCACATCCCCTTCGAGGGCCAGCGGCTGGCCTGGCACTGCGAGGACCCGGTGACCAGCACCCAGCCCGAGGCCTTCCGCCACTGCCTGCACGAGATCCACGAACGGATCAAGATGTTCGTGCTGGTCAAGACCAAGCGCTGAGGTAGCCATGGCCGAACTGCTCACCCCCACCAGCGTCTTCAAATGCCTGGCCGACGACACCCGTGTACGCCTGATGCTGCTGGTCGCCCGCGAACAGGAGCTGTGCGTGTGCGAGCTGACCTGCGCCCTCGGCGAGAGCCAGCCCAAGGTTTCGCGCCACCTGGCGCAACTGCGCAGCTGCGGCCTGCTGGCCGACCGCCGCCAGGGCCAGTGGGTCTACTACCGCCTGCACCCGCACCTGCCGGACTGGGTGATCGCCGTGCTCGACGCCACGCTGGCGGCCAACAGCCACTGGCTGAGCCCGGACAGCAAACGCCTGGCCGCCATGGGCGAGCGCCCGCAACGCATCGCCGTGTGCTGCTGAAGATCAAGGAAGCCCGGATGAAATTGCTGTTTCTCTGCACCGCCAACAGCTGCCGCAGCATCTTGAGCGAGGCGCTGTTCAACCACCTGGCCCCGGCCGGCCTGCGCGCCTACAGCGCCGGCAGCCAGCCCCGGGGCGAGGTGCATCCGCTGAGCCTGGCCGCCCTGCGCCGCGCCGGCATCGCCTGCGAAGGCCTGCACAGCAAGGCCTGCGAAGCCCACGCCGAGCTCGCCCCGGACCTGGTCATCACGGTATGCGACAAGGCCGCCGGCGAGTCCTGCCCGGTGTTCTTCGGCCCGGCGGCGAAGGCGCACTGGGGCCTGTGCGACCCGTCCGAGCTGACAGGCTGCACCAGGGAGATCGAAGCAGCCTTCGATAGCGCCCTGACGATCATCCGTACCCGTGTAGAGGCCTTTCTCGCCCTGCCGCTGCAACACCTGAGCCGCGCGCAGCTGCAGGCCGAACTGGCCCGCATCGGCACCCTGGGAGCCCGACCATGAGCAACAGCCGTCTGTCGTTTCTCGACCGTAATCTGACTCTGTGGATCTTCCTCGCCATGGGCCTGGGCGTGGGCCTGGGCAGCCTGTTCGAAGGCCTGCCGGCCTGGCTCGACAGCCTGTCGCTCGGCAGCACCAATATCCCCATCGCCATCGGCCTGATCCTGATGATGTACCCGCCGCTGGCCAAGGTGAAATACGAGGAGCTGCCGCAGGTGTTCCGCGACAAGCGCATCCTCGCGCTGTCGCTGGTGCAGAACTGGCTGATCGGCCCGCTGCTGATGTTCGCCCTGGCGGTGATCTTCCTGCGCGATCAGCCCGAGTACATGACCGGGCTGATCCTTATCGGCCTGGCGCGCTGCATCGCCATGGTGCTGGTGTGGAACCAGATCGCCGGCGGCGACAACCAGTACGTCGCCGGCCTGGTGGCCTTCAACAGCCTGTTCCAGATCGCCTTCTTCAGCCTCTACGCCTGGCTGTTCCTCGGCGTGCTGCCGCCGCTGCTGGGGCTGCAAGGCAACGTGATCGACGTGAGTTTCCTGACCATCGCCGAGTCGGTGCTGATCTATCTGGGCATCCCCTTCCTCGCCGGCTTCCTCACCCGCAAGCTGCTGATCGCGCGCCGCGGCGAGCAGTGGTACAGCGAACGCTTTATCCCGCGCATCGGCCCGCTGACCCTGGTGGCGCTGCTGCTGACCATAGTGGCGATGTTCAGTCTCAAGGGCGACATGGTGCTGCAGTTGCCGCTGGACGTGCTGCGCATCGCCATCCCGCTGACCATTTACTTCGTGGTGATGTTCGCCATCAGCTTCGCCATGGGCAGGCTGCTCGACGCCGACTATCCGCGCACCACCTCGCTGGCCTTTACCGCCGCCAGCAACAACTTCGAACTGGCCATCGCCGTGGCCATCGCCACCTTCGGCCTGGCCTCGCCGGTGGCCTTCGCCACGGTGATCGGCCCGCTGGTGGAAGTACCGGTGCTGATCGCCCTGGTCGGCGTGGCGCCGTGGCTCAAACGCCGCTGGTTCGATAGCGACGAGGCCGCACTGGCCCAGGAGCAGAGCAAATGAACGACGATCACATCCCCCAACTCGCTGCCGACTTGGCCCAACCGCCCAGCGCCGAGCGCCTCGACATCGCCCGGCAGTTTGCCCACAAGCCGCGCATCCTGCTGCTGTACGGCTCCAACCGCGAGCGCTCGTTCAGCCGCCTGCTGACCGAGGAAGCCGCGCGCCTGCTCCAGCGCTTCGGCGCCGAGACCCGTATCTTCCACCCCGCCGGCCTGCCGCTGCCGGACGACGCGCCGGACAGCCACCCCAAGGTGCAGGAGCTGCGCGAGCTGATGCAGTGGTCCGAAGGCCAGGTGTGGTGCTCGCCGGAGCGTCACGGGGCGATGACCGCGGTGTTCAAGGCGCAGATCGACTGGGTGCCGCTGGCCATGGGCGCGGTGCGCCCGACCCAGGGCAAGACCCTGGCGGTGATGCAGGTGTGCGGCGGCTCGCAGTCGTTCAACGTGGTCAACCAGCTGCGCGTGCTCGGGCGCTGGATGCGCATGTTCACCATCCCCAACCAGTCCTCGGTGCCCAAGGCCTTCCTCGAATTCGACGGGCAGGGGCGGATGAAAGCCTCGTCCTACTACGACCGCCTGGTGGACGTGATGGAGGAACTGGTCAAGTTCACCCTGCTGCTGCGCGAGCGCACCGACTACCTGGTCGACCGCTACTCCGAGCGCAAGGAATCCGCCGAACAACTGTCCGCGCGGGTCAACCAGCGCGCCATCTGAATAAAGGAAGCCTGCATGAGCCATCCCTACGACCTGCTGAGCATTCCCGGCTGCGCCGGCCAGCTGATCTTCACCCCCTGCCCCGGCACCAAGGGCAGCTCGCTCGACGAGGCCCTGGCCACCCTGCAGCAGGCCGGCGCCAGCGCGGTGATCAGCCTGATGCCGCACAGCGAACTGGCCGCCAATGCGGTCGAAGCCATCGACGCGCGCTGCCAGGCCCTGGGCCTGGCCTGGTTCCACCTGCCGGTGGCCGACGAACAGGTGCCGCTGGACGACTTCGCCGCGGCCTGGCAGCAGTCCAGCGCCGCCATCCTGGCACGCCTGCGCGCCGGGCAGCGCCTGGCCCTGCACTGCAAGGGTGGATCCGGACGCACCGGGCTGATCGCCGCGCGCCTGCTGATCGAGGCCGGCGTAGCGCGCAGCGAGGCCATCGCCCTGGTCCAGGCGCTGCGCCCCAAGGCCATCCAACACCCGGCGCACGTCGACTGGATCAACCAGTTCGACGCCACTCACTGACCCCAGCGGAGACCAGCACATGAGCATCAAAGTCGGTATCAACGGATTCGGCCGCATCGGCCGCCTGGCCCTGCGCGCCGCCTGGGACTGGCCGGAACTCGAGTTCGTACGGATCAACGACCCGGCCGGCGACGCCGCCAGCCACGCCCACCTGCTGAATTTCGACTCGGTGCACGGCCGCTGGCAGCACGAGGCGGGCAGCGACCGCGACTGCGTGGTGGTGGGCGGCCAGCGCATCCAGGTGACGGCCAACAAGGCCATCGCCGATACCGACTGGAGCGACTGCGACCTGGTGCTCGAGGCCAGCGGCAAGATGAAGACGGTCGAGGTGCTGCAGGCTTATCTGGACCAGGGCGTGAAGCGCGTGGTGGTCTGCGCGCCGGTCAAGGAGCCCGGCGCGCTGAACGTGGTGATGGGGGTCAACCAGCAGCTGTTCGACCCGGCCGTGCACCGCATCGTCACCGCGGCGTCCTGCACCACCAACTGCCTGGCCCCGGTGGTCAAGGTGATCCACGAAAACCTGCGCATCCGCCACGGCTCGATCACCACCATCCACGACCTGACCAATACCCAGAGCATCCTCGATACGCCACACAAGGATCTGCGCCGGGCGCGGGCCAGCGGCATGAGCCTGATCCCCACCACCACCGGCTCGGCCACGGCGATCGCCGAGATCTTTCCCGAACTGCGCGGCAAGCTCGACGGCCACGCGGTGCGCGTGCCGCTGGCCAATGCCTCGCTGACCGACTGCGTGTTCGAGGTCGAGCGCGCGACCAGCGCCGAGGAGGTCAACGCCCTACTCAAGGCCGCCGCCGCAGGCCCGCTGGCCGGCATTCTCGGTTACGAGGAGCGGCCGCTGGTGTCCATCGACTACCGCAGCGACCCGCGCTCGTCCATCGTCGATGCGCTGTCGACCCTGGTGGTGGGCGGCACCCAGGTGAAGATCTACGCCTGGTACGACAACGAATGGGGCTACGCCAACCGCGCCGTGGAGCTGGCGCGCATGGTCGGGCAGGCCAGCTGACTCTGCTCTTGTGGGAGGGGCTTTAGCCGCGACCGGAGCGCCACAAGTCGCGGCTAACGCGAAATGCCGCCCAGCCGCTCACACAGGCCATGTTCCTCAACGTTGCGCACAGCCTAGGCGGCCCCGCGACACCCTACTGGATAACCTTATGCACGCCCTCGCCCGGCTCACCCCCGAAGTGCGCCAGTACCTGCTGGTCACCGGCAACTACTGGGCCTTCACCTTCACCGACGGCGCGCTGCGCATGCTGGTGGTGCTGCACTTCCACAGCCTGGGCTATACGCCGCTGGCCATCGCCGCGTTGTTCCTGTTCTACGAGATCTTCGGCGTCGTCACCAACCTGCTGGGCGGCTGGCTCGGTGCACGCATCGGCCTGAACCGCACCATGAACCTGGGGCTGGCGCTGCAGGTGCTCGCCCTGCTGATGCTGACGGTGCCGGCGGCCATGCTCACGGTGCCCTGGGTAATGGGCGCGCAGGCACTGTCCGGCATCGCCAAGGATCTCAACAAGATGAGCGCCAAAAGCGCGATCAAGCTCTTGGTGCCCGGCGACCGGCAGGCCACCCTGTACGCCTGGGTCGCGCGCCTGACCGGCTCGAAGAACGCGCTCAAGGGCGTCGGTTTCTTTCTCGGCGGCGCCCTGCTCGGCATGCTCGGCTTCGCCGGCGCGGTGCTGGCCATGGCCCTGGCGCTCGGCGTCATCTGGCTGGCCAGCCTGGCGCTGCTGAAGCAGGACCTGGGCAGGGCCAAGGCCAAGCCCAAGTTCCGCGACCTGCTGTCCAAGAGCCGGGCGATCAATATCCTCTCCGCCGCCAGGCTGTTCCTGTTCGGGGCGCGTGACGTCTGGTTCGTGGTGGCCCTGCCGGTGTACCTGGCCAGCACGCTCGGCTGGGACTTCTGGTGGGTCGGCGGTTTTCTCGCCTGCTGGATCATCGGCTACGGCATCGTCCAGAGCCTGGCTCCGGCGATCACTGGCAAGCGCCGCGGCCAGGTGCCGGACGGCCGCGCCGCCTGCGTCTGGGCCGCGCTGCTGGCCGGCCTGCCGGCGGCCATCGCCCTCGGCCTGGGCAGCGCGCTACCGGCGCAGGCGGTGCTGATCGGCGGCCTGCTGGCGTTCGGCGTGCTGTTCGCGGTCAACTCCTCGCTGCACAGCTACCTGATCGTCAGCTACGCCCAGGAAGACGGCGTGTCGCTGGACGTCGGCTTCTACTACATGTCCAACGCCCTCGGCCGATTGCTCGGCACCCTGCTCTCCGGCTGGGTGTTCCAGAGCTGGGGCCTGGCGGCCTGCCTGTGGGTGTCGAGCGCCTTCGTGCTGGCCGCAGCGCTGATCTCGCTGGGGCTGCCGCGACACCGACCGGTCTGATCAGCTGCAGCCCTCGGCGGCCCCCGGGTAGACCGGCGCGAAGCCGCCGCCGGGGGTGCGGAAGTTGGTGGTCTGGCCCTGGTACAGGCGCGCCGCCAGCCACTGCACCTGGCCCTGGTAGACGTAGGCGCGCAGGTCGTACTTGAGCGCCGGCGCCGCCTCCGACAGTGCGCGCTGCCCCGGCAGCACCAGGGCCTGGGCCACGTAGTCGCCGGCCAGGATCTCCTGCCAGACCCGCTGGGTCAGCTTGTCTCCGCGGTAGGCAGCGCGGCTGCCATAGCCCGCGCAGGGCTTGAAGAACAGCTGCTTGCGCTGGCGCCACAGGCGCTCGGCGTTGCCCGGGCCCACCGCCTCGGTGGCCGGGATCGCCGCCTGCAGCAGGGCGCAGGTGGCCGGTGGCACGCCGAGCCGTTGCAGCTCGCGGGCGTCGCCGAGCAGTGCCAGGTTGTGCTTGTCGGCGTACAGCGCATGGGCGCGCGGATGCGGGGTGAGCAGCACCGCGCCGTCCAGGTAGGCCTGGCGCAAGGTGCCAAGCTCCGGCGCCTGCAGGGCGAAGTCGGTCAGCCGGTTGTAGACCAGGTCGATGGCCAGCTCGCCGTGCCACAGCCGGCCGTCGCGCAGCTGCAGGTCGCCCGGGTCACTGATCACCGCCTGCAGACCATGGCGTTGAAACAGTTGCTGGAACAGCAGGAACTCCGGATAGAGGTACTGCTGCTCGGGCGCCTGGTCGACTATCGCGATGCTGCGCAGCGGGCGCGACTGCCCGGCCAGGGTCCATTCCTCGCGGAACATGGCGATGATCGCCTGCTCCAGCGCCTCTGCCTGGCGCGCCGGCGGCAGCAGGCGTTCCAGGGCCGGGCAGCAGGCGCGCTGCGCACGCGCCAGCAACGCGTTGAGCATGGCGCCGCCGGCGTTGCTGTTGATCTCGATCAGACCGAAGCCGGTCTCGGTGACATGGAAGTCGTAGCCGAAGAACACGCCCCGCGCGCCGGGATCGTGCCGGGCGATGGCCGGCGCCCGCGCCAGCACCCGCTCGCGGTAGGCCGGCAGCGCCACCACCGCCTCGATGGCGGCGATCACCGCGGCCATGCGCTGCAGCTGAGCCGGGGCGACGAACACCGGCTGGGCGGCGAACAGGTAGGGGCAGCGCTCGCGCAGCAGGCGGTACAGCTCCGGCCGGCCCAGATTGCTTTCCAGCGCGGTGCGCAGCGCCTCGTCATCGAGACTGATGCAGAAGCAGCGGCTGTTCAGCGTCTCGACGCTCAGCCCGGCCAGCGAAGCCAGCTGCGCCAGCGGCGCCTCGGATAGACTCTCGTGCATTGCTCGGCTCCCGCCCGCTCAGCCGAGCAGCGTCTGGATCTCGTCGCTGCTCGGCACCTTGCCCTCGACCAGGATCTCGTCGTCCACCGCCAGCGCCGGGGTACGCATGACCCCGGCGTCGATGATGGCGTTCAGCTCGGTGACCTTCTCCACCTCGAACGCGAGGCCCAGCCGGCGCGCGGCCGCCTCGGCGTTGGCGGTCAGTTGCTGGCACTTGGCGCAGCCGGAACCATAGATCGTCAGTTTCATCGCCTGCCTCACATCAGTTGGCCATAGAGATAGCCGCTGAGGGTGGCCATCACCACCACCAGCGCGCAGTACACCAGAGTCTTCTCGGTCCCCAGCACGGTGCGGATCACCAGCATGTTGGGCAGCGACAGCGCCGGCCCCGCGAGCAGAATGGCCAGCGCCGGGCCCTTGCCCATCCCCGCCCCGAGCAGGCCTTCGACTATCGGCACCTCGGTCAGGGTGGAGAAGTACATGAAGGCGCCCAGCAGCGCCGCCAGCAGGGTCGAGGCCAGGCTGTTGTCGCCCACCGCCGCCACCACCCAGCTTGCGGGGATCAGGCCTTCATGGCCGGGGCGGCCGAGCAGCAGGCCGGCGATCAGTACGCCGCCGAGCAGCAGCGGCATGATCTGCTTGGTGAAGTCCCAGCTCTGCCCGACCCACTCGCGGCCCGCGTCATTCTCGCGGCTGGCCTGCAGCATCAGCCCGGCGATGCCGATGACCATGGCCAGTTCCGGCCACGCGGGCGCGGCCACCGCCACCAGCGCGATCAGCGCCGCAATCAGCAATAGCGGGCGTGGCGACCAATGCCAGCGCACCACCAGCAGCCAGCCCAGCAGCGCCGCCAGCAGCGCGGTGACCGGCCATTTCCAGGCATGGATCAGCATCCATGGGCCACTGTCGGCAGGCGCCCAGTTGGCGAACACCAGGATGCCCACCATCAGGCCGAACAGGGCCACCACGTCGCGCAGCGGATGGCCGTCATCCGCCTCGGCGAAGCCCCGCGCACCCACGGTCGCCCGGGCCGCCTCCTCGCGGCGGTAGAGCAGCTGCATCGCCGCGCCGATCATCAGGGCGAAGCCGATCGCCCCCAGCGCCCGGGCGATGCCCAGCTCGGCCCCCAGCACCTTGGCGGTGACCACTATGGCCATGACGTTGATCGCCGGCCCGGCATAGAGAAAGGCGATGGCCGCGCCCAGGCCGGCGCCGCGGCGGTAGATGCCGCCGAACAGCGGCAGCACGGTGCAGGAACAGACCGCCAGCAGGGTGCCGGCCACCGAGGCGACGGTGAAGGCTAGCGGCTTGGGTGCCTGCGGCCCGAGATGCTTCATCACCGCGCCCTGGCTGATATAGACCGCCATGGCACCAGCGATGACGAAGGCCGGCAGCAGGCACAGGATCACGTGCTCGCGGGCGTACCAGCGCACCAGGCTCAGCCCCTCGAGCACCGCATTGTCGAAACGCGGCTGGCCCACCGGCAGGAAGAAGATCAGCAGAAACAGCCCGCACATGCCCAGCAGCAGGCGTGCCTCGCCGGGCTGCGCGCGCCAGAAGGCCAGCAGGTGCTGGCCCAGGCCGGATGGTGCGGGAGGGTTGGGCGTCATGGCGCAGCCTCGCGGACGGAGTGTTTTCAGCTTAGTCCGCTACGAGCCAGGTCCGGATGACCGGGATCAACGCTCCGCTTCGGGCGCCAGGCAGGCGAGGATCTCCTCTACCGTGCTGCGCGCGGTACGGGCGACGCCGATCAGCGTCGCCGAGGCCGCGCCGGTCCATTCGCCATAGCCCACCAGCCACAGCGCCGGCTCCTGCCGCGCACGGGTACCGACGACATCCACCTTGCCCTCCTGGTTGAGCACGCCGAGCGGGGCGAGGTGGCCGAGCGCCGGGCGAAAACCGGTGCACCAGATCACCGCATCCACCGCCGACTCGCTGCCGTCGGCCCAGACCACGCCGTGCTCGGTGAACCGCACGAAGGGCCGCACCGCGTGCAGCACGCCGCGCTCGCGCGCCTCGCGCACCGGCGGCACCATCACCACGTCGCCCAGGCCGCCTACCGGCTGCTCGACCACCCGCCCCTGCTGCTGCGCCTTCCAGCGCTCGGTGGCACGCTCGAACAGCACCCGGCCGTCGACCTCGTCGGGCAAGAACAGCGGCTCGTTAGGCGTCACCCAGGTAGTCTCGGCCACCTTCGACAGCTCGGCGAGGATCTGCGCCCCGGAGTTGCCGCCGCCCACCACCAGCACCCGCTGGCCGGCGAAGGCCTGTGGCTCGACATAATCCGCCGAATGCAGCTGACGCCCGGCGAACAGCTCGGCGCCGGGATATTCGGGGACATAGGGGGCACGCCAGGTGCCGGTGGCACTGACCACCGCCCGCGCCCGCCACTGCCGGCCATCGGCGGCGCGCGCCAGCAGCCGGTCACCGTCGCGCTCGAGCGCCTCAACCCATACAGGGCGCAGCACCGGCAACCGGTAGCGCTGCTCGTACTGGGCCAGGTAGCTCAGCACGTGGTCGCGGCCGGGATAGGTATCGGCCACCGGCGGCATCATCCAGCCGGCGATGGAGCTCCAGGTGGCCGGCGAGAACAGCCGCAGCGAATCCCAGCCATGGCGCCAGGCGCCACCCGGCCCCTGCTCGGCGTCGAGGATCAGGAACGACAGCGGCGTGCGCCGCAGGAAATAGGCGACCGACAGGGCGGCCTGGCCGCCGCCGACGATCAGCACATCGACTGTGGGGATGGAGGGCATGCCCGGCTTCCCGAACTGAAGGAGCCGACAGCATAGGCGACTCGCGGCGGCCGGGTCATGATCTGCGGCAACTGCGGATATGTCTGGCGTCAGGGCGCCCTGACGCCGCGCGCCGCCTCGGCCAGATGGAACCAGGTCGGTGCGTCCAGCTGCAGCTCGGCGCCGGCCAGGGCCTCCTCGATCCGCGCCTCGCGCAGGCTGCCCAAGATCGGCAGCGGCCGTCCCGGCAGGCGGCGCAGCCAGGCCAGGGCGACTTGCATCGGCGTCGCCTGCAGCGCCGCGGCAACCGCCTCCAGCGCCTGCTGCAGCGCCGGGGCGAAGCGGCCGCCGGCCAGCGGCGACCAGGCCAGCACCTGCAACCCATCGGTCTGCAGCGCCTGCAGGCGACCATCCCAGGCGGCCTGCTGGGCGGCCAGCGACAGCTCGATCTGGTTGCAGCGCAGCGGCAACTCGCGCCCCAGCACCTGCCAGTGCAGCGGCTCGGCATTGGACAGCCCGATCCAGCCGACCTTGCCGGCCTCGACCAACGCCTGCAGTGCCCGCGCCACCTCCTCGACCTGCAGCAGCGGATCGGGGCGATGCAGCAAAAAGCCGTGCAGCTGCTCGACGCCCAGGCGCTGCAGCGAGGCCTCCACTGCCCGGGTCAGGTAGCCGGCGCTGCTGTCGTAGTGCTTGACCCGCCAGCGCGAAACGTCCTGCGCCGCCGGCACGATATCGGCCTTGCCGATCAGCTGCAGCTGCGCGCGCAACTGCGGACGCAGACGCAGCGCCGCGCCGAAGCGCACCTCGCATTCGCCCAGGCCGTAGATATCGGCGTGGTCGAAGCCGTTGAGGCCGCGCTCAACGCAGCGCTCGATAAAGCCGAGCAGCGCCTGCGGCGTGTCCAGCTCGGCGCATTCGAGCAGGCGCATCATGCCCAGCAGCAGCGGTTGCCGGAGCGGAAATGCGGTCATACGAGGGATTCCAGGTAATCGGTGGTGCGCACGACCTGGGCGGCCCCGCGACACCCTACGCAATGGTGACGAATCGTAGGGTGCGCTGCGCGCACCACTAGGCCGATCAGAGATTTCAGCCCAACAACTGCAACGCCTCGGCACTGCACTGCTGGATGCGCGACCAATCGCCCTGCTCGACCCACTCACGCTGGAACATCCAGGTGCCGCCGACGCACATCACGTTGGGCTGGGCCATATAGCGCTGCAGGTTGTCCGGCGTGATGCCGCCGGTGGGGCAGAAACGCACGCCGCCGAACGGCCCGGCCAGCGCCTTGAGCGCGGCGACGCCGCCGCACACCTCGGCCGGGAACAGCTTGAAGCGGCGATAGCCGAGGGCGTAGCCGACCATCAGCTCGGAGGCGCTGCTCACCCCCGGCAGCAGCGGCACCGGGCTGTCCAGGGCAGCCAACAGCAATTCGCGGGTGCTGCCCGGGGTGACGATGAACTGCGCGCCGGCATCGATGGCGGCGCCCAGCATCTGCTCGTCGAGCACGGTGCCGGCGCCGACGCACAGCTCCGGGCGCTCGGCGCGCAGGCGGCGGATCGCCTCCAGGCCGTGCTCGGAACGCAGGGTCACCTCCAGCACGCGCAGGCCGCCGGCGGCCAGGGCGTCGGCCAGCGGCAGGATGTCCGCCTCGCGGGCGATGGTGATCACCGGCATGATCCGCGCCTGGGCGCAGATACGATCGATCTCGGCGGTGTGTTCGGCCATGCGCGCGCGCTGGCGTTCGTTGGGGCTGGTCATGTCAGGGGCACCAATAGATTTCGAGAGGGGAATGCAGGAAGGCGCGGATCGGCATGCTCGCCACCTCGCCGGGCGCCAGCGCCTCGGCCAGGGTGGCCAGCTTGGCCTGGCCCTGGATCGCCAGCAGCGGCAGGCGCGCACCGGCCAGCAGCGGCAGGGTCAGGGTCAGGCGCTGCGCCGGCTGGCTCGGCGCCTGCATCGGCAGCACCCGGCGCGGGCAGTCGGCGCGCAGCGCCTGGTCGAGATTGGGACTGTCCGGGAACAGCGAGGCGGTGTGGCCGTCGTCGCCCATGCCCAGTACCAGCACGTCGATCGGCGGCAATTCGGCAAAGGCCGCATCGGCCAGCTCCGCCGCCTGCTCCAGGCTGCCGGCAACCCGGTACAGGCCGAGGAACTTCGCCTCGGAGGCCGCGCCACGCAGCAGATGACGACGCACCAGCGCCTCGTTGCTGCTGGCGTGGTTGACCGGCACCCAGCGCTCGTCGGCCAGGCTCACCAGCACCTGCGCCCAGGGCAGCGCCTGCTGCGCCAGGGCCTCGAAGAAGGCCACCGGGCTGCGCCCGCCGGACACCACCAGGGTGGCGCTGCCGCGGCTGTCGATGGCCTGGCGCAGGGCGTCGGCCACGCGCAGGGCCAGGGCATCGGCATGCGCCTCTGCGCTGACATCGCTACGGGCAACCACACCCGTGGGCAGTTCAAGGTCAGAGATCGCCATACCAGCTCCTCCCGTCACGAGTGATCAGTGCCACCGAGGCCATCGGGCCCCAGCTACCGGCGGTATAGGGTTTCGGCGCCTCGCCGAGCTGCTTCCAGCCGGCGATCAGCTGGTCGCACCACTGCCAGGCGTATTCGATTTCGTCCTTGCGCACGAACAGGTTCTGGCTGCCGCGCATCACTTCCAGCAGCAGACGTTCGTAGGCATCGGGAATCCGCGCGCTGCGGTAGGTATCGGAGAAGCTCAGCTGCAGCGGGCCGCTGCGCAGCTGCATGCCCTTATCCAGGCCCTGATCCTTGGTCAGCACCTGCAGGGCGATGCCCTCGTCCGGCTGCAGGCGGATGATCAGCTTGTTGCCGATCAGCTGGCGCTGCTCAGGGGCGAAGATGTAGTGCGGCGGCGCCTTGAAGTGGATGACGATCTGCGACAGCTTCTGCGGCATGCGCTTGCCGGTGCGCAGGTAGAAGGGCACGCCGGCCCAGCGCCAGTTGCGGATGTCGGCACGCAGGGCGACGAAGGTTTCGGTGTCGCTCTGGGTATTGGAGTTCTCTTCCTCCAGATAGCCCGGTACCGGCCGTCCATCGCTGCTGCCAGCGACGTACTGGCCACGCACCACGCGCTGGCCGAGCTGCTCGACGCTGATCGGCTCCAGCGCCTTGAGCACCTTGACCTTCTCATCGCGAATGCTGTCGGCGGACAGGTCGCTGGGCGGGTCCATGGCGATCAGGCAAAGCAGCTGCAGCAGGTGGTTCTGGATCATGTCGCGCAGTTGCCCGGCCTGATCGAAGTAGCCCCAGCGGCCCTCGATACCGACCTTCTCGGCCACGGTGATTTCCACGTGGGAGATGTGGTTCTGGTTCCACTGGGTTTCGAACAGGCTGTTGGCAAAACGCAGGGCAATCAGGTTCTGCACCGTCTCCTTGCCCAAGTAATGGTCGATGCGATAGACGCGGTTCTCCGGGAACACCCGCGCCACCGCGTCGTTGACCGCACGCGAGGATGCCAGGTCGTGGCCGATCGGTTTCTCCAGCACCACCCGCGTGCCCTCGGCCAGCCCGACGGCGGCCAGGTTGGCGCAGATGCCGCCATACACCGATGCCGGGGTGGCGAAGTAGGCGACCAGCTGGTCCTGTGCGCCGGCCAGCTCGGCCAGGGCCAGGTAGTCCTCGGCCTGAAGAAAATCCATGGTCAGGTAGTGCAGGCGCGCCTGGAAACGCGCCAGCGCGCCCTCCTCCAGCTCCTTGGCCGGCACGTGCAGGCGCAGCGCCTGGTCGATGGCGGCCAGGTGGCGCTGCGGCTCACCGGCTTCGCGGGCCAGGGCGAGGATGCGGGTGTCGTCGTGCAGCAAACCGGCGCGATCGAGCTGGTAAAGCGCAGGAAACAGCTTGCGCAGAGCCAGATCGCCGAGGGCGCCGAACAGGGCAAAGGTGCAGGATTCAAGCTTTATCGCGGCCATGATGTTCGTTCTTTTATCAAGATGCACTAGAAATACCGGGTAGCAGCGGTTTTATCAAGAGCAAATGTTGTAATAACAACAACATTTTTCCAAAACCTACGCAGAGGTGGTGACGAGCGGGTGTCACCAGTAGGATAGGCCAGCCTTCTTTACCGCCCATCTGAGGACTTCCCATGGACCGCGTGCGCAATCTGCTGGAACAGATCCAGAGCCGCCTCGACGACCTGAACAAGGCCGAGCGCAAGGTCGCCGAGGTGATCCTGCACGATCCGCAGCAGGCCACCCGCTTCAGCATCGCGGCACTGGCCCAGGCCGCCGGGGTCAGCGAGCCGACGGTCAACCGCTTCTGCCGCTCGTTCGGCGCCAACGGCTACCCCGAGCTGAAGATGCAGCTGGCGCAGAGCCTGGCCAGCGGCGCCGCCTACGTCAGCCGCGCGGTGGCCGCCGACGACGGCCCCGAGGCCTACACGCGGAAGATCTTCGGCAGCACCATCGCCTCGCTAGATACCGCCTGCCAGAGCCTCGATGCGCAGCTGGTCAGCCGCGCCGTCGACCTGTTGATCCAGGCGCGGCAGATCCACTTCTTCGGCCTCGGCGCCTCGGCCTCGGTGGCGCTGGACGCGCAGCACAAGTTCTTCCGCTTCAACCTGGCGGTGTCGGCGCATTCCGACGTGCTGATGCAGCGCATGATCGCCTCGGTGGCGCACACCGGCGATCTGTTCGTGATCATTTCCTACACCGGGCGCACCCGCGAACTGGTGGAGGTGGCACGCCTGGCGCGGGAGAACGGCGCCTCGGTGCTCGGCCTGACCGCCGCCGGCTCGCCGCTGGCCAAGGCCAGCACCCTGAGCCTGGACATTCCGCTGCCGGAGGACACCGACATCTACATGCCGATGACCTCGCGCATCATTCAGCTCACCGTGCTCGACGTGCTCGCCACCGGGGTGACCCTGCGCCGCGGCGTGGATTTCCAGCCACACCTGCGCAAGATCAAGGAAAGCCTGACCGCCAGCCGCTACCCGGCGGACGAGGAGCCGATCTAGGGCGATCATCCGCCTTTCGGCGGCAGGCACGCCCCAGCGACCATCAATCCTTCAGCAACAGCGACCGCCCTTCCATTTCCGCCGGCAGCGCCAACCCCATCAAGTCCAGCAGGGTCGGCGCGATGTCGCACAGCCGGCCATCCCCGAGGGCGAACTGCCCGGCCCGTCCGCTGACCAGGATCAGCGGCACCGGATTGAGGGTATGCGCGGTATGCGCCTGACCCGACTCGGCGTCGCACATCTGCTCGACGTTGCCGTGATCGGCGGTGATCAGGCACTCGCCACCGGCTGCCAGGGTCGCCTCGACCACCTCGCCCAGGCAGGCGTCCAGCGCCTCCACGGCGCGCACCGCCGCATCGAAGCTACCGGTATGGCCGACCATGTCGCCGTTGGCGTAGTTGCATACGATCAGATCGAAGCGCCGATCCCGGATCACCTCGACCAGGCGCGCGGTCAACTCGGGCGCGCTCATCTGCGGCCGCAGGTCGTAGGAGGCGACGTCCGGCGACGGGATCAGGATGCGCTCCTCACCGGCGAATGGCTGCTCGCGCCCGCCGTTGAAGAAGAAGGTGACGTGGGCGTATTTCTCCGTCTCGGCGATGCGCAGCTGGGTCTTGCCGAGCCCGGCCAGGTATTCGCCCAGACTGTTACGCAGGCTTTGCGGCGGGAAGGCGCAGGGCCCGTCCAGCTGCTGCGAATAGCGGGTCAGGGTCAGCAGCCGGCGCTTGTCGACCAGGCGCGCGCGGGCGAAGCCGTCGAAGGCCGGATCGACCAGCGCCTGGCACAGCTGCCGCGCCCGGTCGGGCCGGAAATTCATGAAGATCAGCGCATCCTCCTCCGCCAGCGCGACCGCCTCGCCGATGCCGGTAGCCTGGACGAACTCGTCCGACTCACCGCGGCCATAGGCCTGCTGCAGCCCGGCCTCGGCCGTGGCCGCCCGGAACTCGCCGCGCCCCTCGACGATCAGCCGGTGGGCCGCCGCGATCCGCTCCCAGCGATTGTCGCGATCCATCGCGTAGTAACGACCGATCAACGAGGCGATGCGCCCCTTGCCCAGCGCATCCAGCTCGGCCTGCAGCTGCGCGATGAAGGGCCCGGCGCTCTGCGGCGGGGTGTCGCGGCCATCGAGGAAGGCATGCACGTAGAAGCGCTCGATGCCGCGCTCGGCCAGCACCCGGCAAGCGGCGATGATCTGCTCGGCGTGGCTGTGCACCCCGCCCGGCGACAGCAGGCCGAGCAGGTGCACCGCACCACCGCGGCGCCGCGCGCCGTCGAGCAGCTCGACCAGCGCCGGATTGGCGGCGAACTCGCCATCGGCGATGGCCCGGTTGATCCGCGTGAGGCTCTGGTACACCACGCGCCCGGCGCCGAGGTTCATATGGCCGACCTCGGAATTGCCCATCTGCCCCTCGGGCAGACCGACCGCCAGGCCCGAGGTGGCGATGCGGCCGTGCGGATAGTGAGCGAACAGTGCGTCCAGGGTCGGCGTACGCGCCGCGGCCAGGGCATTGCCCTCGACCTCCCGGCGCAGGCCGATGCCGTCGAGAATGATCAGGGTTCGGGTGGTCATCGGCGCCTCTCAGAAGATGTAATCGGTGGTCAGGAAGCTCGATTCGCGGTTGCGGATGATCTCGCTGACCAGCGCCTTGTTGCCGTCCTGGAACTTGGTCGCCACCAGGGTACGGATGGAGAACACGCGCAGCGCGTCGTGCACCGACAGGGTGCCTTCGGCCGAGTTCTTGCGACCGTTGAACGGGAAGCTGTCCGGGCCGCGCTGGCACTGGGCGTTGATATTGATCCGGCCGACCTGGTTGGCGAAGGCATCGACCAGCCGGCCGACCTGGGCCGAGTCGCTGCCGAAGATGCTCAGCTGCTGGCCGTAGTCGGAGTCGAGCACGTAGTCGATCACCGTCTGCAGGTCGCGGTAGGGCACCACCGGCACCAGCGGGCCGAACTGCTCCTCCTGATAGATGCGCATGGCCGGACTCACCGGGTAGAGCACGGCCGGGTAGAAGAACGACTGGCGCGACTCGCCGCCGTAGGCATTGACCACCCGCGCACCCTTGGCCACGGCATCGGCCAGCAGGGTCTGCAGGTAATCGCATTTGCCCGGCTCGGGCAGCGGCGTCAGGGCGACCCCGGGTTCCCAGGGCATGCCCGGCTTGAGCGCGGCCAGCCCGGCGCTGAACTTGTCGAGAAAGCTGTCGACCACATCCTCATGCACGAAGAGGATCTTCAACGCCGTGCAGCGCTGCCCATTGAACGACAGCGCCCCGGTCAGCGCCTCGCTCACGGCGTTATCCAGGTCGACCTCGGGCAGCACGATGCCCGGATTCTTCGCGTCCAGGCCCAGCGCCGCGCGCAGGCGGTGCGGGCGCGGGTGCAGCTTCTTCAGGTCGCTGGCGCCCTTGTGCGTACCGATGAAGGCGAACACGTCGACCTTGCCGCTGGCCATCAGCGCGCTGACGGTCTCGCGGCCGCTGCCGTAGATGACGTTGATCACCCCGGCCGGGAAGCTGTCGCGGAACGCCTCGAGCAGCGGGCGGATCAGCAGCACGCCGAACTTGGCCGGCTTGAACACCACGGTGTTGCCCATGATCAGTGCCGGGATCAGGGTGGTGAAGGTCTCGTTCAGCGGGTAGTTGTAGGGCCCCATGCACAGGGTCACGCCCAGCGGCACCCGGCGGATCTGGCCGAGCGTGTCCTGCTCCAGCTCGAAGCGGCTGGAGCGACGGTCCAGCGCCTTGAGCGCCTCGATGGTGTCGACGATGTAGTCGCAGGTGCGGTCGAACTCCTTCTGCGAGTCCTTGAGGTTCTTGCCGATTTCCCACATCAGCAGCTTGACCACCGCCTCGCGCTGCTCGCGCATGCGCGCCAGGAACGCCTCGACGTGCTGGATGCGCTCGGCCACGCGCAGGTTGGGCCAGGCACCCTGACCGTTGGCGTAGGCACGCACCGCGGCGTCCAGGGCGGCCAGCGCCGCCTCGGCGTCGAGCCGCGGCGTGCTGCCGAGGATCACCTGCTCGTCGCCCTGTGCGGTGGCCAGGAACACCGGGCTGCGCACCGGTGCCAGCGACCCCTCCCAGGTGCGCAGCTGGCCATCGACCAGGTAGTCGCGCTGCTCGATGGGCGCGCCGGGGCGGTATTGCTCGGGGATCTCGGCCAGGGCCGGAAACAGGCGATCGAGACGGTTGGCAGCGCTCATGGCGTCAGCTCCTCTGGGGGGAAGATCGAAGCGCCGCAATAGGCGGCACGGCCTTGCAGCGCCTGCTCGATGCGCAGCAGCTGGTTGTATTTGCCGACCCGGTCGGTACGACACAGCGAACCGGTCTTGATCTGCCCGGCGCAGGTGGCCACCGCCAGGTCGGCGATGGTGGTGTCCTCGGTCTCGCCGGAGCGGTGCGAGATCACCGCGGTGTACCCGGCATCCTGGGCCATGCGGATGGCATCGAGGGTCTCGCTGAGACTGCCGATCTGGTTGAACTTGATCAGGATCGAGTTGCCGATGCCGCGATCGATGCCCTCCTTGAGAATCCGGCTGTTGGTGACGAACAGGTCGTCGCCGACCAGTTGCACGCGTTTGCCCAGCCTCTCGGTCAGGTAGGCCCAGCCATCCCAATCGCTCTCGTCCATGCCGTCCTCGATCGAGGCGATCGGGTAGCGCTGGCACAGCCCGGCCAGGTAGTCGGCGAAGCCGGCGGAGTCGAAGCTCTTGCCCTCGCCGGCCAGCACGTAGCGACCGTCGCGGTAGAACTCCGAGGCGGCGCAGTCCAGCGCCAGACTGATGTCCTTGCCCAGTTCATAGCCGGCGCGGCGCACCGCCTCGGCGATCACCACCAGCGCCTCCTCGTTGGACGCCAGCGAGGGCGCGAAGCCGCCTTCGTCGCCCACCGCGGTGCTCAGGCCGCGCTCGCCGAGCACCTGCTTGAGCGTATGGAAGACCTCCGCCCCCATGCGCAGCGCCTCGGCGAAGGAGCCGGCGCCGATCGGCTGGATCATGAACTCCTGGATGTCGACGTTGTTGTCGGCATGCTCGCCGCCATTGATGATGTTCATCATCGGCACCGGCAGGCTGAACCGCCCCGGCTGGCCGTACAGCGCCGCCAGGTGCTCGTACAGCGACATGCCGAGCGCCGCGGCAGCGGCCTTGGCAGCGGCCAGCGACACCGCGAGGATGGCATTGGCGCCCAGCGCGCTTTTGCTCTCGCTGCCGTCCAGGGCGATCATCGCCGCGTCCAGCTCGCGCTGGTTCAGCGCATCCAGGCCGAGCACGCGCTCGCGGATCGCGCCGTCGACGTTGGCCACCGCGCGCTGCACGCCCTTGCCCAGGTAGCGCGCGCCGCCGTCGCGCAGCTCCAGCGCCTCGCGACTGCCAGTGGAGGCACCGGACGGCACGCTGGCGATGCCGACCGCGCCGCCGGCCAGGGTCACCACGGCTTCGACGGTCGGATTGCCGCGCGAGTCGAGGATCTCGCGAGCGGTCACTTGCTGGATGCGGGTGTCAGTCATTGCCTTCGCTCTCCGGGGAAAGGGTTGCAGGGGTTGGCTCGACGGGCGCAGCGGCGAGCAGCTCGCGCTGCTCGGCATAGGCTTCGCGAAAATCGAAGTCGCGCGGCCACTCGAATTCGCCGGCGGGCACAGGGCCACCGGACTGAAGGGGCGTATTCATGGGAACTCCTAGCAAACGTCGTCGCCGACGCGGATCACCCGCAGGCAGTTGGTGCCACCCTGGGCATTGGCATGGTCGCCGCGCGAAATCAGCACATGATCGCCGTCGGCCACCACGCCGCGGCGCAGCAGCTCGTCGACCGCGCGGGCGTTGATCTCGGCCAGCGGCAGGCGCTCGCTGTCGAACGGGATGGTCTGCACCCCGCGGAACAAGGCGACCCGGTTCTGGGTGCGCGGATTGCGCGAGAAGGCGTAGATCGGCAGGTGCGAGCGGATCCGCGACATCAGCCGCGGCGTGTCGCCGCTCTCGGTCATGCAGATGATCGCCTTGACCCCGTGCAGGTGGTTGGCCGCGTACATGGCCGCCATGGCGATCGACTCGTCGATCTTGTGGAAGACCTCATCCATGCGATGGCGCGAGCGATGCGCCAGCGGGTGCCGCTCCGCCCCGACTATGACCCGGCGCATGGCCTCGACCGTCTCGATCGGATAGGCACCGGCCGCGGTCTCGGCCGAGAGCATTACCGCATCGGTGCCGTCGAGCACGGCGTTGGCGACGTCGAACACCTCGGCACGGGTCGGCAGCGGCTGGCTGATCATCGACTCCATCATCTGCGTCGCAGTGATCACCACCCGATTGAGGCTGCGGGCGCGCTCGATGATCAGCTTCTGCACCGCTACCAGCTCGGCATCGCCGATCTCCACGCCGAGGTCGCCGCGCGCCACCATCACCCCGTCGGAGGCTTCGATGATCGCATCCAGCACCTGCAGCTCGGCGACCGTCTCGGCGCGTTCGATCTTGGCGATCATCCCGGCCTCGCCGCCCGCCTCGCGCAGCAGCCGGCGCGCCAGCTGGATATCGGCGGCGTCTCGCGGGAAGGACACCGCCAGGTAGTCGACCTGCATCTCGGCGGCGGTGAGGATGTCCTCGCGGTCCTTGTCGGTCAGTGCCGCCGCCGACAGACCGCCGCCCTTGCGGTTGATGCCCTTGTTGTTCGACAGCGGCCCGCCGACCAGCACCTCGCAGAGCAGCCGGCTGGCCTCGACGCGCTTGACCTCCAGCTCGATGCGGCCGTCGTCCAGCAGCAGGATGTCGCCGGGGCGGCTGTCGCCGATCAGCGCCTCGTAGTCGATCCCCACCGCCTGCTCGTCGCCGGACTGCTTGTCCAGTGCTGCATCGAGGGCGAAGACCTGGCCCTTGGACAACCGCACCTTGCCGGCGGCAAAGCGGGCGATGCGGATCTTCGGCCCTTGCAGATCGCCCAGCACGGCGACGAAGCGCCCGTGCTTGCGCGCCATCTCGCGCACCAGGGCGGCCCGGGCGATGTGCTCGGCGGCGCTACCGTGGGAGAAGTTCAGGCGCACCACGTCGACACCGGCCAGCACCAGCCCCTCGATCGCCTCGGGGCTCTCGGTGGCCGGGCCCAGGGTGGCCACTATTTTCGTTCTTCGTTGCACAGTTCAACCCTCATAAAGACCTGCTTGCATACAGGACAGGGACCGGAATCGGCCTAGGCACAAGCCGTTCGCGCGGCAGCCGACACAAGTGCCCGCCAGCCCCGCATGACCACCACCCGCCGAGCCCGCGCGCCACCCGCCAGATCGAACCCCAGGCAAGCTGCAGCGGACAGAAAAGTGGTTAACTTAAGAATATTTTCAATTGATACTCCTAAAATTCAGAGCAATCAAGAAAAAATGTAGTAATAAAAACAACATAAACATCCACTCGCCCCCATCGTCGGCGGCACCGGCAAAGGGTGAAATGGCGGCGCCCCAGCGCGCGCTGCGCGAGCGCGACGCTGCCATGACCTCAGTCGCGCCTTTGCCGGCAACCCGCGAACGGCAGATCACAGGCGCCGTCAGCCGGTAGCGGGCGTCCTCTGGGGGGCGCTATCGACCCGAGCGTCGGGGGGCGCGAAGAGCCGGCGGCGCTGCGGTCGTCAGACGCCTTGCCGCGAACGAACCAGCGACGCGACACGCACAATGTGCCGCTCACGGTGGGACCGCCGGGCGGCACCCGCCTGCGCCAGTTCAAGGAAAGCCTGACCGCCAGCCGCTATCCGGCGGATGAGGAGCCGATCCAACGATTCGGCAGTGATGGGCCGGTGCGCATGACGCACCGGTTCGCGGCGCCGCGCCGATAATCGAGTGCCTGGTGCGCACACCCCAGGCGGCCCCGCGACACCTATACGAGCTTCGGCGATAAACCTTTTGCATACGCGCGCACCGCCGCTAGCCAGCTAGGCGGTCGCTAGCCGGCCAACCCCGCGCGCAAGCTCAACACTCCCTCCTCCCCCGGCCGCAGGCAGAGGCTGTCTGGCCCGCAGCTGGCGGCCTCGACGCAGAGAAAGCCCAGGCTCTCGTTCCAGCCGACATCGGTCAGCGGGCGACTGCCCGGGTGCCAGACCACGCTGTTGGCGCCGCCGCGGGTGTCGATGGCCAGGCGCCGCTGCCAGGGCAGATCCTGCAGCTGCAGCACGCCGGTGTGGCGGAAGATGCGGTGGCAGCCGTCCTCGATGCGCAGCTCGCCGTGCTGGCGGCAGTCGGCGCGCGCCAGCAGGTCATGGCCGCTGGCGCCATCCAGGCCGAGCAGCGTCACCCGCGAGACGTCGCTGATGCGCCAGTAGGCATGCAGCGCATGGCTGAGCCGGCACGGCTCGCTGTCCTGATGGCGGGTCACCAGGCGCAGCGCCAGGGTCTCGCCCAGCTCGGCCTCGAGACGCAGCGTCCAGTCGCACAGCTCGAGCTGCCAGAGCAGGCGCACGCCCTGCTCGCTCCAGTCGCAGGCCTGCAGCTGCCAGTCCTCGCTCAACCGGGCCCAGCCATGCGACGGCCAGCCGCTCTCGCTGGGATGGCGACCGAACCAGGGCCAGCAGATCGGCACGCCGCCGCGAATCGCCGCACCCTGCGGCCAGTGCCCGGCGCACCACAGCCAGGGCCGCTGAGCGCGCGGCTGGAAATGCAGCAGCTGCGCGCCCTGACGGCTGAACGCCGCCTGGAACAGGCGGTGTTCCAGCAACAGCAGCTCGCGCCCCTGGCGCACCGTCCAGCGCTGACGCGCCTGGCCGGGCTCGGCGAACAGCCCGGCCAGGGGATGCAGTTCGGCGGCCCCGAGCGGGCGCGAGGCGCTTACCACCAGTGCTCTACCTGCACGCCGAAGTTGTAGCCATGGCGCGCGGTGTCGAAGGCGCCGCTGTCGGACAGCGCCGAGCCGGCCGCCAACTGGCTGGCCGCCTGCTGCGCCGCGCGGTTCCAGCTGGCGTAGGTGTAGTACAGGCGAAACTCCGGGCGCGCCCAGAAACCGGGGCCGGCCGGCGACCAGGTGGGGGCGATGGTGAACTTGGTCAGCTTGCGCGTGCCATCTGTGGCATCGACCTGATCGTGGCCCAGCTCACCGACCAGCTTGAACTGCTCGGTGAAGGCGTAGCTGGTGCGCCCGCCCACCGACAGCCAGTCCTGGTCGTCGCCGTCGGGCCGGGTGTCCTTCTGGTAGACGAACTGCACCTGGCCGCCGAGACGCGGCGTGGACTGCCAGTCGAAGAACTCCACCAGGCGCCAGCTCTTGTTGTCGCGATCCAGGGTGACGTCGCCGGTATAGCCCAGGCCGGTGCCGGGGCCGCGGCCGTACTGCAGGGCGAAGGTGTTGGTGCCGCCGAGGAAATCGCTCTGCTTGTGCTGCGCGGTGACCGCCCAGCCGCTGTTGGCGCCGGTGCTGTCGGGCTTGTCGATATAGCTGACGCCGAACTCCAGTTCGCCGCCCGGGTTGACCTTGAAGCCGCCGACGTTGAAGTCGTGGCGGTTGATGTAGGGCTCCTGAAAATAGCTGTCCTTGCGCGAGAAGGCGTAGCTGTACTTCAGCCCGCCGTACTCGAAGTCCTCGATGCCGGCGCCGGTGGCGCTCTGGTTCCAGTAGTAGAAGTCGCTGATATGGATGTCGTTACGCTTGTAGAAGCGGCGTCCGGCCCACAGCGAACCGCCGTTCAGCGCCGGCACCTTGCTCCATTCGGCGTACATCTGGTTCATCCGCGCGAAGCCATGCTCGCCGGTGAACTCCGGGGTGTGGCCGTACTGGTTGTACAGCTGGGCCATGCCCTCGACGCTCAGCACCGAGCCGTCGTCGAGGGTCAGCAGGTCCTGGCGCAGGTCCAGCTCGATGTACTGCTCGCACTCGTTGCCGAGGCGGTACTTGGACTGCGCGCCGGGCAGCTGGAAGCAGGACTGGGTGCCGCCGTTCTCCGAGCCGCCGGCGCCGCTGCGCATATAGCCGCTGAACTCCAGGGCCTGCACCTGTGGCGCGGCCAATGCCAAGGCCAGTAGAAAGGGTGTCGCGGGGCCGCCCAGGCCGAGCGAGTGGAAGGCAGCTTGCTGTGTGGTCTTCATCGTTGCTCCTGATTGTTTTTATTTTTTACGGATGCTGCGGAATAGCCGCCGCAGCGTCGGCTTTTTCCATTGCCTGGGTGCGCACCCTACGGGATAAGGCGCGCCGATACCGCGGCGTGGCTCAACCTCTCTTCAACTGCGCCACCTTGCCCTCAGCGGCCTGACGCTTTCCCGGACGCAGGCGCTCGCCGCTGCCGGCGTCGAACAGCAGCACGCGGGCCGGATCGAACTGCAGATCGAGGCTGGCGCCGGCCTGCGGCGCGGCGTCCGGCGCCAGGCGGCAACACACCTTGGTCTGGTTGAGGCTGACGAATACCAGGGTGTCCGGGCCGGTCGGCTCGACCACCTCGACCTCGGCGCGCAGGCTCGGCAGCGTCGAGCCGGCGCCGGCCAGCTGGATCTGCTCGGGGCGCACGCCGAGGATCAGCTCGCGCCCTTCCAGCTCCGCCGCCGCGCCCAGGGCCAGCTCGCAGCGCGCCTGCCCGGATTCAAGCACGGCGAAACACTGGCCGTCGCGCAGCTGCAGGCGCAGCGGGATGAAGTTCATCGGCGGCGAACCGATGAAACTGGCGACGAACTGGTTGGCCGGGTCGTTGTAGATCTCCTGCGGGGTGCCGAACTGCTGGATGATGCCGTCCTTCATCACCGCCACCTTGTCGCCCAGGGTCATGGCTTCGATCTGGTCGTGGGTGACGTACACCGTGGTGGTCTTCAGGCGCTGGTGCATCAGCTTGATCTCGGTGCGCATCTCCACCCGCAGCTTGGCGTCGAGGTTCGACAGCGGTTCGTCGAACAGGTAGATCTTCGGCCGCCGCGCCAGCGCCCGGCCCATGGCCACGCGCTGCTGCTGGCCGCCGGAGAGCTGGCCGGGCTTGCGGCCCAGCAGATGCTCGATCTGCAGCAGCTTGGCCACGCGCGCCACCTCGGCGTCGATCTCGGCCGGCGGCAGCTTGCGAATCTTCAGGCCGAAGGCGATGTTGTCCTTCACCGTCATGGTCGGGTACAGCGCGTAGGACTGGAACACCATGGCGATGTCGCGATCCTTCGGGCTCATGCCGCTGATGTCGGCGCCGTCCACCAGGATCGCCCCGCCGCTGATGTTCTCCAGGCCGGCGATGCAGTTCATCAGGGTGGATTTGCCGCAGCCGGAGGGGCCGACCAGGATCAGGAACTCGCCGGAGTCGATGGCCAGTTCGATGTTCTTCAGGGTGTCCGCCAGGCCGCTGCCGTAGGACTTGTTGACGTTGCGCAGTTCGAGGGTAGCCATGGTTATTACCTCAACCTTTGACGGCGCCGGCCGTCAGGCCGCGCAGGAAGTACTTACCGGCCAGGATGTAGACCAGCAGGGTGGGCAGCCCGGCGATCATCGCCGCGGCCATGTCGACGTTGTATTCCTTGGCCCCGGTGCTGGTGTTGACCAGGTTGTTCAGCGCCACGGTGATCGGCTGGGTGTCGCCGCTGGCGAACACCACACCGAACAGGAAGTCGTTCCAGATCTGGGTGAACTGCCAGATCAGGCAGACCATGATGGTCGGCACCGACATCGGCAGCAGGATGCGCGCGAAGATGGTGAAGAACCCCGCGCCGTCGAGGCGCGCGGCGCGCACCAGCGCCTCGGGAATGCTCACGTAGAAGTTGCGGAAGAACAGCGTGGTGAAGGCCAGGCCGTAGACCACGTGCACCAGCACCAGGCCTTCGGTGGTGTTGGCCAGGCCGAGCTGGCCGAGGGTGAAGGACGCCGGCAGCAGGATCACCTGGAACGGCAGGAAGCAGCCGAACAGCAGCAGGCCGAAGAACAGCTGCGAGCCGCGAAAGCGCCACATGGCCAGCACGTAGCCGTTCAGCGCGCCGAGCAGGGTGGAGATCAGCACCGCCGGGATGGTGATCTTCACCGAGTTCCAGAAGTAGCCGCCGACGCCGTCCCAGGCCTTGACCCAGCCGATCAGGGTGAACACGTCCGGAATCGACAGCAGGTTGCCGCTGCGGATGTCGTCCGGGGTCTTGAAGCTGGTCAGCAGCATCACCAGCAGCGGCACCAGGTATACCGCGCAGGCCAGGATCAGGGTGGCGTGGATGGCCAGGCGGCTTAAGCTCACAGCCCTTATCCGGCGCGGCGCGACTTGCGTGTTAATGGCATGACTAGTCATGGCGTTTGCCTCGCAGTTCGGAATACAGGTAGGGCACCAGGATCGCCAGCACCGCGCCGAGCATCAGCATCGCGCTGGCGGCACCGAGGCCCATCTGGCCGCGGGTGAAGGTGTGGGCATACATGAACATCGCCGGCAGGTCGGAGGCGTAGCCGGGGCCACCGGCGGTCATCGAGGCGACCAGGTCGAAGCTCTTGATGGCGATATGGGCGAGGATCATCAGCGCGCTGAAGAACACCGGGCCCAGGCTCGGCAGCACGATGCGCAGGTAGATGCTCGGCAGGCTGGCGCCATCGACCTGGGCGGCGCGGATGATCGACTGATCCACCCCACGCAACCCGGCGAGAAACAGCGCCATGACGAAGCCCGAGGACTGCCACACGGCAGCCATCACCAGGCAGTAGACGACGCGATCCGGGTCCACCAGCCAGTCGAAGCGAAAGCCTTCCCAGCCCCAGTCGCGCAACAGTTTGTCCAGGCCCAGGCCGGGGTTGAGCAGCCACTTCCAGGCGGTGCCGGTGACGATCATCGACAGCGCCATGGGGTAGAGAAAGATGGTGCGGATAAAGCCTTCGCGGCGGATGCGCTGATCCAGCAGCACCGCCAGCAGCACGCCGATGGCCAGGCTGATGGCGATGAACAGACCGCCGAACAGCAGCAGGTTCTGGCTCGCCACCCACCAGCGGTCGTTGTCCCACAACCGCGCGTATTGCTGCAGCCCGACGAAGTTGTAGCTGGGCATGAAGCGCGAGTTGGTGAACGACAGCAGGAAGGTCCAGCCGATATAGCCGTAGAAGCCCACCAGCACGATGAGCATGCTCGGCGCCAGCACCAGCTTGGGCAGCCAGCGCTGCAGGGCATCCAGCGGTGAGGCTTTGGCGAAGACTGCGTTTGAACTCATGGGTCACTCCGTTGTTGCAGGTTGCGCGGTCGGCCCCATTGCCCCTGAGAGAGGGAAACGCGGCGCGGCCGATCCCGTGGCGCAGGCCTGAGGGCATGCGCCTGGGATCACAGGCTTGAAACCGGCGGGTTACACCCGCCCTGGGGGAAGGGCCGCCCAGGCGGCCCGAGCGCTCACTGCACCGCCTGGATCGCCGCCGCCAGCTGCTGGGCGGCACGTTTCGGGTCGGCCTTGGGGTCGTTGAAGAAGTTGGTCACCACGTCGAACACCGCGCCCTGCACGTAGCTGGAGGCGGCCATGCCGTGGGCCAGGCTCGGCTGCAGACCGCCGCCGCCGGCGGCTTCCTTGAAGTCGGCCATGGACTTCTGCGCGCAGGCGTCGAAGCTGCTCATGTCCTGGTCCATGCGCACCGGGATCGAGCCCTTGTTCTGGTTGAAGAACTCCTGGAACTCGGTGCCCATCACCGTGCGCGCCAGGTCTTCCTGGGCCTTGCGGTTGTCGGCGTCGCTCAGCTTGAACATGGCCAGCGAGTCGATGTTGAAGGCGAAGCTGCCCTGGGTGCCGGGGAAGGCCAGGCACTGGTAGTCCTTGCCGGCGACCTTGCCGGCGGCGGTCCATTCGCTCTTGGCCCAGTCGCCCATGATCTGCATGCCGGCCTTGCCGTCGATCACCAGGCCGGTGGCGCTGTTCCAGTCGCGCCCGGCGGCATCGGCGTCGATGTAGCCGCGCAGCTTCTGCAGGGCGGCGAACACCTCGACCATCTTGGCCCCGGTCAGGGTGGCGCGGTCCTGGTCGACGAAGGCCTGGCGAAAGCCCTCGGCGCCGAGAATGCTGAAGGCCAGGTCTTCGAACACGGTGCCGTCCTGCCAAGGCTGGCCGCCGTGGGCGATGGCGATAAAGCCGGCCGCCTTGAGCTGGTCGGCGGCGGCGAAGAATTCGTCGAGGGTGGTCGGCGGCGTGGCGCCAGCCTTCTCGAACACTTGTGGGTTGATCCACAGCCAGTTGACCCGGTGCACATTGACCGGCACCGCCACGTAGTCGCCCTGGTACTTCATCACCTCGACCACCTGCGGCGGCAGCAGGCCGTCCCAGTTCTGCTCGGTGGCGACGCCGTTGAGATCGGCGAGCAGGCCCAGCTCGCCCCACTCCTGGATGTCCGGGCCCTTGATCTGTGCGGCGGCGGGCGGGTTGCCGGACACCGCGCGGGTCTTCAGCACGGTCATGGCCGCTTCGCCACCGCCGCCGGCCACGGCGAAGTCCTTCCAGCTGTGGCCCTGGGCTTCGACCAGTTTCTGCAGGGTATCGGCGGCGCGCTTTTCGCCGCCGGAGGTCCACCAGTGCAGCACTTCGACTTCGCCGGCGGAGGCGGACAGGGGCAACAGGGCAGCGAGGGAAATGGCGGTGGTCAGGCGAGAGATCGCTTTCATGGGAAGAGACACCTTGTTGTTGTTATTCGCGGGCAAGTCGTGGTGCTTGCGCTGGAATCGAGTCTAACCACGGCCTTGGCCACGGCGGGTAACGAAGGGATGAAGAAAGGTCACCGAATGGTTACATAAGCGGGCCGCCCCGCGGGCTGGTAGGCTTGCCGGCTTTGCACCACTGCCGGGGAGCACTTCCATGCATACACTGATCGCCCTCAGCCGCTTTATCGGCAACAGTTTCGCCCTCTGGGTGCTGCTGTTCGCCGTGCTGGCGTTCTTCCAGCCGAGCTGGTTCCTGCCGGTGACGGCGTGGATAGTACCGCTGCTCGGGCTGATCATGTTCGGCATGGGCCTGACGCTCAAGGGTGCGGACTTCAGGGAAGTGGCGCGGCGCCCGCTGGCGGTACTGCTCGGCGTACTGGCGCAGTTCAGCATCATGCCGGCGGTGGCCTGGGTGCTGTGCCAGACCTTCGGCCTGCCGGCGGAAATCGCCGTCGGGGTGATCCTGGTCGGCTGCTGCCCCGGCGGCACCGCCTCCAACGTCATCACCTGGTTCGCCCGCGGCGACCTGGCGCTGTCGGTGTCGATCACCGCGGTGACCACCCTGCTCGCCCCGCTCGTCACCCCGGCGCTGATCTGGCTGCTGGCCTCGGAATGGCTGCCGGTGTCGTTCGGCGCCATGTTCGTCTCGATCCTCAAGATGGTGCTGCTGCCCATCGTCCTCGGCCTGATCGCCCAGCGCCTGCTCGGCGAGCGGGTGAAGACCGCGGTGGAGGTGCTGCCGCTGATCTCGGTGGTGTGCATCGTCGCCATCGTCGCCGCGGTGGTGGCCGCCAGCCAGGGCAAGATCGCCGAATCCGGCCTGCTGATCATGGCGGTGGTGATGCTGCACAACGGCATCGGCCTGGGTCTCGGCTACCTGGCCGGGCGCCTGTTCGGCATGCCGCTGGCGCAGCGCAAGACCCTGTCGATCGAGGTCGGCATGCAGAACTCCGGCCTCGGCGCGGCGCTGGCCAGCGCCCACTTCAGCCCGCTGGCGGCGGTGCCCAGCGCGCTGTTCAGCGTCTGGCACAACCTGTCCGGCCCGCTGCTGGCCACGGTTTATCGTCGGATGAGTCAGGATTCCGATAAAAGCGCCAGCTGAATCAAAAACTTCCGTTGATCCGGGGCAGCTTGCCCCGGCCTCGAAGATGTGCAGAATACTGCACGACGCGAGGACGACCTCCGCATTGCCGCAACGGCGATGAACCACCCCGGGGACGGCCCCTTCAGTCCCCACTGGAGGTCATCATGTCCTGGATCATTCTGCTGCTCGCCGGCCTATTCGAAGTCGGCTGGGCCGTCGGCCTGAAATACACCGACGGCTTCACCCGTCCCCTGCCCAGCCTGCTCACCGTCGCCGCCATCGTCATCAGCCTCGGCCTGCTCGGCCTGGCCATGAAGGAATTGCCGCTGGGCACCGCCTACGCCATCTGGACCGGTGTCGGCGCAGTGGGCACGGTGATCGCCGGCATCGTCCTGTTCGGCGAATCGATGGCGCTACTGCGCCTGGCCAGCGTGGCGCTGATTCTCTGCGGCCTGGTCGGGCTCAAGCTGAGCCATTGAGGACGCCCGCTCCGTGAGAGGCGCTTTGGCGGCGAATCGCGGCTGCGACTGCATGGATGCAGGAGGTAGCGCCGCGCCCGTTCCCTACGGGCTGCGGCATTCACCACATCCCTGTGGATTGCGAAGCAGGATGCCCGAGCCGAAAGCCCCTCCCACACGAGCGTTCGCTACCGCCAATCGCCACGCAACTCCGCCACCTGTGCCTGCAACGCCTCGCGCCGCGCCAGCTCCGGCGCCAGCGGCGCGCCGGCTACCAGGCACACCCGCGACCACAGGCGCTTGAACGGGCCCTTGCGCGGGTCGCGGCTGAAGAAGCTGCCCCACAGCCCGCGCAACGCCATGGGAATCACCGGCACCGGGTTCTCCTCGAGGATGCGCTCGATGCCGGCCTTGAACTCGTTGAGTTCGCCATCGCCGGTCAGCTTGCCCTCGGGGAAGATGCACACCAGCTCGCCATTGCGCAGGTACTCGGCGATCTTCTTGAACGCCGCGTCGTAGATCAGCAGGTCCTCGTTGCGCCCGGCGATGGGCACGGTGCCGGCGGTGCGGAAGATGAAGTTGAGCAGCGGCAGGTCGTAGATCTTGTAGTACATGACGAAGCGCACCGGCCGCCGTACCGCGCCGCCGATCAGCAGCGCATCGACGAAGGACACGTGGTTGCACACCAGCAACGCCGGGCCTTCGTCGGGGATGGCGTCGAGCCCCTTGTGCTCGACCCGGTACATCGAATGGCCCAGCAGCCAGATGAGGAAGCGCATGCTGAACTCGGGGACGATCTTGAAGATGTAGCTGTTAACCGCCACGTTCATCAGCGACACCACCAGAAACAGCTGCGGAATCGACAGCCCGGCGACGCTGAGAAAAAGGATCGCGACTATGGCCGAGGCCACCATGAACAGCGCGTTGAGGATGTTGTTGGCGGCGATCACCCGTGCCCGCTCGTGCTCGGCGGTGCGCGACTGGATCAGCGCGTACAGCGGCACGATATAGAAGCCGCCGAACAGGCCGATACCGAGAATGCAGCCGAGAATCCACCAGGCCTGGCCATGGCCCAGCAGCGCCAGCCAGTCGTGCGGCGCGGCGCCCTGGGGAAAACCGCCGGAGAACCACCACAGCAGCATGCCGAACAGGGTCAGGCCGATGGAGCCGAACGGCACCAGGCCGATCTCCACCTTGTGCCCACTCATGCGCTCGCAGAGCATCGAGCCCAGGCCGATGCCGAGCGAGAACACGGTGAGGATCAGCGTCACCACGCTCTCGTCGCCGTGCAGCCACTGCTTGGCGTAGGCCGGAATCTGCGTCAGGTAGATGGCGCCGAGGAACCAGAACCAGGAGTTGCCCACCAGCGAGCGCGACACCGCCGGGCGCTGGCCGAGGCCGAGCTTCATGATCAGCCAGGACTGGCGCAGGATGTTCCAGTCCAGCGGCAAGCTGGGCATCGCCGCCGCCGCGCGCGGGATGCCGAGGCTGGCCAGGTAGCCGAGCAGCGCCACGCCGACCACCGAACCGGCGACTATGGCCGCGTAGCTGCTGCTGGCCATCATCACCCCGGCGCCGATGGTGCCGGCGAGAATGGCCAGGAAGGTGCCCATCTCCACCAGGGCGTTGCCGCCCACCAGCTCCTCTTCCTTCAGGTGCTGCGGCAGGATCGAATACTTCACCGGGCCGAACAGCGCCGACTGGGTGCCCATGGCGAACAGCACGGTGAGCATCAAGGGCAGGCTGTCGAGCAGCACCCCGGCGGCGCCGGCGAGCATGATGAACACCTCGGCCAGCTTGATCTTGCGGATCAGGGCGTCCTTGGCGAACTTCTCGCCGAACTGGCCGCCGAGGGCGGAGAACAGGAAGAACGGCAGGATGAACAGCAGCGCGCAGAGGTTGACCAGCAGATCGCGGTCGGCGCCGGTGTTGAGCTTGAACAGGATGGCGAGAATCAGCGACTGCTTGAAGATGTTGTCGTTGAAGGCGCCAAGCAGTTGGGTCAGGAAGAACGGCAAGAAGCGCTTCTTGCCGAGCAGGGCGAATTGCGATTGTTGGGTCATCGTCCATGGTCCTCGCGGGGCCGGATTGCCCGCACAGGCATTTGACTGCAATTGCCCCGGCGAAAGCCACAGGGCAGATGCGAACGACTTGGCGACCGTACGACCACATGACATAGGTGGGAGGGGCTTTAGCCGCGACGGCAGCTATGGAACGCTCGCCGCTAAAGCGCCTCCCACGCCACGTGCCGTAGGGTGGATGTCGCTTTTTACATCCACCAGAGCGGTGGATCGGTGAAGCGTGATCCACCCTACGCAGCGCCCAAAAAAAACGGCAGCCCAATCGGGCTACCGTTCTCGAACTCGGAGAAAACGTCAGTGCCAGGCACTGACTACAACCTCACCTGCACTCCCTGGGGAATGCCTGGCCAGTCTGACAAAAGCCCCGGGCAGCGTCCGTTTAGCTTTGTTACCTGCCTGCAAAGAAATGTAAACGGCGGATGACTGGGCGGTCCGCGCCGCGGCACAATCGCGCCATGAACGCCTACCACCCCGCCTGCTGCAGCCCCCTCGACGACCACGACCCGCTGCCTCGCCCGCTGCCCGGCACGCGGCTGATCAGCACCCGCTTCGACCCGGCGCGACTGGCCGCGGACGACTTCGCCCGCTGCGATATCGCCCCGGTGCGCGGCGTGGCCAAGCGCCAGAGCGAATACCTGGCCGGCCGCCTGTGCGCCCGCGAGGCGCTGCGACGGCTGACCGGGGTGGCCTGCGTGCCGGCCGTCGGCGCCGACCGCGCGCCGCAGTGGCCGGGCGGCGTAACCGGCTCCATCACCCACGGCGACGGCTGGGCCGCGGCGCTGGCCGGCCATGCCCGGCAGTGGCGCGCCATCGGCCTGGACGTGGAGCAATTGCTGCCCGTCGAGCGCGCCCTGCGCCTGCAGGGCGAGATCCTCACCCCAGCAGAGCTGGAGCGCCTCGACGGTCTGGACGACGCGGCCCGCGCCCAGCGCATCGGCCTGAGCTTCTCGCTCAAGGAAAGCCTGTTCAAGGCGCTCTACCCGCTGACCCTGACCCGCTTCTATTTCCAGGATGCCGAAGTGCTCGACCTGGATCAGGACGGCGCGCGCCTGCGCCTGCTGCTCGACCTCAGCCCCGACTGGCGCGCCGGCGCCGAGCTGGACGGCCAGTTCGTGCTGTTCGAGGGCAAGGTCTTGAGCCTGGTGGCCGTACCTGCCTTATAAGCGGTGCGCGCGGCCTGGGCGGCCCCGCGACGCCCTACAAGCCGCCCGCCGTCCGTAGGGTGCGCCCTGCGCAACAGGCCCAGCGCCGGCCGCCGCCCTACTCGCCCTGACGCCGCGGCCACACCAGGCTGAAACGCGCGCCGCCGAGGCTGGCGCTGCAACCGATCTGCGCGCGGCCGCCGTGCCAGTAGATGATCCGTCGCACGATGGACAGCCCCAGGCCATGCCCGCCGGAGGCGCGGGTGCGGCTGTCGTCCAGGCGCAGGAAGGGGCTGAACAGCCGTTCCCAGGCCTCCTCCGGCACGCCCGGGCCGTCGTCCTCGACGTCGATGCGGCAGCGCTTGTGGCCCACCTGGCAGCTGATCAGCACGCGCGACTCGGCGTAGCGCATGGCGTTGCTCACCAGGTTCTGCAGCGCCCGGTGCAGGTAGCGCGGCTCGGCTTCGACCCAGCAGGTGCCGTCTTCCTGCACGCTGAGGGTCGCCCCGCGCTCGACCCGCACGCTGGCGCGCAGCGGCGCCAGCTCCTCGATCACCTGGTCGATCAGCGCCTGCAGTTCGACCTGCTGGAAGTTCAGCGCCGGCGAGCCCTGTTCCAGGCGCGCGTAGGTGAGCATCTCGTCGACCAGCTTGTCGAGGTCCTGGATATCGCTGTCCATGCCATCCATGTACTTGCGCCGCGCCGTCTCGCTGCCCGCATCGGCGATCATCTCCAGGCCGAAGCGCAGGCGCGCCACCGGCGTGCGCAGCTCGTGGGACACCGCGCGCACCAGCTCGCGCTGGATGCTCAGCGAGCTCTGCAGGTGCTCGGCCATGGCGTTGAAACTGCTCGCCAGGCGCCCCACCGAGTCGGCGCCGCGGGCCGGCACGCGGGCGTCCAGGCGGCCGCTGGCGATGCGCGTGGCGGCGCCTTCCAGGCCGCGCAGGCGCTGCTCCAGCGAGCGCACCAGGAGGTAGACGATCAGGCCGATCAGGCTCAGGCCGAGGGCGCCGATCAGCACCAGCAGCTGCGGCGGGTAGGGGTTCATCTGGTACAGCGGGCCGATCTCCAGCACCCAGGGCGTATCGACTATGCCGGAGAACACATGGATGGAGTCGCCGCCCTTGCCGAGGGCCATCACCGTGTCGCCCTCGTCGATGCGGCGACGCTGGTCGAGGTCGAGGCCGGCGTCCTGCAGGCGCACCAGGCGCAGGTCGAAGCCGAACTGCTTGGCCGCCTTCAGCTCGGCCAGACGCCTGGGCTGCTCATCCACCGGGTGGCGGATCAGCTCGTCGATCAGCAGGTAGTTGGTGGCGCGCGCCAGCTGCTCGCTGATCTGCTGGATCTCGCCGGTCAGCAGCAGCGGCTCGTGCTCGCTGAGCAGGCCGTGGACCTTGGCCGAGTGCGGCCCGGTCTGCTGCACCAGGATCTGCCCGCGCTGCAGGCGGTTGCGCGCGCTGCTGTCGAGCTGCGCCTGATCCAGGCTCTGCAGGCTGAGCGGGATGCCGAGCAGGCGCGACCACACCGCCAGCGCGCGCTTGCGCTCCACCTCGTTCATCGGCGCCAGGTTGTCCGCCATCAGGCGGAAGGTGCCGCGCGCCAGGCCCTCGCGGTACTGGTCGGCGCGCACCTCGTTGACCAGGTGCAGGGTGCCGACGCCGAGCAGCGCCACCAGCACCAGGGCGGCCAGCATGCCGCCGTAGATGCGCAGGAAGATGGAGTTCATGCCATGGCCTGCGCCGCCTCGGCGACGAACAGGTAGCCCTTGCTGCGTACCGTCTTGATCAGCCGCGGGTGCATCGGGTCGTCGCCGATCTTCGGCCGGATGCGCGAGATGCGCACGTCGATGGAGCGGTCCTGGCCGTCGTACTCGATGCCGCGCAGGGCGGTGAAGATTTCCTCGCGCGAGAGGATGCGTCCGGCGTTGACCGCCAGCAGCCAGAGCAGGTCGAACTCGGCGCTGGTCAGCTCGATGCCCTGCTCGCCCAGCCAGGCCTCGCGCATGGCGTTGTCGATGGCCAGCGGGCCGAACTGCAAGCGCCGCGGCTCGCCCTCGTCGCGCTCGGCCTCGACGCCCTCGCGACGCCGCAGCAGGGCGCGGATGCGCGCCAGCAGCACGCGCGGGCGCACCGGCTTGCACACGTAGTCGTCGGCGCCCATCTCCAGGCCCAGCACCTGGTCCATGTCGTCGGTGCGCGCGGTGAGCATCAGGATCGGCCCCGGGTAGCCGGCGCGCACCTTGCGGCAGATGCTCAGGCCGTCCTCGCCGGGCAGCATCAGGTCGAGGATCACCAGGTCCGGCTGCTCGGCCAGGATCCGCGCCGCCGCCAGGGCGCCGTCGGCCTCGATGGCCACGCGCAGGCCGTTGCCTTCGAGGTATTCACGGGTCAACTGCGCCAGGCGCTGGTCGTCCTCGACAATCAGGATCTGCCACGCTTCTTGCTCCACGCCCTCATCCTCTCTCGACTGCCGCGACCGGAAAATGCCGGCATTGTAACAACCGCCCAGGCACTGCACAGCTCATGCCATCAAGCTGCAATAACACTAGATGTAGTGTTAACCTGCGACCCCTTCGGCACCCTCGCAAAACCCGCGAGACGCCCTCGCCGGCAACGACGAACGGTCAGAGCCAGGCAGCATGGGGGCTCGCCCGGATACCGCGCGATTCACCCACAAAACACCCACAAGTTATCCACAGGATGTTCTTGCCCAGCCTCCTTGCATTGCCGCAAACAGCGCACTATCTTGTATCCCCATCGCTCAGCACCCACCAGATGTTGGGTTAACACGGGCCACCGAACACAAGAAGAACGACTCGCGCAAGCCCTTTTCCCAGGCTTGTCCCGGTGTGTCGACCAGCTGTTTATACGCGCGTCCCGGCGGTGCCGGGGCGCAGCCGCAGAGCCGCACCCCGGTGCCTCTGCGTGCCGGTCAGGCCGCGGCCAACGCCGCAAGCCGACCACTATATCTAGTAGGCGGGGTGCAGCACTGCCCCACCGAGACTTTTGCGCCAGGACGGCACTCCAAATCGTGCCCATCCTGACCGCTTTGCAAGTCGCCCGCCTCCGGCCCCGTGCCGCATGCGGTGCAGTTGTTGAAATGGAATGAACGGTGGACATGGCACGGCATCTACTGCTGTGGCGTCCAACAAACAAATGACAGAACACGGAGATCCCCATGCATACCGACACTTCTCGCGAGAACTCGCCGGCCAGCGTGCCGCAGGGCGCCGATTCCACCCCGGATCTGGCCGCCACCGCGCCCGGCCAGCTGCGCGTGATCAAGCGTAACGGCACCGTCGTCCCCTACACCGACGACAAGATCACCGTGGCCATCACCAAGGCGTTCCTCGCAGTGGAAGGCGGCACCGCCGCCGCCTCGTCGCGTATCCATGACACCGTCGCGCGCCTGACCGAGCAGGTCACCGCCACCTTCAAGCGCCGCATGCCGTCCGGCGGCACCATCCATATCGAAGAGATCCAGGACCAGGTCGAACTGGCCCTGATGCGCGCCGGCGAGCAGAAGGTCGCCCGCGACTACGTGATCTACCGCGAAGCCCAGGCCGCCAAGCGCAAGAACGCCAGCGCCGGCGAAATCGCCCAGCCGCACCCGAGCATCCGCATCACCGCCGCCGACGGCAGCCTGCAGCCGCTGGACATGGGCCGCCTGCAGACCATCATCAGCGAAGCCTGCGAAGGCCTGGCCGAAGTCGACGGCGCGCTGATCGAGCGCGAAACCCTGAAGAACCTCTACGACGGGGTCAATGAGAAGGACGTCAACACCGCCCTGGTGATGACCGCCCGTACCCTGGTCGAGCGCGAACCGAACTACAGCTACGTCACCGCCCGCCTGCTGATGGACAACATCCGCGCCGAAGGCCTGAGCTTCCTCGGCGTGGCCGCCAGCGCCACCCACCACGAAATGGCCGAGCTGTACGCCAAGGCGCTGCCCGCCTACGTGGAAAAGGGCGTGGAGTTCGAGCTGATCGACGCCAAGCTCAAGGGCTACGACCTGGCCAAGCTGGGCGCTGCGATCAACCACGAGCGCGACCAGCAGTTCACCTACCTGGGCCTGCAGACCCTGTACGACCGCTACTTCATCCACAAGGACGGCGTGCGTTTCGAACTGCCGCAGATCTTCTTTATGCGCGTGGCCATGGGCCTGGCCATCGAAGAGCCGAAGAACCGCGAAGACCGCGCCATCGAGTTCTACAATCTGCTGTCCTCGTTCGACTACATGGCGTCCACCCCGACCCTGTTCAACGCCGGCACCCTGCGTCCGCAACTGTCGTCCTGCTACCTGACCACCGTGCCGGACGACCTGTCGGGCATCTACAGCGCCATCCACGACAACGCCATGCTGAGCAAATTCGCCGGCGGCCTGGGCAACGACTGGACCCCGGTACGCGCGCTGGGCTCCTACATCAAGGGCACCAACGGCAAATCCCAGGGCGTCGTGCCCTTCCTCAAGGTGGTCAACGACACCGCCGTGGCGGTCAACCAGGGCGGCAAGCGCAAGGGCGCGGTGTGCGCCTACCTGGAAACCTGGCACATGGACATCGAGGAATTCCTCGAGCTGCGCAAGAACACCGGCGACGACCGCCGCCGCACCCACGACATGAACACCGCCAACTGGATTCCCGACCTGTTCATGAAGCGCGTGTTCGACGACGGCCCCTGGACCCTGTTCAGCCCGAGCGAAGTGCCGGACCTGCACGACCTCACCGGCAAGGCCTTCGAGGAGCGCTACGAGTACTACGAAGCCCTCTGCGAGTACGGCAAGATCAAGCTGTTCAAGACCATCGCCGCCAAGGACCTGTGGCGCAAGATGCTCTCGATGCTGTTCGAGACCGGCCACCCCTGGCTGACCTTCAAGGATCCGTGCAACCTGCGCAGCCCGCAGCAGCACGTGGGCGTGGTGCACAGCTCCAACCTGTGCACCGAGATCACCCTGAACACCAACAAGGACGAGATCGCCGTGTGCAACCTGGGTTCGGTGAACCTGGTCAACCACATCGTCGACGGCAAGCTGGACACCGCCAAGCTGGAGAAGACCGTCAAGACCGCTGTACGCATGCTCGATAACGTCATCGACATCAACTACTACAGCGTGCCGCAGGCGCAGAACTCCAACTTCAAGCACCGCCCGGTCGGCCTGGGCATCATGGGCTTCCAGGACGCGCTGTACCTGCAGCACATCCCCTACGGCTCCGATGCCGCCGTCGAGTTCGCCGACAAGTCCATGGAAGCGGTCAGCTACTACGCCATCCAGGCCTCCTGCGACCTGGCCGACGAGCGCGGCGCCTACTCCACCTTCGAGGGTTCGCTGTGGAGCAAGGGCATCCTGCCGCTCGACTCGCAGCAGATCCTGATCGAGGCCCGCGGCCAGAAGTACATCGACGTCGACCTGACCGAGTCGTTGGACTGGGCGCCGGTGCGCGAGCGCGTGCAGAAAGGCATCCGCAACTCCAACATCATGGCCATCGCGCCGACCGCGACCATCGCCAACATCACCGGCGTGTCGCAGTCGATCGAGCCGACCTACCAGAACCTCTACGTGAAGTCGAACCTCTCCGGCGAGTTCACCGTGATCAACCCCTACCTGGTGCGCGACCTGAAGAACCGCGGCCTGTGGGACAGCGTCATGGTCAACGACCTGAAGTACTACGACGGCTCCGTGCAGCAGATCGAGCGCATCCCGCAGGACCTCAAGGACCTCTACGCCACCGCCTTCGAAGTGGAGACCAAGTGGATCGTCGACGCCGCCAGCCGCCGCCAGAAGTGGATCGACCAGGCCCAGTCGCTGAACCTGTACATCGCCGGCGCCAGCGGCAAGAAGCTGGACGTGACCTACCGCATGGCCTGGTACCGTGGCCTGAAGACCACCTACTACCTCCGTGCCCTGGCCGCCACCAGCACCGAGAAGTCCACCATCAACACCGGCAAGCTCAACGCGGTGTCCAGCGGTGGCGACAGCGGCCTTAGCGCCGCACCGGCCAAGGCCCCGGAGCAAGCCGCCCCGGCGCCGGCCCCGGTACCCAAGGCGTGCGCCATCGACGAGCCAGACTGCGAAGCTTGTCAGTGATGGCAGACGCGCGGATCTGAGCGGCGCCCGCGTCGTTGCCTGGCAGGTCGGCCCCATCACGTACAGTCGTACGCTCAGGGGCTCCGACCTACCAGGCGCCTAGCGCTCACTCGCTCAGCTACGCGCTCGACCGTCGAGCCCAAAGCACAGATCCAAAGCAACACACCTCTCCCGCTTGCAGGAGAGGGTTAGGGAGAGGGAAAAAGCTGTTCTATTGCGCCCTGTAGGAGCGGCTTCAGCCGCGCATCTCGCGGAACGACCCGCTGCTACAGCAACCAGAACAGCCCCTCCCCAAGCATTCCCGCCCCTCCTCCCCACCGGGTCGAGGGGCACCGGCCAGAGCGGCAGGCCACCCGCCGCCGCCCTGACCAGCGGTACCCGTTTTGCCCTTGCGCGCTGTACGCAACGGAACATAATCAAAACATCTGTATATCCATACAGGCCGGCCTTTCACCGGCCCTCACGCAGGAGCCAAGCCATGCTGAGCTGGGATGAATTCGACAAGGAAGACGGCGCCGAAGCAGCCGCCGCAAGCAAGCACAACCCGCAGGTCGCGGACATGAGCCTCGACAAGCTCGACCAGGCCGGCGACGCCGCCGCCCACGAAGCCCGCGCCGTCGCCGCCGACGACAGCGCCGCGGTCGCCCGCGCCAAGGCCGCGCTCGACCAGCTCGACATCCAGGAAGGCCTGGACGAACTGGAAGGCTCCGCCGCCCGCGTGCAGGTCGACCAGAAGCGCATGATCAACGCCCGCGCCGACCTCAACCAGCTGGTGCCCTTCAAGTACGACTGGGCCTGGCAGAAATACCTCGACGGCTGCGCCAACCACTGGATGCCGCAAGAGGTCAACATGAACGCCGACATCGCCCTGTGGAAGAGCGCCGACGGCCTCACCGAGGACGAGCGCCGCATCGTCATGCGCAACCTCGGCTTCTTCTCCACCGCCGACTCCCTGGTGGCCAACAACCTGGCCCTGGCCGTGTACCGCCTGATCACCAACCCCGAATGCCGCCAGTACATCCTGCGCCAGGCCTTCGAAGAGGCGATCCACACCCACGCCTACCAGTACTGCATCGAATCGCTCGGCATGGACGAAGGCGAGATCTTCAACATGTACCACGAGATCCCGAGCGTGGCGAAGAAGGCCAGCTGGGGCCTGAAGTACACCCGCGCCATCTCCGACCCGCAGTTCAACACCGGCACCGTGGAGACCGACAAGGAACTGCTGCGCAACCTGATCGCCTACTACTGCGTGCTGGAAGGCATCTTCTTCTACTGCGGCTTCACCCAGATCCTCTCCATGGGCCGCCGCAACAAGATGACCGGCGTCGCCGAGCAGTTCCAGTACATCCTGCGCGACGAGTCCATGCACCTGAACTTCGGCATCGACGTGATCAACCAGATCAAGATCGAGAACCCGCATCTGTGGGACGCGCAGATGAAGGACGAAGCGACCCAGATGATCCTGCAGGGCACCCAGCTCGAGATCGAATACGCCCGCGACACCATGCCGCGCGGCGTACTGGGCATGAACGCCGCGATGATGGAGGACTACCTCAAGTTCATCGCCAACCGCCGCCTGACCCAGATCGGCCTGAAGGAAGAATACCCAGGCACCACCAACCCCTTCCCGTGGATGAGCGAGATCATGGACCTGAAGAAGGAGAAGAACTTCTTCGAGACCCGCGTGATCGAGTATCAGACTGGTGGGGCGTTGAGCTGGGATTGATTCCTGGGTCGAGACCGTTAGGATAGATTAAGAAAGCGCTTTACCTGAGTACGGATGTTCGGGGTAGCGAGAGAAACTAAAAGCCCCGCCTAGTGTGGGGCTTTTTTATTAGGAACAAAAAATGAAGGAATATCGATATACCAACTACTTAACCACTGCATACCCAAAAGAATCAGAAGAGCTCGAATCAAATTACAAAGAGGCTCTAGAATGGATTCAATCTCTAGGCATCCCAACAAAAAACACTAGACTAGACTTTTACAATAACTCCTTAGCGGGATTACCTAAAACAATCGAGGAGCTACTAAAGGAAGATGACGAGAAGAGAGGAATAACAAAGTTCCTCGAACTTCAAAAAACCCTAGGAGAAATATCCGAAATAATAAGAATCCACACATCACTCAAGGAAATTGACGCAGAGTCATTTATCTCAAAACTAAAGAAAATCACCAGCGGAAAGCCATTTATAGAAAACAGCGCAAACGACCCATCAAGAGATTTCGCCTTTGAGCTCTCTATAGCTGGCCGCTTTATTCGAGCAGGTTTCGAAGTCGATCTAAACCAGCTAGCAGACTTAGTCGCAATCATTGACCACAGGGTTATATTTATTGAATGCAAAAGAATAAAATCTGAAAAGCAGATCGAAAAGCGCCTAAAAGAAGCAAGAGATCAAATCTCAAAAAGAAGCAAAAGCACGATATCCAAGAAAAATTTCGGCTTCATTGCAGCAAACATAACGCCAATTTTAATATCAAGCGACCAACTACTAACCGCGAAAGATATCCAAACTGCAAAAACAATCCATGAATCACACATACACTCTTTCGCAAGAAAAATAGATGAGCGAAGCATCAAATTCCCTGCCGAAACATCTGGAATATTTTACGAATCCTCCAACCAAGTCCTTATAACCGAATCGCCACACACTCATGCAATAATAAGGGGCGCAACATTCTTAAGATTTACAAAAAAACACGAACACATAGAAACAATTAACAAGTTTATCCCACTTATCAGCAATCAAAATATTACTTGATCGTTCCAAAGCTCCGCATAGGAACGCATTCTTCGCCCACTGAGCATAAATCGGATGCAAAATGGGGACAGATTTATTTTCCAAGTCGCCCTCTACTACTGGTTTCGCCCTTACGGCGAGTCACTTTCTCTTTGCTCGCGCGAAAGAGAAAGCGAGTAGCCCGGATAACTGCTGATGGTGGATGAAAAAAGCGTCATCCACCCTACGATCTGGGCTCTCGAACGCAGGACGGCGGTCCTGTAGGGTGGACAACGCGAAGCTTGTCCACCGTGATAACCAAACCACCTCCGGCAATAACTGTCGCATTCGGCTTTTGCTGTTCCATCCACAATCTCGCAGACGACGCCAAGCGCCCCTTCAGGAGGCCGAGCGGAATCGTTGTGCAGGGGGTGAGCCGCATGGATGCGGCGAAAGGCGTAAAGGGCCAGGGACGGCCCTTGTACGCCGACCCCGGAGTAACGATGGAGCGAGGGAAGTCTGGCGCAGCCAGACCCGAATGGCGGGGCTAGACCTTTTGGTTACTTTTGGGGCGATGCCAAAAGTGACCCGCCGTAAGGGCGGAACCGTTAGTCCAGACGATAAAGAAGCGGCGTATGTACGCCGGGAGCGAGTAGCCCGGATAACCGCTGATGGTGGATGAAAAAATCGTCATCCACCCTACGGTCTGGACGCCCGAACGCGGGGTTGCGGTCCTGTAGGGTGGACAACGCGAAGCTTGTCCACCGTGATAACCAAACCACCTCCGGCAATAACTGTCGCATTCGGCTTTTGCTGTTCCATCCGCAATCTCGCAGACGACGCCAAGCGCCCCTTCAGGAGGCCGAGCGGAATCGTTGTGCAGGGGGTGAGCCGCATGGATGCGGCGAAAGGCGTAAAGGGCCAGGGACGGCCCTTGTACGCCGACCCCGGAGTAACGATGGAGCGAGGAAACGGAGCGCAGCGGAGTAACAGCCGCAGGCTGGCCCGCAGGGCGAGCAAAGCGAGTCAAGTCTGGCGCAGCCAGACCCGAATGGCGGGGCTAGACCTTTTGGTTACTTTTGGCGGGGCCGGCCATCCGGGCGATGCCAAAAGTGACCCGCCGTAAGGGCGGAACCGTTAGTCCAGACAATAAAGAAGCGGCGTATGTACACCGGGAGCGAGTAGCCCAGATAACCGCTGATGGTGGATGAAAAAAGCGTCATCCACCCTACGGTCTGGACGCCCGAACGCGGGGTTGCGGTCCTGTAGGGTGGACAACGCGAAGCTTGTCCACCGTGATAACCAAACCACCTCCGGCAATAACTGTCGCATTCGGCTTTTGCTGTTCCATCCACGATCTCGCAGACGACACCAAACGCCCCATCAGGAGGCCGAGTGGAATCGTTGTGTAAGGGGTTGAGCGGCATGGATGCCGCGAGAGCCGCGATGGGCCAGGGATGGCCCTTCGCGGCGGGCCTCTGGAGCAGCGATGGAGCGAGGGAACCCGACGAAGTCGGGCCGGATGCAAGGGGCAAGACCTCTTGGTTACTTCTGGGGCGTCTGCCAGAAGTAACCCGCCGTAAGGGCGGAACCGTTAGTCCAGACGATAAAGAAGTGGCGTATGTACACCGGGAGCGAGTAGCCCGGATAACCGCTGATGGTGGATGAAAAAAGCGTCATCCACGCTACGATCCAGACGCCCGAACGCGGGGATACGGCGAAAGGCGTAAAGGGATAGCCATCCCCCAGATGGCGGATGAAAAAGCGTCATCCCCCCTTGCACTACCAAAGTCACCTCTAGGGAAGTTCTGGAAAGGCGATATACCGTCACTCCCGCGAAGGCGGGAGCCCAGGTACTCCGGAAGTTCTGGATTATTCCCCTTCGGGCCAGCGCAAGCGCTGTTCAGCGATAAAGCCGCTGTCCCGCCTGCGCGGCAATGACGACTATTTCGGAGCGTCCCTAACTCAGCAGCCTACAAGGTACACAACCCACCCGGCACCGCCATCACCCAATCCCTCACCGCCCGTATGGTCGGATCGTTCCTGCGGCTTTCCGGGTACACCAGAAAGAACGGCTTGCCCTCAATTTCCGGGCCGAAGGGCTGCACCAGGCGCCCTTCCCTCAGCTCGTCCTCGATCAGCTGACGGCTCATCAGCGCCACGCCCTGGGCGCCGATGGCGGCCGAGACGGCGTGGGTCTCGTCGGAGAAGACCAGCCCGGCGTTGACGTCCAGCCCCGGCACCTGGGCCTGCTTCTGCCACAGGGCCCAGTCCAGCGGCGAGGAAACCGCGGCCTGGTTGCGAAAGTGGATCAGCGAATGCCTGGGCAGCTCGGCGGCATCGTGCAGGCCGAGCAGCGGGCTGCAGGTGGGGATGAAGCTGTTGTCGAACAGCTTCTCCGCCACCAGCCCCGGCCAGCGGCCGTCGCCGTAGCGGATGGCGATGTCCGCGGTGACGCCATCCAGCGCCACCGGCTCGTGCGAGGCGTGGATGCGCAGGTCGATGGTCGGGTGGGCCTCGCGCAGCAGGCAGACCCAGGACAGCAGCCAACGCATCGCTACCGCGGGCGTGGTGCTGAGGGTGATGGCCTGGCGACTGGGCACCGCGCTGAGCCGTTCGACCGTGGCGCTGATGCTGTCGAAGGCGGTTTCCAGTGTCTGCCGCAGCTCGCGGCCCTGGGCGGTCAGTTCGAGCTGCCTGGGCTTGCGCAGAAACAGCGCGACGCCGAGCGATTCCTCCAGTGCGCGGATCTGGTGGCTGATCGCCGTGGCGGTCACCGAGAGCTCTTCGGCGGCGCGCTTGGCGCTCTCGTGGCGCGCGGCCGCCTCGAAGGCCCGCAGGGCCGATAGCGAAGGTAACCAGCGCTGCGCCATACATGAATCTCTCTCATCCATAACGGAAAATAATCGTCGTTTGTCGCCCATACAGGCTGCAACTTAGCCTGAGTCTGCTGCGAAACACAGATGAGTTCAACTTCGTAAAGGAGATGCGACATGCCCCATATCCTGCACCTGGACGCCAGCGCCCGCCCCGGCCTCGCCGGCAAGGACCTGCACGGCTCGCACAGCCGCCACCTCAGCCAGCACTTCGTCGGCCAGTGGCGGGCCCGCCGCCCACAGGACAGCCTCACCTACCGCGACATCGGCCAGAACCCGCCACCTTTCATCGACCACGACTGGATCGCCGCCGCCTTCACCGCGGAGCCGCAGCGCGAGCCGTGGATGCGCGACACCCTGGCGGAGAGCGACCGGCTGATCGACGAGCTGATCGCTGCGGACGTGCTGGTGATCGGCGCGCCGCTGTACAACTTCAGCATGCCGGCCGCGCTCAAGGCCTGGATCGACCAGATAGTGCGCACCGACAGAACCGTGGCCTTCGACGCCAGCAAGCCGCTCGATCCCTATGTACCGCTGCTGTCCGACCGGCCGCGGCACGCCGTGATCCTCAGCGCCCGCGGCGGGGTCGGCTTCGACGCCGGCGGTGCGATGGCGCACATGAACCACCTGGAGTCGAGCCTGATCACCGCCCTCGGCTTTATCGGCATCACCCGCGTGCACCAGATCGCCATCGAGGGCCAGGAAGTGGGCGGCGAGCTGCTGGCCACCTCGGTGGCGCAGGCGCTGAGTCGGGTCGATGCGCTGGTGGTGGAACTGCAGCGGGAGTTGCAGACTGAGCGGGTCGCGGAACCGGCTTGAGACTCCAGACAACGGCGCCGGGCAACACTCGGCGCCGGCTCGAACAACGACGGGATTCTCACCCGCACACTCGGCGCAATCGGCCTAGGGAACCTTCTGCACCTTTGCTCCCCTAAGCCGCACGACCTAATCACTGCGGAGAAGCCCCACATGCATACCCTCACCCGCCTCTGCCTGCTCAGCGCTGCCGCTCTTTCCCTGACGGCCTGCTTCGACAAGGAACAGGAAGATGTCACCAACAAGCTGTGCATCTACAACACCGATCCGCAGGCCGAGCGCTGCAAGGCCGGGCAGATGGCCTGGTTCCGCCCGGACAACGACCAGCTGATCAGCGAGCAAGCGGCGCTCAGCGTTGCTGCCGCTTACTGCGACTTCAACCACGAGGTGATGCACAACCGCGCCGGGGTGGTCTGCGTGTTCACCGACAAACGCCTGGACAGCGTCAAGTAGTTCGCAGGGTGGACAACGCGAAGCTTGTCCACCATGGTTCAAGCATCCCACCGCTCAAGGATGAGCCGCCATGCCCGACTACCGCCGCGCCCTCGCTCCCGGCGCCACCTACTTCTTCACCGTCAACCTGCGCGATCGCAGCAGCGATCTGCTGATTCGCGAAATCGACCTGTTGCGCGAGACGGTGCGCGCTACTCGGGCACGTCATCCCTTCCATATCGACGCCTGGGTGGTGCTGCCCGAGCATATGCACTGCCTGTGGACGCTGCCACCCGACGATGCCGACTTTGCCCTGCGCTGGAAGGTGATCAAGTTCGCCTTCGCCAAACGCTTGCCGGCCACCGAACCCACCACTGCGACGCAGCGCAGACGCGGGGAACGAGGCATCTGGCAGCGGCGCTATTGGGAACATCTGATCCGGGACGAACGGGACTACCAGCGCCACTTCGATTACATCCACTACAACCCGCTGAAACACGGCCACGTCGAGCGCCTGGCGGACTGGCCCTATTCGAGCTTTCACCGGGCGGTGGCAATGGGGATTTACGACAGGGACTGGTGCGTAGGCCCCTCGCCTGAGGACCAGGGCTTTGGGGAATGAAGGGCTGTGGTGGAAAACGCCGCGCGGTTTTCCACCCTGCGTTGGGCGAGCCTTTCTAGTGAACGCCCCGGATAAGCTTGGCCCCCGGTTGGTGGATGAAAAGAGCGTCATCCACCCTACCCGGCGCTACAGACCCGCCGCCCTGGCCCGCGCCGCGTGCAGCTTCTTGTAGCTGTCGATCAGGCGCAGGTGCTTGTCGAGGCCTTCGAGCTGCAGGCTGGTCGGGGTCAGGCCATAAAACCGCACGCTGCCATTGACCGAACCGATGGCCGCGTCCATCCGCTCGTTACCGAACATGCGGCGGAAGTTGGGCTCAAAGTCGGCCATGTCCAGCTCGTCGTCCAGCTGCACTTCCAGCACCACGTTGAGCGCCTGGTAGAACAGGCCGCGCTCGACCGTGTTGTCGTTGTACTGGAGGAAGGCCTCGGTCAGCTCCTTGGCCTCGTCGAACTTGTTCAGCGCCAGGTAGATCAGCAGCTTGAGCTCGAGGATGGTCAGCTGACCCCATACCGTGTTGTCGTCGAACTCGACGCCGATCAGGGTGGTGATGTCGGTGTAGTCGTCGACCTCGCACTGCTCCAGGCTCTTGAGCAGGCTCCTCAGGCGCATGTCGCTCAAGCTGTGCAGGTTGAGGATGTCGGAGCGGAACAGCAGCGCCTTGTTGGTGTTGTCCCAGATCAGGTCCTCGACCGGGTAGATTTCCGAGTAGCCCGGCACCAGGATGCGGCAGGCGTTGGCGCCGAGGTCGTCGTACACCGCCATGTACACCTCCTTGCCCATGTCTTCGAGGATGCCGAACAGGGTCGCGGCCTCCTGGGCGTTGGAGTCCTCGCCGTGGCCGGAGAAATCCCACTCGACGAACTCGTAGTCGGCCCTGGCGCTGAAGAAGCGCCAGGACACCACGCCGCTGGAGTCGATGAAGTGCTCGACGAAGTTGTTCGGCTCGGTCAGCGCCTGGCTCTCGAAGGTCGGCTGCGGCAGGTCGTTGAGGCCCTCGAAGCTGCGGCCCTGGAGCAGTTCGGTGAGGCTGCGCTCCAGCGCCACCTCGAAGCTCGGGTGCGCGCCGAAGGAGGCGAACACGCCGCCGGTGCGCGGGTTCATCAGGGTCACGCACATCACCGGGAATTCGCCGCCGAGCGAGGCGTCCTTGACCAGCACGGGAAAGCCCTGCTCCTCCAGCCCCTGGATACCGGCGAGGATGGCCGGGTACTTGGCCAGCACCTCCTGCGGCACGTCCGGCAGGGCCAGCTCGTTCTCCAGAATCTCGCGCTTGACCGCGCGCTCGAAGATTTCCGACAGGCACTGCACCTGCGCCTCGACCAGGGTGTTGCCGGCGCTCATGCCGTTACTGAGGTACAGGTTCTCGATCAGGTTGCTGGGGAAGTACACCGTCTCGCCGTCGGACTGGCGCACGAAGGGCAGCGAGCAGATGCCGCGCGCCTTGTTGCCGGAGTTGGTGTCGTACAGGTGCGAGCCGCGCAGCTCGCCGTCCGGGTTGTAGATGGCCAGGCAATGCGCGTCGAGGATCTCTTCCGGCAGCGCGTCCTTCGGCCCCGGCTTGAACCAGCGCTCGTTGGGGTAGTGCACGAAGGGCGCATTGGCGATTTCCTCGCCCCAGAACTGGTCGTTGTAGAAGAAGTTGCAGTTCAGCCGCTCGATGAACTCGCCCAGCGCCGAGGCCAGCGCGCTCTCCTTGCTGGCGCCCTTGCCGTTGGTGAAGCACAGCGGCGACTGGGCGTCGCGGATATGCAGCGACCAGACGTTGGGGACGATGTTGCGCCAGGAGGCGATCTCGATCTTCATCCCCAGTTCGGCGAGGATGCCCGACATATTGGCGATGGTCTGCTCCAGCGGCAGGTCCTTGCCGAGGATGCGCGTGCCCGGGCCTGCGGTCAGCGCCGGCATCAGCAGGGCCTGGGCATCGGCGTCCAGGTTGGCCACCTCCTCGATGACGAACTCGGGGCCGGCCTGCACCACCTTCTTCACCGTGCAGCGGTCGATGGAACGCAGGATGCCTAGGCGATCCTTCTCGGAGATGTCCGCCGGCAGCTCGACCTGGATCTTGAAGATCTGCTGGTAGCGGTTTTCCGGGTCGACGATGTTGTTCTGCGACAGGCGGATATTGTCGGTGGGGATGTCACGGGTCTGGCAGTACAGCTTGACGAAATAGGCCGCGCACAGCGCCGAGGAGGCCAGGAAATAGTCGAACGGCCCCGGCGCCGAGCCATCGCCCTTGTAGCGGATGGGCTGGTCGGCAATCACCGTGAAGTCATCGAACTTGGCTTCGAGACGGAGGTTGTCGAGAAAGTTGACCTTGATTTCCATGCGGGGGTACCAGACAGCAGCGAGACGAAATGGCCGCCATTATCCGGCTTTTGCGCGGGAAGTCTCGTCTTGCCGCCGCGCGGGGATCGGCGCAGTGGGCACGCCGGTGGAAAACGCTGCGCGGCCTCAGCGCTTGACGCAGGCGAACAGCGCATTGCCGGAGGCGCCGTCCCAGGGCAGCAGCTTCTGGTAGTCGTGCTCCAGCACCTGCACCTCAAAGTACGGCGCCAGCAGCGTCTGCAGCTCGGCGAAGCTCACCGCCACCATGGGGTGTTCGTCGTGCCAGACCTGGGTCGCGTCGGCCACCGTTCGTTCGATACGCAACCTCAGCGTCTGCCGCTCGCCCTCGCCCTGGTAGTGCCAGCCGGAGCCGAAGCGCAGTTGGCCGTCGGCATGCTCGGCGCTGTGGCAGACGAACGAGGCGTTGTCGATCTTGTGCTTGTCCACCGCGTTGAAGCAGAACAGCCCGCCGACGGCCAGGGCGCCATGCACGCTGGCGATGCAGGCCTGCAGCCGCTCGATGCTGGCGCTGTAGTGGATGGAGTAGAGAAAGCAGGTGATCAGGTCCAGCGGCTCGTCCGCGCTGAAGCCGCACATGTCCTGCCGGGCAAAGCGTGCCTCCGGGCAGCGCAGGGCGGCTCTATCGAGCATCGGCTGATTGATGTCGAGGCCGCCGCTCGCATAGCCGGCATCGAGAAAATGCCGCACGTGCGGGCCGGTGCCGCAGGCCAGGTCGAGGTGACGCGTGCCGCCGTTGCCGAACAGCTGCTGCAGGCGATGCACGCAGTGGCTCTGCGCCTGGTAGTCGATATCGGCGCAGAGCAGATCGTAGTAACCCGACAGGTCGGTATAGAGGGCGTTGCCGGACATGCTGACCTGGGGTTGGACCGGGTGATTCGAGGGCGCGCATCATAGCCCAAGCCGGCCACCGGAAGCACCGGCAGGGCGGCGAGCGGTAGCGCTGGCTGCAAGCCCGAGCGCTACAGGGCCGCGGTGGGCCGACCGGCATCGCGCCAGCCGGCGAAGCCGTCGATCAGGTAGCGGGCATCGAGCCCCATCGCTTCGAGGGTGGCGGCGATGCCCTGGCTGATTTCGCGGCCATGGGCGCAATAGAGCACCACCGGCCTATCCCGCGGCACCGAATCCTTCCAGGCGAGCAGCGTCTCGGGCGCATGCCAGTGCGCATCGGGGATGGCGGCCGCATCCGCCAGCCGTGCCGCCTCGCGGCGCACATCCAGCAGGGTGAAACTGCGCCCCGCCGCTTGCCACTCGAGCAATTCGCAACTGCTGATCCGGCCCATGCCACACCTCCGAGTTGGCTGACAGGTGCACCGCCTGCGGCGCTGCGCGGTCTAGAACCCCCTGGCCAGCACGATATCGAACGTCCCGCGCCGGCCCTGGCCATCCGCCTCCAGGGCGATGACGTTGTCCGGGTGCTGGCTGGCCCAGGGGTCCTCGGCGATATGGGGGTCGCCGGCGAAGTACAGTTGCAGGGTCACCGGCACGTGCAGCGCCTCCATCACCCGGAAGTGGATGTGCGCCGGCCGGGTGATCCCGCCGTACTGCTCCAGCCCCGGCAGGTTCGGCGGCACCGGGTAGCGCCCGGGCATCACCGTCTCGATGCGGTAGCGGCCCTGGGCGTCGGTGTAGAGCATGCCGCGCAGGTGAAAGCGGCCCTTGTCGGTGTAGTTGCCCGGGGTCTGGGTGTCGTACAGGCCGGCGCCGTTGGCCTGCCAGACTTCGACCAGGGCGTTGGCGATCGGCGTGCGGCAGTCCGCGCTGAGCACCGTGCCGCTGACCACCAGCCGCTCGCCCGCCTCTTCCGGCCCGGCCAGCTGCGCCAGAAATGGCGCGCCGAAGCGGTAATAGGGGCCGAGGATATCGCCGGCCGTGGGCCGACAGAGCTGCTGCGCCAGGGCCGGCGCGGCCAGCAGGCCACCGCCGAGCACGGCGCCGCCATAGAGAAAGTGACGCCGTGTAAGGCCGGCGCCAGGCCTTTGCCGTTTATCCACCGCCGCCTCCTGGCCGGGAGCGCCCCGGCATGCCGAGCACGGCAGCCCGAGCCCGAATGCAGTCAGTCTAGCTCGCCGTCCGGGGCGTGACGCTGGCACCGAGCGCCGCTTGTCCAGGCGAGGCCCGCCGGCGACGGGGCCGAGGATGCCTTGGCAGGCCGGCGCCAGGGATGTGTCACCGACCATTGCCGGCATCGATAGTTACCATCAGGTCAATGAAGTTCTCTTAAAAATTCACCTGCGTACCATCTGCTCCATACCCAAGCAGCAACCACCCCGGAGCACACCACCATGAAAAGCCAACTCATCCTCAGCTTCGCTTTCTCCGTACTGGCAGCCAACGTATTCGCCGCTTCTTCCGCCCAACCTGTTGTCGCCGAGGGCGGTGCCGATCGCCTGATCGAAAGCCGCATCGCCGAGGGTGGCTCGGACCGTCTGATCGAGAACCGCATCGCCGAGGGTGGCTCGGACCGCCTGATCGAAAGCCGCATCGCCGAAGGTGGCTCGGACCGCCTGATCGAGAACCGCGTCGCCGAGGGTGGCTCGGATCGCCTGATCGAGAACCGCGTCGCCGAGGGTGGCTCGGATCGCCTGATCGAGAACCGCGTCGCCGAAGGTGGCTCGGACCGCCTGATCGAGAACCGCGTCGCCGAGGGTGGCTCGGATCGCCTGATCCAAAGCCGCGCGGCCTGATCCAGCGCCCCTAATGATCGAGACCCGCGCATGACGACAACGCCACTGCAGCCAGAAAAAGACCGGCCCAATCAGCCGGTCTTTTTTTATCCGCCGCCGGCCGGCGGCCACGCTCACGAGGCGCGCCAGGCCGCACGAGGCGCCCATTGCACTGCGCGGCGGAAAACCCTGTGCGATTGACCAGCCGTCTTGCCAAGCTCCGGAACTTCGCCTATCCAGAAGGGTCTGTGCTGCGCCGCCGCCCCGGCGGTTTTCCCTCAACGGACGGCCCACAAGGCCTGTGAAGCAAGGACTCTTATGAACGCGAACCCACTGCCGCTGATCGCCCTCCTCGCCTGCGCCCTGCCGCTGGCCGCCTGCGCCGCCACGCCCGAGGCACTCAAGCCCTACCCGGCCGCCGCCGACGGCTACGCCCGCCATGTCATCGAGCTGCCGGCGCAGGCCAACGAGGCCGAGCACAAGGTGGAACTGATCGCCGGCAAGACCCTGGAGGTGGACTGCAACCAGCAGCGCCTCGGCGGCCAGTGGCAGGAGAAGACGGTCGAAGGCTGGGGCTACAACTACTACCAGCTGGGCCAGGTCGGCCCGGCGGTCAGCACCCTGATGGCCTGCCCCGACGGCAGCCGCAAGCCGGCCTTCGTCCAGGTCGGTGGCGAGCCCATGCTGGTGCGCTACAACAGCAAGCTGCCGCTGGTGATCTACGCCCCGGCAGATGTTGAGGTGCGCAACCGCGTCTGGTCGGCCGCAGCCGCCACCAGCCCCGCTCCGCGCCAGTAAGGCCCCAGGTTTCAGAGCCCGTCGCCACGGCGGGCTCCACCACCCGGCAGCTCGGCGTGCCCTGCGCCCGGCAGGCGGCTACAATGCGCGCCTTGCCCGTGCCGCCGGATAAAAGAAAACGCCATGTCCCTGCCCAAACACCACCTGGAACTGCTCAGCCCTGCCCGCGATGTGGCCATCGCCCGCGAGGCCATTCTGCATGGCGCCGACGCCGTCTATATCGGCGGCCCGAGCTTCGGCGCGCGGCACAATGCCTGCAACGAAGTGAGCGATATCGCCGGGCTGGTGGAGTTCGCCCGCCGCTACCACGCGCGGGTGTTCACCACGATCAACACCATCCTCCACGACGACGAGCTGGAGCCGGCGCGCAAGCTGATCCACCAGCTCTACGACGCCGGCGTGGATGCACTGATCGTGCAGGACATGGGGGTGATGGAGCTGGATATTCCGCCCATCGAGCTGCATGCCAGCACCCAGACCGATATCCGCACCCTGGAGCGGGCCAAGTTCCTCGATCAGGCCGGCTTCTCCCAGCTGGTGCTGGCGCGCGAGCTGAACCTGCAGGAAATCCGCACTATTGCCGAGGCCACCGACGCGGCCATCGAGTTCTTCATCCACGGCGCGCTGTGCGTGGCCTTCTCCGGCCAGTGCAACATCTCCCACGCGCAGACCGGGCGCAGCGCCAACCGTGGCGACTGCTCGCAGGCCTGCCGCCTGCCCTACACCCTCAAGGATGAAAAAGGCGGGGTGATCGCCTACGAGAAGCACCTGCTGTCGATGAAGGACAACAATCAGAGCGCCAACCTGCGCGCCCTGGTCGAGGCCGGCGTGCGCTCGTTCAAGATCGAGGGGCGCTACAAGGACATGGGCTACGTGAAGAACATCACCGCCCATTACCGCAAGGAACTCGACGCCATCCTCGAGGATCGCCCGGACCTGGCCCGCGCCTCCAGCGGCCGCACCGCGCACTTCTTCCTGCCCGATCCGGACAAGACCTTCCACCGCGGCAGCACCGACTATTTCGTCACCGAGCGCAAGGTGGACATCGGCGCCTTCGACTCGCCGACCTTCACCGGGCTCTCCGTTGGTCATGTCGAGAAGGTGGGCAAGCGCGACCTGATCGCCGTCACCCATGAGCCACTGTCCAACGGCGACGGCCTCAACGTGCTGGTCAAGCGCGAGGTGGTGGGTTTTCGCGCCAATATCGCCGAACTAAAAGGCGAGTTCGAGGAGGAAGGCGAGAAGCGCTACCGCTACCGCGTCGAGCCCAACGAGATGCCCGAGGGGCTTTTCCGCCTGCGCCCGAATCACCCGCTGTCGCGCAACCTCGACCACAACTGGCAGCAGGCGCTGCAACGTACCAGCGCCGAACGCCGTATCGGCGTCAGCTGGAAGGCCGAGCTGCGCGAAGATGCACTCAAGCTCACTGCCACCAGCGAAGAAGGCGTCAGCGTAGACGTCGCCCTGCCCGGCCCCTTCGGCCCGGCCAACAAGCCGGAACAGGCGCTCGATGGCCTGCGCGACCTGCTCACCCAGCTCGGCACCACCATCTACCATGCCCAGGGCGTGACCCTGGATGCCCCGCAGGCCTTCTTCGTGCCCAACTCGCAACTCAAGGCGCTGCGCCGCGAGGCCATCGAGGCGCTGACCGCAGCACGCGTCGCCGCCCATCCACGCGGCAGTCGCAAGGCCGAAGCCATTCCTGCGCCGGTCTATCCGGAGGCGCATTTGAGCTTCCTCTACAACGTCTACAACCAGAAGGCCCGCGACTTCTACCATCGTCACGGCGTGCAGCTGATCGACGCGGCCTACGAGGCCCACGAGGAGCCCGGCGAGGTGCCGGTGATGATCACCAAGCACTGCCTGCGCTTCTCCTTCAACCTCTGCCCCAAGCAGGCCAAGGGCGTCACCGGCGTGAAAACCCGCGTAGCGCCGATGCAGCTGATCCACGGCGATGAGGTGCTGACCCTGAAGTTCGACTGCAAACCGTGCGAGATGCACGTGGTCGGCAAGATGAAGGGGCACATCCTCGGCCTGCCGCAGCCTGGCAGCGCCGCCACCCAGGTGGTCGGCCAGATCAGCCCGGACGACCTGCTCAAGACCATCCGCCAAAAGCCGGGCTATAGCCACTGAGCCCGGCCTCGCCTGTTCCCCGATAACCCCGATGCAATCCGGGGGGAATGCGCCTGTATGTCCCGGATTGCCTCCGGGCTACCACAACAATCGCTAGCAAGCTGGCTCCTGCAGATCGCGAACTAGGCGCGCGCTGCACCCGCCGGGCTAAGCATCTCGATCTGGCGAACCTCGAAATCGCGACGCAGGTAGTCCATGCGCTTCTCGTGGAATGCGCGCATATGCGGCAGCGCCGTGTGCTCGGCGAACGCCTCCGGCGACGCCCAGACCTCGTAGAAGATAAACAGCGTGGGGTCCTGCGCGTCGCGCAGCATGTGGTACTCGATGCAGCCGGGCTCGGCGCGGCTGGGCTCGACATGGGCGCGGAACAGGCGCTCGAAGGCCTCGGCCTGCTCGGGTCTGGTGTGGGCGTGAAGGATAAAGGCGTGCATGCAAGACCTCCTGCAAAAGCGTTGTTTGCCGCACTCTAACGCAGGATAAATCCGGACATTCGTGCCTTTCACTCAACAATCATTTGCCTGACCCACTCTGTTTCCCGCGCGGGTGCGCCGCTAACCTGCCGCCATTCTTTTGCGGAGACAGCCATGAAAAACATCCTTCTGCTCGACGGCGGCAAGCAGTTCGCCCACTCCAACGGCCAGTACAACGCCACCCTACACGAGGCCGCCGCGGCCTTCCTCGACCGCGCCGGGTTCGATATCAAGACCACCTTCATCGATGGCGGCTACGACATCGCGCAAGAGGTGGAGAAATTCCTCTGGGCCGACGTGGTGATCTACCAGATGCCCGGCTGGTGGATGGGCGCGCCCTGGACGGTGAAGAAGTACCTCGACGAGGTGTTCACCGCCGGCCACGGCAGCCTCTACGCCAACGACGGCCGCACCCGCTCCGACGCCTCGCAGAAGTACGGCAGCGGCGGCCTGGTGCAGGGCAAGCAGTACCTGCTGTCGCTGACCTGGAACGCCCCGCAGCAGGCCTTCGACGACCCCAGCGACTTCTTCGAAGGCAAGGGCGTGGACGCGGTGTACTTCCCCTTCCACAAGGCCAACCAGTTCCTCGGCATGACTGCCCTGCCCACCTTCCTCAGCACCGACGTGATGAAGCAACCGGATATCGAGCGCGACGTGGCCCGCTACCAGCAACACCTGGCCGAGGTGTTCGGCGTCCACTGAGCCCCGGCTCAGCGCCCGCCGAACAGCGCCGTCCAGTAGATCCCCGCGTCGCTCTGCGGATCGCTGGCGTAGGCCGCGCCGAGGTCCTGGTACTGCGGGTGCATCAGGTTGGCGCAGTGCCCGGGGCTGGCGAGCCAGCCCTCGACCACCTTGGCCGGCGTATCCAGCGCCGCGGCGATGTTCTCGCCAATCTGGCCGCCGGCATAACCGGCCAGTTCGGCGCGGTCGCCGGGGGTGCGGCCATCGCGGCCCTGGTGGGCGAAGAAGTTGCCGTTGGCCATGGCCCGGCTGTGCGCTTCGGCGGCGCTGCCCAGCTCGGCGTTCCAGGCCAGCGGCGCGGCGGCGACGAAGCTCTGGCCGCCGCACTGGCGCGCCTGGGCGCGGGCGGCGTTGATCTGCTCCAGCAATTTCTGCCCCTCCGCCTGCCAGTCGCCCAGGCGGCCGCTGAGCAGCGGGCGTGCCAGGACGATGCGCCAGTCGCGCTCGGCGCGGCTGACGCCGATATCGACGAACTGCGGGTCGAGCAGCACCCGGCAGAAACTTTCCGCCAGCGCCTGCATCGCCGCCTGCGCATCGCGCGGGCCGGACAGGCTGATGGCCTGCACGTTGACCAGCGGATAGCCCGCCGCACTCAAGGCCTGCTGCAGATCACCGGTGCCGGCCGCCGGCAGCAGCAGACGCGCATCGCTGGCCAGCGGCGGCAACGGCTCGGAGGCGTGCACGCCGCAGCGCTGCACCTCGCCGCGATAGGCGTTGATCGCCTCGACCAGCGCCCCCTCCTCGGCCGCCTGCGCCGCCGCGGCGAGCAGGCCCAGTGCCAGAACCAGTGCAGAAAGGGACAAGCGCATGGAACTCTCCTTAACAAGCCGACGGCACAGATGATGCGCGATTACCGCCGTCCAGGCCTACCCCCCGGCGGCGCAGCGCGCTTATCGGCCGCCCCATTACCCTGCGCCGCCAGGGGGCGTATGGTGATAGTCCCATCCCTCACGGAGGAACCGCCATGTTCAAGGTAACCCGCAACGGCGACCAGCGCCTCGATGTGGACTTCGCCGGCAAACTGGACAGCGACGCCATGCGCGCCGCCCTCGACGAGCTGACCCAGGCCGCCGAAGGCATCGAGCACGGGCGCATGCTCTATCGCATCGGCAACTTCGAGTGGCCGACCCTGGGCGCGGTGGGCGTCGAGCTGGCGCGCATCCCGCAGCTGCTGCGCTTTATCCGCCAGTTCGACCGCGTGGCGGTGGTGGCCGATCAGCAGTGGCTGCGTACCGCCAGCCAAATGGAAGGCGCGCTGATTCCCGGCCTGACGATCAAGGCATTCGACTCGATCCGCGAGGCGGAAGCCGAGGCCTGGCTGCAGCAGTGAAGGCGTCGCGCTGCCGGAGGCGATCCGGCAGCGCGGGCCGCGGCGGCATCAGCCGAGCTGGTCGACCATCACCGCGTTGCTGTAGACCAGGCTGCCGTCGCTGGCGCGGTGGCCGACCAGGTGGAACTGGCCGCGACGGTCTTCGCCACTGAGGTAGACCCGCCACTGGCAATCGGACAGCGGGCCGCATTCGGCCGGGGTGACCAGCTCCATCGCCGCCATGTCGGCATCGACCATCATGTCCTTGCCGCCGCTCTTCTGCAGCTCTTCCTCGGCGCGTTCCAGGCGTAGGTGATCGGCCTCGCTGACGCGGAAGTGAAAGGTGCCGATGGGCGTGGATTTCTGCTCACCGTTGCCCTTACGCCAGCCTTCGATGGTCAAGGTATTCATATCCGGACCTCCTGAAAGTGGGTGCCACAAGCCCGCCGCCCGCGGCTAGGCCATTGGACAACAGTTTAGTCGACAGGCTGCAGACACAGGACAGGCGGCAGCGGCGTTTGCTTGGCCGGTCGATTCGGTTAGGCTCTGCCCCTCAATCAAACGGAGGTATTCCCATGGCCCGCGCCACTGCCCGTCACATCCTGGTTGCCAGCGAAGACAAGTGCAACGAACTGAAAACCGCCATCGAAGGCGGCGCCGACTTCGCCCAGCTGGCGAAGGACAACTCCACCTGCCCGTCCGGCCGCAACGGCGGCGACCTGGGCTCCTTCGGCCCGGGCCAGATGGTCAAGGAATTCGACACCGTGGTGTTCAGCGCGCCGGTCGGCGTGGTCCAGGGCCCGGTGAAGACCCAGTTCGGCTACCACCTGCTGGAAGTCACCAGCCGCCAGGACTGATCCGTGCGGCGCTGGCGTCGGCGCCCGGCCGACGCCGTCACTCCAGCCCCGCCGCCCCCTGCGCCCGCCACAGGCGCAGCCGATCCAGCAGCTTGCCGCCCCACACATTGATCAGCAGCCCGCCCATCACCAGCGCCGCGCCGACCAGTTGCAGCGCGCCCAGGCGTTCGCCCAGCAGCAGCGCCGCGCAACCGATGCCCACCACCGGCACCAGCAACGAGAACGGCGCCACCTGGCTGGCCGGGTAGCGCGACAGCAGGCGACTCCACAGGCCATAGCCGAGAATGGTCGCGGCGAACGCCAGGTAGGCCAGCACCAGTAGCGCCTCCACCCCGAAGCCGCGCAGCGCGCTTTCGATCGCCGCCGGCCCTTCCAGCCACAGCGACAGCCCCAGAAACGGCAGCGGCGGCACCAGGCTGCCCCAGACCACCAGACCGACCAGGTTCACCCGGCCCAGCTTGCGCGTGACGATATTGCCCAGCGCCCACATCGCCGCGGCGCCAATGGTCAGGGCGAAGCCTGCCAGGGTCATCGCCTGGCCGCCCTGCAGGCCGATCAACGCCAGCCCGGCGGCTGCCACCAGCAGGCCCAGCAGGTTGCTCGCGCGCAGGCGCTCGCCCAGCAGCAGCGCGGCGAAGAACAGGGTAAAGAAGGCCTGCGATTGCAGCACCAGCGAGGCCAGCCCGGCCGGCATGCCCACATGCATGGCGTAGAACAGGCAGGCGAACTGGCCCAGCGAGATGGTCAGGCCGTAGGCCAGCAGCCAGCGCAGCGGCACCTGTGGCCGGCGCACGAAGAGAATCGCGGGAAAGGCCGCGAGCAGGAAACGCAGCGCGCCGAGCAGCATCGGCGGCATCTCGTGCAGGCCGAGCTTGATCACCACGAAGTTCAGGCCCCAGACGACAATCACCAGCAGCGCCAGCAGCAGATCTTTGGGCGACATGGGGCAATCCTCGCGGTCAGGGAGCGGCCATTAGAGCAAGCACATAGCCTGCGCGGCAGACACAGTGAGCGCGGAAAAACGCCACACAGTGCGCTGATCGCCCGTCCTGTGCCGCTGGCCGTTCTGCCGCGCCGCGCCCTTTGCTACCCTGCGCCCTCCTTCGCCGCGGCCGCTGCCATGAGCCTGTCCGACTTCCTCCTGTTCGCCCTGCCGGCGATCTTCCTCACCGGGCTGTCCAAGGGCGGCTTCGGCGGCGCCCTGGGCGGCATCGCCGTGCCGCTGCTGGCGCTGGCCACCTCGCCCAAGCAGGCGGTGGCGATCATGCTGCCGATCCTCTGCCTGGCCGACGTGGTGGGGCTGAAGGCCTACTGGGGCAAGTGGGACGCGGCCAACCTCAGGGTGATGCTGCCCGGCGCGCTGATCGGCATCGTCATCGGTGCGCTGACCTTCGAGCTGTTCGACGAGCGCAGCATCGGCCTGCTGATCGGGGTGATCGCAGTGAGCTTCGTCGCCCTCGGCCTGCTCGCCGGCAACCAGGCGCCGCGGCCGCTGCACAAGGGCCGCGGCATCCTGCTGTCGAGCCTGGCCGGCTTCACCAGCTTCGTCGCCCATGCCGGCGGGCCGCCGGTGATGATGCACCTACTGCCGCAACAGCTGGACAAGCTGCGTTTCGTCGCCACCATCAACCTGTTCTTCCTGCTGACCAACGCGGCCAAGCTGCTGCCCTACGCCGCCCTGGGCCAGTTCAGCCGGGACAACCTGCTGCTGAGCCTGATGCTCGCGCCCATAGTACCGCTCGGCGTGTGGAGCGGCCTGTGGCTGCAGTCGCGGGTCAACCACCAGTGGTTCTACCGCATCGCCCGGTTGGGCATCCTGCTGGCCGGCGTGCAGCTGATCTGGCGCAATCTGTAGCCCTCATCGCCCCTGCAGGAACGGCCTCAGCCGCGACGCTGGCAGTGCTGCGGGGGATTCGGTCCGCAGGAGCTACAGCCCGAGGATCTCGCGCAACTCGCGCGCCGTCGGCATCCGCGCCGAGATGCCGCTGGCGAAGTCGAAGCGCTTGGCCGTGGCCAGCGGCCCGACTATCACCGGATCGAAACCGGCATCGGTCACCAGGCGCGCCGCCACCTCCAGCGCCGCCTCGTCATCGCCGGCCAGCGGGATGGCCAGTTTCTCGCCGCTGCGATGGGCCTGACTGCGCAGGTTGTGGGCGGAAATGGCGTTGAACGCGCGCACCAGGCGCACGCCGGGCAGAAAGCGCTGCGAGGCCAGGCCGGCACCCAGCTCGCGGGCCTCCTCGGCCATCGGCCCGTCGCGTTCCGGGCGCGGATTGCCGGCATCCAGCAGCACCTTGTCGGCCAGCTCGCCGGCAAGGTCGCGGCCGATCTGCGGCGTGGCGGCGTAGGGCACCGCCAGCAGTATCACCTGGCCGAACTCGGCCGCCTCGCGCGGGGTGCCAACCCGGGCGCGCTCGCCCAACTCCAGGGCCAGCGGCTGCAGACGCTCGGGATGACGCGAGGACATCATCACCTCGTGCCCCGCCTCGACCCACAGCCGCGCCAGCGCGCCGCCGATATTGCCGGTGCCGATGATGCCGATGCGCAAGGCGTCCGCGTGCGCCAGCGCCGGGGCGCCGCCCAGCAGCACCAGCAGGCCCAGCGCGGTGGCGAAACGATGCAGGAAAGGGGACATGGCGACCTCCTCGAACGCGTCACGGCGACACAGGCCAAGCATAGAGAAGCCGCACGCGACGACCGTCGCCGATTCGCAACAGGGTGTTGCCCGCCAGCTATGCTTGAAAGGCGATAACGCATGACAGCCGGCTGCAGGGGCCGAGGAGGTGGTAGTGACCCGAATGCATGTACCCAGTCAATGACCAACTTCCCGGAGACACGACCATGAGCAAGAGCATGGATTCCCACAAAGAAGGCAAGAAGAAGCCGCTGAAAACGGCACACGAGAAACGCATGGCCAAACGCGAGAAGAAACACGGCCAGACCCTGCTCGGCAGCCACTCGCCCAACGCCTGAGCCCCAGCCTGCCGGCGCAGAACCGCTGCGCCGGCGCTTCCCCCGCCGCCAACGCCATCCGGGAAATTGCGCGTGCCGCCGACGCCGCAAGGCACTAGAATCCGCAGCCTAACCGATCGTCCGGCCGCCCCGCGCCGCGACGCCGTCTCACCTATCGGCCAGGAGACCCCAGATGGGCGCCCAGTGGAAAGCCAAACCCAAAGAAGCCGCCGCCAATGCCCGAGGCAAGATCTTCGGCAAGCTGGTGAAGGAAATCATGATCGCCGCGCGTAACGGCGCCGACCCGGACACCAACGCCAAGCTGCGCCTGGCCGTGCATCAGGCGAAGAAGGCCTCGATGCCCAAGGACACCCTGGAGCGCGCGATCAAGAAAGGCGCCGGCCTGTCCGGCGAGGTGATCAACTACGAGCGCACCCTCTACGAAGGCTTCGCCCCGCATCAGGTGCCGCTGATCGTCGAGTGCCTGACCGACAACGTCAACCGCACCGTGGCCGAGATCCGCGTGCTGTTTCGCAAGGGCCAGCTCGGCGCCTCCGGCTCGGTCAGCTGGGACTTCGACCACGTCGGCCTGATCGAGGCCAGCACCGACGAAGGCGCCGACCCGGAACTGGCCGCCATCGAAGCCGGCGCCCAGGACTTCGTCCCCGATGACGAGGGCGCGACCCTGTTCATCACCGAGCCGACCGACCTCGACGCCGTGTGCAAGGCGCTGCCGGAGCAGGGCTTCACCGTCAACTCGGCCAAGCTCGGCTACCGCCCGAAGAACCCGGTGAGCAGCCTGACGCCGGAGCAGCTGGAAGAAGTCGAAGCCTTCCTCGAAGCCATCGACGGCCACGACGACGTGCAGAATGTCTACGTCGGCCTGGCCGGCTGATTCCGCTCGCTAAAGCACTTTGCCCCCTCACCCACTGATGGGCGAGGGGACAGAGGTCTCACCTGCTCGACACTCGCGACACCTGCCATGAACACCACCCTGCACATCGCCGCCGCCTGCCTGTTCGACCAACGGGGCCGCCTGTTGCTGGTGCGCAAGCGCAACACCCGGTTCTTCATGCTGCCCGGCGGCAAGCGCGAAGCCGGCGAGGATGCCCTGGCCGCCCTGCGCCGCGAACTGCATGAAGAGTTGGAACTGCAGCTGGACGACGCGGCGCTGCACCCGCTCGGCCGATTCCAGGCAAGCGCCGCCAACGAGGCCGATACCTGGCTGCAGGCGGAGATCTTCCACGCCGCCCTGCCCCACGCCGTACATCCGGCGGCCGAGCTGGAGGAACTGCGCTGGTACGCCGCCGGCCAGCCCTTCGACGGCGAGCTGGCGCCGCTGCTGCGCGAGCAGGTGCTGCCCGCCCTGGCCGCGCGCCTTTATTGATCCACGGCAACGCGCAGCCACGCGGCCACGCGCTAGGCTGCGCCGATAACCAGAACCCTTAGTTTTGCGTGCAAACCCACAGCAACCCGAGGTTTGCCATGAGTATCAGCTCCGCCCAGATCTGCCAGTCCGCCGACCAGCTGCAGGGCTTCGTCGGTTTCAACGCCAAGACCGGCCAGTACCTGCTGCGTTTCTCCGAGGACAGCTTCGGCCTCGACGTGCCGGCCGAGACCATCACCCCGACCTGCGAATACGTCTGGCACGCCGAGGCAGACGGCCTGATGCGCCTGGATCGCCAGCGCCTGGCCTGGCTGCAGGAGCAGCGCATCGACGAGCGGGTCAACCTCGGCGAGGCGCTGCGCCTCTACCTGCGGCGCAGCGACCTGCCGGAGATCCGCGCCGAACGGCGGCGCCTGGCGCCGGCCTGAGGCACGCGCGCCACCCCGGGCGGCGTATCTCCGATACCAAGGGTACCCCTCCGGCTCAGCCCAGCAGCTGCATCGACGCGGCGCCGAGGCCGGCGCCGATCAGCAGCAACAAGGCGCCACCCAGCCATAGCCTGCCGGCGCTGGCCGCTGGCGCCGCGGTGGCGGGCGCCGTCCTGGCCTGAGCGGCGCGCAGCGGATTGGCCGCCGCCGCCGGCGCGGCCTTGGCGCTGGCGCGCGGCACCTGCGGTACCGGCGCGATCTGCGTGGCACCGCCAGCAGCCTTGGCGGCCAATGCCGGCGGCAGGTCGGCCACGCGCATGAACTGGGTGGCATCCTCGTCCGGCGTCTCGCTCAGGCTGACCTTCGGCCCGATCACCAAGAGGCTCACCGAGCCCATCTTCAACTGGTCGCCCGGCTGCAGCACGGCGGTTCTGACCTTCTGCTGGTTGACCGTCACACCGTTGGCCGAAGCCAGGTCCTTGACCTCCAGCACGTCGTCCTTGAGGAAGAACTCGCAGTGCCGGCGCGACAGCTCCGGGTCGCCGAAGCACAGCTCGCACTTGCTCGAGCGGCCGAAGGTCATCGAGCCGTGGATATGGAACTTGCGCCCCTGGTGCTCGCCCTGGATCACCTGGAGGAACCAGCGCGCCGCGGCGGCCTCGGGACGCGCCGCGCTCTTCGCCGGGTCGACCAGCAGCAGCTCGACGCCGCCCAAACGCACGCGGTCGCCGTCGCGCAGCTGAAAGCGCGTGCCGATGCGCTGGTCGTTGACGTAGGTCGCGCCCTGGCTGGCATCGCTGAGGTAGTAGTAACCGTGATCCTGGCGAATCTCGGCATGAAAGCTGGCGATCCCGGCATCGCCGAGCACCAGCTGGTTACGGCTGTCCTGGCCGATGGTCAGGCGTTCTTCGGTCAGCCAGACCGGCGCTTGGCGGTTATCCAGGAACTGCAATCTGAGCATCTCGGGCGCCTCGGATCAGTCGAAAAGGTTGTTCAGCAAACGTTTGATCGGATTCTGCTGGGCTGGCGGCGCGCTGCGCGGCCGGCTCGCCGCCTGGCTGCTGCGCACGCGCTGCTGGTGGCCGTCGTAGAGCGCCAGCAGGCGTTCGTTGTCGGGTTCGGCCTCCAGCCCCTGCTTGATCTGCTCCAGCGCCAGGTTGTACTCGCGCCGCGCATAGGCCGCCTCGCTCTGCTCGATGAAGCGCTGCGCCACACGGTTGATCCCGGCCTGCGCCAGCAGGTTGTCCGGCTCCCAGCCGAGCACCTGGCGGAAGTAGTGCACCGCGCTGTCGTCCTCGGGCAGGATCAGCAGGCCCTCGCCCAGGCGCTGCTCGGCCAGTTCCAGGTACTGCTGGATGCGCGCCTGCAATACCCGCTGCAGGCCGTCGGCGGCCTGGGCGTTATCGGCATCCAGGGCCAGCGCCTGGCGGAAATAGTAGTCGGCGTTGTCCTGCGCCGGGGCGAGCAGCTGGCCTTCGCTCAGGCGCGTTTCGCCGAGGGCGAGCAGCCCGGCGAGGCGCTGCTGCAGCTGCCAGTAGTAGCCGCCGGCGCTGCCGGCGCCGAGCAGCAGCACACCGAGCAGGGCCCAGGGCAGCCAGCGACGCTTGGCCCTGCGCGGCGCCGGCCCGAGCGCCGGGCTCAGGCGGGTGTGATCCTGCTCGGCGTCCTGCAGTTCGTCGAGGCTGGCCAGCAGCACGTGGCAATCGGCGAAGCGATCCTCCGGGTCCTTGGCCAACATGCGCTCGAGCAGCCACTGCCACTCGCCCAGCGGCTCGGGCAGGGGCGGCGGTTGCAGCTGCAGCTGGTTCATCAGGGTCTGGGTGTAGTTGGCGCCGCGAAAGGGGTTATGCCCGGTCAGCATCTCCAGCAGGATCACGCCGAGGCTGTAGATGTCGCTGCGTGCATCCAGCGCCTGGCACTGCGCCTGTTCCGGGCTGCTGTAGGCCGGGCTGCCGACGGCGATGCCGGACTGGGTCAGCTCGCTGTCCAGCTGCAGCTGCTTGGCCACGCCGAAGTCGGTGAGCACCGCAGTGCCATCGTCGCGAAACAGGATGTTGCCGGGCTTGATATCGCGGTGCACCAGGCCGCGGTCGTGCACCAGCGCCAGGGCGCTGGCGATCTGCCGGACGATGCGCAGGGCGCGCGCCGGCTCCAGGCGCTGGCCCTTGTACTGGGCCAGGTCGCCGCCGGCCAGGTATTCCATGGCGAGAAAGTGTCGACCGTCGGCCAGCTGGTCGATGCGGTAGATGGTGATGATCGACGGATGCTGCAGGGAGGCGACGATATGGCCTTCCTGGATGAAGCGCTGGGTGAAGGCCTGGTCCTCGCGGTGCAGCAGCACCTTGAGCGCCACCTGGCGCTGCAGCGCCTGCTCGGTGGCCAGGTAGACCTCGGCCATGCCGCCCTTGCCCAGGCGGCCGTGGATGCTGTAACCGGGTACGGTGATCGGAGGCTGACTCATGCGGCTGGACTGGCGCTCAGGATTGACGGGGTTTGAACAGTTTGCGCAGCAGGCCGCGGGGCGGCGCCTCGCGCGGTTCGGCAGCCGGGGCGAGGCCCAGGACGATGCAGCTGATATTGTCCCTGCCGCCATGGCTATTGGCCAGCCCCACCAGTTGCTCGACCATCGCCTCCAGGGTCTCGGCCTCGGCGCAGCAGCGCTGGATCGCCGCGTCGTCCAGCTCGCCGGTGAGGCCGTCGCTGCACAGCAGCAGCAGCTCGTCGGGCGCCAGCCGGGCGTGCAGCAGGCCCACCTCCGGCGCCTGCTCGCCTTGGCCCAGGCACTGCAGGATCAGGTTGCGCCGCGGGTGCTGGCGCGCCTCCTCGGCGCTCATCTGGCCGGCGTCGACCATGGCCTGCACCCAGCTGTGATCGTGGCTGAGCTGCTCGATGCGCTCGGCGCCGATGCGATAGGCGCGGCTGTCGCCGACCCAGGCCAGCTCGAATCCATCGCCCGCCAGGCGCACCGCCACCAGGGTGCTGCCCATGCTCGCCTCTCCGGCGCCCGGCCCTGCCGCGTCGGCAATCGCCCGGTGCGCGGCGTGCACCGCTGCGGCCAGCTCGGCGCCCTGCTGCAACGCGTCGATCAGGCCCTGCAGCGCCAGGGCGCTGGCCACCTCACCGCGCTCGTGGCCGCCCATGCCGTCGGCCAGCGCCCATAAACCGAGCTCGGGGCGACAGGCCAGGGCATCCTCGTTGTGCGTGCGCACCTGGCCGGCGACGCTTTGCGCGGCGAATACCACGGATGGAGGCGATGACTGGGACACGCGCAGATCCTTGAACTGATGGCGGGCGGCCCATGATGCGGCGGCGCTGGCGAACTGTCACCGGCCAGCCGGTTGCAAATGCGCAGCGGTTAACCAAACCGGGCTCAAGCGCCGGAGCGACTCGTCGGCCTGGCGCAAATGCTGGCACTTTGCTCAGGATCTACCCTTGCCATAAGCGGTCAAAGCTCTGCATGCTTGCCACATAACAACGACAAGAACGCTTATGGCCATCAAGACTGCCCGCTTGCTCAAGCGCCTGCGCGAAGATTTCCAGCTGTCGATCATCACCCTGATGGGCCTGTTCGGCGTCCTGGGCATCTCCCCCTACGCCGTGTACCGCCTGCTGCACGGCAACTACCTCGTGGGCATAGCCGACACCATCATCGTGCTCTCCACCCTGTTCGCCGTGTTCTACGCCTGGCGCACCCGCGACACGGTCAAACCGGGCATCTACCTGGCCACGGTGTTCTCCATCGGCTCGACGCTGATCGCCATCAACCTGGGGGTCAACGGCCTGTTCTGGATCTACCCGCTGATCCTCTTCAACTTCTTCATGGTCACCCCCCGCAAGGCCCTGCTGGCCACCGCCCTGGTGCTCGCCTGCCTGGTGGCGCACGCCCTGCTGGTGCCCGGCAGCGTGTTCGACAGCCACTACCAGATGGTCTCCTTCCTGGTCACCGGGATGATGGCCAGCGTGCTCAGCTTCATCTTCGCCGTCCGCACCCGCACCCAGCGCGACCAGTTGCAACTGCTGGCCATCCACGACCCGCTGACCGGCGCGCGCAACCGCCGGGCGATGAACGAGGAACTGAAGATCGCCATGTCCAGCCACCGCCGCCACAGCGACAGCTTCGGCCTGCTGGTGATGGACCTGGACCACTTCAAGCAGATCAACGACCGCTTCGGCCACCACATCGGCGACCAGGTGCTGGTGGCCTTCGTCGAACTGGTCAAGCGCTGTTCGCGCAAGGAAGACCGCCTGTTCCGCTTCGGCGGCGAGGAATTTCTCCTGCTGCTGCCCAACACCGAACTCGACGGCCTGCATGCCGCCGCCCAGCATCTGCTGAAGCGCGTCGAGAGTGAACTGGAAAGCCCCGGCGGGCCGGTGACGGTGTCCATCGGCGGCGCCATCCTGCGCAGCGGCGAACATTGGGAAAGCTGGCTGCAACGCGCCGACGAGTGCCTCTATCAAGCCAAGAGCAGCGGCCGCAACCGCGTGGTCATCGACCGCAACGAACCCGCACCACAAGGGACCGCCGCCCACCACGCCGCGGAGCGCCGGCGCTGACGCCACACCCGCCTGGCGAGGCCGACCGCACTCAGCGGCTGCGCTGCTGCTGGTAACTGCCGCTGCCGGGTTGCAGTTCCAGACGCAATCCGCCGGGATACTCGATGCTCTGCCGAATGCCGCCGCGTACCTCGCTGGCATGGCTGCCGTAGCGGCTCTCCTCGCGCAGCGGCGCCTGCGGCAGACGCTGGCCGCCATAGAGATCGTACTGCTGAAAATGCGCCGAACCGGACACACTGCCGCTGGCGCCGGGGCTGACATAGCTCTTGGGAATCACCCGGATCGGCTGCGTGACATCGGCCCAGGAAGGCAAGGCCCATGCACAGAACAGGATCGGCAGCAGCAGTCGGACCAACATGGGCACCTCACAGGCAGAACCAAGGTTCCCGGCATTCTACGCCCGAAAACGCCAAGGGCCTGCATCGCTGCAAGCCCTTGGGTTGGATGGTGCCGGAAACAGGAGTCGAACCTGCGACCTTCGCATTACGAATGCGCTGCTCTACCAACTGAGCTACACCGGCGGAAGACGGCGGCATTATGCGAGTTGGCGCGGCGCGACTCAAGCCGCTGGCGGCTCAGCTGTCGAGCAGTTCGATGCGGTCGTCGTGGATGCGGATCAGCCCCTGCTTGTACAGGCCGCCGATGGCCTTCTTGAAGTTGCCCTTGCTGACGCGAAAATGTTCGGCGATCAGCTCGGGCGGGCTCTTGTCGCCCAGCGCCAGGCTGCCGCCCTGGGCGCGCAGGCGTTCGAGAATCTGCTCGCCGAGGCCGCTGGCCGCCTCATGGCCCACCGGCTGCAGGCTCAGGCTGATCTTGCCGTCGGCACGCACTTCCTTGATATAGCCCTTCTCGCGCATGCCGTTGCGCACGAACTTGAACAGTTCGTTCTTGTGGATCAGGCCCCAGTGCCGGCCGTTGATGATGGCCTTGAAGCCCAGGTCGCTGCGCTCGACCACCAGCAGATCGACCTCCTGGCCCACCTGGTAATTGGCCGGGGTCTTGTCCAGATAACGGTCCAGACGCGCGGTGGCGGTGAGGCGGCGGGTGCGTTTGTCCAGGTAGAGGTAGACCACGCAGTAATCGCCGAGCTGCAACGGACGCTTCTCTTCGGAGTGCGGCAACAGCAGGTCCTTGGCCAGGCCCCAGTCGAGAAACAGGCCGATGCGGTTGATATCCACCACCTTGAGGCTGGCGAACTCGCCGAGCTGGATCTTCGGTTTCAGGGTGGTGGCGATCAGCTTGTCTTCGCTGTCGAGGTAGAGGAACACGTTGAGCCAGTCGTCCACCTCGCTCGGCGTGTCCTTGGGGATGTAGCGCTTGGGCAGGAGGATTTCGCCGTCCGCACCGCCGTCCAGGTACAGACCGAAGTCGGTGTGCTTGACCACCTGCAAAGAATTCATCCGCCCGATTAAGGCCATCGCGTTCCACCTCGCCAAAACAGCCGGCCATTCTACCCGAGTTCGGCTGTGCCAGGGTTACGCACACGGTTAATCGACAGCCGGTCGAAAAGTGCTTTAAGTGCCTTGAAAACAAGCGATTAGCCGGCATCCAGGGCCTCGACGAGCGGCCCCGCCAGAGCGACCCCAGACGATTAGGCGAGCAGGCGGCGCCCCGATCAGGCACAATGGCCGACCGCCCATCGTCGAGAGATAAGGTCATGGCCACCCTGCGCGTCAAGTCGTCCACCAGCAAAGTCAGCAAGCCGGCCCCTGCCGTGGAAACCCGCGAGTCCATCGAGGCCCAGGTGGCGGCCTTCCTCCAGGGCGGCGGCGAGATCCAGCAGATCGCCAAGGGCGTCAGCGGCCAGACCTACGGCGGCACCCGGCAGATCACCATCAGCAAGAAGTAATGCCCGCGGGTGCGCAGCGCGCACCCGGCATCCCCCTCCCCCGCGTTACTCGCGCGCCAACCCCAGGCGCAGCAGTCGTCCGTCGCTCGCATCCGTCAGCACATAGAGAAAGCCGTCCGGCCCCTGGCGCACGTCGCGAATGCGCGCCTTGAGCGGTTGCAGCAGACGCTCCTCGTGCACCACCTTGTCGCCGTCGAGCTGCAGGCGGATCAGCGCCTGGCCGGCCAGCGCGCCGATGAACAGGTTGTGCTGCCAGGCCGGGAAACGCTCGGCGTCGTAGAAGGCCATGCCGCTGATGGCCGGCGATTTTTCCCAGACGTGGTGCGGCGGCTCGGTGCCGGCGACAGCCTCGCCCTTGGCCTCGGGAATCGGCAGCAGCGAGTAGTTGATGCCGTGGGTCGCCAGCGGCCAGCCGTAGTTCTTGCCCGCCTCGGGGATGTTGATCTCGTCGCCGCCGCGCGGGCCGTGCTCGTGGCTCCACAGGCGGCCGCTCCAGGGATTGAGCGCCGCGCCCTGCTGGTTGCGGTGGCCGTAGGACCAGATTTCCGCACGGGCGCCGGCCTGGCCGACGAAGGGGTTGTCCGCCGGGATGCGCCCGTCGGGATGGATGCGCACCAGCTTGCCCTGCAGCTTGTCCAGCTCCTGCGCGGTGGGGCGCTGGTTGTTGTCGCCGAGGGCGATGAACAGGTGGCCATCGCGGTCGAACACCAGGCGCGAGCCGAAGTGCGTGCCGCTGGACAGCTTGGGCTGCTGGCGGAAGATCACCTCGAAGCCCTCCAGCGCCGTGGCATCGGCGGACAAACGGCCGCGCCCGACCGCCGTGCCGGCCGCACCGTCACCGGCCTCGGCGTAGGACAGGTAGACCAGACGGTCGGCGGCGAAATCCGGCGACAGCACCACGTCGAGCATACCGCCCTGGCCCACCGCGAACACCTCGGGCACGCCGCCCAGCGGCGCCGACAAGGCGCCGTCCGGAGCGATCCGGCGCAGGCGCCCGGGACGCTCGGTCACCAGGTAACCCTGGCCGTCCGGCAGGAAAGCCAGGCCCCAGGGGTTGGCCAGCCCCTCGGCAACGGTCTCGATCTGCAGCTGCCCCAGCTCGCTGGGCAGTTGGCGGGACTCGGCCAGGCTCGCCTGGCTGCTCAGCAGCGCTGCCAGGCCAAGGCTGGCAAGCAGGTGTGGACGCAACATCGGGGCTCCTCCATGCGAGTCGCGGAACGAGTCCGCATAGTGCTACAGCGGTAGGGCCGAGACAGCCCCGCAAAAGGTTTCGCCAGGTTTCAGTCGCTCAGGTAGCGACGCTCGATCAGCTGATAAGCACCGCTCGCGCGCAACTGGCGCAGGCCCTGGTCGAAGCGCTGGCACTGCGCCTCCAGGCGAAAGCCGACCCGGTAGGCGGTGGGGGGAAACAGCGGGTACCAGGCCAGCGGCTGACTGACATCGACCTGCTCGGCCACCTCGCGATTGAAATACTGGATGATCCGCGGATCGCCGATCACCACCTCGACCCGGCCGCTGTAGAGCAGGCGGTTGCGATTGATCTGCAGGGCCTCCTCGCGGTAACGCGGATTGCCCTCGGCCATGCGTTGGAACTCCGCGCCCAGCAGCAGGCGGGCGCGCTGGAAGGCGCTGACCGAGTAGCCGCCCAGGTCGGCGATGCGTTCGATGCGGTAGCCGCGCGCGGCCAGGGCGACCGCGGCGTTGTGGTAGTGGATATAGATGTCCGAGTAGAAGGCCTCGACGCCGCTGCGTTCGTTGGTGGTGGTGATGGCGTCGATCTCGCCGCGGCGCAGCATCAGGTGCAGGCGCTCCATGGGCGCGTAGTAGGCCGCCATGTCGAACCCCGCCAGGTGCGCGGCGCGGTCCACCAGCTCGTATTCCAGACCGCGCGGCTCGCCCTCGAACACGTAGGGCGGCTTGTGCGTGCCGAAACCGACGCGCAGCGTCTCGCCGCACGCCCCCGCGGCCAGCCACAGCAACAGCACACCTACCCAGCATCTGCACATGCCACGTCCCTGACTCGAACGAGCCCTGAGCATAGACGGCGCCGGCCGCCCATCACCAGAGTGGATGCACGGCGATTCATTCCGCTTTGCCCGCGCGCGGCTAGACTGGCTCCACGCATTTCTGCGCCTGCCCCAGGAGAATCATCATGCTCAAAGCCCAATACCAGCAACGCGGCCCGGTGCCGCAGGACGTGATCGAAGCGGTCGAGCTGCAATTGCCAGCGCCGGCCGCCGGCCAGGTGCGGGTCAAGGTGCTGGCCGCGCCGATCAACCCCTCCGACGTGCTGACCCTGACCGGCGCCTACGGCATGCTGCCGCCGCTGCCGGCCATCGGCGGCAACGAGGGCGTCGGTCGGGTCGAAGCGCTCGGCGAGGGCGTCGGCAACCTCAAGGTCGGCCAGAACGTGCTGCTGCCGGTGGGCTGCGGTACCTGGGTCAGCGCCCTCAATGCGCCAGCCGACAAGCTGATCCCGCTGCCGGACGCCGACCCGCTGCAGCTGGCCATGCTCACCGTCAACCCGCCGACCGCCTCGCTGCTGCTCAGCGAGTTCGTCGACCTCAAGCCGGGCGACTGGGTGATCCAGAACGCCGCCAACTCCGGCGTCGGCAGCTACCTGATTCAGCTGGCCAAGCTGCGCGGCTTCAAGACCATCAACGTGGTGCGCCGCGAATCGGCCGTGGCCGGCGTCGAGGCCGAAGGCGGCGATCTGGTGCTGGTGGACGGCCCCGACCTGGCCAAGCGCGTGCGCGCGGCTACCGGCGGCGCCGACGTGCGCCTGGGCATCGATGCGGTGGGCGGCGCCAGCACCGACCATATCGCCGCGACCCTGTGCAACGGCGGCGTGCTGGTCAACTACGGCATGATGAGCGGCCAGCCGTGCCTGGTATCGCCGGCCTCCTTCGTGTTCCGCGACGTCACCCTGCGCGGCTTCTGGCTGGCCAAGTGGTTCCAGCAGGCCACGCCAGCCGAACAAATGAAGGTGTTCGGCGAGCTGGTGCAGCTGATCGCCGGCGGCAAGCTGAAGACCCGCGTCGCCGCCACCTACGACCTGGCCCATATCAAGGACGCCGTGGCCGCGGCCGCCAGCGGCGAGCGCGACGGCAAGATCCTGCTGGTGCCCTGAGATGGGTGCGCATGGCGCACCCTCCCCCCCGAAGTTCACACGGCGCCCCTACTCCCGTAGGGTGCGCCGTGCGCACCATCCAACGATCAAGCCAAAGCAGCCCCAGCCAACCCCTCGCGCATGCGCAGCGCATCCTGCTGGAAGCAGCGGGCGGCCTGCAGCAGCGCCAGCAGGGTGAGAAACAGCGCCACCGGAATCAGCAGCATGGCGTCGTGCAAACCGACGGCCTTGAACGCCTCGCTCATCTCACTGGCGCCGGCCGCGTGCATGGCCGCCTGGGCGTAGTGATCCGACAGCCAGCCCACCGCCAGTGGGCCGAGGCCGCCGCCGAGCAGGTACAGGCCGGCGAAGAACAGGGCCATGGCGGTGGCGCGCAGGCGCGGCTCGACCACGTCCTGGATCGCCGTGTAGACGCAGGTGTAGAAGTTGTAGGAGAACAGCCAGCCGAGGCTGAACAGGCCGACGAACAGCGCCGTGTAGATGCGCCCGGCGCTCAGTGCCCAGGCGGTGCAGAGGCAGGCCAGCAGCATGCTGAAAGCCGCGAACAGCAGACGGCCATTGGCCCAGCGCTGGTGCACCTTGTCCGCCAGCCAGCCGCCCAGGGTCAGGCCGAGCAAGCCGGTCAGCCCGACTATCACCCCGGTGGCCATCGCCGCATCCTGCAACTGCAGACCGAAGTAGCGCTGCAGCATCGGCACCATGAAAGAGTTGCAGGCATAGGAGGCGAAGTTGAACGCCAGCCCGGCCAGCACCAGCCACCAGAAGGTACGGATCGCCAGCACCTTGCGCAGCGGCTTGTCCACCGGCGCGCTGCTGACCCGGGTGCTCTCCGCCGCACCGCGCGCCGGCTCGCGGATAAAGAACAGGAACAGGGCGAGGATCAGCCCCGGCACGGCGGCGATCAGAAAGGGCGCGCGCCAGCTGTCGAAGGCCTGGACCATGGCGCCGATGGTGAAGAAGGCCAGCAGCAACCCCAGCGGCAGGCCGAGCATGAAGATGCCCATGGCTCGCGCGCGCTTGTGCGCCGGGAACAGGTCGCCGATCAGCGAGTTGGCCGCCGGCGCGTAGCTGGCCTCGCCGATGCCGACGCCCATGCGGATCAGCAGGAAGCTCCAGAAATTCCAGGCCATGCCGTTCAGCGCGGTCAGCCCGCTCCAGGCGGCCAGGCCCCAGCCCATGATCTTGCGCCGGGCGCCGGTGTCGGCCATGCGCCCCAGCGGCACCCCGGCCAGGGCGTAGACGATGGTGAAGGCGGTGCCGATCAGCCCCAGCTGCAGGTCGCTGAGGCCCCATTCCAGGCGGATCGGCTCGATGATGATGGCGGGGATGGTGCGGTCGAAGAAGTTGAACAGGTTGGCGAGGAATAGCAGGAACAGGATGCGCCAGGCGTTGGACGCTTGCTGGTTGGGCTGCATGGCAATCTCTCTTGTTGTTGTCCACGTCGGGCCTACTGCGGTGGCGCCTACCTTGGCAGCACCGGCCGAACCTTGGGTGAGGGGCAATCTAGAGGCTTTGCCGCGGCTTGTCTGCGACTATTCGCTGGATTTATGCACATCGATGGGGTGTTGACGCCAAAAAATCGTCCATATCCAGCTGGAATAATGCGAAGCGCTTTATTCCGTGCTAGAACCATGGAGCTGGCCAATTCATGGCCAATGGCCAATACCCCACCGACTCGCCGGACTGTCACCGATGAAAACCAAGAAAGACGCCGTTGCCGCCGCCAAGGAAGCCACCCTGGCCGATCTCGCCGACACCCTGCTGGTGCCGCCCGCTCCGCTCGCGCTGCCGGTGCGCGGCGATACCGGCGAGCAGTACCTGTATTTCACCGAACGCGACATCGAGCGCATCCTCGATAACCTCGACGGCCTGCGCAACCTGGTCTTCCCCCTGGGCGAGCCACTGGACGAGGGCGAGTCGAGCCGCATCCAGCAGTTCCCCTCGGTGTGCCTGATCGGCCTCGGCCGCTGCGGCTCGAACATCGCCCTGGACGTCGCCTCGCTGGTGTACAACGCCCGCCAGTTCTACCTGGAGGAATTCCACAGCGAGGCCACCGCCGCCGCCGAGCAGGCCTCGCGGCCCAGCCGCTGGATTCGCAGCAACCTGCTACGCGCCCCACACAAGAGCAGCAAGCCGGTGTTCCTGATCGAGCCGCTGGTGATGCTCGGCGACCTGGACAAGGACATCGAGGGCCGCATCCGCTTCTCGCGCAAGGGCGAGATGAGCGGCTTTCTCGACGACTACAGCAAGATGAAGATCATGGACCTGTCCGAGGTGCATGCCGGTGGCGCCGGCAACGCGCCGATCCTCGGCCAGTACCTGGCCAAGATCATCCTCAACAAGGACACCCAGCGCTTCTCCAACGAAGACTGGAAGTTCATCCACAGCTACCTGATCGACTCCTGCGGGATCAAGGCCAACCAGTCGCGCCTGTACTTCTATATCTTCAGCGCCGGCGGCGGCACCGGCTCGGGCATGGCCTCGGAGTTCGGCCTGGCGCAGCAGTTCGCCTACATGAGCAAGACCTTCGACAGCAAGGCCAACGTGGACGACGAGGCGCAGCGCGACCACGGTTTCGTCTTCGAGCCGATCTTCACCAGCGGCATCTGCATCCTGCCGAACATCTCCGACCAGCGCAGCGAGATGTCCGAAGCGCTGCACATCAACGCCGGGCGCCTGCTGTGCAAGTACCTGGCCGAGGAGTGGGACTTCTCCTACAACTTCGACAACGAGCAGAGCAGCGCCGAGAGCGTGATGCGCCGCATCCGCCCGTGGAACGCGATGATGCTGATCTCCAACGACATCATGCGCTACGCCGAGGAGAGCGGCGACGGCAGCATCCACAACATCGACGTGACCGCCATGGAGCGCCACGCCAACCAGTACATCTCGCAGCAGATCTTCAACATCCTCACCGCCCAGGCGGTCACCGGCGACTACGACCAGAACTACTTCCGCCGCGCCGGCATCGACATCGGCGAGACCATCCGCCTCGACGCCAACGACCTGTTCATGAGCCTGGCCGGACCGGTGGCGGTGGCCTACGCCGAATCCGTGGTGCCCGAACAGCCGGCCCAGCTCTCGGAGAAATTCCGCGTGCTGGACAAGGAGCAGCACGCGCCGCGGCTGAACATCGACGACCTGTTCTTCCGCTCCATCGACCTGCCGCACTTCAACAAGGTGACCCAGGCCATCGAGGGCATCAGCCTGCTGCCGATCGAGTCCAAGCGTTATCGCCAGGCCCTGGAGCAGTACAAGGCCAGCGGCTACGACGCGACGCAGCTGAGCGAGCTGCACTTCTTCAAGAACTGCTCATCGGTGGTGTCCATCGTCTCCCTGCCCAAGGACTACAAGCTGTCCTACATGGACCTGAACCGGCTCAAGACCCACCTCAACAACCTCTTCCCCAACACCACGCTGAAACGCTACGCCCTGGTGATCGGCGCCTCGGCCAACCTCTCGCTGACCACCCTGATCGTCAAGAGCCCGTGCCTGTCCGACGACTTCCTGACCCTGATCGTCGCCTACATCAAGCGCTGCTTCGCCCGCGACCAGTACCGCTTCGACGACAGCCTGGACGACGCCATGCTCGACTTCATCGTCGCCGAGCACTTCGACGAGGCCAAGCTCGATACCATGCTCAACGAGCACGAGGACCCGGCGAAGATCCTCGACACCAACTGGTACGCGATCAAGCCGATGTACGAGAAGAAGTACCGCGAGCTGATCCACGACGCCGACAAGTTCGTCTCGATCAACGACATCCGCCTGAGCCGCGGCAGCGTCAAGCAGGCGATCAAGTACCTGCGCGAGATCTACCGCCACCGCATCGGCAAGACTCGGGTGATCTCGCTCAACGATTACGGTAAAAGCGACTGACTTGGCACGTTTGTGCTTGACTGAGGAGGGCGTCGGGGCTGCACTGCGGGGGGTGGCTATGGATGGGTGGTCGATTCGGTTTCTCGCGCAGCTGCCCGAGCAGGGCCAGCTGCTGCTGGACTGCAGCCACGATCCCTGGCTGACGGTGCTCGCCTACCTGGTCGCCACGGCCGGCAGCCTGGGCACCCTGGCGATAGTCGAGCACCTCGACCAGGTGCCGCAGCGCGGCATGCGCCTGGCCTGGGGCCTGGTCGGCGCGCTGTGCCTGGCCGGCGGCATCTGGTCGATGCACTTCATCGGCATGCTGGCCTTCCGCGCGCCGCTGGCCATCCACTACGACCTGGCCACCACCCTGCTGTCGTTGCTGGTGGCCCTGGCCGCCGCCCTGCTCGCCCTCTACTGCATGGCCCAGCGCGACGCTGGCCTCGGCCGCCGCGCCCTGGCCGCAGCGATCATCGGCCTGGGCATCGCCGCCATGCACTACAGCGGCATGGCCGCCATGCGCTCGACTGCGCAGGCCTACTACCACGGCGGGCTGTTCGCCCTGTCCATCGTCATCGCCATCGGCGCCAGCCTCGCCGCGCAGCTGCTGGCCCATCATCGGCGCAGCAGCAGCGCGCCCTACCGCCACTGGCTGAAGTACTCGGCCGCGCTGGTGATGGGCGCCGCCATCACCGCCATGCATTTCACCGGCATGGCGGCGCTGCACCTGGTGGTGCCGCAAGGCGCCACGCTCGAGGTGCAGGGCGCCGACAATAGCCTGCAGCTGGGGCTGAGCGTGGCCGCCATCACCCTGGCGGTGGTCGCCCTGAGCCTGGTGGCGTCCTGGGCCAACCGCAAGCTGGACGACAAGGAGCGCGACCTGCAGCGGGTCAACCACCTGCTGGCGCAGCTCGACCAGGCCAAGGCCTCGCTGGAACAGGCGGCGCACTTCGACCCGCTGACCGAGCTGCTCAACCGCCGCGGCTTCAACCGGGTGTTCGCCGCCACCCTGGAGGAACACGCCATAGTCGGCCGCGGCCTGGCGGTGATGTTCCTCGACATCGATCACTTCAAGCGGATCAACGACACCCTCGGCCACGCCGCCGGCGACGACCTGCTGCGGGTGGTCGCCCAGCGCATCCGCGGCGCCCTGCGCGAGCGCGACCTGATCGCCCGCTTCGGTGGCGACGAGTTCTGCGTGGTCGCCAGCCTCGACAGCAACGCCGCGCCGCGCGCCCTGGCCCAGCGTCTGCTGGAGCAGATGAAGGAACCGATAGAGCTGGCCGGACGCAAGATCGTGATGACCACCAGCATCGGCATCAGCCTGTTTCCGCGCGACGGTGGCGGCGCCGACGAGCTGCTCAAGCACGCCGACCTGGCGCTGTACCAGTCCAAGGGCAGCGGACGCAACGTGGTGCACTTCTTCAACCCGCACCTGAAACAGAAGGCCTCGTTCGAGCTGCAACTGGAGGAAGACCTGCGCCAGGCGCTGCAACAGGACAACGGCCTGACCCTGTTCTACCAGCCGATCATCGACCTGCGCAGCGGCGCCCTGCACAAGCTGGAGGCGCTGGTGCGCTGGCGCCACCCGCAGCACGGCCTGCTCACCCCGGAGCGCTTCATCGCCATCGCCGAGACCAACGGCTTTATCGACCAGCTCGACGACTGGGTGCTGCGCCGCGCCTGCCACGACCTGCGCGGCCTGGGCGAGATGGGCTATCCGGGGCTGAAGGTGGCGGTCAACTGCTCGGCGCTGAACCTGGGCAACGACCAGTTGCCCGGACGCATCGCGCAGATCCTGCACCACAGCCGCTGCCCGGGGCAGAGCCTGGAGCTGGAGGTCACCGAAAGCGCTCTGCTGAGCAATATCAACCGCGCCATCGGCCTGCTGGAGAGCATTCGCGCCCTGGGCGTGAGCCTGTCGATCGACGATTTCGGCACCGGCTATTCGTCCCTGGCCTACCTGCGCCGCCTGCCGCTGGACACCCTCAAGGTCGACCGTTCGTTTATCCAGGACCTCGCCGCCTCCAGCCAGGACCGCGAGATCGTCCACGCGATCATCGCCATGGCCCACGCCCTGCGCCTGAAGGTGGTGGCCGAGGGCGTGGAAACCAGCGAGCAACTGGCCTTTCTGCAGGAGCGCGACTGCGATCAGGTGCAGGGCTACCTGTTCAGCAAGCCGCTGCCGCTGGAAGAGATCGTCAGCCTGTTCCCCCCGCACTACCGGCCGCTGGAGCGGGTGGGCACGCGCTTCTAGCGCCAGCCCTCCCCGAAGTGCATCCGGGCTCCGTCCTATCGACCGAAACGCGCCGAGCCAAAAAGCTCGCCGCTGAAGCGTCGCCTACATCAGCGGCACAGATACGGTGGGAGGGGCTTTAGCGGCGACGCGGAAAAGCGCCATTCAAACACCGCCCGCGTACTCCCTGAACGGCTGCAACCAGCCCAGGCTGGCCTGGGTACCCGCCTCGCCCGGTTTGTACTCCGCCCCCAGCCAACCGCCGTAGCCGCTCTCGCGCAGCGCACGCAGCAACGCCGGGAAGGCCAGCTCGCCGGTGCCCGGCGCACCACGGCCGGGGCAGTCGGCGAACTGCACGTGGCCGATGCGCCCGGCCAACAGGCGCATGCCAGCGGCCAGGTCCAGCTCCTGACGGGCCATATGGTAGAGGTCGTACTGCGCCGCGAGATTCGGGTGATTCACCGCGCGAAGCAGCTCGTCCAGCTGCTGAGGGGTGTTGATCAGGAACCCCGGCATGTCGATGGGGTTGATCGCCTCCACCAGCACGCGGATGCCGAGCAGGGCGAAGGCCTCGGCGCTCTGGCGCAGGTTGGCGGCCAGGCAATCCAGTGCCTGCTCGCGGCTGACGCCCGCGGCCAGGCGCCCGGGCAGCACGTTGACGCAGGCCGGGCGCGCCATGGCGGCGTAGGTCAGCGCCTGCTGCAGGGCGGCGTCGAACTCGGCCTGACGCGCCGGCACCGCGGCCAGGCCAGCGCCGCCGCTCATCAGGTCGCCGGCCGGCAGGTTGATCAGCACCAAGGGCAGGCCGGCACGCGCCAGCGCCTCCTGCAGGGCGATGGCCGGCAGCTCGTAGGGAAACTGGATCTCCACGCCGTCGAAACCGGCCGCCGCGGCCGCCTGGATACGCTCGCGCAACGGCAGCTCGATGAACAGCAGCGACAGGTTGGCGGCGATCTTCATGCCTCGCTCCCGCGTAGCAGCTCGACCAGGGTGGCCGGGTCGCGCTGCAGATTGCCCTGGCTGCCATGCAGGCGCATCAGCTGCGCCGCCAGGCCGCTCATCGGCGTGGCGCTGCCCTGCTCGCGCGACAGCTTGACCGCGGTGTCGAGGTCCTTGAGCAGGGTGCGCACGTGCCACTTGACCGGCTCGAAGCGGCTCTCGGCCATCTGCGGGGCGAGGATCTGCAGCGGCTTGGAGTCGGCGAAACCGCCGGCCAGCGCCGGCGCGATCAGGCTGGCGTCGACCCCGGCCTTCTCCGCCAGGGCCACCACCTCGGCGATCACCAGGGCGTTGCAGGCGACGATCATCTGGTTGCACACCTTGGTCACCTGGCCGGCGCCCACCTCGCCCATGCGCGTCAGGCGCTGGCCCAGGTGGGCGAGAATCGGCCGCACCCGCTCCACATCCTCCTCGCGGCCGCCGGCCATGATCGCCAGGGTGCCGGCCTCGGCGCCGGGGGTGCCGCCGGACACCGGCGCATCGACCCAGCGCATGCCGGTGCGCGCCTGAAGCTCCGCCGCCATCTCGCGGGTGGCGGCCGGCTCCAGGCTGGAGAAATCCACCAGCAGCTGGCCGGGCCGCGCGCCCTCGACTATGCCGCCGGGGCCGAACACCACCTCGCGCACCACCTCGGTGTTGGCCAGGCAGAGCATCACCACGTTGGCCTCGCGGCACAGCTCGGCCGGCGTCTCCACTCGGTGCGCGCCCTGCGCCAGCAGTGGCGCGCACTTGTCCGGCGAGCGGTTCCACAGGGTCAGCGGGTAGCCGGCGGCGAGCAGGCGGCGGGTCATCGGCAGGCCCATCAGGCCGATCCCGGCGAAGGCCAGGGCGGGCAGCGTAGCGGTCATCGAGCAGCTCCTGAAACAGGGGAAAAACGCCATCTTAACCACAGAGTCAGGCCGGCGGCAGCGCAAGCCTGCTGCATCCTGGCCCTCGGCTCACTATACTCCGCGCGCTTTCCCCGCTATTGAACCGGAGAACCCGTCATGCTCAAGCACACCCTGGCGCTCGCCGCCGGCCTCGCCCTGTCCGTTTCCGCCGTCTTCACCCAGGCCGCCGAGGTCCTCAAGGTCTCGGCCATCCCCGACGAAGCCCCCACCGAACTGCTGCGCAAGTTCAAGCCGCTGGGCGCCTACCTCGAACAGCAGCTGGAGATGAAAGTCGAATTCGTCCCGGTGGCCGACTACGCCGCAGTGGTCGAGGCGCTGGCCGCCGACCGCGTCGACATGGCCTGGCTGGGCGGCTTCACCTTCGTCCAGACGCGCCTGAAGACCGGCAACGCCGTACCCCTGGTGCAGCGCGCCGAGGACGAGCAGTTCACCAGCAAGATCATCAGCGCCGACCCGGCGGTGAAATCGCTGCAGGACCTCAAGGGCAAGACCTTCGCCTTCGGCTCGGTGTCCTCCACCTCCGGCAGCCTGATGCCGCGCTACTTCATGCTCAAGGACGGCATCAAGCCGGAAGACTTCTTCAGCCGCATCGCCTACTCCGGCGCCCACGACGCCACCGCCGCCTGGGTCCAGGCCGGCAAGGCCGACGGCGGCGTGCTCAACGCCAGCGTGTGGGACAAGCTGGTCGCCGCCGGCAAGGTCGACGTCGACAAGGTCAAGGTGATCGCCACCACCCCGCCCTACTACGACTACAACTGGACCGTGCGCGGCAACCTCGACGCCGAGCTGCAAGGCAAGATCAAGGCCGCCTTCCTCGCCCTCGACCCGGCCAACCCCGAGCACAAGGCCATCCTCGACCTGCAGGCCGCCAGCCGCTTTATCGAGACCAAGGTCGAGAACTACGCCGGCATCGAGGAAGCCGCTCGCGCCGCCGGCCTGCTCAAGTGAGCATCGCCCTGCGCGGCGTGGGCCTGACCCACGCCGACGGCACGCGGGCGCTCGACGGCATCGACCTGAGCCTGGCGCCCGGCGAACGGGTGGCCATCATCGGCCCCTCGGGCGCCGGCAAGACCAGCCTGCTGCGCCTGCTGGCGAGCAACCTGGCGCCCAGCAGCGGCCAGCTCGAACTGCTCGGCGAAGATCCCTGGCGCCTCGGCAACCGCGCCCGCCAACGCCTGCGCGCGCGCATCGGCCTGATCCACCAGGCGCCGCCGCTGCCGCCGCGGCAACGGGTGGTCACCGCGGTGCTGGCCGGCAAGCTCGGCCAGTGGCCGCTGGCCAAGGGCCTGCTCAACCTGCTGCACCCGCTCGACGCCGCCGGCGCCCAGGCCGCCCTGGCGCGCCTGGATATCGCCGACAAGCTGTTCCAGCGCTGCGACCAGCTGTCCGGCGGCCAGCTGCAACGGGTCGGCATCGCCCGCGTGCTGTACCAGGCGCCACAACTGATCCTCGCCGACGAGCCGGTGTCGGCCATGGACCCGGTGCTGGCCGGCCACACCCTGGCGGTGCTCAACCAGGAGGCGGCCAGCCGCGGCATGACCCTGCTGGCCAGCCTGCACGCGGTGGAGCTGGCCCTGGCACATTTCCCGCGGGTGATCGGCCTGCGCGACGGGCGCATCGTCTTCGACCTGCCGCCGGCGGCCATCGAGCCGGCGGCGCTGGAGGCGCTGTACGCCAACGAACAGCTGCAGCCGCTGCCGGCCTCGCTGCCGGTGCAGCCGCTCACGGTACAGATCCCGCGATGCTGAGCCGCTCCCCGCGCGACCCGGCCGCCCTGCCGCGGCTGCTGATCACCCTGCTGGCGCTGCTGCTGTTGTGGCCGGGGCTCGGCTTGAGCGAGCTGAACCTGGGCGTGCTGTTCGACGGCGACAACGCCCGCAGCATGGGCAACTTCCTTGCCGACTTCTGGCCGCCGGCGCACGACGGCGAGTTCCTCGCCCTGCTCGGCCGCGCCACCCTGGAAACCCTGGCCATCGCCACCGCCGGCATGAGCCTGGCGCTGCTGATCGCCCTGCCCGCGGCCCTGCTGGCCAGCCGCGCGCTGTCGCTGTCGGCGCTGCACCGCGGCGGCCGCCCGGCCTGGTGGGCGAACCTGGCACGCTGGCCGGTACGCGGCCTGCTGATCTTCCTGCGCAGCGTGCCGGAGATCGTCTGGGCGCTGCTGTTCGTCCGCGCCGTCGGCCTCGGCCCCACCGCCGGGGTGCTGGCCATCGCCATCACCTACGCCGGCATGCTCGGCAAGGTCTACGCGGAAATCTTCGAGTCGGTCGACGCCCGCCCCAGCCGCGCCCTGCTGCTGGCCGGCAGTGGCCGCCTGAGCGCCTTCGCCTACGGCGTGCTGCCCAATGCCGCGGGAGAGATGCTGTCCTACACCGTGTACCGCTGGGAATGCGCGATCCGCGCCTCGGTGGTGATGGGCTTCGTCGGCGCCGGCGGCCTCGGCCAGCAGATCGACCTGTCGATGCGCATGTTCGCCGGCGGCGAGGTGGCCAGCATGCTGCTGGTGTTCCTCGCCCTGGTGCTGCTGGCCGACCAGCTCAGCCGCCTGCTGCGCGCGAGACTGCTATGAGAACCGGCAACCTGATTCTGCTCGCCGCCCTGATCGCCGCGGTGATCGCTTCCTTCCTCTACCTGGGTATCGACCTGGCCGGCCTGGTCGGCGGCGACAGCCTGGCGCAGATGGCCAGGTACGCCGGCGGCTTTATGCAGCCGGACTTCTCCGCCGCGCACCTGCAGGCCATCGGCCGCGGCGCCCTGGAAACCCTGGCCATGTCCGCCATCGGCACCCTGCTCGCCGCCCTGCTCGGCCTGGCCCTGGCATTGCCGGCCGCCGGACGCTTCGGCGGCTTTGCCCTGCATGCCACACGCCTGCTGCTCAACGCCCTGCGCGCCATCCCCGAGCTGGTGTGGGCGGCGCTGATGGTGCTGGCCGCCGGCCTCGGCCCCAACGCCGGCACCCTGGCCCTGGCCCTGCACACCGCCGGCGTGCTCGGCCGGCTGTTCGCCGAGGCGCTGGAAAACACCCCGCGCGAACCGGCCGAAGCCATCCGCCTGAGCGGCGGCGGGCGCATCAATGCCTTCTGCTACGGCACCCTGCCCGGCGTCTGGCCGCAACTGGTGGCCTATACGCTGTACCGCTGGGAGAACAACATCCGCATGGCCAGCGTGCTCGGCTTCGTCGGCGCCGGTGGCCTGGGGCAGATGCTCTACGTGTCGCTCAGCCTGTTCCAGGAAGCCCAGGCGGCCACGGTAATCCTCGCCATGCTGGTGCTGGTACTGGCGGTCGATGGCCTGAGTGGCTGGGCGCGGCAGAGATGGGTCAGCGCCTGACGACGCGCGAACACTGCAGATCGGTCGCACCGGATCAGCGCCCCACTGCCGTCTAGACTCCTGAGTCTCAACCCATGGCGGGAGACTCAGGATGACCAGCAAGAACACCATCTGCCTCTGGTACAACCGCGACGCCCTGGCAGCCGCGACCTTCTATGCCGATACCTTCCCGGACAGCGCCGTGCTGGCCGTGCATCATGCCCCCGGCGACTACCCCGCCGGCAAGCAGGGCGATGTGCTGACGGTGGAGTTCAGGGTGATGGGCATTCCCTGCCTCGGCCTCAATGGCGGCCCGGCGTTCCAGCACAACGAGGCCTTCTCCTTCCAGGTCGCGACCGACGACCAGGCCGAGACGGATCGCCTGTGGCACGCGATCATCGACAACGGCGGCCAGGCCAGCGCCTGTGGCTGGTGCAAGGACAGATGGGGCATCTCCTGGCAGATCACCCCGCGTGTCCTCACCGCCGCCATCGCCAGCCCCGATCGCGCGGCGGCCAAGCGTGCGTTCGAGGCCATGATGGGCATGAGCAAGATCGATATCGCACAGATCGAGGCGGCGCTGAAGTCCTGAGCCCCGGCGTTTGGCGCCGTGCATTCGGACAACCAGGAAGCGCCCGCGGAGCAAAGGCACGAGCTGGCAGCCTTGCGAGCCAGAGCTGCCGGTTGCCGAGTTAAAGGTTAAAGTTGGGCTTAACCCTTTAACCGGCTTGCAGCACAGGGGCAGCACAGCTATGAAAATCGGCGAACTGGCGCAGCGCACCGGCCTTGCGGCTTCGCGCATTCGCTTCTACGAAAGCATCGGCCTGCTCAGGCTGGTGGAGCGGCAGGCCAACGGTTATCGCAGCTATCCGCAGGAGGCCGTGCTGGTGCTCAACCTGATCACCACGGCGCAGCAGGCCGGCTTCAGCCTCGACGAGCTGCGCACGCTGCTGCCGCAGGACCTGTCGCAGTGGGAGCACGCCAAGCTGCTCGACACCCTGCACGCCAAGGTGCATGACATCGAGGCACTGGAACAACGCCTGGCGCAGAGCAAGACGCACCTGCTGGCGTTGATCGACGAGATCGAAAGCAAACCGGACGACCTCGACTGCGCGGCCAACGCCAAGCGGGTGCTGTCGAAGATGAACCTGGGCGAGACCAGCGAGATGCCCAAACGCGCCGGCAAAACCGGCCAGCGCGCCTGAGGCTGCAATCGCCTGGGGGGCGCCGCGCGCACCAGCCGTTGATGGCTGGCGCACGGCCCACCCAACCTTTCACCGCGGCATCTGCGCCAAGGGCTCGGGCGCATAGAGCGCGCTCTGAAAGTCCGGCACATATTCGTCCTTCATCACCCTGCCCAGCTGCAGCGCCTGGATGTAGCTCGACAGGCTGCCATCGCCGAGCTTGAGGCTCACCGAATTCGCATTCGAGTTGGAGGCATGGCGCAGCTGCCGGGAAACGGCCTAGCCATAGGCCAGCTCGCCGTCGTGGCCGATATTGGTGAAGCTGTTGGTCACCAGCTCGGGGTCGCTGGACAGATCGGCGAGCTTCTCCACCTCGAAGACGAGGTCAAGCCTGCCGGTTTCGCTGTCGGCGATCTCGAAGACGAGGCGCTTGTCGGTCTCGCGATAATCGATGGCGGTCAGCCACTTCGGCAGGTAGTAGCCGACCACGCCCCGCACCCGCGCCAGCTCGGTATTGACCGGCAGCTTGAGCACCCAGCCCCAGAAGTCCTTGGACAGCGACTGGCCGACCAGGCTGATCGGCCCCAGGTTGGCGTTGCCGGGCTTGCTGGTGACGATGGACAGGGCGAATCGCGTGCAAATGCTCATTGACATTAAAGTGAGCTTAAAGGTTAAGGTCGCCTCACTTTCAGCCGAGGAAGCGCCCCATGAACCTGTTCGCCCCCCTTGTCCTGCCCAACGGCTCGATCATCCCCAACCGCATCGCCAAGGCGGCGATGGAGGAGAACATGGCGGACGCCGAGCACGCGCCGTCGGAACAGCTGCTGCGCCTCTACCAGGCCTGGGCCGAGGGCGGCGCCGGCCTACTGATCAGCGGCAACGTGATGGTCGACAGCCGCGCCATGACCGGCCCGGGTGGCGTGGTACTGGAGGACGATGCGCAGCTGGCCAGGTTCGAGCACTGGGCGCGCATCGGTCGTGCTCAGGGCGCGCAGTTCTGGCTGCAGATCAACCACCCCGGCCGGCAGATGCAGGCCAACCTCGGCCAGCCGACCTGGGCACCCTCGGCGGTGGCACTGGAACTGGGCAAGCTGTCCAAGCGCTTCGCCACCCCGCTGGCGATGACCCAGGCGATGATCGACGAGGCGATAGCGCGCTTCGTCCGCACCGCCCGCCTCGCCGAACGAGCCGGCTTCAGCGGCGTGCAGATCCACGCGGCGCACGGCTACCTGCTCAGCCAGTTCCTCTCGCCACTGAGCAACAGGCGCAGCGACCAATGGGGCGGTTCGCTGGCAAACCGCGCGCGCCTGCTGCTGGAGATCGTCAAGGCGGTGCGCGCCGAGGTGGTGCCGGGCTTCGCGGTGGCGGTCAAGCTCAACTCGGCGGATTTCCAGCGCGGCGGCTTCAGCGCCGACGACGCGCAGCAGGTGGTCAGGCTGCTGGGCGAGCTGAAGGTGGACCTGGTCGAACTGTCCGGCGGCAGCTACGAGGCGCCGGCCATGCAGGGCGAGGCCCGCGACGGCCGCACCCTGGCCCGCGAGGCCTATTTTCTGGAGTTCGCCCGCGAGATTCGTGCGCTGGCAAGCATGCCGGTGATGGTCACCGGCGGCATCCGCCGTGCGCCCGTCGCCGAGCAGGTGCTGGCCAGCGGCGTCGAGATGGTCGGCATCGGCACCGCCCTGGCCATCGACCCCAACCTGCCGCGCGACTGGCAGCGCGGGCAGCACAACGCGCCGCAGCTGCCGCCGATCACCTGGGGCAACAAGGTGCTGGCGTCGCTGGCCAACATGGCCGTGGTCAAGCACCAGTTGCGCAAGCTGAGCCAGGGCCGCGACACCCACCCGCGGGTATCGCCGCTGTGGGCGCTGCTCCAGCAGCAGCTGAGCGATATGCGGCGTTCCCGTCAGTACCGGCGCTGGATGGCGCGGCGCGGTCTGGCCAACGGCTAACAGGCCGTCCCAGGCGGGCTGGTTATGGCGATCGCGTCTCTGAACCGGCTCGCAATGGTCCGGCGCTTACTGGCCCGCAGGGTGCGTCGTGCGCACCGCCAGCGAGCGGATGGGTGGAACACACCGCGCCCTACGACAGCGCACTGGCGCTGCCCCCGGCCAGCCATCGCCATAAGCGCGCCAATGCCGAAACGGAGGATCGGCACGTCGGTATTTCCGCCGAAACCAGCAGTTGCGGCAGCAGATACCCGGCCTCGACCTCGCTCTGAGCACAGTACGAGTGGCGCGTGGCCTGGGCGCTGTCGCGCCAGCTGGGAGCGGGATGGGTTTGCCCGTTCATCTCGCCTGCCTCCTCAGAGATCCAGCACCAGCGGCTGCGTGCCGCCTTCGCCCTGCGCCGGCACGGCGCAGCAGATCAGCACGCTGTCGTCTTGCGGCAGCTCGGCGGGCGGATTCGGGTAGTGCACCTGGCCGCTGACCAGACGCGTCCTGCAGGTGCCGCAGGAACCGCCGCGGCAGCTGAACTCGGGGCTCAAGCCGCGGCTTTCCGCCAGCTCCAGCAGGCTGCCGCTGCCTGGCGTCCAGCGCGCCTCCTTGGCCGAGGCGGTGAAGTACACCGGCACCGGCTCGCTCGCCGCTGGCGGCTGCACCAAGGTGGCGGCCTGGCCGTCCGTGCGGCGCGTGAGCGTCGAGGGGCCGAACGCCTCGGCGTGGATGCGCGCGTCGGCGACATTCAAGTCGCGCAGGCCGTCGTAGATCGCCTGGGTAAAGGCGGCCGGGCCGCACAGGTAGAAGTCGTAGTCGTCGAACGCCAGGGCCGCCTTGATCTGCGCCAGATCGAGACGTCCCTGCTGCTCGTAGTCGCGCCCGAGCACGGCATCGCTGCCCGGTGCGCTGAGGGCACGGTGGATGTGGAGCAAGCCATTGGCACGTTGCACCAGCTCGCGCAGCTCGGCCTGGAACGGCAGGTCGGCCAGCGTGCGTGCGCCCTGGAAGAAATGGATGCGCCTGCCCCGCCCCAGCGCCACCTGTTCGCGCAGCATCGACAGCAGCGGCGTGATGCCGACACCGGCGCCGATCAGCACCAGCGGCCGATGGGTGTCGCTGTTGAGGGTGAAGCTGCCCAGCGGCGCACGCACCTCCAGCACGTCCCCGACCTGAACCTGCTCGTGCAGATGCCGCGACATCCGGCCCTGCGCCTTGACGCTGATGCGCAGGAAACCATCCGACGGCGCGCTGGACAGGCTGTAGGTGCGCAGCAGGGTGTCGCCCGCGGCGCTGCTGATGCGAATGGGCAGGTGCTGGCCGGCGGCGAAACTCGGTGCGGCGCCCTGCTCCGGCGCCAGCACGAATGAACGGATATCGCTGCTCTCCTGCTGCAGGCTGAGCACGCGCCAGCGCTGCCACTGATTACGCTGCTCGCGTTCGCGCAGACGCGCATCGGCTTGCGCCCAGGTGCCGGTCATCAGGCTGGTCGGCGCGTACTCATGAAAGGCCCAGCGCAGCGAAGCCGCCGCCGGGCGTAGCACCACCTGCTCGACGTCGAAGGTCCACAGCCGCTCGGCGCCCTCGAAGGCCTGGATCAGCGGGCTGTCGAGAATGATCTCGGCACGGCCGGCCAGCTGCAGCACGTCGCCCGTGGCGAAGTCGACGAACAGCAGGCCGGCGCGCGGATTGACGCTGAGGTTGCCCAGGGTATTGAAGTGCAGGTTGCCGGCGTAGTCGGGAATGGTCAGGCGATTGCCCTCCACCCGCACGAAACCGGCGCGCCCGCCACGGTGGGAAACGTCCACCGAACGACGGCCATCGTCGTGCTCGACGTAGCTGGCGACGAAGAAGGTATCGGCGCCGCGGATCATTGCCGCGCTGCGTGCATCCAGCTCGCTGGCGTCGTGACGCGCGTTCCCCCGTCCATCCGGAGAGCGGCTGTATTCACGCAGCTGGATATATTGCGGGCAGTTGCCGAAGGAATGCTCCACGGCGATCTCCAGGCGCTGCGCCGAGGCCTGGCGGATATGGCCGTTGATGCGATTGCGCCGCCGCGTGTGCAGCTCGATACCCAGCAGGCCGATGGCCTCGCCGGCGCCCAGGCCGGACGTGGCCGGGTCGAGCGGGTCGAGCGCCATGGCGGCGAGATCGAACGCCAGCCGGCGCGGGTCGGGCGAGGTGACGAAGCCCTCCTCGCCCTCGATCAGGGTGGCCCAGGGCTGGCCTGCGCCATCCACGGCACCGGCGATCATGAAGGGCAGTTGACGATAGAAGTCGCGATGCTGGTCCGGCATATGGTCGCGGATAACCTTCTGCCCGAGCACTTCCATGCGCTCGGCGACGCCGACCTTCTCCTGCAAATGCTTTTCACCGGCGTGCCAGGGCGAGTGCCGATGGCTGGGAAGCTGTTGCATGTTCTGCCCTCCACGAGAGGAGCCGCCGGGTAAACCCGGCAGCTGGTGGTGACTCAGGCTTGCAGGCCGGCGGCGGTACGCGGCATCGGCACGAACCCCGGCAGTGCCTCGATGCGGGCCAGCCAGGCGCGGATGTTCGGGTAGGGCTCCAGCGAGACGTTGCCCTCCGGCGCATGGGCAATGTAGGAGTAGTTGGCCACGTCGGCGATGCTCGGCTTGTCGCCGGTGAGGAACGGGGTTTCGCCCAACTCGCCTTCCATCACGGTGAACAGCGCGTGGGCGCGGTTGATCACTTCTTCGCTGTTGAACGAGTAGCCGAATACGGTGACCAGGCGCGCGGCGGCAGGGCCGAAGGCCACCAGCCCGGCGGCTACCGACAGCCAGCGCTGCACCCGTGCGGCGGCGGCCGGCTCTTGCGGCAGCCAGTCGTCGTTGCCGTAGCGCTTGGCCAGGTAGACCAGGATGGCATTGGAGTCGGCGACGACGGTGCCGCCGTCATCGATCACCGGCACCTGGCCGAAGGGGTTGAGGGCGAGGAACTCGGGGGTCTTGTGCGCGCCCTTGGCCAGATCGACGAAGATCAGCTCGGTGGGCAACTGCAGCAGCGACAGCATCAGTTCGGCGCGGTGGGCGTGACCGGAACGGGGAAAGTTGTACAGCTTGATGGCGGGACGGGACATGCGATGACTCCTTCGAGGTGGGCTTAGGTCTCCGCGAGACGACTGGCCTTCGCGACGATGGGGGCCATGTTCACCCCATCCAACCCCGATAAGAATCACCACTATTGGCAATCCACTATTTCATTTTCCGCAATCAGCTCAGACCTGAAAGGCCGGGTGGGCGCGCAGACGCGGTACGGCAAAGTCGAGGAAGCTGCGCACCCGCGCCGCCGCCCGGCGCCCCTCGCGGTAATACAGCTGCACCGGCACGGGCGCTGTAGCGAAGTTTTTCAGCACCGCCTGTAATTGCCCGCTCTGCAACTCCTGATAGGCCTCGTAGCTCAGGCAGCGGGTCAGGCCAAAACCGGCGAGCGCCGCGCGGATCGCGGCCTGCGGCGTGCTGCAAGTCAGCCGCGGCGCGAGCTTCACCGCGCCGTCCACAAAGCGCCATTCCCCCGCATGCCCGGTCGAAGAACGAGCGATGGTGCGGTGTGCGTGCAAAGCCTGCGGGTTGGCGGGCCAGCCCCAGCGCTGCAGATAGGCAGGTGCCGCACAGACCAGCGGTCGCGCCCACCCCAACGGCACGGCGAAGCCGGACGAACTGGGCAGATGGCCGACCACCACGGCCAGGTCGATGCCCTCCTCCAGCAACCTGGGCGGCTCTTCGCGCGCCAGGGTGGCCAGGCTCACCTCGGGAAAGGCTGCCAGGTAGTCGACGGCAATCGGCGTCAGCACCTGATGCGTCATCAGCAGCGGCAGGGCCAGGGTCAGTTGTCCGACGGGGTTGGCGTGCAGGCCGGTCACGGAGCGCTCGGCCTCCTCCACCCGCAGCAGGATGCGCTGGCAGCTGTCGGCGAAAGCCGCACCCGCCGGGCTCAGGCTGACGCCGCGCGGACCGCGCAACAGCAGGGTGCTGTCCAGACGGCTCTCCAGCGCAGCAATCGTACGCATCACCGTGGCCTGCGACAGCTGCAGCGCCCTGGCGGCCGCCGCCAGGCTACCGGCCTGCGCCACGGCGAGGAACACCTGCATTTCGCGGTGATGGCTCATGCTGCGGGTGGAGCGCCGGCCGCGCGCAAGGCCGGATCGGCGCGAAAGCTGGCGGCGCAGTGGTCGACGAAGGTGCGCACCTTGGCCGACACCTGGCGCCCGCCCTGGTGAATGATGTGCACCGGCAGGGCCGGTGGTTCGAAGGCTTCGAGCACCAGTTCGATCTCGCCGCGCGCCACCGCCTCGGCCACCTGGTAGGACAGCACGCGGGTGTAGCCCCAGCCCAGGCGTGCGGCGCCGATCGCCGCCTGGTTGGAGCTGACGGTAAAGCGTGGACGCGGCATGAAACCGAAGGGCCCGTCGGCGCCGATGAACTGCCAGTGCGACAGCAGGTTGCTGGCGCTGGACATGACGATGGGCGCATCGCGCAACTCATCCGGATGACGCGGGCGGCCGACGCGGTCGAGAAAGGCCGGCGCGGCACATACCACCGGGCGGATCTGCCCGACCTGCAGCGCCGGGTGATCGCCCTCGGGCAGCGAGCCGATGCGCACGGCGACGTCGATGCCCTCCTCCAGCATGTTCACCACGCGGTCGACCAGCAGCGCATTGACCTCCACGTCCGGGTGGGTGTCGAGGTACTGGGCGATGCGTGGAATCAGGAACAGCTCGCCAAACATCACCGGCGCGGTCACGGTAAGCCGCCCGCGCGGGCGCACGCTGCCGCCGGCGGCCAGCTCCTCGGCCTCCTCCAGCTCCAGCAGGATGCGCCGGCAGTCCTCGACATAGCGCTGGCCGGCTTCGGTCAGGCGCAGGCTGCGCGTGCTGCGCGCCAGCAGCAGGGTGCCGAGACGCGCCTCCAGCGCGGCGACCGCGCGGGTCACGCTGGGCGGCGAGATGCCCAGCAGCTTGGCGCCGCCGGCGAAGCTCTCGGCCTCGGTCACCGCCAGCAGCACCCGCATTTCCTGAAACCGGTCCATCGTCACCGCCTGGTTCTTGGTCGCGAGGGCACAGGATAGCGCTTCAGCGTCGACTCAAGGCCAGGCGCGCAGCGAACAGCACGAAGATCAGCCCGGTGCTGCGATCCAGCCACCTGATCACCGCCGCGCGCCGCAGCCAGTGGCCGAGCGGCTCGGTGGCGCCGATCAGCGCCAGCGCCCAGATCAGGCCGAGCGCCACATGGATGCCCACCAGAGCGAAGGTCCAGGCGATCAGGGGTTGGCCTTGGGGGATGAACTGCGGCAGGAAGGAGACGTAGAAGATCCCCACCTTGGGGTTGAGCAGGTTGCCCAGCAGGCCGCGCAGAAACCAGTTGGCGTCGGGTTTGCCGCTCGCCTGCGCGAGGGCCAGCGAGCTGCGCGGGCGCAGCAGCAGGTTCAGCCCGAGCCAGGCCAGATAGGCCGCGCCGCAATACTTGAGCAGGTTGTAGGCGAACTCGGAAACCGCAAGCAGCGCGCCCAGGCCGAAGGCCACCGCCGCGCCCCACAGCAGGCAGCCGGCGTTGATGCCCAGCGCCGCGCGCAACGCCTGCCGGCGCCCCTCGACCGCGGCGGTGCGCAGCACCAGCGCGGTGTCGATGCCCGGCGTCAGGGTCAGCAGCGTGGCGGCGAGGGTGAAGGCGATCAGGTTCTCGGCGATGGGCATGAAGAACAACGCTCGGCCAGTAGGTGCTCAGAGCCCGTCCTGCTCCAGATGATCGAGGTTCACCGCCTCGCCCGGCTTGGCGTGCAGCTTGCTGCGGATGTCCTCGAAGATGGCGTCGTATTCCTTGTGCCCGCGCATGATCGGGCTGGCGTTGGCGTGCAGGCCGTGCTTGACCACCAGCCGGGAGATCACGCTGGCGAAGTTGAAGGCGGTGTCGCGGTGCATCTCGAACACTTCCTCGAAGGCCTTGCCGTCGATCTCGCCGACCAGGCGACCGTGCAGCATGGCGCCTTCCTTGGGGTCCTGGCGCACCTCGTAATAGAAGTCGATGGAATAGCTCGGCTGCCCGGCCATACCGGGCGGATTGCGGCGATGCAGGTGACCGGGTTCGAACATGGCACCACTCCTTAGTAACGGGTCTGGGCGTTCCGCGCGGGAACGCCGAGACAGTCTAGACCGGCTATCGCGCCGCTGCAGCGCGCCGTTTCAGTGCACGCTGGCGGCCGTCGCCCGCTCCTGCACCAGTACCCAGGGCGCCACCACCACCGCCCACAGCTGCGGGTCGCGCGCCAGCAGGTCCTCGGCGCGGGCATCCTCCAGCTTGCCCAGCTGGCCACGGGCCATCCACTCGGCGACCCGCGCCTGGTCGTTGCTGGCCACGGCCTCGGCGATCGCCACCAGATCCTCGCTGCCCTCGACCCAGAGCAGTGCACCCCGGGCGAAAAAGGGTTGCAGTTCCTGCCAGCGAATCGGCGCGGTTTCGCCAAGCAGCTTGGCATAGAGGGTGCTAGATTGATCCGTCATGGTGTGCCCCGTGTCGATGGCGATGAGTGCAGGCGCGCAATGATAGCGCCGGCGACTCTTCAGGCAACCGCGGGACGCTCGCTGAGCGACTGGGGACACGCCGTTTTTCTGTACATACCTTGCAATTTAGCGACACCCCCGCGATTCGCCTCCAGCTGCCGGCTTTTCAAGGCGCAAATCCGCGCTCTACACTGTTCCGGTACAGTTGCCGGGGGCATGACCGGGGTAACGGACCCGGTTCTGCAGCTTCGGCCGCAAGAACTACAACAACGAAAAACATAAGAGTGGAGCACTCATGAACAAGGCTACTAAGCAGATTTCCAAACTGTTTGCGGCAATGGCTCTGGCGGGGGCGGCCAGCTATTCGATGGCAGCCGACACCATCAAGATCGGCCTGGCCGGTCCGGTGACCGGTGCCGTGGCGCAGTACGGCGAGATGCAATTCATCGGCGCCAAGATGGCCATCGAGCAGATCAACAAGGCCGGCGGGGTGAACGGCGCCCAGCTCGAAGGCGTGGTCTACGACGATGCCTGCGACCCGAAACAGGCCGTCGCCGTGGCCAACAAGATCGTCAACGACGGCATCTCCTACGTGGTCGGCCACCTCTGCTCCAGCTCCACTCAACCGGCCTCCGACATCTACGAAGACGAAGGCATCCTGATGATCACCGCGGCCTCCACCAGCCCGGACATCACCGCGCGCGGCTATGAGCTGGTGTTCCGCACCATCGGCCTGGACAGCCTGCAGGGCCCGACCGCCGGCAACTTCATCGCCGACAGCATCAAGCCGAAGAACGTCGCCGTGATTCACGACAAGCAGCAGTACGGCGAAGGCATCGCCACCGCGGTCAAGCAGACCCTGGAAGGCAAGGGCATCAAGGTCGGCCTGTTCGAAGGCATCAACGCCGGCGACAAGGACTTCTCCGCAATGATCGCCAAGCTCAAGCAAGCCGGCGTCGACTTCGTCTACTACGGCGGCTACCACCCGGAACTGGGCCTGCTGCTGCGCCAGTCGAAGGAGAAGGGTCTGGACGTCAAGTTCATGGGCCCGGAAGGCGTGGGTAACAAGGAAATCTCGGCCATCGCCGGCCCGGCCTCCGAAGGCCTGCTGGTGACCCTGCCGAAGTCCTTCGACCAGGATCCGAAGAACCAGGCGCTGGTCGAGGCCTTCAAGGCCAAGAACGAAGACCCGAGCGGCCCGTTCGTGTTCCCGGCCTATGCCGCCGTGCAGGTGATTGCCGAAGCCATCGAGAAAGCCGGCAGCACCGACACCGCCGAAGTGGCCGCAACCCTGCGCGCCAACAGCTTCGACACCCCGACCGGCACCCTCGCCTTCGACGAGAAGGGCGATCTGAAGGACTTCAGCTTCGTGGTCTACGAATGGCACCAGGACGGCACCAAGTCCGAAGCCAAGTAACAGTCCCGCCTGAACCCAAAGCCCACTGCAGCCGCAGTGGGCTTTGTTTATTAGAAGAATTCCGGTCTTGCGCTGCGTCACAAGCGCCGCTTTACGCAGGGCCCAGGAGTTAGGCAATGCCTGATCTTTACCACTACCTTCAACAGCTGATCAATGGACTCACCATTGGCAGTACCTATGCCCTGATCGCCATCGGCTACACCATGGTCTACGGCATCATCGGCATGATCAACTTCGCCCATGGCGAGGTTTACATGATTGGCTCGTACGTAGCCTTCATCGTGATCGCCGGACTCGCCATGTTCGGTCTCGACAGCCTGCCCATCGTGATGATCGCGGCGTTCTCCGCCAGCATCATCGTCGCCAGCGCCTACGGCTACAGCATCGAACGGGTGGCCTACCGCCCCTTGCGCGGCGGCAACCGCCTGATCCCGCTGATCTCCGCGATCGGCATGTCGATCTTCCTGCAGAACGAGGTGTTGCTGGCCCAGGACTCCAAGGACAAGGCCATTCCCAACCTGCTGCCGGGCAACTTCATCTTCGGTGAAAGCGCCATGAACGGCGTGGTCATCTCCTACATGCAGGTGCTGATCTTCGTCGTCACCTTCGTGGTGATGGTCGGCCTGAGCATGTTCATCTCCCGCTCGCGCCTCGGCCGCGCCTGCCGCGCCTGCGCCGAAGACCTGAAGATGGCCAACCTGCTGGGCATCAACACCAACAACATCATCGCCCTGACCTTCGTCATCGGCGCCACCCTGGCCGCCGTGGCCGCGGTGCTGCTGGGCATGCAGTACGGCGTGATCAACCCGCACCTGGGCTTCCTCGCCGGGATCAAGGCGTTCACCGCCGCGGTGCTCGGCGGCATCGGCAGCATCCCCGGCGCCGTGCTCGGCGGTCTGGTACTGGGCGTGGCCGAAGCCTTCGGCGCCGACATCTTCGGCGACCAGTACAAGGATGTGGTGGCCTTCAGCCTGCTGGTGCTGGTGCTGCTGTTCCGCCCGACCGGCATCCTCGGCCGTCCGGAGGTTGAAAAAGTATGAGTGCGCCCTCCATGAGCAATCGCCTCAAGACCGCCTTCTTCAGCGCCCTGCTGGTGCTGGCCGTGGCCTACCCGGTGCTCGGCCTGAAGCTGACCACCGTCGGCATCAAGCTGCAGGTGCAGGGCGCCAGCCCGGCCGTGCTGTGGACCATCGCCGGTTGCGCCATCGCCATGTTCTTCTGGCAGCTGTTCCGCAGCCAGCTCGGCGCCGCCTGGGCCCACGCGCCCAAGCTGCCGAGCATGCCGAGCAAGGCGAGCAACTTCCTCACCCTGCCCTCGACCCAGCGCTGGGCGATCATGGGCCTGATCCTGGTCGCCCTGGCCTGGCCGTTCTTCGGCTCGCGCGGCGCGGTGGACATCGCCACGCTGATCCTGATCTACGTGATGCTCGGCCTCGGCCTGAACATCGTGGTGGGTCTGGCCGGTCTGCTCGACCTGGGTTACGTCGGCTTCTACGCCGTCGGCGCCTACAGCTACGCGCTGCTGTCGCACTACTACGGCCTGGGCTTCTGGGTGTGCCTGCCGATCGCCGGCCTGATGGCGGCGTTCTTCGGCTTCATCCTCGGCTTCCCGGTGCTGCGCCTGCGCGGCGACTACCTGGCCATCGTCACCCTGGGCTTCGGCGAGATCATCCGTCTGCTGCTGCGCAACATGACCGAGCTCACCGGCGGCCCCAACGGCATCAGCGGCATCGACAAGCCGACCCTGTTCGGCCTGTCCTTCGACCGCCGCGCCGCCGAGGGCATGCAGACCTTCCACGAGTACTTCGGCATCGCCTACAACTCGGTAAACAAGGTGATCTTCCTCTACCTGATCGCCCTGCTGCTGGTGCTGCTGACCCTGTTCGTGATCAACCGTCTGCTGCGCATGCCGATCGGCCGCGCCTGGGAAGCGCTGCGTGAGGACGAGATCGCCTGCCGCGCGCTGGGCATGAACCCCACCGTGATCAAGCTCTCGGCCTTCACCATCGGCGCCAGCTTCGCCGGTTTCGCCGGCAGCTTCTTCGCCGCGCGCCAGGGCCTGGTGTCGCCGGAGTCGTTCACCTTCATCGAGTCGGCGATCATCCTCGCCATCGTGGTGCTCGGCGGCATGGGTTCGCAGTTGGGGATCATCCTCGCGGCCATCGTCATGATCCTGCTGCCGGAACTGGCGCGGGAGTTCAACGAATACCGCATGCTGATGTTCGGCGCCCTGATGGTGCTGATGATGATCTGGCGTCCGCAGGGCCTGTTGCCCATGCAGCGTCCCCACCTGGAGTTGAAGCAATGAGCCGCGCGATTCTCGAAGTAAGCGGCCTCACCATGCGCTTCGGCGGCCTGCTGGCCGTCAACGAGGTGGGCCTGAGCGTCAAGGAAAAACAGGTGGTCTCGATGATCGGCCCGAACGGCGCCGGCAAGACCACGGTGTTCAACTGCCTGACCGGTTTCTACCAGCCCACCGGCGGCAGCATCCGCCTCGACGGCGAGCAGATCGAGGGCCTGCCGGGCCACAAGATCGCGCGCAAGGGCGTGGTGCGCACCTTCCAGAACGTGCGTCTGTTCAAGGACATGACCGCGGTAGAGAACCTGCTAGTGGCGCAGCATCGCCACCTCAACACCAACTACCTGTCCGGCCTGTTCAAGACCCCGGCGTTCCGCAAGAGCGAGCGAGAGGCGATGGACTTCGCCGCGCACTGGCTGGAGCGGGTCAACCTCACCGAGTTCGCCAACCGCCCGGCCGGCACCCTGGCCTACGGTCAGCAGCGCCGCCTGGAAATCGCCCGCTGCATGATGACCCGCCCGCGCCTGCTGATGCTCGACGAGCCGGCCGCCGGTCTCAACCCGCGCGAAACCGAGGACCTCAAGCAACTGATCGGCGTGCTGCGCGACGAGCACGGCGTCACCGTGCTGCTGATCGAGCACGACATGAAGCTGGTGATGAGCATTTCCGACCACATCTACGTGATCAACCAGGGCACCCCCCTGGCCGACGGTACGCCGGAGCAGATCCGCAACAATCCGGACGTGATCAAAGCCTACCTGGGGGAAGCCTAACCATGCTCAGTTTCAACAAGGTCTCCACCTTCTACGGCAAGATCCAGGCCCTGCACGAGGTCAGCATCGAGGTACAGAAAGGCGAGATCGTCACCCTGATCGGCGCCAACGGCGCCGGCAAGTCGACCCTGCTGATGACCCTGTGCGGCAGCCCGCGCGCCACCAGCGGCAGCATCCGCTACATGGGCGAGGAGCTGGTCGGCATGGACACGCCGGACGTCATGCGCAAGAGCATCGCGGTGGTGCCGGAAGGCCGCCGCGTGTTCGCCCGCCTGACCGTCGAGGAAAACCTGGCCATGGGCGGCTTCTTCGGCAGCAAGGGCGACAACCAGGAGCAGCTGGACAAGGTCCTGCAACTGTTCCCGCGCCTGCAGGAACGCTTCGCCCAGCGCGCCGGCACCATGAGCGGCGGCGAGCAGCAGATGCTCGCCATCGGCCGTGCGCTGATGAGCAAGCCCAAGTTGCTGCTGCTCGACGAACCGTCGCTGGGTCTGGCGCCGATCATCATCCAGCAGATCTTCGACATCATCGAACAGCTGCGCAAAGACGGCGTGACCATCTTCCTGGTCGAGCAGAACGCCAACCAGGCGCTGAAGCTGGCCGACCGTGGCTATGTGCTGGAGAACGGCCATATCGTCATGCAGGGTAGCGGCAGCGACCTGCTCAGCGATCCCAAGGTACGCGACGCCTACCTCGGCGGCTGAACCCGGCCGATGCTAGCGGAACCGCCCTTCGGGGCGGTTTTTTATTCTGTAGGGAGCGCCCTGCGCCGCAACGCGGGCGACGAATGCCCGGGGCGCGACACCCCCGAGAAAACGCTGAACTCTTAAGCGGATATTTCCGCCCTCTTGCGCCCTGCCCGTCTGGCATTAGGCTCAAGCTCTCCGCCCTCGAGAGAGCACGCTCATGTCGCTGCGCAAGCCCCTGCTTCTGCTGTTGGCCTTGGCCCTGCTGCTCGGCGCCTGCAGCCGGGTCGACCTGGCCTACCGCAATCTGGACTGGCTGATCCCCTGGAAGCTGGACGACTACCTGGCGCTCGACGAGCAGCAGCGCGCCTGGCTCAAGCCGCAAGTGCAGCAGCACCTGGCCTGGCATTGCCGCGTCGAGCTGCCGCGCTACCTCGACTGGCTGGAGGCCAACCAGGCGCTGCTGGACGCCCCCGACAGCGAGGCGCTGGCTGCGCAACTGCAGGCCTTCGACCAGGCCCTGCAGCGCATCGCCGTGGAAATCACCCCGAGCAGCGTGCAGCTGCTGCGCGGCCTGAGCCCGCGCCAGGTCGAGCAGCTGTTCGAGGCGCTGGACGAGCAGAACGCCAAGCTGCGCGAAGAGTTTGTCGAACCGCCGCTGCCGCAGCAGATCGCCCAACGCGCCGAGCGCATGAACCAGCGCCTGCGGCCCTGGTTCGGCAACTTGAGCGCCACGCAGAGCGCCCGCGTCGAGGCCTGGGCCGCCAGTCTGGGGGCGCAGAACCGGGTCTGGCTGGACAACCGCCTGGCCTGGCAACAGGCGCTGCGCGAAACCCTCGAGGTGCGCCGCGGCGAGGCGTTCGAGGCGCGCATGCGCGCGCTGCTGCAACAGCGCGAGCGCTTCCATACCCAGGCCTACCAGGCCAGCTATGCGACCAGTCGCCGGGCGCTGGTCGACCTGTTCGCCGACCTGCTCGCCCAGGCCGACGAGCCCCAGCTCAGCCGCCTGCGGCAGCGCCTGAACGGCCTGCACGCCGACCTGGCGAAGCAGCAGTGTCAGGCCGGCGAAGCCGTTGTCGTTCGTTGATGGGCGGCTCCCGCAGGGAGCGCCGCGCACAGCAAGATAGCGGCATCGCTGCGCACGGCGCAGCCTGCGCGCCGCGATCCCGACTAGAGCGCCGGCAACCGCCAGTCGATGGGGGTCATGCCGTTTTGCACGAGGAACTGGTTGCAGCGACTGAAGTGGCCATTGCCGATAAAGCCGCGGTGCGCCGACAACGGCGAGGGGTGCGGCGAGCGCAGCACCAGGTGCTTGGTCGGGTCGATCAGGCGCTGCTTGCCCTGCGCATGACTGCCCCAGAGCAGGAACACCAGCTTGGGCCGCTGCTGGCTGACCACCTCGATCACCCGGTCGGTGAACAGTTGCCAGCCCTTGTTCGCGTGGGAGCCGGCGTTGCCGCGCTCCACGGTCAGCGAGGTGTTGAGCAGCAGCACGCCCTGCTCGGCCCAGCTCTGCAGGTAGCCGTGGGCGGGGATGTCGAGGTTCAGGTCGCGCTTGAGTTCCTTGTAGATGTTCACCAGCGACGGCGGCGTCTGCACCCCCGGCTGCACCGAGAAGCACAGGCCGTGGGCCTGGCCGGGACCGTGGTAGGGGTCCTGGCCGATGATCACCACCTTGACCCGCTCCAGCGGCGTGGAGTTGAGCGCATTGAAGATCAGCGGGCCCGGCGGGTAGATCTCCTTGCCGGCCGCCTTCTCCGCACGGAGGAACTCGCGCAGCTCGCTCATGTAGGGCTTGTCGAACTCCTCGCGCAGCGCCTCTTTCCAGCTGGCGTCGAGTTTGATGCGGTCGTCGGTCATCCCGGGTGTTCCTGCGCTGAAAACGAAAACGGCACGCTAGGCAAGGCACGGGGGCAAGTCAAGGCATGGCACGGGATAACGCGGCGCCGACTGATGCCTGCCCATCACGCCGCTGGATGCGCGTTGCCACGCCGCCCTCGCCGGCCAAGACTCAAAGGCGATATCTCGAGGAGCAGCGCAACATGAACACCGCGACCGCTATCAGCCGCGAACGCCTGGAACAGGCGCTGGCCCACTCCACATTCGCCCAGTTGCTCGGCGCCGAGCTGCTCGACTTCGAACCCGGCAAGGTCAGCCTGCAGGTGCGCAGCCGCCCCGACCTGTGCCAGCACCACGGCTATCTGCACGGTGCGGTGGTCGGTTTCATGGTCGACAGCGGCTGCGCCTGGGCCGCCGCCTCGCTGGTCGGCGACGTGGTCACCAGCGAATACAAGCTCAACCTGCTCGCCCCGGCCATCGGCGAGCGCTTGCTGTGCCGGGCCGAAGTGCTCAAGGCCGGACAGCGCCAGGCGGTCTGCCGCGCCGACGTGTTCGCCTTGAAGGATGGCCAGGAGAAGCTGGTGGCCACCGGCCTGGCGACCATCGCCCGGGTGTAGCGCGGATTCAGCAGCCGTAGGTTGGGTTGAGGTGCGCAGCGCCGAAGCCCAACGGGTCATGTCGAGGACTGTTGGGCTTCGCTACACTCAGCACCAACCTACCGGCGGATGCCGCCCTAGCCCTGGTGCAAGGCCCGGTAATGACTGGGCGCCATGCCCACCACCTTGCGAAATAGCCGCGAGAAGTAATAGGGATCGTCGTAGCCCAGTTGCTCGGCGATCTGCCGCACCTCGGCGTCGCCCTGGTCGAGCAGGCGGCAGGCCTGGGCCATCTTCAGCTGGATGAAATCCTGGATCGGCGCGTGGCCGGTCAGGGCACGGTAGGTCTTGGCGAAGTGGAAGCGCGACAGCTTGAACTGCGCCGCCAGCTCGTCGAGGTTGAGGCTGCCATGCAGGTGGCTGCGCATCACCGCCTGCACCGCGTCGACGTCCAGCACCCGCCCGGATTTGAGGTTGGCCCGCGCCGGCAGCACCGCCAGGGAGCTGAGCAGCGCCTGCAGCTGATGGGCGGCGTGGATGAAGGGCACCGGGTTGAGGCCCTGGCGCTGCAAGCCCAGTAACGCCTCGAAATCCGCCAGCAGGCGCGGCTGCACGCCGATGCGGCGCACCCGACGCGGCCCCAGCAGACGCAGGAAGTCCTCGGCCAGGCTGCCGTCGAAATGCACCCAGTACAGCGTCCAGGGCCGTGCGGCGTCGGCGCCGTAGCGGTGGGCGAGGCCCTTGGGCAGCAGCAGCAGATCGCCGCCGCCGACCTCGAATCGTCCATCCGCCGTCTCCAGCCAGCCGCGCCCGGCGCGGCAGTAGATCAGCAGGTGATCCTCCGGCTGACTGCGCTGCATCAGGTGCCCGGCCGCTTCCGGGTAGAACCCCAGCGCCAGCGGGTAGCAGCCGCAGCTCAGCGGCTGACGGGCCAGCAGGCGACGCAGGCGCGGCGGGGTGATGAAGCGCTGGCCGTTGGCGGGCAGCGGCCAGCTGGAGGTTTCCACTCGTGCGGTCATCGGCGCGCCCGCCTCGCTGGGGGATGGCAATGCCAAGATCGTCCATCCAAAGGCCAAGATCGTCAATCCACAAGCGGCCGGACACTGACTATAAAGAGAGCACAGAAGAACAACAGGAGGCCGACCATGCCCCGTACCCTGCCCCAGCTGATCGACGGCCAGTGGCTCGCGAGCCAGGCCCGCGAACTGATCGAGGTCACCGACCCGGCCACCCAGCAGGTGCTGGCGCTGGCGCCCAAGGCCACCCATGCGGAGATCGAGGCCGCCGTGGCCAGCGCCAAGGCCGCCTTCCTCACCTGGCGCGAGGTGCCGGTGCCGGAACGGGCGCGGCTGATGCTGCGCTACCAGCACCTGCTCAAGGAGCACCACGACGAGCTGGCCGAGATTCTCGCGCAGGAGACCGGCAAGACCTTCGCCGATGCCAAGGGCGATGTCTGGCGCGGCATCGAGGTGGCCGAACACGCCGCCAACGTGGCCAGTCTGATGATGGGCGAGACGGTGGAGAACGTCGCCCGCGAGATCGACACCGCCAGCTGGATCCAGCCGCTGGGCGTGTGCGTCGGCATCACCCCGTTCAACTTCCCGGCGATGATCCCGCTGTGGATGTTCCCGCTGGCCATCGCCTGCGGCAATACCTTCATCCTCAAGCCCTCCGAGCAGGACCCGATGACCCCCAACCGCCTGGCCGAGCTGTTCCTCGAGGCCGGCGCGCCGCCCGGGGTACTGCAGCTGCTGCACGGCGGGCGCGAGCAGGTCGACGCGCTGCTGGTGCACCCGGACGTGCGCGCGATTTCCTTCGTCGGCTCGGTGCCGGTGGGCCAGCATATCTACCGCACCGGCACCCAGCACCTGAAGCGGGTGCAGGCCTTCGCCGGGGCCAAGAACCATATGGTGATCATGCCCGACGCGCCCAAGGATCAGGTCATCAGCAACCTGGTCGGCGCCAGTTGCGGCGCCGCCGGCCAGCGCTGCATGGCGATCAGTGTGGCGGTGTTCGTCGGCGAGTCGCGGCAGTGGATTCCCGAGCTGGCCGCACAGATGGCCGAGCTGCGTCCCGGCCACTGGCGCGACAGCGGCGCCGCGTTCGGCCCGCTGATCAGCCAGCAGGCGCGCCAGCGCGTGCTGCGCCTGATCGCCGAGGGCAAGGCCGAGGGCGCCGAGTGCCTGCTGGACGGTTCGCAGTGCAGCGTCGAGGGCTACCCCGAGGGCAACTGGCTGGGGCCGACGCTGTTTCGCAAGGTGACACCGAAAATGTCCATCTACCGCGAGGAAATCTTCGGCCCGGTGCTGGTGTGCCTGGAGGTCGCGACCCTGGAAGAGGCCATCGAGTTGGTAAACGCCAGCCCCTACGGCAACGGCACCAGCATCTTCACCCGCTCCGGCGGCGCCGCGCGCCATTACCAGCACGCGGTGGAAGTCGGCCAGGTGGGCATCAACGTGCCGATCCCGGTGCCACTGCCGTTCTTCTCCTTCACCGGCTGGAAGGGCTCCTTCTATGGCGACCTGCACGCCTACGGCAAGCAGGCGGTGCGCTTCTACAGCGAGACCAAGACGGTCACCAGCCGCTGGTTCGACGACACACCGCTCGGCGACGGCCCCAACATGACCATTCAATTGAAATGAGAACGGAGTAGGCCTCTGTTAGACCAATAGACGATCACTGCAACTGGACGAGCGGCGTAAAACAGTCTCCTGCAGCACAACAACAAGGAGAACTGCAATGCGCCACCTGACTGCCACCCTGGCCCTGTGGGCCGGGATCACCGCCTGTGCGCAGGCCGCCGAGCCCATCACCCTGGGACTCAACTACCCGCGCACCGGCCCATACAAGGAGGAGGGATTGGCGCAGATGCGTGGAGCCCTGCTGGCCATCGACGAGCTCAACGCCGCAGGCGGCGTGCTGGGCCGCCCCTTGCGCCTGTCCAGCAAGGACACCGCCTCGCGTCCGGCCAAGGCGGTGAAGAACGTCGACAAGCTGGCCGCCGAGGGCGCCGCCATGCTGTTCGGCGGCTCCTCCAGCGCGGTGGCCATCGCCGCCGGCAAGCGCGCCCGCGAACACGGCCTGCTGTACTTCGGCACCCTCACCTATTCCAACGACACCACCGGCAAGGACGGCCACCGCTACATGTTCCGCGAGTGCAACAACGCCTGGATGAGCGCCCAGGTGCTCGGCCAGTACCTGAGCAAGCACCTGCCGGACAAGCGCTACTTCTACGTCACCTCCGACTACACCTGGGGCCACACCACCGAGGCCTCGCTGCGCCAGGCCACCGCCAGCGACGACGCCGGCCAGCACGCCGGCGTGCGCGTGCCCTTCCCCGGCGCACGCCTGGCCGACTACCAGGATGCCCTGACCCAGGCCGCCTCGAGCGATGCCAAGATCCTCGCCCTGGTGCTGTTCGGCGAGGACCTGGTGCGCGCCATGCGCATCGCCAAGGACCTGGGCCTGACCGAGCGCATGCAGGTCATCGCGCCGAACCTGACCCAGAGCATGGTCGAGCAGGCCGGCCCGGACCTGATGCAGGGCGTGATCGGCACCGAACCCTGGACCTGGCGCGTGCCGGCGCTGGAGAAATCCGCCCGCGGCGAAGCCTTCGTCGCCGCCTTCAAGGCGCGCTACCAGATGTACCCCTCGAGTTCCGCCGCCTCGGCCTACAGCATCGTCCAGCAGTGGGCCGATGCCGCCAAGCGTGCCAATAGCCTGGATAGCGAGGCGCTGATCAAGGCGCTGGAAGGCCACCGCTACAGCCTGCTGAAGGACGAACAGCAGTGGCGCGCCTTCGACCACCAGAACCTGCAGACGGTCTACGCGGTGCGGGTCAAGCCGCGCGACGAGGTGCTCAAGGACCCGCTCAAGCAGGACTACTTCGAAATCGTCGACCGCCTCGACGCCGACACCGCGCTGCCCAATCTGGCGCAGTGGCAGGCCGAGCGCCGCGCCGGCGGCCAACCTTTGACATTGCAATGAGGCGCCATGGACTTCGAACTCAGTGACGAACAACGCCTGCTCACCGACAGCGCCCGCGCCTTCGCCGCGCGGGAGCTGGCGCCGCACGCCGGCGACTGGGACCGCGACCACCACTTTCCGCTGCCGGTGATCCGCCGCGCCGCCGAACAGGGTTACCTGGCCCTGTACCTCAAGGAGGAGGACGGCGGCCTGGGCCTGTCGAGGCTGTCCAGTTCGCTGATCTTCGAACAGCTGGCCGCCGGCTGCGTGGCCACCACCGCCTACCTGACCATCCACAATATGGCCTCGTGGATGTTGGCGAGCTTCGCCGACGACGCCCTGAAGGCGCAGTACCTGCCCGGGCTGATCGACGGCCGCCTGCTCGCCTCCTACTGCCTGACCGAGCCGGACGCCGGCTCCGACGCCGCCCACCTGCGCACCCGCGCGCGGCGCGATGGCGACGATTACCTGCTCGACGGCAGCAAGTGCTTTATCTCCGGCGCGGGATCGACCGATGTGCTGATCGTCATGGCGCGCACCGGCGAGGACGGCGCCAAGGGCATCTCCTGCTTCCTGGTGCCGGCCGACGCCGCCGGCATCCGCTACGGGCGCAACGAGGACAAGATGGGCTGGCGCGCCCAGCCGACCCGCACCATCGCCTTCGACGGCGTGCGCATTCCCGCCGGCAACCGCATCGGCCCGGAGGGCCAGGGCTTCGTCTACGCCATGCAGGGCCTGGACGGCGGCCGCCTGAACATCGCCAGCTGCTCGCTCGGCGCGGCCCAGGCGGCGTTGCAGCAGAGCCTGCACTACGTGGAGGAGCGCAAGCAGTTCGGCAAGCCACTGGCCGAATTCCAGGCGCTGCAGTTCAAGCTGGCCGATATGCTCACCGAGCTGACCGCCAGCCGGCAGATGGTGCGCCTGGCCGCGGACAAGCTGGACCGGCACCACGCCGAGGCCAGCCTGTACTGCGCCATGGCCAAGCGCTTCGCCACCGACCAGTGTTTCGCCATCTGCAACGAGGCGCTGCAGCTGCACGGCGGCTACGGTTACCTGAGCGACTATCCGCTGGAGCGCTGGGTGCGCGACAGCCGCGTGCACCAGATACTGGAAGGCACCAACGAGATCATGCGGGTGATCGTCGCCCGCCGCCTGCTGCAGCAGGGCGGCATGCTCGATCGCCTGCTGTGACCGCTTTATCCCCTCTCCACAAGGGAGAGGGGAACATCATTTAAGAGGACCCTTATGAGCACCGCCATCGAAGCCTACAAGCCCGGCATCTTCGACCTGACCCACAAGCTCACCGTGGAAAAGCACGGCCACACCGCGCTGATCACCATCAACCACCCGCCGGCCAACACCTGGGACCGCGACTCGCTGATCGGCCTCAAGCAGCTGGTCGAGCACCTCAACCGCGACGACGACATCTACGCCCTGGTGGTGACCGGCCAGGGGCCGAAGTTCTTTTCCGCCGGCGCCGACCTGAACATGTTCGCCGACGGCGACAAGGCGCGCGCCCGCGAGATGGCGCGGCGCTTCGGCGAGGCCTTCGAGACCCTGCGCGATTTTCGCGGGGTGTCCATCGCCGCGATCAACGGCTACGCCATGGGCGGCGGCCTGGAATGCGCGCTGGCCTGCGATATCCGCATCGCCGAACGCCAAGCGCAGATGGCCCTGCCCGAGGCCGCGGTGGGCCTGCTGCCCTGCGCCGGCGGCACCCAGGCGCTGGCCTGGCTGGTGGGCGAAGGCTGGGCCAAGCGCATGATCCTCTGCGGCGAACGTATCGACGCCGAGACCGCCCTGCGCATCGGCCTAGTGGAACAGCTGGTCGATAGCGGCGAGGCCCGTGGTCATGCCCTGCTGCTGGCGGCCAAGGTGGCGCGACAGAGTCCGGTGGCGGTGCGCACCATCAAGCCGCTGATCCAGGGCGCGCGCGAGCGCGGCCCGAACACCTGGCTGGCGGAGGAACGCGAGCGCTTCGTCGACCTGTTCGACGCCGACGACACCCGCGAAGGGGTCAATGCCTTCCTCGAGAAGCGCGACCCGCAGTGGCGCAACAAATGATTCGTGGCACCGTAATCGGCCAGGCCCGTAGGGTGGATGTCGCTTCTTACATCCACCAGAACCGCCCCGCCCCAAGCTGGAAACCTGTATGAACCTGCACTTCGAAGAACGCCCCAGCCTGCATGGCTACCGCATCGGCATCGCCAGCCTGGATGCCGAGAAGAGCCTCAACGCCCTGTCGCTGCCGATGATCGAGGCGCTGGACGCGCGCCTGAAGGCCTGGGCCATCGATCCCGAAATCGCCTGCGTGCTGCTGCGCGGCAACGGGCCCAAGGCCTTCTGCGCCGGCGGCGACGTGGTGCAGCTGGTGCAGCAGTGCCGCGAACACCCTGGCGAGGTGCCGCCGCTGGCGCGGCGCTTCTTCGCCGACGAATACCGCCTCGACCACCGCATCCACAGCTATCCCAAGCCGCTGATCTGCTGGGCCCACGGCCACGTGCTGGGCGGCGGCATGGGCCTGATGCAGGGCGCGGCGATCCGCATCGTCACCCCCAGCAGCCGCCTGGGCATGCCGGAAATCAATATCGGCCTGTACCCGGACGTCGGCGGCAGCTGGTTCCTCGCCCGCCTGCCGGGCAGGCTCGGCCTGTTTCTCGGTCTCAGCGCCGCCAGCATCAACGCCCGCGACGCGCTGGACCTGAACCTGGCCGACCGTTTCCTCCGCGACGAGCAGCAGGACGCGCTGATCGAAGGCCTGGTGCAACTCAACTGGCGGGAGCACGCCGCGCAGCAGCTGCACAGCCTGCTGCGCGCGCTGGAACGCGAGGCGCGCGGCGAGCTGCCGCAGGCGCAGTGGCTGCCGCGCCGCGAACGTCTCGACGCGCTGCTCGACGTGGCCGACCTGCCGGCCGCGGTACAGGCCATCGCCGGCCTGCACGGCGACGCCGACCTGCTGCTGGCCCGTGCGGCCAAGACCCTGGCCGGCGGCTGCCCGCTGACCGCGCACCTGGTCTGGGAGCAGATCCGCCGCGCCCGTCACCTGTCGCTGGCCGAGGTGTTCCGCATGGAGTACGCCATGAGCCTGAACTGCTGCCGCCACCCGGAGTTTGCCGAGGGCGTGCGCGCCCGCCTGATCGACAAGGACCAGACGCCGCGCTGGCACTGGCCGGACGTGGCGGCCATCCCGCCGGCGGTGATCGAGGCGCACTTCGCCCCGGCCTGGGACGGCGCGCATCCGTTGGCGGATCTGTAAACCTTCGCTCCCCGAGGCATCAGCACAAGGAGAACCCAAACCATGACCCAGATCGCCTTTATCGGCCTCGGCCATATGGGCCTGCCCATGGCCCGCAACCTGCTCAAGGCCGGCTACCCGCTCAAGGTCTTCGACCTGGTGCGCAGCGCCGTGGACGAACTGGCTGGCGAAGGCGCCCTGGCGGCGGACAGCGCCGCCGAGGCGGTCGACCAGGCCAAGGTGGTGATCAGCATGCTGCCGGCCAGCCGCCATGTCGAAGGCCTGTACCTGGGCGACGCCGGCCTGCTGGCGCAACTGCCGGCCGGCACCCTGGTGCTGGAATGCTCGACCATCGCCCCGGAGTCGGCGCGCAAGGTGCATGCCGCCGCCCGTGAGCGCGGCGTCGCCCTGCTCGATGCGCCGGTGTCCGGCGGCACCGCCGGCGCCGCGGCCGCCACCCTGACCTTTATGGTCGGCGGCGAGGCCAACGCCCTGGACAAGGCGCGGCCGATCCTCGCCGCCATGGGCAAGAACATCTTTCACGCCGGCCCGGACGGTGCCGGCCAGGTGGCCAAGGTGTGCAACAACCAGGTGCTGGCGGTGCAGATGATCGCCACCGCCGAGGCCATGGCCCTGGGCGTGGCCAACGGCCTGGAGCCGGCGACCCTGGCCGAGATCATGCGGCAGAGCTCCGGCGGCAACTGGACGCTGGAAAAGTACAACCCCTGGCCCGGGGTGATGGAGAACGCCCCGGCCTCCAAGGGCTACAGCGGCGGTTTTATGGCCGAACTGATGGCCAAGGACCTGGGCCTGGCCCAGGAAACCGCCAGCCACAGCGGCAACAGCACGCCGATGGGCGCCCTGGCGCTTCAGCTGTACCGCCTGCTGCTCAAGCAGGGCAAGGGCAAGCAGGATTTTTCAGTGGTGCAGCAGTTGTTCGTGGAGTAGCGGTCCGTAGGCGCCAGCTTGCTGGCGATGCCTTGAAGCGGATCGCGGCAAGCCGGCTCCTACGAAAGCGCGAGTACGCCGTGCAGTCTTGGCCCGGATGCAATCCGGGATAAAGCGCGGCGACCGCCCCGGATTGCCTCCGGGCCAACGGCATTCAGCGCAGCGTCTGCAGATGCAGCAGGCCGAACAGCAGCACCTGCAGGCGCTGCCGCCACAGCCCCGGCCGGCCGTGCAGGCGCGCGCGAAACAGCAGCAGCTCGCCTAGATGGGCCAGCAACAGCGCCAGCGCGGTCCAGTTGACCCAGCCGCCCAGCGGCGCGGCGAAGGGGTAGAGCAGGTTGAGCAGCGCCACCAGCCAGAACATGGCCAGGGCGCCCTTGGCGAACGACAGCAGTTTCATCGCGATCCTCCGGTTGGGCGATCGCCGCAGTGTGCCGGGCCGACCCGGCGCTGCCGCCGCTCTTTCGGCTGGAACGGCGCTCAGCGCAGGGTCAGGCCGAAGGACTCGTCGGCGAAGTCGAAGCAGGCGAGGAAGCGGCGGATCTCCAGCAGGTTGCCCTCGACCTGCACGTCGCCCAGCAGCGCGCCCTTGACCAGGCCGCCTTCGCCGGTCAGCAGGGTTTCCATAAAGCGCTTGTCCATGCTCAGCCGCAGCTCGGTGCCTTCGGGAATGCCCCGGTGCAACTGGGCCACGCCGCGACGCACTTCCAGCGCCCACTCCTCGTTCACGTCCGGGAAGCGAAAGCCCAGGGTCAGTTCGAGGTCGCCGGCCTGCTCCGGGTCGATGCGCGTCACCCAGTTCTGCAGGAAGGCCTGCGGGGTGAAGCTGCGCACCATGTCCGGGGAGAGGAGGACCTTGCGCATCTCCTGCGAGCGCTGGCGGATGGCCTCACCGTCGAGCTTGCCTTCCAGCTCCATGGCACTCATCAGGTACCAGTTGCGCCAGTTGATGTTCATGCTGGCGTAACCCAGCTTGCGCAGGCTGCGCGCCTTGATCTCGCGTGCCAGTCGATCCTCGCGGTCGACGCGGATGGCGTAGCCGGCCAGCTCGGCGGCCCACTGGTAGTCGCCCTTGAGGTAGGCGTTGCCGGCCTCCAGCAGCAGCTTTTCCCGGCCACCGGCCAGGGCGATCAGCCGCTCGGCCTGCTGCCGAGGCGGGGTCGGGTCGAGCGCCACCGGGTCGCCCTGGAACCAGCCCAGGTAGCCGTTGTAGATCTGCCGCACGCTGTGCTTGACCGTGCCGTAGTACTCGCGCAGGTAGGGCGTGTAGCCGGCCAGGTGCGGCGGCAGCTTGACCTTCTCCACCAGCTCGTCCGGGGTCAGGCCCTTGTTCATCCAGCGCACGCTCTGATCGTGGATATAGGCGATGCCGTCGCGGGTCATGCGCAGCACCTCCTCGACCCGCTCCTGGCCGCTGACCGGGCGGCCGTGCAGCGGCACCATGTGCTCGGCCTGGTATTCGCGCAGCTTGTCCAGGCTGGCGACCCACTGCACCGGGTCGCGGAACTTGGTACCGCGCAGGGTATGGATGTTCGGCAGGGTCGGCCCCTGCTCCACCTCGGCGCTGATCAGCACGCGGTTGTCCGGCAGGTACAGGGTGATCTCGTCCGGCGCCTCGCTGGGCACGTGCAGCAGCTGCACGTCGAGGCCGGCGATGCGGGTGTCCAGGCGCTCGGCGAAGGTCACGGTCGGCGCGATAAAGGACGACGGCTCGGGCTTGGCCAGCGGGCCGATGCCGGCGTTCATGCCCTCCAGGTCGCTCGCCGGCAGGAAGGAGCCGAAGCTGTAGGCCGAGCGCACGCCGAGAATCGGCCCGACCAGCGCGCCCTGCGCCACCACGTTCTCCAGCAGGCTTGCGTGGGCGTAGATCTGCACCTCGCCGCGTTCCACCTGCTCGCGGCTGACGAAGGCCTGCACGCCGTTGATATGGTCCGGGTGGAAGTGGGTGTAGACCACCGCCTTGACCGGCTTGTCCGTGAGCTTGCGGAACTCGGCCATGATCTTGCGCGACTCGCCGACCGACTCGCCGGTGTCGACGATGATCAGCCCCTCGGGCGCCTCGATCATCACCACGTTGCCCAGCTGCCAGCCGACGGCCGAGTAGACGTTGTCGGCGACGCGGTAGACCTGCTGGGCGAAGTGCTGGGTGTGCGCCGCCAGCTCGGCGTGGATGCTCGGCTCGATGCGCTCGGCCGGCAGTTCGGCCTGCGCGTTCAGGGGCAAGGCGGCGGCCAGCAGCAGGCCGCCAAGGCGAGAGAAGGTGCTCATGGCGATAGGACGTCTTGTTGTTGAAGTGCTGGCAGGTTGGCAAAGGCCGCCTGATAATTCCAATGCATTTGAATCCACGAACCAATGCAGGCAGCGCATGAACGACCTACGCCAGCTCCGTCACTTCGTCGCCCTCGCCGAACACGGCCACTTCGCCCGCGCCGCCGAGGCCGTGCACCTCAGCCAGCCGGCACTGAGCCGCAGCATCCAGGCCCTGGAGGCGCAGCTTGGCTGCAGCCTGGTGGATCGCCACAGCCGCGGCATCAGCCTCACCGCCCACGGCCAGCTGGTGCTGGAACACGCCCGCCGCCTGCTGGCCGGCAGCCAGGCGCTGAGCAACGCGGTCAGCCAGCTGGACAACCTGGAGGCCGGCGAACTGCGTCTGGGCGCCGGCCCCTACCCGGCCGCACGGCTGGTGCCGCAGGCGGTGGGCAGGCTGCTGCAACGCTATCCGCGGGTACAGGTGAGACTGGAGATCGGCAACTGGCTGGAGCTGCGCGAGCGGCTGCTGGAGGCCGGCGTCGAACTGTTCGTCGCCGATGTGCGCGAACTGCAGGATGACCCGCAACTGCAGATCGAGGCGCTACAGGCGCATGCCGGCGTGCTGTTCTGCCGCCCCGGCCATCCGCTGCTACAACGCCGCGAGCTGCGCCTGGCCGACCTGCTCGACTTCCCCCTGGCCGGCACCCAGTTGCCGCAGGCGGTAGAGCGCAGCCTCGGCGCGGCCAGCGGCCGGCCGCAACCCTTGAGCGTGCAGTGCGACAACTTTCTGGTGCTCAAGCGCCTGGTGGCCGACAGCGAGGTGCTGAGCATGGCGCCCTGGGACGTGATCGCCGAGGAAGTGGCGGCCGGCCAACTGAGCCTGCTGCCGCTGGCCCCGGCGAGCCTGCAGCAGCAGTCGGCCTACGGCCTGGTCAGCCGTGCCGGGCACAGCCTGTCGCCGGCGGCGCAGGCGCTGGTGGAGGAAATTCGCCGGGTGGATCGCCAGCCGCTGCCGCCACGGCGCTGAACGCCGCTAGTTGCGCCGCCAGTCACCGCCGCGTTGCTGCTCGCCGCGCGAGTGACGGTCGTCGCGGGAGTAGCGCTGCTGCACCTGCTGGTGGCGATTGCCTTCCCAGCGTTTGCCGGAAGGCGCGCTCTGATACTGCTTGTGATGCTGCCGACCATCGTGACGGCGGCCATCGTCGCGGCGGCCGTCGTGGCGCGAGTAACCGTCGTGGCGCTTGTGATCGCGCTGGTAGAAACCATGCTGGCGCGGCGGCGGTGCCGGCACGTAGCGTTTGGAATCGTGGCGATGGCGGTCGTGGCGGCGGTCGTCGTAATAGTAGTACCGCGGCGTGACGTAGACCGGCGGCGAGTAATCGCGGCGGTAGCCGTTGTAATAGTGGTGCGAGTGATGATGATCGCGGTAGCCGCGGTCGTAGTCGTAGCCGTCACCATACACGGCGCAGCCGCTGAGCGGGATGAACAGCAGGGCCGCAAGCAGGGTTCTGTAGGACATGGAAGCCTCCGCAGGGGAAGCGGGGGACGCGCACCGCGCCCCCGAGGGAAGAGGCCGGGCCGCGAGGCCCGGGACTGGATCAGCAACGACCTTTCTTGGCCTGCCCCGGCGGGCAGTGGGGAGGACCGCCGCCGACATCGCCGATATCGATGCCGATACCCGGCAGCCTCAGGCTGCAGCCGGACAGACCGAACGCCAGGCTGATCGCCAGCAGCAACGCGCCGAAGGTTTTCATCAGCAGCTCCCCTTCATCCGGTGCCCCGGCGGGCAGAAGTGACCGCCGCCGTGGTAACCGCGGCCACCCAGGTCGACATGAATCACATCGGGATCGCCGACCCGGGCATGTACACCCGGGGCACTGAAACTGCAGCCGCCCAGCAGCAACGCCAATACCATCACAGTCAAACCACGCATGTTGGAATACTCCTCGAATTTCCCGTATCTGCTAGACGCCCGGCCACCGCAGCGGGCACAGCTCTATCAGCATGCTCGTTCGACAATCTGCACTGGATCACGTTCCGTGCAGCCGAGTGACGGCCATCACAGGCCCGCCATGGCCGCTGGCACGCTCCTCGCTTGGCAAGGCGCCGCAGCGGGAAGGCGAACAGCGCTGCGTGCAGACAATGGCCGACTAGGGTTCCGGCCCGCCCCACCAGGCGGGTGGCTGGTCCGAGAGTGGGCGACCTCATGCAGCGGCGGGAAGCCGCGGGGTTACACGGCGGGATAAAAGCCCGGGAGAACGCGCAGCACGGCTGCCCGCCTTCCCGCCTCCGTTCCCTGCCGCCGAGGTCACCATGTCATTGCGTACCCTGCTTACCGCCCTGCTCTGCACCGCCCTGCTGACCGCTCCCGCCGCCGAGGCCGCGCCCAGGACCTTCAAGCTGTGCTGGTCGATCTTCGCCGGCTGGATGCCCTGGGGCTACGCCGCCGAACAGGGCATCGTGAAGAAATGGGCGGAAAAGTACGGCATCGATATCCAGGTGCAGGAAGTGCCGGATTACGTCGGCTCCATCGAGCAGTACACCGCCGGCCAGTTCGACGCCTGCACCATGACCAATATGGACGCCCTGACCATTCCCGCCGCAGCCAGCAAGGACAGCACCGCGCTGATCATCGGCGACTTCTCCAACGGTGCCGATGGCCTGCTGCTGCGTGGCAGCGGCAAGCGTATTCAGGATCTCAAGGGCAAGACCGTGCTGCTGGTGGAGAACTCGGTGTCCCATTACCTGCTCAGCCGCGCACTGGAATGGGCGCTGCTGAAGGAAAGCGACGTAACCATCCAGCACGTTTCCGATACCGAAATCGCCGACACCTTCCTCGCCGGCCAGGGCGATGCGGTGATCACCTGGAACCCGATCCTAGCCGAGATCAAACGCAAGGCCGAGGTCAGCCAGGTGTTCACCTCCAACCTGATTCCCGGCGAGATCCTCGACCTGACCGTGGTCGACAGCCAGACCCTGGCGCAACACCCGGAATTCGGCCGGGCACTGACCGGCGCCTGGTTCGAAACCCAGCGTCTGCTCGGCCTGCCCACCGCCGCCGGGCGTGAGGCCAGGGCGAAGATGGCGGCCGCCGCGCACACCAGCGCCGAGGACTTCGAGGCCCAGTTGAACACCCTGCGTTCCTTCTACGCCCCGCGCTATGCGCTGAACTTCGCCCAGACCGGCAAATTGCCGGACCTGATGCAGCGCATCGCCCATTTCGCCGATGCGCACGGCCTGCTAGGCCAGAGCGGCCAGGGCCTGAGCAACCTGGGCATCGCCTTCAGCGGCGAGCAGACCCTGGGCAACGCTCAACGCATCCTGCTGCGTTTCAACCACGACTACATGCAGCTGGCCGCTGACGGCAAGCTCTGACACCGTCCTGACGCCCCAGCAGGCAGCACGCCGCCCTCACCACGCACCAGCACGGCGCACCGCAGACCCGGCGCCGCCGAAGGGAGCGCCGCCTGCTGCGGTTCGCGACGCATGGCACGATGTTCGCTAAGAACAGCTCGTGCAGGAACAACCCGGTTCGCCGGGATCGCGGCACCACAATTTGCCAATAGCCGGCTAGGGTTCCGGCTCGCCACGAGCGAGCGACTGGTCCGAGAGCTAGCGACCTCCAGCGAGGTTACACGGCGGGACAAAAGCCCGGGAGAACGCGCCCCATCCGTGGGGAACCGCCGCGAACTCCTGCCCGCCCCTGTCAAACTGGAGGTTCATCATGGGTACGCCCCACTCGCATCGGCGGCAACCAGCCGCCCACCCCAAAGGCCCGAAACCAGCGCGCTCTTGCGCTTGCTAGCTGCGCACGCATTTCGTTCCAGGCCCGACGAGGACTATCCATGCGCCTGATCAACCGCCACCCGGATCGCAGCGGCCGCCTGCTGCTGATCCTGCTGCCCTTCGCCCTGCTGCTGTTCGTCTACTTCAGCGCCTCGGCCACCCGCCTGGCCGAGAACCCCAACGACAAGCTGCTGCCCAGCGCCAGCCAGATGATCGACGCCGTCGACCGCCTGGCCTTCAGCGAAGACAAACGCAGCGGCCAGTACCTGTTCTGGCAGGACACCGCCTCCAGCCTGCAACGCCTGGGCCTGGGCCTTGGCATCGCCGCGCTGCTGGGCCTGGTGCTGGGTATCGCCGCCGGCAGCGTGCCGCTGTTCGGCGCACCGCTATCGCCGCTGCTCACCGTGCTGTCGATGATTCCGCCGCTGGCCATCCTGCCGATCCTGTTTATCGTCTTCGGCCTGGGCGAGCTGTCCAAGGTGATGCTGATCGTCATCGGCATCACCCCCTGCATCGCCCGCGACATCGAACAGCGCGCCCGCGAGATTCCCGGCGAGCTGCTGATCAAGGCGCAGACCCTCGGCGCCAACACCTGGACGCTGATCCTGCGCCTGGTGCTGCCGCAACTGCTGCCGCGCCTGCTGATCTCGCTGCGCCTGATGCTCGGCTCGGCCTGGCTGTTTCTGATCGCCGCCGAGGCCATCGCCTCGACCGACGGCCTCGGTTACCGCATCTTCCTGGTGCGTCGCTACATGGCCATGGACGTGATCCTGCCCTACGTCGTGTGGATAACCCTGCTGGCCTGGCTCATGGATCTGGGCCTGCGCCAGGTGCTGCGCCTGTGCTTCCCCTGGCATGAAGGAGGCAAGGTATGACCCTGTTCAGCCAACACATCGTCCCGCTAAGTGAACCTGCCATGAACCCATCCAGCGCTGCCAACGCCAGCCAGTCGAAAACCGCTTTTATCGAGGCGCGCAACCTGTGGCAGGAATACGGCGACCTGGTCGTGCTCGAACGCCTCAATCTGAAGGTCGACGAGGGTGAGTTCTGCACCCTGGTCGGCGCCTCCGGCTGTGGCAAATCCACCTTTCTGCGCATGCTGCTCGGCCAGGAACGCCCGAGCCGCGGCGAGCTGCTGCTGGGCGGCCAGCCGCTGCCCAACGAGCCCGACCCGAGCCGTGGCGTGGTGTTCCAGCGCTACTCGGTATTCCCCCACCTGAGAGTGCTGGACAACGTCGCCCTGGGCCTGGAGCTGCCGCGCTCGCCTTTGCTGGGCCGGCTGTTCGGCGCGGCCAAGCGCGAGGCCCGCGAGCGCGCCGCGGAAATCCTCACCAAGGTCGGCCTCGGCCATGCCCTGAACAAGTATCCCAGCGCGCTTTCCGGCGGCATGCAGCAACGCCTGGCCATCGCCCAGGCGCTGGTGATGCAACCGCGCATGCTGCTGCTCGACGAGCCGTTCGGCGCCCTCGACCCCGGCATCCGCAAGGACATGCACGCGCTGCTGCTGGAACTGTGGCAGGAGACCCGCCTGACCGTGTTCATGGTCACCCACGACCTGTCCGAAGGCTTCAGCCTCGGCACCCGCCTGCTGGTGTTCGACAAGGTGCGCCACGACCCGCAGGCGCCCAACGCCTATGGCGCGCGCATCACCTACGACATCCCGCTGAACGCGGCACGCCGGGCTCAGGCGCAGTTGCCCAGCGAGCTGGCCGAGCGCATCGCGGCAGGCTAACCATCTGTAGGAGCCCGCTTGCGGGCGATCCGCTGTAGCTTGTGCTGATCGCCCGCAAGTGGGCTCCTACAAAACGAGTCGCAGGTCAGCTCAACACTTCCAGATACCTCGACAGCGTTTCACTCTCCGCGGCAAACCAGCGCTGCGCCTCGTCGGTACTCGGCGTGGCGAGAGCGGCGCGCCAATCCGGCTCCAGCGTATCGATAAGGAAGGTGCGTACCACCGCACGGCCATCCGGCCTTTGCAGGTGCTGGCACACACGCCCGGCCGCCGGCAGCTCGAAGCCCTCCAGCGAGACGCTCTGCCCGACCCGTGCCGGCTGGGTGGACAGCGCCACCCGATACCGCCCCTGCTGATCGGCATAGGCCAGCGAGGTCTCGCAGTCGAACAGCGCGGCCAGGGCCTCACCATCCCCGCGCGCCAGCTCGACCCGCTCGCGCAGTTGCAGCGCTGATTCACCAGGCTCCTTGACCCGACCCTGCACCCAGCCAAGCTGCTCGCCGCAGAGAATCAGGCCGCCGCCGCGTTGCAGCACCTCGCCGCTTTCGGCATCGCACTCCTCCAGCAGGCGCAGGCCGATCAACGGCCCGCCGCTGGCCTGCAAACGCCAGTCCTCGACATAGGCGCCGCTGGTGCCGAACTCGATCATGCAGTTGCCGATGCGCTGCAACTGCGCCGGTTCCGGCCAGCGGTTGTGCAGTTGCAGGGACACCCCGCCGTGCCAGCTCAGGTAACCGTTCTCCCAGACGCTCTCGGCCAACCAGCCTTCGTGGTTGGCGAGCTGGCGCAACTCGGCGGCGTCGTAGTCCTGCCAGGCACGCCCCGACAATGGCGGCCCATCCGGTAGGCGCAGGTCGATGGTGAAGCTGCGGCTCTGCAGCCAGTGCACCTGGGTGCGCTCATCGCTGCGGCCATCGGCGAAGCTGATGCTGCGCCGACGAAAGTGCCCGAGCATCCAGTCCGGCACACCACCTTCGGCGCGTTGTGGGTAACGTGCCGCCAGTTCCAGCAGGTTCATGCCGTCACCTCCCGGCGGGCCGCGCCGACACTGGAGGGGCCGAAGCTGGACAGGCCTGTCGCGCCATCCGGCAATTGCAGCGAGCCGTTCTCCAGCCGCTCGCGCAGGTAACGGAAGGTCTGCGCCGTCTGCGCGAACAGGTGGTCGCCGCAACTCACCGGCGCGTACACCCGCTCACCGCGCGCCGGCAGGCCGGCAATCGGGGCGATGCGCGTCGGGTAGTCGCAGGCGCAGAACAGCGGGAAGGCGAAGCGCTCCTCGCTGACCTTGCGCACGCGGTGCGAGGTGGCGACGAAATGGCCGTTGCTGAGCACCTCGAGCATGTCGCCGATATTGATCACGAAGGCGTCCTCCACCAGCGGCACGTCGATCCACTGCCCGTCGCCGTTGAGCACCTGCAAGCCTTCGGCGGTGGGCAACAGGATGGTGAAACACTCGTAGTCGGTGTGCGCGCCGATACCGGGACGGTCAGCCACAGGGTCCGGGTCGAGCGGGTAATGGATCATGCGCAACTGGCTGGTGGGGTGTCGGGTGATGTCGGCGAAGGTGTCCTCGGCCAGCCCCAGCGCCAGGGCGAAGCCACGGAACAGCGTGTCGCCCAGTGCCAGCGCCGCGCGGTAGTAGGCGCCGACCTCGCGCTTGAAGTCCGCCGAGTCCGGCCACTGCGTCGGCCCCAGCAGCGGATAGACCTGGGCCGCCTCGGTGTAGTCGTAATTGACGTCGTAGGCCTCTTTCAGATCCTTGCTGCCGCCGACGAACTGCTCCTCGCCTTCCGGCACGTAGCCGCTGTGGTTGCTCGACTGGCCAATATAGAAGCGCATCTTCTCCTCCAGCGGGCGGGCGAAGAAACTGCGCGCCTGCTGGATCAACCCGTCGCGCAGATCACGCGTAATGCCATGCCCGGTGATCTGCAGAAAGCCGACCTCGCACGCGGCACGGCCCAGCTCGTCGGCAACGCGCTGGCGCTCGGCAAGATGCTCGCAATACAAGCCCGAGACGTCGATCAGGGGAATCGAAGTGAAATGGGTATGCGCCATGGCAATCTCCCTTGAACAAGTGAGTTACCTGGTCGTCCAGACGAGCAGCGGGTCGGGTCGTCCCGAGGGCGGCAGCAAGGCCGCCCCTGCAACAGGGTCGATAGCGATTTCCATGCCACCGCCATCATGCCGCCAAGGCGCGGTGCCACGAGCCGAATTGCCCCCGAACGGTGCAATGAACACCGCCCAGGCCCCATCAGGCAGCACGCAAACCGCAAGCAGCGTCGCCAGAACGCCCAGCCACGGGCTTCGGCGAGCTGGCACGCTATTCGCTAAAGCCTCAGTGTGCAGGTTCTAACCGGGGTTTCCCGGAATCGCGGCACCACAATTTGCGAAATGGATGACTAGGGTTCCGATCCGCGCAGGCGGGTGACTGGTCCGAGAGTCATCGACCTCCAGTGAGGTTACACGGCGGGATAAAAGCCCGGGAGAACGCGCCTTTCGAACCATTCGAAACGTGCCGCGACTCCTGCCCGCACTCAACAAGACTGGAGGTTCCAAATGCGCAAGTACCGTCTGCTCTCCTTCGCCGCTGCCGGTCTGGCCGCGCTGCTCAGCTTCAGCGCCCATGCCGAGAAGAAAGACAGCTTCAGCGTCTGCTGGACGCTCTACGCCGGCTGGATGCCCTGGGGCCAGGCCAGCACCTCCGGCATCATCGACAAATGGGCGAAGAAATACGGCATCGAGATCGATGTCATGCAGCTCAACGACTACGTCGAATCGATCAACCAGTACAGCGTCGGCCAGTTCGACGGCTGCACCATGACCAACATGGACGCCCTGACCATCCCCGCCGCCGGTGGTGTGGACTCCACCGCGCTGATCGTCGGCGACTACTCCAACGGCAACGACGGCCTGCTGATCAAGGGCGAGGGCAAGACCCTGGCCGACCTCAAGGGCATGCAGGTCAACCTGGTGGAGCTGTCGGTCTCTCACTACTTCCTCGCCCGCGCCCTGGAGTCGGCAGGCATGAGCGAGCGCGACGTGAGCGTGGTGAACACTTCCGACGCCGACATCATCGCCGCCTACTCCACCCCCAGCGTGCAGGCCGCCGCCACCTGGAACCCGATGCTCGCCGAGATCATCGCCCAGCCCGGCAGCACCCAGGTGTTCGACTCCTCGAAGATCCCCGGTGAAATCCTCGACATGATGGTGGTCAACACCCAGACCCTGAAGGACAACCCGGACTTCGGCAAAGCCCTGGTCGGCGCCTGGTTCGAGATTCTCGAACTGATGCAGGCCGGAACGCCCGAAGCCACCGACGCCCTGACCGAAATGGCCAAGGCCTCCGGCACCGACCTGGCCGGTTTCCAGGCCCAGCTGGCGACCACCAAGCTGTTCTACACGCCCAAGGAAACCCTGGACTTCGTCACCAGCCCGGCTCTGCCGGAGACCATGACCAAGGTCGCCAACTTCAGCTTCGAGCACGGCATCCTCGGCGAAGGCGCGCGTAGCGCCGACGCCATCGGCATGACCTTCGCGGGCGGCGTAAGCACCGGCGACGCCGCCAACATCAAGCTGCGTTTCGACCCGAGCTACATACAAATGGCCGTCGACGGCAAGCTTTGAAGCCTACGCCCTAAACCACATCGCAACGCTAATCAGGCGCCACTGCCGGCGCCTGACGACCAGGCTTTGATCCCGAGGTCCCCATGAACACTGCCCTTACCCTGCGCCCGACCCTGTACGAGGAAACCGTACCCGGCGGCGGCCACACCTCCTTCGTGCTCAAGCGCGGCCAGCTGCTGCGCATCACCGACCTCGAAGGCGGCGCCAACGTCAGCCTGCTGCTGTTCAACGCCGCCGAGAAAAGCGAACGACTGAACCTGCCCGATACCCTCAAGTGCCAACACACCGCCAGGCTCAGCGCCGGCCACTGTCTGTACTCGGACATGGGCAAGGTGCTGGCCGCCATCACCGCCGACACCTGCGGTTGGCACGACAGCTTCGGCGGCGTACTGAATGCCGAGGAAGTGCTGGAGAAATACGGTCAGGGCCGCTACCAGGAACTGCGCAACGGCTTCTTCCGCAACGGCATGGACAACCTGCTGGTGGAAATGGGCAAGTGGGACCTCAACCTGCAGGACCTGCTGATGAACCTCAACCTGTTCAGCCGCGTGGACGTCGACGCCGAGGGTGTCTTCCACTTCCAGCCGAACAATTCCAAGGCCGGCGACCATATCGAGCTGTATGCGCCGATGGACACCCTGGTGGTGCTCACCGCCCTGCAGCACCCACTGGACCCCAACCCGCAGTACGCGCCCAAGCCGGTGCAGCTGCGCTGGAGCGAGGTCGCCAGCGACGGCATCACCCTGCTCTGCCGCACCTCGCGCCCGGAAAACGGCCGCGGCTTTCACAACACCGAACGCCAGTACATTTGAATGGGTCCCCGCCTGCGCGGGGATGACGCCGACCTCGTCACTCCCGCGAAGGCGGGAGCCCAGTAAACGCTATCGAGGACAGTCCGATGAGCCTTACTGCCAGCGACCTGACATCCAGCAACCTGCATCCCGAAACCGCCAGCTTCCGCCACACCATCCCGGCGGGTGAGCCCTACCTGTTCGAGGTCAAGGCCGGGCAGACCCTGCGCCTGCATGATCTGGAAGGCAACCAGGCGATCGACACCCTGTTCTTCGCCGCGCGCAACCCGCGCGAGCGCTTCGACCCGCAGCGCACCCTGCGCAAGCAGAACAAGGTCTACCTGACCACCGGCACGGTGCTCTACTCCAACCTCGGCAAGCCGCTGCTGACCATAGTCGCCGACACCTGCGGCCGCCACGACACCCTTGGCGGCGCCTGCGCGCAGGAGAGCAACACCGTCAGGTATGCACTCGAGAAGCGCTATATGCACAGCTGCCGCGACAACTTCCTGCGCGCCAGCCTGCACGACGGCCGTCTGAGCAAGCGCGACCTCGGCGCCAACATCAACTTCTTCATGAACGTTCCGGTAACGCCGGAGGGCGGTCTGACCTTCGAAGACGGCCTCTCCGCGCCGGGCAAGTACGTGGAGCTCAAGGCCGAGACCGACGTGATCGTGCTGATCTCCAACTGCCCGCAACTGAACAACCCGTGCAACGGCTGGAACCCGACCCCGGCTGAAGTCCTGGTTTGGGATTGATCACTTCCCGTAGGAGCGGCTTCAGCCGCGATAACCCGTAGGGTGGATGTCGCTTTCTACATCCACCGGCTCCGCTGGTTCGCGGCTAAAGCGGAACGCCGCCCGGCCGCTCCTACACAGCAATACGCATCACCCGATTTTTTCGCCACGGACGACCGTGGCGCAGACCCAATGACGGCGGGACGGCCCGCCACCTTCGAGGGCTCCTCGAATGTTCGACAAACTCCTGATCGCCAACCGTGGCGCCATCGCCTGCCGCATCCTGCGCACCCTGCGTGAACTGAATGCCAGCGGCGTGGCCGTGTATGCCGAAGCCGACGCCGCCAGCCTGCATATCCAGCAGGCAGATGAAGCCTTCTGCCTCGGCGACGGCCCGGCTGCGCAGACCTACCTGGTGGTCGACAAGATTCTCGCTGCCGCCAAACGCAGCGGCGCCAAGGCCATTCACCCCGGCTACGGCTTTCTCTCCGAGAACGCCGCCTTCGCCGAAGCCTGCGAAGCCGCCGGCATCGCCTTCGTCGGCCCGACGCCCGAGCAACTGCGCGTATTCGGCCTCAAGCACACCGCCCGCGCCCTGGCCAAGCAGCACGGCGTGCCGATGCTCGAAGGTACCGAGCTGCTGGAAAACCTCGATGCTGCACTCAAGGCCGGCGAACAGGTCGGCTACCCGGTGATGCTGAAAAGCACCGCTGGAGGTGGCGGCATCGGCATGCGTGTCTGCCGCTCGGCCGCAGAACTCAGCGAAGCCTTCGAGGCGGTCAAGCGCCTGGGGCAAAACAACTTCAGCGACAGCGGCGTATTTATCGAGAAGTACATCCAGCGCGCCCGCCACCTGGAAGTGCAGGTATTCGGCGATGGCCAGGGCGAGGTGCTCGCCTTCGGCGTGCGCGACTGCTCGGTACAGCGCCGCAACCAGAAGGTGGTGGAAGAAACCCCTGCACCGAACCTGCCCGCCGGCATGGCCGATGAGCTGTGCGCGGCGGCGATCAAGCTGGCCAAGGCGGTCAGTTACCGCAGCGCCGGCACCGTCGAGTTCGTCTACGACAGCGAGGCCGAGCGCTTCTACTTCCTCGAAGTGAACACTCGCCTGCAGGTCGAGCACGGCGTCACCGAACAGGTGTGGGGCGTCGACCTGGTGCGCTGGATGATCGAGCTGGCAGCCGGCGATCTGCCGCCGCTGAGCGAACTGGCGAAAACCCTCGAACCCAGCGGCCATGCCATCCAGGCACGCCTGTACGCCGAAGACCCGGGCCGCGATTTTCAGCCCAGCCCCGGCCTGCTCACCGCCGTGGCATTCCCGCCCGCTGACGGCAAGGCCCTGCGCATCGATACCTGGGTCGAGGCCGGCTGCGAGATTCCGCCCTACTTCGACCCGATGATCGCCAAGCTGATCACCTGGGCGCCAACCCGCGAGCAGGCCAGCGCCGCTCTGGACAAAGCCCTTGGCGATTCCGTGCTGTACGGCGTGGAATGCAACCGCGACTACCTGCGCCAGATCCTGGGCGATACGCCCTTCGCCAGCGGCAAGCCCTGGACGCGCTGCCTGGAGAATCTGGTCTACCAGGCCAGCACCTTCGAGGTACTGAGCGCCGGTACCCAGACCAGCGTGCAGGACTTCCCCGGCCGCCTCGGCTACTGGGCCGTTGGCGTGCCGCCGTCCGGGCCGATGGACAGCCGTGCCCTGCGCCTGGGTAACCGCCTGCTCGGCAACGAAGAAGGCGCCGCTGCGCTGGAAATCACCATGAGCGGCCCGCTGCTGCGCTTCAATACCGACGCCGTGGTCGCCGTCACTGGCGCCGAGATTCCGCTGAGCGTCGATGGCGTGGAACAGCCAATGAACACCGCCCTGCCGATCGCAGCCGGCAGCACCCTGGCCCTCGGCACCATCGCCGGTAGCGGCGCACGCTCGTACCTGACCCTGCGCGGCGGCCTGCAGGTGCCGGATTACCTAGGCAGCAAGAGCACCTTTACCCTCGGCCAGTTCGGCGGCCATGGCGGCCGCGCCCTGCGTGCCGGCGACGTGCTGCACCTGCTGCCGCTCGCCGATACCAGCAGCGGCGCACAACTGCCCGCCGAGCTCTGCCCCGACCTGCCGGCCGTACGCGAACTGCGGGTGATCTACGGCCCGCACGGCGCGCCGGAATACTTCAGCGAGCGCTATATCGACCGCTTCCTCGCCACCGACTGGGAAGTGCACTTCAACTCCAGCCGCACCGGTGTGCGCCTGATCGGGCCCAAGCCCGAGTGGGTGCGCGACAGCGGCGGCGAGGCCGGCCTGCATCCCTCGAATATCCACGACAACCCCTATGCGATCGGCGCGGTGGACTTTACCGGCGATATGCCGGTGATTCTGGGGCCCGATGGCCCCAGCCTGGGCGGCTTCGTCTGCCCGGTGACCATCATCGAGGCCGACCTGTGGCAGCTGGGGCAGCTCAAGGCCGGCGACAAGGTGCGCTTCGTGCCGGTGGATATCGCCACGGCGCGGGAACTGGCGCAGACCAACACACGCGAATACGCCGAATTAGGTGGGAGGGGCCGGGCGGCGCTCCGCTTTAGCCGCGACGATGATGCCGCTTCGGTCGCGGCTGCAGCCCCTCTCACAAAGGCCCTCCAAAGCCCTATCGTGCTGGACCTCGGCGAAGGCGACACCCGACTGGTCGCACGCCTGTCTGGCGACACCCACCTGCTGCTGGAAATCGGCGCGCCTGAGCTGGACCTGGTGCTGCGCTTTCGTGGCCACGCGCTGATGCAGGCGCTGGAGGCCAAGCAGCTCGCTGGCGTGATCGACCTCACCCCAGGCATTCGCTCGCTGCAGGTGCACTACCAGCCGGAAACCCTGGCGCTGCAGCGGCTGCTCGACACAGTCGCCGGCGAGTGGGACGCAGTGTGCGCGGCCAAGGACCTCAAGGTACCGTCGCGCATCGTCCACCTGCCACTGTCCTGGGATGACCCGGCCTGCCAGCTGGCGATAGAGAAATACATGACCACGGTGCGCAAGGACGCCCCCTGGTGCCCGAGCAACCTGGAGTTCATCCGCCGCATCAACGACCTGCCGAATCTGGACGAGGTGTACCGCACCGTGTTCGACGCCAGCTACCTGGTGATGGGCCTGGGCGACGTCTACCTCGGCGCGCCGGTGGCCACCCCGCTGGACCCGCGCCATCGCCTGGTCACCACCAAGTACAACCCGGCGCGCACCTGGACCGCGGAGAACTCGGTGGGCATCGGCGGCGCCTATATGTGCGTGTATGGCATGGAAGGCCCCGGCGGCTACCAGTTCGTCGGCCGCACCCTGCAGATGTGGAACCGCTACCGCGAGGTCGAGGCCTTCGACGGCAAGCCCTGGCTGCTGCGCTTCTTCGACCAGATCCGCTTCTACCCGGTATCGGCAGAAGAGCTGCTGCGCATCCGCCGCGACTTTCCGCTCGGCCGCTACCCGCTGCGTATCGAACACAGCGAGCTGCACCTGGCCGACTACCAGGCCTTCCTCGACCGCGAGGCCGAGGGCATCGCCGCCTTCCGCCAGCAGCAGCGCGCGGCCTTCGACGCCGAGCGCCAGCGCTGGATCGAATCGGGCCAGGCGCATTTCGAGGTCGAGGAGGTGGCCGCCGAACTCGGCGAGGATGCGCCGCTCGGCGCGGGCCAGCACGGCATCGACAGCCATATCGCCGGCAACCTGTGGCAGGTGCAGGTGGCAGAAGGCGCGCGCGTCGAGGCCGGCGACGTGCTGGTGATCCTCGAGTCGATGAAGATGGAAATTCCCCTCATCGCCCCGGTGGCCGGCACGGTGCGCGAGGTGCGCGTGCAGCCCGGCTCGCCGGTGCGCGCCGGGCAGCGCGTGGTGGTGCTGGAACAGGCCTGAGCATCGCGGCCGCCGGTGACCCCCCCCCCCCCCCCCCCCCCCCCCCCCCCCCCCCCCCCCCCCCGGCGCGCAAGCGCAAATCGCACGGGCACCGATGACGCGCCTGCGGCAGCGCGCTAGCATTGCGCCACGTCTCCAAGGCCCCGACCTCATGGCATTCAGCACTTCGCGCAAGGCCCAGATCACCCTCCAGCTCCTACCGGGCGGCTTCCTTGCCACCAGCCTGGCCAGCTACTACGCCTCGCGCGAGAGCATCCGGCAGAACATCGTCAACACCGAGCTGCCGCTGACCTCGGACAACATCTACTCGGAAATCCAGAAGGACCTGATCCGCCCCACCCAGATCGCCTCGATGATGTCGCGCGACACCTTCCTGCGCGACTGGGCGCTGAACCAGACCAAGCAGGGCGGGCGCAACCGCGTCTGCGCCGCCACTCTGGACGACGCGCCGTGAACCCCACACAACGCTGCCCGCTCTGTGGCCAGGGCAACGCTTGCGCCCTGGCCGACGGCGCGCCGGACATCCAGGCCTGCTGGTGCTTCGCGGCCCGCATCGACCCGGCTGTGCTCGAGCGCCTGACGCCCGAACAGCGCGACCAGGCCTGCCTGTGCCCGGCCTGCGCGGGTGTGGTCGAAGCCGCCGAGCGCGACCGGCGCAGCGAGCAGGACTGAGCCATGCGCCTCGACCGCTTCCTCAGCAACTTCCCCCGTTTCAGCCGCCAGGACAGCCGCCTGCTGATCAGCGCCGGGCGTTTGCGGGTGGACGGCGCGGTGATTCACGACCCGCGCTTCGACGTGCGCGACTTCCAGCGCGTCGAGCTGGACGACGAACTGCTGCAAGCCGGACGTAGCGCGCGCTACTGGATGCTGCACAAGCCGGTCGGCGTGGTCAGTGCCACCGAGCACGACGAACACCGCACCGTCCTCGACCTGCTCGACGAGCCGGACAGACACGACCTGCACCTGGCCGGCCGCCTGGATCTGAATACCAGCGGCCTGCTGCTGATCACCAACGACGGGCGCTGGTCGCGGCGCATCACCCAGCCGCAGCAGCGCAAGCCCAAGGTCTACCTCGTCGACACCGAACAGCCGATCACCGCCGAGTACGCCGAAGTCTTCGCCCGCGGCCTGTACTTCGCCTATGAAGACCTCACCACCCTGCCCGCCCGGCTCGAACTGCTCGGCAGCCACAGCGCTCGCCTGACCCTGTTCGAGGGCCGCTACCATCAGGTCAAGCGCATGTTCGGCCACTTCCGCAATCGGGTCGTCGCCCTGCACCGCGAGAGCATGGGCGAGATCCACCTCGACCCCTCGCTTGCCCCCGGCCAATACCGTCCACTGACCAGCGCGGAAATCGCCAGCGTTTGAGGGGCGCTGGCAACGCCGGCAATCGTTCGCAAGCTAACCGACCAACGGCAGCAGCAATATGCGATAAAGCTGTGACTCGCTCTTGCATGGCTGCAAGGGCGCTGCTTAAATCGAACCATAAGTCTCGGCGTGACCAATGAGTCACAGCAGACATCTAAGCGTTCCATCGGTTGCTTGCGCCCTGCGCGAACTGGATTCCTGCCTGGTAACACCGCCCTCGCTCCCGGCCTTTAAAAGGCTTGGGCAGTCGCTCTGTTTCGATCCTAACTGATTGAAAATCAAAGAATTATAAAATCCTCCAGCCTGACATTAGGTTGTCATGTCCAGGCGTTTATCTGACTGCCCAAAAGCTTGCGAACGGCCCACCGCTCGCCTCGTCACACTTGCGCCAGGAGGAAACGACATGAGGCCACAAACCGCAGTCGTCGAGATCAACAGGAAGCACAAGGTTCACACGGAGTTCTACGGCAACCCGGCAGCGAGCAAGACGATCATCCTGGTCAACGGCTCCCTGGCGACCACGGCGTCCTTCACCCAGACCATCAAATACCTGCAGCCGCAGTTCAACGTGGTGGCCTTCGATCTGCCGTACGCCGGTCAGTCCAAGCCGTTCAACAGCGACTTCACGCCCATCAGCAAGGAAGACGAAGCCGCGATCCTGCTCAAGCTGATCGACCACCATGGCGCCAACTACCTGATGTCCTTCTCCTGGGGCGGCGTCGCCTCCATGCTCGCCCTGGCACAGCGTCCGGCCAGCCTGGAGAAGGCGGCGATCTGCTCCTTCTCGCCGATCCTCAACGTGCCGATGCTCGACTACCTGCACAAGGGCCTGCGCTTTCTCGGCGCGGTGGACCGCGACAACATCGCCCTGCTGGTCAACAGCACCATCGGCAAGCACCTGCCATCGCTGTTCAAGCGCTTCAACCACAAGCACGTCAGCACCCTCGACGAGCACGAGTACCGGCAGATGTATGCCCATATCAAACAGGTGCTCAGCCTGGAAGCGCACTGCCGCAAGGAATGCCTGCAGGCCATCGACATCCCCCTGCTGTTCGTCAACGGCGATCGCGACGAATACACCTCGGTGGAAGACGCCTGCCTGTTCGCCCATCACCTCGATAACGCCCAGTTCGCCGTGATCAACGACGCCGGCCACTTCCTCGACATGGAGCACAAGGACGCCTGGCTGCAGACCCAACGCGTGCTGCTGGACTTCTTCAACGCCCCCAGCAAGCGCCTGCTGCTGCCACGCCGTGGCGGGCTGCAGGAGCTGCAGGCCATCGCCGTATGAGCAGGCCCCACGGCGAACCGGATGCACGACCAGCACCGGTTCGCCCTTCATTTCCCCGCCGAGTTCCGGTATAAAGGCACCCGCCGCGGGCGTCGTATAATGGCATTACCTGAGCTTCCCAAGCTCATGACGAGGGTTCGATTCCCTTCGCCCGCTCCAGAATTCACGCGGCCTACAGCCTGATCAAGATGAAAATCTACAGCGTTGGGGGCCGTTTTGGGGGACGTATCCAGTCCCATTTCCTGATCGACGCCATCGATTTCTGAGGTGGTTTCAGGCCGATCAGAAGCGAACCAGCAGTCGCGGCTTGGTCTCCCCGGAAGCGCCCCCTAGTATCCCGAATGACTGGTTTGCCCGCGCCTCGCGTAGCTTGACAATCAGTCCCCGTCCCTTCTGGCGATCTCTTCGCCTGCCCGACAGCACAATCGTTTTCGTCGATCCCTTAGCGATATACGCGCCGTCAGCCTTCTCGCCTAGCGTCACAACGCCCGCGGTTTCGCGCATCGATACGCGCGAAGCCAGCTCTACGCTAACATAAAATAACACTTGTTGCGTTAATTAGGGTTCGCTGATAGCCTGCTGCTCAGCTCAGTGAAATCTCCGAGGAGACAGCACCATGCATGACTCTCTGCGCAACGCGTTCCTGGAGGACGGAGCCGTCCTGATCAAAGGCCTGCTGAACGAGGAGCAACTGGCCCGGTGCCGGGCGGCCTACGACTGGTCGGTGGAGAACCATGGCCCCCATGCCACCCGCATGTTCGATGGGACGGTGCAGCAATCGCACGTCGACAACGCCAATCCGCTGGCGAAGGAACGCCTAGAGGAACTGGTTGCCTCCCTGCCCTTCGGCCAGTTGTTCGCCGACCTCTGGGGTTCGAGAAATGTCTGGTATTTCGCCGAGGAAGTGTTCCTCAAGGCCGGCGGTCATGGAGCGCGTACGCTTTGGCACCAAGACACGTCTTACCTGCCCTGGGCCGGTCAGCATTGGGGCAACGCCTGGATCAGCTTCGAATCCGTGCCCAAGCAGAACGCGCTGGAGATCATTCGTGGCTCGCACCGCGGCCCTCGCTTTGACGGCACCACCTTTCGCGATCCGAACGACCCGACCCAGCCCCTGCATGGTGGTGGAACCCTGCCCCGGCTGCCCGACATCGAGGCCGAGCGCGAGCTGAACCCCAACGCCTACGACGTCCTCTCCTGGGCCACCGAACCCGGCGATGTGGTGCTGATCCACCCCGGCTCTCTGCATGGCGGCGCGCCTGTCGACCAGAATTTCCCGGATCGCCATACCTTCGTATTCCGTTTCTTCGGCGACGACGCAACTTTCCACCCACTGCCGGAGCACAGCGACTCGGGCTATCCGAGGGCGGGCATTCTGTTTACCGAAGAGCTGTCGAACCTGCAGCCGGGCGACCCGTTTCGCCACCCCACCTTCCGCCAGCTCGTGTGATCGGAGATCCGCCGATGAATGCCCAAACCCCGAAGCGACAGCTGATCAACCCGCCCCACACCCAGGTGTTCTACGACAACTTCCACTACTCCCAGGCGACACGCGTAGGGGACACGATCTGGGTCTCCGGCCAGGTCGGCATCGACGCCAATATGACTCCCGGCAAGGATATCGAGGAGCAGGCCCACCTGGCGTTCCAGGCCCTGAAGACCATACTCGAAGCGGCTGGTGCCAGCCTGGCCGACGTCGTCGAGCTGATGACCTTCCATACCGCCCTGCAAGCCGACATGCAGGCCTTCGCCCGGGTCAAGGATCAGTATTTCCCCGACCGCTACCCATCCTGGACGGCGGTGGGCACCACGGAACTGGCCCTGCCTGGCTTGCGCGTAGAAATTCGCGCAGTCGCGGTCGCAGGTTGCGCCAGCGCCTGATCACAGCTCAACCCCAGCGCCTCGTGCGCCCCGTTACATCACCCAAAACAAGGAACTACTCATGGCCACCCTGATCGTCAGCTACCCCCTGGCCGAAGGCTCGACCTTCGACCGTGACTACTATCTGTCCACCCATATCCCTATTGCCCAGGCCGCCTGGGGTGAGTTCGGACTGCAATCGGCTGAAATTCTCTTTCCAGCGGCTGGCCCGCAGCCCCTCGCGGGCCTGGTCATTCTGCGCTTCAAAGATCAGGCCAGTATTGATGCCGCGCTCAGCTCACCCACGACTGCCAAGGTCATCGGCGACGTGACGAACTTCACCAACATCGCTCCGCTGATCTTCCGCGCCAACGACTGACCAGCCGCAAAAGCGTTGCGACGCTTAGGCCCGCCCGATCAGGGCGGGCTCGCTGCCTCGCCAGCCGAGGCGCCATCTTCCGCGAAGCGGCGAAGGTGCTTTCTGCAGGCAATTTCCCTATGCTGGCGCCGGTGCGACGCTTCCCTGCCATGGATCAACGACTCAACTCGGCCCCCATCTGCCTATGTCCAACTCACAACTGCCCGCCTCCCCGCCCAGCAACCGTAAAGCGCGCAAGAGCGAATCGGAACCCGCGGCGCGCCGTGGACGCCCGGTGGGAGATCACAATGCCAAGCGCGCCGAACTGCTCAATGCTGCCCTCAGGGTGATTGCGCAGGAGGGCTATGCCGGTGCCTCGATGCGCAAGGTGGCACAACAGGCCGGCTGCACCACAGGCGCCGTGACCTACTACTTTGCCAACAAAGAGGAAATGATCACCGCCGTCGCTCAGAACCTGTTCGATGAGATCGACACCCTGCTGGAGGTCAACCAGGAGCGGGTCGACATCAAGGGGCTCGTTGGCCAGTGGCTCGACTCGATGGGCGGAGACGAGCCGAATGGCTGGCTCGCCTGGTTGCAGTTGTTGGCCCACGCACGCCATGAACCCGCGTTCGCCAGCGTCATCAAGCAGCGCTATGCGCGCTTCCGCCAGGTCTTCACCGCGGTCCTGGAGAAAGGTCAAAGCCAGGGCCTGATTCGGACCGATATCGCCGCCGACCTGCTCGCCGACCAGGTCAGCGCCATCAGCGATGGCTGGATGATGTTGATGCCGATCGAGCCTGAGCGATTTAGCGCGGAACGCGGTCAGGCCTTGCTCAACGCCCTGATCACCATGATCGCGCCGCCCAAGCCCGCCCCCGCACGCAAGCCATCCGCCGCTAAGGCCTCGGCCAAGTAACACGCAACCAGCGGTACCCACCCAGGAGACCAGGGATCGCCCCGGTCTCTTGCTGTGAACCCTCCTAGCAAACCACAAAGCCTCCGCCCCATGAGCCGACGACTCGTGAGGATCGCGCACGAACCCTGATCAAGATCTACGGCAGGCTCAGGCCCATCCCACGGCGCGGAGGCATGCGCGGATAACGCTTTGCATGACTGCGAGGAGTGCTGTATTTTACATAACAGATGAAATAATAAATAAAACATCTGTCGGAGGCCGAGGTGAGAGCAGAAAGGAAAACGCAGTCGCCGTCCCTGAACGTCAAGACGCTGCTGGTTCTTGCATTGACAGCCCTTTCGACCCAGGCGGTCGCGCAGGAAGTCGTGCGGGTGCACAACTGGGCCGACTATATCGATCCGGCCGTCGTGCAAGACTTCGAGCGCGAGACCGGCATTCAGGTCGACTACTCCACCTACACGAGCGCAGCCCAGCTGGAGAACGATCTGGACTCGGGCGAACGCTTCGACGTGATTGTCCCCTCCGATCTTCAGCTCGAACGCTTGATCAAAGAGAACCGATTGGCCCCGCTCGATTTCCGCGAGCTGCCGAATCGCCAAGAGGTCAGTCGCGAACTGCTGCTCAGGCTCAATTCCAGAATCAATGCGGATCTGTACGCCATTCCGTACATGTGGGGTACGGTCGGCCTGGTCGTCCACGAGCGTGAAGCCTCCCGGGCATTGCAGGCCGCTGTCCCCAACAGCTGGAGCGTCTTGTTCGATCCGTCCCATGTCGACAAGCTCAGGTCCTGTGGCGTGATGCTGCAGAACGAACGGGAACACAGCCTTTTCCTCTATCTGACCTACAGAGGCAGGAACCTGAAAACCAGCAGCGCTCGCAGCATCAACAAGGCCGTTCACGAGCTCCGCAGCCTGAAGCTGGCGGACAGCCCGCAGCCATTTACCGCCTTCGTCTCGCAGCTGGCCGACAGTAAGGTATGCGCCGCAATGGCTTGGAGCGGGCTCGCTTCGCTGGCCAATCAGAGCGGTGAGCTGCGCTTCAGCATTCCGCAAGAGGGCAGCCTGCAGTTCATCGACAGCCTGGCTATTCCCGGCAATGCCAGCAACGTGCCGGCGGCGTACCGCTTCATCGATTTCATGCTGAAACCGGAAAACGCGGTGCGCAATGCCAGGGCAAGCCACTTCCTGCCCAGCCTGGATCTGGATCGGGACGGCAATCGGCGTCTGCTGCCGGAGCTGGCCGTGCCAACCCAGGATGAGCGGCGGCGCCTGTACCTCGGGCAGCCGCTGTCCGATGACGAGCGGCGCACCATCGAAGCGGCGTGGGCCGAGCCGGGCGCCGACCACCAGGACTGAGCCGCGAGCCGGGGCTGGCGGTGCTCCAGATCGCACTCAGGGCTGCGACTGTCGACGCAGCCCCTTAACGGCGGTGGCCTCGCCAGAATCGGGGCGAGCGACGCCATCGGCTCAGAAGCATGCCGGCGCCCGCCCCGACTGCCACCAATCGCGTCACCAGACGCCTGACCCCGCCTGCGCTACCCGCCCGCATCGACGCGCAGCAACCTGAGCACTCGAGCCCTGCCCTTGCCCCTCATGAACGCCGCTCGTTTCCTCTTGGCGCCGGCTCGATTTCGATGTATTTTCGTAACATACGTTTTGTTAATTATAAAAACCAGCATGACAGAGGCGAAGATGATTTCAGACAACGAGGAACTGTCGCCCCCCGAGCGCCAGCGACGCTTGCTGCTGCAGGCCATCGGCGGCGCGACCTTGATCGGTGGCCTGGCGCTCAGCGGGCGGGCTATGGCGCAGACGGCGACACGCCCCGACGATGATGTGCTGGACGTCGCGATCATCGGCGCCGGCCTGGCCGGCCTGACCGCGGCGCGGGACCTGCAACGCGCCGGCTGCGAGGCCTTCGTCGTGCTGGAGGCGCGGGACCGCGTCGGTGGGCGCACCTATAACCATGATCTGGGCAACGGCGTCGTCTCGGAAGCCGGCGGCCAATGGATCGGCCCCGGGCAGACCGCCATCTTCGACCTGGCGCGCGAACTCGGGGTCGACACCTTCCCGACCTATTACCAGGGCAAGAACGTCTACCTGGCAGGCACAGCCAAATACGCAGAGGACGTGACTCAGGCCGCCCACAGTCCAATCGTCGACAAGCTGAACGAACTGGCGCGGGGCGTACCCAGCAAGGCACCGTGGACGGCAGCGGATGCCGCAACGCTCGACAGGCTCTCGGTCGGCCAGTGGCTGGCGCAACAGGGCATCAGCAACGAAGAAAAACTCAGCTTCGATACGTCCATTGGGCTGACCACCGGCACCCCGCCCTCGAACCTGGCACTGCTGCACTACCTGTCGCTGATCAACTCCTCCGACTGCGACATGGTGAAGCTCGAGGGCTTCAAGGGCGGAGCCCAGGAAACCCGCTTCGTTGGCGGTTCCCAGGTCCTTTGTTTGAAGATGGCGGAGGCCTTGGGCGACCGGGTCAAGCTGGCGTGCCCCGTGCGCAAGATCGTCGGCTGGGACCGGGAGATCGTCGAATTGCATACCGATCAGGGCATCATCCGCGCCCGCCAGATCATCGCCGCCCTGCCCCCGTCCCTGTGCAACCAGATCAGCTTCGAGCCGCCGCTGCCCGAAGGCCGTGCGCAGTTGCAACGGCTGTGGCCGTCCCACGCGCCCATGCGCAAGACGGTGCATGTCTATGAGCGTCCGTTCTGGCGCGACCAAGGCCTGAACGGCCAGGTCACCCAAGCCAGCGGGCCGTTGATCCTGTCCTACGACAACTCGCCGCCGGATGGCAGCGTCGGCGTTCTCAGCGCCTTCGTCCGAGCGGGTCAGCTGCCCCAGGACGGCCAGCGCGCAGAGACCATCCTCGCGGAGATCTATGCCCAAGCCTTGGGCGACGAGGCGCTGCATCCCACTCAGTTTCACGACCATGACTGGGGCAAGGTCGATCCCTGGACGCTGACCTGCGTCGCATCCATACCGCCCGGCTTCCTGACCCAATGGGGCCAGTACCTGAAACCCGCGGTTGGCCGGCTGATCTGGTCGGGCACCGAAACGGCCGAAATCTGGGCCAGTTCGATGGACGGCGCGGTTCGCTCCGGCCACCGGGCGGCGCTGGAAACCCTCCAGGCGCTGCTGCAACGTCGGAGGAGCGCCTGATGAAACGAGCATTAGTGATAGGCGCAGTCGTGGCGACGGCCGCCCTGGCAGTATCGAGCGCGATCTATGGCCCGGAAATAGTCGTGGGATACCGCTTTATGGAGGCCCTCGACCAACACTATGCGGACTACCAAGCCGACGGCGGCGCCTGGCCGCAACTTCAGGACAGCTGCGCCCTGTGCCATGGCGAAAGAGGCCAGTCCAGCAACGCCCAGTACGCCTCCCTGGCCGGCCTGCCCGCCGCCTATATCGAGGCCCAGTTGCACGCCTTCGCCGAAGGCCGCAGGCACAGCCCGCAGATGAGCCCGCTCGCCGCGAGCCTGAGCGACCAGCAGATCCAGTCCCTGGCGGCCTACTTCGCCCGCCAGACGGCGCAAAGGACCGAGACGCCCGCCGACGACTCCGCCCTCGCGCAAAGCGGGCAAGCCACGATCACCGCCAAGGGCTGTGCAACCTGCCATGGCGAAGGCCTGGCCGGCGGCCCCCTCGGCCCGCGCCTCGCCGGCCAGGGCGAAGGCTATCTGATCGACCAGCTCAACGCCTTCAAGCATGGCCAGCGCAAGGATCCGACCCAGGCCATGAACGCCATGGCCAGCACGCTATCGGCAGAGGAAATCAGGGCCACGGCTCACTTCCTGGCCGGCCAAGTGCCAGCATCATCCCAGGCCAACCAGTAGCTGTCGCCAGATCGGTGGGCATGGACGCCCACACTGCCTCGCCTCTTTGCCGTCATCGCTCGACTCAGTCTGCTGAATGACCGATGGCAGTGGAGCCAACCTTTGCGTGCCCCAAGTGAGCTTCGGACAGCCGGACGCATACACAACGCTCGCTCTAGTGCTGCCAGTGGTACTGGGCAGAGAACGGCCAAAAGCTGCCTGTTGGAACCGGCTGAAATAGACCCAATGCAGCCCTCGCCACCGGCAGAAATTGCCTTTGCTGCCAGATGAATACCGCCTACAAAATGTGAATCCAGTTCGCTTACATACTCTACTTATGGAGTGGCCTGTTGCGGAGCTACATTGATTGCTTCTATTGCCTTTGTCAGTTCCTTTCGGCTGTCTGGTGAAGTTAAAAGGCGTGCAGGGCTCGCGCTTGAAAAAACCCTCGTTTCAAGCTCGAGCTTTGAAATCTCGGTACTGAGCCGTTGGCTGACATAGCTTTCACATGCTTTCTCTAGCGGAGTGTAAGTTTGTTGCGCTGAGGCTCCACTAGAAACGTTTTCAGCTTTGCCCCTGAACGAGGATGTCTGAAGAATATCAGTGCAAACGAACATTGTATTTACGCTTTCAGTGCTGCTATTGGTGAGTTCTACCAAGTCGAGAATCGCTTCGGTTATTGTCTCAACATTTTTTTCTGTAAGCCCAGTCGGCTGTGAGGACTGTTCTTCCTCAACCACTACATCGCCTTCAGCTTTTGCATTTCCTCGCTGCGATTCTTTCAGATCTTTCTTTAAAGCAACAATAGTATCCTTCAGCTCCTTTTCTTTATCAGGGTCCTTGCCTTCAATTGCCGAAAGATCTGACTCCATCTCCGTTATCTGTTGCTGTTTTTTGACCAAGCTTGACGAATATGAATCTGCGGCAGTTGTTAACTTGACACTCGGCGCTTTCAATACACCAGTCAACTGCTCTATTGCCATCAAAGCAATTGTATTCTGCTGATTCTTAGCCAGGAGAGTCTGGTAGGTATAGGAAGAGAGGCCTTGGTTTGCATATGCTTGGCAAATACTGTAAAGCTGATCGCGTAAAAGCTGTATAGATTGGGTTCTCAAGCCAATGCTTGCCGCATTTTCAGAGTATGCAGCGGCGATGTTTACTCCCGCTTTAGTTTCTCCGCTCAAACTAGCTGCTAGAGCAGTTAAGGCATCTGGGCTAGGCTCAGAGCAAGTAATTTTACGCGTGAACTCCTTGCCTCCTGCGAACTCTTGCTTTTCTGTAACGATTGCTAGGCGTTTGTCAGCCTCCAGTTCCTTATAATAAGTGAAATGGTTGCAACCAGTCAGCAGCATGCATGAAACAAGCAGCGAGAACGGGGTGGAGTTCATGGCTTCGTCCTTGAATTGGCAAGGTTGTAGACATTCCACTGGGGAACGCCGTGATGGCGATACAGTGGCAAGTATGGCTAGGTTCTTCGCCAATGCAAATGCAGGCGGTATGGGATGGAGCCAGGCTCAATGAGGAAGGATTTTTTCTTCCTCAATCGTCTTCTCCAGGTCGATTGCGGCCAGTTACGACAGGCAGCTATTGGCCGGTTGTTGCCTATCGCAACTGGCCGGCTTGGCTCCATTCCGGCCCGCCACGACCAGTAACGCCCAACAGATCCGACCCTCCCCCCACGGACAAAAATCGAGCTCAAAAAAAACCGCCCCGAAGGGCGGCAAAAGGAGCAGGCTTGTGGCCCACTATGGAGTAGTCATCAGCGAATGCCAGAGCTGCGCAGCGCGGCAGCGGTGTACTCGGCAGCGCTTGAGCTGAAGCCGAACTGCAGCGGCTCCTTCTCCTCGTTGTGCATGCCGGACACTATGTAGCGGCCATTGATCAGGTCATACAGCGCCTCGGTGCCGAGCCAGGGGATCTGCAGGTCGTACATCGGCGAGAGGTGACCTTCGGCAACGCGCCAGAGGGTGCCGCGTGCGTCGTAGTGATCGGCCAGGGCAATCTGCCAGCTGTCTTCGTCGACGAAGAAAACCCGCTTGGCGTAGATGTGTCGCTCGCCCGGCTTGAGGGTTGCCTCGACCTGCCAGACCCGGTGCAGCTCGTAGCGGGTCAGCTCCGGGTTGATATGCCCGGGCTTGACGATATCTGCGTACTTGAGATCCGCCCCGTCGAGTCGGTAGCTGTTGTAGGGGATGTAGATCTCGCGCTTGCCGACCAGTTTCCAGTCGTAACGGTCCGGCGCCCCGTTGAACATGTCCTGGTTGTCGGCGACGCGCTGGCCTTCGGAGGCCGGATAGGGTCCGTCGTAGGAGACCTGCGGAGCGCGGCGTACGCGACGCTGTCCGGCGTTGTACAGCCAGGCCAGACGCGGTTCCTTGACCTGGTTGAGCGTCTCGTGCACCAGCAGGACGTCACCGGACAAGCGCGATGGGGCGGTGACCAACTGCTTGTAGTAGAACAGGACGTTGCCGGGGTTGGCCGGATCGAAGCCGGCGATGCGATCGCGGAAGGTGAATTGATCCTTGAAGTGCACCGGCACGAAGCTGCCGTTGGCCAGCGGCACGGCCTGCACATGGCTGCGCTTTACGCTGCCACCTCGGTAACGGGTGAGATGGTTCCACACCACTTCCAAGCCATTCTGCGGAATCGGGAAAGGTATGGCCGTGGAGAACTCGGCCAGGCCATTGCCTCCCTCGACCATGGTGGTTTTGGTCGCGTTCACCTTGGCGGCCTGGTAGACGAAATCGGGGGCATTGGCACTGCGGTGGCTGGGATAGACGGGTAGCTGGTAGGTGCCGGGGTAGCGCTTGAACATGGCCAGCTGGCCGGGCGTGAGGTTGTCCTGGTACTGCGCCAGGTTCTGCGCCGTGATGACGAACAGTGGCTGCTCGTCGGCGAAGGGGTTGCTGAGAAAGCCGGCGGCGTCCCGACTGCCTGCGTCCATGGCGAGGCCGCCGGTCCAGACGGGAATGGTGCCGGCGGCATTGCCGGCCATTTCGGCCCCCAGCGGCGTTAGTGCGGCGCCAAGCTGGCTGGCCTGCTCGGCACTGACCGCGGCAAAGGCGGCGCCGGCCAGGCCAAGGTTCAGCGCCAGCGAATAGCTCAGGATGACTGTCTTTTTCATGTGCAGGGACTCCACTTAGAAGGACACGCCGAGGCTCAGGGCCACGAAGTCACGATCGATCGAGGTGTTGTACTGGCCACCGAAGAAGTCGGTGTAGGACAGGCTGGCGGTGTAGGTGCTCTGGTACTCGGCATCCAGGCCCAGGCTGACGGCCTTGGCCCCCTCGTTGAACAGGCCGTTGGGGCCGTAGCCCTCGACATCGTGAGACCAGGACAGGCTCGGCTTGAGCGTGACGCCGGCGAAGGCATTGGGGTATTCCCAGATCGCCCGCGCGCGATAGCCCCAGGCGGTGCTGGTGGCGAAACCGTCGTTCTCGCAGTACCTGGAGACATTCTCGGCATTCGGGTTGTTACCCAGGGACTGGCTATTGAGGATCGGGCAGGCGCCGCTCGGCAGCGGCCCCGGGCCGAACATCTGGTCACGGCCATAGCGAACGTCACCGGAGTGATCCAGGCCGCCGATATGCACCACACCGACCTCCCCAAGCAGAGTCAGACGGGAAGCCCCCATGACCTGATCGAAGAAGTGAATGAAGGTGGTCTGCAGCTGAGTGATCTCCTTGCGCCGATAGCCATGCAGATCCCGACCCGGCGTGGCGCTGAGGATGGAGGCGTTGTCGTACTGCGGATCGGTAAGCGGCGTGAGCCCCGCATAGAGAATGTCCGTGGTGTTGATCTGCACCGGCGCATTCGGCCGATAGCTGATCTCGCCGCTCCAGGCAGTACCGCTGGGCAGGGTGGTGGAGAAGCTCAGACCGTAGAGACGGATATCCTCCGGATACTCCAGGAAGTAGCTGGAATTTCCCGCCACCACCAACGGCGCCGCTGGGCCGAAGAGATCGGCAACGCCGTAGGTGAATGCGTCCGGCGCCGTGGCGCTGAAGAACGGCGTCCGGCTGTGATAGTTGAGGAAGTAGGCGCCGAACTCGGTATCCAACGGCGCGAAGTAGTAGCGCAGCGCGCTCCCCCACTGGCCACCGTCGCGCGCGTCCCGGTCACCGCCACGACGCACGATCACGCCCTCGTCCGGCGTCCCCCAGGTGACACCATTAGCCTGCAGCGCAGGAACCACGCCCGCAAAACCTGCATCGGCGAGCTGCTGCTGGGTCAGCAGAACGGCCAGCTCATGGTCGCAGCCATCGGCCGCCACATCCTGCTGGGCGAAGAAGGTGCCGCAGTTGTCGACCACGGTCTGGTCCCACTCCAGTTGGTAGAACAACTCGGCGGACAGGTTCTCGCTCAGGCTCTGCGAGACGTAGAACATGTTCACCGGGATCAGGCCTTCCTTGATCTCGGCACCCGGACGGCGGAAGGCCGCCACGTCGATCGGGTTGATCGAGTTGATGCTGTTGAGGATGAAGGTGCTCTCGCCCCAGCTCACCACCTGCTTGCCCAGGCGTACGGAACCGGGCAGATCGTCGATGGCGTAGTTGTGGTAGAGGAAGGCATCGAGAATCTCGGCACCCGAGGCCTGTGCCGCCTGCTTGCGGTTGGAGTCATCGATATCCTTGAACAGGCGCTGTTCGTCCTTCAGCTCGAAGTCGTACCAGTACTTGCCGCGAACGAACACTCCGCTGTCGCCATAACGCAGCTCGAGGTCATGCACGCCCTTGAAGATCTTCGAGAAGGTCTCGCCCCGCTTGAAATTCAGGTGGCCGTCGTCCGATGACGGCGCCAGGCCGTCGCCGCCATTGTTGAATGCGATCAGATCCGGGTCGTCTCCTCGTACCGACCAGCTGGCACCGACCGACAGTTGCGAGTCGAACTGCCCCTCCAGCTCGCCGACATTGAAGGTGACGGCATGCGCCGAAGCACAGGTGCCGGCGACCAGTCCCAGCGCACAGGCTATGCGGGTGGGTTGCCAGCGTGGTTGTTTCCTTCTCATGCGTTCTCTACCTCTTGTTGTTGTGTTGGGTATGCAAGCGCTTGCTTTTTTCGCGGACGACTTTTCCCCGTCCGGCACCATGGGATGCGGCCGGACCGTACTCGCGAAACCTGGGAGGGTTAGTGGCTGGGAGAATCAGGGAGGGATCAGCACTGTGTTCAAATCCATGAACTCCGTTGCCCCAATCACTCGGGGCAGGTCTTTCGACGCCATCGATAATGGCGCCATCGTTGTCACGCCGAAGGCGGACCAGAAGGCGCCGGTCTTACTGCAATGAGCTGGAGCGAGAATGAGCCGTCAGGCGACGGCTCACGCCCTGCAGATACGCAACTCGATCAGCGGGCCAGCGCAAGGGAGCCGGACGCCCTCGCCCCCGCACGCTCCAGCGCGCCATAGGCGTAGTACTGCTGAACGATCTGGCAACCCCAGACGGTCAGGGCGTAGATCATGAACACCATCTTGTCGTCGTCCCCCGGGATCGGAAAGAAGTCATAGACGACCGCGATCCCCAAAGCCGCCGCCGCCGCCAGCGTATTGAGCAGGGCATGCAGATGTTCGCCGGCACGCAGCAGTCGCCAGCTGAAATAGACGAGAAAGACCGTGTAGCAGCACCACATGAGCAGGTAGAAATACGGCAGCGGACCTTGAACGGAGTCCGCCAGCACCAGCACGAAGGTGGCGGCGAAGGTGACGGTGAATATCACGATGTCCTTGGCAACCGACGGCTTGTAGCTATGGGTGACCGCCATCAGGCCCAGCACAGCCACAATTGGCACCCCGAACGCGCGGGAAAAAGCATCGAGGAAGAAGGAGATGCTGTAGCTAGGCCCAAACCCCGTCAGCAGGAAGAACAGAAGATTCGACGCGGAGAAAGCGACGATCAGCCACTCGAAACCCAGCAGGTAGTTCTTTCGCACCCGCACATATTTGAGGCCGTACACCACGCCGCAAACGATTAAGAAGACGCTGGAAAGCAACGCAAGAGCTTCCTTAATTTCCATAGCAATAGCCTCTATCGAATACTGAACTGATGGATCACTTCGCCGCAGGGGGAAGCGCCGCGAGGTAGTGGGCCAGGGCCTGCCGATCGTCCACGGACAGAGCCGCGGCGATGGCCGTCATTGCACCGGTCGGGTCCTGGCGCCGCCCGTGGGCAAAATCATTCAGCTGCGCCAGCAGGTAGTCGTGCCCCTGCCCGGCCAGGCGCGGGAACTGCTCCCGCCCCATCAGCCCTTCGCCATGACAGGCGGCGCAGCCGCCGTTCGCCGCCAGCTTCTCGCCCTTCGTCTGCAGCGTGGCATCGGGCTGGAACGACCCGTTCGCAGCGGCAGGCTGTTTGGCGAAGTACGCCGACAGGAACTGGATATCGGCCTCGCTCAGGGTCATCGCCAGCGGGCCCATGTTGGGACTGGCGCGCTCGCCACTGGAAAAGCGCTGGAGCTGGGCCACCAGGTAGGGCGCGGGCTGCCCCGCCAGACTCGGATATTGCTGATGCTGTGAATGGCCTTGGCGGCCATGACAGCCGGCGCAGGCATCGGTCAGACGCGGCCACGGCCCGCCATCGGCCTCGCTGGCCTCGCTGGACGTGGCGATGTGGTCCATCAGGCGATAAAGATCGAGAGCATCCCGACCATATAAAGCCACCAGCCCGGCAATCAGCGCGACGACGGACAACGCTATCAACTTCTTCATCTTTTCCTCCTACGCCTGACGCAGGGCATTGAGCACCTGCAGGGCGCTCTTGTGCCCCGAACGCACGGCGCCATCCATGTAACCCGCCCAGATATCGGCGGTCTCGGTACCGGACCAGAACAGGTTGCCGCACGGCGGATGCAGCGCCTCGCCATGGGTAGTCCAGAAACCCGGAGGGATGGCCGAGACGCAGGTGATCGACCAGGGGTCGTAGCGCCAGTCATGATCGTGGAAGGCCACCGGCTCCAGCGCTTCATCGCCCCAGGCGCGGGCGAAGAGTTCCGCCAGGGTGCGCTTGGCGGTTGCATGATCCGAAGGCAGATTGGCGTTGGAGATAAAGGCGTTGATGATGCCGATCTCGCCGCTGGGCGGGGAATTGTCCCAAGCCCAGATGATCGGGCCGTTGGACTGGAAGATGTGCCCGTTAAGACCTTTGTCCCGCCAGAAAGGACGGCGATACACCATGGCGATCTTGCGTGCCGGAGAGTGCGCGGGCCAGGCACGTTGCAGCGCGGCACGGGCCGCTGGCAGGGCCGGCTCGAACTGCACCTGATTGCACAGCGCGGGATGGATGGCCACGATGACCTTGCGTGCGCGAACCAGCCCCTGGTCCGTGTGCAGCGTGACGACCTCGCCATCCCAGCCGGAAATCTTGCGCACCGGACACTGCAGGCGCACCTTGTCGGCCAGTTGCTCGGCCATCCTGGTGCTGAGAATCTGCGAGCCGCCGACGAAGCGGGTGCCTTGCGCGCTGTCTTTGATCGAATCGAGCTTCTCGTAGTCGCAGCTGGCCGAATTGATCATGGACAGGTAATGCAGCAGCCCCATCTTGGCCGGGCTTGCCCCACCGGTAAGCGTCAGGGCGGCATCCCAGCCCGAGCGATCCTCGGGCTTGATGTTCTGCGTGGCCAGCCAATCACCGACCGAGAGCTTGTCCAGCTCGGCGGCCTTCACCGACCTCCAGGGCGCGCCCGAAGGAACATCGCGAGACATCTCGCTGAGCTTCTCGGCCACGGCCATGTCGGTGCCGAAGGTACCTTCGAGATCGATCTCCAGCCGACCGTCCCCGCCCAGGATGACCGTGCGCCCTTCGTGGAACTGCGGGAAGGTACCTACCTCCAGCTGGCGCGCGAGGTCCTCCACGGCAGTCTGGCCCGGCCCGATCCATTGCCCGCCGACCTCCGAGACATTGCCGTCCCCCACCTCGTAGTTGAGGGTTCGCCCGCCGACCCGGTCCCTGGCCTCCAAGACCACGAAGGAGTGGTTACCCGCCTGCTGCAGGTCACGGGCCGCAGTCAAACCGGCGAGACCGCCGCCGATAATGGCCACATCGATCACGCCACTTGCCTGGAGGTCGTCTTCGCTGGCACTGGCCAGCCCTACTTTCAGGCCTAGGCCTCCCACGGCCGCGGTGGCGCCGGCGAGTTTCAACAATTGCCTGCGCCTCGAATCGAGGCCGGTTTCAACGCTGGGCTTCTTGGACATACTGAGCGCCTCTCGCAGTTGTTAGGAAAGTTGATCGGCCAGCCGCAACTTCGGCCCACGCAGCAGTTGCGCGCCGAACATCAGCAGCCACAGGGGAAAGATCAGGACGACCACGACCAGCAGCAGATTGGTCAGCACGGCCAGGCTCTGGAAAAAGCCGCAGACGAAGAACAGGCCGAAACACCAGCCGACGATGCTCAACGGCCACAGGATGGATTTGCCCCAGCCGGCGTCCTTGAGCTGCTTGCCGACGATCAGCCCCCAGAACAGCACGACGGGGCCCTCGCACCACCACAGGCCTTTCTGGCTGGCGGTGGCGATGCTGGTCCAGGCGGCCTCGGCGGCGGCCTTGGCGGCTTCGCCGCCTTCGGCATGCAGGCTGGCGAGCGGATTGAGCACCGCCAGCTGCAGGCTGGCACCGGCCACCCCGAGGATGACGTAGACGACGATGGCCAGAACCGCCATGTCGCCCAGGGCCCCTGCCCTGTCGCGGAAACTGGCCCAGAAGTAACCGCCGATGACCAGCAGCGGCAGGTAGAAGCCGAGGACATCCGCCAGCATCGACCAGCGGAAGAACTCACGCACCTGCGCCGACGCGCCCAACATGTAGGCGCCTTGCAGGGACAGATTCATGTCGCCCTGGGTGACCAGCAACATGAAACCGACATTCAGATAGGCGAAGACGCCGCCCAGGATTGCGGCCCAGGCCGTGAGCTGCACGACCTCTTTCGAGTTGGCATTCATAGATTCGGATTCCAAAGAAATGATCGAAGTTGGCCGCCAGGCTCAATGCCCGGCGGCGCGGCGCGCCCTGCTGTTGGTCCAGCCGTCCATGCGGTTTGCCGCCCCGAGGGCGAGCTTGACGGCGCACCACTGCAGGGGTTCGGGCAGCGTGGACGGCGTCTTGTGGCGCAGCGCGGCCAGCAGCGGATGCTCGATGCCGCCAATCCGCTCGGCGAGCAGCTGCCCCATCAGCGATTGGGTGGCGACGCCATGCCCCGAGCAGCCGGCGGTATACAGCACGTTGTCGTGGGCACCGGTCTCGCCGACCACCGGCAAGGCGTCGTAGGCCATGCTGACGTAGCCGCTCCAGGTCGAGCGGATGCCCAGCCCGCGCAGGGTCGGATGGCGCTCGTTGAGCGCCGCGGCCAGGGCGCGATAGGCGGCCTGGTCCGGTTCGTTCGGCGTCTGCGCGCCATAGGCATAGTCGAGTCGCTTGGTGGTGATCACCAGCGAGTTGCGCGCCGTCAGGCGGTGGCTTTCCATGGTCCAGTGCGCGGTGATCAGGCCTTCCCTCCCCGGCCAACCCAGCGTCGCCAGCTGGGCCGGGGAAAGCGGATCGGTCTCGATCGCCGAGACGCGCAGCGGCACGATCTTGTCCTTGAGCAGGCCGAGCTGCGGGGTGTAGGCGTTGGTGGCGAGCACCAGAAATGGCGCGCTGGCGAAGCCGCGCCGGGTCATGCAACGGACGGTCTGTCCTGCGCTGTACGACAGCAGCGGCGTGTTCTCGTAGAGCTGCACGCCGGCCTCGAGCGCCGCGCGGCGCAGGCCCAGCACATACTTGCCGGGGTCCAGCGTGCCGCCGTGCTGCTGGGCATAACCGAACAGAAACGCCGGCGGTATCCCGCGCGCGCGCATCTCGGTGGCGTCCAGAAACTGCGTCTGCGAGCCGAGTTCGAGACCGAGTTGCATGGCCTTGCGAACTTTCTTCTCCTGCGAGGGATGCACGCCCACGCGGATATTGCCCGAGCGGTTGTAGTCGCAGTCGATGCCAAGCTCGTCGAGCCTGTGCTCCACGTAGCTGACGCCCTCGTCGTAGAAGCTGACGATCTTCCGCGCCTGCTCGATGCCGACGCGCTTGAGGAAGAACTCGAACTCGATGCCCAGGCTGCCACCGAGGTAGCCGGCATTGCGCCCACTAGCACCGAACCCGGCGAACTCCTGCTCGAGCACTATCACCTTGGCGCCGAGCGCCGTCAGCTCCAACGCGGTGGACAGGCCGGCGAAGCCGGCCCCGACCACTATCACATCGGCGCTGACATCGCTTTCCAGCTCCGGCTGCAGGTCGGCCGGCCTTTCCAGCCAGCCGCCGTGGCGACGAAATTGCCCGACTTCACTGCTGGTCCCGTTTTTCGTGCCGCGACGGACTGCTGACATGACAGGTACTCCTATCGGCTCAGAATGTGAACGGCCACGGCGCCTTCCTCGACGCCGATCAGGCCACCGCCGTTTTCTTGGATCGCATGGCGCGCGCCCTCGACCTGGCGCGCACCGGCTTCGCCGCGCAGCTGGGTGGTCAGCTCGAAGAGCTGACCGATACCGGTGGCGCCGAGCGGGTGGCCCTTGGATTCCAGGCCGCCGGAGGGATTGATCGGAATCCGTCCACCCACGGTGAAATCACCGCGTTCGGCGCACACCCCGCCCAGCCCCATCGGCGCCAGGCCGAGGTTTTCCGCCTGGATGATCTCGCCCATGGCCGAGGCGTCGTGGACCTCGGCGACATGCATGTCCTGCGGGCCGAGGCCGGCGGTCTCGTAGGCCTGCAGCGCGGCCAGATGGCTGACGTGCTTGTCCGTCTCATCCATGCTGCGCAGGGTGAAGCTGCGGATCACGCTGGCGGCGATGCGCACGCAACGTTTGGGGTCGGCGCCGATGCGCTTGAGGCCCGCCTCGGTGCAGATGATCGCGGCGGCGGCGCCGTCGGTCATCGGCGCGCACATCGGCAGGGTGATCGGATAGGTGATCGGCGGCGCCGCCAGCACTTCCTCGATGGTGAAGGGCTTGCGGAACTGCGAGTAAGGGTTGTGCACCGAGTGGCCGTGGTTCTTCGCGCATACCGCCGCGATCTGCCGCTGGGTGGTGCCGTAGGTCTTCATGTGCCAGCGGCAGAAACCGGCGTAGATGGACATGAAGCGACTGTACGGACGATCGGACTCCGAACCGGGCGGCGGCACGATGCCATCGCCCATCTTCGACAGGATGGCGAAGTTTTCCTCGGCGCGGGCGACGTCCCAGCCGGCTTCGAACAGGGCGAAGGATTTCGCCTTGTCGGCCACCACCATCTTCTCGCAGCCGAGGGCCAGCGCCACATCGGTGGCGCCGGCGCGCAGGCTCTGCACCGCCAGATGCACCGCCGTGCTACCGGAGGCACAGGCGTTCTCGACGTTGTAGGCCGGCACCCCTTCGATGCCGATCTTGCTCATGATCACCTGCCCCGGAATGGACAGCTGGCCCTGCAGCGCGCCGTTGGTGATACCGGCGTAAAACACCGCGCCGATATCGGCGCGCTGGGCGCCAGCATCGGCCAGCGCGCCGTTGAGCGCCTCCAGGGCCAGGTCCTCGAGGCTGCGATCCGGGTGACGACCGAACTCGGTCATCGCAATACCGGCAATATAAATCGGTTCCATCAGAAGACTCCTCGACTTCAGATCCGCCGGCTGGCGCCTTGCCAGTAGCGGGCACGCAGGTCCTTCTTCAGCACCTTGCCGACGGGGCTGCGGGGCAGGGACTCGACGACGTCGACGGACTTCGGTGCCTTGACCGAACCCAGCTTGTCCTTGCACAGGGCAATCAGCGCTTCGGCGTCGACGCTCTGACCCTCGTTCAGTTCGATAACGGCCTTGACCGCCTCGCCCCACTTCTCGTCCGGCACGCCGATCACCGCGCAGTCGCGCACCGCGGGATGGCCCCAGAGCACCTGCTCGACCTCGCTCGGATAGACGTTGAAGCCGCCCGAGATGATCATGTCCTTCTTACGGTCGGTGATATGCAGGTAGCCATCGGCATCCAGGTGACCGATATCGCCGGTGTGCAGCCAGCCGTCGATGATGGTCTCCGCGGTCTTCTGCGGGTCCTTGTAGTAACCCTTCATGATCAGGTCGCCGCGCACGCAGATCTCGCCGGTTTCGCCCTGGGCGAGGATCTGGTTGTCGTCGTTCATGATCTCGACACGAATCAGCGGGTTGGGCCGTCCGACCGAGGACAGCCGCTCATCGCTGGCCACTTCACCATTGAGGAAATGCTCGCCCGGAGTCAGATGAGCAATAGAGCCCGGCGCCTCGGTCTGACCGTACCCCTCAATCATGACTGGTCCGAAAACCTCAATCGCCTTGCGCAGCTTGTCCACAGACATCGGCGCGGCGCCGTAGAGGAAGTAGCGCAGCGACGAGAAGTCGACTTTCTTGTTCAAATCAGGAATGTCTAGCAGCCGGTAGATCACGGTCGGCGGCAGGAAGAACTCCGTCACCTTGTACGTGGGGATGGCCGCCAGCAGCATCTGGGGTTCCGGTTTGGTGATGATTACCACGGTGCCGCCCCTAGCCGTGCAAGGCATGGATAGCAGGCCAGCGGTGTGAGTCATGGGTGCGGCAGCCAGATTGACCGGCCTGGCACCCGCCGGGTACGGCGTGTTGATCATCACGTGGGCAAAGCCGGTCTGCACACTACGATGGGTATTCATCACACCCTTGGGCAGGCCCGTGGTTCCGCCAGTTGGACCGAGCCAGATCACGTCGTCCGGATCGACGGCGACACGTGGATCGCTCGCCGGCTGTTGCGCGATGAATTGCTCGAGTGATTCCGCCCCCTCAACCTCGCCATCGATGCAGACCCACTGACAGATCTTCGGCAACTGCGGGCGTAGGGCAGCAATGGTCTCGGCGAACTCCTGTTGGAAAAACAGTACCTCGCAGTCGAAGGCGTCCAGCACATGGCGGTTTTCCTCGGGCGCGTTGCGCGCGCCGACTGGAATCCAGCACATATTGGCGCGCCACAGACCCAAGGCGCAGAGCCAGGCCGTCACATCGTTGGCCGCCCAGACCGCGCCCTTGGTTCCGGGTGCGAATCCACTAGCGAGCAGTGCGTTGGCGATGCGGCAGGACATCTCCCCCGCATCGGTAAAGGTTGTGACCGCGCCGTCCTGGATATAGGCGGCGCCGCGCGGATTGATCCGCCAGCCGCGGTCGAAGAAATCGATGATCGCCATTTTCGTCACTTCACAGCTGGGTGATGGTTGCGCGAGCCAGGCCACGCTGCTCGAGGAAGCCGAGCATGTAGCGGTGGCCGAAGGCCTTGGACGACGAGGCGAAGCCCACCTTGGCGGTGTCGTTGTCCAGCAGCCTGGCAGCAGCAGCAGCGTGCAACGCGCCGGTGGAAATGTAAGGAGTGATGCCATGTACGGTGGCTCGCACCGCCCCCAGCTGGCCGCGACCAATTGCGAAGTCCACAGTGCGCTGCAGGGTGCTGCGCTCACGCGGAGGCATACTCGGCGTGGTGGAATCCACCAGGTTCTGGATCACTGCATCCTGCTGTTCCTTGGGTAGGTGCTTGTACTCGGCTTCCCACTTCTGGCCGAGGCCGTGGACCATTTTCATTACCGGGTTATCGTAGAAGCCGACGCAAGACATGCAGCTACGCACTCGGCCATCATTCTGGAAATAGATTGGCAGCGAGGTGCCACCCCACGGCAGACAGAACACCGACTCGAGCAAGCTGGGGCAGACCACGTTGAAGCTGCTGTTTGGCGCGTATGGAATCAGCTCCTTCTCCCACAGGTAAGCACCTGGATGGCGGAAGCCCTCGAAGATGGTGGCAGTGGAGCCCACGGTCACACCGGCGGCGCCGACACGCGGACCACGGGTCAGGGTGGCGGTTTCCAGGGAGTCGATACCGGGGGTCTCCAAGGCCAGCTCGGCGGCGATCTCGGCGTAGGTGTACATGTAGGACAGCGACGGCGACAGCAGCAGGCCGGCCTGACGATAGAGTTCACCAAACTGGTCACGCAGGGCACGGATGTGCTCCTGCTCGCCAGCCGGATCCAGGTAGTGGCAGCCGGCTTTCAGGGCTGCCTCGGCGGTGGTCAGACCGAAATTGACGAACGGGCCGACGGTGTTGCAGACGACCTTCGCGCCTTTGAACACGGCGGTCAGGGCCTCGACCTCGTGCGGACACTCGATCAGCTCATAGGTGGCCGTCTCCAGGCCGACGACGCGCTGCGCCATCATTTCCTTGGCGCGACCGGCGTTGCGCGCCACAGCCGTGAACGGGATTTTCTGGTCAATCAGCCAGTCCATGGTCAGCATGCCGGTGTAGCCGCTAGCGCCATAGACAACGACAGGATATTTGGCCATTTCGAGTACCTCGTTTTGTTCTTGGATGAATGGTCTGGTGGAGCGGGTGGATCAGTTCTGAGCCCAACCTTCGGCATAGAGCTGCTGTGCGAGCAGCCCAAGACGCATAGTCAGGATGCGGTTCTCACCGTCTTCGATCAGGGCGGACTGGGTGTCACGCAGCAGCTTCTCGATTGGGTATTCGAGGGTGGTGCCGTTGCCGCCGAACAGGCGGAAGGCCTCCTGGACCACGGCCAGCGCCTCCTCGGTGACCGTGACCTTGGCCGAGGCGGTGGCATAAGGATGCGTCTGTGGCGACAGACGGGCGAAGCTCAGCGAACGGCGAGCGACGGCGCGAGCGGTCTCGACGCGCCGCAGCATCTCGCCCAGGCGCAGGCGGGTCATCTGATGGTCGATCAGCATGCGACCGCCCTGGCGGCGCTCATGGCAGTACTGCAGCGCCAGCTCGAAGGCTGCTCGAGCAACACCGGTAAAGACCTGCGCCATGAGGGTGCCGGCATGAGACCAAGACGAGCTGAGCGTGCCGTAGTAGTTGTCGCGCTCAGCAATGGCGAAGCGGCGCGGCACGCGCACGTTGTCGAAATAAGTCTCGCCCTGCGGCAGCGAGCGCTGACCAATCTTCGCCAAAGGCTTGCCCTTGGAGACGCCTTTGATATCCAGCGGCACGATTACCGCGATACCGTGGGGCAGGCCGTCTTTGCCGTAGAAGCCGTCGCCGTAGTCGGCGCACATCAGACCGAAGGCCACCTGAGCCACGGCACCGTTGGATACCCAGGCCGAGCTCTGGCCATTGATGATGATCTCGTCACCGACCACCTTGGCGGTCAGGTTTCCAATATTGGCCGGAGTGCCAGCCGGCCAGTCTCGAGCGACGTCGAGCAACTGATTGTCGCTGCCGCGATCAGGCTGGGTCGCCATCCAGCAGCCGATCCTGCCCTGACAAAGCTCCACCAGCTCAGCATTGCCGGCGGCAACAGCCATCTGCAGCGGGAAGCCAGCGCATCCCAGGGACACAGCGAGACCTGAATCGCCCCACCCCAGCTCCTCAAGGATCATCGATTCAACACGCACCCCCATCTCAGCCGGCAGCTCCGCCAGGAGCGTCGGATCCAGGCCCAGCTTGGCGAACTCGCCAAAGACCGAGTAGTACGGCGAGCCTGGCGCGACCACTTCGTCGGCACTCATCTTGTCCAGCTCGCGTCCCAACGGACGCAACACTTCTTTGGCGAAGCGGTGCGCTGAGAACTGGATCGCAGCTTCTTCTTCGCTCAGCGGGGTCTCGAAACCGGTGAGCCCGGCAGCCGGCAGAGTCAGGGTGGGCTTGAGGGTAATCATCTGTCGCACCTCCTGGAGGCGTTTTGTTGTTTCGCCTCACTCTAACCATGCTCTCAATTTTACGCAACACTTGTTATGCAAATCTTTTGTTATGTAAAAAGACACCTAAAGAACCGTTCGTGGAAACGAGGGCTCCGTTTGCGATAAGGCAAGGGTTAGAAGGAGGCTGATTCGTCAGAATCAGGGGCAGAACGGCGGCACGCTGGTCTTGCGGCCAAGCATCCGAGGATCACTCGTTCGTATCCAGCGCGTCGACTTCAGACGTCCGTCGGTCTTCAGCAAATTCAGTCGTAAAGTCAGCGAACGGGGCGACACGCCGGTTCGCACCTGCAAACCGGCGAATCGCATGTTCGCCAGGAAATTTCTCTATCGATCACGAATGACCAAACATCCGTCAGCGTAGGCCCCTCTGGAGATGGAGCAGTATCGATCCGCTAGGCTGCTCCGCTTCACACACTTTTATCTCTGCCCAAAGTGCTCGATCAGGGAAAACAACTGCCGGGGCGTCCCAGCAGCTGGCCTGTGACGGACCTGAGTAGCACCCACCATGTTTGATCGACGGCCCAGCCGGTCCGCCGATCCCCCTCTGCTAGCCAGGAACCGACTCAAACTGCCTGACAGGCGGATGGCTTGCCATATCGTGATCGCAGCGAGTGAGTTGGTGCACGAGGCCCTTAAGTTCGTCGAGGTGATTTTCATACAGGCCACGTGGTGTAGTACCGAGCTTGTTGCATAGGGCAGCCGCAGCGGCGACTGCAACGCCATGCTGTGCGCCGTTGCCCATGAGTTTGGTTGCAGAGCCGGCGACATGCGTGACACTGATGTGCTTACCGGCCATCAACAGGTTGTCGATGTTAGCCGAGTAGAGGCAACGGAACGGGATCTCGTACGACTCCTTGTCACGTGCGTCGAAGATCCAGTCCTTGAGACGGAAATTGTACTTGCCCTCGCCTGGTTCCCATGCGCAATGAATGCAGAACGATCCATCATTGGCGATCAAGGTGTCGGGGAATTGCTTGTGGTCGCGGATGTCGTTCTCCGTGAGGACGTAGTCACCGAGATATCGCCTGAACTCGCCCTGCGCAGCAACATGGGCGATCCACTCCAGTTCAAGATTCGCGTATTTCTCGGGCTCAAGGTTTTTGACATTCGAGAACGTCCCATAGAGTGCCCGAAGTAGATAGTCGCGAATATGCTCTCCCTCGACGTAGGGGTCGAGCCACTGGCCATATTCCCAGAAATGGGTCGCAGGGAAAGTATCGGAGGATCTGCCAAACCTGAACTCCGGTGTGTCAGGATTTGCTCCGGCTTTCGGGCCGGGACCGTTCTCGACACCAGCCTCAACCAGTTGCCCACTGAGGTTTGCGTAGTCTTTGGATACCTCGGTCGCCCAGGGAACGTCTGGAAACGGAGTTGGGTGTTCAGCCATCCGTGTACGGAAGAACAGTGTGTTGCCATGGTGCATGTCATCGCCGACCTCAGGCGCATAGTGCTCATTGAAAGCTGACTTTGCCTCCCGTCCGAACATGGTCTGCGCCCCTGCGAGAACGCCCAGCATTGCCGTGCCAGTACAGTCAATGAATGCGGCGCCTCTGAAGCAGCGCTCATGACCGCCGCGAGCCTGAACGGCATTGACCGAGACGATCCTCGCGCCCTCGGTGGCGACAGCGACAGTGCGATGCTCGAGGAACACCGTCGCGGTCGGCTCAGCTTCCAGCAATGAAAAGGCCGCCAGGTCGCCATCAGCGGTTCGCGCAGACAACTCCTTGAGCAGGGCGCCCTGAGTACCACGCGGCATCAAACCAATCTCTTTGCTTGCATTGCCGCCGAGAACTGGACGGTCATGAATCAGCGCAACGCGCTGACCGAGACGCGCGGCGGCGAGCGCTGCTGCACAGCCGGAAATGCCACCGCCAACGACGACCACATCGTACTCTCCCGCATCAACCGGCTTGTCCGGAAGACCGCGCAGGGCCCTTCGCCAAGCTCGGCTGGCCGCATTAACGTCGTTTGGCGGCGGCACTCCATCCAGACAGAGATAAATTGCATCACAGCGACCGTCGAAGCCTGTCAGGTCGTGTAGCGCCAAGGCCACATCGCCCTGCGGAAGCGAAACCTTTCCGGCGCACTGCCAGGACCAATCCTGACCATTCGCGCCGAACTCCGTTTCGAGCAGAGTGCCGTTGATCGACAGAGCGAACCGGCCGGGATGATGCGCAGGCACCCAGTCCTTTGCGCGCACCCACACGTCATATTCACCAGCATTGGCGATGGAGACAACGGTGGTCGCATCGGGCACTGGGCGACCAAGGCCATGGGCAAGCAGGTAGGGAGAGCCCATCACCGTTTCAAACTGGGAATCGAGGACCCAACCACCGTAGCTGTCGAAATCTTCGGCTTCGATCAGGATTCCCATTCCCGATGGCAATTGGGTGTGTTCTACATCGCTCATTATTCTGACTCCGTTTGCTGGTGTTCTTGCGACGTCCCCTCTGCAAAAGAGCTCAACTCTTATGTCAAGCCGAGGGAACCAGTCGCAACTAACCAGGCCATCGCTGGCGCTCGCTTCTTTTTTGGGGGTGACGAACCGTCTAGAACCAAGGGTAGAAAGGCGGCATGCTGGATGCCTTGGCGGAGAAGCGTGCAGGCCGCTTTTCACGGAACGCCTGGACCCCTTCCCGGCCATCGGCCTGGCTCGTATAGAACATGGCCAGCGACTCCACCTCATGCGCGGCGAGCGGGTGCGCCTGCGCGCTGTTTCGCCACAGCATCTGGCGCATGAGCCCGATCGATACCGGCGAGCGGTCCTTGACCAGCGCAGTGGCGAAGGCGCGAGCTTCGTCCACCAGCGTTTCGGCGGGCAATATTGCTCGAATCAGCCCCTTCTCCAGCGCCTCGTTGGCGTCGAAGATCTCGGCCCGGTAAAACCACTCCAGCGCCTGCTCCAAGCCCACCAGGCGCGGCAGAAACCAGCTGGAACAGCCCTCGGCGGTGACGCCGAGCTTGCCGAAAACGAAGCCGAAGCGCGCCCTATCGGAAGCAAAACGGAAATCCATGGGCAGCAACATGGTCGAGCCGACGCCGATCGCCGCACCATTGACCGCGCCGATGATCGGCTTCAGGCAGTCGTACATCGCTAGCGTCACCCGTCCACCGGTGTCGCGCACGCCCTGCAGGATCTCCGGCGTATCAAGACGTTGGCGCATGTCCTCCAGCGTAGGAGTCAGGCTCTCATCCAGACCGAAGACATTGCCGTCGACCGAGAGATCCATGCCCGCACAGAAGGCTCGCCCATCCCCGGTCACGACGATGGCGCGCACGGCATCGTCGCCACTGGCCCGCTGGTAGGCGTCGGCCAACTCGCTACACATCTCGACGGTGAAGGCGTTCAGTTGCTCGGGGCGCGACAGGGTGAGCAGCAGAACCCCGTCGTCACCCACCTCATAGCGGATCGTCTTATAGGACATGGGCGTTCTCCTGCGTCAGCGCCGCGCCGCGGGCGATGGCCTGGCGGCAGTCGCTCACCATGCGCTCGATGAGTTCGGCACAGCTCGGCACGTCCTTGATGAGGCCGATAGCCTGCCCTGCCCAGAGGAGGCCGCCATCCACCTCTCCGCCCTCCAATGCGGCACGCCCACGCGCACCCGCGACCAAGGCCCTGATGTCCTCGAACGTCGCCCCTGGGCGTCGTTCGATCGCCACCACTTCATCCGAGACTGCATTGCGGAATACCCGGCCCGTGTTGCGGAAAGCGCGGAAGATGAGATTAGTATCCAGCTCGCTGCCCGCTGCGACCGCGTCCTTGATAGCGCCGTGGATCGGTGCTTCCTTCGTCAGCATGAAACGCGTGCCCATGTTGATGCCTTCCGCACCAAGCATCAGAGCCGCCGCCATGCCACGGCCATCGGCGATGCCGCCCGAGGCAAGGATCGGAATCCGCAAGGCCGCCGCCGCAGCCGGGATGAGGACAAGGCCCGGCACATCGTCCTCGCCGGGATGCCCCGCGGCCTCGAACCCATCGATGCTGACGGCATCCACACCCGCCCGCTCGGCCGACAGGGCATGACGGACGGCGGTGCACTTGTGGATTATCTTGATGCCGGCGGCCTTGAATCGCTCGATGAAGTCGGCGGGACTGCGCCCCGCCGTTTCCACCACCTTCACCCCGCTTTCGATGATGGCCGTCACGTAGTCCGCATAGGGTGGCGGCGTGGTGGTCGGCAGGACGGTGAGGTTGACACCGAATGGCTGGTCGGTCATCGACCGGCACCGCGCGATCTCCGCCGCCAGCGCGTCGGGCGTCGGCTGGGTCAGCGCCGTCAGTATGCCGAGGGCACCGGCGTTGGAGACCGCGCTGGCCAATTCGGCCCGACCGACCCACTGCATTCCGCCCTGAACGATCGGGTACCGCGTACCCGTCAGCTCGGTAATTCTTGTATGCATTTAGAACTCCTTCGAACCGTCATGAAAACAGGACATCGCAGATGCAATTGAGCGATCCGACGCCCCGTGACTGCGCAGAACAAGATCGACGCACATATTAACGTAACACACGTTACTTTAATTTTGCATGTTCGCCACTTGCAAGAAATCCCATCCAGGGATCAGCAGCGGATTCGAACTGGTGAAGAGAGTTGCCCGGGCTGGGGCGATGAAGAGTCGGCCGACTTGGTAGTCGCTCGGATTTCCCGACTGGCCTCGTGTCGTAGCAAATTGAGCCGCTGCGGCATGGGAGCGCGAAGGCTTTTCCCGCGCTGTCCGGCTGCGGCCTAATCGCGCCCCGTGGTTTGCGCGGAGCGGTAGCGACCCGGGCTCATGCCGGTCCATTGGCGGAAGGCCCGGTGAAACGCGCTGGGCTCCTGGAAACCGCAGCGAATGGCGATCTCGGAAATGCTCAGGCTGCTGTCGTTGAGATAGTCGAAGGCCAGCGCCTTGCGCACCTCGTGCTTGAGCGCCTGATAGGAGAAGCCCTCGCGCTCCAGTTGCCGGCGAAAGGCCGACTCGCTCATGGCCACGTCCAACGCCATCTGGGTCTGCGACGGCCAGTCCAGCTCGGGAGACGCCTTCAGGCGGCGATAGACGCCGGCTGCCAGCCCGGCCCGATTGCGAAAGCGCACCACCACCCCTTCCGGCGCCTGGCGCAGGAACTGCTTGAGGCTGGCGAAGTTGCGCACCGTCGGCAGGGACAGCTGGACGGCGCTGAACTCCACTTCGGTGCGGGGCGCATCGAACTCGATCCAGGGGCCCCACAGCAGCGGATCGGCGCCATGGGGCGGCTGCGGATGGCCGAACTGGGTGTGATCCAGGTTGATTCGCCGCCCTACCAGCCAGCAGGCCACGCCGATCACCATGCTCAGGTAGATCTCTTCGGCGACGCCTCGGATGGCCTGATCGGCGATGCGGTTGTGCAGCACGATGGCGGCACGATTGCCCCGCAACTCCAGGTGCGCGTGGATATCCCGCAGGAACAGGTTGAAGCCGGACAGGCACTGGCGCAGCGCTCGGCCCAGATCCGGCTCGTGCACAACGCTGCGGCAGATGATGGCGAAGGCGCCGCGGGGCATGCCGCCCGAGTCGAAGGCGAAGAACTCGTCGCCCAGCTCCGCGGTGAGCAGCAGCCACAGCCGTGCGACCGACTCGGCCGGTACCCGCTGCGACGGATCATCGAGGCGGGCCGGCTCGATGCCGGCCTCACGCAGCAGCGCCTCGGCGCGTTGCGGCACATGGGCCAAGCGGTGCACGGCCGCCTTGACGAAATAAGCCGCCACCGAATCACCCTTGCGGACCGTTCGTTCGTCAGATGGCCCCGCACTAGACGTTTTCATAACACGCGATATGTCCAAATTCGTCATCCGCACCTGCGCAATTCTGGCATAGGAGACGGCCGGCCTCACGCCCTAGACTCGCGGTCATTCCACTACCGAACCAGGAGCGTCTCGGATGAACAGACCCGAAGTTTTCGTCGTCAGCGCGGTACGCACCGCCATCGGCACCTATGGCGGCACCCTGAAGGACACCCCACCCGCCCAGCTCGCAACGCTGGTTACCCTCGCAGCCCTCGAACGGGCGAACTGCGACCCGCAACAGGTGGAGCACGTGGTATTCGGCCACGTCATTCCCACCACCCCCAAGGACGCCTACATCAGCCGCGTGGCGGCCCTGCAGGCCGGGATTTCCAAGGAAGCGCCGGCACTCACGGTCAACCGCCTGTGCGGCTCGGGCCTGCAGGCCATCGTCAGCGCCGCCCAGGGCCTGCTGCTGGGCGATTCGCGCATCGCCGTCGCCGGTGGCGCCGAATCCATGAGCCAGGGTGGCTATCTGGTACCCAGCGTACGCTGGGGTGCGCGCATGGGCGATGCCAAGATGCTCGACTACATGCTCGGCGCCCTGCAGGACCCGCTGCACGGCATCCATATGGGCATCACCGCGGAGAACGTCGCCCAGCTGCATGGCATCAGCCGCGAGGAGCAGGACGCCCTGGCCCTGCAGAGCCAGCAACGCGCGGCCCGCGCGATCGCCGAAGGGCGCTTCGCCGAGCAGATCGTGCCGGTGGAGATCCAGACCCGCAAAGGTGTCATTCAATTCGAGACCGACGAGCACGTGCGCGGCGAGTTGACCCTGGAGCAGCTGGCGAAGATGAAGCCGGCCTTCCGCGAGGGGGGCAGCGTCACCGCTGGCAATGCCTCGGGCCTCAACGACGGCGCCAGCGCCCTGCTGCTGGCCAGCGGCGAAGCGGTGAAGGAACAAGGACTGCAGCCCATGGCGCGTCTGGTGGCCTATGCCCATTCCGGTGTCGAGCCTACCCTGATGGGCCTCGGCCCGATCCCGGCGACTCGTCTGGCGCTGCAGCGTGCAGGGCTGACGCTGGCCGACCTCGACGTGATCGAGTCCAACGAGGCCTTCGCCGCCCAGGCCTGTGCGGTGGCGCATGCGCTGAGCTTCGATCCAGACAAGGTCAACCCCAACGGCTCCGGCATTTCCCTGGGCCACCCGGTGGGCGCCTCCGGCGCCATCATCGCCACCAAGGCGATCCATGAACTGCACCGGATCAAGGGTCGCTATGCGCTGGCCACCATGTGCATCGGTGGCGGCCAAGGCATCGCCGTCATCTTCGAACGCGTCTGAAGGGGGCCGGTCCGGAAATGCGCCAGCACCCAACCCACGATGAGGGTGCTGCGCTCCCGGCCGGCTCCTTCGGCGCGTCTCGTACAGGCCGCTCCCGAACACCGCCTCTGAGGGGTTGCAACATGAACACAGCCAAGTGCGTGCAAGCCATCTCGCGCCCCGCCGGAACCGGTTCGCGCTTCGAGCGCAACCGCCCCAGGGCCCTGGAGCTGTTTGCCCGGCGCGGCTTCGCCCAGGTCAGCCTGCGCGAGTTGGCCAGCCACCTCGAACTGACCGCGGGCTCGCTCTACAACCACTGCTCCAGCAAGGAAGAGTTGCTCCAGGAGTTCATCGAAGAGCATTACATGGCACTGCTGTCGCTGTTCGATCGTCGCCATCAGCGCGAATCCGCCGATGCGACCCTGCAGGAGGTGATCCAGCGCCTGATAGCGCTCCACGAGTCCCATCCGCTGCACTTCCAGCTGGCAGCCCGCGACGCCGACTGTCTGAAGCCTGGCCAACGGCAGTACATCGATCGGCTGCGTCAGCAGGTGCAGCACAAGCTCCATGCGCTGCTCGGCGCCACCGGCTGCACCGGCCCCGAGCAGACCGGCGTTGCCGCCCTGGAGCTGTTCGAGCACTTGCCGCTGTGGCTCGCGCGCTACCCGCTGAGCGAGCGGCAGCGCTGCGAGACCCTGGTGCGCCTGCTGACGGCCACCACCCCCTTGTCGACTTTGGAGAACCGACCATGAGCAACTACCAGGCGCCCCTGCGCGATATCCACTTCGTCCTCAGTGAGGTCTTCGACGTCGGCCGGCAATGGGCCGCCTTGCCGGGGCTCGCCGACAGCCTGGACATGGACACCGCACACGCCATCCTCGAGGAGGCCTGCAAGGTCACCGCCGGCGTGATCGCGCCGCTCAACCGCAGCGGCGACGAGGAAGGCTGCTCCTGGGAAGGCGGTGCGGTGAAGACCCCGACCGGCTTCCCCGAGGCCTACCAGACCTACGCCGAGGGTGGCTGGGTCGGTGTCGGCGGCTCGCCCGAGTTCGGCGGCATGGGCATGCCCAAGGTGATCGGCGCCCAGGTCGAGGAAATGGTCAACTCGGCCAACCTGTCCTTCGGACTGTACCCGATGCTGACCGCCGGCGCCTGCCTGTCGATCCTCAACCATGCCAGCGAAGAGCTGAAGGCGCAGTACCTGCCGAACATGTACGAAGGCCGCTGGGCCGGTTCCATGTGCCTGACCGAGCCGCACGCCGGCACCGACCTCGGCATCATCCGCACCAAGGCCGAGCCTCAGGCCGACGGCAGCTACAAGATCAGCGGTACCAAGATCTTTATCACCGGCGGGGAACATGATCTCACCGAGAACATCATCCATCTGGTGCTGGCCAAGCTGCCGGACGCACCGGCCGGCCCGAAGGGCATCTCGCTGTTCCTGGTGCCGAAGCTGATGGTGGGCGCCGACGGCTCGCTGGGCGAGAAGAACTCGCTGTCCTGTGGCTCGATCGAGCACAAGATGGGCATCAAGGCCTCGGCCACCTGCGTGATGAACTTCGACGGCGCCACCGGCTACCTGGTCGGCGAGGTGAACAAGGGTCTCAACGCCATGTTCACCATGATGAACTACGAGCGCCTGGGTGTCGGCATCCAGGGCCTGGCCCTGGGCGAGCGCAGCTACCAGAGCGCCATCGAGTACGCCCGCGAGCGCATCCAGAGCCGCGCACCGACCGGCCCGGTCGCCAAGGACAAGGCCGCCGACCCGATCATCGTGCATCCGGACGTGCGCCGCATGCTGCTGACCATGAAGGCGTTGAACGAGGGCGGCCGCGCCTTCTCCAGCTACGTCGCCATGCAACTCGACACCGCCAAGTACAGCGAGGACAAGGACACCGCCAAGCGCGCCGAGAAACTGATAGCCCTGCTCACGCCGGTGGCAAAGGCCTTCCTGACCGATATGGGGCTGGAGACCACGGTGCACGGCCAGCAGATCTTCGGCGGCCATGGCTATATCCGCGAATGGGGCCAGGAGCAGCTGGTCCGCGACTGCCGCATCACCCAGATCTACGAAGGCACCAATGGCATCCAGGCGCTGGACCTGCTTGGGCGCAAGGTTCTCGCCGATGGCGGCAATGCGCTGGACGAGTTTCTCGCGGAAATCCGCCTGTACGCCCAAGAGCCCGGCGTCGAGCATCGCGATGCGCTGCTGGATGCCGTGCAACGGCTCGAAGAGTCCAGCGCCTGGATCCGTGACCAGGCCCAGCAGGACCCTCGCCAGGTGGGCGCCGCCTCGGTGGAATACCTGCACCTGTTCGGCTACGTCGCCTATGCCTACGTCTGGTCGCGAATGGCCAGCACAGCGAAGGCCAGACAGGCCTCGGACCCGGACTTCTACTCGGCAAAGCAGGCCACTGCGCGCTTCTTCTTCAAACGCATTCTGCCGCGTATCGAAGGCTTGAGTGCCTGCATACGCGGCGGCGCCGACAGCCTCTACGAACTGACGGCGGATCAGTTCTAGCCCCCTGGTTCACCCCTGCCCCAGGACCCAGTTGAGCGTTCGCGCGGCGTAAGCCGCGCTTTTTTTTTCGATGCCCCCCGGCGCGGGCCGCATGCCAATTGATGGCCGCCATGCCGTCCCGACTGCGCGGCTACACTGATAGCAGAGCCTGGTTAGCCCTGGCCCTCGCGCGCCTGGCTACGGGCAGCAGTACCGCTGGAGCCTCCTACTATCGCGTCGATGCATGTCCGCTGGAGGAGCGACCATGGCAGCTGTTCAGCTTCGTGCTACGTGCGCCCCCCTGTCCGCCGCGGAACTCGAGGGCTTCGTCAAGCTGGCGGCGCTCACCTGCCAGGTGCAAATGGCCATGCTGACGTTCCCGGACCAAGGCGGCGACTGGTGCGGCGCGCTACTGGGCATGGCCGATGGCGAGAACGCCTGGCAAGGCGCGTCGAGCGCCGCCGTCACCACTGCCCAGGAGCGGATTCAGGTAGCGGATGCCTCGACCAACGAGCGCTTGCGCCACTGCGCTCTGGTAGCCGGGCCGCCTTTTATCAAGTGCTTTGCCGGTGTCCCCATCGCCCTGGCGGGAGGCGAAATGGTCGGTGTGCTGGCGGTCGCCGACACCCTACCCAAGCCTCTCGATGCCTCGCAGCTGGAGGCGCTTGAGCTGCTGGCCCGGCACATCGCCGCCTTGATCGAGCAGCGCAGCGGCCAGCGTGAGCTGGCGGATCGGCTCGCCCGGGAGCTGGTCGAGATCGATGGCCTACGGGAAAGTCAGCGCACCCTGCAGACCCTGATCGGCAACCTCCCCGGCGTGGCGTATCGCTGTCGCAGCGACCTCTCCTGGCGCCTCGAACTGGTCAGCGAGGGCTGCCTGAAACTTACCGGTTATACCGCCGACGATCTGATCGAGGGGCGGGTCAAGATGGTGGATATCATTCACCCAGGCGACCTGCCAACGCTCCGCCGCGGGGTTGCCAAGGCCTTGAAGAAGCGCCAACCCTACCAGTCCAGCTACCGGATCCAGACACCGAATGGCCAGACCAAATGGGTCTGGGACAAGGGCTGCGGCATCTACTCTGCAGATGGGCAGGTACTTGCCCTGGAGGGCTTTATCACCGATATCAGCGAGCTCAAGTGCGCCGAAGAGCGCATACGCACAATGGCCTATTTTGACGAACTGACCGGCCTGCCCAATCGACTGTCCATGCACGAGGCCCTGAGCACAGCCATCGCCCGCTCGGGCGACTCGCACGCCCCGCTAGCCTTGCTGCATGTCGAGGTCGACAACTTCAGGGAAATCAATGAAACCCTCGGCTACCGCGAAGGCGACCGGCTGCTGCAGGCACTCGCGGCCAGGCTGCAAGAGCGTGGCGAGCCGCAGGAAAGGCTGGCGCGGATCGCCGAATCCGCCTTTGCCCTGTTGCTGCCGGGGCAGGACGCCAGTCAGGCGATGCAGGTAGCGCGCGACGTAGCGCAGACGCTCCAGGCACCGCTGGCGCTGGGCGAACTGCTGGTGCACAGCGACTGCAGTATCGGCATCACGCTGTTCCCCGGACATGGCAACGACCCCGATGCCCTGCTGCGCCGCGCGAATGTCGCCCGCTACGGCGCCAAACAGGGCGCGGAGAGAGTGGCGATATATGCCGGTTCGCTGGATAGCGACAACGCCCAGCGGCTGGCTCTGATGACCGACCTACGGCGCGCCATCGAACGCGACGAACTGCTCCTGCTGTTTCAACCCAAGCTGCGCATGGGCTCGAAACGGGTCAGCGGCGTGGAAGCCCTGGTGCGCTGGGAGCATCCCGAACGAGGCCTGATCAGCCCCAGCCAGTTCATCACCTTCGCCGAGAGTGCGGGCCTGATCACCAAGCTGACCTACTGGGTGTTGGCGGCCGCAGTCCGGGAAAGCCATCTGTGGCATGACGCAGGTCGAGCCGTTCCGATTGCCATCAACCTGTCCCCCCACGACATCCGCGACCCGCAGCTCAACGAGCAGATCGCGCGCGCCCTGCAAACCTGGGGCGGCGCCCCGGACTGGATTCAGTTCGAGCTTACCGAGAGCTGCATCATGGAGGACCTGGCGGCTGCCCGGCAGGTGCTCACGCGGTTGCGCGAAGCGGGCTTCAAGATATTCATCGATGACTTCGGCACCGGCTACTCCTCCCTGTCCTACCTGAGAAAACTGCCGGTGGACTACATCAAGATCGATCAGTCCTTCGTCAGTGGCCTGGGTAGCGACAAGGAGTCGGCGGCCATCGTCAAAACGATCATCGAGCTGGCCCATAGCCTGGGCATCGAGGTGGTCGCCGAAGGGGTGGAATCGACCGAGGCCATGGACATGCTCTCCGGCTGGGGCTGCGAGGAGGCCCAAGGCTACTGCATCAGCAAGCCGATCTCCGGACGCGACTTCCAGTCCTGGAGTCGCGCCTTCGCCTGAACGTGGCTCCTCCAATCGCTAGCAAGCCGCTCTGGCGGTCAGCATTTCCTGGATCTTCTGGGTGGCCTCGCGGGTCCTGCCGGCGAGCTTCTTCACCTCGTCGGCCACCACGGCGAAGCCACGGCCCTGCTCGCCGGCGCGGGCCGCCTCGATCGCCGCATTGAGCGCGAGCAGGTTGGTCTGGTCGGCGATGCCCTTGATCACCCCCACCACCTGCGAGATCTGCTCGTAGGTGGCCTGTATGCCGGCCTGCTCGCGGACGCGAATGGTCTCCGCCAGGCGCTCGTCCGAGATGTCGCGCACGGCACCGATGATCCGGCAGAGTTTGCCATCGCGCCCCAGGACACCCTGGCCGCGTTCGCGGAACCACACCTCGCCCCGGCTCTTGTGCCGCATCCGGTACTCGACCGAATATGGCGAGGAAATATCGCCGATGCGAAAGTACTCGCTCACTACCGCCACCACCCGATTCAGATCATCCGGATTGACGATCGAGTAATAGCCTTCCAGATCGTTCTGGAAGTCGCGCTCCGAGTAGCCCAGCAGATCGCGGAACTGCTGCGACCAACGCAACTGATTGTCCGGGTGAGCCGGATCCCCGTCGACTACAACCAGTTCCCAGCAAACCTCCGTCAGCAGGTTCCGGGTCACCTCCCAGATCTCTTCCCGCTCGGCGCAGGCGGCCAGTCGCTCGTCCGAGGCAAGCAGCCTGTACCGGCCCTCTTCGAGTTCGCCGCGCAGTTGCCCCAGCTCGTCCCGGGCGCTGCGCAGGCACTCGCGCAACTCACGGACCAGCGCGTTCTCCTCGTCGCTCGGGGTCGGTGCAGCGGCGGCCTCGGCCTGACGGCCAAACCAGCGCTCCAGGTTAGCGAAGCTATCGAGCAGCTCGGGATAGCGACCGATCAGGTCGCAGCGGTACGACGCCTGGTCCGACTGGCCGCTTAACAATGCGGATATTCTCAGGCTGACTTCCCCAGCCAAGCGCTTCAGTTTTCTCCCGGCAAACATAAGCCCTCCGGTCTAGACAGTCGTAAAAAAGGGCCGAGCGTCGAATGACAACAAGGCCCTGAAAAAGGCTTCGATCGATCGCGGCGCGAGCGGCGCCGGCGACGCTCGTAGCTAGCCCGTCACTCGCCCTGTGCGGCTATCACGCCACGCCGGGAGAACAGGACGGGGCGATCACCGTCGGCGAGCAGGGCGGCGGTCAGCGAGACGCCATCCTCGGCGTCCTGGCGCTGGAATGAGCGCCCCCCGTCGCGGCTACGCACCAGCAGGCCGTCGAGACCGGCGACCAGCACCTGACGCCTCGCGGCGACTATGCTGGTGACCGAGCTCTTGCTCTGCAGCGGCACGTGCCGCCAGTTGCGCCCGTCTGCCGAGCCGTGCAGCAGCGTGCCGCGCTGGCCACCGACCAGCAGCGAGCCGTCGGCCAATGCCGCGCCCGACCACAGGGTGCCTTCGTAGCCGGTGTCCAGATAGCGCCAGCTCTGGCCGTAGTCGACCGAGTGCAGCAGCTGACCGCGCTCGGCAGTGGCGTACAGGCCGCCCTTGGCGTCGGCGAACAGCCCCATCAGGTTGAGGTCGGCCCGGCCATAGCCCGGCGGCGCGTCCAGCGTCTGCTCGCGCCAGGTCTGCCCGCCGTCGTCGGTGGTCAGCACCAGCGACCAGAGGCCGACCGCGACCCCTTGCCGGGCATTGAAGAAATGCACGGCGAACAGCGGACGGTCCTCTTCGCTGGACAGCCGCTGGATCTGCCAGGATTCGCCGCCATCGCTGCTGGCCAGGATCGCCCCCCAATGACCGACCGCCCAACCATGCTGCGCGTCGGCGAAGCTGACGCCGGTCAGCGGCGTGGAAACCGGTACCGAGCGGGCCTGGCGAAAGCTCTGGCCGTCATCGTCGGACAGCAGCACCACGCCATGGTCGCCCACGGCCACCATGCGCCCGCCAGCCCAATCGGCATCGAGCATGGTCGCCGCGCTGGCATGGCTCACGGTCAGGGCCCGCTCGGCTCGCAGCGGTTGCGCCTGCACGCTGGCGAGCGGTAGCGCTGCGGCGAGCAGCGCGCCCATCAAGAAAAACGCGTATCGCATCTGCTCTCTCCTCAATGCGCCAGGGCGCCGATCATGCGCACCGGGCGCTTGCGCGGGAACACCCGCTCCAGCCAGACGGCGAAAGCCGGCAGCACCGTCATGGCCATGACCATGTTGACCATGAACATGAAGGCCAGCAGCTTGCCCATGTCGGCCTGGAACTTGAGTTCGGAGAACGCCCAGGTGGCGACGCCGATGGCCAGGGTGATGGCGGTGAAGATGGTCGCCACGCCGACCTCGAGCAATGCATGCTCGACGGCCTTGACAATCGGCTGGCCGTTGGCCTGGTGCAGTTGCAGACGGTTGTAGATGTAGAAGGCGTAATCGACACCGATGCCCACCGCCAGCACCATCACCGGCAGGGTGGCGATGGTCAGGCCGATCTGCAGCTCCTTCATGAACCAGTAGCCGATAAAGGTGCCGATGGTCAGCGGCAGGCAGCACACCAGCACGGCGCGCAGGTCGCGGTAGACGGCGAACACCAGTAGCGCGATGGCGGCGTAGACATACAGCAGCATCGGCATTTCGCTCTTCTCCACCTCCTCGTTGATCGCCGCCAGCACGCCGGCATTGCCCGATGCCAGACGCACCGAGACGCCCGGCATGGGGAACTCGGTGCGAAACGCCTTGGCAGCCTCAATCACCCGGTTGATGGTGGTTGCCTTGTGGTCCGCCAGGTACAGGTGCACGGCGGTCATGCTGCAGTCGGCACGCATGATGCCCGAGATTCGCGCGACCTCGGTGGCAAGCGAGGAGTAGTTCATGGAGTCGATGGGCACCGCGCTCATCTTCGGATTGCCCTCGTTGTAGCCCTCGTTGAACTGGCGCATGCCGCTGGAGAACGAAGCCACCGACAGCACCCCGGGAACGCCCTGCATGGCCCAGACGAAGCGATCCTGGTACTGCCCCAGGGCCACGTTCTCGCAGGCGCCGGTGACCTCGCCGGACTCGTCCGGCGCGACCTCGAAGACCACGCTGAGCCAGTCCAGGCCGATGTCGTAGTTGCCGGCGATGGATACCGCATCGCGGTTGAAACGGGCATCCTCGCGCAGCTCCGGCGCGCCGGCCTGCAGCGTGCCGACAACCCGGTCATGGCTCTGCCAGATCGCCGTGAGGAACACCAGCAGGGCGCCGCCCAGCACCAGCTGGGCATTGCGCCACTCGGCGAGGCGCGCCAACCCATGCAGCCAGCGGGCACGGCGCTCGCGCGAAAGCTCCTCGGCGCTGGCGTAGCTGCCGTCTATCTTGAGCATCGACGCCACCAGCGGCAGCATCACCAGGTTGGTGATGATTTTGTAGGCCACGCCGAGCGACGCGGTGATGGCCAGCTCGCGTACCATCGGGATCGGGATCAGCAGCAGGGTGACGAAGGACACGAAGGCCGTGACCAGCGCCAGGGTGCCCGGAATCAGCAGGCCACTGAAACTGGAACGTGCCGCTTCCTCGGCGCTCTTACCGCAGGCGATTTCCCGCACGATGTAGTTGATCTGCTGCACGCCATGGGACACGCCGATGGCGAACACCAGGAAGGGCACCAGCACGGCCAGTGGATCCAGGCCGTAGCCGAGCAGGCGTAGGCTGCCGAACTGCCAGATCAGCGAAGTCAGCGAGCAGCCGAGCGCCAGCAGGGTGAAGCGCACAGAATGGCAGTACCAGTAGACCGCCGCCGCGGTCAGCAGCAGCGCCAGCAGGCAGAACTCCAGCACGGCGGAGGCGCCGTCGGCGATATCGCCGATCTGCTTGGCGAAGCCGATGATCTGGATTTCGAACGCGGTGTCCTCGAACTGCGCGCGAATCTGCTGCTCCAGGACCTGGTTATAGGCCACGTAGTCCAGCTGCTGGCCATTTTCGTCGAGCTCGTTGAGCTCGGCGGTGATCATCGCGCTGCTTTGATCGCGCGCCACCAGGGTGCCGACGAAGCCACCCTGGGCCGTGGAGTTGGCGATCTTGTCGATGATCCCCTGATCGAGACGCTCGGGCGTCACGGTGCCGGGGATCAGGGGATCGGCGCGAAAGCCCTCCTCGGTGATCTCGTTGACGAAGGAGTTGGGTGTCCACAGCGACTGCACGCTGCTGCGCGAGACCCCGGGCAGGAAGGTCACCGCCTGGGTCACATCATACAGCCGCTTTAGCCCGGCCACGCTCCAGATCGAGCCGTCGCGGGCCTTGACCACTATGGTCAGGCGATTCGCCCCTATCAGGTCGGTGCGGTAGGCCTGGAAGGTCTCGACGTATTCATGGCCGATCGGCAATTGCTTCTCGAAGCCCGCATCCATGCGCAGCTGCACGGCAAACCAGGCCATGCCCAGGGTGAACAGGGCGAGCAGCACCAGCACCAGCCGGCGCTGGCGGAACAGCCAGCCCTCCAGGCGTGGCAGCACGCCACGCCCCCTCTGGTCGGACTTGTCTACAACAGGAGTATTCACTGCATGCCTCACATCGAGTGCGAAATCGCCAGGCCAACGTAATCGCGATCACGCAGCATCTGGTCGTAGGAGGTGTCGCCATCGTTGAACTTCGCGTAGTTCAAGCTGACCTGCCAGTTACCCGGGTTGCGCACGAAGTTCAGGTACAGGTTCATCGCGCTGGCATCACGGGTGTAGGTCGAATAGATCGATGGCGTGCGACCATTGCCCAGCGACTGCTGGTAGTAGATGCCCGGGGTAACCGTCCAGCCCGGAATCAGGCTGCCGTCATAGGTCAGGCTGAAGTCGAGGTGGATTCCCGAGGAGGTCGCGTTGCCGTGGGATTTGGGCGGGAACTGCGACAGATCCTCGACCCAGGTATTGGCCCCCGGGGCGACCAGCTCGCCGTCGTAGCTGTCATGCAGGCCCGGATACTTCACCAGCACCAGTTCCGTCAGCAGGGTACCGGTGCTGGCCCCGGTGAAGTCGAGCAAATCCGGGGAGTTGGCGTTGGTCATGCTGTAGATGCCGGTCAGGTGCCACTGGAATTTCTTGGTGTCCTTCCAGCACTCCCCTCCCCGTCCCGAGCAAGGCGCAGGGCCGAATGCGAGGCCTGGCAAGGGGTTGAGCGGCACCGCCTCCTTGGGTCGATAGGACAGCTCGGTACCAACGGCCCAGTCGCCGACCGGCAGGTTGGCGCTGATGCCGTAGAGCATACGCTCTTCCGGGTAGACCCAGGTGGGCGCGAAGGTGGCCTGGTCGTAGCGCGCCTGCGGCAGCTTGTCGTGATAGCGCATCACGTAGAAGCCGTAGTTGACGTCGCTGTCCTGCGGCTGCCAGCGTACCGAGAGGCCCCACTGACCGCTGTCGCGGGCGTCCTTATCGTCGTAGCCGTACTCCTCCATGCCCTCGCCGATCACGTTGTAGGTCGACCAGTAGCTGCCCACCGGCGGCAGTTCGCTCTTGTTCCAGCCGAACTGGTAGTAGGCCTCGACGTTCACGCCGTAACCAAGCCCGGTGGCGACGCTGAGCATCGGCGCCGGCAGCACGGCTTCCTTGAGCTGCACCCCTGGGCTCGAGAGGGCCTGGAAGTCATAGGCGTTGGTGGCGTTTATGCCGCCGATGGCGAACAGGCTCTCGCCCCAGTTGATCACCTGGTTACCCAGGCGCGCCCGCACCCGCTGATCGGCCACATCGAAGCCCTTGCTCACCCACAGATCGAGCAGGCGCGCCTTGAACTTCAGTTCGTCACGTGCATCATCGGTCAGCCCGTCGCTGCCGATATCCGAGCCCATGGCCTGCCAGAACTGGGTTTCGGCACCCAGCGTTCCCGTGGTGTCGGTGGCGGCGAAGTCCCGCTTCCAGCTGCCACGCGCCATGAAGGTGAAGTCCTCGGGAAACTTCAATACCAGTTCGTGAACGCCCTTGAGATAGTGGGTGAACAGATCGCCCTTGTCGTAGTTCAGGTTGCCCTGATCACCGATACCGGAAACGGTCGGATCCAGACAGCCACCAGGAGCGCCGTGCCCGGTCGCACCGGCGTTGATCAGATCGCATCCCTGGGACTGGGTGCGCACCCCCATGCCCCAGCCGATGGTGGAATCGAACGAACCACGAATGTTGTCCGTCTCGAAGGTGAAACCCATGGCCAGCGGCGCTGTGCAAGCAATCACCAGACCCGATGCTTTAGAAATTGTTCTTTTCATGTCGGCTCCCAAAATTCGCAATTAGCGTTCGCTGATGGTCCGCAGGTTGTCGGAGGTGTAGAAGTCGCGCTTCATGCGCGGATTGCCTTCGACCTCGGTCAGCCAGCGGTGATCCTTCTTGCCCACGCCAATGGAGGTCATGTCGTAGAGGTAGCGCCCATCGACCAGGTTGTACTGGACCTGGGCGGCGACATCGCAACTGCCGGTCTCGTAGACCGGGATCAACTGACCTTCACGCACCTTCCAGATCTGCCCTTGCTTGTCGTAGTCGACGGCCAGCAGGCCATTCCAGCTGTCCTCATCGATGTAGAAGACCCGCTTCGGGGCCTGGTGGCGCATGCCCTGACGCACCGTGGCCTCGACCACCCAGACACGATGCAGCTCGTAGCGACGGTACTCGGGGGCGAAGTAGTCGGGCTGAGCCACGTCATCGATCTTGGCCGAGGTGTCATAGGCGCCGAACGAGTTGTAGGGCACGATCAGCTCCTGCTTGCCGACCAGTTTCCAGTCGAAGCGATCCAGGGGGCCGTAGAAGATGATCGACTCGTCGATGGTGTACTGGTTGTCGAGGCCGATCTGCGGTGCGTCGTAGGAGTAGGCGGGCATGCGGCGTACGCGACGCTGGCCGGGGAAGTAATAGAAGGTAGTGGTCTCCTCGCCGGCCTTGGTGGTCAGCACACCGGCCTGTCCAGCCAGGGACACCGGGTCGTAGTAGCTGAAGTAGGTGGCGGTTTCCAGCCGGTCATGGGACGAGAACAGCGAGCTGCCCTTCTCCCCCCACGGGGTGTACATGTTCCAGTCCAGCGAGGTACGCAGCCAGTCGCCACCGGCCTTGCGCGGCGAGATGCCAGAGATCGTCTTGGACATGACGAAGCCGACGCCGCGGTAATGCATCTTCATGTTCCACATCACCTCCGCCCCTGTGGTCGGCATGGGGAAGGGAATGCCCGGCACATGAGCCTCCTGCAGGGCCAGACCGGCGCTGTCCAGGGTGGCGAAGCCAAGGTTCTTCTTGGTGTTCTCGGCGACGAAATCCGGCACGCCACAGCTGCGGCGGGTGGGGTAGACATCCATGCGGAAGCCCGGGAGCTTGTTGAACAACTCCAGCTGGGCGGGCGCCAGCTTGCTCGCATGCTGCGAGACGTTGCTGGCATCGATGCTAAAGAGCGGCTTGTCGTCCTTGAACTTCCAGTGCTGGCCCCGTACCTGGCCGTAGACCCAGCTCCCACCCTGCGGGCCAGGTGCAGTCCATGCCGGAATCGCCCCATCGGCGCTGGCCGCTGCTTCCGCTCCCAACGGAGTCAGCGTGGTACCTAGCAGTGCAGGATCCTTCTCCGCAGCTTGAACCGCACAGATGGCGGATGCCGCCAATGCCACGACCAGATGCCTTGCGCCACTGAAGGTGGAGACACCGGGGCGCGAGCGCTCAATTACTTCATTCATTGGAAAGTCCTCATGGGGCTTGAACCGGCTACCCGAGCTGCCTGGCAGGGAAAATCGGGCTGTGCCACACTTTTGGTCAAATGACTTGATCACTTGACCAAGTCATTTGACCAAAGCAAAGCACATGCCATCCCGACAAACTGAAAATATCTCTTTTATTTCAGATGGTTATGCAATTTAAGCCGCCCTGGCGGCGATACCCAAATACCCAGTACGCACCATCTTGGTTGGCACACCGCACCATTCTGGGTATTTACGAAACACACGTTATGTTTATTTGGGAAGCTTGGTGGTTTGTCGATCTGCCCGCATGCATGAGGCAAAAGAAGCAGCGCAACAGCCGATACGGCTCGACCCGTTACCCGGCGGGTGCCGATGCGGTAGCATCCGCCGGCGTCGAGTCCCATGAAGACAGTTAAGCAGTAGCCAAAGGAGATCAGATAGCTATGGCCAGAGTGGGCGCTGAACTGCGCAGACAGGACTTCGTAGAGGCGACCGTCAAGGTGATCGCCGAACATGGCGTTGCGAACGCCACGACGCGGCGCATCGCGGCGGCCGCGGATTGCCCTCTGGCAACGCTGCACTATGTGTTCCGCACCAAGGACGAGCTGTTCTATGCGGTCTACGAGTCGCTGTTCAACCTGCCCCATCAGGCGCTGGAGCATGTGGCCGCCGGTTCGACCGCAGCCGATAGCGCGGCAGAGATGCTGCGCCACCTGATCACCTGGCTGACCGATCACCCGGAACTGGCCAAGGCGCAGACCGAGCTCTTCTATTGGACGCTGCGTAACAATCCGGAGATGGCGAGCAAGATCTTCGCGGTGGCCTCCGAGGCCATCGAGCGCGAGCTCGAGCGGGCCATCGGCAATCAACTCGAGCCGGCGTTCCTGCAATCGACCAGCCGCTTGCTCATTCAACTGGCCGACGGTCTGATCATCGCCTGGGCCGCTCACAGGGACTCGGCGCGGCTCAAGAGCGAAACCGAGACGGCCTGCCGGGCGCTGCAACTGTTCGTGGCCAACCGCTGAGCGCTCAGCGCCGACGCCCTTTTCGGCCCGTTCGGCCGGGGGCGACAGCGCAGTAGGCTCTTACAAGCGCGACCGAGAAATGACCTGCAGGGCCGCCTGCTCCAGCAGCCGGTTCATCTGGATGAACTCGGCGAAGCGCGGGTCCCGCGTCTGGCCATGGTAGAAGCGGTAGTAGATCTGCTGGACGATGCCGGCCAGGCGGAACAGCCCGTAACAGTAGTAGTAATCCAGATTGTCGATGGCAGGCAGCCCGGCGCGCTCGGCGTAGTAGTCGGCGAACTGCTGGCGAGTGAGCATGCCCGGGGCGTTGCTCGGCTGGCGGCGGATCGACTGCATGGGCTGCGGATCGCCGGCCTCGATCCAGTAGGCCAGGGTGTTGCCCAGGTCCATCAGCGGATCGCCGAGGGTGGTCAGCTCCCAGTCCAACACGCCGATGATCTCGCTCGGGTTCTGCGGGTTGAGAATGACGTTGTCGAAGCGGTAGTCGTTATGCACGATGCCCGGCTTGAGGTCATCGGCCGGCATCTTGTCGCGCAGCCAGGCCTTGACCGGCTCCCAGGTCGGCGCATCGGGGGTCAGGGCCTTCTCGTAACGGCTGATCCAGCCGCCGATCTGGCGCTCCACATAGCCTTTCGGCTTGCCCAGGTCGCCGAGGCCGCACGCGTTGTAGTCGACCTTGTGCAACTCCACCAGCTTGTCGATAAAGCTTTTGCACAGCGCGTTGGTCTGATCGGGCGTGAATGCCAACTCCACCGGCATTTCCGAGCGCAGGATGATGCCCTTGACCCGCTCCATCACGTAGAACTCGGCGCCGATTACCGACTCGTCGGTGCAGTGCACGTAGGCCTTGGGGCAGTAGGGAAAACCGGCGTTGAGCTGGTTGAGGATGCGGTATTCGCGACCCATGTCGTGCGCCGACTTGGCCTTGTGGCCGAACGGCGGACGGCGCAGGACGAACTCCTGCTCGGGATACTCGATCAGGTAGGTCAGGTTCGAGGCGCCGCCAGGGAACTGGCTGATCTTCGCTTCGCCGCTCAGGCCGGGAATGTGGGCCTTGAGGTAGGTATCGATAACGGCGGCGTCGAGTTCTTCGCCGGAGCGGATACCGATGCTTTGGTCTGTCAGCGTCATGCTCGTCTCATCTGCTGTGGGTTGTTGAACTGGCCCCTCGACTCGATGCGGCCGCTCACCGGCCGCCGAGACGGAAGGCTCATGCTGCTCGGTAGACCAGCGCATAAAATACCGGCAGCACGACCATGGTGAGGACGGTCGCAAACAGCAGACCGCCGATGATGGTAATGGCCATGGACACGAAGAAGGCATCGAAGACCAACGGGATCATGCCGAGCGCCGTCGTCAGCGCGGCCATCGCTACTGGACGCAGACGGCTCGCCCCGGCATCGATGATCGCCAGCAACAAATCCTTGCCCTCATCGCATTCCAGATCGATCTGCTCGATCAACACGATGGCGTTCTTGATCAGCATGCCGATCAGGCTGAGGAAACCAAGCAGTGCCATGAAGCCGAAGGGCTGCCCGGTGAGTAGCAGGCCCGCAGTCACGCCGATCAGCGCCAGCGGCACGCACAGCCAGATCACCAGTGGCTGGCGCAGCGTGTTGAACATCATGATGGTGATCAGCACCATCACCGCGATAAACACCGGGATGCTCGCGGCAAGGCCGGCCTGGGCCTTGCCGGCGTCCTCGTACTCCCCGCCCCACTCCAGGCTGTAGCCGGGCGGCAGCGGCAAGGCTTCGACCTGTGGGCGCAGCCGCGAGAACAGGTCATTCGCATTGCCTTGCCTCGGGTCGGCGAAGACGGTGAGCGTGCGCTTGCGGTCGCGCCGATGGATCAACTCGTCCTCGAAGGTGGTTTCGAACGACCGCACCACCTGCTGCAACGGAATCATCCGCTGCGCCACTGGGCTCCAGATCTGCAGATTCGCCAGGCCATCGATGTCGTTACGCGACGCTTCGTCGACACGCACGATGATCGGCAGCAGCAGGTCCGCCTCGCGATGGACGCCCGCGGTCACGCCCTGGAAACCCTCCCGGATCGCCGCCGCCACCATGGCGCGGGTGATGCCGTTGACGTTGGCCTGCTCCTCGGCCAGAGTCGCTTGCACCAGCTTTACCCGTTGCCGCCAATCGGTGCGCACCGCCTTGGCGTCGGGATCTTGCCGAAAAATTTGCTGCACCTGATCGCCGAGCCGGCGCAACTCGCTCGGGTCGGGGCCGCTGAGCCGGGCCTGAATCTTGCCGCTTACCCCCGTGCCGAGTTCGAACGGCGAGGCATATGCCAGTGCGTCCGGGAAGCGGGAGGCGAGTTCGGTCTCGACTTTCGCCATGAGGCCGGCGATGACGCGGTAATCGTCCACGCTGACCAGAAACTGCGCATAAGCCGGGTTGGGCTGCTCCGGCTGGTAGGTAAGCAGGAAGCGCAACGCGCCCTCGCCCAGAGTAGTGGTCACGTGCGTCACCCCGTCCTGCTCCAGCAACAAGCGCTCGACCGGCTCGGCCTCGGCACGCGTGGCGTCTATATGGGTGCCCTGGGGAAGCCAGTAATCCACCATGAACTGGGGACGTGTCGAGCTAGGGAAGAAGCTCTGCTCGACCAGGGTAAAACCCCACAGGGAGACGGCAAACAGGCCGGCCACGCTTGCCGTGCTCAGGTAGCGGCGCCTGATACAGGCACGCAGCAAGTCCTTGTAACGCCGGTAGAAGCCGCTGCCGTAGAGATCGCTATTTGCCTGATCGGCCGTGGGCGCCTTCAAGAACATGACGCACAGCAGCGGCGTCACCGTGACCGCGGTCACCCAACTCAGCAGCAGCGAGACCATCACCACCTGGAACAGCGAGCGACAGAACTCGCCGGTGGCGTCGTTCGAGGTACCGATCGCGGCAAAGGCCAGTATCGCGATCAGGGTGGCTCCGAGCAGCGGCCAGGCCGATTGCTTGACGACGGTGGCAGCCGCCTGTTCGGCGCTCTCGCCCTTCTGCATGCGGATGAGCACACCGTCGACCACCACGATGGCGTTGTCGACCAGCATGCCCAGCGCGATGATCAAGGCGCCCAGCGAGATACGCTCGAGCGCGACGCCCATCGGTTCGAGAAACAGGAAGGAGCCGGCGATGGTCAGCAGCAGCACAAAGCCGATCAGCAGCCCGCTGCGCAGGCCCATGAACAGCAGCAGTACCGCCACGACGATGGCAACCGCCTCCAGCAGGCTCTCGACGAAGCCCGAGATGGCGGTGGTGACGGCCTCCGACTGCAGCGACACGATGCCGAACTCCATGCCGACCGGGCGCTGCCCCTCAAGCTCCGCCATGCGTGCCTGCAGCGCCTCGCCCATGGTCACCACGTTGCCACCGGAGACGGTGGAAATGCCGAGGCCGATACCGGTCCGACGGTCGAAGCGGATCTCGGCAGCGCTGGGCTCCACATAGCCGCGACGGACGCTGGCGAGGTCGCGCAGATGGAACTGCCGGCCGTCGCCGCCATGGATTAGCAAGGCCTCGAAATCGCCCACCGAACTGAGCCCACCCGATGGCGCCAGGGTGACGAAGGCCGAGCCAACCCGCGCTCGCCCGGCATCCGTCGCCACCCCCTTCTGACGCAGCTCTTCGACTATGGCGGCGGGCGCCAGACCCAGTTGCGACAGACGATCACTGTTGAACTCGACGAAGATGGCCTCGCGGCGCTCGCCAAAGGTGGTGATCTTGCCGACGTCCTGTACCAGCAGCAGCTCGCGGCGCAGCCCATCCACGTAGTCCTTGAGCTCGGCATAGCTGTAGCCGTCGCCGGTGACCACCAGGAACACGCTGTAGACGTCGCCATAGTCATCGAGCACGATCGACGGCCCGGCACCCGGCGGCAGATCGCGCTGCACATCTTCGATCTTGCGCCGCAGCTCGTCCCAGACTTGGGGCAAGCTCTCGCGGTCGTAGTTGTCCTTGACGGTCACGGTCAGCGTCGATAGCCCACGCTCGGACTTCGAGCGCACGCGCTCCAGCTGCCCGAGCTGCTGCACGGCTTTCTCCAGGCGGTCGCTGACTTCCTGCTCCACCTCCAGGGCCGACGCCCCAGCGTAGGGCGTGACGACCAGCGCCTCCTTGATGGTGAACTCCGGATCTTCCAGGCGGCTCATGCCGTTATAGGTCATTAACCCGGCAACTAGCATCGCCCCGGTTAGTACCAGGGTGACCAGACGCTTCCTGATGGCGACGGCGGCGATATCCATCGACTCAATCCTCCAGGGCGTGCACAGGGAATCCGTCGCTGAGGGTGTGCACCCCCGAGACCGCGATGCGCTCGCCGACCGCCAGCCCGGAGGTCACTAGGACCCGGTCGCCGCTGAGCGCTCCCAGCGTCACGGGACGTTGCTGCACCGTGCCGCTCTGCGCATCGAAGAGCCAGACGAAGGGGGTGTTGTCCGGCGCGGCGACCACGGCATCGGCGGGAACGCGCAGGCCCGCCGATGCGGCCCCTGCCGGCAAGTCGTAGGCGACGTGCCCGGTCATCCCGGGGCTGACGCTGCTGCCGACCGGTGGCTCGAAGCCGACGGTGACGCGGAACGTGCGGGTTACCGGGTCGGCCATGCTGGCGAAAGCGGTGATCCTCGCCGCAATCGGCTGTTCCGGCAGCGAACTCAGCACCACGCGGATCTGCGAGTTGATCTCCTCGATGTCCGCCGCCGAGTCGACACGCTGCGAGCGAACCCACAGCGCCTCGGGAACCTGGACACGCATCTCCATGGCATCGTCGCTTTGCAGTATCAGCACCGGCTGCTTGGGCTGCACGTTGGCGAAGTCTTCCACCAGCTTGCGCGCGACACGCCCGACGAAGGGCGCGCGCAGCACCGTGTCCTCGATGGCCTTGGTGGCCTGGCGCAGGCTCGCTTCGGCCACCGCCAGGTTGCGCCGGGCGCGATCGAGCTCCTGCGCCGCCACGGCCCTGGCCTTGAACGCCGCCTCGTAGCGCTTGAACTCCAGCTGCGCGGCGTCGCGTTCCGCTCGCGCCCTGTCCCGCTCCGCCTCGTAGTCTCTGGGGTCCAGTCGTGCCAGCACGGTTCCGGCCTCGACTCTCTGCCCCTCGGTGACCGGAATATCAATGATCCGCCCGGAGACCTCGAAGGCCATGTCCGATTGCTTGACCGCCGAAACGCTGCCGGGAAACCTCAACGTTCGAGCGGCCTCGGTTTCGCCCAGGGTGAACAGCTTCACCGGTCGCGATACCTGTTGGGCCACTTCCTGCTCCGGTTCAGTACAGCCGGCAAGTGCCAAGGCGACCGTCAAGCATAGAGACGCCGCCCGGATGAGTGGTTTAGTAGATTTCATGTGCGTCCCCTTCGACTTCAGAGGCTACCCACCAGATGACCTCCATCGACCGCCAGCACGCTACCGGTCATGAACGCGCCGGCATCGCTGGCCAGGAGCAGGAAAGGCCCCTCCAGCTCCTCCAGCTCGCCCAGCCGGCGCATGGGCACCATGGCGCGGATGTAGCCATCGCCCTTGTCGCCGGCGAAGAAGGCCTCGTTCATCTCGGTCTTGAAGTAGCCCGGGGCGATGGCGTTGACCCGGATGCCGAAGCGCGCCAGCTCCAGTGCCAGCGACTTACTCAGCTGCACCACGCCGGCCTTGGCCGCGCAATAGTGGCTGTAGCCGGTGCCGACGCGCAGGCCGAGGATCGAGGCGACGTTGACGATGCTGCCGCCACGCCCGGCCTGGGCCAGGCGCTGCGCGGCAACCTGGGCCACGCGCCAGACGCCATCGAGGTTGGTCGACAGCATGGCGCGCCAATCCTCCTCGCTGATTTCCAGCGGGCGCTGGCCATTGCCGATGCCGGCGTTGTTGAGCACCACCTCGACCACGCCGAAGTGCGCCTCGGCGGCAGCGAAGGCCGCCTCCACGCTGGCCCGGTCGGTGACGTCGAGCACCACCGACAGCGCCTGACCGCCCTCCCATTCGATATCGGCGGCGAGCTGCGTGAGGCGCTCGATGCGCCGCGCCGCCAGTACCACCTGGGCACCGGCACGAGCCGCCACCTTCGCCAGGTGCGCGCCGATGCCGCTGGAGGCACCGGTAATCAGCACCACGCGATTGGCGAGGGAGAAGTTCTGGGCGTAATGGTGAGTCATCGGTAAACCTCGGACAGCGTGGAAAGCACCTTGCCCCGGCGGCGCAGCGTATCGGCTGGCTGGCCAGGCTCGGCGGGTTGACGTAATAGGGAACCGGCAGGCCCAACCACTAGGGGCCCGATGCCGGTCATCGCGAGTGGGTCGCTTAGCGCACCCGCTCAAGCAACTTCAGCTTTGCTCCAGCCGATTGGGCCGTGAGCCGCTCGATTCGCTTGCGGCCGGCGGCCACCAGGCGTTCCAGCAATGGCGCCGGGCGGAACCACATCTCGCCGTACTCGCCAAGTGCATGGCGGTAGTGCTGGATGCCGCTCAGGATCTTGTCCAGCCCCAGGTGCTCGGCGTAGTGCATGGGCCCGCCGAGGTGGGCGGGAAAGCCGTAGCCGTTAATCCAGACCAGGTCGATATCGCTGGCGCGCAGGGCAATGCCTTCGTCCAACAACTGGATGCCCTCGTTGATCAGCATGAACAGACAGCGGTCATGGATCTCCTGCTCGCCGATAGCGCGCCGAGTCACATCCAGTTCACCGGCCAAACGCTCGGCCAGCGCCATCACCTCGTCGTCCTCGTGGCGGTTACGTCCCTGGTAGAGGTAGAAGCCACGCCCGGATTTCTGTCCGTAGCGGCCCATGGCGTACAGCTCGTCACCGAGGCGGCAATAGCTCTCATCGTGGGCAGAAGCGGCGCGATTGGAACTGCGGATAAGGAAGTTCACGTCGATGCCGGCCAGATCCAGCATGCTGAATACGCCCATGTTCAGATCCAGGCCGGTGAGCACGGCGTCCACCTGCGCCGGTGTGGCCCCCTCCAGCACCAGGCGGTGAGCCTCGCGCGCGTAGGGTTCGAGCATGCGATTGCCGATAAAACCGAAGCAGACGCCGGAGATCACCGGCAGCTTGCCGATACGTCTGGCGATGGCCATGGTGCTGGCCAGAACGTCCGGCGCCGTGGCCTGGCCACGCACCACCTCCAGCAGGCGCATGACGTTGGCCGGGCTGAAGAAGTGCAGGCCGATCACGTCCTGCGGGCGAGAAACGACCGCGGCAATTGCTTCGACATCCAGTGACGAGGTGTTGCTGGCCAGGATCGCTCCCGGCTTGCACACCTTATCCAGCGTGCGGAATACCTGCTGCTTGATCTCCATCTTCTCGAACACGGCCTCGATCACCAGATCGGCATCGGCCAGATCGGCATAGTCGAGGGTGCCGAACAGCAGCTCCATGCGCTGCTGCACCTGCTCGGCAGTCAACTTGCCGCGCTTGAGGCTGGCCTCGTAGTTCTTGCGGATCTGCGTCAGGCCACGCTCCAGTGCCTCCCCTTCGCGTTCAAGCAGGGCCACCGGGATGCCGGCATTGGCGAAATTCATGGCAATGCCGCCGCCCATGGTGCCGGCGCCGATGATCGCCACCTTGGCGATGCTGCGCAGGCGGATGTCCGCACCGACACCCGGAATTCGCGCCGCTTCGCGCTCGGCGAAAAATACGTGGCGCAGCGCCTTGGATTGACGCGAAGCCTCGGCCCGCTTGAACAGCGCCATTTCTTGCGCCAGCCCTTCCTCCAGCGGCAGCAGGCAGGCGGCTTCCATTGCCGAGAGCACCAGGCGCGGCGCCAGGCGGCTCTTCCAGCGCGGCTCGTGCTCGGCGCGGTAGCGGGCGAGAAAATCGTCCGGCAGACCTTCCGCCGGCTCCGGCCAGGCCTCGGCCGGTCGCGCCGGGGCACAACAGCCGATCAGCTCGTAGGCATAGGCCTTGGCCTCGTCCAGCAACTGCTCGGCGCTGGGCGCGATGCGGTCGAGGATGCCCAGCAGGCGAGCGGTCTGCGCATCGACCTGTTCGCCGGAGAGAATCATGTTCAGCGCCGACTCGACGCCGATCAGCCGCGGCAGGCGCTGAGTACCGCCCGCGCCAGGCAGCAAGCCCAGATTGATTTCCGCCAGGCCCAGCCGTGTGCCCGGCTCGCCTATGCGGTAACCGCACGCCAAGGCCAGCTCCAGACCACCACCCAGGGCGAGCCTGCCGATAGCAGCCACCACCGGTTTGTGTATCTCCGCCAGGCGCACCAGGGTGCTGGGCAGATCGGGCTCGGCGAAGGACGCATCGGTACCGAACTCACGGATATCGGCGCCGGCACTGAACAGGCCGCGCTCACCATGGAGGACGATGGCCTGGACCCGCGGGTCGCACGCGGCGCGTTCACAGGCCTCGGAAATGGCCGCTCGCATCGACTGGTCCAGGGCGTTGACCGGTGCACGGTCAAGGCCGATCAGGGCCAGGCCGTCGTCGAGACGGTAGTGAATCAGGTCGCTCATTCGAGATCCTTGGATAGCGCGCCCGGCTATTGGGCCTGGCAGGTTGCATGTCAAAAAAACAGTCGATCACATGCTCAAGGCATGAGCGTCGAACAGGCCGGACACCGTGGCGGCAATTGCGTCGTCAAAAATGTCGGAAAACGTCGCCAAAGCTGGCAATCGGATACACCGGCTTGGGCTTGGCGGCGCTCATCCTGGCCGGGAACTCAAAGGAGTAGATGACCCCCACCAGCAGGGCCACGCTCAGGCAGGCGAAGAAGACTCGACGCATGGCGAACCTCCGTCGTTCGGCCGCAGCCGAACGCAGTGTCTTTTATTGTTAGATGGCTAAATTTTGATCAGAGCCAGGGATTGGTGCTTTGCAGATCGCGCCATAAAATATTCAAATCATGTCACTGACGCACAGCCGGCCAAGGGCCTTGCTTTAGGATCACGACAATGCGCGTTCAGCGGCCCTGTGCTTCACCCAATCAATCGTGCGGACATTCGCGATGACGTCCTTCGTCCATGGCATCGCCCTGCTGGGCTTCGAAGACTTCGCGCTCGCCCAAGGGCTGGATCCACGCGCCACCCTGACTGAGATCGGCTTACCTGATGACGCCCAGGATGGCGTGATCTCCGGCGTGCAATTCAACGCCCTGCTGGGGCTGTGCGCGCGGCGCTCGGCCAATCCTCTATTTGGCCTGCAGTTTGGCCTGCAACAGGGCGCGCAGGCCTTGGGCAACCTGCTGTATGCGATCCAGAATGCCAGCTCGGTGGGCGGCGCGCTGCAGGCCCTGATGCAGTACTTCCATGTCCACAGCAATGGCGCGCAGCTGCAGCTCGAGCGTCACGGCGGGTACGCCAGGCTGCTGTACGAGGTGACTGATGGAGAGGCCCACTCGGTCCGCCAGACCGTGGAGCTGGCCATGGGAATAAGTGCCCATTTGATGCAAGACCTGCTGCAGCACGCCTGGAAACCGCGCGGACTGCTGCTCAGGCATTCGTCCGGCGCAGAGCCCGGCCTATACCGCCGCCTGCTGGGAATCACGCCCCGCTTCGACAGCCCGGTCAATGCCTGGGTATTCGACGAGACGCTGCTGAATGTCCCGCTCAGCGCCGCGGACGAGAGGCTCAGCCAACTGGCCCGGTTTCATCTCGACGAACTGGCGCGTATCACCCTGCAGGAGCTTCCCGGCTATGTGCAGAAACTGCTGCGCACCTGGCTTCCCCATGGGCAGGTGTGCATCGAGCAGGTTGCCGAACACCTGAAGCTCAGTCCCCGCTCCCTGCAGCGCTATCTCCAGGCGGAAAACACCAGCTTTCAGGCGTTGCTGGACGACACGCGACAGGCGCTGGCCGCACGCTACCTGCGCGACTCATCCCTCAGCCTGACGCAGCTTGCCGGCCTTCTGGGCTACGCCGATCTCAGCACGTTCTCCCGAGCCTTCAGGCGCTGGAACGGCATCAGCCCACAGAAGTGGAAGCGCCACCAATTGTCCGCATCAACCGCCCCACTCTCGCCGGCACGCCCAGCCGCCGGCCCATCCGTTTGACTAGCGCCAGGCCACCTCGACGAGTAGCAGATCATGTCCTTCAACCCTTACGTCCGCGCCCTCAGCCTCGTCGGCTTCGCCGAGTTCGCCATCGGGCAAGGACTCAACCCGGCGGACATGCTGCGTCGTGCGGCGCTGCCCCAGGAGAGCCTGGAGCGACACGACGGCATCATTGCATTCCACCGCTACTGCGCGCTGCTGGATATCTGCCAACGCCAGTCGGACAACGCCTTGTTCGGCTTGCAGCTGGGGCTCTTCCAGGGCGTCACTGTCTTCGGCGAGCTGCTCTATCTGATTCGCAATGCGCGGACGGTCGGCGACGCCCTGGACGAGCTTCGGGCCAACTACGCCCTGTACAACGGTGCGGCTGACATAGGCTTCGATATCGACGGCGACACCGCCACCCTAAGCTACCGGGTGAACCAACTCGACCTGCCCGGCCTGCCCCAGGCCGAGGAACTGGCTTGCGGTGTCGGTATGCAGTTGCTGCGTGCCCTGCTGGGCGATGGTTGGCGGCCTGGGGCTATCCTGCTACGGCACCCTGCTCTGCAGGACGAGGCAGGCTATCGGCAAGCGCTCGGTTTGCTGCCCCGCTTTTCAGCACACTGCAGCGGCCTTCAATTGGCGACCTCTGCACTCTCGTTGCCACTGAGCGCCGCCGATACCAGGCTGCACCAACTGACCGTCGAGCACATGAAGAAGATGGAGCGCCTGCTGGCTGGCGACCTACCCAGTTACGTCAGGCAACTGCTCCGCCATCTGCTACCCAGCGGCCGCGCCACCATCGAGAAGGTCGCCGACAGCATGGCCCTCAACACCCGCACCTTGCAGCGCCGCCTGACCCAGGAGGGCACCTCCTTCCAGCAACTGCTCGATGAAACACGCCAGGACATGGCCTGCCGCTACCTGGAAGACCCGTTCATCAGCATGACGCAGATGTCAGGGCTGCTGGGGTACTCAAACCAAAGTGGATTCTGTCGGGCATTCAACCGCTGGTTCCAGGTCACTCCCTTGGAGTGGCAAAAGCGCCACTGCCCCAACCGACAGCCACGCCTGCTGCGCGACTCGCGCTTGAATGCCCTGCAAAGGGGACCCGAAGGCAACACCTCATAGGCGCCAGGTTCCGCCTGCCCAGGTTCGTGTCGCAGATAGGCCTTGGTCTATACTCGCGCCGCTGCCCACCCGGCCGATTCGCATCGGGCAAGGATGCCGGCCGGACTGGGCACTCGCGGTCACTGCCATTTCCCCAAGATGCTTGGAATGGTCTCACTTCCGCGCTGACGAGCGCTGCTTGGCCTGTACCAGGCCGACCGGCCATCTTCTTGGCTCTAGGACAACGTCCTCCAGCCCTCAGATAACAAACACTCCAACTACGCCACAGTAGGTTGCCATCCCGAAACCCTCGGGCTAGAGTGCGCCCGTCGTGGTAAGTCCCACGACCGGGTGTGGTAGCCCGATTCACACGAAGGCGCGGTTGCGTCATAAACGAGAGCAGGCCCTTCTCAGGATCTGCTGTTTTCTCGTGCATTTATGGCGGGCCGTGTGAGGCAGGCTTCGGCCTGGCCGGCCTTCCTTCGTGGGTCGGTCTACCACCCTTGCACGGTCCGCCTCCATTCGTGTGGTAGCGAATGGCTGCGGCTCCTTAATCTCACGAAGGAGCATAAGGAAAATGCGCTACCCCCTTTTTACCCGAGAGCTCCGCCTTGGGCTGCTGGTCCTGCTGTCCACCTCTGATCTGGAGGTGCGCCATGGCTGAGTTCGAATCCTGCGTTGTACCTTTTCCGCTGCAGCGAAGCCCGCTGCATGAATCCGAACGCTCTCCCCTAGCCTCTGAAGCTGCGGCTGAACTGCGTGGCGTCATGCTCGGCAATCTGTTGGATCAACTGGCTGAACCTGATGGTTTCCAGCCTGCAGATCTGCGCGTACGGATCGCAGCATATTCAGCCTTGGATCTACTCGACGAGATGGTGGTGCTCTATCGCCGAGCCCTCTCCGAAGTGCGAGGAGGTTTCAGATGAGCAAGGGTGTCATGACCTGCCTACCTCCTCACGATGGCCACCCAGGTGTAGAAATCATTTGGGCTGCGGACTGTAGGGAAGCGTTCAACCAGGGCGTGAAGCTTGCCCAGACCTGGCTCGATAACGCCCGCAGCGGCTGGCTCTGGGCAGTGATGATCGCCGAGCGCGACTTACTACCATGTGCGATAGAACGGAGAGCCTTTGAAGTGGGCTTCCTCAGCCGCGTCCACCAGCGCATATGCTCACCCAAGTGCTGCGGCCAGCCGGCTAAATCCCTTTCCTTGGAGCTGTAAAGCGGATGTTCGCGAGCCGGCCTGCCGGCTTGCGCTAACCGCCACATGCCGTCAAATTTTGGGGACGCCCCGAAAACGCGGGAGCCCTAGAACAGGCCGAGAACGGCCAGAAGCGGCCATCTGTACCTCTCCCCCCACAACAGGGATACTGCCTAGCCTACGAGGTTGGCGCTTCAAACTTCAGAATGGATCATAGAAGGGTGGCTAACGTGAGTCTGGGTACGCACCCCGTATCTTCGGGGGCATCAAATGTTGCTGATCTTGCGCTACGGCTCCACAGCGAAGGGAAATCGAGTCTTCGTTTGGAGCTTGCTCCAGAACAAGTGCCAGCAGAAAAGGATTTGCCTATAGGTTGCAAACTTGTAGATGGCGCAATCGAGTTTGAGTCGCTTGAGGTACGCAATTCAATTGTTGCAGCTGCGGCCTACGATCATTACTTCTCGTCTGACATTGACTGCAACGCCCTCTTCGAGCACGCCTTTGGGCTGTGGCGTCATGAGATCGGGCACAACGATCAAGCCTCTGGTCGATTGCTTGCACTCGCAGCTGTTAGCGTCGACGTGCTTTCGGTTGGAGCGCAGCAGATTCGATCCGGCAAAGATGTCTTCGATATACTGCACCTCATCGAGGCAGCATTACCTTATCTGAATAATTTGGATGTGCAGTCAATCATCGATTTGATTGCTGCCAAGTATGAGCCAACCAAGAGCGACATGCTGGCAGGCGCAATTAACGGGGCCTTGGAAAGGTGGCTTGGGAAGCATCCTAAAGTTGCGATCAAGCTACATGCTAAGACCCAGGAGAGTTTGGCTGAGGCCACATCGAGCTTGCTTGGCAACGCGATTATCGCGCTTTCCAAATCTGATTATTCTGCCGCTGTAGCCATGGCCAAAGGAGACGTGCGATCCAGCGTACATATGCAAGCGCAAGTTGGCACATGGACACTTGGGCGTTTGCTCTTGGATGAGAATGCGGCGCCGAAAGAGATTAACGTTGTTGTAGATGCAGTAACCAATCTAATTGAGAGTAATTTGCCTGAGATCAGGTCAGAGGCAATCAGTGAATCGACCCTAGTTTCGTAGACACCTTCAAGCCTCATAATGAGGCCCATCAGGAGGTGCCATGAGCAACCAGCGTTACCCCGAAGAATTCAAGATCGAAGCGGTCAAGCAAGTCACCGAGCGCGGTTTGCGCGTTGCCGATGTGGCGGAGCGTCTAGGCGTGTCCGCGCACAGCCTGTACGCCTGGGTAAAGCGCTACAGCAAGCCCCAAGCACAGCGGCAGCAGGTAGATGATCAGCAGGCCGAGCTGCGTTGCTTGCGCGCGGAACTCAAGCGGGTGACCGAAGAGCGAGACATTCTAAAAAAGGCCGCCGCGTACTTTGCCAAGGAGTCCGGCTGAAGTACGCCGTCATCAGCAAGCTGTCGGTGGAGTACCCGGTACGGCGTCTCTGCCAGACCCTCCAGGTACATCCCAGCGGTTACTACGCCTGGCTGGCCGAGCCGAAATCCGTACGCGCCAAGGAAGATCAGCGCCTGCTCGGGTTGATCAAACATGCCTGGCTGGAAAGCGGCGGGGTCTACGGCTACCGCAAGATCCACGACGACCTGCGTGAGCTGGGCGAGTCCTGTGGCCGGCACCGCGTGGCTCGCCTGATGCGGGTGGAGGGGCTGCGTTCGCAGACCGGCTATCGTCGGCGCCCCGGCTATTACGGCGGTAAGCCGACGGTGGCTTCGCCCAACCGCCTGGAGCGGCAGTTCAACGTCAGCGAGCCGAACAAGGTCTGGGTCACCGACATCACCTACATCCGCACCTATGAGGGTTGGTTGTATTTGGCGGTGGTGCTGGATCTGTTTTCACGCCAGGTGATCGGCTGGTCGATGAAGCCACGGATGTGCAGCGACCTGGCCATTGATGCCCTGTTGATGGCGGTGTGGCGGCGCAAGCCCAAGCAGGAAGTGATGATCCACTCCGACCAGGGCAGCCAGTTCAGCAGCTCGGACTGGCAGAGCTTCCTCAAGGCCAACAACCTGATCAGCAGCATGAGTCGACGCGGTAACTGCCACGACAACGCGGTTGCGGAAAGCTTTTTCCAGTTGCTGAAGCGGGAACGCATCCGACGAAAAACCTACGGCACGCGCGAAGAAGCCCGCAGTGATGTGTTCGATTACATTGAGATGTTTTATAACCCCAAACGCCGGCACAGCAGCGCTATGCAGCTATCGCCAGTGGAGTTTGAAAAGCGTTATTTCCAGAGCTTGGAGAGTGTCTAGGAAAGCCGGGGCGATTCACAGTGCTCTAAATATCGGGCACGACATATCAAAAGCTTTGACGCTGATAGAGAAAGAACTTGGGTTTGACATTCCTCTTACTCTGCCGCAGAAGGAAGTATTTATACTGATCGCAGAGTGGGATTCGGATAGATATTTTTTGAATCCCGTTGGCGTGAAGGGCAATGAACTGCACTATTTGGATCAGATGGTCTGGCGGATTCGGCAGTACTGCCAGCCACTAGATGTTGTGCACTATGCAGATGAGCCTTCCCGTGCCGTGCTGGAGCAGAACGTTAAAGTGATACAGGAGCGGGAACTAACTGCTCCCCGAGAAGGTGCCCTAGCTGGAGGGCGCCTGGAAAAGATGCTGGTGGACAAGAACGATCCTGCCAGACCGGCACTGGTCTGGAAAAATCTAATGTTCAGCACTAGCACTCGCAAGAAGGTAAACCGTAGAAATCATATGCATGTTAGCAATGCGCCTATGTGGCTTGAGCCTGATCTGATCGATGACGTCGCCAAGCTCTTAAAGGTGCCCAAACCCATCCAAGAGGAGTACCGGCAACTGGCGAGAAGAAGAGCACTGGAGCAAGAGTGATTCAGTACCAGCCAGAAACTGAATCGCCCCTTTTATAGACACACGATGACCGCTTCTGGCCGACCTCTGCCGGTCATGACAGGCGGGAGCCGGCCAAAAGCAGACTTGTTCTATTTCAATTTACAGACCTCCTCTGAGCTTTGGAGGTCTCTACGAAACTAGGGACGATTCATTCCATTCGAATTATTGATACACCAATACTCCCTCAGTCAGAACGGACACGCCTGAGGTGACTCCATGAACTCCCCGATCCCACTTACCACCCTCGCATTGGCTTGCGCGGCCCTGGTCGCCGGCGCCCTGGTTCCCTTCCAGGCCGGCAGCAATGCCGCCCTCGGTCGGGCCCTCGGTCACCCGCTCTGGGCGACCGTGACATCCCTGCTGGTGAGCCTGCTGGTGGTCCTGCCGGTGCTCCTCGCCATGCGCGTACCGGCGCCGCTCCTGGGGCCTGCCTCCCAGTTGCCCGCCTGGGCCTGGCTCGGTGGCGTCGCCGGGGTCATCTACATCACCGCCGCGCTGTTGCTGACACCCCGGGTCGGGGCCGGAAGCTTCATCGTCTGCGTGATCGCAGGACAAATGCTCGCCTCCCTGCTGATCGACCATTTCGGCCTGATGGGCTTGCCGGTGAAGCACGCCAGCGGCGGGAAGATTCTCGGCGTCGCGCTGATCCTCGCCGGCATGCTGGTAGTGCAATGGACTACCCGCAGCGAGAGCTCGCCTCCTTCCGGGCCGGCCTCCGCGAACCTGTCTGCCGCCACGACGACGTCGGGCGCGCTTTAAAATGAGCTGAATTTTCCTACCCCGGCCATCCTCGGAGCTGACACCCGCGATATCCTGTTGCGCCCATTCCCAGCAGGTCCGTTGTCCCGATGTCCGTAGTCGCTTCCCCGGAAACCCTTCCCGCCGTCATGGCCGGCCCCATCCTGCCTCGACTGGAGCCATAGCGCACGTGCTCTGGCTGGTGGGGTCGAGGGAGTTGGAACCGGGAGCTCCAGCTACGCGGCGATGCCTGCCGGATCCTGCCGCTGGGGCCCACGCCTTCGTCCACCTGTTCGACCTGAAGCTCGACGAACCGCTGCCGGTGGGCCAGAGGTCGACTCTTTCAACAGAATCGACTCATAGCTGTGGTGGCGACAGGCTACAACCGGCCAAAAGCAGCCAATGGTTGCTGGCTGTGCGATTCATTCTCTGTTCAGAGGCTACATTGTTCGATTATTGATAGCGAAGTAGTATCAAGCTGCAAGCCGAACCGATCTCAATGGATTTGACGCATGGAAAACACCATCGATAGGAACACGCGCGCCCGCCATCGTCACACGAACATTTCGCCCTTCCTGGCCAACGCCGGCACACCTCGTACAGGCGAAGACCGGCTACCTGGGTATTACTGCGAGCAGCAGCAGATGTGGGTAGTCGACACCGAGCAAGGCGTTCTACCCATCATCAACAAGCAGGCGCTCTTGCAGCTGAAAACGAAGACTCGTGCAGATGGCGAAGATGATGACGACTGCCAACTTGCGCTTGAGCTGACGACCAAGACTCACCAGCAGATCGAAAGTGACGATGACACGCGTCCAAACGGCTTTAACAACCTCCTGCAGTTAGCGACCAAGACCGACTCGATCGACGAGGCTGATGACAATTACTCAGCTGCCCAGCTGCTGGAGCTGGTCACCAAAACCAAGGTTCAACAGGAGGCCGACGATGACGCAATCCAATCCTTTGGCTTTCACTGCTGACAGCAGGTGAACGAATCTGACCGAAGCACCGGCCCCGACTTCGATCCGATGGCGATCGAATGCTGACCGGGACGTATAGAGTTAGGGAAAACACATGCTCCTGTTAGTTACAAACCGCCGCGACATCACCATCGATTATGTGGTGGCCGAGCTCAAACGCCGGCAAACGCCATTCTTTCGCTTGAATACCGAAGATATGCCAACAGCTCGCTGCACCATGGCTGCGTTCCCCAGAAGAGCGTGGTCACTGTCCCTCGGTGAGCGAGAGCTCAAAGGATCCGATGTCAAAGCGGCCTACTTTCGACGTCCTGCCCCACCTGCCAGCAACGCCACCATCATCGACGACGGTGAGAGGGAGTACGCAGAGGCCGAATGGGGTGCCCTCCTGAAGAGCCTGTATGCACGCCTGGAGGGTATGTGGCTAAACGCCCCTTTGGACATCTTCGCAGCGGAAGACAAGCCGAGGCAGCTGATGCTTGCGAGCGAAATCGGCTTCAACGTGCCACAGGTCTTGGTCACGAACGACATCAAATCAGTGCGCGAGGTCATTCAGGCGGGGCCCGCTATTGGGAAGCCACTTCGACAGGCGCTGATCAATGGTGAGCAGGAGCGAGTTATTTTCACCACTCGCCTGGAGCATCTGAACGACAGCGACGGGGACGCCATCGCAATGGCCCCCTTCATTGTGCAGACCGAGATCAAAAAGCAGTACGACGTCCGGGTGACGGTGGTCGGCAGCCAGGTTTTCGCGACCGCGATCAGGTCGCAGGAGCATGAAGAAACCACCGTAGATTGGCGCCGAGGCTGCCGACCTGACCTCAAGCACGAGCGTATCGAGCTTACCCGCGAGGTTGAGGATCAATGCGCCGCCCTCATGAGTCGACTGAATCTGCGTTATGGCGCGATCGACTTCATCTGCGATCAGCAGGGTAAATTGTGGTTCTTGGAAATCAACCCGAATGGCCAATGGGCCTGGATCGAGAACCTCACCGGGTATCCAATTGCTGCTGCGATCGTTGACGAGCTTGAGGGAATCGCCCAATGCCAAAGCTAGTCCCTGAATGGCTATGGCCCCGCCTTACACTTTCCTCGACAACGACTGACTCTCCACAGCAGAGATGGCTTCGGAAGGAGCACGAGAAAGTCGATCAGGGATCTTGGGCAGATATAAGTGATATTGCACTGGAGGAGGCCCGCAGGCTCTTCGACGCCGAACAAGAGCGTCGCCGAGGCGCTGACTCCAAGGCTGGCCTTTACCTCGCAGCGATCACCGCCCTGATGCCAATTCTGGCGTCCATTCTTCCTGGGCTATGGGATAAGCAAATCAGCACATGCCAAAGAGGGATCCAGCTGGGGATTTTCCTTCTAGCGCTGCTATTCCTCATGCGCGCCGGCTTGTGGGCCCTCAAGACCATCAAGATATCGGCATCGACTGTAGTAAGTCCCGGAGATATCGCAGACAGCTTCGACTCCGATGAGCCTGAGGAGAACCTGGCGAAGCAATTGCTGAAAGCTGTGATCCAGAACTACGACGCGAATAACAACAAAATCAGCTGTATAAAGATGACGCATGAATATCTGCTGCGAGCCTTCTTTAGCTTCGTGGTTTTCTTGGCCGTACAGGCAAGTTGGCCTGCAGCAGCTTGGGCGATCGTTTGGATCAACGAGTTCATTTCACTCCTGATGGGCTGTTCCCCCTAAGGCCCATTCCTCCAAATTCTCCAGCCGCCACCTAAGGACAGCAGATGATCACGAAGATCAAAATTCAGGGCTATCGGATCTATGGCGACTTCACGCTGCTGCCGAACAAGGAACTCAACATCCTTGTGGGCGGTAATGACGCGGGGAAGTCTACCCTGATGGAGGCGATTGGCCTCGCGCTCAACGGGCGTATCGGTGGCCGTTCCGCCCAGGAGGAGCTGAACCCGTATTGGTTCAACAAGGAGCTGGTTAATCAGTTCCTGGAAGATTGCGCCTGGGATGAGAAACCAGCTCTTCCAGAAATTCTTATTGAGCTATTTCTAGAAAATCGTCCAGAGCTGCAGTTTCTATGCGGAGCGATTAACAGTGACAGGAAGACCAACGCCTGCCCAGGGATCTCTTTCAAGGTCATACCCAATCCTGAGTATGAAGAGGAGCTGGCGCAATGGCGTACCGACCCCAGCGCGCTGATACCCGTCGAGTACTACAAAATCGAATGGCGGACCTTCGGGGATGAGGTATTGACCCGGCGCCCTCGGCAACTTGCAGTCGCGACTATCGATTCGCGGACTGTGCGCTCGACCTCAGGTATCGACTATCACTTGCGCCAGATCCTGAGCGACCACTTAGAGCCAGGCGAGAAAGCCAAGATCTCCCATTACTACCGATCGATCAAAGAGTCCATGACCTCTGACTCGCTGGGGGAGGTGAATCAACGCCTCAAAGACATTCATGCTCCGCTGGGTAACCAGGTTATGGGGTTGGCCATGGATCAAAGCGCTCAGTCCTCCTGGGAGGGATCGGTCACACCGCACGTGGATCATGTGCCATTCGCTTTGGCCGGCCAAGGCCAACAAGCTTCGATCAAGATCTCGCTGGCCATGCAGCGTCTGTCCGAGCACACCAGCATCGTGATGATCGAAGAGCCAGAGAACCATCTGTCGCATACAAGCCTGACCACGTTGTTGTCGCGCATTGAGGAGGCTGCAGGCGATCGGCAGTTGTTCATATCAACCCACAGTGCCTACGTGCTGAACCGCCTTGGCCTGAGTTCTTTGTTGCTACTACATCGCGGAAAGGCGTCTCACATCAAGGCGCTTGATCCAGACACTGTCAGCTATTTTCAAAAGCTCGCAGGTTTCAACACATTGCGGATGGTGCTGGCTCACAAGCTCGTCTTAGTGGAAGGCCCTTCGGACGAGATCCTGTTCGAACGCTTCTTCAGAGACCTCTACGGAAAGCGCCCGATGGAGCTGGGGATTGATGTAATGAGCATGCACGGGCTGACGTTGAAGCGCTGCCTGGAGCTGTGTGCTGCCATTGATCGCCCCGTTGCAGTGCTTCGAGACAACGACGATCAAGACCCCGAGGTGCTGCGCGACCCTGTGACCGATCTGCTTGAGGCGAGCAAACGGGAGCTATTCATTGGCGCGAAGGAAGCTGGCAGGACGCTGGAGCCGCAACTGATGGCCTGCAACAGTGAAGAGACCCTGCGCAAGATACTTGGGGTCACCGACCGAGCCAATCTTGATAAATGGCTGTCGAGAGAGAAAACAGAAGCAGCACTACTCATCGCCGAATCCAGGGAAACCCTTACGGCCCCGCCGTACATGGCGGCGGCGGCGAAGTTCATCCATGGCTAACTCATCCATGGCGAGCAATTATCTGACCCTAGCAGTTGCGGGTGCTCGCAAGACACAAGGCCTGGTGGAGCACTGCAAAGCCTTGCCTGCCAATCGCAAGGTTCTGCTCATCACCTTCGCACAGACCAATCAAGTCGAGTTGCGCGATCGCGTGAGGCGGTATGCCGGCGACCGACCCAACTTGGAGGTCTCTGGCTGGTTCAGCTTTCTGCTGCGCCACTTCGTCAAACCCTTCGTGCCATTTGCATTCCCAGGCAAGCGCTGCAGGGGCTTCAATTTCGAAGGTGATCCAGGACGATACGCCAGCGGTGAAAATCGTTTTTTCGATTCGGCGGACAGCGTGTATGCGAAGGAAATAGCACGCTTAGCCCACCAACTGATCGGCCAAAGCGGCGGGGCTTTGATTCATCGCCTCGAATGCCTCTACGACGAAATCCTCATCGACGAGGTACAAGATCTTTCGGGTTACGACTGGGACATCCTGGAGGCGCTATTCGGCACGCGCATAGAGATACGACTCGTCGGGGACGTCCGTCAGGCGGTCTTGTCCACCAATCCTCGTGGCCAAATGAAGAAGGCCTTCGCCTACTCAAAATCAATTGAATGGTTCAAAAAGCAGCAGAAAGCTGGCCGGCTAGAAATCAACTTCAGCTCTGTCACTTGGAGATGCTGCCAGGCAATCGCCACCTTCTCCGATACTATCTTCGAGGCGAGTTGGGAGTTTCCGGAAACGACCTCGAAAAATCACGCGACCACGTCCCACGACGGCGTTTTCCTGGTGAAGAAGGAGCACGTCAGCCAGTACGTTGAGGCATTCCAACCCCAGTGCTTGCGCAACAGCATCAGCTCGGGCAAGGAGTTCGATCTCGACTATATGAACTTTGGTTTGTCTAAAGGCCGAACCTTCAATCGCGTGCTGATCTATCCGACCGGCCCCATCGGCAAGTTCATCAGCAAAGGGGAGTCTCTCATGCCCCTTTCCGCAGCCGATTTCTATGTGGCGGTTACACGTGCTGAGCAAAGCGTGGCGATTGTCTTGGACAAGCCGGGAGCTTCGACACTTCCGTATTGGTCGCCGTCGGATGGCCAGCCGCACAGCGCCAACTCGAGCCCGCCATAAGAATCTTCGATTTGCGTCAGGCTAGATCTACATAGGCCCTGCTTCCCTAGAGCGTTCAGAGCTTCATCGTGAGGCATGTACAGACGGGGCAAATCAGTCCGCTTTTGGCCGCCTCCGGCCAGTTGCCAACTGACGAAACACATTGCTGTCACCACCTGTGGTGACGGTCTCCCCTTTCCAAGGCAGGGGTTCTTGCCCCCTCAAAATCAAGAAAAATAGACGGTTTCCACCCGGCCGCTGCGCTGGGTGGAGCCTCCGCGATTTTTCCTGATTTTTTCACGACCGCCTTAGTCGCCCTAGTCGGCAGGGGTTCATGCGCAGCGCATGCGCAGAACCCTGAAGACGAAGGAGCGAAAGCCATGAGCGAACACATCAGGATCTACGTTGCCGACCTGGCTGCCTACAACGCAGGTCACCTGCATGGCGTCTGGATCGATGCCACCCAGGAGCTGGACGACATCCAAGAACAGGTCGACGCCATGCTGGCGGCCTCGCCGGTCGAGGGTGCGGAGGAGTACGCCATCCACGACTTCGAGGGCTTCGACGGCTACCGTCTCGGTGAGTACGAGGGCCTGGAGAGCGCCCACGAGATCGCCTGCTTTATCGAGGAGTACCCCGAGTTTGGCGGCGCCCTGCTCGCCCATTTCAACGACCCGGAGCAGGCGCGCAAGGCGGCCGAGGAAGATTACTGCGGCTGCTACAGCTCGCTGGCCGACTACGCCCAGGAGCTGACCGAGGAAACCACCAGCATTCCGCAGCACCTGGCTATGTACATCGACTACCGCGCCATGGCCCGCGACATGGAGTACAGCGGCGACCTGTTCACCCTGGAGACCGGCTTCGAGCAGGTGCACGTGTTCTGGAACCGCTAGGTTGAGTGGAAGGCACCGGGGCGGACCCGGTGCCTTTGCTTTTTTGCGCCCCTGTCCTACCGGCCACCCGCGCGCCCCACCCGGAAGGCTGATGCACGGGGACGCGCACCCGGCAATCAGCCTGGAGCAACCGCGTTGTGCTGCCAGTTGATTGAGACCGTTACGGTCTTACGTTTCTGCCCAAATCCGTCGATCCGTATCCACGGATTTACGGATTGGTGGGGAAGCGGATCTGCGCTTTTTACGGATTTACGGAAATCCGCCGATTCGGTTTTCCGGTTATGCAGAAAGCCGTAGAACCGCACCTTCGGAGACTGCAGCCACACACGCCACGTGCCGCACGTTGGGCGAGACTGCGAGACGAGAGCTCGCACACGAACAGGCCAGGGTCTACCAGTGAGGCCCGCCTGTTCACCCTTGAGCCACGCTCAACGACAGCGGCCAGAAACGCCTCCAGAGCCCCTTAGAACGCTCCAGCCGCTTTACCCCACCTGCGCCCTTCCCCAAGTCACCTGAAGCACCTCAACGCGCTCCTGGGCCGTTTCCGGCAAGCGCGCACAGGCCTGGAGGGCGACCATCGGCGCTAACTCCAGCACGGAAACGATGCGCCGCAGATCGTGACGCCTCTCCTGAGCGCAGTTATCTCGAGCCTGCCCACGCCCAGCTCCGGGATCGGCGCCAACCCCAGCCTAGGAAACCGCTGAAACATCGCAGCGCTTGCACCCTAGGCGACCGGATCTCCGGCGCGTGCCGTAAACGGCACGGGGATAACTTCGGGAAAAGCTGTGAATCGCGACGTGCTTTCAGGCGCACGCCGGCCCGTGCTATCAGGAGCGCGGCGCACGTGCCTTCAGGCGCACGAACTCCTCTACAGGCCACGGCTGTCGAGGCTTCCAGCCTCCCTTAACTTAACTAACTTAAAAGCTCTAACTTGTTATTGGGGAGGGCCCCTGCTGTGGACAGGCTCTGATCGGAGCTGTTTGGCCGGGCGATCCCCGGCCATAACGTCATCCTGCTCGATGCCGATCCTCAGGGCTTGGCGCTGGACTGGACCCAGCGACGCAGCCAGCAGGGCTTGCCCAGGCTGTTCAGCGCCGTCGGCCTGGCGCGGGAGACGCTGCATCAGGAAGCCCCGGAGCTGGCTCGTCGTGCCGATCACGTGATCATCGATGGGCCACCACGCATCGCTGCCCTCGCCAGCTCGGCGTTGCTGGCAGCGGATCGCGTATTGATCCCTTTTCAGCCCAGCCCATACGACCTCTGGGCCAGCGCGGAGATGGTCAACCTGATCCGCGAAGTGCAGGTGTTCAGGCCGACGCTGCGCGCGGCATTTGCCATCAACCGCCGCGTCAGCACCACGGTGATCGGCCGCGAAGCCCGCGGCGCCTTGGCCGACCAACCGCTGCCGGCGCTGCAGGCCGAGGTACGCCAACGCATCGTCTTCGCCGAGAGCGTGGCGGCCGGTCGCCTGGCACCTGAACTGGCACCGGACAGCGCCGCCGAGCGCGAGGTCAGCAGCCTGGTCGACGAGCTGCTGAGGTGGTCGCCATGAGCGGAAAGCGCATCGGTATCGGTGCACGCCCACTGGCCGATCCGCAAGCCGAAGCCTGGATACGCCAGGGCGCCGCCATCAATCACGGCAAGGTCGAGCGCTACAGCGCATGGCTGACGCTGGACGTGACGCCAGCACTGCGCACGCGCATCAAGCTGGCGGCCTTCGAGCGTGGCGTGACGATGGCGGAGATGCTGCGCGAAGTGCTGAAGCAGCAGGCCACGACATGACGTCGGGGACTCACCAGGCATGGAGACCGCTGACACTGCTCGCAGGCACCATATTCGCCCTGGGTTGGGCAACGCTTGTAACGTCGCCACCACAGCAGGCCTACAACACGTCCGACAGCGTGCCTGCCGGCTGACATCGCACTTCGCCGGCCAATTCACTGGCGCCTGGCGATCTGATGCTGGTTCACCTACCTCCAGAGGCAATGCAATGCTTGCGCAGCACGGCCACCCACTGGCGACCGCACCGTTGTCGGCGGCGATGGTGCCGCAGCACATGTGTATGAAAGACGGCCAGATGGGTGCGCATCAATGGCGTCCTTGTTGCCAGGCTCTTGCGCAGAGGTCGACAGGGTCGCGCGTTGCCAGCCTGGCACACCTACCGGCGCCTGGTTGGCGATGAATTGTTCCTGCTCAGCAGCACCAACCCGAAGTCATTCAGCAGTCGCCACTTCGGCCCGGAATCTGTCGACGGGGTGATCGCTCGGATGCAGCTCTTCTGATCGGGCTCGTGTCGATGAGCTGGCCGTTATCGCGTCGATCTGGATGTCGATAGCGTGTGCTCAGCCTGCGCATTCAAGCACTGCGGACCTGCGGTTACCTCTGCCCTCGGCTACCGCCTAGAGACTGCAAGATCCTTAGTATCCTCCAGCCTGATTACCCTGCTCAGGAGCACAAAAGCACGGAAAAAGCGGAGGGCAAGATAAAAGGGGGCGGCACTTCGTTGGCCCGGAAAGCAGTCTGCACGGGGGTTGGAGACGGCACCCATTGAGTGCATCGGCGTGCTGCGCACAGCGCAAACGCCCAGCAGCGCTGGCTTTGGCGCGTGCCTCGCACTCCTCATTGCGATCAGCTTGGAACAGACTTCGATAACCCTACCTCAGCCGGAAACCGATACAGGTACCGAGTCACCCCGGCAACTTGTAGCCCATAAGCCACAAAAAAGCTCTGAATCACCTATTCTGTAGCCTGCGAGCTACAAACCCATGTCGACGATGCTTGTGGGGATGTAGCCCAAGAGCTACATTTTCCGGCACTGGAACTATTTTTGACGCCCAAGGGCTACAAATGACCTCTCTCTACGATGTTTCTGAAATGCTGAAACAGGCGCGTGGTGACGCGAAGCTGAGCCAGGAAGCGCTGGCCAGCCGTGCCGGTGTCTCGCGCACAACGGTGGCCCGCATGGAGACACTGGCCAAAGGTGATATGAGCGTCTCAGCACTGGTCCGACTGCTGGAGGCGGCTGGCTATGACTTGAAGCTAGTTAAGGCCGGTCACGAACGAACGGTTGAAGACATCCTCAACGAGCAGCGGTCAGGGAGCGCTTGAGCATGATCCTCGACGTCCACGTCAGCTCGAGGCGGGTGGCCAAGCTCTATCGGGAGCGCGATGAATACGTACTGAAATACCTGCCAGACACAGCACCTGAAGACTTTGTCAGCCTGGCGATGCCGGTTCGTGAAGAAGCATGGCGCTGGCCCCGCGACCTGTTCCCGTTTTTTCGGCAGAACCTACCCGAGGGGTATTTGCTGGGTGTCATCCGCGAAGAATTCGGCCCGCTACTCGATGGTACTGACCTGTCGCTGCTGAGCGTGGTGGGCGGTACCGGCATCGGCAGGGTTTCAGTTACCGCCGAAGGCGTCCAGCCTGGCGTCGAGATGGCCCCGCTAGAGATAGAACACCTGCTCAAAGCAGAAAACACCAGCGAACGGTTCGCCGCACTGGTGCGGCAATACGCCCGGGTAGCCGTGTCGGGGGTCGTGCCAAAGTTCATTGCCAGCGACGCCGCCGAACCTCGGGAGCCGCTGGGCAAACCGACCCTGCGCACCGGCTTGCACATCATCAAGGGCTCCGACGACACCACCCCTTTTCTAGGCTTCAACGAGTTCTACACCATGCGCGTACTGGCCCGGCTGAATGTCGTGCCGGTCGCTGCCTGTCGCATGTCTAAGGACGGCAAAGTCCTGGTAGTGGATCGCTTCGACGTGGACGAGCAAGGCATCCCCCGCTGCGGCGTCGAAGACGCCTGTGGGCTGCTGGGTTTGCCGCCCCATGAGAAGTACGCTCCCACCACCGAGCGGGTGTGGAATGCCACGCGCCCCTACATCCCTGCTGACCGTCTGCAAGCGCAACGCGAACACCTGGGCTGGCAGCTGCTGACCAACTACGTGGTGCGCAATGCTGACTGCCACTCGAAGAACATCGCGCTGTTTTACACTTCGCGTGCTGACGTGGCCTTTACCCCGGTCTATGACCTGGTGACCACTCAGGCCTACCCCCGTTTCGCCAGTAACCCACCCGGTTTGTCCGTGGGTGGAAGACAGACCTGGACACCGGGTCGATCACTGGAAACCTTTTTCAAGGCCGTGCTGGGCATTCCCCCGAGCAAGTACACAGCCATGGTCGAGCGACTCTGTGAATCCGCCGTAGAGGTCGGCAAAGAAGTGATCGAAGCCGCGAAAAACGAGCCCGCCTGGCGCGATGTGGCCAAACATATGGTGCATGCCTGGAACGAAGGGATGGAAACCTTGCGCAGCCCCAAAGCCGCCCCGCATTTCCGTGGTTTGGATACCGCGATCGAAGAAGCCGGATTCTCAGGGCCACGCAAACCAGAGCACAGCCGAGAAGTGATCGGCCGCTCTGAATTGCTCGCAAAGAAGCGCTGAGCCCATACTGCAGGACCAACGAGCACGGATCACCCACCTCAGCGGCCTTGCGCTGCGATGCCACGATGAGCCGAATGCCGCCATTGAATACGTTCGTCCATTTGCGCTTACTTACGGTGCTATCCGGTTAACTCAGGCTCGCCAGGGACAGGAAATGGACTTCACCCCCATCATCGCGCAGGTCTGGGGCATGCCGATCTGGTTCATTCCAGCTGCACTGCTAATCGGCCTGCTCAAATCGCCCTGGACCAAGGGTCATATCGGCGAACTCCTGGTGCGGCTGGTGCGGGCACGGAAGCCTACGAGTCGCTTCCTTAGTTCCCAAAGGGCAACCCCCTGCCCTTCCAGCGTACGATCCGCAGGTATGAGCTGAGGCTGATAGTCCCCCTGGCTGAATCAACGATCTACGAAATGGAGCGTCGCGGTGAGTTCGCCCGGCGCTTCAACCTGATACCGCGTTGCGTGGTGTGGGATCTGGCCGACGTAGAGGCCTGGATCAAGGAGCGCAAGCAGGCGCCTCGGGTCAATATCAGCAAGCCGGATGTTTACCTGAGGAAAACCCGCCCTGTCCGGGCGGGCTCAAACCAAGCATGAAGTCGGCGCCGCCCTCATCCGACAAGTGCCTGCAGTTCCTTACTGGCGGGACGCGTTAGCCGCCGTTCCTCCTTGGCTAGATTGACCTGCAGGGCCACCTGAGCCATATCCAAGACATCGCCAGGCAGCAAATAGCTGCCTTTGGCCTGCAACCAGGTCAGCACGTCCGCCAGGTGCCAGATCGATGCACTGCCCTCATGTACCGGTGTAGGGAAGCTGCTCGGATAAGCCAACATCAGCTTGCGCATGTTCTGGCGCGACACGCCGACGATCTCCGCCACATCGGTGAGACCGACTAGATCTGGCGCCACCTCGATCAGCCTTGCCGAAGGTACCGCAATGCGCACGTCGGCCAGTGCGCTGCGCACAGCCGCTTCAGCGCTCTCCGCTTCACGGGTGAACTCCAGCGCCAGCCGGCCTGGTTGGCCAATGCCGATCAGGGCATCGTCGCATCCGGCCTCACCGAGGCGCTCGACCAACGCTGCCGGGTCACGGTCATCGTCGGCCAGTTGGTATTTCAGGGTGAAGGTGTATTCCATAGCGCTACTCCTCTGCGCCCTAAGCGGCCTGCTGCACGATCTCTATTCGAGTGAAAAGTACGGGTGATCCGTGATTTCCAGTATTCGCATGGGCAAAAAGGTTGTCAACTGACAACCTTTAATTTTAAACCGAGCCCCTCAACATCGGGACCACAACGCTGAACGACCATACGCTTGGCACCGAGTAACTTCTCGCAGGCCGCGGCCAAGGAAATGCCACTCGGACCACAGCGCCAGATCGTCAGCGCTTCTCGCGTCCGTTGAGACGACAGTCGTAGCGAGAGGAGATTGGACGTACAGGCCTTCAGAAACTTCGTTTCGTTTATTGCGATTTTCGTTTATTTCGTTTATAAAAATGGCACCGATGTGCCGCACACCTGCCTGCGTGCACACAAGTAACTCTGGAGACACCCATGACCATCGCGGACCTCAATCGCACGATGCTCCCTGACGAAAGGGAGATTGCTGCTGCCGTAGAGTCGCGCCGCCAGCTCGCTGCCTTCCTGTCGACCAAGCTGGAGACCCAGCGCATTGAAATACTGGACGATGAGCAGCGGCCGCACACAGTTCAATTGCCGGTTTCGGCTCTGCGTCTTCTTGACGAAATCCTGAGCGAACTGGCGATGGGGAACGCGGTGAAAGTCGTTCCGATCCATGCGGAGCTGACCACCCAAGAAGCAGCGGATCTGCTCAATGTCTCGCGCCCGCACCTGGTAAAGCTGCTGGATGAGAATGTCATTCCCCATACCAAGGTCGGCCGTCATCGCCGAGTGAAATTCGCAGACCTCATGGGCTACAAACAGCGCAGGACTGCTGAAAGCCACCACGCCATGGATGAGCTCGCAGCACAAGCTCAAGAACTGGGGATGGGGTACGAATGAGGCACTCGCCGTTTACCGCGGTGTATGACGCAAACGTCCTCTACCCAGCGCCATTGCGCGATCTACTCATGCATCTTGCGCTAACTGGTTTGTATCGCGCGCGCTGGACGGCCCTGATCCATGATGAATGGAAGCGGAATCTCCTACTCAATCGGCAGGATCTGAACCAGGCACAACTGGATCGAACATCCGCCGCGATGGATAGGGCCATACCCGATGCCTTAGTCATTGGATACGAGCCCCTGTGTGCAGGGCTCAACCTCCCTGATCCAGATGATCGGCACGTCTTGGCTGCAGCAATCAAGTGCAACGCATCCGTGATCGTGACTTTCAACCTGAAGGACTTCCCACCTGAGGTCTTGGAGCCGTTTGAGATCGAGGCGGTACATCCAGACGACTTCATTGCCGATCTCTTCGACTTGGATCAGGCCGCCGTGCTCGAAGCAGCGCAAGCACAACGGGCCTCCCTGAAAAATCCCCCGCATACCGCCCGGGAGCTTCTGGACCGGCTTCTGGTTCAAGGCCTAACGCAGAGCGTCAAGCTTCTCTCGGAGTACGAGCGGCTGATTTGAGCTGAGCTGGGGCCTACCTCGCCTGCGCGGGCCGGCAACTACGGGGGCTTGTTTCGGCTCCTGGGACAGAGAATCCGTCAGAAACCCGTTGCTTCCCCCCCAGATCGACCGCATTGAAACTGGCACTTGCCAGCATCATCCGAAACTGCCCCGACTCGATCACTGACCGGCCTGCCTCCATCCCCACCTGGCGCTCCTCATAAGCTACTCGATGAGAGTTTGAGCACCGTCCTCTACGCCCACCTGCGACAGAGGTGGTTTGCCACCAAGAACACCGCCCATAGGCTGGACTCACTGGAATGACATGGTGGCATGGAGCGATGAAAACACTGTTAATTCTGAAACTGCAGCGCAACGAGTACGCCAGCAACTCCTTCGACAGGGCATGCCGAGGGCCTCGCTATGAACAGTGATCTGGACAGGTTCTTGCGCGAGGCCGAAGTACTCGAACTAACCAGCCTCGCACGATCAACTCTGTGGAGGGAGATTAAGGCCAAGCGCTTCCCGAAACCGGTGCCCATAACCCCTGGGCGCGTCGGCTGGAGGGCTTCGGAGATAGCACGCTGGCAGAAGTGCCCGACAACATGGAAACCGCAGGAGGCCGCTTGAGCGGCCTTCAGCGTTTTTGACCGATAACGTTCCTTTCCAGCCAAATAGCCCAACGATCGAGTCCGCGCTTCTTTTCCTTGAAGTAGTCGTAACGGTCATAGTGCTTTGCGGACACGTCGTTGAACGCATGTCCCTGGATCCGATCCCGCAACTGCTTATCCAGCCCCGCCTTACCCATCAACGTCTTGCAGGTCCGACGCAGATCCCTGAGGGTGAAAGGAGCGTCGAACTTGTCGGTGTGTCGGCCATAGAGCTTGGTCACGGCACGCGACAGCGACTGCACGTTGAGCGACTGTCCTTCAATCTTGCCCTGGAACGGGTATGCACTGGTTGTGCTGATCTCATCCATGACCTTCAGGCAGTTTTTCATCAGCTTGTTCATGGGCACGACATGCAGCGAGCGCTCCCCCTCCACACCCTTCTTGCTGCGAATAGTGACATGGTCCGCCTGGTAAAGAGCCCGCTCAGACTGCAGCAGTTGCTCAGGGCGCTGGCCACCTGCAGCTATCAGGAACTTGAGCAGCTCGGCTGTGGTGAGAGAAAGGTGTTCAGGCAGCAGATTCCAGAGCGTCGCCAGCTCCTTGACCGAAAGAGCACGGTCACCTGGTTGTTCCCAGTCAGCCTGTACCGGAATGCTGGCAACTGGATTGCTCTGCAGACCGAAGCGCACTTCGTCCTTGAGGTAGTTGCGCGGGTTGAACTCCTGGCGCATGGCAAACTGAAAAGCGGCGTGCAGCCGCGAACGCAGACGGTTGGTCTGGGTTGTCACGCCATTGGCGATCATCTTCGCCAAGATATCCCGAATCTCGGCCGGACCAATCATCACTGCTGGGCGTGTGACGAGGTTGGGGAAGGGCTCACTGACATAGTGCTTGAAAGACCATTCGACGTGCTTGGCGGTAGCGGCTCCCTCAGCCTTGAGCTTGGCCACGTAGGAATCCATGAGATCACCGAAAGTGCCAGTAGAGAGCTGAACCTCTTTTTCTTCCCGGCTTTTGTCCCGCGCCTCGGTCAGGCTGAGCGAGGGCCAGGTTCCAAGTTTGATCTTGATCTTCTTACTGCCCTGACGACGCAGGAAGTAAAACTCTTTGGTGCCGTTCGGCCGCACACGCAGCATCAGCACGCCTTCCCCTTTTGCACTACGCCCATCAGTGACGGTGAATTCTTTCTCGGAGGGCTTGAGCGCACGTATCTGCTTTTCAGTCAGCATTGGCATTCCTTTTTGGGGGACGTTTCTGGGGGACGTTTGCCTGAAGCAAGAAGGAACGCCCTGAAACACCACGAGAGTATGAAACCCCGTGAAAGCCCCTATTTTACTGGCTTTAACGGCCAGTTGTGTACCGCCAAACACAACGCAAAAAACTGCAAAAATGAGCTTCCCAAGCTCATGACGAGGGTTCGATTCCCTTCGCCCGCTCCAGAATTCAGCAAGTTAAAGCCCTGTATTTACAGGGCTTTTTCGTTTCTGGGGTTCGCTGGCGTCGAAGAAGTGTCGAAATCGACCAGCCATTAGGCGGACAGTGCCAGGATGGCGTGCTTCGGGTCGTTGTGGATCGCACGCAGCAACGCCCTGACCGGGCTGCCAGGTTCGCCGCCGCTGTTCCCGGTTACGCAGCGAGCCGAGTCGAACATCGATGATGGCCGCGAACTTGGCCTGGATCATTCCGGTGGCTGTACAGACTTTCCGCACCTGCAGCGCGTCCAGAGTAAACGCCCGCGAGGGCTGAGGTTCGCCGCGGCGAATTTCATCCCTCTGCTGGACGCTTTCCAGCAGACCTTCGACGAATTTGCCCATGGCGATTACCGCCACCACCTTCTGCCAGCAGCCTGCCGCGAGGCTTTGACGCGGCCCATTGCCACTATCTAAGCATTTGAAAAACAGAGACTTTTTACTTCACGTCGACAGCAGTGACGGCTACCCTGGCGCCCCATGATTCGATGCCTTATCCCCCTGCTCTGCTGTCTCGCCAGCTTCTCCCTCAACGCCGCCCCCGCCAGCTTCGCCGAGGCCAAGCGCCTGGCCTGGCCGCTGTATGCGCAACAGTCCACCGAGTTCTACTGCGGCTGCAAGTACAGCGGCAATCGGGTCGACTTGCGTTCCTGCGGCTACAGCCCGCGCAAGAACGCGGGCCGCGCCCAGCGCATCGAGTGGGAGCATATAGTTCCGGCCTGGGTGATCGGCCATCAGCGCCAGTGCTGGCAGCACGGAGGGCACAAGAACTGTGCGGCCAAGGATGCGCAGTTCCGCAAGGCCGAGGCCGATCTGCACAACCTGGTACCGAGCATCGGCGAGGTCAACGGCGACCGCAGCAACTACAGCTTCGCCTGGCTGCCGCAACAGCCGCACCAGTACGGCCAGTGCCAGACGGTGGTGGATTTCAAGGCGCGCAAGGTGATGCCGCGCCCGGCCATTCGCGGGATGATCGCGCGCACCTATTTCTATATGGCCGAGCGCTACCAGCTGCGTCTGTCCAGGCAGGATCGCCAGCTCTACCAGGCCTGGGACAAGGCCTACCCGGTCAAGCCCTGGGAGCAGCAGCGCAATCAGCAGGTGGCCTGTGTAATGGGTTGGGGCAACCCGCATGTGGGCAAGGTGGAGATGAGCCGCTGCGCGCGTAGGTCGTAGGGTGTCGCGGGGCCGCCCAGGTAGTGCGCACCAACGAAAATGAGGCCGGTGCGCACGCCGCGCCGTCGGAATCGCGGCTATGAAAGACGCTGCAACTCGCGACGCACCATATTGACGAACTCCGGCGGGCTGAGCTGGTACAGCTCCTGCGCCACCCAGGGCAGCCAGCGCCCTTGCAGTTCGGCCTTGCGCGCCAGCAGGCGCTGGGCCTCGGCTTCGGCGCGTCCCTGGTGCTTACGGTGGTAGTCGGCACGGCTCGGTTTTTCTGTGCTCACGGTGTTGCCCTTTTCCTCATGCCGGGCGGAGCAGGCATAATCGCCGCCTGTTCGCCCATTTCGACCGTCATCAATGCGCATCCACGTCAGCTTTATCGACCGCGTCGGCATTACCCAGGAAGTCCTGGCGCTGCTCGGCGGGCGCAATCTGAACCTCGATGCGGTGGAGATGGTACCGCCAAACGTCTATATCGACGCACCGACCCTGAGCGCCGCCGTGCTCGACGAGCTGCGCGATGCGCTGTTGCAGGTGCATGGCGTGCAGAGCGTGCAGGTGGTCGATATCCTCCCCGGCCAGCGCCGCCGCCTGCAGCTCGACGCCCTGCTCGCCGCCATGCCCGACCCGGTGCTGGCGGTGGATGATCGCGCCACCGTGCTGCTGGCCAACCCGGCACTGGTCGAGCTGTGCGGCAGCGCCCCGGCCGGCCAGAGCATCGCCGCGCTGTTCGCCGACGACGAACTGCAGCGGGCGCTGCTCGCCGCCGAGTTCCGTCTGCCACTGCGCGAAGTCACCCTCGGCGGCCAGCCGCTGCTGCTCGATGCCCAGCCGATCACCGAGGAGCGGCGCCTGGCCGGCGGCCTGCTGACGCTCTATGCGCCGAGCCGGATCGGCGAGCGCCTGGCGGCGCTGCACCACGATCACACCGACGGCTTCGATTCGCTGCTCGGCGACTCGACACCGATTCGCACCCTCAAGGCGCGCGCCCTGCGTGTGGCGGCGCTGGATGCGCCGCTGCTGATCCAGGGTGAAACCGGCACCGGCAAGGAGCTGGTGGCGCGCGCCTGCCACGCGGTCAGCGCCCGACGCAGCGCGCCGTTCCTGGCGCTGAACTGCGCGGCGCTGCCGGAAAACCTGGCCGAGAGCGAGCTGTTCGGCTATGCCCCCGGCGCCTTTACCGGCGCCCAGCGCGGCGGCAAGCCGGGATTGCTGGAGCTGGCCAACCAGGGCACGGTATTTCTCGACGAGATCGGCGAGATGTCGCCCTACCTGCAGGCCAAGCTGCTGCGCTTTTTGAGCGATGGCAGCTTCCGCCGGGTCGGCGGCGAGCGCGAGGTCAGGGTCAACGTGCGCATCCTCAGCGCCACTCACCGCGACCTGGAGCAGATGGTCGCCCAGGGCAGCTTCCGCGAAGACCTGTTCTACCGCCTCAACGTGCTCAATCTGGAAGTGCCGCCGCTGCGCGAGCGCGGCCAGGACATCCTGCTGCTGGCCCAGCACTTCATGGCCCAGGCCTGCGCGCAGATCCAGCGCCTGCCCTGCCGCCTGGCACCGGCCACCTTCCCGGCGCTGCTGGCCAATCGCTGGCCGGGCAACGTGCGCCAGCTGCAGAACGTGATCTTCCGCGCCGCCGCCATCTGCGACAGCAACTGGGTGGAGATCGACGATCTGGATATCGCCGGCACCGAGGTGGCGCCGCGCCTGAATGGCGAGATCGGCAGCCTGGAACAGGCCATGGACGACTACGAGAAGACGCTGCTGGAAAAGCTCTACGCCAGCCATCCTTCCAGCCGCCAGCTGGCCGCGCGCCTAGGCACCTCGCATACCGCCATCGCCAAGCGCCTGCGCAAGTACGGAATACCGGACAAGCACTGAGACCAGGGTCAATAAGCGGACCGCGCACCCTGTAGGGTGGCTTAGGCGCCTGTCTTTGTACTGATGCCCCCCGCAATTTCTGCCGCACCGTAACCCACCATTGGCGCCACGCCGAAAGATCGCCTGGAGGGTTACGCGGCGCGCCACGAGCGAGGTGTCAGAACGTTCGGAGCTTGGCGCCGCTAACCTGCGCGGCCCGCCCCCGTTCCCCCGATACCTCGGGCTGCCGCGATAGGCCGCGGCGGGTTATATCGGCTCGGAACTGGTCGGTACCTTGATCACCCCGCAGGCGACCCGCGCACCGCCACCACCCAGGGACAGCGGATGGTCGGAATGGTTGTCGGCGCCGGCGTGGATCATCAGCGCGCGGTTGTGCAGTTCATCCAGGCGCTTCAAGCGTGGCGCCAACGCCGGTTGACTGGCGCTGCCGTCGGCCGCCACGTGGAGCGCGGGCAGATCGCCGAGGTGGGCGTCGTCCTCCCAGGGGAAACCGTGGCGGCCGGTATTTTTCGGGTCCCAGTGACCACCGGCCGCCGCGGCCGGGGTAAGCTTGCCATCCACCTCGACCGCGTTGCAGTTGGCCAGCATATGCACGTGAAAACCATGGATGCCCGGCTCCAGCCCCCTGAGCTGCGGGGTGAACACCAGGCCGTAGGCGGACTGCCTGATGGCCACGATGCCCAGCGAGGAGCCGGGGCCCGTCTCGGTCGCATGCTCCATGACTACGGTGACGGTGTCGCTGGCCTGCGCGGCGACTGCGCCGCACAGGGCCAATACCAGTGGAATCAAGGGTTTCATGGCAGTTGCTCTCCTTTGCCTTAAGTAGCCCTGTAACCGACCGCCGGTCCGTACGACTGGTTCCACCAACGCACCGTATCGATATCGCTCCACCGTAACGATTCAGCAACAACCCACCGAAAGCCGCGCCGCGCCTGGTACGACCTCGACTTTGCCAAAAGCGACGAGAGCATTCGTAGCGATATCGTTCCACTGGACTGTATACAAGCCTCACAAATACACTTAAGTATTTGTTTTTATTTAATATTTTTATATTGGCACCGGCATTGCTAAGGGTTTACCCAATCTTGCCCGCCAGAGCGTGGGCGCCCCTTATGCCCGCCGCCTAGAAGCGGGCACCCTTGCCCCTTGAGGAGTTGACATGAGCGAGTTGCGTTTCACCGCCGATCACGAATGGCTGCGTCTGGACAACGATGGTCTGGTAACCGTCGGCATCACCCATTACGCCCAGGACGCGCTCGGCGACGTGGTCTACGTGCAACTGCCGCAAACCCAGGCCTACGCCCAGGGCGAGGAAGTGGCCGTGCTGGAGTCGGTCAAGGCCGCCAGCAACATCGCCATGCCGCTGGATGGCGAGATCGTCGAGGTCAACGCCGAGCTGGAAGGCAGCCCGGAGCTGGTCAACGAGTCGCCGCTGGACAAGGCCTGGTTCTTCCGCATGCGCCTGGCCGACAACGCCGTGCTGGCCGACCTGCTGGACAAGGCCGGCTATGATCGTCTGTTGAACGCCAATGTCGACGCCTGAGTGACCGCCATGACCAAGCTCGATACCCAGAACGAATTCATCGCCCGCCACATCGGCCCGCGCGATGCCGACACCGCCGCCATGCTCGAACTGCTTGGCTATGACTCGGTGGACGCGCTGACCAATGCCGTGATTCCCGAGAGCATCAAGGGCACCAGCATCCTCGGCGCGCAGCCGGGCCTGTCGGAAGCTGACGCCCTGGCCAAGATCAAGGCCATCGCCGCGAAGAACCAGCAGTTCAAGAACTACATCGGCCAGGGTTACTACGGCACCCACACGCCGAGCCCGATCCTGCGCAACCTGCTGGAAAACCCGGCCTGGTACACCGCCTACACCCCGTACCAGCCGGAGATTTCCCAGGGCCGCCTGGAAGCGCTGCTGAACTTCCAGACCCTGATCAGCGACCTCACCGGCATGCAGATCGCCAACGCCTCCTTGCTCGACGAGGCCACCGCCGCCGCCGAGGCCATGACCTTCTGCAAGCGTCTGTCGAAGAACAAGGCCAGCAATACCTTCTTCGCCTCCCAGCACTGCCACCCGCAGACCCTCGACGTGCTGCGCACCCGTGCCGAGCCGCTGGGCATCGATATCGAGGTCGGCGACGAAGCCGCCATCACCGATGCCAGCGCCTACTTCGGCGCCCTGCTGCAGTACCCGGCGAGCAATGGCGACATCTTCGACTACCGCGCCCTGGTCGAGCGCTTCCACGCTGCGGGCGCCCTGGTGGCCGTGGCCGCCGACCTGCTGGCCCTGACCCTGCTCACCCCGCCGGGCGAGTTCGGCGCCGACGTCGCCCTGGGCAGCGCCCAGCGCTTCGGTGTGCCGCTGGGCTTCGGTGGCCCGCACGCCGCCTACTTCGCCACCCGCGACGCGTTCAAGCGCGACATGCCGGGCCGCCTGGTCGGCATGTCGGTCGACCGCTTCGGCAAGCCGGCCCTGCGCCTGGCCATGCAGACCCGCGAGCAGCACATCCGCCGCGAGAAGGCCACCAGTAACATCTGTACCGCCCAGGTGCTGCTGGCCAACATCGCCAGCATGTACGCCGTGTACCACGGCCCGAAAGGCCTGACCGAGATCGCGCAGCGCGTACACGGCTTCACCGCCATCCTCGCCCTGGGCCTGACCAAGCTGGGCCACAGCGTCGAGCAGCAGCACTTCTTCGACACCCTGAGCATCAAGACCGGCGCCAAGACCGCCGAGCTGCATGCCAAGGCCCGTGCCGCCGGCATCAACCTGCGCGAGATCGACGCCGAGCGTCTGGGTCTGTCGCTGGACGAAACCACCGACCAGGCCGCCGTCGAGGCGCTGCTGGCACTGTTCGCCGGCGATCAGGCCACCCCTGCCGTCGCCGACCTGGCCGCACAGATCGCCAGCCGCCTGCCGCAGAACCTGCTGCGCCAGTCGGCCATCCTGCAGCACGAGGTGTTCAACCGCTACCACAGCGAAACCGAACTGATGCGCTACCTGCGCAAGCTGGCCGACAAGGACCTGGCCCTGGATCGCAGCATGATCCCGCTGGGTTCCTGCACCATGAAGCTCAACGCCGCCAGCGAGATGATCCCGGTCACCTGGCCGGAATTCGGCAACCTGCACCCCTTCGCTCCGGTCGAGCAGGCCGCCGGCTATACCCAGCTGACCAACGAACTGGAAGCCATGCTCTGCGCCGCCACCGGCTACGACGCCGTGTCGCTGCAGCCCAACGCCGGCTCCCAGGGCGAGTACGCCGGCCTGCTGGCCATCCGTGCCTATCACTTGAGCCGCGGCGACGATCAGCGCGACATCTGCCTGATCCCGCAATCGGCCCACGGCACCAACCCGGCGACCGCCTCCATGGCCGGTATGCGCGTGGTGGTGACCGCCTGTGATGCGCGCGGCAACGTCGACATCGCCGATCTGAAGGCCAAGGCCGAAGAGCACAAGGATCGTCTGGCTGCGATCATGATCACCTACCCGTCCACCCACGGTGTGTTCGAGGAAGGCATCCGCGAGATCTGCCAGATCATCCACGACAATGGCGGCCAGGTGTACATCGACGGCGCCAACATGAACGCCATGGTCGGCCTTTGCGCGCCGGGTCAGTTCGGCGGCGACGTGTCGCACCTGAACCTGCACAAGACCTTCTGCATCCCGCACGGCGGCGGCGGCCCGGGCGTCGGCCCGATTGGCGTCAAGTCGCACCTGGCGCCGTTCCTGCCGGGCCATGGCCACATGGCACGCAAGGAAGGTGCGGTGAGCGCCGCGCCGTTCGGCAGCGCCAGCATCCTGCCGATCACCTGGATGTACATCACCATGATGGGCGGCAACGGCCTCAAGCGCGCGTCGCAGATGGCCATTCTCAACGCCAACTACATCGCCCGTCGTCTGGAAGAGCACTACCCGGTGCTGTACTCCGGCGAAGGCGGCCTGGTGGCGCACGAGTGCATCCTCGACATCCGTCCGCTCAAGGACAGCAGCGGCATCAGCGTCGACGACGTGGCCAAGCGCCTGATCGACTTCGGCTTCCACGCCCCGACCATGTCCTTCCCGGTGGCCGGCACCCTGATGATCGAGCCGACCGAGAGCGAATCCAAGGAAGAGCTGGATCGCTTCTGCGACGCCATGATCGCCATCCGCGAGGAAATCCGCGCGGTCGAGCAGGGCCGCCTGGATAAAGACGACAACCCGCTGAAGAACGCCCCGCACACCGCCCTGGAACTGGTCGGCGAATGGCACCACGCCTACAGCCGCGAGCAGGCAGTGTACCCGCTGGCGAGCCTGATCGAGGCCAAGTACTGGCCGCCGGTCGGCCGCGTGGACAACGTCTACGGCGACCGCAACCTGGTCTGCGCCTGCCCGTCCATCGAGGCGTATCAGGACGCGTAAGCGCCCATAACCTTCCCTCTCCCGCGTGCGGGAGAGGGAAGGTTCATCGCTCTACCCAGTTTCTATTCGGCTCCCCTCACCGGGGCGGGCCGACTGCATCCCGAGAAAAACGATAAAGAGGGCCTCACCATGTTCAGCAAGCACGACCAACTGCAGGGCTATGACGACGCCCTGCTCGCGGCGATCCAGGCCGAAGAACAGCGCCAGGAAGACCATATCGAGCTGATCGCCTCGGAGAACTACTGCAGCCAGCGCGTGATGCAGGCGCAAGGCAGTGGCCTGACCAACAAGTACGCCGAAGGCTATCCGGGCAAGCGCTACTACGGTGGCTGCGAGCATGTGGACAAGGTCGAGGCACTGGCCATCGAGCGCGCCAAGGCCCTGTTCGGGGCCGACTACGCCAACGTGCAGCCGCACTCCGGCTCCTCCGCCAACAGCGCCGTGTACCTGGCGCTGCTGAGCGCCGGCGACACCATCCTCGGCATGAGCCTGGCCCATGGCGGCCACCTGACCCACGGCGCCAAGGTGTCGTCCTCGGGCAAGCTGTACAACGCCGTGCAGTACGGCATCGACGAGAACGGCCTGATCGATTACGACGAGGTCGAGCGTCTGGCCGTCGAGCACAAGCCGAAGATGATAGTCGCCGGTTTCTCGGCCTATTCGCGCGTGCTGGACTTCGCCCGGTTCCGCGCCATCGCCGACCAGGTCGGCGCGCTGCTGTTCGTCGATATGGCCCATGTGGCGGGACTCGTGGCGGCCGGTCTGTACCCGAACCCGGTGCCGTTCGCCGACGTGGTTACCACCACCACGCACAAGACCCTGCGCGGCCCGCGTGGCGGCCTGATCCTGGCGCGCAAGAACGAAGAGATCGAGAAGAAGCTCAACTCCGCGGTGTTCCCCGGCACCCAGGGCGGCCCGCTGATGCACGTGATCGCGGCCAAGGCGGTGTGCTTCAAGGAGGCGCTGGAGCCGGGTTTCAAGACCTACCAGCAGCAGGTGATCGACAACGCCCGCGGCATGGCGGCGGTGTTCGTCCAACGCGGCTATGACGTGGTCTCCGGCGGCACCGACAACCACCTGATGCTGATCAGCCTGGTCAAGCAGGGCCTGACCGGCAAGGCGGCCGACGCGGCGCTGGGCGCAGCCCACATCACGGTGAACAAGAACGCCGTGCCGAACGACCCGCAGTCGCCGTTCGTCACCTCCGGCATCCGCATCGGCACCCCGGCGGTGACCACCCGCGGCTTCAAGGAAAGCGAATGCCGCACCCTGGCCGGCTGGATCTGCGACATCCTCGACGAGCTGGACAACCCGGCGGTGATCGCGCGTGTCCGTGGTCAGGTCGCCGACCTCTGCGCCACCTTCCCGGTCTACGCTGACTGATAAGGCGGGCGCCGGCCCTCCCCTCTCTCTGGGGAGGGGCCAACCGGCGCCGCCAGGAGTACGACATGTCACTGAGCGTTTTCGATCTGTTCAAGATAGGTATCGGGCCGTCCAGCTCGCATACCGTCGGCCCTATGCGCGCCGCCGCGCGCTTCGTCGAGGGGCTCAAGCGCGACGGCCTGCTGGCCGCCACCGACTCGGTCAAGGTGGAGCTGTACGGCTCGCTCGGCGCCACCGGCAAGGGCCACGGCAGCGACAAGGCGGTGCTGCTCGGCTTGGAGGGCGAGCAGCCCGACACCGTCGACACCAGCCGCATCGCCGAGCGCCTGGCCGCCATCCGCGGCGCCGGGCAGATCAACCTGCTCGGCGAAAAGACCATCGCCTTCGTCGAGAAGCAGCACCTGGCGATGATCCGCAAGCCGCTGGACTTCCACCCCAACGGCATGATCTTCCGCGCCTTCGACGCCGCCGGCCTGCAGCTGCGCGCCCGCGAGTACTACTCGGTGGGCGGCGGCTTCGTGGTCGACGAACAGGCCGCCGGCGCCGACCGCATAGTCGAGGACAGCACCGCCCTGCAGTATCCCTTTACCACCGGCAAGCAGCTGCTGGCGCTGTGCGCCGAACACAAGCTGTCGATCAGCCAGCTGATGCTGGCCAACGAGGCGGCCTGGCGCCCGGAGGCCGAAACCCGCGCCGGCCTGCTGAATATCTGGCAGGTGATGCAGGACTGCGTCACCGCCGGCTGCCGCAACGAGGGCATCATGCCCGGCGGGCTCAAGGTCAAGCGTCGCGCCGCCGCGCTGCACCGCCAGCTCAGCGAGCACCCCGAAGCCTGTCTGCGCGACACCCTCAGCGTGCTCGACTGGGTCAACCTCTACGCGCTGGCGGTGAACGAGGAAAACGCCAGCGGCGGCCGCGTGGTCACCGCCCCCACCAACGGCGCGGCCGGCATAGTGCCGGCGGTGCTGCACTACTACGCCCGCTTCGTGCCCGGCGCCAACGAGGACGGCGTGGTGCGCTTCCTGCTCACCGCCGCCGCCATCGGCATCCTCTACAAGGAAAACGCCTCGATTTCCGGCGCCGAAGTCGGCTGCCAGGGCGAGGTCGGCGTGGCCTGCTCGATGGCCGCCGGCGCCCTGTGCGAAGTGCTCGGCGGCAGCGTCAACCAGGTGGAGAACGCCGCCGAGATCGGCATGGAGCACAACCTCGGCCTGACCTGCGACCCCATCGGCGGCCTGGTCCAGGTGCCCTGCATCGAGCGCAACGCCATGGGCTCGGTCAAGGCGATCAACGCCGCGCGCATGGCCCTGCGCGGCGACGGCCAGCACTTCGTCTCGCTGGACAAGGTGATCCGCACCATGCGCCAGACCGGCGCCGACATGAAGAGCAAATACAAGGAAACCGCTCGCGGCGGTCTGGCCGTCAATATCATCGAATGCTGATTCGTCGGGTGTGCGGGGCCGCCTAGGCCGCGCGCAGCAATGATCCCATCCGACACACGCATTGCTCACGATCCGGTGCGCGCGGCGCACCTTACAGGAAATCGAAATGACCTCTGAGACTCTCGCCAAAACCCCGCTACATGCCCTGCACCTGGAACTCGGCGCGCGCATGGTGCCCTTCGCCGGCTTTGAAATGCCCGTGCAGTACCCGCTGGGCGTGATGAAGGAACACCTGCACTGCCGCGACGCCGCCGGCCTGTTCGACGTCTCGCACATGGGCCAGATCCTCCTGCGCGGCGAGCATGCCGCGCGCGCCCTGGAATCCCTGGTGCCGGTGGACATCATCGACCTGCCGGTAGGCCTGCAGCGCTACGCCATGTTCACCGACGAGCACGGCGGCATCCTCGACGACCTGATGGTCGCCAACCTCGGCGACGACACCCTGTACCTGGTGGTCAACGCCGCCTGCAAGGAGCAGGACCTGGCCCACCTCAAGCAGCACATCGGCGAGCAGTGCCAGATCGAGTGCCTGTTCGAGGAACGCGCCCTGCTCGCCCTGCAAGGCCCCAAGGCCGTCGAGGTGCTGGCCCGCCTGGCACCCGAGGTGAGCAAGATGACTTTCATGCAGGTCGCCCGCGTGCGCCTGCTGGGCAGCGAATGCATCGTCAGCCGCAGCGGCTACACCGGTGAAGACGGTTTCGAGATCTCGGTGCCGGTGGCGCAGGCCGAAGCCCTGGCGCGCAGCCTGCTGGCCGAAGCGGAAGTCGAGGCCATCGGCCTCGGCGCGCGTGACTCGCTGCGCCTGGAAGCCGGCCTGTGCCTGTACGGCCACGACATGAGCAGCGCCACCACGCCGATCGAAGCCAGCCTGCTGTGGGCCATCTCCAAGACGCGCCGCGAAGGCGGCCTGCGCGCCGGCAATTTCCCGGGCGCCGGACGCATCTTCGAACAGCAGCGCGACGGCGTGGCGGAAAAGCGCGTCGGCCTGCTGCCGCAGGAGCGCGTGCCGGTGCGCGAAGGCGCCGAGATAGTCGACGGCGATGGCCAGGTGATTGGCCGGGTGTGCAGCGGCGGCTTCGGCCCGACCCTCGGCGCGCCGGTGGCCATGGGCTACCTCAAGGCCAGCCACGCCGCCGTGGACAGCGAAGTCTGGGCCGTCGTGCGCGGCAAGCGCGTGGCGATGAAGGTGGCCAAGACGCCGTTCGTGCCGCAGCGCTACTACCGCGGCTAAGCGTCAGGCGCAGGGTGGATGACGCTGTGTTCATCCACCCAACGCCAACTATCGTCGCCCGGCTGCATTGCGGGCTACCTCGTTGTTGCCATCGATCTCGCGTAACGGCTGCCGTTAAGAGCATCGCCGGCCAGCCGCCTCCTACGCAGCGTTCTCAGCTCGGCTCGGTAAAGATCAGGCGATTGCCGAACGGATCGCTCAGCGCCAGATCACGTCCCCAGGGCTGCGCGACGATGGCAGGTCGGGCGAAGTCGTAGTCCTTGCCGCGCAGTTCGTTCAGCAGCCCATCCAGATCGTCGCAGGCGATACGCAGCGCCGCGCCAGGGCAGCAGTCACCATGGTGCTCGGACAGATGCAGCACGCAACGCCCGCGCGACAGCTGCAGGTACAGCGGCAGCTGCGGTTCGAAACGGTGCGCCCAATCCTCGGCAAACCCCAGGTAATCGATATAGAAGGCCCGTGCGCGCGACTCGTCGAAGCTGCGCAGAATGGGAATGGGGGCAGCCAGCTGCATGTTCTTCTCCGGTCAATGGCGACCCGCGCAGCTTCAGCAAATCGCCGCCTGCCGCAAGCCTCGGTACCTGGCAGGCGCCCCTACCCCCTGATCCGTTCATAAGCCACCCGCTCGCGCCCGGCGCGCAAGGTCTGCGCCCACCAGTTCAGCTGCACCAGCAGGTGCGCCATGGCCGAGTTGGCGTGGCGCGGCTCGCGCAGCCGGCCGCGCTCGTCGAACTGCTCCCAGGCATTGGCGAAACTCACCGAACTGCGCACCGTCATGCCGTGCATTTCCACCAGCACCTGGCGCAGCTGCTCCACCGCGCGCAGGCCGCCGGACACCCCGCCATAGCTGACGAAGCCCACCGGGCGCGCCTCCCAGGAGGCCGGCACCTCGTCGATGAACTGCTTGAGCGCCGCCGGATAGCCGTGGTTGTACTCCGGGGTGACGATCAGGAAGGCATCGGCGCGCAGCAACTGCTGCAACGCCTGATGCCGCGCCTCGCCCGCCCCGGGCGCCTCGCCGGGCTGGCGGAACATCGCGGCCGGGTCGACCAGGCTCAGCTCGAACTCGCTGCGCTGGGCGATCTGCTCGCACGCCCAGGCCACCACGCGGTCGCAGAAGCGACCCTCGCGCACGCTGCCGTAGATCAGTACCAGTCGAACTCTGTCCTGCATGGAAATGCCCTCGGGGTTGTCAGTCGAGGTGGCCGAGGGTAAAACCTCAACTTAACTTGAGGTCAAGAGGGATTTTTCATGTCGCCCTGCAACCCGCGTTTCGAGCGCCCCCTGAGCGTCGGCCAGGTGGCCGAACGCAGCGGAGTGGCGATCTCCACCCTGCACTTCTACGAGGTCAAGGGCCTGATCCACAGCCAGCGCAATGCCGGCAATCAGCGCCGCTATCCGCGCGAGGTGCTGCGCCGGGTGGCGATCATCAAGGTGGCGCAGCGCCTGGGCATTCCCCTGGCCGACATCGGCGCCGCGCTGGCCAGCCTGCCTGCCGACCACACGCCCACGGCGGCCGACTGGCAGCGCCTGTCCGCGCAGTGGCAACGCGACCTGGACGCGCGCATCGAACAATTGACCCGCTTGCGCGACCTGCTCACCGGCTGCATCGGCTGCGGCTGCCTGTCGATGCAGGACTGCCCGCTGCGCAACCCCCAGGATCAGCTCGGCGAGCAGGGGGCAGGGCCGCGCCTGCTCGAACCCGGCTAATCGCCCAGGCAATTGCGCCGGTTGCCGAAGCTTTCCCGCCGAATGTCGCGCAACCGCCGGCACCAGCGGCGGCACCCTGGTCAACGACGGCTTCACCAACAGCTACGACACCCCCGAAGAGCGTTCCTGGCAGATCCGCCACGACTACAACTTCGCCGGCCTCGGCATCCCCGGCCTGCCCCTGATGAACCGCTACGTCAGCGGCTCCAACATCCACGCCGGCGGCCGCACCGACGCCGAGGAGTGGGGCCGCGAGTCCGAGCTGGCCTACACCATCCAGGAAGGCAGCCTGAAGAACCTCAGCGTGCGCTGGCGCGACTCCGACGTGCGTCGCGACGTCGGCATGGACCTGCAGGAGAACCGCCTAATCATCAACTACCCGCTGTCGATCCTGTAACGCCCGACGCGCCAGCGCGTCCGCTTGTCTCCATGTGTTTACGGCACTTTGCGCCCGTCCTTGCGACGGGCTTTTTTGCCTGCAGATCCAACGGTTTGCCGCTGGCCCCTATTCCCCCTTCAGCGCAGCTGGCCCACCATCTGCGCCAGCACCGTCAACACGTCCCGCCCCAGCTGCTTCGAGCGCGCGCCGTTCCAGCCGGTGCGTGGCTGCGGGTTGTCGTCGTGGTCCTTGAACGGCATCTCGATGGTGAACGACAGGCAGTCGAAGGCCTGGCCCACGGCGTTGCAGGCCAGGGTCAGGTTGGCCTGGCCGGGTTCGTCGCGCGGGTAGCCGAAGCGGGTCTGGAACTCGGCGCCGATGCCCACCAGGCGCCGGCGGAAGTCCTCCTCCAGCGCGGCCAGGCGCGGCGTGTAACCGGGGTTGCCCTCGCAGCCGGCGGTGAACACGTGGGGAATTTCCTCGTCGCCGTGGATATCCAGGAACAGGTCGACGCCGATGCGCTGCATCTGTTCCAGCACGAACAGCACTTCCGGGCTGCGCTCGGCGCTGGCCGACTGCCAGGCGCGGTTGAGATCCTGCCCCGCATGGTTGGTGCGCAGGTGGCCGCGAAAGGCGCCGTCGGGGTTCATGTTCGGCACCAGGTACAGCTCGGCCTGGGCCAGCAGCGCATTCAACTCGGCATCCTGCGGATCCTGCAGGCGCTCGATCAGCCCTTCCATGAACCACTCGGCCATGTGCTCGCCGGGATGCTGCTGGGCGATGATCCACAGCTTGCGCGGCGTCTGCGCCTGGCGCGCGATGCGCAGCAGCTGGATATCGCGCCCTTCCAGGCTCTTGCCGCAGGCCAGCAGCTCGGCGCCGGCCTGGCTCAGCGCCTGCTCGATCAGCGCATCGTGGCGCGCCCGGCTATAGGGCTCGAAATAGGCGAACCAGGCCTGCGCGCGCTCGGCCTGCAGCTCGAAGTGCAACTGGCCGTCCGCGAAGCGGGTGGGCACGCGAAACCAGTCTTGCCGGTCGTAGCTGGCCACGGCCTGGTAGCCGTCCCAGGCATTGTTGTAGGCCGACTGTCCGGCATTGGTCAGGCTGAAGGCGTGGCGCTGCCCCGGCTGCAGGCCGTCCACCTGAAAGTGAAACCACTGGAAATGATGACTGTTGAGGTCCGGGCGCATGGCCAGCAGCACCCGCTGCGGGTCGCTGGCGTCGATGACCTGGATATTGCCGCTGTCGAAATCCGCGCTGATCTTCATGAATGCCTCGTGAGCCGAAATCAGCCGTCAGGATTGCAGCTCGCCGCGTCGCTGTGAAGGCAGACAGGTGGCTCCTGGCGAACTAAGGTTGGCAAGGTCGGCCTAACGGCCTGAGCCGACTCAACCAGAGCATCCCGCCATGCCCAGCCCCATCCTCCTGCGCCACAGCCTCACCGCCCTGCTCGCCCTGACGCTGCTGGCCGGCTGCGCCGCCCGCGAGCCCAGCCCGGCGAGCCCGCCGGCGCAGCCGCAACCCCAGCAACAGACGCCGCAGGACCCATTGCGCGATCTGCGCCAGCAGGCCCAGCGCGGCGATCTGGAGAGCCAGTTCCAGCTCGGCAGCAGCTACTTCGTCGGCCAGCCGGAGAAGAACCTCAAGCAGGCCGAATATTGGTGGAAGCAGGCCGCCGACAAGGGCCACGCCATGGCCGCGGTGAGCCTGGCCTACCTCTACACCGGGCGCGACGCACCGGAATTCGCCAACCAGCGGGGCATGCTCAAGTACCTCAACCAGTCGGCCGCCGCCGGCAACCCCATGGCCCAGCACATTCTCGGCAACCTCTACCGCCGCGGCGAAGGCGGCGTGCCGCGCGACCCGGACCAAGCGCGACGCCTGTACCAGAGCGCCTGCCAGCAGCGCTACGAAGCCTCCTGCGCGGCGCTGGGCCAGCAGTAAGCGGGCCGTCAGGCGTCACAGACCACCTCGACGCTGTAGCCGTCCGGGTCGAGCACGCAGGCGGCGTAGCAGCCGGATTCGGCGCGCAGTCCGGGTCGGCCGTCATCCTCGCCGCCGGCCTGCAGCGCCGCGGCATGGAAAGCCCGCACCGCCTCGCGGTTGCCTGCCCGCAGGCGAAAAGGCGGGCACGCCTCGCCGACGGCGCGCCCCGGCACGGCGCTGAGCAGGTAGAGCAAGGCCGGCTCGTCGTCCCGCGGGCCGAAGCCGGCAGCCAGCCCCGCACCGTGCTCGCCCTCGTGTTTCAGTTCGTAGCCCAGGGGCGCCAGGGCCGCCCGATACCAGGCACGGCTGCGGCGGAAGTTGGCCACGGTGATGCACGGATGATCGATCAGCGAATCCTCGAACACCTCTCAGGCCGCCTCCAGACGTTCGCGCACTTGCTGCAACTCGACATGACCGAGAAAGCCGCCGCTGTGGGCCGTTTCGCCGCGCTCGATGGCGCGGGCGAAGCACGCCGCCGGATCGGCGGCGAGCCGGGCCAGGTGACGGGCCAGATGCGGGTGCTCCCGCTGCAGATCGAACAGCTGGTGGTAGTCGACCCAGCGGCCGATGCCGGCGAGGTAGGCGTCCGCCAGGCTGCGCCGTTCGCCCAGCAGCCAGTCGCGCTCGCTCAGCAGCCGCTCGAGGTAGCGACAACCCGCCGCCACCTGCTCGGCCCCCAGGCTGCGCAACAGCGCGCGTTGCGACTCGTCCAGCTCGGTCTTCTCGTAGGCCAGCCACAAGGGGCTGAAGGCGGCGAAGAAATCGCTCACCAGGTAGGCCAGCATCTGGTTGAGCGCATCGAACTCGGCGCTGCCCTGGCGCGGCGCCAGCGGCGAGCCCTCTGCCCGCGCCGCCAGGTGCAGCAGAATCGCCAGGCTCTCGCTCAGCGACTCGCCGCTTTCCAGCAGTAGCGTGGGCGTCTGGTACAGCGGGTTGAGCCGCTCGAACAGCGGGTCCCAGGGTTGTTCGAGCATCTCCACGCGGCACAGCCGGTATGGCTGGCCGAGCCACTCGAGGACGACGATGGCACCGAACGAACAACCTTGCGGCACGCCGTAGAACAGTATCGGTTGCATGAGAAGAACTCCTTGTCTGCCAGCGGTCGACGCGCCCTTCGCGTCACCTGCCGCCAGGCTAAGGGCGAATTAGGCTATATTCGGCCCTAATAAAATCGTTCCCCTGATGCTTATCCCGACGCCCCGCGCGCCCCCGGAGTCCGTCCCCCGTGAACAGTCCCACCACCCGCGTGCTGGCCCTGCTGGAACTGCTGCAGAGCCACGGCCAGCTCAGCGGCCGCGAACTGGCCGAACGCCTGGAAGTGGACGGGCGCACGCTGCGCCGCTATATCCGCCACCTGGAAGACCTGGGCATTCCGCTGACCAGCGAGCGCGGCCGCTACGGTGGCTACCGCCTGGTGGCCGGCTTCAAGCTGCCGCCCCTGATGTTCAACCTCGAGGAAGCCCAGGCCGTGGCCCTGGGCCTCCTGGCCACGACCAAGCTCGGCCTGGCCGAGACCGCGGCGGCGGTGGCCAGCGCCCAGGCCAAGCTGGAACGGGTGATGCCGGCCAAGCTGCAGCAGCGGGTGCGCGCCCTGAGCCAGAGCGCCACCCTGGATCTGCCGCGCAGCCGCGGCACCGGCGATCAGCTGCTGCTGGCCGAACTCGCCGCCGCCGCCCAGGAGCGTCAGCGCGTGCGCCTGATTTATTGCAGCGAACAGGGCCAGTGCAGCGAGCGCGAGGTCGATCCCTACGGCCTGGTGTTCCGTCAGGGCCTCTGGTACCTGAGCGGCTACTGCCACCTGCGTCAGGCGCTGCGCTCGTTCCGCCTGGAGCGCCTGCGCGAGGTACGGACGCTGGACAGCCGCTTCGAGCGCCCGCACGACTTCGACGCCGCCACACACCTCAATGCCAGAATCGCCAACCTGCCGCGTGCCTACCCGGTGCGCATCCTGCTGCACACCGACCTGGCCGGCGCCGTCGCCGAACTCGGCGTCAACGCCGGCCTGCTGACGCCCGAGGGCGACGGCGTGCGCCTGAGCACCAGCACCGACAGCCCGACCTGGTTCGCCCGCCTGCTGCTGCGCCTGTCCTTCGATTTCCACATCGAACAGCCGGCGCAGCTGCGTGAAGCCCTGCGGCAGCAGGCGCAGCGCATGTTGCGCCTGGCCGCAGGCTAGTTCGCACGATTTCGCCAGCACTGCTTGCAGGCCTCGCCAACAGCGACGCAGCGACTAGGCTTCTGCCTGCCACGACACAACGAAAGGAGGCACGCCATGTCACAGGCAGAAGCGAATATCCTCGTCATCTGGGGCCGTCATTGGTTCGCCAACATGTGGGTCGGCAACCAGCAGGACAAACGCGACGAACTCATCGCCCACGTCAACAGCGAGCTGGGCGGCCTGGGCTTCAAGCTGGGGCGCGGCTGGCAGAACTACGATCCGGTGATTCGCCGCGCCGGTAGCCGCCCCAGCAGCTATGCACAAATCGCCGCCTGGGCGGCGCGGCAACCGAACCAGGGCCGCGCCGTCGCCCAGCAATTTCTCGACTGGGCGACCGGCGATACCGTCGGGTTGATGCACCTGCCGGTGGAGTTGCAGGACCTGGCCATCATCACCCACCTGGCCGAGGTCGGACGCGGCTACGTGTCGGCCCTGGAAGGATCGCTCTATCCGCTGATGCAGGACATCGCCAACGGCCAGCGCAACTGGAGCGACTACCGGGACTACGCGCCCGCGCTCAAGTACGCCGAAGACAGCGCCATGGACTGGGCGTCCTGACCGGCGTCAGGGCTGCAGATCGAACAGCGCCTTGCCGCTTTCCATGTCGCTGGGCGCGGAGAAGTGCTCGTGGAAGATCAACCAGCGCCCGCCCTGGCGACGCAGGCACTGGGTCACGCGCATCCAGCAGGTCTGCAGCTCGCCCTTTTCATTGGTGCCACCGCAGTGCAGCAGGTAGTGGGTCACGCCGAGATCACCGGCGGCGGTGAAGGTCGGCTCGTGCGGTTCGAACATCCCCGGGCCGCTGCACATCTCCATGCAGGCCTGCCAGTGCGCCTGGTACGTCGGGCGCCCCTGGAAACGCAGCGGGCCGATGGCATCGTAGGCCACCACGTCTTCGGCGTAGTGGCTCATGATGCGCGCCACGTCCTTGCTGCGGCAGGCTTCGGTCCAGCTGTTCAGGGCGTCTTGCAGTTCGTGCTGACTCATGTCGAATCTCCTTGTTGATATTCAGGCCTTGTGGCCACAGCAGTCGTGGGCGGGCGCCGCCTGTTCGTACTCGTCGTGCAGGCGCGTCCAGTTGAGTCCCTTGCCGTCCAGATCGGGCATACCGTCCCAGCCCTCGCCGCGGCCGAAGGGGGTGAGGTCGAGGTAGTGGAAGCTGCTCATCAGCATTTCCAGGCCGCGCGCATAGCAGGAGTAGGTATGGAACACCTGCTCGCCGTCGCGCAGGAACACGCTGACGCCGGGCTGTTCGCCCTGCAGGTGGTAGTCCAGACCCAGGCGCTGCAGCTCGGCCTGGTCGCGGTAGTTGTACTGCACCGGAGCCACCGTCTCGTCGCAGGTGGCCTGGTAGTCGTAGTTGAAACGGCTGCCGTAGGAGCTGTACCAGGGCAGCGTCCAGCCCATGCGTCGCTTGAAGGCGTCGAGATCGGCCAGCGGCGCGCGCGAGACCAGCACCAGGGTGGTGTCGCGCGCGTGCAGGTGGGACTGATGGCCGATGTTGTCGACCAGGCAGGAGCAGCCGTCGCAGCCCTCGCCGCGATCCATGTGGTACATGAAGTGGTAGACGATCAATTGGCTGCGCCCCTCGAACAGGTCGAGCAGACGCACCTCGCCCTGCGGGCCCTGGAAGCGGTAATCCTCCTCCACCGCCACCATGGGCAGGGCGCGGCGCGCGCGGTTGAGCGCATCGCGCTGGTGGGTCAGGGCCTTCTCCTGCTCCAGCAACGCCTTGCGGGCGGCCAGCCACTGCTCACGCGTGGCGACCTCGGGGATATAGCTGCGGTCCATAGCGGTTCTCCTGCCGATGGCGGCTCAGTGCCGGCCGGCCTGCAACTGCGCCGGCTGGACGTCCAGTTCGCGCACCGGACGCACTTCCACGCAGCCGACGCGGGCGGCAGGAATGTGCCCGGCGAGCTGGATCGCCTCGTTGAGGTCGCGCGCCTCCACCAGATAGAAGCCGGCCAGCTGCTCCTTGGTTTCGGCGAAGGGGCCGTCGGTGATCGCCAGCTTGCCGCCGCGCATGCGCACGGTGGTAGCGCTCTGCACCGACTGCAGCGCCTCGGCGGCGAGCATGCGCCCGCTCTCCTGCACGGCGCTGGCGTAGGCGAGGCACTCGCTGTCATGCGGGCTGTCGGGGGAGCTGTGCAGCTCCTGTTCGTTGGCGTAGACGAGGCAGAGGTATTTCATGACGCGCTCCAGTTCCTTGGCGGGTGGGTACTGGATAGTCGAACGCGCCGGGGACGTTTCGACATTGGTCGGAAAAACATCGCAGAAACCGATGAACGGTAGGGTGCGCCGCGCGCCTCGTTACACAAGCCGGCGCACGCGGCGCCCCCTACTCCGGCACCTCGACACTGACGTGGATGGCGTCGTGGCGCCAGAACTCCAGGTCGCAGTCGATGATGCGCCCGTGCTGGTCGCGGTTGACCCGGGTGATGCGCAGCGCCGGGCTGCCCGGCGCCACCTTGAGGCTGGCCGCGGCTTCGGCGTGCAGCGCCGTGGGCACCATGTCGAAGCGCACGCGGCCGTAGTGGATGCCGTACTCGCTGGCATAGAGGTCGGTCAGCGAGCGGGTCAGGTCGAACTCGAGAATGCCGGGAAAATAGGCCGGGTTCAGGTAGTGCTCGACATACAGCACCAGCCGCCCGTCGATGCGCCGCGCGCGGCACACCTGGTAGACGCTGGACAGCGCCGGCAGCTCCAGCACCTGGCAGATCTGTGCACTGGCCGGCATCAACCGCGCGCTGAGCACTTCGGTGGCCGGCACTCGCCCCTGTTCGGCGACCATGGCGTGGAAGTGCGTCCGCACCAGCGGGTTGTAAGCCACCCGCGTCGGCGAGACGAACCAGCCGCGGCGCTCCTCGCGGTAGACCAGGCCCTGCGCCTCCAGCTGGCCGAGCGCCTCGCGCAGGGTGATGCGGGTGGTGTCGAACAGTTCGCTGAGCTTGCGTTCGGCCGGCAGCTTGCTACCGGAGGGCAGCAGGCCGCGGTCGATCTGCTCCTGCAACGCGCGGCAGATGACGGTGACGGCCCGCGGCGCTTCTTCGCGCATCAATTGTCTCCCTTATGGACTAGTCCAGCCCCATCACGGGGCAAAAGTCGTGTGCTCGGACGGCTTACCAGCCTAGGCAGTCTAGATGACCGGCAGATGACAACCCTGCTGCAAGCACGCCGCATGCCACCGCCGCCAAGGTCCGCAGGCCGCGAAATCAGTTACTTAGCCATGGTCTACGCTTGTTGAGCGCGCCAGCCGGTCAAGCCTAGACATCTGCCCCCGGCGACCCGACATAAAACTGTCATTGAAGGCGCCTAGATTGGCTCAGGTCTTGCTGATCTAGACCAACACTCTCATGCAAAGGAGTTTCCGATGAAACAACTGCTGCTGGCTTCACTGATGGGCTCGGCCATCGCCCTGGCGACCTCCGCCATGGCCGAAGGCACCGACTTGCAGGCACTGGAACAGGCTGCACGCGCCGAGGGCGCGGTGAATAGCGTGGGTATGCCCGACAGCTGGGCCAACTGGAAAGACACCTGGGCGGACCTCGCGCGCCTCTACGGTCTCAAGCACCAGGACACCGACATGAGCTCGGCGCAGGAAATCGCCAAGTTCGCCGCCGAGAAGGAAAACGCCACCGCCGATATCGGCGACGTCGGCGCCGCCTTCGGCCCCATCGCCGTGCAGCAGGGCGTGACCCAGCCGTACAAGCCGAGCACCTGGGCACAGATCCCGGATTGGGCCAAGGATCAGGATGGCCACTGGATGCTGGCCTACACCGGCTCCATCGCTTTCATCGTCAACAAGCAGCTGGTCAAGGACATTCCGCGTTCCTGGGCCGACCTCAAGACCGGCACCTACAAGGTTTCCGCCGGCGACGTGAGCACCGCCGCGCAAGCCGTCAACGGCGTGCTGGCCGCCGCCATCGCCATGGGCGGTAACGAGAGCAACGTGCAACCGGCGCTGGACTTCTACGGCGAACTGGCCAAGCAGGGTCGCCTGTCGCTGGCCAACCCGACCATCCAGACCCTGGAAAAGGGCGAAGTGGAAGTCGGCATCGTCTGGGACTTCAACGGCCTGTCCTACCGCGACCAGATCGACCCCGAGCGTTTCGAGGTGCTGATCCCGTCCGACGGTTCGGTGATCTCCGGCTACAGCACCATCATCAACAAGTGGGCGAAGAACCCCAATGCCGCCAAGCTGACCCGCGAATACATCCTCAGCGATGCCGGGCAGATCAACCTGGCCAAGGGCAACGCCCGGCCGATTCGCGCCGAGCACATCGAGCTGCCGGCCGAGGTGCAGGCCAAGCTGCTGCCGCAGGAGCAGTACGCCAAGGTCCAGCCGATCAAGGACGCCGCTGCCTGGGAGGCCACCTCCAAGGCCCTGCCGCGACTGTGGCAGGAGCACGTGATCATCAATATGAACTGATGCCCGCCTCCCCTCTCCCGTTTACGGGAGAGGGGCCGGGGGAGAGGGTGAAAGGCACCACGCCCTGCCAGATATGAACGGAACCCGGCTTGCAGCCGGGCTACGACCGAACGAGAGAACCCCATGAAGCACAACGTCATCCTGGTGGTACTGGATGGCCTGAGCTATCAGGTGGCCCAGCATGCGCTGGGCCACCTGCTGGCTTACTGCCAGGCCGGGCGCGCTGCGCTGTACAAGCTCGACTGCGCACTGCCGGCGCTGTCCCGCCCGCTCTATGAATGCATCCTCACCGGCGTGGCGCCCATCGACAGCGGCATCGTGCACAACGATGTGGTGCGCCTGTCGAATCAGCGCAGCATCTTCCACTACGCCCGTGACGCCGGCCTGAGCACCGCCGCCGCGGCCTATCACTGGGTCAGCGAGCTGTACAACCGTGCGCCCTTCGTCGCCGCCAGAGACCGCCACACCAGCGATGAGTCGCTGCCGATCCAGCACGGCCACTTCTACTACGCCGACCATTACCCGGATTCGCACCTGCTGGCCGATGCCGACAGCCTGCGCCAGCGCCATAGCCCCAACCTGCTGCTGGTGCACCCGATGAACATCGACGACGCCGGCCACAAACACGGCCTCGACAGCCCGCAGTACCGCAACGCCGCGCGCATGGCCGACGTGCTGCTGGCCGAATACATCCAGACCTGGCTCGACGCCGGCTATCAGATCCTGGTGACCGCCGACCACGGCATGAACGCCGACCGCAGCCACAACGGCCTGCTGCCGGAGGAGCGCGAAGTGCCGCTGATCGTGCTTGGCAGCGCCTTCAGCCTCGACCCTGCAGCCCGCCCGCAGCAGACCGAGCTGTGCGGCACCGTCTGCCAGCTGCTCGGCGCAGCCCACGACAAAGCCTGGTGCAGGGAGCTGCTCGCATGAAGTCACCCATTGCCGGCAAGGGTTGGGCACTGCTGTGCCTGCTGCCCTTCGCCCTGTTCTTCTTCGCCTTCCAGATCGCGCCGCTGGCCTGGGTGGCGAGCAACAGCCTGAACACCGCCGAAGGCTGGGGCCTGGGTAATTTCCAGCAGGCCTTCTCCTCGGCCTTCTACCGCCAGGCCATGCGCCACAGCCTGGAAGTCGCCTTCTGGTCGAGCCTGTTCGGCATCGTCATCGCGATCATCGGCAGCTACTCGCTGCGCCAGGTCAGCAGCCGCCTGCGCGATTTCGTCATGGCGTTTTCCAACATGACCAGCAACTTCTCCGGGGTGCCGTTGGCCTTCGCCTTCATCATCCTGCTCGGCTTCAACGGCGCGCTGACCATCCTGCTCAAGCAGATGGGCCTGATCGAAGACTTCAATCTCTATTCCAAGACCGGCCTGATCGTGCTCTACACCTACTTCCAGATTCCCCTCGGCGTGCTGCTGCTCTACCCGGCCTTCGACGCCCTGCGCGAGGACTGGCGCGAGTCGGCCGAGCTGCTCGGCGCCAGCACCTGGCAGTTCTGGCGGCATATCGGCCTGCCGGTGCTGACCCCGGCGCTGCTCGGCACCTTCGTCATCCTCCTGGCCAATGCCCTCGGCGCCTATGCCACGGTGTATGCGCTGACCACCGGCAACTTCAACATCCTGCCGATCCGTATCGCGGCGATGGTCTCCGGCGACATCTTCCTCGACCCGAACATGGCCAGCGCCCTGGCCATGGTGCTGGTCGGCCTGATGACCCTGATCACCGTCGTCCACCAATGGCTGCTGCGCCGGAGCTACCATGTCGCCCGCTGAAAAACGCTCGCCGCTGTTCCACCAGCTGGTGGTCTACCTGCTGTTTCTGATCCTGCTGCTGCCGCTGCTCGGCACCCTGGTCTATTCGCTGTCCACCAGCTGGTCGGCGACCATCCTGCCCAGCGGTTTCACCTTCAAGTGGTACCTGACGCTGTGGAGCGATGCACGCTTTCTCGCCGCCTTCGGCCGCTCGCTGCTGGTGTGCATCGCTGCCCTGGCACTGGCGCTGCTGCTGATCCTGCCGCTGCTGTTCGTGGTCAACTACCACTTCCCCAAGCTGGACGCCGTGATGAACGTGCTGATCCTGCTGCCCTTCGCTATCCCCCCGGTGGTGTCCTCGGTGGGCCTGATGCAGCTGTTCGCCGCCGGCCCGCTGCCGATTCTTGGCACGCCGTGGATCCTGATCGGCTGCTTCTTCACCATCGCCCTGCCCTTCATGTACCGGGCCATCACCAACAACCTGCAGGCGATCAACCTGCGCGACCTGATGGACGCCGCCCACCTGCTCGGCGCCAGTACCTGGCGCGCGGCCTTCATGGTGGTGCTGCCCAATCTGCGCAAGGGCCTGATGGTCTCGGTGTTTTTGTCCTTCAGCTTCCTGTTCGGCGAATTCGTCTTCGCCAACCTGCTGGTGGGCAGCCGCTACGAGACGCTGCAGGTGTACCTGTACAACATGCGCAACGACAGCGGCCATTTCACCAGCGCCCTGGTGATTTCCTACTTCCTGTTCGTGCTGCTGATGACCTGGGCGGCCAACCGTCTGAACAAGGACAAATCGTAGGCTGGGTTGAGCTTGCGAAACCCAGATTGCTTGATAAGGAACGACCAATGAGTTTTCTGAATATCCGCGGCCTGCATAAAAGCTACGGCGCCACGCCCATCTTCACCGACATCAACATCGAGATCGGCCAGGGCCAGTTCATCACCCTGCTAGGCCCCTCCGGCTGCGGCAAGTCCACCCTGCTGCGCTGCATCGCCGGCCTGACCGATGTCGATGGCGGGCAGATCCTGCTGGACGGCCAGGACCTAGTGCCCATGCCGCCGCAAAAGCGCGGCATCGGCATGGTGTTCCAGAGCTACGCCTTGTTCCCCAACATGACCGCCGCGCAGAACGTCGCCTTCGGCCTGCGCATGCAGAAGGTTCCTGCCGCCGAGGCCAGCAAGCGCGTCGCCGAGGTGCTGGAGCTGGTGGAGCTCAGCGACTACGCCAATCGTTACCCGCAACAGCTCTCCGGCGGCCAGTGCCAGCGCGTGGCCCTGGCCCGCTCGCTGGTCACCCGCCCGCGCCTGCTGCTGCTCGACGAGCCGCTGTCGGCGCTGGACGCGCGTATCCGCAAGCACCTGCGCGAGCAGATCCGCGCCATCCAGCGCGAGCTGGGCCTGACCACCATCTTCGTCACCCACGATCAGGAAGAGGCGCTGGTCTTGTCGGATCGCATCGTGCTGATGAACGGCGGCCAGATCGTCCAGAGCGGCGACGCCGAAACCCTCTACACCGCACCGGCCGATGCCTTCGCCGCCGGTTTTATCGGCAACTACAACCTGCTCGACGCCGACGCCGCCAGCCGCCTGCTCGGCCAGCCGATCGGCAGCCGCGTGGCGATCCGTCCGGAAGCCATCCACTTCGCCGACGGCGGCATCGAGGCGCGGATTCGCAGCCACAGCCTGCTCGGCAACGTCATCCGCTACCGGGTCGAGGCCCGTGGCGTGGAGCTGCTGGTGGACGTGCTCAACCGCTCCGCCGCCGACCTGCACCACGACGGCCAGAGCGTCAGCCTGGCCATTGGCGCCGGTGCGATCCGGGAGGTGGCGTGATGGCCCTGGCAATCTTCGATCTCGACGAAACCCTGATCCACGGCGATTGCGCCAGCCTGTGGGCAGTGGAAATGAACAAGCTGGGCTGGGCCGATGGCGAAGCCTTCATCGCCCGCGAACAGGAGCTGATGCACCTGTACGCGGCGGGCAAGCTGGCTATGGAGGACTACATGGCCTTCACCCTGGCGCCGCTGGTGGGGCGCACGGCCGAGGAGGTCGCCCACGTGGTCGAGCCCTTCGTCGAGGACGTGATCGAGCCGATCTTCTACAGCGACGCCAGCCGCACCCTGGCCGCCCACCGCGAGGCCGGCGACCGCCTGCTGGTGATCTCCGCTTCCGCGCACTTTCTGGTCAGCGCCATTGCCGAGCGCTTCGGCATCGACGAGGTGCTGGCCATCGACCTGGAACAGCAGCACGGCTTCTACAGCGGCCGCACCCAGGGCGTGCTGACCTACCGCGAAGGCAAGGTGACACGGCTACACGCCTGGCTCGCCGAGCAGAACGAGAACCTGGCCGGCGCCAGCTTCTACTCCGACTCACGCAACGACCTGCCGCTGCTGCAACTGGTGGACAGGCCTTTCGCGGTCAACCCCGATCCGACCCTGCGCGCCCATGCCGAGCAGGCCGGCTGGCCGATTCTCAGCTGGCGCTAGGGTGTCGCGCCCCTAGCGGCTCATGATGCCTTCGCAGGCCTCGATCAACGCCGCCGCCAGCTCCCGCGCATAGCCGGGCAGCTGGTTGCGCGCGTGCAGGGCCACCTCTACAGGCGCCACCGGGGCGAAACCTTCGGCCTCGCCCAGTTCGCGGTGCGCGGCGCTGATCAGGCGGCGTGGCAGCAGGGTCAGGCCGAGGCCGCCCTCGGCCGCGGCGCTGACCCCGGGCAGGCTGCTGCTGACATAGGCGATGCGCCAGGGTTTGCCCATGGCGTCCAGCGCGTGGGTCATTTCCAGGCGATACAGGCCGTTGGGCGGGAACACCGCCAGCGGCACCGGATTGCGCGCCAGCACCGGCCGCGCGCGGCTGTCGAGCCAGGCCAGCGGCTCGGCCCAACTGGCCAGGCCCTTGGCGCTGCCGGCGCGCTGCTTGATCAGCGCCAGATCCAGTTCGCCGGCATTGAACGCGCGCCACACGTCGTGGCTGAGGCCGCTGGTGATCTCCAGGCGGATACCCGGATGGGCATCGGCGAAATCCGCCAGATAGGGCGTCAGGCTGTTGGCGGCGAAATCGTCCGGCACGCCGAGGCGCACCTCGCCCTCCACCGCGCTCTGCCCCAGCGCCAGCATGGCTTCATCCATCAGCGCGACGATGCGGTTGGCGTAACCGAGCAGGCGCTCGCCCTCGGTGGTGGTCACCACGTAGCGGCCGCTGCGGTCAAGCAGGGGGGGGGGGAG
>NZ_CM134189.1:182790-1378739 GCF_054110165.1 Pseudomonas sp. PL-6 | reverse complement strand
TCGGCGCCGAGCTGCTCCTCCAGGCGCCGCACCTGCTGGCTGACGGTGGACTGGGTCAGGTGCAGGCTGGCGGCCGCGCGGGTGAAACCGCCGGTCTGCACCACGGCGAGAAAACTGCGTAACAGTACGGGATCGAGCATGTCGCCACCCATCATGAAAGCCACTGGCAGGCATTCTACTATTTAATTTCCGAATCCAGCCGCGAATTCCTATAGTGCATGGGAGCCAATTTTCCGCTCGGGGATCGAACCCCGCGCCATTCACCCGCCGAGGCAATCTCTCGATGAGCAAATCGCCCTACTACTACGCACCGCATGGCGGTCACCCAGGTCAGGAGCAGCTGCTGACCGACCGCGCCATGTTCACCGAAGCCTATGCTGTGATCCCCAAAGGCGTGATGCGTGACATCGTCACCAGCCACCTGCCGTTCTGGGACAACATGCGCATGTGGGTCATTGCCCGCCCGCTGACCGGCTTCGCCGAGACCTTCTCGCAGTACATCGTCGAAGTCGGCCCGAACGGCGGCAGCAACAAGCCGGAGCTGGACGCCACTGCCGAAGGCGTGATCTTCGTCGTCGAAGGCGAATTCAGCCTGACCCTCAATGGCACCCAGCACGCCATGCGTCCGGGCAGCTACGCCTTCATCCCGCCGCAGAGCGATTGGTCGCTGCGCAACAACAGCAGCCAAGCCGTGCGCTTCCACTGGCTGCGCAAGGCCTACCAACCAGTCGAGGGCGTGCCTTACCCGGAAGCCTTCGTCACCAACGAGCAGGACATCGAGCCGATCGTCATGCCCGGCACCGAAGGCCGCTGGAGCACCACGCGCTTCGTCGAGATCAGCGACATGCGCCATGACATGCACGTCAACATCGTCAACTTCGAGCCGGGCGGCGTGATCCCCTTCGCCGAAACCCACGTCATGGAACACGGCCTGTACGTGCTGGAAGGCAAGGCGGTGTACCGCCTGAACCAGGACTGGGTCGAGGTCGAGGCCGGTGACTTCATGTGGCTGCGCGCTTTCTGCCCGCAGGCCTGCTACGCCGGCGGCCCGAGCCGCTTCCGCTACCTGCTGTACAAGGATGTGAACCGTCAGATGCCGCTGACCCTGGGCGGTCTGAAGCGCTGAGCGATGCCATCCCTGTAGGGTGCGCCGTGCGCACCGATGAATAAGGGTCACGCACGGCGTACTACGAAAAAGGCCACCCCTAGGGGTGGCCTTTTTCATTCATGCAGCAACCGATCAGCTATGGCGGATCAGGTGATCGAAGGCAGACAACGATGCCTTCGAGCCTTCGCCCATGGCGATGACGATCTGCTTGTACGGCACGGTGGTCACGTCACCAGCCGCGAATACGCCGGGGATATTGGTCGCGCCCTTGGCATCGACGATGATCTCGCCGAAGCGGTTGAGCTCCACGGTGCCCTTGAGCCAGTCGCTGTTGGGCAGCAGGCCGATCTGCACGAAGATGCCTTCCAGCTCGACGCTGTGCAGTTCCTCGGTGGTGCGATCCTTGTACACCAGGCCGGTGACCTTCTGACCGTCGCCCTTGACCTCGGTGGTCTGCGCGCTCTTGATCACGGTCACGTTGGGCAGGCTGCCCAGCTTCTTCTGCAGCACGGCGTCGGCACGCAGGCTGTCGGCGAATTCCAGCAGGGTGACGTGGGCGACGATGCCGGCCAGGTCGATGGCCGCTTCGACGCCGGAGTTACCGCCGCCGATCACCGCCACACGCTTGCCCTTGAACAGCGGGCCGTCGCAGTGCGGGCAGAAGCACACGCCCTTGGCCTTGTATTCCTGCTCGCCGGGCACACCCATCTCGCGCCAGCGTGCGCCGGTGGAGAGGATCAGGGTCTTGGCTTTGAGCGAAGCGCCGTTCTCGAATTTGACTTCGTGCAGGCCGCCTTCGCTGCTGGCCGGTACCAGAGCCGAAGCACGCTGCAGGTTCATCACGTCGACTTCATATTCCTTGACGTGCTCTTCCAGGGCGCGCACCAGTTTCGGCCCTTCGGTTTCCTTCACCGAGATGAAGTTCTCGATGGCCATGGTGTCCAGCACCTGACCGCCGAAACGCTCGGCGGCAATCGCCGTGCGGATGCCTTTACGTGCCGCATAGATGGCAGCCGATGCACCCGCCGGGCCACCACCGACCACCAGCACGTCGAAGGCCTGCTTGGCGCTCATATTCTCGGCGTCGCGGTTGGCGGCGCCGGTGTCGATCTTGGCGAGGATTTCCTTCACTTCCATGCGGCCGGAAGCGAAGACCTCACCGTTCAGGTAGATGCTCGGCACGGCCATGATCTGGCGGCGACCGACTTCTTCCTGGAACAGCGCGCCGTCGATGGAGACGTTGCGGATGTTGGGGTTGAGCACCGCCATCAGATTCAGCGCCTGGACCACGTCCGGGCAGTTCTGGCAGCTCAGCGAGAAATAGGTCTCGAACTCGAACTTGCCTTCGATGCTCTTGATCTGCGCGATGGTGTCGGCATCCAGCTTCGATGGATGACCACCCACTTGCAGCAGCGCCAGCACCAGCGAGGTGAACTCGTGGCCCATGGGGATACCGGCGAAGGCCACGCCGGTGTCTTCGCCCGGACGATTCAGGGCGAAAGACGGACGGCGGGCATCGCTGCCGTCGGTCTTCAGGGTGATCTTGTCGGTCAGGCCGACGATGTCCTGGAGCAGGCCCAGCAGCTCTTGGGATTTCGCGCTGTCATCGAGGGACGCGACGATCTCGAACGGCTGGGTGACCTTTTCCAGATAGGCCTTCAACTGGGTTTTCAGATTGGCGTCCAACATGGTGGAGAGTCCTCAATGACAAGAATTCGGGGCGATTAAAAGATTGTCGGAAACAATTTTTAACGTCGCGCTGCGACAGCCCGCTGGGTGGCTTGCCCTGAATGGCAGGCAATAAAATGCCCGGACGGATCGCGCCCGGGCATCGGGCACCACAAGGGCCGGTTGATGGCCCAAACAGCGCAGAGTTGGTCCTTTCCGGCCTGTGACAGACCGGAAAGGGAGCTGGCAGATTTAGATCTTGCCAACCAGGTCCAGCGACGGCGCCAGAGTGGCTTCGCCTTCTTTCCACTTCGCCGGGCAAACCTGGCCCGGGTTGGCGGCGGTGTACTGAGCGGCCTTCAGCTTGCGCAGGGTCTCGGAGACGTCGCGAGCGATTTCGTTGGAGTGGATCTCAACGGTCTTGATCACGCCTTCCGGGTTGATCACGAAGGTGCCGCGCAGGGCCAGACCTTCTTCGGCGATGTGCACGCCGAAAGCGTTGGTCAGGGCGTGGGTCGGGTCGCCGATCAGCGGGAACTGCGCCTTGCCAACGGCCGGCGAGGTTTCGTGCCAGACCTTGTGCGAGAAGTGGGTGTCGGTGGTCACGATGTAGACCTCGGCACCGGCCTTCTGGAACTCGGCGTAGTTGTTGGCGGCGTCTTCGATCTCGGTCGGGCAGTTGAAGGTGAAGGCGGCCGGCATGAAGATCAGCACGGACCACTTGCCCTTCAGGCTCTGCTCGGTGACTTCGACGAACTCGCCAGCGTGGAAAGCGTTGGCCTTGAACGGCTGTACCTGAGTGTTGATGAGGGACATCTCTGACTCCTTCTGAGGTTTCTGTGAGGGTTGAAAATTTACAGGGCGTATCTTAGCGGCCTAACGAAAAAAAGCTTATTGATTACGGCCATGATATTGATTGAATCAGCCAATCGCTGGCCGAGCCCGCGCCAGACGCGGGCTAGAGCTCTTGCTCAGACAAGATCGGGATCGATAAGCAGCACGATTTTACCTGCAACCTGATTACCGGCGAGTGTCTCGAACGCCGCTTCGCTGTCTTTGAGCGCAAAACTGCGCTCCAGTTGCGGCTTCAACCGGCCCTCGACGAACAGCGGCCAGACCTGCTGCTGCAGGTCGCGCAACAGGTCGGCCTTGAACTGGTCGTCGCGGTTGCGCAGGGTCGAGCCGATCAGCTGAATGCGTTTGCCCAGCACCTGTGCCAGGTCCAGCTTGGCTTCGCGCCCGCCCATCAGGCCGATGTTGATCCAGCGCCCGTCGCGCGCCAGCAGTTCCAGGTTGAGCGTCGCGTACTGACCGCCGACCGGGTCGAGAATCACGTCAAAGGGGCCGAAATCGCGCAGGCCCTGCAGGTCGTCGCCGCGCAGCACGCCCCCCTGGGCGCCGAGCCCCTCGCAATAGGCCAGCCGCTCGGGCGAACCGACGCTGACCCAGCAGGGGCTGCCGAATGCCTTGCACAGCTGGATGGCTGCCGACCCCACGCCGCTGGCGCCGGCATGCAGCAGCACCTTCTCGCCCGGCTTCAGGGCGCCGAGCTGGAACAGATTGAGCCAGGCCGTGGCATAGACCTCCGGCAACACCGCCGCCTCGACCAGACTCAGCCCCTCGGGCACCGGCAAGGCGTGACGGGCATCGACCACCACCTCCTCGGCCATGCCGCCGCCGGCCAGCAGGCAGCAGACGCGGTCGCCCACCTGCCAGGCGCTACCCGGCCCCACCTCGCTGATGACCCCGGCGCATTCCAGGCCCAGCGCCTCGCTGGCGCCGGGCGGCGGCGGATAGAGACCGGCGCGCTGCAGCAGGTCGGCGCGGTTGAGACCGGCGGCGGCCACCCTGACCCGAATCTGCCCCGCGTCGCACGCCTGCGCCGGCTGTTCCAGCCACTGTGCCCGCCCCTCGACGCCTTGCAATGCCTTCATGCTGCCCCCATAGTGGAAGTGAAATCGGGCCCGACGTCGACCGTCGGCCTCCCGCCTGGCGCCAACGGAACCTGGCGCGCTCAATTACGGCCTAATATGCGTTATCACCTGCCACTACGTCGAATCAGCATGAAGCGCTCTCTCGCAAGCACCGCCCTCGCCCTCGTCCTCGGCTTCAGTGCCCTGCCGTTGGCGGCCAAGACCACCAGTGCCGCCGACTGGGACTACCTGCAGCCGGATCGCGAGCAGGTGATTGCCAGCCTCAACGTGGTGGAACTGCTCAGGCGCCACCACTACAACAAGCCGCCGCTGAACGACGAACGTTCGCTGCAGATCTACGACAACTACCTCAAGTTGCTCGACCCGGCGCGCAGCTACTTCACCGCCGCCGATATCGCCGAGTTCAACCAGTGGCGCAACAAGTTCGACGACCTGCTGAAAAGCGGCGACCTCGAACCCGGCTTCGTCATCTACCGCCGCCACCTGGTGCGCCTGCAGGAGCGCCTGGAATTCGCCCTGGCCGAGCTGGCCAAGGGCGTCGACAAGATCGACTTCGATGTCGACGAGAGCCTCGAAGTGGACCGCGAGAAGGCGCCCTGGGCGGCGAACCGCGCCGAGCTCGACGAGCTGTGGCGCAAGCGGGTCAAGGACGAGGTGCTGCGCCTGAAGATCGCCGGCAAGGACACCAAGGACATCCAGGAACTGCTGACCAAGCGCTACAACAACCAGTTGGCGCGGCTCAAGCAGACCCGCGGCGAGGACGTGTTCCAGGCCTACATCAATGCCTTCGCCACCACCTACGACCCGCACACCACCTACCTGTCGCCGGACAACGCGGAAAACTTCGACATCAACATGAGCCTGTCGCTGGAGGGCATCGGTGCGGTGCTGCAGAGCGACAACGAGCACGTCAAGGTGGTGCGCCTGGTGCCGGCCGGCCCGGCGGAGAAGAGCAAGCAGATCGCCCCGGCGGACAAGATCGTCGGCGTCGCCCAGGGCAACGGCGAGATGGTCGACGTGATCGGCTGGCGCCTGGACGAAGTGGTCAAGTTGATCCGCGGGCCGAAGGGCTCCACCGTGCGCCTGGAGGTGATCCCGGCGAGCAACGCGCCCAGCGACCAGACCAGCAAGGTGGTCACCATCACTCGCGAGGCGGTCAAGCTCGAGGAGCAGGCGGCGAAGAAGAAGGTCCTCGACCTGGCCCACGAGGGGCGCAACTACAAGCTCGGGGTCATCGAGATTCCGGCCTTCTACCTGGACTTCAAGGCCTTCCGCGCCGGCGACCCGAACTACAAGAGCACCACCCGCGACGTCAAACGCCTGCTCAGCGAGCTGAAGGCGGAGAAGGTCGACGGCGTGGTCATCGACCTGCGCAACAACGGCGGCGGCTCGCTGCAGGAAGCCACCGAACTGACCGGCCTGTTCATCGAACAGGGCCCCACCGTGCTGGTGCGCAACGCCGACGGCCGCGTCGATGTGCTCGCCGACGAGAACACCGGCACCTACTACACCGGCCCGCTGGCCGTGCTGGTCAACCGCCTGTCCGCCTCGGCCTCGGAAATCTTCGCCGGCGCCATGCAGGACTACCACCGCGCGCTGATCCTCGGTGGCCAGACCTTCGGCAAGGGCACGGTGCAGACCATCCAGCCGCTCAACCACGGCGAACTGAAACTGACCCTGGCCAAGTTCTACCGCGTCTCCGGGCAGAGCACCCAGCACCAGGGGGTGATCCCCGACATCCTCTACCCGGACGTGATGGACACCAAGGACATCGGCGAGAGCGCCCTGCCCGCCGCCCTGCCCTGGGACAGCATCCGCCCGGCGATCAAACCCGAGCTGGATCCGATCAAGCCCTTCCTCGCCGAGCTGACCACCCGGCATGACCGGCGCACCGCCAACGACCCGGACTTCGTCTTCACCCGCGACCGCCTGACCCTGGCCAAGCAGCTGATGGCCGAGACCCGCGTCAGCCTCAACGAACACACCCGTCGCGCGCGCCAGGCCGAAGTCGAGGCCAAGCAGTTGAAGCTGGAGAACAACCGCCGCCAGGCCAAGGGCGAGGAACTGCTCAAGGAACTGCAGAAGGAAGACGAGGACGCCCTGCCGCCGGAAGACGACAAGAGCGCCCCGGAGGACGACGCCTACCTGGCCGAGTCCGGGCGCATCCTGCTCGACTACCTGGGGCTGAATCCCTCCCTGGCGCTGCACTGAGAACCTGCTTTACGATCTCGCGAGCCAGAGCCATGCAAGGCAAAAACAGGCGAGGAAGCGGAGTTTACGAGCTGTAAATGAGCATTCCGAGCCTGTTTTAAACGCAGCAGGGCCGAAGCGCAGCAGATCGTAAACAGGTTCTGAGACAAATCATCAGACGTCATCAAAGCGTCACCGAACTGTCGTGAAATGCGAGGGTCGGCCAAAAGCCGGCCCTTTCGTTTTTTCGCCAGATCGAGACCACCATGACCGTCACCGAGCAGTTGAGCGCACTGGGGATCATCCTCGCTCACGGCGACCTCAACAGCCTGTTCCAGCCCATCGTCTCGCTGTCCGAGCAGCGCATCCTCGGCTACGAGGCGCTGACCCGCGGCCCCTCCAACAGCCCGCTGCACTCGCCGCTGACGCTGTTCGCCGTGGCCCGCCACGCCGGACGCCTGAGCGAGCTGGAGATGGCCTGCCGCAAGAGCGCCTGCCGGCGCTTCAGCGCCCAGGGCCTGGAGGGCAAGCTGTTTCTCAACGTCTCGCCGGAATCCCTGCTCGATCCCAGTCACCAGCCGGGGCGCACCCTGCAGCTGCTGCAGGCGTTCGGCATTCCGCCGAGCCAGGTGGTGATCGAGCTCACCGAACAGTCGCCCACCGAAGACTTCGCCCTGCTCGACAACGCCCTGCACCACTACCGCGCCATGGGCTTTTCCATCGCCCTCGACGACCTCGGCGCCGGCTACTCCAGCCTGCGCCTGTGGTCGGAACTGCGCCCGGACTACGTGAAGATCGACCGCCATTTCATCGACGGCATCCACCTGGACACGGTCAAGCGCGAGTTCGTCGGCTCCATCCTGAAAATGGCCGAAGCCTCGCGCGCCCAGGTGATCGCCGAAGGCATCGAACTGGCCGAGGAACTGGCCGTGCTGGCCGAGATGGGCGTCGATCTGGTGCAGGGCTACCTGCTCAGCCGCCCGCAGGAAAAGCCGCCGCGCGATGCCCGCCAGCTGCTGCCGCGCCTGCAGGGCGGCCAGGTCGGCCTGGGCGACGAAGGTCGCGACCTCGGCGCACTGCTGAACGAACAGCCGGCGGTCGACCAGCACACCGCCATCGCCGAGGTGCTGGAAGCCTTCCGCACCCAGGCCAACCTCAACTCCCTGGCAGTGCTCGACGAGCAGCGCCAACCGGTCGGCATCGTCCATCGCCATTCGCTCTCCGAAGCGCTGCTCAAGCCCTTCGCCACCGACCTGTTCGCGCGCAAGCCGATCAGTCGGCTGATGAGCCAGGACTTTCTCGCCGTGGAACTGGCGCAATCGCTGCAGAAGGTCAGCCGCCTGCTCACCAGCCGCGCGCGCCAGCGCATCGAGGAAGACTTCATCATCACCCAGAACGGCCGCTACCTCGGCCTGGGCCGGGTGATCGACGTGCTCAAGCTGATCACCGAACAGAAGCTGCAGCAGGCGCGCCACGCCAACCCGCTGACCCTGCTGCCGGGCAACGTGCCGATCCAGCAGTGCCTGACCCGCCTGCTGCAACAGGGGCGCACGGCGGCGATCTGCTACGTCGACATCGACAGCTTCAAGCCCTTCAACGACCTCTACGGCTACGCCAGGGGCGACGAGGTGCTGCTGTGCCTGGCGCAGTGCCTGAGCGAGCGGGTCGACCCGGCGCGCGACTTCGTCGGCCACATCGGCGGCGACGACTTCCTCCTGGTGCTCGGCTCGGCCGACTGGCGCGACAGGCTTGGCCGCCTGTTCGAGGATTTCCAGAGCCAGTGCCGGCGCTTCTACCGCGAAGAACACCTGCAGGCCGGCTGCTTCAGCGCGCACAATCGCCAGGGCCAACGCCAGGAATTCGCCCTGCTGTCGCTCTCCATCGGCGTGGTACGGCTGCAGGCCGAGGATTGCCCGAACCTGGACGCCGCGCAGCTGGCCGAACTGGCCTCGGAGGCCAAACGCCAGGCCAAGGCGGTGCCCGGCTACAGCCTGCATATCCTCGAGCGGCTATCGGCCTGAATCGCTCGCCTCGTCGGGCGCCGCATAGCGCTCGGCCAGCTCGGGATCGGCCGCCAAGCCGGGCGCGCCATAGCGGTACAGGCGGTGCAGACGAGCGGCAGCCAGCGGATGGCCGGCGGCGAATGCCAGCTCCCACCAGTGGGCCGCGGCCTGGCCGTCCGGAGCCTGGCGGGCATCGCCCTGCAGCGCCTGCACGCCCAACTGGTAAGCGGCCTTGCCGTCGCCGCCTTCGGCCGCCAGGCGCAGCAGGCGTAGCCCCTCCTCGCGCGCGCCGAGGCCCTGACCGCGAAACAGCAGGATATGCCCGTAGAAACTCTGCGCCGGCACGTCGCCCAGCTTGGCCTGGCGCGCGTACTGCCCCTGCAGCCACTGCCAGGCCCGCGGCTGGCGCAGCAGCCAGGGCCAGTGGAACAGACGCCGGGCCAGCCAGTAGCCCAGGCCTGCACGCAACCGCCAGAGCAGCCTAGACATCCGCGGGATAATCGAACTCGAACACCCGCACCACTTCGGCGGCATGCCAGGAAGCCGCGGCGACGCCGTCGGGGGCACCGCTGAAGCGCCCCAGGCGGGTGACGCAGTCGAAGAAACCGGTACGCGGCAGGCGACTGGCGCCCTGGCTGATCACCAGGGCGCTGCGCAGCGGGCGCTCGGCGCGGGCATCCAGCGCGGCCAGATGCTCCAGCGCGGCGGTGAGGGTCTGCATGGCCGGCGTGGGCAGCTCCAGGCGCTCGATCAGCGCCCGGTAGGTCAGCAGGTGGCGCTGACGGCGGGCGTCGTCCAGTTCGTCGAGCAGGGCCTGCCAGTGCTGGCGGCTGATGCGTACGCTCAAGACCAGCCCTCCAGCTCCAGCGCCCAGGCCAGCGCGCGCAGGATGGCGGCGTCGGGCTGACGCTCGCCGCGCTCGATCATGGCCAGGTAATGCGGGCTGATGCCCACGCTGCGCGCCAGCGCCTCGGCGCTCAGGCCCTTGGCCTCGCGCAGGGCCTGCAACTGCGCCAGCGCCGGCCGCGCGCCCTGGCTCGGCGCGACCACCTGAACCGGCTCGGCCTCGCCCTGACGCCCGGCCGCCTGCAGCAGCGCCTGATAGTCGGCCCAGGGCAGCACGGCGTACTCCGGCTCGCCGTCGCGGGCAATGATTTGCACTGTCATGACTCTCTCCGTTGGAAAGCAGCACCGACGACCTCGGCGCCTTCCTTGCGAGCGGCCATCTTAACAGGCGGCCGCCGCCAGGGGCGTGATCTATACTGCTTTGGCATTAGAGCCCACTGGGCGGGGGAGTTTCTTTTGCGCAGACTCTACGCATTGCTTTGCGGCCTGCTGGCGCTGCCCTGCACTGCCGACAACCTGCGCTGGGGTTATGGCCCGGCCGACGCCATGCCCTATGTGGGCGTGGAGCAGCAGCGCCTGCAGCGTGGCCTGGCCCACCGCCTCGGCCTGGAACTGGCACTGCGCCTGGATCTGCCGGTGGAATTCATCGAGACGCCGAACAACCGCCTGGAAACCTACCTGCAGCAGGGCCGCCTGCACCTGATCTGCAACGCGAACCCCGAGTGGGTCGGCGAGCCGCAACGCCTACACTGGTCGCCGCCGCTGTACGAGGAGGAAGACGTGCTGTTGCAGCACCGCGACACGGCGCCCTTGACCAGCCTGCAAAGCCTGCATGGCAAGGTGCTCGGCACCAGCCTCGGCTACGTCTACAGCGCGCCACTGATGGCAGCCTTCGCCGACCAGCGCATCCTGCGTCAGGACGTGCGCGACCTCGACACCAGCCTGCAGATGCTCGACAAGCAGCGCCTGGATGCGGTGATCGACATGCGCCGCAACCTGGCCTACAAGCTCGCCCAGCACCCGCAACTGCGCCTGGATTTCAGTCCCTGGGTGGTACAGCGCTATCAGGTGCACTGCGCCTACGGGCCGCACCTGCCGGTGGCGGCCGAACGCCTGGACGCGCTGCTGGTGGAGCTGCGCGACCAGGGCCGGATCGAGCAATGGCTGGAGGAGGCGCTCAGGAGCGCTGCGGACTCGCCGGAGGTAAGCGCTCGATAAGCGCCAGCTGCTCGGGCGTCTGCGCTGCCCGCCAGGCCTTGAAGGCGTCCAGCTCGCCGCGCCAGGTACGCAGCACCCAGGCCAACACGGCCAGGTCGTCGATGAAACCCAGCCCCACCAGCCAATCGGGTATGGCGTCCAGCGGGGAGAGGAAATACAGCAAGGCGGCCACCACCATCAGCAGCGCCTGGCTGCTGATCTGCCGGTAATCGCCCTTCAGCCAGGCCAGGCACAGCGCGCGCAACAGCCGCAGATCCTCGCGCAGCCCGGCGAAGCGGGCACCCTGCGGCGTGCGCTTGTCGCCCAGGGCGCGGAGCAGTTCCGGCAGGCGTCCCTCGCGCAGGAAACGCGCCGCCATGGGCAGGTAACGCGCCAGTTTCCACGGAGTTTTCATCGGTCCTCCTCGTAACCCAGGCGCCGCCTGGGCTTGCTCGGCTTATCCACCGAAGCTGTGGATAAACCTGTTAACAGGCGTTCGACAAGATTATCAAAGCCCCGTGGCATGCGGCCTGCGGACAGATCGGGTATTTTTTGCCCAGCCCACAAAATTCAATAAAATCAATCACTTGAAAATTGACTTGGTGAGCCTGTCGGTGTAACGGGGTCTTGTTAGGAATGCTTCCCATAATGTGCATAAGCGTAACACCTGCGACCGAACACAAGCCCCACAGGTCGATTTCTCGACCGTCAGAAACGGCAACGCCCCGTCGAGACGGGGCGCTGCGTCGAACTGCCGGGTGTTACTCCGCGGCAGCCTGTTCCTTGATGCCGATCAGCTCCAGATCGAACACCAGCACCGAGTTGGCCGGGATCGCCGGCGACGGGCTCTGCTCGCCGTAAGCCAGTTCGCTGGGGATGTACAGCTTGTACTTCTCGCCGACGTGCATCAGCTGCAGGCCTTCGACCCAACCCGGAATCACCCCGCCCACCGGCAGGTCGATGGGGCTGCCGCGCGCGACCGAGCTGTCGAACACGCTGCCGTCGGTCAGCTTGCCTTCGTAGTGCACGGTCACCACGTCGGTTGCCTTGGGCTGGGCACCGTCGGTCTTCTTCACCACTTCGTACTGCAGACCGGATTCGGTGGTGACCACGCCTTCGCGCTTGCCATTTTCCTCGAGGAACTTCTTGCCGGCTTCGGCCGCTTCCTTGTTCAGCGCCGCCATGCGCTCTTCGGCACGGGTCTGCAGGAAGGAGAAGGCCTCGATCATGTCCTCGTCCTTGATGCGCGGCTCTTTCTTCGCCAGCGCATCCTCGATGCCCTGGGCGACGGCGTTGGAGTCCAGATCGTCCATGCCTTCCTCGGACAGGCTGCGGCCCATGTTCAGGCCGATGCCGTAGGAGGCTTTCTGCGCCGGGGTCTTGAGTTCGACTTCGCTGGTTTGCGAATCGCAACCGGCGAGCACCAGGCCCACCAGGGCTACCGCCGCCGCCAAACGATGCTGTTTCATGCTTGTTCCTTGTAGATGCGCCCAAAGGCCGTCGTGTGAAAGCGCGAGCTTAGCAGTCCGCCGCGATCACTGGCTACGGCATAGGAGCCGAGCGATGCGCATAAGTTCAAGCAAACAAAGGAATTTTCTGATGTTTTCGGCGAATGCCGAATAGGCGTCACAGGAGGGGATGGAGCGAGGAGAAGAATGGCGCAGCGGACGGGACTCGAACCCGCGACCCCCGGCGTGACAGGCCGGTATTCTAACCGACTGAACTACCGCTGCGCGTAACTGCGAGATTGGTGGGTGATGACGGGATCGAACCGCCGACCCTCTGCTTGTAAGGCAGATGCTCTCCCGGCTGAGCTAATCACCCTTCACTCTCGAAGTGGGGCGCATTCTAGAGAGCGATCTGCACCTTGGCAAGCCCCGATGCAAAAAATTTCTATCGCTCCAGCAAGAACTTAGGCGAGACCCGGGAATTTTCCCGCTGGCCCGATGCCAGGGTTGGCCTGAGCCCGCGAGGGGAGAATAATGCGCGCTTTGCGCTGGCGGCCAGGCCGCGATCTCGCGACCACCCGCCCCCTTCCCGTCGCGGCGCGCCACCTGCAGCCCGGGCACCGCCCCGCGACCATCACGCCAATGGAGAGTCACCCACTCATGTGGTTTCGTAACCTGCTGGTCTATCGCCTCACCCAGGACATCCCCTTCGATGCCGACGCGCTGGAAAGCGCGCTGGCGAGCAAGCCGGCGCGTCCCTGCGCCAGCCAGGAGCTGACCACCTACGGCTTCAGCGCGCCCTTCGGCAAGGGCGCCGACGCGCCGCTGGTGCATGTCAGCGGCGACTTCCTGCTGATCGGCACGCGCAAGGAAGAACGCATCCTGCCCGGCTCGGTGGTGCGCGACGCGCTGAAGGAGAAGGTCGACGAGATCGAGAACAGCCAGATGCGCAAGGTGTACAAGAAGGAGCGCGATCAGTTGAAAGACGAGATCGTCCAGGCCTTCCTGCCACGCGCCTTTATCCGCAAGTCCGGTACCTTCGCCGCCATCGCGCCGAAGCAGGGCCTGATCCTGGTCGACAGCGCCAGCGCCAAGAAGGCCGAAGACCTGCTCTCCACCCTGCGTGAGGCCATCGGTTCCCTGCCGGTGCGCCCGCTGTCGGTGAAGATCGCGCCGACCGCCACCCTCACCGACTGGTTGAAGACGCAGAAGGCCGCCGAGGGCTTCTACGTGCTCGACGAGTGCGAGCTGCGCGACACCCACGAGGACGGCGGCGTGGTGCGCTGCAAGCGCCAGGATCTGGCCAGCGAGGAGATCCAGCTGCACCTGTCCACCGGCAAGCAGGTCACCCAGCTGTCGCTGGCCTGGCAGGACAAGCTGTCGTTCGTGCTCGACGACAAGCTGGTGATCAAGCGCCTGCGCTTCGAGGACATCCTCCAGGAGCAGGCCGAACAGGACGGCGGCGAAGACGCCCTGGCGCAGCAGGACGCCAGCTTTACCCTGATGATGATGACCCTGGTGGAGTTCCTCCCCGAGCTGTTCAGCGCCCTCGGCGGCGAAGAGATTCCCCAGGGGATCTGAGCCGCGGCGTCTGCGGCTGAAGCCGCTCCCACAGGGTGGACCGCGGGCCGCACCCTACCTGGGCAAACTCAGGGTCACCCGCAGGCCGCCCTCGCGCAGGTTGCGCAGGCTCAGTTCGCCGCCGTGGCTGTGGGCGATATTGCGCGCGATGCCCAGGCCCAGGCCGTAGCCCTGCTGCTGCCCGGCCAGGCGGAAATGCGGCTCGAACACCTGCTCCAGGCGCTGTTCCGGCACCCCCGGGCCTTCGTCGTCGACGTGCAGGACGAAGGCCTGGCCGTCGTCCTCGATCTGCAGGTGGGCGCGCTCGCCGTATTTCAGTGCGTTGTCCACCAGGTTGCCGATGCAGCGCTTGAGCGCCAGCGGCTTGCCCGGATAGGGCGCCAGCGCGCTGCCGGCGAGCGTGACCCGACCGTTACCCAGGTAGGGCTCGACCACCCCGTGCAGCAGGTGATTGAGGTCGACCGGCTCGATGTTCTCGTGGATGTCGGTGTCCTTGACGCACTGCAGCGCGCCCTTGACCAGCATCTCCAGCTCGTCCAGGTCGCGGCCGAACTTGGCCTGCAGCACCTCGTCGTCGAGCAGCTCGACGCGCAGGCGCAGGCGGGTGATCGGCGTGCGCAAATCGTGGGAGATGGCGCTGAACAGCTGGCTGCGCTCGTTGAGGTAACGGCCGATGCGCTCGCGCATGGCGTTGAAGGCGCGGCTGACCTCGACCACCTCGCTGCCGCCAGCCTCGGCCAGCGGCTCGACCTCGCTGCCCAGCGACATTTCCCGCGCCGCCCGCGCCAGGCGTTTGAGCGGACGGCTCTGCCAGTGCACCAGAATGCCGATGAACAGCAGCAGAAAACTGCTGGTGAGGATGATGAACCACAGCTGCTGCGCCGGCAGGCCCTGCTGCTCCAGGCCGACATAGGGCTCGGGCAGCAAGGACGCCAGGTACAGCCATTCGCCCTCGGCGATCCGGATCTGCGTCACCAGTACCGGCGGATTGAGCGGCTCCAGGCTCAGCGCGTAGTGCGCCCAAGAACGCGGCAGCTCGTCGAGTTTCAGGCCGCTGTTGAAGATACGCAGGTCCTCCGGGCTGACGAACTGCAGGGAGATGTCCAGGCCGCTGCCCAGACGCTCGCGCAGGGTGGCCTCGACCGCCTCGAGCACCGCGCGCTTGCGCGGCGTCGGCGGCAGCACCTGCATCTGCAGCGGCTTGTCGTTGAGCGAGACGAAGAAGCGCGTGCCGCCCATGTTGCGCAACTGATCGAGCACCAGCGGCCGGTAGCCGATCGGCAGCGAGCGGAAGTAGCTGACGCTGGCGGCCATCGACTGCGCCAGGCTGCGCGCGCTGGTGAGCAGGCCCTCCATCTGGCTGGCGCGCAACTGCGAGACCCAGATGAAACTGGACAACGCCTGCGCCAGCAGCACCACCAGCAGGGTCAGCAGCAGCATGCGCCCGAGCAGCGAGCGCGGCACCGGCAACCAGCGCCGCCAGCTAGCCATGCTGCGCCGTCACCTGGGCCGCCAGCAGGTAGCCGCTGCCGCGCACGGTGCGGATCAGCCGCGGCGGCTTGTCGGTGTCGCGCAGGCGCTGGCGCAGACGGCTGACCGCCATGTCGACGATGCGCTCGAGCGGCATCACCTCGCGGCCGCGGGTGGCGTTGCCGATGGTGTCGCGATCGAGGATCTGCTGCGGGTGATCGAGAAACAGCTTGAGCAGGGCGAAGTCGGCGCCAGAGAGGATCACCTCCTCGCCATCGGCATGGAACAGGCGGTGGCTGACCATGTCCAGGCGCCACTGGTCGAAGGCCAGCACCTCGCCGCCCGCCACCTGGCTGAACTGCGCGCGACGCAGCAGCGCCTTGATCCGCGCCTGCAGCTCGCGCGGGCTGAACGGCTTGCCCAGGTAGTCGTCGGCGCCCAACTCCAGGCCGATCACCCGGTCGGCCTCGTCGGAGCTGGCGGTGAGCATGATGATCGGCACCAGGGCGAAACGCTGGTGCTCTCGCACCCAGCGGCACAGGCTGAAGCCGTCCTCGTCGGGCAGCATCACGTCGAGAATCACCAGGTCGGCCGGCTCGGCGCACAGCGCCTGGCGAAAGCCTGCGCCGTCGCAGGCGGCGCGCACGGCGAAGCCGGCGCGGCTCAAGTAGGTTTGCAGCAGGTCGCGAATCTCCGCGTCGTCATCGACCAGGAGAATGGATTTTCCGGGCTGGCTCATGGTCCGCCACCTTTTTTGTTATGCCTCTGTAGCGCGGATGAAATCCGGGCTACGGGACTGGCTCATCTCGCCACTTTGATTGTTCTGCACGGATCTTGGTACGCATGGCCTAGGCGGCCCCGCACACCCTACCCCGCTGCCTGCTGCAACGCCACGCCGGCACCCATCAGGCCGGGGTATTCGGCGGTCACCAGCCAGGCCGGGATGCCGTCGAAGTAATGGCTCATGCAGCCCTTGTCGCGCAGCGCCGCGGCGAAGCCGCTGGCCAGGAACAGCTCGGCGAAACGCGGCACCACGCCGCCGACCACATAGACCCCGCCACGCGCGCCGAGGCTGAGCACCAGGTTGCCGGCGGCGCGACCGAGCCAGACGCTGAACTGCTCGATCACCGCGCCGGCCAGCGCATCGCCGGCCAGCGCCGCCGCCGTCACCTCGGCCGGCGAGGCCAGGCGCGGCTCGGCGCCGTCCAGCTGACACAGCGCCCGGTACAGCAGCAGCAGGCCGCCGCCGCTGAGCACGTCCTCGGCGCGCACATGGCCGAGCTGGCGATACAGCAGCTGCCACAGCTCGGCCTCGCGCGGCGTGGCGATCGGCAGGTCGACGTGCCCACCCTCCCCCGGCAGCGCCTGCCAGCCGCCGCCGGCCGTGGCCAGCAGGGTGCCGACGCCGAGGCCGGTGCCGGGGCCGATCACCACGCAGGGGCGCCCGGCCTGCGCCTGGCCGGGGCAGATCGGCCGACGCTCGTCCTCGCGCAGGCGGGTCATGCCCAGGGCCATGGCGGAGAAGTCGTTGATCAGCAGCAGCTCGCGCACCTGCAAGTCGCGGCAGAACGCGCTGCGACTGAGGCGCCAGTGGTTGTTGGTGAAGCGGAACTCATCGCCGCCGACCGGCCCGGCGCAGGCCAGGCACACCGAGTCCACCGCGCCCAGCGGCAGCTCCAGGCCCTGCAGGTAGGCGCGAATGGCCGCCTCGGGGGTCGGATAATCGGCGGTGGCCAGCACCCGCACGCTATCGAGCTGCGCGTCGCGCCACAGGGCGAAGCGCGCGTTGGTGCCGCCGATATCGCCTACCAGCGCCAGCTTCACGTCAGCGACTCCAGGCTGGCGGTGAAGGCGCTGGCGCCCTGCTCGGCGCTGCTGAAGTTGTGCCGCATAAAGGCGAACAGCTCGCGCCCGCAGCCCGCTGCCGGCGCCGGCGCAGCGGCCAGTTCGCGCGCCGCCAGCTCGGCCGCGTCGACCTTCAGCAGCAGGTCGCCGCTGTGGCCGTCGAGGCGAATGATGTCGCCGTCGCGCACCCGCGCCAGCGGGCCGCCGTCGAAGGCCTCGGGACAGACATGAATGGCCGCCGGGATCTTGCCCGAGGCGCCGGACATGCGCCCGTCGGTGACCAGCGCCACCTTGAAGCCGCGGTCCTGCAGCACGCCGAGATAGGGGGTCATCTTGTGCAGCTCGGGCATGCCGTTGCTGCGCGGGCCCTGGAAACGCACCACGGCGACGAAATCGCGCTCCAGCTGGCCGGCCTTGAACGCCTCGACCAGCTCCAGCTGATCCTCGAACACCAGCGCCGGCGCCTCCACCAGCTGATGCTCGGGGGCCACCGCGGAGACCTTCATCACCCCGCGGCCGAGGTTGCCCTGCATCAGGCGCAGGCCGCCCTCCGGCGAGAAGGGCCGCGCCACCGGGCGCAGCACGCTCTCCTCCAGGCTCTTGCTGGGGCCGTCGCGCCAGACCAGCTGGCCGTCGTCGAGGAAGGGCTCGCGGGTGTAGCGCGACAGGCCGCGGCCGGCCACGGTGTTGACCTCCTCGTGCAGCAGGCCGGCCGCGAGCAGCTCGCGAATCAGCAGGGCCATGCCGCCGGCGGCCTGGAAGTGGTTGATGTCGGCCTTGCCGTTGGGATAGACGTGGGCCAGGGTCGGCACCACCTCGGAGAGCTCGGCCATGTCCTGCCAGGTCAGCAGGATGCCGGCGGCGCGGGCGATGGCCGGCATATGCAAGGTATGGTTGGTCGAACCGCCGGTGGCGTGCAGGGCGACGATGGAGTTGACCAGGCAGCGCTCGTCGACGATCTCGCCGATCGGCATGAACTGGCCGCTCTGTTTGGTCAGGCGGGTGACCTGGCGCGCCGCCTCGCGGGTCAGCGCCTCGCGCAGCGGCGTACCGGGGTTGATGAAGGAGGCGCCCGGCAGGTGCAGGCCCATCACCTCCATCAGCAGCTGGTTGGTGTTGGCGGTGCCGTAGAAGGTGCAGGTGCCCGGGCCGTGGTAGGCGGCCATCTCCGCCGCCAGCAGCTCGTCGCGGCTGGCCTTGCCCTCGGCGTAGCGCTGGCGCACGTCGGCCTTTTCCTTGTTGGACAGGCCCGAGGTCATGGGACCGGCCGGCACGAACAGCGACGGCAGGTGGCCGAAGCGCAGCGCCCCCATCAGCAGGCCGGGGACGATCTTGTCGCACACGCCCAGGTAGAGCGCGGCGTCGAACATGTTGTGCGACAGCGCCACGGCGGTGGACATGGCGATCACCTCGCGGCTGGCGATGCCCAGCTCCATGCCCGGCTCGCCCTGGGTGACGCCGTCGCACATGGCCGGCACGCCGCCGGCGAACTGGCCCACCGAGCCGAGCTCGCGCAGGGCCTGCTTGATCTGCTCGGGAAACTGCTCGTAGGGCTGGTGCGCCGAGAGCATGTCGTTGTAAGCAGAAACTATGGCCACGTTGGCCGCGTCCATCAGGCGCAGGGTCTGCTTGTCGTGGCCGCTGCAACCGGCCACGCCATGGGCGAAATTGGCGCACTGCAGCTTGCCGCGCTGCGGCCCTTCGCTGGCAGCCGCGCGGATCATCGCCAGGTAACGCTGGCGGGTGGCGCGGCTGCGCTCGATCAGGCGGTCGGTGACTTCAACAACGCGGGGATGCATGGGGGTCTCCAGGCTAGCAGCTAGCGTCTGCTTGTAGTTTTAACAAAATACTGCCATTAAAAAGGCTTGATTTCTAGTCTCATGCGAATAATCTTGTAATTCCAACAACAAAATCACGAGAACTCTCACCATGCCCCTGCGAATCGCCATCAATGGTTTTGGCCGTATCGGCCGCAACGTACTGCGCGCACTCTATACCCAGGATTATCGCCAGCATTTGCAGGTGGTGGCGATCAACGATCTGGGCGACAGCGCCATGAACGCCCACTTGCTGCGCCACGACAGCGTACACGGCCCCTTCGCCGGCGAGGTGGTGGCCGATGGCGAGAGCCTGTGGGTCAACGGCGACCGCATCGCCGTCAGCGCCATCCGCAACCCGGCCGAACTGCCCTGGAAAGCCCACCAGGTGGACGTGGTGTTCGAATGCACCGGGCTGTTCACCGAGCGCGACAAGGCCGCCGCCCATCTCGCCGCCGGTGCGCGCAAGGTGCTGATCTCGGCGCCGGCCAAGGGCGCCGATGCCACCCTGGTGTACGGGGTCAACGAAGACGTGCTGACGCCGGCCATGCAGATCCTCTCCAACGCCTCCTGCACCACCAACTGCCTGGCGCCGGTGGCCCAGGTGCTGCACCGCGAGCTGGGCATCGAGCAGGGGCTGATGACCACCATCCACGCCTACACCAACGACCAGAACCTCTCCGACGTCTACCACAGCGACCCCTACCGCGCCCGCTCGGCCACCCAGTCGATGATCCCGACCAAGACCGGCGCCGCCGAAGCGGTCGGCCTGGTGCTGCCGGAGCTGGCCGGCAAGCTCACCGGCATGGCCGTCAGGGTGCCGGTGATCAACGTGTCGCTGGTTGACCTGACCCTGCAGCTCAAGCGCGAGACCAGCGCCGAGGAGGTCAACGCCCTGCTCAAGGCCGCCAGCGAACAGTCGTCGGTGCTGGGCTACAACAGCCTGCCGCTGGTGTCCTGCGACTTCAACCACAACCCGCTGTCGTCGATCTTCGACGCCAACCACACCAAGGCCAGCGGCAAGCTGCTCAAGGTGATGGCCTGGTACGACAACGAATGGGGCTTCTCCAACCGCATGCTGGACAACTGCCGGGCCCTGGCGCGGCTGATGTGACCGAGGAATGTTGATGAGCCGTATCAGCTTCACCAGCGCCAGCCTGCCGGCGCGCAAACGCATCGCCCTGGTGGCCCACGACCACTGCAAGGGCTTTCTCCTCGACTGGTGCGAACGCCAGCGCGACAAGCTGGCGCATCACGAGCTGCTCGCCACCGGCACCACCGGCCTGCTGCTGAGCAAGCGCCTGGGGCTGCCGGTGGAAAGCATGATCAGCGGCCCGCTGGGCGGCGACCAGCAGCTCGGCGCGCGCATCGCCGAGCAGCGCGTGGACATCCTGGTGTTCTTCTGGGACCCCTTCGAGCCGCAGCCGCACGACCCGGACATCAAGGCGCTGCTGCGGGTCGCCGCGGTGTGGAACATCCCGGTGGCGTGCAACGAGAGCAGCGCCGACTACCTGCTCAGCAGCAGCCTGCTGGAGCAGCAGCACGAGTACCGCATTCCCGACTACCAGGCCTATCTGGCCGGGCGCGGTTGAAGCGAACGCGCACCGCAACGGACTAGAAATCCACCCGCCCCCGCCCCGCCTTGATCGCCCCGCGCTTGCTCTTGCCCTCCAGGCGGCGCTGCTTAGAGCCCAGGGTCGGCTTGGTCGGGCGGCGCTTCTTCTCGGTCTTGCCGGCGCTGCGGATCAGCTCGGCCAGACGCTCGAGGGCATCGGCGCGGTTCTGCTCCTGGGTGCGGTACTGCTGCGCCTTGATGATCACCACCCCGTCCGCGGTGATGCGGTTGTCGGCCAGCGCCAGCAGGCGCTCCTTGTAGAACGGCGGCAAGGACGAGGCCTGGCTGTCGAAGCGCAGGTGCACGGCGCTGGACACCTTGTTGACGTTCTGCCCGCCAGCGCCCTGGGCGCGAATGGCGCTCAGCTCGATTTCCTCGAGCGGCAGGTGGACGGCGTTGGAGACGATCAGCATGGCTTGGATCCGTGAGGTTCAGGCCGCCAGGATAGCCGCTGACGCTGTAACCTTTGCTTGAAATTTCTCCGCGGCATTCGGCCACGGCCTCGGCTAACGTAGCGACCTGCCCTCACGCGAGCTCAACTGATGGATTCGATCACCCAAGCCGTACTCGGCGCCAGCATCCAGGGCGCCCTGCTCGGCCGCTGGCAGGGGCGCAAGGCGCTGCTGTACGGCGCCATGCTCGGCACCCTGCCAGATCTCGACGTGGTCATCGACTACGGCGATGCCGTGGCGGACATGACCTACCACCGCGGTTTCAGCCATTCGCTGTTCGTCCTCAGCGGCCTGGCCCTGCTGTTGACCTGGCTGGTCAGACGTTTTCGGCCTCACCCCGGCTATTCGGGGCGGCGCCTGCTGCTCACCGTTTGGCTGATTCTGTTCACCCACCCCGTGCTGGACGCCTTCACCAGCTACGGCACCCAGCTGTTCTGGCCGCTGATGCCGATTCCCACCGCCTGGTCCAGCCTGTTCATCATCGACCCGCTGTATACCCTGCCAATGCTGGTTGCGGTCGTGGTCGGCCTGTTCAACGGCTTGCGCGAACAGGCCTGGCGGGTGCCGGCCGTGGCCCTGGCGCTGTCCACGCTCTATATCGGTTTCAGCCTGGCCGGCAAATACATGGCCGAGCAGCGGGTGGAGGCCGAACTGGCGCGCCAGGGCATCGTCGCCGAGCAGCTGTTCATCACCCCGACGCCGCTCAACAGCCTGCTGTGGCGGGTCATAGTGCTGGACGGCGAGCACTACCACGAAGCCCTGGTCGGCTGGTTCGACGACGCTCCGCCGCAGCTGCAGCGCCTGCCGCGCGGCACACAGCTGCGCGAGCAGTTGCTCGACTCGCCCGCGCACCGGCGCCTGGCCTGGTTCACCGACGGCGTGCTGCGCTACGACCAGATCGGCGACCGCCTGATCGTCACCGACCTGCGTCTGGGCATGACCGGCTTCCACCCCTTCCGCTTCGACTTCGCCCGCCTGCAGGACGGCCAGTGGCAGGTGCACCGGCACATCGAGCGGCTGCCCTTCGAGCGCGGCGAACCCGAGCACCTGCTGGTGCTGCTCAAGCGCATCTGGCAGCCGCAGCTGCCCGTTCCGCTACTGGCCTGGGCCGGCGAACTGGAGAAACCCCTGCTAAGTGAGACGGGCTCGCGCTAACATCGAGCCCTCTTCATCAAGGCAGGATGCCTGCGATGCTGTTCCGCCGTTTCGAGTCGCTGATCGACGCCTTCAAACCCAGCCCGGACGTGCAGCCGCCCGCCGGGCTGGTGCGCTTCTACCTGCACTACCTGCGCCAGGTCTGGCCGCTGATGCTGGCCCTGTTGGTGATGGGCTTCTTCGCCGCGGTGATCGAGGTGGCGCTGTTCGAGTTCCTCGGCCGCCTGATCGACATGGCACAGCGCACGCCGAGCGCCGAGTTCTTCCAGCAGTACCGCGGCGAGCTGCTGTGGATGCTGCTGGTGGCGCTGATCCTGCGTCCGCTGGTGTTCGGCCTGCACGATCTGCTGGCCAACCAGGCGGTCAACCCGGGGCTGACCAACCTGATCCGCTGGCAGAACCACCGCTACGTGCTCAAGCAGAGCCTGAGCTTCTTCCAGAACGACTTCGCCGGGCGTATCGCCCAACGCATCATGCAGACAGGGCCGAGCCTGCGCGAGTCGGCCATGCAGCTGGTCGACGCGCTGTGGTTCGTGGTGGTCTACGCCGGCAGCGCGCTGTACCTGTTCGCCGCCGCGGATGTGCGTCTGATCCTGCCGCTGCTGGCCTGGATCGTCGGCTACTGCCTGCTGCTGCGCCATTTCGTGCCGCGCATCAAGCAGCGCTCGGCCGCCGCCTCGGCGGCGCGCTCGAAGGTCATGGGCCGGGTGGTGGACGGCTACAGCAACGTGATGACGCTCAAGCTGTTCGCCCACACCCGCGAGGAGGAAGGCTACGCCCGCGAGGCCATGCAGGAGCTGCTGGACAAGGTGCACCAGCAGACCCGCACCGTGACCCTGCTCGACGTCAGCATCACCAGCCTCAACGGCGTGCTGATCGTCGCCACCGGCGCCCTGGCGCTGTGGCTGTGGAGCCTGGGGTCGATCAGCACCGGCGCCATCGCCCTGGCGCTGGGCCTGGTGCTGCGCATCAACAACATGGCCGAGTGGGTGATGTGGGTGGTCAACGGCATCTTCGAGAACGTCGGCACGGTGCAGGACGGCATGCACACCATAGTCCAGCCGCGCCAGGTGCTCGACCGGGAGGGCGCCCAGCCGCTGCGGGTGGAGCGCGGCGAGGTACGTTTCGAGGACATCCACTTCCACTACGGCAAGGTCGGCGGGGTGATCGCCGGGCTCAGCCTGAACGTGCGCGCCGGCGAGAAGATCGGCCTGGTCGGGCCCTCCGGCGCCGGCAAGTCGACCCTGGTCAACCTGCTGCTGCGCCTGTACGACCTGGAGAGCGGACGCATCCTGGTGGACGGCCAGGACATCGCCGCGGTGAGCCAGGAGAGCCTGCGTGCGCAGATCGGCATGGTCACCCAGGACACCGCCCTGCTGCACCGCTCGATCCGCGACAACCTGCGCTACGGCCGCCCGGACGCCAGCGAGGCGCAGCTGCTGGAGGCGGCGCGCAAGGCCCGCGCCGACGCCTTCATTCCGCAGCTGGACGACGGCCAGGGCGGCCGCGGCATGGACGCCCAGGTCGGCGAGCGCGGGGTCAAGCTGTCCGGCGGTCAGCGCCAGCGCATCGCCATCGCCCGCGTGCTGCTCAAGGACGCGCCGATCCTGGTGCTGGACGAAGCCACCTCGGCGCTGGATTCGGAAGTCGAGGCGGCGATCCAGGACAGCCTGGACGAGCTGATGCAGGGCAAGACGGTGATCGCCATCGCCCATCGCCTGTCGACCATCGCGCGCATGGATCGCCTGGTGGTGATCGACCAGGGGCGCATCGTCGAGAGCGGCAGCCACGCCGAGCTGGTCGCCCGCGGCGGCCTGTATGCGCGCCTGTGGCAGCACCAGACCGGCGGCTTCGTCGGGGTGGATTGACCCCGTGGGAGTGGCTTGAGCCGCGACTCGCCGCTAAAGCGCCGCCCACAGCATGGCATTTCTGCCCGGTTACTCCGCCGCCGGCTTCTTGCGCTTGAGCGGCGCCAGGCCGTCCTCGCTGACCAGCGCCGAGGGTTTGCCGGCCGGGCGCGGGCCGGACTTGCGCTTGGGCGCGGCCTTCTTGGCGTCCTTGTCGGTCTTTTTCTTCTTGCTGCCGGCTGCCTTGCCCGAGGCCTTGAGGTTCTTCGGCCCCTGGTAGCTGCCCTTGAGCTCCTTGACGGTGCGCCGCTCGAAACGCTGCTTGAGGTAGCGCTCGATGCTCGACATCAGGTTCCAGTCGCCGTGGCAGATCAGCGAAATCGCCAGCCCTTCGCCGCCGGCGCGGCCGGTGCGGCCGATGCGGTGCACATACTCGTCGCCGGAGCGCGGCATGTCGAAGTTGATCACCAGGTCCAGACCGTCGACGTCCAGGCCGCGGGCGGCCACGTCGGTGGCCACCAGCACCTTGACCGCGCCCTGGCGCAGGCGCTCGATGGCCAGCTTGCGGTCCTTCTGGTCCTTCTCGCCGTGCAGCACGAAGGCCTTGACCCCGGCCGCCACCAGCTTGCCGTAGAGGCGGTCGGCCTGCACCCGGGTGTTGGTGAAGACGATGGCCTTGTCATAGGTCTCGTTGGCCAGCAGCCAGTCGACCAGCTGTTCCTTGTGATGGTTGTGGTCGGCGGTGATGATCTGCTGGCGAGTGCCCTCGTTGAGCTGGCTGACGCTGTTGAGCATCAGGTGCTGCGGCGCCTTGAGCACCTTGGCGACCATCTCGCGCAGGCCATTGCCGCCGGTGGTGGCGGAAAACAGCAGGGTCTGGTGCGGCCCGCAGGCTTCGGCCAGGCGCTGGGCGTCCTCGGCGAAGCCCATGTCGAGCATGCGGTCGGCCTCGTCGAACACCAGCACCTCGACCTCGTTCAGCGGCAGGTTGCCGGCGTTGGCGTGTTCGATCAGGCGCCCCGGCGTGCCGATCAGGATGTCGATCTTGCGCATCATCGCGGCTTGCACCTTGAAGTCCTCGCCGCCGGTGACCAGGCCGGCCTTGAGGAAGGTGAACTGGGCGAAGCGCTCGACTTCCTTCAGCGTCTGCTGGGCCAGCTCGCGGGTCGGCAGCAGGATCAGCGCCCGGATGCTCACGCGCTGCTGCGAGTTGCCATCACCGAGCAGGCGGTTGAGCAACGGCAGGACGAAGGCGGCGGTCTTGCCGCTGCCGGTCTGGGCGATCACCCGCAGATCCTTGCCCTCCAGCGCAGGCGGAATCGCTGCCGCCTGCACCGGGGTGGGCTCGACGAAATTAAGCTCGGCCACGGCTTTCAGCAGGCGTTCATGCAGGGCGAATTGGGCAAACACGGGGGCACTACCTCGAAAAATCGACAAAACGGTGCATAGCCTAACGGTTTCCGCCGCCGCGGCCGAATTTCTTTGCAACGCGGCCCCGCCGAGGTTGCGAACCCATGCCATGGGGATGGTCTAATTGGCCCCTTCCCGAGCATCGACAGGTAGTTTTCGCCCATGGATACGGATCAGCTGCTGAGCCAGGCCGAGCAACTCTGGAACCACTTCGACCAGTACCCCTGGCTGGGCGCCATCACCGGCCTGCTGGTACTGCTGCTGGTGGCGCTGCTGGCCGGACGCCTGGCGCGCTTTCTGATCCTGCATGCGAGCAAGCTGCTGGCGCGCCAGCCGGCGCTGTTCTGGCTGGAGGACCTGCGCCACAACAAGGTGTTCAACCGCCTGGCGCAGATGGTGCCGTCGCTGCTGGTGCAGTTCGGCCTGGTGCTGGTGCCGGAGCTGAGCGACAAGGCCGAGCACTTCCTGCGCAACCTGGCCCTGGCCTTCACCCTGCTGTCGCTGACCCTGGCCCTCAGCGCCCTGCTCAACGCCCTGCTCGACCTCTACGCACGCACCCCGCACGCGCGCACCCGCTCGATCAAGGGCTACGTGCAGCTGGCCAAGATGCTGCTGTACGTGTTCGCCGCCATCGTCATAGTCGCCACCCTGATCGACCGCTCGCCGCTGCTGCTGCTGTCCGGCCTCGGCGCGATGTCGGCGGTGATCCTGCTGGTGTACAAGGACACCCTGCTGTCCTTCGTCGCCGGCGTGCAGCTGACCAGCAACGACTCGCTGCGCGTCGGCGACTGGATCGAGATGCCCCAGGTCGGCGCCGACGGCGACGTGGTGGACATCAGCCTGCACACGGTCAAGGTGCAGAACTTCGACAAGACCATCGTCTCCATTCCCACCTGGCGACTGATGGCCGAGTCGTTCAAGAACTGGCGCGGCATGACCCAGGCCGGCGGCAGGCGGATCAAGCGCAGCCTGCACCTGGACGCCGGCCTGGTGCGTTTTCTCGACGCCACCGAGGAGCAGCGCCTGGCCGGCGTGCGCCTGCTCACCGATTATCTCGGCCACAAGCAGGCCGAACTGCGCCAGTGGAACGCCGAGCACAAGGCCGAGAACGGCCCCTCGGCCAACCGCCGACGCATGACCAATATCGGTACCTTCCGCGCCTACGCCGAGGCCTACCTGAAGAGCCACCCGCAGATCCGCCAGGACATGACCTGCATGGTGCGCCAGCTGCAACCCGGCGCCGAAGGCATCCCGCTGGAGATCTACTGCTTCACCGGCACCACCAACTGGCTGGAATACGAACGCATCCAGAGCGACATCTTCGACTACCTGCTGGCCTTGCTGCCGGAGTTCGACCTGGCGCTGTACCAGCAGCCGGCCGGCAACGACCTGCGCCAGGGCCTGCAGGCGCTGAGTCAAAGACTGCCGTCACAATCGCCGCCGACGCCGGAAGCTTGAACCGCCCCGGCCGCGGCGGTCTAATCGGCACACCCCTTTGCTGGAGCTCCGCCCATGCCTGCCATACCCCGAACTCCCCTCGCGCTCGGCCTCAGCCTGCTGCTGGTCGCCTCGCCACTGCTGGCCAGCCCGCCGCCTGGAAAGGGCAAGCACGGCGGCGGCCATGACGAGGTGCAGATCGACCTGCGCGGCCCGACCGTGGATATCGGCCAGGTGCGCATCGTGCTCGGCGACAACCGCCAGCTGATCGGCCCGACCTCCGCCCTGCCGCCCGGCATCGCCAAGAACCTGGCCCGCGGCAAGCCGCTGCCGCCGGGCATCGCCAAGAACTTCGACAGCCGTCTGTCGGCGCGCCTGCCCTATTACGAGGGTTACGAGTGGAAACAGGTGGGCCGCGACGTGGTGCTGGTGGCAATCGCCACCGGGATCGTCTATGAGGTATTGAGGAACGTGCTGGACTAAACCAGAGCCCCGGGCGCCGCCGACCAGCGGTCGCGGCGCCCGCCGAACTTGTCGCCTACGCATCGCTCCAACGCTAAGACGCTTTATTGCGGAGGCATGATGAACCCCTCGCTGATCTACCACGTCACCTCAAGCCTCGATGGCTATATCGCCCGCCCCGATGGTCGCCTCGACTGGTTCGAAGCCCAGCGCCAACCGGACGAGGAATACAGCTTCCAGTACTTCTACTCCAGCATTGACGCCCTGCTGATGGGCCGCGGCACCTACGAGGCGCTGCTCAAGCGCGGTGGGCCCTGGCCCTATCCGGGCAAGCCCTGCGTAGTGCTAACCCGCTCCCAGTTGCCGCGTGCGGCGACCGAGGTTCAGCTGACCCACTGCACGCCGGGGCAGGCCGTGGCGGCGCTGAAGGAAGCCAAGTTCCAGCGCATCTGGCTGGTCGGCGGCAGCTCCCTGGCGGGCACCTGCTACACCGCCGGCCTGCTCGACGAGGTGGTGATCAACCTGGTACCGCACCTGCTCGGCGCCGGCATTCCGCTGCTGGCCAGCGGCATGGAGCGCAGCCTGGTGCTGAGCGACCAGCGGCGCTTCAACAGCGGCACGGTGCAGCTGCACTACCAGGTGAAGAAGCAGGCCAGCCAGCCGACGCAGATTCCCATGCCGCGCAACAGCGCCGCCTGATCAGTGCCCGCGCTGCTGCTTGCGCAGCAGCCGGGCGCTATCCCAACCGACCAGCAGCACCGCCAGCCAGATCGGCAGGTAGGTCAGCCATTGCCCGGCATCGAAGGACTCGCCGAGCACCAGCAGGGCCACGCCGAACAGCAGCACCGGCTCGACGTAACTGAGAATGCCGAACAGCCCCAGCGGCAGCAGGCGGCTGGAAGCCATCATTGCGGCGAAGGCCAGGGTGCCGATCAGCGCCATGCCGGGCACCAGCAGCCAGAGCGCGGCCCGCTCCTCGAAGGCGCCCACCGGGGCGTAAGCGACGATCAGCCAGATCGCCAAGGGCGCCAGCATCAGCATCTCCAGCACGAAGCCCGACAGCGCGTCCAGGCGCATCCAGCGGCGCAGCATGAAATACGGCGGATAGCCCAGCGCGGTGACCAGGGTCAGCCAGGAGAACGCCTGGCTGCGCCACAGTTCGTGCAGCACGCCGAGCACGGCGCAGGCCACCGCCAGTTGCTGCAGCGGGCGCAGGCGTTCGTCGTAGAACAGCCGCCCGGCCAGGACCATGGCCAACGGCAGGAGGAAGTAGCCCAGCGACACCTCGAGCATGCGCCCGGCCAATGGCGCCCAGAGAAACAGCCCCCACTGCACGCCGATCAGCACCGCCGCCAGCGGCCAGGCGGCCAGCAGCAACGGCTCGCGGCGCAGGCGGGCGAAGGTCTCGCGCAGCAGCGCCCCCTGGCGGGTCAGCAGCACCAGCAACAGCACCAGCGGAATCGACCAGAGCACGCGCTGGGCGAAGATCTGGATGCCGTCCAGCGGCGCCAGCAGTTGCACGTAACCGGGCAGCACGGCGAACAGCAGCGAGGCGCCCACCGACAGCGCCACCCCACGCCCGGACAGGTGCATCAGGCCACCCTGCCCTGCAGTAGCCGCGTCCGGCCGAGGCCGGCCAGCGGCAGCGAGGCGACGATCACCGCACCGCCCAGGGCCAGGCGCAGCAGATCGGCGTCATGGTTCCAGATCAGCAGATTGACCAGCAAGCCGGCCGGCACCAGCGCATTGTTCATCACCGCCAGGGTGCCGCCGTCGACCAGGCTGGCGCCCTGGTTCCACCAGTACAGCCCCAGGCCCGAGGCCACCACGCCGAGCCAGGCGAGCACACTCCACTGCAGCAGCGTGCTCGGCAGGCGCTCGGCATTGCCCAGCAGCAGAAAGGCCGGCAACGCCACCAGCAGCGCACCCAGGTAGAAGAAGCCGAAACGCCGGTACTGCGGCTCGCTCGAGGGGTGGCGCAACAGCAGGTGCTTGTACAGCACCTGGCCGGCGGCGAAGGTGAAGTTGGCCAGTTGCAGCAGCAGGAAGCCGAGCAGGAACCCCTGGCTGACGCCGTCGTAGCGGATGATCCCGGCGCCCAGCACCGCCACCAGCGCGGCGAGCAGCGCCCAGGGGTTGAAGCGGCGATTGAGGGCGTCCTCGATCAGGGTCACGTGCAGCGGCGTGAGGATGGTGAACAGCAGCACCTCGGGCACCGTCAGCAGGTTGAAGCTCAGGTACAGACAGACATAGGTGACGCCGAACTGCAACGCGCCGATCAGCAGCATGCCGCGCACGAAGGCCGGCGCCTGGCCGCGCCAGCGGGTCAGCGGCACGAACAGCAGCCCGGCGATGAGGATGCGGCTGAGCACGGCGAAGTAGCTGTCGACCGCCCCGGCCAGGTACTCGCCGATCAGGCTGAAGGAGAAGGCCCACAGCAGGGTCACAATCAGCAGGTAGCGCACGGCGAGCTCCAGGCAACTAAGGCGGCGACCTTAGCGCGTTCGCCAGTGCCGGACAATCCGTCGCAGCGGCTTGGGCCGCGAACAGGGTGGACTGCGGTCGCAATCCGGGAGGCTCCGCGTGAATGTCTCCGGTTTTGCCCCGGATCAGACGAAAAAGCCGGCCCGCACCCTCGGGCACCGGCCGGCGAACGCGCCCGGATGCGGGCGCTCAGGAGAGTGGAGTCGCGCTCAGGCCACGGCCGCCAGCTTGGCCTTGGCCTGGGCCAGCCCCTTGGCACTGAACTCGCTGCCCAGGTTCAGGCCTTCGGCGTGGATGAATTGCACCTCGTGGATGCCGATGAAGGCCAGCGCCTGGCGCAGGTAGGGTTCCTGGTGATCCAGGCCGCTGCCGGCGTAGATGCCGCCGCGGGCGGTGAGGACGAAGGCGCGCTTGCCACTGAGCAGGCCCTGCGGGCCGGTTTCGCTGTACTTGAAGGTGACCCCGGCGCGCAGCACGTGGTCCAGCCAGGCTTTCAGGGTGCTGGGGATGGCGAAGTTGTACATGGGCGCGGCCAGCACCAGCACGTCGGCGGCCAGCAGCTCGTCGGTGAGCTGGTTGGAGCGTGCCAGCGCGGCCTTCTCCGCCTCGCTCTGCTGCTCGGTCGGGGTCATCCAGCCGCCCAGCAGGGTGGCGTCCAGGTGCGGCACCGGCTCGGCGGCCAGGTCGCGTACCTGGATCTGGTCGGCGGGATGGGCGGCCTGCCAGTTGGCGATGAACTGCTGGGTCAGCTCGCGGGACACCGAGCCTTGTTGACGGGCGCTGCTTTCGATAACCAGAACACGGGACATGTTTGAGACTCCATCGAGGTGGGTAGAGATCGATGGAGCAGAGATTAGAGTCGCAACTATCGATTAAAAAGCGCAAATATCCGCTTACATATATCGACAAAGTTGATTTATCTATGCCCCGGCACTAGGCTCTGCTTACTTGAGGCCACAGGTCAGGCTGACCCGCAGGCGAATCACGCTGCGGGTGAACTTGACCGTCAGATTGGTGTTCGCCCCCGGCGCCAGCGCGGCCCGACGGGTCCGCGGCGCTTCGGGGCCGTTGCGGAACACCGCGGTGCATTCGGCCTCGCTCTGACCATAGTTGTAGAGCATCAGCGCCGCCATATTGTGGTCGATCTCCTGGGTGCTGGCGGACACCTCGGCACCGTTGAGCTGCTTGTCCAGCTCGATGGGGTAGGCATGGGCGCCCAGCGGCAACAGGACGAACAGCAGGCAGCAGAGTTTTTTCATCGACGCTCTCCAACGGGGAAGCGCCAGTGTAGGTGGATATCGCCGGCGATAACAGGCTGGGAAAAAACGTTAGCGAGGCAGGCAAGACAAGGCAAAAACGGCCGAGAAAGCGGAGTTTACATGCTGTAAATGAGCATTTTGAGGCCGTTTTTAACGCAGTATTGCCAACGCAGATAGTTTTTCACCAGCCTGACAGAACCCGTTTGCCGGCACAGACAGGATGATGCAATGAAGGCTCCCCGTGTAACCCTGGATCAATGGCGCACCCTGCAGGCGGTGGTCGACCAGGGCGGCTTCGCCCAGGCCGCCGAGGTGCTGCACCGCTCGCAATCCTCGGTCAGCTACACCGTGGCGCGCATGCAGGAGCAGCTCGGCGTGCCGCTGCTGCGCATCGACGGGCGCAAGGCGGTGCTCACCGAGGCCGGCGACGTGCTGCTGCGCCGTTCGCGGCAACTGGTCAAGCAGGCCAGCCAGCTGGAAGACCTGGCCCACCATATGGAGCAGGGCTGGGAAGCCGAGGTGCGCCTGGTGGTGGACGCCGCCTACCCCACCGCCAATATCGTCCGCGCGCTGTCGGCCTTCATGCCGCAGAGCCGCGGCTGCCGCGTGCGCCTGCGCGAGGAGGTGCTGTCCGGCGTCGAGGAGGTGCTGCTCGAAGGCTCCGCCGACCTGGCCATCAGCGCCCTCAACATCACCGGCTACCTGCCGCAGGAACTGGGCGAGGTGGAATTTATCGCCGTGGCCCATCCGGAACATGCCCTGCACCGCCTGCAACGCGAGCTGAGCTTCCAGGACCTGGAAACCCAGATGCAGGTAGTGGTCCGCGACAGCGGCCGGGTGCAGCCGCGCGACAGCGGCTGGCTCGGTGCCGAACAACGCTGGACCGTCGGCAGCCTGCCCACCGCGCGCACCTTCGTCGGCAGCGGCCTGGGCTTCGCCTGGCTGCCGCGCCACCTGATCGCCCGCGAGCTGGACGAGGGCCTGCTCAAGCCGCTGCCGCTGGCCCAGGGCGGCACGCGCAAGCCGCGCTTCTTCCTCTACAGCAACAAGGAACGGGTGCTCGGCCCGGCCACGCAGATTCTCATCGAGCTGATCAAGAACTTCGACGCCGCCCCCCTGGATGCCGCCTTCGCCGCCCCACAGTCGCCCAACTGAGACCCCGGCCATGCCCTACTTCGACAACGACGGTTGCCAGCTGCACTACGAGGACTACGGCCACGGCGCGCCGCTGCTGCTGGTGCACGGCCTGGGTTCGAGCACCCGCGACTGGGAGTACCAGATTCCCGTGCTCAGCCAGCACTACCGCGTGCTGGCGCTCGACGTTCGCGGCCATGGCCGCTCGGACAAACCGCGCGAGGCCTATCGCATTGCCGATTTCGCCGATGACGTGGCCGCGCTGATCGAACACCTGCAACTGCCGCCGGTGCACCTGGTGGGCATTTCCATGGGCGGCATGATCGGCTTCCAGCTCAGTGTCGACCGCCCGGAGCTGCTGCGCAGCCTGACCATAGTCAACAGCGGCCCGGAGGTGAAGGCGAAAAGCCCGCGCGACTGGCTGGAAATCGGCAAGCGCTGGACGCTGTCGCGCCTGCTCAGCCTGGAGACCATCGCCAAGGCCCTGGGCAAGCTGCTGTTCCCCAGGCCGGAGCAGGCCGAACTGCGACGCAAGATCGAAGAGCGCTGGCCGCAGAACGACAAGCGCGCCTACCTGGCCAGCCTCGACGCCATCATCGGCTGGGGCGTGCGGGAACGCCTGAGCCGCATCACCTGTCCTACCCTGGTGATCAGCGCCGACCGCGACTACACCCCGGTCGAACGCAAGCGCGAGTACGTCGCCGAAATGCCCGACGCGCGCCTGCTGGTGATCGAAAATTCGCGCCACGCCACCCCGCTGGATCAACCCGAACGCTTCAACAGCGCCCTGCTCGCCTTTCTCGAAGAAACCGCCAACAAGGAAAACTGACCATCATGCTCAAGCAACTCGCCTTCGCCGCCTGTTCCCTGCTGCTCTCCACCAGCCTGCTGGCGGCGGACAATCCCAAGGTGCTGCTGACCACCAGCCTCGGCGAGATCGAGGTGGAGCTGGCCGCCGACAAGGCGCCGATCAGCACCGCCAACTTCCTCAAGTACGTCGACAGCGGCTTCTACGCCGGCACCCAGTTCCACCGGGTGATCCCCGGCTTCATGGTCCAGGGCGGCGGCTTCGATGCGCAGATGCAGCAGAAGGACACCGACACGCCGATCAAGAACGAAGCCGACAACGGCCTGCACAACGTGCGCGGCACCCTGGCCATGGCCCGTACCCAGGTACGCGACTCGGCCACCAGCCAGTTCTTCATCAACCACAAGGACAACGCCTTCCTCGACCACGGCTCGCGCGACTTCGGCTACGCGGTGTTCGGCAAGGTGACCCGCGGCATGGAAGTGGTGGACAAGATCGCCCAGGTGCCCACCGCCAACCGCGGCATGCACCAGAACGTGCCGCGCGAGCCGGTGCTGATCCTCGAGGCCAAGCGTCTGTAACGCCGCCGGGGGCCATCCCCGGGCTTCCATGAAGGGTTGCGCACCCTACGGCCCTACAACGACAAAGCCGCCCAGTGGGCGGCTTTGTCGTTTTCGCTGCGGTCTTACTTCTCGACGAAGGCGCGCTCGATCAGGTAGTCGCCCGGCTCACCCATGCGCGGGGAGATCTTCAGGCCGAAGCCGTCGAGCACTTCGCTGGTCTCGTCGAGCATGCTCGGGCTGCCGCAGATCATCGCGCGGTCGTCCTGCGGGTTGATCGGCGGCAGGCCGATGTCGGCGAACAGCTTGCCGCTGCGCATCAGGTCGGTCAGGCGGCCCTGGTTCTCGAACGGCTCGCGGGTCACGGTCGGGTAGTAGATCAGCTTGCCCTTGAGCGCCTCGCCGAAGAACTCGTTCTGCGGCAAGTGCTCGGTGATGAACTCGCGGTAGGCCACCTCGTTCACGTAGCGCACGCCGTGCACCAGGATCACCTTGTCGAAACGCTCGTAGGTTTCCGGGTCCTGGATCACGCTCATGAACGGCGCCAGGCCGGTGCCGGTGGACAGCAGGTAGAGGTGCTTGCCCGGCAGCAGGTCGTCGAGCACCAGGGTGCCGGTGGGCTTCTTGCTGATGACGATCTCGTCGCCTTCCTTGAGGTGCTGCAGCTGCGAGGTCAGCGGGCCGTCCGGCACCTTGATGCTGAAGAACTCCAGGTGCTCCTCGTAGTTCGGGCTGGCGATGGAGTAGGCGCGCATCAGCGGACGACCGTTGGGCTGCTGCAGGCCGATCATGACGAACTGGCCGTTCTCGAAGCGCAGGCCCGGGTCGCGGGTGCACTTGAAGCTGAACAGGGTGTCGTTCCAGTGGTGGACGCTGAGCACACGCTCGACGTTCATATTGCTCATGCGGACTTCCTCGCGAGGACGGGAACCAAAAAAGACGAATTGCGCGGCATTCTAGGCGGGCGCAGAATATCTGTTAAGTGGATTATCAAGATATAGGTTATCGGTTATATCGATATGCGATTTACTCTCAGACAACTCCAGGTCTTCGTCGCCGTGGCCCAGCAGGAAAGCGTCTCGCGCGCGGCCGAGTCGCTGGCGCTGTCGCAATCGGCGACCAGCACCTCGCTGACCGAGCTGGAGCGCCACTCCGACTGCCAGCTGTTCGACCGCGCCGGCAAGCGCCTGGCGCTCAACGCCCTGGGTCGCCAGTTGCTGCCGCAGGCGGTGGCGCTGCTCGACCAGGCGCGCGAGATCGAACGCCTGCTCGGCGGCAAGAGCGGCTTCGGCTCGCTCAACGTCGGCGCCACCCTCACCGTGGGCAACTACCTGGCCACCCTGCTGATCGGCAGTTTCATGCAGCGCCACCCCGAATGCCGGGTGAAGCTGCAGGTGCACAACACCGCCCACGTGGTGCAGCAGATCGCCCACTACGAGCTGGACCTGGGCCTGATAGAAGGCGACTGCCAACACCCGGACATCGAGGTGCAGCCCTGGGTGGAGGACGAACTGGTGGTGTTCTGCGCGCCGCAGCATGCCCTCGCCGCGCGCGGCACGGCGACGCTGGAGGAGCTCACGCACGAGGCCTGGATTCTCCGCGAGCAGGGCTCGGGCACCCGCCTGACGTTCGATCAGGCCATGCGCCATCACCCACGCAGCCTGAACATCCGCCTGGAGCTGGAACACACCGAGGCGATCAAACGCGCGGTGGAGTCGGGTCTAGGCATCGGCTGCATCTCGCGCCTGGCGCTGCGCGACGCCTTCCGTCGCGGCAGCCTGGTGCCGGTGGAAACGCCGCAACTGGACCTGCGCCGGCAGTTCTACTTCATCTGGCACAAGCAGAAGTACCAGACCGCGGCCATGCGCGAGTTTCTCGAACAGTGCCGCGCGCTCACCGTCGGGGTGGCGCGCAGCGATCAGATCGTCCTGCCGTCGATTGCCTAGGGTGGACATGCCGCAGGCTTGTCCACCGTCTTACACGGCGAACGCTTGTGCCCGCCCGGGCCATTAACCCGGAATCGACTCCATCTGCTGCAGCAGCAGCGCCGCCTGGGTGCGGGTGCGCACCCCGAGCTTGCGGAAGATGGCGGTGACGTGGGCCTTGACCGTGGCCTCGGAGACGCTCAGCTCGTAAGCAATCTGCTTGTTCAGCAGGCCTTCGCAGACCATGGTCAGCACGCGGAACTGCTGCGGGGTGAGGCTGGCCAGGCCGGCGCTGGCGGCCTTGGCCTCGGCCGACACCGGCGCGCCCTCCTCGGCCAGCGGCGGCCACCAGGTATCGCCGTCGAGCACCTGGCGCACGGCCTGCTGGATGGTTTCCAGCGGGCTGGACTTGGGGATGAAGCCGCTGGCGCCGAACTCGCGGGAGCGGTTGACCACCGAGGCCTCCTCCTGCGCGGAGATCATCACCACGGGAATCTGCGGGTATTGCCCGCGCAGCAGCACCAGACCGGAGAAGCCGTAGGCGCCGGGCATGTTGAGGTCGAGCAGAACCAGGTCCCAGTCGCTCTTGGCGGCCAGATGGCCTTCCAGCTCGGCGATGCTGGCGGCTTCCACCAGCCGCACCTCGGGCCCCAGGCCCAGGGTCAGGGCTTGCTGCAGCGCGCTGCGAAACAACGGATGGTCGTCGGCAATCAGGATTTCGTAGGCGGCCATTGGCAGATCCTGTTCTTGTTATGAGTGCACTGCATTGATTATGGCAGCGCCTGGCGCCGGACGACCCGCTCAAGCCTGCGCACTCGACGCGACAGGCTCCCCACACGGAGCGACGGCGGCGCCCAGCATGCCGAGCCGTGACGGGGTGGTCAAGCGCCGCGCTTTGCGGCACGATTCGCCGCTTTGCCCGCCGAGACACCGCCATGCCGAGCCAAGCCCTGCGCGCCGACCTGTTGATGCTGATCACCGCGATGATCTGGGGCAGCGCCTTCGTCGCCCAACGCCTGGGCATGGACAGCATCGGCCCCTTCCTCTACACCGGCCTGCGTTTCGCCCTGGCCTGCCTGGTGCTGCTGCCGCTGCTGGCCCTGCTGCAACGGCGCAGCCGACGCCCGGCGGCGCCGCTGAGCCGCGGCCTGCTGCTCGGCGGCGTGGTGATGGGCCTGGCGCTGTCGCTGGGGATCAACCTGCAGCAGGTCGGCCTGCTGTTCACCACGGTGACCAACTCCGGCTTCATCACCGGGCTGTACGTCATAGTCGTGCCGATCCTCGGCCTGCTGATCGGCCAGCGCAGCGGCCTGGGCATCTGGCTGGGCGCCAGCCTGGCGGTGCTCGGCATGTTCCTGCTCAGCGTCGGCGAAGGCTTCACCGTCGCCTCCGGCGACTGGCTGCAACTGGCCGGCGCCTTCGTCTGGGGCGTGCACGTGCTGCTGGTGGGCTTGTTCGCCAGCCGCCACGACCCGCTGCGTCTGGCATTCATCCAGTTCGCCACCTGCGCCGCGATCAGCCTGCTGCTGGCGCTGGTCTTCGAGACGGCGACCCTGGACGGCATTATCAAAGCCGGTCCGGCGATCCTCTATGGCGGCCTGTTCGGCGTGGCCGTCGGTTTTACCCTGCAGGTGGTGGCGCAGCAGCACGCCATCGCCTCGCACGCGGCGATCATCCTCTCGCTGGAGGCGGTGTTCGCCGCCATCGCCGGCGCCCTGCTGCTCGGCGAAGTGCTGGCGCTGCGCGGCTACCTGGGCTGCACGCTGATGTTCGCCGGCATGCTCCTGGCCCAGCTGTGGCCCAAGCCGCTGCCGGCCGCGCTCAGAACCTGTTCACGATCTCGCGAGCTAGAGCCATGCAAGGCAAAAACAGGTGAGGACACGGAGTTTACGAGCTGTAAATGAGTAGTCCGAGCCTGTTTTTAACGCAGCAGGGCCGACGCGCAGCAGATCGTGGGTAGGTTCTCAGCGAAAACGCGCCAGGCGCTGATGCAGCTCGTCGTCCAGATCCAGCGGCAGGCGCCGCTTGGCCGCCAGGTAATGCTGACTGAAGGCATCCAGGTAGCAGTCCAGCGCCTCGCTGGCCTGCGCGTCGCCGGCCAGTTCCAGGCACATGGCCGCCACCTCGGCGGTGCACAGGTGCTCGCCGCGGGTGGAGCGGCGCAGGCGGTAGCGCGACAGCTGCGCCGGGGTCAGGCTGAGCACCGGCAGTGCGTCCAGATAGGGGCTCTTGCGAAACATCTTGCGCGCCTCGGTCCAGGTCGCATCCAGCAGCACGAACAGCGGCCGCTTGCCCGGCGCCAGATGCACCTCGTCCACCACCCGCTCGGGAGCGGCGTACTCGCCGGGAAACACCAGGTAGGGCTGCCACTGCGGCTCGGCGAGCAGCGCCGGCAGCGCCGGATCGACCGCGGTGCGCGTCCAGCCGAAGGCGTGGGTGTCGGCCACCACGTCGGCGATCAGCCAGCCGGTGTTGCTCGGCTTGAGCGCCTCGATGTCGTGCATCACCAGGCACATGCCGGCATGCGCCTCCACCCGCGGGCGCCAGGCGCACAGGCAGTAATCCGGCTGCACCCGGCAAGCAGGGCAGCGCTCGGCTCGCGAGCCACGGGCGACGAAGGGTTTCACGCTGCGCGCCAGGCGCTCGGCGCGTAGCCGGGCGACGGCATGCGGGGGATAGGACTGGTCCACGAACAGGGCTCGACAGAAAAAACGCGGCAGTTTAACAAAGCCGGGCAGGCTATGATGCGCCAGGCGCTGAACCCGGCCGCGCCTGGCGGGTCAAAGCCCGCACTCGTTCAGGAGAATCCGCATGTCCCGCGTTACCGCCCTCGTCCTCGCCCTGGCTCTGCCCGTCGCCGCCCAGGCCGCCTCGCTCAAGGAGCTCGAACTGACCCGCGCCCTCGAGCAGGTCGCCCGGCAAAGCAGCGAGGGTACGCCGCGGGCGATCAACGAGGACATTCTCGATCAGGGCTATACCGTCGAAGGCCACACCCTGATCAACCACCTCAGCGTCCGGCCGGCCCACGCCGCGCAGATGCGCGGCAATCCGGACACGGTGCGCGCCCAGCTGGCCGCCAGCGTGTGCCGCAACCCGGGTTACCGCCAGCTGCTGGCCCAGGGCGCGCAGCTGCGCTACCAGTTCAGCGAATACCGCAGCAACCGCCCGGTAACCACCGAGCAGTTCGACAGGGCCGACTGCGGCCTGTAAGCCTTCAGCCCTTCTCGGCCCGACGCTGCGCGTCGTCGGCACGCAGTTCGGCGAGCAGCGCCTCCATATAGCGCGAGCGGCGCACGCCACCCTCCAGACGACGCAGGCATTCGTCTTCCAGGCTCAACTGATTGGTACGCGCCGCCTGCTGCAGCAGGCGGTACAAATCCACATCTATCTCCAGGATCAACTTGGGCATGCCTGCCCCTCCCTTTCCTTGCCGTGCATCTGCGCCAGACGACGCGCCCTCACCTCTCCAGTAAATCAGACGACGCGCCATGGCCGGCTCGCCCGGACGAACGGCGCGCCAGCGACCATACTGACCTGCATCAACGGCATCGTCCGCGCGGCTCGGCAAGATGGGCCGTCGCCCACTGGAGATGAGGATCATGGCATTACTGAGCTTTCTCGGCGCGATTCGCCAAGTCACCGGCTCCTGCTACCTGGTGGAGAGCCGCGACGGCGCCAAGGTGCTGCTCGAATGCGGCATGCACCAGGGCCGCCGCGAGGAGGAGGACCGCAACCGCAGCGCCTTCCCCTTCGACCCGCGCGGCCTGGATGCGGTGGTGGTGTCCCACGCCCACCTCGACCACAGCGGCCTGCTGCCACGCCTGGTGGCCGAGGGTTACCGCGGCGCCATCCATGTCACCGAGGCCAGCGGCGAGCTGCTCGAACTGATGCTGCTGGATGCCGCCTTTCTCCAGGAGAAGGACGCCGAGTGGGAGAACCGCTGGCGCGCGCGCCAGGGCAAGCCGGCGATCGTGCCGCTGTACACCCTGGCCAACGCCGAGCAGGCGCTCGGCCAACGCCGCACCCAGGCCTACGGCACGCCGGTGGAGGTGGCCAAGGGGGTGCAGGTGACCTTCCATAACGCCGGGCATATCCTCGGCGCGGCGATAGTCGAGATGAAGATCGAGGACCACCACCTGCACCGCCATCTGGTGTTTTCCGGCGACCTGGGCAATACCTGCTCGCCGCTGATGCAGGCGCCGACCACGCTGAGCGAGGCCGACGTGCTGCTGATGGAGTCGACCTACGGCGACCGCGACCACCGCCGTAGCGAGGACACTCTGGAGGAGCTGGCGGCGATCCTGCAGCAGGCCCACCGCGAGGGCGGCAACGTGCTGATTCCCTCCTTCGCCGTCGGCCGCACCCAGGACCTGATCTACTACCTTGGGCGCTTCTACCAGGAGGGCCGCCTGCCGCAACAGGCGGTGTTCCTCGACAGCCCCATGGCGATCCGCGCCAACGCCATCTACAGCCGCTTCCACGACCAGTTCGCCGCCGAGGATCGTGCCGCGCTGGCCGCCAAGGGGGTCAAGCGAGTCGAGGACTGGCTGCCGATCCTGCGCTGTACGCCCAGCGCCGAGGAGTCGATGGCGATCAACCGGATCAACAGCGGCGCGATCATCATCGCCGGCGCCGGCATGTGCAACGGCGGGCGCATCGTCCATCACTTCAAGCACAACCTCTGGCGCGAGAACTGCCACCTGGTGTTCCCCGGCTTCCAGGCCAAGGGCACCCTCGGCCGCCTGATAGTCGACGGCGCCAGTACGGTGAAGGTGCTGCACCAGCGCATCGCGGTGAAGGCCAAGGTGCATACCCTGGGCGGCTTCTCGGCGCATGCCGGGCAATCACAGCTGCTCGACTGGGCCAGCCATTTCGAGCACCACCCCGAGCTGTACCTGGTGCACGGCGAGCTGGAGAAGATGCAGGCGCTGCAGCAGGCCCTGCACCAGCGGCTGAACTGGATCGCCAACATCCCCGAACCGGGCGAGCAGATCGCCATCTGACCGGCGCCGCCAGCGGCGCTCGCGCCCGATGCGCCTTCCGCCATCGTCCGCAGACGTCCATACTCTGAAAAGGCTCGGGCTTTCAGGGACTTGGAGGTGCCGAGCGGATTCGATCAAGGAGACGCTGCATGCCCTACGAACCGGACGATTACCTGTCACGCCACTTCCAGACCAGTGGCATCGACCTGGCCAGCAAAGTGGACGAGCTGCTCGCCCTCTCCGCCCCCGGCAACAGCCCGAACCTGCCGCTGTACCGCGACATGCTCACCACCGTGATCCGCATGGCCCAGGCCGACCGCAACCGCTGGGACGCCAAGATCATGCTGCAGACCCTGCGCGAGATGGAGCACGCCTTCAGCACCCTGGAGCAGTTCAAGCGCCGGCGCAAGGTCACGGTCTTCGGCTCGGCGCGCACGCCGGCCGAGCACCCGGTCTACACCCTGGCCCGCGAGCTGGGCGCGACCCTGGCGCGCTACGACCTGATGGTCATCACCGGCGCCGGCGGCGGCATCATGGCTGCCGCCCATGAGGGCGCCGGACGCGAGAACAGCCTGGGCTTCAACATCACCCTGCCGTTCGAGCAGAACGCCAACGCCACCATGCAGGGCAGCGAGCATCTGCTGTCGTTTCACTTCTTCTTCCTGCGCAAGCTGTTCTTCGTCAAGGAGGCCGACGCCCTGGTGCTCTGCCCCGGCGGTTTCGGCACCCTGGACGAGGCGCTGGAAGTGCTCACCCTGATCCAGACCGGCAAGAGCCCACTGGTGCCGGTGGTGCTGCTGGATCAGCCGGGCGGCAGCTACTGGCAACGCGCCATCGAATTTCTCCAGCAGGAACTGGCGGACAAGGGCTATATCCTGCCCAGCGACCTCAACCTAATGCGCCTGGTGCACAGCGCCGAAGACGCCGCCGAGGAAATCGCCCAGTTCTACCGCAACTTCCACTCCAGCCGCTGGCTCAAGGACAGCTTCGTCCTGCGCCTCAACCACCCGCTCAGCGACACCGCGCTCAAGCAGTTGCAGGGGGAGTTCGCCGGCCTGTGCAAACAGGGCGGTTTCAGCCAGCAGCCTTACTGCGAGCAGGAACGCGACGAACCCGAACTGTGCCACCTGACCCGCCTGGCCTTCGCCTTCAACGGCCGCGACCACGGCCGGCTGCGCGAACTGCTGAATTTCGTCAACCTGCCGGGCAACTGGGCGGCCTGAGCGTAGACCCGGATTGCATCCAGGCTACTGAAAACACAAAGCCCGGCATGTGCCGGGCTTTGTCGGGTTGCGCGGGCGTATCAGGCGTTGCCCGCCACCTTCAGCCTGGCGGCCTGGGTGAAATCGAGCATGCGCTTGAGCGGCTTGACCGCCTTGGGAATCAGCGCCGGGTCGACATGAATCTCGCCACTGCCTTCGCGCAGGCCGGTGAGCACCCGCTCCAGGGTGTTCATCGCCATCCACGGGCAGTGCGCGCAGCTGCGGCAGGCCGCGCCGTTGCCGGCAGTGGGCGCCTCGATAAAGGTCTTGTCCGGGCACAGCTGCTGCATCTTGTAGAAGATGCCGCGGTCGGTGGCGACGATAAAGGTGGAATTGGGCAGGGTCTGCGCCGCCTTGATCAACTGGCTGGTGGAGCCCACCGCATCGGCCAGCTCGACCACGTTCTGCGGCGACTCCGGGTGCACCAGGATGGCGGCGTCGGGGTAGAGCGCCTTCATGTCCAGCAGCTGCTTGGACTTGAACTCCTCGTGCACGATGCAGGCGCCGTCCCACAGCAGCATGTCGGCGCCGGTCTCGCGCTGGATGTAGTTGCCCAGGTGCTTGTCCGGCGCCCAGATGATGGTTTCGCCGTTGTCCATCAGGCTCTCGACGATTTCCAGGGCGCAGCTGGAGGTCACCACCCAGTCGGCCCGCGCTTTGACCGCCGCAGAGGTGTTGGCGTAGACCACCACGGTGCGCTCGGGATGCTGATCGCAGAAGGCCGAGAACTCGTCCACCGGGCAACCCAGATCGAGCGAGCAGGTCGCCTCCAGGGTCGGCATCAGCACGCGCTTTTCCGGGTTGAGGATCTTCGCCGTCTCGCCCATGAACTTGACCCCGGCCACCACCACCGTCTGCGCCGGGTGCTGATTGCCGAAGCGGGCCATTTCCAGAGAGTCGGAAACGCAGCCGCCGGTTTCCTCGGCCAGCGCCTGGATCACCGGGTCGCAGTAATAGTGCGCCACCAGCACGGCGTTCTGCTTCTTCAGCTCGGCGGCGATTTCGCGGCGATAGAAGGCCTCCTCCTCGGCGGTCAGAGGCTTGGGCTGTTTGGCATCGAGGTGGGCTTGAACCAGAAGGCGTTCGGAAATCTGCGTCATATCATCGAACCTGCGGCGCTCTTGAGCGAGCTGCGAGTATACCCCCTGGCTGCCCATCGCCACAGGCGGGGCAGCATCGGCCAAGGGGCTTTTCCGAGAGCAAAAAAAAGCCAGTCTTGCGACTGGCTTTTGCGATCTGGTGGGTCGTGTAGGATTCGAACCTACGACCAATTGGTTAAAAGCCAACTGCTCTACCAACTGAGCTAACGACCCAACGCGAGGCGCATGATACTGATTTAATTCAGGAAATCAACACTTCGCGAAAACTTTTTCAAACGTAGCGGGTAGCATCGGGTACGCCAGCGGCGACGAAACCGGCGGCGCGCAGGCGGCAGCTGTCGCACTTGCCACAGGCGCGGCCGTCGTCGTCGGCCTGGTAGCAGGACACGGTCAGCGCGTAATCCACGCCCAGGCGCATGCCGGCCTGGATGATTTCGCCCTTGCTCAGCTGCTGCAGCGGCGCGCGAATGCGAAAGCCCTGCCCTTCCACCCCGGCCTTGGTCGCCAGGTTGGCCATGCGTTCGAAGGCCTCGATAAATTCCGGCCGGCAGTCGGGATAGCCGGAATAGTCCACCGCGTTGACCCCGATAAAGATATCGCGTGCGCCCAGCACTTCCGCCCAGCCCAGGGCCAGGGACAGAAACACCGTGTTGCGTGCCGGCACGTAAGTCACCGGAATGCCCTCGCCGGGGGTTTCCGGCACGGCGATGGACGCATCGGTCAACGCCGAGCCGCCGATGCCGTTGAGGTTGAGACCGATCACCTTGTGCTCGACCACCCCCAGTTGCCGGGCAACGCGCTCGGCGGCCTGCAGCTCGGCGCGATGACGCTGACCGTAGTCGAAGCTCATGCTGTAGCAGGCGTAGCCCTCGGCCTTGGCCATGGCCACCACGGTGGCCGAGTCCAGGCCACCGGAGAGAAGAATCAGCGCTTTCTTGTCGTTCATGCTCAGTGTCCCGGCTCGTCGTTCCAGAGAATCTTGTGCAGCTGCAGTTGCAGGCGTACCGGCAGGTTGTCCGCCACTATCCAGTCGGCCAGCGCGCGCGCGTCCAGCTGCTGGTGGCTGGGCGAGAACAGCACCTCGCCGGCGCGCGCCTCGAGGCGATACTGGATCAGCTTGGACACCGCCCAGTCGTAGTCCTCGCGCGAGCAGATGACGAACTTGACCTGATCCTTGGCGGTCAGCCAGTCGATGTTCTCGTAGCGATTGCGCTGCACCTCGGCCGAGCCCGGGGTCTTCAGGTCGAGCACCTTGCTCACCCGCGGATCGACGGCCGATACGTCGAGCGCGCCGCTGGTCTCCAGCGACACCTCGTAGCCGGCGTCGCACAGGCGCTCGAGCAGGGCAATGCAATTGGGCTGGGCCAGCGGCTCGCCGCCGGTGACGCAGACGTAGCGCGGCTTGTAGGCCGCCACCTGGTCGAGGATGGCGTCCAGCGCAACGAGCTCGCCGCCGCTAAAGGCGTAAGCAGTGTCGCAGTACTGACAGCGCAGGGGACAGCCGGTCAGGCGCACGAATACCGTCGGCAAGCCGGCGGTACGCGTCTCGCCCTGCAGCGAGTAGAAGATCTCGGTGATGCGCAGGGTTGTTTGCATAGTGGCCACGGGCGTGATGACGAAACAGGCCATCCGCCTCCGTTGCGTTGAATCGGGATGCTTGCCGCACGTAGCGGCAGCGATCGGTTACCCCGCACGGCGAAGGCATCAGCCGAGCTGAAACTTCGCAGCCGTTGCGGGGCTGGCGATTCTAAACGAAAAACGCCGCGGCCGATATTTCACCCCGCCATCGCCCATTGGAGTGCGCCGGCACAGCCTGCAGCACGACAGCCGAGCATAAAAAACCCGCGCCTGGCGCGGGTTCTTGAAAGGTCGTGGCCGTTACGGCAGGCGCTGCAGATCGCGCTGGGCCAGCTGCGCGGCCGAGCTGCCGGGAAACTGGGCGATGACCTGCTGGAGGATGCCGCGGGCCTTGTCGTTGTTGCCCAGGCGCTTCTCCACATCGGCCAGCTTGAACAGCGAATCCGGCACCTTGGCATGGCTCGGGTACGCCTGGCTGACCTTGGCGAAGGCCTGACCGGCGCCCTGCAGGTCGCCCTTGGCCAGATTGACCTCGCCCAACCAGTACTGCGCATTGCCGGCGTACTGGCTGTTGGGATAGCGGTTGAGGAAGGCGGTGAAAGCCTGCGACGCCTTGTCGAAATCCTTGGCCTTGATCAGGTCGAAGGCGGCGTCGTAATAGAGCTTTTCCTTGGCCGGATCACCCGGCTCGGCGCTGGCCTGCTGCTGGGCGGCAGGCGGCGTCGGGGTACCGTTGGCGTTGATCGCGCCAGCGGCGGAATTCTGTGCGGGAGCAGCGGAGCCAGCACCGGAAGACAGGCGTTGGTCCAGATCCTGATAGCGCTCGAGGCTCTCCTGCTTGAGGCGCTGGATTTCGTTCTGCTGTTCTTCGAGCATGCCGCGCAGCTGGGCAATTTCCTGCTGCATCTGCTCGAGCTGGTTGAACAGCATACCCTGCGCCGAGGCCGGGGCTTGCGCCCCGCCCCCGGCGTAGGAGCCGGCCGTACCATAACCCGCCGGTGGATAGCTGCTGCCTTGCGGCATGGAGCTGCTTTCCAGTACGGGAACTTCCGCCATCGCCGCAAGCGGCAGGGCGAGCGTCAGAAGGGTCAGGATACGGCGGCAATTACGCATGGCAGCTTACTTGCGCAGCTCTACGCGACGGTTCTGAGCCCAGGACTGCTCGTCGTTGCCAGTGGCAACCGGACGCTCTTCGCCGTAGGAAACCAGTTCCAGCTGAGCCGGGGAAACGCCCTGCAGCACCAGGTAGCGCTGAACGGCCTTGGCACGACGCTCGCCCAGAGCCATGTTGTACTCACGGGTACCGCGCTCGTCGGCGTGGCCTTCCAGAACGACGCGAGCGCCGTTGCCTTTCAGGTCCTTGGCGTGTACGTCCAGAGCGCGCATGGCTTCGGCCTTCAGGTCGGAGCTGTCGTACTCGAAGTAGAAGGTGGTGATAGCGCGCAGGGCGGCTTCTTCGCTCAGGCTGCCGTCGACGGCACCGGTGTTGGCACCGTAACCGGCGTTCGGGTCGACTGCGCCTTCACCAGCAGCGTCACCGCCTTTGGAAGAGCAACCAACAGCGACGGCGAGAGCCAGGGACAGTGCAGCAAACTTACCGAATTTCAGCATTTCCATCATGTAACTCCTAATGAACCCCAGTTGTGTTAAGCAATAAAGGTGTAGCGCCGCATCAGTTCAGGTAAGGGGACCAAGAAGGCTCTCGAACTTCGCCTTGAGCGGTAGGAAGAGGGAGCCTCACGCGTCCATTGGTGGACGCCAACATCAAGACTCCCCGGCCCTGCTGGCGGGTGGCGTAGATTAGCATGGCGCCATTGGGCGCAACAGTGGGCGACTCGTCCAAACTTGTGTCGGAAAGTATGCGCAGGCGCTTGGTTTCCAGGTCCTGCGCAGCCACCTTGAACACGGTGAAACCATCCTGGCGATGGATCATCACCAGGGTCTTCTCGTCGGCCGACAACTTCGGGTTGGCGTTGTAGTTACCGACGAAGGTTACCCGCTCCACCGCCCCGTTGTTGATATTGGTCTTGTAGATCTGCGGCTTGCCGGCACGATCCGAGGTGAAGTACAGGGTCTGCCCGTCCTTGCCCCAGAACGGCTCGGTGTCGATGGCGTAATGGTTGGTGATGCGGCGCATCTGCCGGCTGCCCATGTCCATCACGTAGATTTCCGGGTTGCCGTCGCGCGACAGCACGAAGGCCAGGCGATTGCCATCCGGCGACCAGGCCGGCGCACCGTTGAGACCCTCGAAGTTGGTGATCTGCTCGCGGCGGCCGGTGTCGATATGCTGGACGAAGATGCGCGGGCGGCGCTGCTCGAACGACACGTAGGCGATACGCCGGCCATCGGGCGCAAAGGACGGCGACAGGATCGGCTCGCGCGACTGCAGCAGGGTCACCGCGCGGGCACCGTCGTAGTCGGAACGCTGCAGGGTGTAACGGGTGTTGTTGGCACCGAAGCGCTCGGCGGTGACGTACAGCAGGCGGGTGGAGAACGCGCCCTTGACCCCGGTGAGCTTCTCGAACGACTGATCGGCGATATGGTGGGCCATGTCGCGCAGCTGGTCGGTACCGCCGCCGACGCTGCCGGTCATCACCTGCTGTTCGGTGCTGACGTTGAACAGCGCGTACTGCACCTGCAGGCGACCGGCGTTCGGCACCAGGCTGCCGACCAGCACGTACTGGGCGCCGAGGGCCTTCCAGTCGCGGTAGATGACTTCGCTGGCCTGGGTCGGCAGGCTGATCATGTTCTGCCGCGGAATCGGCTCGAAGTAGCCGGAGTTGCGCAGGTCGTTGCCGATGATCTCGGCCATGTCCTCGGGCAGCACCGAGCCCCCCTGCCAGCCGAAGGGCACTACGGCGATCGGCGTGGCACGGTCGGCGCCATGGGAGATCACCAGCGGATCGGCCGCCTGCACGCTGCCGACCAGCATGATCAGACCCAACAGGGCCATACGAATCAGGGTATTCACAGCGCTCAATCCTCCGGTTTGAAAATGACGCGACGCTGCCTGTACAGGGAGTCAAAGGTAGCGCGATCCAATTGTTGCATTTCGGGAATACGGCCGACGTTACGCACCGCGGCCACGGCGGAGCTGTCGAACGGCGCATCGCCGCTGGAGCGTGACACGCTGGCGTTGGCGATGGTGCCGTCGGGCAGCATCTGAATCAGCAGTTCGACGCTCATGCCGCGGCGCGCCGACATCGGCCGCTGCCAGTTCTCGGTGATCAGCTTGATGATCAGGTCGTCGAGGTTGCCCGCCACCTGGTCGCCATGGGTCTCGGCCAGCGCCTGCTGGTTCTGCACGTTGTCCGACAGCAGCTCGGCCAGGGCCGCCGCTTTCTGATCCTCGGCCGCCTTGCGCCGCGCCTCTTCGGCCTTGCGCTTGGCGTCCTCGGCCGCTTTCTTCTTGGCCGCCTCGGCGGCTGCCTTCTTCTTCGCTTCTTCGGCCGCGGCCTTCTTCTTGGCCTCTTCGGCGGCTTTCTTCTTCGCCTCTTCCTCGGCGCGTTTCTTGGCGATGTCGGCCTGGCGTTTCTGCTCGGCGGCCTTCTTCTCGGCTTCGGCCTTCTTCGCCGCCTCGGCTTTGGCTGCCTCGGCCTTTCGAGCCTCTTCGGCTTTCTTTTGTTCCGCTGCCTTGGCCTGGACCAGCTTCTGCTCTTCGGCCTTCTTCTGCTCCAGACGCTCGGTCTCGAACTGCGGCGCCGAGGTCTTCTGCGCCTCGCCCGCCACCTTCTGGGTGGTCTGGGTGGTGGCCTGGCTCTGCGATTTCAATTGATACAGGGTGGCCTGCACCACCGGGCGTGCCGGCGGCAGCTCGGGGCTGAAGGCGAAGCTGACGAACAGCATGGCAAACATCAGGACGTGCAGACCCACGGCCCAGACCACGGGCCAGAAGTAGCTTTCCGAGGGCGAACGCTCGCTGTGCTGCATCAGGGCGCCTCGGTAATCAATCCGACGTTGCCCACGTCGGCCTGCTGCAGACCGCCCATGGCGGCCATCACCGTGCCGTAGTCGACCGACTTGTCGCCGCGCACGAACACCTGCACCGGCTTACCCTGACGACGGTTCTCGGCAATGATCGCCGACACCGCCTGGGTCATCTGTTCCAGGGTCGAGGCACGCTCCTGCTCGGTGTCGACGTCCACCTCGCTACCCATGTTCCAGTAGTAGGTCTTGTCGGCCTTGATGGAAATGGTCAGCACCTGGGCGTTGTTGTCCTGCGGCAGCGCCTCGCTGCTGACCTTGGGCAGATCGACCTTGACCCCCTGGTTGAGCATGGGCGCGGTGACCATGAAGATGACCAGCAGCACCAGCATCACGTCGATGTAGGGCACCACGTTCATCTCGGCGACCGGTTTGCGTCTGTTGCGAATTCTCGCCATGGCTAACACCTATCCTATGCGCGCGTCTTAGTCGTCCGAGGTGTGCACCTTGCGGTGCAGGATGGCCTGGAACTCGTCGGCGAAGGTGTAGTAACGACCGATCAGCATTTCGCCGCGGGCGGCGAAGCGGTTGTAGGCGATCACCGCGGGAATCGCGGCGAACAGGCCGATGGCGGTGGCGATCAGCGCCTCGGCGATGCCCGGGGCGACGGTGGCCAGGGTGGCCTGCTGCACCTGGGCCAGGCCGCGGAAGGAGTTCATGATGCCCCATACGGTGCCGAACAGGCCGATGTAGGGGCTGGTGGAGCCGACGGTGGCGAGGAACGGCAGCGCGGTTTCCAGCTTCTCTTCTTCGCGCGAGATGGCCACGCGCATGGCACGCGACACGCCATCCATCACCGCATCCGGGTCGACGCCCTGCTGCTGGCGCAGGCGGGAAAATTCCTTGAAGCCGGCGCGGAAGATCTGCTCCAGACCGGAATCCGGATCGGGGTTGCTGCCCGCCTGGCGATACAGCTTGGACAGGTCGATACCGGACCAGAAGCGATCCTCGAAGGCATCCAGCGCACGCTTGGCGGCGCGAATGGCATTGCTGCGCTGGAAGATCATCACCCAGGAAATGACCGAGGCGGCCACCAGGGTGAGCATCACCAACTGCACCACCAGACTGGCGTTACTGATCAGACTCCACATCGACATATGGTCAACGGCGTTGGCGTTGGCTTCCACGCTTACTCTCCTGCTGCAATTAGGCCCGGCGCCTGCACCCCGGCGAACGCATGGCGCAGGGATTCGGGGATGGCCCGGGGTTTCAAGTTGTCGGCGCGCACACAGGCCACCAGGAACTGCCCTTCGCAGAGCAGCACAGCATCCGCGGCCCGCCTGACCTGTTGACGAAAACGCAGGCTGGCACGGTTCAATTCGATTACCTCGGCGCTGATGGTCAGCTCGTCGTCCAGCCGCGCCGGCGCGTGATAGCGCGCCTCGGCCGAATGCACGACGAACAACAGGCCCTCACCGGCCAGCGCCGACTGGGCATAACCCAGTTCACGCAGACGCTCGGTGCGAGCCCGCTCCATGAATTTGAGGTAGTTGACGTAGTAGACGATACCGCCGGCGTCGGTGTCCTCGTAGTAGACCCGGCAACGGTGGCTGAACGGCTGGACTCCGTTTTGCGCGCGCATACTCTAGTCCTCGCCCTGCTGCTTGCCAATCCGGCTTGGTAACAATTTTTTCGTCATTCGTCGCTCACCGCGAAGAGATCCGCGCCCGGCTGCTCGCCGAGGCGCTTGGGAAGGTTCAGGCCGAAATGCAGATAGGCATGACGGGTCACCACGCGCCCGCGCGGCGTGCGCATCATGTAGCCCTGCTGGATCAGGTAGGGCTCGAGCACGTCCTCGATGGTGTGGCGCTCCTCGCTGATGGCCGCGGCCAGGCTGTCGACGCCCACCGGGCCGCCGTCGAACTTCTCGATCATGGCCAGCAGCAGACGGCGGTCGGAGTGGTCGAAGCCGCGTTCGTCGACGTCCAGCAGGTTCAGCGCCTGATCGGCGATGTCGCGGGTGATATGGCCACGCCCGCGCACCTCGGCGAAGTCGCGCACCCGGCGCAGCAGGCGATTGGCGATACGCGGCGTACCACGGGCGCGGCGGGCGATTTCGTAGGCGCCCCGCTCTTCGATGGGCAGACCGAGGATACCGGCCGAACGCGTGACGATGGTCGCCAGGTCGTCGATGCCGTAGAACTCCAGGCGCTGGACGATGCCGAAGCGGTCGCGCAGCGGGTTGGTCAGCATGCCGGCGCGGGTGGTGGCGCCGACCAGGGTGAAGGGCGGCAGGTCCAGCTTGATCGAGCGCGCGGCCGGGCCTTCGCCGATCATGATGTCGAGCTGGAAGTCCTCCATGGCCGGGTACAGCACCTCCTCGACTATGGGCGAGAGGCGGTGGATCTCGTCGACGAACAGCACGTCGCCGGCTTCCAGGTTGGTCAGCAGCGCGGCCAGGTCGCCCGGGCGCTCCAGCACCGGGCCGGAGGTGCTCTTGATCGACACGCCCATTTCCTGGGCGATGATATTGGCCAGGGTGGTCTTGCCCAGGCCCGGCGGACCGAAGATCAGGGTGTGGTCGAGGGATTCGGCCCTGCCCCTGGCGGCCTGGATAAACAGCTCCATCTGCTCGCGCACGCCGGGCTGGCCGATGTATTCGGCCAGCCTTAGCGGACGGATGGCGCGATCCTGCTGCTCGTCGCGCTCGCGCGGGCTGGCGGTAATCAAGCGATCGGCTTCGATCATCGATAGGGTTCCACTAAGCCATGCCGCGCAAGGCGCGACGGATCAAATCTTCGCTGGTCAAACCATCCTCCTTGACGGCCGCCACGGCCCGGCTGGCCTCCTGCGGCTTGTAGCCCAGGGATATCAGGGCACTCACCGCATCGTTCTCCGCGCTTGAGACTGCCCCCCCGGCGCGAGGTTCAACCACCAGGGTGGCGATGGCCGGCATGCTTTCCCAGGCCTTGAAGCGGTCCTTGAGTTCCACCAGCAGGCGCTCGGCGGTCTTCTTGCCGACGCCCGGCACCTTGGTCAGCGCCGCGGTGTCCTGGGCTTGCACGCAGCGTACCAGCTCGTCCACCTCCAGCCCGGACATCAGCGCCAGGGCCAGCTTGGGGCCGACGCCGTTGAGCCGGATCAGCTCGCGGAACAGCTCGCGCTCGCGCTTCTCGAAGAAGCCGTAGAGCAGCTGGGCATCCTCGCGCACCACCTGGTGGGTGTGCAGGCACAGCGGCTCGCCCACCGAGGGCAGACGATAAAGGGTGGTCATCGGCACTTCCAGCTCATAACCGACGCCATTTACATCCAGAAGCAAATGCGGCGGCTGCTTTTCCGCCAGGGTGCCGCGCAAACGTCCGATCACCACTGCTGTCCTTTAATCAGATTACAAACGAAGGCGCCCGCCGCGCCGCTTGGCGCCGGCCAGGCCGTGGGGAATCAGGCTCTGCCGATGGTGGGCGTGGCACAGGGCGATGCCGAGGGCGTCGGAGGCGTCGATCTGCGGCTTCTGCGTCAGCTTGAGCAGGTGCATGACCATCATCTGCACCTGCTGCTTGTCCGCCGCGCCGGTGCCGACCACCGCCTGCTTGACCTGGGTGGCGGTGTACTCGGCCACCTCCAGCCCCGCCTCCACCGCCGCGACTATGGCGGCGCCGCGCGCCTGGCCGAGCTTGAGCGCCGAATCGGCGTTGCGCGCCATGAACACCTGTTCGATGCCCATGGTCACCGGCCCATAGCTGCGGATCACCTCGCCGACGCCGCGAAAGACGATCTGCAGGCGCTCGGCCAGGGGCCCGTCACCGGTGCGAATGCAGCCACTGGCGACGTACTCGCAGCCACGGCCGGTATCGCGCACCACGCCGTAGCCGGTGATGCGCGAGCCGGGATCTATCCCCAGAATCAGCGTCATGCCTGTTTTCCATCGATGACGCGCCAGGCGTCACACTGTCTATTTATCCAGGGCGCGAGTATAGGGGCGCCGACGGGCCGCCGTCACCCAGTAGCGGATGCCCGGCGGGCAGATATGAAAAAGCCGGAAGCGCCCGCGGCGACTTCCGGCTCACGGCCTGTCCTATGGCTCAGCCCAACTGATCCATGATCTCGTCGGGGATTTCCGCGTTGTGGTAGACGTTCTGCACGTCGTCGAGGTCTTCCAGCATGTCGATCAGCTTGATCACCTTCTGCGCGGTTTCCAGATCGGCAATCGGCGCGCTGATCGAGGGGATCATGGTGATTTCCGCCTCGTCGGCCTTGAAACCGGCGGCCGCCAGCGCCTCGTTGACCGCGTGGAACTCGGTGAAGCTGGTGGACACCAGCGCCGAGCCGTCCTCGCCCATCTCCACGTCGTCGGCGCCGGCGTCCAGCGCCGCTTCCATCAGGGCGTCCTCATCCACGCCGGGAGCGAAGCTGAGCTGGCCCTTGCGCTCGAACATGTAGGCCACCGAACCGTCGGTGCCGAGGTTGCCGCCGCACTTGCTGAAGGCATGGCGCACTTCGGCGGCGGTACGGTTGCGGTTGTCGGTCATCACTTCGACGATGATCGCCACGCCGCTAGGCGCGTAGCCTTCGTAGCTGAACTCGACGACGTTGTCGGCTTCGTTGTTGCCGGCGCCGCGGGCGATGGCGCGATCGATCACCTCGCGCGACATGTTGGCGGTCAGCGCCTTGTCCACCGCCAGGCGCAGGCGCGGGTTGTCCGCCGGGATCGGCCCGCCGTGCTTGGCCGCCACGGTCAGCTCACGGATCAGCTTGGTGAAGATCTTGCCGCGCTTGGCGTCCTGACGACCCTTGCGGTGCTTGATATTGGCCCATTTGGAATGACCAGCCATAACTCACTCCGTTTCTTTCATTGAACAATTGCCGGGGCGCCCCCCATAACGAAGAAGCCTGGCAATCCAGGCTTCTTGTACAGGCTTATTCGGCCTTGGCTTGCTCGCGCAGGCGGATATGCAGCTCGCGCAGCGATTTGTTGTCGACGACGCCCGGCGCCTGGGTCATGACGCAGGCGGCGCTCTGGGTTTTCGGGAAGGCGATCACTTCGCGGATCGAGCTGGCGCCGGTCATCAGCATCACCAGGCGATCCAGGCCGAAGGCCAGGCCGCCGTGGGGCGGCGCGCCGTATTTGAGCGCATCGAGGAGGAAGCCGAACTTCTCCTGCTGCTCCTCTTCGCTGATGCCGAGCACGCGGAACACGGTCTGCTGCATGGCCTTGTCGTGGATACGGATCGAACCGCCACCCAGCTCGGTGCCGTTGAGCACCATGTCGTAGGCGCGCGACAGCGCGGCGGCCGGGTTGGCTTCCAGCTCCTCGGGGCTGCAGCTCGGCGAGGTGAAGGGGTGGTGCATGGCGGTCAGGCTGCCGTCGTCGTTTTCCTCGAACATCGGGAAGTCGACGACCCACAGCGGCGCCCACTCGCAGGTCAGCAGATTGAGGTCGTGACCCAGCTTGATGCGCAGCGCGCCGAGGGCCTCGCTGACGATCTTGGCCTTGTCGGCGCCGAAGAACACGATGTCGCCATCGACGGCACCGACGCGGTCGAGGATGACGTTGATGTTGTCCAGCGGGATGTTCTTGACGATCGGCGACTGCAGGCCGTCGACGCCGGCGGCACGCTCGTTGACCTTGATATAGGCCAGGCCCTTGGCGCCGTAGATGCCGACGAACTTGGTGTAGTCGTCGATCTGCTTGCGCGGCATGCCCGCCCCGCCCGGCACGCGCAGCGCGGCGACGCGGCACTTGGGATCGTTGGCAGGTCCCGCGAACACCTTGAATTCGACGTCCTTGAGCTGGTCTTCCACGTCCACCAACTCCAGCGGGATGCGCAGGTCCGGCTTGTCCGAACCGAAGCGGCGCATGGCTTCGGCCAGGGTCATGTGCGGCAGTTCGCCGAACTCGACGTCCAGCACTTCCTTGAACAGGTTGCGCACCATGGTCTCGGTGATGGCCATGATGTCGCTTTCATCGAGGAAGCTGGTCTCGATGTCGATCTGGGTGAATTCCGGCTGACGGTCGGCGCGCAGGTCCTCGTCGCGGAAGCACTTGGCGATCTGGTAGTAGCGGTCGAAGCCGGCCACCATCAGCAGCTGCTTGAACAGCTGCGGCGACTGCGGCAGGGCGAAGAAGCTGCCGGGGTGGGTACGACTCGGCACCAGGTAGTCGCGCGCGCCTTCCGGGGTGGCGCGGGTCAGGATCGGCGTCTCGACGTCGAGGAAACCGTTGTCGTCCAGGTAGCGGCGAATGCTCGAGGTGATGCGCGAACGCAGCTTGAGCTTCTCGGCCATCTCCGGACGGCGCAGGTCGATGAAGCGATAACGCAGGCGGGTTTCTTCGCCGACGTCGGTGTATTCGTTGAGCGGGAACGGCGGGGTCTCGGCCTCGTTCAATACTTCCAGCTCGTAGCCCAGCACCTCGATGGCGCCGCTGGCCATGTTCGGGTTGACCGCACCGGCCGGACGCAGGCGCACCTTGCCGGTGATCTTGACCACGTATTCGCTGCGCACGCGGTCGGCCTTGGCGAAGGTTTCGGCGCGGTCCGGGTCGAACACCACCTGGGCCAGGCCTTCACGATCGCGGATGTCGAGGAAGATCACCCCGCCGTGGTCGCGGCGACGGTGCACCCAGCCGCAAAGGGTGATTTCCTGGCCATCCAGGCTCTCGTTCAGTTGGCCGCAATAGTGGCTGCGCATCATGATCGTGGTTCGCTTCTCTAAAGGTCTTGGATTGGTCAGGCGGCGCCCTGCGCACTGGGCAGAGGCCACGCCGCGGCGAGCGTCCAGCCGCGCGCCCCGTCTTGAAAAGAGCGGGATTATATAGGGTAAATCGCCGAGGCGCAGCCGCCCGGCGGATGGCTTCTATAATGAAGGGCGCCTTCGTCGCGGAGAACCGCCATGCCCCTGCCCCGCCTCGCCGACCTCTCCAGCGACCTGCTGGATGACTTTCGCCTGGACGCCGCCGAGCAGTTCCCGCGCTGCGAACAACTGCTGATCGAACTGGAGCGCGCACCCAGCAGCGGCGAGCGGCTGCGCGAGCTGTTTCGCCTGGTGCACACGCTCAAGGGCAACCTCGGCTACGTCGGCCTCAATGCGTTGATGCCGCTGCCGCAGGCCATGGAGGACGTGCTCGGCGCCCTGCGCGAGGAACGCCTGGCGTTCGACAGCCTGCTCGGCGACATCCTGCTGCTGAGCCTCGACCACCTGCGCGCCCTGATCGACCAGGCCCTCGGCGGCCCGAACGCACGCCTCGGCGCCGCCCAGCTCGACCAGCTGTGCCAGGCCCTGCAGGCATTGGCCATGGCGCCGGAGAGCCAGCAGGTGGAAATCCGCCGCCAGCTGCTGCAGCGACTGGACCCCAGCACCCACCTGCAAGCCCCGCCCGCGCCGCTGCAGAGCCAGACCGACGCCCTGCTGGCCCACCACGGCATCGCCGCGCACCCCGACCTGCAGTTCTTCGCCGCCCTGACCCAGGCCGCCGAGCAGCGCTCGCGCTACTGGCGAGGCCGCAACCTGCGCCTGCTCGACCTGAGCCTGAGCATCAACGCCCAGGGCGGCCTGGCCGAGCGCCCGGAACAGCTGGCGGCGGCGGTCTGCCTGCACGATCTGGGCATGGCCTTCCTGCCGCTGCAGCTGCTGCACAAGCAGGCCGACCTGAGCCGCGAGGAACGCCGCCTGATGCAGGGCCATCCGCGCCTGGCCGGCGACCTGCTCAGGCGCATGCCGGACTGGGCGCCGGCCATGGAGATCGTCCTGCAGCACCAGGAGCACGCCGACGGCAGCGGTTATCCCAAGGGCCTGCGCGAGGCGGAGATCAGCCCCGGCGCGCTGATCCTGCACATCGCCGACGCCTTCGACGCGCGCACCCACGAACGCGCCCACCAGACCCTGAGCAAGCGCCCGCTGCTGCGCGCCATCCTGGAGATCAACAACCTCGCCGGCCAGCAGTTCAGCGCGCACTGGGTCGAGGTGTTCAACCGCACCCTGCAGCAGAACCCCAACCTGGCCCACGGCTGAAACGGTTGTGCCGGCCCGCCCCGAGTGGCTAAGCTCCGGCCTCCATGGACAACCATCGCGCGCAAGGAGCCACCATGCACTCTCTCTCCGGCAAGGTCGCCGTGATCACCGGCGCCGCCTCCGGCATCGGCCAGGCCCTGGCCACCCGCCTGGCCGCCGAAGGCTGCCAACTGGCCCTGGCCGACATCGACCTGGCGCAGCTCGAACGCAACGCCGAGGCCCTGCGCGGCAGCGGCGCGCGCGTCAGCTGCCACGCCCTGGACGTCGCCGAGCGCGCGGCGGTCTACGCCTTCGCCGACCGCGTGCTGGCCGAACATGGCGGCGCCGACCTGATCGTCAACAACGCCGGCGTCGCCGTGTCGCAGACCATTGAGGCGCTCGGCTACGACGATTTCGAGTGGCTGATGAACATCAACTTCTGGGGCGTGGTGCACGGCAGCAAGGCCTTCCTGCCGCACCTGCTGCGACAGGGCAGCGGGCACATCGTCAACCTGTCGAGCATCTTCGGCATCATCAGCCTGCCGACCCAGGGCGCCTACAACGCCAGCAAGTTCGCCGTGCGCGGCTTCACCGAGGCCCTGCGCCAGGAGGTCGCCTGCCGCGGCGTGGCGGTCAGTTGCGTGCATCCCGGCGGGATCAAGACCAATATCGCCCGTTCCGCGCGCTTCTACCGTGGCATCGACGGCTCGCAGGACGCCGAGCGCGCCGCCCACAATTTCGACAAGCTCGCGCGCACCAGCGCCGCGCAGGCGGCCGAGGCGATAGTCGCCGGGATCAAGGCCGGCCAGCCGCGCATCCTGATCGGCAGCGATGCGCGCTTTCTCGACCGCGTCCAACGCCTGCTACCGGCGGCCTACCCCAGGCTGCTGGCCAAGCTTCTGCATAAAAAGTGAACCGCAAGTTATCGATAGCTTCTAAACATGGCTTTCATTGACATAAGCCAAGATTGCCCCGAGCGGTCCCGTGTTAGGCTCCGCCCAACACTGGGGGATCGACACCCCGGGCTCACCTGAGAGGAGAAAACCCTATGGAAATCAATATCGGAATCGCCGAACAGGATCGCGCCGCCATCGCCGAAGGCCTGTCGCGCCTGCTGGCCGACACCTACACCCTGTACCTGAAGACCCACAATTTTCACTGGAACGTCACCGGCCCGATGTTCAACACCCTGCACCTGATGTTCGAGGGGCAGTACAACGAGCTGGCCCTGGCGGTCGACGCCATCGCCGAGCGCATCCGTGCCCTGGGTTTCCCGGCGCCGGGCACCTACGCCGCCTACGCCCGCCTGTCGTCGATCAAGGAAGAGGAAGGTGTGCCCAGCGCCGAGGACATGATCAAGCAACTGGTGCAGGGCCAGGAGGCCGTGGTGCGCACCGCACGCGGCATCTTCCCGCTGCTGGACAAGGTCAGCGACGAACCCACCGCCGACCTGCTGACCCAGCGCATGCAGGTGCACGAGAAGACCGCCTGGATGCTGCGCAGCCTGCTCGCCGCATGACCCGCCCCGAGGCCCGGTGATCCGGGCCTTTTCATTAGGCAGTCGCCCCCCGCCTGTTCTATGCTCTGGCCATTCGCCACCGAGTTTCGTGACGCATATGAGTCAGCCGCCCAAATCCCCCAGCATTCTCGAGCTCTACCCGGAAGACACCCGCGAAGCGGCGACCCTGCTGAAACAGGCGGTGCCGCTGATGATGCGCCACGCCATCGCCCCCAACCCGGTGCATTACGCCCTCTGGTACACCTACAGCAAGGGTAGCGAGCCGGAACTCAACCGCCGCCTGGACAAGGCCGTGGAAGATTTCGACGTCTTCCCGCCGGATACCGCGGTCAAGCTGTTTCGCGACTACATCATCCGCGCCGAACTGGACGAGGCGCGCGCCGGCCAGCAACAAGTGATCGAGCTGGTCGACGACATCGAAGGCGACGTCTCGCGCAGCGTGATCGGCAGCCAGAACTACCAGCACAGTCTCAACCACGGACTCAGCGCCCTGCAGGAGCCGATCATCGACGACCTGCCCAGCGTGCTCAGCGAGCTGCAGGAAAGCACCCAGCTGATGCAGGATCAGCAGGAAAAATTCCTCTATCGCCTGCGCGCCGCCCAGGAGGAGATCAAGCACCTGCGCAGCCAGCTGGAGCGCGCGCACCTGGCCGCCACCCTCGACAGCCTGACCCGCGTATTCAACCGCCACGCCTTCACCCGCCTGCTGGAGCAGGCACTGAACGAATCGCACGAGGGCCTGGCCCTGGTGATTCTCGATATCGACCACTTCAAGCAGTTCAACGACCAGTACGGCCACCCCTTGGGCGACCGCGTGCTGCAGCACGTCGGCCAGCTGATGCGCGAGCTGTTGCCGCCGCGCGCCTTCGCCGCCCGCTACGGTGGCGAGGAGTTCTGCGTGGTGCTGCGCGGCTGCACCGACCTCGCCGGCGTGCGCAACTTCGCCGAGCAGCTACGCCACAAGATCCAGGCCCTGCGGGTCAAGGTGCGCCGCACCGACCAGGTGCTCGACAGCATCACCGCCTCCTTCGGTTTCGCCCTGGCCGAAGCCGGCGACACCCTCGAGGCCCTGCTCACCCGCGCCGACGATGCGCTCTATCAGGCCAAGCGCAATGGCCGCAACCAGGTTCACCCCGCCACCGGCGAAAGCATGCTAAGCGCTTGATTTGAGAAGCCCCTGCCTTTGCTGTTAAATACGCCCCGCGCCCCGCGCTCTTGTCCTGCGGCGCGCGCGACGCAATACATCGGCGCGCGCCATGGCCGTCCAGCTGGCCACGGCGAACTTGCCGCCTCCGCAGCACCCTAAGTCGTCATTCAATCAGTGAGTTCATCGAAGATGTTGAAGATTGCCCATCTTGTGACAGGGTTTGCCGCCCTGCTGCTGTCTGCCGTTCCCAGTTTTTCCGGCACATTCCTCGCCACCCCCGACGCGCCCTACCTGGCTCTGATCGGCCTGCTCAACCTGCTGCTCGCGCCGCAGCAAGCGCTCAACCTCGGCGCAGCCCGCCAGCAGCTGCAGGGTCTGGCATCGGCCCTGCTGATCCTCGCCGCCGTGGTTCAGGGCCTGATCCTGCTCGCGCCGCTGCCGAATATCGGCGGCCAACCCGCCATCTGGCTGAGTCTGCTGATCGCCGTCGTCGCCACCCTGCTGCACCTGACCAGCCAGCTGCGCCCGCAGCCGCGCCAGAGCAGTCAACGCAGCCCGCGCGCGCAACCCGGTCAGCACGCCGCGACCAGCGAGCAAGACGACCGCGAAACCGGCACGGTCAAGTGGTTCAACACCTCCAAGGGATTCGGCTTTATCTCCCGCGACTCGGGCGAAGACATCTTCGTGCACTTTCGCGCCATCCGCGGCGAAGGCCACCGCGTACTGGTCGAAGGTCAGCGCGTGGAGTTCTCGGTGATGCAGCGCGACAAGGGCCTGCAGGCCGAAGACGTGATCGCCGCCGCCCCCGCACGGCGCTGAAGCTCGCAGCAACAAAAAAGCCCGCGATCATCGCGGGCTTTTTTGTGGCCTTAAGGAAATTCTGAAAAAGCCATCTATCGTCACTCCCGCGAAGGCGGGAGCCCAGGGACTACGCAGGTTCTGGATTCCCGCCTGCGCGGGAATGACGGCTATTCAGAGTTTCTTTAATAGTGCGGCGGAGGCGCCTCGTCCTCGGCGAGGCCCGCCTGCCCGTGCAACTCTTCCTGACGCCGCGCCAGGGCCGCCAACTGCAGTTGCAGGCGCTCGATACGCTTGTGCTGCTCGACCAGCTCGTCGCTCAGCGCCTGAATGGTGTCGTCCTGGAAGGCCAGGCGGCTCTCCAGCTCCATGACCCGCGCCTCGAGGCTCATGCCGCCTCTCCGGCGAACTGGAAATCCTCGGTCAGCACCAGGCGCAGCTTGTCCTTGAGTTGCTGCACCTGGTCCTCGGCGTAGGGCTGCGCCGGCTGCCGCCCCCAGACGGGCGCCGGCCAGGCGGCATCCTCGCGGCGCCGCACGATCACGTGCATGTGCAGCTGGCTGACCAGGTTGCCCAGGGTCGCCACGTTCATCTTGTCCGCGGCGAAGGTGTCCTTGAGCTTCTCGGCCAGCAGGGTGGTTTCCTGCCAGAGCCGGGTCTGGTCGGCGGCATCCAGCTGGAACAATTCGCTGACCTCCTCGCGCCGCGGGACCAGGATGAACCAGGGGTAGTGGGCATCGTTCATCAGCAACAGACGACACAGGGGGAAGTCCCCGATCAGCAGGCAGTCCTGCTGCAAACGCGAATCCAGGACGAACATGGCGACTCTCCTCGCATCAAGCCATCAACCAAGCTTAGCGCCGGACCAGCTCGGCGCACTGGGCGCGCAGCATACGCGGCCGGCGGCGACAATTCACCCCGCCGCCACGCACCAGCGCAAGGCAGCTCGGCGCGACGCGCACCGCAGGCGTGCACCATTTTGTTTCCTACCGTAATAATCGCCGCCGCACGTTACCGCACGCGGCTTCCGATGCGGCCGCCAAGAGCCTCAAGGCGCCTCGCCCGCCCCAGCCGCAAAGCGTCGACGCGGCCACGGCGAACCCGCGGCGGAGCCGGCTCGGCCTGGGCCAAAGCGCCCCTGGCCGCCGGCAAAAGCGAGCTTTTAACGCCGAACTGGGGTTTTGAGCACGACTTTTGCTATCGGTTTGGGCAATGCTCGGCACGCCGCGCAGCGGGTCAATAACAGCGGTATCCGGCAACTCAAACCGCGGAACCAGTCGGCGCAACGGGACGCAAGTGCAGAACTACAGATTTGCGACATCCTTCATAAGCCTTTGCGACACTGCTGTGAAGAAATCGCAACGAATAGATTGCAACTATCGCCAACATTGGCTGCGTGCTATAAGTTAGCGCCGACACAAAAAGAAAGAGCCGCCCATACAATAATTAGATGGGCAGCGCAACTCTTCTAAACCAAAGGAGCAATCACGATGCAAGTGATGAAGTGGAGCGTAATCGCCCTGGCAGTAGCCGCGGGCACTTCCCAAATGGCAGTGGCGTCCAGCCAGTCCGAATCCAACGGCTTCATTGAAGACAGCAGCTTCAACATCTTCAATCGCGTTCTGTACATGAACCGCGATTTCAAGAATGGCGGCGCAAACTTCAACAGCGTCACCGGCGCCAAGAATGGTTATCGCGAAGAAACCGGCCTGGGCATTCGCCTGCTGTACGAATCCGGCTTCACCCAAGGTACCGTAGGCGTCGGTTTCGACGCTCACTCCCTGAGCAGCATCAAGCTCGACAGCGGCCGCGGCCGCCACAGCAATGGCTTGTTCGACACCACTGGCGACGGCCGTGGTGACGATACCCAGACCGAAGTCGGCGGCGCCGTCAAGTTCCGTATTTCCGACACCGTCCTGAAGCACGGCAACATGTTCACTGCCAGCCCTGTGTTCAGCACCGACGACAGCCGTATCCTGCCGGAAACCACCACCGGCACGCTGATCACCAGCAACGAAATCGAAGGCCTGGAACTGACCGCCGGTCGCTTCACCGCCATGAGCAGCCAGGTCAGCACCGATCGCGACACTTTCGCCCTGACCGAAGCCAATATCGTTGGCGCCAGCTACAGCTTCACCGACAACTTCAGCGGCGCCATTCACGCTTCCGACGTCGAAGATCACTTCAAGAAGCAGTACATCAACCTGAATTACAACCTGCCGCTGGCAGAAGATCAGGCCCTGAACTTCGACTTCAACGGCTACCGCACCAGGGATGACGGCCAGGCACTGTCGGGCGAAGTCGACAACAAGATCTGGAGCTTGGCAGCGGCTTACTCGCTGGGCGCCCATACCTTCACCGTCGCTCACCAGCGCTCCTCCGGCGACACCGCCTATGCTTATGGCGTGGACGGCGGCGGCACCATCTGGCTGGCCAACTCGGTTCAATACTCCGACTTCGACCGCAAGGACGAGCGTTCCTGGCAGGCTCGCTACGACCTGAACATGGCCGAGTACGGCGTACCGGGCCTGAGCTTCATGACTCGCTACATCTACGGCGATAATATCGACGTCGAAGGTTTCGATGAAGAAGGTAAAGAACACGAGTTCAACTTCGAAACCAAGTACGTCGTTCAGGAAGGCGCAGCCAAGGACCTGTCGTTCCGCATCCGCAGCTCCATCTGGCGCGCCAACAGCGTGCAGAACGCTGAATACGGCTCCGACCTGAACGACTTCCGCCTGATCGTCGAATACCCGCTGGAAGTGCTGTAACTCCTGCGTTATTCGATAGCTAGTTAAAAAAGCCCGGCATTCGCCGGGCTTTTTCTTTGCACTTCAATTAACCGAAGCGTTCAAAGCGGCAACGCGTAAGTGCCCGTTACATGCGCCACCAACTCGTCCTCATTGCCCGCCGAATAGAGCGAGACCTCGCACACCGCCTGGCGGCGGCTCAGGCGCAGGATGCGCGCTTCGGCGAGCAGGTCCACCGGCCTGGGCTTGACCAGAAAGTTGATGTTCAGATTGGAAGTCACCGCCATTTCCACCCGCCCGAGGCGGCCCAGCACCATGGCGTACATGGCCGCATCGCCCAGGGCCATGATGGTCGGCCCGGACAGGGTGCCGCCCGGACGCACCAGTTTGGCCTGAAAGGGCACCCGCGCCAGCACGCTCTCGCCGTCCAGCCGGTCGATGTGCAGATCGATATCCTCGGCCATCGGCAGCCCCGCGCGAATCAGCGCCTGAACCTCCCCCGCAGTCAATCCCGCCACCTCGACCTCCCGCTTATCGCCGTCGTTGCGCAGGCACGCGGCCGGTCTGCCGGCGCCCCGTCCTGTACGCCACTGTACAGGCACCGTACAATGCCGCCCTATTCCAAGCCCTAGCAACCGACAGAACGGCCAAACATGCGTACCAGTCAGTTCCTGCTCTCGACCCTGAAAGAAACCCCTTCCGATGCCGTGGTGATCAGCCACCAGCTGATGCTGCGTGCCGGCATGATCCGCAAGCTGGCCTCCGGCCTGTACACCTGGCTGCCGATGGGCCTGCGCGTGCTGCGCAAGGTGGAGAAGGTGGTGCGCGAAGAAATGAACGCCGCCGGCGCCCTGGAAGTGCTGATGCCGGCCATCCAGCCGGCCGAGCTGTGGCAGGAGTCCGGCCGCTGGGTGCAGTACGGCCCCGAGCTGCTGCGCCTGAAGGATCGCCACGAGCGCGACTTCTGCGTCGGCCCGACCCACGAGGAAGTGATCACCGACCTGGCGCGCAACGAGCTGAACAGCTACAAGCAGCTGCCGATCAACATGTACCAGATCCAGACCAAGTTCCGCGACGAGATCCGCCCGCGCTTCGGCCTGATGCGTGGCCGCGAGTTCATCATGAAGGACGCCTACTCCTTCCATGCCGACCAGGCCTCGCTGCAGGAAACCTACGACCGCATGCACCAGGCCTACTGCAACGTGTTCAGCCGCCTGGGCCTGAATTTCCGCCCAGTGCAGGCCGACACCGGCTCCATCGGCGGCACCGGCTCGCATGAGTTCCACGTGCTGGCCGAGTCCGGCGAAGACGATATCGCCTTCAGCAACGTTTCCGACTACGCCGCCAATATCGAGAAGGCCGAGGCCATCCCGCGCGAGCAGGCGCGCGGCGCCGCCACCGAAGAGATGCGCCTGGTCGACACCCCCGACACCAAGACCATCGACGCCCTGGTGCAGGGCTTCGGCCTGGCCATCGAGAAGACTATCAAAACCCTGGTGGTGCACGCTGCCGAGGAAGGCAAACTGATCGCCCTGATCGTCCGTGGCGACCACGAGCTCAACGAGATCAAGGCCGCCAACCTGGAGCAGGTCGCCAGCCCGCTGCAGATGGCCAGCGAAGCCGAGATTCGCGCCGCCATCGGTGCCGGCCCCGGCTCGCTGGGCCCGGTCAACCTGCCGATCCCCTGCATCGTCGACCGCAGCGTGGCGCTGATGAGCGATTTCGCCTCCGGCGCCAACATCGAGGACAAGCACTACTTCGGCGTCAACTGGGAGCGCGATCTGCCGCTGCCGGCGGTGGCCGACCTGCGCAACGTGGTCGCCGGCGACCCCAGCCCGGATGGCCAGGGCACCCTGGAGATCAAGCGCGGCATCGAAGTCGGGCATATCTTCCAGCTCGGCACCAAGTACAGCGAGGCGATGAACTGCCAGGTCCTGGGCGAGAACGGCAAGCCGGTCACCCTGACCATGGGCTGCTACGGCATCGGCGTGTCGCGCGTGGTGGCCGCCGCGATCGAGCAGAACAACGACGAGCGCGGCATCCTCTGGAACGACGCCCTGGCGCCCTTCCACATCGCCCTGGTGCCGCTGCGCTACGAAACCGAGCAGGTCCGCGAGGCCACCGACAAGCTCTACGCCGAGCTGACCGCCGCCGGTTTCGAGGTGCTGCTGGACGACCGCGACAAAAAGACCAGCCCCGGCATCAAGTTCGCCGACATGGAGCTGATCGGCATTCCGCACCGCGTGGTAGTCAGCGACCGCGGCCTGGCCGACGGCAACCTGGAATACAAGAGCCGCGCCGAGACCGAAGCCCAGGCCGTGCCGCTGGCCGACATCCTGCCCTTCCTGCAAGCCCGTATCAGCCGCTGATCACGCCGCACCGAGACATCATGCACACGAGCAACAGCCTTCGCCTCATCGGCGCCGCCCTGTGCGGCGCCCTCTTCCTCAGCGGCTGCGCTAACCAGCTGCCGCAACGCAGCGAGCACGAGGAGCGCGTCGAACGCAAACTGCTGGATCACCAGCTGCAGATCGACGTGGGCGAGCCCAAGGTATTGGAACTGCCGCAGCGCCGGGTGCGCGTGCATGATCAGAAGAACTTCGAGGTCACCGCCTTCGAGGTCACCCGCCGCTACGACCGCTACACCCCCTACCAGCCCTGGCGCGAGCTGTACGAGGTGCCGCTGGGCGCGGTGGCGGTGGTCGCCGGGATCGGCGCCAACGTGCTCAACGTGGTGCTGCTCGGCAGCCTGCCGGACAGCGCGACGCGCGACTGGATCAGCTACGGCATGGCCGGGCTCAACCCCTTCATGAACGTCGAGTCCAACGGCCGCGCCGAGCAGAACCTGGCGAGCATCGAAGAGGTCCAGCAGGATCGCCGCATGGAATATTCCAGCCTGCCCTGGGCCGAGCGTCCGGTGCGGGTGTTGGCCGGCGAGCAGAGCTTCGAGCTGCTCACCGACCGCAGCGGCGTGCTGCGCCTGAACCTGCTGGACAGCCCCTTCACCGAACAGGATATCGGCCGCCTCGGCATGCTCCTGCTCAGCGTCGAGGACGAGCGCGACGAGACCCGCGCCGAGGCCAGCCTGCTGGTCAGCCACACCCTGCGCGGCAAGCTGCGCGAGGCCCACGACCTGATCTTCGACGACCTCGAGGACGACGACGTGGCGCAGTGGGTGCACCGGGTCAAGCGCCTGTCCGACCTGGGCCTGGAAGAAGAAGCCAGCGAGCTGGAGCAGAGCCTGATCGAACTGACCCGCAACGACCCGGAACTGCAGGAAGCCTTCCTCAAGGCCCTGCTGGAAGACGCCGGCCGCCTGGCCGCCGATCCCGTGGTGAACTGAGGCGCCTGTGCCCCTGCCTCGACTGCTGCTGGCGGCGCTGCTGCTGGCCGTCAGTGCCGCCGAGGCCAACCTGCGCCAGGCGCCCGAGCCGGAACTGCGCGAACTGCTGCAACGCACGGTGAGCCAGGCCGACAGTTTCGCCGACCGCTTCGATGCCGAGGTCTGGCTGCTGGACATGTCCACCCGCCTGACCCGCTATATCCCCGACGACCAGCAGCGCCTGACGCTGTTGCGCCTGGTGCACGCCGAGGCGAGCAAGGCCGGGCTGCGTCCGGACCTGGTGATCGCCCTGATCCACGCCGAGAGCCACTTCGACCGTTTCGCCATTTCTTCGGTGGGCGCCCAGGGGCTGATGCAGGTGATGCCCTTCTGGAAGGCCGAACTGGGCCGGCCGCAGGACAACCTCACCGACAACGCCACCAACCTGCGTTACGGCTGCACCATCCTGGCCTACTACCTCAAGCGCGAGAACGGCAATCTCAGCCGCGCCCTGGCCCGCTACAACGGCAGCCTCGGCCAGCTGAAATACCCGGCCAAGGTCATGGGCTTCTGGTACGACTACTGGTACGTCAAGCCGTAGCGCGCGCCCTGCGCCTAGACCATCTGCAGGCCCTGCTTGCCTTGCGGCGGAGGAAAGGCCGCGTCGAGCAGGGCCAGATCGTCCTCGCTCAGCACCAGCGCAGCCGCCGCGGCATTGTCGCGCAGGTGCGCGGCCTCCACGGCCTTGGGAATGGCGATCACCCCGCCCTGGCGCAGGATCCAGGCCAGCGCCACCTGGGCCGGCGTGGCGGCATGCCGCGCGGCCACTTCGCTCAGCGCCGGCTCGCGCAACAGGGCGCCGGCCTGACTCAGCGGACAATAGGCCATCAGCGGCATGCCGGCGCGGCGCTGCCAGGGCAGCAGATCGTACTCGATGCCGCGCGCCTCGAGGTTGTACAGCACCTGGTTGGCGGCGCAAGCCGCCTCGTCCAGCTCGACCAGGTCGTCCAGATCGAAGTTGGACACGCCCCAGGCGCCGATCTTGCCCTGCTCGCGCAGGCGCTCGAAGCCCGCGACCGTCTCCTGCAGGGGGTGCTGGCCGCGCCAGTGCAGCAGGTACAGGTCGATGCTCTCGCAATCCAGGCGCCGCAGGCTGCGTTCGCAGGCCTGTTGCACGCCCTGGCGGCTGGCGTTGTGCGGATAGACCTTGCTGACCAGAAAGACCTGCTCGCGGCGCCCAGCGATGGCCTCGCCGACCACCTCCTCGGCGCCGCCCTCGCCATACATTTCCGCGGTGTCGATCAGCCGCAGGCCGAGCTCGAGGCCTTCGCGCAGGGCCGCCACTTCGCGCGTCCGCTGGCGGCGATCCTCGCCCATATGCCAGGTGCCCTGGCCGATCACCGGCACCCGGGTGCCGGCCAACTCAAGCGTACGCATCGTCACTGCTCCTCCTGTTCATGACCGCCAGGGATCATAGGTGCCAAAGCTCCACAGATGCCCTTCGATATCCAGGCAGGTGAAGCCGCGCCCACCATAGTCCTCGTCGCGCAGCTCGATGACCACCTCCACCCCGGCCGCCTGAACCCGGGCATACAGGGCATCGGCGTCCTCCACCACCAGGTACAGGCACTGGGTACAACCAGCGGCCTGGTCCGGTTGGCGCATGTGCCGGCCGTGGGGCGAGTCGGCCGGCGAGCCGAGCATCAGCAGGTCGCGCCCCCGGCGCAGTTGGGCGTGGGCGATACCGCCCTGCGCGTCGGGTACCACCAGTTGCGCCTCGAAGCCAAACACCCGGCACAGCCAGTCGATTGCCGCCGGGGCATCACGGTAACGCAGGCAGGGAATCAATCGGTTACCGTCATTGCACTCTTTCATCGCACACCTCCGCATAGCCGTCGCCGCGCCATTGCAGCAGGCAGAAACCGTGGCCGAAAGGGTCGCTGAGCAACGCCAGCCGGCCCCAGGCCTGTTCGCTGATCGTGCTCTCCTGACGCGCGCCGGCAGCCAGGGCCCGCGCCAGGGCGACGTCCAGGTCGTCGACGACGACATCCAGATGCAGCGGTGTCCAGTGGCGGCCATAGTCGCGCCCCGTCCTCGCCGTGGCGAAAGGCCTGCTGCCCGCCGCCTTGTGCAGCAGATAGAGCGGCACCGCGGCCCCCAGCAGCTCGACCACGCTGCCCGCGAACAACCGGCGCCCGACGCGCAGGCCGAGCGCTCGAGTATAGAAGGCCTCGGCCGCCGCCAGGTCCGGCACGTCGAGGTTCAGCAACAACTCCATGCTCAGAGCGGCTTGAGCAGCAACAGCAGCGATACCGGCTGCACGCTCTCCGGGTGCAGCGGCTCCTGCAGCCACTCCAGGCGCCAGCCGGTCTCGCCGATCAGCGTCAGCCAGGACTGCAGGGTGCGAAAGAACCAGGGCATGGGGGCCTGGAAGCCCTCGCCGAAACCGGCGAAGTCCTCCACCCGCCAGCCGTCGCGATAGGCCTCGCCGTGGCTGGCGCGCCAGGGGTGCAGGGTCTGGATCAGCAGGCTGCCGCCCGGCGCCAGCAGCCCGTGCAGGCTGTGCAGGAGCGGCTGCAGCGGCTCCTCGAGCAGGGCGAAGTTGCACACCAGCACCTCGAAACGGCCCAGCGCCTCGGCCTGGCTGTCCAGCTCGGCGTAACCGCAGACCCGGTACTGGCTGCGTCCATCGCAGGCGGCGCGGGCCGCCTCGATCAGCGGCGCCGAAGCATCCACGCCGACCGGCTCGATGCCGTGTTCGGCCAGGCCGCGGCACAGCCAGCCCTCGCCGCAGCCGATATCCAGCACCCGCTTGGGTGCCAGGGCCAGCACTGCCTGGAGAATCGCCGCATCGGTGACCAGCCGCCGGCTCTCGATGCGTTGCTCGCGCACCGCGGCAGCCCAGGCATCGGCGTTGGCCTGCCAGCTCTGCTGAAGCTGTTCTCGATGATCGCGCTGCATGGCGATTTCCTGCATTTTTGCGGTGAAGTGGATTCTAGACGCTGCGCCAGCGTCTAAGCTGATATCAGGCAAACGCGGTGACCCGCCTTCTGGCGGCGCTCACCCGGGGGATTTCCGTGAGCTGACAGGCCAGGCCGGTGGATTATGGGCGCATTATGGCAATCCGATCCTCAGCAGCGCGACCTTGCGTCGGACGCTATCGCGGCGACCGAGCCGACGCCGGGTCCGCCGTCGCGGCGCTGGCGCCTGCTGCCCTACCTGCTGGTGCCGCTGCTGTTGCTGCTCGCCGCCGCCCTGCTCGCCTTCGAGTTGCGCAGTGCGCACTTCCAGGCCCGCGAATTGAGCCGCTACGCCGCCAGCCTGAATTATCGCGTCGAGCCCGGGCCGAGCCCGGCCATCGTCTACCCGAGCGACGGGCCGTTCGACAAGCGCCAGGGCTACGCCTACCTGCCGCTGATGCTCGAGCGCCTGCAGCAGCGCGATTTCCTGATCAGCGAGCAGGCGCGTTTCTCCCCGGCGCTGATGGCCTATAGCCACCGCGGCTTCTTCCCGCCGTTCGTCGAGAAGAGCCAGAGCGGCCTGAGCATCGCCGACTGCCGCGGCACGCCGTTCTACCAGTTCCGCTACCCACAGCAGGGCTATGCCGACTTCGCCGCCATCCCGCCGCTGGTGGTGGGCAGCCTGCTGTTCATCGAGAACCGTCACCTGCTCGACAGCGAGCAGCCGCTGGCCAACCCGGCGGTGGACTGGCCGCGCTTCGCCATGGCGGCGCTGTCGCAGCTGGGCAAGCTGCTCGACGTGCAGGATCAGTCCGCCGGCGGCAGCACCCTGGCCACCCAGCTGGAGAAATACCGCCACTCGCCCGACGGCCTGACCCTGTCGGCCGGGGAAAAGCTGCGGCAGATGATTTCCGCCAGCGTGCGCGCCTATCAGCAGGGCCCGCAGACCCTGGAGGCGCGGCGGAACATCGTGCGCGACTACCTCAACAGCGTGCCACTGTCCGCCGCGCCGGGGCACGGCGAGGTGCACGGCCTGGCCGACGGCCTGCGCATCTGGTACGGCGCCGATTTCGAGCGCAGCAACGCCCTGCTCGACCCGGCCCGTACCCCCGAGGCCAGCCTGGCCGAACGCGGTCTGGCGCTGCGCCAGGTGCTGTCGCTGATGATCGCCCAGCGCCGCCCATCCTATTACCTGGCCCAGGGCCGCAAGGAGATGGAGGCGCTGACCGACAGCCATATCCGCCTGCTGGCCGGCGGCGGGCTGATCGACGGCGCCCTGCGCGACGCCGCCCTGGCGCAGAAACTGCGCTACCGTGACTGGCAGCTGGAACCCAACCTGCGTCCGGTGGAGAGCGACAAGGGCATCAGCGTGGCCCGCTCGCGCCTGTCCAACCTGCTGGGCATGCCGCTGTACGACCTCGACCGCCTCGACCTGGCCGCCCGCAGCACCCTGCAGCGCGACCTGCAGCAGCAGGCCAGCGCCTACCTGCAGCGCCTGGCCGAGCCGGAATTCGCCGGGCAGATCGGCCTGTTCGGCGAACGCCTGCTGTCGCCGGAAAAGACCGCCGAGGTGCGCTACAGCTTCACCCTGTTCGAGCGCACCGCCACCGGCAGCCGGGTGCGGGTGCAGACCGACAGCACCGACCAGCCATTCGACATCAACGAGGGCAGCAAGCTGGAGCTGGGCTCCACCGCCAAGCTGCGGGTGCTGGCCACCTACCTGGAGATGATCGCCGAGCTGCACCAGCGGCATGCCGGCAAGAGCGTCGAGGAGCTGCGCGCGCTGGACATAGCCCCACAGGACAACCTCAGCCGCTGGGCGATCGACTACCTGCGCGGCAACACCGGCGCCAGCCTGCCGGCCATGCTCGACGCGGCGCTGGAGCGCAAATACTCCGCCAGCCCACACGAACGCTTCTTCACCGGCGGCGGCCTGCACACCTTCGGCAACTTCCGCCGCGAGGACAACGGCCGCATCCCGACCCTGCGCGAGTCCCTGCGCGAGTCGATCAACCTGCCGTTCATCCGCCTGATGCGCGACCTGGTGCGCTACAGCACCTACCAGAGCAGCGCCGAGCTGCTCAAGGACGACAAGGATCCGCGCCGCGAGGAATATCTGCGCAGCTTCGCCGACCGCGAGGGGCGCACCTTTCTCCTGCGCTTCTGGCGCAAGTACCAGGGCCAGGCGGAGCAGCAGCGCCTGGAAACCTTCCTCAGCGGCCTGCGGCAGACCTCGGTCCGCCTGGCCGCGGTGCACCGCTACCTGATGCCGCAGGCCGACGAGGCCACCTTCGCCGCCTTCCTGCGTGCCCAGGTACCGCAGGAAAAACTGACCGACCAGCGCATCGCCCGCCTCTACCTGGACTACGGCCCCGACGCCTACAGCCTGCCGGACCAGGGCTACATCGCCCGGGTGCACCCGCTGGAGCTGTGGCTGCTGGGCTTTCTCATCGAGAACCCGCAGGCCGGCTTCGGCGACGCCGTCGCCGCCAGCGTCGACGAGCGCCAGGAGGTCTACGGCTGGCTGTTCCGCAGCCGGCACAAGAGCGCCCGCGACAGCCGCATCCGCATCATGCTGGAGGTGGAGGCCTTCTCCGACATCCACCGGCGCTGGCAGAACCTCGGCTACCCCTTCGCCCATCTGGTGCCGTCACTGGCCACCGCCATCGGCAGCTCCGGCGACCGCCCGGCGGCGCTGGCCGAGCTGATGGGCATCATCCAGAACGACGGCATCCGCCAGCCGGTGCTGCGCATCGAGGAACTGCACTTCGCCGCCGCCACCCCCTACGAGACGCGCGTCGAGCGCAATACCCGCGGCGCCAAGCGGGTGATGTCCTCGGAAGTCGCCGCGGCGCTGCGCGGCGCGCTGTCGCAGGTGGTCGAGGGTGGCACCGCGCGGCGTCTGCAGGGCAGCTTCCTGCTGCAGGACGGGCGCAGCCTGACCCTCGGCGGCAAGACCGGCACCGGCGACAACCGCATCGAGAGCGTCGGCGCCGGCGGTCGGGTGCTCAGCTCGCGGGCGATGAACCGCACCGCCACCTTCGTGTTCTTCCTCGGCCCGCGTCACTACGGCACCCTTACCGCCTTCGTCCCCGGCCGCGAGGCGGAGAAATTCACCTTCACCTCGGCGCTGCCGGTGCAGGTGCTCAAGGGCATGGCGCCGATCCTCGCGCCCTACCTGGAACCGGGCAGCGCCACCCTGTGCCAGGCGCCGCAGAGCGCGCCGCAGATCAGCTGGCGGTAACACCCGGTAACCAGCGCGAAGGCACCCGGGCGACGAACGAGCAGTCTATGGCTGCCGTGTCCGTTTAGCCTAGGACCTTTGCCTGGAGCCGCCATGCCCCCATCCTGGATCGCCCTGTTGCGCCGCCGGCGCCTGAGCCTGTTCACCCTGGCCTGCCTGCTGGTGCTGCTGCCGATCGGCTGCGCCAAGCTGGAGCAGACCGAGCGCGAGCTGGTGTTTCGCATCGAGCCGGGCACCGCGCGCTGGTTCAGCGGCCTGCCCGCCGGCATCGAGGAGGTGCAGCTGCAGTCGCCGCAGCTGACGGCCGAGGAAAGCCTGCACGCCTGGTGGTGGCCGGCCGCGCGCGCCGATGCGCCGACCCTGCTGTACCTGCACGGCTCGCGCTGGAACCTCACCGGCCAGCTGTTTCGCATCGAACAGCTGCACGCCATGGGCTTTGCCGTGCTGGCCGTCGACTACCGCGGCTTCGGCCAGAGCCGCGGCCAGCTGCCCTCCGAGCGCAGCGTCTACCAGGACGCGCGCATCGCCTGGCAGCATCTGACCAGGCTGCAGCCGGAGCCGGCCAAACGCCTGATCTACGGCCATTCCCTCGGCGGCGCGGTGGCGATCCACCTGGCCCGCGAGCTGGCCGAGGCGGACGCAACGGCGCAGGCCGGCGGGCTGATCGTCGAATCCAGCTTCACCAACCTGGCGGATGTCGCCGCCGCGGTGACCCGCACGCGCCTGCCGGTGCACTGGCTGCTGTCGCAGGAGTTCGACTCGCTGAGCAAGATCGCCGAGGTGGGGATGCCGGTGCTGATCGCCCACGGCCGCGACGACCGTTTCATCCCCGCGCGCTTCAGCGAGGCGCTGTACGCCGCGGCGAGCGAGCCCAAGCAGCTGCTGCTGATCGATGGCGCCAACCACAACAACGGCCTGCGCATGGCCGGCAGCAGCTACCGCCAGGCCCTGCAGGCGCTGGGGCTGGGTTTGAACTAGGCAGCGGCCTGGGATTCACAGCTGTTCTTGCACAGCGCCAGCACGTCGCCCGGATGCAATCCGGATCGGAGACAGGGAGTGGCGCGCGCCTAGGCCCGATCCTTGAACTGCTGCAGATAGAGCGCCTCGACCTTGGCCCGCGCCCAGGGCGTCTTGCGCAGGAAGGCCAGGCTCGATTTGAGGCTCGGTTCGTGCTTGAAGCAGCGGATATCGATGTGCCGGGCCAGGCCGTCCCAGCCCAGGCGCTCCACCAGGGCGCTGAGGATGGCCTGCAGGGTGAGGCCGTGGAGCGGGTCTTTCGCGGTCATGGGGCAGCCTGTGCGGGGTCGGGGAATCGGGGCCGCCACCTTAGCCAAAGGCGGCCGCCGGCGAAAGCCTGCTAACCACTCGCCGCCGGTTGCTCGCCCGGCGCGTCGGCGGCGCGCACACCCTCCTCGAGAAAGCCCAGGTTGGCCTCGCGGATCTGCTTGGCCGCCTCGTCGTAGAGAAACGGCAGGAACATGAAGCGCCGCCCGCGGGTCACCGGCAGCGCCTCGTGCAGCAGCGAACAGGCGAACACCACGGCGCCGCCCGGCGGCGCGCTGTACAGCGCCGCGCCGAACTCGGGAAAGCGCAACCAGCCGCCCTCGTACTCGCCGCTGTTGAGAAACAGCGAGACGGCGAAGCGGCGATGCGCCGTGCCCTTGGTGGTGTTGTCGCGGTGAGGGCGGAAGTGCCCCTCTTCCTCGGCGTCGTAGCAGCCGATCAGGTAGCGCTCCATGCGTGAGACCTTGAACTGGAAGGCGCGCTCGATCTGCGGCACCAGGCGCTGGTGGATGCGCTGGCGACAGGCCGCGCGCAACGTCTCGTCCTCCACCAGGCAGTCGCGCCGACTCTTGTGCGTCTGGCCGATCACCTGCACGGTCTTGCCGTCGATCTCCTGCATGTAGCCGGACGGCTCGCCGCCGCGCGCCCGGTAGTAGTCCATCAGCTCGCGGCACAGGCTCGGCTCGAAGATCCGCGGCAGCACCAGCACCGGTGCCTGGAACGCCGCGCGGCAGGGCGCGCCGATCTGCGGCAGGCTGTCCAGCACCTGTGTCAGCGCCTGCAGGTGCGCCGCCACCTCGCCGGCGAAGGGCAGCACCGCCAGCACCCGCAGCATGGGGTCGAGCACGTAGCTGACGCGCTGGTAGCGGCCGTCCTCGCGGCAGGCGCCGTACAGGCGGCTGACCTGGCGGTCGAAGTCCCAGAAGTAGCGCACCCCCGGCAGCGACTCGGCGACGCGCTGCAGGCGCGCGTCGTCGGCATCCACGGAGACGCCGAAGAAGGCCAGGTTGAGGTCGTCGAAGCGCTGGCGCTGCTCATTCAGCCCGGCCAGCAGCGCCTGGCTGGCGGGCTCGGCGGCCGAGGCGAAGAAGCACAGCAGGATGTAGCGCCCGCCGACCGTGTCGAACACGAAGCGCTGCCGGCTCTGCGTGGGACAGACGAACCAGGGCGCGGCCTCGCCGACGCCGAGTAAACCGTTGGCCATGTCCGCGCCCTCCGCGCGACTGAAGGAAAGCGGCCCCTGTCATAGGGAACTCAGGCCTAAGCATAGCCAGTCGGCGGCAGGAACGATGGCCGGGCGTCATCTGCCGAGCTGTTGTACAGGCATAAAAAAGGCGGTGGTTGCCGAGGCAACCACCGCCTGTGTCGTCACTGCCAGGGGATCAGACCGACTGGTATTCCTTCTCCGCTTCGTCGAAGCGCTGCAGCATCGCCTTACTCGGGCCGTTGCCGATGCGGCTGAAGATCAGGATCGCCAGGGTGGCGAGGATGAAGCCCGGGATGATCTCGTACAGGCCCAGACCGATCCAGTTCTTCCACACGATCACCGTGGTGGCACCGACCAGCATGCCGGCCAGGGCGCCGTTACGGGTCATGCCTTTCCACACCAGGGAGAGGATCACCACCGGGCCGAAGGCGGCACCGAAGCCGGCCCAGGCGTAGGACACCAGGCCCAGGACGCGGTTTTCCGGGTTGGCGGCCAGCCAGATGGCGATCAACGCCACCAGCAGCACCATGGCGCGGCCGACCCAGACCAGTTCGGTCTGCGAGGCGCCTTTGCGCAGGAAGGCCTTGTAGAAGTCCTCGGTCAGGGCGCTGGAGCACACCAGCAGCTGGCAGCTCAGGGTGCTCATCACCGCGGCGAGGATGGCGGACAGCAGGATGCCGGCGATCCAGGGGTTGAACAGCAGCTTGGACAGCTCGATGAACACCCGCTCCGGGTTCTCGGCGACCGGGCCGGCCAGTTCCGGGTGGGCGGCGAAGTAGGCGATGCCGAAGAAGCCGACGGCCACGGCACCGGCCAGGGTCAGGATCATCCAGGTCATGGAGATGCGGCGCGCGGCCGGAATGGCCTTCACCGACTCGGCGGCCATGAAGCGCGCCAGGATGTGCGGCTGGCCGAAGTAGCCCAGACCCCAGGCCATCAGCGAGATCACGCCGACGAAGGTGGCGCCCTTGAGCATGTCGAAGTTGGTGGCGTCGTTCAGCTCGATGGCGGCGAAGGTCGCATCGGCGCCGCCGGTGGCGATCAGCACCACGATCGGGGTGAGGATCAGGGCGAAGATCATCAGCGTGGCCTGCACGGTGTCGGTCCAGCTCACCGCGAGGAAGCCGCCGATGAAGGTGTAGGCGATGGTGGCGGCGGCGCCGGCCCACAGTGCGGTCTCGTAGCTCATGCCGAAGGTGCTCTCGAACAGACGGGCACCGGCGACCACGCCGGAGGCGCAGTAGATGGTGAAGAACACCAGGATCACCACGGCGGAGAAGATGCGCAGGATGCGGCTGTTGTCTTCGAAGCGGTTGGTGAAGTAGTCCGGCAGGGTCAGGGCGTTGCCGTTGTGCTCGGTCTGCACGCGCAGACGGCCGGCGACGAACAGCCAGTTGAGGTAGGCACCGATGACCAGGCCGATGGCAATCCAGCTTTCCGAGATACCGGCGATGAAGATGGCGCCCGGCAGGCCCATCAGCAGCCAGCCGCTCATGTCGGAGGCACCGGCGGACAGCGCGGTAACGAAACTGCCGAGGCTGCGGCCGCCGAGGATGTAGTCGGAAAGGTTCTTGGTGCGCAGATAGGCGACCAGGCCGATCAGCACCATGGCTGCGATGTACACCACGAAGGTGACGAGCATTGGAGTACTAGCTGTCATTGGGGGGCTCCCCTCTCGTTTGTTGTTATCGGGCATCGGCGACCGCCCATGCCCTGATTGGCAAAACGCACCCGCTCGTGGCGAGTGCCGGGCTCCGCTCTCTGTCACTCGTCGCACCGGCGCATTGGCGGGCACAGGCAAGGGCAGAAACCGGCGCTGTGGGATCTCCACCGCATCGTCACTGCATCGGCAAGTGCCTGGGCACCCTCCCTGACCTCCCTGGCTGACGCCTGCGGCCACCGAATCGCGCCACCACCGTGCTGGCCGCTGTTATCGGTCTAGCTCAGCATCGCTGGTCTGACCAATGGGCGCGGCCGGAAAACGGTCGTGACGAAAAGTGAAGGGCGGAATTTAGTGGCAGAGCGGCGCGGGCTTCTTGCAAAAAGCTCTGGAGTTTTTACAGAAAGCTCCAGCCCGGGGAACTTCCGGCGAACGGCCGTTCGAGCCGGCCAGCGCCACCGCCCTCAGCCCTGGCGATAGGGCAGGTAGCGCCGCGCGTCCTCGGCATAGGCCAGCACGCCGGGGCGTTCCTGGGCGAGGAAATCCGCCACCGCGGCGCGCAGGCCGGGATGGCAGAGGTAATGCCAGGAGCGAGTGATCACCGGCTCGAAACCGCGGATCAGCTTGTGCTCGCCCTGCGCGCCGGCATCGAAACGGGCCAGGCCCTGGTCGATGGCCAGCTGCATGCCCTGGTAGAAGCAGGTCTCGAAATGCAGCCGGTCGAACTCGGCCAGGCAGCCCCAGTAGCGGCCGTAGAGCGAGCCGCCGCCGAGCAGGCTGAAGGCCATGGCCACCGGACGCGAGCGCTGGCGCGCCAGCACCACGCGGATGGCGTCGGGCATGCGTTCGGCCAGCAGGCTGAAGAAGGCGCGCGTCAGGTACGGCGCCTGGCCGCGCACCTGGTAGGTGTTGGCGTAGCACTGGTAGACGAAGTCCCAGTCCGCCTCGCTCAGCTCGCCGCCCTGGCGCCAGTCGAAGTCGATGCCCTGCCCCGCCACCTGCTCGCGCTCCTTGCGCAGCTGCTTGCGTTTGCGCGAACTCAGCGCGTCGAGAAAGTCCTGGAAGTCGCGGTAACCGCGGTTCGTCCAGTGGAACTGGCAGCCGAGGCGTTCCAGCCAGCCGGCGCGGCCCTGCAGCAGGGCGTCGCAGGCCGGTGCGGTGAAGTTGATGTGCAGGCTCGACAGGCCCTCCTCGGGCAGGCCAGCGGCCAGGGCGTCGAGCAGTTGCCCGGCGGCCTGCGGATCGCCGAGCAGGCGCGCGCCGCCGACCGGGGAGAAGGGCACCGCGCCGAGCAGCTTGGGGTAATAGCCGATGCCGGCGCGGCGGCAGGCGTCGGCCCAGGCGTGATCGAACACGTACTCGCCGTAGGAATGCTGCTTGAGGTAGACCGGCATGGCGGCGCGCAGCGTGCCGCGCCGGTCCAGCCACAGCCGGTGCGCCGGCTGCCAGCCGCTGCGCCCGCCGACGCTGGCGCTGTCTTCCAGGGCACCGAGAAAGGCGTGACGCAGAAAGGGCTGGGCGTCGGCCAGCAGGGCGTCCCAGCTGGCTGGATCCAGATCGGCAAGTCGGTGCAGGGTCATGATCGGCATGGGCGCAGTCTGGCCTGTGCCGTGGGCGAAAAAAAGCCCGGGCGCCATTTTTAACCTCGCCTGGCACCGGCCCGCCGGATGGCCGCCAGGGGTGGCGAGCAATAAAAAAGCCCCGCCATCAGGCGGGGCTCAAACAGGAGCAGAGTCGGCGTTGAATCAGAACGCGTACTGCATGCGCATCACGAAAGCGTCGCCGTCGTCGTCACCCACGTTGTTGGTGATCTTGTCGGTCTCGGCCTTGACGTAGTTGGCGGCTACCTTGACCACGTCGTTGACGTACCAGTTGACGCCTACGGTGTGCAGCTTGGCCTTGGTGTCGCCCACTTCGCGGGTGGCGGTGGCCACGGTGACGTTGTCGTCTTCGACCTTGATGTTGTCGTAGCGGTAGAAGACTTCCCAGGCGCCGAGCTGCTTGTTCTCCGGCTTGATGCTGTCGAACTTCGCGCCATCGAGCTTGTAGCCGCGCGATTCGCCGGTCAGGGTGTAGGCCAGCTGAGCGTAGTAACCGTTGGCTTCGACGTCTTCAATACCGGCACGGTCGGCCTTCAGCTTGCGCGCCAGGTATTCGGCCTGAGCCGAGAACGGCCCCATGGCGTAGGCCAGTTCGGCACCCCAGGCCGCGTCGTTGTCGAAGTCTCCAGCCACGCCCTGGAAGCCGCCAAAGGTGGCGCGGTTGCCGTTGGTACCGGCGTCGTTGCCGCCGTTGGTGGACACGCCCCGCACGGTCAGACGCGGACGGATACGGCCGTCTGCGGCGACATCGTCGAGACCGCGGTTGGCGTAGTTCAGACCCAGGTGCAGGACATTGCCGGCCTCGGCCATCGGCGCGAACACGCCGCGCACGTTGAACTGTTTGACGCTCTCGCCGTCGGTGTCGTTGCTGTCCTTGGCGCTGACGCCACCGGACAGGAAGGCCATGTTGCCCAGAACCGAGCTGGCCTGCACGCCCATGCCGTTCTCGTGGCCGTTGACCCAGTCGGCGATTTCATAGATGGCGGAACGCTCGATGGCGGTGATCCACTTGGAGCTGGTGGCCTTCTCCAGACCGAAGTCCGGATCGAAGCGACCAAAGCGCAGGTTGACCGGGTTGAAGCCGGTGTAAGCAATCGACGCCTCGTCGAAGTAGCCGTCGTCGCTGTTGCCGGCGTTGTGGGCGAGGTCGTAGCTCAGCACATACTTCCAGTCCTTGTAGACGGTGCCACTGAGCTCCAGGAAGGCACGACGGAAGTAGGCGGCGTCGGCGTTGTTGCCGTTGCGGGTGTAGAAACCGTCGAAAGTGCCATAGTCGGCCTGCAAGCGGCCGCCGAGCTTGAAGCTGAACTCCTTGTCGGTAGTCGCTACTTCCAGGCCACCTTTGGTCTTGATCACGATATCGGCGCCGTCGGTGGTGACGGTGCCGGCGAAAGCCTGGGCGGAAACGGCCAGGGCCAGGGCGCTGGCTGCGAAACCGGCGAAGTGCTTACGGATCATCGAGAAATTCCCCTGTTGGACTTTTAGTGTTGAAAACACCCGAGCGCTGGGCTCGTTCGTGCTGGGGGGAATCTTGGCGAGGGGTTATTTCAGCTCAGTTGCCGATATATAAAGATTTCATGACAGCGGAACTTTTTTACTTCGATTTTCTATAAGCAGTGCAGCGCTCTGGCCCGCGGTTCAGGACGGCGCGACGCGCGGCCCGAACAGGATGATGGCGGCGCCCGCCAGGCACAGCGCCGCGCCCAGCCAGTCGCTGGCCAGCGGCCGGGTCTTCTCGACCAGCGCCAGCCAGGCCAGCGAAGCGACTATATAGACCCCGCCGTAGGCGGCGTAGGCACGCCCGGCGAACGCCGCCTCGACCCGCGTCAGGATCAGCGCGAACAGCGCCAGGCTGAGCAGCCCGGGCACTATCCACCAGGCGCTGCGGTCGAGCCGCAGCCACATCCAGAAGGCGTAGCAGCCGGCGATCTCCAGCAGCGCGGCGAGCAGGAACCACAGGTAGTTGAGCACGTTCGCCTCCTCAGCCGCGCAGCATGCCTTCGCGTTCCCAGGCGCAACGCACGCGCAGGGCGCCCTCCTGGGGGCTGTGAAAGCCGCTGTCGGATTCCCAGCGGAAGGTGTGCACGCCATTGAGCTCGGTTTCCAGGTGCACCACCGCATTGGCCCAGTACAGGCGCTTGAGCAGCGCCTCGAAGGCCTCGATCCACAGGTTCCACTCGTACTCCACCGCGCCGTAGCTGGCGCCGAAGTGGATCACCTGGGTCTGGTACAGGCCGGCGCCGGGCTGCTCGCAGAAGGAGAACATCTCGCGCCCGAGGAAGGGCCAGAGGTCGCCGGCCGGCAGTTCGGCCAGCACGCCGTGGTTGGTTTCGCGGCGCAGGCGACGCAGCTCGGGGTCATCCGAGGGCCAGTCGCGGATGCAGCCATAGACGATGGATTCGGACTCCACACCGGCACTCCAGGAAAAACAGACCGCCTTCTAACACAGCCCCGGCGGGCAAGAAAGGAACTGGCGCGAATTCTTCACCGCTGGCGCCGCTGGCTGCGCCCGAGCAGCCAGGCGATCAGCGTCATCAGCAGGGCCAGGCCGGTGAGCGCGGCGAACGGCAGACGGTAACTGCCGGACAGGTCGCGCGCCAGGCCGGTGAGAATCGGCGTCATGCAGGCCAGGCCGTAGCCGGTGAACAGCATCATCGCGGTCCAGCGGCTGACCGCCAGCGGCGAGCCGGCCTCGTACAGCGGCAGCACCAGCGACAGGGCGAAGGAGCCGCCGAGACCGAAGCCGATCAGCACCGCCCAGAGCTCGGGGACCACGCTCGGGGCAAAGCTGATCATCGCCAGGCACAGGCTGCTCAGCGCGCCGCAGGCCAGCAGCAGCGGGTAGCGGGCATCGAAGCGCTGCGCCAGCCAGGGCAGCAGGAAGGAGCTGGGCAGGCCCATCAGCATCGAGAGGCTGAGCAGCGAGTTGCTGCGCAGCAGGCTCAGCCCGGCCTCGTGGTAGCGCGCCACCACCCAGGTGGCCAGGGCATAGAACAGCCCGGCCTGCAGGGCGAAGAAACAGCTGATCAGCCAGGCGCGCGGCTGCCGCCAGGGCAGGCCGCCCTCCTGCGCTTCGCCGGCGCCGAGCTGGTTGGGCAGGCACAGCCAGAGCAGCACGCCGAGCAGCGCCGGCAGCGCCCAGACCGCCAGGCCGAGGTGCCAGGCATCGCCGAACAGCGCGGTGGCCGGCGCGGTGAGCACCGCGCCGGCGGTGCCGCCAATGGCCCCCCCCCCCCCCCCGGCGCCGCCGATGGCCATGCCGAGGGAATACCAGCCCACCACACGGCCCATCTGCCCGGCGAAATAGCGCTTGATGAAACCCGACAGCAGCGGCCCGGCCACCGCGATGGCGGCGCCGAGGGCGATGGCGCTGGCGATCAGCACCGCGCTCTGGTGCGCCGCCAGACGCGCCAGCAGGGCCAGGGCGATCAGTGCCATGCACAACACGATGGTGCGCTCCAGCCCCCAGCGCAGCGCCAGGCGCGGCGCCAGCGGGGCGAGCAGGCCCATGCACAGCACCGGCAGCGCGGTGGTCAGGCTGATGAAGCTGCGGCTCAGCGACAGCTCGGCGGCGATCCGCTCGATCAGCGGGGCTAGGGAGGTGATGCCGGGGCGCAGGTTGATCGCCGCCAGCACCAGGGCCACCAGCAGCAGGGCCCGAGGGACTGGTTTCACGGATTATCCAAGGTCAGAACGGCAGGCAGGCCGGATCGGCCACCCTACCCCCGCAGGCCCGCTCGGGCAAGCCTGCAGCGGCAATTAACTGACCTTTCGGTCAACCCGCCGGCTTGGCCTTGCCGCGCATCTTGTCGGCCATGTTGGCCATCTCGTCGTAGAGCGCCTGCGGGTTCTTCTGCTTGAGCGCCCAGGCCATGCGGCCCATCTCGTGCGGCAGGATCATGAAGCTGCCCTTGGCCAGCTCGGCGTGGATGTACTCGGCGATATCCGCCGCACTGATCGGCGAGCTTTCCAGCAGCTTGCCGACCTGCGCCTTCATCGCCGGGGTCGGACCGCGGAAGGAGTCCAGCAGGTTGGTCTGGAAGAACGACGGGCAGACCACGTGCACGCCGATCTCCTGCTGACGCAGCTCGATCAGCAGGCTTTCCGACAGCGCCACGACGCCGGCCTTGGCCACGTTGTAGTTGCTCATCGCCGGCCCCTGCATCAGCGCCGCCATCGAGGCGATGTTGACGATCTTGCCCTTGCTCTGCTCCAGCAACGGCAGGAAGGCCTTGCAGCCCTTGACCACGCCCATCAGGTTGATCGCGATCTGCCAGTCCCAGTCCTCCAGCGACAGCTCGCTGAAGAAGCCGCCGGACGCCACCCCGGCGTTGTTGACGATGATGTCGATGCCGCCGAACTGCTCTTCGCAGGCCTGCGCCAACGCGGTCAGCTGGCTGTAGTCGCGCACGTCGCAGCGGCGGGTGAAACCGTCGCCGCCGGCCTCGCGCACCAGCTTGAGGGTCTCGGCCAGGCCGGCCTCGTTGACGTCGGCCAGGGCCAGACGCCAGCCATCGCGCGCCCAGCGCAGGGCGATCTCGCGCCCCAGGCCGGAACCGGCGCCAGTAATCATCATGCGGTTTTGCATAGCGGGCCTGCCTTTTCAATGTCCGGTTGGAATGGCTGGCAGTGTAGCGAAGGAAATAGTGCCGCCAGCCCTTCATCAGGATTATGAATAGGCAGGGCAAATCGGCGCTACGGCCTGCGTCTCCAGCGCCACAGCAGCCAGCCGTACACCGCGCCGTTGACCAGCAGCACCAGTGCGCCGAGCCACAGCTGGATCTGCGACGTCAGTCCGGCCGGATAGATCAGCGGGATCAGGTAGTGTTCGACGAAGCCGCCGTCGTAACCGGCCTGCCCCGCCGCGCGGCGCAACTGGTTCTCCCAGGGCGTCAGCGGGCACAGCAGGTGGCACAACTCCACCACCGCGCCCCAGGCCACTGCCGGCAGGTGCAGCCAGACCAGGCGCGGCCAACGCAGCAGCAACAGGCCGCCGCCCAGCACGAAGAGGATAAAGGCCAGGTGCAGCAGCACCAGCGCATCGGCGGCCAGGCGCAGCAGCATCAGTTCACCACCCGCGGCGGCGGCGCCGTGGTGGAGCCAGGGCGATCGCGGACCGGCATGCAACAACCTCCTGTCAATGGCGCGCGCCTCTTTGGCAGGGCGCGGCGCCGCAAGATAAATAGAGCAAAGCTCTCCAGAGAATCCCGCTCATGCACTTCGACTATCGAAGCCATGCACAGCCCGTATTTCCCCAGGCTGCACAGGGAGACTAGCCTTGCTCTCGACGCGAAACGATTCTCATCGAGGTGCAGCATGCTCAAGACCCTGACCTTCACCATCATGCACTTCTGCATCGCCTTCGGCGTGGCCTACGCGCTGACCGGCAGCATCGCGGTCAGCGGCCTGGTGGCGGCGGTCGAGCCGCTGTGCAACTCGGTGGGCTTCTACTTCCACGAGAAGGTCTGGGCGCGCCTGGAGGCGAAGAAGCGCGAGTCGGCCATTCCCAGGCATGCCTGGCTGCATCACCACGTCTGATCGGCGACTTGCCAGAGCCCTGGGCACCCGCGGCATACTCGGCAGCATCCACAAGGAGCCGCCATGTCCAAGCTGAGCCTGCGCCCCGCGCAACCCGCCGATATTTCGCTGATTCTCGACTTCATCCAGGAACTGGCCGAGTACGAACGGCTCAGCCACCAGGTGGTCGCCGATCCGCTGCAGATGACCGAACACCTGTTCGGCCCGCGCCCCTTCGCCGAAGTGCTGATCGGCGAGGTGGACGGCGAGGCCGCAGGCTTCGCCCTGTTCTTCCACAACTATTCCACCTTCCTCGGCCGTCCCGGGCTGTACCTGGAAGACCTCTACGTGCGTCCCGCCGCCCGCGGCGCCGGCCTCGGCAAGGCGCTGCTGGCCGAGCTGGCACGCCTGGCGGTGAATCGCGGCTGCGGCCGCCTGGAGTGGTCGGTGCTGGACTGGAACACGCCGGCCATCGGCTTCTACGAGGGCCTGGGGGCCACGCCGCAGGACGACTGGACCGTCTACCGGCTGACCGGCGAGGCGCTGGACGCGCTGGCCGGACAGCCTCGATAAACCGCGGTTCTGGCACTTTGCCCCAACTATTGCTGTCATAAGCGGGCTGTTCAATCGAGACGTTCTCTTCTTAAAAGGGACTTGCCACATGCCCAGCCTTGCCCGACTCGCCGCCCTGCTCGGCGGCCTGGTCTTCTGTGCGTCCGCCGCAGCGGCGGACGTGGACGCCGAAAGCTACGGCTTTCCGCTGGCCAACCCGTTCGAGGCGACCATCGCCACCACCCCGCCGCAGCTGCGCCCGGCGTTGCCCGCCGACGACGCCATCGACCAGCGCGACTACGCCGTGCGCATCCGTCCGGATCGCGAGTTCGAGCTGCTGGAGAACTTCTGGCCGGTGACCAAGCTGCAGTACCGCCTGGCCCAGCAGAAGGGCCGTGCGCCGCTGATCTTCATCATCGCCGGCACCGGTGCGCACTATTCCAGCGGCACCCCGGAATACCTGAAGAAGCTGTTCTACGGCGCCGGCTTCCATGTGGTGCAGCTGTCGTCGCCGACCAGCTACGACTTCATGGCCGCCGCCTCGCGCTTCGCCACCCCGGGCTACACCCCGGACGATGCCGACGACCTGTACCGCGCCATGCAGGTGGTGCGCGCCCAGCACCCCAAGCTCGAGGTCAGCGAGTTCCACCTCACCGGCTACAGCCTCGGCGGCCTGCACGCCGCCTTCGTCAGCCAGCTCGACGAAACCCGCCGCGCCTTCGACTTCAAGCGCGTGCTGCTGCTCAACCCGCCGGTCAACCTCTACACCTCGATCACCAACCTCGACCGCCTGGTGCAGACCCAGGTCGAGGGCATCGACAACAGCACCAACTTCTACGACCTGGTGCTCGGCAAGCTGACCCGCTACTTCAACGAGAAGGGTTACCTGGATATCAACGAGGCCATGCTCTACGACTTCCAGCAGTCCAAGGAGAAGCTCTCCGACGAGCAGATGGCCATGCTCATCGGCACGGTATTCCGCTTCGCCGCCGCCGACATAGTGTTCAGCTCGGACCTGCTCAACCGCCGCGGCCTGATCACCCCGCAGGGCTATCGCATCAGCGAGGGCACCAGCCTCACCCCCTTCTTCCAGCTGGCGCTGCGCTGCGACTTCGACTGCTACATCGCCGAACAGCTGGTGCCGATGTGGCGCGCCCGCTACGACGGCGGCAGCCTCAACCAGCTGATCGATGCGGCCAGCCTCTACGCGCTGGAGGACTACCTCAAGGGCAGCGACAAGGTGGCGGTGATGCACAACGCCGACGATCTGATCCTCGGCCCCGGCGACATCGGCTTCCTGCGCCGCGCCTTCGGCGAGCGCCTGACCCTGTACCCGCGCGGCGGGCACTGCGGCAACCTCAACTACCGCGTCAACAGCGACGCCATGCTGGAGTTCTTCCGTGGCTAAGCACTGGATTCTGATCGCCCTGCTGCTGGGCAGCGGGCCGGCCTTGGCCGAACACCACGCCGACCCCGACGGCTTCACCAACCCGCTGCAGCACCTGCGTTTCAACCCGGGGCTGGATCAGCAGGAGTTCGAACGCGCCTCCAACGACGCCCTGCAGGTGTACGACCCGCTGGAGTCGTGGAACCGCCGCGTCTACCACTTCAACTACCGCTTCGATCAGTGGGTGTTCCTGCCGCTGGTGGACGGCTACCGCTACGTCACCCCGAACCTGGTGGAAAGCGGCATCCACAACTTCTTCAGCAACCTCGGCGAAGTGCCGACCCTGGCCAACAGCCTGCTGCAGCTCAAGGGCCAGCGGGCGATGAACAGCACCGCGCGGCTGCTGTTCAACACCATCCTCGGCATCGGCGGCATCTGGGACCCGGCCAGCCGGATGGGCCTACCCAGGCTGCGCGAAGACTTCGGCCAGACCCTCGGCCACTACGGCATGCCGGCCGGCCCCTACCTGATGCTGCCGCTGCTCGGCCCCTCCAACCTGCGCGACACCGGCGGGCTGGTGGCGGACTACAGCCTGGAAAGCGCGGTCAATTACCTCGACGTGGCCGACGCCAGCAGCCGCAACCCCGGCATCACGGCGCTGCGCGCGGTGGACGAGCGGGCGCACACCAGCTTCCGCTACGGCCAGCTCAACTCGCCGTTCGAGTACGAGAAGCTGCGCTACTTCTATCACGAGTCGCGCAAGCTGAAGATTGCCGAATGACTGGCCGCCGAGCAGCGGGATAAACCCATTGACCGCGGGGCCGCCCCGCGGTTTTAAGCTGACGGCCTCTCGCCAGCAGAAGGAGTGCAGCATGCGCGTCGCCCAACTGGCCAAGGCCGCCGCCGTCAGCGGCGATACCGTGCGCCACTACACCGACCTCGGCCTGCTCAAACCGCGGCGCGATCCGCACAACGGCTACCAGCTCTACGCCGCCGAGGACCTCAAGCGCCTGCGCTTTATCGCCCGCGCCCGCCGCCTGGGCTTCAGCCTCAAGGACGTGCAGGCCATCCTCGCCCGCGCCGACAGCGGTGCCGAGCCCTGCGCCGAGGTGCGCGAACTGCTCGGCGAGCGCCTGCACGCGCTCGAGGCGCATATCGCCGAATGCCGGCGCCTGGCCGGAGTGATGCAGCGCGCCCTCGCCGACTGGGCCGCGCGGCCGCAATGCGCGGCCGACGGCCAGGCCATCTGCCAGCTGATCGAGGATTTCGAACTGCCCGGCGAAAGCCGCCCGGCCAGCCCCTGCCCCGCCCACTGAAACATCGAACAGATCGATCAATAGCCCGCAAAACTTGCGACATTTGATCGACAAGATCGGCGTAGCATGGTCTCCATCGCCTCGACCGACGGAGTCCACACCATGATCCAAGCCCGCCGCATCCTCAGCATCCAACCCGGCCAGCCGGCCTCGGACGGCGCCGGCGTGCGCCTCAACCGGGTGATCGGTGGCCCGGGCCTGGAGCGCTTCGATCCCTTCCTGATGCTCGACGAGTTCTCCAGCAGCGACCCGGACGACTACATCGCCGGCTTCCCGCCGCACCCGCACCGCGGCTTCGAGACCATCACCTATATGCTCGAAGGGCGCATGCGCCATGAGGACCACTTGGGCAACGTCGGCCTGCTCGGCACGGGCGGCGTACAGTGGATGACCGCTGCGCGCGGCATCGTCCACAGCGAGATGCCCGAACAGGAGTCCGGCGCCATGCGCGGTTTCCAGCTGTGGCTCAACCTGCCGGCCAGGGACAAACTGGGCGACCCCGGCTACCGCGATATTCCGGCCGAGGAGATTCCGCGCCTGACCACGGCAGGCGGTGTCGAGGTGGTGGTGATCGCCGGCCAGTTCGACGACGGCCAGCACCGCCAGGCCGGCGCCGTGCAGCGCCCGCACACCCAGCCGCAGCTGTTCGACCTGCACCTGCCGCCCGGCAGCCGGATCGCCCCGCGCCTGGCCGACGGCCAGCGGGTGATGCTGTACGTCTACCAAGGCTTGCTCGAACTGCCCGAGGCCAGCGCGCAACCCGTCAGCGCCGGACGCCTGGTGCGGCTGTCCGACGCGGGTGAATTGCATCTGGCCAGCGCCCAGGGCGCACGGGTGCTGCTGATCGCCGGCACGCCGCTGCACGAGCCCATCGTGCAGTACGGCCCGTTCGTGATGAACAGCCGCGAGGAGATCGAGCAGGCCCTGCGCGATTTCCGCGACGGCGTGCTGGCCTGATCCGGCGCAGTGTCAGGCCGGCTGCGCCACCTCGGCCAGGCCGAGAAAGGCGCACAGGTCGGCCTTGCGCGCCATGGCGTCCTGGTAGCCCAGCTCGATCAGCTCGCTGCAGTAGCCGGGCTCGAACAGCAGGTAGCTGAGCACCCCGGCGCCGCCCGCCTTGGTCGCCCCCGGCCCGCGCAGGAACAGGCGCAGCGCCCGCGGCAGCTCGCGCTGGTGGCGCGCGGCGATCTGATCTAGCGGCCGGCTCGGGGCGATCACCAGCACGTCCACCGGGTTTAGGCCCAGGCCGCGCGGGCGATGCTCCGTCGGCACCAGGCCGCTCAACTGGTTGAGCCGGTCGAGCAGCTCGATATCGCTTTCCAGGCTGTCGATAAAGGTGCTGTTGAGCAGATGGCCGCCGATCTGCGCCAGGCTCGGCGGGCGATTGCTGAGCGGGCGCGGCGCCGGCTGACTGGGCTCGAGCTGGGCGTTGCCGCTGACCCCGATCACCAGCACGCGGCTAGCGCCCAGGTGCAGCGCCGGGCTGATCGGCGCCGACTGGCGCACCGCGCCGTCGCCGAAATACTCGCGGTTGATCTTCACCGGCGGGAAGATCAGCGGGATCGAGGCGCTGGCCAGCAGGTGTTCCAGCTGCAGGCGGGTCGGCACGCCGACGCGGCGGTGGCGGAACCAGGGGTCGATGGTGGCGCGGCCCTGGTAGAAGGTCACCGCCTGGCCGCTCTCGTAGCCGAAGGCGGTCACCGCCACGGCGCGCAGCTGGCGATGGCGCACCGCCGCGGCGATGCCGGAGAAATCCAGCTCGCGCGCCAGCAGCTCGCGCAGCGGCGAGCTGTCGAGCAGCGCCACCGGCACCTCGCGACCCAGGCCGAGCAGGCTGTGGCCGACGAAGCGCGCCGCCTGGCGCAGCACCCCCGGCCAGTCGCTGCGGTACACCATATGGGTGTGAAAACCCTGCCACACCGCGGTCAGGCGTCGCACCGCCTCGCTGAAATGCAGCGCCCCGCAGGCCAGGCCGACCGCGTTCACCGCGCCGGCCGAGGTGCCGACTATCACCGGAAAGGGGTTGTGCGCGGCATCCGGCAGCAGGTCGGCGATGGCCGCCAGCACGCCGACCTGATAGGCCGCCCGCGCCCCGCCGCCGGAGAGGATCAGCCCGGTGACAGGCTCGTGGGGGCGGGCAATGACGGTCATCGGGGCAGATCCTGGGGTTTATTCGAGTATAGGCGAGCTACTTGCGCTTCCCGTACAGCCTGGCCTCGCCCTCGGGGCGGGTCTTGAAGCGCCGGTGCGCCCACAGGTACTGCTCGGGGCAGGCGCTGACCACCTGCTCGATCCACTGGTTGATGCGCAGGCAGTCGGCCTCCTCGCTGTCGCCGGGGAAGTCCGCCAGCGGCGGGTGGATGACCAGGCGGTAGCCGCTGCCGTCGGCCAGGCGCTGCTGGGTGAAGGGAATCACCCGCGCCTTGCCCAGGCGGGCGAACTTGCTGGTGGCGGTGACGGTGGCCGCGGGGATGCCGAACAGCGGCACGAAGATGCTCTGCTTGCGCCCGTAGTCCTGGTCCGGCGCGTACCAGATGGCGCGGCCCGCGCGCAGCACCTTGAGCATGGCGCGGATGTCCTCGCGCTCGATGGCGCTGGCGTCGAGGTTGTGCCGCTCGCGGCCACGGCGCTGGATGAAGTCGAACAGCGGATTCTTGTGCTCGCGGTACATGCCGTCGATGGTGTGGTGCTGACCGAGCAGCGCGGCGCCTATCTCCAGGGTGGTGAAGTGCACGGCCATCAGGATCGCGCCCTGGCCTTCGGCCTGCGCCTGCTTGAGGTGCTCCAGCCCCTCGATGTGCGCCAGCGGCGCCAGGCGCGCCTTGGGCCACCACCAGCTCATGGCCATCTCGAAGAAGGCGATGCCGGTGGAGGCGAAGTTCTCCTTGAGCAGACGTTCGCGCTCGGCGGCGCTCAGCTGCGGGAAGCACAGCTCCAGGTTGCGCGCGGCGATGCGCCGGCGCGAGCCGGCCGTGCGGTACATCAGCCAGCCCAGCGCGCGCCCGAACCGCAGCAGCAGCGCGTAGGGCAACTGCACCACCAGCCACAGCAGGCCCAGGCCGAGCCACAGCGGCCAGAAGCGCGGATGAAGGAAATAGGCGCGAAAGCGTGGGCGATCCATGAAAGGTTTCCGAGCACGAGCAAAGCCGCGCATTCTAACGCAGTTTTCCCGCCGACTCGGAAGCCAGGGTGTCGGCGGCTTGCGGCTTGCAGCTCGAGTCGCTATAAGTCCGGGCAACTTTCCGACTCGCCACAAGGCCCATCGCCCTCCCATGAGCCAAGCCGATCTCCTCGCCCAAGACCCCGTGTTCCAGCTCAAGGGCAGCATGCTCGCCATCACCGTGATGGAGCTGGCGCACAACGACCTGGCCCGCCTCGACGCGCAACTGGCGGAAAAGGTCGCCCAGGCCCCGGCCTTCTTCAGCAACACCCCGCTGGTGCTGGCCCTGGACAAACTGCCGGACGGCGAAGGCGAACTGGACCTGGCCGAGCTGATGGCCGTCTGCCGCCGCCACGGCCTGCGCACCCTGGCCATCCGCGCCAGCCGCGCGGCCGATATCGCCGCCGCCGAGGCCATGGATCTGCCGGTGCTGCCGCCCTCCGGCGCGCGCGAACGACCGCTCGACCCGGCACCGAAGAAGGTCGAGAAGCCGGCCGAACCCGAACACAGGCCGAGCAAGATCATCACCAGCCCGGTGCGCGGCGGCCAGCAGGTCTACGCCCAGGGCGGCGACCTGATCGTCCTGGCCCCGGTCAGCGCCGGGGCGGAACTTCTCGCCGACGGCAACATCCATGTTTACGCGCCCATGCGCGGCCGCGCCCTGGCCGGCGTCAAGGGCAACGGCAAGGCACGGATTTTCTGTCAGCAAATGGGCGCCGAAATGCTGTCGATCGCCGGTCATTACAAGGTCGCCGAAGACCTGCGCCGCGACCCGCTGTGGGGCGATGCGGTGCATGTCAGCCTGTCGGGTGACGTGTTGAACATCACCCGCCTTTAACGGATACTGCGGCCAATTTTCAGGGACACAAAAAGGCATCCGGAAGCCCAATAACAGCCTACGGATTCCCGCTTTTTTCTTCATTTCTTGGGGTGAATCACCTTGGCCAAAATCCTCGTAGTTACTTCCGGCAAGGGTGGTGTCGGTAAAACCACCACCAGCGCCGCCATCGGTACCGGCCTCGCCCTGCGCGGGCACAAGACCGTCATCGTCGACTTCGACGTCGGCCTGCGTAACCTCGACCTGATCATGGGCTGCGAACGCCGCGTGGTGTACGACTTCGTCAACGTGGTCAACGGCGAAGCCACCCTGACCCAGGCGCTGATCAAGGACAAGCGCATCGAGAACCTGTTCGTGCTGGCTGCCAGCCAGACCCGCGACAAGGACGCGCTGACCCAGGAAGGCGTGGAGAAGGTGATCGGCGAACTGTCGCAGAACTTCGACTACGTGGTCTGCGACTCGCCGGCCGGCATCGAGAAGGGCGCGCACCTGGCCATGTACTTCGCCGACGAGGCGATCGTCGTGACCAACCCGGAAGTCTCCTCGGTACGCGACTCCGACCGCATGCTCGGCCTGCTGGCGAGCAAGTCGCGCCGCGCCGAGAAGGGCGAGGAGCCGATCCGGGAACACCTGCTGCTGACCCGCTACAACCCCGAGCGCGTGACCAAGGGCGAGATGCTCGGCGTCGAGGACGTCGAGGAAATCCTCGCCATCCGTCTGCTCGGCGTGATTCCCGAGTCGCAGGCGGTGCTCAAGGCCTCCAACCAGGGCGTGCCGGTGATCCTCGACGAGCAGAGCGACGCCGGCCAGGCGTACAGCGACGCGGTCGAACGCCTGCTCGGCAAGGAAGTGCCGCATCGCTTCCTCGACGTGCAGAAGAAAGGACTCATGCAACGCTTATTCGGAGCTCGCTAAATGAATATTTTCGACTTCTTTCGCGAACGCAAAAAGGAAACCCCGGCGTCGATCGCGAAAGAGCGTCTGCAAATCATCGTCGCCCACGAACGCGGCCAGCGCAGCCAGCCGGACTACCTGCCGGCGCTACAGCAGGAACTGGTCGAAGTGATCCGCAAGTACGTCAATATCGACTCGGATCAGGTCCAGGTCGCCCTGGAGAACCAGGGCAGTTGCTCGATCCTGGAGCTCAACATCACCCTGCCGGATCGCTGATAGCTACCGGCCCGGTTCACGGCGGCTTCGGCCGCCGTGTTCGTTTATAGTCCCAGGCACCTGTAGGCACGAGCTCTGCTCGCGAACGCCGGTAGCCTGCAGACTTCGCGAGCAGAGCTCGCTCCTACAAGACCGCTGCGAACGCCCCATGCCCCTTAGCCAGATCGAAATACTCCACCAGGACGCCGCCCTGCTGGTGATCAACAAGCCCACCCTGCTGCTCTCGGTGCCCGGCCGCGCCGATGACAACAAGGACTGCCTGGTCACCCGCCTGCAGGACAACGGCTACCCCGAGGCGCGCATCGTCCACCGCCTGGACTGGGAAACCTCCGGCATCATCGTGCTGGCCCGAGACGCCGACAGCCACCGCGAGCTGTCGCGCCAGTTCCACGACCGCGAGACCGAGAAAGCCTACACCGCGCTGTGCTGGGGCCAGCTCGAGGGCGATAGCGGCAGCATCGACCTGCCGCTGCGCTACGACCCGCCGACCAAGCCGCGCCACGTGGTCGACCATGAGCTGGGCAAGCACGCCCTGACCCACTGGCGCGTGCTCGAGCGCTGCGGCGACTGGTGCCGGGTCGAGCTCACCCCCATCACCGGCCGCTCGCACCAGCTGCGCGTGCATATGCTGTCCATCGGCCATCCGCTGCTGGGTGACCGCCTCTATGCCCACGAACAGGCCCTGACCGCCCATCAGCGCCTGTGCCTGCATGCCAGCATGCTGAGCCTGACCCACCCGCAGAGCGGCGCGCGGATGCGCTTCGAGTGCCCGGCGCCGTTCTGATTGCCCGCCCGGTGCGCACGGCGCACGCCGTAGGGTGGATGACGCCTTTTTCATCCACCGCTCTGGTGGATCGGTGAAGCGTGATGCACCCTACGCGTTGCCCTGCGCACCACCAGCACTAAAAGCGCGATAGACGCGAACTATCGCCCGCAAACGAGCGCACAACCGGCACAGGCCGAGGCAAATTGGTAAACTCGCGCCATCGTTGCCCGGAGTCCCTATGCGCGAAGAACTGAACCAAGGCCTGATCGACTTTCTCAACGCCTCGCCTACCCCCTTTCACGCCACCACCAGCCTGGCCATGCGCCTGGAGGCGGCCGGTTATCGCCACCTCGACGAACGCGCGCCCTGGCACACCGAGGCCGGCGGTCGCTACTACGTGACCCGCAACGACTCCTCGCTGATCGCCTTCAAGCTCGGCAAGCGCCCGGCCGTCGACGGCGGCATTCGCCTGGTCGGTGCGCATACCGACAGCCCTTGCCTGCGGGTCAAGCCCAACCCCGAGCTGCAGCGCCAGGGCTTCTTCCAGCTCGGCGTGGAAGTCTACGGCGGCGCCCTGCTCGCCCCCTGGTTCGACCGCGACCTGTCGCTGGCCGGCCGCGTGACCTACCGCCGCGACGGCAAGGTCGAGAGCCAGCTGATCGACTTCTACCAGCCCATCGCCGTGATCCCCAGCCTGGCCATCCACCTCAACCGCGAAGCCAACCAGGGCTGGGCGATCAACCCGCAGAACGAGCTGCCGCCGATCCTCGCCCAACTGGCCAGCAGCGAGACCGCCGACTTCCGCGCCCTGCTCAGCGAACAGCTGGCCATGGAGCACGACTTCAATGCCGATGCGGTGCTGGACTACGAGCTGAGTTTCTACGACACCCAGAGCGCCGCCATCGTCGGCCTCAACCAGGATTTCATCGCCGGCGCGCGCCTGGACAACCTGCTGTCCTGCTACGCCGGCCTGCAGGCGCTGATCGACTCCAGCGACGAGGAAACCTGCGTGCTGGTCTGCACCGACCACGAAGAGGTCGGCTCCTGCTCGGCCTGCGGCGCCGACGGCCCCTTCCTTGAACAGGTGCTGCGCCGCGTGCTGCCGGAGGGCGATGCCTTCGTGCGGACCATCCAGCGTTCGCTGCTGGTGTCGGCCGACAACGCCCATGGCGTGCATCCCAACTATGCCGACAAGCATGACGGCAACCACGGGCCCAAACTCAACGCCGGCCCGGTGATCAAGATCAACAGCAACCAGCGCTACGCCACCAACAGCGAGACCGCCGGCTTCTTCCGCCACCTGTGCCTGGAGAACGAGGTGCCGGTGCAGAGCTTCGTGGTGCGCAGCGACATGGCCTGCGGCTCCACCATCGGCCCGCTCACCGCCAGCCAGCTGGGCGTACGCACCGTCGATATCGGCCTGCCCACCTTCGCCATGCACTCGATCCGCGAACTGGCCGGCAGCCACGACCTGGAGCACCTGGTGAAAGTGCTGAGTGCGTTTTACTCCAGCCCCGAATTGCCCTGAGAGCGAGCCCCGCGATGATCGAACATATCCGCAACAGCCTGCAGGAAGCCCAGCGCGCGCTGGAGGCCTTCCTCGCCAACGAGCAGACCCTGGGCAATATCCAGCAGGCCGCCGAGCTGCTGATCGAAAGCTTCGAGGCCAAGGGCAAGGCGTTTTCCTGCGGCAACGGCGGCTCGATGTGCGACGCCATGCATTTCGCCGAGGAACTGACCGGGCGCTACCGCAACAACCGCCCCGGCATCGCCGCGGTGTCGATCAGCGACCCCAGCCATATCAGCTGCGTGGCCAACGACTTCGGCTACGACCACATCTTCTCGCGCTATATCGAGTCCCATGGCCGCGCCGGCGACGTGCTGATCGCCATCAGCACCAGCGGCAAGAGCCCCAACGTGGTCAAGGCCGCCGAAGCGGCCAAGGCCCTGGGGGTGAAAGTGGTGGCCCTGACCGGCAAGCCCGGCTCGCTGCTGGAGAGCCTGGCGGACGTGTGCATCTGCGCGCCCGGCGGCGACTACGCCGACCGCGTGCAGGAGCTGCATATCAAGGTGCTGCACATCCTCATCGAGCTGATCGAGCGCAAGCTCAGCCCGCAGAACTACGCCTGAACCCGGGCGCCCCGCTCGCTAGCGGTCGATCACCTGCCCACGCATCGGCGCCAGGCGCGCCAGCAGGCGGTTCTGCGCCGGCGTCGGCACCCCCTCGGCGTCCATCGCGTCCTGCAGGTGCTCGACCAGGGCGTTGAAATCGCTGGGGGTCAGGCGCAGGCCCTTGTGGCTCTCCTCCATGCTGTCGCCGGTGTAGACGCAGGGGCCGCCGCTCTCGAAGCACAGCTGCTCGATGAGTTTGTCGCGCAGGCGCTCGATGTCGATATCGAGAAAGTGCCGGGCGATGCGCGGATCGCGCGCGCTGCCCAGCAGCATGCCCTCGACTATCCGCACGATACCCGGCTCCGCACCCAGGGCGCGGTACAGGCCGTCGTCGCGCGGCGCCTGCTGGGCGCAGGCCGCCAGCAGCAGCGGCAGGCAGAGCATGGCCAGGCGCATGTTCAGAAACTCCCCTGCACGGACAGGTAGACGCCGTCCTGGTGGTCCAGCGTGGCAATCTCGCCGAGCCGCGCGTAGGCCAGCACCAGGGCCAGGTGCTTGTTCGGAAAGTAGCCGACGAACAGATCGGCCCAGTCGCTCTCGCCGGCGAAACTCAGGTTGTCAGGCTTTTCCCGGTACTCGATGCCCACCGCCCAGTGCCGATCCAGCAATACCGCAACCGAGCCTTCCTTGAGCCAGGAATGGCGGTCGCGCCGGTCGCCGCCGAAGCCCAGCAGGCCCAGTTCGTTGGCCCGGCTGTAGCGCAGGTTGGCGTTGAGCAGCAGGTTGTAGCCGAAGGCACCGCCGAGAATCAGCCGGCTGGCCGCCAGGTAGCCTTCGCTGTCCTCGCGACGCTGCGCGCCGACCAGGCTGGGCACCCGGAAGTCGCGCTGGCGCTTGTGCTGCAGGCCGAGGGAAATCTGCGGCAGGCGGTCGTAGATCAGGTCGCCGGCCAGGCGCAGCTTGAGGCCGAGCACGTCCTGGCTGAGGCTGTTGTCCGGCAAGTGCAGGTCGCGCGCCAGGGTGCCGAGGTCGAAGCGCTGGCGCGCGTAGGACAGCTCGATGCGGTTGCCGTAGGCCGCCGCCACACCGGCCACGTCGAGGCGGTAGTCGCCGGTCTCGACGCGGGTGGCGAACACGTCCGCGCCCCATTCGCCGCGCTCGCCGTAACCGGCCAGCACCGCCCAGGGCATGATCCCGCCGCCGGCGGTTCCCTCCAGGCTGGTGGCGCCGCCGGTGGCCAGCAGGCGACCTTCGCCGGCGGCGGCCAGCTCGGCGCACAGGCACAGGCCCAACAGATAAGCGAGTCGCATGCTTCAATGCACCTTGGCCAGGGGGGAACGATAGGGTTGCGCCAGCCAGGCCTCGAAGGCCGCGGCGGCCAGCGGCCGGCTGATCAGGTAGCCCTGCGCGGTGTCGCAGTGCCAGCGCTGCAACAGGCTCAGGCTGGGCGCCAGTTCGACGCCCTCGGCCACCACCTTGAGGCCCAGGCTGTGGCTCATTTCAATCGTCGAGCGGACGATCACCGAGTCCTCGCTGTGGTCGTCCAGCTCGCGCACGAAACTCTGGTCGATCTTCAGCTCCTGCACCGGCATGCGCTTGAGCTGCGCCAGCGAGGAGTAGCCGGTGCCGAAATCGTCCACCGACAGGCCGATGCCACAGCCGCGCAGGCCGTGCAGCACCTGCAGCGCACGCTCGGGGTCGAGCATCACGCCGCTCTCGGTGATCTCGAAGATCAGCTGCTCCGGCGCCACCCGGTAGTGCGCCAGCAGCGCGCCGACCCGCGCCGGCAGGTCGGCGTCGAGCAGGTCCTCGGTGGAGATGTTCAGCGACAGCTGCACCCAGACGCCGCGCCCGTCCCATTCCTGCAACTGGCGCATGGCCTCCTCGATGACCCAGGCGGTGAGCAGCTGGATGCTGCCGGTGCGCTCGGCCAACGGGATGAATTCGCCGGGCGAGACCATGCCCAGCTGCGGGTGCTGCCAGCGCAGCAGCGCCTCGGCCTGGCGCACGAGGCCCTCGCGGATGTCCAGCTTGGGCTGGTAGTGCAGCAGCAGCTGGCCCTGCGCGGCGGCGTGGCGCAGGTCGCGGATCAGGCGGATCTGCCGCTGCTGGGCGGCGTCGCGGCCCTGCTGGTAGAGCTGCAGGCGACCGGGTTGCTGGGCGGCGTCCTGCATGGCGATGCGCGCACGGCGCAGCAGGTCGTCCGGCGTGTCACCGTCGGCCGGGTAGGCGGCGATGCCGATACGGCAGTCCAGGGCGACGTCCAGGGTGCCGATGCGCAGCGGCTTGAGCAGCAGCTGGTGCAGGCGGTCGGCGCTGGCCACCGCGCTGTCGCCATCGCACTGCTCCAGCAGCAGGAGGAACTCGTCGCCCAACAGGCGCGCCAGGCTGTCGCCGGGGCGCAGGGTCGCTTGCAGGCGCCGGGCCAGCTGCTGCAGGGCCAGGTCGCCGCCGCCCTGGCCGCAGCTCTCGTTGATCGCGGCGAAGTTGCCCACGCCCAGGTACAGCAGCGCGGTGGGTCGCCCGGCGGTGATCGCGCTGCCCAGCCGTTCCAGCGCCAGGGTGCGGTTGGGCAGACCGGTCAGCGCGTCGTGCAGGGCGTTGTGCGCCAGCTGCCGCTCACGCTCGGCGATGCCGCGCTGCATGTCGTTGACCGCCAGCGCCAGCAGGCCCAGCTCGTCGCTGCGGGCCAGGGCCACCGGCTGCTGGTAGTCGCCGCGGCCGATGCGCTGGGCGGCAGCGGCCAGCTCGCGCACCGGCCGCGACACGCTGCGCGCCAGCAGCAGGGCGCCGACCAGCGAGGCGAGCATGGCCCCCAGGCTGATCAGCAGGATGCGTCGATCCAGCGGCGCGAACGCCGCCTCGGCCTCGCCGAGGGATTTGTGCAGCAGCGCCTCGACCCGGTAACCGGGGCCGCTGGCCAGTTGCAGGTGCTGGCCGAAGTAGTGCTCGGTGCCGTCGTCGAGGCGTTGCGGCATCGCGCCGGCCGCCTCCATCTGTGCCTCCAGCAGGGCCTGGGCGCTGGCCGGCAGGGTGCTGATCCAGGTCGGCGCAGCGCCGTCGCGACTGGCCACCAGACTCAGTTCCAGGTGGGTCAGCTCACGCAGTTGCAGGGCGAATTCGCGGTCCACGGCAAAGCCCATCAGCACCCGGGCAATCGGCAGCGGCGCGCTCACCGTGGCATCCACCAGCAGGTAGATCTGCCTGCCGATGGGCAGCAGGAACAGCCGCGGGCCGTCGCGCCGCGGCAACTGCAACTGGCCGTCGAGACGGGCCAGCGCCTCGGCATCGATGCCCGGGTCGGTGCTCACCTGCAGGCTGCCATCCAGGCCCAGGAGGAACACGGCGCCGGCGTTGATCCGCGCGCCCTGGTTGGCCAGCGCCGAACGGATGGTCGGCGCATCGCCGCTGGCCACCGCATCCTTGAAGCCGAAATCGGCCGCCAGCACCTGGGCGGCCTGCTGCAGCTGGTCGCTGCGCAGCGCCAGCAGTTGCTCGAAGACCCGGCTGCCGACGTTCAGCTGTTCCTGCGCCTGGGCGCGCAGCGCCGCATCGGTGGCTGCCTTCACCGCGACATAGAGGGCGCCGATCACCACCAGCAGGAGCAGGACGAGAACGCCGGCGATACGCGCCTGGAAGCTACTGCGCAGCATCTTCGGCGGCTTTCCTGAAGGCCTCGCCGAACGCGCTCGGCGCCGGCGGCGCGGGTGGCTCGGCGGGGCCGCTGCTGGCCAGGACGAACCGCTGGCTCGGCGCCAGGGCGTCGAACTGCAGCTCGCCGGCGGCCTGCGGCAGCAGCTGCGGGTTGCCCGGGTGCCACAGGGTCACGGCGTAGCGCCCGGCGGGCAGCTCGGCGATGGCGGCGCGGCCGTGCTCGTCACTGACGGCGAACCAGGGGTCGTCGGTGACGTAGATATAGCCGAGCATCCAGTCGTGGATATTGCAGCCGAGCACCACCAGCCCGGGCTTGTCGAACAGCACCGGCTCGCTCGGCGTGCCCTGGTACAGGCGCAGCTCGAAACGCTTGGCCGGCGAGAAGGAATAGACCTGGTGGCGGATGTCGTCGCTGTTGGGAAAGGACACCGAGGTACCGGTGCGCACCGCCAGCACATGGGGCAGGAACTGCTTGTTGCGCTGATCCATGCGCGCCGGCGACGGCGCCTGGGGGGCGTCCAGCGGGCCGCGCAGGCTGATCACCGCATCGGCCAGCGGCTGGCCGGCGGCGTCCACCAGCTCGGCCTGCAGCGCCGCGGCATGCGCCGAGCCGTGCAGGACCAGGGCGGCGAACAGAACGAGGGGGAGCAGGCGGGAATTGCAACCAGTCATGCGCGTACCTTGGCCCGAGCCGAAGGCCGGACGTTCACAGGATTACATGCCGTCCTGGCAACCGAGTTTGGCGTACTGAGATGACAGCCTAGCTGGCCGGCGGCGAACCGGCCAGCGGCAATTGGCCAGCAGCGGCGCTATTCGCTGCGCAGGCGCTTGGGCGTGAGGCCGAGGTAGCGGCGCATCGCCGTGGTCAGCGCGCTCTGGCTGGAGAAGCCGCATTCCTCGGCGATCCGCACCAGCGGCAGCTTGCTCTCGCGCAGCAGCCGCGCGGCGCGGTCGAGGCGGGTCTTGAGCAGATACTGGTGCGGGGTGAGGCCGACGCTGTCCTTGAACTGGGCGTGGAAATGGCTGGGGCTCAGGCACATCACCTGGGCCAGTTCGGCGACGCTGATACGCCGCGCCAGGTGCTCGCCGATATAGCCGTCCAGGCGCTGCAGATCCAGGCTGCCCTGCGGCCGCCAGCGCTGCTCGCCGAACAGGCGCAGGTGCAGCGCGCGCAGCAGCACGCCGCCGAGGGAACGGGCCAGGATCGAGTCGCTGCCGTAGCGTTCCAGCTCGGCGCCGGCGTAACTCAGCAGGTGCTGGAAATCGACGTCCAGCGCTGGATAGCGCGGGGTCTCGAACAGGCGGTGGAGCAGTTCCAGGTCTTCGCTGGGGGTGTCCTGCTCGTCGAGGTCGAGGATCAGCATGCGGTTGTCGCCCATGCCGGCGAACTGGTGGGCGGCGTCGCCCGGCACCAGGCAGGCGCGCATGCGGCACACCTCGCCGCCGCGGCCGCCGACCTCGAATTCGGCGCGGCCGACCAGGGACATCACCAGCTGGTGATGGTCGTGGGCATGGACATGGGCCTGTTCATCCAGGCGGATCACTCGGGCTTGCAGCATCGCGAAAGACTGGCGGCACGAAACAAGGGTTGCACTTTACTCCTTAATCGCAAAAAACGCCGCAACCCACGACCAGCGGACGGGTTGCACCTTTTCCAACGCACGCACCAGATTGGGCAGCGAAATCCGCCCAGGCGCCATTAATGGGCACAGCCGGCGCCGCGGCGCAACCGCCGTGCCCAGGCAATCCGGGCATTGCCGGCGGCTGGCAGGAGAGTTGCTTGAGCGAGATCCAATCGACATGGCTCAGCCAGCGGATTCAACCAAGCGAGGCCCCATGAATCTGGAACTCTCTATCGCCCTGGCCTTGGGCGCCGTGCTGCTGACCCTCGGCCACTGGCTCAGCCAGCGCGCCGAACGCCGCCATCACCTGGCCCTGGGCCAACTGGAAAGCCAGACCCTGCAACGCTGCCTGGAACTGCTGCAGGCGCTGCAGAAGCATCGCGGCCTCGGCGCGCAGCAAGACATCGCCAGCGTCAGCCAGCGCAACGCCCTGGCCCGCCAGCTCGATGCGCTGTGGCTGAACTGGCCCGGCGCCAGCCTGCAGCTGCCGGCGCTGCAGCAGCACTGGCCGCAGCTGCGGCGCAAGCCCGCCGACTTCGAGGCGCACAGCAAACTGATCGAGGCCCTGCTGGAAGCCATCGAGCAGCTGGAGGATCGCCTCTACCAGCACGAACACCCGGCCATCCGCGGCCTCGGCGAGGCCTGCCGCGCCCTGGAAGACCTCGCCCGCCTGCGCGGCCTGGCGGTGCGCGCGGCCAACTACTCGCGCTGCCCGCCCGGCCTGCAGATGCAGATGCGCTTTCTCTGCGAGCGCCTCGACGAACAGGGCCAGGACCAGCCGCTGCACGCCCTGCTCGAGCGCCTGCGCCATGAGCTGATCGACGCGCCGCAGGTGCGCCTGGCCCCCGCCGACTGCTTCGCCCTGCTCACGCCGCTGATCGAGCAACGCCTGCAGGGGATTCGCCTGAATCTCGCTTGAACAGAGCCGTTGAAAAACCCCGAGCACCGCCCCATCTAGCACTTAACGTGCAAGCAAAGGTGCTCCATGAACGATCAGGACATCACCCCCGACGCCGCCGCAGAAGGCGCCCAGACGCACGGCACCAGCCTGGTGCTGCCCGCCCAGCGCCTGCCGGACAAGCTCTACGTCATCCCCATCCACAACCGCCCGTTCTTCCCCGCTCAGGTGCTGCCGGTGATCGTCAACCAGCAGCCCTGGGGCAAGACCCTGGAGCGCGTCGGCAACACCGACCACCGCTGCCTGGCGGTGTTCTACGTCGACACCCCGCCCGGCGACAGCGGCGAATTCGACCTCGACAAGCTGCCCGAGCACGGCACCTTGGTGCGCGTGCACCATGCCAGCGAGGACGGCGGCAAGCTGCAGTTCGTCGCCCAGGGCCTGGCGCGGGTGCGCATCCGCGGCTGGCTCAGCCGCAAGCCGCCGTACCTGGCCGAGGTGGAGTACCCGCAGGCGCCGGCCGACCCGCGCGACGAGGTCAAGGCCTACGGCATGGCGCTGATCAACGCGATCAAGGAGCTGCTGCCGCTCAACCCGCTGTACAGCGAGGAGCTGAAGAACTACCTCAACCGCTTCAGCCCCAACGACCCCTCGCCGCTCACCGACTTCGCCGCCGCCCTCACCACCGCGCCGGGCGCCGAGCTGCAGGAGGTGCTGGATACCGTGCCGATGCTCAGGCGCATGGAGAAGGTGCTGCCGCTGCTGCGCAAGGAGGTCGAGGTGGCGCGCCTGCAGAACGAGCTGTCGGCCGAGGTCAACCGCAAGATCGGCGAGCGTCAGCGCGAATTCTTCCTGCAGGAACAGCTCAAGCTGATCCAGCAGGAACTGGGCATCGTCAAGGACGACCGCAGTGCCGACGCCGACGAGTTCCGCGCCCGCCTGGAGGGCAAGACCCTGCCCGAGCAGGCGCGCAAGCGCATCGACGAGGAACTGAACAAGCTGGCCATCCTCGAGACCGGCTCGCCGGAATACGCCGTCACCCGCAACTACCTGGACTGGGCCACGAACCTGCCCTGGGGCGTCTACGGCCAGGACAAGCTCGACCTGGCCCATGCGCGCAAGGTGCTGGATGCGCACCACGCCGGCATGGATGACATCAAGCAACGCATAGTCGAGTTCCTCGCCGTCGGCGCCTTCAAGGGCGAGATCGCCGGCAGCATCGTGCTGCTGGTCGGCCCGCCCGGGGTGGGCAAGACCAGCATCGGCAAGTCCATCGCCGAAAGCCTGGGCCGGCCCTTCTATCGTTTCTCGGTCGGCGGCATGCGCGACGAGGCGGAGATCAAGGGCCACCGCCGCACCTATATCGGCGCCATGCCCGGCAAGCTGGTGCAGGCGCTCAAGGAAGCCGAGGTGATGAACCCGGTGATCATGCTCGACGAGATCGACAAGATGGGCGCCAGCTACCAGGGCGACCCGGCCTCGGCGCTGCTGGAGACCCTCGACCCGGAGCAGAACGTCGAATTCCTCGACCACTACCTGGACCTGCGCCTGGACCTGTCCAAGGTGCTGTTCGTCTGCACCGCCAACACCCTCGACTCGATTCCCGGGCCGCTGCTCGACCGCATGGAGGTGATCCGCCTGTCCGGCTATATCACCGAGGAGAAGCTGGCCATCGCCAAGCGCCACCTGTGGCCCAAGCAGCTGGCCAAGGCCGGCGTGCCCAAGGCGCGCTTGGGGATCAGCGACGCGGCGCTGCGTGGGGTGATCGAGGGCTATGCCCGCGAGGCCGGCGTGCGCCAGCTGGAGAAGCAGCTGGGCAAGCTGGTGCGCAAGGCGGTGGTGAAACTGCTGGACGATCCCGAAGCGAAGATCCGCATCGGTGCCAAGGACCTGGAAGAAGCCCTGGGCATGCCGGTATTTCGCAACGAGCAACTGCTGGCCGGCACCGGCGTCATCACCGGGCTGGCCTGGACCAGCATGGGCGGCGCCACCCTGCCGATCGAGGCGACGCGCATCCACACCCTCAACCGCGGCTTCAAGCTCACCGGCCAGCTCGGCGAGGTGATGAAGGAGTCGGCGGAGATCGCCTACAGCTACGTCAGCTCGCACCTGAAGCAGTACGGCGGCGACCCGGCTTTCTTCGACCAAGCCTTCGTCCACCTGCACGTGCCGGAAGGCGCCACGCCCAAGGACGGCCCCAGCGCCGGCATCACCATGGCCTGCGCGCTGCTGTCGCTGGCACGCAACCAACCGGCGAAAAAGGGCGTGGCGATGACCGGCGAGCTGACCCTGACCGGCCAGGTGCTGGCCATCGGCGGGGTGCGCGAGAAGGTGATCGCCGCGCGGCGACAGAAGATCTTCGAACTGATCCTGCCGGAGGCCAACCGCGGCAGCTACGAGGAGCTGCCGGACTACCTCAAGGAAGGCCTGACCGTGCATTTCGCCAGGCGCTACAGCGATGTGGCCAGGGTGTTGTTCGAGTAGAAGCAGCGGCAAGCGGCAAACTTCAAGCAAAAGCGGCGGCAGGAATCGTCGGGCGGAGCGCTGCGCGCTCCCTGTTGGGCTTCGCTACGCTCAGCGCCAACCTACCCGGTGGCCTGCACCTGGCCAATGCGGCTATGCTGGGCGCGTTTCGCCGACAGGAATCCGTCATGACCGCCGCCTTCCGCCTGCTGTCCCTCGCCAGCCTGGCCCTGCTCGCCGCCTGCGCGCAGAAGCCCAGCACCCAGACCCTGACCCAGGAGCAGGGCAACAAATGCCCGCTGAGCCTCGACCTGGGCCAGCAACTGATCCTCAGCCTGCCCAGCAATCCCACCACCGGCTTTCGCTGGGTGCTGCGCGACGGCGCCGAGAGCGTGTTGCAGAGCCTCGGCCCGGAGGTCTACAGCAACCCGGAGGACGCCGGTCTGGTCGGCGCCGCCGGTAAATCCACCTGGCGCTTCCAGACCCGCGAGCGCGGCGAGGGTCGCCTGCTGCTGACCTACCAGCGCCCCTGGGAAACCGACGTGGCGCCGGCCAAGACCTTCGATTGCGAGTTGCGGGTGAAATAAGGGGCCACCCCGATTCGCCCGGTAGGAGCCCGCTTGTGGGCGATCTGCAGATGCCCTGGATCGCCCGTGGCACACCTCGCTCCGCAGGGTGAATGTCGCTTTTTACATCCACCACAGCGATGGATCGATAAAACGCGATCCACCCTGCGCCGAGCCTCCGTTTCGCGATACGGCTGGCCTCAGCCCCGTAGCCCGGATGCAATCCGGGACGCCTCCCGACAGCGCCCCGGCGTGCCTACCGGCGACCTCAGCTCTTGAGCCGGTAGCCGGTCTTGAAGATCCAGCCCACCAGCAAAATGCACAGTGCCAGGAACCCCAGAATCATCGCCAGGCTGAGGCCGACGTTGACGTCGGAGACGCCGTAGAAGCTCCAGCGGAAGGCGCTGATCAGGTACACCACCGGGTTGAACAGGGTCACCGTCTGCCAGGCCGGCGGCAGCATGCTGATGGAGTAGAAGGCGCCGCCTAAGAAGGTCAGCGGCGTGACGATCAGCGCCGGGACTATCTGCAGCTTCTCCCAGCCGTCGGCCCACACGCCGATGATGAAACCGAACAGGCTGAAGGTCAGCGCGGTGAGCACCAGGAAGGCCGCCATCCACAGCGGGTGCTGCACCTCGAAGTCGACGAACAGGCGCGCGGTGAGCAGGATGATGATGCCGAGGATCACCGACTTGGTCGCCGCCGCGCCGACATAGCCGACGAGGATTTCCAGGTAGGACACCGGCGCCGACAACAGCTCGTAGATGCTCCCCGAATACTTCGGCATATAGATGCCGAACGAGGCATTGGAGATGCTCTCGGTGAGCAGCGCCAGCATGATCAGCCCCGGCACGATAAAGGCGCCGTAGCTCACCCCCTGCACCTGGGTCATGCTCGAACCTATGGCCGAGCCGAACACCACGAAATACAGCGAGGTGCTGATCACCGGCGTGGCGATGCTCTGCAGCAGGGTGCGCCAGGTACGCGCCAGCTCGAACAGGTAGATGGCCTTGATGGCATAGAGGTTCATGCGCGCGACTCCTTGACCAAGGACACGAAGATTTCCTCCAACGAACTCTGACTGGACTGCAGGTCCTTGAAGTCGATGCCGTGCTGGGCCAGGTCGCGCAACAGCTCGGCGATGCCGGTGTGCTCGTGCTGGGCGTCGAAGGTGAACACCAGGGCATGGCCCTGGTCCACCAGCTCCAGGCCGTAGCGTTCCAGCTCGGCCGGCACGCCGGCCAGCGGCTGCTGCAGCTGCAGGCTCAGCTGCTTCTTGCCCAGCTTGTGCATCAGCACCTGCTTGTCCTCCACCAGAATGATCCGCCCCTTGCTGATCACGCCGATGCGGTCGGCCATTTCCTCGGCCTCCTCGATGTAGTGGGTGGTGAGGATGATGGTCACGCCGCGCTCGCGCAGGCGCCGCACCATGTTCCACATGTCGCGGCGCAGCTCGACGTCGACGCCGGCGGTGGGTTCGTCGAGAAACAGAATCTGCGGCTCGTGGGACAGTGCCTTGGCGATCATCACCCGGCGCTTCATGCCGCCGGACAGTTCCATGATCTTGGCGTTGCGCTTGTCCCACAGCGACAGGTCCTTGAGCAGTTGCTCCAGGTACGCCGGATCGGGCTTCTTGCCGAACAGGCCGCGGCTGAACTTGACCGTCGCCCAGACGGTTTCGAACACGTCGCTGACCAGCTCCTGCGGCACCAGGCCGATCTGCGCGCGGGCCGCGCGGTAGTCGCGGACGATGTCCTTGCCGCCGACCAGCACCTGCCCGCTACCGGGATTGACGATGCCGCAGATGATGCTGATCAGGGTGGTCTTGCCGGCGCCGTTGGGGCCGAGCAAGGCGAAGATCTCGCCCTGGCGAATGTCCAGGTCGATGCCCTGCAGCGCCGGATGGCCCGACGCGTAGGTCTTGTTCAGTTGCGAAATGGAGATGACCGACTGCACGGTGGAGTCCTTGCCTGCGGAAAAACCACAGAGTGTAGAGCCTGACCACCAGGACAGGGCAAGCACGGATCACTGCGTTGCACAAAAACGTCGGGCCAGTTGCTCGGTCTCGAAGTGCGCAGTGAGAAAGTCGACGAAGGCGCGGGTCTTGGCCGGCAGCAGGCGCTGGCTGGCGAAATACAGCGAAATCGGCCCGGCATCGACATGCCAGTCCGGCAGCAGGCGCAGCAGCGTGCCGCGCTCGAGGTGCTCGGCGACGTCGGCCATGGTCAGCAGCGCCACGCCCATGCCGAGCAGCGCGCAGTGGCGCAGCGCCTCGGGATCGTCGAGCAGCAGGTGCGGGCGCAGATTCAGCGCCGCTTCCTCGCCGCTGGCATGACGCAACTGCCACTGGCGCAGCTTGCCACTCTGCCGCGAACGCATCAGCAGGCCGTCGAACTCGGCCAGTTCGCCGGGGTGCCGCGGCAGCGCGCGGCCCTGCAGATAGCCGGGCGCCGCCACCGTCACCAGATGCGCCGGGGCCAGGCGCCGCGCCACCACCCCGGGGGCCAGCTCGATGCCGCCGCCGATGGCGGCGTCGAAACCCTCGCCGATCAGATCGACCTGGCGATTGTCCAGGTGCCAGTCCGGCAGCACCGCCGGGTAGCGGGCGAGAAACGCCGGCATCAGCGGCAACAGGTGATCGCGGGCGAAGGCCGGTGCAGCGCTGAGCCTGAGGGTGCCGGCCGGCTCGCCGGCAGCATCGCTGAGGTCGGCGATGGCCGCCTGGATGCTCGCCAGGCCGCCGCTGACGTTGCCGAGGAAGCGCTCGCCGGCCTCGGTCAGGCTCAGCCGGCGGGTGCTGCGCAGGAACAGGCGCACGCCCAGGTGGCGCTCCAGCTGGGCAACGTTGCGGCTCACCGCCGCCGGGGTCAGCGCCAGACGCCGAGCGGCGGCGGAGAAGCTGCCGAGCTCGGCGCTGCGCACGAAGGATTCGAGGTTGGCCAGGCTTTCCATGGGACGGGGTTCCTGTCGCGTCGCGGGCGAGCTGTTACCGGTCTGGTGCGCATGGCGCACCAGAGGCGATTGGGTGCGCAGCTAATATTCAAGCATTGCTTGAAGGTGATTCTAGCTATTACCCGCTACCGCGCAAAACTGCAAAGGCGTTTCATAGCCTCACCAACCACACACCGAGGCTCGAACCATGAACAGCACCCTTCCCCTCTCCGGCCAGATCGCCATCGTCACTGGCGGCTCGCGCAGCATCGGCGCGGCCATTGCCAAGCGCCTGGCCGCCGATGGCGCCAGCGTCGCCATCACCTACAACGCCTCGCCCGAGCGGGCCGAACAGGTGGTCGATGAGATCGTCGCCGCCGGCGGCACGGCCATCGCCCTGGCCGCCGACGCCGGCAACCCCGAGGCGGTGCGCAGCGCCGTGCAGCAGGTAGCCGCGCGCTTCGGCAAGGTCGACATCCTGGTCAACAACGCCGGCATCAGCGTGCTCGGCGCACCGGAAGAGATCGCCTTCGCCGACTTCCAGCGCATCCTCGCGGTGAACGTCACCGGCCTGTTCGTCGCCACCCAGCAAGCGCTCAAGCATATGGGCCAGGGCGGACGCATCATCCATATCGGCAGCTCCATGGTGCAGTACGCCGCCTTCGCCACTGCCTCGGCCTACACCCTGACCAAGGGCGCCGTGGCCGGCTTCAGCCGCGGCCTGGTGCGCGACCTCGGCCCGCGCGGCATCACGGTCAACACCGTGCACCCGGGCCCCACCGCCAGCGACATGAACCCGGCCGACGGCCCGGTGGCCGACTTCGTTCGCCCCCATATCGCCGTCGGCCGCTACGGCGAAGGCCACGATATCGCCAGCGCGGTGGCCTACCTGGCCAGCCCGCAGGCGGCCTTCGTCACCGGCGCCGAACTGCTGGTGGACGGCGGCTTTACCGCCTGACGCTGCCGGCTCGGCAGCCAGTCGCGACTACCCTCACCCCAACCCTCTCCCACAGGGAGAGGGATCCAGAATTTCAGGAGGCTTTATATGAACATCGGCATCATTGGCGCCGGCGCCATCGGCACGGCCATCGCCCAGGCCCTGGCAACTGCCGGCATCGACGTGGTCATCGCCAACAGCCGCGGGCCGGACAGCCTGGCGGCGCTGGTCGAGCGACTCGGCCCCAAGGTCAGGGCCGTGAGCCGCGAAGAGGCGGCCCGCGCCGACCTGGTGTTTCTCGCGGTCAACTGGTCCAAGCTGGCCGGCGCGGTGGAGGGCCTCGGGCCCTGGAACGGGCGCATCGTCATCGACGCCAACAACCCCATCGAGGCGCCGACCTTCCGGGCCGTCGATCTGGGCGGCCGCGCCTCCAGCGCGGTGGTCGGCGATCTGCTGCCTGGCGCGCGCCTGGTCAAGGCCTTCAACCACCTGCAACCGGCGCTGTTGACTGGCGACCCGCAGGCCGAGGGCGGCCGCCGCGTGCTGTTCGTCTCCGGAGAGGACACCGCGGCCAAGGTGACGGTGGCGGCGCTGATCGAGCGCCTGGGCTTCTTCGCCCTCGACCTCGGCGGCAACGAACAGGGCCGGCTGGCGCAGTTTCCCGGTGGGCCGCTGCCGGCGCTGAACCTGGTCAGGTTCGCCTGAATGGCAGGCAGGAAAAAACCCGGCGCGCTTGTGGCGCGCCGGTGCTGCAGGTGAGGTTTAGGGAGAAGCGGCCGCTACGCTTGTGGCGTTGCGGCGATAAGCGTGGCGGCGGGCGCCGTCACGCGAATGGGTTACAGCGGCGTCAGCAGCTGGCCGCTGGCGATACAGCAACGCAGGTTGTCGAGGACCAGATCGGCCATCTGCTGGCGGGTCTCGACGCTAGCGCTGCCGACATGCGGCAGCAGCACCGCGTTGTCCAACTCGAGCAACGCGGCCGGGACTTCGGGTTCGCATTGGTAGACGTCCAGACCCTCGCCAGCAATCACACCGTTCTGCAAAGCCGTGAGGTGATGGCCTACCAACTGCCCGACCACCAGGGCGTCGACACCGCCACCCCGCCCCTGCTGCTGGCCGGCTTTCTGACCCTGCTCGGCGTGCTGCAAGTCTGTGCCGCCCTCACCAGCAAGCTCCAGCCCGGCCCGCTGCTGTTCATCAGCCAGGGCCCGCTGGTGTACACCACCTTCACCGCCCTGCTGGTCGCCACCGTGATGATGCTGTTCATGGAGTTCTACGGCCTGCGCCTGTCCATCAAGCTGCTCGACGTGCCCAAGCACATCCTGTTGCCGATCATCCTGGTGCTCTGCGTGGTCGGTGCCTTCGGCCTGTCCAGCCGCCTGTTCGATGTCTGCTCGATCCTGCTGTTCGGCCTGCTCGGCTACGGCTTCGTCAAGGCTGGCCTGCCGGCGGCGCCGTTCATCATCGGTTTCATCCTCGGGCCGATGGTCGAGACCAACCTGCGCCGCGGCCTGATGCTCTCCGATGGCAACTTCGCCGACTTCTTCACCACCCCTATCGCCGGCAGCTTCCTCGGCCTGGCCCTGGCCTTCGTCCTCTGGCAGGTGTTCAGCGCCCTGCGGCCCAAGCCCAGCGCGATCAACGCCATTCTGCGCACCTGATCGCCCGCGCCTAAGGCTAGCCGCCAGGTACACGCGCAGCTCCATGGCGAAATGCGGCGCCAAGCTCATGCCGGCCTGCTCGGCCAGGGTCTGCATGCGCAGATACGGGGTGCTGCCGCCGACCCGCGGCGCATCGGGCATTAGGAATGTCGGCGGCGCGCCGGCGGATGAACTCCCTGTGCTCGGCCGGGCTGGTGAGCATCTCGCCGGTGGCGATCGGCGTGTCGAACCGAACTTGAGCCGTTCCAAGGCACCTCGCTGGCGCGATTGAGGCACTCACAGGCGGAACCGTCAGCTTCATTCAGGCGGGCGCAGTAATGACCTCGACGGCGAGCGGGCGGTAAAAGGCGAGTGCAGATCGAGCCCCCGTCGAGAGGCTGGCCAATTTGGGATGTGCTGCGCAACTCGACTGCCCCTGGAGGCGGCCCCTTGGGATTAGCCGTCCGACGGGCGGATGATTTTCGCATTGACATATCGGTAAATCTCGATATTATCGCGCCATGGAACTGATCAATGTATTCAAAGCCCTCTCAAATCCGACCCGCCTTGAAATCCTCAAGGGGCTGAAGGATCCGGTGAAGAACTTTCCTCCACAGGATGAAGGGGACGTTCATACCGTGGGCGTCTGCGTCAGCAGTATTCAGGAAGGTGTCGGTCTGTCGCAGTCGACGGTGTCCGATTACCTTGCCACGCTGCAGCGAGTAGGACTGGTCGAAGTCCGCCGTATCGGGCAGTGGACCTACTACAAGCGCAATGAAGCCAACATCCGTGCTCTGGCCGAGATCATAGGCAAGGAGTTGTAATTTTTTCACGCATAACATCGATAATTCCCGATATCCCTTTTTACCGAAGCACTCACGATAGAGAGATCGTAGGAAAGACCCGTTAATTCTTTGACTCTATATATCGAAAATTCCCTATATCCCTTTTTCCAGAAACGAGGAACTACCATGAAAGCGCAAATTCTCAACTCATTCGGCGGCCCGCAATCGTTCGAGCTGCGTGACGTACCCAAGCCGGTGCCGCAAGCGGGACAAGTGCTGGTGCGGGTTCACGCAACCTCCATCAACCCCTTGGATTACCAGGTACGTCGGGGCGACTACGTCGACTACGTGCCTCTCCCCGCCATTACCGGGCATGACGTATCCGGCGTCGTCGAAGCCGTCGGCCCAGGGGTAACGAGCTTCGTGCCAGGCGACGAAGTCTGGTACACCACGCAAATCTTCGAAGGCGACGGCAGCTATGCCGAGTACCACGTCGCCTCCGAAAGCATCATCGGCAAGAAGCCGGCGTCGCTGAGCCATCTCGAGGCGGCCAGCCTGACGCTGGTAGGCGGGACGGTATGGGAAGCCCTGGTCGGGCGTGTATCGCTCCGGGTCGGGGAAAGCATTCTGATCCACGGCGGCGCGGGCGGCGTGGGCCATGTCGCGATCCAGGTGGCAAAGGCCATTGGCGCGCGGGTGTTCACCACCGTGCGCGAAGCGAACTTCGAGTTCGCCCGGGGGCTGGGTGCCGACGTGGTCATCGACTACGAACAAGAGGATTACGTGGACGCCATCCTGCGGGAAACCGATGGCCAGGGCGTCGATGTGATCTTCGACACCATCGGCGGCGACACCTTGACCCGTAGCCCCGACGCGCTCGCCCAGCTCGGCCGGGTGGTTTCGATCGTGGACATCGCCAAGCCGCAGAACCTCATTCAGGCCTGGGGCAAGAATGCCAGTTACCACTTTGTCTTCACCCGCCAGAACCGCGGCAAGCTCGATGAACTGAAGGCATTGGTCGAGCGCGGGCAACTGCGGCCCCATGTTGGTGCGGTCTATTCACTTGCCGACATTGGGCTCGCCCATGCCCTGCTGGAGACGCCCAACAATGGTCTGCGGGGAAAAATCGCGATTGCCGTCGAGCCCTCGCTCGCCCCGTAAGGGCATGCAACTGCCGAACTTGCTCTAGAGGAATACCGCAATGATTTATGAAATCGCACTGCTGCCCGTTCACCAAGAACAGATTGAACAGTTCAAACGCGCATTTGCCGAGGTTGCACCTTTGCTCCGCCGCGCCAAGGGCTATGGCGGCCACATGCTCGCGCCAGGAATCGAAACCCCCGAGCGATTCAACCTGATCGTGCGCTGGGCTTCACTCGAGGACCACACGCCGGGCTTCGAAGCGAGCGAAGACCATCGGCTGTTCATGCTGGGCCTGGAGGAATATTTTTCCGAAGAGCCGACGGTCTATCACATTGAAGGAGCGGCTTTTGCTACGGGAGAGGATGACGATCAAAACAGCATCTTTGACCGGGCAATGCCGGTGTCTTAGGCGGTTGTGGGCTGCAAAGAATTGGCCGTTGTCAGAAACATGCGGACCAGATGTCGCTAATTTGCAGTGATCATAAGTTGATCTGACAGTTACCTGCCTTGAGGCCCGCGACTGTCAGGTCAAATTCAGCTGTTCAGTGTGGTGATCTTATTGCGATCAAGCTAAATAGCCGCTGATCGGAGACTGGGCCGCCAAATAACCTGGGGCGCGCGGGGGCCCATCGAGGGCGCTATCGACTGCCCATCGCTCGACTCCCCTCACCCACGCCCCGCTCGATCACCTCGCCCCCACATCCAGGCGCAACGGCTGGTACACCAGCGCCGGTTCGGCGATGGTGCGGCCGATGCGCGGGCCGTCGATGCGCACGGTGGTCAGCGGCGGATGGGTGTGCGCCGCGCAGGACAGGTCGCCGAAGCCAATCAGCTCGGGACAGCCCAGGGCGCGGGACAGGCTAATGGGCGACACGCCGGCCACCTTGGCCACGTCGATCAGGGGCGGCGCGCGAATCGGGAGTTTCTCGACTCATGCTCTGCCCCTCGGGAGTCCGGGCACCTTACCCAGGGCGCGGGCCCGGATTTACGCGAGATACGTTGTCATACAACCTTAATCAAAAGAGACGAAGGGTGCGCGTGTCCAGCCGTTTCTCACCTTGTTCGCTCGCTGGCCGCCGGCGGCACGGTGTCGATCGCCGCGCTGTTCGTCGCCGGCATCGGCCCGGGCCTGCTGCTCAGTTTCACCATGGCCGCGCTATGCCTGCTGTTCGCGCGCAAGCGCAACTACCCCAAGGGCGAGGTGATTCCGCTGCGCCAGGCGCTGAAGATCTGCGTCGAGGCGCTGTGGGGCCTGATGACCATGGTGATCATCCTCGGCGGCATCCTCAGCGGCGTGTTCACCGCCACCGAGTCGGCCGCGGTGGCGGTGGTCTGGGCCTTCTTCGTGACCATGTCCATCTACCGCGACTACAAGTGGAGCGAACTGCCGAAGATGCTGCACCGCACGGTGCGCACCCTGTCGATCGTGATGATCCTGATCGCCTTCGCCGCCAGCTTCGACTACATCATGACCCTGATGCAGATTCCGTCGAAGATCACCACGGCCTTCCTGACCCTGTCGGACAACCGCTACGTGATCCTGATGTGCGTCAACTTCATGCTGCTGGCCCTGGGCACGCTGATGGACATGGCGCCGCTGATCCTGATTCTCACGCCGATCCTGCTGCCGGTGGTGACCTCCTTCGGCGTCGACCCGGTACACTTCGGCATGATCATGCTGGTCAGCCTGGGCATCGGCCTGATCACCCCGCCGGTGGGCGCGGTGCTGTTCGTCGGCGCCGCCATCGGCAAGGTCAGCATCGAGAGCACGGTGAAAGCACTGCTGCCGTTCTACGCCGCGCTGTTCGCGGTGCTGATGGCGGTCACCTACATCCCCGCCATCTCGCTGTGGCTGCCCAGCGTGGTGCCCTGAACCCGCGCCCGCCCCACTCCCGTCCTGCGGGAGCGGGGCCTGCCCCATTCACCCCGAGCCGCCGCCTGGCGGCTCTCGCTTTATAAGGACGTAACGCCCCGCCATGCCCGCCGCCCCGTTCCCCCGGCATATCGCCGCGCTGATCCTCGCCACCCTGGCCTGCTCCTTCGCCGGCAACCATATCGCCGCGCGTATCGCCTTCGACCACGACGCCGGCCTGCTGCTGGCGATCCTCTGCCGTTCTGGGGTGACCTTCCTGGTGCTCACCGCGCTGGTGCTGTGGCAACGCGACTCGCTGCGCCTGAGCCGTCAGACCTGGGGCTGGCAGCTGGTGCTGGGGCTGCTGATCGCTGTGCAGAGCTTCTGCATCTATTCGGCGGTGGCGCGCATCCCGGTGGGCCTGGCGCTGCTGGTGGTGAACCTCTCGCCGATCCTCCTGGCGCTGCTCACCTGGGCCCTCGGCGGCCCGCGACCGACCGGCCGCGCGGCGCTGATCATGGGCCTGATCCTGTTCGGCCTGGTGCTGGTGCTGGACGTGCCGGCGCGCCTGGCCGGTCAGGCCCAGCTCGACGTGCGCTGGATCGAAGGGGTGTCGTTCAGCCTCACCGCGGCAGCGGTATTCGCCGTGGCCCTGTGGGTCACCGAACATCGGCTGTCGGCGATGCCCGGGCGAGTGCGCAGCATGCTGACCATGGCCGTGGTGTTCAGCGCCTCGGCCATGGTCGGTGCCAGCGGCGCCCTGCCCGGCGGCCTGGGTCTGCCCGACGCGGTGGTCGGCTGGGTCGCCCTGGCCTGCCTGGTATTGCTCTACGGCACGGCGTTCTCGGTGCTGTTCATCTGCATGCCGCGCCTGGATATCGCGCGCAACGCGCCGGTGATGAACATGGAGCCGGTGGCCGGGATGCTGTTCGGCTGGCTGATTCTCGATCAGCTGCTCGGCGCCCTGCAGGTGGTCGGCGGGCTGATCGTGGTCGGCGGCATCGTCCTGCTGGCCTACCGCCGCTAGCCATGGCTCAGCCGTGCAGCGCCTCGGCCTCGGCGGCTTCATGAGCCTGACGCAGACGCTCACGGCTGTTGGTCAGGTGCAGGCGCATGGCGGCGCGCGCCGCCTCCGAGTCCTGGCGGGCGATGGCCTCGAAGATCTGCTCGTGTTCGCGCGCAAGGCGCGCCATGTAATGCGCCTGGTCGTCGCGCGCCAGGCTGGCGGAATTGACCCGGGTGCGCGGAATGATGCTGGTGCCCAGGTGACTCATGATGTCGGTGAAGTAGCGGTTGCCAGTGGCCTCGGCGATGCGCAGGTGGAACTGGAAATCCGACGACACCGCGTCGCTGGCGTGCGCCGCGCTCTCGTTGATCGCGTCCAGCGCCTCGCGGATGGCCTTCAGTTGCGCCTCGTTGCGGCGCTGCGCGGCCAGGCCGGCGGACTCCACTTCCAGGCTGATGCGAAATTCGAGAATCGCCAGCACGTCGCGCAGGGTGACGATGGTCGCCGGGTCGATGCGAAAGCCACTGGGGCTGGGGGTGTCGAGCACGAAGGTGCCGATGCCGTGGCGGGTTTCCACCAGACCGGCGGCCTGCAGCCGCGACAGCGCCTCGCGCACCACGGTGCGGCTGACGCCCTGCTCCTCCATGATCGCCGACTCGGTGGGCAGCTTCTCGCCGCGCTTGATTGCACCGTCGCGGATACGCTGCGACAGCTCGGCCACCAACTCCTGGGCCAGGCTACGGTGCTTGCGGCGGGCGCGGGGTTGGGCGTTGGGGGTTTCCATGGCAGGAGCGCTCTCGGCTGACGGCTAAGCCGCAATCATAGCCCAGCAGTTGTACGATGACGCTATGAATTCCCGACAAATAGCGACACCGGAGCGGCAGATGCCGACCACCTTGCTGACCCGGCACGACAGCCTGACCCGCCTGACCCTGGCCCCCGAACTGGGCGCCAGCCTGGTCAACTGGACCCGTTTGAGCGACGACTGGCCGCTGCTGCGCCACAGCGACGGGCAGGCGCTGGCGGCCAACACCGCGCACGAGGCGCTGCCGATCCACGGCAGCGCCTGGCAACAAACCTGGCAACTGGTTGATGCGACATCCGACAGCGCCACCCTGCAACTGGACAGCCTGCAGCCCTTCCCCTTACCGCGCGCGTCTGCGGGTGCGACTGGCGGACGGGCGCCTGAGCCTGCGCCTGCAGGCCACCCACCTCGGCGAGCGGCCGACCTGGTACGGCCTCGGCCTGCATCCCTATATCACCCGCACCGCACATACCCGCCTGCAAGCGCAGGCCTGGCAAGTATGGCTGTGCGACGCCGACAAACTCTCCACTCAACTGGCCGAGTTACCCGCGGCCTGAAACTTCGCCGAACTTGCCACCCTGCCGGCACAGACGCTGGACAATGCCTTTACTGGCTGGCCGGGCAGCGCGCTTATCGTACAGCCGGAGGCCGGCTATCAATTGCTCTGCCACGCCGAGGGCGCCGAGTTCTTCTTGCTGTATTGCCCGCAGGAGCAGAACTTCTTCTGTTTCGAGCCGGTCAGCCATCCGGTCAACGCCCACCACCTGCCGGGGCGCCCGGGCCTGCAACTGCTGACGCCGGGGCAAAGTTGCCGGCTGCAGTTCAGCCTGGAGTGCCAGGCGCTCGATAACTGAGCGCTGGACATTCGCCGACACTTCGCGATAATGGCGCGCAAGTTGCCTCTCGCAACTTCATTTATAAAAAGTTACATACACATAAGTAACTGAATAAGAACGGGAAACTTGCAAGCTCTGACACTTTGCAAAGTATTCGCCGAACGAAACCATCAGCAGCACCCTAGATTGATCCCTGACCGCAGCAGTGAAGCGGAGTGCTTCACGCGTCATGCGGGTCGATCGCCAGACCATATAGGTAAACCCAGTGACGAAAGACGAACTGCGCGCCGAACTCGAGCGCCAGGCGCAGCGTTACAAGGATGTATACGGCGGGGAAGTCATCACCTACGCCGCGCAGCCGGACCCCGACCGCAAACCTTGGCGCAAGAAACCAAGCCTGCTCGATCAGGCCTTCGATAAGGAAATCGAAAAGATCGAAAAAGAACGTCAGGACAAGCAAGACGCCGCCAGCGAATAGCGCCAGGCCCTCTGTCGAACTAGCGTTTCATCGCCGCTCAGCTATTACCGCGATCGCTCAGGCCTGTCCGGCGCCGGTAAAGGGTGGACCCGGCTTCGCCCTGTCCACCCTGCCCTCGCCGGCTAGCGTCTCTTGCCGCCCAGCAGCGACCCCATCAGCCCGCGCACCAGCTGCCGCCCGAGCTGGTTGGCCGCCTGGCGCAGCGCCGACTTCATCGCCCCGCCGAGCAGTTCGCCGGCCATCTGCCCCAGCCCCTGATCCGGTGCCGCGGCCTTCTGCCGTCCGCTCGGCTGGGCCGGCGCCTCGGCGCTGGCCTGGGCGGCGCGGGCGGTGAGCAGCTCGTAGGCCGATTCGCGGTCGACGGGTTTGTCGTAGCGCCCGGCCAACGGCGACTGACGCACCAGGGCGGCACGCTCGCTCTCGTTCAGCGGGCCGATGCGCGACTGCGGCGGGGCGATGGCCACGCGCTGCACCATGGCCGGCGTACCCTTTTCCTCCAGGGTGCCGACCAACGCCTCGCCGATGCCCAGCTCGGTCAGCACGCTCAGGCTGTCGAACGCCGGATTGGGGCGGAAACCGTCGGCCACCGCGCGCAGCGCCTTCTGCTCCTTGGCGGTGAAGGCGCGCAGGCCGTGCTGGATGCGCAGGCCGAGCTGGGCCAGCACGTCGTCCGGCAGGTCGCTGGGCGACTGGGTGACGAAGTACACCCCCACGCCCTTGGAGCGGATCAGCCGCACCACCTGCTCCAGGCGCTCCTGCAGCGCCTTGGGCGTACCCTGAAAGAGCAGGTGCGCCTCGTCGAAGAACAGCGCCAGCACCGGCTTGTCGGCGTCGCCACGTTCGGGCAGCTGCTCGAACAGCTCGGCCAGCAGCCACAGCAGGAAGGTCGCGTAGACCTTGGGCGCTTCGTGCACCAGGCGGCTGGCGTCGAGCAGATGAACCCGGCCGCGGCCGTCGCGATCGGGGTGCAGCAGGTCCTCGAGTTGCAGCGCCGGCTCGCCGAACAGCGCCTCGGCGCCCTGCTGCTCCAGGCTGGCCAGGCGCCGCAGCAGCGCCTGCGCCGAGGTGTTGGTGAACAGCGCGCTGTCCTCGCCGAGCACCTGCGGGTTGTCCTTGAGGTGGCCGAGCAGCGCCTTGAGGTCCTTCAGATCGAGCAGCAGCAAACCCTCGCGATCGGCCACCTTGAACGCGGCGTAGAGCGCCGCCTGCTGGCTGTCGGTCAGTTCCAGCAGGGCGCCGAGCAGCAGCGGGCCCATCTCGCTCAAGGTGGTGCGCAGCGGGTGGCCGCTCTGCCCGTGCACGTCCCACAGGCACAGCGGATAGGCCTGCGGCCGGTGCTGCAGCCAGGCCATGCTGGCGATGCGCTCGGCGACCTTGCCCTGCGGCGCACCGGCGGCGCCGAGGCCGCACAGGTCGCCCTTGACGTCGGCGGCGAACACCGCCACGCCGGCGTCGCTGAAGGTCTCGATCAGGCGCTGCAGGGTCACCGTCTTGCCGGTGCCGGTGGCGCCGGCGATCAGGCCGTGACGGTTGGCCAGGCGCAACGGCTGGCCGACGGGCTGGCCATCGCTGCCGGCGCCCAGTACGAACTGCGAAATCAAAGGCATCTTTGCCATCCCCTGGGTTAAAGCTTTACTGCAGGTATGCCGACATAGGCATCAGACCAAAGGCGAATTGCCTTCGCCACAATCTCCCACGAACCGCCCCACTGGCGGCTTCGTGGAACACAAGACTGGTTCCAGAGCCTTCCGGACGCAAGACAACATGACTAAAAACCTGCAGTTCAGCCACAAGATCCTGCTCGCAGCATCGCTGGTGGTGATAGTCGCCTTCTCCCTGTTCACCCTCTACAACGATTACCTGCAACGCAACGCCATCCGTGCGGACCTGGAGAGCTACCTGCATGAAATGGGCGATGTGACCGCCAGCAACATCCAGAACTGGCTGTCCGGGCGCATCCTCCTGGTGGAAAGCGCCGCCCAGTCGATCGTCAACGACAGCAGCGCGGATCGCGTGGTCAAGCTGCTGGAGCAGAAGGCGCTGACCTCCTCCTTCGCCTTCACCTACCTGGGCGCCGAGAACGGCGACTTCACCATGCGCCCGGACGAGAAAATGCCGGAGGGTTACGATCCACGCACGCGGCCCTGGTACAAGGACGCCCTGGCCGCCGGCGGCACGACCCTCACCGAGCCCTATGTCGACGCCGCCACCGGCGAGCTGATCATCACCATCGCCACGCCGGCCAGGCCGGCCGGGGTGGTCGGCGGCGACCTCAGCCTGCAGACCCTGGTCGACATCATCAATGCCCTGGATTTCGACGGCATCGGCTACGCCTTCCTGGTCAGCGCCGACGGCAAGATCCTGGTGCACCCGGACAAGAGCCTGGTGATGAAGAACCTCAAGGACATCTACCCGCAGAACACTCCGCGCATCAGCAGCGAGTTCAGCGAGGCGCAACAAGACGGCAACACCCGCATCCTCACCTTCACCCCGGTCAAGGGCCTGCCTTCGGTCAACTGGCACGTCGGCCTGTCCATCGACAAGGCCAAGGCCTACGCGATGCTCACCGAGTTCCGCGCCTCGGCCATAGTCGCCACCGTCATCGCCGTGGTGCTGATCATCGCCCTGCTCGGCGTGCTGATCCGCGTGCTGATGCAGCCGTTGAACGCCATGGGCAAGGCCATGCAGGACATCGCCCAGGGCGAGGGCGACCTGACCAAGCGCCTGGCGATCCAGTCCAACGACGAGTTCGGCGCCCTGGCGCGCGCCTTCAACCAGTTCGTCGAGCGCATCCACAGCTCGATCCGCGAGGTGTCCTCGGCCACCGTGCAGGTCAACGAGGTGGCCAAGCTGGTGGTCAACGCCTCCAACTCGTCGATGGCCAACTCCGACGAGCAGGCCAGCCGCACCAACAGCGTGGCCGCGGCGATCAACGAACTGGGCGCCGCCGCCCAGGAGATCGCGCGTAACGCCGCCGACGCCTCGACCCAGGCCTCCGACGCCCGCCATCAGGCCGAGGACGGCGGCAAGGTGGTGCAGCAGGCGATCTCCTCGATGAGCGAGCTGTCGGACAAGATCAGCGACGCCTGCGCCAAGATCGAGATGCTCAATGGCAAGACCGTGGACATCGGCCAGATTCTCGAGGTGATCAAGAGCATTTCCCAGCAGACCAACCTGCTGGCGCTCAACGCCGCCATCGAGGCGGCCCGCGCCGGCGAGGCCGGCCGTGGTTTCGCCGTGGTCGCCGACGAAGTGCGCAACCTGGCGCACCGTACCCAGGAGTCGGCGCAGGAAATCGAGAAGATGATCGAGGAACTGCAGATCGGCTCGCGCGAATCGGTCACCACCATGACCGAGAGCCAGCGCTACAGCGAGGAAAGCGTGGCGATCGCCAACCAGGCTGGCGAACGCCTGGGCACCGTCACCGCGCGCATCGGCGAGATCGACGGGATGAACCAGTCGGTGGCCACCGCCACCGAGGAGCAGACCTCGGTGATCGAGTCGCTGAACATGGACATCATCGAGATCAACACCCTCAACCAGGAGGGCGTGGAAAACCTGCAGGCCACCCTGCGCGCCTGCGGCGACCTGGAGCAACAGGCCGCGCGCCTCAAACAGCTGGTCGACAGCTTCCGCATCTGAGTACGCGAAACGAGACCAAGGGCGCCACGGCGCCCTGGATCGTTATGGCTCGGGCTCAGGCGGCGCCTGTTCCTGCAGCTGCCGCCACAGTTCGGCGGCCTCGGCGAACTCGGTGCCGTCGTCCTCGCTCAAGGCGTCCGGGTCGTAACGGCGCACGCAGCCCTCGCCCAGGGTCGGCGGCGCCTTGGATGTCGCCTTGTCCAGTGGATCGCTCATCAAGTCCTCCTCACTCAGAGCCTGTTCAAAGTCTCGCGAGCTAGAGCAATGCAAGGCGCTACGCTAGCAGCAGCCTTCGGCTGGTCAAAACAGGCGAGGAACGGTCGGAGTCGCGGGCGACTTTACGAGTTGTAAATGAGCATTCCAAGCCTGTTTTTAACGCAGCAGTACCGACGCGCAGCAGACTTTGAACAGGCTCTAACCGGCTTCCAGCTTGCCCTGCTCATGCTGGGCGAACTCCTTGACCGCCCGCAGCACGTCGTGGCGGCTGATCTGGCCGATCAGGTGACCGTCCTCGACCACCGGCAGGCGCCGACGCCGACCGCGCAGGAAGCGCTCGGACAGCTCGATGATGTCCGCCTCCGGCGAGATGGTCTCGACCTCGGCGGTCATGTAGGCGCTGACGTTGCCGCCGATGGCCTCGTAGTAGGCGCCGGAGAGGATGCCGCGCAGGCAGTCGCCCTCCGACAGCAGGCCGATCAGGTGGCCCTGGGAATCGACCACCGGCGCCGCCGAGATACGGTGCTCCAGCAGGCGGTTGATGGCGGTGAACAGATCGGTATCCGACCTGAAGGTCACCAGATGGCGGGTCATGTAGTCCCGCACCTTGATGGACTTGAGCATGGGCGATCTCCTCTGGCGAGCATCGGTTCGGCCCACGGCGCAAGATCAGTCGAACACCACCGTCTTGTTGTCGTGCACCAGAACCCGGTCTTCCAAGTGATAGCGTAGCCCACGCGCCAGCACCATCTTCTCCACGTCCTTGCCCAGGCGCACCATTTCCTCGATATCGTCGCGGTGGGTGACGCGCACCACGTCCTGCTCGATGATCGGCCCGGCGTCCAACTCCTCGGTCACGTAGTGCGAGGTGGCGCCGATCAGCTTGACCCCGCGCAGCGAGGCCTGGTGGTAGGGCTTGGCGCCGACGAACGACGGCAGGAAGCTGTGGTGGATGTTGATCACCCGCTGCGCGTACTCGGCGCACAGTGCCGGCGGCAGGATCTGCATGTAGCGCGCCAGGACGATAACGTCGGCCTGGTGCTGCTTGACCAGGCGTTCCACCTCGGCGAAGGCCGGCGCCTTGTCCTGCGCATCGACCGGCACATGGAAGTAGGGGATGCCGTGCCACTCGACCATGCTGCGCAGGTCGTCGTGGTTGGAGAGCACGCAGGGAATGGCGCAGTCGAGCTCGTCGCTGTGCCAGCGGTGCAGCAGGTCGGCCAGGCAGTGCGACTCGCGGCTGGCCATCAGCACCACGCGCTTCTTCTGCGCCGAGTCGGTGATGCGCCACTCCATGGAGAATTCGCGGGCAATCGGCGCGAAGGCCTGCTGGAAGCCCTCCAGCTCGAACGGCAGGGAATCGGCGCGAATCTCGTGCCGCATGAAGAACCAGCCGCTCTGGGTATCGGAATGATGACTCGCTTCGGTGATCCAGCCGTTGTAGGTCGCCAGGAAACTACTGACCTTGGCGACGATGCCGACGCGATCCGGGCAGGCGATGACCAGTCTGAACGTGCGCATATACAAAACCCCAATGACGGCGCAAAAGTCGGCCATTCTAGCGACAAGCCGGGGAAACTGCAGTAGCGCGGAGGGCTGGGCACCCGTGGCAACCCCTGGCCGGCGCGGAAAAATATCGACGCGGCGGAAAAACAGGCAACTTCGGCCAGCGCGGAAATACCCGGTTTAAATTAAAGCCCGTGGTTACAAAACCTTGCAGTGCGCCGCGGCTATTTTCTCCGACACTGTTTACTTGTTATAAGTGCGTGACTATTATTGCCTCACTGCTCACTTTTTAAACCTATTCACGCCAAGGTAAAGTCCATGTCGCTGATCAATGAATACCGCGCCACCGAAGAAGCCATCAAGGAGCTGCAAGAGCGCCTGAAGAACCTGTCGCAAGACGACAAGCTGAAAAAGGAACTGGAATTCGAAGGCAAGTTGCGCACCCTGATGGGCGAATATCAGAAGTCCCTGCGCGACATCATTGCCCTGCTCGACCCGGAAGCCAAGGTCGGCAAGGCCCCGCGTGCCGGCAAGCCAGTTGCCACCAAGCGCGCGCGCAAGGTCAAGCAGTACAAGAACCCGCACAGCGGCGAAGTGATCGAAACCAAAGGCGGCAACCACAAGACCCTGAAAGAGTGGAAAGCCAAGTGGGGCGCCGACGTCGTCGAAGGTTGGGCCACCCTGCTCGGCTAAGCCTCGCGCAATACCCGAAAACGCCAGCCCTGCTGGCGTTTTTTATTGCCGTTATTTTGCCGCGGGATGACCGGCGCAATTGTTGCCGGCAACTCGTCCGGCGCCCCGCAAGTTTGCCGCGCGGGCCACGGCCAACGCCCAGCCGGCAATTGCCACAGGGCAACTCGCCAGCGCGCCCGGACAAACAAGCGCCGGCCGCCGCCACCCCGCTCGATATGCCCGCGCACAATTGGGCTATGCCCCGTTGCCGACGGCGCGGCTAATTTATCCCGTAGCGCGCCTGCACATCCTCCGCATACGCCTGCCATTGCTGCAGAAGTTGCACTTGGCTCGGCGTGCAGTTGCCGCGCAATTCATCCAGCGCCTGACGAAACTGCCCCAGGGTATTGGGTGCGCCGAACTCGGCGGCACTCAGACGCTGGCGGCAGAACTCCTGCCAGCGTTGCCGCTCGGCCGGCGACAGGCTGTCCGGAAAGTTGCGTGCGCGATAGCGGAACAGCAACTCCGGCAGACGCGCGTCGTCGAACGGCCAGTCCTGGTTGGCCAGCGCCTCGGGCTCGGCACGGCGCACCTGCTCGCACAGGCGGCGGTCGCGGTCGCCGATAAAACCCTCGTACAGCTGCTGCTCGGGGTCGCCGCTGGCGGCGAAGGCCTCCTCGCGATAGATGGTTGCCAGCTTGTCCTGCCACAGCGCCTGCGCCGCCTGCAGCGCCTCGGCGTGGCGCTGGCACTGCGTCCAGTCCAGCTGCAGGCGCTGACGATCCTGCTCGCGCAGCACCGACAGCGGCGCCACCACCGGGCAGCGGTTGATATGCAGCAGCTTCAGCGGCACCGGCGCCTCGCCCTCGGCCAGCTCCTCACGCCGGGTGTACAGGCGGCTGCGCAGGGTCTCGGCATCCAGCTCCAGCAACGGCGCCGGGTCGGCCTGCAGGTCGCAAACGATCAGCGCGTTGCGATTGCGCGGGTGCCAGGCCAGCGGCAGCACCGGCGCCAGGTAATGACGCGCCGCGGAGAAACGCCCGGACACATGCAGCAGCGGCTGCAGCAGACGGATCTGATCCAGCACCCGCTGCTTGCTGCGCAACTGATAGAGGAAGTCGTACAGCCGCGGCTGGCGCTCGCGCAGCAGGCGCGCCAGGCCGATGGTGGCGCGCACGTCGGACAGCGCGTCGTGGGCCTGACCATGGTCGATGCCGTTGGCCTGGGTCAGGCGTTCCAGCTTGAGGGTCACGCGGCCGTCTTCCTCCGGCCACTCGATGCCCTCCGGGCGCAGGGCGTAGGCGGTGCGCACCAGGTCGATCAGGTCCCAGCGGCTGTTGCCGCCCTGCCATTCGCGGGCGTAGGGATCGAAGAAGTTGCGATAGAGGCTGTAACGGGTGACCTCGTCGTCGAAGCGCAGGCTGTTGTAGCCGGCGCCGCAGGTGCCCGGCGCGGACAGCGCGGCATGCACCCGGGCGACGAACTCGCCCTCGTCCAGCCCCAGTTGCTGCAGGCGCTGCGGGTCGATGCCGGTGACCAGGCAGGCGGCCGGGTGCGGCAGGATGTCGTCGCTGGGCCGACAGTAGAGGTTCAGCGGCTCGCCGATCTCGTTGAGCGCCTCGTCGGTGCGGATGCCGGCCACCTGCAGCGGACGGTCGCAGCGCGGATTGATGCCGGTGGTCTCGTAGTCGTACCAGAAGATGCTGGAAGTCACGCGCGTATCCCCAGTGCACAGTGGCCAGGCAGTCTATCATTCATGCTCAGGCGCGCCGCCGCCGGCAAAGCATGAACCAGCGCACAGCCGCTGCATGCCCGCCCAGGCGCCGCTTGTAGGCCAAATGCCAGTACCCCTAGCATGTGCCACCTCCCCCACTCTACGTACAAGGACGCCGCCATGAGTGACGCTACCACCCCCAATCCCTATGCCGCCCCCGTCAGCGACCTGCAGCAGCCGCTCGGCGACCAGGCGCCGAGCATCGAAGAAGCGCTGGCCCGCGGCTACGACTTCAGCATCGGCGCACTGATCGGCGAGGCCTGGGCCAAGGTCAAAGGCACCAAGGGCATCATCATCGGCGGCTTCCTGGTGTTCTACCTGGTGCTGCTGGCCGCCACCTTCATCCTCGGCGGCATAGTCGGCGTGTTCGGCGCCCTCAGCGACAACCTGGTCGCGGTGGTGGTCGGCGAGGTGCTGGTGTCGCTGCTGGCCTCCGCCCTGGCCTATCCCTTCATGGCCGGGATCAACATGGTCGGCATCCGCCGCGCCGCCGACCAGCCGATCAGCTTCAACGAAATCTTCAGCCACTTCGGCCGCACCGTGCCGCTGATCATCACCGCCGTGGTGATGATGCTGCTGATCTACCTCGGCATGCTCCTGCTGCTGCTCCCCGGCATCTACCTGGCGGTGGCCTATCTGCTGGCGATTCCGCTGGTGGTGGAGCGCGGCCTGTCGCCCTGGCAGGCGCTGGAGGCCTCGCGCAAGGCCATCAGCCAGCACTGGTTCAAGGTCTTCGGCCTGTTCCTGCTGCTCGGCGTGATCGTGATCCTCAGCGCCATCCCGCTGGGTATCGGCCTGGTCTGGAGCATCCCGCTGATGGTCGTGGCCATGGGCGTGCTCTACCGCACCATCTTCGGCGTGCTGCCCGCCGCCCAGTAAGCCGTTATGCCGGGCCGAGCCATCGGCCCGGTTGCGTTCGTGGCCCGCTGCTCGCTAGCATCGGGCTTTCCCTGATGCAGTCCGCCGATGCCCTCACGCTCAAGCGCCAGCCTCCCGCAGCACCAGCCGCCCCTGGACACCCGCTACCAGGTGGAGACGCCGGAGGGCATCGACCTGCAATTGCGCCCCGCCGGCCTGGTGCCGCGTGCCCTGGCGTTCGCCATCGACCTGGCGATCCGCGGACTGATCCTGGCGGTTATGTTCATCGTCCTCGGCCTGCTCGGTCAGTTCGGCATGGGCCTGGGCACCATCCTGCTGTTTCTCGTCACCTGGTGGTACATGGTGCTGTTCGAGGTGCTCAACCAGGGCCGCTCGCCCGGCAAGCAGCTGCTCGGCCTGCGCGTGGTACACGACGACGGCACGCCCATCGGCTGGGCCGCCTCGCTGACACGCAACCTGCTGCGCTTCGTCGACATCCTGCCGTTCGGCTACAGCCTGGGCATTCTCAGCTGCCTCAACCATCCGGCGTTCAAGCGCCTCGGCGATATCGCCGCCGGCACCCTGGTGGTCTACCGCGACGCCGCACCGGCGCGCCCATCGCTGCCGGAGGCCGAGCCCCTGCCGACGCCCTTCCCGCTCAGCCTGGCCGAGCAACGCGCGCTGCTCGGCTTCGCCGAACGCGGCGCCCAGCTGTCGGCCGCGCGCCGCGCCGAGCTGGCCGCCCTGCTCGCCGAACCGCTGCAGGTGCCGGCGGAGCACGCCGAGGCGCGCCTGAACGGCATCGCCCGCGGCCTGCTGGGGAGCGCGCCATGAAGCAGAGCCTGTTCGAAAGCCGCCACCAGGCCGACTGGGACGCCTTCGCTGCGCAGCTCGACGCCCTCGAGCGAGGCAAGGCCGAGGCGCAGGCCGGCAGCCGCTTCGCCGCCGACTATCGCCGGCTGTGCCAGCACCTGGCCCTGGCCGAGGCGCGCGGCTACAGCAGCCACCTGATCGAGCAGCTGCAGCAGCTGGCGATGCGCGGCCACCAGCAGTTCTACCGCCACCGCAGCCACCTCGGCGCCCAGCTGATCCGCTTCCTGTTCGGCGGCTTCCCCCGCCTGGTGCGCAACGAATGGCGCAGCGTGTGCGTCGCCAGCCTGCTGTTCTTCGGCAGCCTGGCGTTGATGGGCGGTCTGACCTACCTCTACCCGGAGCTGATCTACAGCCTGGTCAGCCCCGAGCAGGTCGGCGAGATGGAGAAAATGTACGACCCCGACGCGCGGCGCCTCGGCCGCTTCGGCGAGCGCGACGCCGGCGACGACTGGGTGATGTTCGGCTTCTACATCATGAACAACATCGGCATCGCCTTTCAGACCTTCGCCAGCGGCCTGCTGCTGGGCCTGGGCAGCCTGTTCTTCCTGTTGTTCAACGGTCTGATGATCGGCGCGGTGGCCGGCCATCTGACCCGCATCGGCTACAGCGAAACCTTCTGGTCCTTCGTCGTCGGCCACGGCGCCTTCGAGCTGACCGCCATCGCCCTGGCCGGCGCCGCCGGCTTCAAGCTCGGCTGGGCGCTGCTCGCCCCCGGCCGCCTGCCGCGCGGCGAGGCGCTGCGCCTGGCCGCGGGCACCGCGGTGCAGCTGGTCGCCGGGGTGATCCTGTTCCTCCTGCTGGCGGCCTTTATCGAGGCCTTCTGGTCGTCCACCACCTTCGCCAGCCCGACCATCAAGTACGCGGTCGGCGCCGGGCTGTGGGCGCTGGTGCTGGGCTACCTGCTGCTGGCCGGACGGAGGCAGCATGCGCCTGACTGAAGCCAGCGTCGCCATCCGCCCGCGCACCGCCTGGGAAGCCATCGACCTCGGCGTGCTGCTCGCCCGCCGCCACGCCGGCCTGCTGATGGCCAGCTGGGCTCTGCTCACCCTGCCGCTGTTCGCCCTGCTCTGCGCGCTGCTCTGGCAGTACCCGGGCTGGGCGATCTTCCTGTTCTGGTGGCTCAAGCCGGCGTACGAGCGGCTGCCGCTGTACATCCTATCGCAGGCGCTGTTCGGCAACGTGCCGACGCTGAAGCAGGCCCTGCGCGCCCTGCCGCGGCTGCTCGGGCCGCAATTGCTGGCCAGCCTGACCTGGCGCCGGCTGAGCCCGACGCGCAGCTTCGACCTGCCGGTGCTGCAGCTCGAAGGCCTGGCCGGCCAGGCGCGCAGCCAGCGCCTGATCGTCCTCGGCCAGCGCGACGGCGCCGCCGCCACCTGGCTGACCCTGGTCGGCATGCACCTGGAAATCGCCCTGTGGATGGGCCTGGCCGCGCTGTTCTACCTGATGCTGCCGCAGCAGATCGAACTGAACTGGAGCTGGGAAACCCTGATCGCCGCCAGCAGCGGCCAGTGGCTGTGGCTGGAGCACCTGTCCAACCTGCTTTACGTGCTGCTGCTGATCGTCTGGGAGCCGGTCTATGTCGCCTGCGGCTTCAGCCTCTACCTCAACCGGCGCACCGCCCTGGAGGCCTGGGACATCGAGCTGAGCTTCCGGCGCCTGCGCCAGCGCCTGACCGGTAGCGCCTACGCCCTGCTGCTCGGCTGCGCCCTGCTGCTGAGCCAGCTGCCCGGCGCCGCCTGGGCCGACTCGGCGCCGACGGCCAGCGCGCCGTTCGACCCGCAGGGCCCGGATGCGCCGCGCCTGCTGCAGCAGCCGCTGACCAGCCAGGCGGCGCGCGCCGGCATCGAGGCGCTGCTCGACGAGCCGCCGTTCGAGCACCGCGAAACCGTCACCCGCTGGCGCTTCGGCGAGGAAAAACCGGCGCAGGAGGCCGATCCCGAGGACCTGGAAGCCCTGCTGGAGATGCTCAAGAACCTGCTCAAGCTCGGCGAATGGTGGAAGAGCCTGGATATAGTCGCGCAGGTCTTCGAGGCGCTGCTGTGGGCCGCCCTGGTCGCCCTGCTGGTATTCGTCCTGTGGCGCTACCGCGAGTGGCTGCAGACCTTCGGCGAGCGCCTCGGCCTGCCGAGTCGGCGCCGGCTGCAGCCACCGGATCAGCTGTTCGGCCTGGAGCTGGCGCCGGAGAGCCTGCCCGAGGACGTCGCCAGCGCGGCCGAACGGCTCTGGGCCGAGCAGCCGCGCGCCGCCCTCGGCCTGCTCTATCGTGCCCTGCTCAGCCGCCTGCTGCACGAACACCGGCTGCCGCTGAAACAGGCGCACACCGAGGGCGAGGTGCTGCAACTGGTCGAGACCCTGCAGCAGCAGGAGCTGTCCGCCTACAGCCGCCAGCTCACCGGCCACTGGCAGGCCCTGGCCTACGGTCACCGCCTGCCGCCCGAGGCGCTGCGCCAGGGCCTGTGCCAGGGCTGGCGCGAGCTGTTCGGCCAGGAGCGCCCGGCATGACGCGGCGCGCCGGCTTCATCCTGAGCATGGCCCTGCTGCTGGGCCTGGGCCTGCTCGCCAGCTACCTGCTGGGCAAGCTCGAAGCCTACGAAGACGAAGTCGAGCACGGCCCGGCCCCCGAGGTCGCCAGCAGCCCCTATCTCGCCGCCGAACACTTCCTGCGCCGGCAGGGCATCGCCGCGCGCCGCGCCGACGGCCTGGAAGTGCTTGCCGGCCTGCCCAGCCAGGGCCAGACCCTGATGCTGCTGGCCGATCGCGGCAACATGACCCCGCGCCAAGTCGAGCGCCTGCTGCAGTGGACGGCGGGCGGTGGCCATCTGCTGTTCGTCGCCGAACGCCTGTGGGACGAGGAGGAAGGCAAGAGCGGCGACCTGCTGCTCGACCTGCTCGGCATCCAGCAGTACATGAGCGAGGAGCTGGACGAGGAGGAAGCGGCCGCGGACGACGAGGAGACTGGCGACGGCGAGCCCTATCCGCAGCTGACCAAGCTCTACCTGGAAAACGAGCAGGCGCCGGCCTATATCGCCTTCGACACCGCCTTCCACCTCTATGACGCGCAGAATCGCGCCCACGCCTGGGCCAACAGCGATGCCGCCACCCACCTGCTGCAGCTGTATCACGGCGACGGCCTGATCACCGTGCTCAGCGATCCTTGGATCTGGCAGAACCGCAACATCGACCAGTACGACCATGCCTGGCTGCTCTGGTACCTCGGCCAAGACAGCGCGGTGACCCTGCTCTACCGCGCCGAGCGCGACGACCTGGCCCGCCTGCTGCTGCGCCACTTCCCGCTGGCGCTGGTGCTGCTGGCGCTGCTGCTCGGTGCCGCGCTGTGGCACCTCGGCATGCGCCACGGCCCGCTGCTCGCCCCCGCCAGCCGCGCCCGCCGCCAGCTGGAGGAGCACCTGCGTGCCAGCGCCGACTTCCTCCTCCGCCGCAGCGGCCAGCAGGCCCTGCTGCAGGGTCTGCAACAGGACATCAAGCGCCGTGCGCGGCGCCGTCATCCCGGCTTCGACAAACTCGGCGTGGCCGAACAGTGGCAGGTGCTCGGTCGCCTGACCCGCCTACCGGCCAGGGACATCAGCCAGGCCATGCGCCCGCTGCCGCCGCAACGCCTCTCCGCCAGCGACTTCACCCGCCAGGTCGCCCACCTGCAAAGCCTCAGGAATGCCCTATGACGAGCGAACAGACGCCAGATACCGAAAACCTGTCGGCCAGCGAAGCCCCGGCCGCCACCCCGAGCAACCCGCAGGCGCAGCAGCGCCAGCGCGCCAGCGCCCTGGCCCAGGCCCTGCGCGCCGAGCTGCGCAAGGCGGTGATCGGCCAGGGCGCGGTGATCGACGACGTGCTCACCGCGCTGATCGCCGGCGGCCACGTGCTGGTCGAAGGCGTTCCCGGCCTCGGCAAGACCCTGCTGGTGCGCGCCCTGGCGCGCTGCTTCGGCGGCGAGTTCGCGCGCATCCAGTTCACCCCCGACCTGATGCCCAGCGACGTCACCGGTCACGCCGTGTACGACCTCGCCAGCGAGCAGTTCAAGCTGCGCAAGGGCCCGGTGTTCACCAACCTGCTGCTGGCCGACGAGATCAACCGCGCCCCGGCCAAGACCCAGGCCGCGCTGCTGGAAGTGATGCAGGAACGCCAGGTGACCCTGGAAGGCCGCGCGTTGGCGGTGCCGCTGCCCTTTATGGTGCTGGCGACGCAAAACCCCATCGAGCAGGAAGGCACCTACCCGCTGCCGGAGGCCGAGCTGGACCGTTTCATGCTCAAGCTGCGCATGGACTACCCGGCGCCGGACGAAGAGCTGAGCATGGTGCGCCAGGTGACCCGCTCGGCCAAGGCCGACATGCTCGAGGTCAGCCCGCTGCGCACCCTGCTGCAGGCCAAGGACGTGCTGGCGCTGCAGAAGATCGCCAGCGACCTGGCGCTGGACGACCAGGTGCTCGACTACGCCGTGCGCCTGGCCCGCGCCACCCGCAGCTGGCCGGGGCTGGCCATGGGCGCCGGGCCGCGCGCCTCGATCGCCCTGGTGCGCGGCGCCCGCGCCCGCGCCCTGCTGCGCGGTGGCGATTTCGTCCTGCCCGACGACATCAAGGGCTGCGCCCTGGCCGTGCTGCGCCACCGCGTGCGCCTGGCACCGGAGCTGGACATCGAGGGCCTGTCGGTGGACCAGGTGCTGCAACAGCTGCTCGACCAGGTGCCGGCGCCGCGCCTATGAAACCCTCGCGCCTGCTCCTCGGGCTGCTCGGCGGCCTGTCCGTCGTCGCCGTACTGCTCGGCGCCCTGCCCCTGCTCGGCGTGCGCCTGGCCGCCAGCCTGATGCCGCTGGCCTGGGGCCTGCTGCTGGCCCTGCTGCTGGTCGCCGCGGTCGATGCGCTGTGGCTGCGTCGCCTGCCCTCGCCGCGCCTCGAACGCGCGCTGCCGGGCAACCTGCCGCTGGGGCGCTGGAGCGAGGTGCAACTGACCGCCCACCACGATTACGCCCAGGGCCTGGAGATCGAGGCGTTCGACCATGTGCCGGCGGGCATGGCCTTCGAACACCTGCCGCAGCGCATCGCCCTGCGCCCCGGCCAGCAGACGCGCTTCGCCTACCGCCTCAAGCCGCTGGTACGCGGACACTTCCACTTCCGGCACTGCGAGCTGACGCTGCCCAGCCCACTGCGCCTGTGGCAGGCCAGGCGCCTGCTGGCGTTGCCCGGCGAGAGCCGCGTCTACCCCGACTTCGCCCGCCTCTACGGCGCCCAGCTGAAGGCGGTGGACGACTGGCTCAGTCAGCTCGGCGTGCGCCAGCGCCCGCGTCGCGGCCTCGGCCTGGAGTTCCACCAGCTGCGCGAATTCCGCGACGGCGACAGCCTGCGCCAGATCGACTGGAAGGCCACCGCGCGCAAGCGCACCCCCATCGCCCGCGAATACCAGGACGAGCGCGACCAGCAGATCGTCTTCCTGCTCGACTGCGGACGGCGCATGCGCAGCCAGGACGACGAGCTGTCACACTTCGACCACGCCCTCAACGCCTGCCTGCTGCTCAGCTACGTGGCGCTGCGCCAGGGCGACGCGGTGGGCCTGGCCACCTTCGCCGGCGGCCAGCCGCGCTACCTGGCGCCGGTCAAGGGCCCGGTCCAGCTCAACGTGCTGCTCAATGCCGTCTACGACCTGCACGCCAGCCAGCAGCCGGCCGATTTCGCCGCTGCCGCCGACGCCCTGCTCGCCCGCCAGCGCCGCCGCGCCCTGGTGGTGCTGGTGACCAACCTGCGTGACGAGGACGACCAGGAACTGCTCGCCGCGGTCAAGCGCCTGTCGCGCCAGCACCGCGTGCTGATCGCCAGCCTGCGCGAGGAAGTGCTCGATCGCCTGCGTCAGGAGCCGGTGCAGCAGTTCGAGCAGGCCCTGGCCTACTGCGGCACCCTGGATTACCTCAACGCCCGCGCCGACCTGCACGAACGCCTGGCCGCCCACGACGTGCCGGTACTCGACGCCCGCCCCGGCGAGCTGGGCCCCGAACTGGTCAGCAACTACCTGGCCTGGAAGAAAGCCGGTGCGCTGTAGGGGGACATGGCGAAGCCTTGTCCTCCAGGCGAGCCCCGGGTACCGCTACGCTCGACCCAGGCCACGCGCTGACAGAAGCGCGGCACAGGGCCCTGGCACCGGCTTTTCCACACAGTTGCTGCGTGGTTATGCCCGGGGGGCGGTGCTATGATCCCCGGTCTGCGGCGCAAGGAGTGGAAATTCCCGCCGCTTGCAGGCCACCCGCGCCTGCTGTTCCGGCCGCCCGTGATCGGCCCATGCGCATACCGCACACGACCTGAGTAGGAGATAGACCATGGCTTTCGAATTGCCGCCGCTGCCTTACGAAAAGAACGCCCTCGAGCCGCACATTTCCGCCGAGACCCTGGAATACCACCACGGCAAGCACCACAACACCTACGTGGTGAACCTGAACAACCTGGTGCCGGGCACCGAGTTCGAAGGCAAGACCCTGGAAGAGATCGTCAAGACCTCCTCGGGCGGCATCTTCAACAACGCCGCGCAGATCTGGAACCACACCTTCTACTGGAACTGCCTGTCGCCCAACGGCGGCGGTCAGCCGACCGGCGCCCTGGCCGACGCCATCAACGCTGCCTTCGGTTCCTTCGACAAGTTCAAGGAAGAGTTCAGCAAGGTTTCCATCGGCACCTTCGGTTCCGGCTGGGGCTGGCTGGTGAAGAAGGCCGACGGTTCCCTGGCCCTGGCCAGCACCATCGGCGCCGGCTGCCCGCTGACCAGCGGCGACACCCCGCTGCTGACCTGCGACGTCTGGGAACACGCCTACTACATCGACTACCGCAACCTGCGTCCGAAGTACGTCGAGGCGTTCTGGAACCTGGTCAACTGGGACTTCGTCGCCCAGAACTACGCGGCCTGAGTTCAAGCCCCGTAACGAAAAACCCGGCCTCGGCCGGGTTTTTCGTTTTCGGCGCGGCGAACGGCGCTCAAGTCCGCAGCCGGCGCACCGACACAGTGCTAGACGCCTGCTACACCGGCAGGCTGCGCGCCGTCGAGAAAAAACTGCTGGCCCGCATGATGGCCCTTTGACGGCCAGGGCGAGATTGCCAATACTCTGATCCGACTGACGCTGGGCGCACAGAACAAGGAATCGCCTTTGAAGCTGGAACTGAAGAACAGCCTGTCACTCAAGTTGCTCCGCGTGGTGCTGCTCTCGGCGCTGGCAGTCGGGGTGGTTTTAAGCTGCGCGCAGATCGTCTTCGACGCTTACAAGACCCGCCAGGCAGTGGCCAACGACGCCCAGCGCATCCTCGGCATGTTCCGCGACCCCTCGACCCAGGCGGTGTACAGCCTGGATCGCGAGATGGGCATGCAGGTCATCGAGGGCCTGTTCCAGCACGAATCGGTGCGCTACGCCAGCATCGGCCACCCCAACGAACCCATGCTGGCGGAGAAATCCCGCGAGCTGACCCAGCTGCCGACGCGCTGGATGACCGACCCGATCCTCGGCCAGGAGCAGCACTTCTCCACCAAGCTGGTCGGTCGCGGGCCCTACAGCGAATACTACGGCGACCTCAACATCACCCTGGATACCGCGCCCTACGGCCAGAGCTTCGTCACCAACTCGGTGATCATCTTCATCTCCGGCGTGCTGCGCGCCCTGGCCATGGGCCTGGTGCTGTACCTGGTCTACCACTGGCTGCTGACCAAGCCACTGTCGAAGATCATCGAGCACCTGACCCACATCAACCCCGACCGCCCCAGCGAACACAAGCTGCCCATGCTCAGGGGCAACGAGAAGAACGAGCTGGGCCTGTGGATCAACACCGCCAACCAGCTGCTGGCCTCCATCGAGCGCAACACCCACCTGCGCCGCGAGGCGGAGAACAGCCTGCTGCGCATGGCCCAGTACGACTTCCTCACCGGCCTGCCCAATCGCCAGCAGCTGCAGCAGCAGCTCGACCAGATCCTCGAGGACGCCGGCCGTCTGCAACGCCGCGTCGCCGTGCTGTGCGTCGGCCTGGACGACTTCAAGGGCATCAACGAGCAGTTCAGCTACCAGAGCGGCGACCAGCTGCTGCTGGCCCTGTCCGATCGCCTGCGCAGCCATAGCGGCCGCCTCGGCGCGCTGGCCCGCCTCGGCGGCGACCAGTTCGCCCTGGTCCAGGCCGATATCGAACAACCCTACGAGGCCGCCGAGCTGGCGCAGAGCGTGCTCGACGACCTGGAGCAGCCGTTCCTCCTCGACCAGCAGGAAGTGCAGCTGCGCGCCACCATCGGCATCACCCTGTTCCCCGAGGACGGCGACAGCACCGAGAAGCTGCTGCAGAAGGCCGAGCAGACCATGACCCTGGCCAAGAGCCGCTCGCGCAACCGCTACCAGTTCTATATCGCCAGCGTCGACAGCGAGATGCGCCGCCGCCGCGAACTGGAAAAGGATCTGCGCGAGGCGCTGGCGCAGAACCAGCTGCACCTGGTCTACCAGCCGCAGGTGGACTACCGCGACCACCGCGTGGTCGGCGTCGAGGCGCTGCTGCGCTGGCAGCACCCGCAACACGGCTTCGTCGCGCCGGACCTGTTCATCCCGCTGGCCGAACAGAACGGCACCATCATCCCCATCGGCGAATGGGTGCTCGACCAGACCTGCCGCCAGCTGCGCGAGTGGCACGACCAGGGTTTCAGCGACCTGCGCATGGCCATCAACCTGTCCACCGTACAGTTGCACCACGCCGAGCTGCCGCGAGTGGTCAACAACCTGATGCAGGTCTACCGCCTGCCGGCCAAGAGCCTGGAGTTGGAAGTCACCGAGACCGGCCTGATGGAAGACATCAGCACCGCCGCCCAGCACCTGCTCAGCCTGCGCCGCTCCGGCGCCTTGATCGCCATCGACGACTTCGGTACCGGCTACTCCTCGCTGAGCTATCTGAAGAGCCTGCCGCTGGACAAGATCAAGATCGACAAGAGCTTCGTCCAGGACCTGCTGGAAGACGAGGACGACGCCACCATCGTTCGCGCCATCATCCAGCTCGGCAAGAGCTTGGGCATGCAGGTGATCGCCGAGGGCGTGGAGACCGCCGAGCAGGAGGCCTACATCATCGCCCAGGGCTGCCACGAGGGGCAGGGCTACCTGTACAGCAAGCCGCTGCCAGCGCGCGAACTGACCCTGTTCCTCAAGCAGGCCCGCCGCTTAAGCGCCGCCGCCGGTAACCCCGCCACGCTTTAAAGGGGCAAGCCCACCTCGATGGCGGGCTCGCTGCCCTGGGCCTCAGAAATGCCGAACGCCCAGCAGCCAGGCAGTGGCTAAAGCGCCGACCAGGCACAGCGCCGCGCCGGCCGCGGCCTGCCAGTAGAAGCCGCGGGCCAACTCGTCTTCGCCGGCATTGGCAAGGATGAAGGGACGCGCCTCGCCCGGCTTGGCCATCTTGTGCCGCGCCGGCTCGGCGCTGCTGCGCCGGTGCCTGTGCTCCGCCTCCAGCTGCGCGGCCAGGCGCACGCGGCCCCACTCGCGCTCGTCCAGCTCGCCGTTGCCATCGCTATCGAAACGCTGCAGCAGCCCGGCATAGTCGCCCTTCCACTCGCGGATCACCTGGCCCTGCGCGCCGTGCAGGTCGAGGCCCTGCTGGCCGCCGCCGGTGGTGCGGAAATCGCCGATGGCATAGAGCGGCTGGCCGACGTGAAAACGCTCCTCGCAGTAGCGGTAACGCTTGCCGCTGCTGAGAAAGCCCAGCAGCCCGGTCTTCGCCGGCCCCAGCGGGTGACGCAGGTTGCCCTGCCAGACCTCGCGCACCAGCGGGCGCACCTCGGCGCCGCGCGGGTCGATCAGGCATTCGCCGGTACCGTCGACCAGGCGCAGCCAGGCATCGCTGCTGCCACTCTCGATCACCCGCCAGCTGCGCTTCTTGCCACTGGATTTGTACTCCTCGATGCGAAAGCGCCACCACAGGCAGGGTTTACCGGTCAGCGGGCCGCGCACCGCCGCCTCGGGCAGCTCCTCCAGCACGCCGTAGAGTTCGACATAGCCCTGCGCCGCCGAGCGGATCTTCGAGGTCGGCGTGTCCAACAGATGGCGCGCCTGCGACCAGCGCCGCAGACACCACCAGCCACCGCCCAGGCAGGCGCCCAGGCTGAATCCCAGGGCGACCAGCAGGCCGCCGATATCGCCTTCCATCGCCTCAGCTGAACAGCGATTTGAGGTCGACGTCGGCCTTCTCGGCGTCGCTGAACACCAGCAGCTCGGCGGCCTGGAAGGCGAACAGGCGGGCCAGGATCACGTCGGGGAACTGCTCGATGCGCACGTTGTTGAGGTTGACCGCCTCGTTGTACAGCTCGCGGCGGTCGGCGATGCCGTTCTCCAGGCCGCTGATGCGCTGCTGCAGGTGCTGGAAGCTGTCGTTGGCCTTGAGCTCCGGGTAGTTCTCGGCCAGTGCGAAGAGCTGGCCGAGGCCGGCGCGCAGGCCGCTTTCCGCCTTGCCCAGGGCGCCGACGTCGTGCTGCTCGCGGGCGCTGGCCACGGCGCTGCGCGCGGCGATCACCCGCTCCAGGGTGGCGCCCTCGTACTGCATGTACTGCTTGCAGGTCTCCACCAGCTTGGGCAGCTCGTCGTGGCGCTGCTTGAGCAGCACGTCGATGTTCGACCAGGCCTTGCTCACCCCATGCTTGAGGCGCACCAGGCCGTTGTACAGCGACACCGCGTAGGCGCCGAGCAGGACGAGGACGACGATCAGGATCACGGCGGTCAGGCTCATGCAGTTTTCTCCATGCAGAACTGCGAATCGGTGCCGGCATTCTAGCGGCAGCGCCGCCCGGCGGCAGCGATATCCCGCACAGCGACGCATAATGGCCTTTACACATAATGGGAAACATTTGCATTATGTTGCAGTTTTACAGGTACCCCTGCGTACCATCCACATTCCGCACATGCAAAGGACCCCGTCATGATTCGTATGCCCCTGGCCTCCGCCAGCCTGCTGGCCATCGCCATTTCCCTCGCCGGTTGCGGCGAAGACCAAGCGCCCGCCAGCCAAGCGGCGGCCCCGGCTGCCAGCAGCGAGAGCAGCGCTCCGGCAGCCGCAGCCAAGGTCGACGAGGCGGCGGCCAAGGCCGTGGTCAAGCACTACGCGGATCTGGCCCTGGCCGTGTTCCGCGACGCCGCCAGCACCGGCAAGGCCCTGCAGAGCGCCATCGACGCCCTGCTGGCCAACCCCAGCGAAGCCACGCTGAACGCCTCCAAGCAGGCCTGGCTGGCCGCGCGCGTGCCCTATATGCAGACCGAAGTGTTCCGCTTCGGCAACGCCGTGGTCGACGACTGGGAAGGTCAGCTCAATGCCTGGCCGCTGGACGAAGGCCTGATCGACTACGTCGCCGCCGACTACCAGCACGCCCTGGGCAACCCCGGCGCGCAGGCCAATATCGTCGCCAACAGCGAGCTCCAGATCGGCGAAGACAAGATCGACGCGAGCGAGATCAACGCCGAGCTGCTGGCCAGCCTGAACGAGCTGGGCGGCTCCGAGGCCAACGTCGCCACCGGCTACCACGCCATCGAGTTCCTGCTCTGGGGCCAGGACCTCAACGGCACCAACCCCGGCGCCGGCGAGCGCCCCTACACCGACTACCTGGTCGGCGAAGGCGCCACCGGCGGCAACGGCGAGCGCCGTCGCGCTTACCTGAAGGCCGCCACCGAGCTGCTGGTCAGCGACCTGGACAGCATGGTCGAGCAGTGGAAAGACGGCGTCGAAGGCAACTACCGCAGCGAGCTGCTGGCCGACTCGGCCGAGAACGGCCTGCGCAAGATGCTGTTCGGCATGGGCAGCCTGTCCCTTGGCGAGCTGGCCGGCGAGCGCATGAAGGTCGCCCTGGAAGCGGGCTCCACCGAAGACGAACACGACTGCTTCAGCGACAACACCCACAACTCGCACTTCTACAACGGCAAGGGCATCCGCAACGTCTACCTCGGCGAGTACAAGAAGGTCGACGGCAGCACCCTGAGCGGCCCGAGCCTGGCCGAGCTGGTGGCCAAGGTCGACGCCCAGGCCGACGCCACTCTCAAGGCCGACCTGGAGGCCAGCGAGGCCAAGCTGCAGGCCCTGGTCGACAGCGCCGAGAAGAACAACCAGCACTTCGACCAGCTGATCGCCGAAGGCAACACCGAAGGCCAGCAACTGGTGCGCGACGCCATCGCCGCCCTGGTCAAGCAGACCGGCGCCATCGAACAGGCCGCGGCCAAGCTGGGCATCGGCGACCTCAACCCGGATACCGCCGATCACCAGTTCTGATCGAACCGGTAACCGCACGGACCGGCGCTTTCGCAAGGGAGCGCCGGTTTTTTATGGGCGATTGCACGCCCTGTAGAAGCAGTCTGGCACCCGACTCCCGGATTGCATCCAGGCCACAAGACAGCTTTGCGCGACCTTTTGCCCCGCCAATGAAACGCTAATCCATCTTATTTAAGCTCCGTTAGCCTGCTAAGCTTAGCCCCCTCCTGTTTCACGCTCCGGACTCTTCGATGCTGTCGTTCCCGCGCCGTTTGCTGCCCCTGCTGGCCCTCGCCCTGGCCGCCTGCGATCAGCAACCGCGCTTCACCGCCGCCGAGCCCGGCGAAGCGCTCTCGGCCGGCGCCGCCAGCGTGCGCCAGTACGATCACAACGCCTTCTCCATGCCCGCGGCCAACCTGGCACCGAGCCGGCGTCTGGACTTCGCCGTGGGCAACAGCTTCTTTCGCAACCCCTGGGTCGTCGCCCCGGCCACCACCACCGCACGCGACGGCCTCGGCCCGCTCTTCAACACCAACGCCTGCCAGAACTGCCATATCAAGGACGGCCGCGGCCACCCGCCGGCGCCCGATGCCGCCAGCGCCGCCTCGCTGCTGGTGCGTCTGTCGCTGCCCCACGATGCGGCCCAGGCCGAGCTGATCGAGCGCCTGGGGGTGATTCCCGAGCCGACCTATGGCAGCCAGCTGCAGGACATGGCCAACCCCGGCGTGGCGGCGGAAGGCAAGGTGCGCCTGAGCTACCGCAGCCTGCCGGTGCGCTTCGCCGACGGCACGCTGGTGGAGCTGCGCCAGCCCGAGCTGCAGATCAGCCAGCTCGGCTACGGCGACATGCATCCGGACACCCGTTTCTCGGTGCGCGTGGCGCCGCCGATGATCGGCCTGGGCCTGCTCGAAGCCATCGCCGAGGCAGATATCCTGGCCAATGCCGACCCGATTGATGCCGACGGCGACGGCATCTCCGGGCGACCCAACCGGGTCTGGGATCGCGTCCAGCAGCGCAGCGTGCTCGGCCGCTTCGGCTGGAAGGCCGGCCAGCCGAACCTCAATCAGCAGAACGCCGAGGCCTTCGCCAATGACATGGGCCTGACCAGCTCGCTGGTCGACCAGGACAACTGCACCGCCGCGCAGGCCGACTGCCGCACCGCGCCCCACGGCGGCGCGCCGGAGGTCAGCGACAGCATTCTCGCCAGCGTGCTGTTCTACAGCCGCAACCTCGGCGTGCCGGCGCGCCGCGACGTCGACTCGCCCGCCGTGCTCGCGGGCAAGAACCTGTTCCACCAGGCCGGCTGCCAGCAGTGCCACACCCCCAGCTTCACCACCGCGGCCGCTGCCGCCGAGCCGGAACTGGCAGGCCAGTCGATCCGTCCCTACAGCGACCTGCTGCTGCACGACATGGGCGAGGGCCTGGCCGACGGCCGCGAGGAGTTTCTCGCCACTGGCCGCGAGTGGCGCACCGCGCCGCTGTGGGGCATCGGCCTGACGCAGACGGTCAATGGTCACAGCCAGTTCCTCCACGACGGCCGCGCGCGCAACCTGCTGGAAGCCATCCTCTGGCACGGCGGCGAGGCCGAGGCGGCCAAGCAGCAGGTCCTTACCTTCGACGCCGAGCAGCGCGCCGCGCTGCTGGCCTTTCTCAATTCCCTATAAGGAGCCCGACATGCTGCACAAGAGCCTGATCGCTTCTCTGCTCGGCCTGGCCCTGGTCGGCTGCGGCCAGCAGGAGCCCAATGCCCAGGTCAGCGCGGCGCTGGCCGACGGCGTGCTGCTGCCAGCCTACAGCAGCTGGCAGGAAGCCGACCGCCAACTCGCCGCCAGCGCCGCCGCCTTCTGCGCCGGCGACGCCGACCTGCCGGCCGCGCGCCAGGCCTTCCTCGGCGCGCAGAGCGCCTGGGCCGGGCTGCAGCCGCTGCTGCTCGGGCCGCTGGCCGAAGGCAATCGCGCCTGGCAGATCCAGTTCTGGCCGGACAAGAAGAACCTGGTGCAGCGCCAGGTCGAAGCCCTGGTCAAGAACAAGCCGCAGCTGAGCCAGGCCGATGTGGAAAGCGCCAGCGTGGTGGTGCAGGGCCTGAGCGCCTACGAATACCTGCTGTTCGACCCCAGCCTGGATCTGGCCCAGTCCGAGCAGAAGGCGCGCTACTGCCCGCTGCTGACGGCCATCGGCGAGCATCAGCAGGCGCTGGCTGGCGAGATTCTCGGCGAGTGGCAGGGCGAACAGGGCATGGCCGCGCAGATGAAGCGCTTTCCCAACGAGCGCTACGCCGACGCCGACGAGGCCATCGCCGAACTGCTGCGCGTGCAGGTCGGCGCCCTCGACGGCCTGAAGAAGAAGCTCGGCGCGCCCATGGGCCGGCAGAGCAAGGGCATTCCCCAGCCCTACCAGGCCGAAGCCTGGCGCAGCGCCGCGAGCCTGGCCAACCTCGGTGCCGCCCTGGCCAGCGCCGAACTGCTGTGGCACGGCAGCAACCAGGACGGCCTGCAGGCGCTGCTCGGCAGCGATCAGGCCGAACTGGTGGAGCGCATCGACGCCGCCTACCAGGACACCCGCCAACGCCTGGCCGCGCTGGAGCGGCCGCTGGGCGAGCTGCTCGGCGAAGACGCCGGGCGCGCCAACCTCGACGAGTTGTACGACAGCCTCAATCGCCTGCACCGCCTGCAGGAAGGCGAGCTGGCCAAGGCCCTCGGCGTGCAGATCGGCTTCAACGCCCACGACGGGGACTGACGATGCAGCGCAGAACCTTGCTCGGCCTGGGCGCGCTGCTCGGCGTCGGCGCCGCGACCGGCGCCTTCGCCGGCTGGACCCTGCTCGGCCCAAAGGGCCAGCCGCTGCTGCTGTCCGCCCGCGACGACGGCGACGGCCGCCACTACGCCGTGGGTTTCCGACTGGACGGCTCGCGCGCCTTCGCCACGCAGGTAGCCGAGCGCTGCCACGACGTGGTGCCGCACCCCAGCCTACCGCTGGCGCTGTTCGTCGGCCGCCGGCCGAGCACCGCCAGCTACCTGATCGACACCCGCGAAGGCCGCCTGCTGCAGAGCCTGGTCACGCCGGCCGGCCGCCACTTCAACGGCCACGCGGTGTTCCACAAGGGCGGCGACTGGCTGTACGCCACCGAGAACGACACCAACGAGCCCGGTCGCGGCGTGCTCGGCGTCTACCGCCTGCAGGGCGAGCGCCTGGTGCGCGCCGGCGAGCATGCCAGCCACGGCGTCGGCCCGCACCAGCTGCTGTGGATGCCCGACGGCGAAACCCTGGTGGTGGCCAACGGCGGCATCCGCACCGAAGCCGAGAGCCGGGTGGAGATGAACCTCGACGCCATGGACGCCAGCCTGGTGCTGATGCGCCGCGACGGCAGCCTGGTCAGCCGCGAACGCCTGGCCGAGCAGCAGAACAGCGTGCGCCACCTGGCCGTGGCCAGCGACGGCACGGTGGTCAGCGGCCAGCAATACATGGGCGACATCCAGGATGCGGCCCCGCTGCTGGCGATCAAGCGTCCCGGCCAGGCCTTCCAGCCCTTCCCCCTGGGCGAGGCGCAGCGCCTGGCGATGAACCAGTACACCGCCAGCGTGGCGATCCACAGCGAGCTGCGCCTGCTGGCGCTGACCGCCCCACGCGGCAACCGCTTCTTCATCTGGGACCTGGACAGCGCCGCGGTGCGCCTGGACGTGCCGCTGGCCGACTGCGCCGGGGTCGGCGCGCTGGCCGAGGGCTTCGTGGTCAGCTCCGGCCAGGGCCGCTGCCGCCTGTACGACTGCCGCGGCGAGCGCATAGTCGCCAAGGCGCTGGAGTTGCCGGCCGGGCTGTGGGACAACCACCTGCGCCTGGCCTGACGTAGAGTACGCCGCGCGCCTACTGACATATTTATGTCATCAAACTGTTATCAAATGCCGCTAAGGGGCATGGCCTCCGCATGACCGGCCAACGGAAAGGGATATCCGGCCAGCACCTGTCCATTCCATTTTCCGAGGCGTGACGTCCATGCTGCAAAAATCCCTGCGCGCGCAGATCCTCGCTCTACTCGGCGGCAGCCTGGCGCTGATCCTGATCACCGCGCTGGCCTGCTTCAGTTTCCTCTCCGGCGGCATCCAGTCCTACCGCGGCCTGCTCGACGGCCCGCTGGAGGCCTCGCGGCTGATCGACGCGGCCAACGTCGAGTTCAAGACCCAGGTGCAGGAATGGAAGAACGTGCTGCTGCGCGGCCAGGACAGCGCCAACCTCGAGCGCTACTGGAGCCAGTTCGAGGCGCAGGAGCGCAAGGTGCAGGACACCCTCGGCCAACTGATCCAGGTCGCCGCCGCCGATCCGGCGCTGAAGGCCCAGGTCGAACGCCTGCGCAGCGAACACCAGAGCCTCGGCGCCAACTACCGCAAGGGCCGCGACGCCTTCGTCGCCGCCGGCGCCGACGCCCAGGCCGGCGATGCCGCGGTCAAGGGTATCGACCGCGCCGCTAGCGAGCAGATGAGCGCGCTGGTCGACCAGCTGCGCCAGCACAGCCTGAGCCAGGCCGAGCAGATCAACGCCAGCGCCGAGCGCACCATCCTCAGCGGTACCCTGCTGATGCTGGCCGCCGCCCTGGTGATCGGGGTGTTCAGCCTGTGGCTGGTCAATCGCCACCTGATCATCCCCATCCGCCACCTGATCACCCACGTCGATCAGCTCAGCCATGGCCAGTTCGGCCAGCGCGTGGAGACCTCGCGCGCCGACGAATTGGGCATGCTGGCGATAGCCGCCAACACCCTGCGCGACTTTCTCGCCAGCACCACCGAGAGCCTGCACCAGAGCGCCGGCAACCTCGACAACGCCAGCGGCGAGCTGAACGCCATCGCCTCGCGCATGACCGAGGGGGTCAACGAGCAGTTCCAGCGCACCGACCAGGTCGCCACCGCCATGCACCAGATGTCCGCCACCGCCCAGGAGGTGGCGCGGCATGCCGCCGAGGCGGCGCACGCGGCGGACGATGCCGACGACTCGGCGCGCCAGGGTGGCAAGGTCATGCAGTCGACCATCGCCACCATCACCGACATGCGCGGCGAGATCGCCAACACCGCCGAGGTGATCCGCCGCCTGGAGGCCGACAGCGGGCGCATCGGCAAGGTGCTGGAGGTGATCCGCGGCATCGCCGAGCAGACCAACCTGCTGGCGCTCAACGCCGCCATCGAAGCGGCGCGCGCCGGCGAACAGGGCCGCGGCTTCGCCGTGGTCGCCGACGAGGTGCGCACCCTGGCCCAGCGCACCGCCGAATCCACCGCCGAGATCAACCAGATCATCGATACCGTGCAGACCGGCGCGCTGAATGCCGTGCGCGCCATCGAGAGCGGCCAGCAGCGCAGCGAGCAGGGCGTCACCCAGGTCACCGAGGCCGGCGCCATGCTGCAGCGCATCACCGGCGCGGTGGAGGCGATCCGCGACATGAACCGGCAGATCGCCACCGCCGCCGAGGAGCAGACCTCGGTGGCCGAGGACATCTCGCGCAACCTCACCGAGCTGACCGCCATCGCCAGCGCCAACCAGGAGAACGTCGAGCGCACCCAGGCCGCCAGCCACAACCTGCGCAACCTGTCCGGGCAGCTGGGCGAGGTGACCCGCCGCCTCGGTTCATAGATCACTCAGCAGCTGGCACAGGGAAGTGCCAGCACCCTGCAATCACCCGCCCCACGGGGTTTTGACAGCGCCCGGCTCTGGCACTAAGGTGCCTCTCTTGCCTATTCCCAGGCCCTACCCTGCTCGCCAAGGAAACGGAATATGTTGCTCCGCCGCATGCTCATCATGCTCGGCGTGGTACTCGTCGTGGTACTCGCCTTCGCCGCCTACAAAGGCCTCTCCATCTACCAGCAGATCCAGATGTTCTCGGCACCGCAGCCGGCCATCAGCGTCTCCGCCGCACAGGCCGAGCAGCAGCCCTGGCAGGGTCGCCTGCCGGCCATCGGCACGCTCAAGGCGTTCCAGGGCGTCGACCTGTCCGCCGAGGTGGAAGGCATCGTCAGCGCAGTGCTGTTCGAGTCCGGGCAGAAGGTCACGCTCGGCCAGCCGCTGATCCAGCTCGACAGCGAAGTGGAACGCGCCAACCTGGCCACCGCCGAGGCGGTGCGCAGCCTGGCGCGGGTCGAATTCGAACGCGGCCGCAGCCTGGTGAACCGGCAGAGCATCTCCAAGAGCGAGTTCGACCGCCTCAACGCCGAGCTGCTCAAGGCCGAGGCGACGGTCGCCCAGCTCAAGGCGCAACTGGACAAGAAGCGCGTGCTCGCCCCCTTCGCCGGCACCATCGGCATCCGCCAGGTGGACACCGGCGACTACCTCTCGCCCGGCGCCGCCATCGCCACCCTGCAGGATCTGTCGCGCCTGCACGTCGACTTCTTCCTGCCCGAACAGCGCGCGCCACTGCTGCAGGTCGGCCAGCGCGTGCTGGTTGGCGTGGCCGCTTACCCGGGCGAGACCTTCGAGGGCCGGATCGCCGCGCTCAACCCCAAGGTGGAGAACGAAACCCGCAACCTGCAGGTGCGCGCCACCCTGAGCAACCCGGACGAGAAGCTGCTGCCGGGCATGTTCGCCAACCTCGAGGTGCTGCTGGCGGGCGACGAGCCGAAGATCGTGGTGCCGGAAACCGCCATCACCTACACCCTCTATGGCAACTCGGTGTACGTGGTGCAGGAAAAGCAGGACGAGGACGGCCAACCGGTCAAGGATGCCGAGGGCGAGACGCAGCTGACGGTCGAGCGGCGCTTCGTCGAGACCGGCGAGCGCCGTGCCGGCCGCGTGGTAATAGTCAAGGGGCTGCAAGCCGGCGAACAGGTGGTCACCTCCGGCCAGCTCAAGCTGGACAATGGCGCCCATGTCGAGCTGGTCGAAGATCCGGCACTGCAACTAGACGCGAACTGACCCGTCAACGCGCGTAGGAGCCAGCCCGCTGGCGATCTGCCCCAAGCCAGATCTCGCCGGCATGCCGGCTCCTACGGATGACAACAGCCAAGGAAATCCTTATGGCTTTTACCGATCCTTTTATCCGCCGTCCGGTGCTGGCCACAGTGGTCAGCCTGCTGATCGTGCTGCTCGGCTTCCAGGCCTTCGGCAAGCTGAGCATCCGTCAGTACCCGCAGATGGAGAACGCCCTGATCACGGTGACCACCGCCTACCCCGGGGCCAACGCCGAGACCATCCAGGGCTATATCACCCAGCCGCTGCAGCAGAGCCTGGCCAGCGCCGAAGGCATCGACTACATGACCTCGTCGAGCCAGCAGAACCTGTCGACCATCTCCATCTACGCGCGCATCGGCGCCGACACCGACCGCCTGTTCACCGAGCTGCTGGCCAAGGCCAACGAGGTGAAGAACCAGCTGCCGCAGGACGCCGAAGACCCGGTGCTGTCCAAGGAGGCGGCCGACGCCTCGGCGCTGATGTACGTCAGCTTCTACAGCGACGAGCTGTCCAACCCGCAGATCACCGACTACCTCTCCCGGGTGATCCAGCCCAAGCTGGCCACCCTGCCCGGCATGGCCGAGGCGCAGATCCTCGGCAACCAGGTGTTCGCCATGCGCCTGTGGCTGGACCCGGTGAAGATGGCCGCCTACGGCGTCACCGCCGGCGACCTCAACGAGGCAGTGCGCAAGTACAACTTCCTCTCCGCCGCCGGCGAGGTGAAGGGTCAGTACGTGGTCACCAGCATCAACGCCAGCACCGACCTGAAGTCGGCCGAGGCCTTCGGCGCGATTCCGGTGAAGACCCTCGGCGATACCCGCGTGCTGGTGCGCGATATCGCTCGGGTGGAAATGGGCGCGGAGAACTACGACTCGATCAGCTCCTTCGACGGCATCCCCTCGGTGTACATCGCCATCAAGGGCACGCCGAGCGCCAACCCGCTGGAGGTGATCAAGGAGGTGCGCGGCATCCTCCCCGAACTGGAGGCGCAGCTGCCGCCGAACCTCAAGGTGGCCATCGCCTACGACGCCACCCTGTTTATCCAGGCGTCCATCGACGAGGTGGTCAAGACCCTGATCGAGGCGGTGCTGATCGTCATAGTCGTGGTGTTCCTGTTCCTCGGCGCGCTGCGCTCGGTGCTGATCCCGGTGATCACCATCCCGCTGTCGATGATCGGCGTGCTGTTCTTCATGCAGCTGATGGGCTACTCGATCAATCTCCTCACCCTCCTGGCTATGGTGCTGGCCATCGGCCTGGTGGTGGACGACGCCATCGTCGTGGTGGAGAACATCCACCGCCATATCGAGGAGGGCAAGACGCCGTTCGACGCTGCCATCGAGGGCGCGCGCGAGATCGCCGTGCCGGTGGTGTCGATGACCATCACCCTGGCCGCGGTGTACGCCCCCATCGGCTTCCTCGAAGGCCTGACCGGCGCGCTGTTCAAGGAATTCGCCCTGACCCTGGCCGGCGCGGTGATCATTTCCGGCATAGTCGCCCTGACCCTGTCGCCGATGATGTGCGCCAAGCTGCTGCGCCATGACGAGAACCCCTCGGGGCTGGCCCATCGCCTGGATCTGATCTTCGACCGGCTCAAGCAGCGTTACCAGAAGATGCTGCACGGCACCCTCAACACCCGCCCGGTGGTGGTGGTGTTCGCCCTGATCGTCATGGCGCTGATCCCGGTGCTGCTCAGCTTCACCCAAAGCGAACTGGCGCCCGAGGAAGACCAGGGCATCGTGTTCCTCTTCGCCAACGCACCGCAGCCGACCAACCTCGACTACGTCAACGCCTACACCGACCAGTTCGTGGAGATCTTCAAGACCTTCCCCGAGTACTACTCCTCGTTCCAGATCAACGGCTTCGACGGCGTGCAGTCGGGCATCGGCGGCTTCTTGCTGACGCCCTGGAACGAGCGCGAGCGCACCCAGATGGAGATCCTTCCCGAGGTGCAGGCGCGGCTCAACCACATCCCCGGCCTGCAGATCTTCGGCTTCAACCTGCCGTCGCTGCCGGGCACCGGCGAGGGCCTGCCGTTCCAGTTCGTGATCAACACGCCGAACGACTACGAGTCGCTGCTGCAGGTGACCGAGCGCATCAAGGCGCGCGCGCTGGAGTCGGGCAAGTTCGCCTTCCTCAATATCGACCTGGCCTTCGACAAGCCGGAAATCGTGGTCGACATCGACCGCGCCAAGGCCGCGCAGATGGGCGTGTCCATGGAGGACCTGGGCGTCACCCTGGCCAGCCTGCTCGGCGAGGGCGAGATCAACCGCTTCACCATCGACGGGCGCAGCTACAAGGTGATCGCCCAGGTCGAGCGCGCCTATCGCGACAATCCGGGCTGGCTGGACAGCTACCACGTGCGCAGCGAAAGCGGCGTCATGGTGCCGCTAGGCACCCTGATCAGCCTCAGCGACCGCGCCCGGCCGACCAAGCTCAAGCAGTTCCAGCAGCTCAACTCGGCGATCATCGAGGGCGTGCCCATCGTCAGCCAGGGCGAGGCGATCGACACCATCACCGCCATCGCCCGCGAGGAAGCACCGCGCGGCTACAGCTTCGACCATGCCGGCGCCTCGCGGCAGTACATCCAGGAAGGCAGCGCGCTGTTCGTCACCTTCGCCCTGGCCCTGGCGATCATCTTTCTGGTGCTGGCCGCGCAGTTCGAGAGCTTCCGCGACCCGCTGGTGATCCTGGTCACCGTGCCGCTGTCGATCTGCGGCGCACTGGTGCCGATCTTCCTCGGTTTCTCGACCATGAACATCTACACCCAGGTGGGCCTGGTGACGCTGATCGGCCTGATCAGCAAGCACGGCATCCTCATCGTCGAGTTCGCCAACCAGCTGCGCCACGACAAGGGCCTGCCGCTGCGCGAGGCCATCGAGGAAGCGGCGGCGATCCGCCTGCGCCCGGTGCTGATGACCACCGCGGCGATGGTGTTCGGCATGGTGCCGCTGATCCTCGCCAGCGGCGCCGGCGCGGTGAGCCGCTTCGACATCGGCCTGGTCATCGCCACCGGCATGAGCGTCGGCACGCTGTTCACCCTGTTCGTCCTGCCCTGCGTCTACAGCCTGCTGGCCAAGCCGGATGCCGAGCGGCAGGAACAGGCACAGGCTTCGCCCGCCCATTGAGCAGTGCCTGCCCGTAGGGTGTCGCAGGGCCGCGACACCCTACAGCCGGCGTACGACAGAAAGGCGTAATTAGTCCTTGCTATTTATGTAATAGGAATTATTCTCAGTTACGTAAAGACGGCCAAGGAGACCTGCCATGACCTACCTGATCGATGCCTGGCTGGACCGCCCGCATCCCTATCTGCGCATCCTCAATCGTGAAACCGGCGAGGTCTGCGCCATGCTCGAAGAGGAAGCCCTGGACGAGCTGCGTGACCAGGGCGATCTGGACCTGCACGAACTCAACTCCAGCGAACCCATAGTGCTCAAGGAGCTGGTGCGCAGCCTGTTCCTCTACTGCTACGCGCGGGCCTTGCGGCCCTAAGTCGAAACCGCCATTCGGTGCTCGCGGCGCAATCGCTGAAACGCAAACGGGGCGCCCTGTTTCCAGGGCGCCCCGTTTCGTTGGCCTTTCTCGCTGTCAGGTAGGGTGCGCCATGCGCCCCGCAGCGACAGCCTGTGTCCAAGGCTTACAGGATATCGAGCAGCTCGACATCGAACACCAGCACGCTGTGCGGCGGGATGCTGCCGACGCCCTGGGCGCCATAGGCCAGCTCGCTCGGCACGTGCAGGCGCCACTTGCTGCCGGTGCCCATCAGTTGCAGCGCCTCGACCCAGCCCGGGATCACCCCGCCGACCGGGAATTCCGCCGGCTGGCCGCGCTCGTAGGAGCTGTCGAACACGGTGCCGTCGATCAGGGTGCCGTGGTAATGGGTACGCACCTGGTCGTCGGCCGACGGCTTGGCGCCCTCGCCCGCCACCAGTACTTCGTACTGCAGGCCCGACGGCAACACGGTCACGCCTTCGCGCTTGGCATTCTCGGCCAGGTAGGCGCGGCCTTCGCCGGCAGCGGCTTCGGCCTTGGCGGCGGCTTCGGCCTGCATGATTTCGCGGATGACCTTGAAGCTGGCACCCAGCTCGGCCTCGGAGACGCGGCTGGCCTGGCCGCCGAACGCGTCGGTCAGGCCGGCGAGGATGGCCGTCAGGTCGACGCCGGGCGGCGGGTTGTCGCGCAGTTGACCGCCGAGTTGACGGCCGATGCCGTAGCTGACGCGGCCCTCGTCGGAGGACAGATCGGGGCTGAAGGTGAATTCGGACATGAAAGGCTCCGCTTGGGGCTGCAAAAAGGCCGGCCAGACTAGCACAGAAGCGCGGCCCGTCGTCACGCGCCCATGCTGGCGGAACGGCGCCGTCGGCAGCGCTCGGAGCAGTAACGCACTTCGTCCCAGCAGCGCGCCCATTTCTTGCGCCAGGTGAACGGCAGCCCGCAGACCGCGCAGCTTTTCACCGGCAACTGGCGCTTGTTCACAGCATCTCCCCGGCATCCAGGCGGGCCAGCAGGCGTTCGCCCCAGTCCCACAGCGCCTGCTGCCTGGCCTCGTCCATGCGCGCCAGGTTGCGATAGACCATGCCCAGGCGCGGGTTGCGCTCGAGCCGCTCGCGGTGGCGCATAAGGAAGTGCCAGTACAGCGCGTTGAACGGACAGGCCGACTCGCCGCTGCTCTCGCTGACCTTGTAGGCGCAGCCGCTGCAGTAGTCGGACATGCGCTTGATGTACTGGCCGCTGGCGCAGTAGGGCTTGGAACCCAGGTAGCCGCCGTCGGCGTGCATCACCATGCCCAGGGTATTGGGCAGCTCGACCCAGTCGAAGGCATCCATGTACACCGCCAGGTACCAATCGCAGATCTGCTTGGGCGCGATGCCGGCGAGCAGGGCGAAGTTGCCGGTGACCATCAGCCGCTGGATATGGTGGGCGTAGGCGTGCTCCAGGGTCTGGCCGATGGCCTGGCGCAGGCAGTTCATACGGGTGTTGCCGGTCCAGTAGAACGCAGGCAGCGCACGCGTGTTGCCGAAGGCGTTGCCCTCGGCGTACTCGGGCATCTGCAGCCAGTAGATGCCGCGCACGTACTCGCGCCAGCCGATCAGCTGGCGGATAAAGCCCTCCGCCGCATTCAGCGGCACCCGCCCGGCCCAATAGGCGGCCTCGACGTCGGCGCACAGGCGGCGCAGGTCGAGCAGGCCGATGTTCAGCGCGGCGCTGATGCGCGCGTGAAACAGGTAGGGCTCGCCGCTGGCCATGGCGTCCTGGTAGTCGCCGAAATCCGCCAGGCCGCGGGCGAGGAAATGCGCCCAGAGCCGCTCGGCCTCGGCGTGGGTCACCGGGTAGTCGAAGGCCGCCAGGCTGCCGTAGTGGTGGGAAAAACGCGCGGCCACCAGCGCCAGCACCTCGCCGGTGATCGCGTCGGGGGCGCTGCGCAGCGGCTGCGGCGGGCGCACACCGCGCGGCAGGGCCTTGCGGTTGTCGGCGTCGAAGTTCCAGGCGCCGCCCACCGGCGTGCCGTCGCCGTTCATCAGCAGGCCGCTGCGGCGGCGCATCTCGCGGTAGAAGTACTCCATGCGCAGCTGCTTGCGCCCGCCGGCCCAGGCGGCGAACGCCTCGCGGCTACAGAGAAAACGCTGGTCGACATGCCAGTGAATCGGCAGGCCGCAGTGGCGCAGGGCCTGCTCCAGGCGCCAGTCGCCGCATTCGGTAAGGTGGATTTCCTGGGCGCCGAAATGATCAGCCCAGCGCAGCAATTCGCCAGGCAGCGAGCCGCTGTTGTCGGCATCGTCCAGGCGCACGTACTGCACGCGCAGGCCGCGCTCACGCAGCGCCGCGGCGAAGTGGCGCATGGCGCTGAAGATCAGGGCGATCTTCTGCGGATGGTGCGGCACATGGCCGGCCTCCTCCGCGACCTCGGCGAGCAGCACGACGTCCTGCGCCGGGTCGAGCCCCTGCAGGCTGGCCAGATCGAAACTGAGCTGGTCGCCGAGCACCAGGGCCAGGCGGCGCGCGCTCACCCTCACCCGATCACCAACTGGAACGCAGGGAAATCGGCACCTTCAGGCAGTCCTGGCTACCGGCCGGCATGCCGCACATCTCGTCGTGCACCACCGCGTGCACCAGGTTAAACGGCACCTTCGGCAGCTCGTGCAGCAGGTCGCGCGCATGTTCCACCGAGCGCAGGTGCAGGGTGGCGCCCTGGCTGTCGCTGAGCGGGTGGGCGCGGCCGTCCATCTGCGCTTCGAGCAGATAGATGCCGCCCTCCATGGAGATCAGGTTGAGCTCGTCGATGTGCCCGGCGTGGGCATGGCTGGACAGGTCTTGCAGATTCATGGGGCTCTCCTTACGCAGGCAAAGCTATACAAAAATCACTTCATATACAATTTTTGTACAAGCAGATAAAAGCACAAGGCAGAAAGCAAACCGCCCGTCCGTTTTGCAACGGCCGGGCGGCGGTGGAGCCCCGGGACGACTCAGCCGTCGTACTTGGTCAGCTTGTCCAGATAGCCCATGGCGAAGGCCGAGCCGACGAAGGTCAGGTGGATGATCACGTACCACTTGAGGTACTCGAGGTCGTAGTTCTTGGCGTCCATGAACACCTTGAGCAGGTGGATCGAGGAGATCGCCACGATGGAGGCGGCCACCTTCATCTTCAGCGAGCCGGAGTCCATCTTGCCCAGCCAGCTGAGCTTCTCGGTGCCTTCGCGAATGTCCAGGCGCGAGACGAAGTTCTCGTAGCCGGACAGCATCACCATCACCAGCAGGCCACCGACCAGAGCCATGTCGATCAGCGACAGCAGCTTGAGGATCACGTCGGCTTCGGCGAGGGTGAAGATCTGCGGCAGGATGTGGTACAGCTCCTGGAAGAACTTGATCGACAGTGCCAGCACCGCCAGCGACAGGCCGAAGTAGATCGGGGCCAGCAGCCAGCGCGAGGCGTACATGGCGTTTTCGATGAGGCGTTCCATAGGGACTCACTGCAGGGTCAAAACTGGCGCGAGTATACCCAGCCGCCCGCGCCAGACAAAGCGCGCGACGGCCTCGGCGGTTATCCACGCTTTCTGTGGATAAAGCTGTGGGCAATGGCGCCTTGCGCGGCGCGACGGGGCATGGCCTGCGGCCTGGGCGGCGCTGTACAAAAGCCGCGCAGATGTGACCCTCAGGTCTCCGGCTGGAACTGGTAGCACCCGGTGGGTCGACGGCGCTCGCCGTTGAGGCGACGCAGTTCGGCCTGCAGGTGCAGGCGCCAGATGGGTGGTTCGAAGCATTCGGCATAGCCCTGCTGGGCCAGGCTCTCGGCGATGGACGCAAGCACCCCTTCGGCGACAAAAGGCCCGTAGAACGGGCCCTGTGCCTTGATCGCCGAGGGTTGCGCGCCGGACATGCCGGCCGCGCAGAGCAGCGTCCAAAGTCCGTTTTCCCCGGCCAGCGGCCGGATCACGCATTCGATACGAGTGACCAGGCCCAGGCATTGGCGGGTAAGGCAGAGGCTACGCGGCATGGCGGCGACCCTCGCGGATTCCAGGCTCCAGCCTACACCCCGAGCGGCCGCACTGTGAAGGCCAAAGTTATCCCCGCAATCTGTGGATAACTCTGTGCATGACGGCTGAACAACGATGCCGGCACGGTTGCCCCGGGCGATCCGGGACAATCGTGCAAGATTTGTTCAGCCCGCGGCGCCCTCGCCTTCGCCCTTCTTGCGCCGCGGCGCCTTGGCCGGCTTGGCGGCGACGGGCTCGGCTTCGGCCTTGGCCTTGGCCGCCTCGGCGTGCTTGCCGTCTTCCTCCAGGTCGATCTCGGCGATTTCACGCAGGCGCTCGACCACCCGCGCATTGACGCTGCCCTTGGGGAAACGGCCCTGCTCGTCCGGATGGCCGGCCGCCTCGCCGACCAGCAGGCTCAGCGCCTCGTCGACGTGGCGCACGGCGTAGACGTTGAACTGGCCGGCACGCACCGCCTGCAGCACGCGGTCGTCGAGCATCAGGTTGCTGACGTTGGAATGGGGGATGATTACCCCCTGCTCGCCGGTCAGACCGCGTGCCTCGCACAGGCGGAAGAAGCCTTCGATCTTCTCGTTGACCCCGCCGACCGCCTGCACTTCGCCGAACTGGTTGATCGAGCCGGTGATGGCGAAGCACTGCTTGAGCGGCGTGCGCGACAACGCCGAGATCAGCGTGCAGACCTCGCCGAGCGAGGCGCTGTCGCCGTCGACGTAGCCGTAGGACTGTTCCAGGGCGATGCTGGCGGAAATCTCCAGGGGGAATTCCTGGGCGTAGCGGCTGCCGAGAAAACCGGTGAGGATCATCACCCCCTTGGAGTGGATCGGCTGACCCAGGCTGACTTCGCGCTCGATGTCGACGATGCCACTGCCGCCGGGATAGACGGTAGCGGAGATGCGCGCCGGTACGCCGAAGGCCGAGTCGCCCACTTCCAGCACGGTCAGGCCGTTGCACTTGCCGACCGCGGCGCCGCAGGTGTCGATCAGGATGATGCCGGCCAGCATGTCGTCGATGATCCGCGCCGACACCCGCCCGGTGCGGGTGGCCTTGGCCTTGAGGGCGCGCTCGATATGGCCGACGTCGGTGAGCGTCTCGCCGGCCAGGTGGCGGATGAAGTCGGCCTCGCTGACCAGCTGGAACAGGTCGCCGATGCGTGCCGACAGACGGCCCTGATGCTCGGCCAGGCGCGCGCTGTAGGTGGCCAGGCGCGCCACCGCCGCGCCGGTCAAAGGCGCCATGCCCTCCTCCGAGGTGCGCGTTTTCATCAACTGGGCGAACTGCTCCAGACTGTCCTCGGCCAGGGGAATGTCCTCGTCGAAGTCGACCAGCACGCGGAACATCTCCTGGAAGTCCGGGTCGTGGTCCTGCAGCGCGTAGTAGAGCTGGCGCGAGCCGATGATGATGACTTTCAGCTGCAGCGCGATGACCTGCGGATTGAGGGTCACGGTGGCGATGCGGCCGAGGTCGCCCAGCGGCGACTCCATCTTCAGCTGGCGCGAATGCAGGGCGCGCTTGAGCGCCTCCCAGACGAAGGGCTCGTTGAGCAGCTTCTCCGCCTCCACCACCAGGTAGCCGCCGTTGGCGCGGTGCAGCGCGCCGGGGCGCAACTGGCGGTAGCTGGTGTACAGCGCGCCCTGGTCGGAGCTGTATTCGATGCGGCCGAACAGGTTGTCGTAGGTCGGGTGCGACTCGAACACCACCGGCGCGCCGCCGTTGGCGTGGTGACCGACCACTAGGCTCGGGCAGTACTGCTCCTCGAGCAGCTTGCGCAGCTGCGGGTCGGCCTTGTCGACGTCGACCAGCTGCTCGACCGCGGTCTTCAGCAGATTGACCTGCATCGCCTGCAGATAAGCGCAGACGCCGGCGTTCTCCGCGTATTTCTCCGACAGCGGCGCCAGCAGCGGCTGCAGGGCGACGGTGATGGTCTCCTCGTTGAGCTGGCGCAGCAGGTTGCTCGACTCGCGTTTCCACTGCGGCAGGCTGGCCAGCTCCTCGTTGAGGCGCTCCTCGAGCAGGGCGATGTCGGCATGGAAGCGCTCGCGCTCGGCTTCCGGCAGCTGGGCGAACTCGGCCTCGTCCAGCGCCTTGCCGTCGGCCATCGGGGTGAAGGCGATATTACTGCTGTCGCGGTACAGGGCCACGCCCTTCTCCAGCGACAGCTTCTCGATCACGTCCAGCGCCTGGTCGTAGCGCTTGTTGAAGGAGCGATCGATGGCGCTCTTCTTCTGCTGGTAGGTGGGCGTCTCGAACACCGCCGGGAAGGTGGCCAGCAGGTTGTCGATCAACTGGTTGATGTCGGCGATGAAATCGCTCGCGGTGCCGGCTGGCAGTTCGAGCGCGCGCGGCTCGCGCGGCTCGTCGAAGTGGTTGACGTAGACCCGGTCGGCCGGGGTCTCCATGCGCTTGGCCTCGGCCTTGAGGTAGCGCTGGACGAAGGAGAAGCGTCCGGTACCCGGCTCGCCCATGACGAACACGTTGTAGCCGGGGCGCGGCATGGCCACGCCGAACTGCAGGGCCTCCACCGCGCGAGCCTGACCGAGCACGCCACGGAAGGGCTCGAGGTCGTCGGTGCTGGTGAAGTTGAACTGCTCGGGGGCGAAGGGGCGGGTCAGGGAGTCGGGCGGCAGCCGCAGGCTGGCAGCAACGGAGTCGGGCATCGTAAATCCTTAGGCGGGAAGGCAGGGGCCTGGGGGAAATCATGGCCCCATCCGCGGCCCCGGACAAGCGCTAAGCTTGATCCAGGGCAGCCTCCTGCGCCCAGTGCCGCTTAAAGTGTCGCGCTCCTCTCACCGGACGCCCCGCATGAGCCTATTCCAGGAAATCGCCGCCCTGCTCGCCCTCTCCGCGCTGTTCGGGATGCTGGCGGTGCGCCTGCGCCAGCCGCTGATCATCGCCTACATCCTGGTCGGCATCCTCGCCGGTCCGGCGGCGATGAACCTGTCCGGCGACCACGCCTCGCTCGGCCTGCTGGCCGAGATCGGCATCACCGTGCTGCTGTTCGTGGTCGGCCTGAAACTGGACATGCGCCTGGTGCGCACCCTCGGCCCGGTGGCGCTGGCCACCGGTCTGGGCCAGCTCACCTTCACCATCCTGTTCGGCCTGCTGCTGTGCCGCCTGCTCGGCCTGGACTGGCTGACCGCCACCTACGTGGCGGTGGCGCTGACCTTCTCCAGCACCATCATCATCGTCAAGCTGCTGTCGGACAAAGGCGAGATCGATTCGCTGCACGGGCGCATCGCCATGGGTTTTCTGATCGTGCAGGACATCGCCGTGGTGCTGGCCATGCTGGCGATCAACCTCTACCAGCCGGCGGCGGGCGAACGCCAGGGCCTGTCGCCGCTGGCGCTGATCACGGTACTGCTGTGCAGCCTGATCCTGCTCTACATCCTGATGCGCTACGCCCTGCCGCACCTGCTCGCCCCCATGGCGCGCTCGCCGGAGCTGCTGATGCTGGTGGCCATCGCCTGGGGCACGCTGCTGGCCGGCGGCGCCGAGGCGCTGGGCCTGTCCAAGGAGATCGGCGCCTTTATCGCCGGTTTCTGCCTGGCCTCGACGCCGCTGCGCGAGGCCATCGCCAGCCGCCTGACCAGCCTGCGCGACTTCCTGTTGCTGTTCTTCTTCCTGCACCTGGGCATCCAGCTGGATTTCACCCATTTCCAGGGCCAGCTCGGCAGCGCCCTGCTGCTGTCGCTGTTCGTGCTGATCGGCAACCCGCTGATCGTCATGGCGATCATGGGCGCGATGGGCTACCGCAAGCGCACCGGCTTCATGGCCGGGCTCACCGTGGCGCAGATCAGCGAGTTCTCGATCATCTTCGTCGCCATGGGCATCGGCCTCGGCCACGTCGGCGGCGAAGCCCTGGGCCTGACCACCCTGGTGGGGGTGATCACCATCACCCTGTCCACCTACATGATTCTCTACGCCCAGCCGCTGTTCGAGCGCCTGTCGCCCTGGCTGGGACCGTTCGAGCGGCGCGTGGCGCACCGCGAGAACGCCGCCGACAGCGCCAGCGACAGCCAGCAGCCGGAGGTGATCGTCTATGGCCTGGGCCGCTACGGCCGCCAGCTGGCGCACCGCCTGGAAGACGCCGGGCTGCGCGTGCTCGGCGTCGACTTCAACCCGGAAGCCCTGGCCAGTGCCCGGCGCACCGGCCTGACGGTGTGCTACGGCGATGCCGAGGATCACGACTTCATCGCCCATCTGCCGCTGCAGCAGGCGCGCGCGCTGGTCAGTACCATCCCCCAGCGCGAGGTCAACGCCATCCTCCTGCGCGCCGCGCGCAGCGCCGGCTTCCGCGGCCAGGTGACCTTGAGCGCCTTCCGCGAGGGCGACCTGGAGGCCTTTACCCGCGCCGGCGCGGCCAGCGTGCTGCAGCCCTATATAGACGCCGCCGACTCGGCCGCGCGGCGGCTACTGGAAGAGGTCGGCCAGCCGCTCAGTTGAGCGCGGCGCAGCGCAGGCAGAATTCCGCCGCCGGCAGCGCCCTGAGCCGCCCGGCTTCGATCGGCTCGCCACAGCGCTGGCATTCGCCGTAGTGGCCCTCGGCCAGGCGCTGCTTGGCCAGGCCGACCTGGCGCAAGGCGGCCTCGGCCTCGGCCAGCAGCGCCTCGAGCACCTCGTCGTTCTGCCGTTGCTGCGCCTGCTCGGCGAAATCCGCCGAATGGCTGCGCCCCAGGTCGCGGCGGATGGCGTTGGCGCGGGCGCCGTATTCGGCCAGCAGGCCGTCGAGCACGGCGGCGGTGTCGTGGGCGGTCATGATGCAACTCCTCGAGGCGATGACTTAAGTGTGGCCGCTGCCGGCCAAGTTGCACGGCAACCGCGCAAGCACCGCCTTGACACCCGCCACGCGCCTGGCCAAAGCTCGGCCATCGCCACTATTAGAAGAACAGCGACCTTGAAACGGACATTCGCCGCCCTCGCCCTGAGCCTCAGCCTGCCGCTGCAGGCCGCCTCGCCCCCGCCGCTGGCCACACTGGCCGCCGATCCCTACTGGATTGCCCTCGGCCACTACGAGACCGGCAAGCTCGGCGGCTGGCGCAGCTACGTCGACGACCAGGCCTTCTTCCTCGCCGAGGCTGGCGCCAGCGATCCGGCCGCGGAGCTGGCCGCCACGCTCGAGGCCCTGTACCAGCCGGCCGAGCTGGGTGACCGCCACCCGCAGTGCGTCTACCCGGCGCGCACCCGCTGGCTAAAGGAGCGCCTGGCGCTGGACGACCTGCCCAGCCCGGACTGCGCCGAATACCGCGCCTGGTTCGCCGACGTCAATCCGCACAGCACCGTGCTGGTGTTCCCCGCCGCCTACCTCAACAGCCCCTCGTCCATGTTCGGCCACACCCTGCTGCGCATCGACCAGGCCGACGTCGACAGCCACAACACCGCCCTGCTCAGCTACGCGCTGAACTTCGGCGCCTTTATCGAGGGCGACGACAACAGCATCCTCTACGCCTGGCGCGGGCTGATGGGCGGCTATCCCGGGCTGTTCGCCCTGGTGCCCTACCGCGAGAAACTCAGCGAGTACAGCCGCCTGGAAAACCGCGACCTGTGGGAATACCGACTCAACCTCAGCCCCGAGGAAACCGGGCGCATGGTCGAGCACGTGTGGGAACTCAAGCAGGTGCGCTTCGACTACTTCTTCTTCGACGAGAACTGCTCCTACCGCCTGCTCGAACTGCTGGAGATCGCCCGCCCCGGCATCGAGCTGACCGAGCACTTCCCGATCACCGCCATCCCCACCGACACCGTGCGCGCGGTGAAGGACGCCGGGCTGATCGAACGCATCGACTACCGCCCCTCGCGCGAGCGCGAACTGCTGGGCCGCGCCGAGCCGCTGGGTGCGGCGGAAAAGGCCTGGGTGCTGAGCCTGGCCGGCGACTCCGCGCAGCTCGGCGCGGCGCCGTTCCAGAGCCTGCCGAGCGAGCGCCGCGCGCTGATCCAGGACGCCGCCTTCCGCCTGGTGCGCTACCGCGCCAGCGGCGAGGCGCGCACGGGCGAGACCGCCGAGCGCAGTTTCCAGCTGCTCGGCGCGGTCAACCGCAACCCGCCGCCGCCGCTGGCGCTGCAACGCCCGCTGCTGCCCGAGGAAGGCCACCAGTCACGCACCTGGCAGCTGGCCGGCGGCAGCCGCGAGGATCGCGCCTTCGCCGAATACGGCCTGCGCATGGCCTACCACGACCTCAACGACAACCTCGACGGCTTCCCCCTCGGCGCGCAGATCGAGATCGCCCAGCTCAAGCTGCGCCAGTACGAGGGCAACCACTGGCAAGTGCAGCGCCTGGACCTGGCCAACATCCGCTCGCTGACGCCGCGCGACGCCCTGCTCCAGCCCTGGTCCTGGCAGGTCGGCGGCGGCCTGGAACGGGTGCTCGGCGCAGACGGCGACAGCCCGCTGGTGGCGCATGTCGGCGGCGGCGGCGGCGCCACCTGGCAGCTCGGCGCTGGCACCCTGGGCTTCGCCCTGGCCACCGCGCGCCTGGAGCACAACCGCGACTTCGCCGCCTTCGTCGCCCCGGCGCTGGGCTTCAACACCGGCCTGCTGTGGCGCAACACGCTGGGCAACCTGACCCTTGAGGCGGCCGGCGACTACTTCCACAACGGCGAGGTGCGCCGTCGCCTGTCGCTGAACCAGCAATGGGAAGTGCGCACCGACCTCGGCCTGCGCCTGAGCGCCCAGCGCGAGTTCAGCCAGCTCGCCGCGCCGGTCAACGAGGTGAAGCTGGAGCTGCGCTGGTATCACTATTGAGCGCCGGCAGGCGCACAATAGCCTTGTCGCACCAGCCTGGACCCCCTGCATGAACGACCACGGCCCGCAGCTGCTGCACGTCGCCGGCGGCAAACCGATCAAGCTCTGGACCCGCGGCGTGCCAGTGGAGGACGAAGCCCGCCGGCAACTGCTCAACACCGCGCGGATGCCCTTTATCTTCAAGCACCTGGCGGTGATGCCGGACGTGCACCTGGGCAAGGGCTCGACCATCGGCAGCGTGATCCCCACCCTCGGCGCCATCATCCCCGCCGCGGTCGGCGTGGATATCGGCTGCGGCATGGTCGCCGCGCGCACCTCGCTGCGCGCCACGGATCTGCCGGACAACCTGCACCGCCTGCGCAGCGCCATCGAACGCGCGGTGCCGCACGGCAAGAGCTTCGGCAAGCGCGACATCGGCGCCTGGGACGAGGTGCCGGCCGCCACCGACGCGGCCTGGCGCGCCCTGGCCGGGCGCTTCCGGGCAATCTGCGCCAAGCACCCGCGCCTGGAGAAGAGCAACCACCGTGTGCACCTCGGCACCCTGGGCGGTGGCAATCACTTCATCGAACTCTGCCTGGACGAGGCCGACCGCGTCTGGCTGATGCTGCACAGCGGCTCGCGCGGCGTCGGCAACGCCATCGGCAACCTGTTCATCGAGCTGGCCCAGGCCGACATGCGCCAGCACCTGGCCAACCTGCCGGACAAGGACCTGGCCTACTTCGAGGAAGGCAGCCGCCACTTCGCCGACTACCTCGAGGCGGTCGGCTGGGCCCAGGACTACGCCCGGCAGAACCGCGCACTGATGCTGCAGGCGGTGATCGCGGCCACCCGCCAGGTGCTCGGCCGGCCGTTCGAGGCGCAGCTGGAGGCGGTGGACTGCCACCACAACTACGTGCAGCAGGAACGCCACTTCGGCCGCGAGGTGCTGGTCACGCGCAAGGGCGCGGTGTCGGCGCAGCCAGGCCAGCTGGGCATCATCCCCGGCTCCATGGGCACGCGCAGCTACATAGTGCGCGGCCTGGGCAATGCCGAGGCGTTCTGCTCCTGCAGCCACGGCGCCGGCCGGGTGATGAGCCGCAGCCAGGCGAAGAAGCGCTTCGACCTGGCCGACCAGCTGCGCGCCACCGCCCATGTCGAATGTCGCAAGGACAAGGACGTGATCGACGAAATCCCCATGGCCTACAAGGACATCGAGGCGGTGATGGCGGCCCAGCGCGACCTGGTCGAAGTGGTGCACAGCCTGCGCCAGCTGGTGTGCGTGAAGGGCTGAGTGACCGGCGGAGATGACGCCGCGACACGGCTTTCTATACTGAAGGTCCCACCGTCCCGTTCTGGAGAGCCATTATGCGCCGCCTAACCGCCTTCTTCGCCGCCGCCCTGCTCAGCGCGCCCCTCTGGGCGATGCACTGCCCGGCGGACATGGCCAAGATCGACGCCATGCTGCAAAGCGACCCACCGGCCGACCCCACCGTGCTGGCCAAGGTGAAGGAACTGCGCGCCGAAGGCGAAGCCCTGCACAAGGCCGGCAACCACAGCGAATCGGTCAAGGTGCTGGGCGAAGCCATCAATCTGCTGGAAGCCAGCGAGTAGTCGCCGGCTCAGTTGCTGGTCGTAGGCGCCGGCCTGGCGGCGCCTGCAGCACTGCTGCCTAGTAGCCGGTGTAGAGCAGCTCCAGCGCCAGATGCCGCACCTCCTGCAAGTCCACCGGTTTGCTCAGGCAGGCAGAGGCCCCGCGCGCCCTGGCTTCCTCGAATAGCGCCTGGTCGGCCACCGCGCTGATCACCAGCACCGGCACCTCGCGCAGCCGTGGCTCGGCGCGCATGGCGTCGAGTATCTCCAGGCCGTTGCCGTCCGGCAGGTCGATATCCAGCAGCAACAGCGCCGGCTCGTTGTCCTGCAGCTCGGCCAGCGCGCGCTGGCGGGTACCCGCGCCACGCACCTCGGCGAACTCGCGCAGCGCCTCCTGGAGAATCTTCAGGCAGGCCGGGTGATCCTCCACGCACAGCACCTGCACCAGGCGCCGCTCGCTTTGCGCCGACTGCTCTGGCGCATCGGCGTCGGTCTCGTCCGGCCGCGCGGCGCTGGGCAGGTCGAGCCAGAAGCGGCTGCCCACACCCGGCTCGCTGCGCACGCCGATCTCACCGTCCATCAGGCTGGCCAGCTCGCGGCAGAGCACCAAGCCGATGCCGGTGCCGGGAATGTTCGAACTCTCCCGACCTAGGCGCTGGAACGGCTGGAACAGCTGCGCCTGCTGCTCGCCGGACAGCCCCGGGCCGGTGTCGTCGACCCACAGCCGCACGCAGTCGGCGCGCACCTCGTAGCCCATGCGGATGAGGCCCTGCGGGCTGTTGTACTTGATCGCGTTGGACAGCAGGTTGAGCAGGATCTGCCGCACCCGGCGCGGGTCGCCCTGGACGAACAGCGGCGGCTCGGCCGCGGCCATCACCTGCAGCTGCAGCTGGCGCTGCTGCACCTCGGGCTGCACCAGCTCGGCGCAGCCGGCCAGCAGGCTGCCGATCTCCAGGGGCTGCAACTGCAGCTGCTGACGGCGGCTCTCGATGCTCGACAGGTCGAGGATGTCGTCGACCAACGCGGTCAGATGGCGGCTGGCGTTGACGATCTCGTGGGCGTAGTCGCACTCCAGCTTGGCATCGGCCTTGTCCTGCGCCTCCATCTCGATCAGCTGGGCGAAGCCATGGATGGCGTTGAGCGGCGTGCGCAGCTCGTGGCTCATGCTCGACAGGAAACGGCTCTTGGCCTGGCTGGCCGCCAGGGCCTCGAGGCTGGCGTGGCGCAACTCCTCCTGCACCTGCTTGAGACGGGTGATGTCGACATGGGTGCCGGCCACGCGCAGCGGCCAGCCCTTGGCGTCGCGCTCCAGCACCTTGCCGCGACTGAGCAGCCAGAGGTACTGGCCCTGGCAGTCGAGGTAGCGGTACTCGGCGTCGAAATGCTCGTCACCGCTCTCGGCGAAGTGCTTGCGCAGGTGGCGCAGGCGCTCCAGGTCGTCCGGGTGCACGCGCTGGTTGAACTCGCTCAGGCTCAGGTGACGCGCACCCAGGCCGAAGCGCCGCACGAAGCGGTCGCTGAGGTCGATGGTCAGGTCGCGGGCGTTGATCTGCCAGAGGCTCTCGGTGGTGCTCTCCAGCACCAGCTGGAGGATGTTCTGCGCCTCCTGGCGCTCCTGCTCGCTGGCCTGCAGCTGGCGCCCGGCCTGCTGCATCGCGTCCGCCAGGCGACTGACTTCGGCGATCCGGCTGTCCGGCGCCGCCGGCAGGTAGTTGCCCTGGCCCAGGCTGCCGGCCATCTCGACGATATCGGCGATGGGGTGCGCCAGCTGGTTGCTCAGGTGCCGCGAACGCAGCCACATCCAGGCGAAAAACATCAGGTAAAAGGCCAGCAGGCCGGCGATCAGCAGGTAGCCGATCTGCAGGTAGCGCTCGGCCAGCTGGTTGGTGTCGTGGAAGATCTGCTCCTCGTCCACCACCAGCAACAGGCGCCAGCCGGTCTGCGGAATCTCGCTCCAGGCCACCAGCTGCTTGCGCCCGCCAAGCAGCACCTCCTGGACGTTGCCGCGGCCCTCGTTCATCGCCTGCAGCAGCGGCTCCATGCCCTCGCGCTTGGCCAGGTTGAAGTCCTCGGGCTTGAGCACCTCGCGCCGTACCGCCTCCTCGTAGGAGTAATGGGTCAGCTCGCGCAGGCCGAAATCCAGCTCGCCGGCGGCCGGCAGCGCCATGATGTTGTGGTCGTGGCTGACCAGCATGGCGTAGCCCTGCCAGGGCACGTTGAGCTCGGCGATCTCGCCGAGCACCTGGCCGACGGTGATGTCCAGGCCCACCACGCCCTCGAGGAAATCGCCGCGATAGACCGGGGCGATGGCCGACATCATCCAGCCGAGGCCGGCCGGATCGAGGTAGACCTCGGTCCACACCACCTTGCGCTCGGGGTTGTGCTTGGCGTCGGCGAGGTAATAGAAGTTGTAATCCGGGATCACCATGTCATGGGGATACTGCGCCGGCGTGTCGAACCAGGGATAGATGCGGTTGTAGCTGTCCCAGCTGTTGAAATACAGCGCCGCCACCAGCGGGTTGGCCTCATGGATCGAGCGCATCAGCGGATCGAGCTGCGACAGGCGCATGACCTTGGCGTGATCCTGCTGCGCCAGCGGCGTACTGTTGGCGTAGAAGGAGGCGGCGCGGCCGTCGTCGCTGCGGGTGTAGAACACCCCGCTGTCGGTGCTGGTATGGCGCTGACGCTCCAGTTCGTCGGCCTGATAGCCGGTATCGAGCAGCGCGCGCTGAGTCGCGTCGCGGTACACCTGGACCAGCGATTCGATCGAACGCAGGCGGCCATCGACGATCTGCCCCTCGCGCAGCGCGGCACTGGCCAGGTCCTTCACCGCCGCCTCCTGCAGATGGCCGATCTGCGTGTCGCGAATCGCCTGATTGCTCAGCAGGTACGCCGCAATCAACACCGACTCCACCAGGATCAACGGGATCAGCGCGCTCTGCACGAAGGCCCGCCAGATCCACTGACGCAGGGGGTAGCGGCTAGAACTCGGCATGACGACTCCTTTCCATAGGGCGCGCAGAGGGACGCCAGGCGCCATCATAGCTTCCCGCGCTGGAATCCGCAGTCGACGTTATGGAACCTTTGCCGTACACTCCGCGTCCTAGCTGTAACCACGAAGGTTTTGGGGCCGATTAGGATTCGACGCCGGTAACGAAACTTGAGGGGCATGCCGAGTAGGTGACAGTTCTCGTAAATCCGCTGCCACAACTTCATAGTTGCCAACGACGACAACTACGCTCTGGCCGCCTAAGGGCGCCAGCTGACCCTAGGGGATGCCTGTAAACCCGAAGATCTGGTCAGTCATATAGAACAGGATCGCCGCCAAGTTCGCTGTAGACGTAACGGCTAAAACTCATACAGCTCGCTCCAAGCGCCCTGCCACTCGGGCCGCGCGGAGTTAACTCAGTAGAGATGGCTAAGCATGTAGAACCGATAGCGGAGAGCTGGCGGACGGGGGTTCAAATCCCCCCGGCTCCACCAACAACACATCTAAAGACGTCCACGGACGTCTTTTTTTGTGCCTGAAACCCAGTAAATACGGGGCCTTCAGCGTCATCGCGATCCGATAGCGTCCAGCAGGATCCATGAAATCCGGTATTCCAAGTGGTATTCCAAGCCATCCACTGGTAATTTTTGGAATACCGAAACTGTTCCTGGAATACCCCATGTGCGCCCAAGCCACCCGCCTCTCGGACCTCAAGGTCAAAGCCGCCAAACCTCAAGAGAAGGACTACGTCCTGAGTGATGGTGACGGCCTTCAAATGCGAGTGAGAAGCAATGGCTCAAAGCTCTGGAACTTCAACTACCGGCACCCGGTGACGAAGAACCGGATCAACATGGGCCTTGGGACCTTCCCCGAAGTTTCATTGGCGCAAGCACGCAAGCGCACCGTTGAGGCACGTGAACTCCTCGCCCACGGTATCGACCCCAAAGAGAAACGGGATGCCGTACAGCAGGCCAGGAAGGCGGCGACCGAACACACCTTCCAGAACGTGGCGACGGCCTGGTATGAGCTGAAAAAGGATGCGGTGACCCAGGCCTACGCCGAGGACATCTGGCGCTCCCTCACTCTGCACATCTTCCCGGACTTGGGCACCACGCCAATCTCCGCCATCAATGCCCCTCAGGTCATCAACCTGCTCCGACCGCTCGAAACCAAGGGCAGCCTTGAGACCGTGAAGCGGCTGACGCAGCGGCTCAACGAAATCATGACCTACGGAGTCAACTCGGGACTGATTCACGCGAACCCGCTCAGTGGGATCCGCTCCGTCTTCAAGAAGCCGAAGAAGAAGAACATGGCGGCGCTCCCTCCCGATGAGCTGAAAGAGCTCATGGTGGCAGTCGCCAATGCGAGCATCAAAAGGACCACTCGCTGCCTGATCGAGTGGCAGCTCCACACCATGACCCGGCCAGCGGAGGCAGCAACCACACGCTGGGCGGACATCGACATCGAGAAGAAGATCTGGACGATTCCTGCGGAACGCATGAAGAAACGCCGCACGCACATCGTCCCGCTCACGGAGCAGGCTCTCGCGCTCCTGGAAGCGATCAAGCCCTACAGTGCGCACAGGGAATACGTGTTCCCCGCAGACCGGAACCCTCGCACCCACTGCAACAGCCAGACCGCCAACATGGCACTAAAACGCATGGGTTTCGAAGGGCGCCTGGTCAGCCATGGCATGCGCTCAATGGCCAGCACCATCCTCAACGAACACGGTTGGGATCCTGAATTGATCGAGGTAGCGCTTGCCCACGTCGACAAGGACGAGGTTCGCAGCGCCTACAACCGGGCGGACTACATTGAGCGTAGGCGCCCGATGATGGCCTGGTGGAGTGAGCACATTCAGGAAGCTGCTACGGGAAATCTGTCGATGTCGGCTATCAGGGAAAGTCAGGATCGGAAAGTCGTTTCGATTCGCTGACAAATAGACGACCAAGTCACCGCGCTACGGTGTCGTCCTGTTCCTCGATATCGGACTTCATCGTTGCATACATCTCTTTAAGCAATGGTTCAACAATGCTCTCAGCCTCCCCCCATTGGTCCTCACGCAACATTGAGTACTTCACGTCCAAGTGTATTTCTCTATCGAAGGGAAAATCAGTTGAGGTCTCCAAGCCAACAATTAGCTGCATGTCCTTTGGCAGTTCCTTGGCTATGAAATGGAGCACAGCAGGAAGATTGATGTCATCCTGAGCTTGTTGGTTTGGTGAGTCAATTACGACTGGTACGTCGTACGTTCCGGTCTCCCCCTGACAGGTTCGCCACAATGCGGCGTAGTAAGCCAGGATTGACCGAGGGCCTCCGCTTCCAGATAGATCAGGACGACCAGTAAGCTTCATCTTTGATGCATCGACAGAGGGTAATTGCAGTGCAACACGACCGGTCATGTAGTTGGACCTAAAGTCGTCTAAGATCGCTCGCGTTCTTTTCGCGGCGCGTAACGACTTCATCTTCTCCTCTAAAGCATCGACCGCACCGAGAGCCTTATCGATGGCCTCTTGTAGATGCTTACGCTCAGCTTCGAAGGCAGCAAACGCACTCTCTGCCCCCATACTGCCAACGACATCTTGAAACTTTAACTCCCCTTTGCGTGTATCCAACAGCTTTGAGATACGCTGATAGTTTCCATTTAGGGTGTTCAACTCTGCCAAAGCGGTGCCGCATCGGCGCCGCACCTGATTTGCGTCATCTCTAAGGCGCCCAGCGAGCTCACGGAGCACACGCGCATCTTCAGCAAAATTGAGCAAATCGAGAAAGGACTTGGTGTGCTCGGCGTTGCAAGTCGGACAAATCAGCGGCTCCGAATCTCCAGCGCGCAAGTACTTTGCATCGTGGTCATAAGCCGCGAGTGCATCGTCGGCCAATCGAATCTGCTGCTCCAGACTAGAAAGCAAGTCTTGCTCACGGACAGCTGCATTTCGTAGCACTTCCTGCCTCTGATTAAGCTCATTAACCTCTTGGGTCAACAGAGCAATCTCGTCTGCAAAATTCTCGGCACTGACCTTTGGCCCGGATAAAGGAAGCGTGCGACTAAATCGTTCTATAGTACGCTCAAGGAGTTTGTACTCACGCCGATGCTCCTCAAGAACTTTAGACTCTTGAGCCTTCTCAGCCCTAGCACGGTAGTACTCAGGAGGACAAACGCCGGTGAAATACTCCAAAATGGAGCCCCAAGGCGAGCTAAACCTTTTGAGCCCACCAAATGTGTTCCACTCAGCCTGCCAACTGCCGTCTTGGTTTACATAAAAAGGCAAGAAGAAACATGCAGGATCGGCGGGCCGAATCTCAGATTCCTTCTTGTCGGTAAACACCAAGTTAAAGTCAGTGACATCACAGAAACTCTTCGACCATTCCCCAAAATTAGAAGTCGCGACAATCATCTCGCGATTGGCGTTGAACAATGCACGCCGCCCGTTCTGGTGCAATGCGAAAAAGTGACGTCCATCGACAGAAAATTCGAGTATGCAAGCCGTGTTTTCGTCCCACGCCTCTAGCTTGCCCTGAGGTTTGGCGCCAAGAGTCTCAAAGAGGCTCCGTATCAGACTGGTCTTGCCTGTGTGGTTCCTTCCCCTCAATAAGTTCTTCTGAGGGTGGAAATTGACGTGCCGCGCTTTCCTGTCGCGATGCGAGAGCAGCCAGATGTTTACGAAGCGGAAGCTTTTCATAGTTCTTAGTTCTCAAGCTACGAACGAGAAGTCTCAGTTCTGGTCCACGCATTTCTTAATAGCCCTCATCGCAAAGCGCGCTAGAAGTTCTGCATCGCGAAAGCCGCTAAAATTTTTTCTCAGCGCAGCTAGCGCCGTCTCGAAATACGGTAACAGGCCGGATCCGCGCGCATTGGAGTCGAGCCAGGCATCACAGAAATCATGGAGTGGCTGAACAGTGGGTAGGGCTGCTCCCGTAAGCTGCTCTCGCACGACTCTGGCAGCTTGTGCGCGGATAGCTGTTACCTCCATGAAGTCCATGCCCTCACTCTGCAGTTGAGTAAGCCAGTCATTTAGATAGGCAGAATGGTCCGGGACGGTCTCAAGCGCACCGAGCGCAGACATAAACTCCTGCCGCGAGAACCCACGCTGCCTCACAAGGTCATCGAAAGATGAGCACGTATCGGTGTGTCGGCCCAGAGGTGAAATCTTCGTGACAAGAGACTCCACGAAGGATGCTGCCTGACCTGCATGGGGCGGGCTGCGCTCTGTTAAAAGCTCTAGAGCCGACTTGATGACATGGCTACTGGGTTCATCGGGGTGGATGGCGACCCTCTTAAGCTTGATCTTCGTTAGGTCGGGAGCAGGTGAGCCATCTATCCCAAGTGTATGCAGGGCTTGAGTCAAGAGTTGCACATGCTCAAGGGCAAAGTCCGCTAGCGAGCAAGGCATCGACGTTGCGGCATTTCCTCCAGCCGCAAGGGGGATATCACAGCCAGCGTTTGAGATGAAGTACGCCTCGACTGGGAGTTTGTCGAAGGCAGCAAGACTGAGCTGAAGCTTTCCCAGTGCGCTATCACTGACCTTTGTAAACGTGGGAGATGCTACCTTCGAGCTTTTCTTCTTCGCAGGCACTGTTGTTCCAGTGAGCACAGACCAGCCCCACTCTCCACGGTCCTTCTTCTTCACCTGATAAACGCGGGCACGCGTGGGTGAGTTTGCTGAATCCAGCTCTGTGACATCTTGCACGGTTTCGAAGAGGAGCAAGAAATCCGGCTCATTCGCCTGCTCCATTTCCACCATTCGGAGCACTGCCCACCAACGCTGAAAGTCCACCCCCTTAGCCCCGTGGCCTCCTCCTGTCTCCGCGAGGCCAGGTTTGTTTGCGACGAGCAATAATTCTGCGGCGCCAGCCGATATGGTCAAAGCATCCTCCCTATGCGTTATTGCCACCGACGATGGCTGCCCTAGTAATTCCGTTTCGACATCATCGGCCACATTCAGGGGAGCTGTAAAGGATGGGAATTAGCCGTTGCCTTGATACACGGAGCCAGTCTTGAGGACGTCAGGCGGGCCATTTCGAGTATCGATTTGTCATCGCGCAACCAGATTCAACTCGAAAAAATCTCAACCACACATAACAGCAATGACATCACTACCAAGGAGGTTCGCCCCATGTCATTGCAGTGCCCTCGCTGTCTCTCCCCCAAAGTCGCTTCCTTCCATCACGCCATGAAAGTCGGCGCTGCCATCGGCACCGTGGGCGGTGTTGCGCGGGGCGTCAGCGCTGCCCTGGCAGGTGGCCAGGCTGGCGCAGCTATCGGCGCGTTCGCTGGCCCTGTCGGCATCACCCTCGGTTCCGTGTCGGGTGCCATCCTCGGTGGCCTGGCCGGTGGTGTCGGTGGTTGTGCACTCGGCGCTCAGCTCGGCGAGTCGCTCGACCGCCACGTACTGGCCCACAACCTCTGCCTGTTCTGCGGTCATCGCTTCAACCTGCCGACCTGATCGGCGCCCTCTCCTCTCACTTCACTTGTCCGGTCGGTGCTGCGCCGTGCGCAGCGCTTGATGCCGGAGTACCCAAAGGAATCATCCAAATGGCACATCTTGTCGAAACCATGGCCTACGCTGGCGCTACTCCGTGGCACGGCCTGGGCAATCAACTCACGCAGAAACAACCCATCGAAGTCTGGCAACGCGAAGCCGGCATGGACTGGCAGATATTGGAAAGCCCCGTGCATTTCAAATCAGAAGTCGCTGGGCATCTGGGCGCGATCCATTCCTTCCCCGAACAAAAGGTACTGTTCCGCTCGGACACCAAGGCCCCGCTGTCGGTGGTCTCGCAGCGCTATCACACCGTGCAGCCTCGTGAGGTGCTGGAGTTCTACCGGGATCTCACCGAAGTCTCCGGTTACGAGCTGGAAACAGCTGGCGTGCTCAAAGGCGGACGCAAGTTCTGGGCGCTGGCGCGTACCGGGCAAGGCGCTGCGCTCAAGGGCAACGACCAGGTCAATGGCTACCTGCTGCTGGCGACGTCCTGCGACGGCACCCTGGCCACCACGGCAACCCCGACCACCGTGCGCGTGGTCTGCAACAACACCCTGACTATCGCCCTGGACGGCACCAGCCGGGCGATCAAGGTGCCGCACAACACCCGCTTCGATCCCCAGGCAGTGAAGAAGCAGCTCGGCATCGCCGTCTCGCAATGGGACGAGTTCATGTACCGCATGCGCGCGCTGGCCGAGCGCAAGGTGCAGTGGCATGAGGCACTGGGCTTCTTCATGAACGTGATGTGCGAGACCAACCCGACCGGCGCGCTGCCGGAGCAACTGCCCAACGAGCGCGCCCTGCGCAAGGCCCAGGAACTGTACGAAGGCCGTGGTCGCGGTAGCCAGCTGGACTCGGCACGCGGGACCGCCTGGGGCCTGCTCAACGCCGTGACCGAGTACGTCGACCACGAGCGCCGTGCGCGCAGCAACGAGTACCGCATGGACTCGGCCTGGTTCGGCCAGGGCGCTCAGATCAAGCAACGCGCCCTGGATACCGCGCTGCAGCTCGCCGCTTAACCCTCACTTACATCAACCTTCGCGCCCGGTCAGCCTTGTGCTGGTCGGGCGTTTTTATGTCTGCAGGTGAACAGCATGAAAGCAACGTCATTGAACGGCAGCACCAGCAAGAAACGCCCTGCCCTGCGCCTGGTCAGCACCAAGGAGCTGCCGCGCGAGGACTGGCTGCAAATTCGCAAGCGGGGCATCGGCAGTTCGGATGCCGCGGCGGCCGTGGGCCTGAATCCCTACAAGTCGCAGCTGGAACTGTGGTTGGAGAAGACCGGTCGCGATGCCGGGCTGCCGAAGGCCGATCCCCAGGATGAGGAAAGCCCGATGTACTGGGGCAATGTCCTGGAGCCCATCGTGGCCTGGCATTACAGCAAGCGCACGAAGAACAAGGTACGCCGCATCAACGCCGTGCTGCAGCATCCGGATCCCGAATTGCCCTGGATGCTGGCCAACATCGACCGCGAGGTGATCGGGGCCGACGATGTGCAAATTCTCGAATGCAAGACCGCGGGCATAAACGGGGCACGCCTCTGGAAAGAAGGCGTGCCCGAGTATGTGACGCTGCAGGTGATGCACCAACTCGCCGTCACCGGCAAGCAGGCCGCGGATATCGCCGTGCTGCTCGGCGGCCAGACGCTGGAGATCCACCGTATCGAGCGCGACGAGCAGATGATCGAGCGCCTGATCGAGCTGGAGCGACAGTTCTGGCAGTACGTGGAAACCGACACGCCACCGCCGGCCGATGGCACGGCGTCCGCCGAAGCGGCCTTGCGCTGCCTCTATCCGGAGGACAACGGCCAGATCGTCGACTTCAGCGGCCATGCCGGACTGGCCGCTGCCTTCATCGAGCTCAAGGCCGTGCGCCAGTCGATTGCCGACAAGGAAAAGCGCGAGGCCGAGCTCAAGCAGATGCTGCAACAGGCCATGGGCGCTGCCAGCCGGGCGGAGTTCTCCAGCGGCTACGTCAGCTGGCGCAAGGCCAAGGACAGCATCGGTCTCGATGTCGCTCAACTGCTCCAGGACAAACCCTACCTGCAGGCCAAGTACCCGCTGCTGAAACCCGGTGCGCGGCGTTTCCTGGTCGGCTGATTTCCATCTCTTTCGCCCCTCCATCCCCTTGGCCAGCCCAGACAGTTAGCGCTGCATGGCTGGCCTTTTTTCATTTCCAGGAGAACCATCATGCTCAAAGGTCTGGCTATCACACCGCCGGTGCTCGGCCGCATCTCAATAGGCAAGGTCGTCGAGAAGAACGGCAAGCGCCTGCCGGAGAAGGATGACCAGTTCACCATCACCTCCCAGGTGCAAGGCAAGGACGGCTGGCTGCTGCATCCGCTCAACGACGAGCTGCGTCAGGGCAAGGACGACAAGCTGCGCAGCATTCCGGTACGCCTGCTGTTCAACGAACCGGAGCTGAACTTCCGCGCCGACTACACCTTGTTCGATCGGCAGTCCGGACGGCCGCTGTGCGTGGGTAATGGCGAGACCTGCAAGCGCGTCACCCAGGACGGCATGCAGTCGCTGCCCTGCCCTTCGCCGGATGCCTGCCCGCTGGCCAAAGGTAATGCCTGCAGGCCCTACGGTCGGCTGAACGTGGTCATTGGCGACGACGATCCGCTGGGTAGCTTCGTGTTCCGCACCACCGGTTTCAACAGCATCCGCACCCTCGCCGCTCGCCTGCATTACTTCCAGGCCATATCCGGCAACCGCCTGGCCTGCCTGCCGCTGGAGCTGCGTCTGCGCGGAAAGTCCACCCGGCAAAGCCATGGGACGCCGATCTTCTACGTCGACCTGACGGTACGTGGCGGTATGGGCATGGCGGAGGCGCTGCTGGCCGCCAACGAGCTCGATGCGCAGCGGCAAGCAGCTGGCTTCGATCAGGCCGCGCTGGATGAAGCGGCGCAGCGTGGCTTCGGCAATGGCGCCTTCGAGGACAGCGAGGAAGACGCTGGCGCCGTCGCCGAGGAGTTCTACCCCACCGAAGAAAGCCCATCTCCAGCCCCCAACGCTCTCCAGCGTTCTGGGAAAACCAGCCTGGCCGAGAAGCTGGACGCGCAAGCCCAGCGCCATACCCCACCGACCGATAACCATCAAGGAGCCCTGCATGCGTCTGCACAAGCTGAAGGCCAGTGAATCGACCGGCACCTACCTGGTCGAGTCGCCGGTCACCGAAACCGACATCCTGCTGATGGCCCGGCAGTTGGCGAATCTGCGTCTGCGCCGGGGGCGAGCACTGACTTCACCGAAGGAAGTGTTCAGCCACCTGCAGGCGCTGCTGGGCGATTACGAGCATGAGGTATTCGCCCTGCTTCTGCTCGACAGCCGGCACCGGGTGATCATCTTTCACGAACTGTTCCGGGGCACCCTGGACAGCGCCAGTGTCTATCCCCGGGAAGTCGTCAAAGCTGCCCTGGAGCACAACGCCGCAGCAACCGTGCTGGTCCACAACCACCCTTCCGGTGACCCGGAACCCAGCCAATCAGATCTCACCCTGACTCACAAACTGCGGGAGGCCCTGAACCTGGTCGGGGTGCGAACCTTGGACCATATCGTGGTGGGCCACGAGGGCTGCGTATCGCTGGCAGAACAGGGCTACCTGTGAGGAGAACACGACGATGAAGCTACTACGGATCTTTGCCGCCGTGTTCCTGTTCGCCGGCATCCTCGCGGGCTGCCTGGCCCTTCTGCTGCTGGTGCTTCTGATGGTGCGCTTTCCGCCACTGCTGATCGCCGTACTGCTGGCGTGCTGGATTTTCTGCCGCCTCGTGAAGGCGCTAGCCCCCGGAACAGCCGCGGCAGAGTCCACCACTGCACCACCGAACTAATCATTACTACGAGCCGCCAGGCATGCACTGGCCGCCTCAATTCAATAGGGAGCATGACGATGAACAGACAGTGTCTGATCTGCGACTCCGGCGCCGTGCTGACACGGGACGCAGCCAAAGGGCTGACCCTGCTGGCCGGGTTACTCAATGGCGCAATCAAGGGAGCTCAGCGCCCACATGAGGGGAGCGGCCATGCCGATCTTCTCAGCGGCCTGGCAGCAGTTGCACCCGCGTACCCGGAGGCCCGAAAGGCGGCAGAAGATGTCGTGCGGTTTCACTTCGCCGGCTTCGACTGCCTGTGCCTACGCTGCGGCGCTTTGTTCGACGAGACAACAGAAAGTAAGGAGGGCCTTAGCCACGGCTGAGGCGTTCCACCAGACGCTCCACAAACTCCAGCACCAGCGCACGATCATCCGAGCTCAACGTGGACAGCAGCCCCTGCAGTCGACGCGCCTGATCCTCTGGGCGCGAGCTGCCCTCGGTCAGCAGGTCGGCGGTTTCACAACCGAAGACCGCCGCCAGCTCAACAAGACGCTCGACGTTGGGCATCACGACGCCACGCTCGATGCGTGAAACGGCCTCACTACCGATCCCCAATCGCTCCGCGACCTGCTCCTGACTCAGCTTGCAGCGCACTCGCTGGCGAGCAATTGCCTGGCCCACGACTTCCGCCAGCTGCTTCGAATCGCTTTTTGACATGCCACCCTCCAGATCGACCTGGATGGTTGGGCATCAACCCGTTGACATGAAGGACCTCACAAACCGAGACTCGACTCTAAAGGTTGATATTCAACTTTTCCTCCAACTCCAAGCAGGGAGCACAAAACAGATGTATGTCATCTCCGGACTGAACGAAGCGCAGATCGAAAGTCTCGTGCGCAGCAAAGCGTCCTTCGAGATCAACGGTCTCAGGGGCAACTTCATGGCCGGCATCAAACTGGTCGAAACCAAGATTGAAAGCTTGGGGATGAAGTGCCGCGTCAAGAGCGATACGAAAAGCGCACTCGCTCAAGGTGGGGCAATTGGCGCGCTTGCCAGCCTGGCTTCGGTCCCTGTCACCCTTTCAGTCGTAACGCTAACCGCTGCAGCCAGCGCCGGGCACAACCTCCTGACCCGCAACCCGGACTACGAAATCCTCAAGGACTACGTGAATCAACGGCTCAGGGTCATCTACAAGAAATAACTCCGCCCCCTCTGAAAAAAGCCAGTGGTTCGGCACAGGTGTAATAAAGCGAGCAAGTGTCGACCGATACCGAATTGGACGCGGCCCGACACCTGCAGCTTAAAAGCCACGCCCCTAACCACCTACATATAAGCCCCTAAGAATCCTGGAATAGACCGATTATGAAAAGATTGATAGGAATCACCCTAGTCGCACTAGCCATAACCGGCTGCAAATCCGAAATCGACAATGCAGAGACCGTTATCAGAAATGGGCTTATCTATAAATACGGCGAAACCGATCCATTTACCGGACTGGTACTAAACACTCCAGCAGGAATCCCCGGCATATCAGCGCTTTGCAACTCCCAAGTCGAGAAAGGTCGCTACAGCGGAAAAAGCGAGTGTTTCTACAACTCTCAGAAGGTGTACGAGGTTGAGTTCTCGGCAGGCAGCAAGGACGGAACAGAGACCGTATTCGATGCAGAAACCGGAAAAACGAAATTCGTCAAGAACTGGAAAAGCAATCGCCTACACGGAACAGCAGAGGAATACCTCAACGGAACCCTGATAAGCCGAAAAGAATACAAAGATGGCCTGCAAGACGGAGATGAGGTCGGCTGGTCCGAAGACGGCCAAACGAAACTGACCGATATCACTTGGAGCAATGGCAAAGAACTAAACGGCTTTAAAACCCAATTCAATACCAGCTTCAATTACCCATCAGGTAGATATAACTACCTAAACGGCCAACTGCACGGACAACAACTCACCTACAGCAGAACAAACAGCGGAAAACAGTACACGCATATCGAGAATAATTTCCAAAATGGGAAACAGGACGGCATATTCAAAAGGTATATCAGCATCCCAAACACAGACACAATCCAGCAGGATCTTGAAATCCACTATAAAAATGACGACACTGTATCTGGGTGGTTTAGGCAGTACAGCAAAGTAGACGGGAGACTCATACAAGAAATCAAGCTGATTCGAGCTCCCAATGACGAAGGCAAAGGCTTTTACGATGACTATCCCGGCACCTTAGTGCCAGACGGTCTTATCAAGAAATATAATGCCTTGCTTGATACAACTACTGGCGAAGAGCTCTGGGTCAATGGGGTAAAAGTTGACCATCCTCCTCAACTCCAAGAAAGCCAGGAGTATAGTATTAATATACGGAAAGAAGAGACTCCGCGCGAAGAGTATCTCACCGACAGTACACAAGCATTTTCATCTGAGGGCTGCCTGGATGCTTGGATCACCGCCTATCGAAAAGAAATTGGTGATGAAGCCATGATCGTGAGCGAGCAAATAAATGAGTGGGAGGACTGGTGTAGCGAAGGGAAGCTGCCTTAACTGGTGTCGATAAACGGTTGACATTTGACTGAAGGGGCCTCAATGGTCCCCTCAGTTGAACCACCGTTTTTTTTTGATTTAAAAGCCGCCACCTGCATACCGGCAGCCAGCCTTACATCCATGCCTCACAGAGCGTCTCAGCCTGCGCCAGCACCAGTTGTGCCATCTCCGCTTGTACTTAAGCAGTATTTGATTACCCAATAGCCGCAGTTTGGCACGCACACTGCCGTGCTTGCCTCAATCGGCCGCCTTGTTCTTGCGCAGACTACTGGTCAATTAATGAGCAATTCTAGCCAACGTCTCGTCGTCCAGCTCGTGTACCGAAGCCACGCTGGCCAAGGCATCACAGAAACCAGCTCATCGTCATTAAGACCAAGCTGATCGCCGCGCTCGCAGCATTATCCATACCCTCATTTCTTGCCCGCCACTTGGTGAACCGGTACCATCTGGCTCTATTTAAGCGCATACCCGTGAAGGGGCTGCGTCCCCCCCTGAGCGCAAAATGGCGCTCTTTTATTTTCCCCTTGGCGTGTTGGCTAGCTCAATGAATCACAAGGATTCAATCCCGGTCATCGACCTCTTTGCGGGGCCAGGTGGACTCGGAGAGGGATTCTCTTCCATCGGCGGTCATGAAAAGGGAACACGCAAGTTCAAGCTTCGTGTCTCGATCGAGAAGGATCCAGTCGCTCACGCGACACTCTCCCTACGCGCGCTGTTCCGCGCCTTTCCGAAAGGCGAAGCGCCTGAAGCTTACTACCAGTACACTCGGGGCGAGATTACCCGTGAAGAGCTGTTCAGGCATCCGGACGTCCCGGCGGAAGCTGTGGAGGCCTCGCAAGAGGCAAAGCTCGCGGAGCTTGGCAAGGATTCACATGAGGACATCGACCGTTGGATCAGTGGAGCTTTGAGTGGCGCAAATGAATGGGTTCTCATCGGCGGTCCACCGTGCCAGGCATACTCGGTAGCCGGCCGCGCCCGTCGGACCCGCGAGACCTTGGAGGAATTTGAGAGCGACGAGAAGCACTTTCTATACAAGGAATACCTGCGGATTATTCGCGAGTTCAAACCAACAATCTTCGTCATGGAGAACGTAAAAGGCATCCTGTCCTCGCAACACAGTGGATCGCACATCTTCCAACAGATTCTCGAAGACCTTTCGAGTCCCGCAGGAGATCTTTCGTACCGCATCCGCTCCTTTGTCGTCGCTGACGAAGCGGAAAACTTGGATCCGCACGACTTCATCATCCAAGCCGAGCGCTACGGTCTCCCACAGGCACGACACCGAGTTATATTGTTCGGTGTTCGCTCTGATGTCGCATCGAACTGTCCCGCATTGCTGGAGCGTCCTCACAACCTGGTGCTGGAACCCAGTCAAACGGCGTTTACCGTTGACCAAGCCTTATCGGGACTCCCCCCACTGCGTAGCAAGATTTCAAGGGGAGGAGACTCCCTTGAATCTTGGCTTGCAGCATTGGATGAGGCCAGCTCTATCCTTTTTCGCTCTTATGTAGCCGGTCGAGGTGATCTAATAGATACCATTCGAACTGCAGCGCTCGACGCACAGCGATTGAACTCAAACGGCAGTCGGTACATATCTTGGAACGTAGCTCCAAAGATGAGTCCCAAACAACGGGAGTGGTTCCTCGACCCCAGGCTTGGGGGAGTCCTGCAGCATGAGGCAAGGAGTCATATGCGCTCTGACCTGCATAGATATATTTTTGCTGCAAGCTTCGCAAAGCTTTACGGAACCTCCCCGAAAATACATCAGTTCCCCGAACAACTCCTGCCAGCTCATGAGAACGTTTCTTCCGCCTCAGTCCCCTTCAGTGACCGTTTCAGGGTTCAAATGGCGGATGGCCCATCTACGACTGTTGTTGCTCACATAGCCAAAGATGGCCATTACTACATACACCCCGATCCGAGTCAGTGCCGGAGCTTGACTGTTCGCGAAGCTGCACGACTGCAGACCTTCCCTGACAATTACTTCTTCGAAGGTAACAGAACACAGCAGTACACACAGGTCGGAAACGCTGTGCCGCCACTTCTAGCTCGGAAAATCGCAGCTATCGTTGCAGCGGTCATCGACTCTTATCGGGCAGGGAAAACTCGCCAAAAATTGCAGGGCCTCTGATCCAAGCGGACAGCATATCGGGAAAGGCTTCCAATGCCTGAGAGTCTCGGGTCAGACATTCCCACACAACGACAACTCGCCAACCTGCCTCTGCCAACGCAATCTGCGCCCTTAGATCCCTCTCGACATTAGCCTCGAGCTTTCTCCGCCAGAACTCGGTGCGAGTGGAAGGGATCTTTGCCTTGGAACAACCTTGATGCATATGCCAAAAGCATCCGTGCACAAAAAGCGCGACCTTCCACTTGGGAAGAACGACATCGGGGACTCCGGGCAAGTCCTTCCTGTGCAACCTGAAACGATAACCCGCCTTGAAAAGGACGCGACGTACAAGCATCTCTGGCTTGGTGTCCTTTCCCCGTATTCCCGACATCATTCGGCTGCGGATCAGTGTATTGACTACATCTGTCACAGTCCCCCCCGACGCGCCTCCGGAATATCAATGGAAGGGGCAGAGAATGGCCGGGAGAACATGGCCTCTCGACACTCTGGACGCTTCGCCCATTCAGAGATCATTCTGCCGTTAGAGGTCTCATGAAGCCGATCATTGATCTCCCGAACCCAGATTTCAATCTGCTCAACAAGCTGAGGAGATACACCTTGTCTACTCCAGATCCGTTCGAGATCAAAAGACTCGCCGTAAGTTTTTGAAACCAACGCAACAGAGTAAGCAGTAACGTTGGCAAGAAAGGCTGGTACCAATGGCCGCGCCGCCTTATGGACTGCTTTGAAAAGTAATGCTTTCGAGACAATAGCCTTGAAATAGGCAACATCAGGAACGAAAGCCTTCCCTTCAGGTTCCACTTCAGCCATGCCAGACATGAATCGATCAAAGCACTTCTGTGCACCAAGACTGACAACGTCAGCTTGGCCATCCCACGCCATGAGGTATTTTGCCAACTCGGTTTTTGTAATTTTCCTCGAGGTTGGTACAGATTCCTTCAGCGCGCGGAGTTTGGCAGGGGTCACGCCCTCTCGGGCAAGAAGAGTGTTGTAACTGCCTGCCGCCCTCTCATAGAACCAGCGCCCAGTACCGTCAGGGCAGTAGACCGAGAGCGACAACCGCTCAATATCGACATGAAACGGTTTATTGGCAGACAGGTCTGATTGACGCACAGAATTCTGACTATTTGCATATCGCGATATATCGGAAACAAGAGACTCCTCTTTTGAAGGATCCTCCTCTTTCATGACGATGATTTTGGCTGGCACGCGAACCTTGCTCAGATCCGTATCTGCATATTTTTTCTTGGCAAAGAAAATTGACGCAGTAGTCTGGCCGCCATTAACGATTTGCATCCCCCGCAACCAAACTATGCCAGGTGAACCATCTGCGGCACGGTCAAGTCGCATTTCATCAGCGACCAATACAATTCCGTTGTTGTATGCCATGAATCTTTCCGGGGCATTCCTGAGAGTATTCTGGAGCCCTGCATTCACGCCCCGGGCCTTCACGCTCAAGAATGAGCGGACATTGGCCTCAAGTAGACGAGAGCCAAATTTCTCATAGACAAACCGAAGCGCCTCACCTGGAATTGCAGTCAGTGCGTAGTCATAGTCCCCGGTGTCACCTGGCACAAAGACACAGGGTAGTGGGGAACCAGATACCTCATTGAAGTCAACGACAAGCTCATCACGTGGCTTACCTTCGGAGCGATGCCGAAATAGCCGTTCGATGTCCATGACTTCAAGCTTCACGTACTTTCCACCAACGTCTCGGGCTTTGAAACTCTTCGACTTAGCTATGCCGTCCGTGAGTACGTAGACACGAACCTGTTCAAGCCCGTCGTAAATTTCCCGAATCGTCAGCGCAAGGGAGTGGACATCGCTTGACGGATCCAGCTTATCGGCGATGCGCCCCGCTGCGCAGAGCTCCAAGAAGCGAACACACTGAGCCGCCGCCGTCTTCACGTCTTGGTCGGGTATCGGCTTCAGGCCTTCGAAACCCTCGTAGAGACTCACAAAAAGGTCAAGCTGGTCGGCCTCTTCAGACATGGCATAGCCGCTCAAGCGCAGATTCGCATTGCCTACCTTCCCTTGAAAGTGACAGACGACCGGCTCGAAGGTCATTCCGGCATCAACGAGGTGCTGCATCACTACTTCAGAGAAAACGAGCTCAGCAAAGGGGGATCCGTCGCTCATCTGAGCCGCGATCTCGCCCCTGGTCTCAGCGAAGAATTCGTCAAGCGTCATCCGTTACTCCTAGTAGCTTTAAAGCCACGTCGAGGTCCACGAGAAAATCCCCGGCGTGATCAAGATTGATTTCGTAAATTGCTCTTGTGACACCAGCTGGAACGGCTCCTACCGTCAGCCGTGGAAAGCCCGCAGACACGGAGAGAGTCCGCCTCTCCTTCGACTCGAACCTTCGGGAGTATTGGCCCGCGTGGGCGTCTGAGTAGCCAGCGACCATGAGCCTTTCGTGCAGGAAGTCGATCAACTCGGGCTCACCGCCTAGACGTCGTTCGACCTCCCCAACCATCTCGGGAAGGGTCGCGCCACCCTCTCCTCTGGCGAACCTGACAGCCGCAAGGAACAGCGGCGAGGCGACTGCATCGTCCAACTGCTCCAACGAGCCAATCTTCACCGGAAAGCCGGATGAGGACATCGTCGCCTTGACCTCTATAGCCCCGTCTCCCAAAAGGAAATCCTGAGGGGCATCGTCGGGCCCAACCCAGCCTTTGAGGATCGTCTCCGGAGAAATCCCCGCATCGAAAAGAATGCCCATGAAGAAGAGCTCTCCCGCCAGACCGAGTTCCGCCTCGGGGCTGAGAGGTCCCGCGCCGCGCGACATGAACTGCTGCCACATGCGCACCCGGCGCAGCATGGTCCGCAGAACAGCGGCCTCGCCCTCCGCCGCGCAGCCGTCCATGGCCCCGGCAACATCGCCGACCATTTCCACGAACAGTTCGGGACTTCCCGACTCCTTCCTAGACAACGCTATCCAAGTCTTGCCATCGCCGCGAGGATCCGCCCGAACGACCTCGAACCCCCTGCCCTCGGGCAGTCGCTCGGACGAACCGAGACGGGCCGTCGGAAAGCGAGCCAGAAGAGCCTCCTCGTTACCGGGGAAGCGCCGAGCAGCCAAGAGCTCGCACTCGCCGACGGGAGTCACGGCGATACCGCGCCAGCCGCTCTCCTCCCCACTGCGTCCGGAAAGCGCCTCCCAAGCGGCGACGAACTCGTCAATTGGCCGGGGCATACTCGGTCTCCCAGAGGAGGTGATCCACCTCGTACTTGACGGTCGTCGTCGAGCGACTAGCGGGGAAGCTGGCCCCGAAGGCGATAACGGGCGGGCCGTCGGCGGGCAGGTTCGCGGCGGCGGGATCGAGAGGATAAATCAGCAGGAGACCTCGCTTGGGATTCCCCGGAACGCCATCGGCGCCCAGTCCGCGCACCCTCCTGACACACGGGCCGCTAGGCGACTTCGGAGGTTCCTTACCGGTGTCCTCGGTTCCTCTGGCGGGATCCTTGGTCCAAGCGGAGACCGTGAGTTCGAGAGCAGCCTGCCAGGCATCTTCTTCAAGATCGATCGACTCGTCCCTCGGCGACAGAAGTCGCCCGATGGAGTAATGCTCCCCGCCCTCCTTCGGCTTCCGGACGACCATGTTCTCGACGGCGTACTTACCGCATAAAACGTGTGAGGCGCCGTCGCCGCCGCCCAGAAGAACGACCGTCCAGGAGGTTAGCTCGCCACCCGCTGCCATCACTTTGACAAAGTCAGCCAGCACCGCGCTGTTTACTTTCCTGGCTGCCGGGTGAGTGAGATAGCTGGTGAAGAAGTCCACTACATGGTCGGCCGGGACGCTCTCCCAGAGGAACCCCTTCCATTCCTGGCGACCTTCGCCGCGCCGTCGGGAAATGACACCGTCGCAACAAGGGGCTCCGGCCGCCTCCAAGAGACGTTCGGCGACGGTCAGATTCTTATCAAGGGTGGCTCTGTCTCGATGAAAGGCCACGGTCTCCAGCACCTCGCCGCTGAACGACAGTTGAAGACTCTTCGCGCTGCGCATCTTGATCGGCGAGGTGACCATCAGGACGGGGTGAGACTGGACCTTCATGCCATAGCTTTCGGGGGTCGCCTTGACCGCAGCCATGGTGTCGAACTCTTGGCGAAGCTCCTCGGCCGCGTCGGCGATGTGGCCGAACCACTCGACGAGATCGGAGGTCGTGTAAAGGCGGCACAGATCAAGGTACCCAGGACGGTAGCCGAACCAGCGGCCCATCTGCATCAGGGTGTCGTACATCTTCGTGGAGCGCACGAAGTAGCTGACGCAGAGCCCTTCAAGAGTCAGCCCCCGGGCGAGCTTGTCGCCGCCGACGGCGATGACCTTTAAGCCGGTCTCCTCGCGCTCTGCGTAGTCAAGGACGTCCCCGGCCGAGCCGTTAATAGCCCTGACGCTGTTCGCAAGATCTTCGAGAACTTCAGGGAGCACTGCCTCGACGTCATCCCACTGGGGAAGGTCGAACTCGCCGCCCACCTCGCCCATAGCTGTCGCCACGGCGGCTGACGTTGGGACGAAGTCGGACTCCCAAAGCTCGAGCCACTCGGCCATCAACTTATCCTTCTCCGCCTGACCGAACCCTCTCACTCGGTTGCGGAAGTGTTTCACGAGCTCGTCGACCTGGCGTCGTACTTCTTCCTGGACAGCGGTGTAGCGCGTCACGTGAATCAGCATCGAGCAGTGCCTGCGGCCCTCACCGCGCAGGACGCGGACAGCGCAGGCCAGGACAAAGACGGATACCGCCTCCCTTAGGGACGGTGGGACCTCGTCACGTCCCTCGAACATGGGCACGTGGCTCTTGTCGTGTCGGGGCGGCATCCAACCGTCCTCGCCCCAAGCGTCAATCTGATCATTCACCTCCCGGGTCAGCGGCAGGCCACCGTCTCTGCCCTCAGTCGAGCGCAGTCCGAAGACACGGGCGGGGCCAACGTAGTTCGAGGGGGCAGAGATGTTGATGATAAAGGACTGCGGGAACAGGTCAGGCCCCTCCTCCTTGGTCGCCTTGCGCCGATCAATGAAGATGTTTGCGAACGGCGTGGCGGTGTATCCGACGTAGGCCTTTCGGGAGAAAGAGTGGAGGATCTTCCGGATTCGGCTGTTGATGGCCTTGGGCTGATACTCGTCGTCCACCGTACCGTCCTTGTTCACGACTTGATCCCCGGTGTCCACCGACGCATGATCTGCCTCATCGTCGATCAGAAGCAGAGGGAAACCTGAAACGAGCGGACGGCCGTCGGCGTCCTTGGAATCCGCGACGTGGTTGCGAATCCATTTGAGGAGGCGGTCCAGCACCGTCTTGTTCTTCTTCACCACGAAGAGCCAGGGACGCTGCTCCGGGGAGATGGCGAGGTGCTTCGCGACCTTGGTGTTGAAATCCCCGTTGTCGGAGCGATTCGTCGCGCAGTTGGGGCGAATCTCAGCGTCGCGACCGTTCTCGCCGACTCCGATGTAGCGGACTACGTCATTCTTCGCCGAGGTCTCGTAGCCGAGGAAGCCTTCCTCCAGACGAATCTGAGTCTGCGAGCGCAGGTTGTTGTGCAGACCGGCGAGGACGATGACTATCTTGTAGCCCGCGTCGGCCGCCTTGCATATCAGCCCCGTGTAGTTGCCCGTCTTGCCTGACTGGACGTGCCCGACGACGAGCCCGCGCCGATCCCAGCATCCCTGACGCAGAGGATCTTCGAGCAGCTCCAATACTTTGTTGGTCGCGTCATCCAAGGCGTCCACGGCCTTGACGGACATCTTGCCCTCCAAGAAGTCGCGGTAGCGCTGCCAGTAGCGCCAATCCTTCCTGCGGGCGGCGGTGAGCCAGTCCTTGTGGCCGGTCTTGTCGGAGAGCGTGGAAGCCCCGCCGATCCATAGACTGAATCGACGAATGAGCTCCGCGACCACCTCCTTCCTGTCGATGCTCTCGCCCGGGGCCATGTGAGTCGCCACGAAGTCGACCTTCTCGGCTATCAGGGTCGGCGTGACCGCGCCCTTCTCCATGGCCTCGGCCAGGAACGTCTGGGCGACGCTTACGACCCGCTGAAACACCTTGCTCTGCTCTTCCGTCATCCTGCATTCCCTTCGTCAGGCGTTGCCGCGATATCCGGGAGGCTCGCGACGAGATTTGGGTAGATCTGAAAAGGCTCCGTAGAGGACAGGGCTCTGACGGCCGCCTCCGGACTCATGCCGCGCCGCCCGATCATGTCCCGGAACAGGGTCAGAAGCACGGTCTTGACGCCGTCGGGGGCCGTCTCGGCCTCTCCCGAGAAGCCGGTTCTCGGGGTGTCCTTGTTCTCGGCAGTGTCGAGCCATATCCGCTGAACAGGGACGGTCTCCTCCACAACCCGGAGCATCGCCCGGACAAGGTCAGCTTTGTCACCAACCGACTCTATGACTGCAGCTACCGCCGGATGCCCCTCATCAATGCGGTAACGCACACCGCCTTTGAGCCTGTCGACACGCCATGCTTGTTGCTCGACCTTGAGGCCGCCCGGCCCGGGCATTGGCGCACCACGAAAGGCAAAGACCCTTCTAGCTCTTTCTCGAGTATCCTCAGCCAACTTGGTAAGCCATGGGCGCACTGTTACAGGTGGCCGTGCGGTTGACTTCTTGACATCAATTTTCCAGGTGGAATCAGCAGTGTTGGGGATATCCAACCTGATTCTGGCGAGCCGCTGAGGCTCCTCCCGATTCCACGAGCGCCCCTGCCCAAGCCCAAGCCACCCTCCTGCCAGAAGCAAACGGCGGTTCCGGTATACGTAAAAGCCCTGCTGGGATGTCCACCCCTCTGGCCCGCCTGCTTTAAGGTATTCGTCCTCGGAGATCCGATCTTTGTGTGGCAGAACATGGCATTGAGCCTCAACTAGACCGGACGGAGTGATAATCTGAGCGACCGGTGATTGCCACGGTTTCGCAGGGTGGCCTGTCATGAAGGGATCCCAAGGGCTCACCAATCTGTCGTTGATGAACAGCCGAAAAATCGGGTTTGGCCCTTCTAGCAAACGATGGAAGACCATTGCCAAACGTAGCTCTACGTCGTCGGCCAAGTCCGCAAAGTGGTCGAGGTCATAGCCGGGAGTAACAATGCGATCCAATCGTTCCCAGAGGACGATCGTTCCATGGCAGAGAGTCTCGATTGGCTCAACGAACGCATCGGAACCAAAGGCCGGCCCCTCAAACATCTTCCATCCACCGTCCTGCGATGCCGCAATGGCATCGAGATCCCAACGCAAACAGGAAACGGGGCCATCCATCCTTCTGGATGCGACAGTAAGACAGCGGCATTGAGAGAAGGAGGCAGTTTTCAAGCCCATCCCGAAACGACCGAGATCAGTGGGTGCGCGCTCATCAAGAGGACTCTTGGCACCAAGAGTCATGGCAGTCTCCAGTTCGGCGTCGTCCATTCCACGGCCGTTGTCCAAGATGGATATCCGGCTTTCCTGCCCATCCCATTCAAATTTCACACGAACCACTGTTGCCCCAGCTGACACGCTGTTATCAATCACATCTGCCAAAGCAGCTGCTGTTGAGTAACCGAGGCCACGCAGGGCTTCCAGCATCGCCCCTGCTCGTGGCGGAGCAAATCGGGTTCTCACGTTCATTTGACGTAGGTATTTCCTAAATGAAGGGCAAATCCGGCATTCATGAGTTTCCGGGCAATACTGCGAATAGCGGCATCTGACCGTGCCGAAAAAGACACGCGGATCTGTCCGCCATGGAGACGAGCGTCCTCTACCGTAAGCCCTAACATTCGAGCCTCTTCGAGAAGCTCGGAAAGCAGCTCATATTGACGCTCGGATACTGCCTCAGGGCTTCTCGCCGACACAGGCTGCTCGCCCGATTGGAAAACATCCTTCAGCGGATCAGCGAGCTGTTGATCACACGTCACCTCTCGAGCATGCCTATCTTCGGGCGATTGTGGCATTTCCGCTGAGGAGGAAGGGGGTGCGGGGGGAAGCTTCCACTCAAATTGATCGCCCATGTACAGGGCAAGTTTTTCTTTCCTTGCAGGGGTGGATAATTTCCCCAAGGCTTTTGATTCTATTTGTCGAATTCGTTCGCGAGTAACATTGAATCGAAGCCCCACCTCCTCCAAAGTCATGGGCTCCTCGCCCCCAAGACCAAAGCGAAGCTTTATTACCTCAGCGGCACGCTCATCAAGGCTACCAATAACATTGAGAATGAGCTTCCGAAGAGAGTCCTCCTCAACTGCAGGAGCAGGATCCGAAGTCTCAAACTCCACCAAGGTGTCGATACGAGGAAGTCCAGTATCTCTGCTGACCTCATCCAAGGAGACGACATCATCAAAAGCTGCCAGGAAAAATCTGATTTTATCGATGGGTATCCCCATCCGACGCGACGTCTCGATTTCGGTTTCAGGGCGCCCTGTCTTGTTTTCATATAGCGCCCTCTGGCGCAGGATAGGCAAGGCGTCTTTGTGAACGTGCACCGGAACACGAATGGTCCTAGCCTTGTTGTCTATTGCGCGAGATATCTGCTGACGGATCCACCACATTGCATAAGTGGAAAATCTAAATCCCTTTCGCCAGTCATAGCGCTCAACGGCCTTGATCAGACCGATATTCCCCTCCTGCACCAGATCATCGAAGGGAAGCTCAGACCACATATATTTCCTGGCAGTGGAGTACACCAAGCGCAGGTTAGCGAGGATCATCCGCTCCCTTGCACCGACCTGGCGCCGAACTGCAGATACGAAAGTCTCGCCCGCCGGGTCGGCTGCTTTACGTGCAAGCTCTAACAGGAAGCCTCTTGAAAGGCACGCAGCTGCAAGTGCTGAGCGCACTCGGACTTGATCTCCGCCCGCAGATCTTGCTGCGGAGATTGCGGAGAGGAAAGCTGCCCCCTTTGGATCAGAGGCTACTTCTTCATCTTTTTCAGCATCGTCCTCAATTGCCGCCGACCCAATGCTCTCCTCATCTCCCTCACCGGGCGCAATCTCGGAACTAAATGTTCCATAATCAGCTTCTCCACGAGCAACCCTATCAGCAGCCTCGAAAACCATAGAAAGGCCCGCGGGCCAGCCAGAAAGAGCGTCCAGCGCCTGAGCCCCGGCCTCCTCCATCTCACGTCCCAAAGAAATTTCTTCTTCGGCCCGAAGCAGGTCAGCTTTGAGTCCTTTGACGTAGTATCGCAAAGGGTCGTTGCGACCGGATGCCAGGTCCTCCGCAAACTCCAGGGCCTCAACTAATAACAGCTCCTCTTCGGCCGTTGGCTCAGTCAGATCCGACTGATAAGCCCACGCCCCGGATTCGTCGATCACCACACCCAGATCGCCCAAAACAAAGGCCAGCAATCGCTCAGACTCTTCGTTGCGACAGTCGTCAGCCCCTCGACAGACCTCGATAAGATCGGCTTCGGATACAGCACCCTCACGCAGCGCCCGGAGTAGCAAACCACGGACGCCTTCGCCCTCGTCATGCGCCAACGGAAGCGCCCTGACGGGGAGGAACAGGTCAATGTCGTCCCATTCCACATCAGTATCGATAGCTTTGTGCCGACCGATCACTTCCTGAAGTGCACTGGTTCCCTTGGCAACGGTATCGTCACCCTTCGGGGCAACCGCCTCCGGCTCCGCTAACCAGTCGCTTTCAAATCCAGACTCAAGAGGTTCGTCGTCAATATCGATGAGGTTTGACAGCCTTCCCATAACGACGGGTAAAGCTTGTTTGACGGTGAACGACTCCTCCACATTCAGAAAAGGCCCTTCACCAGAGGGAGAGGGTCTAGGAATGAAACGGCCATCAACCTCAGCTACTTTTCTGAGCTGAGCTTCCATACAGACCGGCTCATCCTCCGCTTTGCAGGAATCAAGCTCTCTAGAGAGGGAGGCCTGAGAGGCATCTGCCTTTGTGGCATTGGCCTGGGTTGACTCACTCGGCAGAGACGAAGCTTCTCCGGGCACCTCGCTCTCTTTTATCGGGTCCAGAACATCCAGAGCATTTCGCAGCAGTGCGATACATTCAGAACATCCACCCTTCTCCGCGTAGGCCAGGGTGCTCACCCCTTGAGAGTCGAGCAGTTCCGGATTGGCTCCAGCAGTCAAAAGAAGCCGCACAACACCCTTTTTCCTTCTTGCGGCGGCAAGCATCAGAGGAGTGGCGCCGGCATTGTCCCGGGCGTTTAGGTCATCGCCCCTGGCTATATGGAGCTTGACGGCAACCTCAACGCCAGCAATCGACGCCATACGGAGTAAAGGGTTCATAGTCACGACCGTGCCACCCTCATACGCGCGCACCCGCAACAATAGCTTGGGAAATGGAGTTGCTGCATACGACTATTTTCAGGGGTGACTCCTTGTCCATGGTCCAGTCCCAAACGGCATGAAAGGTCGTACTCACCCTCACGGGTAAACGGGCTCAGGCCGAACAAGGGCGACGCAAAATCGACGCGCCCGGTCGGGAGGTGAAGCGGGTTAGCGGCTATCCCTGACGCTACTGCGGCCCTCCATGATGATACTGCGGTCACAATATCCACCGGTCTTATTTGGGTAAAGCCTGAGAGGCAGCTGGCCAGTGTTTTTTTGTACATCTGTTCATATTTCAGCCAGCGACTCAGGCAGCTTGTACTTCGCGATGCCGCCAGCCGCGGTGACGCAGACAGTAATCGCCCGACTTGCTCGCAAAGAAAACCGCCTGACGATGGGCACTGATGTTGGGCTGCCCATTCTTGACCACCACATCTAACGGGCAACCTGAAAGATATGTCGCGCGACTGGACACACCAATAGTGGGCATTCATACAGGTCAAGTTTTCAGGCGGATTGTCCGCCCGGCAGACAGTACAATCAGCCCTGAAATGAATTCGGCGAACTTAAAGTTTTCGAGCAGATGGAAGGGCCATGAAACGCAAGCAGTCAATCGAGTCCGTGCGCTGGGATCTGGCGCTGCGCTATCGCCTCATCGAGACAGTGGCCTGGTGGGAAGGCCGCCTGACCACCAATCACTTGATGCAGAGCTTCGGCATCAGCCGCCAGCAGGCGTCGAAGGACATCAACACCTACATCAGCGAACACGCGCCGAAGAACCTCGAATATGACAAGCATTTGAAGGGGTACGTCCCGAGCCGACGCTTCCAACCGCTGTTCATCGACGACAGCGCCAGCGCCTATCTGCACCTGCTCAACCAGAACCATGAGCGCGCTCCGCATATCGAAGGCCTGGCACTGGCCTATGCGCACACAGAGGTACTGGCAGTGCCGGATCGCTCGGTAAGGCCGGAAGTGCTGCGCCCGCTGCTCAAAGCCTGCCGGGAGGGGCTGCGCCTGGAATGCGAGTACGTGTCCTTCACCACGCCCGATGGCGAAACCCGCCTGATTGCCCCGCACACCCTGGTTTACACCGGCATGCGCTGGCATGTGCGAGCGTACTGCGAGAAGAATCGGGACTATCGTGACTTCGTCCTGAGCCGCTTCCGGGGTATACCGGAGCTGATGGATGATCCGACCGATCACGGCCGCGAGAGTGATCCGGGCTGGGCCACCTCACTGCCGGTGATCATCGAGCCCGACTCGCGCCTGAAACAAGAACAACGCGCCATCATCGAGGCCGACTACGGCATGCAGGATGGCCGACTGGTAATCGAAACCCGCGGCGCCCTGGTGCAGTACGTGCTGCAGCGCTATCAGATCGACCCGACCAAGGTGCATGCCAAGGCGACGGCGCAGCAGATTGTCGTCGCCAACCTGGATGAACTGCAGCCGTGGCTGTATCACTGAGCAAGGATAAAGACATGGCCACTCAACCTCTGCTCTACACCCTGCATATCCAACTGGAACCGCTGCAGCTCGATCCGCCGATCTGGCGGCGCATTCGCGTCAGCGGCGATTGCACCCTGCGTAAACTGCACCATTTCATTCAGGCGGCCATGGGCTGGCACAGCAGTCATCTGCATGAGTTCAGTTTGGGGATGAACCGCTACATGCCCCTGGATGCCGAGTTTATGGATGACGACGAAGCGCTGGATGATCGCAAGTTCAAGCTGCGCCGCATGCTGAAGGAAGGCGACCGGCTGCGCTACCTCTACGACTTCGGCGATAGCTGGCAGCACGTGATCGCCGTAGAGGCCGTTGAACCCTGCGACTTCACTGGAAGCTGGTGTGAAGTGCTAGATGGCGCCCGCGCCTGCCCTCCCGAGGATGTAGGCGGTGTGCCGGGTTATCTGGACTTTCTGGCACTGATCCAGCAACCGGCCAGCGAGGAAGGCCGAAACGCACTGGAATGGGCCGGTGGCTGTTTCGATCCTGAGGGTTTTGATCGCCGAGCGGCCAACGCGGCTGTGCAGCGGATCTGTAATAACCTGTGGGGCTGAGTCAGCAGCGCCCCAACTACTCCAGCAGAAGCAGTCTGACAGGCTGTTCACGATGAAGCGGCCTGACTAGCACGATCGATACCGCCGCGGTATCGAAGTCCGGACGCTCACTGGACTGCACCGCCATAGGCCAGCCTGGCCAGTCCGAGCAAGACCGCCACAAGACAGACAAGGGCCAGGACATCATGAGGCGAGATCAGCAAAGTGAACATGGTGAACCTCCGGATAGGTGATGGCTCGACCATAGCGAGGCGCTCCTGCCATGGCCACCTGTCCACTTTTGGCATGTAAACAAAGTGGGCAGGTCATCCACTCAAACGATTGATGGGGTGTTTGGATACGCCATCCCCGCCCATGGCGCTCGACTACCAGAGCATTCCCGTCCGCCGGCACCGGCTCCCCTCAGGCCTCAAACGCAGGTGCTGCGCATCTTTGACGGGGTACTTCACGGCCTTGTGCACATGACGCTGAATCGCCCGGTCGGCACTCAGGATGCGGCCGATGCCAACGCACCGCGTAGCAGACCGAACCAAGGCCATTACCATCCAAGTGCTAGCAGATGCCTCGCCACAGCTCATCGGACTCGACAACAGCGATAAATCGTCCCGCAGTAAACCCGTCGGGAAACAGCGAATGCTGACCTTCCTCGTCAAGCTGCCCCATTGGCCGGAGGAGCTGCTTCTCGTCACGCAGAATGACCTCCAGTGCCTCACGGGATACCACTCTGAACCCATCGACTGACTGCCCATCGAGCTCAATGGAGGTATCGACGATCCAAGCCCGCAGGTCCGCCTCAGGATGCTGACCGTGGTAGCCCAACCTGAAGCGCAGATCTTGATCAGCCACCAACGCCTTTGCCACCGCAATCCGCTTGCGCCGTAGCTGCCAGGCAGCCTTACGCAAGGTGTTGGTGCGATGCAACCAGACCTCATGGGTAGTCGAACGGATATACCCCGACTTGACTTCCATGAGCAGCAGTACGCCATCCTGCTGGCAGATCAAATCCACTTCTCCGGCATCGTCTTCTTCTGTCACTAGCGGCCGATAACCCACCTCAACGGTAAAGCCTCGTTGCCGAAGGCTCTCGGCCAGTGCCAGCTCCACACGCTGGGTTTCTGTCTGCACATCAGCTCTGCGGGCTTTCACGCGCCGCAGGTTATTGAGGGCTGCCGTCAGGTTGTTCTGCTGCGCGCCGACCCAAGGAAACTGAAAGCTGTAGCGGCCAACTTTGTAGAAGGGCTGCTCATATAGGCGCGGCGCAGGCATCCCTGGCTGCTGCTTCAGTTGCTGAGATAACGCGCTGAGGTCGCTGGTCCAGAATCTGAGAATGGCCTTGGCTGAATCGGCGCTGCCTCGCGGATGTTCCTTGCTGACCGTCCAGCCTTTAATCCTGCGGATCTTCTCTTCCTCTTCGAACCAGGTCATGGGGAACCTGTTTTCCCTCGACAGCAAGCCATCCATGGCCAGACGGCCGAGCGCATGGGCAAGCACGCCTGACTCGCGAAGATAGCCCTGGAATGGCTGGATGAACTGGCTCTGAAAGAAAACCGACGTCAGTTCACTCGCCAGCAACACGTGGTGAAGCTGAACCTGGATGCCATCACTGAGTGAGAGCCGATGACCCAGGCCGTAAATCTGCTGCAACTGCAGCTCGCTGCGCATCGCCTTGATGTAGGCCAACTGATTCAGCTCATGATTCTCCGGCGAGCCGATCATTTGTTCGGCCAGGCCGGAGTCGACGAATGCCTGCACGGCACGGCTCATCCAGTAGTGCCAAAGCAGATCGCTCTTGCGCCCGGTTCGCTGCCACCGCTCGGTTCCCGCCTCCGACTGGTTATAGATAACCGACTCGCCCGGCTTTAGCTGGTAACGGCATTCAGGATCGAAGCAGAACCAGTCAATCGAACCCTCGTAATCGATCCGCTCTTGGGTTGCCGCAATCAGAACAGCTAGCCATTCGAGGTTTTCACGACATCTAGCTGCATCAACGGTGGACGATTCGGGGAAAATAATCGGTGACAGGTGACGCTTCAGCGACTGCCCGAGCCGCGACTCGTTCAGGCGAAAATCTTCCTCCGGGCAAGCCTGGAGTTTCCTCAGGATAATGCGGTTGTAGACCTTCCACTGCTGGCCGGAACGATCATCGGAAGCGTCTTCAGAAAACGCCTGATAAGCCAGCACGCTGAGGTAGGAAAACAATTCCAGCAGGGATAAGTGCCCAAGCTGCTTTTCAGCGTTGGTAATCAGCTCATCAAAGGGCTTGAGCTGATCCAGCAAACGGTCACAGACACCGAAGAATACCTGCCACTCTCCCCCCACGAGCGCCGCACGAAGCGCAAGCCATAGCGGCGAAGCAGTACGCTCAAACAGCTTCGAGTAGCGGATTGCCCATCTGAGGGTGTCTGGGGCATGGCTGGCCAGCTCCAGCAGTAGGTCGACACTGACTGCATTGTCGAAGTGCAGCACCCGACTGAGAGCAAGGCTTGCCAGCTCGGAGCGAGTGACCGCCTCCACATCACGCCAAAACGCAGCTGAAGCCAGGCCCGTCGAACGGTCAAGAGCAGAGAGGTTTTTACCTGCCGGCCGTTGATCCAGGAAATGATGCAGGCTTTCATCAAGAGCACGTCCCTTGCTGAGTGCCGGCTGATTCCGTTCATATACCGACTGGTAATGCTGCCGGCATCGCTCCCCCTTCTCTGTCATCCCACAGCACTCACACCAGCCTTGGATTCCTGGACAGAGCCTAAACCATCGGCCGACCAGGACTCCACAGGCACTGCGCTAGCACCCGGCACGCTGGCGACCCATCGGATCACCAGCACGAGCTTTAGCTACCAAACCAACCTGCGTGATGAGTTACAGTCGCAGGGAGAGCGGGCCGATTAGTCGCCCCGAAAGCCTCTCCTTGCCTGCCCCTTACGCAAGCAGCGAGCACCTACCGGCTTGAGTCGCAGATGTTGATCACTCTTGACCAGGTAACGCATGGCGTAATGCACGTGACCCCGCGCGTTCAGGTCTCGCCGGTGGATCAGGCCAATGCCAAGCCTGTCTTGGTATTTATCCTTTTCGAGGTTGCAGTTGTTGAAGCAGCCCTGACCACGGGTAATGCGCTCCCACAGCTCACCGATCCGCTGGGCCCTGTAGATGTCGGCACTCACTTCAGAGCCGTTGAAGAAGAACGCAGCATGGATGTGATAGCCCCGATCCTCGCCTTGTTCAACGCTGCAGATGTAGCCGGTTTCATGGTCAAAAATCAGGTTACGTTCACGCTCAGCAATCAACCGATTCAGGTCGTCGAATACGCGCTCCACACGCAACCTCGCTTGGGCCTCTGTACGGTAATACAGATCAACCCTGACCACGCAGGTACGGGCGTAGCGATCAAGCACGGTATCCACGTAGCGGCCGACCTCGATCTCCTGCTGAATGGCCAGGTAGCGCTGGTCAGCGTCCCGACGCATGAACCTCTTTTGGGTGCGGAGAGTACGGATGCACTTGGTCAGCTCGTTCAGTGTCTCGCTGGTGCTCAGGTAGCGTGTTTCGTCCTCGTTTAAGCAGGTAATTCCAACGGGGCTGAGCTCAACCCCAATGGACTGGCAGGCTTGCTGAAAGAGGCTCAAGTGCCAGCTGGACTGGTACTCCACATCTCCCTCGAACAGCGTGACCATCTGCTCGATCCCATCGAAGTATTTTGACAGCCTGGTTTCTCTGACCTGCTCATCTCCATGCTTCGAGTATGTGATTCGGTAGGCTTGGCTATCTGTACGCTGGATGGCGTTGATGAGGCGCTCAATCCGGATAGCGGTATCGGACTGAGATCGAAGGGTGTTGGTGTTTCGTTCGGTCATGGTTGTGTACCTGATTGGTGGTTTCGCATACCAGGTACGTGCTGTGTATTTTTTAACCGACGGCCTAACCCATAGGCAGGGTGATAGAGCTCGTGTAGCCATTAGAGCTCAGCCTATTGAGTGGTTATGGATTGATAGCCTGGATCTATATAACTAGATCCCGATCCAAGCCCCAGCGACCATCCCAGGCTGGCTAGGCAATGGAGAGCAACATTGCCTAGCCAGCCGAGAGACTCACCGAATCACATCCTGGGAGAGTTAGCTGAGAGCGTTGGACTTTCCAAGCAGCATAAACGCCATGACCAGCCTTAGCCGGTCATGGCGCAGGTGGTAGTTTTAGCTGGCCATACTCAGGTGGCTGGTGGAGCGCACCGCGGCCCCCTCCTCCGCCAGGTCACGCTCCTCGATCCTTGCCAGGATCCAGTCATGCACCTCGCTATCGACCCAGCCGACGCAGCGGTCACCCAGGGATACCGGCTTCGGGAAGGTGCCTTCCTTGATGTATTTGTAGATGGTCGACCGGGCCAGACCGGTCGAGTCGATGACTTCTTTCAATCGGATGATCCTCATGAACGGGCTCCTCGTATTCGTTCAGAGGATCTGCAGGGGCGATAAAAAAAAACGCTGAGCTGGGGTCGTACCCCAGCACGACGTCACGCGAGACAGACCCTTATCTGCATACTTCAGGGACGGCTTCGTTGACTATGGCCAACAATCCATCAAAATTAATCAGCGCTAGCACCATCCCCAAAACGCCATGAATCAAGCCATGAAAGCACTCATGACCAGCAGTTTCTGGGCATATCGAAGAAAAATCAATCAATAGAATAATTCTAGAATAGTTATAGAATAACCGTTAACCGCCAATAGAATAAAGAAAGAATAGGTATAGATTGATCCTATAATTTCTATAGATCCAATGTGGAATTCATATAGAATTTTCAATGAAATAAATAGTAAATTTCTGTCAACAATATTTTGGTGATGTATTTTGACTATTGAGAATCATGCAGGAAGCAAGACCTCTGACGCACTCAGCCAGCTTCTTCGAGATCCGCACCAGAGCAACCGTCATGACATCTGGCTATGGCTGGATCTCTACCTCAACGAAGGAGCCAAGCTAAATCCCAATACCTGTAACCGCCCCACCATGCGAGACGAGATCGCCAAGTGCTTAAAACAACGCGCGAATCGCATTCTTCGCATCCCGTCAAAAAAGGATCGGTTACTGCTATCGGACGAAAGACTGGGCTGGATTGAAGAGGGGAACGAAAGGCAACATAAATGGTTGCTCGCACGCATCGAGCAACTGACAGGCATTCGAATCCCGCGGGAGCTGGTTCATCTCGAAGGGAAAGACCACCTTGTTGCCATGATTGATCTTTGGGACATAGAGCTTGAAACGAAGGCACGCGAAGTCAATTCCTTGCGGGAGGAATGGCTCCGCCACGTGGCGCGGGATAGTGCCTTCGAGTGGTTCTCTGACAAAAAGGAAAGCAAAAAACGTTGCACTTGTGCCTGGGAGTGGCTCGAAAAACACCACCTCCGTCCGCACTCCAGACAGCTCCCGATCAGTAACTACAACGAGCTGCTAATGTTCTTCGACCATGCCGAGCTCGGCCGCCATGAGCAAAAGGCGATGATCCAAGAGATCAAAAAGCGATGGAATCGCCAGCAATTTGACGAGCGTAACGCCGACAAGAAACAGATCAACGTGATGCTATCAAAAGCAGTGATTGCCCAGCTGGATGAGCTAGCCAAGCAACATGGCCTGAAGCGCGCGCAAGTGATTGAGACCCTGGTGAGAATGGAGGCAGAAACCAGCGCGCACCTGGCGAGCACTTGAAAGCAGCGGTGCGGCAGTGGTTGCATGGGATGGGCAAAGCAGCCACGGAGCCGCGTCTTGGCATCTCCTGAGTTCAAATCCGACTTGTGGTATTCCAAATGGTATTCCACAAGAATATTTAACCGGTTTTTTACCTTATATTTCATAGCGATAGAAAATCATTTCAGATTACCCCGGCCCACCAATTGAAGCAAGCACAAACCCCTGATTTTCCTAGAGAATTTCAGGGGTTTTGTGTTTTCAGGGACTGCGAATGTCCCGAAAGTGTCACACCTGCCAACGGGTTGAGTTTTACCGCTTCCGCCAGATGCTCCGGCGCCAAGTGCGCATAGCGCATGGTCATGGCCAAGCTGGAGTGGCCCAGGATTTTCTGTAGCGTGAGGATGTTCCCGCCCTTCTGCATGAAGTGGCTGGCGAAGGTGTGCCGGAGCGCGTGGCTGGCCTGCCCTTTCGGCAGCACGATGCCGGATCGGCTCAAGGCTCGACGGAATGACGTGATCGCCCCGGTGAACTGGCCATGCCGCTTCCAGTGGTTGCGTATGAGGGCTTCCAGCTCGGCCGGGATGGGCACCGTTCGCACCTTGCTGGATTTCGTCTTGCTGTAGGTGACAGCACCATTGCGCAGCCTGGACGGTGTGAGGCCTTCCGCTTCCGACCATCGAGCACCAGTGGCCAGACAGAGCAGCACGATAGGCTCGACGTGCGGGTTGTCGCAGCCTTCACGAATGGCGGTCAGGAGATCGGCTATCTGTTCCTGGGTCAGCCAGGACAGTTCCCTCTCTTCGATCCTGTAGAGCTTCATCAGCTCCAACGGGTTGGCGTAGTCGATCTGGCCCAAGCCGCGAAGCTCATTGAAAACGGCCCGGATGTAGCCCAGTTCGTTGTTCAGGGTCTTGGGCGTGATGCCGGCTTCTGCCCGCAAGCGGCGATCATGAGCGTAGGTGGCCGGGTCGAGCTTCATGGCGATGGGGTCACGTAGACGAACGCACAGGGCATCGAGCTTGGCCTTTCTGCGTTCACCATCTTTGAGCATGTGGCCGTGCAAATCGAACCACAGACCCACAAGCTCCGAGAGTCGGCGGCGATCCTGGGCCTTGGGGTTCCAGGCCGGGTCAGTGGCCTTGTTGGCGGTGATGTACTGCTCATAGCGCAGGGCTTCCGCCTTGGTGGCAAACAGCTTGCGGAAACGCTGGCCACGGATCGGCTGTACGTCTGCCAACCATCGACCGTCAGGGCGCTTTTTGACCGTCATACAGCCCTGCCCCACCTCACATGCCGTTCTTCCAGGATGTTCTTGAGGTGCTTATACAGCCCGTCCTCGTCCATGCCCTTGGCGGCATAGTGGTCACGGATCACCGGCCAGCATTCCCAGTCCTTGAGCCGGTAAAAACCCTTTCTAGCGCCCACTCGCTCCCGTGCCAGCAGGCTTACGAAGTTTCCCAGGAACAGTTCCACGTTCTTGCCGGAGAAGCCGCGCGAAGTCTTGTAGTTGCGCTTGTATTCGGTGTCTTCCAGCAGCGAATCGACCGGCAGATCAACGCGGGCGTCTTCGCGTAGCAGTGTCCAGATGGGTTCGTAGTAACCAGGGCGAGCCAGCAACTTGAACTGCTGCATGCCGTAGCGCCAGAGGCCATCGAGGTGCGGTGTGAACGCGGCATAGCTGTTGGTGTCGATGGCCTGGCCGCTGTGCAGATCGACGGAACCGCTGGCGAATTGTTGGATGACGGAATGGTGATAACGCAGCTCGACACGCCACACGTCCTGGGCCGGGTTGTAGTTGTCCGGGTCGTTGTCGTCGAGGCTGTTGCGGCGCTTCCAGATGCCTTCCCAGTAGTCGAGCTTGTCCGCCGCTCGGGCCTGTTCGGTCTTGTTGTAAATCGCCAGCTGGACGCCACCGGCAAAGCCGAACATATAGGTCTCGCCCCGTCCGTAGACGCTGCTTTTGGTCTCCCAGGTAATTTCCTTGATGCCAGAAATATCGCGGGCCGAGCGGGCGCGGCAGTGCATGCGGGCGACCAGATCAGCAGGCGGTTGCCAGCCTTGAACATCCAGGGCGAGATGAACCGCGCATTGGTTGCGTTCAATGTTGGTGAGGATCTGCTCGGCGTAGAAATCCATGCGGGCTTGCAGGCGCTCAGGCGACAGGCTGTCGATGGCATGGGGCGACACTTCGATTTTCAGGTGCGGGCCGATGTTCTCCTGCTTGGCGTTGAAGTTCTTCACCAGCAGGATGAAGCCCAGGTCAGCGTTCTGCAGCTTGTACTGGTAGCCCGAGTCCTTGCCGACCCGACCGGCATGCCAGCGCTCACCCGCGAAGTCGACGATGGCGCCGGGCTTGTCGAACAGGCACATGATTTCCGGACGGATCAGACCGCGGTACAACTGGCGGACGGTATCGACGCCGCAGTGCAGCAAGCGGACTTTCGACAGGTCGACGAAACGGGCTGTGCTCGGGTCGACGAACAGGCGCCCGGTCGGGTCTTCACAGGCCACCATGTTCAGTCTCAGGAAGTCTTTTGGCTTTCTCATCTATTCACCTATTGCTGATTACTGCGGAAGTCTTTTTCTTACTTTCTGACGTGTTACAGGGACGTCAGCGGCGCGCGGCGCCCGCTGGGGGCCCCGCCCGCAAGCGGGTGCCCTCCCCAGGCGCGCCGAAGCACTGGCCTCTACGTCGACGGCTCGCATTCGTTTCTCTCTATCCAGTTTTCAGGGTGGGTTATCCGGTTTAGCTGTTCTCCCTTGCAGGGTTCTTCCTGGGCGTAGGGGAACAGTTGCGGACGGCCATAGGGCGGCGGGCTGGCATAGGTGAGCGAGGCGCCGAGCAGCACCAGGAACAACAGGCGCAGGCAGTCAGCGAAGTGCAGCGGGCGGGGTTGGATCAACACCAAGGGCTTTGCCCTTGTCATCCCACTCTTGCCGCCGAGGGCTCGGGAGCGCGGGGCGGTGAAGCTGCCCCACTCTCCCGTGGTCAGGCTGTTCATGATGGCGTGGGGTCAAGGGTGCGCTGCGCCCGTGCTTCCGTTCGCCGGAACGGTGAAGCTGTTCCGACGAGCCGGGAGCGCGGCCCTTGACCCGTCCAAATGGGTCAGGGTCATGCGGCCCAGTACGTTGCCGGAACCGTGCCGGTCGCGGTACCGCATCGCCCTGATAGTGCAAATGTCGTCGAAGTAGAACTCGTTCGGGTTGCGCGTGCTGGAGCTGACTTCGACCGCCAGGAAGCATGGGGCGCCCTGCATATCCGGCGTGGGCAAGAGGACGCCCACAATGTGGACGCATTGCCAGAAGGATTCCGGCTCAGCATCCCAGGCGGTTTCGAGCAGCACGGTTTTCCCGACATAGCTCAGGGCTGTGGCGGCATCGAGCTGGATACGTGGCTTACGCATGGTGGCGCTCTCCTTGCGTGGCGTGGCCCTGGAACAGGTGCGGCAGCGGCAGGCAGCCCAGCACCTTGCCGACGGCGTGACGGTCGCTGATGCCGCGGATGGTGTTGATGCTGTCGAAGTAAACCTCTTGCGGCATGTCGTTACCGATATCAAACGGCATGACGAGGAAGTAGCCGTCTTCGAACACGTCCGGCACCGGCAGCACGACGCCAACGATGTGGTAGCAGCGCCACAGCATTTCGTTGTCGTCGTCCCAGCGCAGTTCGACGAGCACGGTCTGGCCGATGTAGCCGATGGCGGTGATGGGATCGAACGCGAGAGCAGGCTTAGACATGGGCGTAGTCCCCTTCCTTGAACTCGGTTTTGCCCTTCTCCAGATCGGCCCGGAGACGGGCGAGGTTGACCATGCGGAAGTCGGCCAGCTTCATGCTCGGGATGGTCTTGCTGTCCACCCAGTTGATGACCTCTTCAACCGTCACGCCGCTCAGCTCGGCGAAGGTCTTTACGCTGCACAGGTCGAGGCTTTCGTCAGGCTTGCTCATGGGTGCCCTCCTTGGCGGCTTTGTCCTGGGCGTAGCTCGCTTCCAGGCGAATGACGACTTCCGAGTTCATCGATCGACGGGACGCGAAGGCGGACTGTTCGATCTTGGCGCGCAGCTCGGGCGGTACGCGCAGCTTGAATTGCGGGTCTGTTCGGCTCACAGCGTCCACTCCTGTTCGAGAAGTTGCTGGGTCAGCAAGGCCACGTTGACCATGGTGCGTTTGCCCACCTTCTGCGAAGGCAGGTAGTTACGTTCCACCCAGGTGCGCACCACGATGGGTTCGTCGCCCATGCCGATCCACTCGGCGAACTTCTGCCACGGCATCAAGGGCGGTGCGCCGTGCAGCTTTTGCGGGTCGAGACCTTCCGTATCCATAAGCTTTGTTCCACTATGTTCGGCATTGATCGGCACCGCTTAAGTACCATGTACTCAAGCACATAGTACACCACGCCGACCCAGTGTACATATGACTAAGGCGAATCTTTTTCAATGAAAGACCCGATAGCCGATAGAGCTATTCAATTGATGGATTTGGCTGGACTTGCTGCCTTCGCTGAAAGCGGAACGAAGGAGTACTTCCGCTGGCAGAACGTCAAGAGAGGCCGGGCGCGAGTTGGCACCCAGGAAATAGAGGAAATCGGGAAGGTTTTTCCGAAGTATCGCTGGTGGCTAATCACTGGCGAAGTGATGCCAGAGGCAGGGCAAACAAGCCCCGAGTACGATGAAGCAAATCGAAACTTGAGCCCACCCAACGCGGGATAGCGATCACCCAGGAAGTAGCTAGGCGCTGGTATGCCCGAGAAATTGGATCAAGGAAAGACACGACAACATGAGCGGACGCTTCCATCTAAAAAAATCATCAAATGGAAAATACTATTTCAACTTGCTAGCTGGAAACGGCGAGATAATTTTAACAAGTGAGTTATTCCACTCAAAAAAATCCGCTCTAAATGCAATTGAATCTGTAAAGAAAAATGCTCTAAGGCCCGACGCCTTTGAAATAAAAGAAACGCACAATGAAAAATCTTATTTCACACTAAAAGCCACCAACGGCCAAGTAGTGGGGCAGAGCCAAATATATGCAAGCAAAGCTGGCGCAAGAAATGGAATAAGCGCAGTAATCCATAACTCTTTTAGCGCCGCCCTACTAGACGAAAATCCAGAACCTACAAAATCAAACACTGACGCCAGCCAAACGGAGATAATCGGCAGTGTTCGCACATACCTAGGCGTAATTAGCAAGATACCACCCGAGCGCGAGAATGTTAGATATTATCGGGGTCATGGAAGCTCTGAATATAACTTAATCCCTGGAATATATAGAAACGCCGGCTGGATTAAGAACGAAAGCACTATGTTCCATGAGCTCATGCTCAGATGCCCCAATGACTTCGACATTTCCGGATCAACTTTTAACAGTCTTGTGAAGATGCAGCATTACTCACTACCCACAAGACTCCTAGACATAACGGCAAACCCACTAATAGCCTTATACTTCGCTTGCGAGGATGAAAAGCCGCATGACGCAGAGGTCATCGCATTTCGAGTTCCGAAGAGCGAAGTACGCTATCATGATAGCGATACGGTCAGTGCAATATCAAACATAAGCAGAATGCCATCAACATTCTCAGCCAAAAAAGACAAGATTATCGAGTCATTTAATAAAAACCCCGAAATAATAAGACTCGTACGCGAAATACAGCGTGAAAAACCTTACTTTGAAAGCCGTATAGAGTCGGACCACTTGAACTCTGTCGTATGTGTCAAACCAGTACTGGACAACCCCAGAATCATTAAACAAGACGGGGCCTTTCTTTTATTCGGAATGAACACATCAAAAACAAATCCAGCAGAAGTACCCAGTCGATACCTAGCCTCCTTAGGCGACCTTCGCATGATCATTCGCGGTTCAGATAAAAGAAAAATTCTTCAACAACTTGAGCTCCTCGGAATAACGAAGCAATCGATATACCCTGAAATAGAACATGTAGCTGGGTATATCAAAAACACCTACATGGATTACTAAGAAAACTCAAATATGAGCAGGCTGGAGCCAAAGGATGCAATAGCGCTATTGCTCAGCAGCCAGCAGCCTTAGTGAAAATGGTTAAAAGTAGCGATCTCCATGACAAGCTCTACAACTATATTTATTGATGAATTAAAGAGAAACAAGCTCAGCATAACCTGCAAAACAATATCTATATCCAGGCAATCGGCCGCCGCCCCTATAAAATATGTCGTTACAGGCAAAATCTATCAAAACGAAAGCGGCGCACTAGAACTGGAAGCCATTTGGCTGTGCCCAACCGCAAAAGAATTCAAACCAACAAGCTCCACAGAACTATGCTATTCAGTGAGCCCAGGTGAGATCATCCCCCCAGATTGCTATTTTGAAATAGAAGCCTTGTCAGTATCCGGCAAGACCTGGAAGGCACGAGATATTTATTTAACATGCGAAGCCTATCACCAAACTTACACCGCTATATTTCGAGCCAACCTAGACTCTCTCACAAGTGAATCGAGGAGAGGAAAAGGGGCCCCTCCCGAATATCGTAGAGTCATCATCTGCGATGGAAAAAACATACGAATACCCGCGAACGAATTTAGTGATTTGGGAGAGCAAGGAAAGAGGCGCGACACCGCAAGACTAACTATCAATGGCACCGACCACGCTCTAAAAAAAGACGGGGACAACCTTGCTATCACGATAGCATCACCTAGAAGCATCAGTGACATCTCCGCAAATGCAACACTCGAAGCCATAGAACTAGCTACTGGCCAACGATTAGCGAAAATTTATGAGATCAACAAAAGCCAGAATAAAACAAAGGAAGTCATTTACACAAAAGAGAACAAAGAGAATCTTTGGCAGATTCCAAATCCGATACCCTGCCGATCACCAACGCACATCGCCTACCTAACAAAATTCATTAATAAATACAAAAAACTCAAAAAAAGCGAAAGAGATTACATTATTTGGTATTGGCGAGAAATAGGCACCTCTAGCAATACAGCTGAAGCCCTCACAAAATCCGTATGCTCAAATATAGAAGGCATGATTGATATATTCCACCAAAGCCTTCGAATAAAAGACATAAAATTCTCCGCCGAATGTAAAGCAGCCATACCAATACTTGAGCAACTCAACCTATCTGCCAAAAACCCTCTTAGCGAGAGAGTAATAGGCAAGATCAATAGCTCTTTAAAAGATGCTGGAAAAGCATCAACCAAGGCCATCTTATATGAGCTTTTTGGAAAGGATATTGCTGACAACTGGAACAACCTTAGGCACGCTGCCCTTCATGGCAGCCTACATCAGCTCTATAAAGATGAAGGCGATCTATTTGCAAAAATATATGGCTGCCTCTACATATTCTACGAGCTAATAGCTGACGCAATAAGCTACAAGGACTTTCTAATAAATTATAGCCAAAAGGGATACCCTAATACGCTCCCGCAAATTCAAGCCATCAAGAACCCACAAAAACCTACTTCAAAGTAGCGCACAACACACTAGCGCCGATGTGCCCCAAAAGTGTCACATATAAAGCAAGGCACAGCCGGCCAATGCAATAGCCCACGGCGGCAGTCGGCTGATTTACTTAGGAAAGCGGACAAGAGCAGAGTAAAGCGGAATCGTCGGCACGGGTTCAAATCCCCCGGCCCCACCAATTGAAGCAAGCACAAACCCCTGATTTTCCTAGAGAACTTCAGGGGTTTTATGTTTTCAGGGACTGCGAATGTCCCGAAAGTGTCACAGCAGGATCAGACTCCCAATAATCCGGCTTGACGATGGCTGACTTTTCTAGAGGCGGAACCTTTACCGGTAACTGGCAAGCGGGCAGCCCGGAAAACATCGTCTGGTCTGCATCATGAATACTCCTTGCGGCGCTCATCATCCTCCTGGCGTCAGCGCCCACTCAGACTGAGACAAACCGGTTTTCTTAGTAGCAGCATCAGATGCGATTGATTTCGTTATCCACCAGAGCCATCTGCTGCGCAGGGTTCCCTGGTATCACCGCGGGTAGCGCTGCGTGCCCACAGATCAACCAACCAGCCTGTGCCTAGCACTTACTGACATTCTGAACTTCCGCCTTTGCCTGTGGCATGCACTCCGGGCTAGTCAGGCTGCCGCCGCAACAATACCGCTCGACATATTCTGGCGAACAAGTTCTTCGGGCTGTGCTCCCAGTAAAGAGCTGCATCGCGAACGCAACCACCGCTCGCCCGGATCACTGTGAGCAGCCCCTCTCCAGACCATCGATAGCTCTTGCTGAGGAAGTACAACTGGCACGGCTTCAGCTCTCAAGCCCCCCGAGCCAGACATGGCCTGAGCAACATATTCCGGCACGATGGCAATCATGCTGCTGCCTTCGAGTAGCATGGGTAAGGCGCTGAACTGCGGCACAGCGAGGACGACTTTACGTTGACGACCAAGCGAATGGAGGACCCGGTCCGCATTCTCGATAACGTTGCCCATGGACGACACCACGGCATGCGGCCGCCGACAGAACTCTTCCAGGTTCAGTGCGCCAGCCTGAGAGTCCGCCCGCAGCAGCATTGGGCGAATCGACCGCAAATGCTTACTCCGCGCATTGGCTGGCAGCTGCAAGGCATGGCTGATGCCAAGCGAAATCTCCCCGGATGCAAGCAACTGGGGCAATTGCCATTGATCGGCGCGACGTACCACAAGCCTTATGCTCGGTGCATCGACGCGTAGGCGGCGCAGCAGAGTGGGTAACAAGGCGTATTCGACATCATCGGAAAGACCAATATGAAAAGTGGCCTCACTCGTTGTCGGGTCGAACGTCTGACACTTGCCCAACGCAGCAGCAATACTGTCGAGAGCAGGCGTCAGGTTGGAGAAAATTTCCTGGGCGCGGGATGTAGGCTCCATTACCCGCCCGGTGCGAATGAACAAGGGGTCATCGAACAGGTGGCGTAGGCGCCCCAAGGCAGCACTGACTGCTGGTTGCCCAAGGAACAGTTTCTCGCCGACACGGCTAACATTTTGCTCGTGCATCATGGTTTCGAAAACTACCAGCAGATTGATGTCCGCCCGACGCAAATCATTTCTGTTCATCATGTTAGGCACCTACGCAGAGTTGTACATTTTTGACTGTCGCCGATCAGGCTGTGAGGCGACGCTGCTTGAACACAGTATTGCTGTCGCGATTAACGATGGGCTAGTGTCGCTCTGCGCCTAGCTGTGTCGCGAAATGAGGAACGCCGGATTGAATCTCGAAGACCTGCAAACATTTGTTGAGGTCGCTGATGCTGGCGGAATCTCAGCCGCCGCGCGCCACCTTGGAGTTTCCAAATCAATCGTCAGTCGGCGGCTGTTCCGACTGGAAGCGGACCTTGGCATTCAGCTTCTCGCACGAACCACCCGCGGTGCAGCACTTACAGAAGCGGGTATGACATTTCGGGAACATGCGGCCCGAGCCAGTGCCGAGATTGAAACGGCCAGGGAAACGATTCTTCCCACCGGGGATCTTCGTGGTCGATTGCGGGTCGCAGTGCCGCTTTCCTCCGGCCCGATACACTTTGCCCCTGTGCTTGCTGAGATGGCACGCCGCTACCCTCGCCTTCAGATTGATGCGGCCTACGGAGATCGCTTCGTCGACCTGGTCGCGGAAGGCTTCGATTGTGCCATCCGGGTCGGAGCCCTACGCGACTCGAACCTGCTGGCCAAACGCGTGGGTCAGATTTACGGCAAGCTCGTCGCCAGCCCGGACTACATCAAGGCACATGGAGCACCCGAGACGCCGGACGAAATCGCCGCCCACCAGGCGTTGCTCGGCGCCGAAAGTTGGCGCTTCATGGATGGAAACAAGGTCATCACCGTGCAGCCGCAGGGACGCTTCAAGAGCGATAACGGCGCGGCGCTCGCCGGTGCTGCGGCAGCGGGGCTCGGTATTGCGTGGCTCCCCGATTGTGTCACTTACGAATATCTGGCGTCCGGCGCACTCGTTCCGATCATGACTCGCTACCCACTGCCAGTAGGAGACGTTTACATCGTGCGGCCGCCCAGCGCGCACCCAGCGCAAAAAGTGCGCATCCTCTCGGAGTTGCTGATCGAATCATTTGAAAGAAATCCGCCGTTTACAGATGCGATGGCCAAGGTTGCAGCGACACGCAACCTTACGCCTGGCTGATCACCACCGAACTGCGAACACAATCATCGCTATGCCTGGCTCAGGACAACTTTCTGGAACGCCAGAGCTACGACGTCCAAAGCAACACTTCGCGTCCGCCATAAATAGGCGCAGAACTGCTGAGCTTGAGCGGCTATCGCGGTAGAAAGCCCTATCAAGCGGGCCGATACCGAAATCATCGGCAGCCGCATTCGATCAAAGCTCGATGCACGCACTTTGTGCCATCAAAGGGTCGGTGTTCACCTGTCCCAAACCATGGCATCGCCATCTACCTGGCGCTGCGTTTAGTGCCGTACTGATCCGAGGTGTGCCGCTCATCAATTCACCTTCTGGCTGCCCTCGCAACTGACTGTCGGATCAGCGACGGCAAGGTGTGAGCTTGCCGTTCGATTGTTCACGATATTCCGCTGGCTCGTGTCTTCAACATGGCAAGGAGAATACCTGCCGAGATCGCAAGCACACCGGCAATGAGACTGATGCTCAAGCTCTCACCAAACCAGAACACCGAGCTAATCAAGCCCACCAGCGGCACACCCAACATGGCCAGTGACATGCTCGTAGCCGGTAGCCACATGCTTGCGGCGTTGACGGCGCAGAAGCAAAAAGCGGTGGCCAGCGGGCCGACGAACAAAACGATCTGCCAGAACGTCATTGAGCCATCGCCTGTGAATGGTCCCTCGACGATTCGTGCGAGCACCAGCAGGGGAACCGCAGCGACGAGCATCTGCCAAGGAGCAAGCTCGTAGGCCGTAGCGCGTACGTTGGCGTAGCGCAGGTGCAGAATGCACAGCGCCCAGCAGGCCGATGCGATCAGCAACATCAGGTTTGCGCGCACTAGGTTCGCATTGTTCCAGTCCAGCGCCAGCGGGTTGAACAACACGGCTACGCCGAACATGCCGAGGGCGGCGCCGAACAGCTGACGAGGGGCCAGACGTTCACGAAAAACGAGCACGGCCAATGGGGTCACCCATAGCGGGGTCGTGTAGGCGAGCACAGCCGAACGCCCCGCTGGGAGGTCCGTCATGGCCAGCGCGCCGAGCAGTGTAAAGGCAAGCATCTGTAACAGACCGACACTCAGCAAGAGTGGCAAGTCGCGCCCACGGGGTCGGTACAGGGTGCCGGTCGCCAATTGCAGAAGGAACAGGCATAAGGCGCCAAGTGCGAAGCGGCTGGCTGAGAACCAAACGGGGGTGACGTGATCAAGTCCCGCCTTCATGACCGGCCAGTTGACGCCCCATACCAGGATCGCCAAGAGCAGCAACGCGATCCCCTTGATTCTAGGGGTCAGCAAAATGCGCTCGGATATTGGAGCGTTTCGAGCCTCGGTACTCAGGCTTTGCGGGCAGGTCGTCACGATGACCTCCTGAAGCAATTAGTGGGTACAGAACAGCCTAATGGTCCCGAGGCGGAGAAACTTTCCTAATTGACTTGGAAGACAGCGGAGTTTTAGTCAAATATTCTTCTACTGGTGAATTATGGAGAAAAATTTAATGCGCAAGCTTGATAGGACCGACATCGGGATTCTCAACCGGCTGCAGGAGAATGCGCGCATAACCAATGCCGAACTGGCGCGCGCGGTCAATCTTTCCTCTACCCCCTGTTTCAACCGGGTCAAGGCCATGGAGGAGCTTGGGTTGATTCGTCAGCAGGTCACGCTGCTGGCCCCGGAGCTGCTGGGTCTGCATGTCAACGTGTTCATTCACGTCAGCTTGGAAAAACAGGTGGTCGATGCACTGGCGCGTTTCGAAAGCGCCATTGCCGAGCGGCCGGAGGTGATGGAATGTTATTTGATGACTGGAGACGCCGATTACTTGCTACGCGTGCTAGTGCCTGACATTCAGGCGCTGGAGCGCTTCATCCTTGATCATCTGACCAAAATCCCCGGTGTCGCGAACATTCGCTCGAGCTTTGCGCTGAAGCAGGTGCGTTACAAGACGGCGCTGCCATTGCCACCCAATGGGTTGGTGGTTGGATGAAGCGGATCCCGTAGGCGAGTTCGCTCAGCCTGCGTGCATCGGTTGGTAGCTTGCCGCTGCCAGGACGATGCACTTCCCTATCCACAGCTTTCAACAAGGCTCGCTGCACGCGGTTTGCACCAAATGCCAACGTATACGCATAAGCACTACAAATGCCCGCGACCGCGGGTTTTGTCAGAGCGCCCTGGCCCAGTCTCGCAGCAAATACTTCTGGATTTTGCCCGTCGAGGTTTTCGGCAACTCGCGAAACACCACGGTTTTGGGCAACTTGTAACTGGCCAGCTGCTCGCGGCAAAACCCAATGATGTCCTCCTCCCGAGTGTCCGCACGCCCCTCCTTGAGGGCGATGAACGCGCAGGGCACTTCTCCCCATTTCTCGTCCGGCCGAGCTACTACCGCAGCCTCCAGCACTGCCGGATGGCGATAGAGAACACCCTCGATCTCGATGGTGGAAATATTTTCGCCGCCGGAGATGATGATGTCCTTCAGTCGATCCTGGATTTCGATGTAGCCGTCCGGGTGTCGCACCGCTAGATCGCCGGTGTGGAACCAACCGCCAGCGAAAGCCTCGCGAGTCGCATCAGGGTTTTTCAGGTAACCCTTCATTACTGTGTTTCCGCGCATGAAGACTTCGCCCATGGCGATCCCGTCGCTCGGGACGGGTTGCAGGGTTTGCGGATCGGCCACCATCAAACCTTCCAGCGTCGGATAACGCACACCCTGACGCGATTTGATCCTGGCGCGCTCGTCGAGCGGTTTTTCATCCCACTCGCCATGCCACGCGCACACCGTGACTGGCCCGTAGACTTCGGTGAGCCCGTACACGTGGGTGACCTTGATACCCATTTCCTCGACCGCGCCGATGACCTTCGCCGGCGGTGCTGCACCGGCCACCATGGCATCGACCGGATGCTCGATGGACGCCTTGTCTGCATCCGGCAGATTGACCAGCGCATTGAGCACGATTGGCGCGCCACACAGGTGGCTGACGCGGTGCTCGCGAATCAACGACAGGATCTTCTGCGGCTCGACACGGCGCAGAAACACGTGCGTGCCGGCGAGCGCGGTGACCGTCCACGGGTAGCACCAGCCATTGCAGTGGAACATCGGCAACGTCCACAGGTACACCGGATGGTTGCCCATGGCCCAGGTCATCTGGTTGCCCAAGGCATTCAGGTAGGCGCCGCGGTGGTGATAGACCACGCCCTTGGGGTTGCCGGTGGTGCCTGAGGTGTAATTGAGTGAAATGGCCTGCCACTCGTCTTCCGGCCATTGCCAGGCAAATTGCGGGTCACCTTCGGCCAGCAACGCTTCGTAGTCCAGCTCACTCACGGCACGCCCTGCGCCGTACTCCGGGTCATCGACATCGACCACCAGTGGCGGATCAGCCAGCAAGCTCAAGGCCTCACGGATCACGGCGTGGAACTCGCGGTCGGTGATCAACACCTTCGCTTCGCCGTGCTCGAGCATGAAGGCAATCGCCGGCGCATCCAGGCGCACGTTCAGCGTGTTGAGCACCGCGCCGATCATCGGCACACCGAAGTGCGCTTCAAGCATCGCCGGGATGTTGGGCAGCATCACCGCCACCGTATCGCCCTTGCCGATGCCCCGCCGACTCAACGCACTGGCAAGGCGCCGGCAACGCTCATAGGTGTCTTGCCAGTTGCGCCTGAGCGCGCCGTGGATGACCGCGGGATATTGTCCGTAAACAGCAGCGGTGCGCTCGATGAAGCTCAGCGGTGAGAGCGCTATGTGGTTAACCGCCAGGGGCGCCAGGCCCGTTTCGAAAATCGACATGAGGTTTTCCTGTAAGAAGGCCACCAGCCGAGTAGCTGGGCTGGAAGCCTCCAATGGCTGATTGTTAGCTCTGATCAGGTTTTGAACGGCCCCGCCTGATCGACGGGGCCGTAACAAAGGTGGTCGCTAATGAGACGTTTCTTCAGCTATCTGGATGGCCGCAAACTCTTCCTCGGGAGTGCCGGACACCAGGTGGTGACGGCTGTAAAACGCAAAGTAGGCAATGAAGAGCCCGTAGATTGCCGCCGCCCCCAGCATCACTTTCGGGTCGACCAGGAAGCCGGCGACCAGGGCGATCGCCGCCAGCACCAAGGCGAATGACGAAGTGACGATGCCGCCTGGCGTGCGATACGGGCGCTGCATATCCGGGCGACGGATGCGCAGAGCGATATGCGCCGCCATCATCAGCACGTAAGACAGTGTCGCGCCGAACACCACGACCAGAATCAGCAGGTCACCCTGCCCCGTCAGCGACAGGCCGAAACCGATGACACCCGGTACGACCAATGCGTGGACCGGCGCCTTGTTGCGGTTGGTAACCGACAGCTTGCGCGGCAGATAGCCCGCTCGCGACAAGGCGAAGATCTGCCGCGAATAGGCATAGATCACCGAGAAGAAACTGGCGATCAGGCCGGCCAGGCCAACCAGATTGACGAACTGGCTCATCCAGGTCGAACCTCCATGGACCACCTCCAGCGCCGCCACCAGCGGGTTACCGGACTCCATCAGCGCCATGGCTCCCGCCGCCCCGGGACCTACCGTCAGAATCAACGCAGCGAAGATCAGCAGCAGCAGCATCGAGCCAATCAATCCTCGTGGCAGGTCGCGTGTGGGGTTCTTGGTTTCCTCTGCGGCCAGCGCGACACCCTCCACGGCGAGGAAGAACCACATCGCGTAAGGGATTGCGGCCCAGATGCCGACATAGCCGAATGGCAGGAAGCTGCTGGCCCCCTTGGCTTCGGTCACCGGGATGTCGAACAGGTTGGCAACTTCAACGTGTGGAATCATCGTCACGATGAACAGGCCAAGTGCAACGGCCGCCACCGCCGTAATCACGAACATGACCTTCAAGGCCTCTCCGGCGCCGAGGACATGGATACCGATGAACACCGTGTAGAACGCCAGGTAGATCGGCCAGCCGCCCACGCCGAACAACGATTCGCAGTAGGCGCCGATGAACACCGCGATAGCGGCCGGCGCGATGGCGTACTCCAGCAGGATCGCAGCGCCCGCGAAGAACCCGCCCCAGGGCCCGAAGGCCGTGCGCACGAAGCCGTAACCGCCACCTGCGGTGGGAATCATCGAAGACAGCTCGGCCATGGAGAAGCACATGCACAGGTACATGGCGGCCATCAGCAAGGTGGCGAGGAACATGCCGCCCCACCCGCCTTGGGCCAGGCCGAAGTTCCAGCCGGCAAAGTCACCCGATATGACATAGGCCACACCCAGGCCGATAAGCAGCACCCATCCCGCGGCACCTTGTTTCAACTGTCGGTTCTGGAAATAGTGCGCATCGACACCTTCAGTTTCGACACCGTGCGCGAGGCTGATGGTTTGTTCTTGTTGAATGGACATGAGCTGGGTCCTCTTCATGACGGCCGCCGTGCACCTGCACGGCGGCGTGAGGCAAATTAGGGAGTGGCAGTACTTAGAAAAAGCCCAGCGGATTGATGTCGTAGCTGACCAGCAGGTTCTTGGTCTGCTGATAGTGATCGAGCATCATCTTGTGGGTCTCGCGCCCCACCCCGGACTTCTTGTAGCCACCGAACGCGGCATGCGCCGGGTACAGGTGGTAGCAGTTGGTCCATACGCGTCCGGCCTTGATACCGCGCCCCATGCGGTAGGCACGGTTGATGTCGCGGGTCCACACCCCGGCGCCCAGGCCGAACTCGGTGTCGTTGGCAATCGCCAAAGCCTCGGCTTCGTCCTTGAAGGTGGTCACGCTGACCACCGGGCCGAAGATCTCTTCCTGGAACACGCGCATCTTGTTGTGGCCCTTGAGCAGGGTCGGCTGGATGTAGTAGCCGCTGGCCAAGGAGCCTTCGAGCTTCTCCACCCTGCCGCCGGCCAGCAGCTCGGCGCCCTCCTCCTGGGCGATTTCCAGGTACGAAAGAATTTTCTCGAACTGCTGCTGGGAAGCCTGGGCGCCGACCATGGTCTCGGTGTCCAGCGGATTGCCGCGCTTGATCTGCAGCACCTTCCTCATCACCACGGCCATGAACTGCGGGTAGATCGACTCCTGCACCAGCGCGCGCGACGGGCAGGTGCACACCTCGCCCTGGTTGAAGAACGCCAGCACCAAACCTTCGGCGGCCTTTTCGATAAAGGCCGGCTCGGCGTTCATGATGTCTTCGAAGAAAATGTTCGGCGATTTGCCGCCCAGCTCCACGGTGGACGGGATGATGTTCTCGGCGGCGCATTTCAAGATATGCGAGCCCACCGGGGTGGAGCCGGTGAAGGCGATCTTGGCGATGCGCTTGCTGGTGGCCAGGGCCTCGCCGGCTTCGCGGCCATAGCCCTGGACCACATTGAGCACGCCCGGTGGCAGCAGGTCGCCGATCAGCTCCATCAGCACGGTAATCGACAACGGAGTCTGCTCGGCAGGCTTCAAGATCACGCAGTTACCGGCGGCCAAGGCTGGAGCGAGTTTCCAGGCGGCCATCAACAGCGGAAAGTTCCACGGAATGATCTGGCCGACCACGCCCAGGGGCTCGTGGAAGTGATAGGCCGCGGTGTGTTCGTCGATTTCGGCGGCGCTGCCTTCCTGGGCGCGGATGCAGCCGGCGTAGTAACGAAAGTGGTCGGCTGCCAGCGGCACGTCGGCATTCAGGGTTTCGCGAACGGCCTTGCCGTTGTCCCAGGTTTCGGCCACGGCCAGCAGCTCGAGGTTGGCTTCGATGCGGTCGGCAATTTTCAACAGCACCAGGGCGCGGTTCTGCACCGAAGTCTTGCCCCAGGCATCGGCGGCGGCATGGGCGGCATCCAGCGCCAGTTCGATGTCTTCGCTGCTGGAGCGGGGGAATTCGCCGATCAGCGAGCCGTCGACCGGGCTGGTATTGGTGAAGTACAGGCCGTTGACCGGCGCAACGAATTCGCCACCGATGTAGTTGCCGTACCGTGTCTTGAGTTTGATGACAGCATCGGGTGTTCCGGGTTTTGCGTAGATCATGGTGTTCTCCGTGACATCGTTCTTGTGATTGTCGGGCGCAGTACCGCTGCGCCGGTCAGAGTCGCTCGAGCACGCGCGCCAAGCTGTTCAGGAAGATCTCTGCATGCTCGCGCTGGAATACCAGCGGTGGGCGGATCTTGAGGGTATTGACGTGTGGACCGGCGGCGCCGATCAGCACCTGCTCCTCTCGCAGGCCGTTGACCACTTTCGCCGCGGTCGCGGCATCGGGCGCCCCCTCCGGGGTAGTGAAATCGAGGCCCAGATACAGCCCCATGCCGCGCACATCGCCGATGCTCCTGTGGCGTGTGGCCAGGCGCTTGAGCCCTTCGAGCATCAACTTGCCGGACTCGTGGGCATTGGCGATGAGCTTTTCCCGCTCGATCACCTCCAGTACCGCCAAGCCGACAGCGGACGAAACCGGATTGCCGGCAAAGGTGTTGAAATAGCCGGACTCGTTGGCGAAACGCTCCAGGATTTGCGGCTTGATGGTGATGCCCGCCGTTGGGTGACCGTTGCCCATCGGCTTGCCCAGGGTGACGATGTCCGGGACCAGGCCATGACACTGAAAGCCCCACATATGGCGCCCCGAGCGCCCATAGCCCGGCTGGACTTCGTCGGCGATATACAGGCCGCCGGCCTCGCGCACAGCCTCGACGGCTTCGCGCAGGAAACCGGGCGGGTCGAAGAAGCCGCCGTCACTGGTGAAGAATGAATCCAGTAACAGGGCCGCTGGCTTGATACCGTGACGGCGCATATCGGCCAGGGCCGCACGTACGTCGGCGGCAAACCGTCGGCCAACTTCTTCGGGGTTTTGCGGGTTATGTATGGGCGCCGCAACCGTGCGCACATCAGGGCTCGCCGCGAGCTGCGAAAACTGCGAGGAAGACAGTTCGGCAATGCTGGCGGTGAGTCCGTGGTAGGCGTAGCTGGTAACGATCACACCGGTACCGCCGGTATGGTCACGGGCGATACGCACCGCCAGATCGTTGGCCTCGCTGCCCGTGCAGGTAAACATCGCCTGACTCAGCTCGCCAGGCATGGTTCCCAGCAGTTTTTCCGCGAAATCCAGGATGTTGTCATCCAGGTAACGGGTGTGCGTGTTGAGCAGGCGTGCCTGGCGACACAGGGCATCGACAACATGCGGGTGGCAATGCCCGACTGACGGTACGTTGTTATAGACATCCAGATAGCGCTGCCCTTCGACATCGTAGACCCAGACGCCTTCACCACGAACCAGATGCAGCGGGTTCTGATAGAACAGTTGATAACCTGGGCCGAGCAAACGCCGTCGGCGCTCGATCATCTCGCGGGTGCGCGGCGAGAGAGTGTTACTGCTTTCCTGGGAAAAAGCGTTGGTTTTCAACATGCTGAGCGGCCTCGCTAGGCGTGCAAAGAAGTACCGGAAGCGGCATCCAGGTAGCAGATGCGTGTTGGAAATAGTGCCGCTGGTTTCTTCGCGCGACTTGACCTTGGCAGATTCGTTATCTGCGCTGCGGTCAACTTCCAGCCTTGGATCTTGTAATTGTCCTCTGCAGTCAGATTCACTCCGCCCAAGGTCAAGCACATCCACGACAGTCTCTCCATCCTGATTCTGACTTTTCCTCAGAACACGCTGGAGCTGACGTATGAGCACTGCAAAACAAGAAGAAATCGGCCTTCAGACCCTGCACGATGTGGCGATCCGCACGCTCGCCGATTGCTACCCGCCCCATGTGCAAGGGCAAGTAACGCTGCTGTGTCATTCAGAGAACGCCACCTACCGTGTCGATACGCCGGGCGGGCAACGTTATGCCTTGCGCGTGCACAAGCTGGGTTATCACCAAAAAGCCGATATCGAGAGCGAACTGAACTGGCTGAGCGCTTTGCAGGCGTCAGGCATTCAAGTCCCGCGCCCCATCGCAGGCCTGGATGGACATTATGTGCAGAGTGCTGGGGTGGGTATCGGCAAGGAACTTAATCTGGTGCTGTTCAACTGGGTCAACGGGAGCGAGCCCACCGCAGATGTCGACGTCAGTGCCTTCATGCGGTTGGGCGCCATTACCGCAAAGCTGCATCAGCACAGCCAGCAATGGCAGCGCCCAGACGATTTTCGCCGGATTGTCTGGAATCACCAAAGCATGGTCGGCCCCGGGGGACACTGGGGAAACTGGCGGGATGCGGTCAATCTGGACAGCAGCGCGTTTGGTTTGATCGAGGAGGTGTTGCAACGCGTGGATCGCGAGCTGGCGGGCTATGGTCAGGACGCTAAACGGTACGGTTTGATTCATGCCGATCTGCGTTTGGCCAATCTGCTGGTCGATCATGAGCGCACGCACGTTATCGATTTCGATGACTGCGGTTTTGGCTGGTACATGCATGACCTGGCTTCGGCTCTGAGCTTCTACGAGCATCACGAGCGCCTGAATGACTGGATCGAACACTGGCTGGCCGGTTATGCGGCGGTGAGTCGTTTGACGGCGCACGACATCGCCATGATTCCGACCTTCATCATTCAGCGGCGCATCCAGCTTCTGGCCTGGACCGGAACCCATGCTGACACCCAGCAAGTCCGTAACCTCGGGGCGAACTGGGCGAAGCAAAGCCTTGATCTATGCCGGCGATATTTGAACGATGAACTCGCCCAGGTCGCGCTTCGATGAAGCTTCATTAACGACAGTCGGACACTTTCAAAAAATAGCGTTCTCGGCAGCGGCAGCGGGCCCCTGGGATGCCGAGCGAATTCTGCTGGCGGAACAAACTATGCGTCGGACTTGCGCCACTGTTTCGGACTCGCACCATGCCAACGCCGGAAAGCGCGCGAGAAAGCACTGGTTTCTGAATAGCCCAGCAAAAGTGCGAGCTCGGAGATGGGTAGGCTCGTCCGAGTCAGGTAATACTGGGCCAAGTCCTGGCGCACTTTTTCGACCAGAGCAGAAAAGGTCAGCCCCTTCTCGCCAAGTCGTCGCTGCAAGCTCCAGGTTGTCATATTCAGCAGGTCCGCCACTTGCTCGAGACTCGGCTCACCCTCGGCCAGCTGAATTCGGATCTGCGCCTGAACATCGTTGATGATGCCATGTCCCTCTTGCCGCTCGCCCCATTGGCGCGCCAACAGGGCCATGCTTTCCATGACGATGGCCAGCAGGCGACTATCACGATCGGGCATGGCTTTCTCCAGCGCACTCCTCCTGAACACCAGCGAATTACAGGGCTGGCCAAAGAAGACCGGAGCATCGAAGGCCTTACAGTGCTCGTGCCAGGCCTCCGGCTGCGGGTGCTCGAAATGAACCCGCTCAGGGGCCCACTTTTGCCCGAGGGCGTGACGCATCAAGTTGGTGAACATCCCCATGGACAATTCAGCGTCCTGACGCTTGCGAAAGATCGCACCGTACTGCACCTGGTAATCGAGCCGGCACCATTCGCTCTCCACCTCAAGGCGCAACAGGCTGCCTTGCTGATGGATGGGAAACACCTTCACTACGTTACGCAGTGCGTCTCCCAGAGTTTCCGAGCAGATGCCGACATAACCGAGCATCCCCAGGCTGTCGGGTTTGAACTGATTGCCGTAGCGCAAACCAAAATTGTCATCTTGGGTCTGACGAGCGGCCTCTTCGAAAACGGCGCAATACTGCTTGAGATCCAGACTCAAGGTTGGGTGCTGCAGATGCTCCGGGTCGAACCCCGCATGACCGAAGATTCGGTCTACATCTCCACCTTTCTGCTGGATGAATTCAGCCAAGCCTGTTGCAGCCGAACTGAGAACTCCAATGGATTGAAGCTCTTCGGCGAGTCGCCGCGTAGTGGCAAGTTGCATGGCAACCTCTCACACGAGTGCTAATGGGACCGGTAAGTCGGTTTTGACAAGCACAAAGTAAGGCAATCCTCATGCCGCTTTTTGACACACATCCTGAAGGGGGATGTCATCCAGCTTATCAACATTCGATACAACCTGAGCCATCAGCGACCACCGGTCTCCTTCTATCAGTTTCTCCTCGAATAAGCGGCGAATCCAAGAATGCCTAGTGGCGCGGCAAATGCTTGATACCTAGAGATAAGTCGTTGACCGCAGAGAACAAACCTAAACCTTTTTTGCTTAGGAGTTGACCGCCGAGCACAAAAATGTGCCGAGCGGTCAAGCAGACCGCCATGGCTTGACTGACTATGCCAGCACCCACATTGGATAGGAGCTGCGCAGATGTTCTCGTCATTAAGCGGCAAGAGTGTCCTGGTCACCGGTGCCAGCAGTGGCATAGGCCTTGGAATTGCCAGGCAGTTTGCTATCCAGGGGGCACGTGTACTGATCACCGCGCGCAACGCTGACAAGATCGAAACCGTCGCTGCCGGTATGCGCGCCGATGGGTTGCAAGTACAGGGGCTGGCCGCCGATGTGGCTGAATCCGCCTCCGTCGAGGCGCTGATACGCACCCTGGAGGAGATGTATGGCGGCCTCGACGTGCTCTGCTGCAATGCTGGCATTTTCCCCAATTCTGCATTGGAAAACCTGACCGAGGCCGACTGGGATCGGGTGATGGCAACCAATGCCAAAGGCACATTCCTGTGCGTGCAAGCCGCCCTGCCCCTCCTGCGACGAGCCGAATACGGTCGGGTGATCCTCACCTCATCGATTACTGGCCCCGTCACCGGGTCTCCTGGTTGGGTCCATTACGGTGCGAGCAAGGCGGCGCAGTTGGGGTTCATGCGGACTGCGGCGATCGAGCTGGCCAAAGACGGCATCACCGTCAATGCGGTACTCCCCGGCAACATCGTCACCGAAGGCTTCCTGGACGTGGATGCCGAGTACCAAGCGGGCGTGGCGGCCTCTATTCCACTCAAGCGCCTGGGCACGCCCGAAGACGTTGCCAGCGCTGTCCTGTTCTTTGCCAGCCGCGAAGCCGGTTACATCACCGGGCAAAGCCTGATTATCGACGGTGGCCAGGTCCTGCCCGAGTCACTTCAAGCCCTTGCTTGAACCACCAGCCTGAACAGGGCCGCATGTCGAAATATCCCGATATTTATCGGAGCGAGGATTTTCAATGAAAGCGCAGATACTCAATTCGTTTGGCGGCCCGCAATCGTTCGAACTGAGCGACGTACCCAAGCCGGTGCCGCAAGCGGGACAAGTGCTGGTGCGGGTTCACGCAACCTCCATCAACCCCTTGGATTACCAGGTACGTCGGGGCGACTACGTCGACTACGTGCCTCTCCCCGCCATTACCGGGCATGACGTATCCGGCGTCGTCGAAGCCGTCGGCCCGGGTGTGACCAGCTTCGTGCCAGGCGACGAAGTCTGGTACACCACGCAAATCTTCGAAGGCGACGGCAGCTATGCCGAGTACCACGTCGCCTCCGAAAGCATCATTGGCAAGAAGCCGGCATCGCTGAGCCATCTCGAGGCGGCCAGCCTGACGCTGGTAGGCGGGACGGTATGGGAAGCCCTGGTCGGGCGTGTATCGCTCCGGGTCGGGGAAAGCATTCTGATCCACGGCGGCGCTGGCGGCGTGGGCCATGTCGCGATCCAGGTGGCAAAGGCCATTGGTGCGCGGGTCTTCACCACCGTGCGCGAAGCGAACTTCGAGTTCGCCCGGGGGCTGGGTGCCGACGTGGTCATCGACTACGAACAAGAGGATTACGTGGACGCCGTCCTGCGGGAAACCGATGGCCAGGGCGTGGATGTGATCTTCGACACCATCGGCGGCGACACCTTGACCCGTAGCCCCGACGCGCTCGCCCAGCTCGGCCGCGTGGTTTCGATCGTGGACATCGCCAAGCCGCAGAACCTCATTCAGGCCTGGGGCAAGAACGCCAGTTACCACTTCGTCTTCACCCGCCAGAACCGCGGCAAGCTCGATGAACTGAAGGCATTGGTCGAGCGCGGTCAGCTGCGGCCCCATGTTGGTGCGGTCTATTCGCTCGCCGACATTGGGCTCGCCCATGCCCTGCTGGAGACGCCCAACAAGGGTCTGCGGGGAAAAATCGCGATTGCCGTCGAGCCCTCGCTCGCCCCGTAAGGGCATGCAACTGCCGAACTTGCTCTAGAGGAATACCGCAATGATTTATGAAATCGCACTGCTGCCCGTCCACAAAGAACAAACTGAACAGTTCAAACGCGCATTTGCCGAGGTCGCTCCTCTGCTCCGCCGCGCCAAGGGGTATGGCGGCCACATGCTCGCGCCCGGTATCGAAAGCCCCGAGCGATTCAACCTCATCGTGCGCTGGGCTTCACTCGAGGACCACACGCCGGGCTTCGAAGCGAGCGAAGACCATCGGCTGTTCATGCTGGGCCTGGAGGAATATTTTTCCGAAGAGCCGACGGTCTATCACATTGAAGGGGCGGCTTTTACTACGGGAAAGGATGACGATCAGAACAGCATCTTTGGCGTGGCAGTACCTTAAATTGCGCGCAAGCGCTCACAGACAGTGAGGTGAAGCAATGGCCAAGGCCGCCGATGTTGTTGTGCAATGCCTGGAAAACGAAGGTGTCGAGTACGTATTCGGCATTCCCGGTGAGGAAAACCTCGACCTGTTGGAGTCCCTGCGCAAGTCGAAGATCCAGTTGGTACTGACCCGTCACGAGCAGTCCGCAGGTTTCATGGCCGCCACCTACGGCCGCCTGACCGGCAAGACCGGCGTCAGTCTGTCGACCCTCGGCCCCGGTGCCACCAACCTGGTGACCGCCAGCGCCTACGCCTACCTGGGCGGCATGCCGATGATGATGATCACCGGCCAGAAGCCGATCAAGAAGTCCAAGCAGGGCCGGTTCCAGATCATCGATGTATGCGGGATGATGGCGCCCATCACCAAGTACACCCACCAGTTCGCCTCGGCCGACAACATTCCGGCGCGCATGCGCGAAGCCTTCCGCCTGGCTGAAGAAGAAAAGCCCGGTGCCGTGCACCTGGAACTGCCGGAAGACATCGCCGCCGAACAGACCGACAGCACACCGATCCCGCCAAGCCTGCACCGTCGCCCGCTGGCCGAGCACAAGGCGATTGAGGCCGCGGTCGAGAAGCTGCAGAACGCCCGCACCCCGATTCTGGTGATCGGCGCTGGCGCCAACCGCAAGATGACCGCCAAGGTGCTCAAGCAACTGATCGACAAGACCGACATCCCCTTCGTCACCACCCAGATGGGCAAGGGCGTGGTAGATGAGCGCCACCCACGTTTCCTGGGCAATGCCGCGCTGTCCGCGGGCGACTTCGTGCACCGCGCCATCGAGGCCGCCGACCTGATCGTCAACATCGGCCACGACGTGATCGAAAAGCCACCGTTCTTCATGGTGCGTGGCGGTACCGAAGTCATCCACATCAGTTTCCGCTCCGCCGAAGTCGATGCCGTGTACTTCCCGCAGGTGGAAGTGATCGGCGATATCGCCAACGCCGTGTGGCAGATCGGCGAAGCGCTGCAGATTCAGGAGCATTGGGACTTCAGCCGGCTGATGGCGATTCGCGAAGCCAACGAAGCACAGATCGTCGAGGGTGCTGACGACAACCGCTTCCCGATCTACCCGCAGCGCTTCGTCGCTGACGTGCGTCAGGCCTTGCCGTCCGAAGGCGTCATCGCGCTGGATAACGGCATCTACAAGATCTGGTTCGCGCGCAACTACAAGGCGCACAAGCCGAACACCGTGCTGCTCGACAACGCCCTGGCGACCATGGGCGCAGGCCTGCCGTCGGCCATGGCTGCGCACCTGGTCTGCCCGGATCGGCCGGTGGTCGCGGTCTGTGGTGACGGTGGTTTCATGATGAACAGCCAGGAGTTGGAGACCGCGGTACGCCTGAAGATGAACCTGACGGTCATCATCCTGCGCGACGGCGGCTACGGCATGATTCGCTGGAAGCAGTCGAATATGGGCTTCACCGATTTTGGCCTGGACTACGGCAACCCGGACTTCGTCATGTATGCGCAAAGCTACGGCGCCCAGGGCCATCGCGTGGAAAGCGCCGAAGGCTTCCTGCCGCTGTTGCAGCGCTGCATCAGCGAACCGGGCGTGCACGTGATCGATTGCCCGGTGGACTACTCGGAAAATGACTTCATTCTCAACAGTGAAATCAAGAGAAGAAGTGCCCTGGTCTGATCTGGCCAGACGCGTTTGTCTTGGAGGCGACATTGCGGTGCCGCCAGTCTTTCCGTACTGAAATCGGAGTTCATCATGCTGCTCAAAGACACCCGACTGTTCCGCCAGCAAGCCTTCATCAACGGCGCATGGGTCGATGCTGACAGCGCCCAGACGATCAAGGTCGACAACCCGGCAACAGGCGAAATTCTGGGCAGCGTGCCGAAAATGGGCGCCGCCGAAACCCGCCGTGCCATAGAAGCGGCGGACAAGGCACTGCCGGCCTGGCGCGCGCTGACGGCAAAGGAACGTGGGAACAAGCTGCGTCGTTGGTTCGAACTGATGATCGAGAACCAGGACGACCTGGCGCGCTTGATGACCTTGGAGCAAGGCAAACCCTTGGCCGAAGCCAAGGGTGAAATCGTTTACGCCGCTTCCTTTATCGAGTGGTTCGCCGAAGAAGCCAAGCGTGTCTACGGTGACGTCATTCCGGGCCACCAGCCGGACAAGCGCCTGATCGTGCTGAAACAGCCGATCGGCGTCACCGCCGCCATCACGCCGTGGAACTTCCCGGCCGCGATGATCACCCGTAAAGCCGGGCCGGCCCTGGCCGCCGGTTGCACCATGGTGCTCAAGCCGGCTTCGCAAACCCCGTTCTCCGCGTTCGCCTTGGCTGAACTGGCGCAGCGTGCCGGCATCCCGAACGGCGTGTTCAACGTGGTGTCTGGCAGCGCCGGCGACATCGGCAGCGAGCTGACCGGCAACCCGACCGTACGCAAACTGACCTTCACCGGCTCGACCGAAATCGGTCGCCAGCTGATGGCCGAATGCGCCAAGGACATCAAGAAGGTCTCGCTGGAACTGGGCGGTAACGCGCCGTTCATCGTGTTCGACGATGCCGACCTGGATAAGGCCGTCGAAGGCGCGATCATTTCCAAGTACCGCAACAACGGCCAGACCTGCGTCTGCGCCAACCGTCTGTACATTCAGGATTCGGTCTACGACGCCTTCGCCGAGAAGCTGAAGGTGGCTGTGGCCAAACTGAAGGTCGGTAACGGTCTGGAAGATGGCACCACCGCCGGCCCCCTGATCGATGGAAAAGCCGTGGCCAAGGTGAAAGAACATATCGTGGACGCGGTTGCCAAAGGCGCGACCGTGCTGTCCGGCGGCAAGTCCATCGAGGGCAACTTCTTTGAGCCGACCATCCTGACCAACGTGCCAAACAACGCAGCCGTGGCCAAGGAAGAGACTTTCGGCCCACTGGCTCCGCTGTTTCGTTTCAAAGACGAAGCCGAAGTCATCGCGATGTCCAACGACACCGAGTTCGGTCTGGCCTCGTACTTCTATGCGCGTGACCTGAACCGAGTGTTCCGTGTTGCGGAAGCCCTGGAATACGGCATGGTCGGCGTCAACACCGGTCTCGTTTCCAATGAGGTCGCACCGTTCGGCGGCATGAAGGCGTCGGGCTTGGGCCGTGAAGGCTCCAAGTACGGTATTGAGGATTACCTGGAGATCAAATACCTGTGCCTGAGCGTATGAAGCTCCCGATCTGGTAAAGAATTTTTCACCTAGCAGTTCTTTACCTCATCGGCCTGGGGAACCTCTGAAGAAGACTTTGGGCCTTGCCAAAACACCCCGGACTCCTGGCGATTGTGCCCGACATGCTGGTTGCTGATTGTATCTACAAAACCAAATAACCTAGAGTGCACTATGCCCACGCTCGAGCTTATCGCTACTCCCGGTGACGGTGGGAACGTACTATCCAGCACAGCATGTGCTGCTCACGATGACGAACACCACGTTCACTCCTGGTTTTATCTATAACAAGTAGCATAAGCCATGAGCAGTAATACCAGCACAAATCACTCTCTGGACGACAGCACCTCCAGCTTTCCTGAACGCGTTAAACAGGCAAAGCACCTGTTGATGTTACTCATGGAAATGGAGCAGACCATTCATCGTGATCCCGACATCACATTGACCTATCTCAATCAGGCGATCGCCTTGCTGGCGGTCGACAACCAGAGCGAACAATCGTCGCTGAAATATAAGGGACGACTGACAAACTGGCAGATAGCACGCGTAGATGCATTCATAAATGAAAATATAGACAAGCGCATACGAACGAGTGAGATGGCGTCGTTACTGGATTTGAGTGTCAGCCATTTTTCGCACCTGTTCAAACAGACGACCGGCATGACCCCATTGATGTATGTGTATGCCGCACGTGTGGATGCGGCGCGACAACTTATGCTCAACTCCGCTCACTCCTTGATCGACATTGCGCTAAGTCACGGCTTCTGCGACCAGTCGCACTTTTGCCGTGTGTTCAGACGCGAAACAGGGTTGTCGCCGCAAACCTGGCGGAAGCTGCATACACCTAATACCCGGCCGCAGGCATCCTTACCTGGCTCCTCAACCCATCCAGCCGCACAAGTCAGCGACGCATCATCAGCCTCAGCGCAGCTGGATAAGACGATATCTTGAAAGTCTATCCATGCGGTTTGCTTCGGCTGTCGCAGGTTTATGTCGATCAGCTCAACACAGCCGCAGAGCTCAAGCCGAGAGGAGCAAACGCAGTAGACACATCCCCGAATCGCGGCTGTTCCAAGCAGCGTAAATTCACAGAAGAAGGAACTAACAATGGCTAAAGTACTAGTGCTCTACCACTCCATGTATGGCCACATCGAGACCATGGCGAACCAGATCGCCGAAGGTGCGCGCAGCGTTCCAGGGACCGAGGTTGTAGTAAAGAGAGTTCCTGAAACGATGAACCCAGAAGCCTTCGCAGCAGCAGGCGGCAAGACCGATCAGAGTGCACCAGAGGCAGAGCCGGCGGAACTGGCAAACTATGATGCAATCATCTTCGGCACTCCGACCCGCTTCGGCAATATGTCCGGACAAATGCGCAACTTTCTCGACCGGACAGGCGGTCTTTGGGCCAAGGGCGCTCTGGCTGGAAAGGTCGCAAGCGTGTTTACCTCAACTGGAACTGGGGGAGGTCAGGAGATGACCATCGCCTCCACCTGGACCACGTTGGCCCATCACGGGATGATCATCGTGCCAATTGGCTATACCACCTCAGCACTGTTTGATATTTCAAAAGTAGGAGGAGGTACGCCTTACGGTGCATCTACCATTGCAGGTGGCGATGGTTCTCGGCAGCCGGATGACCGTGAGTTGGAAATCGCACGCCATCAGGGAGAGCACGTTGCTCGGGTCGCATCGAAGTTGCACGCTTAGAGCCGAGCTCACCTGGAGCGAAGCCTACTTCTGAACCTGACCCCATCTACGGCGAGAATGTCCGCCTTAGATGGGGCTGCCGTGGCAAAGGAAGAGACTTTCGCCCCACTGGCGCCGCTGTTTCGCTTCAAGGACGAAGCCGAAGTCATCGCGATGTCCAACGACACCGAGTTCGGTCTGGACTCGGACTTCCATGCGCGTGACCTGCCCCGTGCACTCCGCGCTGCGCAAGCCTTGACGTCAAGTCACACCACTCGGCGGCATGAAGGCCTCGGACTTAAGCCGTGAAGCCCCCAAGTACGCTATCGAAGATTACCCGGAGATTGAACAGGTGTGTCTGGGCGCAACAGTGAAAGTGACGCTCTCACGTTGGGCGCCTGCGTAAAGCCGTCAACGATGTCAGGCTACCTTTCAATCTTGCAGCGAACGGGCCTGATCAAAGTCAGGCGCATCCTGACAGTGCGATTACCACAATCCTAATAGACTTCCCCAGCCTATGCTTTGAGCACAGGGCGATGTCTATGAACCCTCTATGACGCCCCCGGAACTCAAGACCGAAACGGCCAGAGAGTTTGTTGGGCGGTACTATTTAGTTGCGGAAACAGCAGCACACCTCGGCGCCTCCACTGCCAGCAGCTATAAATGGGTTGAAGCTGTTACACCCGATCAGTCCGAGCGAAATTTTAGCGAATTGCTCAAGGTGAAAAGTGAGACTTTGCACCTACGAGCACAGCTATCCAATGACCGCACGCAGTGAAACCACAAGCTAATTCAGATCCTGAGAGCCATTACCTATCGAGCCCATCGAATAATACTATTAGATTAAAATATTCATTACCAAATGAAGTCTATTATCACGACTGTCAAATATTACTATTGATACGCTCGCGTTTGTCCATCTCGTCCTCATCTGTAGCCTAGGTTCCGTAACCACTCCTACCGAGGACAATCTCATGAAAAAACTACTAGCAAGTATCCTTCTGGCCAACGTGGCTTCGTCTGCATTCGCCGTTCCACCGTCCAGCCCGCAGCCGTTGCTGGGGGAAGCGCAAGACGCTGCGACCGTCCAGCAAGCAACTGCCGTCGACCGTAACGTTTCGGAAAATGGCTTCGACCGTACCCCCCTCGGCGAACGCATTGCTGAAGGTGGTTTCGACCGCACGCCACTGGGTCGGCTGCTGGCAGTAATCGACAGCGATCGCATCAGACTTGGTCATGCCTGACGCGGAAGACTCAAAGCACGCCCCAATATATCGAAAAATCCCTATATCCCTTTTTCCAGAAACAAGGATCTGCAATGCCCCGAAACAGCGATCCAATAGGTTATGCCCTTGACGTCCGGAAAAATCCGCCGTGTTTGAGCACTGAGAACGCCAGACAGCACAAGGCATAAGCCACGTGCCGGCGTGAATCTCGAGGTGGCAGCCCATGGGTTCGACGAGTCGGGTCACACCCTCGGCTTCACCAAATGCAAGTTTCCACATGTTCCCACGTGACCGGAAACACCCCTGAATAGCCCGCCCCGTGCGGGCTTTCATGCTTCGACACCTTTCACAACAGATACACACAGCCAAGGCGGTGGGCAACGGCGCACAACCGCTGTCGCCCTGCCTCGGGGTTGCGCCGCGCCTTGCAGCGCGCTCGTTCTCAGCCGGCCACGAAGGCGGCGATATGCGCGGCGCTGGCCTCGGGATACTGCAACTGCGGGCCATGCCCGGTGCTGGGCAGGGTCAGCAGCTGCAGGGTGGGCAGCGTCCGGTTGAGCGCGTACCAGTTCTCCACCGGAAACACGATATCGTGGTCGCCGCCCAGGTGCAGCACCGGCGTTTGCGTCCGCTTGAGCGCCTCCAGCGCCGCCGGCAGCGGGAACATCGGGTTGCGCGGCCCGTCGCCGAGAAACTGCGCGGCCCAGGCAAAAGGCACCGGCGGGCAGCGCCCGTCGCTACGTCGGGCGATGCGCTCGGCCGAACGCTGCGCCGCCTCGCGGCTGCTGGCCGAACTCGGTTCGAAGAACAGGCTGACGAAATCCTCGAAATCGTTGTCGCGGGCGGCCAGCTCATAGAACAGCGGCTCGCCGGTCTTGACCAGCGGGCCGGGCGGCGTGGTGGCGATCAGCAGCAGGTGGCTGAGCAGTTGCGGCGCCTGCAACAGCACCAGTTGCGCCGCCACGCCGCCAATCGACCAGCCGCCCAGCACCAGGCGGCCCAGCCCCAGCGCGCCGATCAGATCGAGGATGTCCTTGGCCAGCGCGGCCGGGTCATAGCTCGGCTGCCCAGTGGACCAGCCGAGGCCGCTGTAGTCGAAGACATGCACGCGGAAATCCCGCGCGGCGAGCGCATCGAGGAAGGCCGGATCCCAGTCGTCCATGGTGCCGCGAAAGCGCAGGCACAGCAGCAGCGGCGTGCCTGCGCCGATGACGCGATAGGCCAGGCGCCGGCCGTCGACCTCGACGAACTGGTTGGCGACAGTAGTGGCGGAATCTGCAAGGCTCATGATCGTGGGCTCCTGGTCAAAGACCGCTGTGATTCGCCCGCCAGGGCGCCGTGGCCACCTCGCCCCCGCTCGGCGCCCAGCGGCATTGCCCCCGGCATCGCGGCCAAAGTCATGCTCTGTTTCATGGGGCCTCCTAGAGCGCCTGCAGGTACTCGGCCGTGGATATCACCGGCGCGTAACCGAAGCGGAGCGCCGCCATAAAGGCCGCGTGTACCTGCTCGGCGGGCACCTTCACACCGTTGAACTCGAGGTCGAGGGTGGCGCAGGCATCGTGCAGCACGGTGGTGGCGTAACCGAAATCCACGGCGGCGCGGGTAATGCCGTCCACGCACATATGGCTCATGTTGCCCACCACCACCACGGCCTCGATGGCGTGCCGATCCAGCACGGCCTTGAGCTCGGTTTCCCGGAAGGAGTTGATGTAGTGCTTGAGCACCACCGGCTCGTCAGGCTGATTGATCACGCTGGGGTGCAGCTGCGCGCCTTCGCTGCCGGGGCGGAAGAACGGCGCGTCGGCGCTGGTGAACTCATGGCGGATATGCACGACGAGATCGCCGCGCTCGCGGAACACGGCGATCACCTGCGCCGCCTTGGCCGCGGCGGCCTCGACCTTGCTCAGGGTCCACAGGCCGCCGGGAAAGTAATCGTTCTGGATATCCACCACGATCAGGGCTGTCTTGCTGCTCATGTGAATGACCTCTCAATGGGTGCGAACAACGCTGCCGCCTAGCTGCGCAGAAAGGCCAGCATGTCGGCGCCCAGCTGTTCCTTGTGGGTGTCGGTGATGCCGTGCGGGGCGCCGGGGTAGATCACCAGCTTGGCGTGCGGCACCAGCCTGGCCGATGCGCGTGCGGCGGCGTCCACCGGGACGATCTGGTCGTCGTCGCCGTGCAGGATCAGCGTGGGGATGGAGAACTTCTTCAGGTCTTCGGTGAAATCGGTCTCGGAGAAGGCCTTGATGCAGTCGTAGGCGTTCTTGTGCCCGGCCATCATGCCCTGCATCCAGAAGGCGTCGATCACCCCCTGGGAGGCCTTGGCGCCGGGGCGGTTGTAGCCGAAGAAGGGGCCGCTGGCGACGTCGCGGTACAGCTGCGAGCGGTCGGCCAGGGAAGCGGCGCGGATGCCGTCGAACACCGAAAGTGGCAGGCCGCCGGGATTGGCCTCGGTCTGCACCATCAGCGGCGGCACCGCCGCGATCAACCCGGCCTTGGCCACCCGCGCCGTGCCGTGGCGGCCGATGTAGCGCGCCACCTCGCCGCCGCCGGTGGAGAAGCCGAACAGCGCGGCGCCGCGCACATCCAGCTGATCGAGCAACTGGGCCAGGTCGTCGGCATAGGTGTCCATCTCGTTGCCGCTCCAGGGCTGGCTGGAGCGGCCATGGCCGCGGCGGTCGTGGGCGATCACCCGGTAGCCGTTGCTGGCGAGAAACATCATCTGCGCCTCCCAGCTGTCGGAGTTGAGCGGCCAGCCGTGGCTGAGCACCACAACCGGGCCAGTGCCCCAGTCCTTGTAATAGATCTCGGTGCCGTCGCGAGTGGTGATAGTGCCCATGGTCTTGCGCTCTCCATTCTCTGGTTGCGGGCGGCTTGCCGCGGGGCCACTGCCGCGCGTGCAACCTCCCAGGGGTAACAGCAGCGCCGTGGCCAGCGCGGCGGAGCCGAGCAGCAGGTGGCGACGGCCTTGGTTCAGCGGTGGTTCAGGGTATTGCGGCATTGGCAGACGCTCCTCTGCTAAGCGACGGCGGCAGGCGCACGCGCATCAGGTTCCAGGTGCTTACCCGTTCCTCCCACTCGTCGCCCTCGGCGGGCGTCAGCGGCAGGGCCAGGTTGCTGACCAGCATCCACTCGCCCTGCACCACGCTGCTGGCGGGAAACAGCAGGCCGCGCGGCGCGCCGTTGCCGGCGATGCCCTGAAAGCCGCCCGCGCGCACGCGGATCAGGCCGCGTTCGTCGAGGCCGAGCAGCTGGTCGACCTGATTGGCCAGCAGCCACAGCAGGCCGTCGTGAAACAGCAAGCCGTCGGCTCCCGGCAGGCTCTCGGCCAGCACCCGCAACTCGCCGCTCGCCAGGTTCAGACGCAGCAGGCGACCGTCGCCGGCGTTGTTGATATAGAGCCGGCTTTCGTCGGCATTGAAGGCCAGGCCGTTGGCGCCGAACGGCAGAAAGCCCGCGGTGGCCAGCAGCGGATCGCGCGACAGCACTTCCAGCGTGCAGGGCGCGCAGCGCGTGGCATTGGCAATGCGATACAGCGCGCCCTGGAAGGAGTCGGAGACATAGAGATCGCCATTGCCGGCGAACACCAGGCCGTTGGGCGCCGGCATGCCGCTGGCGCCGAAGTGGATTCGGTCCTGGCTGCCGTCCGGGTTGGCCACGCTGCGCGGGGCGGGCACGGCCGGGCTGAGCCGGGGGAAGTCGAGCAGGTCCTCGACCGGGCTGTCCGCGGTGAAATCGGCCGCGATGCGTTGCAGCTTGCCGGCACCGAAGTTGAGGATATAAATCTGGCCATCGGCATAACCCACGCCGGTCAACGGCGTCGCGGCAAAGGCGCGTTGCGCCAGTAGCCGGCCATCGGCGGCATAGCGCAGCAGCTGGTTGTTGCGCACGCTGGCAGGTTCGCGCGCATCGAAGGTGCCGACGTAGATTTCACCGTTGCCCGGGTTGGCGGCGAGCCCTTCCGGGTAGCGCACCCCGGCGGGCAGCTCGACGAACGGCTCGACCTCGAGCACCTGCGGGCCCAGCGCCTCGGCCCGCACAGCAGCAGGCGCGGCGGCCAGCAGCAGGCTCAGGATGCCCATTCGACACTGCGACAGACTCATATCGCCTCCACTCGCGTCGACCACGCTCGAACGCTTCAGGGGGCTCGTCAGGACGCCGAATGCCGGGGCAGCGGATGGCGAGCGATGAATCGATGGTCGCTGCGCGCGGCAGCAGGCAGCTACGTAAAATCGGCAAAGTTGCCAGGCGCCGTGGATTTGCCTGTTTTACGTAGTCGCAGCGCCCGTCTCGGCCCAGTCTGGAGGCGTCGCCCTCGCCAGGACACTGCCATGCCACCGCGCATCACGCCGCTCCAACGCGCCCGGCAGGCCTCTCACGAGCGCTTGCTGCAGCGGGTGCTGGAGTCGTTGCCGCTCGGCTGCGGGCGCCCGCCGCGCCTGGCCGAGCTGTGCCGCAGCGTCGGGGTCAGCGAACGCACCCTGCGCAGCGCCTTCGTCGCCACCCTGGGCATGGCGCCGGCACGTTATCTGCGCCTGCGCCGCCTACACCTGCTGCGCGCCGCCCTGGCGGTCGCCGATCAGCATCAGAGCAGCGTCACGGAGATCGCCCGGCGCTTCGGCTACACCGATTGCGGGCGCATGGCGGCGGACTACCACGCATTGTTCGGCGAGTACCCCAGCGTCACCCTGCTGCGCGGCGTCAACCCTGGCTGAGCGACGGCGGCAGCGAACGGCGGCTGCGCAGCGACTGCGACGGCAGCTCGCCGAAGTAGCGCCGGTAGAGGCCGGCGAAACGGCCGAAGTCCCACACGCCGAAGCGCGCGCAGATCTCGGTGATGGTCTCCCCCGCCGCCGCGTGCAGGATGGCGCGGCGAATCGCGTGCAGGCGGTGCTGCATCAGGTAGCGGTGCGGGCTCATGCCCAGGTAGCGGGTGAACAGGTTGCGCAGCGTGCGCTCCGAGGTGTGGCAGGCCTGGCACAGGTCGGCGAGGTGCAGCGGGGTATCCGGCATGGCGTCGAGCAGTTCCAGGGCCCGGCGCAGTATCGACTGGTGGTTGTGCCGGCCAGCGGCGGCGGATGGCGCCGGCGTCACCGGCAACAGGCTGCGGAACACCCGGTCCAGCAGTTCGCCGCGCGCCGCGCACTCGGCCGCCGGGGCATGCAGCTCCTGCGGTGCACAGTGGTCGATGCGCAGCAGGCGCAGCGCCAGCCAGACCAGCGGCGCCAGGTCCTGCTGGGCCAGGCAGACCAGATTGCGTGCAAACATCGAGGCGTCGAACTCGTCCTCGTGCTGCTGCGCCCAGCGCAGCACCAGTTCGCAGGACATGGCCACGGTCATCCAGCTCGCCGGCTGGCTGGCGTCGATATGGAACATCGCCTCGGGCACCATCCAGCCGATCAGCCGCCGATCCAGGCGCTGGCCGCCCAGCACGGTGCACTCGTGCCGGCTCAGGGGCAGGAAGATATTGAAGAAGCCGGGCAGGCCGACGCCGCTGTAGACGGTGCCGGCGCCCTCGCGGCCGAACATCAGGGCCACGCCGTCCAGCTCGACCACGCGCAAACGCCAGTCGCGCTGCTGCCGCGAACGCAGCACGTAATGCCCCTCGACCCCGTACAAGGCCTCTTCGAACTCGTCGAAGTCGGCGCAGATCAGCCGGCTCATGCTGCCCCCAGGAAAGCGCCCTGCGCCGGTACTGGACAGCCGCAGATCAACGCGCGAGTCCAGTTTAGAAGCATTCGTATCCGCTTGCCGCGCTGGCGACCGGCGGCCGGTGCGGCGTTATTCGGCCGCGTCCCGGCCCTGCAGGCGGGGTGCCCAGTCCTCGACCTGGCCCTGCTCCAGCCGCCGCTCCAGGGTGCGCCGCCACGACGGCACCAGCGGCAGGGTCAGGCATTCGCGCAGCAGTTCGCTCTCCACCCGCTTGTCGAACAACACCGCCGAGAGACGGCTCAGTGGCCAGTCGGCATGGGCGCGCTCGACCAGTTGCAGGTGCTCGCCGGCGCCGACCACCCCCTCTTCCAGCACCCGGTAGTACCAGCCGGTACGCCCGGACTGCTGCACGCGCAGGGCCAGCGTGGCGACGCCGAAGCGGTCGCTTGTCGATGGCGCTGCGCGAACCCGGTCGACTGAACGGCTGTGCGCGGCCGGTGAGCAGCACGTCGAGACGAATACCGGGCAGGCTCATGTCGCCACCTCGGCGGCTTGATGTTCGCGACAGATCAGCGCCGCATCGGCGGGCGCCAGTCATTGCGCGTTCTGAGCGCCCCATCGTCGAGCGAGAACTACATGAACAGATACCGACTCATGGTGCGCAAGGGCGCCAGGCTGTTGGGCCATTTCGAATCCGCTACCCCCTGGGCGCGGGAGGCCGTGCATGACATCTCGCGCTGCCTGGCCGGCGCCGGCTACGACCTCGAACTGCTGGTGGCCGACGGCGAGCGGCGCCTGCTGGACTGCGCTCCGGATGGCATCCGCGTGCTCGCCAGCGAACCTCTGTTCAAGCGCACCGAGCTGCAGCCGTGGTGACCGGGCGAGGCGCTCGCGGCGCCCGTGGCGGGTTATGCTGAGCCGTCTTCGCCCGCGCTTGCCGGCTGGCAAGCCCCTTCGACCTCGCCACCCATGCAGTGGAAACCGCCCATGGCCATGCCCGCCCCGCCCCTCGCCGTCGCCGCCCTGATGCTGGCCGCCGGCTACAGCCGCCGTTTCGGCGCCGACAAGCGCCGCGCGGCCCTGGCCGACGGCCGCTCGCTGCTGACCGCCAGCCTGGCGCTGCCCTGCGCGGCGCTGGACGAGGTGTGGCTGGTGCTGCGCCCGGACGAGACGCCCGCCGAGCTGGGGCTGCCGGCATCCGTGCGCATCGTCCAGGACCCGGCCAGCGCCCAGGGCATGGGCCATAGCCTGGCCGCCGGGGCGCGGCGCCTGCTGGCCGAATCGTCGGCGCAGGCCGTAGCGATCTTTCTCGCCGATATGCCGCGGATTCGCCGCGACAGCCTCGATGCCCTGCTGGCGCAAGCCGACGCCGAGCGCATCCTGCTGCCGAGCTATCGCGGCAGCCGCGGCCATCCGGTGCTGTTCGGCCGCCGCTTCTGGCCGCAGCTCGCCGCGCTGAGCGGCGACACGGGCGCCAAGTCGGTCATCCAGCAGCACCCGGGCGCGGTGCGGATCGTCGAGCTGGACGATCCGGGTCTGGTGCTGGATATCGACACCGCCGAGGACTGGCTCCGCCTCTAAGCCTCGTCCCCCGCCTGGCGCATCAGCGTCTCGCTCAGCGCCTGGGCGGCGCGGGACAGCTGGTGCCCGGCCAGGTGCAGCAGGCCGACGCGGCGGGCGACCTGTGGCTCGCGCAGCGGCAGGCAGCGCGCGCCCAACTCCTCCATCTGCCGCCGGCACAGGCTGGGTACCGCGCTGACGCCCAGGCCCTCGGCGACCATGCGCCCTACCGTCACCAACTGATGGCTCTCGAAGGCCACCGGCAGCTTGCCGTGCGTGGCGATGACGCTGTCCTCCAGCAGCAGGCGCACCGCCGAGGGCCGCTGCAGGGTGATGAAGGGCTGTTCCAGCAGCTGCGCCCAGCTCAGCTCGGCGCAGGCGGCCAGGGCGCTGGCGGCCGGCACCACGGCGACGAAGCGGTCGTCGTACAGCGCGGTGAATTGCAGGCCGTCGAGGGTCGCCGGCTCGAAGGCGATGCCCAGCTCGACGCGGCGGTCGCGCACCATCTCCAGCACCTGCTCGTTGATCACGTCGTGCACCGTCACCCCCACCCGCGGATGGGCGTCGCGGAAGGCGCGCAGCGCCGCCGGCAGGCGGTTGCCGGCGAACGAGGGCATGGCCGCCACCGCCACCCTGCCCAGCTGCAGGCTGAAGTGCTGGCGCAGCAGGTCCTCGGCGTTGTCCCAGTCGGCCAGCAGGCGCACGGCGATCGGCAGCAGGGTCTCGCCCTCGGGGGTCAGCGCCACGCTGCGGGTGGTGCGCACCAGCAACTGGCCGCCGAGCGACTCCTCCAGGTTCTTGATCGCCAGGCTCAGCGCCGGTTGCGACAGGTGCAGGCGTTCGCAGGCCTGGGCGAAGCTCAGGTTCTGCGCCACGGCGAGGAAGGCGCGCAGCTGCTTGACGGTCATTGATTTGCTTACCTGATTAATTCAGAGGAAAAACAAACTTAACAAATCACTCCCCAGAGCTGAAGCTTGGCCTCACCCCGGATAACAACAAGAGGCACCCCGAGATGAGCGGACTCGACAAGCGCGTCGGCAGCTATGAAGAAGCCCTGGACGGCCTGCAGGACGGCATGACCGTGCTGGCCGGCGGCTTCGGCCTGTGCGGTATCCCCGAAAACCTGATCAAAGAGATCCGCCGCCGCGGCGTGCGCGACCTCACCGTGGTGTCCAACAACTGCGGCGTCGACGGTTTCGGTCTCGGCGTGCTGCTGGAAGACCGGCAGATCCGCAAGATGGTCGCCTCCTACGTCGGCGAGAACGCGCTGTTCGAGCAGCAGCTGCTGTCCGGCGAGCTGGAAGTCGAACTGACCCCGCAGGGCAGCCTGGCCGAGAAGCTGCGCGCCGGCGGCGCCGGCATCCCCGCCTTCTTCACCGCCACCGGCTACGGTACCCCGGTCGCCGAGGGCAAGGAAGCACGCGAGATCAACGGCCGCCACTACATCCTCGAGCCGGCCATCACCGGCGACTTCGCCATCGTCAAGGGCTGGAAAGCCGACCACTTCGGCAACGTGGTCTATCGCCACACCGCGCAGAACTTCAACCCGGTGGTGGCCACCGCCGGACGCATCACCGTGGTCGAGGTGGAGGAGATAGTCGAGCCCGGCGAGCTGGACCCGACGCAGATCCACACCCCCGGCATCTATGTCGACCGGCTGATCTGCGGCAGCTTCGAAAAACGCATCGAAAAACGCACCCTGCGCGCCTGAGGAGAGACGACCATGGCTTTGACCCGTGAACAGATGGCCCAGCGCGTCGCCCGCGAACTGCAGGACGGCTACTACGTCAACCTCGGCATCGGCATCCCCACCCTGGTGGCCAACTACGTGCCCGAGGGTATGCAGGTGATGCTGCAGTCGGAGAACGGCCTGCTCGGCATGGGCGCCTTCCCGACGGAAGCCGAGGTCGACGCCGATATGATCAACGCCGGCAAGCAGACCGTCACCGCGGTCAAGGGCGCGTCGATCTTCAGCTCGGCCGAGTCCTTCGCCATGATCCGCGGCGGCCACGTCGACCTGACCGTGCTCGGCGCCTTCGAGGTGGACGTGCGCGGCAACATCGCCTCCTGGATGATCCCCGGCAAGCTGGTCAAGGGCATGGGTGGCGCCATGGACCTGGTGGCCGGTGCCGACAACATCATCGTCACCATGACCCACGCCTCCAAGGACGGCGAGTCCAAGCTGCTGGAGCATTGCAGCCTGCCGCTGACCGGCTGTGGCTGCATCCGCAAGGTGCTGACCGACCTGGCCTACCTGGAGATCGAGAACAACGCCTTCGTCCTGCGCGAGCGCGCGCCGGGGGTGAGCGTCGAGGAAATCGTCGCCAAGACCGCCGGCAAGCTGATCGTCCCCGAACACGTGCCGGAAATGAGCTTCTAAGTTGTCTACCGTCTCGAAGGCGCCACCACGCACGGCGTCTTCGGGGCGTTTTTAGTTCGGCCAGATGGGGCTTGTGGCAGAGGCTTTAGCCGCGACTGGAAACTCGCCGCTAAAGCGCTTCCCACGGCTCTGGTATCGCACTGCAGCGTGGAGCGATTCGCTCTCGCCTAGGAGTCAAGCATGCAAGACGTCGTCATAGTCGCCGCCACCCGCACCGCCATCGGCAGCTTCCAGGGCAGCCTGGCCGAGATTCCCGCGCCCGAGCTCGGCGCCATCGTGATCAAACGCCTGCTGCAGCAGACCGGCCTCGATGCCGCCCAGGTCGATGAAGTGATCCTCGGCCAGGTGCTCACCGCAGGCTCCGGGCAGAACCCCGCACGCCAGGCGGCGATCCGCGCCGGCCTGCCGCATGCCGTGCCGGCCATGACCCTGAACAAGGTCTGCGGCTCGGGCCTGAAAGCCCTGCACCTGGCCACCCAGGCCATCCGCTGCGGCGATGCCGAGGTGGTGATCGCCGGCGGCATGGAGAACATGAGCCTGGCGCCCTACGTGCTGCCCAAGGCGCGCACCGGCCTGCGCATGGGCCACGCCCAGCTGCAGGACAGCATGATCCTCGATGGCCTGTGGGATGCCTTCAATGACTACCATATGGGCATCACCGCGGAGAACCTGGTGGAGAAATACGGCATCAGCCGTGAAGCCCAGGACGCCTTCGCCGCCGCCTCGCAATTGAAGGCCTGCACGGCCATCGAGACCGGTCGCTTCGATGCCGAGATCGTTCCGGTGCTGATCCCGCAGCGCAAGGGCGACCCCGTCGCCTTCGCTCGTGACGAACAGCCGCGCGCCGGCACCACCGCCGAGGCGCTGGGCAAGCTCAAGCCGGCGTTCAAGAAAGACGGCAGCGTCACCGCCGGTAACGCTTCCAGCCTTAACGACGGCGCCGCTGCCGTGCTGCTGATGAGCGCGGCCAAGGCGCAATCACTGGGCCTGCCGGTGCTGGCCAGGATCAAGGCCTACGCCAATGCCGGCGTCGATCCGGCGATCATGGGCATCGCCCCGGTCTCGGCCACCCGCCGCTGCCTGGACAAGGCCGGCTGGAACCTCGCCGAGCTGGACCTGATCGAAGCCAACGAGGCCTTCGCCGCCCAGGCCCTGGCGGTCGGCCAGGAGCTGGGCTGGGACGCGGCCAAGGTCAACGTCAACGGCGGCGCCATCGCCCTCGGCCATCCCATCGGCGCCTCGGGCTGCCGTGTGCTGGTGACCCTGCTGCACGAGATGATCCGCCGCGATGCGAAGAAGGGCCTGGCCACCCTGTGCATCGGCGGCGGCCAGGGCGTGGCGCTGGCCATCGAGCGCTAAGCCAAAGCCGTAGCTTGGGTCGAGGGGCGCAGCCCCGAAGCCCAACCAGGCAACGACGATAACCAGCTCGGCCTCGTGCCGGGCTTTGTCATTTCCACCCCAACCCCAGGCTCAGCCAACCTCGCATGCCTGGCCGTCAGCCCCACTTCACAACCATAAAAAAGAGGCGTCATCCATGTTCAACACCCTCACCCGCCTGAGCGTGAGTCTGGTACAGCGCTACCTACCCTCACCCTTCGTGTTCTCCGCGCTGCTGACCCTGGCCGTGCTGGTCGCCGGCATTTCCTCCACCGGCCAGTCGCTGCCGGCCATGGTGCAACACTGGAGCAGCGGTTTCTGGACCCTGCTCGGTTTCGCCATGCAGATGGCGCTGATCTTCGTCACCGGCCACGCCCTGGCCAGCGCCCCGGTGGTCAACCGCCAGCTCGACCGCCTGGCCAGCATGGCGCGCACGCCGGGCCAGGCCATCATCATGGTCACCCTGGTGGCGCTGCTCGGCTGCTGGATCAACTGGGGCTTCGGCCTGGTGATCGGCGCCGTGTTCGCCCGCGCCCTGGCGCGCCAGGTGCAAGGCGTGGACTACCCGCTGCTGGTGGCCTCGGCCTATTCCGGCTTCCTGGTCTGGCACGGCGGCCTGGCCGGCTCCATCCCGCTGTCCATGGCCACCGGCGGCCCGGATCTGGCGCGCATCACCGCCGGCGTGCTGAGCGAGCCGGTGAGCATCAGCGAGACCCTGTTCAGCCCGCTGAACCTGACCATCGTCATCCTGCTGTTCATCGGCCTGCCGCTGCTCAACCGTGCCATGCACCCGCGCCAGGACGCCAAGGTCGCCGATGCCGCCAAGCTGGTGGAATCCCACGCCCAACTCCCGGAGCGCGAAACCCCGGCGCAGCGCCTGGACGACAGCCGCATCCTCGGCCTGGCGCTGGTGGCCATGGCGGCGATCTACCTGTTCAACCACTTCGCCAGCAAGGGCTTCGTCCTCGGCCTCGACGTGGTGATCGCCATCTTCCTGTTCTGCGGTCTGCTGCTGCACGGCACCCCGGAGCGCTACATGCGCGCGGTGGACGAGAGCGTGCGCGGCATCGGCGGCATCGTCCTGCTATTTCCCTTCTACGCCGGGATCATGGGCATGATGATGGGCGCCAACGCCGACGGCATCTCCCTCGGCCGGCAGATCACCGAGGCCTTCATCTCCTGGTCGTCGGCCGACACCTTCCCGCTGCTGGCCTTCCTCAGCGCCGGCGTGGTCAACGTCTTCGTGCCGTCTGGCGGCGGCCAGTGGGCGGTGCAGGGGCCGATCATGCTACCGGCGGCGCAGGCCCTCGGCGTGTCGCCCACCGTCACCGCCATGGCGATCGCCTGGGGCGATGCCTGGACCAACATGATCCAGCCGTTCTGGGCCCTGCCGCTGCTCGGCATCGTCGGCCTCGGCGCGCGCGACATCATGGGCTACTGCCTGATCATGCTGCTGTATTCGGGCGTGGTGATCTGCGGCGCCTTCTACTTCCTCGGCTGACCACCCTGCCCGCTCAATCGCCCATCAAGCCCCAGGCCTTGGCCATCGCCACCGCCTGGGTGCGGCGCTGTACGCCGAGCTTGACGTTGATCCGCCGTGCATGGGTCTTGACCGTGTGCAGGGAGATGAACAGGCGGTCGGCGATCTCCTGATTGGAACAGCCCTGGGCGATCAGCTGCAGCACCGCCAGCTCGCGGCCGCTCAAGGGGGCCTCCGCGGCGGCCGCCTCGCCCTCACTCGCGGCCGGCAACGGCAACTCGTCGGCGACGAACCACAGGCCCTGGTAGTTCAAACGCTGGCGCAGGGCCTGCCCGGTCTGCCTGGCGCAAGTCGCCGTCGGGGCATCCGTGCAGGCCTCGGCATAGCTCAGCCAGAACTCGCAGGCCAGGGCCTGACGCCCCTCGGCCAGCGCCCGCTCGAGCAGCCGCTGCAGCGCCTCGCCAATGTCGCGGCCCTGGTCCCGATCGAGCAGCAGCAAGAGGTGATGCAGGCGCGGCAACAGGTCGGGAAAGTTGGGCGGCGGTAGCATGACCTGATGCCTGCGCCAGTGTTCGAGCACCCGGGTGAGCGCCTCGCGGGCGCGCTCGTGATGGCCCTGCCACGACCACAGACGGCTGCTGACGAGCAACAGCACGCCCCGATAGAGCGAATCCGCCACCCCCTGGCGCTGCATCAGGCGCTCGGCCTCGGCCAGGCGGGCGAAGGCCGCCGCCAGGTCGCGCTGGCGCGCCGCCAGCTCGGCCAAGCCGAGGTAGCCATGGAAGGCGCCGGGATCGCCATGTTCCAGGGCAACCGCGAGGCCGGCGTGAAATTGTTCGCGGGCCTCCTCCGCACGGCCCAGGCGCAAGGCCAGACGCCCCAGGCGCAGAACAATCCGCCCGCACACCGGGGTGTTGCGCAACACCCCGCCGTCCGGCTGCTCGAGCACCCGCCGCAGCAGCGCCTGGGCGCGGCCGAACTCGCCGCGGGCCTCCAGTAACAACGCATGATCGAGCTCCAGCAGCGCCTCGAACACCAGGCTGCCGCAGCGCCGCGCCTGCTTCAGCGCCTCGTAGCCCAGCAGCTGGGCATCCTCCAGACGGCCCTCGCCGATGGCCATCTGGGTCAACACCGAACGGCACAGCAACGCCTGCGCCCAGGCCCCCTCCGGCAGCATGGCCAGCGCCTCGAGGACATGAGCGCGGGCCTCCTCGGCGCAGCCGCGGCCATAGGCGGCGATACCGCGTATGGCCTGCCACTGGGCGAACAGCTCACGCAGCCGCTCGCCATCGGCACGCGGCTGAAAGCGCGCCAGCTGGTCGGCACAGTCCTGCGCCTCGTCCAGGCGTCCCACCAGCAACAACGCCCAGGCATTGAGCAGGATCAGCCGCGGCGTACTGGCCAGCAGGTCCTCCGGCAGTTCGCCGCGCCAGCGCAGGATCAGCGCCAGCTCCTGCCCCTGCAGCAACTGTTCCTCGGTGAAGCGCTCGAGAAAGCTCGCCGCCACCTCCGGCTGTCCGCCGAGCAGCGCGTGCTCCACCGCCGGTCGCACCTCGCCGCGGGCGGCGAACCACTGGCTGGCGTGCAGGTGCAGGCTCTGGCTGCCGCCGCCGACGCGTCGCTGCAGCACCTGGGCCAGCGGCGGGAACAGCACGAACCAGTCGGCGGCGCCCTCCAGCGCCTCGATGAACAGGCCGCGGGCGCGCAATGCCTGCAACCAGGCGGCGCCCTCGCCCACCCCCAGCAGGTGCTCGCACAGCTCGGTGCAGAAGCGCGGCAGCTGCGCCAGTTGCAGCAGCGCCTGCAGCAGTTCGTCCGGCAGGCCGCGCAGCACCTCGTGCTCGACGTAGTCGCGCAGCAGTGCGCAGCCGGGCGCGACAGCCCCCTCGCGCTCGCCCTGGACGGCGAGCAGGCGCAAGGCCGCCGGCCATCCCCAGGTCTGCGCCCGCAGCGCCTCGGCGCCGGCCACGCGGCGGCCATCGAACTGCGCCAGCCAGGCATCGACCTCGGCCAGGCTGAACGCCAGGTCGGCGCTGCCAAGCTCGAACAGCTCGCCCTCGAGCAGCAGCCGGGGCAGGTTGCAGGCCGGCCGCCGGCGGCTGCCGAGCCACCAGTTCAGCCCCGGCGCGGCGGCCGCGAGCAGGCGGTCGAAGCAGGCATCGAGTTCGGCGTCGGGCTCGCGCGGGTAATCGTCGAGCATGATCCACAGCGCGCGTGGCTCTTGCGCCAGCGCCGCCAGCAGCTGGGCCTCGGTGAAATCGGGCGGGTAGCCGAGGGCCACGGCCAGCTGTCGGCAGAATTCGCCCGCCGACCAGGCCTGGCCGGCGCAACCGAGCCACACCGGCAGGCGCCCGGCGGGACAGGCACGGGCGCAATCGGCGAGCAGCACCGACTTGCCGAAGCCGGCCGGCGCGATCAGCAGACGCAGGCGGCAATCCTGCTCGAGCAGGCGCTGGATCAACGGCTCGCGGCGAATGTGCCCCGGCGGCTGGCGCAGCGGCACGCCCTTGCCGCAGGACGGCACGACCAGGGGCGTGGAGGGAGCGTAAGCGGTCATAGCGGCTCTGAATTGTTCTTATGCGGGGACCGGCTGATTGCAGGCTAGTGCGCAATCCCCGCGGCCGACAGCTGTATCACCGGCCCTGATGAGGACCAATAAAAAAGGCGGCCCGCAGGCCGCCCGAACATGGAGAGACGCTTGCCCCGGACTCAACGCACCCCGGCGGTACGCAGCGCGGCGGGCGTGTAGTCGGCGCCGGTGGCCTTGAAGCCGAAGGCGTAGGCGGACTTCTCCTCGTTCTTCATACCCAGCGCCAGATAGCGACCGGCGATCAGGTCGTACAGGGCTTCCAGGGTGTAGCCCGGCACCTTGTGGTTGTAGTAGCTCTGCGCATGCCCCTCGGCTACCCGCCACAGCTGGCCGCGACCGTCGTAGTGGTCGACCAGCGCCAGCTGCCAGCTGTCCTCGTCGAAGTACATGTGGCGCTTGGCGTAGATGTGGCGCTCGCCGGACTTCAGCGTGGCCTCCACTTCCCAGACCCGGTGCAGCTCGTAGCGGGTCAGGTCCTGGTTGATATGCCCGGCCTTGAGCACGTCGTCGTACTTCAGCGTGGGCGAATCGAGCTTGTAGCTGTTGTAGGGGATGTACATCTCCTTCTTGCCCACCAGCTTCCAGTCGTAGCGATCCGGGGCGCCGGAGAACAGGTCGAAGTTGTCGGCGGTGCGCATCCCGTCGGCGGCGGTACCCGGGCCGTCGTAGGCGACCTGCGGGGCGCGGCGCACGCGGCGCTGACCGGCGTTGTAGAGCCAGGCCAGGCGCGGCTCCTTGACCTGGTCGATGGTCTCGTGGACCAGCAGCACGTTGCCCGCCAGGCGCGCCGGCGCGGTCACCCGCTGCTTGAAGTAGAGCAGAACGTTGCTCGCCTTGTCCGCATCGATGTCGGGCATGTCGGCGGGAAACGCCACCTCGTCCTCGAACCGCACCAGGCTGTAGGAACCGCCGGTCTGCGGAGTGGCCTGGGTGATCCAGCGCCGCACGTTGCCGCCGCGGTAGCGGGTGATGTGGTTCCACACCACCTCGATGCCATTCTTGGGGATCGGGAAGGCGTAGTAGCGGCTGTCGGCGAAGTTCTGCAGGCCGTTGCCGCCGTCCACCGCCGTGGTATGGAGAGCGCTGCGCTTGGCTGCGGCGTAGATCTCGTCGGGCACCGCGGCGCTGCGATGAGTGGAGTAGACCGGGATCTTGTAGCTGTCGGCGTAGCGCTTGAGCATCGCCAGCTGGCCGGCGGACAGCTTGTCGCGGTACTGCTCGGCATTGGCCGCGGTGATGGTGAACAGCGGTTGCTCGGCGGCGAACGGGTCGGCGAGGAAGCCCTTGGCGTCGACCGCACCGGCGTTGCTCGGCAGGCCGCCGGTCCAGGCGGGGATGCTGCCGTCGGCGTTGCCGGCCATCTCCGCGCCGAGCGGGGTCAGGCTGGTGCCCAGTTGCGCAGCCTCCTGTTCGGAGACGGCGGCCATCACACCGGTCGCCAGCAGGGTCAGGGCCAGCGCTCCGCTTTGCAGGATTCTTGTAGTTTTCATCGGGTACGGATCCTTTGCGCGTGGTTGATCAGAAGTTCACACCGAAGCTCAGGGCCACGAAGTCGCGATCGGTGATGGTGTTGTACTCACCGCCGAAGAAATCGGTGTAGCTGAGGCTGGCGTTGTAGGTGTTCTGGTAGTCGGCATTCAGGGCGATGCTGATGGCCTTGCTGCCCTCGTTGAAATTGGGCCCGTAGCCGTCGACGTCATGCGACCAGGCCACGCTTGGCGTCAGGTTGACCCCGGCGAAGACGTTGCTGTAGTCGGCGCTGGCGCGCAGGCGGTAGCCCCAGGAGGTGTCAGTGTGGAAGCCGTCGCCCTGGCATTCGTCCGGGTTGGCGGCGTTGAACGCGGCGCACACCCCCGGCGCGCTGAACTCGCCGGCACCGTAGATCGGGTCGCGGCCGAAGCGCAGCTCGCTGGGGTCGTCCTTGATCCCGCCGATATGGTTCCAGCCCACCTCGCCGAGCAGGGTCAGGCGGCTGGCGCCGAGCACCCGATCGATGAACTGCACCGCGGTGAGCTGTGCCTGGGTGAAGGGCTTGCGCTCGTAGCCGTGGAGATCGGCGCTGGCGACGTTCTGCGCATGACCGCTCTCGAACACCGGGTTGAACGGCAGGCCGAGGGCGGCGAAGGACAGGTCGGTGGAGTTGATCTGCATCGGCATGTTCGGCCGGTAGCTGATCTCGCCGGACAGCGCGGTGCCGCCGACGTTGGTCTGGAAGCTCAGGCCGTAGAGGCGGATGTCCTCCGGGTACTCGATGAAGTAGCGCGCGTTCGGCGCACCGGGAATGAAGCTGACGAAGTTCGGCGTGGTGGTGCGGATGGTGCTGAACACCGGGTTGCGGCTGTGGTAATTCAGTGCGTAGAGGCCGAACTCGGTGTCGTTGAGCTGTTCGGCGAACCAGCGCAGGGCCAGGCCGTACTGGCCGCTGTCGCGCGCGTCGCGGTCCCCGGCGCGGGGAATGTAGGCGTTGTCGACGAAGGAGTTGGTCGACTCGCCCGGCGGCAGGTCCGGGCCGAACACCACGAGACGATCCTCGCAGCCGTCGGCGACCACGTCGGAGGTGGAGAAGAAGGTGCCGCAGTTGTCGACCACGGTCTGGTCCCACTCCAGCTGATAGAACACCTCGGCCGAGAAGTTGTCGCTCAGGCTCTGCGAGACGTAAATCATGTTGACCGGAATCAGACCTTCCTTGATCTCGGCGCCGGGGCGGCGGAAGGCGGCGACGTCGATGGGGTTGATCGAGTTGATGCTGTTGCCGATAAAGGTGCTCTCGCCCCAGCTGACCACCTGCTTGCCGACCCGCACGCTGCCCGGCAGATCGCCGAGGCTGTAGTTGTGGTAGATGAAGGCGTCGAGGATTTCCGCACCTGCACTTTGCGCGGCGGTCTTGCGGTTGTGATCCTCGATGTCGTAGAACAGCCGGCTCTCGTCCTTGGTCTCGAAGTCGTACCAGTACTTGCCGCGGACGAACACACCGGTGTCGCCGTACTTCAGCTCGAGGTCGTGAATGCCCTTGAAGATCTTCGAGAAGGTCTCGCCCTTCTTGAAGTTCAGCCGGCCGTCGTCCGAGGTGCGCGAGGAGGCCTTGCCGCCACTGGCGACGGAGACGAAATCCGGGTCCGCGCCACGTACCGACCAGCTGGCGCCGACCGACAGCGAGCTGTCGAACTGGCCCTCGATCTCGCCGATATTGAAGGTGATGGCCTGCGCGGGGGCGGCGAATCCGACGGCGATGGCCAAGGCCAAGGTGTGCGGCTGGAAGATTCCGGGCCCTGTTGTTCTTGTCATGCGGGTCTCCTGAGGTTGGGGTGCGACTGCCCTGCACCCTACGCAGCGACCGACGCCCGGATAAGCGCACCAAGGAGGGATTTCATCTGTCGCCCGAAAGTATGAATGGCGCCCTGGCGCGGGCGGCGCGCGACCACCCTCAGGCTGCTGAATGACGAAACATCAGGCCAACGGGGAACTTTCCCAGGGGGCGGGCCGGTATTGCGTGGCGTTCAGCGCCAGCGATCGAGCAGGTTGACCGCCAGGCGATCCAGCCAGCCCCACAGGCGCTGCTGCAGGCGCCCCCACCAGGGCCGCGCGCGCCACTCGTCGAGGGTGATCTCGGCGCTGGCGGCAAAGTCGGCGACGAAGCTGGCCGTCACCGCGGCGGTCAGTTCGGGGTCGAGCGCCTCGAGGTTGGCATCGAGGTTGAAGCGCAGGTTCCAGTGGTCGAAGTTGCACGAGCCGACGCTGACCCAGTCGTCCACCAGCACCATCTTCAGGTGCAGGAAGCGCGGCTGATACTCGAAGATGCGCACCCCGGCCTTGAGCAGGCGCGGGTAGTAGCGCTGGCCGGCGAAACGCACCGGCGGGTGGTCGGTGTGCCGGCCGGTCAGCAGCAGGCGCACCTCGACGCCGCTGGCCGCGGCCCGGCGCAACGCCCGGCGCACCTTCCAGGTCGGCAGGAAATAGGGCGTGGCCAGCCACACCCGATGCTTGGCCACGCGCAGCGCGCGCACCAGCGACTGCAGGATGTCGCGGTGCTGCGCCGCATCGGCGTAGGCCACCCTGCCCAGGCCCTGCCCCGCCGGCGGATTGCCCGGCAGCTTGCGCAGCCCCGGCAGCCGCGGCGGCTGCCAGGCGAAGCGCGCCAGGCAGGCCTGCCACTGGTACTCGAACAACTGCTGCCAGTCGTGCACCAGCGGCCCTTCGATCTCCACCATGACCTCGTGCCAGGCGCTGTCGGCCTGCTCCGGCAGCCAGAACCGGTCGGTCGCGCCGGTGCCGCCGACATAGGCCAGGCGCCGGTCGACCAGCAGCAGCTTGCGGTGGTCGCGCTGGAAATTGCGCAGGCCGCGGCGCCAGCGCAGCGGGTTGTACCAGCGCAGCTGCACCCCGGCCGCCTGCAGGCGCTGGCGCAGCGCCTGGCCCAGGCCGGCGGAGCCGAAGGCGTCGAACAGGCCGCGCACCGCCACGCCGCGCGCCGCCGCCCGGCACAGCGCGGCGACCAGGCGCTCGCTGCACTGGCCGTCCTCGACCAGGTACAGCTCCAATTCGACCTGGCGCTCGGCGGCGTCGATGGCGGCGAGCATGCGCGGGAAGAACTGCGGGCCGTCGAGCAGCAGGGCGAAGCGGTTGCCGCCGCGCCAGGGGAAGATCGCGCCGCGCATCAGCGAGCGGTGAAGATCAGCACCGCACCCACCGGCACCGACAGGCTGATGGCGGACAGGTCGGCCACCTTGCGCAGCGCCTCGATGCCGCTGGCCAGGCCGAAGTCCTCGGCGTGCAGCACCAGCGGCGCCAGGCTGACCACCTGGAAGCGGCGGTCGTCCAGGCGGGTGACCAGCAGCTCGGCCTCCAGCTGGCGCGCGCGCTCGTTGAGGGTCAGGGTCAGCGGCAGGCGCAGTTCCAGCTGCGCACCCGGCGCCAGGTCGGTGAGCTGCGCCAGGTTCACCTGCGCGGCGACCCGCGCCTCGGGCAGGCGCTCGGTGTCGAACAGCATGGCGCGCAGGCGCTCGTCGCGCAGCGGGATGCCGGTGCTCAGCGAGTCCAGCTCGATGCGCAGGCGGGCGCGGCCGTCGGCGGTGATCTGGCCGTGCAGGGTGAGGAAGCGGTGCACCTCCGACAGGTTGCCGGAATGGGTGGAGATAAAGGACAGCCGCGAGGACTCGTTGTCCAGGTACCAATCGGCCTGGACGGGCAAGGCGGCAGCCAGCAGCAGGGCAAACAGCGAACGACGCATGGGGACTCGGCAAACGGCATGACCAGGCGCAACGATAGTCGCCGCGGCCGGGCTTGCAAAGCCCGGCGCCCTGCTCCGGTGCCATTGGCTCAAGATCGTGGGGCTAGGCTCCCCTCTCCCATTGCGGGGAGAGGGTTGGTCGCTAGTCGTTCGGCAACAGCTGGCAGCCCTGGCGCGCGCCCAGCCAGACGGCACTGTGGGTGCGGCCCAGGCCGCTGGCGGTCACCCGCTTGCCGGCCGTATCGTCGAGCAGACTGCCGATGGGCACGTACTGGGCGACGTAACCTTCGCAATAGGCCGCCGGATTGCCGCTGACGTAACGGCAGGAGCAGTACTCCTTGGCGGTGTAGGCGCCGATGATGTCGGGGAACGCCGCCAGGTGCGCGCGATTGGGCCAGGCCAGGGCGATCAGCACGATGACCAGCAACAGCAGCAGGGTAAGCCAGGGACGACGACGGATCATGGCTGCACCTCCTCGGCGAAGGCCGCACGCACGCGCTTGAGCAGTTCGTTATGACTGTAGCTGCCGTCGCGATCGTCGGCGTAGCGCACCACCACCAGTTTCTCCTCGGGCAGCACGTACAGGCCCTGGCCCCAGTGACCGAGGGCGGCCAGGGTATCGGCCGGCGCATCCGGCCAGGGCCGCGCGGCGCCGGGCAGTTCGGCGTTGAGCCACCAGTGGGCGCCGGGTACCGCGTCGCCGGGCTTGGCCGTCTGCGGCTGGTAGCCGGCGAACGGCGTGGCGACGAACTCGACCCAGGCCGGCGGCAGCAGCTGGCGCTCGCCCCAGCGGCCGCCGCGCTGCAGCAGCAGGCCGACGCGGGCCAGGTCGCGGGCGCTCATGTAGGCGTAGGACGAGGCGACGAAGGTGCCGGCACCGTCGCGTTCCCAGGTCGCGCTGGCGATGCCCAGCGGCTCGAACAGCGCAGTCCAGGGGTAGTCGGGGTAGGCCTCGGCGCCGACCATGCCCTTGAGCGCGGCGGCCAGCAGGTTGCTGTCGCCGCTGGAGTAGCGAAAGCGCACCCCCGGCGCGGCGTCGGCGGCATGCGCCGCGGCGAAGCCGGCCATGTCGTCACGACCGCGGGTGTAGAGCATGGCGATCACCGAGGACTGCAGCGGCGCGTATTCGTAGTCCTCCTGCCAGGCCAGACCCGAGGCCCAGTTGAGCAGGTGACCGACCTTGACCTGCGGGTGCTCGGCCATCGCCGGGTAGTACTTGGCTACCGGCGCGTCCAGCTTGAAGCGGCCCTCGCCGTAGGCCACGCCGAGGGTGGTGGCGAGCAGGCTCTTGGCCATCGACCAAGTCAGGTGCGCGGTGTCGGCGCGGGTCGGCGCGGCGTAGCGTTCGTAGACGATCCGGCCGTCGCGCACCACCAGCAGCGCATCGCTGCGCACGCCCAGGCGCGTGGCGTCGTCGCGCGGCGGGAAGGCGTAGGCCTCCAGCGCGGCCAGCGCCGGGCTGTCGCTGTGGGGGGCGGTTTGCCAGTCCGGCTGCGGCCAGGACTCGGCCCGGGCGATGCCGGCCAGCAGGCTGAGGCCGAGCAGCAGGCTCATACGGCGAAGGGAAAAGGGGCTCATGGGCGGCCTCGCTAGGAAATCGAGGCGCACCCTAGCACGGAGCCGGTGACCGCTTGAAGCGCCGCGCCGCCCCTGCACGCGGGCAAAGGTGGGTTGGCGCCGAGCGCAGCGCAGCCCAACGGGGAGCGCGCCCCATCGCAGCCAAGCCACCGAGCGCGCCTCAGCTCGGCAGGCGATAGTCCTCCGGCCCCATCAGGTCGAGGCCGCATTCGAGGTTCTCGATCCAGTAGAGGAAGGCGCTGATCATCTCCGCACCGACGAAGGGCCGGCCGTGCTGCGGCACTATCATCGCCACGTCCATCTCGCGGACCATCGCCGCCCACAGCCGGCAGGCCTTGTTGCCGGCCATGTAGCGGCGGTGGAAGCCCTCCATGTTGGGTAGGTGATTGACGAAGTCGCGCACCGGGTTGGCGTCGTCCACCAGCGAGGCGCCCATGTCGCCGGAGAAGAGGATCTTGCTCACCGGATCGTACAGCTGGAAGTTGCCCACCGAATGGAGGAAATGCGCCGGCACCGCCTTCAGCGTGCACTGGCCCAGCGCGATGCTCTGGCCGCGGTCGGGCAGCGCGATGATGCGATCGAAGGTGTTGATGCCGCGGCTCAACGCCAGGTAGTTGGCGGTCAGGTGCGGCAGAAAGCGCGCCCACAGCTTGGAGCAGATCACCCGCGCCCGGGTGTGCAGCAGCCACTTGTCCAGCGAGGCGATGATGTCCGGGTCCTGGTGCGAGGCGAAGATGTAGGTCAGGTCCTGCACCGGGATGTGCTTGGACAGCTCCAGCGACAGCGGCGTGTAGGTCAGGTCGCCGCCCGGATCGAGCAGCAGGTACTGCTCATGGTCAGTGATCAGGAACTGGTTGGACTGCACGCCCTCGCCGCTGACCAGGTCATCGAACATCAGGCATTGGTGGCTGCCGTTATCGAACAGCACGATGGGCTCGCGGCGCATGGAAACCTCGTAGACGAAACGCGAGGCAACCTTAGGGCCGCGCCCTGTGCGGCGTACTGATATGGATCAAGCCCGGGCGACAATCTGCCGCGCCTTCTCCAGGCGCTTGGCCCGCGCGCCTTCGGCGATCTGCAGCAGGCCCTGGTCGCGCTGCCACAGCGCCGCCCAGGGCGCCGGGCCGGTGGCGAAGGCGGCGTCCAGCTCGGCCGCCAGCGCTCGCTGCTGGGCGAACAGGCCGGCCAGCAGCAGGTGCGTGGGCGCCGCGCTCGGGCACTGCCGGGCCACCTCGGCGCAGCCGGCCAGCTGCGCCAGCAGGCGCAGCTGCAGGGCCTCGGGCCAGGCGCATTCCTGGCCGACGCCATGCAGCCAGGCGCACAGCGCGGCGAGCACGTGGACGTCCTCGATGCTGCGAAAGGGTTTGACGTAGTCGGCCCAGCCGTCGCCGGCCAGACGCTCGCACTGCGCCTGCTGCAGATGCAGGCGGGCGTGGCCGATATCCGGCATCAGCGGCAGTGCCGGCAGCGCCTCGATGCGCACCCCGGGCGCGCCCTGGCGCACCACGCCGAGTACCAGGCGCGGCGCCTCGCCCGGGCCGTCCTCGCGCGCCGCCACCAGCAGCCAGTCGGCGCACTCGGCGGCGGTGACGAAGTCCTTGCGCCCGTCGATATGCAGGCCGTCGATACGTGTGTGCATATCCGCCGGCCGCGTGCTGCGCCCTTCGGTGACGCACAGCGCGCCGGCCGACCAGGGCGCCGCCGGCCACAGCACGCGCAGCGCCGCCTGGTAGCCGGCGAGAAAGGCCAGCCCCGGCGTCGCCGCCAGGCGCCCGCCGAGGGCCAGCTCGAACGGCTGCGGCGCCCCGCCCAGGCGTTGCAGCAGCCGGCCGTACCAGTCCTCCAGGCCCTGTTCGGCGCTCAGGCGGGCAGCGGGTTGCAGCAGGGTTGACCAGGGCATCGCGTATTCCCTCCAGGCAACGGCCGGCGGCCGTCACACAAGCATCAAAAAAGCTTCACGGTGGTGACACCGCGGCTACCTAGCCTGACTTTGCCCAACAAGATCGACCGGCTGCAAGTCCCGAAAGCCGGCTTTAAGGAGGCTCAGGCATGACCCAGACTGCACCCAACACCGCACGCCGCCTGCAGGCCGAACGCCTGGTGGGCCCCGCCGCCCTGCGCGAAGCCCAGGCCCTGCGCTACCGGGTGTTCAGCGCCGAATTCGACGCCAAGCTCAACGGCGCCGAACTGGGCCTGGACATGGACGACTACGACATTCACTGCCGGCATATCGGTGTGCGTGATATGAACAGCGGCGAGCTGGTGGCCACCACCCGCCTGCTCGACCACCAGGCCGCCGCCGGCCTCGGCCGCTACTACAGCGAAGAGGAATTCAGCCTGCACGGCCTGGCCGGGCTGCAGGGCCCGGTGCTGGAGATCGGCCGCACCTGCGTCGATGGCGCCTACCGCAACGGCGCCACCATCGCCGTGCTCTGGGGCGAACTGGCCGAGGTGCTCAACGAGGGCGGCTACCGCTACCTGATGGGGTGCGCCAGCATCTCCATGCAGGACGGCGGCATCCAGGCCCAGGCGATCATGCAGCGCCTGCGCGAACGCTACCTGTGCACCGAACACCTGCGCGCCGAACCCAGGCACCCGCTGCCGCAACTGGACGTGCCGGGCAACGTCATCGCCGAGATGCCGCCGCTGCTCAAGGCCTACATGCGCCTGGGCGCGAAGATCTGCGGCGAGCCCTGCTGGGACCGCGACTTCCAGGTCGCCGACGTGTTCATCCTGCTCAAGCGCGACGAGCTGTGCCCGCGCTATGCCCGCCACTTCAAGGCGGCCGTGTAGGTTGGGCTGAGCGCAGCGATGCCCAACGGGCGATGTGCGGCCACACGTCGGCGTTGCGCCGCCCCGCTCTCGTTGGGCTCCGTCGCTGCTCGCCCCAACCTACAGCCAGACAGCCAGGCATCGCCAAACGCTCCTGTGCATGGATAATGCCGCCACTCATCCTTATGCGGAGGCCCCGATGGCCCAACTGCGTCTGTCCCTGCGCCTGGCCCACCTGTTGCTGGTGATCGCCTGCGGCGCCCTGCTGGCCGGCGTGGTCAGCCTGTGCGAACGCCTGGTGCGCCACGACCTGATGGCCCTGCGCCAACGCCTGACCCGCTGGTTCCTCGCGCGCCTCAGCGGCGCCCTGCCGTTTCGCGTGCGCGTCGAAGGCGAGCTGCCGGCCCAGCCCATGCTGTGGGTCGCCAACCACGTGTCCTGGACCGACATCCCGCTGCTCGGCGCGCTGCAGCCGATCTCCTTCCTGTCCAAGGCCGAGGTGCGCACCTGGCCGCTGGCCGGCTGGCTGGCGCACAAGGCCGGCACCCTGTTCATCCGCCGCGGCTCGGGCGACAGCAACCTGGTCGGCCAGCAGCTGGGGCGCCATCTGCAACGCGGCCGCCACCTGCTGATCTTCCCCGAGGGCACCACCACCGACGGCCTGGGCCTGCGCACCTTCCACGGCCGCCTGCTGGCGAGCGCGATCGACAGCGGCGTGCCGCTGCAACCGGTGGCCATCCGCTACCTGCGCGGCGGCCAGCCGTGCCCGGTGGCGCCCTTCGTCGGCGACGACGACATGCTCAGCCACCTGCTGCGCCTGCTGCGCAGCCAAGCCGGCGAGGTGCAGATCCAGCTGCTGGCGCCGATCGCCAGCAACAGCGCCAGCCGCAACGAACTGGCGCGCCAGGCGCAGAGCCGCATCGCCGCCGCCCTACAGCTGGACGCGCCGGCAGCCCAGCGCGAGGCCGCCTGAAGCCCACACCAGGCCGGCCACCCAGGAGCTGTGGGCGGCGCTGATTGCAGCACAGGCCTTTCTCAGGCCGACGGCGGCACGATCAGCGCATCGCAATCCACCTCGGCCAGCAGACGACTGGCCACGCTGCCCAGGACGAAACGCGCGAGTCCCTGGCGCGCATGGGTGCCGAGCACCAGCAGATCGGCGCCAGACTGCTGCTGAGCCTCGCCGATCACCCGCTCGGGAGAACCAAACGCGACATGCAGGCACTCAGCTGCCAGCTCCACCCCTTCCTCGCGAAGCTGGGCGACAGCCTGATCACGGGCGGCGCTGCGCTGATTCTCCAGCAACGCCGGGCCGAGCCCCGCCTCCGTCATCGTGCCGCTCGAAGGCAGCTCCAGGGCGCAGGCCGCGGCGAGATCCAGCGAGTTCAGCACCCCCAGATCCCGTGCCCGACGCAAGGCCTGCTGCGAAGTGCCGCTGGATAGATCCAGCGCCAGCAGCGCGCTACGGTACTCGTGCATCACCGGCCCATTGACCCGCAGCACCGGCAGATGGCTGCTGCGCACCAGCCGTTCGAGGGTGGTGCCGGCGAAGAAATCGCGCAACATCGATTTGCGGTGCGCCCCCACCACCAGCAGGTCGGCCGCCAGCTCCTGTGCACTCGCCACCAGCAGCGAGGCCGGGTCGCCACTGTCGACCACCACTCGCGGCCGGCTGCCGGCCTGCTCGGCCAGACGCTCGGCCTGCGCCTGCAGCAGGGTCTCGGCCTGACGCACCTGATTCTGTACGAATACCGTCGGCGCATCGTCATCGACCGCATGCACCAGGCTCCAGTCCCCACCGCCCTGACTTCGCACCAACTGCACGGCGCGCTGCGTGGCATGTGCCGAGCGCTCGGAAAGGTCGGTCGCCACCAGTATCTTGTTCATCTCATCCTCCTCGGCAGGCATCTGGCCCGCTCCGTCGAGCGCCTGGACAGCCCCCCGATGCTTGATGCAGATCAGGCCAGGCGCGGAGAAACCGACTAAGGTCCTAGCGGGACATCGAACAGAGACACCCGAATGGACACTCGGCTCCCTGAACACTCTGACAACGCCTGGCACGAACTGACTCCACAACAAGCACTGGAGGCCCAGCGCAGCTCGTCGAGCGGCCTGGAGCAGCGCGAGGCCACCACTCGCCTGCAGCTGCACGGGCCCAACCGGCTGCCGCCGCCCAAGCGGCGCGGCCCGCTGCTGCGCCTGCTGTACCAGTTCCACAACGTGCTGCTGTACATGATGATGGCCGCCGCCCTGATCACCGCCCTGCTCGGCCACTGGGTCGACACCGGGGTGATCCTCGCCGCGGTGCTGATCAACGTGGTGATCGGCTTTATCCAGGAAGGCAAGGCGGAAAACGCCCTCGACGCCATCCGCAACCTGCTGTCGCCGCATGCCCTGGTGCTGCGCGGCGGCGAGCGCCTGGAGATCGACGCCGAGCAGCTGGTGCCCGGCGATATCGTCCTGCTCGCCTCCGGCGACAAGGTGCCGGCCGACCTGCGCCTGCTCAGCGTGAAGAACCTGTTGGTGGAGGAAGCGGCGCTGACCGGCGAATCGCTGCCGGTGGAGAAATCCCTGGCCCGTTGCCAGGCCGATGCCGCCCTCGGCGACCGCCGCTGTATGGCCTATTCCGGCACCCTGGTGGCCAGCGGTCAGGCCAGCGGCCTGGTGGTGGCCACCGGCGCGGGCACCGAACTGGGCCGCATCGGCGCCATGCTGCAGCAGGTGCAGGCGATGACCACCCCGCTGCTGCGGCAGATCGAGCAGTTCAGCCGCTGGCTGGCCCTGGCCATCCTCATCTTCGCCCTGGCCACCTTCGCCCTCGGCACCTTCTGGCACGGCCAGGACCCGGCCGAGATGTTCATGATGGTGGTGGCGCTGACCGCCGCGGCCATCCCCGAGGGGCTGCCGGCGCTGATGACGGTGATCCTCGCCCTCGGCGTGCAGCGCATGGCCGGGCGCAACGCCATCGTCCGCCGTCTGCCGGCGGTGGAGACCCTGGGTTCGGTGACGCTGATCTGCTCGGACAAGACCGGCACCCTGACGCGCAACGAGATGACCGTGCAGCGCGTGGTCAGCGCCAGCCGCATCCTCGACGTCAGCGGCGTCGGCTACGCCCCGCAAGGCGCCTTCCACCTGGACGGCGCGTTGATGGAACCGGATGCCGCGCTGCTGGAAATCGCCCGCGCCGCCGCGCTGTGCAACGACGCCCAGCTGCAGCAGGACGCCGGCGGCACCTGGCGCCTGCAGGGCGACCCAACCGAGGGTGCGCTGCACACCCTGGCGCTCAAGGCCGGCCTGGACGCCGCCACCCTGCACGCCCAGTTGCCGCGCAGCGACGCCATTCCCTTCGAGTCCGAACACCGCTTTATGGCCAGCCTGCATCACGATCATCGAGGCCACGGGACCATCTACCTCAAGGGCGCGCCGGAGCGGGTGCTGGAGATGTGCCGCGAGCAGCGCGGCGCCGACGGCGGCAGCCAGCCGCTGGACGCCGACTACTGGCGGCGCCAGGCCACCGACCTGGCCGCCCGCGGCCTGCGCCTGCTGGCCATCGCCAGCCGCCCGGCTGACGCCTCCCAGCGCAGCCTGAGTTTCGCCGACGTGGAGCAGGACATGTGCCTGCTGGCGCTGGTCGGCATCATCGACCCGCCGCGCGAGGAAGCCATCGCCGCCGTCGCCGAATGCCAGCGCGCCGGCATCCGGGTCAAGATGATCACCGGCGACCACGCCGAGACCGCCCGTGCCATCGGCGCCCAGCTGGGCATCGGCGTCGGCCTGCCGGCGCTGACCGGCGCCGAACTGGAGCTGCTCGACGAGCGCCAGCTGCGCCAGGTGCTGCCCGGCGTCGAGGTGTTCGCCCGCGCCAGCCCCGAGCACAAGCTGCGCCTGGTGCAGGCCATGCAGGCCAGCGGCGAGGTGGTGGCGATGACCGGCGACGGGGTCAACGACGCCCCGGCGCTGAAACGCGCCGACGTCGGCGTGGCCATGGGCGACAAGGGCACCGAGGCGGCCAAGGAGGCGGCCGAGGTGGTGCTGGCCGACGACAACTTCGCCACCATCGCCGGTGCCGTGCGCGAGGGCCGGGCGATCTACGACAACCTGAAGAAGTTCATCCTCTTCGCCCTGCCCACCAACGGCGGCCAGGCGCTGATCGTGATCGCCGCCATCCTGTTCCAGCTGACCCTGCCGCTGACCCCGGCGCAGGTGCTGTGGATCAACATGGTCACCTCGGTGACCCTGGGCCTGGCGCTGGCCTTCGAGCCGGCCGAGGCCGGGCTGATGGACCGCCCGCCACGGGCGCCGAACGAGCCGCTGCTGTCGGCCTTCTTCGTCTGGCGCGTGCTGCTGGTGTCGCTGCTGATGGCCGGCGCCGGCATCGGCCTGTTCCTCTGGGAGCTGGACAACGGCACCGGGCTGGACAGCGCGCGGACCATGGCGCTGAACGCGGTGGTGATGTGCGAGGTGTTCTACCTGATCAACAGCCGGCGCATCTTCGCCTCGGTGCTCAGCCTCGACGGCCTGTTCGGCAGCCGCGCCGTGCTGCTGGCCATCGCCGCCTGCCTGCTGCTGCAGGCGCTGTACACCTATGCCCCGCCGCTGCAGCGGCTGTTCCACTCCACCGCGCTGGATGCGGCGCAGTGGGCGCGGGTGGTGCTGGCCGGGCTGGCGCTGTTCGTCGTCGCCGAGCTGGAGAAATGGCTGATCCGCCGTTTGCGCCTGCAGCCGACGGGGTAACCTCGGTGCGCGCGGCGCACCGGGGCAATCGTCTCAACCCCGCTCGCCGCGGGCGAACGCCATCAGCTCGGGGTAGAAGGCGCGAAAATCCTCGCTCAGCGGCTGGTACAGGCGCTCCAGCTCGCCCAGGCTGCCGTCGAGCAGCTGCGGTCGCGACAGCCGTCGCTGCATGCCGGCGATCACCTGCTCCAGCACCGCGAACTCGCGGTAGCTGCCGAGCCAGTCCTGCGCCGCCATGCGCGGCGCGATCAGCGCCAGGCGCCCGGGCAGCTGGGGCTCGTCGGCCAGCACCCGGTACACCCGCGCGGTAAAGGCCTCCAGCGGCTGCTCGGCGTAGTCGGCCCAGTCGCGCGCCAGGCAGTGGTCGAAGAACAGATCCAGCAGCATGCCGGCTGTGCGCCGCCGCGCGGCGGGGAAGCGCGCCCGCGCACGCGCCTGCAGCGGATGGCTGTCGGTGAAGGCGTCGATGCGCCGGTGCAGGCGGATGGCCGCCTCGATTTCCGCCGGCCACTGCCCGCCCAGCGGCCCCTTGACGAAATCGCCGTAGAGGCTGCCAAGCAGTTGCGGCGGGGCAGCGCCGCCGAGGTGCAGGTGGGCCAGGTAGTTCATGCGCCGAGCTTAACCGGCCGCCTCGCAGAATCGAAGCCGTCGATAACGGCTATCGGCACAAACGATCTGTATATCGCCACAGACCGATATAAGGTTCGTCCCATGCCGATACAGCGAACCCACACCATGGACCTCGACGCCATCATCAAAGCCCTCGCCCACCCGGTGCGGCGCGACATCCTGCACTGGCTGAAGGAGCCCGAGCGCCACTTCGCCGACCAGGAGCATCCGCTCGAGATCGGCGTGTGCGCCGGCAAGATCAACCAGCGCTGCGGGCTGTCGCAGTCCACCGTGTCGGCGCACCTGGCCACCCTGCAGCGCGCCGGTCTGGTGAGCAGCCGCAAGGTTGGCCAGTGGCACTTCTTCAAGCGCAACGAGGCGACCATCCAGGCCTTCGTCGAACGCCTCGGCCAGCAACTCTGAACATCCTTTTCCCAATCGCTCCCCACGGAGGATTCACCATGCCCACGCTCTTCGACCCGATCCAGATCGGCGACCTCGCCCTGAACAACCGCATCATCATGGCGCCACTGACCCGCACCCGCGCCGACGAAGGCCGCGTGCCCAACGCGCTGATGGCCGAGTACTACGTGCAGCGCGCCTCGGCCGGGCTGATCATCAGCGAGGCCACCGCGGTCACGCCGATGGGCGTCGGCTACCCGGACACCCCCGGCATCTGGTCGGAGGCGCAGATCCGCGGCTGGAGCAACGTGACCAAGGCGGTGCACGCCAACGGCGGCAAGATCGTCCTGCAGCTGTGGCACGTCGGGCGCATCTCCGACCCGATCTACCTGAACGGCGAACTGCCGGTGGCGCCGAGCGCGATCAAGCCGGCCGGCCACGTCAGCCTGGTGCGCCCGATCAAGGAGTTCGTCACCCCGCGCGCGCTGGAAACCGAGGAAATCGCCGATATCGTCGAGGCCTACCGCCAGGGCGCGGAGAACGCCAAGGCCGCTGGTTTCGACGGCGTGGAGATCCACGGCGCCAACGGCTACCTGCTCGACCAGTTCCTGCAGAGCAGCACCAACCAGCGCACCGACCGCTACGGCGGCAGCCTGGAGAACCGCGCGCGTCTGCTGCTGGAAGTCACCGATGCCGCCATCGAGGTGTGGGGTGCCGGCCGCGTCGGCGTGCACCTGGCGCCGCGTGCCGACGCCCACGACATGGGCGATGCCAACCGCGCCGAGACCTTCACCTACGTCGCCCGCGAGCTGGGCAAGCGCGGCATCGCCTTTATCTGCGCCCGCGAGCAGGAAGCCGACGACAGCCTGTCGCCGAGCCTGAAGGAAGCCTTCGGCGGCGTCTTCATCGCCAACGAGCGTTTCACCAAGGATCAGGCCAATGCCTGGCTGGCCGAGGGCAAGGCCGATGCGGTGGCCTTCGGCATCCCCTTTATCGCCAACCCGGACCTGCCGGCCCGCCTGCAGCAGGACGCGCCGCTCAACGAACCGCAGCCGCAGACCTTCTACAGCGCCGGCCCGGTGGGCTATATCGACTATCCGCGACTGTAAGCCCGGCAACGAAACGCGCCGCTGAAGCGCCTCCCGCAACACCCACAGCGCCTGTGGGAGGGGCTTCAGCCGCGAGCGTAAACGCACAAGCCCCGCATTGCGGGGCTTGTGCGTTTAGCGCGACGCCTCAGCGCGCGTCGAGCTGCTGCTGCAGGTTGATCACCTGGCTCTGCAGGGTGTTGATGTTGCGCGTCATCTGCGCGCGGAAGGCGTCGAACTCGGCGGTATTGGGGCCGGCGCTGGCGGCAGGGCGGCTGTCCAGCTCGCTGCGCAGCACCAGCAGGTCCTGTTCCAGGCGCTGGATGGCCTGGGCCGGGTTGCCCTGCTGCTTCAGCGTGTCGATCTCGCCACTCAGGCTCTTGATCCGGCCATCGAGCTTGGCCAGTTCGGCCTGCGCCGCCTTGGCCTCGCCCTGCGCGCTCTTCAGCGCGGCCTGCTCGCTGCTCAGCGCCTGCAGGCGCTTGTCGAAGGCGGCGCTGGCGCCGAGGCCGCTTTTCAGCTCGCTGCCTAGCTGCTCGAGGCGCTTGTCCAGCGCAGCCTGCGCGCTGGCGGCCTGTTGCTGCTGCTTGCCCAGCTCGGCGAGGCGATTCTCCAGCTGCTTGACCTGCAGCTTGAGCGCCTCGCTGCCGCTGGTGACGTTCGATTCGGTGGCCACCACCTTGCCGGAGATGTCCTGGATGCGCCCAGCGGCCTCCTCACTGATGCGCGCGAAGCTTTCCTGGGTCGCCACCAGGCGCTGCTCCATCAGGCCGATCTGCTGCAGGCTCCACCAGCCGAGGCCGCCCAGGGCGATGCTCAGCGCGCCGACCAGCGCCCACAGCGGGCCGGTGCTGGCGCCTTTACCCGCCGCCGGGCCGGCCGGCGCGCGCTGCGGGCGCGGGGCCGGCTCGTCCTGGGGCTCGGCGAATTCCTCGCGGCGCCCGGGCGTCAGGCTGGGCAGGTGATCGAGCTCGTCGTGGGCATCGTTGCGCATGGTCGGACCTTTGTCTGGAACGGGGTAAACGAAAGTGCCGCGCAGTATACCGATTCGCCGATGGCCGATCAGCGCCGCGCCAAGCAGGTGCGCGGCGCACCGACGAAGGGCGCGACAGCCTCATCGACCCGCCGCCAGCCCCGTGGTTCCGCGTTTTTTGAACTGGTACGCAGTTTGCTGAGGATCATTCGAGTTCAGCGACGGGCGGCCTTGGAGCCGCTCGTGCTCCGCGGCACGGCGCCGCGGGCGATGGGCAGCCGGGCGAGGGAATACGCCCGGCCCGGTCACACAGGCGTCAGGACGAGGCCAGGGGTGACCCTTCAACCAACCTGGGGGAAGCGGCATGGAACTGAACAAAGCGCTATTGGACTGCATGCAAGCCTTGCGTCGCCGGCTGCGCGACGAACTGGCCCTGGATATCCGCCTGAGCCAGAGCGATGCGGTGATCGCCATGCTCGGCGGTTGCCTGCAGTCGAGCGACGAAGAAACCCGTCGGCTCGGCCAGCGCCTGGCCGAACTCGCCGATCAACGCCCGCCGACGCCCGCCGCCAAGCCGGTGGCCAGCGTGGCGCTGCCACAGGCGGCGCCCAGCGGCTCGGTGCGCATCTATCGCGGCCAGCGCGTCTATGCCTGAGTGGCTGGCAGGCGACACTCCGCCTGGCCGTGCCGACTCTGCCGTGCTCAAGGCTGTTCGCGGCTGAAGCCGCGCCTGCCGGACGACCTGCGACCGCGCTTGATCAGGCGCGCGACTGCACCTGCCACCAGGTGCAGAACTCGTCCAGCGCATCCCACAGGCTGGCCCTGGGCTCATAGTCGAGGTACTGCCGCGCGCGGTCGATATTCAGCGAGAAATCCCTGGCCATCACCGCCACGCCGAGGCGGAACAGGCTCGGCTCCGGGCGCCCCGGCAGCAGCCTGCACACGCCCTCGTTGAGGCAGGCGGCGGCGTAGGCCAGCGGGTAAGGCACATGGCGGGTCACCGGTGGCAGCTCCAGGCGGCGCAGCACGTAATTGACCACGTCCCACAGCGGCACCGGCGCGCCGTTGCTGATATTGTACACCTGGCCCAGCGCCGGGCCGGCGGCCAGCAGGGCGCTGAGCAGGGCGTCGTTGAGGTTGTGCACATTGGTGAAGTCGACCTTGTTCAGGCCGTTGCCGATGATCGCCAGGCGGCCCTTGCGCTGCATGCCGATCAGCCGCGGGAAGATGCTGGTGTCGCCGGCGCCGGTGACGAAGCGCGGGCGCAGGGCGATCACCTCGAGGCCGAACTCCTGGGCGGCGAACACCTGCTGCTCGGCCAGGTACTTGGTCTTGCCGTAGTGATCGGAGAAGCGCTTGGGCACCTGCTCCTCGCGAACATCGACATGAGATTTTCCATCGAAATAGATCGACGGCGACGACAGGTGCACCAGGCGCCGCACCTTCTGCTTCAGGCAGGCCTCGATGACGTTCTCGGTGACCGTCACGTTGGCCTGGTGGAAATGCGCGTAGTCGCCCCACACCCCCACCGCGCCGGCGCAGTGCACCACCGCCTCGACGTCGCGGCACAGCGCCAGGGCCAGATCGGCGTCGCCGAGATCGCCCTGGACGAACTCCGCGCCGCGTTTGATCAGGTGCTGCACGCCCTCGGCGCGGCGGCCGGTGACCCGCACCGCCAGGCCCTGTTCGAGCGCGAAGCGGGCGAAACGCCCGCCGATGAATCCGCTCGCGCCGGTGACCAGAATCTTCATCGCCACTCCCCCGTGGTGCTGCCGTTTGCCGCACTCTAGCAGCGCCACGCCGCCTGCGCGCTGTCGGCGGCGGCCAGAACAGCGACCGCGCAGGCCGATGGATGGGCGCTGCGCCGCCGCGACGCGGGTATAACGGCTACCCTGCACGACACCCCATCGACGCAACAGGACGCTCCCATGGCCAAGCAACACTGGATGATCTACGGCGCCAACGGCTACACCGGTCACCTGCTCGCCGCCGAGGCGCAGCGCCAGGGCCTGCGGCCCATCCTCGCCGGCCGCAACCCGGCGGCGGTGCACGCCCTCGGCAGCCTGCTGGGGCTCGACTGCCGCATCTTCGACATCCAGCAGCCGCAACGGGCACGCGAGGCCCTGGCCGACGTCGCGGTGGTGGCCCACTGCGCCGGGCCCTTCTCCGCCACCAGCGCGCCGATGCTCGAAGCCTGCCTGACCAGCGCCAGCCATTATGTCGACATCACCGGCGAAATCTCGGTGTTCGAGGCGGCGTTCGCCCGCGACGCACAATTCCGGGAGCGCGGCATCGTGGCCTGTCCGGGCGTCGGCTTCGACGTGATTCCCAGCGACTGCCTGGCCGCCTGCCTGCACCAGGCGCTGCCCGACGCGACGCACCTGGCGCTGGGCTTCGACACCGCCAGCGGGCTGTCGCCGGGCACCGCCAAGACCACCGTGGAAGGCCTGCACCTGGGCGGCAAGGTGCGCCGCGCGGGGATCGTCACCGACGTGCCGCTGGGCTATCGGCGCCGTACCATCGACTTCGGCCGCGGCGCCAAGGACGCCGTGACCATTCCCTGGGGCGACGTCGCCACCGCCTACCACTCCACCGGCATCGGCAATATCGAGGTCTACCTGCCGGCGCCCAAGGCGCTGGCCATCGGCATGCGCCTGCTCGATCCGCTGCGCCCACTGTTCGGCCTGGCCAGCGTGCAGGCCTGGCTCAAGCGCCAGGTGGACAGGCGCGTGCAAGGCCCCGACGCGGCCAGCCGCGAGCGCCTGCGCACCTGGCTGTGGGGCGAGGTGCGCAACGCCGCCGGCGTCGTGCGCACGGCCCACCTGCAAACCGCCAACGGCTACGAGGTCACGGTGCACGGCAGCTTGCTGGCGGTGCGCCACCTGCTCGACTACCAGGGCCGCGGCGGCTACTTCACCCCGTCGCAGCTGTTCGGCGCGCGCTGCGTGGAACAGCTGCCAGGCTGCGGGCCGATTCGTCTCGATAGCTAGCACGGCGTACCGCCGCCGTGGACAGGCCGCCGGCTTGTCCCGGGCCGGCCGCCTGGTTCGCGCCTAGCCCTGTTGCACCAGGGCGCCGGCGGCGGCGCGGCGCAGCTGCTCGGTGAGCCCGGCCAGCAGCTCGCCGCCGTTGCGCCAGTGATGCCAGTACAGCGGCACGTCGATAGAACGCCCGGGCACCAGTTCCACCAGCGCGCCGCGCGCCAGCTCGCCGCGCACCTGCAGCTCCGGCACCAGGCCCCAGCCCAGGCCGCCTTCGGTCAGGCGCACGAAGCCTTCCGAGGACGGGCACAGGTGGTAGGCGAAGCCGCCCGCCACGCCGAGCTCGGCCAGGTAGCGGTGCTGCAGCTGATCGTCCGGACCGAAGACGATGGCCGGCGCCCGCGCCAGCGCCGCGGCCGTGACCCCGTCGGCAAAATGCCGGGCGACGAAGGCCGGGCTGGCCAGCGCGCGATAACGCATCGCCCCCAGCGCCAGGCTGCGCGCGCCGGCCACCGGGCGCTCGGCGGCGCACACGCAGCCGGCCACCTCGCCGGCGCGCATGCGCTTGAGGCCGACCTCCTGGTCCTCCACCACCAGCTCCAGCAGTAGCCGCTGGCGCGCGCAGAAGCCACCCACCGCCGCCGCCCACCAGGTCGCCAGGCTGTCGGCGTTGAGGGCGATACGCAGGCGCTCCGGGGTCGCCGCCTCGTCCAGCGCCGGCACCTGCCCCTGCAGGTCGCGTTCGAGCAGACGCACCTGCTGCACATGGTTGAGCAGGCGACGGCCGATCTCGGTGGGCGTCGGCGGCGTGGCGCGCACCAGCACCGGCTGGCCGACCCGCGCCTCGAGCAGCTTGATCCGTTGCGACACGGCCGACTGCGACAGGCCCAGCACCTGCGCCGCACGGTCGAAGCCGGCCTGCTCCACCACCGCCGCCAGGGCGGCGAGCAACTTATAGTCGAACAATCGATTTACCTAATGAGAGATCAGCAATATTGGTTTCTCTTATACCGCCACAGCCGCCAGACTCGCCAGCACTCAGCCCATTTCAGGAGCCTGCCATGTCCGGCGAAACCAACCTCGCGCGCCTGCTGCAGAGCATGACGCCACACCTCAACCCGGGGCAGTACGTGTTCTGCTGCGTCGCCGCCGATCGCGACTGCAGCGCCCTACAGCCGCTGGCCAGCATGCGCGAAGGCGAAGGCCTGAGCCTGGTGCTGCCGCGCGAAGTCGCCGATGCCCATGGCCTGAGCTACGACTACGTCGCCGCCTGGATCACCCTCGAGGTGCACTCCTCGCTGGCGGCGGTGGGCCTGACCGCGTCCTTCTCCGCCGCCCTGGCCCAGGCCGGGATCAGCTGCAACGTGATCGCCGGCGTTCATCACGACCACCTGTTCGTGCCCCTCGAACGGGCCGAGAAGGCGCTGTCGACCCTGCACGCCCTGGCAGCGGCGTCCATGCCGGAGCCCCGGTGATGTGGCAGAGCTATAGCAACGGCCTGCTGGTGGCCATCGGCCTGATCATGGCCATCGGCGCGCAGAACGCCTTCGTCCTGGCGCAGAGCCTGCGCCGCGAACATCACCTGCCGGTGGCGGCGCTGTGCATCCTCTGCGACGCCGTGCTGGTGGCCGCCGGCGTGTTCGGCCTGGCCGCGCTGCTGGCGCAGAGCCCGACGCTGCTGGCCATCGCCCGCTGGGGCGGCGCCGCGTTTCTGATCTGGTACGGCAGCCAGGCCCTGCTGCGCGCCGCGCGCCCGCAGTCGCTGCAGGCCGTCGACAGCCCGCCGCGCTCGCTGCGCGCGGTGCTGCTCGCCGCCCTGGCGGTGACCCTGCTCAACCCGCACGTGTACCTGGACACCGTGCTGCTGATCGGCTCGCTCGGCGCCCAGCAGCCGGTACCCGGCGCCTATGCCGCCGGCGCCGCCAGCGCGTCCCTGCTGTGGTTCGCCAGCCTGGCCCTCGGCGCCGCCTGGCTCTCGCCCTGGCTGGCGCGACCGCTGACCTGGCGGCTGATCGACCTGGGCGTGGCGGCGATGATGTTCGCGGTGGCCGCGCAGCTGATGCTGGGGGCTCTGTAGTCGCGCATAATCCCCTGGCCTCTTACGCCAGGAGCAACAATGGATACCTTGCACAGCATGCGCGTGTTCGTCCGGGTGATCGACGACGGCAGCTTCACCGCCGCCGCCCAGGCGCTGGATTTGTCCACCGCGCAGGTGTCGCGGCTGGTCGCCGATCTGGAGCAGCAGCTGCAGGCACGCCTGCTGCATCGCACCACCCGGCGCCTGGCGCTGACCGAGACCGGCGAGCGCTACCTGGAGCGCTGCCGGCAGATTCTCGCCCAGGTCGACGAGGCCGCCGCCGAGGCGCGTGGCGCCCACCTCACCCCCAGCGGCCGGCTGCGCGTGCACACCATGACCGGCCTCGGCCTAAAGCACCTGACGCCGCTGATCGCGCGCTACGCCGAACGGCATCCGCAGGTGGTGGTGGAACTGACCCTGGCCCAGCGCACCCCGGACCTGCTGGAAGACGGCCACGACGTGACCATCGCCTTCGCCCGCGACCTGCCCGACTCGCAACTGGTGGCGCAGCGCCTGGGCCCGGTGTACAGCGTGCTGTGCGCCGCACCCAGCTACCTGGCCGAGCACGGCGTGCCGCAGCAGCCGGGCGATCTGCAACGGCACCGTTACCTGCGCCTGACCGACCCGCTGTACCGCGGCCAGTGGGATTTCGGCGACGAGCAGCTGGACGCCCTGCCGGCCGAGAGCTTCCAGGTCAACGTCGCCGAGGCGCTGGTCAAGGCGGCGCAGGCGGGCATGGGCTTCTGCCTGCTGCCCTCGTTCGTCGCCAGCCAGCCGCTACGCGAGGGGCGCCTGCTGCGCATCCTGCCGCAGCACCGCCTGCGTGCCCTGAGCATCTACGCACTGTACCCGTCGCGGCGCTTTCTCGACGCCAAGACGCGCACCTGGGTGGATTTCCTCAAGGCCGAGCTGCCGCCGCTGCTGGCCGCCGACGAAGCGGTGCTGGACGACCCGGCCTGCTGGGCGGAGGCCGGGCAATTGTTACGTCACAGGTAAAGGTCATTCACCTGTCGCTGTCTGTTTCATGGTCCTGCGCGCCACTAGCATGGCTGCGAACCCACGAAGAATCCGCCAGAGGATCGCCCCATGAAACAGCTTCTCACTGCCGCCAGCCTGACCCTCGCCACCCTGCTCGCCGCCCAGGCCTGCCTGGCCGAGGAATCTTCCGCCTTCGTCGAGCACCACGCAAAGCTGCAGCAAAACGCCGGCTCGGCGCAGCAGCAGGCGCAACGCACCGCCGACGCCTCCCAGCAACAGGGCTGAGCCGTTCCTCCCGGCGTCGACCAGCCAGCTCCTCGTCGACGTCCCTGGGCCGCCTGCGCGGCCCCTTTTATTCACTCGCGGCGGCGTGCCAGCCGCTGCCGATTCGAGGTCACGATGAAGCATCTCGCCTGGTTATTCCCCCTGTCCTTCGCCGCTGCCCTGGCCCACGCCGACGAACCGCAGCATTACCACTACGGCATGCACCTGGACGTGGCCAAGGTCATCAGCCAGAGCCTGCCGCACGGCTGCGAGGTGGGCGAGGCACGCATGGTCTACCTGGACTCGCAAGGCCGGCAGCACAGCCTGATCTACCAGCGCCAGGGCGAGGACTGCCATTACTGAGCGCGTCACACGCCCACTGATCGGAGACCGGCTCCGCCCTGCTACAAAGTTCTCTGACAAGGCTACCCTGAGTGGGTAGCACCCATCCCTCCCTGCCCCTCCAGGCGAGCGAATTCGGTTGCACCCAAGCAACGTGAGGCCAGTCAGATCGCAGCAGGCGCAGCCATGTCGAGCCCTAACCGCCCATCGCGACAGCATCCCCCTCGAATCCCGCGCCCCCTGAAAACCTGGCTTAGGCCAAATTTCAAACACCCGAATCAACGTCCGTCGCACCAAGCGAAATCAAAGGTTGCACCTGGTTGCACCCAAGATGGATGCGGGTTTAATCTCCCGCAGCTTTTTTTGCCGTGCATCACCTGACAAGTAGGACTCCCCATGGCCACCACCACCCTTGGCGTAAAACTCGACGATGCCACCCGCGACCGCCTGAAGCAGGCCGCCCAGTCCATCGACCGCACCCCGCACTGGCTGATCAAGCAGGCGATCTTCAATTATCTGGAGCAGATCGAGGGTGGCCTGACCCCCGCCGAGCACGCCGGCCTGGCCGCTGCCGCCGGCGAGGAGGCGGTGGAGCACCTGAACGAGGCGGGCCTGCAGGTGTTCCTCGACTTCGCCGAGAGCATCCTGCCGCAGTCGGTGCTGCGCGCCGCCATCACCGCCGCCTACCGCCGCCCGGAAACCGAGGCGCTGCCGATGCTGCTGGAGCAGGCGCGTCTGCCCAAGGCGCAGGCCGAAGCGGCCGACAAGATGGCCTTGGGGATTGCCGAGAAGCTGCGCAACCAGAAGAGCGCCGGTGGCCGCCAGGGCCTGGTGCAGGGCCTGCTGCAGGAATTCTCCCTGTCGTCGCAGGAAGGCGTGGCCCTGATGTGTCTGGCCGAGGCGCTGCTGCGCATCCCGGACAAGGCCACCCGCGACGCCCTGATCCGCGACAAGATCGCCAACGGCAACTGGAGCCAGCACCTGGGCCAGAGCCCGTCGATGTTCGTCAACGCCGCCAGCTGGGGTCTGCTGATCACCGGCAAGCTGGTCGCCACCCATAACGAGGAAGGCCTGTCGTCCTCGCTCAACCGCCTGATCGGCAAGAGCGGCGAGCCGGTGATCCGCAAGGGCGTGGATATGGCCATGCGCCTGATGGGCGAGCAGTTCGTCACCGGCGAGACCATCGGCGAGGCCCTGGCCAACGCCAGCAGCATGGAAAGCAAGGGCTTCCGCTACTCCTACGACATGCTCGGCGAAGCCGCGCTGACCGAGGAAGACGCCAAGCGCTACCTGGCCTCCTACGAGCAGGCCATCCACGCCATCGGCAAGGCCTCCCACGGCCGCGGCATCTACGAAGGCCCGGGCATCTCGATCAAGCTCTCGGCGCTGCATCCGCGCTACAGCCGCGCCCAGTACGACCGGGTGATGGACGAGCTGTTCCCGATCCTGCTCGGCCTGACCAAGCTGGCCAAGCAGTACGACATCGGCCTGAACATCGACGCCGAGGAAGCCGACCGCCTGGAAATCTCCCTCGACCTGCTCGAGCGCCTGTGCTTCGCCCCCGAGCTGGCCGGCTGGAACGGCATCGGCTTCGTCATCCAGGCCTACCAGAAGCGCTGCCCCTACGTGATCGACTACGTCATCGACCTGGCCAAGCGCAGCCGCCATCGCCTGATGATCCGCCTGGTCAAGGGCGCCTACTGGGACAGCGAGATCAAGCTGGCCCAGGTGGGCGGTCTGGAAGGCTACCCGGTGTACACCCGCAAGCCGTACACCGACGTGTCCTACATCGCCTGCGCGCGCAAGCTGCTGGCCGTGCCGGAAGCCATCTACCCGCAGTTCGCCACCCACAACGCCCACTCGCTGTCGGCCATCTACCAGCTCGCCGGGCAGAACTACTACCCGGGCCAGTACGAGTTCCAGTGCCTGCACGGCATGGGCGAGCCGCTCTACGAGCAGGTGGTCGGCTCGCTCAAGGACGGCAAGTACGCTCGTCCGTGCCGCATCTACGCCCCGGTCGGCAGCCACGAGACGCTGCTGGCCTACCTGGTGCGTCGCCTGCTGGAAAACGGCGCCAACACCAGCTTCGTCAACCGCATCGCCGACCACAGCATCTCGCTCAAGGACCTGGTGCTCGACCCGGTGCAGCAGGTCGAGCAGATGGCCGCCCAGGAAGGCACCCTCGGCCTGCCGCACCCGCGCATCCCGCTGCCGCGCGATCTGTACGGCGAGGCCCGGCTGAACTCCGAAGGCATCGACCTGGCCAACGAACACCGCCTGGGCTCGCTGTCCTCGGCGCTGCTGTCGTCGACCAACAATAGCTATGTCGCCGGCCCGATCCTTGGTTGCGACACGCCCAATCCGGGCCCGGCCGAGCCGGTGCGCAACCCGGCCGATCAGCGCGACCTGGTCGGCCATGTGCACGAGGCCAGCGAGGCCGACGTCAAGAGTGCGATCCTCTGCGCCCAGTCCAGCGGGCAGATCTGGCAGTCGACCCAGCCGGCCGAACGCGCTGCTGTGCTGGAGCGCGCCGCCGACCAGATGGAAGGCGAGATGCAGCAGCTGATGGGCCTGCTGGTACGCGAATCCGGCAAGACCTTCGCCAACGCCATCGCCGAAGTGCGCGAGGCGGTGGACTTCCTCCGCTACTACGCGGCGCAGGCGCGCAGCTTCAGCAATGACAGCTACCGCCCGCTGGGCCCGGTGGTGTGCATCAGCCCGTGGAACTTCCCCCTGGCGATCTTCACCGGCCAGGTGGCCGCTGCCCTGGCCGCCGGCAACACCGTGCTGGCCAAGCCGGCCGAACAGACCCCGCTGATCGCCGCGCAAGCCGTGCGCATCCTGCTCGAAGCCGGCGTCCCCGGCGGTGCCGTGCAGCTGCTGCCGGGCCGCGGCGAGACCGTCGGCGCCCGCCTGGTGGGCGACGAGCGGGTGCGCGGGGTGATGTTCACCGGCTCCACCGAAGTGGCCGGCATCCTTGCGCGCAACATCGCCGGGCGCCTGGACGCCCAGGGCCGCAGCATTCCGCTGATCGCCGAGACCGGCGGCCTCAACGCCATGATCGTCGACTCCTCGGCGCTGGCCGAGCAGGTGGTGGTCGACGTGGTCAACTCCGCCTTCGACAGCGCCGGCCAGCGTTGCTCGGCGCTGCGCGTGCTGTGCGTGCAGGCCGACGTGGCCGACCGCGTGGTGGCAATGCTCAAGGGCGCCATGGCCGAGTACCGCGTCGGCTCGCCGGAGCGCCTGCACACCGACATCGGCCCGGTGATCGACCACGAGGCCAAGGACAACATCGACAACCATATCGCCAAGCTGCGCGAGAAGGGCCGCAAGGTGTTCCAGTGCGCCCGCTTTGAGGCCGAGGAGCTCAAGCGCGGCACCTTCGTGGTACCGACCCTGATCGAGCTGGACAGCTTCGACGAGCTCAAGCGCGAGATCTTCGGCCCGGTGCTGCACGTGGTGCGCTACCAGCGCGCCGACCTGGCCAAGCTGCTGCAGCAGATCAACGACAGCGGCTACGGCCTGACCCTGGGCGTACACACCCGCATCGACGAGACCATCAACCAGGTGGTCAGCAGCGCCAAGGTGGGCAACCTGTACGTCAACCGCAACGTGGTCGGCGCCGTGGTCGGCGTGCAGCCGTTCGGCGGCGAAGGCCTGTCCGGCACCGGCCCCAAGGCCGGCGGCCCGCTGTACCTGTACCGCCTGCTGTCGACCCGTCCGCAGGAAGCCGTGGCCCAGCAGCTGGCCGGCGACAATGTGCAGGTGCTGGACGTGCCGGCCGAGCTGGCCAAGGCGCGCGCCGCCTTCGCCGAGTGGGCGGCCAAGCAGGAGCCGGCCGTTGCCGCGCTGTTCGAGCAGTACCTGGGGCTGACCCAGAGCTACAGCAGCCACCTGCTGAGCGGCCCGACCGGCGAGCGCAACAGCTACACCCTGCTGCCGCGCGAGCGCGTGCTGAATCTCGCCGACGAGCGCGGCGACCTGCTGGCGCAGCTGGCCGCCACCCTGGCCGTGGGCAGCCATGCGCTGTGGCTGGAAAGCCAGCGCAGCCTGTACGCCGAGCTGCCCAAGGAGGTGCAGAAGCGCATCGCGCTGGTCGCCGACTGGAGTACGGTCGACGCCGAGTTCGACGCCATCCTGCATCACGGTGATTCCGACCAGCTGCGCGAGGTCTGCCATCAGGCGGCGCAGCGCAAGGGCGCCATCGTCAGCGTGCACGGCCTGAACAAGGGCGAAACCGATATCCCGCTGGAACGCCTGCTGATCGAGCACGCCCTGAGCGTCAACACCGCGGCAGCCGGCGGCAACGCCAGCCTGATGACCATCGGCTGATGGCCCGTGCCCGGTCGCCGCGAGGCGGCCGGGGTTTGCCGAAACCTTGCCCGGGAAAGCGGCCTGAAAGCTTTCCCGGGCATGCTGCGCCCGCCAAAGGGCTTCAAGGAACAGCATGAACGTACTCTTTATCGGCTACGGCCGCATGGGCAGCGCCATCGGTGCGGCCTGGCTCGAGGCCGGCCTGGCCCAGCGCCTGGTCGCGGTCGACCCGCACGCGCCGGCCGACGCCGCCGTCGCCCATTACCCGGCGCTGACCCAGGTGCCGGCCCAGCCCTTCGATCTGATCCTGGTCGCTACCAAACCCGGCCATGCCTGTCAGGTGCTCGGCGAGTTGCCCGACGCCCTGTGCCAGCACGCCGTGGTGGTGTCGGTGGCCGCCGGCGTCACCTGCGCCAACCTCACCGCCGCCCTGCGCGGACGCTGCCCGGTGGTACGCGCCATGCCCAACACCCCGGTGCTGGTCGGCGCTGGCTGCACCGGCCTGTATGACGACGCCGAGCTGGATAGCGGCAAGCGCGAGCTGATCGGCCGCCTGTTCGGCGCCGTCGGCAGCGCCAGCTGGGTCGAGCGCGAGGAACTGCTGGACGCGGTCACCGCCATCTCCGGCAGCGGCCCGGCCTACTACCACCTGTTCAGCGAGGCGCTGGCCGATGCCGGTATCGCCCTCGGCCTCACTCCCGAACTGGCCAGGACCCTGGCGGCGCAGACCGCCTTCGGCGCGGCCTCGCTGCAGACCCAGGCCGGTGCGGATTTCGTCGAACTGCGCACGGCGGTGACTTCGCCCAACGGCACCACCGCCGCCGCCATCGCCGTCTTCGAACAGGATCAGGCCCTGCGCCGCCTGGTCGCAGCGGCGGCGCAAGCGGCCCAGCGCCGCTCCCAGGAGCTTTCCCAAGGCGCCTGACCGGCCGCGCCAATTGGCGCGGCCAAGCGCGACACGGCTGCCTGCAGTGGGCTACCCGCCCGGTGTCGCGTTTCCTCCTCTCCGGGCTCGTTTCGAGTCCAGGCACCAGCCTACCCGGCCAGTGCAGCAGCGGGGCCATCCGCCCCGCTCACCCCTCTCCCTGGCCGGCCCTGGCTGGGAAAAATTTCATTTTGCCGTCCTTGCATTGCCATAAAAGCTGACTAGCGTTTCAACAGTCGGGCGTCGCACAACGCCCGGCGCAGAGCTGTCTTCCTGCCCCTCAGGTGCTCTTCTTCACTAGTAAATGGCCAGCATGGAAGCGCGCTTGCACAGTTGCCAGCAGCCCGATTGACGCAGATCAGCACGGCTGCCCATCCAAACGCGCTCAATACCGTAGTCGCTCCCCGACATGGAGGTAACGAGATGTCCGATTCGACCCAGAAACTGCGCCTGGCCGCCCTGATCGCCCTGGTGGTCGGCTCCATGGTCGGCGGCGGGATCTTCTCCCTGCCGCAGAACATCGCCGCCAGCGCCGGCGCCGGCGCCACCCTGATCGGCTGGCTGATCACCGGGGTGGGCATGCTGATGCTGGCCTTCGTGTTCCAGACCCTGGCCAACCGCAAGCCCGAGCTCGACGGCGGGGTGTACGCCTACGCCAAGGCCGGCTTCGGCGACTACATGGGCTTCTCCTCGGCCTGGGGCTACTGGATCAGCGCCTGGATCGGCAACGTCAGCTACATGGTGTTGCTGTTCTCCACCCTCGGCTACTTCTTCCCGGTGTTCGGCGAAGGCAACACCCTGCCGGCGGTGATCTGCGCCTCGGTACTGCTCTGGCTGCTGCACTTCCTGGTGCTGCGCGGAATCAAGGAAGCGGCCTTCATCAACACCATCACCACCATCGCCAAGATGCTGCCACTGGCGCTGTTCATCGTCATCGCCGCGGTGGCGTTCAAGCTCGACGTGTTCACCAACGACTTCTGGGGCAGCGGCAACCCCGAGCTGGGCAGCGTGATGGACCAGGTGCGCAACATGATGCTGGTCACCGTCTGGGTGTTCATCGGCATCGAGGGCGCGAGCATCTTCTCGGCCCGCGCCGAGAAGCGCAGCGACGTCGGCAAGGCCACGGTGATCGGCTTCATCGGCGTGCTGCTGCTGCTGGTGCTGGTCAACGTGCTGAGCCAGGGCATCATGGCCCAGGCCCAACTGGCCGGGCTGAAGAACCCGTCGATGGCCGGCGTGCTGGAGCAGGTGGTCGGCCCCTGGGGCGCCCAGTTGATCAGCATCGGCTTGCTCGTATCCCTGGCCGGAGCCCTGCTGTCCTGGACCCTGCTGTGTGCCGAGATAATCTACTCCTCGGCCAAAGATCACACGATGCCGGAGTTCCTGCGCAAGGAGAACGCCAACCACGTCCCGGCCAACGCCCTGTGGCTGACCAATGGGCTGATCCAGCTGTTCCTCATCGTCACCCTGTTCAACGCCTCCACCTACCTCAGCCTGCTGTACCTGGCCACCTCGATGATCCTGGTGCCCTACTTCTGGTCCAGCGCCTATGCGCTGCTGCTGGCCTGGCGCGGCGAGACCTACGAGACCGCCGGCGGCGAGCGCAACAAGGACCTGCTGATCGCCCTGATCTCCACCCTCTACGCCGTGTGGCTGGTGTATGCCGCCGGCGTCCAGTACCTGCTGCTCTCCGCCCTGCTCTATGCCCCAGGCGCGATCCTGTTCGCCAAGGCCAAGCGCGAGCTGGGGCAGCCCATCTTCACCGGCGTCGAAAAACTGATCTTCGTCGTCGTGCTGATCGGTGCCGCCATCGCCGCCTACGGGCTGTACGACGGTTTCCTGAGTCTCTAGCGAGAAGGAGTTCGATATGTCCAAGAAAGCCCTCGGCGTCCATTCGGAAGCCGGCAAACTGCACAAGGTGATGGTCTGCTCGCCGGGCCTGGCCCACCTGCGCCTGACCCCGAACAACTGCGACGAACTGCTGTTCGACGACGTGATCTGGGTGTCCCAGGCCAAACGTGACCACTTCGACTTCATGACCAAGATGCGCGAGCGCGGCATCGAGGTGGTGGAGATGCACAACCTGCTGGAAGAGACGGTGAGAAATCCCCAAGCGCTGAAGTGGATTCTCGACCGCAAGATCACCCCCAACAGCGTCGGCCTCGGCCTGCAGGGCGAGGTGCGTTCCTTTATCGAGGGCCTGGAGCCGCGCAAGATCGCCGAGTTCCTCATTGGCGGGGTATCCGGCGCCGACCTGGTCAGGCACAAGGACTCCGACGCGGCGAAGATGTTCAACGCCTACCTGGGCGAGTCCAGCTTCGTCTTCCCGCCGCTGCCCAACACCCAGTTCACCCGCGACACCACCTGCTGGATCTACGGCGGCGTCACCCTCAACCCCATGTACTGGCCGGCGCGCCGCCAGGAAACCCTGCTGACCACCGCCATCTACAAGTTCCACCCGGACTTCGTCGGCGAGCAGTTCGAGATCTGGTACGGCGACCCGGATCAGGATCATGGCGCCGCGACCCTGGAGGGCGGCGACGTGATGCCGATCGGCAACGGCACCGTGCTGATCGGCATGGGCGAGCGCACCTCGCACCAGGCCATCGGCCAGGTCGCCCAGGCGCTGTTCGCCAAGGGCGCAGCCGAGCGGGTGGTGGTGGCCGGGCTCGGCAAGTCGCGCGCGGCCATGCACCTGGACACCGTGTTCAGCTTCTGCGACCGCGACCTGGTGACCGTCTTCCCGGAAGTGGCCAACTCCATCGTGCCCTTCGTCCTGCGCCCGGACGAGAGCCGCCCCGGCGGCATCGACCTGCGCCGCGAGGACAAGTCCTTCCTCGACGTAGTCGCCGAATCGCTCAACCTGAAGAAACTGCGCGTGGTGGAAACCGGCGGCGACGCCTACGAGGCCGAGCGCGAGCAGTGGGACGACGGCAACAACGTGGTCTGCCTGGAGCCGGGCGTGGTGGTCGGCTACGACCGCAACACCTACACCAACACCCTGCTGCGCAAGGCCGGCGTCGAGGTGGTGACCATCAGCGCCAGCGAACTGGGGCGTGGCCGCGGCGGCGGCCACTGCATGACCTGCCCGATCATCCGCGACCCGATCGATTACTGAACAAGCCAGCCCCGGCGGTCATCCACCGCCGGGCGCCGTTTTCAGCTGCCCACAAGGAGAAAGAATCATGGCTTTCAACATGCACAACCGTAACCTGCTCAGCCTGATGCACCACAGCACGCGTGAGCTGCGCTACCTGCTCGACCTCTCGCGCGACCTCAAGCGCGCCAAGTACACCGGCACCGAGCAGCAGCACCTCAAGCGCAAGAACATCGCGCTGATCTTCGAGAAGACCTCCACCCGCACCCGCTGCGCCTTCGAGGTGGCCGCCTACGACCAGGGCGCCAACGTCACCTATATCGACCCGGGCTCCTCGCAGATCGGCCACAAGGAATCGATGAAGGACACCGCCCGCGTGCTCGGGCGCATGTACGACGCCATCGAATACCGCGGCTTCAAGCAGGAAATAGTCGAGGAATTGGCCAGCTACGCCGGCGTACCGGTGTTCAACGGCCTGACCGACGAATACCACCCGACGCAGATGCTCGCCGACGTGCTGACCATGCGCGAGCACAGCGACAAGGCCCTGCACGAGATCAGCTACGCCTACCTGGGTGATGCGCGCAACAACATGGGCAACTCGCTGCTGCTGATCGGCGCCAAACTGGGCATGGACGTGCGCATCGCCGCGCCCAAGGCGCTGTGGCCGAGCGACGAACACGTCGCCGCCTGCAAGCAGTTCGCCGAGGAAAGCGGCGCACGCATCACCCTCACCGAGGACGCCAAGGCAGCGGTCAAGGGCGTGGACTTCGTCCACACCGACGTCTGGGTGTCTATGGGCGAGCCGGTCGAGGCCTGGGGCGAACGCATCCAGGAGCTGCTGCCCTACCAGGTCAACATGGCCATCATGAAGGCCACCGGCAACCCGCGGGCCAAGTTCATGCACTGCCTGCCGGCCTTCCACAACAGCGAGACCAAGGTCGGCAAGCAGATCGCCGAGCAGTACCCGCACCTGAAGAACGGCATCGAGGTCACCGAGGACGTGTTCGAGTCGCCCTACAACATCGCCTTCGAGCAGGCGGAAAATCGCATGCACACCATCAAGGCGATATTGGTCTCGACCCTGGCCGATATCTGACGCCCTAGAACCGTAGCCCGGATGAAAGCCGGGCTACGGCCTCGAACAAGGAGAACACCATGCGACTCGTCATCGCCCTGGGCGGCAACGCCCTGCTTCGCCGCGGCGAAGCCATGACCGCGGAAAACCAACGGGAAAACGTGCGAATCGCCTGCGAGCAGATCGCCAAGGTGGCGCCCGGCAACGAACTGGTGATCGCCCACGGCAACGGCCCGCAGGTCGGCCTGCTGGCCCTGCAGGGCGCCGCCTACGACGCCAGCAACCCCTACCCGCTGGACGTGCTCGGCGCCGAGACCGAAGGCATGATCGGCTACATGATCGAACAGGAGCTGGGCAACCTGCTGCCGTTCGAGGTGCCCTTCGCCACCATCCTCACCCAGGTCGAGGTGGACAGCGCCGACCCGGCCTTCAGGAAGCCGACCAAGCCGATCGGCCCGGTCTACGACAAGGCCGAGGCCGAGCGCCTGGCCGCCGAGAAAGGCTGGAGCATCGCCCCGGACGGCGACAAGTTCCGCCGCGTGGTGGCCAGCCCACGGCCACAGCGCATCTTCGAGATCCGCCCGATCAAGTGGCTGCTGGAGAAAGGCAGCGTGGTGATCTGCGCCGGCGGCGGCGGCATCCCGACCATGTACGACGGCAACAAGCTGCGCGGCGTCGAGGCGGTGATCGACAAGGACCTGTGCTCGGCGCTGCTGGCCGAACAACTGGCCTGCGAGCTGCTGGTGATCGCCACCGACGTCGACGCCGCCTATGTCGACTGGGGCAAGCCGACGCAGAAATCCATTGCCGCCGCCCACCCCGACGAGATCGATAAGCTCGGCTTCGCCGCCGGCTCCATGGGGCCCAAGGTGCAGGCCGCCTGCGAGTTCGCCCGCAACACCGGCAGCACCGCGGTGATCGGCTCGCTGGAAAACATCGAGGCCATCGTCCAGGGCACCTCGGGCACCCGCATCAGCCTGGACTGCGACGGCATCCGCTACCACTGACCCCGGCGCGGGGCCATGACCCCGCTCGCCACGTTGCAGGGACGTTCAGCATGTTCACCCCAGGCCATCTGCACCGCGACAACCTCGACCGCCCGGAAAGCCTGCGTCTGGCGCCGCCCTTCTCCGTCGACTTCTACTACCAGGTGCGCCAGGACCCGGCGCAGGGCCCGATGCTGCATATGCGCCTGGTCGGCGAGGTGCAGGGCCGGCATTTCGACGAGGAGTTCGAGCTGCACCGCGACGTCGCCTTCAACTTCGCCAGCGCCGCCACCCGCGTCGCCGCCCGTCACGGCCTGCCGATCAACGCCAGCCCGGTGATGCGCGGCCACGACGAGTACGACAAGGTGTTCGCCGATATCCGTGCCAAGCTGCATGCCAAGCCGGGCGAAACGGTGAATCTCGATCACGTGCTGTGAGCGCCGTAGCCCGGATGAAATCCGGGCTGGCTGATCGACGCACAACGCTCGCAGGACGCGCGTCGCGCAGCGCCTGCCGGACACTCGGCGCTGCTGACGCGCAGGGCGCCCCTATGCCTGCATGGTCCAGCCGTGCACGCCCATCGCCGCCTGGCGCCCGGCCTCCGAGCGGGTCGGGTGCGGGTGGCAGGTCAGGGCGATGTCCTCGGCCGAGGCGGAGAACTCCATGGCCACGCAGTATTCGCCGATCAGCTCGCCGACGCTCGGGCCGATCATGTGCACGCCGAGAATCTGATCGGTAGTGGCGTCGGCGAGAATCTTCACGAAGCCTTCGGTCTCGTGGTTGATCTTCGCCCGGCTGTTGGCGCTGAAGGGGAACTTGCCGACCTTGTAGGCGCGGCCTTCGGCCTGCAGCTCCTCCTCGCCCTTGCCGACGCTGGCCACCTCAGGGCGGGTGTAGATCACCCCGGGGATCACCCCGTAGTTGACCTCGGCCGCATGCCCGGCGATGCGCTCGATGCAGGCCACCGCCTCGTCCTCGGCCTTGTGCGCCAGCATCGGCCCGGAGGTGACGTCGCCGATCACCCACACGCAGGGCACGCCGCTCTGATGTTTGTCGTTAGCGAGCATGCCGCGCCGGTCGGTGCTCAGGCCGACGCTCTCCAGCCCGAGCCCTTTGGTGTAGGGGCGGCGGCCGATGGCCACCAGCACGTAGTCGGCTTCCAGGCTTTCCGCCGCGCCGCCGGCGGCCGGCTCCAGGCTCAAGGTCACCCCTGACTTGCCGGTCTTGGCAGCGGTGACCTTGGTGCCGAGCTTGAAACTCATGCCCTGCTTGCCCAGGGTGCGCTGCAGGGTCTTGGCGGTCTCGCCATCCAGCCCGGGGCAGATGCGCTCGAGGTATTCCACCACGGTGACCCGGCTGCCCAGGCGACGCCATACCGAGCCCAGCTCCAGGCCGATCACCCCGGCGCCGATCACCACCAGGTGCCCCGGCACCTCGGGCAGCGACAGCGCGCCGGTGGAATCGAGGATGCGCTGGTTGTCGATCTCCACGCCCGGCAAAGGCGTCGGTTCGGAGCCGCTGGCGATGACGATGTTCTGCGTCTCGAGCAGGCGTTCGCCGCCCTCGTGCAGCTTGACCTGCACCCGCCCCGGGCCGTCGATGCGCGCCCAGCCCTTGACCCACTCCACCTTGTTCTTGCGAAACAGGAATTCCACGCCCTTGGTCAGGGCTTCGACGCTGCCTTCCTTCTGTTTCATCATCTGCGGCAGGTTCAACTGCGGCGTCACCTCCACCCCCAGCGCACTCAGCTCGCCGCCGGCCGCTGCCTCGTACAGCTCGGAGGCATGCAGCAGGGCCTTGGACGGCATGCAGCCGACGTTCAGGCAGGTGCCGCCGAGGGTCTCGCGGCCCTCCACGCAGGCCACCTTGAGCCCCAGTTGGCCGGCGCGGATAGCGGCGTTGTAGCCGCCGGGGCCGGCGCCGATGATGACCACGTCGTAGCTGCTCATGACGAAACTCTCCTTGCCTCAGAAAATGCGCTCGGGCGGGCGCGCAACAGATGGAAGCCGGTGAACGCCAGCGCGGCGAACAGGGCTTGCAAGGCAACCATAGGCCAGGCCGAGCCATCCTGCAGCCAGGCCAGCAACAGGCCGCTCACCGTCGCCCCGCTCATCTGCGCGAAGCCCATCAGCCCGGCCGCCAGCCCGGCGCGCTGCGGGTTGGGAAGCACCGCGCCGGCCACCGCCGCCGGCAGCAGCATGCCGCCGCCCAGGGTCACCAGCACCTGCGGCAGGGACAGGCCGAGCAGCGACAGGCCAAACAGCACATAGATCGCCAGGGACAGGGCGGCGCCTGCCAGCACCAGCGCCACGCCGATGGCCACCACTCGCTGAGGGCCCAGGCGCTGCACGTTGCGCAGGGTGAACAGGGCGCCGCCGAGCAGGCCCGAGACGATGGCCGCGAAGGTCATGCCGTACTGCGCCGCGCTCAGCCCGAGCAGGCCGATATAGACCGCCGAGGAGCCGGCCACCACGACGAACATGGCGCCGTAGGTCATGGCGATGGTCAGCGCCAGCGCGCGGCAGCTGCCCAGCAGATCCCAATAGTCGCCCGCCAGACGACTCAAGCGCCCGGCCTGCGGGTCGCGCTGCAAATGGCTCTCGCGGTAGCTGCCGAGCACCGCCAAGAGCGCCACGCCGCCCAGCACCAGGCTGGCAACCAGCGGCGCCCGCCAGCCGCCGTACTGGGTCAGCAGACCGCCGAGCAGCGGCGACAGGACGATGGCGACGAACATGCCCAGTACCGTCAGCGCCAGGGCCGGCCCCGCCTCGGCCTGCCACACGTCGCGCACTATGGCGCGCGCCAGCACCAGCGCGGCGCAGGCGCCGAAGCCCTGCAGCACACGGGCGGCGATCAGCGTCTGGATGTTCTCCGCCAGCAGCATGCCCAGGCTCGCCAGCAGGTACAGCGAGAGTCCGGCCAGCAGCACCGGGCGCCGGCCGAGACGGTCGGACAGCGGGCCGAGCAGCAGCTGGCCGAGACCGAAGGCGGCGACGAACAGCGACAGCGCCAGCAGGCTGCTGCCCGGCGCAGCGTGCAGACCGCGCTCCAGGGCGCCGAGCGCGGGAATCAGCAACTGGGTGGAGATTTCCCCCAGGGCGGTGAGCAGCATCAGGAGCAGCAGCAACAGACGGGAGGGGGACGGACGCATGGCGAATCTCTGGCTCGGGGTATTTATATTTCAACCATAATATGAAAGATTAAATGTCGTCCATCATAAAATTGGGAGACCCGCATGAACCCGCAAGACCGCGATACCCGTCTGGCCGCCTGGCACGCCGAAGAACAGGCGCTGCGCGCCAATCTCGCCGCCCCCGGCACCCTGGCCCTGGCCGAGGTGGCCAGCATGGCGCCCATGGACTTCTTCGACCGCATCGGCCGCGGCGAGCTGCCCAGCCCGCCCTTCGGCCAGCTGCTGGATTTCGTGCCGCTGCAGTGGGCCAGCGGTCGTTTCGTCTTCCAGGGCACGCCCGATGCGCGTCACTACAACCCACTGGGCAGCGTGCACGGCGGCTATATCGCCACCCTGCTCGACTCCTGCATGGGCTGCGCGGTGCACACCCTGCTCAAGCCGGGCCAGGGCTACACCACCAGCGACCTGCGCGTCAGCTACATCCGCGCCCTGCGCAGCGGCGCCGGCCCGGTGCGCGCCGAGGGCCGCATCATCCACCTCGGCCGCTCCACCGCGCTGGCCGAAGGACGCCTGTACGACGTCGACGAGCGCCTCTACGCCATGGCCTCCACCACCTGCCTGATTCTCGATATGGCGCCGCCGGCGCCCTGAGTGCACAACGCGGTCGCGCCAAGGCGCGGCCGCGGGTGTAAGATGACAGCCAACATCTGAATCATCCGGAGCACCCCATGCGCTATTCGGAAGACCACAAGGCCAAGACCCACCAACGCATCATCGACGAGGCCGCGCTGCGCTTTCGCCGCGACGGCATCGGCGCCACCGGCCTGCAGCCGCTGATGAAGGCCCTGGGCCTGACCCACGGCGGCTTCTACGCCCACTTCAAGTCCAAGGACGAGCTGGTGGAGACCGCCCTGCGCCATGCCGTGCAGGACCTTGCCAGCAACACCGAACAGCAGGCCGAGAAGTCCGAGGCGCCGCTGCCGCGCTTTATCGCCAGCTACCTGTCCAGCGCGCACCGCGCCAACCCCGGCGCCGGCTGCCCGCTGCCGACCATGTCGGCCGAGCTGGGCCAGCGCGGCGAGGCCAGCGAGATCACCGACGCGCTGATCCGCAATCGCCTGGCGCTGATCGAAGACAACCTCAAGGGCGACGACGCCGCCGAACAGAGCGTGCTGCTGCTCTCGGCCATGGTCGGCGCCCTGCTGCTGTCGCGCAGCGTCAAGGACCCCGAGCTGTCCGACCGCCTGCTGAAGACCACCCGCCGTCTGCTGATCGAGCAGGCGCAGGACGCTCAGCAACAATAGGGGCGCCTGAGCGGCGCCCCGCGCGCTTATTTGTAGCGCGCCGCCGCCTGGCTATGCGACAGGTTCGGCCCCAGCGCCGCGCGGGCGGCGACGAAGGTGTCCCAGTCGGCGGCATCCGGTAGCGAGGGGATGGTCACCAGCTCGCCCTGATCGAAACCGGCCAGCGCCGCGTCGACCATCTCGCCCACCTCCATGATCATCGACGGCGGCAGCGCCGAGGCATCGGTGCCGCTGCGCTCCCAGATCTCGGTGCGGGTCACCCCCGGCAGCACCGCCTGCAGCTGCACGCCCGAGCCGCGCAGTTCGCCGGCCAGGGTCTGGGTCAGGCTCAGCACATAGGCCTTGGTGGCGCTGTACACGGCGTTGAACATCTCCGGCGCCAGCGCCACCACCGAGCCGATATTGACGATGGCGCCACGCCCGGCCTGGCCGAAGCTGGCGGCCGCGGCGGCGGCCAGATGGGTCAGGGCCACCACGTTGAGCTGGATCATCGCGCCCACCTGTTCCAGGTCGGCGCCGGCCAGCGGCCCGTTCATCGCCACCCCGGCATTGTTCACCAGCAGGCCGATGCGCGCGTCCTCGCGCAGACGCTGTGCCACCTTGCGCACGTCGGCCGGCACGGTCAGGTCGGCCGGCATCACCTCGACGGCGACGCCGTACTCGCCGCCCAGGCGCTCGGCCAGGGCCTGCAGGCGCTGGGCGTCGCGCGCCACCAGCAGCAGGTCGTGACCACGCCGAGCCAGGCGCTCGGCATAGGTGGCACCGATGCCGGAAGAGGCGCCGGTGATCAGGGCGGTGGCGGGTTTGCTTGCAGCGTTCATAGCGTTCTCCATGAAGAGGTTTGAGCGGGCCAATTAGATTACAGTCATAATCCTAATCGCCTATATGAACCTCGTCATACTGCTCGTCAATGGCCTTTCCACTCCAGCCGACCAATGACCGCCACGGCCGTGCGCACCAACTTATGGCCGTTTCTGTCCCAGCGGTCAGCAAAAGGTGCACGAACGGCCGCCATCCTGCGCCGAAATGCAAGCCATCCGATTGATTTGCAAGGTCTATCGCCAATCACGAGAATTGGCGCCGTTTTTGCTCTAGCTGCACCAGCCTGACCAAGCAGACAGGTTTACAACCATAACGACACGCTACACACCAGGAGCCTTCATGAACCGCACCCTTTCTTCGCTGATCCTCGCCGGCGGCCTGCTGGCGGGCGGCCAGGCCGTCGCCGGCGACCTGCTGCACTGGCAGGACAACAGCCTGACCTACCTCTACGGCCAGGACTTCAAGATCGACCCGGAGATCCAGCAGACCGTCACCTTCGAGCACGCCAGCGGCTGGAGCTTCGGCGACCTGTTCATCTTCGTCGACGCGATCAAGTACAACACCGACGCCCGCAACGGCGCCGGCGACGGCCATACCTTCTACGGCGAGTTCAGCCCGCGCTTCTCCCTGGGCAAGCTCAGCGGCGCCGACCTGTCGTTCGGCCCGCTCAAGGACGTGCTGATCGCTACCACCTACGAGTTCGGCGAGGACGACGTCGAGTCCTACCTGATCGGCCCGGGCTTCGACCTGGCCATCCCCGGCTTCGACTACTTCCAGCTCAACACCTACCTGCGCACCACCGATGGCAGCCGTCCCGGCGACAACGTCTGGCAGATCACCCCGGTGTGGAGCTACACCATCCCGGTCGGCGAGTCCGACATCCTCATCGACGGTTTCATGGACTGGGTGGTGGACAACGACGAGAACAGCCGCGGCGACTACCACGCCAACCTGCACTTCAACCCGCAGATCAAGTACGACCTGGGCAAGGCGCTGAAGTGGGGCGAGAAGCAGCTGTACGTCGGCGTCGAGTACGACTACTGGAAGAACAAGTACGGCATCAAGGACGGCGGCTTCGTCAGCACCAACTTCGTCGGCCCGACCGACCAGAACACCGCCAGCCTGCTGGTCAAGGCGCACTTCTAAGCACCACCGAGGACTGGGCAACGCCGCTTGCGAGTGCCAGCATGCTCTGGTCACCTTCGGGAGCGGCGCCATGCCCGAGCTCATCGCCAGCCACACCGCCGAACGGCTGCAGGCCCTGCACCAGCAGGGCTTCGTCCTGCTGCCCGGGGTGCTGGAGGCGCCACGCATCGCCGCGCTGCGCACCGCCATCGATGCCCTGCGTCCCATCCACTGGGACTACCAGGGCAGCCTCGACCACTACAAGTGCCTGTTCAACCGCGACCCGTTCTGGCTGCCCTACCTCGACCTGCCGCAGGTGATCGAGCTGGCCGAAGCGGCGCTGGGCGAGGATTGCCACGTGATCGGCCAGACCGCCTGGCGCTGCCACCCCGGCTTCGTCGGCAGCGAGCTGCATCTGGACCATCTGCTGATGGCGCTGCCGCCGAGCCTGCTGGACGATCCCGCCTTCGAGCTGCCGATGCAGATCTGCACCGCCCAGCTCTATCTCGACGACATCGACGCCGAGCTGGCCCCGACCCGGGTCATCCCCGGCAGCCACCGCGCCGGCCGGCCGCCCGCTGCCGGCGAGCGTCACTGGCGTGGCCGCGAGCCCGAGCCGATCTTCTGCCGCGCCGGCGATCTGCTGTTCTTTCGCAGCGAGCTGTGGCACGCCGGCAGCCCCAACCTGAGCCGCACGCGCAGCCGCTATCTGCTGCAGATCCATTATGGCCGGCGCATGGTGGCGCAGAAGTTCTCGCCCTACCTGCACTTTCGCTTCGACCCGGCGGTGCTGGCCGCCTGCACCCCACGCCAGCGGCGCCTGCTCGGCGATCACGCCGAGGCCGAGTACGACTGAGCGCCGACGCAGTTGCGACCTTCGGCCAATCCCATCCATCGCTGCGCTGTGCTTAGCTGGCGGTCACGCCCTTAGAGCCTGCTCAAAGCCTCGCGAGCTAGAGCAATGCAAGGCAAAAACAGGCGAGGAAGCGGAGTGTACTTTTGTACATGAGCATTCCGAGCCTGTTTTTAACGCAGCAGTGCCGACGCGCAGCAGGCTTTGAACAGACTCTCACAAGGATGGCCGATGCCCCCGCGTATCCTGCTGCTCACCGCCCTGGCCATGCTGGCCTTCGCCGGCAACTCGCTGCTGTGCCGCCTGGCCCTGCGCGAGACGGCCATCGACGCCGCCAGTTTCACCGCCATTCGTCTCGTTTCCGGGGCGCTGACGCTCTGGCTGCTGCTGCGCCTGCGCACGGCGCGCCAGCCCATGGCCGGCAACTGGCCGGGGGCGCTGGCGCTGTTCGCCTACGCCGCGGCCTTCTCCTTCGCCTACCTGCAGCTGGACACCGGCGTCGGCGCCCTGCTGCTGTTCGGCGCGGTGCAACTGAGCATGCTGCTCTGGGGCCTGTGGCGCGGCGAACGCCTGGGCCTGGCGGCCAGCCTCGGCACCGCCCTGGCGGCCGGCGGCCTGCTTGCGCTGCTGCTGCCCGGCGCCAGCGCGCCGCCGCTGACGGCCGCCCTGCTGATGCTGCTGGCCGGTATCGCCTGGGGCGGCTACTCGCTGCTCGGGCGCGGCCAGGGCGACCCGCTGGCGGTGACCGCCGGCAATTTCCTGCGCGCCGCACCGCTGGCCCTGCTCCTGGCCCTGACGCTGCTGCCGCGGTTGAGCTGGGACGGCGCGGGGCTGTGCTACGCCCTGCTGTCCGGCGCGCTGACCTCGGGCGTCGGCTACGCCATCTGGTACAGCGCCCTGCCCGGCCTGCGCGCCAGCCAGGCCGCCACCGTGCAGCTCAGCGTGCCGATCCTCGCCGCCCTCGGCGGCGCCCTGCTGCTCGGCGAAGCGCTGAGCCTGCGTCTGCTGCTCAGCGCCGGCGCGGTGCTCGGCGGCATCGCCCTGGTGCTCGGCAGTCGGCAACGCAAGGCCGGGGGCTAAAGCGGCTGGCGACGGTCTTCTATGCTGTAGCCAATGCTCATCCGGAAGATCGCCATGCCCCGTCTGTTTCGCCTCTGTTTTATCCTGCTGCTCGCCCTGGGCCTGGGCGCCTGCGCCAGCCTGGGCCAGCGCGACCCGCTGCGCATCGACCTGGCCGGGCTGGAACCCTTGCCCGGCCAGGGCCTGGAGATGCGCTTCGCGGTCAAGCTGCGGGTGCAGAATCCCAACGACAGCCCGGTGGACTTCGACGGCGTGGCGCTGGAGCTGGAAGTCAACGGCCAGCCGCTGGCCAGCGGCGTGAGCGACCAGCGCGGCAGCGTGCCGCGCTTCGGCGAGACCCTGATCAGCGTGCCGGTGAGCATTTCCGCCTTCTCCGCCATGCGCCAGGCCTGGGGCGCCACCGACTACCGCCTGGGCCAGGGCCTGCCCTACGTGCTGCGCGGCAAGCTGGCCGGCGGCCTGTTCGGCACCCGCCGGTTCAGCGACAGCGGCACCCTGGACTGGCCGGAGCCGCCGCGCGTCTACTGACAGGCCGCGCACGCCAACCCTTTTGGTGCACCCGCTCGGCGCCGCCGCACCAGGACGGCGCGCCTGTGCCTCAGGCCGCCTGAGCCCGGCCCTGCAGCAGCTTGTCCAGCTGCTGCAGCAGATGGCGACGGCTGATCACCCCGAGCACCCGGCCACAGGCGTCGACCACCGGGTAGTTCTTCGGCTTGTCGCCGAGCATCTGCTGCACCAGTGCCATGGGGTCCATGTCGGCGCGCACGCTGAGCACGTCGCGGCGCATGATGTCGCCGACCGTGGCCACCCGCTGGTTGTAGTAGGCCACCTGGATCGCCACCTTCAGGCATTCCTGCTCGGACAGCCAGCCGAGCAGGCGGCCGTCGCCGTCGGTCACCGGGCCGCCGAGCAGCTCGTGGCGCATCAGTTTGGCGACCGCCTTGACCACGGGCATATCGGGATGGATGCGGGCGAAATCCCGGCTCATGCAGTCGGCGATGGAGGCAGTGATCATCGAGGTGGTCCTTGTGCGATTGGAGGAAGCGCCCGGGGACATGGCCCGGACGCTCAGCCGCTAGCAAGTTCCACGCCCTTTCCTGACAGATCGACGCAGGACGCGCCGGGAACCGCCTCTTGGAGGGCTCAGCTCTGTTCGGCGACGCGGCGCCGGCAGGCCTCGCCGAAGGCCTGGAAGATCTTCACCGAGTCGGGGTTGGCGGCGGCGCGCCATTCCGGGTGCCACTGCACCGCCAGCAGGAAGGGCGACAGGCTGGGGGCGTGAATGGCCTCGATCAGGCCGTCCTCGGCGCTGGCCAGCACTTCCAGGCCCTGGCCCAGGTTGCGGATGGCCTGGCCATGCAGGGAGTTGACGCGGATCTCCGGCTGCCCCAGCAGCTCGGCGAACCAGCTCCCGGGCACCGGGTACACCGCATGGCGCGGCGCGTACTGCACCTCCACCGGGTCATCGGGGTTCTCCCGGTGGTCGTGGTAGCCGGGCTCGGCATAGACCTTCTGGAAGATGTCGCCGCCCAGGGCCACGTTGATCTCCTGCATGCCGCGGCAGATGCCGAAGATCGGCAGGCCGCGCGCGAGGGCGGCGCGGATCAGCGGCAGGTCGAACAGATCGCGGTCGCGATCCTGGGTCTTGTTCGGCGTCTCGTTTTCCTGGCCGTAGAGCGCCGGGTCGATATTGCTGCCGGCGCCGGTCAGGTACACGCCGTCGGCCATGTCCAGGTACTGCTCGAGGTCAGCCGTGCCGCAGCAGGTCGGCACCAGCAGTGGCACGCAGCCGGAGAGCTCGACCAGCGGCTGGATGTATTTGTGGGTCATCACTTGATAGTCGTGGCCCTTGCGCTCCTGAGCGCCCATGGACATCAACACGACGGGTTTGCGCGGGGTACTGCGGATTTTCTTGTCGGACATACGTCACCTTGGGACAGGCCGGGCCTGTCGTTGCTGTGCAGGCCGGTGGCTGTCGCCGACTGCGGCCTGTTTGGCTAACTCCGTGCACCCGGGCTCGTCCTGAGCCGGGGTGCCGCCTTCCGACGGCGGCGCGAAACCGGGCCTTGGCGACTCTGCGCAAAGGGGCGCCACAGGAGCGCCCGCCACCCGGTTCGGCAGCGGAATCTATCGCCAGTCTGCCCGAGCCGTAAAATATGTCAAACAAATAAGCGCGACATTGTCGAACAAAATGCACTCGCAGATTCCGCAGAAATGGCTTAAACCGGCATGATTCAAGCAAAAAGCGGTGAAACCTGCCCGCCCGGCAAGTCCAATATTTTTGACATCACCGGCGAGCCGAGCGGCGTCCTAGAGCGGCGCCCGCGGGCAAAACCCTATACAATTCAGGGTCTCTCAACCCACAGTCGAGGACGTCCCTTGAGCAGCCTGCCACCTTGCCCCCAGTGCAACTCCGTATACACCTACGCTGACGGCGAGCAGCTGATCTGCCCCGAATGCGCCCATGAATGGCGGGCCGGCGACGCCGCCGGGGGCGACGAGGCGGCGCGGGCGATCAAGGATTCGGTGGGCAACCTGCTGCAGGACGGCGACAGCGTCACCGTGATCAAGGACCTCAAGGTCAAGGGCTCGTCGCTGGTGGTCAAGGTCGGCACCAAGGTGAAGAACATTCGCCTGGTCGACGGCGACCACGACATCGACTGCAAGATCGACGGTATCGGCGCGATGAAGCTCAAGTCGGAGTTCGTGCGCAAGGTCTGATCTGCCGCACGCCCTCGGGGAAAATTGGCTAGCCTGAACACAAGCCCGCCCCGAGGAGACCCGCCATGCGCCTTCTGCTGCTCATCCTGCTGGCCCTGGCCAATCCCCTGGCCGCGGAGCCCTGGCGGGTGGTCGGCGACGAGCAGTTCGCCCCCTACAGCTTCGTCACCGCCGAGGACGACACGCCGCGCGGGCTCGAAGTCGAGCTGGTCGAGGCGGTGCTGCGCGAGGCCAGGGTCGCGCACCAGATCCGCCTCTACCCCTGGGAGCGGGTCAAGCGCATGCTCGAGCGCGGCGAGGCGCAGATGGCCTTCCAGTTCGCCGGCACGCCGCAGCGCCAGGAGCAGTACGAACTGGTCGGCCCGCTGCGCAGCGGCGCCACGGTGTTCATGACCACCGCCAAGACCGCGATCACCGACTGGCGCACGCTGGACGACTTCGCCCCCTACGTGATCGGCCAGGTGCGCGGCTACGCCTACGAGGAGCACTTCGACCGCGCCGACCTGGCCCGCGACAGCAGCGCGCAGAACCCGCGCCAGCTGGTGTCGATGCTGCTGGCCGGGCGCATCGACATCATCGTCGGCGACCGCGTGCAACTGCAGTACTTCGTCCGCGAACAGCGCGCCCAGCAACAGGTGCGCATCCTGCCCCGCCCGCTGGTGCAGATGCCGCGCTTCGTCGCCTTCGCCAAGGGCGATATCCAGCGTGCCCGGCAGTTCTCCGAGGCGCTGGTACGACTGCGCAAGGCCGGCACGCTGGAGCGCATCCAGCAGCGCTGGGCACAGTGACGCCCAGGCCAGCGGCTTGCGGAAAAATACTAGCGTTTGGCCATTTCAATTCGCCGGCGGGCAACTACGCTAAGCCTGTTGATCATTCATCGGCCGACCGTGGGCGAACCTGTAGTGCGTTGGATTCGAATCACCCAGTCAGATGGACCCGCACTGGAGCTCACGGATGCAACAACCGATCCCCCTCACCTCGCGACTGGATGCCCTGGCCCAGGCCGAGCCCGCCCTGCTGCTGGCCCTGTCGGGACTCGCCGCGCTATGCATCGCGCTGATGCTGTGGCGCCTGTGGAAAAGTGTCCGCGATTCGCAGCGCAGCCTGGGCAAGACACCCGAGCCGCTGCTGCCCCACCAGCAGTTGCACCGCCTGTTCGAGCAGAAGGACAGCCTCGAAGCCGAATTCGTGCAGTTGAAGGCCAAGTGGCTCGGCCTCAAGCTTGGCCAGCAACCGCGCGACCTCGCCGGCCATCGCCTGCCCCATGCCGGACTCAACTACCAGCGGCGCGCCAGCGATAGCCTGGCCATCGTCCACTACGGCATCAAGAGCACGCAGCTGATCGGCCTGCTGCGCGAGGCCGGCCTGCTGCTGATCCGCCTGTGCGACGCCACCCGCCTGCCGGTGCAGGGCGAGCTGCTGGACATGCTGGTTCAGCTCAACGAGATGGAGAAAGACATCCTCCTGCACCTGGGCGAGATCGAGCACAGTCTCGGCAACCCACAACTGCCCTTCCTGCTCGACACCCCCTCGGACAGCCTGCGCCAACTGCCCATGGTCATCGAGCGCCATGCCGACGCCATCGAACGCCACGAGCGCTTGATCCACCGGCTGTTCGCCGGCCTCCACCTGGAAGTCGATGGCCCGCGCTCGAGCCGGCGGCTGAGCGGTCGAGGCACCAAGCGCAGTTCCTAGCCAGCAGGCAGCGCCCCCTGGTTTACATAGCTTTTACACAGCGCCATGCAATGCGCCGCCCGAGTATCGGTCGAAACCAGTAACCGGATCGCTCCGGCCCTACAGGAGGCACGCTCATGCATACGCGTATTTCCCTCGTCACCGGCCTGCTCGCCAGCCTGGCACTGGCCGGCGTGGAACCGGTTCAGGCCTCGGATCGTCGCGACGCCGCCATCGCCGGAGCGGTAGTCGGCGCCGTGGTCGGTGGCGTGATCGGCGCCAACAGCCGGATCTACTACGCCCCACCACCGCACGTGGTGTACTACCCGCCACCGCCGGTGTACTACGAGCCGCCGGTCTACTACCGCCCCTATACCGTGGTGGTGGGCCCGCGCTACTACGAACCCCGGCCGTATCACTACAAATCGCGCCACTATCACCACCCGCACAAGCACTGGCGCGGCCACAAGCACCATCATCGCTATCGTCGTTAAACCCGCTCGCTCTGTGAAAAAGCCGCGACTATCGCGGCTTTTTCATCATTGGTGCGCGCGGCGCCCCTTACGGGGCTCAGGCCGGGCTGGCCGCCCACTGTTCCAGGCGCACCACGCTCTCGCGGTAGGGCTTGAGGCTCTTGCCCAGCAGCACGATGGACATCAGCACCGCCAGGGTGGTGACGATCAGCAGCGAGTAGCGCAGCGCGTTGTCGTCGGCGAAGACGAAGTCGGTCACCAACGCCACCGCGGTCGGGCCTATTCCCAGGCCGATCAGGGTGATGACGAACAGGTAGATGGCCGAGGCCTGGCCGCGCATCGAGTTGGGCATGATCTCCTGGATCGCCGCCGGCGCCACGCCGAACGGCATGCTCAGGCAGAACACCGTCGGCGCCAGCAGCACGCTGGCCCAGAAGGCGGTGTCCATCAGCGGGAACAGCAGCACCAGCGGCAGCGCGCCGAGCGCGGCGTACAGGCCGACGCGCATGTTGGCGTCGCTGCGCCCGCGCTTGGCCATCCAGTCGGCCAGGCGCCCGCCGAAGACAATGCCCAGGCAGCCGAACACCGCGACTATGCAGCCGTAGACGATGCCGACCTGACCGGCGTCCCAGCCGTAGGTGCGGATATAGAAGGTCGGCACCCAGGCCGCGCTGCCGTAGCCGGCGAAGGCCAGGCCGGCGAAGCCGAAGTTGTGCAGCAGCACGGTGCGACGGTTGGCACGGATATAGCGGCCGACATCCGCCAGCGGCACCGCCACGCCGGCGCCGGCGCCACGCCGGGCCGGCTCCTTGACCGCCAGCATGAGCAGGGTGAACAGCACCCCGGCGCCGCCGAGGATCAGGAAGATCAACTGCCAGGGGCGCACCTCGCCCAGCACCGGCAGCAGCACGTTGCCCTGCGCCGAGGCGAACTGGATGACCAGCCCGCCGACCAGAAAGGCCAGCCCCGAGCCGAGGTAGACGCCCATGGAGTAGACGCTGATGGCGGTGGCGCGGCGCTCGGCGGGAAAGCTGTCGGCGATCAGCGAATAGGCCGCCGGCGACAGCGCCGCCTCGCCCACGCCGACGCCGATGCGGCACAGCAGAAACTGCCAGTACAGCTTGGCCATGCCGCAGGCGGCGGTGGCGGCGCTCCAGAACAGCACGCCGACGGCGATCAGCCCGCGCCGGCTGCGGGTGTCGGCGACGCGCCCGAGGGGAATGCCGCAGATGGTATAGAACAGGGCGAAGGACAGGCCCATCAGCAGGCTCATCTGCGTGTCGTTGATCAGCAGGTCGCGGCGGATCGGTTCGACCAGCAGGTTGAGAATCTGCCGGTCGACGAAGGACAGCACGTAGGCCACCATCAGGATGGCGACAGTGACCCAGGCACGGGCACTGGAGGGATAGCCGTTATTGTTGTTATGCACGGACGCTCTCCTCGGCACCGCTGAACGCGGCGCGCGGCGGTTGAAAGTGCGTCAGCTTAGGGCGATATAAACGGCGCTGAGTATCGCTCGAAGGTGTTATCAGGCGGGCGAATGCTTCATACCCGCCGGGGCGAATGGCGCGGCGGCCGTTTCAGATGGCCAGCGGCGCACGCTCGCACAGGGTCTTCAGCGCCGCCGCCCAGTCCGGGTGGTCGTTGAGGCAGGGCACCAGCTGCAGGCTCTCGCCGCCGGCCGCGACGAACTGCTCGCGGCCGCGGTCGCCGATTTCCTCCAGGGTCTCGATGCAGTCGGCGACGAAGGCCGGGCACATCACCAGCAGCTTCTTCACCCCCTGCGCGGCCAGCTCGTCGAGGCGCGTCTCGGTGTAGGGCTCGATCCACTTGGCCCGGCCCAGGCGCGACTGGAAGCTCACCGACCACTGCTGCGGCTGCAGGCCCAGGCGCGCGGCGAACAGCTCGGCGCTGCGCAGGCACTGCGCGCGATAGCAGCCGGCGAGCACCTCGGCCGAAGCCGTGCGGCAGCAGTCGGCGCCCTTCAGGCAATGGCCGCTGGGATCGAGCTTGTGCAGGTGGCGCTCGGGCAGGCCGTGGAAGCTCAGCAGCAGGTGATCGAACGGCTGCTCCAGGTAGGGCTTGGCGCTGGCCGCCAGGGCGTCGAGGTATTCGGCTTGCTCGAAGAACGGCGGCAGGATCGACAGGCGCAGCTTCAGCCCGCGCTCGCGCAGTACCCGCTTGGTCTCTTCGATCACCGTGGTGGTGGTGCTGTCGGCGAACTGCGGGTAGAGCGGCGCCAGGGTCACCTCGCGGACGCCCTGGTCGGCCAGGCGCTGCAGGCTGGTTTCGATGGACGGCTCGCCATAGCGCATCGCCAGTTCCACCGGGCCGCGCGTCCAGTGCGCCTGCATCGCCTGCTGCAGGCGGCGGCTGAGCACGATCAGCGGCGAGCCCTCGTCCCACCAGATCGAGGCATAGGCATGCGCCGAGGCCGCCGGGCGCTTGATCAGGATCAGCGACACCAGCAGGCGGCGCAGCGGCCAGGGCAGGTCGATGACATAGGGGTCCATCAGGAACTGATTGAGGTAACGGCGGACATCGGCTACTTCGGTGGACGCGGGCGAACCCAGGTTAACCAGCAACAATGCGTGATCGGTCATGCGAAATCCTAGTCAGTGATGGCCCAGCAGATCGGCCAGGGCCACGTCCAGATGGGTGAAGCGAAAACTGAAACCCGCCTCCAGCAGGCGCGTCGGCACCGCGCGCTGGCCGCCGAGCAGCAGCTCGGACAGCTCGCCGAGGCCGGCGCGCAGGGCGAAGGCCGGCGCCGGCAGGATCGCCGGGCGATGCAGGGCCTGGCCCAGCGCCCTGGCGAACTCGGCGTTGCGCACCGGCTGCGGCGCGCACGCATTATAGGGACCCCGGGCAGCGTCTCGCTGCAAGAGAAAGTCCATCAGGGCGATTTGATCGGCGATATGCACCCAGGGCATCCACTGCCGGCCGTCGCCGAGGCGTCCGCCCAGGCCCAGCCTGAACGGCAGCAGCAGGCGTTTGAGCATGCCGCCATCGGCGCTGAGCACCAGGCCGGTGCGCACCAGCACCACGCGCAGGCCCAGTTCCTCGGCGCGCAGGGCAGTCTCCTCCCAGGCGCCGCACAGCTGCGCGGCGAAATCGTCGGTGACCTGCGGCGTGTCCTCGTGCAACTCGCGCTCGCCGCCGTCGCCGTACCAGCCCACCGCCGAGCCGGACAGCAACAGCGCCGGGCGCTGGCTGCGGCCCTGCAGCCAGGCCAGCAGCTGTTCGGTCAAGCCGATGCGGCTGGCCCACAGCAGCGCCTTGCGCTTGCTGCTCCAGGGCCGGTCGGCGATGGGCGCGCCGGCCAGGTTGACCACGGCGTCGAGCGGCTCCTCGGCCAGCTCCTCGAGCCGGCCGATGCCGCGCACGGTCGCGCCGCACAGGCGCTTCACCTTGTCCGGCTCGCGGCTCCAGACGGTCAGGCGGTGGCCCTGCTCGGCCCAGTAGGCGCAGAGCCCGCGGCCGATCAGGCCAGTACCGCCGGTCAGCAGGATATGCATGGCATCGTCCTCGCATGGAAATTGATGAGCTTTCACCCCTAGTCTGGTTTATGACGCGCACACGTGCCTTTATTGATGGCCGCGTTTGTCCTAAACCTAGAGTAAGGAGCGACACCCGAGGCAACAGCTGTACATGAAAGCATTCTTGTATAGCTTTTGTCCAAAGCGTAGCCTGTAAAGCATTCAGAGCTGACGAGGTCACCATGAACGCACCCATCGCCATCATCGGCACCGGCATCGCGGGATTGTCCGCCGCCCAGGCCCTGCACGCCGCCGGCCAGGAGGTCCAGCTGTTCGACAAGAGTCGCGGCAGCGGCGGGCGCATGGCCAGCAAGCGCAGCGATGTCGGCAGCCTCGACCTGGGCACCCAGTACTTCACCGCGCGCGACCGCCGCTTCGTCGAGGTGGTGCAGCAGTGGCTGACCCGCGGCTGGGTCGCCGAATGGACGCCCGGCATGTACCACGCCAAGGACGGTCAGCTCAGCGCCTCGCCGGACGAACAGGTGCGCTGGGTCGGCACGCCGCGCATGAGCGCCATCACCCGCGCCCTGCTCGGCGCCCTGCCGGTGCACTTCGCCTGCCGCATCACCGAGGTGTTCCGCGGCGGCAGCCACTGGAGCCTGCAGGATGCCGAGGGCTGCAGCCACGGCCCGTTCAGCCACGTCGTCATCGCCACCCCGGCGCCGCAGGCCAGCGCCCTGCTGGCGGCCGCGCCCAAGCTGGCCGGCGCCGCCGCCAGCGTGATCATGGAGCCGACCTGGGCGGTGGCGCTGGGCTTCGACACGCCGCTGGAGACCAAGGTCGAGGGCTGCTTCGTACAGGACAGCCCGCTCGACTGGCTGGCGCGCAACCGCAGCAAGCCCGGCCGCGACAACCGCCTGGACACCTGGGTGCTGCACGCCAGCAGCGCCTGGAGCAAGCAGCACCTGGACCTGCCCAAGGACACCGTGATCGAGCAGCTGCACGGTGCCTTCGCCGAGCTGATCGGCTGCGCCGTGCCGCCGCCCAGCTTCACCCTGGCCCACCGCTGGCTCTACGCCCGTCCGGCGCAGGCCCACCAGTGGGGCGCGCTGGCCGACGCCGATCTGGGCCTGTACGCCTGTGGCGACTGGTGCCTGTCCGGCCGCGTCGAGGGTGCCTGGCTCAGCGGCCAGGACGCCGCCCGCCGCCTGCTCGAACACCTGGCATGACGCCCACGCGGCGGCTCAACCCGCGCAAGCTGCTGCTGTCGAAATGGACCGCGGCGCAGCCGCAGAACTGCGAACGCCACTTCCTGGTCACCGAACTGATCCGCGACGAGGCCGACACCATTCTCGCCGTGGAGCTGCAGGCCGTGCTGACCCGGCGCAGCCAGCAGCTCGACTGGCGCCAGCTGCAGGACACCCAGCGCTGGCTGCAAGGCTGGCGCTGAAGCCCCTCTCTTCCCCTCCCCGCCCTGACGCCGCGCTCGCGCGGCGCTTGTCGTCACACACAAAAAGCCATACACAAGCTGTACAAAGCATTTGACTTGTACAACAGCAGACCTATGATGGACAAAAGTTGTACATGGCCAAGCCCATGTACAAGACAGCCGGAGGTCGAGTCATGCAACCGAGCAAAGCCAAACTGGGCATCAGCGCCTGCCTGCTGGGCGCCGAGGTGCGCTACAACGGCGGTCACAAGCTGTCGCGCCTGTGCAGCCGCAGCCTCGCCGAGCATTTCGAGTTCGTCCCGGTGTGCCCGGAAGTCGGCATCGGCATGCCGGTGCCGCGCCAGCCGATTCGCCTGGTGGGCGACCCGCAGGCGCCGCGCGCAGTCGGCACGGTGGAACGCTCGCACGACGTCACCGACGCCCTGGCCGCCTATGCCGAACGCATGGCCGGCGAGCTGCAGGGCATCTGCGGCTTCATCTTCATGCAGCAGTCGCCGTCCTGCGGCCTAGAGCGGGTCAAGGTCTACCAGGACGGCGGCCGCCCCAGCGAGCCGGGCCGTGGCATCTTCGCCGCGGCCTTCTGTGCCCGGCATCCCGACCTGCCGGTGGAGGAAGACGGCCGCCTCAACGACCCGGTGCTGCGCGAGAACTTCCTCACCCGCGTGTTCGCCTATGCCGAGTGGCAACGCCTGCTGCAGGAGGGCCTGACGCGCCGCGCGCTGATCGCCTTCCACTCGCGCTACAAGTACCTGCTACTGGCCACCGACCCGCTGCAGTACAAGGCCCTCGGCCGCCTGCTCGGCGATCTCGCCCGGCACGACCTGGCGAGCCTGGCGCCGCACTATTTCAGCCAGCTGATGGCGGCGCTGAAGCGCTGCGCCACCCGCGGCACCCACAGCAACGTGCTGCAGCACCTGGCCGGCTATCTCAAGCGCGCCCTCAGCCCCGACGAGAAACAGGAGATGCAGCAGCTGATCGGCCAGTACCGCGACGGCGTGGTGCCGCTGGTGGTGCCGCTGACCCTGCTCAAACATCATTTCCGCCGCCACCCGGATCGCTACATCGCCGAGCAGGTCTACCTGCAGCCGCATCCGGAACGTCTGAGTCTGCGCAATGCCCTCTGAGCCGAACGACCAGCTGCAGCGCAGCGAGGCCGCCGATCAGCTGCGCAGCGCCCTCGCCCAGGGCTACCTGCCGATTCGCGACGTGGCGCGCAGCACCGGGGTCAACGCCGTCACCCTGCGCGCCTGGGAGCGCCGCTACGGGTTGATCGTGCCGCAGCGCACGGCCAAGGGGCACCGCCTCTACTCGCCGCAACACGTGGCGCGCATCCAGGCCATCCTCGGCTGGCTCGGCCGTGGCGTCGCGGTGAGCCAGGTCAAGGAACTGCTGGACAGCCGCCAACCGCTGCAGCCGCCGGCCGACGGCGGCTGGCGACAATTGCGCGGCGAGCTGCTCGGGCATATCGCCCAGCTCGCCGAACGGCGCCTGGACGAAAGCTTCAACGCCGCCCTGGCGCTCTACCCGCTGCGCACCCTGGTCGAACGCTTGCTCTGGCCGCTGCTCGGCGAACTGCAGCAGCGCTGGCAGGGCCAGTTCGGCGCGCGCCTGGAGCAGGTGTTCTTCTTTTCCTGGCTGCGCAGCAAGTTCGCCACACGCATCTACCACAACAACCGTCAGGCCGGCGGTGCGCCGCTGCTGCTGGTCAACCTCGGCGACGCGCCGATGGAGCCCGGCCTGTGGCTGTGCGCCTGGCTGGTCAGCGACAGCGACTGCCCGGTGGAAGTGTTCGACTGGCCGCTGCCGCCCGCCGAACTGGCCCTGGCCCTGGAGCAGATCGCTCCACGCGCGCTGCTGCTGTACGCCGACCAGGCGCTCGACGGCGCCCTGCTGCGCCGCCAGCTGCCGCGCCTGCACCGGCAGTGCCGGATCCCGCTGCTGCTGGCCGGCCCCGCCGCCCATATCCACCGCGACGTGCTGGCCGAGCTGGCGCTGGCCGCCGACCCGCTCGCCGCCCATTCCTGGCTGCAACGCCAGGGCCTGCTCGGCCCCCTCGAGGATTCACCATGCGTCAACTGATCTGGCTGCGCAGCGACCTGCGCGTGCACGACAACAGCGCTCTGGCCAGCGCCATGGCCGCCGGCCCGACCCTGGCGCTGTACCTGCTCAGCCCCAGGCAGTGGCTGGCCCACGACGACGCGCCGTGCAAGGTCGACTTCTGGCTGCGCAACCTGGTCGAACTGCAGCGTGCCTTGCAGCGGCTGAATGTGCCGCTGCTGGTGCGCCAGTGCGACGACTGGAGCCAGGCCCCCGCCGTGCTCGCCGAGGTCTGCCGCGAGCAGGCCATCGCCGCGGTGCAGGTCAACGAGGAGTACGGCGTCCACGAGAGCCTGCGCGACCGCACCACCGCGGCCTACCTGGCGCAGCAGGACGTCGCCTGGCACAGCCACCTGGACCAGTTGCTGTTCAAGCCCGGCAGCGTGCTGACCCAGTCCGGCGGCTACTTCCAGGTCTACAGCCAGTTCCGCAAGGTCTGTTACCAGCGCCTGCACACAGCCCTGCCGGCGCTGCGCGCACAACCGCAGGCGCAGGCGCCGCTGGACGTGGCCAGCGACCCGCTGCCCGCCGCGGTCGCCGGTTTCACCGCACCGAGCGAGGCGCTGCGCGCGCTCTGGCCGGCCGGCGAAGAGCAGGCGCACAGCCGCCTGGCGCGCTTCGCCGAGGAACGCATCGAGTTCTACCAAGAGGCACGCGACTTTCCCGCCACCCCCGGCACCAGCCAGCTGTCGCCCTATCTGGCCGCCGGCGTGCTGTCGCCGCGCCAGTGCCTGCATGCGGCGCTGCGCGCCAACCGCGGCGAGTTCGACAGCGGCAACCCCGGCGCCGTCACCTGGATCAACGAACTGCTCTGGCGCGAGTTCTACAAGCACATCCTGGTGGGCTACCCGCGGGTCTCGATGCACCGCGCCTTCCGCCAGGAAACCGAGGCGCTGCCCTGGCGTGACGCGCCGGACGAGCTGGCCGCCTGGCAGCAGGGCCGTACCGGCCTGCCCATAGTCGACGCCGCCATGCGCCAGCTGCGCGCGACCGGCTGGATGCACAACCGCCTGCGCATGATCGTCGCCATGTTCCTGACCAAGAACCTGCTGATCGACTGGCGCGAGGGCGAGCGCTTCTTCATGCGTCAGCTGATCGACGGCGACCTGGCGGCGAACAACGGCGGCTGGCAGTGGAGCGCCTCCACCGGCACCGACGCGGCCCCCTATTTCCGCATCTTCAACCCCATCAGCCAGTCGCAGAAGTTCGATCCCGACGGCCACTTCATCCGTCACTGGGTGCCGGAGCTGGCCGGGCTGAACAAGCGCGACATCCATGATCCGGCCGCGCTCGGCGGGCTGCTCGCCCCGGCCGGCTACCCGCGGCCGATCGTCGATCTGGCGCGCTCGCGCGAACGCGCCCTGGCCGCGTTCAAGCATCTCGGCAACCGGGAGGTGCCCGCATGAGCGATTTCCTGTCCACCTTCGGCGAACGCTTCGCCGCGCTGAACAAGGACAACCTCGAGCGGCTCGGCGAGCTGTACAGCGACGACGTGCTGTTTCGCGACCCGTTGCACGAGGTACGCGGCCTGGACGCGCTGCGCCGCTACTTCGCCGAGCTGTACGCCAATGTCGACGCGCTGCGCTTCGAGTTCCACGGCCGCGACCGGGTCGACGAGGGCCAAGGCTACCTGCGCTGGACCCTGAGCTACCGCCACCCGCGCCTGGCCCGCGGCGCACCGATCCGGGTCGACGGCTGCACGCACCTGCAGTGGCGCGACAAGGTCTATCTGCACCGCGACTACTTCGACGCCGGCGCCCTGCTCTACGAGCATCTGCCCGTGCTCGGCCAGAGCATCGGCTGGCTGAAGCGGAGGCTGGCATGAAGCGTATCTGGCTGACCGGCGCCAGCAGTGGCATCGGCATCGCCCTGGCCGAGGAACTGCTGCGCGGCGGCCACCGCCTGGCCCTCAGCGCGCGCCGCAGCGGCCCGCTGCAGGAGCTGGCGATGCGCTTCCCCGAGCAGGTGCTGGTGGTACCGGGCGATCTCTGCGAGCCCGAGCAGGTGCGCGCCATCGCCCAGCGCATCGAGCAGGCCTGGGGCGCGCTGGATTGCGCCATCCTCAACGCCGGCACCTGCGAGTACCTCGACGCCCAGGCGTACGAGTCCGCCCTCATCGAGCGGGTGATACGCGCCAACCTGCTGTCGGCCAGCCACTGCATCGAGGCGGCCCTGCCCCTGCTGCGTCGGGGCGAGCGGCCGCACCTGGTCGGCGTCGGCAGCTCGGTGACCTTCCTCGCCCTGCCGCGCGCCGAGGCCTACGGCGCCTCCAAGGCGGCCATGCGCTACCTGCTGGAGGCGCTGCGCATCGACCTCGCCGGCGAAGGCATCGACGTCACCCTGGTCAGCCCCGGCTTCGTCGACACCCCGCTGACGCAAAAGAACGACTTCCCCATGCCCATGCGCTGGCCGGCGGCAAGGGCCGCCCGGCACATCGCCGCACGGCTGGACAAGCACCCGCTGGAAATCGCCTTTCCCGCGCCCTTTATCGTCACCCTGAAACTCCTCGGCCTGCTGCCCAAACGCCTGCGCCTGGCCATCGGCCGCCGCCTGGCACGCAGCGAGCCCACCACCCAGGACGCCCCATGAAAATCGCCATCATCGGCAGCGGCATCGCCGGCCTGACCAGTGCCTACCTGCTCAATCGCCAGCACGAGATCCAGGTGTTCGAGGCCAGCGACTGGGTCGGCGGCCACACCCATACGGTGGACGTCGAGGTGGACGGCCGGGCGTACGCCATCGACACCGGCTTCATCGTCTTCAACGACTGGACCTACCCCAACTTCATCCGCCTGCTGGAACAGCTCGGCGTGGCCTACCAGCCCACCGAAATGAGCTTCTCGGTCAGCGATCCGGCCAGCGGCCTGGAGTACAACGGTCACGACCTCAACAGCCTGTTCGCCCAGCGCCGCAACCTGGTCTCGCCGGGATTCTGGGGCATGCTGCGCGACATCCTGCGCTTCAACCGCCAGACCCAGGACGACCTGGCCTGCGGCCGCATCGCCGCCGACACCACCCTCGGCGACTACCTCGCGCGCAACGGCTACGGCCAGCGCTTCATCGGCCACTACATAGTGCCCATGGGCGCGGCGATCTGGTCGATGTCGCTGGCCGGCATGCTCGGTTTTCCGCTGCAGTTCTTCGTGCGCTTCTGCAAGAACCACGGCCTGCTGTCGATCAGCGACCGCCCGCAGTGGCAGGTGATCGCCGGCGGCTCGCGCAGCTACGTGGCGCCGCTGAGCGCCAGCTTCGCCGAGCGCATCCGGCTCAACTGCCCGGTGCAGCGGGTCGAGCGCGACGCCAGCGGCGTCACCCTGCACAGCGCCGCCGGCGCCGAGCGCTTCGACAAGGTGGTATTCGCCTGCCACAGCGACCAGGCCCTGGCCCTGCTGGCAGGGCCCAGCGCCGCCGAGCAGGCCATCCTCGGCGCCCTGCCCTACGCCGACAACGAGGTGGTGCTGCATACCGATACGCGCCTACTGCCCCGGCGCCAGCTGGCCTGGGCCAGCTGGAACTACCGCCTGGGCGGGCCGAGCGATCGACCGGCAGCGGTCACCTACAACATGAACATCCTGCAGGGTATCGACAGCGATACCACCTTCTGCGTCAGCCTCAACCAGGGCGCGGCCATCGACCCGGCCAAGGTGCTCGCGCGCTTTCGCTACGCCCACCCGCAGTACAGCCTGGCCGGCATCGCCGCCCAGGCGCGCTGGGAAGAGCTGCAAGGCGCCCAGCACAGCTACTACTGCGGCGCCTACTGGGCCAACGGCTTCCACGAGGACGGCGTGCTCAGCGCGCTGCGCGTGGCCCGCGCCTTCGGCGAGGCGCTGTGATGCACAGCGCCCTGTACAGCGGCTGGGTGCAGCATCGGCGCTTCGCCCCGCGCGCGCACGCCTTCCGCTACCGCATGGGCCTGCTCTACCTCGATCTGGACGAGCAGGACGCCCTGTTCGCCCTCTCAAAGCTGGCCGGGCGCAGCCGCTGGATGCCCTTCGCCTTTCGCGAGTCCGATTACCTGCCGCAATTCACCCGCGGCGGCATGCCCCTGGCCGAGGCGGTGCGCCAGCGCGTCGAGCGGGCCATCGGCCGGCGCCCGCCGGGGCGCATCTGCCTGCTGACCCAGCCGCGCAGCTGGGGCCTGGCGTTCAACCCGGCGAGCTTCTTCTACTGCTTCGACGCCGACGAGCAACTGCTGGCGATCCTCTGCGAAGTGAGCAACACGCCCTGGCGCGAGCGCTATCACTACGTGCTGCCGGCCGCCGGCACTGGGCGGCAGCAGTTCAGCGTGGCCAAGGCCTTCCACGTCTCGCCCTTTTTGCCGCGCGAGCTTGAGTACCGCATGAGCTTCAGCCCGGTGGGCGAGCGCCTGGGCATTCATATGGCCGACTGGAACGGCGAGGAAAAGCTCTTCGACGCCAGCCTCAGCCTGCAGCGCCAGCCCCTGAGCCGCGCCAGCCTGCACCGCCATCTGCTGAGTTTCCCCTGGATGACCGCCAAGACCCTCGCGGCCATCTACTGGCAGGCCCTGCGCCTGCTGCTCAAACGCGTGCCCCTGTTCGCTCACCAGGCCGCGGAAGGCGACTTCCGCGTCGCCCGCCCGCAACCGAAGGACCTGCCCTATGAAAAGCTCTAGCCTGACCTCCGCCAAAGACAGCGTGCGTGCCGGCAGCGGCCTCGGTGCCGGCCTGTTGCGCCGCGCCGTACTGCGCCAGCTGGGTCGCCTGCGCCATGGCCGGCTGACCATCCACGAGGGCGCCGAGACCCTGCACTTCGGCGACCCGCAGGCCAGCCTGCGCGGCGAAATCCGCGTGCTCGACGGCGCGGTCTGGGGCCTGGTGGCCGGCAACGGTTCGATCGGCTCGGGCGAGGCCTATATCCACGGGTACTGGAGCACCCCGGACCTGACCGCGGTGATCCGCATCTTCGTCGCCAACCTGGAGGTGCTCGACGCCATGGAGCGCGGCCTGGCGCAACTCGGCCGGCCGCTGATCCAGGGCCTGCACTGGCTCAACCGCAACACCCGCCAGGGCTCGCGGCGCAATATCGCCGCGCACTACGACCTGGGCAACGAACTGTTCGAGCAGTTCCTCGACCCGACCATGATGTATTCGGCGGCCATGTTCAAAGGCGCGGATGACAGCCTGGAGCAGGCGCAGCTCAACAAGCTGGAGCGCATCTGCCAGAAGCTGGCGCTCAGGCCATCCGACCACCTGCTGGAGATCGGCACCGGCTGGGGCAGCATGGCCATCCATGCCGCCACCCGCTACGGCTGCCGGGTGACCACCACCACCTTGTCGCGCGAGCAGCATGCCCATACCGCACGGCGTATCCGCGAGCTGGGCCTGGAGGATCGCATCACCCTGCTGCTGGAGGATTACCGCGACCTCGAGGGCCAGTACGACAAGCTGGTCTCCATCGAGATGATCGAGGCGGTCGGCCACCGTTTCCTGCCCACCTACTTCCAGCAGTGCGCGCGCCTGCTCAAGCCCGACGGGCTGATGCTGCTGCAGGCCATCACCATCCGTGATCAACGCTACGAGCAGGCTTGCAAGTCGGTGGACTTCATCCAGCGCTACATCTTCCCCGGCGGCGCGCTGCCCTCGGTACAGAAGATGCTCGAGGTGGTCGGCCGCCATACCGACTTCAACCTGCATCACATGGAAGATTTCGGCCTGCACTACGCGCGTACCCTGCGCCTGTGGCACGACAACCTGCGCCAGGCCCGCCAGCGCCTGGAGCAGTTGGGCTACGACGACTACTTCTACCGACTCTGGGAGTTCTACCTGTGCTATTGCGAGGGAGGCTTCCTCGAACGCACCATTGGCACCGCGCAACTGCTGCTGGCCAAGCCGGCCGCGCGGCCCGCCCCTCTGCTAGGAAACTTCGATGCCTAAACTGATCGCCAACGCCCTTCTCTTCCAGCTCGGCTGGCTGGTCTGCGTCTTCGCCGGCGACAGCCCCTGGCTGCTGCTGGTGGCGGCGATCATGGCGGTGCACCTGCTGTGGGTCAGCAGTTGGGCGGCCGAGGGCAAGCTGCTGCTCAGCGTGTTTCTCGCCGGCAGCGCGCTGGACAGTTTCCTGCTCAACCTCGGCCTGTTCGACTTCGGCGAGCCGCGCCAACTGATCCCGCTGTGGCTGGCGCTGCTCTGGCTGCTGCTGGCCAGCACCCTCAACCATTGCCTGGCCTGGACCGCGCAGCCCTGGTGGAAAGGCAGCCTGCTCGGCGCCCTGGCGGCGCCGCTGTCCTACTACGGCGGCGCGCAGATCGCCGGCGTCGGCCTGCCGCTGGGCACCTGGCCGACCCTGGCCATCCTCGCCGCGGTCTGGGCGGTGGCGATGCCGGTGCTGCACGGCTTTGCCCGGCTGTATCGCGCCCAGTACGAACAGAGTCTGCGTAGCCGGCGAGCGGCGTAGATTCGGCCTTGAGAGCGACGGGCGGAGCGCCGCGCGCTCCCTGTCGGCCTTCGCGGCGCTCGGCGCCAACCGGCGCCGCGAACCGCTCAGCCGTCCGCACAGCACGACGGCGAGCCTTGGCGTACACTGCCGCGCCATGAGCCAGACCATCCCCCACAGCCAATTGCCGAGCGAGCCCGAAGTCAGCTGCAGCACCTGCGCGGCCTGCTGCTGCCAGCTGGAAGTGATGCTGTTCGGCGACAGCGGCGTGCCGCCGCGCTATATCGATACCGACCAGTGGGGCGGCGAGGTGATGCGCCGCCTGGACGACGGCTGGTGCGCGGCGCTGGATCGCGACAGCATGCGCTGCACCATCTACGCAGTGCGTCCGCTGATCTGCCGCGAATTCGAGCTGGGCGCGGCCGAGTGCCTGGAGCAGCGCCGCGGTATCGCCGGGGCCTATCGATAACGGGGTAACCCCGTGCGCCGCGCGCCCCCAATCCCCAGGCGAGACGCGCAACGAAAAAGACCGGGACTGGCCCGGTCTTGTGGTTCAGAAGCTCAGCCGATAATGCAGGGTGTAGGCTTCGGCGCCGTCGTTGGGGTTCTTCAGGCCGGCGTTGGAGTAGTGCACCGCGCGCAGGCCGACCTCCTGGCCGGAGAAGCGCAGGCCAACGCCGATGCGGTCCTCGAACTGGAAGGACGAGCCCAGGTCGTTGTCTTCCAGCTCGGTGCTGGAGAAGGCCGCCACGCCGATGCCCGCCTCGATATAGGGGCGCACGTGCTGGCCGGCGAACTCGTAGACGAACACCGGAGCGAACGACAGACTGTGGTTGCTCGCCGTCTCGTCGCCGTCCCAATAGGTGTACCCCAGATCCCAGTAGCCGGTCAGGCGACCGACGTCGCTCTGCAGCCAGCTGCTGCTCCAGTCCCATTGCGCCCCCAGGCGATAGACCATGGTGGAATCGCCGCTCTGGCCGATGGCAGCGGTCACGTCCGCCGCCTGTACCGCCCCCATCTGTCCCATGGACAAGGCTGCACAGGCAGCCAAAACACACAGCTTCTTCATGAATTATTCCTTCTCGAGAAGTCAGCTAGAACGAATGACCTGCACCTCAGTATAGAAGCCTTCGTTATGAGCGAAAGGCTACAAAGGTACAAAACCCCGCTCAGAATGCCCGGACTTCGGCCGTCTCGCCCAGCAGCACCGGCAATACCCGCTGCATTTGCGCAGGCGACCCGCTGCTCCAGTAACGGGTCGCCTGCGCCGGCCCGGCGGCCAGCAACTGGCCCTGTTCGAGCAGACGCTGCAACTGGCGCGCCACCGCCGCGCCGGTGTCGATCAGGCTCACCGAGTCCGGCACCAGACGACGCAGCAGCGGCTTGAGGAAGGGGTAATGGGTGCAGCCGAGGATCAGCGTGTCGCAGCCCTCGGCCAGCAGCGGCGCGACATAGCCCTGCAGCAGCTCGCGGGTGGCCGGCGCCTCCAGCGCGCCGGCCTCGATGCACTCCACCAGTCCCGGGCAGGGCTGGGTGATCACCCGCACGTCGCTGGCGAAGCGGTCGAGCAAGGCGGCGAACTTGGCGCTCTTCAGCGTGCCGGTGGTGGCCAGCACGCCGACCACGCCGCTGCGGGTGGCCGCCGCGGCCGGCTTCACCGCCGGCTCCATGCCGACGATGGGCAGCGCCGGGTAACGCTCGCGCAGCTCGGCCACCGCCGCCACGGTGGCGGTGTTGCAGGCCAGCACCAGCGCCTTGGCGCCCTGGGCGAGGAGGAATTCGGCGATGACGCGGCTGCGCTCGCGGATGAACTCGGGGCTCTTCTCGCCGTAGGGCACGTGGCCGCTGTCGGCGACGTAGAGCAGCGACTCGTGCGGCAGCAACTGGCGAATCTCGCGCAGCACCGACAGGCCGCCGACCCCGGAGTCGAACACGCCGACCGGCGCGTTACCGGCCATCGCCACCGCCACACACGCTGCAGGCCGGATCGCGCTTGACCCGCAGCTCGCGAAAGCGCGTGCCGAGGGCATCGATCAACAGCAGGCGGCCGACCAGCGGCTCGCCGAAGCCGGCCAGCAGCTTGAGCGCCTCCAGCGCCTGCAGGCTGCCGACCAGGCCCACCAGCGGGCCGACCACGCCGGCCTCGCTGCAGGTCAGCTCGGCCTCGCTGCCGTGGCCGTAGAGGCAGTGGTAGCAGGGGCTGGCGGCATTGCGCGGATCGAATACCGAGAGCTGGCCTTCCAGGCGGATCGCCGCGCCGGACACCAGCGGTTTGCCGGCGGCCACGCAGGCGGCGTTGACCGCCTCGCGGGTGGAAAAATTGTCCGAGCAGTCCAGCACCAGGTCGACGCCGCCGACCGCCGCGGCCAGCGAGTCGGCATCCAGCGCCTGGCGATGCGGCACCAGGGTGATCTGCGGATTGATCGCGGCCAGCCGCGCCATGACCGAATCCACCTTGGTCTGGCCGATGCTGGCGGTGTCGTGGGCGATCTGCCGCTGCAGGTTGGTCAGGTCGACGCGGTCGAAGTCGGCCAGGTGCAGCTCGCCGACGCCGGCGGCGGCCAGGTACAGCGCCACCGGCGAGCCCAGCCCGCCGAGGCCGACGATCAGCGCGCGGCTCTGCTTGAGGCGCAACTGGCCGTCGACGTCGATCTGTTTGAGGAGAATCTGCCGGCTGTAGCGCAGCAGCTCGTCGTCGCTGAGCATGGTGGGGTCACTCATGATGGAAACGTCCCAGACTGATGCGCTGGTGGCCGGCCAGGTCACGCCGGCTGTCCACCTCGGCGAAGCCGGCAGCTCTGAGCAGCGCGCGCACCGCCTCGGCCTGATCGAAGCCGTGCTCCAGCAGCAGCCAGCCGCCGGGCTGTAGATGGGCCGGCGCGGCCTGGATGATGACACGGATATCGTCCAGCCCGTCGGCGCCGGAGACCAGCGCGCTGCTCGGTTCGAAACGCAGGTCGCCCTGATCGAGGTGATGGTCGTCGGCGCGAATATAGGGCGGGTTGCTGAGGATCAGGCCATAGCGCCGGCCGGCCAGGGCGGAGAACCAGTGGCTGTGGAGAAACTCGGCATTGTCCAGCTTGAGGCGCTGGCGATTGCGCTCGGCCAGGGCCACCGCCTCCGCCACCCGGTCCACCCCGGTGACGCGCCAGGCCGGCCGCTCGCTGGCCAGGGCCAAGGCGATGGCGCCGCTGCCGGTACCCAGGTCCAGCACCGCCAGCGGCGTGGCCGGCAGCAGCTCGAGGGCGCTTTCCACCAGCAGTTCGGTGTCCGGGCGCGGAATCAGGGTATGGCTCGCCACCTCCAGATCCAGGCTCCAGAAGCCCTGGTGGCCAAGGATATAGGCCACCGGCTCGCCACTGCGACGACGCAGCAGGCTCGCCTGGAACCGGGCCAATTGCTCGGCATCCGGCTCGCGCTCCGGCCAGGTGCGCAGGTAGCTGCGCGGCTTGCCCAGGGCGGCGGCCAGCAGCAGCTCGGCGTCCAGCCGCGGGGTGGGCGAGTCGGGCAGATCGGCGTTAGTTAGCAGGGTTTCGATGGTGGCCATGGTTCTCTCGTAGGGTGGATCGGGCGCGTAGCTCGCGCTTTATCGACCCACCGTGCGGGATGGTGGATGAAAACAGCGTCATCCACCCTACGGGTCTGTCAGCTCTTCCCGGATCGCCTCCGGGCTGCGGTGCGCACGGCGCAGCCTACGAGGCGCGCACCGTGCGGCTGCACTCAATCGCCCAGCGCCGCCAACTGGTCGGCCTGGTACTCGGCCAGCAGCGGCTCGATGATGGCGTCGACGCCGCCGGCGATCACTTCGTTCAGCGAATACAGGGTCAGGTTGATGCGGTGGTCGGTGACCCGGCCCTGCGGGAAGTTGTAGGTGCGGATGCGCTCGGAGCGGTCGCCGGAGCCCACCAGCAGCTTGCGCGTCTCGGAGATTTCCTTGTGCGCCGCGGCTTCCTGCTGGTCCTGCAGCTTGGCCGCCAGCCAGGCCATGGCCTTGGCGCGGTTCTTGTGTTGCGAACGCTCTTCCTGGCATTCCACCACGGTGCCGGTGGGAATGTGGGTGATGCGGATCGCCGAGTCGGTGGTGTTGACGTGCTGGCCGCCGGCGCCGGATGAGCGGTAGGTGTCGACGCGCAGGTCGGCCGGGTTGATCTCGATGGCCGCCTGCTCGTCCGGCTCCGGCAGCACCGCCACGGTGCAGGCGGAGGTGTGGATGCGGCCCTGGGACTCGGTTTCCGGCACGCGCTGCACGCGGTGGGCGCCGGACTCGAACTTGAGCTTGGCGTAGACGTTGTCGCCCTCGACGCGGGCGATCACCTCCTTGAAGCCGCCGTGCTCGCCTTCGTTGCACGACAGCACCTCGACCCGCCAGCCCTGCTTCTCGGCGTAGCGCGAGTACATGCGGAACAAATCGCCGGAGAAGATCGCCGCCTCGTCGCCGCCGGTGCCGGCGCGCACCTCCAGATAGACGTTGCGGCCGTCGTTGGGGTCTTTCGGCAGCAGCATGCGCTGCAGCTTGTCTTCCAGGGCGACCAGGGCTTCCTTGGCCTGGGCCACTTCCTCTTCGGCCATCTCGCGCAGATCCGGGTCGCTGTCCTTGAGCAGCGCCTGAGCGCTTTCGAGGTCGCCCTGCACCTTGCGCAGTTCGCGGAAGGTGGCGATCACCGGTTCGATCTCGGCGTATTCCTTGGAATAGGCGCGGAACTGGCTCTGCTTGGCGATCACCTCGGCGTCGCCGAGCAGCGCCGTCAGCTCCTCGAAGCGGTCGCTGAGGTTGTCCAGCTTGTTCAACAGTGAAGCTTTCATTGCAGACCTTTATCGGACGGCGCGCCCTCGTCGAGGGCGAAGAGTTCCTGGGCCAGACCGAGCGCATCGAGGCGCCCTTCGGCGGTGAGTTTCTTCATGCGCACGCTGGGCGCGTGCAGCAGCTTGTTGGTCAGGCCGCGGGCCAGTTGCGCCATCACCTCTTCGGCACTGGCACCATTGGCCAGCAGGCGCTGGGCCTTGGCCAGCTCCTCGTCGCGCAGACGCTCGGCCTGCTGGCGGTAGGCCTTGAGCACGTCCACCGCGGCCAGCTCGCGCAGGCGCTGCATGAACTCCTCAGTGCCGGCGGCGATCAGCTCCTCGGCGGCCTGCGCCGCGCCCTGGCGGCTCTTGAGGTTTTCCTCGATGACCTCGTGCAGGTCGTCGACGGTATAGAGGTAGACGTCGTCCAGCTCGCCGACCTGCGACTCGATATCGCGCGGCACGGCGATGTCGACCATGAAGATCGGCTTGTGCTTGCGTTTTTTCAGCGCGCTTTCCACCGCGCCCTTGCCGAGAATCGGCAGCTGGCTAGCGGTGGAGCTGATGACGATATCGCTGTGCGCCAGCACCTCGGGGATGTCCGACAGCAGCACGGCGTGCGCGCCGAACTGCTCGGCCAGCTGGCTGGCGCGCTCCAGGGTGCGGTTGGCGACCACGATGCGCTTGATGCCCTGATCGTGCAGATGGCGCGCCACCAGGCTGATGGTCTCGCCGGCGCCGATCAGCAGCGCCTGGCTGCGGTGCAGGTCGGCGAAGATCTGCTTGGCCAGGCTGACCGCGGCGAAGGCCACCGACACCGGGTTCTCGCCGATGGCGGTGTCGGTGCGCACGGTCTTGGCGGTGCTGAAGGTGGCCTGGAACAGCCGGCCGAGCAACGGGCCAACGGTGCCGGCCTCGCGCGCCACGGCATAGGCGGACTTGAGCTGGCCGAGAATCTGCGGCTCGCCGAGCACCATCGAGTCCAGCCCGCAGGCCACGCGCATCATATGGCGCACCGCGTCGTTGTCGCTGTGCACATAGGCGCAGGCGCGCAACTCGTCGAGGCTCAGGCGGTGATAGTCGGCCAGCCACTGCAGCACCTCGTCGATGCTCAGCTGATCCTGCTCCAGGTACAGCTCGCTACGGTTGCAGGTGGAGAGGATCGCCGCCTCGCGACTGGGGGTCAGCCGGCACAGCTGCTGCAAGGCCTCGACCAGTTGCTCCGGGGTGAAGGCAACGCGCTCGCGCACCTCTACCGAGGCGGTCTTGTGGTTGATACCGAGGGCGATAAAGGCCATGCAGGGTCGCTGAGGGGCAGTACGGAAGGCGGCGATTGTCCTACTTCGACCCGGCGAGAACAACTACCGCGACCTATTGTCCCAATAGACAGTTCGCCGCGGCGTCCGCTGCCAGTGGGCTTGCCCCATGGCTTGTGTCATGATGCCGCGAACGTCGCAGGGCGCCAGCCGCCCGGAAATAACGCACGACAAGGCCCTATGAACAGACCCCTCGCGTTGCTCACCGCACTCGCCTTGCTCGGCGGTTGCCAAACCTTCGCCCCCAGCGAGCCGGACGGCACCCCGCCGGTGCAGGAAGCCGACCAGAAGACCCAGCTGGAGCCGAGCGAATACGGCTCGTTCAGCCAGGAAACCCTGTTCGCCCTGCTCACCGCCGAGCTGGCCGGGCAGCGCAACCGCTTCGACATCGCCCTCGGCAACTACGTGCAGCAGGCCAATGCCACCGGCGACGCCGGCGTCGCCGAGCGCGCCTTCCGCATCGCCGAATACCTCGGCGCCGAACAGGCGGCGCTGGACAGCGCGCTGATCTGGGCCGAGAACGCCCCCGGCAATATCGACGCGCAGCGCGCCGCCGCCGTGCAACTGGCGCGCGCCGGCCGCTACGACGAGTCCATGACCTTTATGGAAGGGGTGCTGCAGCGCCAGGGCGACACCCATTTCGACTTCCTCGCCCTGTCCGCCGCGGAAACCGACCCGGACACCCGCGCCGGCCTGCTGCAGGGCTTCGACCGCCTGCAGAGCAAGTACCCGGACAACAGCCAGCTGCTGTTCGGCAAGGCCATCCTGCTGCAACAGGACGGCCGCGCCGAGGAAGCCCTGGCCCTGCTGGAAAGCCAGCCGAGCAGCCAGACCGAAGTCTCCCCGCTGCTGCTGCGCGCACGCCTGCTGCAGAGCCTGAAACGCGGCGACGAGGCCCTACCGCTGCTGGAGAAGGGCATTCGCCAGCACCCGGACGACAAGCGCCTGCGCCTGACCTACGCGCGCCTGCTGGTGGAACAGGATCGCCTCGACGAGGCCAAGGGCGAGTTCTCCACCCTGGTCCAGGAAAATCCCAACGACGACGACCTGCGCTTCTCCCTGGCCCTGGTGTGCCTGGAGGCCGAGGCCTGGGAAGAGGCCATCGTCTACCTGGAAGAACTGGTGGAGCGGCGCAGCCATGTCGACGCCGCCCACTACAACCTCGGCCGCGCCTACGAGGCCCTGGAGGACGCCGACAGCGCCCTGCAGGAATACGGCCTGGTCGGCCCGAGCAACGACTACCTGCCGGCCCAGCAGCGCCAGGCGGAACTGCTGTTCGCCCAGCAGCGCGGCGCGGAAGCCAGCGCCCGCCTGGCCCAGGCCCGCGAGGCGCAGCCCGACTACGCCATCCAGCTGTACCTGATTGAGGCCGAGGCGCTGAGCAACCGCAGCCAGGTCGAACCGGCCTGGGCCGTGATCCAGCAAGGCCTGGAGCAGTTCCCCAACGACCTGAACCTGCTCTATACCCGCGCCATGCTGGCGGAGAAGCGCGACGACCTCGGCCAGCTGGAAAGCGACCTGCGCTTCATCCTCGAACGCGAGCCGGATCACGCCATGGCCCTCAACGCCCTCGGCTACACCCTGGCCGACCGCACCACGCGCTATGAAGAAGCACGCGAGCTGATCGAGAAGGCCCACCAGCTCAGCCCGGACGACCCGGCCATCCTCGACAGCCTGGGCTGGGTCAACTACCGCCAGGGCAGGCTCGACGAGGCCGAACGTCTGCTGCGCCTGGCCCTGGAGAAATTCCCCGACCACGAAGTCGCCGCCCACCTCGGCGAAGTGCTCTGGGCCCAGGGCAAACAGCGCGAAGCCCGGCGCATCTGGCGCGACGCGCTGGCCGAAACCCCCGACAGCTCCATCCTGCGCGGCACCCTGCTGCGCCTGACCGGTTCCGAGACGCTCTGATGTTCCTGCGCCACCTCCTCGTTTTCAGCCTGATCGCCCTGCTCGCCGGTTGCGCCGGCCTTACCTCGCGCGAAGCGCTGGAAGGCCAGGGCGACCCCGCCCAGTGGCAAGCCCACAAACGGCAGATCACCCAGCTCGACGGCTGGCAGATCAGCGGCAAGATCGGTATTCGCGCCCCGCGCGATTCCGGCAGCGCCACGCTGTTCTGGCTGCAGCGCCAGGACTACTACGACATCCGCCTGTCCGGCCCGCTCGGCGGCGGCGCCGCGCGCCTGACCGGCCGCCCCGGCGACATCCTGCTGGAGGTGGCCAACCGCGGCCGCTACCAGGCCGCCTCGCCGGAAGCCCTGCTACGCGAACAGCTGCGCCTCGACCTGCCGGTGTCCAACCTCTTGTGGTGGATTCGCGGCCTGCCCGCACCGGACAGCCGCAGCCGCCTGACCCTCGACGGCGACAGCCACCTGGCGCGCCTGGAGCAGGACGGCTGGCAAGTGGAATACCAGCGCTACGCGCAGCAGAACGGCTACGCCCTGCCCGAGCGCCTCAAGCTGTACGGCCAGGACCTGGAAGTGACCCTGGTGATCAAGGACTGGCAACCGCGTCTGCTGGGGCAGTAGTTTCCTTAGCCCGGATGAAATCCGGGGAATGACGACGTAATCGCACCTAGGGTGGAAAACCGCGAAGGGTTTTCCACCGCAGCCGGTGGCTGGAAAAGCGTCATCCACCCTACAAGCTAAAAGCCGTAACCCGCCCTCTCCCGCCCCCACAATTCGCCAACTTGCACCTATGACCGCCACGCCCATCCCCGCCCACGCCGAACTCATCCTGCCCGCCCCGGCCAAGCTCAACCTGATGCTGCATATCCTCGGCCGCCGCGCCGACGGCTATCACGAGCTGCAGACCCTGTTCCAGTTTCTCGACCACGGCGACGAGCTGGGCTTCAGCGTCCGCCAGGACGGCGAGATCCGCCTGCACACGCCCATCGACGGCGTGCCGCACGACAGCAACCTGATCGTGCGCGCCGCCAGGCGCCTGCAGCAGGCCTCCGGCACCGCGCTCGGCGCCGATATCTGGCTGGACAAGCGCCTGCCCATGGGCGGCGGCATCGGCGGCGGCAGTTCGGACGCCGCCACCACCCTGCTCGGTCTCGACCACCTGTGGCACACCGGGCTCGGCGAAGACCGCCTGGCCGAGCTGGGGCTAGCCCTGGGCGCCGACGTACCGGTGTTCGTGCGCGGCCGCGCGGCCTTCGCCGAGGGCGTCGGCGAGCGCCTCACGCCGGTCGAACTGGACGAGCCCTGGTTCCTCGTCGCCGTGCCGCAAGTCTTTGTCAGCACAGCAGAAGTTTTCGGCGCGCCCGAGTTGACACGGGATACGCCGCCCATTAAAGTTCGCAGCCTTCTTGCGGGGGGTGGTCGAAACGACTGCCAGCCGGTGGTCGAGAAGCGTTACCCAGAGGTTCGTAACGCTTTGATCTTGTTGAACAAATTTGTTTCAGCTAGATTGACCGGCACTGGAGCTTGCGTATTTGGGAGCTTCCCAAAGCGGGACGATGCTGATAAAGTCGCCCGCCAACTTCCAGGCACTCTGCCGAGCTTTGTCGCTCAAGGTCGCAACATCTCGATGCTGCACCGCAGGCTCCAAGCATTGGCCAAGAAGTGAATGCTGAGCATTCGGTTATACGATACAGGGGCGTCGCCAAGCGGTAAGGCAGCAGGTTTTGATCCTGCCATGCGTTGGTTCGAATCCAGCCGCCCCTGCCATAACCTCCCACGGGAGGCATCGCCAGCCGGGTCACACAGCGTTCGACACAGAATATAGGGGCGTCGCCAAGCGGTAAGGCAGCAGGTTTTGATCCTGCCATGCGTTGGTTCGAATCCAGCCGCCCCTGCCATTTTCCATACCCATCCAGGTATACCCCAGCCGGCAGGTACTGCGCGTGTCCAAGATGATGGTCTTCACGGGGAACGCAAACCCCGATCTGGCGCGACGGATCGTTCGTCAGCTGCACATTCCCCTCGGCGATGCTTCGGTCGGCAAGTTTTCCGACGGCGAAGTCATGATCGAAATCAACGAGAACGTCCGCGGCAAGGACGTGTTCCTGATTCAGCCGACCTGTGCGCCCACCAACGACAACCTGATGGAACTGGTAGTGATGGCCGATGCCTTCCGCCGTTCCTCGGCGACCCGCATCACCGCGGTCATCCCCTACTTCGGTTACGCCCGCCAGGATCGCCGTCCGCGTTCCGCGCGCGTGGCGATCAGCGCCAAGGTAGTGGCCGACATGCTCACCGTGGTCGGCATCGACCGCGTGCTGACCGTCGACCTGCACGCCGACCAGATCCAGGGTTTCTTCGACATTCCGGTGGACAACATCTACGGCTCCCCGGTCCTGGTCGACGACATCGAAGACCAGCGCTTCGACAACCTGATGATCGTCTCCCCCGACATCGGCGGCGTCGTCCGCGCCCGCGCCGTGGCCAAGAGCCTGGGCGTCGACCTGGCGATCATCGACAAGCGTCGCGAGAAGGCCAACCAGTCCGAAGTGATGCACATCATCGGCGACGTCGAAGGCCGTACCTGCATCCTGGTCGACGACATGGTCGACACCGCCGGCACCCTCTGCCACGCCGCCAAGGCGCTGAAAGAGCGCGGCGCCGCTAAGGTCTACGCCTACTGCACCCACCCGGTGCTGTCCGGCCGCGCCATCGAGAACATCGAGAATTCCGTCCTGGACGAGCTGGTGGTCACCAACACCATCCCGCTGTCCGCTGCGGCACAGTCCTGCTCGCGCATTCGCCAGCTCGACATCGCCCCGGTCGTCGCCGAAGCGGTCCGCCGCATCAGCAACGAAGAATCGATCAGCGCCATGTTCCGCTAAGCGGAACAGGCCAGATCAACACTGCCCCGCCTCGTGCGGGGCTTTTTGCCCTACCGCCCAACGCTGGTCGCAAGCGTGCAGGCGGTTTGGTTATTTTGGAGAAATGCAATGACTGACTTTACCCTGAATGCCGAAGTGCGTTCCGACCTGGGGAAAGGTGCGAGCCGCCGCCTGCGTCGTAACGCCAACCTGGTTCCTGCCGTGATCTACGGTGGCGACAAGGCCCCGCAATCCATCAGCCTGCTGACCAACCAACTGGCCAAGCTGCTGGAAAACGAAGCCGCGTTCAGCCACGTACTGGCCCTGAACGTTGCCGGCACCACCGAGAACGTGGTGATCAAGGCCCTGCAGCGCCACCCGGCCAAAGGCTTCGTCCTGCACGCCGACTTCCAGCGCGTCGTCGCCGGCCAGAAGCTGAGCGCCCACGTACCGCTGCACTTCCTCAACGAAGCTACCTCCGTTGGCGTCAAGCAACAGGGCGGCGAAGTCTCCCACACCATCAACGAAGTCGAAGTTTCCTGCCAGCCGCAAGACCTGCCGGAATTCCTCGAAGTCGACCTGGCTGCCGTAGAAGTCGGTCAGACCGTTCACCTGTCCGACCTCAAGCTGCCGAAAGGCGTCGAGCTGGTCGCACTGGCTCACGGTAACGACCTGGCCGTGGCCAACATCCACGCCAGCCGCGTGAAAGAAGAAGGCGCTGCCGAGTAATCGCAGCGCGGAACCCGCCCGGTAGGCGATCACGCCGGGCGATTTCCTCGAAAGGGCTCCTGTATGACTGCCGTACAACTGATCGTTGGCCTGGGTAACCCCGGCCCCGAATACGACCAGACCCGGCACAATGCAGGGGCCCTTTTCGTTGAGCGCGTGGCGGACAGCCAGCGCGTCAACCTCAGCGTCGATCGCAAGTATTTCGGCCTGGTGGGCAAGTTCAACCACCAGGGACGCGAAGTTCGTCTGCTCATCCCCACCACCTACATGAACCGCAGCGGCCAGTCCGTGGCGGCCCTGGCCAATTTCTTCAAGATCAAACCCGAAGAGATCCTGGTGGCCCACGACGAACTCGACATGCCGCCCGGCATCGCCAAGCTCAAACAGGGCGGCGGCCACGGCGGACACAACGGCCTGCGCGACATCATCGCCCAGCTCGGCAACCAGAATAACTTCCATCGCCTGCGGCTCGGCATCGGCCACCCGGGGCACGCCAGCCTGGTTTCCGGCTACGTGCTCGGACGCGCCCCACGCAGCGAACAGGAACTGCTCGACCAAAGCATCGACTTCGCCCTCGGCGTGCTGCCCGACATCCTCGCAGGCGACTGGACCCGCGCGATGCAGAAGCTGCACAGCCAGAAGGCCACCAAGTAACCACCTTTCCCTCGAGGGACACATCATGGGATTCAACTGCGGCATCGTCGGCCTGCCCAACGTCGGCAAGTCCACCCTGTTCAACGCCCTCACCAAATCCGGCATCGCCGCGGAAAACTTCCCCTTCTGCACCATCGAGCCGAACAGCGGCATCGTACCGATGCCCGATAGCCGCCTGGACGCCCTGGCCGAGATCGTCAAGCCGGAGAAAGTCATCCCCACCACCATGGAATTCGTCGACATCGCCGGCCTGGTAGCGGGCGCGTCGAAAGGTGAAGGCCTGGGCAACAAGTTCCTCGCCAATATCCGCGAGACCGACGCCATCGCCCACGTGGTGCGCTGCTTCGAAGACGAGAACGTCATCCACGTCGCCAACAGCGTCGACCCCAAGCGCGACATCGAGATCATCGACCTGGAACTGATCATGGCCGACCTCGACAGCTGCGAGAAGCAGCTGCAACGCGTCGCCCGCACCGCCAAGGGCGGCGACAAGGAAGCCGTGGCGCAGAAGGCCCTGCTGGAAAAACTCATCCCCCACTTCACCGAAGGCAAGCCCGCGCGCAGCCTGCTGAAGGACCTGGGCGACGACGAGAAACGCCTGGCCAAGACCTTCCACCTGCTCACCACCAAGCCGGTGATGTACATCGCCAACGTCGCCGAAGACGGCTTCGAGAACAACCCGCACCTCGACGTGGTCAACGCCATCGCCAAGGAAGAAGGCGCCATCGTGGTGCCGGTGTGCAACAAGATCGAGGCCGAGATCGCCGAGCTGGACGATCTGGAAGAGATGCAGATGTTCCTCGAAACCATGGGCATGGAAGAGCCGGGCCTGAACCGCGTGATCCGCGCCGGTTATTCGCTGCTCAACCTGCAGACCTACTTCACCGCCGGGGTGAAGGAAGTACGCGCCTGGACCGTGCGCGTCGGCGCCACCGCCCCGCAGGCCGCCGCCGTGATCCACACCGACTTCGAGAAAGGCTTTATCCGCGCCGAAGTGGTCGCCTACGACGACTTCATCGCCTACAAGGGCGAAGCCGGCGCCAAGGAAGCCGGCAAATGGCGCCTGGAAGGCAAGGACTACATCGTCAAGGACGGCGACGTGATGCACTTCCGCTTCAACGTCTGAGCCTTGTCAGCGCATAAAGAAAACCCCGCTTCGGCGGGGTTTTCTTTGCCTATCGCCCACGATCCGTAAGAGCGAATTTATTCGCGATTCCTTCATGAATATCGCGGATAAATCCGCCCCTACAGGTGACAGCAAGCCTCTCACGCCCGGCCCTCCCCCACTGCAGGAGCCACGCCCCGCGGCGAAAGCGCCTATCGCCGACGACGCCATACTCCCACCGAGCGAGCCCCTCAGCCGTCCTCCTCATCCTTGACCTCAACCTAACTTGAGGTCCTAGGCTGACCTCCGTCCCTCCCAAGACCAAGGAGCCAGCCATGCAACAGATTCGAGACGACCTCTGGGAAACCGCCACCGAGCCCCCCATGCCGGGCCTGACCACCCATGCCTACCTGCTGACCCGCGAGGCCGGCAACCTGTTGTTCTACAACACCAGCCTGCAGCAGGAGATAGAACGGATGGGCGAGCTGGGCGGCGTCGCCTACCAATTGCTCAGCCACCGCGACGAACTGGGTGACTCGCTGCTGCAGATCCGCCAGCGCTTCGGCACCCGGCTTGGCGGCCACCGCCGGGAGCAGGCGGAATTCGCCCGCTTCGTCACACCAGACATCCTGTTCGACGACCGCGAAACGCTGCTCGGCAATATCGACGTGATCCCCACCCCCGGGCACAGCCCCGGCAGCACCTGCTTTCTGGTGCATAGCCCGACCGGCCAGCGCTACCTGTTCACCGGCGACACCCTGTACCGCAGCGCGGACGGCAGCTGGAAGGCCGGCTTTATTCCCGGCCACAACAGCCCCGCAGACCGCCAGACCATGGCCATCAGCATCACCGGCCTGCGCGATCTGCAGCCCGACCTGGTCATCGGCAGCGCCTTCGCCGGCAGCAACGGTTACCAGAAAATGGGCCAGGGGGAATGGCAGGCGCATGTGGATGACGCGCTGGAACGACTAATGCGCTAAAGGAGTAACTCGGCGACATATGGCGCAATTTTTCGCGCCCAAACAAAAAGGGGCTAGCTTGCGCTAACCCCTTGAAATTTATGGTGGCTACACCGGGACTTGAACCTGGGACATCAGCATTATGAATGCTGCGCTCTAACCGACTGAGCTATGTAGCCAACGTGGCGCGCATTTTCCGCGTCTCGGTGGCGACTGTCAACCCTGAACCCTAGATAAATTTACGCTTTATCAAGCGGTTAGCCGGGCTGCATGCGGCGGCCGGGAGCAGGCTTGCGCCAGCCGGCGGCGAACGCCCGGCAGGCGAACCGGGCTCAGGTGCGATCCCTCTCGCAAGCGCTCAATAGCCCCCGCCGCCGCCCGTGGGGCTGCGCGGTTTTTCCTGCTTCTGTTGCGACATGTCGCCACCGTCGCCGCGTGGGTGGTGGTCGTGACAGGAAGAGCCGCTGAGGGCGATCAGCACGGCGAGGGCGAACAGGGGGAGCATCGGTCTGAACATGGCGGGGTCTCCTCTGCGGTTATCCCCCAAGGCGGTTAGACAGATGAGCCGGGTAAATATCGTGCGTGCGGTGCGGCGGGGAGACGAGCGGCGCACGCCGGGCTCCTGCGCCGCGCAGCGGTTCGCTCAGGCCTTGCCCGGGCGGGTGGCCAGCAGCAGGCCGGCGAAGATCAGCGTGGCGCCGGCCCAGTGGTAGGGCTGCAGGCCTTCGCCCAGCAGCAGCCAGCCGAGCAGCGCGGTGAAGACCGGCATCAGGTAGTTGGACAGCGCCGCCTTGGCCGCGCCGATGACCTTGACCCCGTGGTTCCAGGCCAGGTAGGCCAGCAGCGAGGCGAACACCGCGGTGTAGGCGATGGCGGCGAGGTTGCTCGGGGTGCTGGTGAAGTGCGCGCCCTGGCTCAGTTCGTACAGGTAGAACGGCAGGATCAGCGGCACGCCGAGCAGGATCAGCACGCCGAGCAGCGCCAGCGGCGGGATGGCGTGCAGGTAGCCGGACCAGCGCCGCAGCAGCAGGGAGTACAGCGCCCAGTCGGCCACGGCGAGCAGCATGATCAGGTCGCCGCGGTTGAACGACAGGCTGGCCAGGCGGCTCCACTGGCCCTGGGCGATCAGCACCAGCAGGCCGATGGCGGCCAGGGCCATGCCCCACCAGGCGCGCCGCGCCGGCCATTCGCCGAGCAGCAGGCCGGCGCCGATAAAGGTCATCAGCGGCAGGCAGGTGTTGACCAGGGTGATGTTGATTGCCGCGGTGGTCTGCGCCGCGCTGTACAGCAGCGAGTTGTAGCCGGCGATGCCGAGGCCGGCGACCAGCAGCAGGCGCCAGCCGGCGGCCCTGAGTTGCTGGCGGTGGCGCCACAGCGGCAGGGCGACGAAGGGCAAGAGCAGCGCCAGGGCCAGGCTCCAGCGCCAGAACGACAGGGCGAAGGGCGGGATCTCGCCGGCGAAGGCGCGCGCCACCAGGGCGTTGCCGGACCAGCAGAGCACGGCCAGCAGCAGGCCGAACAGGGCCAGCGGACGGGAAGGGTTGAGCGAATTCATTGGGCGTGGCGCAGCGGGCAGTCGGCGAAATTTACGGCCCGCGAGGCGCGGCCAGGGCATGGGTTGTGCTGAGCCAGCATGGCGTCGCTTCCGGATCGGGCGGCCTTGCACCATACGGAGGCAGTGGGGGCTTGGCAAGGTTGCGGGGCAGGCGCCGGGGGCGTCGAGCCTCGGTGCGCACGGCGCCCCCTAGGGGCGGAGCGTCGAGCCTTGGTGCACGCGGCGCCCCCTGAAGGCGACGCATCAATCCGGCGATGCGCCCGACGCCGCCGCTGGCTCGACTCGTCTGGGGCGGCGCAGCGGTCGGGTCAGCAGCCAGAGGATCAGCAGCAGGCCGGCCAGGATCACCGCGCTGGCGCCCCATTGCAGCGGGCCGGCCAGGCGCAGCAGTTCGGCCGGGTGCAGGCTGGGCTGGCGCAGCATGCGCTGCTCGGCCGCCGCGCCGCTGGTGGGGATGTCGGCCAGGCCGTCGCCGTCCAGGTCCGGCAGGTTGCGGATATGGTCGAGCAACGCCTGCCATTCCTTGAGTTCCTGCACGCCGGGGGTGTCCGGGTCCTGGTCGATGATGGCGTCTTCGATGCGCGGCAGCGGACGGCCGGCGGCGTCCTTGGGCACCACGTCGAGCAGGCCCTTGGTCAGGTCCGGCACCAGCCAGGTGAAGCTGCCGACGTAGCTGGTGGCGCCGATGCTGTAGAGGCGCGGGTCGTCCAGATCCAGCTCGCGGTAGCCGTTGACCGGGTCGCCGATCTCGATGCGGCTGACGCGGTCGAACGGCACGCGCCAGGGGTTGTAGCTGAAGCGCACGCCGGACACCCGCGGGTAGTAGCTGCGGCTGTCGCGCAGCTGGTAGGCGAGCAGCAGCACCTCCAGCATGGTCTTGATCTCGCGCGCGCTGACGTGGACCTTGATCAGCGGGTAGCCGGGTTCGTCGTCGAACTGGCCGATGCCCAGCGGGGCGATGCGGAACAGGTCGGAGACGCTCTGCACGCCGTGGCGGCCCTTGATCAGGTCGTCGCGGATGGTGCCGTTGCCGGTGAAGGCCAGGTCGGCGCCGGCGGCGTGGCGCAGGGCGTCGGTGACCAGGTTGGCCAGGGTGGTATCGGTGAAGTCGCGGCCGAGGCGCTGGTCGACCTTGGCCAGCGGCTGGTCGAAGCGATAGCCCTTGGGCGCCAGCATGCGCTCGCTGACCACCTGCTTGAAGTCCTCGACCTGGGCGGTGATCGCCGCATCGCCGGCGATGCGGTCGTCGAGCGGGTGCAGGCGGTAGTCACGCAGGCGCGGCACGCCGTCGGCGCCGAGGCTCATGCGCAGCTCGCCGAGGTACTGGATTTCCGAGCCGGCCTGCATCACCGGGGTGCGCCCATTGACCAGCACCGGCTGCGGCAGCGCCACGTGCGAATGGCCGCCGACCACTATGTCGATGCCCGGCACCTGCTCGACCAGCTCCACTTCCTCGCCGCGCCAGCTGCCGTCGGCCTGCTGGGTGACGCCCATGTGCGAGAGCAGGATGACCACCTCGGCGCCCTCCTCGCGCAGCTTGGCGACCATGATCTTGGCGGTCTCTACAGGGTCGGCGAAGGTCACCGGCTTGATCATCGGGCTGACCGCCACGGCGTTGTTGCCGAGCAGGCCGAACAGGCCGAAGCGGATGCCGCCGCGCTCGATCAGCTGGTACGGCAGGATGCGCCCGGCCTCGAAGTGCGCCTGCAGGCTGTCGTCCTCCTTGCGCGCGGGGTCGAAGCGGATATTGCTCGACAGCAGCGCCGGCAGCGCCTCGCCCTTGGCCCTGTGCGCGGCGCCGATCATCGCGGCGAGGCCGGCGGGGCGGAAGTCGAATTCGTGGTTGCCGAGCACCGCGGCGTCGTAGCCCAGCTCGCTCATCAGGCGCAGCTCGCTGCCCATCTCGCGGGCGACGGTGTGAAACAGCGTGCCCATGGTGAAGTCGCCGCCATCGAGCAGCAGCACCGCCTCGCCCTCGGCCGCCGCGCGGCGCTCGCGCAGCAGGGTGGCCAGGCGCGCGACGCCGCCGACCGTGTCGTCGTCGTTCAGCGTGGCCGGGCTGTATTCGTTGTCGGGGCCGAAGCCGAGCAGGCGCGATTGCCAGTCGTTGCTGTGCAGGATGGTGAAGCTGCGTTCGGCGGCCGCCAGCGGGGCGGCGCTCAGCAGGCCGGCGAGCAGCAGGGTGGGAAACAGGCGCATGGACGATCCTTGACGATGACTGCGGCGAAGTATGCAGCAAGCCGCCGACAGCGGCAGCGACCGATCGGGCCGCGGCTTGTCGCCAATCGGGTCAGGCATTCATTGCCACAGGTCAGCGCCGCAGACCGGCACAGCGACTAGGCTGAAAGCAGGACGGCGAAGCGGAGAAGAGCGATGGATCACTTTCACCTGATGCTGGTGCTGCTGATCGGCGGCTTCGTGCTGCTGGGAGTCGGCTTCAACTTCCGCGAACACGAATGGGGCGTGCGCGTGCTCGGCCTGGGGGTGTTGCTGATGCTGGTGCCGATTGCGCTACGGGTGCATCTGGCATTGGCGTAGATCGGGCGCACCCTACCGTTTCCAGCGCTCGGCGGCGCTCTGGTCGCTGCAGCGGCCTTCGACCCAGCGCGGGCCTTCGCTGGTGTCTTCCTTCTTCCAGAAGGGCGCGCGGGTCTTCAGATAATCCATGACGAAGTTGCAGGCGTCGAACGCGGCCTGGCGGTGGGCGCTGCTGGTGCCGACGAAGACGATGGGCTCGCCCGGCTCCAGGCGACCGATGCGGTGGATGATCTCGATGCCCAGCAGCGGCCAGCGCGCGCGCGCCTCGTCGGCGATCTTGGCCAGGGCCTTCTCGGTCATGCCGGGGAAGTGTTCGAGGAACATGCCGCCGACGTCGCGCCCTTCGTTGAAGTCGCGCACGTAGCCGACGAAGCTCACCACCGCGCCGATGCCGAGGTTGGCGGCGTGCAGGGCGTTGAGTTCGCTGCCGGGGTCGAAGGGTTGGGCTTGGACGCGGATGGTCATGCGACGTGTCTCGTTTGATGAGGGCTGTGGTCAGGGTCGGTCGGCGGGCTGCCGATTGGTGGGCTGAAGCCCACCCTACGCGGAACGCCGCCCGACCGCTCCTACAGGGGTATCAGCCGCCGGTAACGGTGGGGAAGAAGGCCACTTCATCGCCTTCGCTCAGCGGCTCGTCGAGGCCGCACAGTTCCTGGTTGCGCGCGCACATCAGGTTCTGCTCGCCGAGCACCTCCCACTCGCCGCCACGGGCCAGCAGGTGCAGGCGCAGTTCGTCGAGGCTGGCGAAATCGCCGCTGAGTTGCTCCTCGTCGCGGCCCAGGGCTTCGCGGTAACGGGCGAAATACTGCACGCGGATCATGCTGGCTCCTCCGCCTTGTAGTGGCCGCTCTTGCCGCCGAGTTTCTCCAGCAGGCGCACGTTCTCGATGACCATGCCGCGGTCCACCGCCTTGCACATGTCGTAGATGGTCAGCGCGGCGACGCTGGCGGCGGTCAGCGCCTCCATCTCCACGCCGGTCTGGCCGGACAGCTTGCAGCGCGCGGTGATGCGCACGGCATCCTCGCCCTCTGCGCTCAGCTCGACCTTGACCCCGGTGAGCATCAGCGGGTGGCACAGCGGGATCAGGTCGGAAGTTTTCTTCGCCGCCTGGATGCCGGCGATACGCGCCACGGCGAACACGTCGCCCTTGGGGTGCTCGCCGGCGACGATCATCTGCAGGGTGGCGGGCAGCATGCGCACGCGCGCTTCGGCGGTAGCTTCGCGAAAGGTGGTCGCCTTATCGGTGACGTCGACCATATGCGCGCGGCCTTGGGAATCGAGGTGAGTCAGCACGGGAAAGCTCCAGGCGGGGATCGGCCGATTGTAAACCCCCGGGTCAGGATTTGGCAGGCATAAAAAAGCGATGCCGCGTCATATGCCGGGACTCCACCCTGCTTCTGTAGCAGCGGATTTATCCGCGAATACCGCGGCTGAAGCGGAACGCCGCCCGGCCGCTCCTACAGGGCGCGCAAATAATAACGCCCCTGCTCTTGCGAACAGGGGCGCGAGCGCTCAACAGCCCGAGCGCTACATATGGGTTTCCGCGTATTCGGCGAGGATCGAGCGCGGCACCCCTTGCAGGGTGATGTGCACGCCGTGGGGGAAGTCCTTGAAGCGCTCGGTGAGGTAGGTCAGGCCCGAGCTGGGCGCCGACAGGTAGGGGGTGTCGATCTGCGCCAGGTTGCCCAGGCACACCACCTTGGAGCCGTTGCCGGCGCGGGTGATGATGGTCTTCATCTGGTGCGGGGTGAGGTTCTGGCATTCGTCGATGAGGATCAGGCTCTGCTGGAAGCTGCGCCCGCGGATGTAGTTGAGCGACTTAAATTGCAGCGGCACCTTCTGCAGGATGTAGTCGACGCTGCCGTGGGTGCTCTCGTCGTCCATGTGCAGCGCTTCGAGGTTGTCGGTGATGGCGCCGAGCCAGGGCTCCATCTTCTCCGCCTCGGTGCCGGGCAAAAAGCCGATCTCCTGATCCAGCCCCTGCACGCTGCGGGTGGCGATGATGCGCCGGTAGCGCTTGCTGACCATGGTCTGCTCGATGGCCGCGGCCAGCGCCAGGATGGTCTTGCCGGAACCGGCGGCGCCGGACAGGTTGACCAGGTGGATGTCCGGGTCGAGCAGGGCGAACAGCGCCAGCGACTGGTACACGTCGCGCGGCTTGAGGCCCCAGGCTTCCTGGTGCAGCAGCGGCTCCTGGTGCATGTCGAGGATCACCAGCTCGTCGCCCTTGATCGCCTTGATCCAGCCGACGAAGCCCTGCTCGTCGAGGATGAACTCGTTGATGTGCACCGCCGGCAGGTTGTCGGTGAGCTGCACCCGGTGCCAGGTGCGGCCGTGGTCCTGGCGGGTTTCCACCTTGCTGACGCGGTCCCAGAAGGAGCCGGTCATATCGTGGTAGCCCTTGGACAGCAGGGAGACGTCGTCCACCAGTTGGTCGGTGTGGTAGTCCTCGGCATCGATACCACAGGCGCGCGCCTTCAGGCGCATGTTGATGTCCTTGGTCACCAGCACCACGGACAACCCCGGATTACGCGATTTCAGCTCCACCAGCTGGTTGATGATCTTGTTGTCGTTGAGGTCTTCCGGCAGCCAGGTGATGGGCGCCGCGCGCTTGCTCATGAGAATCGACAGACGCCCGCAGGGGCCGCTCTTGCCGCGCTGGATGGGTACGCCGTGCTCCACGTCGTCCGGGCTGGCGACACCGAGGATCTGATCGATAAGGCGGATGGCCTGGCGGCATTCGGCGGCGACGCCGTGCTTGCCGGATTTCAGCTTGTCGAGCTCCTCCAGCACCGTCATCGGGATGGCGACGTGATGCTCTTCGAAGTTCAGCAAGGCGTTCGGATCGTGGATCAGGACGTTGGTGTCGAGGGCGTAGAGGGTTGGAGCGGTGGGCTTGGAGCGTCCGTGGTCATCCATACTCGGTCACCTTCTTGTAGTAGCCAAGCGACGCAATACCAAGGCGGTGCTGCGCCGCGGAGAGGCCGCCGACTCCTCAGTGCCGGGGCTGAGAAGGTGCAAGCAAGGTGAGGGCCAGTGGCCGCCACCTGTCTGCAGGTTTCGGCGGTCTTGCTGTTTAATTACTCCAATTCAGGTGACAGAAAAACGTTTTTTTGTGGTTTTACCGGTTTATTTGTCGCCGCGACAAATAGCGCTTGGCGGGCTCCGGCGACGCCGTTACAGTCCGAAGTCCCACCCGCCGTTTTTCGCCCTCAGCCGTGGCCGACCTCGGCGCAGCGATTGACCTCCACCGTGACGTGCACCAGCTCGGCAAAGCCCGCCAGACGGGCCTTGTAGCGATCAGCCGTGGTTTCGCCATGGGTCACCACGCTGACGATGCAGGCGTACTGGGCGCGACCGACGCGCCACAGGTGCAGGTCGGCCAGTTCGGTGTCGTGCTCCTGCTCCAACGCGGTGCGCACACGCTCCACCAGGGGGCTGTCCATCTCGCGGTCGAGCAGCACCTTGGCGGTCTCCAGCAGCAGGCCCTTGGCCCACACCGCGATGATCAGCGCGCCGACCACGCCCATCAGCGGGTCGAACCAGTTCCAGCCCAGCCACCAGCCGCCGAGCAGGGCGAGGATCGCCGCCACCGAGGTCAGGGCATCGGCCAGCACATGGAGGAAGGCGGCGTGGCGGTTGAGATCGCGCCCGCCGGCCGGCGCGTGATCGTGATCGTGATCGTGATCGTGATCGTGCCCAGCATGGTCGTGGCCATGCTCGTGCTGGTCGCGCAGCATCCAGGCTGACACCAGGTTGACCAGCAGGCCGAGCACCGCCACCGCCAGGGCCATGTCGAAGGCGATCTGCTGCGGCCGCCACAGGCGCCACAACGACTCGACGGCGAGCAGGGCGATCACCACCAGCAGCAGCACGGCGCTGGCGAAGCCGGCCAGCACCTCCACCTTCCAGGTGCCGAAGGCGAAGCGCCGGTCGTTGGCATAGCGCCGCGCCAGCAGGTAGGCCAGCGCGGTGAGGCCGATGGCGAGCATATGCGAGGCCATGTGCCAGCCGTCGGCGAGCAGGGCCATGGAGTTGAAGGCGTAGCCGGCGGCGATCTCCACCAGCATGGTCGCGCCGGTCAGCGCGGTGACCCGCCAGGCCTGGCGCTCGGCCGTGGACTCCAGCGGGCGATAGTCGTGGGAAGGCTCCCAGCGCGAATGGTTGCAGCTCGTCATGACGACTCCCTGTGCGAGGTTCGCCGCCACACTACAACCCCGGGGCGGCCCCGAGGTCAAGCCGGCGCCTGGCGCCCGTTCCGGTAAACCAGATTCCGGATTGCAGCCGGGCCGGGCGCTGCGGTCGCTGTCCTGACTCAATCGCCCCTATAGGTGGTCTTGCCCGGCCCCAGCTTCTAGAATCGCCGCCAGACTTTCAGGAGCAGATGTCCATGCTGATGGTGATTTCACCGGCCAAGACCCTCGACTACGAGACCCGGCCGGCCACGCCGCGCTTCACCCAACCCGAACACCTCGACCACGCCCAGGAACTGATCGAGCAGCTGCGCGACTTCAGCCCGGCGCAGATCGCCGAACTGATGCACCTCTCGGACAAGCTCGCCGGCCTCAACGCCGCGCGCTTCGGCAGCTGGCAGCGGCCGTTCAATCCGTCCAACGCCAAGCAGGCGCTGCTGGCATTCAAGGGCGACGTCTACACCGGGCTGCATGCCGAGGACTTCTCCGAGGACGATTTCGACTTCGCCCAGGCCCACCTGCGCATGCTCTCCGGCCTGTATGGCGTGCTGCGCCCACTGGACCTGATGCAGCCCTATCGCCTGGAGATGGGCACCAAGCTGGTCAACGGCCGCGGCAAGGATCTCTATGCCTTCTGGGGCGAGCGCATCAGTGGCTGGCTGAACGAGGCGCTGGCCGCCCAGGGCGACGAGGTGCTGCTCAACCTGGCGTCCACCGAGTACTTCGGCGCGGTCAAGCGCAAGGCGCTGAAGGCGCGGATCATCGACACCGAGTTCAAGGACCTGAAGAACGGCCAGTACAAGATCATCAGCTTCTACGCCAAGAAGGCCCGCGGCCTGATGGCGCGCTACGTGATCAAGGAGCGCCTGACCAACCCCGAGGGCCTCAAGGACTTCGACTACCAGGGCTACCGCTACTCGGCCGAGCATTCCAAGGAAGACAACCTGGTGTTTCTGCGCGACCAGCCGCAGGACTGATCCTCACCTCGCGGCCCGGCGCCCTGCCCGGCCGCCTCCTCTGCCGCCGCAGCGACTGGCCGTCCAGGCCAGGCGCAGCGCTGGCCATCGAAGCCGTGGCGCCCCCACGAACCTTGGTTCCCGCCAACAAAACCCGCACGCCTTGGCAATTTCGACGCCGGCCTGTTTTAGCGCGAACCATTGCCCGCCATTAGTTACCCGCTAGTTGCACGCCAATTAAACTGCAAAGTGCCATCGTGCAATTTGCAAGTTGCCATTAATTTGCGATCAATTAATCGTTCAGCTTGCGTTCAGGAACAGGACGAACGGTAGGAACTATCGCAAAAGTCATGCACTCATACAGCCCGTAACACATTTCAATACATAACTTTCTTGCCTTTTTAAACTGCCACCATGCGAATCAACCTTCGCTGGGCGGTTTCGCCCGGAAGAAAGTAGACGGGCCACCAGAGGGAGATAGACACCCGCGTAAGAGTACCGAAACAGAGGCCTCCACTCGGGCCGCACAGACAATACCCAAGGGCCACCACTTTATATAAAGGCCCACATTTGGCGCCACTTCCGGTGCCCTACCCTACTTATGCCTGAAGGAACTTGCTGACGCACAAACAGCAAGTTCGCAGAACAGTTTTGGCCAATTGGCCAGTATTTGAAAACGCATCGAACGGACGAGGTGAATACCATGCGAATCAGTATTTTCGGTTTGGGTTATGTGGGCGCCGTGTGCGCCGGTTGTTTGTCGGCCCGCGGCCACGAGGTGATTGGCGTGGATATCTCCGCGCACAAGATCGAGCTGATCAACAACGGCAAATCGCCCATCGTCGAACCCGGCCTGGAGGAACTGCTGCAACAGGGCCTGCGCCAGGGTCGCCTGCGCGGCACCACCGACGTCGCCGCCGCCGTGCTGGAGAGCGACGTGTCGTTCATCTGCGTCGGCACGCCGAGCAAGAAGAACGGCGACCTGGAACTGAACTACATCGAAGGCGTGTGCCGCGAGATCGGCTACGCCCTGCGCGACAAGCCCGGCCGTCATACCGTGGTGGTGCGCAGCACGGTGCTGCCGGGTACCGCGAAGAACGTGGTGCTGCCGATCCTCGAGGATTGCTCCGGGAAGAAGGCCGGGGTCGACTTCGGCCTGGCGGTCAACCCCGAGTTCCTCCGCGAGAGCACCGCGATCAAGGACTACGACTTCCCGCCGATGACCGTGATCGGCGAACTGGACAAGGCCTCCGGCGACCTGCTGGCCAGCATCTACGGCGAGCTGGACGCGCCGATCATCCGCAAGGACATCGAAGTCGCCGAGATGATCAAGTACACCTGCAACGTCTGGCACGCGGCCAAGGTCACCTTCGCCAACGAGATCGGCAACATCGCCAAGGCGGTCGGCGTCGACGGCCGCGAGGTGATGGACGTGATCTGCCAGGACCACAAGCTCAACCTCTCCAAGTACTACATGAAGCCCGGCTTCGCCTTCGGCGGTTCCTGCCTGCCCAAGGACGTGCGCGCGCTGAACTACCGCGCCGGCAGCCTGGACGTCGAGGCGCCGCTGATCGGCTCGCTGATGCGCAGCAACGCCGCCCAGGTGCAGAAGGCCTTCGACATCATCGCCGGCCACGACTCGCGCAAGGTCGCCCTGCTCGGCCTGAGCTTCAAGGCCGGCACCGACGACCTGCGCGAGAGCCCGCTGGTGGAACTGGCCGAGATGCTGATCGGCAAGGGCTATGACCTGGGCATCTACGACCGCAACGTCGAATACGCCCGCGTCCACGGTGCCAACCGGGACTACATCGAGTCGAAGATCCCGCACGTGTCCTCGCTGCTGGGCAGCGACCTCGACGCGGTGATCGCCAAGGCCGACATCATCGTCCTCGGCAACGGCGACGAGCGTTTCGCCAAGCTGGCCGCGCAGGCACCCAGCGGCAAGCGGGTGATCGACCTGGTCGGCTTCATGCCACACGCCAGCAATGGCGTGGCCGAAGGCATCTGTTGGTAAGGCCAAGCGTGCCCGCGCGCCCTGCGCGCGGGTACCGAGAGACGCATATGGACAAGCTCAAGAACGGCCTCAACCACGCCAGCGGCTGGCTGCTGTACCTCAGCGCGCTGATGCTGCTGGCACTGGCCCTGCCACGCACGGTGTTCGACCCCGAATCGCGGGACTTCCTCCTGCTGATCGGCATCGTCGGCATCTGGCGTTATTCCATGGGCGCCGTGCATTTCGTGCGCGGCTGCCTGTTCCTCTACCTGGTGTACCCCTGGTATCGCCGCAAGGTGCAAAGACTCGGCAAGGATGCCGACCCCTCTCATGTCTTTTTGCTGGTGACCAGCTTTCGCATCGACGCGCTGACCACCGCCATGGTCTATCGCTCGGTGATCCGCGAGGCGATCGACTGCGGCTACCCGAGCACCCTGGTGTGTTCGATCGTCGAGCTGTCCGACGAACTGCTGATCAAGACGCTCTGGGCCCAGGCCCAGCCGCCGGCGCACGTCAAGCTGAACATCGTGCGCATTCCCGGCACCGGCAAGCGTGACGGCCTGGCCCACGGTTTCCGCGCCATCTCCCGGCAGCAGCCGGATCGCGATGCGGTGGTGGCGGTGATCGACGGCGACACCGTGCTCGAGCCGGGCGTGGTGAGCAAGAGCGTGCCCTGGTTCAAGCTGTTCCCCAACGTCGGCGGGCTGACCACCAACGAGTTCTGCGAGGTGCGCGGCAGCTACCTGATGAGCGAGTGGCACAAGCTGCGCTTCGCCCAGCGCCACCTCAACATGTGCTCGATGGCCCTCTCCAAGCGCGTGCTGACCATGACCGGGCGCATGTCGGTGTTCCGCGCCAGCGTGGTGACCGACCCCGAGTTCATCCGCGACGTGGAGAGCGATCACCTCGAGCACTGGCGTCTGGGCCGCTTCCAGTTCCTCACCGGCGACGACAAGTCCAGCTGGTACAGCCTGATGCGCCTGGGCTACGACACCTTCTACGTGCCGGATGCGGCGATCAACACGGTCGAGCATCCGCCGGAGAAGAGCTTCATCAAGGCCAGCCGCAAGCTGATGTTCCGCTGGTACGGCAACAACCTGCGGCAGAACTCGCGCGCCCTGCGCCTGGGCCTGAATCGCCTCGGCGCCTTCACCAGTCTGGTGCTGCTGGACCAGCGCGTGTCGATGTGGACCTGCCTGCTCGGCCTGTGCGTGGCGATCATCGCCAGCATCAAGTACAGCCTGATGTACCTGTTGATCTACCTGCTGTGGATTGGCAGCACGCGCCTGGTTCTGACAGTGCTGCTGATGCTCTCCGGCCACCGCGTCGGCCCGGCCTACCCGGTGCTGCTCTATTACAACCAGATCGTCGGCGCCCTGGTGAAGATCTACGTGTTCTTCCGCCTCGACCAGCAGTCCTGGACGCGCCAGAACACCAAGCTCAACCGCGGCCTGTCCAGCTTCGCCAACTGGTTCAACAGCTGGTCGTCGCGCGCCATGACCTTCTCTGCCTCCTGTGTATTCATCGCCGCGCTGTTGGCGCTGGTATGACCGAACTCGAATAGGAACTAGCCACCATGAACTCAGTCGCCAACCTCAACGTCGTCCATGAGTCCGAGGCCCAGCGCCAGCACGCTCGGGTCAAGCTGCCCGGACGCCTGCGCTACAGCAATGCCCAGCGCGAACGCATCGACGTGCGCCTGCTGGATGTCTCCGCCGGCGGCTTCAGCTTCGCCAGCGAACGCACCGCACACAAGGTCGGCGACTTCCATCGCGGCCAGCTGCAGTTCCAGCTCGACAGCCTGGTGCTGGGCCTGGACATGGATTTCCAGGTCTGCTCGGTGCAGCCCGAACAGGGCCGCGTCGGCTGCCAGTTCCACAACCTCGGCACCCGCGAAACCGCCGCCCTGCGCCACCTGATCAGCGCCCACCTGGCCGGCGAGCTGGTCAACGTTGGCGAGGTGCTGCACATCCTCCAGCGCGAGAACTTCACCAAGGCGCGCAAGAACGGTGCCGGCGGCGGCATGGGCCTGTTCGGCCGCCTGCGCGCGGTGACCTTCAGCACCGCGATCTTCCTCGTCGGCCTGGCCGCCTTCGGCTACATCGGCAAGTCGATCTACGGCCTGTACTTCGTCACCCACGCGCAGTCGGCGCAGATCAGCCTGCCGGCGCTGCAGGTGACCATGCCGCGCGAAGGCAGCGTGCAGAGCCTGGTGCAGCCCGACGGCATCGTCGAGAAAGGCGCACCGATCGCCACCTTCACCACCAGCATGCTGGAGATGCTCAAGGGCCATCTGGGCGAGGAGCAGCTCGAGCCGAGCCAGATCGAGGCACTGTTCAGCCGCGAGATGCAGGGCACCCTGACCAGCCCGTGCAACTGCAAGATCGCCCGCCAGCTGGTGGCCGACGGCCAGTTCGCCAGCAAGGGCGACGTTATCTTCGAACTGGTGCCGCAGGACGGCATCGCCACCGTCAGCGCCAGCTTCCCCTACCGCCACCTGGAACAGGCGCGCCCGGGCACCCCGGTGAGCTTCAAGGTGGCCGGCGAAGACCAGCCGCGCCGCGGCGAGATCGTCAGCAGCAGCCTGCACGACGGCGGCCTGTCCGCCGACATCCGCGTGCAGATCAAGCCCGAACAGACCCTGCCCGCCAGCCTGGCCGGCCAGCCGGTGGACGTGGTCATCGACCGCGGCCCGTCGCTGAGCTGGCTGGTCGACCGGGCCATCGCCGCCGGACGTTAACGCCATGTCTCTGCCTCTTCTCCGCCCCGCCCTGCTCGGCCTGGCCGTGAGCGCCGCCCTCGCCGCCCTCGCCGGTTGCGCCGGCCTGCCCGATCAACGCCTGGCCCGCGAGGCGCTGCAGCGCGGCGACCAGCAGACCGCCGAGCGGCATTTCCGCCAGCTCGCCGAGCTGGGTTACGACGAAGCGCAGATCGGCCTGGCCGACCTGTATGTCGCCAACGGCCAGCCGCAGGACCTGGCCGAGGCCGAGCGCGTCTATCGCCAGGCCCTCGACGGTTCGCCGCGGGCCAAGGCGCGGCTCGGCAAGCTGCTGGCGCGCAAGCCCGGCAGCAGCTCCGCCGAGCGCCAGGAAGCGGCCGAACTGCTGGAGACCGCCAGCCGCGCCAGCGAGCCCGGCGTGCTGCTGCCGCTGACCGAGCTCTACCTGTTCTACCCACAGGACTTCCCCGCCATGAACCTATCGCAACGCATCCATGACTGGCGCCAGCAGGGACTGCCGCAGGCCGAACTGGCGCAAATCCTCGTCTACCGCAGCGACGGCAGCTACGACCAGCACCTGGGCGAAATCGAACGCATCTGCCAGGCCGGCCTGGCGGCGAACGACGTCTGCTACGTCGAGCTGGCCACGGTGTACCAGAAGCAGGGGCGCGAAGAAGAACTCGACGCCCTGCTCAAACAGCTGATGGTCGGCTACCGCGCCGGCCGCGTGTCGCCCAACCGGGTCGACGCCGTGGCCCAGGTGCTGGCCGATGCCGAAGTCGGCCAGCCGCAGCCCGGGCGAGCGCAGGAGCTGCTCGAAGCCATCGCGCCGCAGCATCCGGCCGCCTGGGTCAGCCTGGCGCGGCTGCTCTACGACTACCCGCAGCAGGGCGACAGCGAGACCCTGCTCGGCTACCTGGACAAGGGCCGCGACGCCGCCCTGCCGCGCGCCGAGCTGCTGCTCGGGCGCCTGTACTACGAAGGCAAGCTGCTGCCGCAGGAGCCGAAGAAAGCCGAGGAGCACCTGCGCAAGGCCGCGCCCAGCGAGCCCAGCGCCAACTACTACCTGGGGCAGCTCTACCTGCGCGGCTACCTCGGCGAGGTCTACCCGCAACAGGCGCTCGATCATTTGCTCAGCGCCGCCCGCGCCGGCCAGCTCAGCGCCGACTTCGCCCTGGCGCAGATGTTCAGCCAGGGCCGCGGCGTCAAGCCCAACCCGGTCAATGCCTATGTCTTCAGCCAGCTCGCCCTGCCGCGCAACACGCCGCAGACCCACGAGCTGGCCCATGCCATCGCCCAGCGCCTGACCCCGGCGCAACTGGCCGAGGCCCAGCGCCTGCTGCAAGAGGAGCGCGAGGCGCGTGGCAACGCCTGGCGCGAACAGAACAGCCTGCAGGCGAGCCAGCCATGAACAAGGACACCCGTATGCAGTTCAATCGAATCGTCAGCCAGCTCGGCCTCGGTGCCAGCCTGCTCGCCGCCGGCACCGCCTGGGCGACCGACAACCAGACCGACTTCGGCCTGGACATCAAGATCACCGCGCAATCGGAAGACGACCGCGACCTCGGCACCCGCGACGGCGGCGACGTCAACGGCATCGGTCTCGATCTGCGCCCCTGGGCCTATGCCCAGCGCGGCGACTGGAGCGCCTTCGCCATGGGCCAGGCGGTGACCGCCACCGACACCATCGAGACCGACCCGCTGCAGCGCGCCGGCGACGACGGCGAAACCGCCGCCAGCAGCCGCAGCGACGCGCGCCAACCGGACGACAGCTACCTGGCCCTGCGCGAGTTCTGGGTCGACTACAGCGGCCTCACCGCCTACCCCGGCGAGCGCCTGCGCTTCGGCCGCCAGCGCCTGCGCAGCGACGAAGGCACCTGGTGGGACACCAATATCGAGGCCCTGCACTGGCGCTTCGACAGCACCCTGCTGCAGGCCGATATCGGCGTCGCCGAACGCTTCTCCGAGTACCGCACCGACCTCGACGAGCTGGCCCCGGAAGACGAAGACCGCCGCCACTACTTCGCCGGCCTCGCCTACCAGTGGACCCCGGGCCACCGCATCGGCGCCAAGCTGCACCACAGCCGCGACGACGGCAGCCTGCCCAGCGTCGGCGAGCGCATCGACGAGCTGAGCAAGCGCCATACCGGCGACCTCACCTGGTTCGGCCTGCACGCCGACGGCGGCTTCTTCGAGCGCAACTCACGCAACCGCCTCAACTACTGGGCGCAGATGACCTGGCTCAAGGGCGACACCGACCAGCTGCAGCAACAGATCGTCGGCGATGAACGCCTGGCCAGCGGCTCGCGTAGCCAGGACGTCGACGCCTGGGCGGTGGACCTCGGCCTGCGCTACAGCCTCGACGAGCACTGGAAGATCGGTGCGGCCTATGCCCGCGGCAGTGGCGGCGGCGATGAGGACGAGTCGCGCCAGTTCATGCAGACCGGCCTGCACAGCAACCGCGCCAATTTCACCGGCGTCGAATCGCGCCTGCACCGCTTCGGCGAGGCCTTCCGCGGCGAGCTCTCCAACCTGCAGGTGGCCAGCGCCTTCAGCTCCTGGCAACTGGGCCAGGACTACGACGCCAGCCTGGTCTACCACCGCCTGTGGCGCGTCGACGGCGACCAGGACATCGGCGACAGCGGCGTCGACGCGTCGCTGGTGGCGGGCGAGAAGGACGTCGGCCAGGAGGTCGACCTGGTGCTGACCCGCTACTTCAAGCAGGGCCTGCTGCCGGCCTCGGTGGCGGAACGACTCGACGAGCGTTCGGCCCTGGTGCGTCTGCGCGGCGGCGTGTTCCTGCCCGGCGACGCCTATGGCCGCGGCACCGACTCGGTGATGCACCGCGCCTTCGTCGACTTCATCTGGCGCTTCTAAGGAGAGATCCCATGCCACGCAGGATCAACAAGCGCCTCGCCTTCTGCCTGCTCGGCGCAGGCGCGCTGCTCGGCGCCGTGCAGCTGGCCGCGCCGCCGGCGCTCGGCGCCGAGAGCGAGCACCAGTTCGACTACCGGGTGCGCAGTGCGCCGGCCGAGCCGCTGCACCTAGAAGCGCCGACGCTGCCGGATCTGTCCGGCTACACCATGGACGCCGTGCTGGCCAAGATTCCGCGCCAGGACAAGGGCCGCGTGGCGGTGCGGCGCATGCTGCGCCAGGACGCGCTGAAGGACTTCACCGGCGGCAACGAGCGCCTGCGCGAATGGGTCAAGCGCCAGCAGGGCATGCCCCAGGCGATCTTCATCGAAGGTGGCCTGGTCACCGCGCAGGACCTGGCCAAGGCCCTGCCCGCCAGCCAGTTCGAAGAACAGCAGCCGGGCGTCTACATTGCCCGCCTGCCTATCGTGGTCGCCCAGGGCGCGACCCTGCACGTCGGCAAGGAGACCCGCGAGCTGCGCCTGTCGCAGGAACGCGGCGCCTTCCTGGTCAACGACGGCCTGATGTTCCTCACCGACACCCGCGTCACCGCCTGGCGCGAGGCCGACAAGGGCCCGGCCACCCTGCGCGACGACGGCAAGGAGTTCCGCCCCTTCCTGGTGTCCTGGGGCGGCAGCGAGCTGTACATCGCCGGCAGCGTGCTGACCAGCCTGGGCTATTCGAATTCCAAGTCCTACGGGGTGTCGATCACCCAGTACACGCCGAACATGCATGCCCGCCTCAAGCGCGAGGAGCCGACCGGCTGGCTGATCGATTCGGAGTTCGTCGACCACTGGTACGGCTTCTACTGCTACGAAGCGCAGAACGTGGTGATCAAGGGCAACACCTACCGCGACAACATCGTCTACGGCATCGACCCGCACGACCGTTCGCACGGCCTGATCATCGCCGAGAACAAGGTGTTCGGGACCAAGAAGAAGCACGGCATCATCATTTCGCGCGAGGTCAACGACAGCTGGATCATCAACAACGAGAGCCATGACAACAAGCTCTCCGGGGTGGTCATCGACCGTAACAGCGTCGGCAACCTGATCGCCTACAACCGCGTGCACGGCAACCATGCCGACGGCATCACCATCTACGAGAGCGGCGACAACCTGCTGTGGGGCAACCAGGTGCTGCGCAACCAGCGCCACGGCATCCGCATCCGCAACAGCGAGAACATTCGCCTGTACGACAACCTCGCCGCGCTCAACGAGCTGACCGGCGTGTACGGCCACATCAAGGACCTGTCCGATACCGACCGCGACCTCAAGCTCGACCCCTTCGACACCAAGGTGTCGATGATCATCGTCGGCGGCACCCTGGCCGGCAACGGCTCCAGCCCGATCAACATCGACTCGCCGCTGTCGGTGGAGCTGTACCGGGTCAAGCTGATCGCCCCGCGCAAGAGCAACGGCATCCAGCTCGCCGGCATCCTCGGCGAAAAACAGGAACAGATCCTCGACCTGCTGGTGCGCCAGCGCCAGCCCGTGCTGATCGACCCGATCGATCCCGAGCAGATGACCAATTGACGAGGCCCACCATGATCGTTTCTCCGCTCAAATCCCTCGCCCTGGCCGTGGCCTGCGCCGCCGCCTCCGGTGCCCTGCAGGCGCAGGAGCGCCAGGCGCCGCAATACCAGGTCGAAGACTGCTGCTCGCTGTGCCCCGCCGCGCACGACGCCAGCCGCTACACCAGCAACTACATGAAGAACTTCATCACCCTGATGGACGCCGAGGAAGGCTGGCTGTTTCGCAGCGTGGAAGACCTGCGCACCGAGTTCGGCACCAGCGAAGCCGGCTACCAGCGCCTCAAGGAACTGCGCGACGGCCTCAAGCAGCGCGGCGTGGAATTGGTGGTGGTCTATCAACCGACCCGCGGCCTGGTCAATCGCAGCAAGCTCAAGCCCGCCGACTACCAGCGCTTCGACTACGACAAGGCGCTGGCCAACTACCGCCAGGCGCTGACGCGCTTCGAGCAGCTGGGTATCTGGGTGCCAGATCTGACCCCACTGACCGACGAGGACAGCGACCAGGCGTTCTATTTCCGCCGTGACCAGCACTGGACGCCCTACGGCGCCGAGCGCACTGCGCGCCTGGTGGCCGAGACGGTCAAACGCATCCCCGGCTTCGAAGATATTCCGCGCAAGGAGTTCGTCACCCAGCGCGTCGGCCTGATGGGCAAGACCGGCACCATGCAGAACGTCGCCAGCCAGCTGTGCGGCACCGGCTACGCGGTGCAGTACGTCGACCAGTTCGTCACCGAGCCGAAGGACGCCAGCGATGGCGACGCACTGTTCGGCGAGGCGAGCAGCCCGAAGATCGCCCTGGTCGGCACCAGCCACAGCGGCAAGAACTACAACTTCGGCGGCTTCCTCGAACAGCACCTGGGCGCCGAGGTGCTCAACGCCGCCTTCGCCGGCGGCGGCCTGGAAGGGGCGATGCTCGAGTACCTGGGCAGCGAGGCGTTCCAGAAGGATCCGCCGAAGATCCTGATCTGGGAATTCTCGCCGCTCTACGACCTGGCCTCGGACAAGATCCACCGCCAGCTGATGGCCACCCTGAACAACGGCTGCAGCGACCAGAGCGCCCTGCTCAGCGCCGAGACGCGCCTGCGCCCGGGCAGCAACGAGGTGCTGGTCAACGGCGAGAATCGCCTGCTGACCCTGGCCGGCACGCGCCATCAGCTCGACCTGCGCTTCAGCGATCCCTCGGTCAAGCGCGTCGACGCCACCGTCTGGTACCTCAACGGCCGCCGCGAGCAACTCAAGCTGGAGAAACCCGACACCGCCGACACCGACGGCCGTTTCGCCTTCGAGCTGCGCGACGAGCCGGGCTGGGGCGAACAGAACTTCTTCGCCCTGGAAATCCAGAAACCCGAAGACAGCGCCGACGACCTCAAGGTCGAGGCCAGCCTGTGCCAGCGCCCGAGCGGTGCCGGCCAGCAGGTGGCCCGCCACGAGCCCAGGAGTTGAGGTTGCCCATGAAGCGATTCGCCCCCGCCCTGCTCGCCAGCCTGCTGTTCGGCGCTCCGGCCTTCGCCGCGCTGCAGCCGCCGCCCGGCTACCTGGCGCCGGTACGGCAGCAAGGCGGCCAGGCGCCCAGCTGCCCGGTGACGCCTGCGCCCTACACCGGTGCGCTGCAGTTCACCAGCAAATACGAGGGTTCAGGCAGCGCCCGCGCCACGCTCAACCGCCAGGCGGAGCAGAACTTCCGCGCGCAGACCGCGCCCATCACCCGCCTGGAAAAGGAAGCCGGGCGGATGATCACCGGCTATATGCGCACCGGTCAGCAGGGACGCCTGGACTGCGCCATCGACTGGCTCGACCAGTGGGCCAGCGCCGATGCGCTGGCGTCCGAGCAGTTCAACCACACCGGCAAGTCGATGCGCAAATGGGCGCTCGGCAGCCTGGCCGGCGCCTGGCTGCGCCTGAAGTTCTCCGCGTCGCAACCGCTGGCCGCCTACCCGCAGCAGAGCGCGCGCATCGAAGCCTGGTTCGTGCGTCTGGCCGAGCACACGGTGCGCGAGTGGAGCGACCTGCCGCTGAAGAAGATCAACAACCACAGCTACTGGGCCGCCTGGTCGGTGATGGCGGTGGCCGTCATCGCTGACCGCCGCGACCTGTTCGACTGGTCGGTGGGCCAGTTCCGCGTCGCCGCGGGTCAGGTCGACGACCAGGGTTACCTGGCCAATGAGATGCGCCGCAGCCAGCGCGCCCTGGCCTATCACAACTACGCTCTGCCGCCGCTGGCGATGATCGCGGCCTTCGCCGAGGCCAACGGCGTCGACCTGCGCGGCGAGAACCAGGGCGCCCTGCAGCGCCTGGCCGAGCGCGTGCTGCAAGGCGCGCGCGACCCGGCGGCGTTCGCCCAACGCAGCGGCGCCAAGCAGGACATGAGCGAGCTGCGCAAGGACTACAAGTACGCCTGGCTGGCGCCTTACTGCAGCCTCTACGCCTGCAGCGAACAGACCCGCGAACTGAACCGGACGATGGGGCCGTTCAACAGCTTCCGCCTCGGCGGCGAGGTAAGCCAGGTATTTGAAAGCCCGTAGGCGCGGCTTGAGCCGCGAATTTCGCGGATAAGTTCGCGCCTACGGGACGCAGCAAAACAAACCCTCCGCTCGCGGGGGGAAAGGGGGGCGCTGCCCCGGCTATTTTCGGAGAAGCCCGGATGGTCTTTTCATCCAACGTCTTTTTGTTCCTGTTCCTGCCGATCTTCCTCGGCCTGTACTACCTGTGCCCGAATCGCGGGCGCAATCTGCTGATCCTGGTCGGCAGCTACACCTTCTATGCCTGGTGGCGAGTGGACTTCCTCCTGCTGTTCGCCGCGGTGACGCTGTGGAACTACGTCTTCGCCCTGCGCATCCAGGCCCATGCCGGCACCGAAACGGCACGCCGCTGGGTGGTGGCCGGGGTGGTCGGCAACCTGGCCACGCTGGGCTACTTCAAGTACGCCAACTTCGGCGTGGCCAATATCAACGCCCTGCTCGAATCCTTCGGTCTCGAGCCCTTCGTTCTCACCTCGGTGATCCTGCCGATCGGCATCTCCTTCTACATCTTCCAGTCGATCAGCTACCTGATCGACGTGTACCGCCGCGACACCGAACCGACGCGCAACCTGATCAACTTCGCCGCCTTCATCGCCCTGTTCCCGCAGCTGATCGCAGGCCCCGTGCTGCGCTACAAGGACCTGGCCGACCAGTTCACCGAGCGCAGCCACAGCCTGGACAAGTTCAGCGAAGGCGCCACGCGCTTCATGCAGGGCTTCGTCAAGAAGGTGTTCATCGCCGACAGCCTGGCGCCGCTGGTGGATCACTGCTTCGCCCTGGAAAACCCCAGTACCGGCGACGCCTGGCTGGGCATGATCGCCTACACCGCACAGCTCTACTTCGACTTCTCCGGCTACAGCGACATGGCCATCGGCCTGGGCCTGATGATGGGCTTTCGTTTCATGGAGAACTTCAACCAGCCCTATATCAGCCAGTCGATCACCGAGTTCTGGCGGCGCTGGCACATCAGCCTGTCGACCTGGCTGCGCGACTACCTCTACGTGCCCCTGGGCGGCAACCGCCACGGCACCTTCAACACCTACCGCAACCTGTTCCTGACCATGCTGCTGGGCGGTTTCTGGCACGGCGCCAACTGGACCTTCCTGATCTGGGGCGCCTGGCACGGCACCTGGCTGGCCATCGAACGGGCGCTCGGCGTGAAAGCCGCACCGATTGTGTTCAACCCGCTGAAATGGGCCTTCACCCTGCTGCTGGTGATGCTCGGCTGGGTGATCTTCCGCGCCGAGAACCTGGAGGTGGCCGGGCGCATGTACGCCGCGCTGCTGCCCTTCGGCGACTGGCGCCCGAGCGAGCTGACCCTGGCGCAGATCAGCGGGCTGCAGATGGTCACCCTGGCGCTGGCCTGGGTGGTGATCGCCGTCAACGGCGCCCGTCAGTTCCTCGCCAGCCGCAGCCAGGAGCCGGGCCTGACCCTGGCCAGCGCCGGTGTCGCCCTGCAGGCCGTCGACCTGCGCCTGCTGGCGCTACGCGGTGCCCTGCTGCTGCTGTTCTGCGCCTCGCTGCTCAAGCTCTCCGCGCAGAGCTACTCCCCCTTCCTCTACTTCCAGTTCTGAGCGGAGGTCATCCATGAATCGCCCCGTCACTACCCTCTACGTCGCGCTGTTCAGCCTGCTGCTGGTACCCACCAGCCTGCTCGCCCTCGGCGGCCTGGCGGACTACCGGCCGCCCGCCGAACCGCGCGTGCTTGACGGCAGCCTGGCCAAGAGCCTCGAGCGGCACTACGACGAGCACTTTCCGCTCAAGCAGGTCGGCATCAACCTGTGGGCGGCCCTGGAATACCTGGCATTCGGCGAAGGCCGCGCCGGCCTGGTGATCGGCCAGGACGGCTGGCTGTATTCGGACGAGGAATTCGACCCGGTGGTCGATGCTCAACGCCAGCTGCGCGACAACCTGGCGCTGATCCGTGGCGTGCAGCGCCAGCTGCAAGAACGCGATATCCAGCTGCTGCTGGCCATAGTCCCGGCCAAGACCCGCCTCTACCCGGAGCACACCGGCGCCCATCAGCCCAGCGCCCTGCAGCGCAGCCTCTACCCGCGCTTTCATCGCGCGGTGCGCAATGCCGGGATCGCCGCGCCGGATCTGCTCGGCCCGCTGCAGGCGGCCAAGAGTGAGGCGCCGATGTTCCTGCGCACCGACACCCACTGGACGCCGGAAGGCGCCGAGGTCGCCGCGCGCGCCCTGAGCGAGGTGGTGCGCAGCGCCCTGCAGCTGCGCGGCGAGCCGCAGGAGTTCGTCACCGAGACCCTGGAAACCCGCGCGCACCAGGGCGACCTGACCCGCTTCCTGCCGCTCGGCCCGCTGTTCGAGAGCCTGCTGCCGAGCGCCGACCGCCTGCAACTGCGCCAGACCCATGCCGCCGGCGGCGACGGCGATGCGCTGTTCGCCGAGACCGACCTGCCGGTGGCGCTGGTCGGCACCAGCTACAGCGCCAACCCGGCCTGGAACTTCGCCGGCGCGCTGCGCCAGCACCTGCAGCGCGACCTGGCCAACCACGCCGAGGAAGGCGGCGGCCCGCTGGTGCCGATGCTCAAGTACCTGCAGAGCGAGGAGCTGAACAACGCCCCACCGCAGCTGGTGATCTGGGAGTTCCCCGAGCGCTACCTGCCGATGACCAGCGATCTCACCGACTTCGACCCGCAATGGCTCGCCGCCCTGAAAGACGGCGGCGAGCGCCAGGGGCTGGCTGCCGCCAGCCACTGATTCATCCCCCAAGGAGGACTATCCGATGAACACTCAAACCACCCTGCGCCGCTTCACCCTGGGCGCCTGCGCCCTGGCCCTGGGCCTCGGCATGTTCCAGGCCCAGGCCGACGACGGCGCCCTCTACGGGCCCAAGGCACCCAAGGGCTCGGCCTTCGTTCGCGCCTACAACGCCGGCAACGCCGAGCTCGACGTCAACGTCGGCGAGGTGCAGCTCAAGCGGGTCGCACCGCTGGGCTCCAGCGACTTCGAGTACCTGCCGGCCGGCAGCTACCAGGCCCAGGTCGGCAACGCCCGGTTGCCGGTGCAGCTGCAGGCCGCCCACTACTACACCCTGGTCAGCCAGACCGGCAGCGCGCCGCGCCTGGTCGAGGAACCGGCGTTCAGCAACAAGCAGAAGGCGCTGCTGCGCGTGCAGAACCTCAGCGACAGCCCGCTCAGCCTGAAGACCGCCGACGGCAAGACCGCGGTGGTCGCCGATGTGCAGCCCGACGGCCGCGGCGAGCGCGAGATCAACCCGGTCAAGGTCGGCCTGGCGCTGTTCGAGGGCGAGCGCAAGGTGGCCGACCTCAAACCCGTGACCCTGGAGCGCGGCGAGGTGGTCAGCCTGTTCGTCACCGGCGCCCAGGGCAAGTTGGCACCGGTGTGGGTCAAGCGCCCCATCGACGGTTAAGGAAACTCTGAAATAGCCGTCATTCCCGCGCAGGCGGGAATCCAGAGCCTGCGTAGTCCCTGGGCTCCCGCCTTCGCGGGAGTGACGATAAATGGCTTTTTCAGAACTTCCTTAAGGCAACGAGTTTTTTCGAGAACAAGGAAAACGGCGGGCACACGCCGCACCACATGACGCTGGAGCACCTCATGACCCTCATCTCAGGAGACACACCATGACCCCGATCATCCTTTCCGGTGGCAGCGGCTCGCGACTCTGGCCGCTCTCGCGCAAGCAGTATCCCAAGCAGTTCCTCGCCCTCACCGGCGAGCACACGCTGTTCCAGCAGACCCTGCAGCGCCTCTCCGTCGAGGGCATGCAGCCGCCGGTGCTGGTGGCCAACCTGGAGCACCGCTTCATCGTCCAGGAACAGCTGCAGCAGATCGGCCAGCAGGCGCAGCTGCTGCTGCTCGAACCCTTCGGCCGCAACACCGCGCCGGCGGTGGCCATGGCCGCCCTGCAGCTGATCGCCGAGGGCCGTGACGAGCTGATGCTGGTGCTGCCGGCCGACCACGTTCTGGACGACCAGCAGGCCTTCAGCCAGGCCCTGGCGCTGGCCACCGTGGCCGCCGAGAAGGGCGAGATGGTGCTGTTCGGCGTACCGGCCGACCGCCCCGAGACCGGCTACGGCTATATCCGCGGCGGCGTCGATGCGCAGCTGCCGGACGGCGTGGCGCGGGTCGCCCGCTTCGTCGAGAAGCCCGACGCCGAGCGCGCCGCCGAGTACGTGGCCAGCGGCGACTACTACTGGAACAGCGGCATGTTCCTGTTCCGCGCCAGCCGCTTCCTCGAGGAGCTCAAGCGGCACGACGTGGACATCTACGACACCTGCCTGCTGGCCCTGGAGCGCAGCCAGCGCAAGGACGCGGAAATCAGCATCGACCCGGCCACCTTCGCCTGCTGCCCGGACAACTCCATCGACTACGCGGTGATGGAGAAGACCACCCGCGCCTGCGTGGTGCCGCTGGCCGCCGGCTGGAACGACGTCGGCAGCTGGTCGTCGATCTGGGAAGTGCACGACAAGGACGCTGCCGGCAACGTCACCAAGGGCGACGTGCTGCTCGAGGACAGCCGCAACTGCCTGGTGCACGGCAACGGCAAGCTGGTCTCGGTGCTCGGCCTGGACGACATCGTCGTGGTGGAAACCAAGGACGCCATGATGGTGGCGCACAGGGACCGCGTGCAGGACGTCAAGAAGCTGGTGGGCAGGCTCGACGCCCAGGGCCGCAGCGAGACCCAGAACCACTGCGCCGTGTACCGCCCCTGGGGCTCGTACGACTCGGTGGACATGGGCGGGCGCTTTCAGGTCAAGCACATCACCGTCAAGCCGGGGGCGCAGCTGTCGCTGCAGATGCACCACCACCGCGCCGAGCACTGGATCGTGGTGTCCGGCACGGCCAAGGTGACCTGCGACGACCGCGAGTTCCTGCTCACCGAGAACCAGTCCACCTACATCCCGATGACCTCGGTGCACCGCCTCTCCAACCCGGGCAAGATCCCGCTGGAGATCATCGAGGTGCAGTCCGGCACCTACCTGGGCGAGGACGATATCGAGCGCCTGGAGGACGTCTACGGCCGCAGCGATGCCGCGGTCATCAGCGCACATTGAGCCGCCGTAGTCCGGACGCAATCCGGGGCCCCGCCGCCGAGCCCCCCGGATTGCATCCGGGCTACGCCCCTGTCACAGCTTGAGACAGCCCGTGCGGTTACCCTGACAAACCGCCTTGTGTAGGATGAGGGCAGACTTTTCCAAGGCTGCCCCCCATGCTGATCGGTGTCCTGCTCGTCGTCTCCTGGCTGATCCTGCTGATCCGCTACCCGCTCAAGGCCCTGCCGATCTCCATGGCGGCGCTGGCCGGCCTGGCCCTGGTCGCCAGCTGGGTGCTCTGGCAGGAAAACCGCGATGCCCGCTACCTCGCCCACCTGGAACTGCGCCTGCGCTACGATCCGCAGCAGTGCCCGGCCGACCGGCCGTTGTTCGTCACGCTGAAGAACGGCAGCGACGCCGCCCTGCTGGAACTGCGCTGGGAAGTCGCCGCCTACCGCCCCGGCAACGCCACCAACCTGGCTCAGCGCCTGTACGAATCGCCGCGCTACAGCGGCCCCGGCGAACTGCTGCCTGGCGCCAGCTGGAACGACTGCCTGCCGCTGCCCGACCTGCGCAGCGGCTACAGCCCGGCTACCCTGGAGTTTCGCGCCGAGCGCCTGCAGGGCCAGTTCGTCCGTTGAGCCCCGGGTTGCACCGCGCATACCGATAACCCGTCACAAGGAAGACCGCCGCATGTCCCAAGCCAATGTCCTGATCACCGGTTGCTCCAGCGGCATCGGCCGCGCCCTGGCCGACGCCTTCCAGGCCGCCGGTTACCGCGTCTGGGCCACCGCGCGCAAGGACGGCGACCTGGCGGCGCTGCGGCAGGCCGGTTTCCAGGCGGTGCAGCTGGACGTCAACGACGGCGCGGCCCTCGAACGCCTGGCCAGCCGCCTGAACGAGGAGATCGGCGGCCTCGAGGTGCTGATCAACAACGCCGGCTACGGCGCCATGGGCCCGCTGCTCGACGGCGGTGTGGAGGCCATGCGCCAGCAGTTCGAGACCAACGTGTTCGCCGTGGTCGGCGTGACCCGCGCCATGTTCCCGCTGCTGCGTCGCAGCCGCGGCCTGGTGGTGAATATCGGCAGCGTCTCCGGCGTGCTGGTCACCCCCTTCGCCGGCGCCTACTGCGCCTCCAAGGCGGCGGTGCACGCGCTGACCGACGCCTTGCGCCTGGAGCTGGCGCCCTTCGCCATCGAGGTGATGGAGGTGCAGCCCGGCGCCATCGCCTCCAGCTTCGGCGCCAACGCCAGCCAGCAGGCCGAAGCACTGATCCGCCAGGACTCGCCCTGGTGGCCGCTGCGCGACGGCATCCGCGCCCGCGCCGGCGCCTCGCAGGACAACCCCACCCCGGCCGAGGCGTTCGCCGCGCAACTGCTCGCTGCCGTGCAGCGCGACAAACGCCCGCGCCTGCTGCGCCTGGGCAACGGCAGCCGCGCCCTGCCGCTGCTCGCCGCGCTGCTGCCTGGCGCCCTGCTGGACCGGGTGCTGAGCAAGCGCTTCGGCCTGGCCCGCAGCCTGTGAGCGGCGCCGTGCAACTGCGCTACTACGCCCTCAGCGGGGTGCTCGCGGCGGTGCTGCTGAACCTGCTGCTGCGCACCTTCGTGCGCCTCGGCGGGGTGCTGACCACCCTGCTGATCGCCGCCGCCATCGCCGCCGGCCTGGCGCTGCTGTTCCACTGGCGCGAAGGGCGCGCGCCGAGCAACGCCGAACGCTGGCGCTTCACCGCGCTCTACGGCGGCCTGCTGGCGCTGCTCTACCTGGGCCTGCTGGCGATGATGGCCCTGCAGGACACCCCCAGCCCCATGGGCCTGTTCCTGTTCAGCCTGCACTACCTGTGCTACCCGCTGCTGGCCTGGCTGGCCTTCTCGCCGCGCCACGGCCGCTGATTCCTGGTCAGGACGACACCCATGCTGCATACCCTCGCCGTCGCCAACTACCGCTCGATCAACAGCCTGGTGCTGCCGCTGGGCCAACTCAACCTGATCACCGGCGCCAACGGCAGCGGCAAGTCCAATCTCTACCGCGCCCTGCGCCTGCTGGCGGAAACCGCCCAGGGCGGGGTGGTCAATGCGCTGGCCCGAGAGGGCGGGCTGGAGTCGAGTTTCTGGGCCGGGCCGGAGCAGATTTCCCGGCGCATGCGCAGCGGCGAGGTGCCGGTGCAAGGCGGCCCACGGCAGCACGCAATGCGTCTGCGCCTGGGCTTTGCCGGCGAGGATTTCGGCTATGCGATTGCCCTCGGCCTGCCCGAGCCGAGCCGCTCGGCCTTCGCCCTCGACCCGGAGATCAAGCGCGAGTGCATCTGGGCCGGCGCCAGCTACCGCCCCGCCTCGCTGCTGGTGGATCGCGCCGGGCCCATGGTGCGCCTGCGCGAAGGCCGCAGCTGGCAGGTGCTGGCCCAGCACGTGCCGAGCTACGACAGCCTGTTCGACCAGATCGGCAACGACCCGAATTGCCCGGAAGTCTTCCAGCTACGCGAAACCATTCGCCGCTGGCGCTTCTACGATCACTTTCGCAGCGATGCCGACGCGCCGGCGCGCCAGCCGCAATTGGGCACGCGCACACCGGTGCTGCATCACGACGGCCGCGACCTGGCCGCGGCGCTGCAGACCATCCGCGAGATCGGCGACCGCGCCGCGCTGGATGCCGCCATCGACGACGCCTTTCCCGGCAGCCGCCTGCACATCGACTTCCAGCCGGGCGGCCGTTTCGCCGTCGAGCTGCGCCAGGAAGGCCTGCTGCGCCCCTTGAGCGCTGCCGAGCTGTCCGATGGCACCCTGCGCTACCTGCTGCTGGTGGCCGCCCTGCTCACCCCGCGGCCGCCGTCGCTGATGGTGCTCAACGAACCGGAAACCAGCCTGCACCCGGATCTGCTGCCCGCGCTGGGCCGCCTGATCATCGCCGCCTCGCAGCACACCCAGGTGTGGGTGGTGTCCCACGCCAGCCGCCTGATCGCCACGCTCAAGCAAAGCCCGGCGTGCAACGCCCTGGAGCTGGACAAAGCGCTGGGCCAGACCTGCCTCCGCGGTCAGGGACTGCTGGACGAACCGGCCTGGCACTGGCCGGATTGAGTCATAGTGGGTGGGGGGCTACCACGAAAAAGCCCCGCCATCTCGCGATGCCGGGGCTTTGTCCACAACCGGAGCTCAATGCCCGTCGAGATAACGCTCGACATCCAGCGCCGCCATGCAGCCGGCACCGGCCGAGGTGATCGCCTGGCGATAGACCGAGTCGGCCACGTCGCCGGCGGCGAACACGCCGGGGATGCTGGTGGCGGTGGCGTTGCCCTCGCGCCCACCGTTGACCACCAGGTAACCGTCCTTGAGCGCCAGCTGGCCCTCGAACAGGCTGGTGTTGGGGGTGTGGCCGATGGCGACGAACAGCCCGTCCACGGCCAGCTCGCTGCTGGCGCCGTCCTGGTGCTTGAGGCGCACGCCGGTGACGCCGCCGGCATCGCCCAGCACCTCGTCCACCTCGGCATTCAGGCGCAGCTCGATCTTGCCCTCGGCGATCCGCGCGCGCAGCTTGTCCTGCAGGATCTTCTCGGCGCGGAAGGTCTCGCGGCGGTGGATCAGGGTCACCTTGCTGGCGATATTGGCCAGGTACAGCGCCTCCTCCACCGCGGTATTGCCGCCGCCGACCACCGCCACCGGGCGACCGCGGTAGAAGAAGCCGTCGCAGGTGGCGCAGGCCGACACGCCCTTGCCCATCAACGCCGCCTCGCTGGGCAGCCCCAGGTAACGGGCGCTGGCGCCGGTGGCGATGATCAGCGCGTCGCAGCTATAGATGGCGCTGTCGCCGACCAGGGTGAAGCGCGGCCCGACCAGGTCCACCGCGTTGATATGGTCGAAGACGATCTCGGTCTCGAAGCGCTCGGCGTGTTCCTGCATGCGCTGCATCAGCGCCGGGCCGGTGAGGCCGTGGGGATCGCCCGGCCAGTTGTCCACTTCGGTGGTGGTGGTCAGCTGGCCGCCGGCCTGGATACCGGTGATCAGCAGCGGCTTGAGATTGGCCCGCGCCGCGTACACCGCGGCGCTGTAACCGGCCGGCCCGGAACCCAGGATGATGACGCGGGCATGGCGAATGGCAGACATCGACGACTCCTCCCGGCAGCTGCGCCGGCTGAGATAAGAACGGGCTCCCGAGCACCTGGGGAAGGCTGACGCAGGGGGAGCCCGGCAAAGTGTGAAACTGGTCGCCAGGCTAGCGAGCGCTCGGCGCGAGCGGAAATACCCATTGCCAATGCGCGACATAGAGCCCCGCTATCGACCGGAAGGATCGCCCGCCCTGGCTATACTGGGCCCATCGACTTCAGGGACGAATGCCGTCATGACCCTGCGCACCCGCCTGTTCTCGCTGTTCGCCCCCCTGCTGGTGCTGACCCTGCTGGCCGTCTACGGCCTCTCCGAGCGCCTGCTGCTGAGCCGCTTCGACCAGCAGGACAACCTGCGCCTGCAGGCCGAGGCGCACAAGGCGCATGCCCTGCTGCTCGCCCATATCCACCGCACCAGCAGCCTGCTGCGCAGCTATGCCTGGTGGGACGGCAGCTACGAGCTGCTGCTCGGCGAAGGCGACCGCAGCCGCTTCCTGCGGCGCAACCTCGACCCCGGGCAACTGGCCAACCTCGACTTCGACTTCATGGTGCTGCTCGACGACCGCGGCCAGGTGGTGGTCGAACAATGGGCACCGCCGGACCTGCTCGACATGCTCCCGGTCGGCGGCGAGCGCCCGCGCAGCATCGCCAGCCTGCGCCGCGACATCCTCGCCCGCAGTCAGCGCCTGGGCCTTTTGCAGCACGGCGGCGATGCGCAGTTCCAGTCCGGCCAGCTGCTGCTGGTGCAGGGCGTGCCGCTGCTGCTGACGGTCAGCGCGGTGAGCAACAGCCAGGGCAGCGCCGAGGCCATCGGCAGCCTGCTGGCCGGCTATTTCTTCGACGGCGCACGCCAGGAGAACCTGCAGCTGCGCACCCTCGGCGACCTGCGCCTGCTGCCGCCCGTGGCGATGGACGACGACTGGCAACGCCTGGCCCTGCCCGCCGACACCCCGCTGCCGCAGGGCTGGCTCAGCCCGCGCAGCCTGCTCGACGCGCAGCGTCAGCGCATCGAGCTGCAATCGGCCAACAGCCTCGGCGAGCCGGAACTGCGCCTGCAGCTGACCGGCGAACGCATCAACTTCCGCAAGGGCGGCGAGGCCATCCACTTCTTCCTCGGCCTCAGCCTGGCGATCGCCCTGGCGGCGGCGCTGCTGGTGTACATCGGCCTGGAGTTCTGGGTGCTGCGCCGCCTCGGCCGGCTCAATGGCGAGATCGCCGCCATCGGCGACCAGGCCCGCCTGCCGCGGGTCGGCGACCTCGGCCGCGACGAGCTGGGCGCGCTCAGCACCGGCCTCAACCAGATGCTCGAGCGCCTGGAACAGAGCGAGGCGCGCGACCGCGTGGTGCTCGACGCGATCCACGACGGCTACTTCGAGGTGGACGCCGAGGGCCGCCTGCAGCGTTTCAACCGCGCCCTGGAGCGCCTGCTCGGCTACCGCGACGACCAGCTGCTGCACCGCCCCTTCGTCGAGCTGCTGGCCGGCGACGAGGTCGAGCGCGCCCGCCAGCTGTTCCAGCAGGCGCGCGACGACGCCAGCCGCGACACCTTCAACGCGCGCTTTCGCCGCGGCGACGGCCAGACGCTGGACTGCGAGGCACGGGTCAGCGCCATCCGCGAGCGCGGCGGCGCCTTGCTCGGCTACCGCGGCATCCTGCGCGACGTCAGCGAACGCATGGCCTACCAGCGCCACCTGCACGACCTGGCCTACCGCGACCCACTCACCGGCCTGGGCAACCGCAAGGCGTTCAACGAACAGCTGCAGCACGACCTCGACCAGGCGCTGAGCGGCAACGCCGGCCCGCTGGCCCTGCTGTTCATCGACCTGGACCACTTCAAGCAGGTCAACGACCAGTTCGGCCACGACGCCGGCGACGCCCTGCTGGTGGCCATCGCCGCGCGTCTGCAGCACGGCCTGCGCCAGCCCGGCAAGCTGTACCGCCTGGGCGGCGACGAATTCACCCTGCTGCTCGCCGGCGCCAGCGCCGAGGCCGCGCAGGCCCTGGGCGAGCGTCTGCTGGCCAGCCTCGGCGCGCCGTTCGACATACTCGGCGAGCGCATCGACTTCGTCACCCCGAGCATCGGCATCGCCCTCTGCCCGCTGCACGCCGGCGAGGCCGAGGCGCTGATCAAGGCCGCCGACAGCGCCATGTACCTGGCCAAGCGCAAGCGCAACCAGGTGGTGCTGTACCAGCCGCAGGCCAGCACGGCGGAGCCATGAACCGCTGAACTTTCGCCGCCCCGGCAAAGTCGGTATGGTCGCGCGACTCAACCACCCTGGAGCCCATCATGCCCGCTGCCCCCGTTCTGTCCGGCCCGCAATACCTGCGCGAAGGCCTGAAGCTGGTGCTCAGCCCCGGCCTGCGCCTGTTCGTGCTGCTGCCGCTGACGGTCAACCTGATCCTCTTCGTCGCCTTGATCGGCGTCGCCGTGCAGCAGTTCGGCGGCTGGGTCGATGCCTTCATGCCCAGCCTGCCGAGCTGGCTGAGCTTTCTCGAGTACCTGCTGTGGCCGCTGTTCGTGGTGCTGGTGCTGCTGATGGTGTTCTTCAGCTTCACCCTGCTGGCCAATATCATCGCCGCGCCGTTCAACGGTTTTCTCGCCGAGAAGGTCGAGGTGGTGGTGCGCGGCGAGGATCACTTCCCGCCCTTCAGCTGGGCCGAACTGGCGGCCATGGTGCCGCGCACCCTCGGCCGCGAGGCGCGCAAGCTGGCCTATTTCCTGCCGCGCGCCATCGCCCTGCTGATCCTGAGCTTCATCCCGGTGGTCAACCTGGTGGCCGCGCCGCTGTGGCTGCTGTTCGGCGTGTGGATGATGGCGGTGCAGTACATCGACTACCCGGCGGACAACAACAAGCTGAGCTGGCAGGACATGCTCGCCTGGCTGCGCGAAAAGCGCTGGCAGAGCCTGAGCTTCGGCGGCATCACCTACGCCGCGCTGCTGATTCCCTTCGTCAATATCCTCGTCATGCCGGCGGCGGTGGCCGGCGCCACGCTGTTCTGGGTGCGCGAACGCGGCGCAGAGCCCGTCACAAAACCGCAACCCTGACGTCACATGGGCTACATGGCGGCGGCCCAGACTGCCGTCATGAACCCGACCGCCCTGCAAATCACCCTGATCAGCGAAACCTACCCACCGGAAATCAACGGCGTGGCCAACACCCTCGGCCGCCTGGTCGAGGGCCTGCGCGGCCGCGGCCATCGCGTGCAGCTGGTGCGCCCGCGCCAGGCGACGGACCCGGCGCAGCCGCTGGACGCCGACCTGCTGCTGACCCGCGGCTGGCCGCTGCCCGGCTACCCCGGCCTGCAGTGGGGCCAGTCGGCGCTGCACAAGCTGCTGCGACGCTGGCAACGGCAACGCCCGGACGTGCTCTATATCGCCACCGAAGGCCCGCTCGGCCTGTCCGCCCTGCGCGCCGCCCGGCGTCTGGGCATCCCGGTGGTCAGCGGCTTTCATACCAACTTCCAGCAGTACACCGGGCACTACGGCGTCGGTCTGCTGACCCGCCTGCTGACCAACTACCTGCGCTGGTTCCACAACCGCTCGCAACTGACCCTGGTGCCCAGCGCCGGGCAGCAGATCGAGCTGCAGCGACGCGACTTCGAGCGCCTGGCCCTGCTCGCCCGCGGCGTCGACAGCCAGCTGTTCCACCCCAGCCGGCGCAGCGAGGCGCTGCGCGCCAGCTGGGGCCTGGGCCCGGACGAGCTGGCCGTGCTGCATGTCGGCCGCCTGGCCGCGGAGAAGAACCTCGGCCTGCTGGGCAAGGCCTTCGCCGCCCTGCAGGCGAGCCAGCCGCGCCGGCGCATGCGCCTGATCCTGGTGGGCGACGGCCCGCAGCGCGCCAGTCTCCAGGCGCAGCTGCCGGACGCGGTGTTCTGCGGCCTGCAACGCGGCGAGGCGCTGGCCGCACACTATGCCTCGGGCGATCTGTTCCTGTTTCCCAGCCTGTCGGAGACCTTCGGCAACGTGGTGCTGGAAGCGCTGGCCTCGGGCCTCGGCGTGGTGGCCTACGACCAGGCCGCCGCCGCCCAGCATATTCACCACGGGCACAACGGCGCCCTCGCCCGCCCCGGCGACGAGCACGGCTTCTGCGAGGCGGCCTGCTGGCTGCTGGAAGACGACGAGACCCTGCGCCGGGTTCGCCTCAATGCCCGCCAGCACGCCGGCAGACAGGGCTGGGACGGCATCGTCCAGCTGTTCGAACAGCACCTGCGCGGCGCCCTGCAGGCACCGCCCAAGGTCGCCGACAGGGCTGGCGCGGCCGCAATCCGGGGCAAGGCGCCCGGGCCCTGAGCCCTGCCGGATCGCAGCCGGGCTAGGCAGCCGAGGCGCACCCCGCCCCCTGCCAGCGGGCGTAAAAAAGCCCCGATGTGCCGGGGCTCGAAAGTGGGCGCCGCAAACCGGCGCCCGGGGAAGAAGCCTCAGACCAGCTGCATCAGCGCATCGCGGCTGAACGGCAGGATGTCGCCCTCGCGCCCTTCGCGCACCTTCAGCGCCCAGTCCGGATCGACCAGCAGCGCGCGGCCCACCGCCACCAGGTCGAACTCCTGCTTGTGCAACCGCTCGAGCAGGTTGTCGATGCTGGCCGGCTCGGCGACCTTGTCGGTCTTGACCATGAACTGCAGGAACTCGCCGTCCAGGCCGACGCTGCCGACGGTGATGGTCGGCTTGCCGGTGAGCTGGCGGGTCCAGCCGGCCAGGTTGAGGTCGCTGCCGGCGAATTCCGGCTCCCAGAAGCGCCGGGTCGAGCAGTGGAAGATATCCACGCCAGCCTCGGACAGCGGCTTGAGGAAGGCCTCCAGCTCCTCGGGGCTCTGCACCAGGCGGGCGCTGTAGTCCTGCTGCTTCCACTGCGAGAAGCGCAGGATGATCGGGAAGTCCGGACCGACCGCGGCGCGCACCGCCTGGATCAGCTCGATGGCGAAGCGCGAGCGGCCGGCCAGGTCGCCACCGTACTCGTCCGTGCGCTGGTTGCTGCCTTCCCAGAAGAACTGGTCGACCAGGTAGCCGTGGGCGCCGTGGATCTCCACGCCGTCCATGCCGATGGCCTTGGCATCGCGCGCGGCCTGGGCGAAGGCGGCGATCACCTCGTCGATATCCTGTTTGCTCATGCCGTGTACCACGACATTGCCGTCCTTGAGCTTCTCCATCGGCCCGTAGCCCGGCACGCCGGCGTCCGGCTCGGTACCCAGGCGTCGCACGTTGCCCACGTGCCACAGCTGCGGAACTATCTTGCCGCCCTCTGCATGCACCGCCTCGACCACCTGCTTCCAGCCGGCCAGGGCGTCCTCGCCATGGAAACGCGGCACGTTGGGGTAGCCGTTGGCGGCCTGGTGGCCGACCGTGGTGCCCTCGGTGATGATCAGGCCGACGCCGGCGGCGGCGCGGCGGCGGTAGTACTCCACCACCTGGGCGTTGGGCACGCCGCCGGGGGAGAAGGAACGGGTCATCGGCGCCATAACCACGCGGGTCGGCAGCTCCAGGTTGCCGAGGCGGAAGGGGGCGAACAGGGCTTGTACGGGGGCGCTCATGGGGTCTCCTGGGGCCGGCCAACCGACCGGTCGTCTCGTTTCAAGGGTCAAGAAAAATCAGGCCTGCAGCAGACGCTCCAGGCGCAACACAAAAGCTTCCAGCGGCTGCAGGCTGCGGCCCACCTTGAGCCGCGCCAGCACGCCCTGCCAGGCATTGGCGATAAACACGGCGAGGTTGCCGCAGTCCTCGTCGGCGCTCAGCTCGCCGCTGGCGCGCGCCTGCTCCAGGCACTGACGGAGGATTTCCACCGAGGCCTGCTGGATGGCCTCCACTTCGGCGCCGATGGCCGGCAGCATCTCGCTCATCTCGAAACTCAGGCTGCCGATGAAGCAGTGGTACTGCGGCGAGTCCTGGCGGGCGAAGTGCGCCAGCAGGTCGCGGTAGTAGCCGAGGATGCGCGCCCGCGGGCTCAGCGCCGGGTTGCCCAGCGCCTGGGCATAACGCTCCAGCCGCGGGCGGTAGATAAAGGCCAGCGCCTGCAGGGCGAAGTCTTCCTTGCTGGCGAAGTAGTGATAGAAGCTGCCCTTGGGAATCCCGGCGGCCTGGACGATCTCCTGTACCCCGGTGCCGTGGTAGCCGCGACGGGTCATCACCGCCGAGCCCTTGCTCAGGATCAGGTCGCGCTTGTCGAGTCGAATGCTGTTCATGGCGCCGAGCATATGACCGGTCGTCTCGCTCGGCACAGCACTATTGATGATGGTGATTAAGAGCTACAAAAGCGCCGATTAGCGGAGATGGCGGGATGGCGGGATGGCCGTAGGGTGGATATCGCTTTTTATATCCACCAGAGCGGTGGATCGATAAAGCGCGATCCACCCTACGCGGTCAGGGTATCCCGACTCAGGGTTGCAGCCAGATCAGCGAGGCGAAACGCCCGGTGCGTGGGCTGCGCCGGTAGGAATAGAAACGCGAGTCGTTGTAGGTGCACAGGCCGCCGCCACTGACCGCGGTCACGCCGACGGCGGCCAGGCGGATGCGCGCCAGCTGGTAGATATCGGCCATGTACTTGCCGGCATTGGCGCCGGGGACGAAGGCGCTCGCCGCATCGCCGTGCTGGCGGACGAAGGCCTCGCGCACCTCGGCGCCGACCTCGAAGGCCGCCGGGCCGATGGCCGGGCCGAGCCAGACCAGCAGGTCCTCGGGCGCCACGCCGAGCGCCTGCACGGTGGCCTCCAGCACGCCGCCGGCCAGCCCGCGCCAGCCGGCATGGGCGGCGGCCACCCGAGTGCCGGCGCGGTCGCAGAACAGCGCCGGCAGGCAGTCGGCGGTCATCGCGGTGCAGGCGATGCCGGGGGTGGCGGTCCAGCTGGCATCGGCCTCGGCGACCCGCGCCGGGTCGGCGACGACCACCTGGATGCCATGCACCTGGCGCAGCCAGGCCGGCTGGCAGCCCAGCTGGCTGAGCAGGCGCTGGCGGTTCTTGGCCACGGCGGCGGGGTCGTCGTCGACATGCTCGCCGAGGTTGAGGCTGTCGAACGGCGCCGCGCTGACACCGCCGCGGCGTGTGGTGACGCAGGCGCGCACTCTGGCCGGCGCGGGCCAGTCCGGGGTCAGCCAGTCATGTGCCCTGGCGTTCACCCGACGAAGGCCTCGCGGTCCTGGCGCAGCAGGGTGAGCAGCCAGACCAGGTCGTCCGGCAGCGGCGACTCCCACTTCATGCGCTTGCCGGTGGCCGGGTGATCCAGCTCGAGGAAACGCGCGTGCAGCGCCTGGCGCGGGAATTCCTTGAGGCTCTGCACCAGGCTCGGGCTGGCCGCCGGCGGAATGCGGAAGCGCCCGGCATACACCGGGTCACCCACCAGCGGGTAGCCGACGTGGCTCATGTGCACGCGAATCTGGTGGGTGCGCCCGGTTTCCAGCTTGACCCGCACATGGGTGTGCGAGCGGTAGCGCTCCAGCACCCGGTAGTGGCTGACCGCCGGCTTGCCGCCGTCGGTCACCGCCATGCGCTGGCGCTGCGCCGAGCTGCGGCCGATGGGCGCGTCGATGGTGCCGCCAGCGGTGATCACGCCGATGCAGACGCATTCGTAGATGCGGCTGACCGTGCGCTTCTGCAGCTGCTCGACCAGGATGGTCTGCGCCTGCAGGGTCTTGGCCACCACCATCAGGCCGGTGGTGTCCTTGTCCAGGCGGTGGACGATGCCGGCACGCGGCACGTTGACGATGTCCGGCACGTGGTGCAGCAGGGCGTTGAGCAGGGTGCCGTCGGCGTGTCCGGCCGCGGGGTGGACGACCAGGCCGGCCGGCTTGTCGATCACCAGCAGGTGCTCGTCCTCGTAGACGATGTTCAGTTCGATGTCCTGCGCCAGCCACTCGCCCTGGGCTTCCTGCTCGGCGTCCAGCACCAGCTGCGCGCCGGCATGGACGATGTCACGCGGGCGCGCCACGGCGCCGTCGACGGTCAGCCGGCCGTCCTTGATCCAGGCGGACAGGCGCGAGCGGGAGAACTCGCCGAACAGCTGCGCCGCCACCTGGTCGAGGCGCTGCCCGCCCTGTTCGAAGGGCACGGTGGCCTGGAGTTGGATCAGCTGTTTATTGATAGAAGTCATCTTCGGCAACGGCGGGAGCCCGGCCTTTGGTTTCGGCGACGGGCTTGTGGTTAAATACGGCGTCTTTGCCCCAGGGGAACCCAGGGGGCGCTCATCATAACAGGACGGCCGCGCGGCCGTCACAGGGACGCAAGCCGCCATGCAAGTGAGACACCTGCTGCTGATCGCCATCCTCGCCCTCACCGCCGCCTGTTCCTCGAAGCAGCCGGAGGTCGACGAAAACCTGAGCGAGGTGGAGCTGTACCAGCAGGCCCAGGCCGACCTGGACAACCGCAGCTACACCAGCGCCATCAGCAAGCTCAAGGCCCTGGAGTCGCGCTACCCGTTCGGCCGCTACGCCGAGCAGGCGCAGCTGGAGCTGATCTACGCCTACTACAAGAACGTCGAGCCGGAGGCCGCCAAGTCCGCCGCCGAGCGTTTCATCCGCCTGCACCCGCAGCACGCCAACGTCGACTACGCCTACTACCTCAAGGGCCTGGCTTCCTTCGACCAGGACCGCGGCCTGCTGGCGCGCTTCCTGCCGCTGGACATGACCAAGCGCGACCCCGGCGCGGCGCGCGACTCCTACAACGAGTTCGCCCAGCTCACCAGCCGCTACCCCACCAGCCGCTACGCGCCGGACGCCAAGCAGCGCATGATCTACTTGCGCAACCTGCTGGCCGCCTACGAAGTGCACGTCGCCCACTACTACCTCAAGCGCCAGGCCTATGTCGCCGCCGCCAACCGCGGCCGCTACGTGGTGGAAAACTTCCAGGAAACCCCGGCGGTCGGCGACGGCCTGGCGATCATGACCGAGGCCTACCAGCGCCTGTCCCTCGACGACCTGGCCGCCACCAGCCTGGAAACCCTCAAGCTCAACTACCCCGACCACCCCAGCCTGGTCGACGGCCAGTTCGTGCCACGCGAGGAAGAGGCGGACAACCGCTCCTGGCTGGCCAAGGCCACCCTCGGCCTGATCGAGACCGACACCCCGCTGCCGCCGGGCGAAACCCGCGCCAGCCAGGACGTGATCCGTCAGTACGAAGACGCCGAACAGCAGATTCCGGCCGAGCTGCAGCAGGACGCCGAGACCGGCGAGACCGAAAAGAAGCGTTCGATCTGGAGCTACCTGACCTTCGGCCTGTTCGACTGATCGCTACGTCCGCATAGAAGGGAGGCCACGGCCTCCCTTTTTTATTGCCCGGAATCAGCGCACAGCCTGCCACCCGGCCCCTGTGCCGATGGCCGCGGCTTGGCTAAACTGCCGGCTTTAACCGACTAAAGAGCACACCATGGGCCTGTTCCGCCTGCTGTTCTGGATCGCCGTGATCTTCGCCGCGATCTGGATCTGGCGCCGCTTCGTCAGCAAACCGAAACGCCCGCGTCCGCGCGAGGACGCCGCCGCGCCCATGGTGCGCTGCGCCCACTGCGGCGTGCACGTGCCGCAAAGCCAGGCACTGAGCCAGGATCAGCGCTGGTACTGCAGCCAGGCCCACCTCGAACAAGGCCCGCACGCCGGTGATCGCTGACGCCAGCGTCCTCGACAGCACGCAGGGGCGGCGCATCCTCAGGCTCTACCACTTCTATCGCCTGAGCATCGGCCTGGCGCTGATCCTGCTGATCTCCAGCAACCTCGACGAGCAACTGCTCGACGTGATGCATATCGAGCTGTTTCGCACCGGCAGCTGGGTCTACCTGATCCTCAACATCTTCATCGCCGTGCTGGTGCAGAAGCCCAGGCACCTGATGCAGCTGTTCAGCCTGGCGCTGGTCGACGTGATCTTCCTCTCCGGCCTGTTCTACGCTGCCGGCGGCACGCCCAGCGGCATCGGCAACCTGCTGGTGGTGGCGGTGGCCATCGCCAATATTCTGCTGCGCGGACGCATCGGCCTGCTGATCGCCGCCGTCGCCGCGATGGCGCTGATCTACCTGACCTTCTACCTCAGCCTCAACCGTCCGGCCGCCGCCGCGCAGTACGTGCAGGCCGGCGCCCTCGGCGCACTGTGCTTCGCCGGCGCGCTGTTCATCCAGGGCATCACCCGCCGCCTGCAGGTCAGCGAAAACCTCGCCGAACAGCGCGCCGCCGACGTGGCCAACCTGGAAGAGCTCAACGCGCAGATCCTCCAGCGCATGCGCACCGGCATCCTGGTGCTCGACACCCAGCACCGCGTGCTGCTGGCCAATCAGGGCGCCACCCAGTTGCTAGGGCGCGGCGAACTGACCGGCAAGATCATCGACCCGCACTGCCCCGAGCTGGTCAAGCGCCTGCAGCAGTGGCTGCACAACCCCACCCTGCGCCCCGACAACCTGCAGGCCCAGCCCGACGGCCCGGTGCTGCAGCCCAGCTTCATTTCCCTGCAGCGCGGCGAGCAGCAGCACATCCTGGTGTTTCTCGACGACATCTCGCAGATCGCCCAGCAGGCGCAGCAGCTCAAGCTGGCCTCCCTGGGAAGACTGACCGCCGGCATCGCCCACGAGATTCGCAACCCGCTCGGCGCCATCAGCCACGCCGCGCAGCTGCTGCAGGAGTCGGAAGACCTGCAGGGCCCGGATCAGCGCCTGGCGCAGATCATCCAGGATCACTCCAAGCGCATGAACCTGGTGATCGAGAACGTCCTGCAGCTGTCGCGCCGACGCCAGGCCGAGCCGCAACTGCTCGACCTGAAATACTGGTTGCACCGCTTCGCCAGCGAGTTCCGCAGCTCGGCGCCGGCCGACCGGCAGATCCACCTGGAGACCCAGGGCGGCAGCCTGCAGACGCGCATGGACCCGCACCAGCTGACCCAGGTGCTGACCAACCTGGTGCAGAATGGCCTGCGCTACAGCGCCAAGCAGCACAAGATCGGCCAGGTCTGGCTGCGCCTGTTCCGCGACGAGGCCAGCGACCTGCCGGTGCTGGAAATCCTCGACGACGGCCCCGGCGTGCCACCCGAGCAGGAGCAGCACATCTTCGAGCCCTTCTACACCACCGAGAACAAGGGCACGGGCCTGGGCCTGTATATTTCCCGCGAGCTGTGCCAGGGCAACCAGGCACGCCTCGACTACAAACCCCGCGAAGGTGGCGGCAGCTGCTTTCGCATCACCTTCGCCCACCCGCGCAAACTGAGCTGACCATGACCCGCCAGAGAGCCTTGATCGTCGACGACGAACCGGACATCCGCGAACTGCTGGAAATCACCCTCGGCCGGATGAAGCTGGACACGCGCAGCGCGCGCAACGTCAAGGAAGCGCGCGAGTGGCTGGCACGCGAACCCTTCGACCTGTGCCTGACCGACATGCGCCTGCCCGACGGCACCGGCCTCGACCTGGTGCAGCACATCCAGCAGCGCCACCCGCAGGTGCCGGTGGCGATGATCACCGCCTACGGCAGCCTGGACACCGCGATCAACGCGCTCAAGGCCGGCGCCTTCGACTTCGTCACCAAGCCGGTGGACCTCGGCCGCCTGCGCGAACTGGTGGCCACCGCCCTGCGCATCCGCTCTCCCGAGGGCGAGGACGCGCCGGTGGACAACCGCCTGCTCGGCGACTCGCCGCCGATGAAGGCGCTGCGCAAGCAGATCCAGAAACTCGCCCGCAGTCAGGCGCCGGTCTATATCAGCGGCGAGTCGGGCAGCGGCAAGGAACTGGTGGCGCGGCTGATTCACGAACAGGGCCCGCGCGCCGAGCAGCCATTCGTTCCGGTCAACTGCGGCGCCATCCCCTCGGAGCTGATGGAGAGCGAGTTCTTCGGCCACAAGAAGGGCAGCTTCACCGGCGCCATCGAGGACAAGCAGGGCCTGTTCCAGGCCGCCAACGGCGGCACCCTGTTCCTCGACGAAGTGGCCGACCTGCCGCTGCCGATGCAGGTCAAGCTGCTGCGCGCCATCCAGGAGAAGGCCGTGCGCGCCGTCGGTGGCCAGCAGGAAGTGGTGGTGGACGTGCGCATCCTCTGCGCCACACACAAGGACCTGGCCGCCGAAGTGGCCGCCGGGCGCTTCCGCCAGGACCTCTACTACCGCCTCAACGTCATCGAACTGCGCGTGCCGCCGCTGCGCGAGCGCCGCGAGGACATCGCCCAGCTGGCCACGGTGATGCTCGCGCGCCTGGCCGACGGCAGCGGCCTGGCCGCCGCCAAGCTGCAACCCGAGGCGCTGGAAAAACTGAAGAACTACCGCTTCCCGGGCAACGTGCGCGAGCTGGAGAACATGCTCGAACGCGCCTACACCCTGTGCGAGGACGACCAGATCAGCGCCGCCGACCTGCGCCTGGCCGACGCCGCAGGCCCGAGCGGCGAGGCCGGCGAAACCAGCCTGGCGCAGATCGACAACCTGGAGGACTACCTCGAAGGCATCGAGCGCAAGCTGATCATGCAGGCCCTGGAAGAAACCCGCTGGAACCGCACCGCCGCCGCCCAACGCCTGGGCCTGACGTTCCGCTCGATGCGCTACCGCCTGAAGAAACTGGGGATCGACTAGGACACACAGCGTTCCGCAGGGTGGATGTCGCTGTTTACATCCACCCAAGCGCGGGATCGATACCGCATGCCCCTGGCCAAGCTAGCCCAGCCGCCCCGCCGGCGCATAGGGCGCCGGATCGATGATCGGCTCGCGCCCCAGCAGCAGATCGGCCAGCAAGCGGCAGGACGCCGGCGCCAGCACCAAGCCGTTGCGGTAATGCCCGCAATTGAGCCACAGCCCGGGATACGAAGGCACCTCGCCGATAAAGGGAATACCCTCCGGCGAACCCGGCCGCAGACCGGCCCAATGGCCGACCACCTCGGCCTCCTTCAAGGCCGGCAACAGCGTCTCCGCCGAATCCTTCAGACTGGCCAGGGCCACCTCGGTCGGCGTCTTGTCGAAGCCGGCATGCTCCAGGGTGCTGCCCACCAGGATATGCCCGTCGCGCCGCGGGATCGCGTAGCGCCCTCCGGCCAGCACCATGCTCGGCAGAAAGTCCGCGGCGCACTTGTAGAGAATCATCTGGCCCTTGACCGGCTGCACCGGCAGATCGATCCCCAGGCTCTTGAGCAACTCGCCACTCCAGGCCCCGGCGGCCAGCACCACACGCTCCGCGCGAATCTCGCCGTCGGCCGTGGTGACGCCACAGATCCGTCCACCCTCCTGAATGAAGCCGCTGACCGCACACTGCTCACGCAACTCCACGTTCGGCATCGCCAGCAGCGCCGCGCGCAGCGCCTTGACCAGCCGCGGGTTACGCACATTGGCCACCCCCGGCATATGGATGGCGCGCGCGAAGCCCGCACCCAGCGCCGGCACCCGGGCATGCACCTCGGCGATCTCCACCGCCCGCAACACCCGCCCCTCACGCGCCGCCCAGGCCAGCGCCTCGGCCTCGTCGTCCAGATCCAGCCAGTACAGGCCGGTGACATGCACCTCGGGATCGATCCCGGTCGCCGCCAGCAACTGCTCGCCGAGCCCCGGATAGAAATCCTGCGACCAATGCGCCAACGCCGTCACCGCCGCGCCGTAACGCCAGGGATAGAGCGGCGAAACGATGCCGCCGCCGGCCCAGGAGGATTCAGTGCCGACATAGCCCCGCTCGATCAGGGTCACCTGAATCCCTTGTGCGGCAAGATTGCTGGCCGTCAGCAAACCTAGCGCCCCACCACCTACAACTATTGCATCCAACAAAACCAAGCGCTCCACATCGATTGGGAAAATTCAGGTATTGCTCTACCCTAAAGATTGTTACGGACAACGACATTGGGAACTCAGGATGAGAGCCAATCAGATTGCGGGCTATAGCCTGCTCGAACTACTCCTCACACTTGCAGTGCTCGGTCTGTTGATGGGCATGGCAGTCCCCGCTTCTTCGGTCTGGCAGGATCGCCAGCAAATGCACAGTCTGAAAACCGGACTATTTCATATGACTAGCAAGGCCCGCTACCTGGCGATGACCAGCCAAAGCCGGGTAACCCTCTGCCCGCTCTCGGAGCAAGGCCTCTGCCAGCAGAGCTGGAGCGAGAGCATCAGCAGCTTTATCGATGGCAACGGCAATCGTCGCCTCGATCCGGGGGAAGAAATCGTCAGCACACTCTACCTACCCAGCAGCATCAGCCTGCACTGGCGCGGCATGCTGCCAAACAACTCGATCCACTTCAGCAGCCAGGGGGTCACCTTCGTCAGCAACGGCACCATGAGCCTCTGCCCAGCCAAGCCTGGTGCCAAGGCGGGCGCGGTCGTTATCAGTCGACAGGGGCGGGTAAAAACCTCGACTGAAGACGCACGTTGCCCTCAGTGACGGGACAGGCTCGACCACTCGGCACCGCAAAGCCACCGGACGTCCCGGTCAATCTTGAAGCGCGCGAGGCAACTGGCAATGATGCAAAGCACATTGCAAGGACTCCGCCCGATGAAGCAGCAATACGGATTCACCCTTATCGAGTTGATGGTCACCCTGGCGCTGCTCGGGATCATCCTGGGCTTGGCGATGCCCGCCGTCACCGACTTCGCCATCAAGCAGCGCGTCAGCTCCCAGGCGAATGAAATGATGCTTTCTCTGGCGTTCGCCAGAAGCGAGGCGCTAAAGCTCAATCAGGATGTCCGGGTCATTCCGCGCACAGGCACCGCCAGCGGCTGGAGCGATGGCTGGTGTGTAGGCCCGGCCACCATTGGCAACAACTGTAATCATGCTGACGTTATACGGGTCTTCACAGGAACCAATGGCGTGAGCATCACCAGCTCCGGTATCGCCAACCCGCCGGTTCTGGTGTTTCGCCGTGACGGCACCGCTACTCAGGCCAACGCAGCCCTGGCCGTGACCTCCCCCAATCTCAAGGCGGCAGGCGAGAGTGCCCGCTGCATCACCTTGAACCTTCAGGGGCGTGCGGAAGTTGAAAAAGTCGCGCGCGACGACGGCTGCTGACAGTCAAGGAATGTATATGAACTCATCTTCATGCACGCAGCGCGGCGCCTCGCTGATCGAGGTACTGGTCGCTCTACTGATTTTCACCGTCGGCCTGCTGGGGCTGGCTGCCATGCAGCTCAGCTCGCTGCAGAGCACCGCCGACAGCGGGCAACGCTCGCAGTCGGTCTGGCTGATGCAGGACTTTATCGAGCGCATGCGCGCCAACCCGGACGGTACTGCCGCCCAATATGCCGCCGCGCAAAATTGCGCCGCGCTGCCGGCACGCATGTGCGCCGATTACTACAACCCCAGCACGGCAGCAAAGGTCAATGCCAGCGAGTGCAATGCCGCGCAGATGGCGGCCTTCGATGCCTGGGAAGCGCAGTGTAGCTATGCCGCGATTGCCAACTTCAACACCATCGACGCCCGCTTCAATAGCCGAGACTTCATCACGCCTCCCGCGGCCGGCAATCTGGTCGGCGCCACCGTTGACGGCAACAACCTGGATCTCAGCCTGAACTGGCTCAACCGAAGCAACCCCAGCGCCAAGAACGAAGCAGCTACAAGCGACGGCGCCACGACCGAGTTGAGGATTGAACGATGAACTATCGCGAGTCCATTCATCTCTCGAGGCAGCGCGGCCTTTCCATTGTCGAGTTGTTGGTTGCCCTGGTTATCAGCATGCTGCTGCTGACCGGCGTCGTTCAGGTGTTTTTCTCATCGAAGCAGACCTACGCCAGCAACGAAGCAGCGTCGCGCCTGCAAGAAAACGGACGCTTCGCCCTGGAGTTTATTGCCCAGAGCGCACGTCATGCCGGTTATGTGGAAGCTGCCAACACCACAACTGCCCCGCCAAACCCTATCGCCACTCCTGGCGCCACAAACTGCAACACTCCGCGCGTTTGCAGCACCCAAGGCGCCGGCAATGCATCGGACACCATTGGTTTCGCATTGCAACCACGAATCCTCGAGGGCGCACGCCGGGATTGCCTGGGCAATACCCTCAGCGGCGCCACCGCCAATACAGACCTCATAATCAATCATTTTGAGATTATCCCTGGGGCCGATGGCGCCCCCTCTGCACTGGGCTGTAGGTCCTGGAACTTCACCAAAGGCGCGGGTGAATGGGTCGCCGGCCCCGGCGCTTCACCGTTGATTGATGGAGTGGATGCGCTGCAAATCCAATACGGAATCAGCACCAGCGGTGATCGCAATAACGTCAACCAGTATGTTTCGGCCGACCGCGTTACAGCGCTGAACGCCTGGAACGACGTCGTAGCGGTTCGTATCGCCGTGTTGGCCAACTCGATCGAACCCGTAGACCCACCTGCCCCGGCACGCCGATATGTATTGCTGGATGCGGCTCCGACCGCAGCTTTTGATGACGGCAGAGCCCGTCAAGTCTTCACCACCACTATCAAGCTACGCAACACCTTCTGAGGTCAGGCGCCATGAATATCGCAGCCCCATCCCGCCAGACCGGTGCCACCCTGATCGTGGCACTGGTATTTCTGGTCGTGCTCACCATCGCCGGTATTACCGCCATGCAGTTTTCCACCCTGGAAGAGCGCATGGCCAGCAACTCGCAATTCCGTAACGAAACCTTCCAGTTGGCCCAGAACGAGATTCGCTCCGAACTGCTGGTATTCAATGCCAGTCTCTCCGGTCGCATGCCCTTGCTGGAAGCACTGAACGCGGGCCGCTACTCCGACGGTGACGGCGGATATCCGAAAAAACTTACCGCCGCCCAGTTGCAGGTGCTCGGCCTTCCTGCCAGCACCGCAGGCAGAGGGGTCGACACCCAAACCCCCATCCCCGCCCCCGGTTTTACCGTGGTGCGTTTTACCCGCCCCAGTCTCTGCACGGGCGCAAGCCTCGAACGTTTCGAGTGCACCGACTATGAATTGCAGACCCGCTCACAGATGGGTAACGGCGCCTACTCGGATCAGTCGCAAGGCCTGGTTTTCATGAATACCAAGGGCTAGGGAGAATCCACATGTACAAACTTGCAGCCACTCTCATGCTGCCTATCGGCCTGCTACTGAACGCCAGCGCATATGCCGAAGAAGACACCAACAGTTATGCCCCGTTAGAGATGGTTGAAGTCACCATCCGCATGACCGGCGGCCACCCCTATGGCGAACTGCGTCCCTGCCCGGAATGCCCACTGCGCCTGCTGCCCTTCTCACCAGGCGCCCTGGTGTATATCAACGGTCAAAGAATGACCGCCGATAACCTGCAGGACGGCCAGTCCCTGGAGGGCACGGTCTTCCTTCGCAACAAGCCAATTGATTCAATCAACGAAATAATTGCCAAGTAACAGGACGGACAGAATATGAATACCCGCTCGTTCTCCCTCGTCCTCGGCAGTTTTCTCTATGTTGGGCTGACCTTCCAGACCGCACTTGCAGACGACACCGAAATCTACGTTAGCCGTAAACTTCCGGAAGACCAGCAAGTACGTCCCAACTTGATGTTTGTCATCGACAACTCGGGCTCGATGCAAACCAGCGTTCCTGGCACGACCTGCACCGTGGCGGAAAGAAATATCCGCAACCGCTGCGAAGCCATACTGGTAAGTCGAACCTGCACAAGATACGACAACCGAGGCAGGTGCCAGAACTATGTCGATAATTACGAATACCGAAAAACTCGCCTGCAAGTCGTCAAAGACGTAACCAATACCCTTATTGAAGAACTGCGCTTAAGCGATGACGTCAATATCGGCCTGATGCACTTCGACGCCGCCCCCAACACCAGCAACGAGGAAGGCGGGATGGTCGCCATCCCCGTGGGCCGCGCCAGTACGACAGCCGATAGCTTCATCACGGAACTTAACCGCCTCTATGGCGCGTCCAATACGCCCATTTCGGAAAGTTTCTATGAAGCTGCGCTTTATATGAAAGGCGCGACACCAAAGTTCGGCAACGGTACCAACGCGGCTTATGAAGATGGCAATAGCTGGACCAACCCAACCAAGCCAAGCGTCGCCGCCTCCAAATCCGGTAGCAGTTACAACAGCCCCATCCAGTACTCTTGCCAGAAGAGCAATATCATTCTGCTCACCGACGGCGAACCCACCTACGACAACTCGGCCAACAACGACATCCGCGCGCTGATCAGCACCTCTGGCGCTGCAAACACCCAGTATCTGGCCGCCACCTGCCGCGACCCCGGTACCAGCAGCACCAGTCGAAGCGGCGAGTGCATGCCACACCTGGCCGAGCATCTGGCCAATCAGGACGTCAGCAGTGGCCAACCAGGCAAGCAGACCGTCAGCACCTACACCATCGGTTTCGCCACCAACCAGACATTGCTGCAAAACACCGCTACTGCCGGTAACGGCCGCTATTTCACCACCGACAACACTTCCGGACTGGTATCGGCACTGAAGTCGATCCTGGTGGAAATCCTCGCCGAGAACACCACCTTCGCCACCCCCAGCGTCGCGGTGAGTGCCTATAACAACCTGGGTTTCCGCAACGATCTCTATTACGCGCTGTTCCGTCCGGCGGAGGGCGCGCGCTGGGTGGGCAACGTCAAACGCTACACACTCAAGCCCGAGAGCACCGATGCGCAAGGCAACACCGTTGCCGCACAAATCGTCGACAAGAACGGCCAGCCGGCCGTCGACGAGGCCACAGGCTTCTTCAGGGAAAACGCCTCCAGTTATTGGTCGACCATGGACGGCAGCGATGTGGCCAAGGGCGGTATCGCCGGCATGCTGGGCAGCCCTAGCAGCCGCAATGTCTACACCTGGACAGCTGCCGACCGCTCCCCGACGGCCAGCGCAGGGGTTACCGGCAGCGTCCTGCTGAGCACCAGCACGCACGCACTGACAACGGGTAACAACGCCGTAACCAATACGCTTATGGGCGTCAGTACTACCACTGCAAGGGAGAACGCCATCAAGTGGGGTCGCGGCCTAGACCCCGACAACGGCGATCAAGCTCGCCAGCAGCTAGCCGACGTGCTGCACAACGAACCCCGCCTGGTCGCCTACAAGACCGACGAGGATCTGGTGCGCGTCGAGGCTGCCAAGAAGGGTACCGCGACTTCCCCCGAACAGCTCTATATGTTCTTCGGCACCAACGAGGGCTTCATTCATGCCGTCGACCCCAAGACCGGCGTAGAACAGTTCGCCTTTATTCCGAAGGAGTTGCTGCCTAACCTCGACGCCTATTACCGCGACCCCAAGGGCTCCGAGAACAAGCGCTACGGCATGGATGGCCAATTCAACCTGTGGGTTGAATATGGCGCACTCAACACCGCCGCCAAGACCCGCGATATCACCAAGAGCATTCTTTACGCCGGCATGCGCCGCGGCGGCCGCAATTACTATGCGCTGGACGTCGGCACCATCACTGCCCCCGCCCTGAAGTGGGTGATCAAGGGCGGCACCACTCCCGGCTTCGAAAAACTGGGGCAGACCTGGTCCACGCCCAAACTGGCCGATATCAACGTCAACGGCACCAAGACCAAGGTGCTTATCTTCAGCGGCGGCTACGACCCCCTGCAGGACAACGACAGCCCCAATACGCCCCTGGCCAACGATAGCTATGGCAACAGCCTGTATATCGTCAACGCCGAAACCGGCCAGCTGATCTGGCGCGCCGGCCACACCACGGAAACCGGTGCCAACCTGCAACTGGCCAGCATGACCCACAGCATGCCAGCAGACCCGGTGATCATCGATATCAATGGCGACGGTCTGGCCGACATTCTGTATGCCGCCGATAGCCGGGCGCAGGTCTTCCGCTTCGATATCAACAATGCCAACACCGGTGCCGCCAACCTGGCAACCGGCGGCCGTATCGCCCGACTGGGCGGCGACAACGCCCTGAACAATCGTCGCTTCTTCAGCACGCCCGACGTGGCCTTGATCCGCGAGCGTGGCGGCAAGACCTATTTCACTATCTCTGTCGGTTCAGGCTACCGGGCCCACCCGCTCAACGAGGACACCATCGACCGCTTCTACGTGCTGCGCGATGCCAATGTCTTCACCAAGCCGAGCACCTACACCACCATGACCGAGAGCGACCTGGTGGACGTCTCCAGCGTTGATCTGACGGACGCCCAGGCTGCTCAGATTCTTGAGGACATTGCGGAGCTGGAGGCCGAGATCAATGCCCTGAATGCCTCCGTAGGCTCTGCCCGCGATGCGTTCAACGCCTACAAGGACTCGTCCGGCTTCACTGCGGCCTACAACGCCATGCTGCAGGCCAACAGCAGCGCCAATGACGCTCAAACCCAGATCGATACCATCATGGCCGCCGATCCCTATCTGCAGCCCCACGCAGCCGAAAGCAGTGAGCAGAGCAAGCTGCAGCAAGGGCTGCTGGCGAACCAGCAAACCCTGAAAGCCATGCAGCAGGCGCGTACCGACGCCGAAGCAGATCTGGCCAGCAAACAGGCTGCCTACAATACGGCGCAGGCTAATCGCGATGCCGCTCAGAGCGCTCTGGCGGCTGACCCAGGTAATGTGGATAAACAGCAAGCACTGAGCGACGCTCAAGCAGCCTATGACGCCGCGACCACTGCCCGCGATCAGTCCGAAGCGAAACAGCAAGCGCTGTCCACCCATAGCCAGTCGCTGGCCGAAAGCTACGGTGCCCTGATCAGCCTGCAAACCGGGCTGGGCACGCTCTACCAGGCCATTGTCGACAAGGAACAGGCGCTTCTCGCCGCCAAGGCGGCATCGGCGAACGATGACACCATTGCCAACCTGCAGGCCGAGCTGGACGGACTGAACCAGAGCTATGCCGGCAGCCCCGAAGCGGATCAGCGCAACGGCCTCAATGACGGCCAGACCAGCACCGCCCTGCAGGACGCCCTGGCGCAACTCAATAGTGCGATCAGCGGGGGAGATAGCACCGCAATCGGCGAGGCCCTGGCCGAACTGCAAGACCTGACCGGTTCGGCATCCCCGGCACCGAGCGAGGCCGACCTGCTGGCCCGCGACGAGGCGAGCAAGAACACCGAACTCGCCAACAACGCGGCCAACCTGGCCAGCAACGTGGCGCTGGTGGCACAACTGGAAAGCACGCGCAACGACCTGCGCGCCCAGGCCGATGCATCGCAGGTGCAGGCCAATCTGATCTCCAGCGCCGCCTATGACGAGGGTTCCGGGCTGCTCACGCCAGAACAGCTGGCAGCGGCCAAGGCGCTCTACGGCGATGACCTGACGGTATTCGAGGCCTATCAGTTCCTGGTCGACCAGGCGCAACTGGCTACCCTCGACGAGACCGACGGCCTGCCGGCGCTGCGCGAGCAGATCAACACCCTCTACGCCCAGTTGACCCCCGGTAACAACTACGTGCCGAACCAGACATTGCTGGCCAACAGCAAAGGCTGGTTCCTGCGTCTGCCCAAGGGCGAGAAGGTACTTTCTGCCTCGCTGTCGTTCCGTGGCGCGGTGCTGTTCAACACCTTCAGCCCGCGTGGCGAGACCGTTACCACCTGTGGTCCCGACGTCGGTCGTGGCCGCGCTTACGCCCTCAGCCTGATCGACGCCGGTGCGATCTTCACCAAGAATGAAGTACCGATCCGCAGCTATGCCCTGGTGCGCTCCGGGATCCCGCCCTCTCCGGCAATCGTGTTCTCCGATGACGGCACGCCGAATATCGTCAACGGCTCGGAAGTCGGCGGCCTGGCCGCTGGCGGCGACGGCAAGCCGGGACCTGATGGCTGTGTGGAAGGCGCAGAGTTCTGCGAGAATCCTGCACCGGTGACCACGACCTACTGGAGAGAAAACTGATGCGACAGCAGCGCGGTTTCACGCTGATCGAACTCATGATTGCGGTAGCGATAATCGGCATACTGGCCGCCATCGCCTACCCCAATTATCAGCAGTACCTGCTCAAGACGGGGCGCTCCGATGGCCATGCAAAGCTGACCCAGCTCATGCAGGCGCAGGAACGCTTCTACTCGCAGAACCAGAGCTACACCGCCAACCTCGGCGCCGGCGGCCTGGCCTTTCCCGGCGTTGCCGCCAACGCCCCGGTAATCAGCGACGAAGGGCGCTACAGCATCGCGGCCCAGGCGTGTGCCGCCGGCACCCCGCTGACTCGCTGCGTACGACTGGTGGCTACCGCCGTTGGCGCGCAGGCGGCGGACACGCAGTGCGGCAACCTGGGACTGAACAGCCAGGGCATAAAGACCGAGACAGGCAGCGGTACGGTGGAAAGCTGTTGGTAGAAAGAAAAAAGTAAAAAGCCGGCTTAACGCCGGCTTTTTTATTTGCGCGAAAACTCACGCCTGCCTAACCCGCAACTCCTTCGGCATGGAAAACGTCACGTTCTCCGGCCGCCCGTCCAGTTCGGTCTCCCCTTGCGCACCCCAGGCGCGCAGCTGTTCGACCACCCCGCGCACCAGCACTTCCGGCGCCGAGGCGCCGGCGGTGATGCCGATGCCGCTTACCCCGTCGAACCATTCGGCCTTGAGATCCTCGGCGCCGTCGATCAGGTAGGCCGGGGTGCCCATGCGCTCGGCCAACTCGCGCAGGCGGTTGGAGTTGGAACTGTTGGGGCTGCCCACCACCAGCAGCACGTCGCACTCGGCGGCGAGCTGCTTGACCGCGTCCTGGCGGTTCTGCGTGGCGTAGCAGATATCGTCCTTGCGCGGCCCGCCGATGGCGGGGAACTTGGCGCGTAGGGCGTCGATCACCTTGCTGGTGTCGTCCATCGACAGCGTGGTCTGGGTGACGAAGGCCAGCGCCTCGGGATTGCGCACCTGCAGCTCGGCGACGTCGGTCTCGTCTTCCACCAGGTAGATGGCGCCGCCGTTGCTGGCGTCGTACTGGCCCATGGTGCCTTCCACTTCCGGATGGCCCTCGTGGCCGATGAGGATGCACTCGCGGCCCTCGCGGCTGTAGCGCACCACCTCCATATGCACCTTGGTCACCAGCGGGCAGGTGGCGTCGAACACCTTCAGTCCTCGGCGCTCGGCCTCGGCGCGTACCGCCTGGGACACGCCGTGGGCGCTGAAGATGACGATGACGTCGTCCGGTACCTGGTCCAGCTCTTCGACGAAGATGGCACCGCGGGCGCGCAGATCCTCGACCACGAACTTGTTGTGCACCACTTCGTGACGCACGTAGATCGGCGGGCCGAAGACTTCCAGGGCGCGGTTGACGATCTCGATGGCGCGGTCGACGCCGGCGCAGAAGCCGCGGGGATTGGCGAGTTTGATATGCATGCTGGTTGTCTCGGTATTGATCGAGGATCGACGCGCCGCTATCGGTCGATCCCGGAAGATACAGCCTGCGCGGGATAAGCGCAGGCTGCAACAAGAGCTTCGCGGCTAAAGCCGCTCCCACGGAAGCGACGATTCGGGCTAAATCGCCTTGACCGAGAGGATCTCCACCTCGAAGTCGAGCACCTTGCCGGCCAGCGGGTGGTTGAAGTCGATGGTCACCTGCTTGTCGTCGAAGGCCTTGACCACCCCGGGCAGCTCGGCATTGGCGGCGTCGTTGAAGATCACCAGCAGCCCTTCGGACAGTTCCATGCCCTCGAACTGGCTGCGCGGCATGACCTGCACGTTCTGCGGGTTGGGCTGGCCGAAGCCCTGCTCCGGCTGCACCTGCACGCTGCGTTTGTCGCCGGCCTTGAAGCCGTACAGCGCCTGCTCGAAGCCGGGCAGCAGGTTGCCGTCGCCGACCTTGAAGGTCGCCGGCTGCTTGTCGAAGGTGCTGTCGACCACGTCGCCGTTCTCCAGCTTGAGGGCGAAATGCAGGGTGACTTCCCTGTCCGGGCCGATGCGTACGTCAGTCATTGGCAGGTTCTCCGGACTTGTTGCTTTTGAACATATCCAGCGCCAGGAGGATGGCGCCGATGGTGATGAAGGTGTCGGCGATGTTGAACGCAGGGAAACGGTACTGATCCTGCCAGTGCACCAGGATGAAGTCGACCACGTGGCCGAGCACCACGCGGTCGTAGAGGTTACCCAGGGCTCCGCCCAGAACCATGGCCAGCGCCACGGCCAGCAGGGTTTCGTGGCGTTTGAGGCGCTTGAGCCAAACCACCAGCACGATGCTGACCACGATGGCGATAGCGGCGAAGAACCAGCGCTGCCAGCCGGCGGCATCGGCCAGGAAGCTGAAGGCCGCGCCGGTGTTGTAGGCCAGGGTCCAATCGAAGTAGCCGGGGATGACTTCGATACGCTGGTACATGCTCAGGCTGGCCTCGAAGAAATCCTTGCTCAGACGGTCGGCAACCAGAATTAGCAGGCTCAGCAGCAGCCAGGGCAGATGCCCGAAACGCGAGACCTCAGGCATGCTTGCGCACCTCGCCTGCACCTTCGATATTGCTCACGCAGCGGCCGCACAGTTCCGGATGGGCGGCATGGCTGCCGACGTCGGCGCGGAAGTGCCAGCAGCGACCGCACTTGGCGTGGGCGGACTTGAGGATCTTCAGCTTCAGCCCCTCCACCTCGGTGACCACCGCATCGGCCGGCGCCTCGGCCAGTGGCGCAGTCTGCGCCGCCGAGGTGATCAGGGCGAAACGCAGCTCGTCGCCGAGCTTGGCCAGATCGGCCTGCTTGGCCTCGTCGCAGAACAGGGTGACCTCGGCCTGCAGGCTGCCGCCGATGGCCTTGGCCGTGCGCAGGTTCTCCAGTTCCTTGTTGACCGCGGCCTTGACCGCCATGATCCGATCCCAGTAGGCACGATCCAGCTCGAAACCCTCCGGCAGGCGGCTGAGCCCCTCGTACCAGGTATTGAGCATCACCGACTCGTTGCGCTCGCCCGGCAGGAACTGCCAGATTTCCTCGGCGGTGAACGCTAGGATCGGCGCGACCCAGCGCACCAGCGCCTCGCTGATGTGGTACAGCGCGCTCTGGCAGGAGCGACGCGCGACGCTGTCGGCAGCGGTGGTGTACTGACGGTCCTTGATGATGTCCAGGTAGAAGCCGCCCAGCTCCTGCACGCAGAAGTTGTGCACCTTGGAGTAGACGTTCCAGAAGCGGTAGTCGGCGTACGCCTCGATGATCTCTTCCTGCAGGCGCAGGGCCGCGTCGACGGCCCAGCGGTCGAGGTCGAGCATCTGCTCGGGCTGCAGCAGATCCTTGGCCGGATCGAAGCCGTTGAGGTTGGCCAACATGAAGCGCGCGGTGTTGCGGATACGGCGGTAGGCGTCGGCGCTGCGCTGCAGGATCACCTTGGACACCGCCATCTCGCCGGAATAGTCGGTGGAGGCGACCCACAGGCGCATGATGTCGGCACCCAGGCTGTCGTTGACCTCCTGCGGCGCGACCACATTGCCGAGCGACTTGGACATCTTGCGGCCGTTCTCGTCGACCACGAAGCCGTGGGTCAGCAGCGCCTTGTAGGGCGCGTGGCCGTCGATGGCGCTGCCGGTCAGCAGCGACGAGTGGAACCAGCCGCGGTGCTGATCCGAACCTTCCAGATACAGATCGGCGCGCGGGCCAGAGATGTGACCGAGGTCGTGCGAACCGCGCAGCACGTGCCAGTGGGTGGTACCGGAATCGAACCACACGTCCAGGGTGTCGTTGATCTTGTCGTAGTCGGCGGCCTCGGCGCCGAGCAATTCGGCGGCGTCGAGCTTGAACCAGGCTTCGATGCCCTCTTGCTCGACACGCTTGGCCACGATCTCCATCAACTCGACGGTGCGCGGATGCAGCTCGCCGGTGACCTTGTGCAGGAAGAACGGGATCGGCACGCCCCAGTTGCGCTGGCGCGAGATGCACCAGTCGGGACGGCCGGCGATCATGCTGTGCAGACGCGCCTGGCCCCAGGCCGGGACGAACTGGGTCTGCTCGATGGCCGCCAGCGCGCGCTCGCGCAGGGTCGCGCCATCATTGGGTTGAGTGTCCATGCCGACGAACCACTGCGCGGTGGCGCGGTAGATCAGCGGGGTCTTGTGCCGCCAGCAGTGCATGTAGCTGTGCTGGATCGGCTGGTGCTTGAGCAGCGCGCCGACTTCGTCGAGCTTGGCCACGATGTTGGCATTGGCCTTCCAGATAAACTGGCCGCCGAAGAACGGCAGATCCGCGGTGTAGACGCCGTTGCTCTGCACCGGGCTGAGAATGTCGTCGTTGCTCATGCCGTAGGCTTTGCAGGTGCGGAAGTCGTCCTCGCCGTAGGCCGGCGACGAGTGGACGATGCCGGTACCGGCGTCGAGGGCGACGTAGTCGGCCAGGTAGATCGGCGAGAAGCGCTCGTAGAAGGGGTGGCGGAAACGGATCAGCTCCAGCGCCGCGCCCGGCGCGGTGGCGATCACCTGGCCTTGCAGGCCGTAGCGCTGCAGGCAGGACTCGACCAGCTCCTCAGCCAGCAGCAGGATGCGCGCGCCGGTGTCGACCAGCGCGTAGCTGAATTCCGGATGGACGTTGAGCGCCTGGTTGGCCGGAATGGTCCAGGGCGTGGTGGTCCAGATGACGATGGCGGCCGGTTTGCTCAGCTCGGCCAGGCCGAAGGCGGCGGCCAGCTTGCCGGCGTCTTCCACCGGGAAGGCGACGTCGATGGCGTCGGATTTCTTGTCCTGGTACTCCACCTCGGCCTCGGCCAGCGCCGAGCCGCAGTCGAAGCACCAGTTGACCGGCTTCAGGCCCTTGAACACGAAGCCCTGCTTGACCATCTCGGCCAGGGCGCGGATCTCGCCGGCCTCGTTGGCGAAATCCATGGTCTTGTAGGGGTTGTCCCAGTCGCCCAGCACGCCGAGGCGGATGAAGTCGGCCTTCTGCCCTTCGATCTGCTCGCCGGCGTAGCTGCGGCAGCGCTCACGGGTCAGGTCGGCCGGCTGGTTCTTGCCGAAGGTGGTCTCGACCTTGTGCTCGATCGGCAGGCCATGGCAGTCCCAGCCCGGCACGTAGGGCGCGTCGAAACCGGCCAGGGTCTTGGAGCGGGTGATGATGTCCTTGAGGATCTTGTTCACCGCATGACCGATATGGATGCTGCCGTTGGCATAGGGCGGACCGTCGTGCAGGACGAACTTGGGCCGACCCTCGCCGATCTGCCGCAGCTTGCTATACAGGCCAATCTCGTTCCAACGCTGCAGGGTCTGCGGCTCGCGTTGCGGCAGGCCGGCCTTCATCGGGAACGGGGTATCGGGCAGGTTCAGCGTGGCTTTGTAATCGGTCATGTCGGACTCTTCATCAGCGGGTGGCTCTGCCAATAATCACGGGCAGCGGCAATATCGGCGGCAATCGCCGTCTTCAGGGCCTCCAGCGAGGCGAAACGCTGCTCGTCACGCAGCTTGTGGTGGAAGGCCACCGAGAGGCGCCGGCCATACAGGTCGCCGGCGAAATCCAGAAGGTGCACTTCCAGATGGGCGCTGCCGTCGCCGGCAACGCTGGGGCGCACGCCGATATTGGCCACGCCCGGTTGAATTTGGCCGTCCACCACGCAACTCACCAGGTACACCCCGGACAGCGGCACCTTGCGCCGCTTGAGCTGGATATTGGCGGTGGGGGCGGCCAGCTGGCGGCCGAGCTTCTGCCCGTGCAGCACACGCCCGGCGATGCGGAACGGCCGGCCCAGCAGCGCCTCGGCCAGCTCGAAATCGCCATCGGCCAGGGCCTGGCGTACGCGGGTGCTGCTGACCCGGCCACCGCGCACCTCCACCGTGGTCGAGGCATCGACGCTGAAACCGTGGCGCCGCCCGGCGGCCTGGAGAAATTCGAAATCGCCGGCGCGGTCGCAGCCGAAGCGGAAATCGTCGCCGATTTCCAGGTCCTTCACGCCGAGGCCGTCGACCAGCACGCGCTGGACGAACTCGGCCGCCGACAGCTCGCGCAGGCGGCGGTTGAAGGCCAGGCACAGCACCATGTCGACGCCTTCGGCGGCCAGCAGGGCGAGCTTGTCGCGCAGCCGGGTCAGCCGCGCCGGAGCGGTGTCGGGACCGAAGAATTCGCGCGGCTGCGGCTCGAAGATCACCACGCAGCTGGGCACGGCCAATTCCGCGGCACGCTCGCGCAGGCGCGCCAGGATGGCCTGGTGCCCACGATGAACGCCGTCGAAATTACCGATGGTGACCACGCAGCCCCGCGTCTGGGGCTGCAGGTTATGAAGACCTCGAACCAGCTGCATAGCACGCTTCTTGTTCACAAAGTGGCCGATTATACGCACAGCCCGCGGCCCAATACAGGCGTCAGACCGTCCGCCGGGCAAAGTCGCGCAGGCGGAAACCGAGCAGCAGCAGCATGCCGAAGTAGACCAGCAGCCCGGCGACCACCAGCGCGCCGAGACGCAGCAGGCGCAGCGGCATGTCGCCCTCGGCCCAGGCCGGCATGATCTGCAGCAGGCCCAGCAGCACCGCCACCATCGCCGTCACCGCCAGCACCAGCTTGAGCAGGAATAGGCCCCAGCCCGGCAGCGGCCGGAAGATATCGGCGCGGCGCAGCTGCCAGTACAGCAACCCGGCGTTCAGGCAGGCCGCCAGGCTGATCGCCAGGGCCAGGCCGGCGTGCGCCAGCGGGCCGACCAGCACCAGGTTCATCAACTGGGTGAAGACCAGGGTCACCACGGCGATCTTCACCGGCGTCTTGATGTTCTGCTGGGCGTAGAAGCCGGGCGCCAGGATCTTCACCAGGATGATGCCGAGCAGGCCGATGGAATAGGCGATCAGCGCCTGCTGGGTCATCAGCGCGTCGCTGGCGGTGAACTTGCCGTACTGGAACAGCGACACGGTCAGCGGCTCGGCCAGCACCGCCAGGGCCAGGGCGCTGGGCAGCACCAGCAGGAAACACAGGCGCAGGCCCCAGTCGAGCAGGCGGCGGTACTCCTCGCGGTCGCGGCTGGCGTAGGTCTTCGACAGCGCCGGCAGCAGGATGGTGCCCAGGGCCACGCCGAGCACGCCCGAGGGCAGCTCCATCAGGCGGTCGGCGTAGTACATCCAGGACACCGAGCCGGCGACCAGGAAGGAGGCGAAGATGGTGTTGATGATCAGCGAGATCTGGCTCACCGACACGCCGAAGATCGCCGGCCCCATCTGCTTGAGCACGCGCCATACGCCGAGGTCGCCAAAACTCAGGCGCGGCAGCACCAGCATGCCGATCTTCTTCAGATGCGGCAGTTGCCAGAGCAGCTGCAGCAGGCCGCCGACCAGCACCGCCCAGCCCAGGGCCATGATCGGCGGGTCGAAATAGGGCGTCAGGAAGACGGAAAAGCCGATCATGCTGACGTTCAGCAGGGTCGGCACGAAGGCCGGCACCGAGAAGCGGTTCCAGGTGTTGAGGATGGCGCCGGCCAGCGACGACAGCGAGATCAGCAGGATATAGGGGAAGGTCACCCGCAGCAGGTCGACGGTCAGCTCGAAGCGCTCGGCCTCATCGGCGAACCCCGGCGCGGTGGCCCAGACGATCCAGGGTGCGGCCAGCACGCCGATGGCGGTGACCAGCGCCAGCACCAGGGTCAGCAAGCCCGAGACGTAGGCGACGAAGGTGCGCGTGGCCTCCTCGCCCTGCTGCATCTTGTACTCGGCCAGGATCGGCACGAAGGCCTGGGAGAACGCCCCCTCGGCGAAGATGCGGCGCAGCAGGTTGGGCAGCTTGAAGGCCACCACGAAGGCGTCCGACGCCACCCCGGCGCCGAAGGTGCGAGCGATGATGGTGTCGCGCACGAAACCAAGCACGCGCGAGACCATGGTCAGGGAACTGACCGCGGCCAGGGATTTGAGCAGATTCATGGAGTGACTCGATTTCCCGCAAACGGGCGCGCCGCAGGACAATCCGCCGGCGCGCGAAGGCGTCGAGTGTAGCGAGCCGCCATTGGTCAGGCCAGCACGGGAAAGCGCCAGCGGGCTTGACAGATGCCCAGGGGGTCGGCATGATTCGCGGCCTTATTTGTCGTAACCCCCCAGTTTTCGAGGAGCTTGACGGTGGCCAACTCACCTTCTGCCAAAAAACGCGCCAAACAGGCTGAGAAGCGCCGTAGCCATAACGCCAGCCTGCGCTCCATGGTCCGTACCTACATCAAGAACGTGGTCAAGGCTATCGACGCCAAAGACCTCGAGCTTGCCAAGTCGTCCTACACCCTGGCCGTTCCGGTCATCGACCGCATGGCCGACAAGGGCATCATCCACAAGAACAAAGCCGCTCGTCACAAGAGCCGCCTGAACGCGCACATCAAGGCGCTGGGCGAAGCTGCTGCCGCCTAATCGCGACAGGTTCTTGAAAAACCGGCCCTCGTGGCCGGTTTTTTATTGCCTGGAAGAAAAGGCAAACCACAGGGCGGACAAGCCTTCGGCATGTCCGCCCGACTGCAGGATCAGCCGGCGCGCGCGGCCTTGATCACCTCGATATAGGGTTCGGCGTTGCGCTGATCCTGGATCAGGGCGACGAAGTCGTGGCCCTGCGCGTCGGTAGCCGTTAGGTCGTAGCCGGCGGCGACGAAGAAGCCGACGAAACGCTCGAAGTCGTCGATACGCAGACCGCGATAGGCCTTGATCAGCTTGTGCAGCGAGGGTGGCGTGGCGTCGGCCGGCTCCACCGCCAGGAACAGCTTGATCGAGTCGTCGCTGATTTCTTCGCCAATCACCTGCTTCTTGTCTTTACGCATCGCCCGCTCCCGCCAGCATTACAGAGGGCCGGCAGTTTACCGCCGCGCCGCGCGCGGCTCAACGCGCAGCCGAGCAAGCTAGCACGCGAACATTCGACGCAACAGCCGACCTAGGTCATGCCGCCGCACGGCGCGCCGCTCCTATAATGCGCCGAGCCATCCCGGAGCCACCATGCCACGCCACTCCCTGCCGCTGTTCGCCGCCTGGCGCCAGACCCTGCGCGCCGGCTACTCCTGGAAGGCCCTGCGCGGCGACCTGAGCGCCGGGCTGACGGTTGGCATCATCGCCATCCCCTTGGCCATGGCGCTGGCCATCGCGGTCGGCGTGGCGCCGCAGCATGGCCTGTACACCGTGCTGGTCGCGGCGCCACTGATCGCCCTGTGCGGCGGCTCACGCTTCAATATCTCCGGGCCCACCGCGGCCTTCGTGGTGATCCTGCTGCCGATCACCCAGCAATATGGTCTGGGCGGGTTGCTGCTGTGCACCCTGCTGGCCGGCATCATCCTGATCACCCTGGGCCTGCTGCGCGCCGGCCGCCTGATCGAGTTCGTGCCCTATCCGGTGACCCTGGGCTTCACCGCCGGCATCGGCATCGTCATCGCCATCCTGCAGCTCAAGGACCTGCTCGGCCTGGAACTGGCCGAAACCCCGCAGCACCTGCTGCAGCAGCTCGCCCTGCTGGCCAGCGCGCTGCCCAGCCTGCAGCCGGGCGACAGCCTGGTCGGCGCCGTCTGCCTGGCCACCCTGCTGCTGTGGCCGCGCCTGGCGCCGAAGATTCCCGCGCACCTGGTCGCCCTGGCCGTCGGCGCCCTGCTGGCGCTCGCCCTGGAGCGCCTCGGCCTGCCGGTGGCGACCCTGGGCGAGCGCTTCAGCTATATGGTCGACGGCGTCGAGCACCCCGGCATTCCGCCCTTGCTACCCAGCCCGGGCCTGCCCTGGCACCTGCCCGGCGCGGACGGCCAGCCGCTGGTGCTGTCCTTCGAGCTGATCCGCCAGCTGCTGGCCCCGGCCTTCGCCATCGCCATGCTCGGCGCCATCGAATCCTTGCTCTGCGCCGTGGTCGCCGACGGCATGAGCGGCAGCAAGCACGACCCCAATGCCGAGCTGATCGGCCAGGGCCTGGGCAACCTGGCCGCGCCCTTCTTCGGCGGAATCACCGCCACCGCGGCCATCGCCCGCACCGCCGCCAACGTGCGCGCCGGCGCCTTCTCGCCGCTGGCGGCGCTGATTCACGCCGGCGTGGTGCTGGCTGCCATCCTGCTGCTGGCGCCGCTGTTCAGCTACCTGCCGATGGCGGCGCTGGCGGCCCTGCTGCTGGTGGTGGCGTGGAACATGAGTGAACCGCAGCATGTGGCCCACACCCTGCGCATCGCCCCGCGCGGCGACGTGCTGGTGCTGCTCACCTGCCTGCTGCTGACGGTGCTGTTCGACATGGTGCTGGCGGTCGGCGTCGGCCTGCTGCTGGCCGCCGGGCTGTTCATCAAGCGCATGAGCGAGCTGACCGACACCGCCGCGCTGAGCCGGCAGCAGCGCCAGGCCCTGCAGGACCTGCCCGAGCACGTGCTGGCCTACGCCATTCGCGGGCCGCTGTTCTTCGGCGCGGCGGAGAAGGCACTGAGCGTGCTGCGCCGCCTCACCCCCGGGGTGCGCGTGGTGATAGTCGATATCAGCGCGGTGCCACTGCTGGACATGACCGCCATCGCCGCGCTGGACAACGTGCTGCGCGACTACCGCCAGCAGGGCGTGGCGCTGATCCTCAGCGGCCCGACCGCGCAGGTGCGCCTGCAACTGCGCCGCGCCGGGGTGCACCGGCGCGCCGGCGAACTGGCTTATGTGCGCGATCTGGCGCAGGCGCGGCAGAAGGCGCTGCGCTGGCTGGGAGAAGGCCTGGAGCCGTAGCCCGGATGAAATCCGGGCGCAGCACGCGCTTACAGCCCCTTGACCGCGTAGATGCCGGCGGCGTTGCGCCAGTAGCCCTTGTAGTCCATGCCGTAGCCGAAGATATAGCGGTCGACGCAGTGCAGGCCGACGTAGTTGGCCTTGAGATCCGGGCGCGCCTTGCGCTGGTGTTCCTTGTCGATCAGTACCGCGGTGTGCACCGCACGGGCGCCGGCGTGGCGGCAGAAGTCGATGATCGCGCCCAGGGTATGCCCTTCGTCGAGGATGTCGTCGATGATCAGCACGTCGCGGTCGATAAAGGAGACTTCCGGCTTGGCCTTCCAGAACAGCTCGCCGCCGCTGGTCTCGTTGCGGTAGCGGGTGGCGTGCAGGTAGGACGCCTCCAGCGGGAAGGCCAGCTTGGGCAGCAGCTTGCCGGAGAAGATCAGGCCGCCGTTCATCACGCAGAACACCACCGGGTTGCGTTCGGCCAGTTCGGCGTTGATTTGGGCGGCGACGCGGTCGATGGCCGCTTCCACCTCGGCTTCGGTGAACAGGCAGTCGGCTTCCGCCATGACTTGGCGGATGTGCGCGAGATCGGCGGACATGGGGCGTTCTCTCTTGGTCGGGCTGATGAAATGAGCGGCGATCGGCGGCAAAAGCTGAGCGATCAGTCAAATAAAAGCGGGCAAAGGTACAGACCTGCGTCGCACTTGCCAAGCCTCGCCTGACCAGCGTAGCCGAGGCCGCTCGCGCGGTGCGCTGACCCATCAGTCACCCACCACCTGGCATGAGCAATGCTTTAATCTAACGCGATTTTTCCCAGAGCCCGTTCAGGGTCTCGCGAGCTAGAGCAAAACAGCGGCGAAAAAAGCTGAGGAAGCGGAGTTTACGAGTGGTAAATGAGCATTCCGAAGCTGTTTTCAACGCTGTTTGGCCGACGCGCAGCAGACCGTGAATGGGCTCTCAGCCCGCCGGAGACCCCAGCCCATGCCCATCCGCGAGATCCGCCACCCGCTGATCCGTCACAAAATCGGCCTGATGCGCCGCGCCGACATCAGCACCAAGAATTTCCGCGAACTGGCCCAGGAAGTGGGCGCGCTGCTGACCTACGAGGCGACCAACGACCTGCCGCTGGAAAGCTACGAGATCCAGGGCTGGGCCGGCGCGGTGCAGGTGGAGAAGATCGCCGGCAAGAAGATCACCGTGGTGCCCATCCTGCGCGCCGGCATCGGCATGCTCGACGGTGTGCTCAGCCTGATCCCCGGGGCCAAGGTCAGCGCCGTGGGCGTGGCGCGCAACGAGGAAACCCTGGAGGCGCACACCTACCTGGAGAAACTGGCACCGGAGATCGACGAACGCCTGGCGCTGATCATCGACCCGATGCTGGCCACCGGCGGCTCCATGGTCGCCACCATCGACCTGCTGAAGAAGGCCGGCTGCAAGGACATCCGCGCCATGGTGCTGGTCGCCGCGCCCGAGGGCATCAAAGCGGTCGAGAAGGCCCACCCCGACGTGACCATCTTCACCGCCTCGATCGACGAGCGCCTGAATGAGCACGGCTACATCATCCCCGGCCTGGGCGATGCCGGCGACAAGATCTTCGGCACCAAGCAGAAGGACGCCTGAACATGTCGCAAACGGAATTCAAGGATCCGCTCTGGCGCCAGGGCCTCTCCGGCGCGCAGATGCTCTTCGTGGCCTTCGGCGCCCTGGTGCTGATGCCGCTGATCACCGGCATGGACCCCAACGTCGCGCTGTTCACCGCCGGCCTCGGTACCCTGCTGTTCCAGCTGGTGACCAAACGCCAGGTGCCGGTGTTCCTCGCCTCCAGCTTCGCCTTCATCGCGCCGATTCTGGCGGCCAAGGGTGAGTTCGGCCTGCCGGCGGTGCTCGGCGGAGTGATGGCGGCCGGCCTGGTCTACATCCTGCTCTCGGTGCTGGTCAAACTGCGCGGCCCCAGCTTCATCGACCGCCTGCTGCCGCCGGTGGTGATCGCCCCGGTGATCATCTCCATCGGCCTGGCCCTGTCGCCGGTGGCGGTGAACATGGCCATGGGCAAGGCCGGCGACGGCAGCGTCGAGCTGGTGCCCTATACCACCGCCATGCTGATCTCGATGCCGGCGCTGCTCACCACCCTGCTGGTCGCCGTGCTCGGCCGCGGCATCTTCCGCCTGGTGCCGATCCTTGCCGGCATCGCCGTCGGCTGCCTGATCGCCGCCGTGCTCGGGGTGATCGACACCAGCGCGGTGGCGAGTGCGCCCTGGCTGGCGCTGCCCAATTTCGTCGCGCCCGAGCTGCACTGGGGCGCCATCCTGTACATGGTGCCGGTAGCGCTGGCGCCTGCCATCGAGCATATCGGCGGCGTGGTGGCGATCGGCAGCGTCACCGGCAAGAACTTCGTCAAGAAGCCCGGCCTGCACCGCACCCTGCTCGGCGACGGCCTGGCCACCTCGGCCGCCGGCCTGTTCGGCGGCCCGCCCAACACCACCTACGCCGAAGTGACCGGCGCGGTGATGCTGACCAAGAGCTACAACCCGAAGATCATGACCTGGGCCGCGCTGTTCGCCATCGCCCTGGCCTTCGTCGGCAAGTTCGGCGTTGCCCTGCAGAGCATTCCGGTGCCGGTGATGGGCGGCATCCTCTGCCTGCTGTTCGGCTCCATCGCGGTGGTCGGCCTCAACACCCTGATCCGCCACCAGGTCGACCTGTCCGAGGCGCGCAACCTGATCATCGTCTCGGTCACCCTGGTATTCGGCATCGGCGGCATGGTGATCGGCGGCAAGGAATTCGCCCTGTCGGGGATTTCCCTGTGCGCCGTCAGCGCCCTGCTGCTCAACCTGCTGCTCCCCGGCGGCGCCGGCTGGAACAACAAAAGCCTCGAAGAGGCCGACTGAGTCGTCCCCATGAAAAAGCCCGCGATAGTCGCGGGCTTTTTCGTGCTCGGCCACTGCGCCGGGCGCTTACCAGCCGACGCCGAAGCCCAGGCTGTAGCGGGTCTCGTCCAGCTCGCCCTCGGCACCGCTGACGATGTCCTTTTCCGCCTTCATGTTCAGCGAGGCCCAGTCGGTGACCTTGTAGCGCAGGCCGACCTCGGCATCCAGGGTGTAGTCGGCGACGCCTTCCAGCGGCTTGCCCACCTCGCCGACGCTGAACAGTTCCACCGCCTTGCCGATCAGGTAGCGGTTGTAGTCCCACTTGACGCTGAGCGCGTAGAAGCGGTCCTGCTCGCCGTTGCTGTAGACGTAGTCGCTGCGGTTGGCCAGGGTGGCGACGGAGAAGGCGCCCAGTTCGTTGTCCCAGAACTGGTAACCGGGACCGGTACCCAGGGTGCGCTGACGCTCCAGCTCCTCGATGCGGTCGCGCTTGTACTCGAAGCGGCCCTGCCAGAACCACTGTTCGGTGAGGAAGCGGTCGAGGGCGTACTCGGCGCTCCAGTTGTCGGTGCTGACCACATCGTCCTTCAGCTCGCGGTTGTACTCGGCCTGCGCGTTGTGCCGCCACCAGCCGTGGCGGGCCTGGGTCTTGACGTCGACATCGTAGTCGTCGGTGTCGCTCTCGGCGCGCTTGTAGTCGAGCGCCAGGTCGACGTTGCCCTTCCAGGTGAAATCCTCCACCAGCGGCTTGGGCTTGATGATCTGGGCGATCTCGCTCAACTCCACGGTCTTCGGCACGTCGCCATTGGCCAGGGTCACCTTGCCCGGCTCGGCGGCCTGCAGCGACTTGGCGCGCTCGCCATTGAAGTCGTCCTGCTTGATCAGCAGCGCCTGCTCGCTCTCCAGGGTGGCGATCTTCTTCCAGTCCAGGGCGATGGCGCCGCCATAGTCGGTCTGGAGCAGCAACTTGTTGCCGTCGTAGAACTTGATGGTGCCGGTCAGGCGGTCGCCGTTCTTCAGCCAGACGGTATCGGCGACGGCGGTGGAACTGAGCAGGGCAAGGCTCAGGCTGAGCAGGGAAAGCGGTAGCGAACGCGACATAACGAGGACAACTGAGCTCTGATGGGGCGAAAAGCCGGGCATTATGCGCAAGCCCGACGCCAGAGCAAGAGCTGACCGGCATCGGCCGGCAGAGTTCAGCTTTTTCCGCTGGGCGGCACTCCGCGGGGCGGCATCACCAGCCCACGCCGACACCGATCAGGTAATGGCGATCCGAGATGGTCTGGCCCTGACCGCGCAACTGGTCGAGCTCGTACAGCAGCGACAGCCGCGCCCACTGGTTGAGGCGGTAGCGCAGGCCGAATTCGCTGTCGAGCACGTAGTCGATGGCGTCGATATGCGGCATCTGCAGCTCGGCGTTGGCATAGAACTCCAGCCGCGTGCCCCACAGCAGGCGCTTGTAGTCCAGCTCCAGCGAGGTGGTGTCGAAGGCCAGATCGACGATGTCCGATTCCAGCCGCACCCGGTTGAACTGGGCGATCAGGTCGAAGCGGCCCAGCTCGTCGTCCCAGAAGCGGTAGCCCGGCCCGGTGCCGAGGATGCGCTGGCGCTCGATGGACTCGAACTCGTCCTCGCGCTGCTCCCCCCCCACCCGCCAGAACCAGTGCTCGGTGAAGAAGCGGTCGAGGTCGTACTCCAGCTCCCAGTTATCGTCGACCTTCTCGCCGTTCTTGGTCTCGTGCTCCAGCTCGCCGCTCAGCACGTGGCGCCAGCGCCCATGTTCGACGCGCGTGTTGCCCTTGAGCTTCCACTCGTCGACCTTGCTGTCGTTGCGCTCCATATCCAGCTTGGCGTCGAGATTGCCTTCCCAGACGCGATCCTCCAGCAGCGGCCGCGGCGGCACCAGGCGGGTGATCTCGGCCAGCGGCAGCACCTGGCTGCGCTCGCCCTCCACCCGCACCATGCCGGCGCCGGCCGCCGCCAGGGTCTTGCTCAGCTCGCTGTCGAAGCCCTGGCGGCGCAGCAGCAGGGGTTTGTCCGAGCTCAGGGTGTCGATATCCTTCCAGTCGATCAGCACCTGGCCGGCGTACTTGGTCTTCAGCGCCAGCTTGCCGCCGTCGAGCAGGACGATCTCGCCGCTGAGGCGGTCGCCGTTGTCGAGCCACACGGTGTCGGCCCACAGCGGTGCGGCCAGGGTATAAAGGACGAAGGCGAACAACAGGCGTGGCAGCATGACGAGGACAACCCATAGGGGCACAGTGGACCCGGCAGAGTCTGCATGGCCGGCCCCGCCACCGGCAAGCGCCGAGGCCCGGCGCGAGGCGCTGTACCTGGTGCTGGCGCAGGTGCCGGCGGGCAAGGTGATCAGCTACGGCGAGCTGGCCCGACTGGCCGGCCTGGGTCGCGCCGCGCGCTGGGTCGGGCGCACCCTCGGCCAGTTGCCGGAGGGCACCGCGCTGCCCTGGCATCGGGTGCTCGGCGCCGGCGGACGCCTGAGCCTGGGCGCCGGAACGCCGGCGGGCAACGAGCAGCGCGCGCGCTTGCGCGCCGAAGGCATCAGTATCCTGAACGAACGGGTGGATATCCGTCGGCACGGCTGGCGCCCGATGGAGCACAGCGGTTAGAGTGCGCGCTATCACCCGTTCCCCAGATTCGAGCCCGATGCCACGCAAATCCTGGCGAGAAGCCCTCGCCACCTATGCCAGCCCCGCCACCCTGGCACTGCTCCTGCTCGGCTTCGCCGCCGGCCTGCCTTACATGCTGGTGTTCTCCACCCTGTCGGTGTGGCTGCGCGAAGCCGGCGTGGCGCGCGAGACCATCGGCTTCGCCAGCCTGATCGGCCTGGCCTACGCCTTCAAATGGGTGTGGGCGCCGATGCTCGACCAATGGCGCCTGCCGCTGCTGGGCAAGCTGGGCCGGCGCCGCTCCTGGCTGGTGCTGGCGCAGAGCCTGATCGCCGTCGGTCTGGTCGGCATGGCCAGCTTCGACCCGCAAACCCAGCTCAGCTGGCTGATCGCCCTGGCGGTGGTGGTGGCCTTCGCCTCGGCCACCCAGGACATCGCGGTGGACGCCTACCGCCTGGAGATCGTCGACGACACCCGTCAGGCCGCCCTGGCCGCCGCCTACATGGCCGGCTACCGGGTCGCCGCGCTGCTCGCCACCGCCGGCGCGCTGTATTTCGCCGAGGGCTTCGGCTCCACCGCGCAGCTGTACAAGCACGGCGCCTGGGCCGGCACCTACCTGGTGTTCGCCCTGCTGATGCTGCCGGGCCTGCTCACCAGCCTGTGGATGCGCGAGCCGCCGGTGCCGCTGAAGACCCAGCTGGCGGCGGCCAAGTACGGCTTCGTGCGGCAGATCCTCTCGGTGCTGGTGCTGATCGTGCTGCTGGTGTCGGTGCCGGCGATGTTCACCCAGTTCTTCCACACCGACTTCGCCAGCGTGCTGCGCGGCGAGGCCAGCCTGCTCGACCTGCTGCTGGAGGACCGCGCCTTCCTGCGCGCCCTGCTCTACACCATCCTCACCGCGCTGTGCCTGTCGGCCATGGGCCGGCGCAGCCTGGCGCCGGTGCTGACCCCGGTCAACGACTTCATCCTGCGTTACCGCTGGCAGGCCCTGCTGCTGCTGGGCCTGATCGCCACCTACCGGCTGTCGGACACGGTGATGGGGGTGATGGCCAACGTCTTCTATATCGACCAGGGCTTTTCCAAGGATCAGATCGCCAGCGTCAGCAAGCTGTTCGGCCTGGTCATGACCCTGCTCGGCGCCGGCATGGGCGGCCTGCTGATCGTACGCTTCGGCATCATGCCGATCCTGCTGATCGGCGCCTTCGCCTCGGCGGCGACCAACCTGCTGTTCATGCTGCTGGTGGGCATGGGCCCGCACCTGAACATGCTGATCGTCACCATCAGCTGCGACAACTTCAGCGCCGGCCTGGCCACCGCGGCCTTCGTCGCCTACCTGTCGAGCCTGACCAACCTGAAGTTCTCCGCCACCCAGTACGCCCTGCTCAGCTCCATCATGCTGCTGCTGCCGCGCCTGATCGGCGGCTACTCCGGGGTTATGGTGGAGAAGCTCGGCTACGCCCACTTCTTCCTCGCCACCGCGCTGCTCGGCATCCCCACGCTGATCCTGATCGCCCTGCAGTGGGGCCGCGACCGCCGCCAGCCCAACGGCGACACGCCGGTAGCGCCGGCGGAGAAGGCCTGAACGACAGACAGAAAAAAGCCCCGGACCTGCCGGGGCTTTTTCCATCCGCTACGCCTCAGTCGGCCTTGGCCAGGTGCACCACCCGCTGCGGGAAGGGGATGCCGATGCCGGCGGCGGTCAGGCGCTCCTTGGCCAGCTCGGTGAACTCGAAGGTCACCGGCCAGAAATCGGCGGTGGCCACCCACACCCGCAGCGACAGGTTGACCGCGCTGTCGCCCAGACCGGTGACGAACACCACCGGCGCCGGATCGAGGTGCACGCGCGGGTCCTTGGCGATCTCCAGCAGCACTTCGCGGGCGCGCTTGATGTCGCTGGAGTAGTCGATGCCGATATTGATGTCGGCACGCCGGCGCGGTTCGCGCGAATAGTTGGTGATATGGCCGTTGGACAGGCTGCCGTTGGGCACGATGACCACCTTGTTGTCGGCGGTCTTCAGCGTGGTGTGGAAGATCTGGATGCTGTCGACGCTACCGGCCACGCCCTGCGCCTCGATCCAGTCGCCGGCGCGGAACGGGCGGAACAGCATGATCAGCACGCCGCCGGCGAAGTTGGCCAGGCTGCCCTGCAGGGCCAGGCCGATGGCCAGGCCGGCTGCACCGATCATGGCGATGAAAGAGGTGGTCTCCACGCCGATCATCGAGGCCACGCTGATCAGCAGCAGAATGCGCAGCACGATGCTGACCAGGCTGCCGATAAAGCTGCTCAGCGCCCGATCCACGCGCCGCGCCTCGAGCAGACGACCGATGCTGGCAGTCAGCCGGCCGATCAGCCACCAGCCGATCAGCAGGGTGATCAGCGCCAGGGTCAGCTTGCCGCTGTACTCCAGCACCACCGGCAGCCAGGCCTCCGAGAGCTTCACCAGTTCGTCGACGTTCATCTCCATGGGGTACTCCTTTCCTGTGCATGAAACGACACCGCCATGGCATGCCATGGCGGTCAGAATGCTATCAATCCTGCGTTGCGACGCCGCTAGGCGGCAAAGGTTCAATCGCGGAAGTTGTTGTACTGCAGCGGCATGCCGAAATCGTGACCGCGCAGCAGGGCGATGGCCTCCTGCAGGTCATCGCGCTTCTTGCCGGTGATGCGCACCTGCTCGCCCTGGATGGCGGCCTGCACCTTGAGCTTGGCGTCCTTGATATGGGCGACGATCTTCTTCGCCAGCTCCTTGTCGATGCCCTCGCGGAAGGTCACCTCCTGTTTCATCACCTTGCCGGAGGCGTAGGCCTCCTTGGCTTCCATGCACTGACAGTCGATCTTGCGCTTGATCAGGCTGCTGCGCACGATGTCGAGCACCTGCTCGAGCATGAACTCGGCTTCGGCGGTCAGGGTGAGGGTCTTGTCCTTGCTTTCGATGCTGCACTTGCCGCGCAGATCGAAACGGCGATCGAGTTCCTTGACGGCATTGTCGACCGCGTTGGTCAGTTCGTGTTTGTCCAGTTCCGACACCACGTCGAACGAAGGCATGGGCTTGCTCCTGATGGACGGCGCGATCCCCTTCACGGAGTGAACGCGCCTGACTTGACGATAACTATGGCGGGCCCATTATAACCGGACTGATCCACGCCGTTTGGCGTCCTTCCTCTCTGTCGCGAGCCTGCCCATGCCCAACCCCCATCTCAGCATCCTGGTGGTGGACGACGCCAAGTTCTCCAGCGCCATGATCGGTCGCGCCCTGAGCCAGGCCGGCTACCAGGACGTGCGCTTCGCCAGCAGCGCCGCCGAGGCCCTGCAGCTGCTCGAAGAGCGTCCCGCCAGCGTACTTCTGGCCGACTGGCTGATGCCCGAGATAGACGGCCTGGAGCTGACCGCGCGGGTGCGCCAGCTGGACGAGACGGCCGATCACTACACCTACGTCATCCTGCTCACCGGCAAAGAGGGCGAGAACGTGCTGGGCGAGGCCTTCGATCGCGGCGTCGACGACTTCATCAGCAAGGCGGCGATGAACGAGCAACTGGTGCCGCGGGTCTACGCCGCCGACCGTCTGTGCAATACCCTGCAGCGCCTGCTGCAGGAAAACCGCCTGCTGACGCAGAACATCGCCAGCCTGGAGCGGCGCAACCTGGTCGACCCGCTCACCGGCCTGGGCAACCCGCGCTACCTGCGGCAGAAGCTGGCCGACAGCCTGCGCCAGGTGGAGTCGCGCGGCGGCGCGGTGTGCTACCTGCTGATCGGCCTGCCAGAGGCTGGCCAGCTGCACCGCAAGTTCGGCGACCGCTTCTACAACGAGCTGCTGCACGGCGTGGCCCGGCGCCTGCAGCAACTGGTGCGGCCGCTGGACGTGCTGACCCGCCTGGACGACAACCACTTCGGCCTGATCACCCTGCTCGAAGACCTCCACGAATGCTCGCCGAGCAGCTTCAAGCGCCTGCACGAGGGCCTCAACCTCAAGGCATTCAAGACCAGCGAAGGCTTTGTCACGCTCAAGGCCGGCATCAGCCTGGTGGGCCTGGACGCCAAGGCCCTGCCTACCGATCCAGAACAGCTGATCCGCCATGCCGAAGGCCTGCTGGCCGAGTCCTACGCCAGCGGCCGGGTCGCCGCCATGCGCCTGCCGCTGCTGTGACCTGGCACGTTCTCGGCGCCGGCAGCCTGGGCAGCCTGTGGGCCGCCCGCCTGGCCCGCGCCGGCCTGCCGGTACGGCTGATCCTGCGTAACCACGAACGCCTGGCGGCCTACCAGCAGGCCGGCGGCCTGACCCTGGTCGAGCGCGGCGCAGCCCGCCGCTACGCCATCCCCGCCGAACTGCCGCAGGCCGATGCGCCGATCCACCGCCTGCTGCTGGCCTGCAAGGCCTACGATGCCGAGGCCGCAGCCGCCGAACTGGCGCCGCGCCTGGCCGCCGATGGCGAGTTGCTGCTGCTGCAGAACGGCCTGGGCAGCCAGGACGCGGTGGCCCAGCGCCTGCCGCAGCAGCGCTGCCTGTTCGCCTCCAGTACCGAGGGTGCGTTTCGCCAGGCCGACTTCCAGGTGGTGTTCGCCGGCAACGGCCACACCTGGCTGGGCGATCCGGCCGACCCGCTGCCGCCGCCCTGGCTCGACGAGCTCGAACGCGCCGGCATTCCCTATCAGTGGAGCCCGGACATCCTCGCCCGGCTGTGGCGCAAGCTGGCGCTGAACTGCGCGATCAACCCGCTGACCGTGCTCCATGACTGCCGCAACGGCGGCCTGCGCGAACACCCGGCCGAGGTCGCCACGCTCTGCGCCGAGCTGAGCGAGCTGCTGCAGCGCTGCGGCCAGCCGGCGGCGGCCGAGCAGCTGCACGAGGAAGTGCAGCGGGTGATAGAAGCCACCGCGGCCAACTACTCCTCCATGCACCAGGACGTGGCCCAGGGCCGCCGTACCGAGATCGCCTACCTGCTCGGCCATGCCTGCGCCACCGCCCGCCGCCATGACCTGCAGCTGCCGCACCTGCAGCACCTGCAGCAGCGCCTGCTAGCGCACCTCGGTGCACGCGGCCTGCCGCTGGACTGACGGCCCTGTCCACCAGCGCCCGCCCCCGTGGACAAGCCGGGCTGCGGCATGTCCACCCCACGACCTGTGCGCAGCCGCCCGATCCCGCCATGGCAATGGCCGCCCGGCCGCGCTAACCTGCCCTTCCCGCCCGTCACAGCGATAGCCACATGCGACTGCGTCAGCACCTCGACAACCTGCCGGTCGGCCGCAAGCTGCTCGCCGCGCTGCTGGTGCTGCTCGCCGCGGTGCTGTTGATCGCCAACCTGGCCTTTATCAGCGCCGCCTACTGGATCACCCAGGAGAGCATGGCGCCGCAGGCCCTGCACACCCTCGGCCGGCTGATCGCCAGCCCGGCGCTGAGCAAGGAGGCGCTGCACTCGCCGGCCTCCGCCGAAGCCCTGCTCAAGCGCCTGGACGACTACGCGCCGCTGCGCGCGGCGGTGATCTACGACAGCAACGGGGTCAGCCTGGCGCAGCTGCAACGCGGCGAGAAACTGCAGGTGCCGTTGCAGCTCAGCCAGCTGCCGCACTGGCGCGAGACCGCCTTTCGCGCCAACCACCTGGTCGAGCTGCCGCACCCCAGCGGCCGCCCCGGCGCCCTGCTGCTGGTGGCCTCCAGCGAACTGCCCGGCGCCTTCTACACCGGCACCCTGACCGCCAGCCTGGCGATCCTGGCGCTCAGCGTGCTGCTCTGGCTGCTGGTGGCGCGGCAGATCAGGCGCCTGGTGACCAGGCCGATCCGCAAACTGGAGGAGCTGTCGCGCCAGGTCACCCGCGAGGAGAACTACGCCCTGCGCGCCGCCCGCGGCAACCAGGACGAGATCGGCAGCCTGGCCGACGCCTTCAACACCATGCTGATGCGCATGGAGGCGCGCGAGCAGCAGCTCAGCCGCGCCCGCGACGACGCCCAGGCCGCCTTCGACCAGGCGCAGAGCCTGGCCGAGGAAACCCGCCACTCCAACCGCAAGCTGGAGCTGGAGGTGCAGGTGCGCAGCAAGATCGAGAAAAAGCTCACCGGTTTCCAGAACTACCTCAACAGCATCATCGACTCCATGCCCTCGGCGCTGATCGCCCTCGACGAGCAGCTCTACGTCACCCAATGGAACCAGGAGGCCAGCGCACTCTCCGGCACGCGCCTGGACGAGGCGCTGAACCAGCCGGTGTTCCTCGCCTTCCCGCCGCTCAAGCCCTTCCTGCCACAGCTCAAGCGCACCGCCGAGCAGCACCGGGTGGAGAAGATCGAGCGGGTCACCTGGCACAAGGACGAGGAGCCGCGCCACTATGCCCTGACCTTCTACCCGCTGATGGGCGGTGCCGGGCGCGGCGCGGTGATCCGCATCGACGACATCACCCAGCGCCTGGCGCTGGAGGAAATGATGGTGCAGTCGGAGAAGATGCTCTCGGTCGGCGGCCTGGCCGCCGGCATGGCACACGAGATCAACAACCCGCTCGGCGCCATCCTGCACAACGTGCAGAACATCCGCCGGCGCCTGTCGCCGGAACTGGAAAAGAACCGCGAACAGGCCGAACAGATCGGCGTCTGCCTGGAAAGCATCGACCGCTACCTCGAGGCCCGCGAGGTGCCGCGCCTGCTCGACGGCATCCAGCAGGCCGGCCAGCGCGCCGCGAAGATCGTCAGCCATATGCTCAGCTTCAGCCGGCGCAGCGACCGGCAACTGGCGCCCTGCCAGCTGCCGGCACTGATCGACCAGGCGCTGGAGATCGCCGGCAACGACTTCGACCTCACCGACAGCTTCGACTTCAAGGCGCTGCACATCGTCCGCGACTTCGACCCACAGCTGGGCGCGGTGGCCGCCACCGCCAACGAGCTGGAGCAGGTGCTGCTCAACCTGCTGAAGAACGCCGCCCAGGCCATCCACCAGCGCAGCGCGCCCGACGAACCCGGGCGCATCACCCTGCGTACGCGCCAGGTCGGCAACTGGGCCGAACTGCAGGTCGAGGACAACGGCACCGGCATGAGCGAGGCCGTGCGCAAGCGCATCTTCGAGCCGTTCTTCACCACCAAGGAAGTCGGCCAGGGCACCGGCCTGGGCCTGGCGGTGTCCTATTTCATCGTCACCAACAACCACAAGGGGCAGATGGAAGTGCAATCCAAGCCCGGCCAGGGCACCTGCTTCACCCTGCGCCTGCCGCTGGCCCCCGCTCCCGACAGCACAGGACTCTGAACATGGGCTACCGCCTTTCCAAGATCTACACCCGCACCGGCGACAAGGGCGAGACCGGCCTGGCCGATGGCCGCCGGGTGACCAAGGACCACCCGCGCATCGAAGCCATGGGCGAGCTGGACACGCTCAACAGCCAGCTCGGCCTGCTGCTGGCCGAGCTGGCCGAAGGCGAGGCCAGGTGGCCGGGCTTGCAGGAAATCGCCGCGGTGCTGGCGCCCTGTCAGCACCGCCTGTTCGACCTCGGCGGCGAACTGGCGATGCCCGACTACCAGGCCCTGCAGGCCAGCGAAGTGCAGCGCCTGGAGGCAGCCATCGACCGCTGGAACGAGGAGGTCGGCCCGCTGGAGAACTTCATCCTGCCCGGCGGCTCGCGCCTGGTGGCCCAGGCCCATCTCTGCCGCAGCGTCGCCCGCGGCGCCGAACGCCGCTGCCAGCACCTCAACGCGGTGGAACCGCTGCGCGCCGAGGGTCTGGCCTACGTCAACCGCCTCTCCGACCTGCTGTTCGTCGCCGCGCGCCTGATCGGCAAGCGCCAGGGCATCGCCGAGGTGCTCTGGCAGGCGGCGGAGAAGCCGTAGGCGGGGCGGGCGCGGAGCCTGAGCGCTGTGAAGCCCGACGGCGAACCCCGCGACAAGTCGCAGAAATCCTCAGCGCCGTCCGTTGGGCTTCGGCGCTGCGCGCCTCAAGCCAACCTACGCCGGCCAGAGCGCGCGGATTCCGGCGACGCCCTGGGCGCCGATCTGCCGGGCGCGCTCGATTTCGCCGGGGCCGACGCCGCCGAGCAGGTAGGCCGGCCGGTTGCAGTGGCGCAGCAACTCGGCGGCGGCGTCCCACCCCAGCGGCCGGGCCTGCGGGTGGGACTGAGTGGCCTGCAGCGGCGACAGGGTGACGAAGTCCACTGCCAGCTCGCCGGCCAGCGCCAGCTCCTCGGCATCGTGACAGGAGGCGGCCAGCCAGCGCCCGGGCTCCAGCGGCCGGCCGCGGCCGGCGAGCTGGCGCAGCTGCGCCGCGGTCAGGTGCCAGCCGGCGGCGGGAAAGTCCGCCAGCCACTCCGCCGGGCCCTTGAGCATCAGCTGCGCCTTGCCGGCGCACAGGCCCTGGATATCCAGCGCCAGATCACGATACTGGGCGTCGAACAGATTCGGCGCGCGCAGCTGCAGCAGCCGCGTGCCGCCGGCGATGGCGCGCTGCACGCCGGCGAGCAATTGCTCGGGCGTCAGCCCGTCGGGGGTGATCAGGTACTGCTCGGGCAGGCGCGCCGCGGCGACTATCGGCGCGTTGGCGGCGGGGAACTGGTAATCGCCGAGCCGTCCCGGGGCGACCCAGGCCAGCGGCTGGCCCTCGGCGCCATGGGGCTCACCGACGAATGCCGAGACCTCCCAGACATCCAGCAGCACCTGCTTGTCCGGGTAGTCGTGGCGCACCTGGATCAGCGGCCGCACCACCGTCGGGCGGATGCCCAACTCCTCCTCCAGCTCGCGGGCCAGGGCACGCTCGACCGCCTCGCCGTCTTCCACCTTGCCGCCGGGAAACTCCCACAGGCCGCCCTGGTGCTTGTCCGGCGGGCGCTTGGCGATCAGGATGCGGCCGTCCGCGGCGCGAATCACCGCCGCCGCGACATGGATGCGCTTCACCCCTGCACCTCCTGCAGGGCGGCTCGGTACCAGCGCTGGAACGCCGGCCACTGGTAGAGGGTCTCGACATAGGCCGCCGCGGTCGTCGGCAGCACCACCCGGTAGCTGCGCAGGCGCGCCGCCACCGGCGCGTAGAAGGCATCGGCGATGCTGGCGTGGCCGAACAGGTAATGACCGTCCTGACCGAAGCGCTCGCGGCAATCGGCCCAGATCGCGCAGATGCGGTCGATGTCGGCCTGGGCCGCGTCGGGCAACTCGGTCAACGCCTGGTCGCGCGCCAGGTCCATCGGCAGGTGGCTGCGCAGCGCGGCGAAGCCGCTGTGCATTTCCGCGCAGATGCTGCGCGCCAGCGCGCGGGCGTACTCGCCGCGCGGCCACAGATGGGCCTCGGGAAAGCGCTCGGCCAGGTACTCGGCGATGGCCAGCGAGTCCCATACCGGGCCTTCCTCGGTCAGCAGCACCGGCACCTTGCCGGTCGGCGAATGCGCGAGCAGGCGCGCGCGGCTGTCCGGCTGGTAGAGCCGCACCTGCACCTCGTCATAGGGCTCGCCGGCCAGTTCCAGGGCCAGGGCCGCGCGCAGCGACCAGGAGGAATAGTTCTTGTCGCCGATCACCAGTTGCAGGGCCATGCCGATGCTCCTTGGATTGCTTAAGGAAGGGATCGAGAGACGGTAAAAGTTCGCTCCCCGAAAGGCAAATTCCCGCGCGTCATGGGGGCATGAGGCGCGGGAATAGTGCACAGCCGAGGTTACTCAGGTGCGGTATTCGGCGTTGATCTTGACGTATTCGTGGGACAGGTCGGTGGTCCAGATGGTCTCGCTGCAGCTGCCGCGGCCCAGCTCGATGCGGATTGTGATTTCCTCGCGGGCCATCACCGCCGCGCCCTGCTCCTCGGTGTAGCTGGTGGCGCGGCAACCCTTGCTGGCGATACAGACTTCGCCGAGGAACACGTCGATCTTGCTCACGTCCAGTTGCGGTACGCCGGCATAGCCCACAGCGGCAAGGATGCGCCCCCAGTTCGGGTCGGAGGCGAACAGCGCGGTCTTGATCAGCGGCGAGTGGGCCACGGCGTAGGCCACGTCGAGGCATTCCTGGTGGGTGCCGCCGCCGTTGACCTGCACTGTGACGAACTTGGTCGCACCCTCGCCGTCGCGGACGATGGCCTGGGCGACTTCCATGAACACCTCGAACACCGCCTGCTTAAGCTTGGCGAACAGCTCGCCGGAGGCGTCGACGATCTCCGGCAGGGCGGCCTGGCCGGTGGCGATCAGCATGCAGCAGTCGTTGGTCGAGGTGTCGCCGTCGATGGTGATGCGGTTGAACGACTTGTTCGCCGCGTCGCGCACCAGGTCCTGCAGCACGCCGCGGGCCACTTTGGCATCGGTGGCGATGTAGCCGAGCATGGTCGCCATGTTCGGCCGGATCATCCCGGCGCCCTTGGAAATGCCGGTCACGGTGACGGTGACGCCGTCGTGCTGGAACTGGCGGCTGGCGCCCTTGGGCAGGGTGTCGGTGGTCATGATGCCGGTGGCGGCATTGACCCAGTTGTCTTCCTTGAGATCGTCCAGCGCCGCCTGCAAGGCGGACTCGATCTTCTCCACCGGCAGCGGCTCGCCGATCACCCCGGTGGAAAACGGCAGCACCGCCGCCTCGGCCACGCCGGTCAGCTCGGCCAGCCGGGCGCAGGCACGGCGGGCACGCGCCAGGCCATCGGCACCGGTGCCGGCGTTGGCATTGCCGGTGTTGGTCAGCAGGTAGCGCACCTCGCCACCCAGGCGCTCGCGGGTGATCAGCACCGGTGCCGCGCAGAAGGCGTTGGTGGTGGTCACCCCGGCGATGCGCGAACCTTCGGCGCAGCGCATCACCACCACATCCTTGCGCCCCGGGCGCTTGATGCCGGCCGAGGCGATGCCCAGCTCGAAGCCGGGAACCGGGTGCAGGGTGGACAGCGGGCCAAGACCAACAGCCATAGAGAGCGCTCCTTTGAGGTGTTCGGTGACCGCGCAGGCGGCCGGGTAGATGGTAAAACGCCGCGAGCGGCTGGGCCGTTCGCGGCGTTGTCAGGGCGGCGACAGCATAGCTGAAGCGCCCTCTACTGCAAGCGGCCCTTGCGGGCCGGCGGTCAGCCGATCTGGCCGTGGCAGTGCTTGTACTTCTTGCCCGAGCCGCAGGGGCAGGGCTCGTTGCGGCCGACCTTGGGCTCGGCGCGCACCGGCGCGGCGGCCACGGCGACGTCGCCCTCCTCGCCGAGCGCTTGCGGCTGGGCCAGGGCGGAGGCTTCGGCGTGCTGGAACTGCATGCGCTCGGCCAGGGCCTCGGCCTCGCGACGCAGGCGCGCCTCTTCCTCGGCCGGGTCTTCGCGGCGCACCTGCACATGGCACAGCACGCGGATGGTGTCGCGCTTGATCGACTCCAGCAGGTCCTGGAACAGGGCGAAGGACTCGCGCTTGTATTCCTGCTTGGGGTTCTTCTGCGCGTAGCCGCGCAGGTGGATGCCGTGGCGCAGGTGATCCATGGTCGACAGGTGGTCCTTCCACAGGTCGTCCAGCACGCGCAGCAGGATCTGCTTCTCGAAGGTCCGCAGGGCCTCGGCGCTGGCCTGGGTTTCCTTCTCGTTGTAGGCGGCCAGCAGCTCGGCGAGGATGCGCTCGCGCAGGGTCTCCTCGTACAGCTTGTCGTCCTCGTCGAGCCACTGCTGAATCGGCAGCTTGAGGCCGAAGTCGCTCTGCAGGGTGGCCTCCAGGCCGGCGACGTCCCACTGCTCGGGCATCGACTGCGGCGGGATGTGGCCGTTGATCGCGGCGCTCAGCACTTCCTCGCGGAACTCGGCGATGGTGTCGCCGACGCTTTCCGCGGCCAGCAGGCTGTTGCGCATGTGGTAGATCACCTTGCGCTGCTCGTTGGCCACGTCGTCGAATTCGAGCAGCTGCTTGCGCATGTCGAAGTTGCGCCCTTCCACCTTGCGCTGCGCCTTCTCGATGGCGTTGGTGACCATGCGGTGTTCGATGGCCTCGCCGGACTGCATGCCGAGGGCCTTCATGAAGTTCTTCACCCGGTCCGAGGCGAAGATGCGCATCAGGTTGTCTTCCAGCGACAGGTAGAAGCGGCTGGAACCCGGGTCGCCCTGGCGACCGGCACGGCCGCGCAGCTGGTTGTCGATACGTCGCGATTCATGACGCTCGGAGGCGATCACGTGCAGGCCGCCGGCCTCGATCACCTGCTGGTGGCGCTTCTGCCACTCGGCCTTGATCTGCGCGATCTGCTCGTCGGTGGGGTTCTCCAGGGCGGCGACTTCCACCTCCCAGTTACCGCCGAGGAGGATGTCGGTACCGCGACCGGCCATGTTGGTGGCGATGGTCACCGCGCCGGGACGCCCGGCCTGGGCGATGATCTCGGCTTCCTTGTCGTGGTACTTGGCGTTGAGCACCTTGTGCTCGATCTTTTCCTTGTTCAGCAACTGGCTGACGTACTCGGACGCCTCGATCGACGCGGTACCGACCAGGGTCGGCCGGCCCAGGGCCTGGCATTCCTTGATGTCGGCGATGATCGCCTGGTACTTCTCCTCCTGGGTCAGGTAGACCAGGTCGTTGAAGTCCTTACGGGCGACGGCCTTGTTGGTGGGGATCACCACCACGTCGAGGCCGTAGATCTGACGGAACTCGAAGGCCTCGGTGTCGGCGGTACCGGTCATGCCGGACAGCTTGTTGTACAGGCGGAAGTAGTTCTGGAAGGTGGTCGAGGCGAGGGTCTGGCTCTCGGCCTGGATGTTCACCCCTTCCTTGGCCTCGATGGCCTGGTGCAGGCCTTCGGACAGGCGACGGCCGGGCATGGTGCGGCCGGTGTGCTCGTCGATCAGGATCACCTGGCCGTTCTGCACTATGTATTCGATGTTGCGGTGGAACAGGGTGTGTGCGCGCAGGCCGGCGTAGACGTGGGTCAGCAGGCCCAGGTTGTGCGCCGAATAGAGGCTCTCGCCCTCGGCCAAGAGGCCGGCGTCGGTGAGCATTTCCTCGACGTACTGGTGGCCCTGCTCGTTGAGTTCGACCTGGCGCGACTTCTCGTCGACCTTGTAGTGGCCTTCCTGCGTGACCACGCCTTCCTCTTCCTCGATGTGCTGCTTGAGGCGCGGGATCAGCTTGTTGATCTCGATATACAGCTTGGAGCTGTCCTCGGCCTGACCGGAGATGATCAGCGGGGTCCGCGCCTCGTCGATGAGGATGGAGTCGACTTCGTCGATCACGGCGAAGTTCAGCTCGCGCTGGAACTTGTCCTCCAGGCTGAAGGCCATGTTGTCGCGCAGGTAGTCGAAACCGAATTCGTTGTTGGTGCCGTAGGTGATGTCGGCGGCGTAGGCGGCGCGTTTCTCCTCCGGCGGCTGGAAGGGGGTGACGATGCCCACCGACAGGCCGAGGAATTCGTACAGCGGCCGCATCCAGTTGGCGTCGCGGCGGGCCAGGTATTCGTTGACCGTGACCACGTGGGTGCCCTTGCCGGACAGCGCGTTGAGGTACACCGCCAGGGTGCCCACCAGGGTCTTGCCCTCGCCGGTGCGCATCTCGGCGATCTTGCCTTCGTGCAGGGTCATGCCGCCGATCAGCTGCACGTCGAAGTGACGCATGCCCATCACCCGCTTGCCGGCCTCGCGGGCCACGGCGAAGGCTTCGGGAAGCAACTGATCGAGGGTTTCGCCCTGGCCCAGACGGGCCTTGAACTCTTCGGTCTTGCCGCGCAGTTGCTCGTCCGAGAGGGCGATCATCTGCTCTTCGAGGGCGTTGACGGATTGCACCGCCTTGAGCATGCGTTTGACTTCACGCTCATTCTTGCTTCCGAAAAGTTTTTTCAACAGAGGCGCAAACATATCGACAGGATCTTCCGGCGAATGGATGGAGGTCGGCGCAAATCGCGACCTGGCAGCCAGTGTGGCTGCGGGCGAAGGGGGCATTCTACCCGGAAAAGCCGGGGAGGAAAGTGACGTTGTCTGCCCATTGCTACCGCGTGATGGCGCAGGCCGCGCACGCCCCAGACAATCGCGGCGGCGCGGCATGAACCAATAGGTTGGGGCGAATGCGAGGAATTCAAGCGACGGCGGTTGCCGACCCTTTCAGACGCAACTCACTCGACGCCGCTGGCGCGGGCGATATAGAGCGCGGGATTGACCTGGCGGCCATCCTTGCTGACTTCGAAATGCACGTGATAACCGGTGGAGCGGCCGCTGCGGCCGACCTTGGCGATGGTCTGACCACGCTGCACCAGGTCGCCGATCTGCACCGTGTTGCTCTGGTTGTGCGCATAGAGGGTGACATAACCGTCGGCGTGGCTGATTTCCACCACATTGCCGTAGCCGCTCTTCCTGCCGGAGAAGGTCACCACCCCGGCGGCCACCGCCACCACGTCGCTGCCGGGCTTGGCGGCGAAGTCGACGCCCTTGTGCATGCTCGAACGCCCGGTCAGCGGGTGCACCCGGCGGCCGAACGGCGAAGACATGTAGCCCTGCAGCACCGGCCGCCCGGAGAGGAACTCGGCCTCGCTGAGGCGGCGCTCGCCGAGCAGTTGCTCGAGCACTTCCAGCTGCTGCTCGCGGCTGTCGACGCGCAGGGCCAACTCGTCCAGCGCGGTCATGAACGGCGGCGGCGCATAGGCCGAGGCGCCGAGGGCATCCTCGGCACCGCCCTGGCCGACGTCGAGGGAGAAATCGAATTCACTGGCGTCCAGCTCGGCCAGTTCGGTCAGGCGCTCGCCGAGGGCATCGAGACGGGTCAGGCGCGCCTGCAGTTCGGCGACGTGAGCGGCGAAGGCATCCAGCTGGCGCTGGGCGTCCAGACGTACCGCGCCGACCTGCTCGCGCTGCTGGTCGAGGGCTTCGGCCAGCTGGCTGTCGGCAATGGGTTCGGCGATCAGCCACTTGGCGCCGAGGGCGGCGCCGGCGCCGAGGCTCAGGCTGAGCAGGAGGAACAAAGCCAGCAGCAGCCAGCGCAGGTCGAGATTGATCGTTCGCGCCGAACCGTGCCGGCCGTTGAGCAGGATAATATGCATGGCATCCCCTTCTGGCAGAACCCAGGCTGGTAGCAGGCTCTGCTACCATGACGGCTCTGCAATACTAAGGCCTCCTGCCATGACGTTCCGTCCCTTGCCGGCCCAGGCACCCGCTGCGCTGTTACGCGAAGCCAAGCCCCTGAAAGCGCTGTTCGGTCAGGCGCAACGCCTGGCCCATCTGCAGCGTCTTGTCGAAAGCCAGCTGCAACCAGCCGCCCGGGAGCACTGTCATGTGGCCTCCTGGCGCGACGGCTGTTTGTTGTTGATCGTGACCGATGGCCACTGGGCAACACGCTTGCGCTATCAGCAGCGCAGGCTGCACAGGCAGCTGCAAGCGTTGGAAGAGTTCGCGACCTTAACGAAAATCCTGTTCAAGGTGCAACCGCAAAGCGGCGCGAGTCGTGCGCCCGGTCGCACAATTCACCTCTCCGCCAGCGCCGCGCAGAGCATCCAGGCCGGCGCCGAAGGTATCCGCGATCCCAGGCTGCGCGCGGCTCTCGAGCGCCTGGCCAGCCATACCAAGGACGCCGAATAAGCGCCCAAGACCGCTCGTCGAAAGAACCAGGCAAAAAAGAGGCCACCCTAGGGTGGCCACTAATTTTGAAGCGAGAAAGAGAGGTCGAACTACACCGCCGCAACCGGGCGCATGTAGGAGATCGGCGCGAGCTTGGCGTCCTCGAAGGTCACCATTTCCCAGGCATCGGTCTGCTCGATCAGGGTGCGCAGCAGGCGATTATTCAGCGCGTGCCCCGACTTGAAGCCCCTGAACTCGCCGATCAGGCTGTTGCCCAGCAGGTACAGGTCGCCGATGGCGTCGAGAATCTTGTGCTTGACGAACTCGTCCTCGTAACGCAGGCCGTCTTCGTTGAGCACGCGGTACTCGTCGACCACGATGGCGTTCTCCACGCTGCCGCCGAGTGCCAGGTTCTGCGAACGGAGGAACTCGATGTCACGCATGAAACCGAAGGTGCGGGCCCGGCTGACTTCCTTGACGAAGGAGGTGCTGGAGAAATCCACACTGGCGCTCTGCGTGCGATTGCGGAACACGGGGTGATCGAAATCGATCTCGAAGCTCACCTTGAAACCGTCGAAGGGCACGAAGGTGGCGCGCTTGTCGCCCTCCTCCACCGTGACTTCGCGCAGGATGCGGATGAACTTCTTCGGCGCGTCCTGCTCCTGCAGGCCGGCGGATTGAATCAGGAATACAAAGGGACCGGCGCTGCCATCCATGATCGGCACTTCGGACGCGGAGAGCTCGACGTAGGCGTTATCGATGCCCAGGCCTGCCATGGCCGAAAGCAGGTGCTCTACCGTATCCACCTTGACATCACCATTGACCAGCGTGGTCGACATGGTGGTTTCACCGACATTCCCGGCCAGCGCGCGGATTTCCACCACGGGGTCGAGGTCGGTACGACGGAACACGATGCCGCTGTCCACCGGAGCCGGCTTCAGGGTCAGGTAAACCTTTTCCCCCGAGTGCAGGCCGACGCCGGTGGCACGGATGATGTTCTTCAGGGTGCGTTGTCTGATCATGGCTTTGGCCGCTATATCGCTAGTTGCGAACTGTTTTCAACAATGGCCGGGGATGATAGCAGAACCGGCCTTTGCTGAACACCAATCACCCTTATACTCCTGATACATTCCATCAATCGGCCTGACGACGCAGGAACGCCGGAATATCCAGGTAATCGAGATCGTCCTGGGTATTGAGCTTGGCCGCGGTCGCCGCGCCGCCGTGGCTCTGGCGCTGTACGGTGGGACGCTCGTAGTCCTTGTAGTTGACCGACTGCTCGCTGCGCGGCTGCGCGGCGGACTGCTGGGCAACCGGCTGGCTGGCGGCGACCTGCACGGTGTTGTCGATCACCTTGACCGGCTTCTCCATGCGCGCGCCGAGGCCGGTGGCGACCACGGTGACGTGCAGCTCGTCGCGCATGTCGGCGTCGATCACGGTGCCGACCTTGACGGTGGCCTGGTCGGAGGCGAACTGCTCGATGATGTTACCCACGTCGGAGTACTCGCCCAGGGACAGGTCCGGGCCGGCGGTGATGTTGACCAGGATGCCGCGCGCGCCCTGCAGGTTGACGTCTTCCAGCAGCGGGTTGCGGATCGCCGCCTCGGTGGCCTCGCGGGCGCGGTTCGGGCCGCTGGCGCAGCCGGTGCCCATCATGGCCATGCCCATTTCGCTCATCACCGTCTTCACGTCGGCGAAGTCGACGTTGATCATGCCCGGACGCTTGATGATGTCGGAGATGCCGCGCACCGCGCCGGCCAGCACGTCGTCGGCCTTGGCGAAGGCGGACAAGAGGCTCGCGTCCTTGCCGAGGATGGTCAGCAGCTTCTCGTTGGGGATGGTGATCAGCGAGTCGACACTCTCGGCCAGCGCACGGATGCCTTCGTCGGCGATCAGCATGCGCTTCTTGCCCTCGAACGGGAACGGACGGGTGACCACGGCGACGGTGAGGATGCCCAGCTCCTTGGCCACCTCGGCGATCACCGGCGCGGCGCCGGTACCGGTACCACCGCCCATGCCGGTGGTGATGAACACCATGTCGGTGCCCTGCAGGACTTCGGCGATGCGCTCGCGATCTTCCAGCGCGGCCTGACGACCGACTTCCGGATTGGCGCCGGCGCCCAGACCCTTGGTCACGCCCGGGCCGAGCTGCAACACGGTGCGCGCGCCGATGTTCTTCAGCGCCTGCGCATCGGTGTTGGCGCAGATGAACTCGACGCCTTCGATGTTGCTGACCGCCATGTGGTTGACCGCGTTGCCGCCGCCACCACCGACACCGATGACCTTGATGACCGCGCTTTGCGGAATGTTATCTACTAGTTCGAACATGATCCCTCTCCTTCCTTTCTAGTTGTAACGCCTACTGCAAATTCAGAAATTGCCTTGCACCCAGCGCTTGAGGCGCTCGAGTACCGGGGTCTTGTTTTCGTCCTGGTAAGGACTGCCCACCGACATGGAAACGCCGTCGTTCTGCTTCTGCAGCCCGTACATCAGCAGCCCCACGCCGGTGGAATAAATCGGGTTGCGCACCACGTCGGCCATGCCCTTGACGCTGTGCGGCACGCCGAGACGCACGGGCATGTGGAAGATTTCCTCGGCCAGCTCGACCGCGCCTTCCATCTTCGCCGTGCCGCCGGTCATGACGATGCCGGCGGGAATCAGGTCTTCGTAGCCGCTGCGGCGCAGCTCGGCCTGGATCAGGGTGAACAGCTCGTCGTAGCGCGGCTCGACCACCTCGGCCAGGGACTGGCGCGACAGATCGCGCGGCGGCCGGTCGCCGACGCTGGGCACCTTGATGGTTTCGCCGGCACCGGCCAGCTTGGCCAGGGCGCAGGCGTAGCGGATCTTGATTTCCTCGGCGTACTGGGTCGGGGTGCGCAGGGCCATGGCGATGTCGTTGGTGACCTGGTCGCCGGCAATCGGGATCACCGCGGTGTGGCGAATCGCCCCCTCGGTGAAGATGGCGATATCGGTGGTGCCGCCGCCGATGTCGACCAGGCAGACACCCAGTTCCTTCTCGTCCTCGGTCAGCACCGAGTAAGCCGAGGCCAGCTGCTCGAGGATGATGTCGTCGACTTCCAGGCCGCAGCGGCGTACGCATTTCTCGATGTTCTGCGAGGCGTTGACCGCGCAGGTGACCACGTGCACCTTGGCCTCCAGGCGCACGCCGGACATGCCCAACGGCTCGCGCACGCCTTCCTGATTGTCGATCACGTAGTCCTGCGCCAGGGTGTGCAGCACCCGCTGATCCGCCGGGATGGCCACCGCCTGCGCGGCGTCGAGCACCCGCTCGATATCGGCCGGGCTCACTTCGCGATCACGAATGGCGACGATGCCGTGGCTGTTCAGGCTGCGGATATGGTTGCCGGCCACGCCGACGAAGGCCGAGTGGATGCGGCAGCCGGCCATCAGCTGCGCCTCCTCCACCGCGCGCTGAATCGAGGCCACGGTGGACTCGATATTGACCACCACGCCTTTCTTCAGGCCGCGCGACGGGTGCGTGCCGATGCCGACGATTTCCAGCTGGCCGTCGGCAGTCACCTCGCCCACCAGCGCCACCACCTTGGAGGTGCCGATGTCCAGGCCGACGATCATCTTGCCGCTCTGCGCGCTATTCATTGTGCTGCCTCTCCTCAATTCACTTTCTGCTCGGCCGCGGCCGGCTCCACCGGCTCGCGCCAGGCCACGGCCAGGCCGTTGGCGTAGCGCAAGTCGATGCGCGCGATGTTCGCGCTCTGTTCTTTCAGTTCCCGCTCGTATATGGCGGCGAACCGACGCATTTTTTCCACCACGTGATCGCGCCCCAGCAGCAGCTCGATGCGTTGTCCGCTGGCGTTCTCGGTGGCCGAGAGGAACCAGCTGCCGCGCTCGCGCAATTGCAGGCCGACCACGGTAAAACCCAGCGGCCGCAGCAGCTGGCTGAGCATCTGGTACTGCTGCATCACCCTGGGCTGCGCGCGCTTGGGGCCGGACAGCTGCGGCAGGTGCTGATAGTGGTTCAGCTCCTGCGGGGCGAACGCCTGGCCCTGGTTGTTGAGCAGCGCCTCGTCGCCCCAACGGGCGATCGGCAGTTGCTCCTCCAGGCGCACGTCGACCTGGTCCGGCCACACCCGGCGTACCTCGGCGTGGGCGATCCAGGGCATCTGCTCCAGCTCTTCGCGCATGCCGCGCAGGTCGACGCTGAAGAAGCTCGCCTCGATATAGGGCGCGATGCGCCGCTGCACCGCCTGCTGGCTGACATAGGCCAGATCGCCCTGCACGCTGACCTTGGCGATGGGCCGGTCGGCATAGGGCAGCAGACGCAACGCGCCCTCGTAGGCGCCGAAGCCCAAGCCCACCAGCAGCAGCGGCCAGGCCAGACGCCCCACCCAGGAAAAATCCGCCTTGGGCAGGCGCAGGCGCACCGGCTCCTTGGCCACCAGACGGCTGGCGCCACGCGGCGCGGGCTTGCCGCGCAGCGGCGCCCTCAGCGAGTCCTGGTGACGCACGGCCGTGACCATTGCTTAACCCCTCGCCTCGACGCTGTCGGCCAGGATCGCCAGCACCAGCTGCTGGAAATCCAGGCCGGCGGCGCGCGCGGCCATCGGTACCAGGCTGTGATCGGTCATGCCCGGTACGGTGTTGACTTCCAGCAGCCAGAACTGGCCGCTGGCATCCTGCATCACGTCGGCGCGCGCCCAGCCCTGAGTGCCCACGGCCTCGCAGGCACGCGCGGTCAGCTCTTTCAGTTCCGCCTCTTTCTCGGCCGAAAGGCCGCAGGGAATGCGGTACTGGGTGTCATCGGCCAGGTACTTGGCGTCGTAGTCGTAGAAGCTGTGCGGGGTGCCCAGACCGATCGGCGGCAGCACCTGGCCGCGCAGCACGGCGATGGTGAATTCCGGACCGGCGATCCACTGCTCGACCAGCACCTGGCTGTCGTAGCGCGCGGCGTCCTGCCAGGCCGCGATCAGCGCCTCGACGCTGTCGACCTTGGCCATGCCGATACTGGACCCTTCATGGGCCGGCTTGACGATCAACGGGAAGCCCAGCTCGACGGCGGCCGCCTCGCAGTCGGCCTGTGAGCTCAGCACCGCATGGCGCGGCGTCGGCAGGCCGAGGCTGTGCCAGACCTGCTTGGTGCGCAGCTTGTCCATCGCCAGGGCGGAGGCGAGGATGCCGCTGCCGGTGTAGGGGATGCCGGCGCACTCGAGCAGGCCCTGCATGGAGCCGTCCTCGCCGCCGCGACCGTGCAGCACGATAAAGGCGCGGTCGATCTTCTCGGCATTCAGGCGAGCCAGGAAGTCGTCGCCCACGTCGATGCCGAAGGCGTCCACCCCGGCGGCCTGCAGGGCGCCGAGCACGGCCTTGCCGGACTTCAGCGACACCTCGCGCTCGGCGCTCTTGCCGCCGAACAGCACGGCGACGCGGCCGAAAGCCTTGGGATCGAGGCTACTGTGCAAACTCATTGCGACTCCCCCACGAACAGCGGGTGCTTGATCAGTTGCGGCGCCACCGCACCGATATCGCCGGCGCCCTGGCACAGCAGGATGTCGCCGGCACGCAGCAGCGGTTTGAGCAGCGGCGCCAGGTCGGTACCGCGCTCGACGTAGATCGGGTCGAGCTGGCCGCGCTGGCGGATGCTGTGGCACAGCTGCCGGCTGTCGGCGCCGGGGATCGGCTCCTCGCCGGCCGGGTAGACCTCCACCAGCAGCAGCACGTTGGCTTCGCCGAGCACCTGGACGAAGTCGTCGTACAGGTCGCGGGTACGGCTGTAGCGGTGCGGCTGGTAGACCATCACCAGGCGGCGCTCCGGCCAGCCGCCGCGCACGGCCTTGATCACCGCGGCCACTTCGCGCGGGTGGTGGCCGTAGTCGTCGACCAGCATCACGCTGCCGCCGTCCACCGGCAGCTCGCCGTAGACCTGGAAGCGTCGACCGACGCCCTGGAAGCCCGACAGGCCGGCGACTATGGCGGCATCGTCGATGCCCTCGTCGGTGGCGATGGCGATGGTCGCCAGGGCATTGAGGACGTTGTGATTGCCGGGCATGTTGACCGACACGTCGAGCGGCGCGCAGTCCGGGCGCAGCACGGTGAAGTGGGTGCGCATGCCTTCCTGACGCACGTTGATCGCGCGCACGTCGGCGTCTTCGGCAAAGCCGTAGGTCACGGTCGGGCGACCGACCTGCGGTAGCAGCTCGCGCACCACCGGATCGTCCACGCAGAGCACGGCCAGGCCGTAGAACGGCAGGTTGTGGAGGAACTCGATGAAGGTCTTCTTCAGCACATTGAAGTCGCCGCCATAGGTGCTCATATGGTCGGCGTCGATATTGGTGACCACCGAGACCATCGGTTGCAGGTGCAGGAAGCTGGCGTCGCTCTCGTCCGCCTCGGCGATCAGGAAACGGCTGGAGCCGAGCTGGGCATTGGTGCCGGCGGCGTTGAGGCGGCCGCCGATGACGAAGGTCGGATCCAGGCCACCGGCGGCGAACACCGAGGCCAGCAGGCTGGTGGTGGTGGTCTTGCCGTGGGTACCGGCCACCGCGATGCCGTGGCGGTAGCGCATCAGCTCGGCGAGCATCTCGGCGCGCGGCACCACCGGAATGCGCCGCTCCAGGGCGGTGGCGACTTCCGGGTTGCGGGCGTTGACGGCGCTGGACACCACCAGCACGTCGGCCTGCTCGGCGTTCTCCGCGGCATGGCCGATGAAGATCTTGGCGCCAAAGTTTTCCAGGCGCTCGGTCACCGCCGAGGCCTTGAGGTCGGAGCCGGACACTTCGTAGCCCAGGTTGAGCAGCACCTCGGCGATGCCGCACATGCCGGCGCCGCCGATGCCGACGAAATGGATGCGGCGGATACGGCGCATGCGCCGCACTTCGGCCTTGACCGCGGCGGGCGACTTAGCCATGGGCCACCTCCTGGCAGATATCGACCACCGCGCGGGTGGCGTCGGGCTTGGCCAGGCGACGCGCGGTGGCGCCCATGGCGGTGAGTTTTTCCAGGTGCATCAGAACCTCGGTGAGCTGCGCGGCGAGCTTGGCCGCGTCAGTGGCGTGTTGCGGAAGAAGGACGGCCGCGCCCTCCTTCGCCAGGTATTCGGCGTTGCGGCTCTGGTGGTCGTCGATGGCATGCGGCAAGGGCACGAGAAACGACGGCAGACCGGCGGCAGCCAGTTCGCTGACGGTCAGCGCACCGGCGCGGCAGATCACCAGATCGGCCCAGCCGTAGGCACGGGCCATGTCCTTGATGAAGGGCGCGACCTCGGCTTCGACCGCGGCATTGCGATAACGCTCCGCGGTGACCTCGGCGTGTTGCTTGCCGGCTTGGTGGAACAGCTGCGGGCGCAACTCGGCCGGCAGCAGGGCCAGGGCCTCGGGCAGCAGCTTGTTCAGCGGTTCGGCGCCCAGGCTGCCGCCCAGCACCAGCAGGTGCGGCTTGCGCCCGGCCAGCGGTTCGCGCGGGGTCTCGAGGAACAGCTCCTCACGCACCGGGTTGCCGGTGGTACGGCGCTTGTCGGACGCGGCGAAGGTATTCGGGAAGGCCTCGCAGATACGCGCGGCGATGCGCGACAGCAGGCGGTTGGCGGTGCCGGCCACGGCATTCTGCTCGTGGATCACCAGCGGCACGCCGGCCAGGCGCGCGGCCAGGCCGCCGGGGCCGGTGACGTAGCCGCCCATGCCGAGCACGCACACCGGCTGCAGCTGGCGCACGATGCGCCGCGCCTGCCACAGCGAGCGCAGCAGCTGGAACGGCGCCTTGAGCAAGGACAACTTGCCCTTGCCGCGCAGGCCGCTGACGTCGATCAGGTGCAGCGGCAGGCCGGCCTGCGGCACCAGCTCGTTCTCGATGCCACGCGGCGTGCCCAGCCAGTGCACGGCGTAGCCGCGTGCCTGGAACTCACGGGCGCAGGCCAGCGCCGGGAACACGTGGCCGCCGGTGCCGCCGGCCATGATCAGCACGTTACCGCGCATGGGCGACCTCCTGGTTCGGCTCGGCGAAATCCGCCTCGTCGAACTCGACGTCCTCGTTGCCCAGCACGTTGCGCCGCTCCCACTCGATGCGCAGCAGCAGCGCCAGGCTGACGCAGCAGATCACCAGCGAGCTGCCGCCATAGCTGAGGAACGGCAGGGTCAGGCCCTTGGTCGGCAGCAGCCCGGTGTTCACCCCGATATTGATCAGGAACTGGCCGATCCACAGGAACGACAGGCCATAGGCCACGTAGGCGGCGAAGAACTGCTTGGCCTTCTCCGCCCACAGGCCGATGTACAGGCCGCGCACGCAGACGAAGACGAACAGCGCCAGGGTCGCCAAGGCGCCGATCAGGCCGAGCTCCTCGGCCAGCACCGAGAAGACGAAGTCGGTGTGGGCTTCCGGCAGGTAGAACTGCTTCTGGATGCTGTTGCCCAGGCCGACACCGAACCATTCGCCACGGCCGAAGGCGATCAGCGCCTGGGTCAGCTGGTAGCCGGCGCCGTACTGGTCGGCCCAGGGGTCAGTGAAGGTGATCAGGCGCTGCAGGCGGTATTCCTGGGTCTGCACCAGGACGAACACCGCGCCGACCGCCAGGGCCACCATCAGGCCGAAGCGCAGCAGGCCGACGCCGCCCAAGAACAGCATGGCCATGGCCGCGCCCATCATCACCACGGTGGCGCCGAAGTCCGGCTCCAGCAGCAGCAGGCCGGCCATCGGCAGCAGCACGACGAAGGGTTTGAAGAAACCGGCCCAGCTCTCGCGCACTTCTTCCTGACGGCGCACCAGGTAGCCGGCCAGGTAGACCACCACGAACACCTTGGCGATTTCCGAGGGCTGCACGTTGAACGCGCCGAAGCCGATCCAGCGCCGCGCGCCGTTGACCTCGCGGCCGATGCCCGGCACCAGCACCAGCACCAGCAGGGCGAAGGCGGCCAGCAGCAGCATCCAGCCATAGCGCTGCCAGAAGCTCATGGGGATCAGCAGCACCACGCCGGCGGCGCCGAGGCCGATGATCAGGTAAATCAGGTGGCGAATCATGTGGTACAGCGGGTTGCCGGACAGCGCCGCCGCCACCTCCGAGGAGGCCGAGGTGATCATCACCAGGCCCAGGCCGAGCAGGCCCAGGCAGCCGGCCAGCAGCGGGAAGTCGAGGTCGAGGCCACGACGACTGAGCAGCGGCGACGGGTAGGGACACAGGAAGGCCAGCATCAGACGAGCCCCTCCACGGCCTGGGCGAACAGCCGCCCGCGTTCTTCGAAGTTCTTGAACATGTCCAGGCTGGCGCAGGCCGGCGACAGCAGCACGGCATCGCCCGCCTCGGCCAGCTCGCTGCAACGCAGCACGGCTTCGTCGAGGGCTTTCACCCGAACCAGCGGCGCGGCGTCGCCCAGGGCCGCGGCGATCCGCTCGGCATCGCGGCCGAGCAGCACCACGGCGCGGCAGAAACGCGCCACCGGCGCCTTCAGTGCGGAGAAATCGGCGCCCTTGCCGTCGCCGCCGGCGATCAGCACCAGCTTGCCGGCGATATCGCCACCCAGGCCTTCGATGGCGGCCAGCGCGGCACCGACGTTGGTGGCCTTGGAATCGTCGTAGTAGTTCACCCCGGCGCGCTCGCCGACCCACTGGCAGCGGTGCGGCAGCCCGGCGAACTGGCGCAGGGCGGCCAGCATGGCGTCCATCCGCAGGCCGACGGCATGGCCAAGGGCCAGGGCGGCCAGGGCGTTGGACTGGTTGTGCGCGCCGCGGATCTTCAGCTCGCTCACCGGCAGCAACGCTTCGAAGCGAAACGCCAGGGACTTCTCGCCGTTTTCCTCGAGCAGACCGAAGCGCTTGAAGTCGGGCTTGCCCAGACCGAATTCCCAGCAGGTCACCTGGTCGGCGATCAGCGGACGCGACAGCGCGTCGTCGCGGTTGATCACCACCTGACGGGCACCACGGAAGATCCGATGCTTGGCCAGGTGATAGGCCGGCAGACCGCTGTAACGGTCCATGTGGTCTTCGCTGACGTTCAGGCAGGTGGCCACTTCGGCATTGAGCTGATCGGTGGTCTCCAGCTGGAAGCTGGACAGCTCCAGCACGTACAGCTCGACATCGTCGGCCAACAGATCCAGCGCCGGGGTACCGAGGTTGCCACCCACGGCGACGCGCTTGCCCGCCGCAGCCGCCATCTCGCCGACCAGGGTGGTGACGGTGCTCTTGGCGTTGGAGCCGGTGATGGCGACGATCGGCGCCTTGGCGTGGCGGGCGAACAGGTCGATATCACCAGACAGTTTGACCCCGCGTGCAGCCGCTGCGGCCAGCGCTGGAGTCGCCACAGCCAGGCCCGGGCTCACGTACAGTTCCGAGGCGCGGCAGAGGAAGTCCACGTCCAGCTCGCCGCAACGTACTTCCACCTGCGGGTAGTCACGCTTGAGCGTTTCCAGCTCCGGCGGGTTCGCGCGCGTATCGGCCACGGCAAAGCGCACGCCCTGCTGCGCCAGGAAGCGCACCAGGGACATGCCGCTCTTGCCGAGGCCGACAACGATGCGGAACTGGTCGGAAGCGATCAATGACACGCTCTATTACCTCAGTTTCAGGGTGGCCAGGCCGATCAGCACGAGAATCACGGTGATGATCCAGAAACGGACGATCACGCGCGGCTCAGGCCAGCCCTTGAGTTCGAAATGGTGGTGAATCGGTGCCATGCGGAACACGCGCTTGCCGGTCAGCTTGAAGCTGGCGACCTGGATGATCACCGACAGGGTTTCCATGACGAACACCCCGCCCATGATGAACAGCACCACTTCCTGGCGCACGATCACGGCGATGGTGCCCAGCGCGGCGCCGAGGGCCAGCGCACCGACGTCGCCCATAAAGACCTGCGCCGGGTAGGTGTTGAACCAGAGAAAGCCCAGGCCGGCGCCGACCAGCGCGGCGCAGAACACGATCAGTTCACCGGCGCCCGGCACGTAGGGAATCAGCAGGTACTCGGCGAATTTGATGTTGCCCGACAGGTAGCAGAAGATCGCCAGCGCGCCAGCCACCATCACCGTGGGCAGAATGGCCAGGCCGTCGAGGCCGTCGGTGAGGTTCACCGCGTTGCTGGTGCCGACGATGACGAAATAGGTCAGGACGATGAAGCCGACGCCCAGGGGAATGGCGACGTCCTTCAGCAGCGGCAGGATCAGGGTGGTCTCCACCGGGCTCTGTGCGGTCATATAAAGGAAGATCGCCGCCGCCAGGCCGAATACCGACTGCCAGAAATACTTCCAGCGGCTCGGCAGGCCGCGCGAGTTCTTCTCGATCACCTTGCGGTAGTCGTCGACCCAGCCGATGGCACCGAACAGCAGGGTCACCGCCAGTACCACCCAGACGTAGCGGTTGGACAGGTCGGCCCACAGCAGAGTGCTCACGGCGATGGCGCTGAGGATCAGCGCGCCGCCCATGGTCGGCGTGCCCTTCTTCGACAGGTGCGACTGCGGGCCGTCGTGGCGCACGGCCTGGCCGATCTGGCGGATCTGCAGGGTGCGGATCATCCAGGGACCGAGCCACAGCGACAGGGCCAGGGCGGTGAGCACGCCGAGGATGCCGCGCAGGGTCAGGTACTGAAAGACCGCGAAGCCCTTGTGGAACTGTTGCAGGTACTCCGCCAGCAGCAGCAGCATTTAGTGATTCTCCCCAGATACGCCACAGAGCGCCGCCACGACCTTGTCCATGGCAGCGCTGCGTGAACCCTTGATTAGTAGTGTGCTGCCGGCCTGCTCGGCGCGAAGCGCTGCGATCAGGCTGGCTTGATCGGCGAAATGGCGGCCTTTTGAGCCGAATTCCTCGACCGCAAAGCGCATCAGCGGCCCCACGGCATAGATCGCATCGACCTTGCCGGCGGCATGACGACCGACATCGCGGTGGCCCTGCTCGGCCCACTGGCCCAACTCGCCCATATCCCCGAGCACCAGGACGGTGCGGCCGGAGAAGGCGGCGAGTATATCCACCGCCGCGCACATCGACACCGGGTTGGCGTTGTAGCTGTCGTCGATCACCCGCACGCCAGTGGCCGTCAACTGCGCTACGGCGCGGCCTTTGACCGGCTGCAGGCTTTCCAGGCCCTGAATCATGGCGACCAACGGCAGGCCCAGGGCATGGGCGGCGGCGCAGGCGGCCAGGGCGTTGGCGACGTTGTGCACGCCGAGCAGGTTGAGCTGGATGCGCGCGCGGCCAGCCGCACCCTGCAGGGTGAAGCCCTGGCAGCCGCGCTCGTCACGGCTCAGCTCGCCGGCATGGAAATCGGCGGCCTGATCGACCAGCGAGAAGCTCAGCACCCGGCGCCCGGCGGCCCGTTGCTGCCAGATGGCGAAGGCCTTGTCGTCCAGATTGAGCACGGCCACGCCGTCCTGCGGCAGGCCTTCGAGAATCTCGCCCTTGGCCTGGACAATCTTTTCCGGGCCGCCGAACTCGCCGACATGGGCATTGCCGGCATTGGTGATGATCGCCACCTGCGGCCGGGTCAGGCTAACGGTGTAGGCGATCTCGCCGACATGGTTGGCGCCCAGCTCGATCACCCCGGCGCGGTGCTCCGGCGCCAGTTCGAGCAGGGTCAGCGGCGCGCCGAGGTCGTTGTTGAGGTTGCCGCGGGTGGCCAGCACTGCACCGTTCAGGCCGGCGCGCAGAATGGCGGCGAGCATCTCCTTGACGCTGGTCTTGCCGCTGGAACCGGTCACGGCCGCCAGCGGGCCGCTGAAGGCCTGGCGATTGAGCGCGCCGAGCTGACCGAGGGCCAGGCGGCTATCGGCCACCAGCAACTGCGGCAGCGGTGCATTGGCCACTTCACGCTCGACCAGGGCGGCGACCGCGCCCTTGGCGGCCACTTCGGCCAGGTAGTCATGGCCGTCGAAGCGCGGCCCGGTCAGCGCCACGAACAGCTGGCCGGGGGCGATGGTACGGCTGTCGGTGCCGACGGCGGAGAAGGCGACGTCGGCACCGATCAGGCGAGCGTTGAGAGGGCCGGCGACTTCGCCGAGCAGCCAGGGCTTAAGCATGGGCCGCCTCCCAGGCCGCCAGGGCCTTGTTCGCCTCGATCAGATCGGAGAAGGGGTGACGCACGCCCATGATCTCCTGGTAATCCTCGTGACCCTTGCCGGCCAGCACCAGCACATCGGCGGCCTCGGCCTGCGCCACCAGGCGGGCGATGGCCTCGCCGCGCCCCGGGACGAACTGCACGGCATCCGGCGCTTTGAGGCCGGCGCGGATATCGTTGATGATCTGCGCGGGGTCTTCGCTGCGCGGGTTGTCGTCGGTGACCCACACCGCATCGGCCAGACGCTCGGCCGCCGCGGCCATCAGCGGGCGCTTGCCGCGGTCGCGGTCGCCGCCGCAGCCGAACAGGCAGATCAGCCGCCCGCGCACGTGCGGGCGCATGGCCTCGAGCACCTTCTCCAGGGCGTCCGGGGTGTGCGCGTAATCCACCACCACCAGCGGCCGGTCGCCGCCGCCGAGGCGCTGCATGCGCCCGGCCGGCCCCTGCAGCTGCGGCAGCACCTGGAGAATCTCGTCGAGGCCGTAGTCCATGCCCAGCAGCGCGCCGACCACCGCCAGCAGGTTGCTCAGGTTGAAGCGGCCGAGCAGGTTGCTGCGCAGCATGCCTTCGCCACGCGGGGTGACCAGGCGCGCACGTACGCCATGATCATCGAACTGCGCTTCGCTGCAATAAACGAAGGCGTTGGCGTCGCTCAGGCTGTAGCCGATCAGGCGCGAATCATGCACCTGCTGCGCCAACTCCTGACCGAAGGCGTCATCCAGATTGATCACCCGACAACGCAGGTTCGGCCAGGCGAACAGCTTGGCCTTGGCCGCACCGTAGGCCTGCATGTCGCCGTGGTAATCGAGGTGGTCGCGCGACAAGTTGGTGAACACCGCGACGTCGAACTCCAGCGCCGCCACTCGGCCCTGATCCAGGCCGTGGGAGGACACTTCCATGGCCACCGCACGGGCACCGGCCTGCTTGAGGCCGGCCAGGGTGGCCTGCACCCCGACCGGGTCGGGCGTGGTGTGCTTGCCCTGTTCCAGCGCGCCGTGGAAACCGTTGCCCAGGGTACCGACGATGCCGCAACGCTGGCCGAGCAGGTCCAGCGCCTGGGCCAGCAGCTGGCTGACGCTGGTCTTGCCGTTGGTGCCGGTGATGCCGACCAGGTGCAGGCCGCGGCTCGGCTCACCATAGAAGCGCCCGGCGATGGCCGACAGCTGGCCGGCCAGCCCCTTGACCGGCACCAGCACCGCAGTTTCGGCGTGCATGGGGGCAGCCCCTTCGGCCTCGTAGGCCACCGCGGCGGCGCCGCGGGCGACGGCGTCGGCGATATGCACGCGGCCATCCTGCTGGGTGCCGGGCACGGCGAGGAACAGGTCGCCCGGGCGCACCTTGCGGCTATCCAGGGTCAGTTCGCGAATCAGCACGGCGCTCTCGGCGGCCGGCAGCAATTGATTGAGTGGCATGGGCATCAGTTGCGCCCTCCCTGGGTCATGGCGGCTACCTTCTGCTCCGGCGGCGGCAGGTTGTCCGGCGCGATATTCATCAGGCGCAGCGAACCGGCCATCACCCGGCTGAATACCGGCGCGGAGATCAGGCCGCCGTAATAGGCGCCCTTGCCGGGCTCGTCGACCACCACCACCATGGCGATGCGCGGGTTCTGCGCCGGGGCGAAGCCGGCGAACAGCGAACGGTAGGAGTTGGCCTGGTAGCCCTTGGTACCGACGCTGGTCTTGCGCGCCGTACCGCTCTTGCCGGCCACGTGGTAGCCCGGCACCTGGGCGCGAACGGCCCCGCGCGGAGACTCGATGACCTGTTGCAACATGCCCTGCAGGGTCTTGGCCACCTCGGGCGGCACCACCTGCATCGAGCCCGGCGTGCTGTCCACGCGGATCATCGACAGCGGCACCATGCCGCCGCCGTTGCCCAGCGCGGCGTAGGCGTGGGCCAGTTGCACCGCGGTCACCGACAGGCCGTAGCCGTAGGACAGCGTGGCGGTCTCGGCCTGGCGCCACTGGCGGTGGTTGGGTAGATTGCCGACCCGCTCACCGGGGAAGCCCAGGCCGGTGTCGCGACCGAAGCCCAGCTTGCTGAATACTTCGTAGAGCTGCTCGCCGCCGACGTCGAAGGCGATCTTGCTCATGCCGACGTTACTGGAATTGATCAGGATGCCAGGCAAATCCAGCGCCGGGCCCTGGGTGCGGGACACGTCGCGGATGTTGTAACGGCCGATCTGCAGCGTGCCGTTGCCCACCTGGACGATATCGCTGGGCTTCCAGCGTCCGGTCTCCAGGGCGGCGGCCATCGACAGCGGCTTGATGGTCGAGCCGGGCTCGAACACGTCGATCATGGCGCGGTTGCGCATCGCCGCCGGGGTCAGGTTGCGCCGGTTGTTGGGGTTGTAGGTGGGGTGGTTGACCATGGCCAGCACTTCGCCGGTCTTGACGTCGACCATCACCAGGCTGCCGGCCTTGGCATCGTGTTCCAGCAGCGCGTTGCGCAGCTCGCGATGGGCCAGGTACTGCAGACGCAGGTCGATGGACAACGCCAAGGCCTTGCCGGCCTTGGCGTTCTGCGCGACCTGGACGTCCTTGATCAGCTTGCCGCGGCGGTCCTTGAGCACCTGGCGCTTGCCCGGCACGCCGGCCAGCCATTCTTCATAGGCCAGCTCCATGCCTTCGCGGCCGCGGTCGTCGATATCGGTGAAGCCGACCACATGGGCCGCCACTTCGCCGGCCGGGTAGAAGCGGCGGAACTCCTCGATGGCGTAGACGCCCGGCACCTTGAGGTCGAGCACGCTCTGGCCCTTCTCCGGGGTCAGGCCGCGCACCAGGTACATGAACTCGCGTTCCTTGTTCTGCTGCAAGCGCTCGGCGAAGGCCTTGGGCTCCTGACCCAGGGCGGCGGCCAGCGCCGGCCAGCGCTCGCGCCCGGCCTGCAGTTCCTTGCCATTGGCCCACAGGGTGGTGACCGGGGTGCTCACCGCCAGTGGCTCGCCGTTGCGGTCGGTAATCAGGCCGCGGTGCGCCGGAATCGGGATGTGCCGCACGCTGCGCGCATCGCCATGGGCCTTGAGGAAATCGTGGTCGAGCACCTGCAGATCGAGCATGCGCCAGGCGATGGCGCCGACCATCAGCGCCAGCAGGGCCAGCACCAGGCGGAAGCGCCAGGGGTAGAGCGCGCCTTCGAGTCCGATCATGGCTGCACCATGCGCACTTCGGCGGGGTCGGGAATGCGCATCTGCAGCCGCTCGCTGGCCAGCGCCTCGATGCGGTTGTGCGCCGTCCAGGTGCTTTGTTCGAGAATCAGTCGGCCCCACTCGGCCTGCGCCTTGTCGCGCACGCTGAGCTCACCGTACAACTCGTTGAGCAGCTGGCGATTCCAGTGCGCGCTGTAGGACACCGCCAGGGCGGACAGCAGCACCGCGATGAACAGCACCAGCATCAGCAGGCTGCCGCTGGGCATGGTCTTGCCGAGACGCAGGTTCACCGCAGTTTCTCCGCGATGCGCATCACCGCGCTGCGCGAGCGCGGGTTGGCCTTGAGCTCCGCTTCGCCGGCGAAGACCGGCTTGCCGATCAGTTTCAGGCGCGGCTCGAAGGCCTTGGGGATGATCGGCAGGTCGCGCGGCAGCTTGTCCGCCTCGCCCTTGGCCTGGCGCTTCATGAACTGCTTGACGATGCGGTCTTCCAGCGAGTGGAAGCTGATCACCACCAGGCGACCGCCGACTTCCAGCGCTTCCAGCGCCGCGTCGAGGCCGCGCTCGAGGTCGCCCAGTTCGTTGTTGATATAGATACGAATACCCTGGAAGGCGCGGGTCGCCGGGTTCTTGCCCTTCTCCCAGGCCGGGTTGGCCTCGGTCAGCACCTTTGCCAGGTCGGCGGTGCGGGTAAAGGGCTGCTGCTCGCGGCGCTGCACCACGGCGCGCGCCATGCGCTTGGCGAAACGCTCTTCGCCGTAGTCCTTGAGCACGCGGGCGATCTCGTCTTCGGCGGCCGTGGCGATCCAGTCCGCCGCGCTGACGCCCACTGCGGGGTTCATGCGCATATCCAGCGGGCCGTCGTTGAGGAAGCTGAAGCCGCGCTCGGGATCGTCCAGCTGCGGCGACGACACGCCGAGGTCCAGCAGGATGCCGGCGACCTTGCCGGCCAGGCCGCGGACAGCGACTTCCTCGCCGAGTTCCGCAAAACTGCGCTGCACAACGACAAAGCGGCCGTCTTCGGCCGCCAATGCTTCCCCGGTGGCTATCGCCAGGGGGTCCTTGTCGAACCCCAGGAGCCGCCCGTCCGGGCCGAGCTTCTGCAAGATCAGCCGACTGTGTCCGCCGCGACCGAAGGTACCGTCCAAGTAGCAGCCGCCGGCGCGCACGGCGAGCCCCTCGACGGCCTCGTCGAGCAGCACGGTGATATGGCGCAAGGTGCTATCGGTCATGGTCACAGGATCAGGTCACGCAAGTCGTCGGAAAGGGCGCCGGGCTGCTTGATGGCAGCCAGATCGGCTTCGGCTACGGCATTCCAGGTATCTTCGCCCCAGAGTTGAAACTTGTTGAGCTGGCCGACGAGCATCGCCCGCTTGTCCAGCTTGGCGTACTCGCGCAGGCGCGGCGGCACCAGGAAACGGCCGCTGGCATCCAGTTCGAGGTCGACGGCGTTGCCGATCAGCAGGCGCTGCAGGCGGCGGTTCTCTTCACGGAAGGAGGCCAGTTCGCGCAGCTTGTTCTCGATCAGCTCCCATTCGGCCAGCGGGTAGACACAGAGGCAGGGGTCGACGGCATCGATGGTGACGATGAGCTGGCCGGCACAACGCGAAACGAGCTCGTCGCGATACCGACTCGGCATCGCGAGGCGCCCTTTGGCGTCGAGACTGATGGCGTTAGCTCCGCGAAACACGGCTGCGCTTCCCCTGTAATTAGCTTTCCATGCCCAAAAAAACCCACTTCATGCCACTTCTCACCACTTGCGCACACTATAGGAATGCGTACGCCCCACCGTCAAGGCGCGCCAGAAGGGAAAAATCCTTACAGGACGGAGATTTAGCGAACGAAAGCGAGGAAAAAAGCGATGCTGGAAGGGGTAGTCAAGAGACAAAAACCAGCTATTCCAGAGAGCTGAAATTCGAACTTAAAGTAATTTGTTAAGAGTAAGATTTTTTCGGTATTAGAAAGGCGGGAAGTAAAAGCGCAAATCGAGGGGAAAAAGAGGTGGAGAGTCGATCTGTAAGCCGGGTTCTGTCGAGGACAGTCATTCCTCTACGACGTACATCACTGCACGCCTTTAGCAACCTACCCGGTTCCAGCGCGGGCCACGCCAATGGAACCCTATTTGGTCTTGCTCCGAGTGGGGTTTACCTAGCCACGGACTGTTGCCAGCCGTGCGGTGCGCTCTTACCGCACCTTTTCACCCTTACCGGCGCCGAAGCGCTTAGGCGGTTATTTTCTGTGGCACTTTCCGTAGGCTCGCGCCTCCCAGGGGTTACCTGGCACTCCGCCCTATGGAGCCCGGACTTTCCTCCCCCTTCTTGCGAAGGCAGCGACTGTCCGATCGACTCTCCGCCGGCAAGGTTAACAAAGCCGCAAGCGGCAAGCCACAAGCTGCAAGAAAAAGCAGCCTGCCCCCTGCAGGAGCGAGCTCATCCCTGGCGCGTCAGCGACACCTGGTAGAGCAGGTTCTTGCGCACCCCGGTGATCTCGGCGGCCAACGCCGCCGCGCGCTTGAGCGGCATTTCCGCCAGCAGCAGGTCGAGTACCCGCAGCGCCTCGGCGCTGACCGCCTCCTCGCCTTCCGGCGCCTGCCAGCCGGCCACCAGCACCACGCACTCGCCGCGCTGCTGATTGCTGTCGCCGGCCACCCAGGCGCACAGTTCGGCCAGCGGCAGGCCCTTGAGAGTCTCGAAGGTCTTGGTCAGCTCGCGGGCCAGCAGCGCCGGACGCTCGTCGCCGAACACCGCACGCATGTCCTCCAGGCACTCGAGAATCCGGTGCGGCGCCTCGTAGAAGATCAGCGTGCGCGGCTCCTCGCGCACCTGCTCCAGGCGCGCGCGCCGCCCCACAGTCTTGGCCGGCAGAAAACCCTCGAAGATGAAGCGATCCGACGGCAGGCCCGCGGCCGACAGTGCGGCGATCAGCGCACAGGCTCCCGGCACCGGCACCACGGCGAAGCCGGCGGCGCGCGCCTGACGCACCAGATGGTAGCCGGGATCGGAGATCAGCGGCGTGCCCGCATCGGAGATCAGCGCCACATCCTCGCCGGCCTCCAGTTTGGCGAGAAAGCGCCCGCCCTGGTCGCGCTCGTTGTGCTCATGGCAGGCCGCCAGCGGCGTTTCGATGCCGAAATGCTGCAGCAAGCGCACCGAGTGACGGGTGTCTTCGGCGGCGATCAACGCCACGTCGCGCAGAACCCGCAGGGCGCGGGCACTGATGTCGTCCAGGTTGCCGATCGGCGTGGCGACCACGTAGAGGGTGCCGGGCTGAGCGCTGACGACGGCGGAATGACTCACTGGAAACACCTCGTTAATTGAAAGAGCGCTCATTCTAGCCGCTTCCACCCCGGCAACATCGCACCGACTGCAGGGCTTGGGTACAATCGCCGCCTGATTCGCTCAAGCACCAGGATGCCCCGATGATCGCTAGCCTGCGCCCCCTTTCCGTCCTTTGCCTGGCCGGCCTGCTCGCCGCCTGCGCCAGCTCGCCCTCCAACACCCTGGGTCAGCTGCCGCGCACCCCACAGGCCAGCATCGAGCAGATGCTCCAGCAGGCCGCCGAAAGCAAGCCGGAGCAGGCCGCCCTGCTGCGCCTGTCCGCCGCCGACCAGGCCTATCAGCAGAAGGACATCGCCCGCGCCGCGCGCATCCGCGAACAGATCGACCTGGCCGCCCTGGCGCCAGCCCAGCAGATCTTCGCCAGCACCCTGGACGCCGAACTGGCGCTGGCCCGCCAGCAGCCCAAGAGCGCCCTGCAGGCCCTGCAACACCCCAGCCTGGAGCGCCTGGCCGAGCTGCCGGTGGAGCAGCAGATCCGCACCCAACTGGTCCGCGCCCGCGCCCTGGAAGCCGACGGCCAGGCCCTGGCCGCCGCCCGCGAGCGGGTGTTCATCGCCCCGCTGCTCAGCGGCCAGGCCGCCCACGACAACCATGAAAGCATCTGGGCCCTGGTTTCCATCCTGCCGCCGCAGACCTCGGCCGGCGCCGACAGCGACCTGGCCGGCTGGCTGGAACTGGCGCGCGTGACCAAGGCCGGCGCCACCCTGGAGCAGCAGCAAGCCGCCATCGATCAATGGGTCGCGCAGAACCCGCAACACCCGGCCGCCGAACAGCTGCCCGAGGCGCTGGGCAAGCTGCGCGAGCTGGCCAGCCAGCCGCTGACCCGCATCGCCCTGCTGCTGCCCCAGGAAGGCCAACTGGCCAGCGTCGCCCGCGCCCTGCGCGACGGCTTCCTCGCCGCCCACTACGAGGCCCAGCAGGCCGGCCAGAACCCGCCGCAGATCCAACTCTACGACAGCGCCCGCATCGGCTCGCTGGACGCCTTCTACCAGCAGGCCCAGGCCGACGGCGTGCAACTGGTGGTCGGCCCGCTGGAGAAGCCGCTGGTCAAGCAGCTCAGCGAGCGCGAGCAGCTGCCGATCACCACCCTGGCGCTGAACTACAGCGACGCCAGCCAGGAAGGCCCGGCCCAGCTGTTCCAGTTCGGCCTGGCCGCCGAGGACGAGGCCCGCGAAGTGGCCCGTCGCGCCTGGGACGATGGCATGCGCCGCGCCGTGGCCCTGGTGCCGCGCGGCGACTGGGGCGACCGCGTGCTGGAAGCCTTCCGCCAGAGCTGGCAGGCCCAGGGCGGCAGCCTGATCGCCGCCGAACACGTCGACCAGCCGGTGGAACTGGCCCGGCAGATCGCCGACCTGTTCCAGCTGCGCGAAAGCGAGGCCCGCGCCCGTCGCCTGCAGAACACCCTGGGCACCAACCTCGACGCCCAGCCGGCGCGGCGCCAGGACATCGACTTCATCTTCCTCGCCGCCACCCCGCAACAGGCGCAGCAGATCAAGCCGACCCTGGCTTTCCAGTACGCCGGCGACGTGCCGGTGTACGCCACCTCGCACCTGTTCACCGGCGCCCACAGCCAGGCGCAGTACCAGGACCTGGAAGGCATCCGCTTCTGCGAGACGCCCTGGCTGCTGGACGCGCAGGATCCGCTGCGCCAGCAGGTCAGCGGTCAGTGGCCGCAGGCCGCCGGCAGCCTCGGTCGGCTGTACGCCATGGGTGTCGACGCCTACCGCCTGGCGCCGCGCCTGGGCCAGCTCAAGGCCCTGCCGGAGTCGCGCATCGACGGCCTGTCCGGCAGCCTCAGCCTCAACCCGGCACAGCGCATCGAACGCCAGTTGCCCTGGGCCGAGTTCCGCGGCGGCCAGGTCCAGCGCCTTCCCGACGCGCTCAATTGAGTGCCCACAACGAGCTCGGCCGGGCCGCCGAACAGGCAGCCCGAGAGCATCTGGAACGTAACGGCCTGCGCCTGATCGAACGGAACTGGAGCTGTCGCCGCGGCGAGCTCGATCTGGTCATGCTCGACGGCGATACAGTAGTATTCGTCGAAGTCCGCGCCCGCCGTCACAGCGCCTGGGGCGGCGCCCTGGAGAGTATCGATGCGCGCAAGCGCGGCAAGTTGATCATGGCCGCCGAGCTCTTCCTCCAGCAGCAGTCTCGCTGGGCCCGCCACCCCTGCCGCTTCGACGTGGTCGCCATCGGCGGCCCCGGCCTCGACTGGATCAAGAACGCCTTCGACGCCTGACGGCCGCACACTCAAGGTTTAACCGATGGACATGCAATCCCGAATCCGCCAGCTGTTCCAAGCCAGCATCGACACCAAGCAACAGGCCATGGAAGTCCTGGTTCCCTACATCGAGCACGCCAGCCTAGTGATGGTTCAGGCCCTGCTCAACGAGGGCAAGATTCTCTCCTGCGGCAACGGCGGCTCGGCCGGCGACGCCCAGCACTTCTCCTCCGAGCTGCTCAACCGCTTCGAGCGCGAGCGCCCCAGCCTGCCGGCCATCGCCCTGACCACCGACAGCTCGACCATCACCTCGATCGCCAACGACTACAGCTACAACGAGGTGTTCTCCAAGCAGATCCGCGCCCTCGGCCAGCCCGGCGACGTGCTGCTGGCCATCTCCACCAGCGGCAACTCGGCCAACGTGATCCAGGCCATCCAGGCCGCCCACGACCGCGAGATGACCGTGGTCGCCCTCACCGGCCGCGACGGCGGCGGCATGGCCTCGCTGCTGCTGCCCGAGGACGTGGAGATCCGCGTGCCGGCCAAAGTCACCGCACGCATCCAGGAGGTCCACCTGCTGGCCATCCACTGCCTCTGCGACCTGATCGACAGTCAACTATTCGGGAGTGAAGAATGAAGCGTTCCGCCCTGATCCTGGCCGCCCTGGCCATTACCCTGAGCCTGGCCGGCTGCGGCAGCCGCAGCATCGGCAACAAGATCGACGACCAGTTCCTCGGCCCGGATGTCGCCACCCAGGTCAGCAAGGCCCACGCCGACCTGGCCAGCCCGACCTCGCGGATCATCGTCACCAGCTACAACGGCGTGATTCTGCTCGCCGGGCAGACCCCGCGCAGCGAGCTGAAGGACGCCGCTGCCCAGGCCGCGCGCCGCGTGCAGGGGGTGAAGAAGGTCTATAACGAGCTGCAGGTGCAGCAACCGGCCTCGCTGCTGGCGCGCAGCAACGACTCGCTGCTGACCACCAAGATCAAGACCCAGATGCTCGCCGACGCCACGGTGCCGAGCACGCGGATCAAGGTGGTCACCGAAAACGGCATCGTCTACTTGCTTGGCCTGGTGACCCGCGAGGAAGCCAACGCCGCCACCCGCGTGGTGCAGGGCGTGGCCGGGGTGCAGAAGGTGGTGCGCCTGTTCGAGTACACCAACTGAGGCAGCGGCAAACCATAAGGCGGATGGCCGCCTCCCCCGCAAGCTGCAAGTAAAAACGGGCGCCCATTGGCGCCCGTTTTTATTGTCATGCAACTCTTTCTTGCCCTGGCCTGCAGCAGCCCTACTTGACCACCTTGAGGCTCGGCCGACCGCTGGGCCGCGGCGGCTCGCCGCCGGACGGGCCGTCGTCGTCCGGACCTTGCTCGTCTTCGTCGTCCGCCTGCGGCGGTTCCATGTCGAAGACCATGCCCTGGCCGTTCTCCCGCGCATAGATCGCCAGGATCGCCGCGGCCGGGATGTACAGGCTGTGGGCCACGCCGCCGAAGCGCCCCTCGAAGCTCACCGCCTGATTGTCCATATGCAGGTGTCGCACCGCGCCGGGCGATGCGTTGAGCACGATCTGCCCGTCGCTGGCGAAGCCCGGCGGCACCTGCACCCCGGGGTATTCGGCATTGACCAGCAGGTGCGGGGTGCAATCGTTGTCGACTATCCACTCGTACAGGGCGCGCACCAGGTAGGGACGGCTGGAATTCATGGTTTTCTCCTTCTCAGCGCATTTCGCGCTCGGCGGCGGACAGACTGGCCTGGAAGGCCTCGCGGGCGAACTGCCGTTCCATGTAGTCGAGCAGCGGCTTTGCCGGTCGCGGCAACTCGATCCCCAGCCGCGGCAAACGCCAGAGAATCGGCAGCAGGCAGCAATCCACCAGGCTCAACTCGTCACTGAGAAAGAACGGCTTGTCGGCGAACAGCGGCGACACGCCGGTCAGGCTCTCGCGCAACTCCTTGCGCGCCAGCTGGCGCTCGGCCTCCTTGCTGCGCTTGTCGAGAATGCGGTCGACCAGGGCGCACCAGTCGCGCTGGATACGGTGCATCAGCAGGCGGCTGTTGGCGCGCGCCACCGGATACACCGGCAACAGCGGCGGATGCGGGTAACGCTCATCCAGATATTCCATCACCACGGACGATTCGTACAGCGCCAGGTCGCGGTCGACCAGGGTCGGCACGCTGCCGTAGGGATTGAGTTCGGCCAGCTTGGGCGGACAGCGGCCCAGCTCGACATCGACGATCTCGACGCTGACACCTTTCTCGGCGAGCACCAGACGCACGCGATGGGAATAGTGGTCGGCGGGGTCGGAGTAGCAGGTCAACCTATTGGTCACCGCCATGGCGATCCTCCTCGCGTTTTGGATTTATCAGAAGCAGGAAAAATTGCCGGAAGCAATTTTTGACGTCGCTTGCGACGGCCCCGCAGGGGTGGCCGCCAGGGATGGCAGGTCACAAAAACCTGCGCGCCCATATAGGGCGCGCAGGTCGACAGCAGGGGTAAAGCGGCTTAGTGCACGTCCTTCCAGTATTCGCGCTTGAGCAGGTAGGCGAAGACGAAGAAGAAGGCCAGGTACAGCAGCACGTAGGTGCCGATGCGCTGGGACTCCAGCTTGACCGGGTTGGCCGAGTAGGCCAGGAAGGTCACCAGGTTCTTGATCTTCTCGTCGAACTCGGCCTCGCTCAGGCTGCCGCTGTTCGGCTCGACGGTCAGCTGGTCACAGGCTTCGTGAGTGATCGGGGTGCCGGTCAGCGGGTCGAACTGCTTCTTGCCGTTCTCCACCACCTGCACCTGCTTGCAGCCGATCACCTGGTTGCCCTGCAGACCTACCAGCACGTTGGGCATGCCGACGTTGGGGAACACCTTGTTGTTGGCGCCCAGCGGACGTGCCGGGTCGGCGTAGAAGGTGCGCAGGTAGGTGTACAGCCAGTCGTTGCCGCGTACCCGGGCGACCAGGGTCAGGTCGGGCGGCGCCGCACCGAACCAGGCCTTGGCGTCGTCCGGCTTCATGCCGATCTTCATGTGGTCGCCGATCTTGGCATCGGTGAACACCAGGTTCTCCAGCATGATCTCGTGCGGAATGCCGAGGTCGTCGGCCACGCGCTCGTAACGCTGGTACTGGGCCGAGTGGCAGCCCATGCAGTAGTTGGCGAAGGTGCGCGCGCCGTCCTGCATGGCGGCCTTGTCGCGCAGGTCGATATCCACTTTGTCCAGCGGATAGTTGCTGGCTGCGCCCAGGGCCAGGGCCGGCAGCGCAGCGATCACAAATGCAGCGAAGAGCTTTTTCATCAGCCAGTCACCCTTTCCGGAACCGGTTTGGTCTTCTCCAACCTGGTGTAGAACGGCATCAGGATGAAGTACGCGAAGTACAGGAAGGTGCACACCTGCGACAGCAGGGTACGACCCGGAGTCGGCGACAGCACGCCCAGTACGCCGAGGATGACGAAGGAAATGCAGAAGATCACCAGCCAGATCTTGCTCAGCCAGCCCTTGTAGCGCATGGACTTGACCGGGCTACGGTCGAGCCACGGCAGGACGAACAGCACCGCGATGGCCGCGCCCATGGCGATTACGCCGAGCAGCTTGTCCGGCACCGCGCGGAGGATCGCGTAGTAGGGGGTGAAGTACCACACCGGGGCGATATGCTCAGGGGTCTTGAACGGGTTGGCCGCTTCGAAGTTCGGCTTCTCGAGGAAGTAACCGCCCATTTCCGGGAAGAAGAACACCACGAAGCAGAACACGAAGAGGAACACCACCACGCCGACGATATCTTTCACGGTGTAGTAAGGGTGGAAGGCGATGCCGTCCAGCGGCACACCGTTCTCGTCCTTGTTCTTCTTGATGTCGACGCCGTCCGGGTTGTTCGAGCCAACTTCGTGCAGCGCCAGGATGTGCAGCACCACCAGGCCGAGAATCACGATCGGCAGGGCGATCACGTGCAGGGCGAAGAAGCGGTTCAGGGTGATCCCGGAAATCAGGTAGTCACCGCGAATCCACTGAGTCAGGTCGTCGCCGATCACCGGGATGGCGCCGAACAGCGAGATGATCACCTGGGCGCCCCAGTAGGACATCTGGCCCCAGGGCAGCAGGTAGCCCATGAAGGCCTCGGCCATCAGCATCAGGTAGATCAGCATGCCGAAGATCCACACCAGCTCGCGCGGCTTCTGGTAGGAGCCGTAGAGCAGACCGCGGAACATGTGCAGGTAGACCACCACGAAGAACGCCGAAGCGCCGGTGGAGTGCAGGTAGCGCAGAATCCAGCCGTACTCGACGTCGCGCATGATGTATTCGACGGAGGCGAAGGCGCCCTCGGCCGAAGGCTCGAAGCTCATGGTCAGCCAGATGCCGGTGACGATCTGGTTGACCAGCACCAGCAGCGCCAGGGAGCCGAAGAAGTAGAAGAAGTTGAAGTTCTTCGGTGCGTAGTACTTGGACAGATGGTCTTCCCACATCTTGGTGGCGGGGAAGCGCGCATCCACCCATTCCATGAATTTGCTCATCAGGCGTTCTCCTGGTCCACACCGATGATGATCACATCATCCGTCTCGTAGGTGTGCGGCGGCACTGGCAGGTTCAACGGCGCGGGCTGAGCCTTGTAGACGCGGCCGGCGAGGTCGTAGCGCGAACCGTGGCAGGGGCAGAAATAGCCACCGACCCAATCCGGACCGAGGTCGGCCGGGGCCACTTCCGGGCGGAAGGACGGTGCGCAGCCCAGGTGGGTGCACAGGCCGACCAGCACCAGCAGCTCGGGCTTGATCGAACGGGTCTTCTTGTCGACGTACTCCGGCTGCACCGAGGCAGCGGATTCGGGGTCGGCCATGCCGCCTTCGATCTTGGTCAGGTTGGCCAGGATCTCCTCGGTACGGCGCACGATGAACACCGGCTGACCGCGCCACTCAGCAACCATCTGCTGACCCGCCTCGATCTTGCTGACGTTCACCTTCACCGGTGCCCCGGCCGCCTTGGCCTTGGCACTGGGGAACCATGACCCCACGAACGGAGTCGCAGCACCTACCGCTCCGGCAGCGCCCACCACGGAAGTGGCTGCCACCAGGAAGCGACGTCGGCCTGCATTCACGCCGTCATTGCTCATTCAGTCGTCTCCCATCAGCTTTGTGGCCTGTTGTTCAGGCCTCTACTAAGTAAAAATCGGGCCGCGCAAAAAATTCGCCAAATGGTAAAGAAAAGCCCCTTTTCTGACAAGGTAATTACCCCCGAACAGGCCGGCGAAAGCCTTGTCGCGCGCGGCTTGCGCGGCTGCGGCACGTTGTCGCAGCGTTTTGTCGCGCCCATAAAAAACGCCCAGTTCCGAAAGGAAACTGGGCGTCTTCGAAAGCGCCAGCGAATTAACGCTTGGAGTACTGCGGACGCTTACGCGCCTTGCGCAGACCGACTTTCTTACGCTCGACTTCACGGGCGTCGCGAGTGACGTAACCGGCTTTACGCAGCGGGCTGCGCAGGGTCTCGTCGTACTCGATCAGGGCGCGGGTGATGCCGTGACGGATGGCACCAGCCTGACCACTGACACCGCCACCGATAACGGTAACGTAGATGTCGAACTTCTCAGTAGTCTCGGTCAGCTCCAGCGGCTGACGTACGACCATGCGAGCGGTCTCGCGGCCGAAGAAGGTATCCAGGCTGCGGTTGTTGATGGAGATGTTACCGGTGCCCGGACGCAGGAATACGCGCGCGGTTGCGGTCTTGCGACGGCCAGTGCCGTAGTTTTGAGTCGCCGACATAATGAACTATTCCGTTAAATCTTCAGTTCTTGGGGCTGCTGAGCGGTGTGCGGGTGGACGGCACCCTTGTACACCTTCAGCTTACGGTACATGTCGCGACCCAGCGGGTTCTTCGGCAGCATGCCTTTGACCGCGGTCTCGATCACGCGCTCAGGAGCACGAGCGATCAGCTTCTCGAAGTTGATCGACTTGATGCCGCCCGGGAAACCGGAGTGGGAGTAGTACATCTTGTCGCTGGTCTTGGCACCGGTGACACGCACCTGCTCGGCGTTGATCACGACGATGTAATCGCCAGTGTCGACGTGCGGGGTGTACTCGGGCTTGTGCTTGCCGCGCAGACGGCTGGCGATTTCGGTGGCCAGACGACCCAGGGTCTGACCTGCAGCGTCGACGACGTACCAGTCGCGCTTAACAGTTTCCGGTTTTGCAGTAAAAGTCTTCATTCGCTATAGCCTCAGGGGCCGCCCTGAAAATAAGACGGCGGATCTTACTGAATAGTGCTTGCTTTGACAAGTCAAAGACGGCCGGAAACAGACGCTATCGGGGGCTCGGGTCAGCGCGTCCGCTACGGCGGGGTGTTCGGCGGGCTAGGCATCCCCACCTTCTCTGTCAGCGAGCTAGGCGTTCCCGCGTCGAGAGCCGCGGAATTATGCCGATTGCAGCGAAAATAGCAACCTGCTTTGATGCCCCCTCTCACCTGCAGTCGAAAACTAGGAGTCAGCAATGGAATACCGTCAGCTGGGCCGTACCGACCTCAGGGTCAGCGCCCTCTGCCTAGGCACCATGACCTGGGGCGAACAGAACAGCGAGGCCGAGGGCCATGCCCAGATCGAGCGCGCCAAGGCCTGCGGCATCAATTTCATGGATACCGCCGAGATGTACCCGGTGCCGCCGCGCGCCGAGACCTACAGCCGCACCGAACAGATCATCGGCAGCTACTTCAGGCAACGGGGCGACCGCGCCGACTGGATCCTGGCGAGCAAGATCGCCGGCCCCGGCAACGGCATCGGCCATATCCGCGGCGGCCAGTTGAAATTCGACCGCGCGCATATAGTCGCGGCGCTGGACGCAAGCCTGAAACGCCTGCAGACCGACTGGATCGACCTCTACCAGCTGCACTGGCCGGAACGTCCGACCAACTTTTTCGGCCAGCTCGGCTACCAGCATCAGGAAGCGGACTTCACGCCGCTGGAAGAAACCCTGCGAGTGCTCGACGAGCAGGTCAAGGCCGGCAAGATCCGCCATATCGGCCTGTCCAACGAAACGCCCTGGGGCACCATGAAATTCCTGCAACTGGCCGAAAGCCGCGGCTGGCCGCGTGCGGTGTCGATCCAGAACCCCTACAACCTGCTCAACCGCAGCTTCGAGGTGGGCCTGGCGGAGGTGGCGATGCGCGAGCAGTGCGGCCTGCTGGCCTACTCGCCGCTGGCCTTCGGCATGCTCAGCGGCAAGTACGAGGGCGGCGCGCGGCCGGCCGGCGCGCGCATCAGCCTGTTCAGCCGCTTCACCCGCTACACCAACCCGCAGTCGGAGGCGGCCTGCTCGCGCTACGTCGCCCTGGCCCGCGCGCACGGCCTGGATCCGGCGCAGATGGCCCTGGCCTTCGTCACAGCACAACCCTTCGTCACCAGCAACATCATCGGCGCCACCAGCCTGACGCAACTGGACAGCAACCTGGCCAGCGCCGAGCTGCGACTCTCCGAGGAAGTGCTGGCCGGCATCGAGGCGATCCACAAGGCGCAGCCCAACCCGGCGCCCTGATCCCGACTCAAACGAAAAAGCCCGGCAATGCCGGGCTTTTTCTTGTCATCACCGCACTCAGACCAGCGAGCGGGCGATGATTTCCTTCATGATCTCGTTGGTGCCGGCGTAGATGCGCTGCACCCGCGCGTCGGCCCAGGCGCGCGCCACCGGGTATTCCCACATGTAGCCGTAGCCGCCGTGCAGCTGCACGCACTCGTCGAGCACCTTGCACTGCAGGTCGGTGCCCCAATACTTGAGCATGGCCGCGGCGGGCACGTCGAGCTTGCCCTGCAGATGCAGCTCCAGGCAGCGGTCGACGAACACCCGGCCGACCTGGATCTCGGTGGCCATCTCAGCCAGCTTGAAGCGGGTGTTCTGGAAGTCCGCCACCGCCTTGCCGAATGCCTTGCGCTCGCGGGTGTAGTCCAGCGTCCACTGCAGCGCCGCCTCGGCCGAGGCCAGGGCGCCGACGCCGACGGTCAGGCGCTCCTGCGGCAGCTCCTGCATCAGGTAGGCGAAGCCCATGCCGGCCTGACCCAGCAGGTTTTCCTTGGGGACGCGCACGTCCTGGAAGAACAGCTCGGAAGTATCCTGCGCCTTCATGCCCACCTTCTCCAGGCGCTTGCCCTTGGCGAAGCCCGGCGTACCCGCCTCCACCAAGAACAGACTGGTGCCCTTGGCCCCGGCCTTGGGATCGGTCTTGGCCACCACGATGACCAGGTCGGCCAGCCAGCCGTTGGTGATAAAGGTCTTCGAGCCGTTGATCACGTACTCGTCGCCGTCCAGCACCGCGGTGGTCTTCACCCCCTGCAGGTCGGAGCCGGCGCCCGGCTCGGTCATGGCGATGGCGGTGACCAGCTCGCCGCTGACCAGCTTGGGCAGGTAATGCTGCTTCTGCGCCTCGCTGCCGTAATGCAGGATGTAGGGCGCGACGATGTCCGAATGCAGGGAGAAGCCGATGCCGGTCAGGCCCAGGCGGCCGATCTCCTCGATCACCACTGCGCTGTAGAGGAAGTCTGCGGCCATGCCGCCGTATTCCTCGGGGATGTGCGAGCAGAGCATGCCGGCCTCGCCGGCCTTGTTCCACAGCGCGCGGTCGACATGACCGTCCTTTTCCCACTGTGCATGAAAAGGCACCGCTTCCTGCTCGAGGAACTTGCGCACGCTGTCGCGGAACAGTTCATGGTCGGAGCTGAAAATCGTTCTGGGGATCATGGCGCTACCTGTGTCTGAGACCTTGGGGAAAGTGGCCTCGACTTTAGCCAAGCAAACGCTTGGTCACACTGGACACAAGCGCCAAAAAATAAGACGATCCAGCCGTCGCATGACCGCTTAGCCCTAAAAAGAACAATATCTATGCCTACCCAATCCAATGCCCCGCTGCGCCGCGTCAGCATCCTCGCCACCGACGGCGTATTCGCCTCCACCCTGATGCAGGCCAAGGACTTCTTCCATATGGCCGGCATCCGTTACGCCAAGCAGCAGGGCCTGGGCCATGAGCCACCGTTCGAGATCCACCTGGTCAGCCCGGACGGCCTGCCGGTGAATAGCTTCAGCAAGGTGCAGGTGCCGGTGGACGGCGGCTTGGAGGCCTGCGACGTGATCATCCTGCCGGCCTTCTGGGACGACTTCGACGCCCTCAGCCGCCGCTATCCGCAGGTGCTGGACTGGCTCAAACGCCAGCACGCGGCCGGCACGGCGATCTGCGGCGAAGCCAGCGGGGTGTTCTGGATGGCCGAGGCCGGCCTGCTCGACGGCAAGGAGGCGACCACCTACTGGCGTTTCTTCCGCGAGTTCGCCGAGCGCTTCCCCAGGGTGCTGCTCAACCAGGACAAGCACCTGTCCGATGCCGACAACCTGTACTGCGCCGGCGGCGTCACCTCGGCCTGCGACCTCTATATCTACCTGATCGAGCGCTACTGTGGCGCCGGCGTGGCCCAGGGCGTGGCCCGCGACATTCTCTACGAGGTACAGCGCAGCTACACCCCGGGGCGCATCGGCTTCGGCGGCCAGAAGCTGCACCAGGACGTCACCGTGCTGCAGATCCAGCATTGGCTGGAGGAGCACTATGCCGACAAGTTCCGTTTCGAGGACGTGGCCCGCGAGCACGGCATGAGCATCCGCAACTTCATGCGCCGGTTCCAAGGTGCGACGGGCGACAAGCCGCTGCACTACCTGCAGCGCCTGCGCATCGAAACCGCCAAGAGCCTGCTGTCCTCCACACGCAAGAGCATCAAGACCATCAGCTACGAGGTCGGTTACGACGACGCCAGCTTCTTCGCCCGACTGTTCCGCCAGCACACCGAGCTGTCGCCGAATCAGTACCGCCGCCAGTTCCAGCACAAGGACAGCCACTGAACAGCCACCCACCCTTGGTTAGGTTGGCTGCAGGTGACGCCGGCCTATGATCGGGACACTGATAACAACAACAGGTCCATCGCCATGCGCCGCACCCTTATCGCCCTGCTTGCCGCCTGCAGCCTCACCGCCGTGGCGGACGACAACTGGAAGCCCTTCCCGCTCGACCAGAGCGCCTACGACTACAGCGGCGACAAGCTGCGCCAGGCCTGGCCGCAGCTGACCCGCGGCTTCGGCGACTACCCCTTCCCCGACGCCGACTGGGTGGTGAGCATGGCCAGCCGCCATCCGCAGACGCTGGAGAGGACCGTGGCGGCTGGCACCGGCTTCACCGGCAAGCCGGAAGAGGCCGAGGTCTATGCGCAGAAACTGCAGGAGGTCTGGCGCCTGATGTTCCGCGGCGACTTCGCCCAGGCCAAGGAGCAGGGCCTGACGCTCGGCGTCGGCGGGCAGATCCCGGCGCTGTTCGCCCAGGTGATCTACGCCATGTTTCTGGTGCCGGAGCAGGCCGAGAAGCATCGCCTGCTGGAAGAAGTGATCGCCTACACCGACGAGGCCGGCGAACTGGTGCAGGCCGACACCGTCGCCCAGTTCGGCCGGGTCTACGCCAAGGCGCGCCTGGGCGAGGAGCTGTCGGTGCCGGTGGTGCTCAAGCGCGGTTACACCTCGCAGATCCCCGACGAGCTCGAGGCGCTGCTGGCCAAGCAGCCGCAGCAGCCCTTCGCCCTGGCGCTGTACGGCGGCTACGAGGCCGGGGTGATCCGCAAGGTGGGCAAGCTGGTGGGCAAGATGACCTACGGGGTCAGCGCGGACAATATGGAGAAATACTTCAGCCGCAGCTTCCAGGCCCGCGACGACCTGCCGATCGGCCATTACGAATACGCCAACGCGCTGACCTACGTGTACGGCGACGACCAGCACGACAAGGTCGTCGAGCACCTCGAGCGCGCCGTGGCGATCACGCCGATCAACGCCATGGAGGCGCTGGAAGTGGCCCATGCGCAGAAGATGCTCGCCCAGTACCAGCAGAAGCTGGCTAAGCACTGAGCCGCCGGCGGCGCCCCCTATCCGGATCGCCGCGCGCACCAGCCAATACGAAAAAGGCGACCACTCGGGTCGCCTTTTTTCATGCTGCGCAAGCCATCAGGGCTTGTGCGGCCGCGACAGGAACTCGTGCGACTGCATCTCCAGCAGGCGGCTGAGGGTGCGCTGGAACTCGAAGGTCAGGCGGCCGCCGGTGTACAGGTCCTTCAGCTCCACCTCAGCGGAGATGATCAGCTTGACGTTGCGGTCGTAGAACTCGTCCACCAGGTTGATGAAGCGCCGGGCCATGTCGTCCTTGGCGGTGCTCATCTGCTCGACGTTGGCCAGGATCACCGCGTGGAAGATCTTGCCCAGCTCGATGTAGTCGTTCTGGCTGCGCGGGCCGTCGCACAGCTCGCGGAACTCGAACCAGGCCACGTCGTCGCCGACCTTGCGCGCGACTATGGGGCGGTTCTCGATCATCAGCGCCTCGTGCTCCTGCACCGAGCAGTGCTCCGGCAGCAGGCTCCTGAAGCTCTTGTCCAGGCTGACCTCAGCCTCGGCGTCCAGCGGGAAGTGGAACAGCTCGGCCTGCTCCAGCGCGCGCAGGCGGTAGTCGACGCCGCTGTCGACGTTGACGATGTCGGTGTGCTGCTTGAGCAGGGCGATGGCCGGCAGGAAGCGCGCGCGCTGCAGGCCGTCCTTGTACAGGCCGTCCGGCACGATGTTGGAGGTGGCCACCAGCGACACGCCGTTCTTGAACAGCTCCTCCAGCAGGGTGGCGAGGATCATCGCATCGGTGATATCGCTGACGAAGAACTCGTCGAAGCAGATCACCCGCGCCTCGTCGGCGAAGCGCCGGCCGATGATGGTCAGCGGGTTCTTCTCGCCCTTGAGGGTGCGCATCTCCTCATGCACGCGCTTCATGAAGCGGTGGAAGTGGGTGCGCATCTTCCGCTCGAACGGCAGCGCGTCGAAGAAGGTATCGACCAGGTAGGTCTTGCCGCGCCCGACGCCACCCCAGAAATAGATGCCCTTGACCGGCCCCTGCGGCTTCTTGCCGAACAGTTTGCCGAGCAGACCGCCCTTGCCCTGGTCGGCGGCCACCAGCTCGTCGTACAGCCGCTGCAGGTGGCGCACGGCGTTTTCCTGGGCCGCATCATGGAAGAAGTCGGGCCGCTGGAGGTCGGCCTGATAGCGCTCGAAAGGAGTCATGATTCGTTAGCCGGGCAAGTAAAAACGGGGGCGTCACTTTAGCGACGCCCCCGTGGATTGGCAATCGCAGGTTGGGCTGAGCGCAGCGCAGCCCAACGACCGGCAACGGCATGCCATGAGCCGTTGGGCTTCGTCGCTACGCGCCTCAACCCAACCTACGGCGTCGGGCCGTCGCCCGGCTGCCATCCGGGCGACATCATTCCTGCGTCGCCAACGCCTCGCGCAGACGGGCGATGGCGGCGTCCAGTGCCACGGCATCGGCGAACGCGGGGCTGGTCGCCACGCATTCGTCATCCAGCCAGACGCCGAAGCCCTGCCCTTCGGCGCGCACATCCAGTGGTTCGCCGGACTGCAGGCGCTTATTGACCATGCCGGCCGACTTGCCGTCGGCGAAGGCTTTCGACAGCAACAGCTGTTCGCCGGCGGCATCCAGCAGGCGGAAGCGGAAGCTGCCGTCCTCGTCGCGGAAGCTGACGAAGCGTGCGCTCTTGGCCGCCTTCTTCTTCTCGCCGGCGGCGGTTTGCACCTGCTCGCGGAACGAACGCAGGCCCACCGCCTCGCGCAGTTCGCCGAGGAAGGGCGTGGCAATCCGGCGCGCCTTGGCGGCGCCGGCCAGGAGGATGTCCTCCAGGTCGGCGGGCCTGGCGATCAGCGCGTTGTAGCGCTCGCGCGCCTCACCCAGCTCGTTTTCCAGCAGCTGGTACAGGCGATTCTTCGCCTCGCCCCAGGCCAGGCCGCCTTCCAGCTCGGCGCGGAACTCGGCCTGCTGCGCCGGGGTGGCGAAGGCCTGGTACAGGGTGAACAGGTGCGAGCCGTCGGCGTCCTTGGGCTCGCCCGGCAGGCGCGAGTCGGTGACGATGCGGGCGATGGCGTCCTTGAGCTGCTTGGCGCTGCCGAACAGCGGGATGGTGTTGTCGTAGCTTTTGCTCATCTTGCGGCCGTCGAGGCCGGGCAGGGTCGCCACTTCCTCCTCGATCACCGCCTCGGGCAGGGTGAACAGCTCGCGGCCGGCACCGAACAGGTGGTTGAAGCGCTGGCCGATGTCGCGGGCCATCTCCACGTGCTGGATCTGGTCGCGGCCGACCGGCACCTTGTGCGCGTTGAACATCAGGATGTCCGCCGCCATCAGCACCGGGTAGCTGAACAGGCCCATGGTGATGCCGGCGTCCGGGTCTTCGCCGGCCTCGACGTTCTTGTCCACCGACGCCTTGTAGGCGTGGGCGCGATTGAGCAGGCCCTTGCCGGCGACGCAGGTGAGCAGCCAGCACAGCTCGGGAATCTCGGGGATGTCGGACTGGCGGTAGAAGGTCGCCTTGTTCACGTCCAGGCCCAGCGCCAGCCAGGTGGCGGCGATCTCCAGACGCGAACGCTGGATACGCGCCGGGTCGTCGCATTTGATCAGCGCGTGGTAGTCGGCGAGGAAGTAGAACGAATCGGCATCCGCGGCGCGGCTGGCGACTATGGCCGGGCGGATGGCGCCGGCGTAGTTGCCCAGGTGCGGGGTGCCGGTGGTGGTGATGCCGGTGAGGATACGGGTGGTCATGGCGTTCGCTTGTCGTACAGCTGGTTCAGAGACGCGGCAACAGCAGATCCTTCAGATCGGTCAGCTTGCCGTGAAAGAAGTGGCCGCATTCTGCCACTTTCAGCAGCTCGTGGGCACGCCCAAGGTTCGCCGACCAGTCGTACACCGCCTGCGGCTCGACCACTTCGTCGGCGTCCGGCTGGATCAGCACCAGCGGGCAATTAGCCGCCGGCGGATTGTCGGCGGTCAACCGGTGCACCGCCGGCGCCACCATAAACAGCTTGTCCAGCGCCACGCCCTGGCGCTCCAGACGCGCGCCCAGCGCGGCGGCGACGAAACCGCCGAAGGAGAACCCGAGCAGGGTGAGCGGCAGATCCGGGTACCCTTCGCGCAGCCAGGCGGCCACCGCTTCGGCGTCGTCCACCTCGCCGCTGCCCATGTCATGGCTGCCGGCACTGGCGCCGACGCCGCGATAATTAAAGCGCAGGGTATGCAGGCCGCAGTCGCGGGCGCTGCGTTGCAGGGTGGAAACCACCTTGTTGAGCATGGTGCCGCCCTGCACCGGATTGGGGTGGCAGATCAGCGCCACGCCGCGGGCGTCGGGCACTTCGAGAAAAAGGGCTTCGAGCTGGCCGACGGGGCCAGGGATAAAAACGGCGGTTTCGCGGTTGAGCAACAGAGAACTCCGTGACCCCGGATCGGGTCGACTCGTCTAGCAAACTGTCTGCGCGGCACGGCATAGCCGTATACAGCGCAGGTTCGAGCCGCTAACGTAAAGCAAAGCCGTTTTGAGAGGAAGGACTCGTGGAACAGACCCTTACAGCCTGGTTGATACCCGCCCTGACCCTGGTGGTCGGCATTGCCGTCGGCTTTCTGATCGCTCGCCTGGCGCCCAGCGCCGCACCGAGCCGCACGCAGCGGCAGATGGAAGAAATGCAGGCACGCTTCGAGGCCTACCAGAACGAAGTGGTGACCCACTTCAACACCACCGCCAGCCTGGTGAAGAAACTCACCCAGAGCTACCAGGACGTGCAGGAGCACCTGTCCGACGGCGCCAATCGTCTGGCCCTGGACGAACTGACCCGCCAGCGTCTGCTGGCCGCCCTCAGCAGCAGCGAAGGTGGCGAGAAGCGCGAACGCCTGACCCCGCCGAAGAACTACGAAATGCCCAAGGACTACGCGCCGAAAAGCGACGGCCCCGGCATGCTGGACGAGAGCTACGGGTTGAAGAAGTAACCCCTCGGCCAAGACAGGGAGCCCCGCTATTGCGGGGCTTTTTTATTGGCCTTGTAGCCCGGATGCAATCCGACACGGGCACCCTGGATGGCCGCCAAGGCGCAGGTTTATCCGCGAAACTCACCGCGCAACCGCGAATAGATTCGCACCTGCGGAGGCCGGATCGGCGCCTCGACAGGCCAGGTGGACCTCGCCCGTTACCCCCAATAAAGCGCAACCAACAAAAAGCCCCGCTGGCGAGCGGGGCTTTTTGCATTGCGCGCAGGCTGCTAGATGGCGCCGCGACTACGCAGCAGCTGCAGCACCTGCTTGACGCCCTCTTCCACCGACACGGTCTGGGTGTCGATCACCAGATCGGCGTCCAGCGGCACGTCGTAGGCGAAGGACTCGCCGGGGATGTTGTCGCCGGCGGCGGCATACAGGCCCTGCGGGTCGCGTTCGCGGCAGACCTGCGGCGAGGCCTGCACGTAGACGGTGAGCAGGCGCTCGCCGCCGATCAGCGCCTTGGCCTGCTCGCGGCCCTCGGCATCCGGGGCGACGAAGGCGGCCAGGGTCAGCAGACCGGCCTCGTTGAACTGGCGCGCCACATGGGCGGCGCGACGCCAGTTCTCGGTACGCCCGGCGCGATCCTGCGGCAGGCCCTTGTTCAGGTCGTGGCGCAGGTTCTGACCATCGAGCACGTAGACGGCGCGGCCCATGTCGAACAGCTTGCGCTCCACGGCGTAGGCCAGGGTGCTCTTGCCGGCGCCGGACAGGCCGCTGAACAGCACGGTGGCCGGCTGCTGGCCGAAGCGCGCGGCGCGCTCCTCGGTCGACACATGGGCCAGACGGCCGTGCTGGCCGCCGCCATGGCCGACCGGATCGGCAATGATCATGCCCGCGCCGACGGTACCGTTGGTCAGGCGGTCGATAACGATAAAGGCGCCGGTGGTGCGGTTGTGCTCGTAGCCGTCGAGGGCAATGGGCGCATCCAGGGCGACCTTGACCCGGCCGATCTCGTTGAGCTTCAGTTCGCTGGCCGCGCCCTGCTCCAGGGTGTTGACGTCGACGCGGTGCACGATGCTCGGGATCGAGCCCGGCACGTAGCTGGTGGCGCGCTTGATGTCGTACTTCTTGCCCGGCAGCATCGGCTCTTCGCCCATCCACACCAGCATGGCCTCGAAGCTGTCGGTGACCTGCGGACGGTTGTCGGCGTGCACCAGCATGTCGCCGCGCGACACGTCGATCTCGTCTTCCAGGGTCAGGGTGATGGCCTGGCCGGGGCCGGCGTGCTCCAGCTCGCCCTCGAAGGTGACGATGGACTTGACCTTGCTGGTCTTGCCCGACGGCAGCGCCATCACTTCGTCGCCCTTGCGCACGATGCCGCTGGCCAGGGTGCCGGCGAAGCCGCGGAAGTTGAGGTTGGGGCGGTTGACGTACTGCACCGGGAAGCGCAGGTCGTCGAAATTGCGGTCGCCCGCCACTTCCACGGTCTCGAGGATTTCCATCAGCGACTGGCCGTCGTACCAGGGCGAGCGCTCGGACTTGTTGACCACGTTGTCGCCCTTGAGCGCCGACATGGGGACGAAATGCAGCGTACTGGGCTTGAGGCTGATCTTGTCGGCGAAGGCCAGGTAGTCGGCCTTGATCGACTCGAACACGCCCTGGTCGAAGTCCTTGAGGTCCATCTTGTTGACCGCGACGACGATGTGCTTGATGCCCAGCAGGGAGGCGATGAAGCTGTGGCGCTTGGTCTGGGTCTGCACGCCGTAGCGGGCGTCGATCAGGATGATCGCCAGGTCGCAGGTGGACGCGCCGGTGGCCATGTTGCGGGTGTACTGCTCATGGCCGGGGGTGTCGGCGATGATGAACTTGCGCTTGGCCGTACTGAAATAGCGGTAGGCCACGTCGATGGTGATGCCCTGCTCGCGCTCGGCCTGCAGGCCGTCGACCAGCAGCGCCAGGTCGATGTCGTCGCCGGTGGTGCCGACCTTCTTCGAGTCGCGGCTGATGGCTTCCAGATGGTCTTCGTAGATCATCTTGGAGTCGTGCAGCAGGCGCCCGATCAGGGTGCTCTTGCCGTCGTCGACGTTGCCGCAGGTGAGAAAGCGCAGCAGTTCCTTGCGTTCGTGCTGGGCCAGGTAGGCGAGGATGTCCTCGCTGATCAAATCGGATTGATGACTCATGGTGCGGAATCCTTAGAAGTAGCCCTGGCGTTTTTTCTCTTCCATCGAGCCGGCGGCGTCGTGGTCGATCACCCGGCCCTGGCGTTCGGAAGTACGAGTCAGGAGCATTTCCTGGATGATGTCCGGCAGGGTCGCCGCGGTGGACTCCACCGCGCCGGTCAGCGGGTAGCAGCCCAGGGTGCGGAAGCGCACCATCTTCTTGGTGATGCGCGCCTTCTCCTCGTCCGACAGGTGCTCGAGGATGCGCTCGTCGTCGATCATGATCAGGGTGCCGTTCCTCTCGATCACTTCGCGCTCGGCGGCGAAGTACAGCGGCACGATCGGAATCTGCTCCAGGTAGATGTACTGCCAGATGTCCAGCTCGGTCCAGTTCGACAGCGGGAACACGCGGATCGACTCGCCCTTCTTGACCTTGCCGTTGTACACGTTCCACAGCTCGGGACGCTGGTTCTTCGGGTCCCAGCGGTGCTTGCTGTCGCGGAAGGAGTACACCCGCTCCTTGGCGCGGGACTTCTCCTCGTCGCGGCGCGCGCCACCGAAGGCGGCGTCGAAGCCGTACTTGTCCAGCGCCTGCTTGAGGCCCTCGGTCTTCATCACGTCGGTGTGCTTGGCACTGCCGTAGGTGAAGGGGTTCATGTCCTGCGCCACGCCATCGGGGTTGATGTGGGTGATCAGGTCCAGGCCCATCTCGCTGACCATCTTGTCGCGGAAGCGGTACATCTCCTGGAATTTCCAGCGGGTGTCGACGTGCATCACCGGGAACGGCAGCTTGCCGGGAAAGAACGCCTTGCGCGCCAGGTGCAGCATCACGGCGGAGTCTTTACCGATGGAATAGAGCATTACCGGGTTGTCGAATTCGGCGGCCACTTCACGAATGATGTGGATACTTTCCGCCTCCAGCTGCTTCAGGTGGGTCAGTTTATCGAGCATGGCTACTCACGGTTTGCTGTGTAATTGGGCCGGCGGGCCGTGGACGAGGGCGCACTCTAGCACAGCGCCAACTTCTAATCAGGACGCTACTTAGATCGAAAAGGTCTAGTTTTATACCCGCAAGAAAGCGCCCTCAGATCGGATTCGGGCAGTCGATAAACAAGTGTTCGAGGGCGAAGCGCCGCGCCAGGTAGTCGCCCAGCGCCTGCACGCCGTAGCGCTCGGTGGCGTGGTGGCCGGCGGCGATGAAGGCGATGCCGTTCTCCCGCGCGCTATGGAAGGTCTGCTCGGAGGCTTCGCCGGTCAGGTACAGGTCGACGCCGGCGGCGATGGCCTGGTCGATGTAGCCCTGACCGCCGCCGGTGCACCAGCCAACCCGGCGGATCAGTCCCTCGCCCTCCACCAGCAGCGGCTCGCGGCCGAGCGCCTGTTGCACCTGGCGAGCGAAATCGGCGGCGCTCATCGGCTCCTCCAGCGACCCCACCAGGCCGACGGTGCGCGGGTTGTCCGGCTCCAGCGGGCCTTCGACGACGATGCCGAGCTGGCGCGCCAGTTGCACGTTGTTGCCCACCTCGGGGTGCAGATCCAGCGGCAGGTGATAGGCCAGCAGGCTGATGTCGGCAGCCAGCAGCGCCTTCAGCCGGCGCTGCTTCATACCGGTGACGCAGGGGTTCTCGCCCTTCCAGAAGTAGCCGTGGTGCACCAGCAGCACGTCGGCCTCGGCGTCGATGGCCGCCTCGATCAGCGCCTGGCTGGCGGTGACGCCGCTGACGATGCGACGCACCTGCGGCCGCCCCTCGACCTGCAGGCCGTTGGGGCAGTAATCGGCGATGCGCGCGGCGCCCAGATAGGCATCGGCTTCGGCGACCAGGGTAGACAAGGCAATGGCCATGGGGTTTCCTCACAAGCTGTTGCGGGCCGCTGCCTTATTGGCCGGCACCTCTCTATAATGCGCCACCTTAAGGGGCACCTTGGCCCCTCGCAACTCTCAGAGATCGTCTCGATGTCCCAGGCCCTGCGTTTCCTCGGCTGGCCCTTGCTGGTCGGCGTGCTGCTCGCGCTGTTGATTATCCAGCGCTATCCGGAGTGGGTCGGCCTGCCCCGCCAGGAAGTGCATATGCTGCAGGCGCCGATCTACAGCCGCCTGCAGGAGGGCCCGGTGTCCTATGCCGAGGCGGTGGATACCGCCTCGCCGGCGGTGGCCAACCTCTACACCACCAAGCTGGTGAGCAAGCCGACGCACCCGCTGTTCGAGGACCCCACCTTCCGCCGCTTCTTCGGCGACAACCTGCCGCGCCAGCAGCGCATGGAGTCGAGCCTGGGCTCGGCGGTGCTGATGAGCCGCGAGGGCTACCTGCTGACCAACAACCACGTGGTCAGCGGCGCCGACCAGATAGTCGTGGCGCTCAAGGATGGTCGCGACACCCTGGCAAGGGTGATCGGCACCGATCCGGAAACCGACCTGGCGGTACTCAAGATCGATCTGCCCGACCTGCCGGCTATCACCCTGGGCCGCTCCGACACCATCAAGATCGGCGACGTCACCCTGGCCATCGGCAACCCCTTCGGCGTCGGCCAGACCGTGACCATGGGCATCATCAGCGCCACCGGGCGCAACCAGCTGGGCCTCAATACCTACGAGGACTTCATCCAGACCGACGCGGCGATCAACCCGGGCAACTCCGGCGGCGCGCTGGTCGACGCCCACGGCAACCTGGTGGGCATCAACACCGCGATCTTCTCCAAGTCCGGCGGCTCGCAGGGCATCGGCTTCGCCATCCCGGTCAAGCTGGCGCTGGAGGTGATGCAGGCGATCATCGAGCACGGCCAGGTGATTCGCGGCTGGCTGGGCATCGAGGTGCAACCGCTGACCCCGGAACTGGCCGAGTCCTTCGGCCTCGAAGGCCGCCCCGGCATCGTCGTCGCCGGCCTCTATCGCGACGGCCCGGCGCAGAAGGCCGGCCTGCAGCCGGGCGACCTGATCCTCAGCATCGACGGCGAACCGGCCGGCGACGGCCGCCGCTCGATGAACCAGGTGGCGCGTACCAAGCCGGGCGACCAGATCCGCATCGAGGTGCTGCGCAACGGCAAGACGCTGGAACTGACCGCGGAAATCGGCCTGCGCCCCCCCGTCAACGGCAACTGATCGGCTGAATTTTCATCTGGGAACTCTTCTCGATTGGGTTTAATGTTATGTTATTACATTAAATCCCATCGACAGGAGCCTTCCCTTGCGCGCCACCCTTGCCCTGCTTGCCAGCCTGCTGGCTCCCAGCGCCCTCGCCACGCCATCTCCCGCCCAGCTCGAGGACAGCATCATCAGCGCCGACGCCGAGCTGGCTGACGGTCCGGTGCAGGGCTACCGCGCCACGCGCTCGGCCAGCGCCACCCGCACCGACACGCGCATCGAGGCGATTCCCCAGAGCATCGCCGTGGTGCCCGCCCAGGTGCTCGACGACCTCGGCAGCACGCGCATCGACCGCGCCCTGGATTTCGCCGGCGGCGTGTCGCGGCAGAACAACTTCGGCGGCCTGACCTTCCTCAACTACAGCGTGCGCGGCTTCACCACCGGCGAGCTGTACCGCAACGGTTTCGCCATCAACCGCGGCAGCTACAGCTCGCCGGACGCCTCGGCCATCGAGCGCCTGGAGGTGCTCAAGGGCCCGGCCGCGGCACTCTACGGCCGCGGCGACCCCGGCGGCCTGGTCAATATCGTCACCAAGCGCCCGCAACTGGAGCCCTTCACCCAGTTCAAGGCCAGCGCCGGACGCTGGGATCGCTACCGCAGCAGTCTCGACGTCAATACGCCGCTAAACGACGAGGGCACCCTGCTCTCGCGGGTCAACCTGGCAGTGGAAGACAACGGCAGTTTTCGGGACCACGTCGGCAACCAGCGGCAGATCGTCAATCCGACTTTCAGTTGGCAGTTGTCGCCGGACACCCTGCTGACCCTCGATAGCGAGTTCTCGCGCACCGACTCGGTGTTCGACCGTGGCATTCCGGCGGTCGACGGCAAGATGGGCGCGGTCAAGCGCTCGACCTTTCTCGGCGAGCCCAACGACGGCAAGATCCGCAACGACAACCAGCTGTTGCAGGTCAGCCTCGAGCATTATCTGAACGATGCCTGGAAACTGCGCCTGGCCAGCCATTACAGCCAGGGCACGCTGGACGGCAACAGCTCGGAGCCGTCGCGGCTGATCGGCGACCAGGTCACGCGCTTCTATCGCGAGCGCAGTTTCGAGTGGAACGACAGCATCACCCAGGCCGAACTGCACGGCCAGTTCGAGCTGGCCGGCTGGCAGCACCAGACGCTGATGGGCCTGGAGTACGAGAACTACCGCAACAGCCAGAAGTACCCGCAGAGCGTCACCGGCCTGGGCTACGGCCAGGACATCCATAACCCGGTCTACGGCCAGCCCAAGCCGTCGATCGTCAATCCCAACGACTTCCACGAGCATACCGAGAGCTACGCCCTCAACCTGCAGGATCAGATCGCCTTCAGCGAGCGCTGGAGCGGCCTGCTCGGCGTGCGCCTGGAGCGTTTCGAGCAGACTGCGCGCAACCGCAGCACGCGGGTCAGCAACGAGCAGAGCAAGGATGTCGCCACCCCGCGCGCGGGCCTGCTCTATCAGCTGACGCCAGAGGTCGGCGTGTTCGCCAATGCCTCGATGTCGTTCAAACCCAATGCCATCGGCGCTCAGGGCCAGGTGTTCAAACCGGAAAAGGGTCTCGGCTATGAAACGGGGCTTAAGCTCGACCTGCTCGACAGCCGTCTGGGCGCCACCGTGGCGCTGTTTCATATCGACAAGGAAAACGTGCTGACCGCCGACCCGAACAGTCCCGGCGACAGCATCGCCGCCGGCAAGGCGCGCAGCCAGGGCCTCGACCTGCAGATCAGCGGCCAGCTCAGCGAGGCCGTGAGGATTATCGGTGCCTACGCCTACATCGACGCCGAAGTGACCGCGGACAACAGCATTCCCGAGGGTAGCGACCTGCTCGGCATCGCCCGCAACAGCGCCAGCCTGATGGGCGTCTATCAGTTCCAGGGCGGCGCCCTGCAAGGCTCGGAGCTGGGCGCCGCGATCACCCATGTCGGCGACCGCTCCGGGCAGACCGGCAGCGATTTCGAGCTGCCGGCCTACACCACGGTCGACCTGCTCGCACGCTGGCAGGCCACCCAGGACCTCAGCCTGGGCCTGAACCTCAACAACCTTTTCGACCGCAAGTACTACGAGCGCTCGTTCAACAGCGTCTGGGTACTGCCCGGCGAGCCCCGCAACCTCAGCGTCAACCTGACCCTCAACCTCTGAATCGGAGTTTCACATGCGTATCCCTGCCTACCTGCTCCTCGCCGGCCTGTTCGCCAGCGGCAACGTCCTTGCCCACGGTCTGTGGACCGAACAGCGTCGCGGCAACATCGAAGTGGTCTATGGCCACGGCGCCGAGGACAACGTCTTCAAGGCCGAGAAGATCAGCGGCGCCTGGGCCTATGACGCCGCCGGCAAGATGATCCCGGTGAGCGTCGAGCGCCTGAGCGACCACGCCCGCCTGCAACCCTTGAAGCCCCCCGCCGTGCTCGGTGTGGCGCTGGACAACGGCGCCTGGTCGAAGACCCCGGACGGCCAATGGATCAACCAGGGTCGCAGCCAGGTGGCGAACTCGACCCAGTCGCTGCACACCTACAAGTACAGCCTGGCGATCTACGCCGAAGGCGCCCAGCTGCCGGCGCTGAATCAACTGAAGATGGTCATCCTGCCGGAAACCGACCCGCTCAAGGTCGGCCCGGGCAAGTCGCTGCCGGTGCGGGTGCTGGTGGACGGCAAGCCGCTGGCGGGCGTCGAGCTGGTCGGCGACTACCGCGGCGCACCGCACCAGGTCAGCGCGGTGACCGATGCCGAAGGTCGCGCGCAGGTACCGGTGCGCAACCAGGGGCTGAACATCATCAGCGCCGAGGTCAGCCTGCCGGTGGCGAACGATGCGGATATCGAGACTCGCGGCCTGTTCGCCTCGCTGACCTTCCTCGGCCAGGCGCACCACGAATAACCGCGGTCGGCCTGACCGCGCGCCCAGGGCGGCGCGCGGTCAGGGGACTCAGGAGGCCAGGTAGGACGAGCGGGTCAGGCCCAGACGCAGGGCGTCGAGGAACTGGGTGCGCTCGCGGGCGCTGATCCTGGCGCTGGCCACCTTGTCGCGGTAGTGGGTCATCAGCTCCTCGGGTGACAGGTGCACGTAGCGCAGCATGTCCTCGATGGTATCGTGGGTCTCGATGCCGGCGTGGTACACGCTGCCGTCGGCGTTCTGATAGATGTTCACCGAGTCGGTGTCGCCGAACAGGTTGTGCATATCGCCCAGGATCTCCTGGTAGGCGCCGACCAGGAAGATACCCAGCACATAGTCCTCGCCCTCGCGCACCTCGTGCACCGGCAGGCTGGTCTCAATCGACTGCTCGTCGACGTACTGGCGGATCTTGCCGTCGGAGTCGCAGGTCAGGTCCTGCAGCACGGCGCGGCGCAGCGGCTCCTCGTCCAGCCGCGACAGCGGCAGAATCGGCAGGATCTGGCCGATGGCCCAGGTGTCCGGCAGGCTCTGGAACACCGAGAAGTTGCAGATGTACTTGTCCGCCAGCTTGTCGTTGAGCTCGTCGAGCACCGCGCGGTGCGAACGCTGACGCGCCTTGAGCTGGTTGTACAGGCGCCGGCAGATGGCGAAGTAGCACTGCTCGGCCAGGGCCTTCTGCGGCAGATCGAGCTTGCCCGCCGAGTACTGTGCCGCCACCTCCTCGATGTAGTGGGTGGCGCGCCAGTAGGTCTCGGCGACCATCTCCGGGTCGCTGTCGTCGAGCAGCTCGATCAGCACCTGCAGCACTTCCGGCTGTTCGACGCTGGCATCGATCTCCGGCACCTTGTCGTTGTGCCGCTCGACGTCGGTGACCTGCACCAGCAGCACGGCGTGGTGCGCGGTCATGGCCCGGCCGCTCTCGGAGAAGATGTGCGGATGGGGGATTTCCTGGCGGTCGCAGAACTCCTTGAGCATGTCGACCACGGCATCGGCGTAGTCCTGCATGTCGTAGTTGATCGAGCTGGCGTTGCGCGAGTGGGTGCCGTCGTAGTCCACCCCCAGGCCGCCACCGACGTCGATGTGATCGACCGGCAGGCCCAGCGCGCGCAGCTCGCCGTAGTAACGGATGGCCTCGCGGAAGCCCTTGCGGTAGTCGGCGATGTTGGCGATCTGCGAGCCCATGTGGAAATGCAGCAGGCGAATCCCCTGATCCAGGCCGGCGGCCTTGAAGCGCTCGACCACCTGCAGGATCTGCGCGGCGGACAGGCCGAACTTGGACTTCTCGCCGCCGGTGTCGGCCCACTTGCTTGATGCCAGCGAGGACAGGCGTACGCGCAGGCCGATCTGCGGCGCGACCTTGAGCTCGGCCGCCTCCTCGATCACCAGGCGCACCTCGGATTCCTTCTCGATGACGATAAACACGTTGTGGCCGAGCTTCTGCCCCATCAGCGCCAGACGGATGAACTCGCGGTCCTTGTAGCCGTTGCAGACGATGGTGCCGCCCTTCGGCGCCAGCGCCAGCACCGCCAGCAGCTCGGGCTTGGAGCCGGCTTCCAGGCCGATGGAGACGTTCTGCGTGGCGATGATGTTCTCCACCACCGCCTCCTGCTGGTTGACCTTGATCGGGTACAGCGCGGTGTAGCGGCTCTGGTATTCGAGGCGCTCGATGCTGGCGTCGAAGGCACCGGTCAGACGGCGTACGCGGTCCTGCAGGATGTCCGGGAAGCGCACCAGCAAGGGCAGCGACAGACCGCTCTGACGCAACTCATCGACCTGGTCGTAGAGGTCGATCGGCGCGCTGTCCGGGCCGTTGGGACGCACCTCGATGCGGCCGGCATCATTGATCGAAAAATAGCCGGCGCCCCAATGGCGAATACCGTAGACACTGCGGCTGTCGGCTACCGTCCACTGGCTGCCGTCGTCTTTGCGGGTGCGTCGTGCGGACATCGGGTTCTCCCATGAGAATGAGTCTGGCCCTCTAGGTGGCCAGCCTGGAAATTAAGGATGCAAGATGACGTTTGCTCGGCGGTTGACCGCATGAGCAGCATCGAAGTTTAGGAAATGACGCTTCAGCCGCCGGACTTCTTCGCGGTGAAACCGCGCTTGCTCAGTTCCGCGAGGAGCAACTCGACATGATCGCCCTGGATCTCGATCACCCCGTCCTTCAGCGCGCCGCCGGTGCCGCAGCGCTTCTTCAGCGCGCTGGCCAGCTCCTTGAGCGGCTCCTCGGCCAGCGGCACACCGCTCACCGTGGTCACCGTCTTGCCGCCACGGCCCTTGGTTTCACGGCGTACACGGGCGATGCCGTCACCGGCGGGAAGCTGGCTCTGCTTGCAGCTGCAGGCGTCCACCGGTTGGCCGCAGCCAGGGCAATGCCGACCAGTGTCGGTGGAATAGACGAGACCGCTCAGGGCGGAAAATGACGAAGCTTTCTTGACCACCGGCTTGTCCTCGTAGGGGTCAGGATAGCGACTGGTCGACGGGCGTCGACCGCGAAGCCCCACTCTGGCAGGGGCAGCGCAAGCGGACAGACGTCCGCTGAAAAGGTCGCGCAGTGTAACGGCAAAGGCGGCGCTTGCTAAGTACGGATTTGCGTCATTGTGCGGCACTTTGGCGACGCCGTTCGTCATCGCGCACGGCGTGCTCGGAATGCCTGACACCCCGGATTGCATCCGGGCTACCCGGTTGCCGCCAGGTAACGCTCCAGCGCGGCCAGCGAGTCCGGACAATAGGACAAGCGGCGGGTCTCCTCCAGCGCCTGCTCGACGCTGATGAAGCGCGCCTCCAGCACTTCTTCCGGCTGCAGCACCAGCGGCGCATCCGACACCGCCGAGTAGGCCATGCACCACAGCCGGCTTTCCGGGGCGTCGTAGAGAAAATGCGCATGCTCGACCAGCTCGGCGTCGACTATGCCCAGTTCCTCGGCCAGTTCGCGCTCGGCCGACTCGGCGTATGCCTCGCCTTCCAGCACCATGCCGCCGGCGGCCACGTCCCAGTAGCCGGGATACAGCGCCTTGCTCAGGGTGCGCCGGTGCACGCAGAGCAGGCCGGCCGAGTTGAACAGCAGGATATAGGTGCCGCGGCCGATCAGCCGGCGCTCGCGCAGCTCGGCGCGCGACACCCCGCCGAGCGGCCGGTCCTGTTCGTCGACCCAGGCCACCCGCTCGGCGTCGGAGGCGGCGCGATGCGCCGCTTCCGCCTCGGAGATCGCCGCCATCAGCCCTGGCTCAGCAGCTGGCGCAGGTCGATGATCGCCGCATTGGCCCGCGAGATGTAGTTGGCCATCACCAGCGAGTGGTTGGCCAGCAGGCCGTAGCCGCTGCCGTTGAGGATCATCGGGCTCCACAGGGTTTCCTGCGCCGCCTCCAGCTCGCGGATGATCTGCCGCACGCTGACCGTGGCGTTCTTCTTCGCCAGCACGTCGGCGAAGTCCACCTCGACCGCGCGCAGCAGGTGCGCCAGTGCCCAGGCCTGGCCGCGCGCCTCGTAGAACACGTTGTCGATCTGCAGCCAGGGCGTCTCGTAGATGCCGCCCTCGCCCACCGCCGTGGCGTCCGGCTCGCTCGGCAGCACCTCGGTGTTCAGGCGCACCTGACCGACGCTGGCGGACAGCCGCTGCGACAGCGAACCGAGACGGGTGCCGGCGTCGCCCAGCCAGTTGTTGAGGTTGTCGGCGCGAGTATAGAACTGCGCGTTCTGCTTGCTCGGATCGGCCAGGCGGGCCAGGTAGCGATCCAGCGCCTTGATCCCTTCGCGGTACTCGGACTCCGAGGCCGGCAGCGCCCAGCTCTTGTTGTCGAAGTGGAAGCGCGGCTCGGCCTGGGCCAGGTCCGGGTCCTCGGTGGATTGCGACTGCGAGCGGGCGAAGTCCTTGCGCAGGGCGCGGGAGAAGTCACGCACCTGCACCAGCACGCCATACTCCCAGCTCGGCATGTTGTCCAGCCACAGGCCGGGCGGCGCCAGGTCGTTGGACAGGTAGCCGCCGGGCTTGTCCAGCAGGGTGCCGGCCACCTGCTTGAGGGTCTCCACCGTGGTGTAGCCGCCGACCAGCTGGCGCTTGGCCTGCTCCGCCGCGGCCTGGGCCCGCTGCTGCACCGGGAAGGCCGACGGCTCCTGACTCCAGTACCAGCCGACCACCAGGGCCAGCAGCAGGTAGACGCCGAGCAGTCCGCCGACCGCGCGACCGATCAGGCTGGCGCCGCTGCGCTCGCCTGCGTACGTGGCGGCCTTGGCGGCGGCGTCGGGCGAGCTCGCCGCGCGATTCTTCCAGTCCAGCATGGCAGTGTCCTTCCTTCAGCAAATTCGAATGTTCGACCGCGCCCCGGACAACGGGTTGCGTGTCCGCACTATAAGGCAAGCACGCCGCAAAGCGCAGGGCGCACGGGCAAACTTACCGCCGGTGGCAAGTCAGTGGGAAAAAGCTAGGTTTATGTCGCCTATTCGACAGAAAACACGACGCCAATTGATCGACGGCACTGTCAGCGCCGCTGCCAAGTGATAGCATCGAGCCACCACTGACCCAGTCATTTAAAGAAGTCGGCCCATGACCGAGCACCCAGACCCCAGTCGCGATCGCCTCAAGCATCACTTCGCCCAGCGCGTGATCCATCAGGCGCGCCAGGTGCTGGAAGTCTGGCAGCGCCTGCAGCGCAGCGAATGGAACGACGCCGGCATGGCCGAACTGGGCGAGGCCAACCTGCGCCTGCTGCGCTACGCCGAGCGCTTCGAGCAGGCCGAGCATGCCCAGCTGGCCGAGGCCATCGCCGCCAGCCTGATGGCGGTGGCGGACAACCGCGGACGCCTCAACAGCAGCCTGATCGGCCAGCTCAACCTGGCCATGCAGCGCCTGTCGCGCACCGGCCTGCGCCACGGCGACGCGTTCGAGCAGACCTTCCTGCCGCCGCTGCGCAAGCCGGTCTACCTGGCCCTGCAGGACACCGCCCGCGCCGAGCGCCTGGCCCAGCAGCTGGAGTTCTTCGGCCTGGCCGCGCAGGCGCTGACAGACGCCGCGGCGTTTCGCGCCGCGATCGCCGAGCGCCACCCGGCCGCCATCGTCATGGACGTCGACTTCGCCGGTGCCGGCCTGGCGCTGGCCGACTCGCTGCAGCAGGGCCTGGAGCAGAAGATTCCGCTGCTGTTCTTCAGCCACCGCGACACCGACACGCCGACCCGCCTGGCCGCGGTGCGCGCCGGCGGCCAGGAGTTCTTCACCGGCTCGCTGGACGCCTCCAGTCTGCTCGAACGCATCGAGGTGCTGACCCACGTCGCCCAGTACGATCCCTACAAGGTGCTGATCGTCGACGACTCCAAGGCCCAGGCCACCCACACCGAGCGCGTGCTCAACAGCGCCGGCATCCTCACCCACACCCTGACCGAGCCGATCCAGGCGATGGACGCGCTGGCCGAGTTCCAGCCCGACCTGATCATCCTCGACATGTACATGCCCGAGTGCAGCGGCACCGAGCTGGCCAAGGTGATCCGCCACAACGACCGCTACGTCAGCGTGCCGATCATCTACCTGTCGGCCGAAGACGACCTGGACAAGCAGCTCGACGCCATGAGTGAGGGCGGCGACGATTTCCTCACCAAGCCGATCAAGCCGCGCCATCTGATCGCCACCGTGCGCAACCGCGCCGCCCGCGCGCGCAACCTCAAGGCGCGCATGGTGCGCGACAGCCTGACCGGCCTGTACAACCACACCCACACCCTGCAGCTGCTCGAAGACGCCTGCTTCCGCGCGCGCCGCGACGAGCAGCCGCTGGCCTTCGCCATGCTCGACATCGACCACTTCAAGAGGGTCAACGACAGCTACGGCCACCCCATGGGCGACCGGGTGATCAAGAGCCTGGCGCTGTTTCTCAAGCAGCGCCTGCGCAAGACCGACCATATCGGCCGCTACGGCGGCGAGGAATTCGCCGTGGTGCTGCCCGATACCGACGAGCAATCGGCGCTGCGGGTGCTCGAGGAAATCCGCCAGCGCTTCGCCGAGATCCACTACCCGGCGCAGCCGCAGGACCTCTCCTGCACCTTCAGCTGCGGCATCGCCATGCTGCAGCCGGGCCTGGACGGCAACGCCCTGTCCAAGCAGGCCGACGAGGCGCTGTACCGGGCCAAGCACGGCGGCCGCAACCGGGTGGAGCTGTACCGCGGCGCGTGACGGCTCGCCGGTCGCCGGAACGTGACGCAACGCACAACGTCATCAGCCTGTAACCAAACCGCAATAGGCTCGCGGGCATCGTTCAGCCGTCGATCGAGCCCGCCATGCGTCTCAAGCTGCTCACCAACCTCAACACCCTGCTGCTGGTCACCGTCTGCGTCGCCCTGGCGGCGACTCTGTGGTGGTCGCAGCGCGCGCTGCAACAGCCGTTCCAGCTGATGGAGCGCTACCTGGCGCTGTCCCAGCAGTTCCAGCAGGACGTGGCCGGCAATATCCAGGCCTACCTGGCCAGCGGCGACGCCCTGCGCCACAGCGCCGCGGGCCAGGCCATCGACGGCCTGGAGCTGGCGCTCGACGAGCTACCGGCGCCGCTGGCCGAGGAGCTGCGGCCGAGCCTGGAGCAATTGCGCACCTTCAGCGCAGGCGAGCTGCTCGCCGCCGGCAAGCTGGCCGGCGACCCGCAGGGCCTGCTGCTGCAGGCCGAACGGGAGATGGGCGGCGCGCTGGAGCAGCTGGCGCAGTACGCCGACTCGGCCACGGGGGCGTCAGCGCAGGATTACCGCCGCCCGCTGTTCGACGCCAGCCAACACCTGACGCGCCTGGGCCATGCCCGCGGTCGCTTCGTTGCCCAGGGCCGCAACGAGCTGCTGGCCGATATCGAACGCGAACTCAAGGCCCTCGGCGCACAGGCCGGGCGCCTCGACAGCCTGCCGCTGCTCGGTGTGGCGGAGGCTTCGGACTCGGCCAGCGTCGGCTTCGCCGCCCTGCTCGGCCTGGCCGACGACAGCAGCGCCAGCCAGGCGGAAGATCGTGGCGTCGCCCTCAAGCGCGACTTCGCCGCCCTGGTACGCCGCTACCCGGCCGAGCTGCAGCGCACCCGCGAGCTGGTCGAGCAGCGCCAGCAACTGGCCGCCGCCACCCGCGCGCGCATCGACCAGCTGCAGCAGGCGCTGGCCGCCCTGGAGCCGCAGGTCAAGGCCGAGTACGCGCGCATCCAGGGCGACGTGCGGCTGATCCAGGGCCTGATGATCGGCCTGATCCTGCTGATCGCGCTGACCATCGACAGCATCCAGCGGCGCCTGACCCGGGTGCTCAGCCAGCTGGTGCCGGCGCTGTCGGCCTGGGCCCGCGGCGACTTCGCCACGCCCATCGCCATCGGCGCGCGCACCCGCGAGCTGCGCGATATCGAGGACTCGCTCAATCACCTGCGCCGCTACCTGGTCGAGCTGGTCGCCAGCATCCGCGGCCACGCCGAGCAGGTCGCCGGCTCCAGTCGCACCCTGGCCGAGCTCAGCGGCGGCCTGCATGCCGGCGCCGAGCGCCAGGCCGGCGACACCGCGCTGATCCGCGACGCGCTGAGCGAACTGGAAGCCACCATCGGCCAGGTGGCGCAGGACGCCAGCCAGACCGCCGACGCCAGCCGCGACGCCGACCGCGCCCTGGAGCAGGGCCAGCGGGTCATCGGCCAGAGCCTGGAAGGGCTGCACGCGCTGGTCGGCGAGGTGCAGGACAACGCCCAGGCGATCGAGCGCCTGGCCGAGGAGACCGCCACCATCGGCGGCGTACTGACGGTGATCCGCGGCATCGCCGAGCAGACCAATCTGCTCGCGCTCAACGCCGCCATCGAGGCGGCGCGGGCCGGCGAGGCCGGCCGCGGCTTTGCCGTGGTCGCCGACGAGGTGCGTTCGCTGTCGCAGCGCACCGGTAGCGCCACCGCCGAGATCCAGGAGCTGATCGGCCGCCTGCAGCAGGCCGCGCGCCAGTCGGTGAGCGCCATGCGCGCCCAGGTCGAACATGCCGAGGCCACCGCCGGCAAGGCCGAGGCGGCCGACGGCGCGCTCGACGAAATCGTCGCGGCAATCCGCACCATCGCCAGCATGGCCGAACGCATCGCCGACGCCACCGCGCAACAGAGCGAGGCGGTCGGCGAAATCCGCGAGCACGGCGAACGCATCCACCAGCTCGGCGGCGACAACCTGCAGCGCATCGGCCGCAGCCGCGACCAGGGCGAGCAGCTACTGCACCTGGGCGGGCAGCTGCATAGTGCGGTGCAGGTGTTTCGCGTCTAGACGCGTGCGTCAGCCGGGCACTGCCGCTGCGCTCGCCTCAGTGCTGGTGATGCTCATGGGCGGCCTCGACCATCGGCGCCTCTTGCTGCACCGCCACCTCGACCTCGACCTGGCCGGCCTTCTCGAAGGTCAGGGTCAGCGGGAAGCGTTCGCCGTCCTTGGCCTGCTGCTTCAGCTCGAACAGCATCACGTGGTAGCCCATGGGCGCGAACTGCACCTCGCCGCCGGCGGGGATGGTCACGTCCTGCACCTGCTGCATCCTCATCACCTCGCCTTCGTGCACATGCTCGTGCAGCTCGGCCTTGCCAGCCACCGGGGTGCTGACGGCGAGCAGGCGATCGGCCTCGCGGCCCCGGTTGTGCACCACGAAGTAGGCGGCGGCGGTCGGCGCCACCGGCGGCATGGCGCGCGACCAGGGGTGGTCGATATGCAGGTCGCCGGCCTGGTAGTCGTGGGCCTGGGCCAGCAGGCTGGCGCCGAGCAGCGCGCCCAGCAGCAGGAATTTGTTCGGCAGCATGGTGTTCCTCCAGTTGCGATAGTCGGCCGTAGCCTGAATGAATCCGGCGACGCCGGCCAGGGCCGGGGCGCCGCGATAAAGGTGGCGCATCAGTCGCTGGCCAGCCGGCGCCAGGCCGGCAACCGCGCCAGCAGGCGATCCAGCAGCCAGATCAGCAGCAGCGAGGCGCCGACCAGCGGGAAGACCAGGCCGAGCGCCAGCATGATCGCCACCCCGACCTTCCAGCGCGGCAGGTCGTGACGCAGCGGCGGCACGCCAAGGCGACCGGCCGGGCGGCGCTGCCACCAGAGCAGCAGGCCGCTGACCGCGCCGAACAGGATCAACAGGCAGACCAGCGCCATCAGCAGCTGGTTGGCCAGGCCGAACATCTTGCCCTCGTGCAGCTTCACCCCGCTCTCCACCGTTCTGGCGACCAGGCCGTAGTCGCGCCAGCGCACATCGGCGAGCAGCGCGCCGCTGTACTGATCCAGGTGCAGGGTGGCGTCGTGGCGCGGGTCGTCGGCGAACAGGGCGACGGTGTAGACGCCTTCGGCGCCGCGCGGGAAGCTGATGCTGTAACCCGGCTGCACAGCCTGCGCCGCGGCCGTGTCGACCACCTGCTGCAGGCCGATCTGCGGCGCCGCGGCCGCGCCGGCGGGACGCTGGCCATGCTGCCCGGCATGCGGGTCGGAGGCCGGCAGCGGCGTCACTTCCACCGCCCAGGCCACGGTCTGCTGGCGGCTGTCGTTGAGGCTGCCGGTGAGTTGCCCGGACTTCGGCACCGCGTCCCACATCGCCGCGGGGAAGTGGTTCCAGGTGCCGGCGAACTGCGCGCCCCAGAAGCCGGTCCAGGTCATCCCGGTGAGCAGCATCAACAGCAGCAACAGGCTGCCCCAGAAGCCGGTGACCCCGTGCAGATCACGCCACAGCAGACGCCCGCGGGCGTCCAGGCGCGGCCACAGCACGCCGGCGCCGCCGCTGCCGCGCGGCCACCAGAGGTACAGGCCGGAGACCACCAGCACCACGCCCCAGCCGGCGGCCAGTTCGATCAGGCGGTCGCCGACTGTGCCGAGCAGCAGATCGCCGTGCAGCTTGCGCACCACCGCCTGCAGGTTCCAGCTGGCGTCCTGCACGCCGAGCAGCGTGCCGCGGTAGGGGTCGAGGAACAGATTGAGTTCCTGTCCGTCCTGACCGATCACGAACTGCGCGCTGCGATCCTCCGCCACCGGCGGCAGGTACTTGCTCACCGCTGCCTGCGGATAGGCTGCGCGGACGATGGCCAGCTGGCGGTCGGCATCCAGGGGCCGTTCGCCCGCCGGCACCTGCAGCAGATCGGCGTACAGCCACTGGTCCAGCTGTGGCTTGAACAGGTAGATCATGCCGGTGATCGACAGCATGACCATAAAGGGGATGACGAACAGCCCGGCATAGAAATGCCAGCGCCAGACCAGGTTGTAGAAAGCGGGCTGCGCGCGCATGCGAGCCCCTGCAACGGCATCGGAGGGTGACGACATGGGAGTTCTCCAGCGTCGCGCGCATGCCGCGCGACGCACTATTCGCATGGTGGGGAATGCCCCGCCAGGGGCAGGCTGATCAGGCGAACAACGGAGAAGCGCGGGGGTTGGCCGAGGGCCAGAGGTAGCGGAGCGGGCGACGGACCACGAGGCTGACGCCGGGCAGCGCGCGACTGACCGGCAGCAGGCCGAGCAGGCCGAGGAAGGCGGCGAGGATGATGGCGCTGAAGCTGCTGCTCAGGGCGCAACCGGAGCCGGTGGCCGGATTGGGCGCGACCACGCCGGAGCCGTCGAGATCGGCGCCGGCGCCGAAGTTGCCCTCGAAGGAGCAGTACTGGCCATCCAGCCCGCTGAGCTGCAGGCCGGCCATCTGGCCGTGGCTGATGGCGCAGACGAACGCGCCGAACAGGATGCTGAAGTACAGCAGCCAGGCGGTCAGCGAGCGGTGTTTGCGGGCCAGTTTCATGGGGCGCGACTCTAAACAGGCGATGGCGGCGCGACACTGCGGTGGATTGCCGCAGCCGAGTGCAAGCCTAGCCGCGCCAGGGGGCATGCGCCAGCAGCTCGGCGCAGCGCGCCTGGACGAACTCGCGCAGCAGGTGCACCGGCCGGCTCAGCTGCGCGCGGTGGGCGCAGACCAGGTTGAGCGGGGTCGGCTCGCCGCGCCACTGCGGCAACAGCAGCTGCAGGCGCCCGGCGCGCACGTCGCCGGCGACATCCAGCCAGGATTTATACACCAGCCCCTGCCCCGCCACCGCCCAGCGGCGCACCACGTCGGCATCGTCGCTGACCCGGTCGCCGGTGACCGTCAGGGCGATTTCGCGCTTGCCACTGTGGAAGCGCCAGCGCTCGTGCACCCGCCCGCCGAGCATATAGAGCAGGCAGTTGTGCTCGGCCAGCGCCTCCGGCGTCTGCGGCGCGCCATGCCGCGCCAGGTAGGCCGGGGCGGCGCACAGCACGCGGCGGTTGTCCGCCGCCAGCGGCAGCGCCACCAGGCTGGAGTCTTCCGGCGCGCCGTAGCGCAGGGCAATGTCCACCGGCTCGCGGAACAGGTCGGCGACGCGGTCGCCCAGCAGCAGGCGCAGGTGCAGCTGCGGATGCTCGCGCTGGAACGCGTCGAGCCAGGGCAGCAGGGTGTTGCGGCCGAAATCCGAGGGCACCGACAGCTGCAGCACGCCGCCGATCTCGGCCTTGCTGCCGGCCAGCTGCCGGCGACCGTCCTCCAGGCTGTGCAGGGCCAGGCGCGCATGGCCGAGAAACAGCTCGCCTTCCGGGGTCAGGCGCAGGCTGCGGGTGGAACGGGCCAGCAGGCGCACCTGCAGTTGCTGTTCCAGGCGCTTGAGCGCGGCGCTGGCCACCGCCGGCGACACCTCCAGCAGGCGCGCGGCGGCGGACAGGCTGCCGGTCTCGGCAGTGCGGACGAAGAGTTGCAGGTCGTCGAAACGCAGCATGATTTTCAAAAAAATAATGAAAGAGACTCTATTCCTACGCGCTTTTTCGCCTTTGTGAAATAGCCGAGCATGGCGACACCCTCTCCCGCGGAGCTCGCCCCGATGAAAGCCGTCGCCTATTACCAGTCCCTGCCCGCCGAGCATCCCGACGCCCTGCAGGATGTCGAACTGCCCGCCCCCACCCCCGGCCCGCGCGACCTGCTGGTGGCGGTGCAGGCCATCTCGGTCAACCCGGTGGACACCAAGATCCGCCGCAACGTCGCCCCGGAACACGGCACGGCCAAGGTACTGGGCTGGGACGCCGCCGGCGTGGTGCAGGCGGTGGGCAGCGAGGTGAGCCTGTTCCAACCCGGCGATCGGGTGTTCTACGCCGGCGCCATCGACCGCGCCGGGGCCAACAGCGAGCTGCACCTGGTCGACGAGCGCATCGTCGGCCACATGCCCGCCAGCCTGTCGTTCGCCGAGGCCGCCGCCCTGCCGCTGACCGCCATCACCGCCTGGGAACTGCTGTTCGAGCGCCTGCAGGTCGGCGAAGGCCAGGCCAGCCAGGGCCAAAGCCTGCTGATCGTCGGCGCCGCCGGCGGGGTCGGCTCGATCCTGGTGCAGCTGGCGCGCCAGCTCACCGAACTGCAGGTGATCGCCACCGCCTCGCGGCCGCAGACCCAGGCCTGGGTGCGCGAACTGGGCGCCCATCAGGTGCTCGACCACAGCCAGCCGCTGGCCGCGGAACTGGCGCGCCTCGGCCTCGGCCAGGTCAGCCACGTCGCCAGCCTGACCCAGACCGACCAGCACTTCGCGCAGCTGGTCGAGGCGCTGGCGCCGCAGGGCCGCCTGGCGCTGATCGACGACCCGCTGCAGCCGCTGGACGTGATGCTGCTCAAGCGCAAGAGCCTGTCGCTGCACTGGGAGCTGATGTTCACCCGCTCGCTGTTCCAGACCGAGGACATGATCGAGCAGCACCGTCTGCTGCAGCGGGTCTCCGCGCTGGTGGACAGCGGCGTGCTGAAGACCACCCTGGGCGAGCACTTCGGCCGCATCGACGCGGCCAATCTGCGCCGCGCCCACGCCCTGCTGGAAAGCGGCCAGGCGCGGGGCAAGATCGTCCTCGAAGGCTTTTGATAGCCTCTCGCCACCACTCGCAATAGGCCAGCTAGACTTGCTGAGGCGCCCGCTGGCGCCTCAGTGCGAGTCTTGTCATGCGTCGTAAACTGGCCCACCCCCTGTATCTGACCGCCATCTACTGCGCCTTCGGCGTGCTGTGGATCGTCTTCAGCGACGGCGCGCTGCAGGCCCTGGTCGCCGACCCCGGCCTGCAGGCCGTCTGGCAGACCGCCAAGGGCCTGCTGTTCGTGGCGTTCAGCAGCCTGCTGGTGTACGCCCTGACCCGCTACGCCCTGGCCCAGCAATCGCGGCTCTACGACGCCCTGCAGTTGCGCACGCGCATGCTGCAGCAGGCGCAGCGCAACGCCGCCCTCGGCAGCTGGGACTACGACGGCCAGTTCAGCTGGGGCGAGGAAGCCCTGGAGCTGCTCGGCCAGAGCGAGGCCCAGGCGCCGCGCCATCTCGACCAGTTGCTCGCCCTGATCCATCCCGGCGACCGCCCGGCGGCGCGCCGCGCCCTGCTGGCGCTGCTGCAGGAGGGCCAGGCCCTGCACCTCAGCCTGCGCCTGCGCCAGTCGCGCGACAACGGCGAATACTGGCTGCTGCTGCACGGCGAGGCGGATCGCCCCGGCCATGCCCTCGGCACCCTGCAGAACATCAGCGCGCAGAAGCGCGACGAGCAGGCTCTGCGCGAAAGCGAGCAGCGCTTTCGCCAGCTGTTCGAGCAGACCCCGCGCATCGCCGTGCAGGGCTACGACCGCGAGCGCCGGGTGATCTTCTGGAACCCGGCCAGCGAGCAGCTGTACGGCTACCGCCTGCAGGACGCCCTCGGCCGGCGCCTGGAGGAACTGATAGTGCCGGAGGCCGAACGCCGTCAGGTGGTGGCGGCGATCCAGGCCTGGCACCTGGGCGGACCGGTGATTCCCGCCGCAGAGATCCAGCTGCAGCGCCAGGACGGCAGCCTGGTCTGGGTGTTCTCCAGCCACGTGATGCTGCGCAACAGCCGCGGCCAGGCGGAGATGTACTGCATCGACATCGACCTCACCGAGCAGCGCCGCGCCCGCGACGAGCTGCAGGTGTCCGAGCTGCGCTACCGCGAGCTGGTGCAGGAGATCGACGATGCCGTGTGCCTGACCGACAGCCAGGGCCGCCTGACCTTCCTCAACCCGGCCTGGGATCGCTTGAGCGGGCGCCCCGGCCACAGCTGCCTGGGCCTGCCGCTGGGCGACTACCTGCGGGATCCCGCGGGCGAGCCGCTGCAGGCGACCATCGCCGCCCTGCTCGCGGGCCACCGCAGCCACTGGCAGGGCCCGGCCCTGCTGCTGCGCGCCGGCGCCGAACCGCTGCCGGTGAGTCTGCGCCTGGCCACCGGCAGCGAACCGCGCCACGGCCTGCACGGCAGCCTACGCGCCGATGGTCGGCTGCTTGATCCAGGTCAGGAAACTGCCAAGCCGGCGGACTAAGATTGCTGCTCCCCCCAAGAGGTGGTGCAGCATGAACATCCTCATTCAGCCGCTGAACAAGACCGGCCAGACCCTCTGGCAGGTACGTCTGGATCAACACAGCGTGAGCTTTCGCAGCGAAGGCGAGGCCCGCCAGTTCGTCGCCACCCTCGAGGCGCGCCTGCGCGCGCCACATGCCCTGCCCTGGCGGCAGCACAGCCAGGCGAGCTGAAGCAGCCTAGGCCGGGCTGCGCAATGCCGGGCTGCTGCGCAGCATGTCCAGCACCGCGTCCACCAGCGCCGGTGCCTGCGCAGCCAGGTCGAAATCGGGCACCAGCAGCCAGTTGGCTTCCACCCCTTCCATGTAGGCGTGCAGGCACACCGCCGCGCGCCGGCAGTCCAGCTGCGCCGGCAGCTGGCCGCGGCTCACCGCGTTGCCCAGGGCCCTGGCGATGCGCTGGTCGCACTCGGCGCTGAGCGCCTGCAGGCGTTCGCGCAGGCCGACCAGCTCGCCGGTGTACTCGCATTTGTAACGCAGGATGTCGTGGATGCGCCGGCTCTGCGCGTCCTGCGCCAGGCGGGTAAGGGCCTTGACCAGCAGTTCGCGCATGCAGCCCAGCGGGTCCGGCTCGTCCTCGCTCTCGCTGGCCCGGGCCAGTTCTTCCAGCGGCAGACGCAGGCGTTCGAGCATGGCCTGGAACAGGTCCAGCTTGTTGTCGAAATGCCAGTAGATGGCGCCGCGGCTGACCCCGGCGGCCTTGGCCACTTCCGCCAACGAGGCGCGCGAAACGCCCTGGGCGTGGAACACCCGTTCGGCGGCATCGAGTATCTGCACCCGCGTCGCCTCGGCTTCTTCTTTGGTTCGTCTGACCATTTTCCGCGCCTACCTGTATCGCCCAATAGCCGCTCGCTAGAGCGCCGGGCTGGAGTATGAAGGCAGTTTTAGGCATTTACAAACATTCACGTACGTAAGTATATTCGCCGCCATTGGTTCTCAGTTACTGCCCTCCCCGCCCCTCCGGGCACCAGATTCGACAAACGAGGTCACCTCAGATGCACACGAAGCCAGCCTTCGCCGTCATGGTTTCCGCCATTGCTGCGGCCCTGCTCAGCCTCTCCGGCTGCCAGGAAGCCAGCGCCCCGCAGACCCAACAGGCCCCCGAAGTCGGGGTGGTGACGCTGCAAGCGCAACCCTACGCCCTGACCAGCGAACTGCCGGGCCGCACCAGCGCCTACCGCATCGCCGAGGTGCGCCCGCAGGTCGCTGGCATCATCCAGAAGCGTCTGTTCACCGAGGGCAGCGAGGTCAAGGCCGGTCAGCAGCTGTACCAGATCGATGCGGCCAGCTATCAGGCCAGCTTCAAGAGCGCCCAGGCCACCCTGCTGTCGGCCAGCGCCCTGGCCGAGCGCTACAAGCTGCTGGTGGCCGACCAGGCCGTCAGCCAGCAGGCCTACGACGAGGCGCGCGCCGCCAGCCTGCAGGCCGAGGCGGCGCTGGAGCAGGCGCGCATCGACCTGCGCTACACCAAGGTGCTGGCGCCGATCGGCGGCCGCATCGGCCGATCCGCGGCCAGCGAAGGCGCCCTGGTGAGCAACGGCCAGAGCGCCGCCCTGGCCACCATCCAGCAGCTCGACCCGATCTACGTCGACGTCACCCAGTCGAGCAAGGAGCTGCTGCGCCTGCGCCGCGACCTGGCCAGCGGCCAGCTGCAGAAGGCCGGCGACGGCGGCGCCAGGGTCGCGCTGAAACTGGAGGACGGCAGCCGCTACGCCCACGAGGGCAGCCTGGAGTTCTCCGAGGTGGCGGTGGACGAAGGCACCGGCTCGGTGACCCTGCGCGCGGTGTTCCCCAACCCCGACCACCTGCTGCTGCCGGGCATGTTCGTGCATGCCGAGCTGCTCTCCGGGGTCAAGCGCGACGCCATCCTCGCCCCGCAGCAGGGCGTGACGCGCAACCTCAAGGGCGAGCCGGTGGCGCTGGTGGTGGACGCCGACGGCAAGGTCGAACAGCGCCTGCTCAAGGCCGAGCGCACCGCCGGCAACGCCTGGCTGGTCGAGGAAGGCCTGGCCGAGGGCGACCGCCTGATCACCGAGGGCCTGCAGTTCATCCAGCCCGGCACCCAGGTCAAGACCGTGCCGGCGCGCAATATCAAGGCCGACGAGGTGGCGCAGGACGCCGCCCCGGGCAACGGCAAGGGCTAACGGAGCGCCACTGAATGTCCAGATTCTTTATCGACCGGCCGATCTTCGCCTGGGTCATCGCCCTGGTGATCATGCTGGCCGGCGGCCTGTCCATCCTCAAGCTGCCGATCAACCAGTACCCGAGCATCGCCGCGCCCGCGGTGGGCATCAGCGTCAGCTACCCCGGCGCCTCGGCGCAGACGGTGCAGGACACCGTGGTGCAGGTGATCGAGCAGCAGCTCAACGGCATCGACGGGCTGCGCTACATCAGCTCGTCGAGCAACTCCGACGGCAGCATGGAAATCACCGTGACCTTCGAGCAGGGGGTCAACCCGGACATCGCCCAGGTGCAGGTGCAGAACAAGCTGCAGCTGGCCACTCCGCTGCTGCCGCAGGAAGTGCAGCAGCAGGGCATCCGCGTGACCAAGGCGGTGAAGAACTTCCTACTGGTGATCGGCGTGGTCTCCACCGACGGCAGCATGAGCAAGGACGACCTGGCCAACTACATCGTTTCCAACCTGCAGGACCCGATCTCGCGGACCAAGGGCGTCGGCGACTTCCAGGTGTTCGGCGCCCAGTACGCCATGCGCATCTGGCTCGACCCGGCCAAGCTCAACGCCTTCCAGCTGACCCCGGTGGACGTGCGCAACGCGATCCAGGCGCAGAACGTGCAGATTTCCTCCGGTCAGTTCGGCGGCCTGCCCGCCTCGCCGGGCAACCAGCTCAACGCCACCATCATCGGCAAGACCCGCCTGCAAACCCCCGAGGAGTTCCGCAACATCCTCCTCAAGGTCGAGACCGATGGTTCCCAGGTGCGCCTGGGCGACGTCGCCAAGGTCGAGCTGGGCGGCGAGAACTACGCCATCAGCGCGCAGTTCAACGGCATGCCGGCCTCCGGCCTGGCGGTCAAGCTGGCCACCGGCGCCAACGCCCTGGACACCGCCAAGGCGGTGCGCGAGACCATCGCCACGCTGGAACCGTTCTTCCCGGCGGGCATGGAGGTGGTCTTCCCCTACGACACCACGCCGGTGATCTCGGCCTCCATCGAGGGGGTGGTGCACACCCTGTTCGAGGCCATCGTCCTGGTGTTCCTGGTGATGTTCCTGTTCCTGCAGAACCTGCGCGCCACCATCATCCCCACCCTGGCGGTGCCGGTGGTGCTGCTCGGCACCTTCGGCGTGCTGGCGGCGTTCGGCTTCTCCATCAACACCCTGACCATGTTCGCCATGGTCCTGGCCATCGGCCTGCTGGTGGACGACGCCATCGTGGTGGTGGAAAACGTCGAGCGGGTGATGCGCGAGGAAGGCCTGTCGCCGCTGGAGGCCACGCGCAAGTCGATGGGCCAGATCCAGGGCGCGCTGGTGGGCATCGCCCTGGTGCTGTCGGCGGTGTTCCTGCCGATGGCCTTCTTCGGCGGCTCCACCGGGGTGATCTACCGGCAGTTCTCCATCACCATCGTCTCGGCCATGGCCCTGTCGGTGCTGGTGGCGCTGATCTTCACCCCGGCGCTGTGCGCGACCCTGCTCAAGCCCATCGCCAAGGGCGAGCACCATGAGAAGAAGGGGTTCTTCGGCTGGTTCAACCGCAAGTTCGAGCGCAGCTCGGACGCCTACCAGCGCGGCGTGACCGCCATGCTCAAGCGCAAGGCGCCGTACCTCGTGCTGTACCTCGCCATCGTCGCTGTGATGGCCTTTATGTTCACCCGCATTCCCACCGCCTTCCTCCCCGAGGAAGACCAGGGCGTGCTGTTCGCCCAGGTGCAGACCCCGGCCGGCTCCAGCGCCGAGCGCACCCAGGCGGTGGTCGACGAGATGCGCCAGTACCTGCTGGACGAGGAAAGCAGCACGGTGAAATCGGTGTTCACCGTCACCGGCTTCAACTTCGCCGGTCGCGGGCAGAGCTCGGGCATGGCCTTCATCATGCTCAAGCCCTGGGGTGAACGGCCCGGCGCGGAGAACGGCGTGGCCGCCCTGGCCCAGCGCGCGCAGCAGCACTTCTTCAGCTTCCGCGACGCCATGGTGTTCGCCTTCGCCCCGCCGGCGGTGATGGAGCTGGGCAACGCCACCGGCTTCAACCTGTTCCTCCAGGATCAGGCCGGCGTCGGCCACGAGGTGCTCAACCAGGCGCGCGACCAGTTCCTCCAGCTGGCCAACCAGCACCCGACGCTGACCAGCGTGCGCGCCAACGGCCTGCGCGACGAGCCGCAGTACCAGCTGCTGATCGACGACGAGAAGGCCAGCGCCCTCGGCCTGTCGCTGGCGGACATCAACAACACCCTGTCGATCGCCTGGGGCGCCAGCTACGTCAACGACTTCATCGACCGTGGCCGGGTGAAGAAGGTCTACCTGCAGGGCGTGTCCTCGGCGCGCATGAGCCCGGAAGACCTGAACAAGTGGTACGTGCGCAACGCCGCCGGACAGATGGTGCCGTTCAGCGCCTTTGCCAGCGGCGAGTGGACCTATGGGCCGCCCAAGCTGAGCCGCTACAACGGCGTGTCGGCGGTGGAAATCCTCGGCGCGCCGGCGCCCGGCTTCAGCTCGGGCGACGCCATGGCCGCGGTGGAGGAAATCGCCAAGCAGCTGCCCGAAGGCGTCGGCTACGCCTGGACCGGGCTGTCCTACGAGGAACGCCTGTCCGGCTCGCAGGCGCCGGCGCTGTACGCCCTGTCGCTGCTGGTGGTGTTCCTCTGCCTGGCGGCGCTGTACGAGAGCTGGTCGATCCCGTTCTCGGTGATGCTGGTGGTGCCGCTGGGGATCATCGGCGCGCTGCTGGCCACCTACGGCCGCGGGCTGTCCAACGACGTGTTCTTCCAGGTCGGCCTGCTCACCACCATCGGCCTGTCGGCGCGCAACGCGATCCTCATCGTCGAGTTCGCCAAGGCCCAGTACGAGCAGGGCATGAGCTTCACCGAGGCGGCCATCGAGGCCTGCCGCATGCGTCTGCGCCCGATCGTCATGACCTCGCTGGCGTTCATCCTCGGCGTGCTGCCGCTGGCCATCGCCAGCGGCGCCGGTGCCGGCAGCAAGCACGCCATCGGCACCGGGGTGATCGGCGGCATGCTCAGCGCCCTGGTGCTGGCGATCTTCTGGATTCCGCTGTTCTACGTGCTGGTCTGCTCGCTGTTCGAGAAGAACAAAACCGAGCCGGCCGGCGAAACTGAAAAGGAGGCGCTGCAGTGAGGCAGTCCCTGTTGACCCTGGCCGTGACCGCCGCCCTGCTCGGCGGCTGCAGCCTGATTCCCGATTACCAGCGCCCGGACGCCCCACTGGCCGCCGACTGGCCGCAGGGCGAGGCCTACGGCAGCGCCGCCAGCGAAGGCAGCCGCGCCGCCGCCGACCTGCAATGGCGCGAGTTCTTCCGCGACCCGGCGCTGCAGCAGCTGGTGCAGCTGGCGCTGGAAAACAACCGCGACCTGCGCGTGGCCGCACTCAACGTCGAGGCCTACCGCGCGCTGTACCGCATCCAGCGCAGCGAGCTGCTGCCGTCGCTCTCCGCCGATGGCAGCGGCACCCGCCAGCGTCTGCCGGCCGACCTCAGCCAGAACGGCGCGGCCAGCACCGGCGGCCAGTACAGCGCGACCCTGGGGGTGAATGCCTGGGAGCTGGATTTCTTCGGCCGCATCCGCAGCCTCAACGAGCAGGCGCTGGAACAGTACCTGGCCACCGAACAGGCGGCGCGCAGCACCCAGATCAGCCTGGTGGCCAGCGTCGCCAGCGCCTACCTGCAATGGCAGGCCGATCTGGCCCTGCTGCAGCTGACCCGTGACACCCTGGCGACCTACGAAGACAGCTACCGCCTGACCCAGCGCAGCTTCGACGTCGGCGTCGCCGATGCCCTGGCCCTGAGCCAGGCGCGCAGCGCGGTGGACAGCGCGCGGGTGAGCCTGGCGCAGTACCAGCGCCTGGTGGCGCAGGATCGCAACGCCCTGACCCAGCTGCTCGGCACCGGCCTGCCGGACGACCTGCCGCAGGGCCTGGCGCTGGACGCCGAGCTGCTCGAGAGCGTGCCGGCCGGGCTGCCGTCGGATCTGCTGCAACGGCGCCCCGACCTGCTGCAGGCCGAGCACCAGCTCAAGGCGGCCAACGCCAATATCGGCGCGGCGCGCGCGGCCTTCTTCCCCAGCGTCAGCCTCACCGCCAATGCCGGCACCGCCAGCAGCCAGCTGTCCGGGCTGTTCGACGGCGGCTCCGGCACCTGGCTGTTTCAGCCCAGCATCAGCCTGCCGATCTTCAACGCCGGGCGCCTGCGCGCCAACCTCGACTACGCCGAGCTGCAGAACGACATCCAGGTGGCGCAGTACGAGAAGGCCATCCAGGTCGCCTTCCAGGAAGTCGCCGACCGCCTCGCCGCACGCACCACCTACCGCGAGCAGCTGGCGGCCCAGCGCGCCCTGCTGGACACCACCGAGACCTACTACCAACTGGCCGAACGCCGCTACCGCACCGGGGTCGACAGCTACCTGACCCTGCTAGACGCCCAGCGCCAGCTGTTCAGCGTGCGCCAGCAACTGATCGGCGACCGCCTGGCCCAGCTCGCCAGCGAAGTGGAACTGTACAAGGCCCTCGGCGGCGGCTGGAACGCCAATACGGGCACGGCCCCGCAAGGTTGATCGCGCGTACCCCGCATCACGGATGAGCCTTATCCCACGCGCCGCCCCCGCAGTTAATGCGGGGGCGTTTTTCTATTCAGGCCATACGCGCGGTAGCTGTCGATACGTCGATCTATCCATTCGCCCGTCCGTGGAGAGGGGGTAGCCCGCACCGACGCCCCTCTTATCAACCGGCATAGTGCCGACTCCGCCAGGCGAAGGCGCAGGTCCCGGCGCCGCACAGTGCGATCACCAAGGCCATGGGCGCCGCCGTGCCGTCGTGCAGGGCGCCGACCAGGGCCGAGGCGCTGGCCGCCACGCTGAACTGCAGGCTGCCGAGCAGCGCCGAGGCGCTGCCGGCGTGTTCACCCTGGCCGGCCATGGCGCAGGCGGTGGCGTTGGGCAGGATGCTGCCCAGGCTGGCGACGCAGACGAACAGCGGCACCAGCAGCGGCCACAGGCTGGCCGGCTGCCAGGCCGCCAGCCCCAGCAACGCCAGGCCGCTGGCCAGGTACAGCGGCGCCATGCGCCGCAACCAGCGGCCCGGCCCGCCACGGCGCACCAGGCGCGCATTGACCTGTGCCATCAGCACGAAACCGGCGGCGTTGCTGCCGAACAGCCAGCCGTAGTGCTCGGCCGGCACCCCGTACAGCTCGATGAAGACGAAAGGCGAACCGGCGATATAGGCGAACATCCCGGCCATCGCCACGCCGCCGGCCAGCGAATAGGTGATGAAGGCGCCATTGCCCAACAGCACCCGGTACTGCCCCAGCGCCCCGCGCAGCGGCGCCGGCGCCAGACCTCGCGGCCGCGTTTCCGGCAGCCACAGCAACACCGCCAGCAGGCACAGGCCGGCGAACAGCGCCAGACTGTGGAAGATCCACGGCCAGCCCAGGGTGCCGAGCAGCAGGCCGCCGCCCAGCGGCGCGAGGATAGGCGCCAGGCCCATCACCAGCATCAGTTGCGAGAACACCTTGGCCGAGGTCAGCGGGTCGCACAGATCACGCACCACCGCGCGGGTCACCACCATGCCGGCGCAGCCGCCCAGGGCCTGGACGAAGCGCGCGCCGATCAGCCATTCCAGGCTCGGCGCCAGGGCGCAGGCCAGCGACGCCGCGGTGAACAGCGCCACCCCCAGCAGCAGCGGGCCGCGCCGACCGTAGCGGTCGGCCAGCGGTCCGTAGAACAGCTGACCGAGGGCGATGCCGACGAAGTAGGCGGCCAGCGACAGCTGCACCTGCTCGACATCGGTGGCGAACTGCTGGGCCAGGGTCGGGAAACTCGGCAGGTAGAAATCGATGGCCAGCGGGCCGAAGGCGCACAGCGCGCCGAGAATCAGCAGGAGGCGAAGGTTCATGGACAGTCCGGACATTTATTAGCCGGCTAATCATCTCATCGGGACACCGCCCAAGAAAGGCCCGGGCCGCGGCTCGCGGCCAGGGCAGGGCTTAGCGCTGGTCGGCCTCTTCGCCCTGGTCGGCCTTGCCGCGTCGGCTCAGGCGCTGCGCGGCGGACTCCACCAGCAGGTAGAACATGGGGATCAGGAAGGTCGCCAGCAATGTGGCGGCGAGCATGCCGCCGATCACCCCGGTGCCGATCGAGTGGCGGCTGGCCGAACCGGCGCCCGAGCTGATCGCCAGCGGCACGCAGCCGAGAATGAAGGCCAGCGAGGTCATCACGATGGGGCGAAACCGCAGCTTGGCCGCCTCCAGCGCCGAGTCGAAGATGCCCTTGCCCTCGGCGCGCAGCAGCACGGCGAACTCGACGATGAGGATGGCGTTCTTCGCCGCCAGGCCGATCAGGGTGACCAGGCCGACCTGGAAGTAAACGTCGTTCTGGATGCCGCGCAGCCACACCGCGAGGATCGCGCCGAACACCGCGAAGGGCACCGCGGTGACCACCGCCAGCGGCAGGGTCCAGCGTTCGTACTGGGCGGCGAGGATGAGGAACACCAGGATCAGGCCGAAGACGAAGGCCTGGGTGCCCGACCCCTGAGTGGCCAGCTCCTGGAAGGCCGAGCCGATCCAGCCCAGGCTGTAGTCCTCGCCGAGCACCTGGTCGGCTACCTCCTGCATCGCCGCCAGCGCCTGCCCCGAGCTGTAGCCGGGCGCCGGGCCGCCGAGCACCTTGGCCGAGGGGTAGACGTTGAAGCGGTCGTAGGAGTCCGGACCGAGGATGCGCCGCACCCGCAGCAGGCTGGACAGCGGAATCAGCTCGCCGGCGCTGGAGCGCACGTAGACCTGGCCGAGGTCCTCCGGCTTGCGGCGAAACTCCGCCTCCGACTGCAGGCTGACCTGCCAGGTGCGCCCGTAGAGGGTGAAGTCGTTGACGTAGTAGCTGCCGAAGGTGGCCTGCATGGCGGTGAACACGTCGCTGACGCTCACCCCCAGGGCACGGGTCTTGGTGCGGTCGAGGTCGATGTAGTACTGCGGCACGTTGGCGCTGAAGGTGCTCTGCACCCCGGCCAGTTCCGGGCGCTGGCTGGCGGCCTGGACGAAGGCCTGGACCTTGGTGCCGAGCGCCTCAACGCTGCCGCCGGAGCGGTCCTGGATATAGGCCTCGAAGCCGCCGGTGGTGCTCATGCCGGTGATCGGCGGCGGGTTGAACGACAGCACCAGGCCGTCCTTCTGCGCCGCGCCCATGCCCATGAATTCGCGGGTCAGGTTGCGCGCATCCAGTTCGGGCGTGGTGCGCTCGCTCCAGTCCTTGAGCGGCACGAAGGACACCCCGGCGTTGCTGCGCACACCGAAGGTGAGCACGTCGAAACCGGCGAAGGTGACCACGTCCTGCACCGCCGGATGCTCCATCAGTTGCTGGGTCACCGCGCCGCTGAGCGCGTCGGTGCGGTTGAGGGAGGCCGCCGGCGGCAGGTAGTAGGCGTTGATCACATAGCCCTGGTCCTCGTCCGGCACCAGCGAGCCGGGCACCCGCGCGAACAGCAACACGATCAGGCCGATCATCCCGCCGAACAGCAGCAGGCCCACGGCCGAGCGCTTGAGGAAGAAACGCACGCCGGCGCCGTAGCCCTCGGTGGCCTTGTCGAAGAAGCGGTTGAAGGCACGAAACGGCGCCGCCGGCTCGTGATGGCCGGGCTTGAGCAGCAGCGCGCAGAGCGCCGGACTCAGGGTCAGGGCGACTATGCCGGAGATCACCACCGACACCGCGATGGTGATGGCGAACTGTTTGTACATCTGCCCGGCCAGGCCGCCGAGGAAGCCCACCGGAATGAACACCGCACAGAGCACCAGGACGATGGCGATGATCGGCCCGGTGACCTCCTCCATCGCCTCGATGGCCGCCTCGCGCGCATTGAGGTGCTTGGTGCGCATCACCCGCTCGACGTTCTCGATCACCACGATGGCGTCGTCCACCACGATGCCGATGGCCAGCACCATGCCGAACAGGGTCAGCAGGTTGATGGAAAAGCCCAACAGGTACATGCCGGCGAAGGTGCCCACCAGCGACACAGGGATGGCCAGCACCGGGATCAGCGTGGCGCGCCAGTTCTGCAGGAACACGAAGACCACCAGCACCACCAGCACCAGGGCCTCGAAGAAGGTGTGGATCACCTCCTCGATGGACACCCGGACGAACTTGGTGGTGTCGTAGGGAATCTTGTAGGCGATGCCCTCGGGAAAGCGCTGCGCCAAGCGCTGCATGGTGCGCTCCACCGCCTCGGCGGTGTCCAGGGCGTTGGCGCCGGGCTGCAGGTAGATGCCGAAGGCGGCGTTCTGCTGGCCGTTCAAGGTAGTCACCAGGGAGTAGTCCTGGGCGCCCAGCTCGACCCGCGCCACATCCTTGAGCAGCAGGCTGGCGCCGGTGGCGTCGCTGCGCAGGATCACGCTCTCGAACTCCCTGGGGTCGGTGAAGCGGCCCTGGGTGGTCACCGTGTAGGTGAAGTCCTGCGCCTCCTTGAGCGGCTGCTGGCCGAAGCTGCCGGCGGCGAACTGCGAGTTCTGCTCACGGATGGCATTCACCACGTCGGTGGGCGTCAGGTCGTACTGCGCCAGCTTGTCCGGGCGCAGCCAGATGCGCATGGAGTAGTCCTTGGAACCGAACTGGCTGGCGTCGCCCACCCCAGGCAGGCGCTTGAGCTCGTCGATCACGTTGATCAGCGCGTAGTTGCTGATGAAGATCGGGTCGCGCGAATCGTCCGGCGAATAGAGGGTGATCACCTGGAGGATGTCCGAGGACTTCTTCTCCACGTTGACCCCCTGCCGGCGCACCTCCTCGGGCAGCTTGGCCTGGGCGGCCTGCACCCGGTTGTTGACGTCGATGGTGGCCTGGTCGGGGTCGGTGCCCACCTCGAAGTACACGGTCAGGCTCATGGCGCCGCTGCTGGAGGAGTTGGACAGCTGGTAGATCATGCCCTCGACGCCGTTGATCTCCTGCTCCAGCGGCGCCGCCACGGTCTCGGCGATGACCTGGGCGCTGGCGCCGGGATAGGCAGCCGAAACCGAGACCTGCGGCGGCAGGATCTCCGGGTACTGGGCAATCGGCAGGGCGCGCATGGCGGCCAGGCCGGCGAGCACGATGACGATGGAAATGACGGTGGCGAACACCGGGCGGTCGATGAAGAAGCGCGAGATCATGGCATCACTCCTGCGCCGTGGCTTGCGCCGGGGCTGCCTTGGCCTCCTCGACCTGTACCGGACTGTCCGGGCGCACCTTGGCCAGGCCGTCGACCACCACCCGGTCGCCCTCGCTGACGCCGGAGGTGATCAGCCAGCGGCCGCCGGCCGTATCGCCGGTGCCGACCTGGCGCATACGCGCGATGCCCTGCTCGTCCACCACGTAGACGAAGGTACCGCGCGGCCCCTGGGCCACCGCCCGCTCCGGCACAGTGATGGCGTCGGGCCGGGTCAGGCCCTTGACCAGCACCCGCACGAACTGTCCCGGCAACAGCTTCTGCTCGGGGTTGGGCACCACGCCGCGGGCGCTGACGGTGCCGGTGCCACGGTCGATCAGGCTGTCGGTGAAATCCACCTCGCCCTCCACCGGATAGGCCGAACCGTCGCCGAACTGCACCTCGACGTTGAGTTTGCCGCTGGCCGGCGGCACCAGGCTGCCCTCGGACAACTCGCGGCGCAGGCGTTCGGCCTCGGCGTCCGGGTAGGCGAAGTTGACGAAGATCGGGTCGAGCTGGGTGATCTGGGTGAGCAGGCTGGCGCTGGGATCGCCGGCGACGATCAGGCTGCCCTCGGAGACGCTTTCCTTGCTGGTGATGCCGGTGATCGGCGCCTTCACCGTGGTGTAGTCGAGGTCGATCTGGCGCGATTGCACCTCGGCCTGGGCGGCCTCGATATTGGCCTTGCTCTGCTCGAAGTTGGACACCGCATTGTCCAGCTCGCTCTCGCTGGCGAAGCCCTTCTTCTGCAGCTCGCGAATGCGCTTGAGGTCGCGCTCGGTCTGCCGAAAGCGCGCCTGCTCCTGGGCCAGCGCGCCCTTGGCGCGGGCCAGCGCGGCCTGGTAGGGACGCGGGTCGATGCGAAACAGCAGCTGATCCTTCTGCACGCCGCTGCCTTCCTGGTAGGTGCGCTCCTGGAGGATGCCGCTGACCTGGGCCCGCACCTGTACCTCGCGATAGCCGGCGGTGCGCGCCGAGTACTCCAGCACCACCGGCAAGGCGCCGGCCTTGACCTGCTCCACGGTCACCGCCGGGGGTGGCGCGTCGGCACCCAGGGTGGCCAGCGGCAGCAAGGCTAGACTCAGGGACAACAGCGGACGGAACAGGCGAACGAACGACATGAGGCACTCCTCTCCTTGGCGACGCGCATGGCGAAGGGCGCACGACGGACTCGCCAGTCGCGCGGCGCCACCTGCTGGCACGGCAAAATCGGTAAACTCGGTTCAACCAGAGCCTAGCCAGAATTGACTGAATCGCCATGCGCCGAACCAAAGAAGACGCGGAGAAAACCCGCTGCGCCATCCTCGCCGCCGCCGAGCTGCTGTTCCTCGAACAGGGCGTGGCCCATACCAGCCTGGAGCAGGTGGCGCGCCGTGCCGGGGTGACGCGCGGGGCGATCTACTGGCACTTTCAGAACAAGGCCCATCTGTTCCACGAAATGCTCAACCAGGTGCGCCTGCCCCTGGAGCCGCTGGCCGAACAACTGGAGGCCGCCGACGGCCTGACCTCGCTGCAGATGCTGCGCGACTTGTGCGTCGAGGCCATGGCTCACCTGGCGCAGGACGCGCAGCGCCGGCGCATCTTCACCATCCTGCTGCGCCGCTGCGAATTCACCGAGGAGCTGCGCGAAGCCGAGGAGCGCCACGAGGCCTTTATCAACCAGTTCATCGCCCTGTGCGAACAGCAGTTCGCCCAGGCGGCAGTGCAGCCGCTGCTGCAGCCGGGCATCAGCCCGCGCCTGGCGGCGCGCACCCTGCACGCGCTGATCGTCGGCCTGTTCAGCGACTGGCTGCGCGACCCCAACCTGTTCGACCCACAACTCGACACCCCGGCCATGGTCGACAGCTGCTTCCGCGGCCTGCTGCGCAGTTGGCAGTAGGCGGCCCCGCGTCACCCTACGCGGGCTGCGCCTGGTAGCCCTCCTGACGAATGGCCGCCAGCAACTGCTCCTGGCTCAGTCGGCTGGCCACCCGCACCTCGCCGCCCGCCAGGTCGACCTGCACCTCGGCCGCAGCGTCCAGCGCCCTGATCGCCTCGCCGATGGCCCGCACGCAATGACCGCAGGACATGCCGCTCACCTTGAAAATCTGCATCTGTCACTCCTCGTTGGTTTGCTTGACGGCGTTCAGTCTCGAGCTTGCCACCGTGGCAAGGTCAAGCCCCCGGTGCAGACCGCTTGCCGATCCGGCTCGATGAGCCAAGCTCAATAGGTCTTCGAAAGGATCGCCGCCATGCGCCTCGCCCTGCTCCTGCTCACCGCCCTGCTGAACCAGCCGCTCGCCGCCCAGCCCCTGGCGCCGCTGCCCGACACCGCCCAGGGCGAGGGCTATGCGGTGCTGATCGTCTCGCGCGAGCGCCTGGAGGTGGCCAGCCCCTGCGAGGTGGCGCTGTACCTGCAGGACCAGTTGGCGGCGCGTCTGTATCAGGGCCAGTCGGTGGCCTTCAACCTGCCGCCGGGCAGCGTTGCGCTGCGTCTCGGCCTGCAGGGCCCGGGCGCCTGCGGCCTGGGTATCGCCCAGCTCAGCGGCCAGGCGCTGCAACTGCAGGCCGGCGAGGTGCGCCGCTACCGCATCGCCATGGACGCCGCCGGCCTGCGCCTGCATGCCGCACCGCCCGTGCATTGAAGTGCTTGACCTTGCCATGGCGTCAAGGTTGATCCTGTAGCCCTCGCTACAGGGAGACCCAGCATGTCCAACCTCACTACCTACGACCTGCCGATCCAAGGCATGACCTGCGCCAGCTGCGCCGGCCGCGTCGAACGCGCCTTGCGCCAGCTGCCCGACGTGACCAGCGCCAGCGTCAACCTGGCCAGCGAACAGGCACGCATCGAGGCGCCGGGCGACAGCCTCGGCGGGCTGATCGCCGCGGTCGAGCGCGCCGGCTACCGGGTGCCGAGCCAGCCGCTGGAACTGGCCATCGACGGCATGACCTGCGCCAGTTGCGTCGGCCGCATCGAACGCGCCCTGCACCAGCTGCCCGGGGTGACCCGCGTCGCGGTCAACCTGGCCGACGAGAAGGCCCATCTGCAGGTGCTCGCCGGCTTCGACGTGCAGCTCGCCCTGCGCGCCGTCGCCGCCGCCGGCTACCATGGCCGCCTGCTCGAGCAAGGCCCGTCCGAGACGCACATGGCGCAAAAGCGCCTGCGCCGCGAACGCCTGGTGCTGCTGGCGGCCATCGCCCTGACCCTGCCCCTGGTGCTGCCGATGCTGGTCGAGCCCTTCGGCCTGCACTGGATGCTGCCGGCCTGGATGCAGTTCCTACTGGCCACGCCGGTGCAGTTCGTGTTCGGCGCGCGCTTCTACCGCGCCGCCTGGCAAGCGCTCAGGGCCCGCGCCGGCAATATGGATCAGCTGGTGGCCATCGGCACCAGCGCCGGCTACGGCCTGAGCCTGTACCAGTGGGCGGTGACCCCGGCCGGCGGCATGCCGCACCTGTATTTCGAGGCCTCGGCGGTGATCATCAGTCTGATCCTGCTCGGCAAGTACCTGGAAAGCCGCGCCAAGCGCCAGACCGCCGGCGCCATCCGTGCCCTGCAGGCGCTGCGCCCTGATCGCGCCGTGCGCCTGGTCGACGGCCGCGAGCAGAGCGTGGCCATCGATGCCCTGACACTCGGCGACCGGGTCGTGGTCAAGCCGGGCGAGCGCTTCCCGGTGGACGGCCGGGTCGTCGAAGGCCACAGCCACGCCGACGAAGCGCTGATCAGCGGCGAGAGCCTGCCGGTGGCCAAGCAGCCGGGCGACAAGGTCACCGCCGGCGCGATCAACGGCGAAGGCCGCCTGCTGGTGGCAACCACCGCGCTGGGCGCGGAGACCGTGCTGGCACGGATCATCCGCCTGGTGGAGGACGCCCAGGCGGCCAAGGCGCCGATCCAGAAGCTGGTGGATCGGGTCAGCCAGGTGTTCGTGCCGGCCGTGCTGCTGGTCGCCCTGGCCACCCTGCTCGGCTGGCTGGCATTCGGCGCACCGCTGGAAAGCGCCCTGCTCAACGCCGTGGCGGTGCTGGTGATCGCCTGCCCCTGCGCCCTCGGCCTGGCCACGCCGACCGCGATCATGGCCGGCACCGGCGTGGCCGCGCGCCACGGCATCCTGATCAAGGACGCCCAGGCGCTGGAAGTGGCGCATGCGGTCGACACCCTCGCCTTCGACAAGACCGGCACCCTCACCGAAGGGCGTCCGCGTATCGTCCACCTCGGCCTCGCCGCGGCCGACGAAACCGAACTGCTGCGCCTGGCCGGCGCCCTGCAGCAGGGCAGCGAACACCCGCTGGCCAAGGCCGTGCTGCAACGCTGCGCCGAGCTGGAGATTGCCCTGCCCGCGGTGCGCGACAGCCGCGCGCTGGCCGGCCGCGGCATCGCCGGCACGGTCGAGGGCCGTGCCCTGCAACTGGGCAGCAGCCGCCTGCTCGACGAACAGCAACTGCAGATGGACGCGCTGGGCGAATCCGCCCGCGCCTGGGAAGCCGAGGGCCGTACCCTGTCCTGGCTGCTCGAAACCGGCGAATCGCCGCGCCTGCTCGGCCTGCTGGCCTTCGGCGACGCGCTCAAGCCGGGCGCGGCCGAGGCGGTCGAGCAGTTGCGTGCGCAGGGCATCGCCAGCCATCTGATCAGCGGCGACAACCGCGGCAGCGTCGCCGCGGTGGCCGGCGTACTGGGCATCGACCAGGCCCACGCCGAGGTGCTGCCGGCGGACAAGGCGCGGCTGATCGGCGAGCTGCGCCAGAAGGGCACGGTGGCCATGGTCGGCGACGGCATCAACGACGCCCCGGCGCTGGCCGCCGCCGACGTCGGTATCGCCATGGGCGGCGGCACCGATGCGGCCATGCACGCCGCCGGCATCACCCTGATGCGCGGCGACCCGCGCCTGGTGCCGGCGGCGCTGGAGATCAGCCGACGCACCTACGCGAAGATCCGCCAGAACCTGTTCTGGGCCTTCGTCTACAACCTGATCGGCATTCCCCTGGCCGCCGCCGGCCTGCTCAACCCGATGTTCGCCGGCGCCGCCATGGCCCTGTCCAGCGTCAGCGTGGTCAGCAATGCGCTGCTGCTGACCCGCTGGAAGCCGCAAGACTTGTAGGAGAAGGCTTACCCGCGCGGCGCCAGCCCAGGCGCCGCGGCGGTTTTTTCATGACCCGGCGCATAGTATGGGAATGCCATCATTGAACCGCTGCCCGGCGTCCGGCACCCTTCAGCCCTCGCCCAACTCAAGGATGGAGGCCACGGCATGCTGGATGCCAACCAGGCGCATATCACCCTCACCATTCCCGCCGTCGACAACGACCTGCAGGTGCTGAGCTTCGAGGGCCGCGAGGCGCTCAACAAGCCCTACCGTTTCGACATCGAGCTGGTCAGCCAACGCGCCGACCTCGACCTCGATGCGCTGATCAACCAGACCGCCTACCTGGCCTTCGGCCCCTCCGGCAAGGGCGTGCACGGGGTGATCTACAGCATCGAACAGGGCGACTCGGGCAAGCGCCTGACCCGCTACCGCATCGGCCTGCGCCCGCAACTGGCCTACCTGGCGCACCGCCACAACCAGCGCATCTTCCAGCACCTCACGGTGCCGCAGATCGTCGGCCAGATCCTCGAAGAGCACGGCATCCACAGCGATGCCTACCAGTTCCAGCTCGGCTACCTCTACCCCGAACGCGACTACTGCGTGCAGTACGACGAATCCGACCTGCACTTCATCCAGCGCCTGTGCGAGGAGGAAGGCATCAGCTTCCACTTCCAGCACGGCGAAACCGGCCACCGCCTGGTCTTCGGCGACGACGCCAGCGTATTCCCCAAGCTCGCGCCGCTGAGTTACCAGCAGGACAGCGGCCTGGCCGCCGACCACGAGGTGGTGCGCGCCTTCGGCGTGCGCCTGGAAACCCGCAGCACCCAGGCCAGTTGGCGCGACTACGACTTCGAGCAGCCCAAGCTGCAGATGGAAGCGGACTACCACAGCGAATTCGCCCCGGCGCTGGAGGTCTACGACTACCCCGGCCGCTTTACCGACCGCACCCGCGGCAAGCACCTGGCCAAGCGCAGCCTGGAGCGCCTGCGCAGCGACTACGAGCTGGCCGAAGGCGAGAGTGACGCCTACCTGTGCAGCGGCCACTTCCTCGCCCTGGCGGATCATCCACGCGAACCGTGGAACGATCTGTGGCTACTCAATGAAGTGATTCACGAAGGCAAGCAACCGCAGGTGCTGGAAGAATCAGTCACCAGCAACACCCAAACCGGTGATGGCTTCCAGCAGGGCTATCGCAACCGCTTTACCGCCACGCCCTGGGACATCCCCTACCGCCCCGCGCTCGAACATCGCAAACCCAAGGTACTGGGTAGCCAGACCGCCGTGGTCACCGGCCCGGATGGCGAGGAAATCCACTGCGACCAGTACGGCCGGGTCAAGGTGCAGTTCCACTGGGACCGCGAAGGCCAGGGTGACGACACCACCAGCTGCTGGCTGCGCGTGGCTTCCAACTGGGCCGGCAAGGCCTACGGCGGCGTGGCCATCCCGCGGGTGGGCATGGAGGTGCTGGTCACCTTCCTCGAAGGCGACCCCGACCAGCCGCTGATCAGCGGCTGCCTGTACCACGCCGAGCACCTGGTGCCCTACGACCTGCCGGCGAACAAGACCCGCAGCGTGTTCAAGACCCTGAGCAGCCCGGGCGGTGGCGGCTACAACGAGTTCCGCATCGAAGACCGCAAGGGCGCCGAGCAGATCTACATCCATGCCCAGCGCGACTGGGACGAGAACATCGAGCACGACCAGAAGATCCGCGTCGGCAATGAACGCCACGACACGGTGGAGGCCAACAGCTACAGCGAGATGCGCGCCGAGGAACACCGCACCACCGACCTCGACCGCAAGGTGGAAGTGCGCGCCAACGACCACCTCACCGTCGCCGCCACCCAACACAACAAGATCGGCACCGGCCTATTCATCGAAGCCGGCAACGAGATTCACTACAACGCCGGCAGCAAGGTGGTGATCGACGCCGGCATGGAACTCACCGCCGCCGGCGGCGGCAGCTTCCTCAAGCTCGACCCCAGCGGCGTGACCCTGAGTGGGGCGACGATCAAGATGAACACCGGTGGGGCGCCGGGGAGTGGGTCGGGGTTGAAGATTTTGCTGCCGGTGATTCCTGGCATGGCCGATAGCGACAAAGCCGGAAACCTGCTCGAAACGGCGCTTGGCCAGCCAAAGTTAAGGGCACCGCAAGGCATTTGCCTGGAGTGTTGGAAAAAGGCACTGCGTGAAGGGCAACTGCTGCAAGCAGGTGGCCAGGCATGAGTCTCGACTTGATGGAAGCGGCCTGGAACCAGGCCAGGAAAAACCAGCACCGCTGCCTGGCCATCGTCGAAATGGGATTACTGCCCGACGCCTCTCGCCTGCGCCTTCTGCAAACCAACCACCCCAAGCAGGCGCTGATGCATCAGGCAGAGTTCGCCGAACTCAAGGATCACGGCCCTTGGTTGTTGGATCTAACGGCTCTGCCATTCAGCGACTGCCAGACGCTTCTGACACTCGACGACACCTCTGCCTGGATGGGCTGGATCAATACCGCCTGCGACCTTGGCAGCATGGCCGGGCACCTGGGCGATGCACTGCTGGCAACCGATGAACACGACGGCATTTACTTGCTGCGCAGCTATGCCCCTGGGGTGCTGCCACTGCTGCATGCCCGCAGTGAGACAGAATGGCATGACTGGCTGTTCGGCCCGATGCTCGAGTGGTGGCGGCCAACAACCGATGAAGGCTGGCAAGCCTTGCAAGGTAAAGGGTTGAGCAGCCCGGCAGCCTACCAGCCCATCGTTCTGGATCAGGCGATTTGGCAGCAACTGCAGCTTGACCCCCTGGCCTACAGCCTGACTGCCGAACTGGAGAAAGAGCCAGCCGAGGTGTTCACCAGTGCCTGTCATGGCGACCGTCTAGACCAAGTGCAACGAGCGCTCGATGCCGCTCGCGAGCAAGGGCTGGAGCAAGCGGAAGACATCAGCCTGTTTGCCACCCTGCATCTGCTCGACCGCCAGTTCCCAGCGCACTGGCCGAACTGGCCAAGCGCCCTGCAACAGGTTAAGGAACAGCGCGTGCCGCTCGCGCAAGCGCTGAGGACTCTGGATACATGAAGCTCATCAGGCCGTCTCTGCTGCAAAGCACATGGCGTCGGCGCGGGCTGATTCTTTCTCTGTTGATCGTACTGCTGCCCCTGCTGGGGCTTTATCTCTATGGGCAGTTACGGAGGCCAGGGGCAATGCTGACCTCGGAGAACTATACGGATAGGCCAATATTCAGCTTTTGGGTCAACAACTTCTGGGGCGGTAACCTGGCCGTAATGGGCGCAGGAGGCATCATGTGCTGCAGGCGCCTGGACGGCCCGACTGCAAAGGTGGTTTGGATTCTAGATATGACCCGTCAGCAGCAACTAGATGGAGCAAAAGAGGAACGCCACGAAATCGAACTGCCCATGCCACCACGAGGCCGTGGTGACCGCTATCTGCATGTACGGTTCGATCCGGGCAACCAGGTTCGCCTGGGCTGGAGCTCGGATCTGTTCAGCCCGTTTTCACCATGCACTGATCGCTCCCAACCCAACGAACAAGGCAGCCAACCATGAGCCTGATCTTGAACTCACCCAATAAACGCAAGTGGCGTCGGCGCGGGCTGGTCCTTTCCCTACTGATCGTACTGCTGCCCCTGCTGGGGCTATATCTCTATGGGCAGTTACGCACGCCGGGGGCAATGTTGACCTCGGAAAACTATATGGATAGACCGATAGGAAGTTTCTGGGTCAACGACTTTTGGGGCGGTAACCTGGCCGTAATGGGCGCAGGAGGCATCATGTGCTGCAGGCGCCTGGACGGCCCGACTGCAAAGGTAGTGTGGATTCTTAGCATGTCCAAGACTCAGGAAGACCAGGGAATGCAAATAGAGCGACACGAGATTGAACTACCCATGCCCCCACGGAGCCGTAACGACCGCTACCTGCATGTACGGTTCGATCCGGGCAACCAGGTTCGCCTAGGCTGGAGTCCGGATCTATTCAGCCCGTTTTCACCCCGCCCTGATAAGGCGCAGAACAAGGAAGTTGATAATGAGTAACGCCAACCTGGATCGCGCCCAAGCCATCAGCACTCGCGCCAGCCAAGGCGTGGGTAATGGCAAGACAGCGGTACTCCCCTGTGGCGCCACCCTGCATATCGGCTTCTTCTTCGACGGCTTTGGTCGCAATCTGGAAGAGGATCTGCGCAACGACCGCCTGAGCAATGTCGGGCGTTTGTTCATGGCCCATCCCGATGACGATCTAGCAACGTCCGCTAATCCCTTTGAACGTCACAGGCGTTTCTATATCTCCGGCCTGGGCGCCACTTTCGATGCCAGCCTTGGCGGCGGAGCTGCGGTGCTCGGTGCGGGGCTCAAGGGCATGGCGAGCAAGGCCGAGGGCAACCTGGCCGAGTTGCCGCAAGGCACGGCAACCGATACGGCGGTAGAAGCCGGCAAGGATATGCTGACGGGCAAGAACTGGTGGGAGCGCCTGCAGCGCAACCTGAGCCACGGCAACCTGGCCAAGGCGGTGGTAGCGGCAGTGGTGACGGCAGGCGCCGAGTTCTCCGAAACGATTCGAGATAATCCGTTGAGCGCCGAGCTGTTCAAGACGGGCGTGGATACGCGGCTGGAATCGGCATTCCAAGCGTTCAATGATGCAATCGGCAAAGCACGGACTGCTGGGGATGTGCAGCTCAAACGACTCGCCATATCGGTCTATGGCTTCGACTTCGGCGCCACCTTGGCGCGCGCCTTCTGCCACAAATTGTTCGAGGCCTGCGAGCCGGGCAGCACCCGCTATCAGGGCTTAGAGCTGGAGGTGGTGTTCGCCGGGCTGTTCGATGCCGTGGATCGCAGCATGCAAAGCTCTATCGTGCTGGAGTACCTGCTGCCGCTGGTCAACCGGGTCGAGGATGGCGAATGCCTGCCAGGGCCGGTTAAGGCTGCCTTGCACCTGGTCGCTGCCCATGAGGTGCGTGGCACCCGGCGTGCTCGGCTGATCGGCACCGGCGCACTCACGCCGCGCTGGGAGGAACGCCTGGTGCCAGGTGTGAGCGATGATGTGGGAGGCGGGTTGCGCCGGGAAGATGCGCCACACAGCCGTGAGCTGCACCTGGCTTGCCTGCACGAGATGCATCGGGCGGCTTATCGAGCGGGAGTGCCCTTTCCCCAATTAGAAGTACTGCAACAGCAAGATAGGTTCGTTGCGAGCTTTTATACATCTAACGACCATATCAACGGCACCAGCGCCCTCGCCGCTAGCACGCGCTATCGGGCTCGCGCAGGCGCAAGCGCAGCCACTGCGGAAGGTTTTCTGGTCCACCGCCGTCTCTATATTCGTCGCCTGCGTCTGCTCTGGCAGCTTTATCGCGAACAGTCCCAGGCCTTTGCTCAGGAAGAAGCACGCCTGGAGCGTCCCCTGCTGGGCCGTGAGAGCACACTGGGCAGGCTGTTGGGCGAGGGTAGCGAGAGCATGGCTCAGGCAGAACGGCGGGATACCGCACTGCGCCGCGTCCGTGCCAACCAAGCGCAACTGCGCAAGACCCATGGCTGGCTCGAGGATGTTCAGCGCGAGGCCGAACGGCTGAAAGCAGGCTTCAATACCGCCGAGGAACAAGCCTTGCTCGATGAGTGGTTCAGGGCGGATACACCCAGTCTGAGTTTCGATATCGAAGATCTGCTGGAGTACTTCCTAACTGACCGGCAGATGATCAGCCAGTTACCACCTGAAATCACATATCCCAAGTACTTTCTGGTACGCAATTTCGATGTACCCGATCCCACCAAAACCCAAGGTTTGGCTCCCGACCCACTGGGCCAGGTAATGCCTGGCAAGGCTTGCTGACGAAGGAGTGGGAAAGCGGTAGGCCTCTAGCTCGGGTATCTGGGCGTTTGTTCAGTGCAATGCGCGCACTATATCGATCCGCGTTCAAGCCAGTGGGTCAACGAACTGCGCCTGCCCGGCCAGCACGAGTACCGCCAGGGCATGGTCAGCTTCGACGGGCACGAGGAATGGCAGCGCTCGACCGGCTTGCTCGGTTCCGCTAAGCGCTGTGTGCCGCTGGTCTGGGGCGAAGACGACCCCATTCCCTTCGACCTGGATATTGGCACTCGCGTGGCGCCGGAAGCTGATGGCAGCGTCCGCCTGCGCCGCGCCTATCACGAGGACGTCGAGGATCTTACGGCCATCCGCGGCAGCCTGACCTATCAACCCATCGAAGGGCTCTACCTGCCACCCATCGATATCGACCTGAGCTAAGCCATGACCGCCACCACCAATCACCCCTTCGCCCAACGCCTGACTCAGGTGCCGGACAGCCATCTGCTTCAGGCCAATCAGCCCATCGGCGCACCGCTGATATGCATGCCCGAAGTCGAGGAGCAGAGCGAGCACTACCTAGCCATCGAGCATGGCGATAGTGCGGATAGAGGAATGTGGACTGGGGCGCTAGGGGGAGTGGCTGGTACTTTTTGGGCTATTTTCGCTCTTGCTCTCTTCCTGGATCATCGTCCTGAGCAAGCGCTAAACACCCTCCTACTTGCATTGGCCTTTTTTGTAGTTCCTTTTATCTGGGAAGTCCTTCGCCCCATGCATCTCCCCATCCTGCTCAACCGACGCACCCGCGAGCTGTATTTCGAGCAGGACGACGAGCTTTACCACACACCCTGGGATGACGTCGCGGCAGCCGCCTACGCCTACGGCACCGTTGGCCCCTATACCGCCGGCATGCGCCATGCGGCGCTCGAAGTTCTCCTGCATCGCTTCGGCCACCCCGAGGAACAGGTGCTGCTCAACCTCGGCTCGCCCATTGGCAAGAGTCTGGAAATGCAATTGGGCTTCTGGGAATACCTGCGCGCCTATATGGACAACGGCCCCTGGTTCGACGAGCACGGCAATTCCAGCGACTCGCCTGAGTCCATTCAGAGCCTGCTGGCAGTACGCAAACGCCGAGGACATTGGACGCGCCTGCAATGGCGTGACATCAAGGAACAGTACAAGGCTAACGGCGGTCGCAACTTCCTCAGCGCTTCCGACTTCATATTGTTGCTCGGCGGCATCGTCCTCGCTCCGCTCAACGCCCTGCAAAACTTCACCTACGCCATCGCCAAGCGCCGCTCGCGCAGCCAATGGCCGCAGATGATTCGTGAGCGCCTGCGTGCCGACGGCCCGACTAGTCGGCTGGTGGATCTGGAGCGAGAACAGGGCCTGACTTGATCGCTGTAGCGCTATCCTGGCGCAATGTACTCACGACGAGGCTCCAAGCATGAACATCGGCCAAGCCGCCAAGCACACCGGCCTCAGCGCCAAGATGATCCGCTACTACGAGTCCATCGACCTGCTGCCGCGGGCCGGGCGTACGGAGAGCGGCTATCGGCAGTACAGCGCCAACGACCTGCACCGCCTGGTCTTTATCAAGCGGGCGCGGGATCTGGGGTTTTCCCTGGAGGAAGTGGGCCGGCTGCTGGCGCTGTGGCAGGACAAGAGTCGCGCCAGTGCCGATGTGAAGGCGCTGGCCGAGGGGCATATCGCCACGCTTTCGCGTAAGATCGCCGAGATGAGCGCGCTGCGCGATACGCTGGTGGAGCTGGCGAACAGCTGCCAGGGCGATAGCCGGCCGGATTGTCCGATTCTGCAGGGGCTGGAGGAAGGAGTGAGTTGCGGCGCGCCGGGATGTTCGTCGCACCGTCAGCCGTAGGGCGGGTGAAACCCGCCAGGTCGACAACGGCGGGTTGCACCCGCCCTACGTCAGTGGCGCCGCCAGTTCTAAAGCCCCTCCCATGGCACCGGGCGCAGCGTGAAGATGGTGCGCGCGGCGCATCCTACGGATGCGCCCTCCGGCTCAGCGCATCCAGGGTGGCGTCGGTTCGGCGTCCTTGGGCGCGTCTTCGGCATTGAGCAAGGCCTGGCGCCGTGCCTCTTCGGCCAGGGCGGCCTTGATCGCGCGCATCACCGCGTCGATATCGGCGGCGTCTTCGGCTTCGGCGAATTCGCCGGTCAGCTGGCTGTTCGGCTGCAGTTTGCCCGCCTCGTAGAGCGCCCACATTTCCTTGGCGTACTTGGTGTATTTCAGCTCGGGGGCAAATTGGCCGAAGTACTCGGCCATGTTGCGCACGTCGCGTTCGAGCATGCTGAAGGCATGGTTGTTGGCGGCGGCGTCCACTGCCTGCGGCAGGTCGATGATCACCGGGCCGTCCGGACCAAGCAGCACGTTGAATTCCGACAGGTCGCCATGCACCAGGCCGGCGCAGAGCATCTTGACGATTTCCTGGATCATGAAGGCGTGGAACTCGCGGGCGTCGTCCGGGTGCAGCTCGACGTCGTTGAGCCGCGGCGCCACGTCGCCCTGGCCGTCGCTGACCAGCTCCATCAGCAGCACGCCGTCGAGAAAGTCGTAGGGCTTGGGCACCCGCACGCCGGCGCTGGCCAGGTGGAACAGGGCCGCCACCTCGGCGTTCTGCCAGGCCTGCTCCTGCTCCTTGCGCCCGTACTTGCTGCCCTTGGCCATGGCCCGCGCCTGGCGGCTACCGCGCACCTTGCGGCCCTCCTGATACTCGGCGGCCTGGCGAAAACTGCGTTTGTTGGCTTCCTTGTAGACCTTGGCGCAGCGCAGCTCGTCGCCACAGCGCACCACATAGACCGCTGCTTCCTTGCCGCTCATCAGCGGGCGCAGCACTTCGTCCACCAGGCCGTCTTCGACCAGGGGTTCAATACGTTTGGGCGTCTTCATCGGCGTGGATCACGGGTCCTTTTTGGCCTGGGGCGGGGCTTGCAGGAGCCATCCTCTCACAGCGCGAGGCAGATGCCGACTCCCGCCGCGCATGCGCTGACCAGTTGCCCGACCGGGCAGCGCGGCAAATGCCGGGACCGCGCCCTCAGAGTGCGTCCAGCTGCGCCCGCAGGCGTCGCAGCACGGCCAGCGACTCGGGGTTGTCGCCGTGCACGCAGAGGCTGTCGGCGCGCAGGCGCAGCGGTTTGCCGTCGAGGTCGGGGAAGGCCTGGCCGCGGGCGATGGCCAGGGCCTGGGCGAGGATGCGTTCGGGGTCCTGGTGCACCGCGCCGCTGAGCCGGCGCGGCGCCAGCTGGCCGTCGGCCAGGTAGGCGCGGTCGGCGAAGGCCTCGAACATCAGCGGTACGTCGGCCTCGTCGGCCAGACACAACTCACGCTGGTTGTCGGCCAGGGCCAGCACCATCAGCGGCAGGCCCTTGCGGTAGCTGGCGCAGGCATCGAACACCGCGGCGAGCAGGGCATCGTCGCGCACCAGGTCGTTGTACAGCGCACCGTGCGGCTTGACGTAGGCCAGCTGGCCGCCGGCGGCGCGGCAGAAGGCGTCCAGCGCGCCGATCTGGTACAGCACCAGGGCGTGGACTTCCTCCGGCGAGCACTGCAGATGGCGGCGGCCGAAGCCCTGCAGGTCGGGGTAGGACGGATGAGCGCCGATGCGCACGCCGTGCTCAACCGCCAGCGCCACGCTGCGCGCCATGATCAGCGGGTCGCCGGCGTGAAAGCCGCAGGCCAGGTTGGCCTGGTCGATCAGCGGCATGGCCAGCGCGTCGTCGCCCATGCGCCAGGCGCCGAAGCCCTCGCCCATGTCGCAGTTGAGAAGGATGCGGTTCATGCCGGCAGCTTAAGGCGCGCCGGGCGATTCGCAAAGGCCGGCGGCTCAGCCGAGAAACAGTCGCATTTACAAAATTTACAACCCACTCCCAGCCCAGTCGCCACGCGCCCTGCAGAAGTTGCTTACGCCGTTGAAACTCATTCGCGATTGAACCTTATATGCAAATCACTATCATCGCGACCGTCTCGCCTCCAATCCTTACACCGCCAGGAGTAGATCGATGTCCGCCCTCAGTTCCCGCAGCGCCTTGGCCAGCGCCATTGCCCTCGTCACCAGCCTCGGCGCCCAGGCCAGCGAGCCGGTCGCCCTCGGCGACGTGGTGGTCACCGCCGCCGGCTTCGAGCAGAAGATCACCGACGCGCCGGCCAGCATCAGCGTGATCGGCCGCGAGGAGCTGCAGCAAAAGCGCTACAGCAACCTGGCCGAGGCCCTGGAGGACGTCGAAGGCGTCGACATCGGCCAGGGCACCGGCAAGACCGGCGGGCTGAACATCAGCATCCGCGGCCTGCCGAGCGACTACAGCCTGATCCTGATCGACGGCCGTCGGCAGAACGCCGCCGGCAACGTCACCCCCAACGGCTTCAACGAGACCGCCACCAGCTTCATGCCGCCGCTGTCGGCCATCGAGCGCATCGAGGTGATCCGCGGGCCGATGTCGACCCTGTATGGTTCCGACGCCATGGGCGGGGTGATCAACATCATCACCCGCAAGGTGGGCAAGGCCTGGGGCGGCAGCCTGACCCTGGATCACACCTTCCAGGAAAACCGCGACTTCGGCGACACCAGCAACACCAGCTTCTATGCCAGCGGCCCATTGATCGACAACCTGCTCGGCCTGCAGGTACGCGGCAGCCTGTACGACCGCGGCGAGTCCGACCTCGAGTTCGACGACGACAGCACCGTCAGCAAGCGCGGCGCAGCGCCGGTGGAGGGCCGCAACTACAACCTCGGCGGCCGCCTGACCTTCACCCCACAGGACAACCACGATTTCGCCCTGGACTTCGAGCGCGGCCGCCAGGTCTACGACAACGACGACTGCCAGCTCGGCACCCTGGACGGCAAGAGCGGCGGCAACGCCATCGGCGGCTGCAGCGTCGACCAACCGACCCTCGCCAACGGCTACCGGGACGAACTGCGTTTCCAGCGCGACCAGTTCGCCCTGTCGCACACCGGCCGTTTCGATATCGGCACCCTCGACAGCAGCCTGACCCACAACACCACCGAGACCCTGGGGCGCAGCATTCCCGGCACCGTCGGCGTGCCCTACACGGGCTACCCGGCCATCGTCGGCGGCGACGACCGCCTGCTGAAGTCCACCGATCTGGTGTTCGACAGCAAACTGGTGGCGCCAGTGGGCGAGTCGCACATCGTCACCCTCGGCGGCCAGTACTGGGACGCCAAGGTCGAGGACGGCATCGCCGACGAAGACTTCCAGCAGACCTCCTGGGCGCTGTTCGTCGAGGACGAGTGGCGCCTGCGCCACGACCTGGCCCTGACCCTGGGCGGCCGTTACGAGGATCACGAAGCCTTCGGCGGCCACTTCAGCCCGCGCGCCTACCTGGTGTGGAACACCAGCGACAACTGGACGCTCAAGGGCGGCGTGAGCAAGGGCTACAAGACGCCGAGCCTCAACCAGCTGCACGACGGCATCAACGGCGTCACCGCCCAGGGCCGCACCATCACCATCGGCAGCCCGGACCTCGACCCGGAAACCACCACCAACACCGAGTTCGGCGCCTACTACGACAACCTCGCCGGCTTCAGCGCCAATGCCACGCTGTTCCACACCAAGTTCAAGGACAAGATCGACGACGGCGCGACGATCGCCAACTGCAACTTCCCCGGCGCCCCGAACCAGCCGGGCTGCATCAGCCTGGGCAGCAGCTTCCTGCAGGAAAGCTTCGCGCAGAGCGTCAACATCGGCGAAGCCAAGACCCGGGGCGTGGAACTGGCCAGCCGCTGGCAGTTCGCCGCGGGCTGGACCCTGGCCGGCAACTACACCTACACCGACAGCGAGCAGAGCAGCGGCGCCGACAAGGGCGCGCCGCTGACCAACACGCCGCAGCACATGCTCAACGCCAGCCTCAACTGGCATGCAACCGAGCGCCTGAGCCTGTGGTTCAAGGGCGAGTACCGCGGCGAGCGGGCACGCTTCAACCAGCGCTACGCCAACCTGACGGCCGCCAACCAGGCGCTGCAGGATCAGGTCGGCGACCTCAAGGCCTACGAGCTGTTCCACCTCGGCGGCTCGTTCAAGGCGTCGCAGAACCTCACCCTCAACGCCACCCTCTACAACCTGTTCGACAAGGACTTCCTCGACGGCGAGAGCTACACCACCAATACCGGCGCCAGCGGCTGGGCCTCCTACTACACGCAGATCGCCCAATCCACCACCGGCACCCTCGAAGAGGGCCGTCGCCTGTGGCTGTCGGCCGTGCTCGAGTTCTGACCCGGCACCGTCCCAACCCCGGCCGCACGGCCGGGGTTATCGAATCGGCACCCTGCGCCAACGGCACTGGATCGGCTCGGCCGCGAGCAGGTGCAGGCCCTGCGCGAGGCCGGGCGTTATCGGCGGGATTTGTACCGAGGGCGGCCATGGGGCGTGCTCGGGCAAGCGCCGCACAGCCTTGGTGCACACCCCGGATTCGCGGCATTTCCCGCCACTTTTCCGCGACTTGCGCTTGTCACCCGGGCGACGCTGGGGTATCTGTGCACTCGCTGTGCTCCCAGATCAGTTCGGAATCGCCCATGACCTTCGAAGTCCCCGCCCATAGCGCCAGCGGCAAGCCCGCCGGGCGCATCCGCCAGAAGAACGAAGAAGCCATCATCCAAGCCGCCGAAGAGGAGTTCGCCCGCCACGGCTTCAAGGGCACCAGCATGAACACCATCGCGCAGAACGTCGGCCTGCCCAAGGCCAACCTGCACTACTACTTCAACAACAAACTGGGCCTGTACCTGGCGGTGCTGAGCAACATCCTCGAACTGTGGGACAGCACCTTCAACACCCTGACCGTCGACGACGACCCGGCCGAGGCGCTGGCGCGCTACATCCGCGCCAAGATGGAATTCTCCCGCCGCCAGCCGAAGGCCTCGCGGATCTTCGCCATGGAAGTGATCAGCGGCGGCGACTGCCTGTCGCAGTACTTCAACCAGAACTACCTGGACTGGTTCCGCGGCCGCGCCGCGGTGTTCGAGGCCTGGATCGCCGCCGGCAAGATGGATCCGGTCGACCCGGTGCACCTGATCTTCCTGCTGTGGAGCAGCACCCAGCACTACGCCGACTTCGCCTCGCAGATCTGCCGCGTCAGCGGCCGCTCGCGTCTGACCAAGCAGGACTTCGAAGCCGCCACAGGCAACTTGATCCAGATCATCCTCAAGGGCTGCGGCCTGACGCCGCCCGCCAAGCCCTGATGGCCTTCACCCTCAGCGCGCCCTGCGAGTACCGCGAGGAGATCCGCAAGAGCCGCTTTCACGCCCTCGCCGCACCGGTCGCCAGCGCGGCCGAGGCGCAGGCCTTTATCGCTGCCCACAGCGACCCCGGTGCCTCGCACAACTGCTGGGCCTGGAAGGTCGGCGCGCAGTACCGCTTCAGCGACGACGGCGAACCCGGCGGCACCGCCGGCCGGCCGATTCTCGCCGCCATCGAAGGCCAGGCGTGCGACCAGGTGGCGGTGCTGGTGATCCGCTGGTACGGCGGCATCCAGCTCGGCACCGGCGGCCTGGCACGTGCCTACGGCGGCAGCGCGGCCAAGTGCCTGCAGGGCGGCGAGCGCCGCGAGCTGGTGCCGCGCCAGGCCTGCCACTGCCACCTGCAGTTCGCCGAACTGGCGCCGTTCAAGGCGCGCCTGGGCGAGTTCGACGCCCTGCTGGAAAACGAGGCCTTCGACGCCAGCGGCGCCCGCCTCGAGCTAGCCGTGCCCGCCGCCCAGCTGGACGCGCTGGATCGACTGCTGGCCGACCTCAGCCGCGGCCGCGAACGGCTGCGCCGGTCATGAAGCGCGCCCTGCTGCCGCTGCTGCTGGCCGCGCCGCTGCACGCCGAGGTGCGCGAGCAGCTCGACTACCGCCACTACGACGCCCACCTCGAAACGCACGCCAGCCTGCGCCAGGCGCTGAACAGCGCCTCGCCGATCCGCCTGGGCGGCCAGACCTACCACGGCTTCACCCGCTGGCAGGTGGAATGGCGCTTCTGGTGGCGGGAGGCGCGCGATGGTCGCTGCCGTATCGAACGCAGCAGCACCCAGCTGCAGGCCAGCATCACCCTGCCGCGCCTGCACGGCGGCGACGCCCAGCAGCAACAGCGCTTCGCCCGCTACCTGGCGGCGCTCGAGGAACACGAACTGGGCCACTACCGCATCGGCCAGGCGGCGGCGCAGGCCATCGACGCGGCGCTGCTGGCGCTGCCGGAGCAAGCCGACTGCAAGACCCTGGAACAGCAGGCCAATGCTCGCGCCCACGCCACCTTGCAACGCCATATCGAGCGCGAACACCGCTACGACCGCGACACCGGCCACGGTGAAACCCAGGGCGCCTGGCTGGACGATTGAGCCGGCACGACCCGGTGCCGACGCGGCACAGAAAAAAGTTGAACCGCCATTAACCCGAACAGTCACTCTGCTTCGTCTACCCTCGCGTAACGGCCCATCGGCCATCGACAAGGAACCGCCCATGCGCACCATGACCCGTATCGCCACCGCCCTCGCCCTGGCCGCCGCCAGCCTGGCCAGCACCGCCCTGCTGGCCGAGGAGGCGCGCTACAACCAGATCGCCCTGCGCGCCGAGGTGAATCAGGAGGTCGCCCACGACCTGATGCACGTCACCCTCTATACCGAAGCGCAGCACGCCGACCCGGCCAAGCTGGCCGCCGAGATCACCAACACCCTCAACCAGACGCTGGAGCAGGTGCGCCAGGTGCGCGGCGTCTCGGTCAAGCTCGGCAGCCGTCACAGCTACCCGGTGTATGACGACAAGGGCCAGAAGATCACCGCCTGGCGCGAGCGCGCCGAAGTGCGCCTGGAAAGCGCCGACTTCGCCCGCCTGTCGGCACTGACCGGCGAGTTGCTGCAACAGATGAAGATGGCCGGCATGGACTTCAGCATCGCCACCGACACCCGCAAGACCCGCGAGGACGCCATGCTCAAGGACGCGGTGAATGCCTTCAAGGCCCGCGCCCAGCTGGCCACCGAGGCGCTCGGCGGCAAGGGCTACAAGCTGGTCAGCCTCAACCTCAACACCGGCGGTTTCCAGCCGCCGATGCCGCGCCACTACGCGGCCAAGGGCATGGCGATGATGGAAGCGGCGCCCACCCCGGAAATCGAGGCAGGCACCAGCCAGGTCACGGTCAGCGCCGACGGCGTCATCGAAGTGCAGATGCCCTGAACCACGCCCCGCAACAAGGCCACGCCGTTATCGTCAGATAACGGCGTTTCGCCATCTTTTCCCTGCAGAATTTTCATAAATGCGACAGCAAGTTACAGCGCTGTAGCGCTAACCATTTGCTGTGCGACATCGCGCTTGCCTCGGGCACAAGGGCTGCATAGTTTCGGCGGTGGCCTCCACAAGAGGCTCCTCAAGGATCACAACCACAACAACGATGAGGTCATGATGCGCAAGAACGCCGTTATCCAGGCTTTGCTTACCGCCGGGCTGATCGCCAGCGCCCCCCTCGCCAGCGCCGCCAACCTGGTGTTCTGCTCCGAAGGCAGCCCCGCCGGTTTCGACCCGGGCCTGTACACCACCGGCACCGATTTCGACGCCGCGGCGGAAACCATCTTCAACCGCCTGACCCAGTTCGAGCGCGGCGGCACCCAGGTCGAGCCCGGCCTGGCCGAAAGCTGGGAGGTGTCCGAGGACGGTCTGGTCTACACCTTCAAGCTGCGCCCCGGGGTGAAGTTCCACAGCACCGAGTACTTCAAGCCCAGCCGCGCATTCAACGCCGACGACGTGCTCTTCACCTTCGGCCGCATGCTCGACAAGGATCATCCCTTCCGCAAGGCCTACCCCACCGAGTTCCCCTACTTCACCGACATGGGCATGGACGCCAATATCGCCAAGCTGGAAAAGCTGGACGATCAGACGGTGCGCTTCACCCTCAACGAAGTGGACGCCGCCTTCGTGCAGAACCTGGCGATGAGCTTCGCCTCGATCCAGTCCGCCGAGTACGCCGACCAGTTGCTCAAGGCCGGCAAGGCCGCCGACATCAACCAGAAGCCGATCGGCACCGGCCCCTTCGTGTTCAGCCGCTACCAGAAGGACGCGGTGATCCGCTACAAGGGCAACCAGGACTACTGGAAGCCCGAGGACGTGAAGATCGACAACCTGATCTTCGCCATCAATACCGACGCCTCGGTGCGCATGCAGAAGCTCAAGGCCGGCGAATGCCACGTCACCCTGTTCCCGCGCCCGGCCGACATCGCCTCGCTGCAGCAGGACGCCAAGCTGCAGATGCCCGAACAGGCCGGCTTCAACGTCGGCTATATCGCCTACAACGTCACCCACCCGCCGTTCGACAAGCTGGAGGTGCGCCAGGCCCTGGACATGGCGGTGAACAAGCAGGCGATCCTCGACGCGGTGTACCAGAACGCCGGCCAGCTGGCAGTCAACGGCATGCCGCCGACCCAGTGGTCCTATAACGAGACCATCAAGGACCCGGCCTTCGACCCGGAGAAGGCCAAGGCGCTGCTCAAGGCCGCCGGTGTCGAGGAGGGTACCGAGATCACCCTGTGGGCCATGCCGGTGCAGCGCCCGTACAACCCCAACGCCAAGCAGATCGCCGAGATGCTGCAGGCCGACTGGGCCAAGATCGGCATCAAGGCACGCATCGTCACCTACGAATGGGGCGAATACCTCAAGCGTGCCAAGGCCGGCGAGCACGACGCCATGCTGATCGGCTGGAGCGGCGACAACGGTGACCCGGACAACTGGCTCGGCACCCTCTACGGCTGCGACGCGGTCGACGGCAACAACTTCTCCAAGTGGTGCTTCGAGGACTACGACAAGCTGGTCAAGGCTGCCAAGCGCACCACCGACCAGGCCGAGCGTACCGAGCTGTACCGGCAGGCGCAGGTGATCCTCAAGCGCGAGGTGCCGATCACCCCGCTGGCGCACTCCACCGTGTACCAGCCGATGCGCAAGGAGGTGCAGGACTTCCGCATCAGCCCCTTCGCGCTCAACTCCTTCTATGGTGTAGGTATCGCCCAGTGATGGCAGGCGGCGCGCCTGCGGGTGCGCCGTTTCTACCCGGATCAGGAGTTCACATGTCTTCCATGCCCTTTAAGCGCGGCGGCCTGCTGCTGGCCGCTTTGCTGTGCGCACAGGTCCAGGCGGCGAATAATCTGGTGGTGTGCAGCGAAGCCAGCCCGGAAGGTTTCGATATCGTCCAGTACACCGCCGCGACCACCGCCGATGCCACGGCCGAGACCCTGTTCGAACGCCTGGTGGCCTTCGCCCCCGGCAGCACCGAGCTGGTGCCGGCGCTGGCAGAAAGCTGGGAAATCTCCGCCGACGGCCTGAGCTACAGCTTCACCCTGCGCCAGGGGGTGAAATTTCACGCCAACAACGACTTCACGCCCACGCGCGCGTTCAATGCCGACGACGTGCTGTGGAGCTTCCAGCGCCAGCTCGATCCGAATCACCCCTGGCACAAGCTGTCGCTGCGCGGTTTCCCCTATGCCGAGGCCATGGGCCTGGCAAAGCTGATCGAGCGCATCGACAAGCTCGACGAACATCGGGTGCGCTTCGTCCTCAGGCATCCCGAGGCGCCCTTCCTGGCCAACCTGGCCATGGGCTTCGCCTCGATCTATTCGGCCGAGTATGCCGAGCATCTGCTCGCCGCGAACAAACCCGAGCGGCTCAACAGTCAGCCGGTTGGCACCGGCCCCTTCGTCTTCGAGCGCTATGCCAAGGACGCCCAGGTGCGCTTTCGCGGCAACCCGGAGTACTGGGATGGCGCGCCAGCGATCGAGCGCCTGGTGCTGGCCATCACCCCCGAACCCAACGTGCGCCAGCAGCGGCTCAAGGCCGGCGACTGCCAGATCGCCCTCTACCCGCGCCCAGTGGACATCCCGGCGCTCAAGGCCGACGCCAGACTGCAGGTGCTGGAGCTGGACTCGCTGCTGACCGCCTATATCGGCATCAACACCCGTCACCCGCCGCTGGACGACGTGCGCGTGCGCCAGGCGCTGAATCTGGCGTTCGACAAGGCTGCCTATATCCGCGCGCAGTACGGCGAAGGCAACGCCACGCCGGCCGTGGCGCCCTACCCGGCGACGCTCTGGGGCCATGACCCCGAGCTCGCGGACTGGCCGCATGACGTTGAACGGGCCAAGGCCCTGCTGGCCGAGGCCGGTCATGGCGATGGCTTCGCCCTGTCGATCTGGACCCGCCCCGGTGGCGGGCCGACCAACCCCAACCCGGGCATCGGCGCGCAGATGCTGCAGGCCGATCTCGCCGCCATCGGCATCCGCAGCGACATCCGCGTGTTCGAGTGGGGCGAGCTGATCAAGCGCGCCAAGAACGGCGAGCACGACCTGGTGTTCATGGGCTGGGCCGGCGACAACGGCGACCCGGACAACTTCCTCACCCCCAACCTGTCCTGCGCCGCCGCCGAGAGCGGCGAGAATCAGGCGGGTTGGTGCGACAAGGCCTTCGACGCGCTGATCACCCAGGCGCGCCGCGAGCCCGAGCAGGAAAAACGCGCCGCGCTGTATCGCCAGGCCCTGGCGATCTTCCATAAGCAGGCGCCCTGGATCGCCCTGGCCCACCCCAAGCAGTTCGCCGCGCTGCGCAAGGGTGTCGAGGGCTTCGTGCTCAGCCCGCTGGGGTCGAACAATTTCGCCAGGGTGAAGCTGCCATGAACAACCCTAGCCCGGATGCGATCCGGGACTACTCTCGCGCCCTATCCCCGGATTGCATCCGGGCTACGACACGACCACAACAACGCCGGACCATGCAGTCCGGCACCCGCATCCCGCCACGGAGTAGAACCGCCTGATGCTGTCCTTTATCGCCAGACGCCTGGGGCTTTTGATCCCCACCTTCTTCGGCGTCACCCTGCTGACCTTCGCCCTGATCCGCCTGATCCCCGGCGACCCGGTGGAAGTGATGATGGGCGAACGCCGCGTCGACCCGGAGATGCACGCCCAGGCCATGGAGCGCCTGGGGCTGAACAAGCCGCTGCATGAGCAGTACTTCGACTACATCGGCCAGCTCGCCAGCGGCAATCTGGGCGAGTCGCTGCGTTCGCGCGAAAGCGTGTGGCGCGAGTTCCTCAGCCTGTTCCCCGCCACCGTCGAACTGGCCCTGGCAGCCTTGCTGTTCGCCGGCACCCTGGGTCTGATCGCCGGGGTGATCGCCGCGCTCAAGCGCGGCTCGCTGTTCGACCACGGGGTGATGGGCATCTCGCTGACCGGCTACTCGATGCCGATCTTCTGGTGGGGCCTGCTGCTGATCATGTTCTTCTCGGTCGGCCTGGGCTGGACGCCGGTGTCCGGGCGTATCGATCTGCTCTACGACATCCCGCCGGTCACCGGCTTCATGCTGATCGACACCCTGCTCAGCGACGAGCAAGGCGCCTTCGTCGACGCCCTGCGCCACCTGATCCTGCCGGCCATCGTGCTCGGCACCATCCCGCTGGCGGTGATCGCCCGGATGACCCGCTCGGCCATGCTCGAAGTGCTGCGCGAGGACTACATCCGCACCGCGCGGGCCAAGGGCCTGTCGCCGGCGCGGGTGGTGTTCGTGCACGGCCTGCGCAACGCGCTGATCCCGGTACTGACGGTGTTCGGCCTGCAGGTCGGCAGCCTGCTGGCCGGCGCGGTGCTGACCGAGACCATCTTCTCCTGGCCGGGCATCGGCAAATGGCTGATCGAGGCCATCGGCGCCCGCGACTACCCGGTGGTGCAGAACGGCATCCTGCTGATCGCCTGCCTGGTGATCCTGGTCAACTTCACCGTGGACATCCTCTACGGCCTGGCCAATCCCCGTATTCGCCATCAGAAATAAGGACGGCGCCATGCATAACCACATCGATCACCTAGGGTGGATGACGCTCTTTTCATCCACCGTGAAAAGGCATCGGTGGACGGGTGAAACGTCGTCCACCCTACGCGAGGTGCGCCCATGACCGCCGCCACCAGCCTCGACCAGAGCCTGCTCTACCCCTCGCCGCTGAAGGAATTCTGGCAGGCCTTCAGCCATAACAAGGGCGCCCTCGCCGGCCTGGCGTTCATGCTGCTGATGCTGTTCTGCGCGCTGCTCGCGCCCTGGATCGCGCCGCATGATCCCAGCGAGCAGTACCGCGACTTCCTGCTCACCCCGCCGGTATGGCTGGACGGTGGCCAGTGGCGTTTCCTGCTCGGCACCGACGAGCTGGGCCGCGACCTGCTCTCGCGGCTGATCCATGGCGCGCGCCTGTCGCTGCTGATCGGCCTGGCCTCGGTGCTGCTGTCGCTGATCCCCGGCATCCTGCTGGGCCTGGCCGCCGGTTTCTTCCCGCGCCTGCTCGGCCCCGGCATCATGCGCCTGATGGACATCATGCTGGCGCTGCCCTCGCTGCTGCTGGCGGTGGCCATCGTCGCCATCCTCGGCCCGGGGCTGATCAACACCATCTTCGCCATCGCCATCGTCTCCCTGCCCAGCTACGTGCGCCTGACCCGCGCCGCGGTGATGGGCGAGCTCAGCCGCGACTACGTCACCGCCGCGCAGCTGGCCGGCGCGGGCCGGCTGAGGCTGATGTTCGTCACCGTGCTGCCCAACTGCATGGCACCGCTGATCGTGCAGGCGACGCTGAGCTTTTCCTCGGCGATTCTCGACGCCGCCGCGCTGGGCTTTCTCGGCCTCGGCGTGCAACCGCCGACGCCCGAGTGGGGCACCATGCTGGCCTCGGCGCGCGACTATATCGAGCGCGCCTGGTGGGTGGTGACCCTGCCCGGCCTGGCCATCCTGCTCAGCGTGCTGGCGATCAACCTGATGGGCGACGGCTTGCGCGACGCCCTCGACCCGAAACTGAAGAACGCCATCTGAGGAGGCCCATATGCACAAGACGATCACGGTGCGCATGGCGCCCCCCAGCTCCGTAGGGTGGATGACGCTCTTTTCATCCACCATGAACGCACCACGGTGGACGGGTGAAGCGTCGTCCACCCTAGGTACGGAGGCAAGCCGATGAGCCTGCTGGATATCCGCAATCTCTACGTGCGCTTCGGCGATGCCGATGCCGTGCCGGTGGTCGATGGCCTCGACCTCAGCGTGGAAAAGGGCGAGGTGCTGGCCATCGTCGGCGAGTCCGGCTCCGGCAAGTCGGTGACCATGATGGCGCTGATGGGCCTGATCGACGCCCCCGGCATCGTCCGCGCCGATTGCCTGCAGTTCGACGGCACCGACATGCTGCGCCTCAAGGGCCGCCAGCGCCGGCACATCGTCGGCAAGGACCTGGCCATGGTCTTCCAGGATCCGATGACCGCCCTCAATCCCAGCTACAGCGTGGGTTTCCAGATCGAGGAAGTGCTGCGTCAGCACCTCGGGCTGAAAGGCAAGGCCGCGCGCGCCCGTGCCCTCGAGCTGCTCGAACGGGTCGAGATTCCCGCCGCCGCCAGCCGCCTGGATGCCTACCCGCACCAGCTCTCCGGCGGCATGAGCCAGCGCGTGGCGATCGCCATGGCCATCGCCGCCGAACCCAAGCTGCTGATCGCCGACGAGCCGACCACGGCGCTGGACGTGACCATCCAGGCGCAGATCATGGAACTGCTGCTGAACCTGCAGCGCGACCAGAGCATGGCCCTGGTGCTGATCACCCACGACCTGGCGGTGGTCGCCGAGACCGCCCAGCGCGTCTGCGTGATGTACGCAGGGCAAGCGGTGGAGCTGGGCCGGGTGCCGACCCTGTTCGATGCACCGATACACCCCTATACCGAGGCGCTGCTCAAGGCGCTTCCTGAGAGGAGCCTGGCCGAACACGGCGCCGGCGCCCGCCGCCTGGCCACCCTGCCCGGCATCGTGCCCGGACGCTACGACCGTCCGCACGGCTGCCTGCTGTCGCCACGCTGCCCCTACGTGCAGCAGCGCTGCTTTGAGGAGCGCCCGGCGCTGGACCAACACGAGCGTGGCGCCGCGCGCTGCTTCTTTCCCCTGGAGGTGGCCCGATGAGCAGCGTACTCCAAGCCCAAGAACTGACCCGTCACTACAGCGTCTCGCGCGGCCTGTTCAAGCCGGCGGCAACGGTGCAGGCGCTCAACGGCGTGTCCTTCAGCCTCGAGGCCGGCAAGACCCTGGCGGTGGTCGGCGAGTCCGGCTGCGGCAAGTCCACCCTGGCCCGCGCCCTGACCCTGATCGAGGAGCCCAGTTCGGGCAGCCTGCAGATCGCCGGCCGCGAAGTGGCCGACGCCAGCAGGGCCGAGCGCAAGCAGTTGCGCCGCGACGTGCAGATGGTGTTCCAGAACCCCTATGCCTCGCTCAACCCGCGGCAGAAGGTCGGCGACCAGCTGGCCGAGCCGCTGTTGATCAACACCGCTCTGTCGCGCGCCGAACGACGCGAAAAGGTGCAGGCGATGATGCAGCAGGTGGGCCTGCGCCCCGAGCACTATGCGCGCTACCCGCACATGTTCTCCGGCGGCCAGCGCCAGCGCATCGCCCTGGCCCGCGCCATGATGCTGCAGCCCAAGGTGCTGGTGGCGGACGAGCCGACCTCGGCGCTGGACGTGTCGATCCAGGCGCAGGTGCTCAACCTGTTTATGGATTTACAGGAACAGTACGAGACCGGCTACGTGTTTATCTCGCACAACCTCGCGGTGGTGCGCCACGTCGCCGACGAGGTGCTGGTGATGTACCTCGGCCGGCCTGTGGAAATGGGCGCCAGCGAGGCCATCTACAGCCGCCCGCTGCACCCCTACACCCAGGCGCTGCTGTCGGCCACCCCGGCGATTCATCCCGATCCGCACAAACCCAGGATCAGGATAGTCGGCGAGCTGCCCAACCCGCTCGACCCGCCGTCCGGCTGCGCCTTCCACCAGCGCTGCCCGCATGCCGACGCGCGTTGCCGCGGCGAATGCCCCGAGCTGCGCCTGATCGATGCACGGCAGGTGGCCTGCCACCATGTCGAGCGGATCAACGGCTAGCAGGCTCAACCGCAGGTTGGCGCTGAGCGCAGCGAAGCCCAACGAGCAGCCCAAGAGCAGCGCTCATGGGGGGCGTTGGGCCTCGTCGCCGGCTCCTCAACCCAACCTACGTGCCGAGGGGGAAAACCTCCTCGCCATCTCAAGGCGCCGGCGGCAGGGTCAGTTCGATGCTTTCCGCCAGCGAATCCTCCAGCCGCTGCAACTCGACGCCCACCGCAGCGGCGTCGTCGGCCAGGGACTCGGCGATGCGGATGAACTCCGGCGTCGCCTCGACGAAGGCCAGCACCACCATGGGGTCGAAGCGCGTGCCGCTGGCCGCGCCGATCTGCGTCACCGCCTGCGCCGGGCTGATGCGCGGCAGGTAGGGATGCTGGCAGGTCAGCTCCTCGAAATGACCGATCAGCGCCATCAGCCGCGCCGACAGCGGGATCTGCTCGCCGTGCAGGCCCTGTGGGTAACCCTTGCCGTCCCAGCGTTCGTGCTGGCCGTAGACGATGTCCTTGGCGTCGGAGAGGAAGTTGGTGCTGCTGCCCAGCTTGCGTTCGGCCCGTTCCAGCGCGTCGCGCCCGGCGATCACGCCGTCCTTGAGCAGGCGCAGATCGCGTTCGTCCGGCTCGCCGTGGCTGAGCAGCACGCGGTCGGGCAGGGTCAGGCGGCCGATCACGTGGAGCATGGCCGACTTGCCGAGCTGGGCGATGCGTTCCCCGTCCAGCTGCCGCGACAGCGCCGGTTGCTGGCGCGCCAGGGCCGTGGCGAGGCAACTCATATAGCGCTCGATCCGCGCCAGGTGCCGGCCGCAGGGGTTGTCGCGCATCACCGCCAGGCTGGCCATGGCCTCGATGGTCACGTCCTGCAGTTTCTGGATGTCGCGGGTGCGGCGCTTGACCTCCAGCTCCAGGTACTCGCTCTTGTCGCGCAGGTAGTCGGTGGCGGCCTTGAGCTGCAGCTGCGCCTTGACCCGGGCGAGGACGATGGGCGGACTGATCGGCTTGGTGATGTAGTCGGCGGCGCCGAGGTCGAAGCCCAGCTGTTCGTCGGCCACCTCGCTCTTGGCGGTGAGGAAGATCAGCGGGATGTCGCGGGTCTGCGGGTCGGCCTTGAGCCGCCGGCAGACTTCGTAGCCGTCCATCTCCGGCATCATGATGTCGAGCAGGATCAGGTCCGGCGCCGGGCTGCCCTGGGCGATACGCAGGGCCTTGGCGCCGCTGTTGGCGACCTTGACCCGGTAACGGTCGATCAGCAGTTCGCTGATCAGCTGCAGGTTGTCCGGGGTGTCGTCCACCACCAGGATCATCTCCTGCTCGGGCCTGTCGAGCATCTCGACCATCGCATCCCCCTGTTTCAGCACTCTATGCCCTGCTCGGCCGCAGCCTCGCGCAAGGCCAGCAGCCCCTGTTCGAAATCGTAGCCGTGCACCGCGCGGGCGATGGCGGCATACCCCTCATTAAAGGCGCTCTGCAGCATTTCGCGCTGTTCCTCCAGCAGTTTTCCGCTGCGCGGGTCGTCCTCGTCGAGCAGCCGCGCCAGTTGCTGGCAGACCCGCTGCAATTCGCCGGGCTCGACAGTGACCGCGCGCGGCGCCGGCAGCGCCGGCAGTTGCGCGGCGATGGCGGCGAGCAGCGCCTGCAGCGAGGGCTCCAGCTCGCCGAGCAGCGCCTCGATCCGCGCCGCGTCGGCGCCCTGCCGCAGGGCCTGCTCCAGCGCCGCGGCCTGCGCCTGCAAGGCGCCGGCGCCGATGTTGCCGGCCAGGCCCTTGAAGGTGTGGGCCAAACGCTCGGCGCGCGCGCCGTCGGCATCGGCCAAGGCGGCGCGCAGCTGCGCGGGGAACTCGCCCTGCCCGGCGGCGAACTTGCCGAGCAGCTCCAGGTACAGCACGCGCTTGCCCAGCACCCGGCGCAGGCCGCTGGCCACGTCCACGCCCGGCAGCGCGAAACCGAGATCGGTCGGCTCTGTCGGTGCGTTGACGACCGTCGCGGCCGCCGGCAGCCAGCGCTGCAAGGTGGCCCAGAGCGTGGCCGGCTCGATGGGCTTGCTCAGGTGATCGTTCATCCCCGCGTCCAGACAGGCCTGGCGGTCGGCGTCCAGGGCGTTGGCGGTCATGGCCAGGATCGGCAGCGCGGCGAAGCGCGGCTGGGCGCGCAGCACGCGGGTGGCCGCCAGACCGTCGAGCACCGGCATCTGCATGTCCATCAGCACCAGCTGGTAATGCTCGTCCGCCGCCGCCTGCAGGCGCTCGATGGCCTGCGCGCCGTCGCCGGCCACCTCAACCTGCAGCCCGGCCTCCTGCAGCAGGCCGCTGGCCACTTCCTGGTTCAGCTCGTTGTCCTCCACCAGCAGCACGCGGCGGCCGGCGAAATCCGGTACCGCCTCACCCACGCCGCTGCGCGCATAGCTGCTCAGCCCGCCGTTGCCGCCCAGGCAGCGCATCGCCGCATCGAACAGCAGCGAGGGGTTGAGCGGCTTGAGCAGGACGTCCTCGACGCCGACCCGCTGCGCGCCCTGCAGCAGCTCCTCGCGGCCGTGGGCGCTGACCATCAGCAGCTTGGGCGGCGGCGTCAGCGCCAGCGCGCGCACCCGCCGGGCCAGCTCCAGACCGTCCATGCCGGGCATCTGCCAGTCGATGAAGAGCAGCTCGAAGCCCTCGCCGGCGGCCTGCGCCTGGCGTACCAGGGCCAGCGCCTGCACGCCGTCTGCGGCCTCGGCGACGCGAAAGGTCATGCTGCTCAGCAGCTCGGCAAGCACCTGGCGGGCATTGTCGTTGTCGTCCACCACCAGCACCCGCCGCCCGCGCAGATCGGCCTGCGGCTGCAGCGCCGGGCGCTGGCGACTGGCCAGGGTGAACGGCAGGTGGCACCAGAAGCGGCTGCCGACGCCAACCTGGCTGTCCACCCCGACCTCGCCGCCCATGGCTTCGGCCAGGCGCTTGCAGATGGCCAGGCCGAGGCCGGTGCCGCCGTACTTGCGGGTGGTGGAGCTGTCCGCCTGCTGGAAGGATTCAAACAGCCGCGCCTGCTGCTCGGCGTCCAGGCCGATGCCGGTGTCGCGCACCGAAAACAGCAACCAGACCTGCTTGCCGTCGCGCCGCTCCAGTTCGATGCGCACCTCCACCTCGCCCTCGGCGGTGAACTTCACCGCATTGTTGGCGTAGTTGATCAGGATCTGCCCCAGCCGCAGCGGGTCGCCGAGCAGGCTGCAGGGCACCTGCGGATCGAGGCGGAACAGCAGCTCCAGGCCCTTGGCCGCGGCCTTGTCGCCGATCAGGTTGGCCAGGTTGTCGAGCACCTGCTCGAGGTCGAACTCGATGCACTCGACGCTGACCTTGCCGGCCTCGATCTTGGAGAAATCGAGGATGTCGTTGATCACCCCGAGCAGGTGCTGGCCGGCCTGCTGGATCTTGTTCAGGTAGTCGCGCTGGCGCGGGTCGAGGTCGGTCTTCAGCGCCAGGTGCGACATGCCGATGATCGCGTTCATCGGCGTGCGGATCTCGTGGCTCATGTTGGCGAGAAAGTCCGCCTTGGCCCGCGCCGCTTGCTCGGCCAGCGCCTTGGCCCGCGCCATGGCCTCCTCGACCTCCTTGCGCACGGTGATGTCGCGGCCGGTGCCGACCAGCCCGAGCAACTGCCCGCGGTCGTCGTAGAAGGCCACCCGCAGGGTGTCGTAGAGCACCCGCCGGCCGTCGGCGTGGTCCAGCCAGGTCTCGGTTTCCAGCGGCGCGCGGCTGGCCAGGGCGCGGCGGTCGAGGCCGGCGCGCTCGCGGCTGAGCGCGGCGTCGAACAGCTGCTCGTCGCGGCAGCCGACCAGGCTCTCCGGGCTGCGCGCGAAGATCGCGGCGAAGGCCGGGTTGCAGCCGCGGTAGACCCCCTCGACATCCTTGAACCAGATCGGGTCGGGAATCGCGTTGATCAGCGCCAGCAGGGTGCTGCGCTGGCGCCTGGCCTCGGCCTCGGCGCGCTGGCGCTCGGCGATCTGCACCGCCAGGCGGCGGTTCCACACCAGCACGAAGACGATCAGCGCCAGCAGGCCGAGGGCGTAGGGCCAGCCCACCTGCAGCGCCTTGCGCCAGTTGAACTCGGTCAGCGGCGGCAGCCAGCGGTCGCGGATCGCCTCGCGCTCCTCGCGGCCGAGGCTGGCCAGGGCGCGGTCGAGCAGGTCGACCAGTTGCGGCAGGTCACGGCGCACGCCGAAGCGTATCTCGCTGCTGCTCAGCCCCGACTCGCCGCGCAGCTCCAGGTTGGTCAGGTTGTGCCGGCGGATCAGGTAGCTGGCCACTATCATGTCGCCGACATAGGCCTCGGCGCGCCCGGACGACACCGCGCGCAGGGCCTCCTCGGTGTTCAGGGTCTCGACGAACGCGATGCCGGCCACCTCGTCGCGCAGCAATTGCTGCAGCACATAGCCGCGCTCGATGGCCACGCGCTTGCCGGCCAGGTCGGCGATCTGCTGCACGGGCACCTCGGGGCGGCTGAAGATCAGGCTGCTGCTGACCAGATAGGGGTCGCTGAAGCGCATCCAGCCCTCGCGCTCGGGGGTGCGCGCCACCGACGGCAGGATCTCGATGCGACCCTCGCGCAGCGCGGCCAGGGCCTGCTCCCAGTCGTCGAAATAGACCGCGTCGACCTCCACTCCCAGGCGCTCGCCGAGCAGGCGCAGGTAATCGGCGCTGATGCCCTGATAGCGGCCGTCCTCGACCATGTCGAACGGCGGCCAGCCGGTACGCTCCACCCCCACCAGCAGCTGCGGGTGCTGCGCTAGCCAGTGCTGCTCCGCCTTGCTCAGCGGCAACGCCGCCAGTGCCGGCGCCAGCGCGCCCCACAGCAGCAACGCCAGCGCCCAAAGAGCATAACGCGCCATGCCTGCATCCCCTTGCCGGCCGTCGATGGGCTGTAAGCCTAGCCCGGCTTTGAAAGCGCATTACGGATTGGCAGCACAAGGCGGCGGGCCGACAATCGAAAGCATCAGGAGGAAGGCCCCATGCTCGACACCGACCACTGCTGGCAAGCCGTCTGCGCCCGCGATGCGGGCCAGGACGGATGCTTCGTCTTCGCCGTACGCAGCACCGGCATCTACTGCCGGCCCAGTTGCCCGGCACGGCGGCCACGGCGCGACAACGTCAGCTTCCACGTCGATGCGGCCAGCGCCGAGGCCGCCGGCTTTCGCCCGTGCAAGCGCTGCTCGCCGCGGGGGCAGAGCCCGGCGCAGCAGCTCGACGCCCTGGTCGCCGCCGCCTGCGACCTATTGCGCGGCGAGCAGCGCCTGCCCCTGACCCAGTTGGCGGCGCGTATTGGCCTGTCGCCCTCGCACCTGGCCCGCGCCTTCAAGGCCCGCACCGGGCTGACCCCGCACGCCTGGGCCGCCGCCCAGCGCCGCCAGCGCCTGGAGGCGCAACTGGCCGAAGCAGATACGGTGCTCGACGCCGCCCTGGCCGCCGGCTATTCCGGTACCCGCGCCCTGTATGAAAACCCCCAGGCCATGAGCCCGGCGCAGCGCCGCCGGCGTGGCGCCGGCGAACGCCTGCGCTACGCCAGCGCCCCCTGCCCACTGGGCCAGGTGCTGATCGCGGCCAGCGCCAAGGGCGTCTGCGCCCTGCTGTTCGGCGACGACGAGCAGGCGCTGCGCGAGGAGTTGCGACAGCGCTTCGCCCTGGCCCATCTCGAAGAGGACGACCTAGGGTTGAGGGATTGGCTACAGCAGGTGCTGCAGCAACTAGACGAGCCCGAGCGGGCCGCCCAGTTGCCCCTGGATATTCGCGGCACGGCCTTTCAACAGCGCGTCTGGCAGGCGCTGCAGGCCATCCCCAGCGGCGCGACGCGCAGCTACGGCGAACTGGCTGGCCAGCTGCACAGCCACCCGCGCGCGGTGGCCCGCGCCTGCGCCAGCAACGCCATCGGCCTGCTGCTGCCCTGCCACCGCGTGGTGGCCAGCGACGGCAGCCCGGGCGGCTACCGCTGGGGGCTGGCGCGCAAGCGGCGCTTGTTGGAGCAGGAGCAGTCGTAGGGCATCGTGGGTTCTCGGTGCGCGCGGCGCACCAATCCTCCCCGGGAGCTACACCAACATCGCCTTGGCCACCTCGTTGCGCGTGCTGCGGCCCACCAGTTGTTCCACCAGGCACAGGGCAAAGGCCAACGCCGTACCCGGCCCCTGGCTGGTGATGCAATTGCCATCGACCACCACTGCCTCGTCGACGAAGGTGCAGCCGGAAAGACGCTCGCTGAACGCCGGGTAGCAGGTCATCCGCCGCTGCTTGAGCACGCCGTACTGCTGCAGGGCCAGCGCCGGCGCGGCGCAGATCGCGGCAAACAGCTCGCCGGCCTTGGCCTGCTGGCGCACCCGCTCGGCCAGCGGTTCGAAATCGGCCAGGTGCTGGGCGCCGGGCATGCCGCCGGGCAGCACGATCAGGTCGAAATCCTGGGCCAGCACGTCCACCAGCATGGCGTCGGCGGTCAGCCGCGTGCCGCGGGCGCAGGTGATCATGCGGCGTTCCTCGATGCTGGCCACCAGCACCTCGATGTCGGCGCGACGCAGCACGTCGATCAGGGTCACGCATTCGAGGTCTTCGACGCCGTCGGCGACGGCGATCAGCGCACGCTTGCTCATATCTCAACTCCTTCAGGCAGGAAACGAAACTGTCCGCCCGGTCATAAAATGAGACGACAGGCCATAAATTCACCGGGGAAAACCTTGCTGCTATGATGCGCGGCTTTTGCGCAAACGGGCAATTTTCCGGCACGGATATGCTTAGCTTGCTGCACATCACTTTCGGCGCGTTCGCGCCTCGGGGGAGCCCACCATGCTGGAAAAACTGTTCCAACTCAAAGCGCACCACACCAACGTGCGCACCGAGGTCATCGCCGGTCTCACCACCTTCCTGACCATGGCCTACATCCTCTTCGTCAACCCCAACATGCTGGCCGAGACCGGCATGGATCACGGCGCGGTGTTCGTCGCCACCTGCCTGGCGGCCGCCATCGGCTCGCTGATCATGGGACTTCTGGCCAACTACCCGATCGCCCTGGCACCGGGCATGGGCCTCAACGCCTTCTTCACCTACACCGTGGTGATGACCATGGGCTACAGCTGGCAGACCGCCCTGGGCGCGGTGTTCCTCTCCGGTGCGATCTTCTTCCTGCTGTCGATCTTCAAGATCCGCGAGTGGATCATCAACAGCATCCCGCTGGCCCTGCGCGCCGGCATCGCCGCCGGCATCGGCCTGTTCCTGGCGATCATCGCGCTGAAGAACGCCGGCATCGTGGTCGATCACCCGGCCACCCTGGTCGGTCTCGGCGACCTCAGCCAGGGCGGCGCCCTGCTCGCCTGCCTGGGCTTCTTCGTCATCGCCGCGCTGGCCTATCGCAAGGTCACCGGCGCGGTGATGATCGGCATCCTGCTGGTCACCGGCCTGTCCATCGCCCTGGGCCTTTCGGAGCTGCCGGGCGTGGTGTCGATGCCGCCGTCGCTGATGCCGACCCTGCTGCAGCTGGATATCGCCGGCGCCCTGGACATCGGCCTGATCAGCGTGATCTTCGCCTTCCTCTTCGTCGACCTATTCGACACCTCCGGCACCCTGGTCGGCGTGGCGCAGAAGGCCGACCTGCTGGACAAGGACGGCAAGATGCCGCGCCTGGGCCGCGCGCTGATGGCCGACAGCACCGCCACCATGGCCGGCGCCGCGCTGGGCACCAGCACCACCACCAGCTATATCGAGTCCGCCGCCGGCATCAGCGCCGGCGGGCGCACCGGCCTGACCGCCTGCGTGGTCGCCTTGCTGTTTCTGCTCAGCCTGTTCTTCGCCCCGCTGGCCGGTTCGGTACCGGCCTACGCCACCGCGCCGGCGCTGCTGTTCGTCGCCGTGCTGATGATGAGCAGCCTGGCGCAGATCGACTGGGACGACCTCACCGTCGCCGCCCCGGTGGTGGCCGCCGCCCTGGCCATGCCGCTGACCTTCTCCATCGCCAACGGCATCGCCTTCGGCTTTATCGCCTGGACCGCGGTCAAGGTGCTGTCCGGGCGCTGGCGCGAGCTGAACCCGGCGATGTGGATTCTCTCCGCGCTGTTCGTCGTCAAGCTGGGCCTGTTCGCCTGATCCCCCTTTCGCCGACGACCGGCTGCAACGCCGGTCGCCGGCCGCTTTAGAGTGTTGCCATGAGCGCCCCCGTATTCGACCCCGCCACCTACGCCACCCAGCTCGCCGAGAAAGAGCAGCGCCTGATCGAACTGCTGGCCCCCTTCGCCGCCCCCGCGCCCGAAGTGTTCGACTCGCCGCGCGAGCACTACCGCCTGCGCACCGAGTTTCGCCTGTGGCGCGAGGACGGTCAGCGTCACTACGCCATGTTCGCGCCGGGCGACAAGCACACGCCGATCCTGCTCGACGACTTCCCCATCGCCAGCCTGCGCATCAACGAGCTGATGCCGCGCCTGCGCGCCGCCTGGCAGGCCAGCGAGGCGCTGTCGTTCAAACTGTTCCAGGTGGAATTTCTCACCACCCTGGCCGGCGATGCGCTGATCACCCTGGCCTACCACCGCCCACTGGACGCCGCCTGGCAGGCCGAGGCCGAACGCCTGGCGGCGCAGCTGAACGTCAGCCTGGTCGGCCGCTCGCGCGGCCAGCGCCTGGTGGTCGGCCGCGACTACGTCGAGGAAGAACTGAGGGTGGCCGGACGCACCTTCCGCTACCGCCAACCGGAAGGCGCCTTCACCCAGCCCAACGGCGCGGTGTGCGAGAAGATGCTGAACTGGGCCCATGACGCCCTCGGCCAGCGCGACGACGACCTGCTGGAGCTGTACTGCGGCAACGGCAACTTCACCCTGCCGCTGGCCACTCGCGTGCGCCGCGTGCTGGCCACCGAGATCAGCAAGACCTCGGTGAACGCCGCGCTGGCCAACCTGGCGGATAACGGCGTGGACAACGTCGAGCTGGTGCGCCTGTCCGCCGAGGAACTGACCCAGGCGCTGAACGAGGTGCGGCCGTTCCGCCGCCTGGCCGGCATCGACCTGAAAAGCTACGACTTCGGCAGCGTCTTCGTCGACCCGCCACGCGCGGGGATGGACCCGGATACCTGCGAGCTGACCCGGCGCTTTCAGCGCATTCTCTACATCTCCTGCAACCCCGAGACCCTGGCGGCCAATATCGCCCAGCTCAACGATACCCATCGGGTGACGCGCAGCGCGCTGTTCGACCAGTTCCCCTACACCCACCACATGGAAGCCGGGGTGCTGCTGGAGCGGCGCTAAGCCATGCTCTGAGCCGTCTCGGAGTAGGGTGGAAAACCGCGCAGCGTTTTCCACCACAAGCGACAGGTGGACAAGCTTCGCGTTGTCCACCCTACCTAACTAGGTGTGCCGCGTAGCCCGCGCAACGCCCACCAGGCCAGCCCGGCCGAGACCAGCTCCAGCAGCAATGTGGCCAGGTTGAAGGTCTGCTGCGCGCCGCCGTCCAGCCACAGCCCGGCGATGCGCGCCAGGGCCAGCACGCTGTAGAGCAGCACCAGCAGCGTCAGGGCCGGACGCAGCAGCTCGACGCGCAGCAGCGCCAGCACCAGGTAGGCGGCCAGGCCCAATTGCAGGCCGCCGTAGTAGGCGCGCACCTCGGTCACCGCGGCGTTGCCCATCAGCAGCGCGCCACTGAGACTGGCCATTTCATGGGGTTTGACGAAATACACCAGGCCCAGCCCGGTCAGGGCGGCAACCTGGATCAGCAGTACGATCCGGGCCAGCAGCATCGAACAGCCTCCTTGTCGACATCGGCTGCAGCAGCATAGGCCCGGCCGGTCGCGACGCCTAGTCGCAACCCCTTGGGCCATGTTCACCACGGCGTTATGCTGGGCGCCCGCTTCCCTGGAGTTTCCCCATGCGCCGCTCGCTGCTCGCCCTCGCCCTCTTTGCCGGCCTGGCCCAGGCCGCCGAACCGCTGACCATCGACGTACACCGCGACGCCAACTGCGGCTGCTGCAAGGCCTGGATCAGCCACCTGCAGGACAACGGTTTCACCGTCAACGACCATGTCGAAACCGACATGGCCGCGGTCAAGCAGCGCCTCGGCGTACCGCCGCGCCTGGCCTCGTGCCACACCGGGGTGATCGACGGCCAGTTCGTCGAAGGCCACGTGCCGGCCGCCGACATCCTCAAGCTGCGCCAGCGCCCGGACCTGCTCGGCGCCGCCGTGCCCGGCATGCCGCTCGGCTCGCCCGGCATGGAGTACGGCGACCGCGTCGACGCCTACCAGGTGATCGGCCTGGACCGCGAGCGCCGCGACCAGGTGCTGGCCGACTACCCCGGCAACTGACGGCCGGCCTGGCGCGCAGCAGCGGCGCCGACGACACTGAACAGTCCGAGCCACAGGGAGAGCGAAGATGCGCTGGCGCAAGGCAAGACGCAGTGACAACGTGGTGGACGCGCGCGGCCGCTCCGGCGGCATGCGCATGGGCGGCAAGGGGCTGAGCCTGGGCGGGGTGGCGGTGATCGTCATCGTCGGCCTGCTGATGGGCCAGGACCCGTTGCAGATCCTCGGCCAGATCGCCGGCCAGGCCACCCAGACCAGCCAGGTCGGCCTGCCCCAGGGCACGCCGCCGGCGGCCAACGACGAGCACAGCGAGTTCGTCCGCGCCATTCTCGGCGACACCGAGGACACCTGGCGCGAGCTGTTCCAGAGCGCCGGCCAGCAGTACCGCGATCCCAAGCTGGTGCTGTTCTCCGGCGGCGTCAACTCGGCCTGCGGCTTCGCCAACTCCGCGGTCGGCCCCTTTTACTGCCCGGGCGACCAGCGGGTCTATCTCGACCTGACGTTCTTCCGCGAGCTGGAGCAGCGCTTCGCCGCCGCCGGCGACTTCGCCCAGGCCTACGTGATCGCCCACGAAGTCGGCCACCATGTGCAGACCCTGCTCGGCGTCTCGGCCAAGGTCAACGCGGCGCGCCAGCGCGGCGAGCGGGTCGAGGGCGACGGCGGCCTGCTGGTGCGCCAGGAGCTGCAGGCCGACTGCCTGGCCGGGGTCTGGGCGCACCATGCGCAGCGTCGCCACGACTGGCTGGAGGAAGGCGACCTGGAAGAAGCGCTGAACGCCGCCAGCGCCATCGGCGACGACCGCCTGCAGAAGCAGGCGCGCGGCCAGGTGGTACCGGACGCCTTCACCCACGGCACCTCGGCGCAGCGGGTGCGCTGGTTCCGCATGGGCTTCGACAGCGGCCAGCCGGGGCGCTGCGATACCTTCAAGGTGGCGCGGTTGTAGAGATCTCGTGGGAGGCGACCGGCGTCACCGGATCGCGGCTAAAGCCCCTCCCACAGAACATGCCGCTCCCGACCGTGCAACCAATCAGCCAAGATGCGCCAGCAGCTCGGCGCAATCACGCGCATGCAGCTCGGTCAGCTCGGGCCAGGGGTTGTCCGGCAGGTTGACCAGCACCGCGCGCGCACCGGCGGCCTGGGCGCATTCCAGGTCGAAGCGGTAGTCGCCGACCATCACCAGCTCACGCGGCGCCACCGCCCAGCGCTCGGCCAGGTGCAGCAACCCGCCGGGATGCGGCTTGGGCGGCGCCTCGTCGCGGCCGAGGATGTCTGCGTCGGCGAAACAGTCGTCCAGGCCGATGGCCTGCAAGGTCAACAGCGCCAGCTCATGGGCGTTGCGGGTGAGGATGCCGAGCCGGCAGCCGCGCTCGCACAGCGCGCGCACCAGATCGATGGCCCCCGGCGCCGGTCGCGAGGCCACCGCCAGTTCGCGCTCGTGCTCGAGCAACCAGGCGTGCTTCTGCGCGGCTTCGTCTGCCGGCAACGCCGCCAGATGATGGAGGATGTCGTCGTCCTGGGGAATACCCAGCGCGCGCTTGATCGCCGGGAAGTCGTGCACCGCCAGGGTCAGGGTGCCGTCCATGTCGAACACCCAGTGGCGCGCCGTCGCCAGCTGCCTCATTTCCAGTCTTCCCGCACGCGGGTCAGGCCTTCCTGGGCGGCCGAGGCCACCAGCTCGCCCTGGCGGTTGTAGATGCTGGCGCGGGAGAAGCCGCGCGCGTTGCCGGCCCAGGGGCTGTCCATGGCGTACAGCAGCCAGTCGTCCATCCGCAGGTTGCGATGGAACCACAGCGAATGGTCGAGGCTGGCCACCTGCATGAACTTCTGGAACACCGACACGCCATGCGGCTGCATCGAGGTGGTCAGCAGGTTGAAGTCGCTGGCGTAGGCCAGCAGGTACTTGTGCAGCTGCGGGTCGTCCGGCAGCTCGCCGGCGGCGCGGAACCACACGTACTTGACCGGCTCGCAGGGCTGCGGGGCGAAGGGATTGATCAGGGTCACCGGGCGGATCTCGATCGGCTTGTCGCTGATCATTCGCTCGCGCAGACGTTCGGGAATCATCGAGGCGACCATCCGCGCCAGCTCGGTTTCCGACTTCAGCCCTTCGGGACCGGGCACCTCGGGCATCGCACTCTGGTGGTGGAAGCCCTCCTCGTCGTACTGGAACGAGGCGCTGCAGAAGAAGATCGGCTGGCCCTTCTGCACCGCCACCACGCGGCGGGTGCTGAAGCTGCCGCCGTCGCGGGTGCGCTCGACCTGATAGACCACCGGCAGCGTGGCATCGCCGGGGCGCAGGAAGTAGCCGTGCATGGAATGCACATGGCGGTCGGCGTCGACCGTCTGGCTGGCCGCCGAGATGCACTGGCCGAGCACCTGGCCGCCGAACAGCTGGCGAAAGCCCAGGTCCTGGCTGCGGCCACGGAACAGGTTTTCCTCGATCTGCTCCAGGCTGAGCAGGGCGACCAGATCGTCGAGCACCTGGGTCATGGAGTTTCTCCTCGTGCAGGGGGTAATCGCGGTTGGGCATAGGCCGGCAGGGAGGTCAGGCGTTCGTCCCATACGGCGCGGCCGAGGGTGAAATGGTAAAGGCTTTGCCAGCCGCTGTCGGCAGCGCCGAGCAATTCGTGCACAGCATCGTCGAAATAGCAGCCGATGCCGGTGGCCGATAGCCCGGCCGCCTCGGCCTCCAGATAGAGCAGTTGGCCGATCTGCCCGCACTCCCAGTAGAGCCTGGGATAGCGCCAGGCGCCATCTGTCAGGGCATCCTCCAGCCGCGCCAGCATGGCCAGGGCCAGGCAGCCGTCGGCGGCGATGTCCTGGCCGCAGCTGAGAAAGCCCGCCAGGCCGCGGGCATCGCCTTCGAGCTGGCGATACAGCGGCAGCTCGTCATCCACCCGCTGCCACAGATAGTCCTCGCGCAGCGCCTGCACGCCGCTACCGCTGCGATCCAGCCAGTACAGCCCCGGTGCCAGGCCCTGCACGCGGTGGACGAACAGCAGCAGGTCAATCTCGCTCGGCTCGCCGGTCGCGGCGAAGGGCAGCGGCGACTGCGCCGGCAGCAGGCGGCGCAGCCAGGCCAGCAGCAATTCGGCCTGGATGCCGCTGCGCCCGTCCATAGCCTGCGCGCTGCGCCGCCGGTGCAGGATCGGCCGTAGCGGCAGGCCGGGATTGTCCGCACGCACGGCGGCCGGCTCGGCATTCCAGGCCACGGGCGGCAACGCCGGCGCCCGGCACAAGGCATGTACCCGCTGCAACTCCGGCCAGTGGCGATACTGACGCGACAGGCGATTGGGCGCGCCCTGCAGCTGCAGCTGCGCCAGGTCATCGAGCAGGGTCTCGGGCAAATGGAATTCGGTTTCCTGCGCCGGGCCTATCCATAGCAGACAGTCGCCGTATTCCGCCTCGTGAAAGCCGTTGCGATCCAGCCCCAGCAGGCCATCCAGACGCTCTTCCGCTATACCGCGCAGCAGGCGCACTTGCCAGCCCAGCACGCCGGCGGCGATGGCCAGGGCCGCCAGGGCGTGGCCGAGGTCGTGCTGGCAGTAGCGGTAGGCACGCTCGCCGTATTTCCAGGCCTCGCGCCAGGGGATGCTGGCGAGGCCGAGAAGAAATCCACTGGCCGGCAGGCTGGCCTGCAACTGCTGCCCTAACGCCGCCGGCAACTCGCCACGCAGTTCCAGGGCGTGGACGTCCGGCGCGTAATGGGCCAGAACCCCGGCCTCGCCGAGGACGCCGGGCGGCAGCAGCAGATAGGCCTCGGTCGGATGCAGATTGCCGGACGAGGGATTGACCCGCAGCGCCCAGCGGCTGCCGCCGGCCTCCTTCCAGGCGGAAATGGCCAGGCTGTCGTAGAGCAGTTGCGCGACGCTGGCGCGATCCAGCAGCGCGGGCGGCGTCTGCGCCCCGGCGAATGCCGCGTCGTAGGCCGGCCCCTCCTCCAGCGGACGCTGGTACAGCTCGATCAGCCGGGCACCATCATAGCGGCGAAACGGCGCCGGCTGGGTCGCCCAGTCCAGCTGTCCCGGCCCCGGGGCGAAACGCTCGGGCGCATGCTTGCTGAGTTGGTGATAGGCCAGTACGTCGTTCATCGCCCGCCCTCCCACTCATCGCGGCGGATGCGGTAAAGCACATGGGGCTGCAGCGGATGGCCGTCCGGCAGCTGCGGATGGAGGAAATCGCCCGCCTCGTCGCGCTGCATGCCGATGGCCCGCATCACCGCCTGCGACGGCAGATTGGCCGGTACGGTAAAGCTCACCACCTGCTCCAGGCCCAGCCGCTCGAAGGCCAGCGCCAGCGCCGCCCGCGCCGCCTCGCTGGCATAGCCCTGGCGCCAGTGGGCGCGAGCCAGGCGCCAGCCGATCTCCACCGCGGGCACGAAGGGGGCGGCGAAGCCGACCTGGGCCAGACCGGCGACGCCGATCAGCTCGCCGCTGTCGCGCCGCTCGAGCGCCCAGAAGCCGTAGCCATGCGCGTCGAAATGCTCGCGGATGCGCGCCAGCAGCTGCGCGCTCTGCGCGGTATCCAGCGGCGCGGGAAAGTGGCGCATCACCTCGGTATCGGCGTTCAGCGCGGCGAAAGCCGGCAGGTCGGCATCACGCCAGGTGCGCAGCATCAGGCGCGGGCTGTGGGTCTCGATAGGCGGCATGGCGGCTCGCTTGAGTAGGGGAGAAGGCTGCGGCCATACTCGGCCGCTCGATTCGCTGACGCCTATTCTATGCCGCTACCGCTGGTCTACCACGAGGACTACAGCCCTCCCTTCCCCGCCGGGCACCGTTTCCCCATGGAAAAATTCCGCCTGCTGCGCGATCACCTGATCGCCAGCGGCCTGACCAGTGACGCCCAGCTGCAGCGCCCCGCGCTTTGCCCGGCGGAGATCCTCGCCCTGGCCCACTGCCCGGACTATATCGCCCGCTATATGGCCGGCGAACTGGCGCACGAGGAGCAGCGCCACCTCGGCCTGCCCTGGAGCGAGGCGCTGGCGCGGCGCACGGTGCGCGCGGTGGGCGGCTCGCTGCTGACCGCAGAACTGGCGCTGCAGCACGGCCTGGCCTGCCACCTGGCCGGCGGCACTCATCATGCCCACTACGACTTCCCCTCCGGTTTCTGCATCTTCAACGACCTGGCGGTGATCGCCCGCTACCTGCTGGAAGCCGGGCGGGTGCAGCGGGTGCTGATCTTCGACTGCGACGTGCACCAGGGCGACGGCACCGCGCGGCTGCTGGCCGACTGTGACCAGGCGGTGACCGTGTCGCTACACTGCGCGCAGAACTTCCCGGCGCGCAAGGCGCAGAGCGACTGGGACATCCCCCTGCCGCGCGGCATGGGCGACGCCGACTACCTGCGGGTGGTGGACGACACCCTGAACTACCTGCTGCCGCTGTACCAGCCGGACCTGGTGCTCTACGACGCCGGCGTCGACGTGCACCGCGACGACGCCCTGGGTCACCTGCAGCTGAGCGATGCCGGTATCGCCGCGCGCGACGAGGCGGTTCTGCAGCACTGCCTGGGCCGTGACATCCCGGTGCTCGGCGTAATCGGCGGCGGCTACGCCAAGGACCGCGCCGTCCTGGCCCGCCGCCACGGCATCCTGCATCACAGCGCGCACAAGGTTTGGAACGCGCTGGGGCTGGGCTAGCCGCCAGCCCCAGCGCCACTGGTCCCCCGGCAATATCCGCTGACACCCTGCGCCTCCACGTCGCCTGGGGCCTGGGCGCCAACTTGGGTATGATGCCGGCGAGTCCGTCGTGCGAGTCCACCATGCGCCGTCTGTTGCCCCTACTTCTGTTGCTGCTCGTCTTCCCGGCCGCCGCCGGCCTGTTCGATCAACGCCCCGCCGCCGCCCCCATCGGCGCCACGCTGAACAACAGCGGCGACTTCCTGCCGGTGCGCGAAGCCTTCAAGCTGAGCCTGGTCGACAGCGACGCCGAGTCCGTGACGCTGCGTTTCGTCGCCGCCGAGGGCTACTACCTCTATCGCCACCGCTTCAACTTCAGCGTCGAGCCCGCCGAGCTCGACCTCGGCCAGGCCGAACTGCCACCGGGTCAGGCCAAGCACGACGAATACTTCGGCGATGTCGAGGTGTATTACGGCGTGCTGGATATCCGCCTGCCGCTGATCAACCCGGAGCAGCGCCCGCTGCGCCTGCAGGTGGGCTACCAGGGCTGCGCCGACAAGGGCCTGTGCTATCCGCCGGAAAGCGAATTTATCGAGATCGGCGAGATGCCCGCCCCTAGCGCGACCGACAGCCCCGCCAGCACGCAGGCGGCAGGTTGGAACTGGCAGGAACTGGCGCTGTTTTTCCTCGGCGGCCTGGCGCTGACCTTCACCCCCTGCGTGCTGCCGATGCTGCCGATCCTCTCCGGCGTGGTGCTGCGCGGCCAGCTCGGCGGCCTGCGCAGCCTGACCCTGTCGCTGGCCTACGTGGTGCCGATGGCCGCCTGCTTCGCCCTGCTCGGCACCCTGATGGGCCTGTTCGGCGCCGGCCTCAACCTGCAGGCGCGCCTGCAATCGGCCTGGGTGCTGGTGCCCTTCGCCGCCTTCTTCACGCTGTTCGCCCTGGCCATGTTCGGCCTGTTCGAACTGCGTCTGCCGCGCGTGATCAGCGAACCGCTGGATCGCCTGGCGGGCAAGACCCACGGCGGCTCGCACCTCAACGCCGCCCTGCTCGGCGTGCTCTCCAGCCTGCTGGTCAGCCCCTGCGTGTCGGCACCGCTGGCCGGTGCCCTGCTCTATATCAGCGCCAGCGGCGACGCCCTCGGCGGCGGTCTCAAGCTGCTCGCCTTAGGGCTGGGCATGGGTACGCCGCTGGTACTGTTCGCCGTCGGCGGCGGCGCCCTGCTACCGAAGAGCGGCACCTGGATGGTCACGGTGCGCAACGCCTTCGGCGTGCTGCTGCTGGCGGTCTCGGTGTGGTTGCTCGAACGGGTGCTGCCGGGCAGCCTCAGCCTGGCGCTGTGGGGCCTGCTGGCCGGCGGCGTGGCGGTGTTTCTCGGCGCCCTGGAGTTCGGCCCCAAGACCCACCGGCAGAAACTCGGCCAGATCGCCGGCCTGGCCCTGCTGGTCTACGCCCTGGCCAGCTGGGTCGGCGCCCTGCAGGGCGCCAGCGATCCGCTCAAGCCGCTCGGCCAACTGCAGGCCGGCACCGGTGTGGCGAGCGCCAAGAGCGGCGCCTGGCTGACCCTGAGCAGCCCGGCCGAACTGGATGCCGCCCTGGCCGAGGCCAAGGCCGCCGGCCAGCCGCTGCTGCTGGACTGGTACGCCGACTGGTGCATCAGCTGCAAGGTGATCGAACGCGAGGTGTTCGGCTCGGTCGAAGTGGGCAGCAAGCTCGGCGACTGGCGCCTGATCCGCTTCGACATCACCGAGAGCAATGCGGCGCAACGCGCCCTGCTGGATCGCTATCAGCTGTTCGGCCCGCCGGCGATTCAATTGTTCGCCGGCAACGGTGACGAATGGCTCGATCTGCGTGTCGTAGGGGAGGTCGATGCCGCCAACTTCGCCGCGCGCCTGGATCAGGCCAGCGCCCGCTAGCCAGGCCGCTGCAACGACCAGGCGGTTCTACTTAACCTGGCAACGACCGAAACCACCGCTATAGTCATATTTCTGCCGCAAACGCCGGGCATCGTGTCGGCTATTGCTGACATCGGGCCAGCTGCGGCATAGTCCTGCGCAGCTCGAACAACAAGGAACGCGACCATGGCCACCTTACTGGTGCTGCACGGCCCCAACCTCAACCTGCTGGGCACCCGCGAGCCCGACAAATACGGCGCCACCACCCTGGCCGAGATCAACCAGGATCTGGAGCGCCGCGCCCGCGACGCCGGCCACCACCTGCTGTACCTGCAGAGCAACGCCGAGTACGAGCTGATCGAGCGGATTCACGCGGCGAAAGGCGAAGGTGTCGACTTTATCCTGATCAATCCCGCCGCTTTTACCCATACCAGCGTCGCATTACGTGACGCGTTGCTGGCGGTGAGCATCCCATTCATCGAAGTGCACCTGTCCAACGTGCACAAACGTGAACCATTCCGCCATCACTCCTACTTCTCCGACGTTGCGGTGGGGGTGATCTGCGGCCTTGGCGCCAGCGGTTATCGGCTGGCCCTGGAGGCCGCGCTAGAACAACTTGAAACTAAACGACCCTGACCTCACCGGGAGTTGAATCGCTATGGATATTCGTAAAGTCAAGAAACTGATCGAGCTGCTGGAAGAATCCGGTATCGACGAGCTGGAGATCAAAGAGGGCGAGGAGTCCGTACGCATCAGCCGCCACAGCAACAAGCAGCCGACCTACGCCGCTCAACCGGTGTACGCCCAGGCCCCGGCTCCGGCTGCCGCCCCTGCCGCTGCGCCTGCTGCCCCGGCCGCCGAAGCCGCTCCCGCCGCCGCGCCCAAGCTGAACGGCAGCGTGGCCCGCTCGCCGATGGTCGGCACCTTCTACCGCGCCGCCTCGCCGACCTCGGCCAACTTCGTCGAAGTCGGCCAGAGCGTGAAGAAGGGCGACATCCTGTGCATCGTCGAAGCCATGAAGATGATGAACCACATCGAGGCCGAAGCCAGCGGCGTGATCGAATCCATCCTGGTGGAAAACGGCCAGCCGGTTGAGTACGACCAGCCCCTGTTCACCATCGTTTGATGCACGGGGAGCCTGCAATGCAGAAGCTGGAAAAAGTCCTGATCGCCAACCGAGGCGAAATCGCCCTGCGCATCCTGCGCGCCTGCAAGGAGCTGGGCATCAAGACGGTGGCCGTGCATTCCACCGCCGACCGTGAACTGATGCACCTGGGCCTGGCCGACGAGTCCGTCTGCATTGGTCCAGCCCCTGGCGCAAAGTCCTACCTGAACATCCCGGCCATCATCAGCGCCGCCGAAGTCACCGGCGCCACTGCGATCCACCCGGGCTACGGCTTCCTCGCCGAGAACGCCGACTTCGCCGAGCAGGTGGAGAACTCCGGCTTCGCCTTCATCGGCCCGAAAGCCGACGTGATCCGCCTGATGGGCGACAAGGTGTCGGCCAAGGACGCCATGATCAAGTCCGGCGTGCCGGTGGTGCCCGGCTCCGACGGCCCGCTGCCGGAAGACGAGGAAGAAGCCCTGCGCATCGCCCGTGAAGTGGGCTACCCGGTGATCATCAAGGCCGCCGGCGGCGGCGGCGGTCGCGGCATGCGCGTGGTGCACAAGGAAGAAGACCTGATCAAGTCGGCCAAGCTGACCCGCACCGAAGCCGGCGCGGCGTTCGGCAACCCGATGGTCTACCTGGAAAAATTCCTCGGCAACCCGCGTCACGTCGAAGTCCAGGTACTGTCCGACGGCCAGGGCAACGCCATTCACCTGTACGACCGCGACTGCTCGCTGCAGCGTCGCCACCAGAAGGTGATCGAAGAGGCCCCGGCCCCGCTGATCGACGAGAAGGCCCGCGCCGAAGTGCTCAAGCGCTGCGTCGATGCCTGCGTCGAGATCGGCTACCGCGGCGCCGGCACCTTCGAGTTCCTCTACGAAGACGGCCGCTTCTACTTCATCGAGATGAACACCCGTGTGCAGGTCGAGCACCCGGTCACCGAGATGGTCACCGGCATCGACATCGTCAAGGAGATGCTCAGCATCGCCGCCGGCAACAAGCTATCGATCAAGCAGGAAGACGTGAAGATCCTCGGTCACTCCATCGAGTGCCGGATCAACGCCGAAGACCCGGACAACTTCATGCCCAGCCCCGGCAAGGTCAAGCATTTCCATGCTCCGGGCGGCAACGGCGTGCGCGTCGACTCGCACCTGTACAGCGGCTACAGCGTGCCGCCGCACTACGACTCGCTGATCGGCAAGCTGATCACCTTCGGCAAGGACCGCGACGAGGCCATGGCGCGCATGCGCAACGCCCTGGACGAGATCGTGGTCGACGGCATCAAGACCAACGTGCCGCTGCACCGCGACCTGACCCGCGACAAGGGTTTCGTCAAGGGCGGCGTGAACATCCACTACCTGGAAAAGAAACTGGGTATGGACAAGCACTGAGTCCTGACTCGCCGCATGACAAGGGCTGCCGTTAGGCGGCCCTTGTCGTTTCCGGCCGGCGGCCGAACTGGCAGCCCGGCCATCCGTTCAAGTAAGCTGCGCGACCAAACGCCCCGCCGCATCGCTCATGAGGTTGCCCATGCCCTGGTTACAAGTCCGTCTCGCCATCACCCCGGAGCAGGCGGAGACCCTTGAGGACGCCCTGCTCGAGGTCGGCGCCGTGTCGGTGACCTTTATGGACGCCGAGGACCAGCCGATCTTCGAGCCGGACCTGGGCACCACGCCGTTGTGGTCGCACACTCACCTGCTCGCCCTGTTCGAGGCCGACACCGACGAGACCGCGTTGCTCGCCCACCTGCAATTGCTGTGCGGCGGCGCACTGCCCGAGCACCAGCTCGAGCGCATCGAGGATCAGGATTGGGAACGCAGCTGGATGGACAATTTTCAGCCGATGCGCTTCGGTCGGCGCCTGTGGATAGTGCCGAGCTGGCACGCCGCACCGGAGCCGGACGCGGTCAACCTGCTGCTCGATCCGGGCCTGGCCTTCGGCACCGGCACCCACCCGACCACGGCCCTGTGCCTGGAGTGGCTGGACGGCCAGGAGCTGGCCGACTGCAGCGTGCTGGACTTCGGCTGTGGCTCGGGCATCCTCGCCATCGCCGCCCTGCTGCTCGGCGCGCCGCAGGCGGTGGGTACCGATATCGACCCGCAGGCGCTGGAGGCCTCGCGCGACAATGCCAATCGCAACGGCATCGACCCGGCGCGCTTTCCCGTCTACCTGCCGGCCGACCTGCCGCAGCAGCCGGCCGAGGTGGTGGTGGCCAATATCCTCGCCGGCCCGCTGGTATCCCTGGCGCCGCAGATCAGCGCGCTGGTCAGGCCCGGCGGACGCCTGGCGCTGTCCGGCATCCTCGCCGAACAGGCCGAGGAAGTGCGCGCCGCCTATGCAGGCGCCTTCGACCTCGATCCGACCGCAGAGAAGGACGGCTGGGTGCGTATCAGCGGCGTCAAGCGCTGAACCCGCAGCCATTGCGTTAGACTAGCCGCCTCGATCGACCGGACCCGCGCATGAGCGAAAGCCACGTCACCCAGTGCCCCCATTGCCGCACCAGCTTCCGCGTCAGCCAGGCGCAGCTGGCTGCCGCCCATGGCGCGGTGCGCTGCGGGGCCTGCCTGCACGTGTTCAACGCCGCGCAGCAGCTGTTCGGCACGCCCGGCGCAGCACCCAAGACCGTCCCGCCGGCAGCGTCCAACAATGCACAGACGGCGCCCGGCGAACCGGCCAAGGCCGCCGACGACACCCTGTGGATTCACGACGACCTCGACCTGGACAGCCTCGACCTGGACGAGGAGCTGGCCAAGCTGGAGGAGCAGGAACAGCAACTGTCGCAACGGTTCCTCGCCCTGGAGCGCGCCCCGCGCTACAACGAAGGCTTCGACAGCGACCAGCGTCCGAGCGACGAGCCGCACGACGAGGCCTGGACCGAAGCCCTGCTGCGCGACGAGCCGGTAAAGCGCGAGCGCGACAGCTTCGAGCTGCAGCCGAGCGAAGAGCAGCCTGAGCCCGCCGCCGCACCTGAGCCCAAAGCTGCCGTCGAGTTCGCCCCGCCCGTCACTGCCCGCAAGCAGCCCATCGCCGACGACTTCGACGAAACCAACGAGCCGCGCCTGGGTAATCTCGACGACCAACCTGACGAGCGAGAGCAACAGGGCGAAGATCGTTGCAGCGAGCGTGAAGAGCCCAAGGCAACGCGCAATGAGCCTGGTCTGCGCGAAGAACGCCTGTTCGAACTGGATGACGAACCCTTGCAACTCGACTGGCGCCAGCCACAGGGCATCGCCTGGGGGCGCCTGCTCGGCTGGGGCCTGCTCAACCTGCTGGCGGCCGGCGGTCTGCTGGCGCAATACGCTGCCTACAACTTCGACGAGCTGGCGCGCCAGGATCGCTACCGCCCCTGGTTCGAGCAGCTCTGCCCGAACGTCGGTTGCGAGTTGCCGTCGAAGGTCGATATCAGCCAGATCCGCAGCAGCAACCTGGTGGTGCGCAGCCACCCGGAGTTCTCCGGTGCGCTGATCGTCGATGCAATCCTCTACAACCGTGCGCCCTTCGCCCAACCCTTCCCACTGCTGGAAATGCGCTTCGCCGACCTCGGCGGACAACTGGTGGCCAGTCGCCGCTTCAAGCCCAGCGAATACCTCGCCGGCGAGCTGGCCGGGCAGAGCGAAATGCCGCCGCAGACGCCGATCCATATCTCCCTGGACATCCTCGACCCGGGCACCCGTGCGGTGAACTACAGCCTCAGTTTCCACTCCCCGGAATAGCCTGCAGGTGGCGCGACAACTGGCCGCAGGCCGCCTATCGAACTCTTGGCGATAAGCCCATAGCTGTTCAGAATTTGTTCAAAACAGCCTTTATCCGGTCATCCAGAGCGGGTATCATGCCCACCCTTTTGCGAGCACAGGCCCACCATTGTTTCCCCTGCGGAAACCGTGGAGGACAGCTGTTGATCGCCCCATTGTCTCAACTGCGAACCAACAAGCAGGGACGCCCCATGTCGGCCCCACGTATCGGCCCCTACACATTGCCCAATCGGTTGATCCTGGCCCCCATGGCCGGCGTCACCGATCGCCCGTTCCGCCAGCTGTGCCGCCGCCTCGGCGCCGGCCTGGTGGTGTCGGAGATGGTCACCAGCGATGTGCGCCTGTGGAACAGCCGCAAGTCCAGCCTGCGCCTGCTGCATGCCGGCGACCCCGAGCCGCGTTCGGTGCAGATCGCCGGCGGCGACCCGCAGATGCTCGCCGAAGCCGCGCGCAGGAACGTCGAGCTGGGTGCGCAGATCATCGACATCAACATGGGCTGCCCGGCCAAGAAGGTCTGCAACAAGGCCGCCGGCTCGGCCCTGCTGCGCGACGAGCCGCTGGTGCGCGAGATCCTCGAGGCGGTGGTCGGCGCGGTGGACGTGCCGGTGACCCTGAAGATCCGCACCGGCTGGGACCGGCAGAACAAGAACGGCATCACCGTAGCGAAGATCGCCGAGGATGCCGGCATCACCGCCCTCGCCGTGCATGGCCGCACCCGCGCCGACCTCTATACCGGCGAAGCCGAGTACGACACCATCGCCGCCATCAAGCAGGCGGTATCGATCCCGGTGTTCGCCAACGGCGACATCGACTCGCCGCAAAAAGCCCGCGCCGTGCTCGACGCCACCGGCGCCGATGCCTTGCTGATCGGTCGCGCCGCTCAGGGCCGGCCGTGGATATTCCGCGAGATCGAGCATTACCTGCGCACCGGCGAAATCCTCCCGGCGCCGAGCCTGCTCGAAGTGGAACGCATCCTGCTGGAACACCTGGCCGCACTGCACGCCTTCTATGGCGACCTGATGGGCGTGCGCATCGCCCGCAAGCATGTCGGCTGGTATCTCGCAACCCTGCCGGGCGCCAGGGAGTTTCGCGCCCAATTCAACCGTCTGGACAGTACGGACGCACAGTGCGCCCAGGTTCGCGCGTTTTTCCGCGAACGGCACAACGATGGAAACGAGGTGGCCGCATGACGTTGATGACAGAGACCTTAGTGAGTGGAACCGCACCCGTGAGTGACAACACCAGCCTTAAACAGCACCTGAGCACGCCAAGCGACGAGGGCCAGACCCTACGTGGCGCGGTGGAGAAGGCGCTGCACAACTATTTCGCCCATCTCGAGGGCGCGGACGTCACCGACGTGTACAACCTGGTGCTCACCGAAGTGGAAGCGCCGCTGCTGGAAACCGTCATGAATTACGTGAAGGGTAACCAGACCAAGGCCTCCGAGCTGCTCGGGCTGAACCGCGGCACCCTGCGCAAGAAGCTCAAGCAGTACGACCTGCTGTAAGCGAATCCCCGGGAAAGGGCGGCCGAGTGCCGCCTTTTTTCACTGTTCTCCTGTTCCGATGGACTTTGCCATGACCGACCAGACCACCCGCCTCCCCGTTCGCCGCGCCCTGATCAGCGTCTCCGACAAGACCGGCATCCTCGAGTTCGCCCGCGAACTGGCCGCCCTCGGTGTCGAGATCCTCTCCACCGGCGGCACCTACAAGCTGCTCAAGGACAACGGCGTGGCCGCGGTCGAGGTCGCCGATTACACCGGCTTCCCGGAAATGATGGACGGCCGGGTGAAGACCCTGCACCCGAAGATCCATGGCGGCATCCTCGGCCGGCGCGCCCTCGACGGCGCGGTGATGGACGAGCACGGCATCAAGCCGATCGACCTGGTGGCGGTCAACCTCTACCCCTTCGAAGCCACCGTGGCCAAGCCCGATTGCGACCTGGCCGACGCCATCGAAAACATCGACATCGGCGGCCCGACCATGGTCCGCAGCGCCGCGAAGAACCACAAAGACGTGGCTATCGTGGTCAACACCGGCGACTACGCCGGCATCGTGGAAAGCCTGAAGGCCGGCGGCCTGAGCTACGCCCAGCGTTTCGACCTGGCGCTCAAGGCCTTCGAGCACACCGCCGCCTACGACGGCATGATCGCCAACTACCTGGGCACCATCGACCAGGCCCGCGACACCCTGTCCACCGAAGGCCGTGGCGCCTTCCCGCGCACCTTCAACAGCCAGTTCGTCAAGGCCCAGGAAATGCGCTACGGCGAAAACCCGCACCAGAGCGCGGCGTTCTACGTCGAGGCGAAGAAGGGCGAGGCCAGCGTCTCCACCGCTGTCCAGCTACAGGGCAAGGAGCTGTCGTTCAACAACGTCGCCGACACCGACGCCGCGCTGGAGTGCGTGAAGAGCTTCGTCAAGCCGGCCTGCGTCATCGTCAAGCACGCCAACCCCTGCGGCGTGGCCGTGGTCCCGGAAGACGAGGGCGGCATCCGCAAGGCCTACGACCTGGCCTACGCCACCGATACCGAATCCGCGTTCGGCGGCATCATCGCCTTCAACCGCGAGCTGGATGGCGAAACCGCCAAGGCAATCGTCGAGCGCCAGTTCGTCGAAGTGATTATCGCCCCCCAGATTTCTGCAGAGGCCCGTGAAGTGGTGGCCGCCAAGGCCAACGTACGCCTGCTCGAGTGCGGCCAGTGGCCGGCCGAACGCGCCGCTGGCTGGGACTTCAAGCGGGTCAACGGCGGCCTGCTGGTGCAGAGCCGCGATATCGGCATGATCGCAGCAAGCGACCTGAAGATCGTCACCCAGCGCGCACCGAGCGAGCAGGAAATCCACGACCTGATCTTCGCCTGGAAAGTGGCCAAGTTCGTCAAATCCAACGCCATCGTCTACGCCAAGAACCGCCAGACCGTCGGCGTCGGCGCCGGCCAGATGAGCCGCGTCAACTCCGCGCGTATCGCCGCGATCAAGGCCGAGCACGCCGGCCTGCAGGTGCAGGGCGCAGTGATGGCCTCCGACGCCTTCTTCCCGTTCCGCGACGGCATCGACAACGCCGCCAAGGCCGGTATCACCGCGGTGATCCAGCCGGGTGGCTCGATGCGCGACAACGAAGTGATCGCCGCGGCCGACGAAGCCGGCATTGCCATGGTATTCACCGGCATGCGCCACTTCAGGCACTGAAATCGGCCGCACTGAAACCGGCATCTGCGTTGTTGCCCCGGGTTCCGCCAATGCTCATTGCCAATAGGCAACTCCGCTTGTCGAAACCCGTGGCGCCTAGCATCTACCGGCTTCATCGCGACCTCGAAATTCGTAGGGTGGATAACGCTTTTCTTATCCACCAACCGGGCCACCGGCCCGCCTCCACAAGGAGACAGACATGAACGTACTGATCATTGGCAGCGGCGGTCGTGAACACGCCCTGGCCTGGAAAGTGGCGCAGGATCCGCGCGTCGAGAAAGTCTTCGTCGCCCCGGGCAACGCCGGCACTGCGGTGGAAGCCAAATGCGAGAACGTCGCTATCGACGTGCTGGCCATCGAGCAGCTGGCCGACTTCGCCGAGCAGAACGTGCAGCTGACCATAGTCGGCCCCGAGGCGCCGCTGGTGAAGGGCGTGGTCGATCTGTTCCGCTCGCGCGGCCTGGACATCTTCGGCCCCACCGCAGCCGCCGCCCAACTGGAAGGCTCCAAGGCCTTCACCAAGGACTTCCTGGCGCGCCATCAGATCCCCACCGCCGATTACCAGAACTTCACCGAGATCGAGCCGGCCCTGGCCTACCTGCGCGAGAAGGGTGCACCGATCGTGATCAAGGCCGACGGCCTGGCCGCGGGCAAGGGCGTGATAGTCGCCATGACCCTCGAAGAGGCCGAGGCCGCCGTGCGCGACATGCTCGCCGGCAATGCCTTCGGCGACGCCGGTTCGCGGGTGGTGATCGAAGAGTTCCTCGACGGCGAAGAAGCTTCCTTTATCGTCATGGTCGACGGCGAGCACGTGCTGCCGATGGCCACCAGCCAGGACCACAAGCGCGTCGGCGACGGCGACAGCGGTCCCAACACCGGCGGCATGGGCGCCTACTCGCCGGCGCCGGTGGTCACCGCTGAGGTGCACCAGCGGGTGATGGACGAGGTGATCTACCCCACCGTGCGCGGCATGGCCAGCGAAGGCAACGTTTACACCGGCTTCCTCTACGCCGGGCTGATGATCGACAAGGCCGGCGCGCCGAAGGTCATCGAGTTCAACTGCCGCTTCGGCGACCCGGAAACCCAGCCGATCATGTGCCGCCTGGAAAGCTCCCTGGTGCTGCTGGTCGAGGCCGCACTGGCCAAGGCGCTGGACAAGGTCGAGGCGACCTGGGATCCGCGCCCCACCGTGGGTGTGGTGCTGGCCGCCGGCGGCTACCCCGGCGACTACGCCAAGGGCGAGGTGATCGAGGGTCTGGACGAGGCCGCCAAGCTCGACGGCAAGGTGTTCCACGCCGGTACCGCGCTGAAGGATGGCCAGATCGTCACCGCCGGCGGTCGCGTACTGTGCGCCACCGCCATCGGCGCCAGCGTCGCCGATGCCCAGCAGCAGGCCTACCGCCTGGCCGAGAAGATCCGCTGGAACGGCATGTTCCACCGCCACGACATCGGCTACCGCGCCATCGCCCGCGAGCGCGGCGAAGGCTGATCGCCGCCAGGGCATATGCCGCAGGCCCGCGGCTGCCAGGGACGGCAGGTCACAAAAAAACGTCTGGAGCGTTTTTTGACGTCGCTGGCGACGGCCCGCAGGGTGGCTGCCAGGGATGGCAGGCCACAAAAACGCCGGGAGCGTTTTTGCGCGCAAGCCCCGAAGGGGTGAAGCACATGGATGTGCTGAGCACAAAAATGCCCACCTACGCCATATTCTCCCGGACAAATGCTTGGCTATAATCCGGCCACTCATTTAGAAGGGATTTGCCCGTGCACCGGCTCAGGATTGCCATCGGATTACTCGCCTGCTTGCTGCTGCTCGGCCTCAACCTGACAGCCAGCGCCGGCACCGTTCCGACCACAAGCCCTCAGAGCTGGTCCTACCTGATCGACGCCAGCGCCCGCCTGGGCCTGGAAGAAGTGCGCGCCCAGCGCCAGCAGTTCAAGCCGCTCAGTAAACAATCCTTCACCTTCCCGCCCAGCCAGCATGCCGTCTGGCTGCGCGCCGAGTTGCCGCCACAGAACCAGCCCACCTGGCTCTGGGTATTCTCGCCACGGGTGCAGTTCCTCGATTACTACCTGCTGAAAGACGGCCAGCTGGAGCAGAATCTGCACACCGGCGAGGCCATGCCGCTGGACTCACGCCCGCTGCCCTCGCGCTTCTACCTGATGCCGCTGCCCAACGACGGCCAGCCTCGCGTCGCCTACGTACGGCTGACCTCCAACCACCCGCTGATGACCTGGTTCAAGGTGATGGACCAGGCCGAGCTGGTCAGCCTGGAAAAGCCCGCCTACCTGTTCGGCGCGCTGTTCGGCGCGCTGCTGCTGCTGACCCTGTACAACCTCATCCGCTTCCTCTACAGCCGCAGCGCCAGCAGCCTGTGGCTGGCCGGGGTGAACATCGGCCTGGCGGTATGCTCCTCGGCCAACCTCGGCGTCTTCGCCCAGTGGCTGCCGAGCCTGAGCCACAACCAGTCGCTGATCGCCGACCTCTCGGCGCTGTTCGCCGCCTTCAGCGGCCTGGCCTTCGCCCTCAGTTTCGTCCGCGGCACGCCGGTACAGGCCAGCCTGCTCAACCGCCTGCTGCAGGGCAACGCCTTGCTGCTGCTGGCCTACGCCCTGTGCGTCAGCATCACCGGGCTGTTCTGGTACAGCTCGCTGGTCTACCTGCTGGTGGCGCTGAGCACCCTCAACCTGCTGCTGGTCGGCAGCCTGCACTGGCGCGCCGGTTACCAGCCGGCGCGGCTGATCGCCTTGGGCATGCTGGTGTTCAACCTGGGCTTCGGTTTCTTCATTCCGGTACTGCTGGGTTACGACCAGCTCAACCCCGGCTGGCTGGTGCTCGGCGTGTTCAGCGTCGCCACCCTGGCCGGGCTGATCCTCAGCGTGTCACTGACCGAACGTCAGCGGCAGATCCAACTCGACACCCTGCAGGAGCGCACCGCGCTGGCCGCCAGCAGCGCCGAACTGCGGGCCAAGGCCGAGTTCCTGGCCAAGATCAGCCACGAGATCCGCACGCCAATGAACGGCGTGCTGGGCATGACCGAGTTGTTGCTGGGCACGCCGCTGTCGGCCAAGCAGCGTGACTATGTGCAGACCATCCACAGCTCGGGCAACGAGCTGCTCACCCTGATCAACGAGATTCTCGACATTTCCAAGCTGGAATCCGGGCAGATCGAGCTGGACGACGTGCAGTTCGACCTCGGCGCGCTGATCGAGGACTGCCTGGATATCTTCCGTGCCAAGGCCGAGCAGCAGCGGGTGGAGCTGATCAGTTTCATCCAGCCGCAGGTGCCGCGGGTGATCAGCGGCGACCCCACGCGTCTGCGCCAGGCCCTGCTCAGCCTGCTCGACAATGCCTTCAAGCAGACCGACGAAGGCGAGATCCTGCTGGTGGCGGCGCTGGACAGCAGCGATGACCAGCACCGCCTGCGCATCGCCGTGCAGGACAGCGGCCGCCCGCTGCTGGCCGAGGAGCGCGACGCCCTGCTCAACGCCGAGCTGCACAGCAAGGACTTCCTCGCCGCCACCCGCCTCGGCGGGCGCCTGGGCCTGATCATCGCCCGTCAGCTGGTGCGCCTGATGGGCGGCGAGTTCGGCATCCAGGGCAGCGGCAACCAGGGCTCGACCCTGTGGCTGACCCTGCCGCTGGACGCCGCCCGCCTGCAACAGCCCGAAGCCGATCTGGACAGCCCGCTGCAGGGTGCGCGCCTGCTGGTGGTGGACGACAACGACACCTGCCGCAAGGTCCTGGTGCAGCAGTGCAACGCCTGGGGCCTGCAGGTCAGCGCCGTGCCCTCGGGTAAGGAAGCCCTGGCTCTGCTGCGCACCAAGGCGCATATGCGCGAATACTTCGACGCGGTGCTGCTCGACCAGGACATGCCCGGCATGACCGGCATGCAGCTGGCGGCCAAGATCAAGGAAGACCCCAGCCTCAACCACGACATCCTGATCATCATGCTCACCGGCATCAGCAACGCGCCGAGCAAGGTGATCGCGCGCAACGCCGGGATCAAGCGCATCCTGGCCAAGCCGGTGGCCGGCTACACGCTGAAGACCACCCTGGCCGACGAGCTGGTCCAGCGCCCCAACGACAACCAGGTGCAGGCCGCACCGACCCCGGTGAGCGCGCCGCTGGAGGTGCCCGGCGACTTCCGCATCCTGGTGGCCGAGGACAACAGCATTTCCACCAAGGTGATCCGCGGCATGCTCGGCAAGCTCAACCTGCAGCCGGACACCGCCAGCAACGGCGAGGAAGCCCTCAGCGCGATGAAGGCGCAGCACTACGACCTGGTGCTGATGGACTGCGAGATGCCGGTGCTCGACGGTTTCTCCGCCACCGAACAGCTGCGCGCCTGGGAGGCCGCCGAACATCGTCCACGCACGCCGGTGGTGGCGCTCACCGCGCATATCCTGAGCGAACACAAGGAACGCGCGCGCGCCGTGGGCATGGACGGCCACATGTCCAAGCCTGTGGAACTGTCGCAATTGCGCGAGCTGATCGAGCACTGGATCGCCGAGCGCGAACTGCGCCGCCAGCGTGACGCGCTGCCACACTGATCGTCTCCTTTACCCCCAGTTTTCTGCGAGCCTGCCGCCATGGCCTCCGAGTTGTTCAGCCTGTACCTGAAGATGCTGGTGCTCTACAGCCCCTTCTTCGTGCTGTCGTGCTTTATCGGCCTGAGCCGCGGCTACACCCTCAAGGAGCGCAAGCGCCTGGCCTGGAAGGTGGCGCTGGCCACGCTGATCGCCAGCGTGCTGCTGTACCTGTTCGGCAAGCACATCTTCACCCTGTTCGGCATCACCATCGACGCCTTCCGCATCGGTGCGGGCAGCGTGCTGTTCATCTCCGCGCTGGGCATGGCCCAGGGCAAGCCGGCGGTGCAGAGCGACAACGTGCAGCAGGACGTCACCATAGTGCCGCTGACCATTCCCATCACCGTCGGCCCCGGCACCATCGGCGCCCTGCTGCTGATGGGCGCCAGCCAGCCGCACTGGGACGACAAGCTGGTGGCGGTGGCGGCGATCTTCCTCGCCAGCCTCACCGTCGGCGTGGTGCTCTATCTGTCCAACCAGTTCGAGCGCCTGCTCGGCGACCAGGGCCTGCAGATCGTCAGCCGTCTGATGGGCCTGTTCGTCTGTGCCCTGGCCGCGCAGATCATCTTTACCGGGGTGAAGAATTACCTGGTGCCCTGAGACGGCGAGCTTCGAACCCTCGGTGCGCACGGCGCCCCCTACCTACCGAAAGCCTGCAGGCCCTACGACCCTGTAGGTGCGCTGTGCGCACCAGCCGTTCCCTGCACCATCCGCTTGCAGCGCGGCCCCACCAAGGTGCACCTCTCCTCGACAGCGCCCCGTTCGCAGCGCGAAAAATAACCTAACCATATGAAATAAAAGACTTTATAAGAACTGGCACCCTCATTGCTCTGCTGACTCCAACTTGGATACAAGATGGGATCTCAGCGCATGTCCAACGCTCCGCTCGCCTTCACCCTCACCGACTGGCAACAGACCTACCGCGACGGCCAATCCCCTGCCGAACTGCTGCACGCCCTGCGCCTGGAACTGCGCACCGATGACAGCGCCTGGATCGCCCTGGCCAGCGAAGCTCAGCTCGACGATCAACTAGTGGCCCTGGCAGCCGCACTGCAAGCCGCCGACGGCGATATCGGGAAGCTGCCGTTGTACGGTGTGCCCTTCGCCATCAAGGACAATATCGACGCCGCCGGCTGGCCCACCACCGCCGCCTGCCCCGAGTTCGCCTACCGCGCCGAGGCCGATGCCACAGTGGTCGCCCGCCTGCGCGCCGCTGGCGCCATCGTCATCGGCAAGACCAACCTCGATCAGTTCGCCACCGGCCTGGTCGGCACCCGCTCGCCCCATGGCGCGGTGCCCAACAGCTTCAACCCGGCTTACGTCAGCGGCGGTTCCAGCTCCGGCTCGGCCAGCGTGGTCGCCCGTGGCCTGGTGCCCTTCGCGCTGGGCACCGACACTGCCGGCTCCGGCCGCGTGCCGGCCGGCTTCAACAATATCGTCGGACTCAAGCCGACCAAGGGCTGGCTGCCGAATACCGGTCTGGTGCCGGCCTGCAAGACCCTGGACTGCATCTCGGTGTTCGCCCTGACCGTGGCCGACGCCCTGGCCGTGGCCACTATCGCCGGTGGCTACGACGCCGCCGATCCCTACAGCCGCAACAACCCACACAGCGCCAAGGTCGGCATGCCGACCCAGCCGCGCCTGGCGGTGCCGGCCAACCCGGAATTCTTCGGCGACGTGCAGAACCAGGCCGTCTACGAAACTGCGCTGGGCAAGCTGCGCGAACTGGGCGCCGAGCTGGTGGAGATCGATTTCGCCCCCTTCCGCCAGCTGGCCGAGCAGCTCTACCAGGGCTCCTGGGTCGCCGAGCGCACCGTCGCGGTGGAAGGCGTGAACCCCGAACATATCAATCCGGTGGTGCGCGGCATCGTCGCCAATGGTCACAAGTACAGCGCCTGCGACGCCTACAAGGCCGAATATGTCCGCGCCGAGCTGAGCCGCCGCATCAACGATGCCCTGGGCGGCTTCGATGCTCTGGTAGTGCCCACCTCGCCGACCATTCGCACGCTGGCCGAGATGGAAGCAGAACCCGTGCTGTTCAACAGCCAGTTCGGCACCTACACCAACTTCACCAATCTCGCCGACCTGTCTGCCCTGGCCGTACCCGCCGGTTTTCGCGAGGACGGTCTGCCGGCCGGCATCACCCTGCTCGCCCCGGCCTGGCGTGACCAGGCCCTGGCGGCCCTCGGCCGGCGCTGGCAGCAGGCACTCAAACTGCCGCTGGGCGCTACCGGCAAGCCGCTGCCGGTGCAAGCGTCGAGCGACAAACCCGCACCTGGCAGCATCCGCGTCGCCGTGGTCGGCGCGCACCTGACCGGCATGCCGCTGAACTTCCAGCTCACCAGCCGCGATGCCGTGCTGGTGGAGCAGACCACCAGTGCCGCGCATTACCGCCTGTATGCCCTGCCCGGCAGCGTGCCGCCCAAACCGGGCCTGGCACGGGTCGCCGAGGACGGCGCCGAGATCATCGTCGAGCTGTGGGACGTGCCGCAGGCGCGCTTCGGCGAATTCGTCGCCGAAATCCCGCCACCGCTGGGCATCGGCAACCTGCAGCTGGCCGACGGCCGCTGGGTCAAGGGCTTCATCTGCGAGCCCTACGCGCTGGATGGCGCGCGCGATATCACCAGCTTCGCTGGCTGGCGCGCCTTTATCGCCAGCACCCGGGCCTGAGCACACGCATGCCGCGCGCCGTTTCACGCCCACAGAGTCTGGCCGAACGCATCTACGCCCAGCTCAAGGACGACATCTTCGAGTTCCGCCTGATGCCCGGCGAGCGCTTCTCCGAGGGCGAGGTGGCCGAGCGCGTCGCCGCCAGCCGTACGCCGGTGCGCCAGGCCCTGCATCGCCTGCAACGCGAGGGTTTTCTCGAGGTGCACTTTCGCAGCGGCTGGCAGGTACGCCCACTGGACTTCGCCCACTTCGACGAACTCTACGAGCTGCGCGTCGTCCTCGAACTCGAAGCCGTACGCCGGCTGTGCCAGCGACCCAGCGACGAACAGCCTGCTGCACTGAAGGCGCTCGAGTGCACCTGGTTGGTGCGTAAAGAGGCGCAATTGCAGGACGGCGCCGCCGTTTCACGCCTCGACGAGGCCTTCCATTGCCAATTGCTGGAGGCCGCCGGCAATCGCGAGATGGCCCGTGTGCACCGCGACGTCAGCGAGAAGATCCGCATTCTAAGGCGCCTGGATTTCACCCAGGCGCAGCGCATCGAGCTGACCTACGCCGAACACGGGGAAATTCTCCAAGCGATCCTGACTCGTCGCTCAGAAGAGGCACAGCATTTGCTCAAGAGCCATATAGAGGTCAGCCAGGCGGAGGTGCACAGCATCACCTTGCACAGGCTGTACGGCGCTCGCCAAGGCGTGCAGCCACTGCCGGAATAACCGGGCCATGACCTTCACTGCATGACCAATAACAACGCCGTCCACTTACTCACATCCGTGAATGGAGATCGCACCATGCAACGTCGCAGCCTGATCAAGGCCTTCACCCTTTCCGCTTCCATCGCCGCCATGGGCATGACCTGGACCGTGCAGGCCGCCGAGACCATCAAGGTCGGCATCCTGCATTCGTTGTCCGGCACCATGGCGATCTCCGAAACCTCGCTGAAAGACATGGCGCTGATGACCATCGACGAGATCAACGCCAAGGGCGGCGTGCTCGGCAAGCAGCTCGAGCCGGTGGTGGTCGACCCGGCGTCGAACTGGCCGCTGTTCGCCGAGCGTGGCCGCCAGCTGCTGACCCAGGACAAGGTCGCGGTGACCTTCGGCTGCTGGACCAGCGTGTCGCGAAAATCCGTGCTGCCGGTCTATGAAGAACTCAACGGCCTGCTGTTCTACCCGGTGCAGTACGAAGGCGAAGAGCTGTCGCCCAACGTGTTCTACACCGGCGCGGCGCCAAACCAGCAGGCCATCCCGGCGGTCGAGTACCTGATGAGCGAGGACGGCGGCGCCGCCAAGCGCTTCTTCCTGCTCGGCACCGACTACGTCTACCCGCGCACCACCAACAAGATCCTGCGCGCCTTCCTGATCAGCAAGCGCGTCGACGAGAAGGATATCGAAGAGGTCTACACCCCCTTCGGCCACAGCGACTATCAAACCATCGTCGCCAACATCAAGAAGTTCTCCGCCGGCGGCAAGACCGCGGTGATCTCCACCGTCAACGGCGACTCCAACGTGCCCTTCTACAAGGAACTGGCCAACCAGGGCCTGGAAGCCACCGACGTGCCGGTGGTGGCCTTCTCGGTGGGCGAGGAAGAACTGCGCGGCATCGACACCAAGCCGCTGGTCGGCCACCTGGCCGCCTGGAACTACTTCCAGTCGGTGGAAAATCCGGTCAACGACGCCTTCGTCGCCAAGTGGAAGGCCTATGCCAAGGCCAAGAACCTGCCGGGCGCCGACAAGGCGGTGACCAACGACCCGATGGAAGCCACCTATGTCGGCATCCATATGTGGGCCCAGGCCGTGGAGAAAGCCGGCACCACCGAGGTGGACAAGGTGCGCGAGGCCCTTTACGGCCAGACCTTCGAGGCGCCCTCCGGCTACACCCTGACCATGGACAAGAGCAACCATCACCTGCACAAGCCGGTGATGATCGGCGAGATCCAGGAGGACGGGCAGTTCTCGGTGGTCTGGGAAACCGACAGCCCGATCCGCGCCCAGCCGTGGAGCCCCTATATCGAGGGTAACGACAAGAAGCCGGATTACGCGGTGAAGTCGAACTAAGGCAAAAGCCCCTCTCCCCGGCGCCCCGGCAGCCGAAGCCGTTGAACGCTTGCGCTGCCGCTTGCCTCCCCTCTCCCGCTTGCGGGAGAGGGGCAGGGGCGGCCCGCGCAGGGAGAGGGTCGCCGTAGCCCGGATGCAATCCGGGAAGCTCGCCCCGGATTGCATCCGGGCCACGCCAAGGATCCCCTTATGCCCTCTGCCCTTACCCGAATTCTGCTCGGCCTAATGTTGCTGCTGCCCCTGGTTGCCAGCGCCAACGAGGCCGACGCCTTCGTCGCCGCCAACCCGGCCAAGCAGGCCAAGCTGCTACAGGCCTGGACCGCCGCGCCCATGCCTGAACGCCAGCCGCTGCTGCAGGCACTGCAACAGGGCCGCGTCGCCGGCGACGCCGACAAGCGCGCCTTTATCCAGCTGGCCGACAGCTGGCAGGCCGCAGACGGCCAAGCGCAGCCCAACGGCACGCCGCGCAAACTGCGCCTCAACAACCGCCTGCGCGGGCTGATCGCCAGCGCCCTGGCCAGCCATCGGTTGCTCGACAAGGATGCCGCCGTCCGCCTCGAGGCCGCCCAACAGCTGCAACGCAATACCCCACCGGCCCTGCTGCCGCTGCTGGAAAGCCGCCTGAGCATCGAGGCCGACGAGGCCGTGCGCGACGCCCTGACCCTGGCCCTGGCCAACCTGCAACTGGCAGCCGAGGATCCGGCCGTACGCCTGGCCGCCGTGGAACGCCTCGGCCAGACCGGCGACCCGCTGGCGCGCACCCGCCTTGAAGCCCTGCTGGACGGCGCAGAAAGCGACCCCCAGGTGCGCGCCGCCGCCGAAACCAGCCTGGCCCAGGTGAAGAACAAGCTGCTGATCGGCGAACTGCTCGGCCAGGCCTTCAGCGGCCTGTCGCTGGGTTCGATCCTGCTGTTGGCCGCCCTCGGCCTGGCGATCACCTTCGGCCTGCTCGGGGTGATCAATATGGCCCACGGCGAGATGCTGATGCTCGGCGCCTACACCACCTATGTGGTGCAGCTGGCCTTCCAGAAGCTCGCTCCCGGTTACCTCGCCCTCTATCCACTGCTCGCCCTGCCCATCGCCTTCCTGGTCACCGCGGCCATCGGCATGGCCCTGGAGCGCACGGTTATCCGCCATCTCTACGGCCGCCCGCTGGAAACCCTGCTGGCCACCTGGGGCATCAGCCTGATCCTGATCCAGCTGGTGCGCGTCACCTTCGGCGCGCAGAACGTCGAGGTGGCCAACCCCTACTGGCTGTCCGGCGGCGTGCAGGTGCTGCCCAACCTGGTGCTGCCGTACAACCGCATCGTGATCATCGGCTTCGCCCTGTTCGTCGTACTGCTGACCTGGCTGTTGCTGAACAAGACCCGCCTCGGCCTCAACGTCCGTGCCGTCACCCAGAACCGCAATATGGCCGCCTGCTGCGGCGTGCCGACCGGCCGCGTCGACATGCTCGCCTTCGGCCTCGGCTCGGGCATCGCCGGCCTCGGCGGCGTAGCCCTGAGCCAGATCGGCAACGTCGGGCCCGACCTCGGCCAGAGCTACATCATCGACTCCTTCCTGGTGGTGGTGCTCGGCGGTGTCGGCCAGTTGGCCGGTAGCGTCACCGCCGCCTTCGGCCTGGGCGTGCTGAACAAGTTCCTCGAACCGCAGATCGGCGCCGTGCTGGGCAAGATCCTCATCCTCGCGCTGATCATCCTGTTTATCCAGAAACGCCCGCAGGGGCTCTTCGCTCTCAAGGGAAGGGTGATCGACTGATGACTCAAGCACTCAATCAAACCCTTCTCGCCCGCGCCACGGCCAGGCTCGGCCCGCAGGTGTCGCTGGCCATCGGCTTGCTGGTGCTGGCGATCCTCGTGGCCATGCCGCTGCTGCACCTGCTGCCGGCCGACCACGCCCTGCACGTCTCGGCCTACAGCCTGACCCTGGTGGGCAAGATTCTCTGCTACGCCATAGTCGCATTGGCCCTGGACCTGGTCTGGGGCTACGCCGGCATGCTGTCACTGGGCCACGGCCTGTTCTTCGCCCTCGGCGGCTACGCCATGGGCATGTACCTGATGCGCGAAGCGGCGGGCGATGGCCTGCCGGCCTTTATGAGCTTTCTGGCCTGGACGGAGCTGCCCTGGTACTGGTACGGCACCTCGAGTTTTCTCTGGGCGCTGTGCCTGGTGGTGCTGGCGCCGGGCCTGCTGGCCCTGGTGTTCGGCTTCTTCGCCTTCCGCTCGCGGATCAAGGGCGTGTACTTCTCGATCATGACCCAGGCGCTGACCTTCGCCGGCATGCTGTTGTTCTTCCGTAACGAGACCGGCTTCGGCGGCAACAACGGCTTTACCGGTTTCACCCGCATCCTCGGCTTCGATATCACCGCCGCCGGCACGCGGGCGGCGCTGTTCTTCGCCACAGTTTTGCTGCTGGTGGCCAGCCTGTACCTGGGCTTTCGCCTGGCGCGCAGCAAGTTCGGTCGGGTGCTCACCGCCCTGCGCGACGCCGAGAACCGCCTGATGTTCTGCGGCTACGATCCGCGCGGCTACAAGCTGTTTATCTGGGTGCTTTCCGCCGTGCTCTGCGGGCTGGCCGGGGCGCTGTACGTGCCACAGGTGGGCATCATCAACCCCAGCGAGATGGCGCCGACCCAGTCCATCGAAGCCGCCGTCTGGGTCGCCCTGGGCGGGCGCGGCACCCTGATCGGCCCGCTGCTCGGCGCCGGCCTGGTCAACGGCATGAAGAGCTGGTTCACCGTGGCCTTCCCCGAGTACTGGCTGTTCGCCCTGGGCGCGCTGTTTATCGTCGTCACCCTGTTCCTGCCCAAGGGCGTAGTCGGTTTGCTGCGCAAGGAGAAAGAACAATGAGAGCCGCCCCCGTCCCCGAGGCCATGCTCGAAGCGGCCTTCGACCCCACCGGCCTGGCGCTGGATACCGGCAAGAACGTCGGCAAGGGCGTCAACGTGCGCCACGGCACCATCCTCACCCTGGAAGCGATCAACGTCAGCTTCGACGGCTTCAAGGCCTTGACCGACCTGAGCCTGTACATCGGCGTCGGCGAGCTGCGCTGCATCATCGGCCCCAACGGCGCCGGCAAGACCACCATGATGGACGTGATCACCGGCAAGACCCGCCCGGACAACGGCGTCGCCTACTTCGGCGAGCAGTACGACCTGACCGCCATGAGCGAGGTGCAGATCGCCCAGGCCGGCATCGGTCGCAAGTTCCAGAAGCCGACGGTGTTCGAGGCGCTGAGCGTGTTCGAGAACCTGGAGCTGGCGCAGAAGACCAACAAGTCGGTGTGGGCCAGCCTGCGCGCGCGCCTGTCCGGCGAGCAGAAGGACCGCATCGACGAGGTGCTCGCCACCATCCGCCTGGACGGCTCGCGCCACCGCCCGGCCGGCCTGCTCTCCCACGGGCAGAAGCAGTTCCTCGAGATCGGCATGCTGCTGATGCAGGAGCCGCACCTTCTGCTGCTCGACGAACCGGTGGCGGGCATGACCGACGCCGAGACCGAGTTCACCGCCGAGCTGTTCAAGTCCCTGGCGCGCAAGCACTCGCTGATGGTGGTCGAGCACGATATGGGTTTCGTCGGCTCCATCGCCGACCACGTCACCGTGCTGCACCAGGGCAGCGTGCTGGCCGAAGGCTCGCTGGAACAGGTGCAGAACGACGAGCGGGTGATCGAGGTTTATCTGGGGCGCTAGCCCCGATCTCCCCCTGCAGGCTGACACAGCCTGTGGGAGGGGCTTTAGCCGCGAGCTTTTGAAGAGCACAGCCGTCGCGGCTAATCGGTTCGCCGCCCGGCCCCTCCCACACAACGAATTAAGGACACCGTCATGCTCCAAGTCGATAAATTGCATCAGTACTACGGCGGCAGCCATATCCTCCGCGGCCTGTCGTTCGACGTGAAGGTCGGCGAGGTCACTTGCCTGCTCGGCCGCAACGGCGTGGGCAAGACCACCCTGCTCAAATGCCTGATGGGCCTGATTCCGGCCAAGGACGGCAGCGTGCAGTGGGAGGGCCAGGTCATCACCGCGCACAAGCCGCACCAGCGGGTGCACGCCGGCATCGCCTACGTGCCGCAGGGGCGCGAGATCTTCGGCCGCCTGACGGTGGAGGAGAACCTGCTGATGGGCCTGTCGCGTTTCCCCGCCGGCCAGGCCAAGACCGTGCCGGAATTTATCTACGAGCTGTTTCCCGTGCTGCGCGAGATGAAACACCGTCGCGGCGGCGATCTGTCCGGCGGCCAGCAGCAACAGCTGGCCATCGGCCGCGCCCTGGCCAGCCAGCCGCGCCTGCTGATCCTCGACGAGCCCACCGAAGGCATCCAGCCCTCGGTGATCAAGGAGATCGGCGCGGTGATCAAGAAGCTCGCCGCCCGTGGCGATATGGCCATCCTGCTGGTGGAGCAGTTCTACGACTTCGCCGCCGAACTGGCCGACCAGTACCTGGTGATGAGCCGTGGCGAGATCGTCCAGCAGGGCCGCGGCGAGAACATGGAGGCCGAGGGCGTACGCGGCCTGGTGGCGATCTGAGCAACCGTGGGAGGCGCTTTAGCGGCGACGGCTTTCGCTAAAGCGGCTCCTCGCATGCTCCGCAGCCCTGGTGCGCGCGGCGCACCCTAGATCTTGGGCGCCCGACAGCAGGGTGTTCCAGGCGCACCGAATTGGTTCGAGGCACGCCTCTTGCTTGCCCACTCGGTCAACTATTGCGCGGAACTCTACCCTGCCATGAACCTGCCTGCCGTCCCGTTCACGCCGAGCTGGCCCGCCGAACTGGAGCTGGCCTATGCACGCCACGGCGAACGCACCGCGCCGGTGCGCAGGCGCCATCTCGGCCCACTTAGGGTGCAGAAGCACCTGTATGCCGAAGGCCCAGAGGTGTGCCAGCACATCATCGTCCACCCGCCCGGCGGCATCGCCGGCGGCGACCGCCTGGACATCTCGGCCCATGCCGGTGAGCGCAGCTGGGTGCAGCTCACCAGCCCCGGCGCCGCCAAGTGGTATCGCGCCGCCGGCGTCGCCCGCCAGGATCTGCATCTCGTCGTCGAAGCCGGCGCCACCCTGGAATGGCTGCCACAGGAAACCATCGTCTACGCCGGCGCCCAGGCCGAGCTGCATACGCAGATCGAGCTGCACGGCGACGCCCGCCTGCTGTACTGGGACATCGTCGCCCTCGGCCGCCCCGCCGCCGCCGAGCGCTTCACCAGCGGTCATTTCCAGGCCGCCCTGGATATCCGCCGCGACGGCCAGCTGCTGTGGCACGAGCGCCAGCGCGTATGCGGCGGCGACGGCCTGCTCGACTCGCCCGTGGGCCTGGATGGCCGGCCGGTGTTCGCCACCCTGCTGGCCAGCGGCGAAGTGGACGGCGAATTGCTGGAACACTGCCGCGACCTGGAGATCGACGGCGTGCGCGGCGATCTTAGCCAGTTGCCCGGTTTGCTGGTCGCCCGTTGTCTGGCCAGCGAAGCACTCAAGGCCCGCGCCTGGCTGATCGCCCTGTGGCGCCTGCTGCGCCCGGCGCTGCTGGGCCGCGAGGCGCTGGCGCCGCGTATCTGGAGCACCTGAGCACGACGAACATGTAGGAGCCGGCTTGCCGGCGATCGATTGGCGTCGCATCGCCGGCAGGTCGGCTCCTACGGAATGGGGTACAGCTACGCAAGAGTGGAACAGCGCACGCCTTCCACCAAGCGACCGAAACACCACTGCGGACAAGGCGAAGCCTTGCCCGCTCCATAACTGGAGCCGTCATGGATTTATCGCCAAGAGAAAAAGACAAGCTGCTGATCTTCACCGCCGGCCTGGTGGCCGAGCGCCGCCTGGCCCGCGGGGTCAAGCTGAACTACCCGGAGGCCATGGCCTATATCTCCGCCGCCCTGCTCGAAGGCGCCCGCGATGGCCAGACCGTAGCCGAGCTGATGCACTTCGGCACCACCTTGCTGAGCCGCGAGCAGGTGATGGAGGGCGTGCCGGAGATGATCCCGGAGATCCAGATCGAGGCCACCTTCCCCGACGGCACCAAGCTGGTGACCGTCCACCAGCCGATTGCCTGAGCCATGAGCTATTCGATACATGACGCCGGCGAGGCCGACCTGCCCGGCATCCTGGCCATCTACAACGACGCGGTGCAGCACACCACGGCGATCTGGAACGAGACCCTGGTGGACCTGGCCAACCGCCGCGCCTGGCTGGCCGAGCGCACGGCGGCGGGCTTTCCCGTGCTGGTGGCACGCGATGCCGCCGGCGGGGTGCTCGGCTATGCCAGCTACGGCACCTGGCGCAGCATCGAGGGCTTTCGCCAGACCGTCGAACACTCGGTGTATGTGCGCAGCGACCAGCGCGGCCAGGGCCTGGGACCTGTGCTGATGCAGGCGCTGATCGAACGCGCCCGCGCCGCCGCCCTGCACGTCATGGTCGCCGCCATCGAGTCGCAAAACGCCGCCTCGATCCGCCTGCACCAGCGCCTGGGTTTCGTCACCACCGGGCAGATGCCCCAGGTCGGCCGCAAGTTCGGCCGCTGGCTGGACCTGACCTTTATGCAACTGATTCTGGAGTGAACCGCCCATGATTCCCGGCCAATACCAGATTGCCGACGGCGAGATCGAGCTCAATGCCGGCCGCCGCACCCTGACCCTGTCCGTGGCCAACAGCGGCGACCGCCCCATCCAGGTCGGCTCGCACTACCACTTCTTCGAGACCAACGATGCGCTGCTGTTCGACCGCGCCAGCACCCGTGGCATGCGCCTGAATATCCCGGCGGGCACCGCGGTGCGTTTCGAGCCGGGGCAGAGCCGCGAGGTGGAGCTGGTCGATCTGGCCGGCGCGCGCCGGGTATTCGGCTTCGCCGGCCGGGTAATGGGCGACCTTTGACGAGTAGGGTGTCGCGGGGCCGCCTGGGCCATGCGCGCCACAAACAACGCGGATAGCGATGGTGCGCACGGCGCACCCAACGGGACGAACCAATGAAGATCAGCAGACAAGCCTACGCCGATATGTTCGGCCCCACGGTCGGCGACAAGGTGCGCCTGGCCGACACCGACCTGTGGATCGAAGTGGAGAAGGACTTCACCAGCTACGGCGAGGAAGTGAAATTCGGCGGCGGCAAGGTGATCCGCGACGGCATGGGCCAGGGCCAGCTGTGCGCCAAAGATGTAGTCGACACCCTGATCACCAATGCGCTGATCATCGACCACTGGGGCATCGTCAAAGCCGACGTCGGCCTCAAGGACGGACGCATCGCCGCCATCGGCAAGGCCGGCAACCCGGACATCCAGCCCGATGTGACCATCGCCATCGGCGCCGGCACCGAGGTGATCGCCGGCGAGGGCATGATCCTCACCGCCGGCGGCATCGATACCCACATCCACTTCATCTGCCCGCAGCAGATCGAAGAGGCGCTGATGAGCGGCGTCACCACCATGATCGGTGGCGGCACGGGACCTGCCACCGGCACCAACGCCACCACCTGCACCTCAGGCCCCTGGCACATGGCGCGCATGCTGCAGGCCGCCGACGCCTTCCCGATGAATCTGGGCTTCACCGGCAAGGGCAACGCCTCGCTGCCGGAGCCGCTGATCGAGCAGGTCAAGGCCGGCGCCATTGGTCTGAAGCTGCACGAGGACTGGGGCACCACCCCGGCCGCCATCGACAACTGCCTGTCGGTGGCCGATCAGTACGACGTGCAGGTGGCGATCCACACCGACACGCTGAATGAGTCCGGCTTCGTCGAGACCACCCTCGGCGCGTTCAAGGGCCGCACCATCCACACCTACCACACCGAGGGTGCAGGCGGCGGCCACGCACCGGATATCATCAAGGCGTGCGGGTTCCCGAATGTGCTGCCCAGCTCGACCAACCCGACCCGGCCGTTCACCAAGAACACCATCGACGAACACCTGGACATGCTGATGGTCTGCCACCACCTCGACCCGAGCATCGCCGAGGACGTGGCCTTTGCCGAAAGCCGCATACGCCGGGAAACCATTGCGGCGGAGGATATCCTGCATGACCTCGGCGCCTTTTCCATGATCAGCTCCGACAGCCAGGCCATGGGCCGCGTCGGCGAGGTGATCACCCGCACCTGGCAGACCGCCGACAAGATGAAGCAGCAGCGCGGCCCGCTGCCGGAGGACGTGCCGGGCAACGACAACTTCCGCGCCAAGCGCTATATCGCCAAATACACCATCAACCCGGCGATCACCCACGGAATCAGCCATGAAGTGGGCTCCATCGAAGTGGGCAAGTGGGCGGATCTGGTGCTCTGGCGCCCGGCCTTCTTCGGGGTGAAACCGACGCTGATCCTCAAGGGCGGCGCCATCGCCGCCAGCCTGATGGGCGACGCCAACGCCTCGATCCCCACGCCGCAACCGGTGCACTACCGGCCGATGTTCGCCAGCTACGCCGGTAGCCGGCATGCCACCAGCATCACCTTCATCAGCCAGGCCGCGTTCGACGCCGGCGTGCCGCAGCAGCTCGGCCTGCAGAAGAAGATCGGCGTGGTCAAGGGCTGCCGCGAGGTGCAGAAGACCGACCTGATCCACAACGGCTACCTGCCGAACATCGAGGTCGACCCGCAGAACTACCAGGTCAAGGCCGACGGCCAACTGCTCTGGTGCGAGCCGGCCGAGGTGCTGCCGATGGCGCAGCGCTATTTCCTGTTCTAAAGCGGGAGCCAGGCTGGACTCGGCAGGCATGTAGGTTGGCACTGAGGTGGCTGGTGCTGAACGTAGGTTGGCGCTGAGGTAGGTTGGCGCTGAGCGCAGCGAAGCCCAACAGGGAGCACGCAGTGCTCCGCCCGACGGTCTCACCCCCCCGTTGGGTTTCGTCGCAAGCTCCTCAACCCAACCTACCGGATACCCCCCAACCTCGACAACGCAACTACACTGACGCGAACGACAACCACACCAAGGACGGTGAACATGCGTTATCGACGCGCCCGGGTGGCGGGCGGCACCTACTTCTTCACGGTCACGCTGGCCGATCGCTCGCAAGACCTGCTAACCCGTCATATCGACGCCCTGCGTGCGGCATTCCGCGCGGTGCATCAGCGCCATCCCTTTCGCATCCCGGCCATCGTGGTACTTCCGGAGCACCTGCACTGCATCTGGCAACTGCCGCAGGGGGACTGCGCTTACCCGACCCGGTGGGCCCTGATCAAATCCGGCTTCTCCCGTGCCCTCGACGACTGCGAGCCTGTTTCCCTGTCGCGTCACCTCAAACGCGAACGCGGCATCTGGCAGCGACGTTACTGGGAACACTGCATCCGCGATGCAGACGACCTGCAACGGCATATCGATTACATCCACTTCAATCCGGTCAAGCACGGTCACGCCCGATGCCCCGCAGAATGGCCGTTCTCCTCCATTCACCGGCATATCGCCCAAGGCCTGTTACCCGTCGACTGGGCCGGAGGCGGCACCTGAACTGCAAAAAGCGCCGCATGCCGCCGGACACAGATTGGCGCCGAGGTTGGTTGGTGCGTAGGTTGGCGCTGAGCGCAGCGAAGCCCAACAGGGAGCACCCAGTGCTCCGCCCGACGGTCTCAACCCCCGTTGGGCTTCGTCGCAAGCTCCTCAACCCAACCTACCGGATACTGAAGCGACCGACAGTCCTGCCCCCGTTGGGCTTGGGTGCAAGCGCCTCGACCCGCCGAATGCGCCACAAGCGCATCTAGCCCGTCCGCCGCTGGCTCCAGGCCAGGCACAGGCCGCTGAGGATGATGATGGCCATGCCGACGATGCCGCCGGCGTCCGGGGTGTGGGCGAAGAAGAGCATGCCCAGCAGGGTGGCGATGACGATCTGGCCGTAGGTGAAGGGCGCCAGGCTGGCCGCGCTGGCGAAACGGTAGGCGTGGGTCAGCAGCATGTGCCCGGTCATCGCCAGGGCGCCGAGCGCCGCCATCAGCAGGCCGTGGGAGAACTCCGGCAGTTGCCAGACCCAGGGCAGCGCCAGGCTCATCAGCAGCGCGCCGAGCAGGCTGGTGAGAAAGTTGCTGGTGGCCGGATGGTCGGTGGCGCTCAGGCGCCGGGTGAGCAGCTGGTAGAGGCCAAAGCACAGCGCCGCCGCGAACGGCAGCAGGATCGCCGGGGTGAACAGCGCGCCGCCAGGGCGCACGATGATCAGCACGCCGAGCAGACCGCAGCCCACTGCCAGCCATATCCCGGCGCCGATCTGCTCCTTGAGCACGAATGCCGATAGCAGGATCACCACCAACGGCGCCAGGAAGATCACCGCCGTCGCCTCGCCCAGCGGGATGTAGCGCAGTGCGCTGAAGAACAGCAGGCTGATCGCCACCAGGCTCAGGCCGCGCGTCAGTTGCAGCCAGGGTCGCCGGGTGCGCACCAGGTCCCAGCCCAGGCGCGGGGCGAACAGCACCGCCATCAACAGGGTCTGCGCCAGGTAGCGCGCCCACACCACCAGCAGCACCGGGTAGAGCTGGGTCAGGGATTTCGACAGGGCGTCGTGGCTGGCCAGCAACAGGCCGGCGGCGAGGATCAGCAGGATGCCCAGGCCCGGGCGATGGGAAGTCGGCACGAAACAAACCAAACGAATAGTTAGCAGGCTATCAACTCTAGCGAGCATTTGCCGCTTTGCCCAGGGGCACCACGCCTCAGCCCAGACCGTCCATCGAACGCCCGTCGGCAAACCCGAGCGGGCGCCGGCGGCCGTCCATGGCGGGACTATAGTGAAAATCCATCCCTCCGATGGGAGATCGACCTCATGCGCCCGCCCTCGCCGTCTTGCCGCCTACTCGGCGGCCTGTTGCTGCTCAGCCTGCCCCTCGCCCAGGCGGAAACACTGACGCCCCTGCAGGGGCAAAGCCCGGAGCAGATTCAAGCCGATATCGCCAGCTGCCAGGCCCAGGCCGGCGGCAGCCAAACGCAGAGCGACAACGACGGCGTCGGTGGCGAGCGCCTGCGCGGCGCGGCCAAGGGTGCCGCGGTGGGTGCCACGGCGGCGCAGATTCGCGGCAATCGCCACGACGAGGTCTACGACCGGGTGGACGACGATATCAAGCAGGAGTACCGGCAGAATCAGGCGCGCGACGCGGCGGCCGTCGGTATGGCCGTGGGAGGCTCCAGGCAGCGCCAGGAGCGGCGCGAAAACCGTCGCAACGACAGCGCCGGCGACAACGCGCAGCAGGCCTATATCAATTGCATGAGCGGGCGCGGCTACTCCGTCACGCCCTGATCAGCGCAGCTGACTGTCCTTGCTGCCGCGCCTGTTGTAGCCGCTGAAAGCGGCCTGCTCGCGGTCGTGCTCGGCCTGGCAGGCCACGCACAGGCGTACGCCGGGAATGGCCTGGCGGCGCGCCTCGGGAATCGCCGAGCCGCATTCCTCGCAGTGGCGCAGGCTCTCGCCTTTCGGCAGCTGGCTGCGAGCGCGCGCCACGGCGTCCTCGATGCTGCTGTCGATCTGCTCCTGTACCGCCGTGTCGCTCGCCCAACCGCCTGCCATCGTCTGTCTCCTCGCCCCCGCCAGACAGATATGCGCCCACGGCGGGCGAAGTTCAAGAGCAGCCCGTCGTCACTCCTTGACTTCCATAAACTCACGGGCCCAGACGATATAGTCCTCGGGCAGGCTGTACTTGTGGGTCAGCTCGGTGGCGTTGAGATCGCCCGGCTCGATGCCGCGCTGCTCGCGCAGGCAGTCGTAGGTGGCCTTGATCGCGGCGAAGTAGGCGCCGTGGCCGTTGACCAGGATGCGCACGCCGAGCCGCGCCAGGCGGGCGTTGTCGCGCAGCTGCGGGTTGCCGTAGGTGACCAGCATCAGCGGCACGCCAAGGCCGCCGGCGATCTGCTCCAGATGGGCGAAATCCTTGACCCCGACCAGGCAGATGGCGTCGGCGCCGGCAGCCTGGTAGGCGCGGGTGCGGCGGATCACCTCGTCGACCTCGAGCACCCCGGCGTGGCTGCGGGCGATGATCGCCAGCTCCGGATCGATGCGCGCCTCCAGCGCCGCACGGATCTTGCCGACGCCCTCCTCGACCGAGATGAGGTCGGTGGACTTGCGGCCGAACTGCGCCGGCAGCAGGGTGTCCTCGATGGTCAGCGCGGCCACCCCGGCACGCTCCAGTTCGACCACCGTGCGCATCACGTTGAGCGCGTTGCCGTAGCCATGGTCGGCGTCGGCGATCACCGGCAGGCGCGCGACCCGGCCGATGCGCGTGGCCTGCTCGACGAATTCGCTCAGGCTGATCAGGGCGAAGTCCGGCGCCCCCAGCACCTGCAGCGAGGCCACCGAGCCGCCGAGGATGCCGACCTCGAAATCCAGGTCGGCGGCGATCCGCGCGGACATCGGGTCGAACACCGAGGCGGTGTGGTAGCAGCGGTCGGAGGCCAGCAGCGCGCGAAAGGCGCTGCGCAGTTGGTGGTGGGAGGCGCGTTGCAGGATGGGCATGGTGCGTATTCCAGTCAGGTGAATCGCGGATCGGCTGTAGGGTTACCCGGATAGACGCGACGAACCGGGGCGCAGGACACCGACATGCGCCACCGCTGGCCGAGCGGCGTCACTCGGCGCGCTGCGGCAGGAGGCGTGCCGCGCGCTCAGTCGTCGCGCAGCAGCTCGGCCAAGGTCTCGGCATCGACCCAGGGCAACCAGTGCCGGTAGATGCGTTCCAGGCTGCCGTCGCGGCGCATCTCCAGCAGCGCCTGCTGCCAGCGCTCCACGCGCCGCGCATCGGTCTGGCGGGAGAAGGCGATGTAGGAATCGTTGGGCATCAGGTCGAACTGCGCCTGCAGCTGCTCGGCCTGCATGCCCTGTTCGGCCAGCATGCCGTCGAGGGTCAGGCTGTTGGCGAGCAGCAGCTTGACCCGGCCGTGGCGGAACATGCGCAGCATGTCCTGCGGCGTCGGCACGCCGTAAAGGTTGTCCAGGCCCAGCTCGGTCAGCAGCTCGTAGGAGTACCACTGCTTGGGCACGGCCAGGGGACCGAGACGGCGCACGCCGTCCAGGTCGGCGACGTGCAGGCCGTCCGCCTTGCGGCTGTAGAAGCGCGTATGGCCGCGGGCGATGGGGCCGACCCAGTGGAACAGCGCCTCGCGCTGCGCCGTGCGCACGGTGGAGAACAGCGCCGTATCGGGTAGCCGGCGAACCTGGTGGTAACCGCGCGTCCAGGGCACCACTTCGATGCGCGCCGACTCGCCGGTGCGGCGGATCAGTTCCTCGACCACCGCCACCGCCATGCCGCTCGGCTGGCCGTCCTCGAGGTAGCTGAACGGCCGATAGTCCTCGGTGTACAGGCGCAGCTCGGCGGCGACCAGGGAGGTGGCCAGGCTGCAGAGCAACAGCAGGACACAGGCTTTGCATTTCAGGGTCATCAGCGGCCACCGACTGAGGCGCGCCCCACTGCAGGATTCGGAGCGACCAGGCGCACGATGATAAACGCCTGCCCGGCGCATCACCAAGGCTGCTCGGCGGCGGCGGCGTTGACCAGCTCCGCCGCAGTCAGCACGCGCGGTTCGGGCAGCAGCTGCAGGCGCGACGCCACCGGTTCGCCCTGCAGTGCCTGTCGCCCAGCTGTCGGCTCATACTTTTTCACATTCCAACCGACGGTCGGGCTAGCCCTGGCGCGCCGGGCAGGCGATCATCGGGCCTCCTACGCAGACTCCAGACGTTATGACCGCTACCACCGACAGCCGCATCCCGACGCACAAGCCCCGCCCGTTGATCGACCTGGCCATCAGCATCCTGATCCCCTCGTTCATCCTGATGAAGCTCAGCGGCGACGAGCGCCTCGGCGCCGACGGCGCGCTGCTGCTGGCGCTGGCGTTCCCGCTGGGCTGGGGCGCGTTCGAGCTGATCAAGTACCGCAAGTTCAACTTCATCGCCCTGCTCGGCCTGATCAGCGTGGCGCTGACCGGCGGCATCGGCCTGCTGCACCTCGACACTCAGTGGCTGGCAGTCAAGGAGGCGGCGATCCCCGGGCTGATCGGCATCGCCGTGCTGGTCTCGACCCGCACCCGCTACCCGCTGATCCGCACCCTGCTGTTCAACAAGTCGGTGCTCAACGTCGACAAGATCCACCAGCGCCTGGAACAGGGCGGCCACCTCGAGCACTTCGAGACGCGGCTGATGCGCGCCACCTACTGGCTCAGCGGCACCTTCTTCTTTTCCTCGCTGATGAACTACGTGCTGGCCAAGTGGATAGTCGTCAGCCCGGCCGGCACCGAGGCGTTCAACGACGAGCTGGGGCGCATGACCCTGCTCAGCTACCCGATGATTGCCATCCCCTCGATGATCATGCTGATGGCGATCTTCTACTACCTGTGGAAGACCATCCACGGCCTCACCGGCCTGAGCCTGGAAGAGATCATGGCCCACCAGGGCCAGGAGTCGCAGTCCTGATTCCCGTCCGCGCCGGCCGCCCGGTCGGCGCAACGCCACGATGCTGAGCCTGTCCGCCTACCCGGCCCTGTTCCTCTCTGCCTTCGGCGCCGCCACCCTGCTGCCGCTGCAGTCGGAGGCCGTGCTGGTGGGCCTGCTGCTGCACGGCGAACACGCCCTCTGGGCCCTGCTGCTGGTGGCCACCTGCGGCAACGTGCTGGGTTCCTGGGTCAACTGGCTGCTCGGCCGCTCCCTCGAGCGCTACCGCGAACGCCGCTGGTTCCCGGTCAGCCCGGCGCGCCTGCAGCAGGCGCAGGCCTGGTACGCCCGCCATGGGCGCTGGTCGCTGCTGCTGAGCTGGCTGCCGGTGATCGGCGACCCGCTGACCCTGGTCGCCGGGGTGATGCGCGAACGCCTGTGGGTGTTCCTCGCCCTCGTCAGTCTGGCCAAGGCCTCGCGCTACGCCGTGCTGGCCGCGCTGACCCTGCAGCTGAGCTGAACGCGCGCTAAGCCGGCCGCCAGATCGTCTCGGCACCAATGGCCGCCAGGTCGCGGCAGCCGGTCAGGGCCATGGCCACTTCCAGTTCGCCGCGCAGCATCTGCAGCACATGGGCCACGCCCACCGCGCCGGCCGCCGCCAGGCCGAACACATAGGGCCTTCCCACCAGCACCGCATCGGCGCCCAGGGCCAGCGCCTTGAGCACGTCGCTGCCGCGGCGGATGCCGCCGTCGAGCAGCAGCGGCACTTGCTTCTGCACCGCGGCGGCCACTTCCGGCAGCGCCTCGATGGTCGCCGGCAGGCCGTCCAGGCTGCGCCCGCCGTGGTTGGAGACGATCAGCCCATCCATCCCCGCCGACAGCGCTTGCTCGGCATCGGCGCCGCTCATGATGCCCTTGAGCAGGATCGGCAGGCGGGTCAGCCCACGCAGCCAGGCCAGGTCGGCCCAGGTCGGCGCCGCCGCCAATAGCGGGCCGCCGAGCAGCAGGCTGCCGGCAGCCGGCTCGATTGATGCCTGCAGCGGGCGCATGCCGCGCAGGTTGACCGCCTCGATGCCCGCCGGCAGGGCGAAGCCGGCGCGCTGCTCGCGGTTGCGCACGCCGCTGACCGGCGCATCCACGGTCAGCACCAGCGCCTGGTAGCCGGCCGCCTCGGCGCGGCGCACCAGCGCCGCGGTGAAGTCGCGATCGGGCTGGATATACAGCTGGAACCACAGTGGCGTCTGCGCGGCGGCGGCGATAGTTTCCAGTTCGACGCTGGCCTGGGTGCTGACCAGCATGCCGGCGCGCACCGCGCCGGCCGCCAGCACGCTGGCCAGCTCGCCGTCAGGGTGGGCCAGCTGCTGATAGGCCACCGGGGCGAGGAAGATCGGGTGGTCGAAGTCCTGGCCGAACAGGCGCAGGCGCGTGTTGCCGCCGCTCAGGTCCCGCAGTACGCGGCTGCGCAAGCGCAGGCGGTCGAAGGCGGCGCGGTTGTCGGCCAGGGTCAGCTCGTCGGCGGCGCCGCCGGCCAGGTAGGCCCAGGCCTGCTCGCTCAGGCGCTCGCGGGCGAAGCGCTCGTAGTCGGCCAGCGCGGCGATTTCTGCGGGTATCTGCTGCAGTTTGGGCAAGGGCATGGGAGCCTCTCCGCGAGTTGTTGGTCGCCCGGATGCCATCCGGGAAATGCGCACCAGCTATCCCCGGATTGCATCCGGGCTATGGGTCGGGCGCTCAGGTCTGCGACCACTGGCGCAGCAGGTTGTGGTAGACGCCGGTCAGGCGCAGCAGCTCGGGGCTGTCCGGCAGTTGCTGGCGCAACGCCTGGATGCTGTCGTCCAGCTCCAGCAGCAGGTTACGCTGCGACTCCTCGCGCACCAGGCTCTGCACCCAGAAGAAGGCAGCCAGGCGCGCGCCGCGGGTCACCGGCTCGACCCGGTGCAGGCTGCCGCTGGAATAGAGCAGCAGATGGCCGGCGGGCAGCTTGACGCGCTTGTCCTTCAGCACCAGTTCGCCGCCGTCGTACTCGTCCGGCTCGCTGAGGAACAGGGTGGCCGACAGGTCGGCGCGGATGCGGTGCGGCGTGCCCGGCACGCTGAACACGGCGCTGTCGATATGCGCGCCGTAGCTGCCGCCCTCGGCGTAGCGGTTGAAGCGCGGCGGCAGCACCTTGAGCGGCAGTGCGGCGGCCATGAAACGCGGGCTCTGGCCGAGCTGGGCGAGGACGAACTCGGCCAGTTGCTGGGCCAGCGGATCGTCCTGGGCCAGTTGCTGGTTGGCCTTGACGCCGACCGCCTGGTGCCCGGCGCTGTGCCGGCCGTCCTGCCAGTTGGCGGCCAGCAGCGCGGCGCGACACTGGCGCAGCTGCTCGGCGCTCAGCAGATCGGGGATATGCAGCAGCATGGGTGAGGTCTCCAGGGCGGCTCGCCGTTGGCGCAGAATACTAAAGAGAGCGAGGCCACTATGACAGCCATGCCTGGCGCTCGCTCCTGCTACAGGCAAACGCCCCGGCCGCTGGCGCGGTCGGGGCGTTGCCACAGGCACTTGCGCTTAGAAGCGGAAGTTGGTGCTCAGGGTGAAGGTACGCGGGTCGCCCAGCAGCACGCGGCGACCGTTCCAGTTGCTGGAGACGGCGTATTCCTCGTCGGTCAGGTTGTCGACGTTCAGGCGCACATCGAGGTTCTGGTTGACCTCGTAGCTGGCCATGGCGGCGAAGGTGGTGTAGCTCGGCAGCTTGCCGTACAGGCCGTTGGCGACGATGCGGCTGGCATCGTCCGGGCGGCCCAGGTAGGACGAACCGACGTGCTGCGCGCCCAGGCCCAGGGTCAGGCCGACCGGCAGGCGATAGGTGGTCCACAGGTTGCCCGACACCTTGGGGGTGAAGGCCAGCTCGTCGCCGTCGGTGCGCAGCGCAGTACCGTAGTCGCCGGCGTTGGCGCGTCGACGCACCTCGTCCAGATAGGCGCTGTGCTTGCGCTCGCTGTCCATGAAGACGATGCCGCCGTAGACGTTCCAGGCCTCGGTGATCTGCCCCGAGGCGCCCAGCTCCAGGCCCTTGACCACCTGCTCGCCGTAGCCCTTGAGGCTGTCGCTGGTCTCGCCGGCGTCGCGGCCGGTGATGGCCACGTCCTTCTTCACCGTGTAGAACAGCGCTGCGGTGGTGGACAGGCGCTTGTCGAAGAAGTCCCACTTGGTGCCGACTTCGTAGTTGTGCGCGCGCACCGGATCGGCGCCCGGGACGAAGCCGGGGAAGGCCTGGCCGTTGACCCGCGAGATGTCCGGGTTGGACAGGTAGGAGCCGGGCGGCTGGGTCGACACGCCGTAGGCGGCATACAGGCTGCCGTTCTCTGCCGGCTTGTAGACCAGGCCGAGTTTGCCGCCGATGCTGAACTCGCGGTCGTCGAAGCCGTCGGCGCCCACCGCGGCGCCGGTCTGGACGTTACGGCTGCGGATATCGACATCGTACTGCTCCAGGCGCAGGCCGCCGGTCAGTTGCCACTGCGGGGTGAACTCCAGGGTGTCGTAGACGTACAGCGCCACGGTGTCGACGGTCACGTCGCTGCGCTCGCGCAGGCGGCTGTGCTTGGAAGCCGGCCCGCTACGCTCCCAGTCCGGGTCGAAGATGTTGACGTTGCCCGGGTTGACCTCGGCATAGGTGCCGGCCTCGGACTCCTCGCGGGTCAGCTCCAGGCCGGCGGCCAGGTTGTGCTTGATCGAACCGGTGGCGAACTGCGCCGACAGGTTGGTCAGGTTGCTCAGGCTGGTGTTGACCCGGTCGTAGAACTGGGTGTCGGTACGCAGCTGGTCGCCGCCCAGGTACTGGAAGGGCAGGGTGTAGCGCGCCTGGCGGTCGACGCGCGCCCAGCGGGTCTGGTTGCTCAGGGTCATGCCGGTGGACAGGTCGTGTTCCAGACGCACCAGCAGCGCATCGCTGGTGGTGTCGTCGAAGTCCGACTTGAGGCCGTAGAACTCGTCGCGGTCGACCCCGGAAAGCGCCGGGTTGTAGGGCGTGTCGCCCTTCATGCCCTTGACCGATGCGCCGGAAACGCCCCAGTCCGGGCGGTCGTTCATCTGCACGTGCTCGTAGGCGAAGATCGCGCGGGTGTCGGTGCCCAGGCCGAAGGCCAGCGACGGCGCCAGGCCCCAGCTGTTCTTCTCGGCGTGCTCGCGACCGGCCACGCCGCTGTCTTCCACCAGCAGGTTGAGGCGGAAGGCGGCGCTGTCGTGGATGATCTGGTTGGTATCCAGGGTGGCGCGGCGGCGCGCCTCGGAATCGTACTGATCGAAGCCGAAGCTGGCGCCACCGGCAATGAAGCTTTCCAGGGTCGGCGTCTTGCTCACCAGATTGACGTAGCCGCCGGCGCCACCGCGGCCGTTGTCGGCGGCCGGGCCCTTGGCCACTTCCACCTGCTCGACGTTGAACACGTCGCGGGTGTAGCTGCCGTTGTCGCGGGCGCCGTCGATGAAGATGCTGCCGCTGGTGTCGAAACCGCGCAGGCTGAAGTTGTTGGTGCCGCTGGCGAAGCCGTTCTCACCGGCGTTGAAACTGATCCCCGGGGTGTTCTTCAGCACCTCGGTGAGGGTGCGCGCGTTCTGCTCGCGAAACAGCGCTTCGGGAATGATGTTGATCGTCTGTGGGGTATCCAGCAGCGCCGCGGTCTGCTTCGGCGAGGACGCCTTGTCGACCTTGTAGCCCTGGTCCTGCTGCCCCTGCACGGTGACGTTGTCCAGCTCCACTGCACTGTCCTGAGCCACGGCGAAGCCGGACGCCAGGGCCAGGCCGACGGCCGAGGCCAGCAGGCGACGCTGGGGAAGAGGTGCACGCTTGTTATGCTTATCGCTCACGAGAATCACTCCAGATAAAAACTGCGCGCGATAGTAGATGAGATTCAGTTGCAATCAATCTTTACGAACGATTTACAAAGGAGAATTTGTAACAAATATGTCACTGACAATCGCGTCTAGCCAACAGAGCGCTCTGGAAAGGGGTTTACAGCCGAACCGGGGGAAAGCGCAGAAGCCCGGCGGCAGAAATGACAACGCCCACACAAGGTGGGCGTTGCTGACCAGGCAGGTCGCTTACAGGTAGTAGGACTTCAGCGGCGGGAAGCCGTTGAACTCCACCGCGCTGTAGCTGGTGGTGTAGGCACCGGTGGACAGCCAGTACAGGCGGTCGCCGCTGGCCAGGTTGAGCGGCAGGCCGTACTTGTAGTGCTCGTACATGATGTCGGCGCTGTCGCAGGTGGGACCGGCGATCACCACTTCCTCCATCTCGCCCTTCTTCTCGGTCCAGATGGGGAACTTGATCGACTCGTCCATGGTTTCGATCAGGCCGCTGAACTTGCCGACGTCGGCGTAGACCCAGCGCTCCACCGCGGTGCGCGACTTGCGCGCCACCAGCACGACTTCCGAGACCAGCACGCCGGCGTTGGCGATCAGCGAGCGGCCCGGCTCGAGGATGATCTCCGGCAGATCGTCGCCGAAGTCTTCCTTGAGGAAACGGGTGATTTCCTCGGCGTAGGTTTCCAGATCGTTGGTGCGCTGGATGTAGTTGGCCGGGAAGCCGCCGCCCATGTTGATCATCTGCAGGGTGATGCCGTCCTCTTCCTTGAGACGCTCGAAGATCACCTTGACCTTGGCGATGGCCGCGTCCCACACGTCGATGTCGCGCTGCTGCGAGCCGACGTGGAAGGAAATGCCATAGGGCACCAGGCCCAGCTGCTTGGCCAGGATCAGCAGGTCCAGGGCCATGTCCGGCTGGCAACCGAACTTGCGCGACAGCGGCCAGTCGGCGCTGGTGGAACCTTCGGTGAGGATGCGCACGTAGATCTTCGACCCCGGCGCGGCCTTGGCGATGTTGCGCAGGTCGGCTTCGGAGTCGGTGGCGAACAGGCGCACGCCCTTGTCGAAGAAGTAGCGGATATCGCGCGACTTCTTGATGGTGTTGCCGTAGCTGATGCGCTCCGGGCCGACGCCGGTGGCCATGACCTTGTCCAGCTCGTAGATCGAGGCGATGTCGAAGCTCGAGCCCTTGTCGCGCAGCAGCTCGATGATCTCGGTGGCGGGATTGGCCTTGACCGCGTAGTAGATCTTGGCGAACGGGAAGCAGTTGCCCAGCTGATCGTAGGCATCGCTGATGATCTGCCGGTCGATCACCACGAAGGGGGTTTCGTGCTGATCGGCGAACGCCTTCATGCGCTGGAAAGTGGCGGGTGCGTAATAGTCTTCGACCTTGATCGACATGCTGGTGACTCCAATGGCAAAACCGGGAACACATTGATTCGGGCAGCAGAACCGCTTACAGGTTCCGCCACGTGTCGGGGCTGGCCACGCAACGCGCTGGCCTGAACGTCTGACAGTTTCCCCACTTTGGTTCGCCTACTTCCCAAGGCATGTCGCCGAGCATCACCGGTACCGACCTGGCCGGCCGGCAACCTCTCGTCGTCAGTACTTGAGCCGGATGGATCGTTTCCAGCATGGACGTTCGGGCGCGGACTTTAAGACCATGCGCCCCTCAGATCAACCGGAAATTTCATCGTTCCGGATATCGCACGAAATGCCCGGAAATGCTGAACGGGCGCGGCCTGCAGCCGCTTGCCCGGCAGGCGAACTCCCTGCTGCAAAGCAGTCTAGAACAGCCTTGAGTCAGCGCCATGACCAGGCCGGAGACTGGCTTCGCAAAAAACCCATCCGACACTCTGCAGCGGCGCGACAAGCTGCCGGCGGCTCGGCACCGAGGTGCAGGCACCTGCACGGCGCTTGCTGTATACTTCGCGACCAATTTTTCGCCCCATCTTCATCCAGGTTCAGCCCATGACCACCCAGGCCGCCGAAGTCGCCAAGCGCCGTACCTTCGCCATCATTTCCCACCCGGACGCCGGCAAGACCACCATCACCGAGAAGCTGCTGCTGATGGGCAAGGCCATCGAGGTCGCCGGCACGGTGAAGTCGCGCAAATCCGACCGCCACGCCACCAGCGACTGGATGGAGATGGAGAAGCAGCGCGGCATCTCCATCACCACCTCGGTGATGCAGTTCCCCTACCGCGAGCACATGATCAACCTGCTCGACACCCCCGGCCACGAAGACTTCTCCGAAGACACCTACCGCACCCTGACCGCGGTGGACAGCGCGCTGATGGTGCTCGACGGCGGCAAGGGCGTGGAGCCGCGCACCATCGCCCTGATGGACGTGTGCCGCCTGCGGGATACTCCGATTGTGAGCTTTATCAACAAGCTCGACCGCGATATCCGCGACCCCATCGAACTGCTCGACGAGATCGAGGCGGTGCTGAACATCAAGGCCGCGCCCATCACCTGGCCGATCGGCTGCTACCGCGACTTCAAGGGCGTGTACCACCTGTCCGAAGACAAGATCATCGTCTACACCCCGGGCCACGGCCACGAGCGTACCGAGGTGAAGATCATCGAGCACCTCGACTCGGACGCGGCCCGCGCGCACCTGGGTGACCTCTACGACAACTTCGTCGACCAGCTGGAGCTGGTCCAGGGCGCCTGCCACGAATTCGATGCCGAAGCCTTCCTCAAGGGCGAGATGACCCCGGTGTTCTTCGGCACAGCGCTGGGCAACTTCGGCGTCGACCAGGTGCTCGACGCCGTGGTCGACTGGGCCCCGCGCCCGCTGCCGCGCGCCGCCCACGAACGGGTGGTGGAACCGATCGAGGAGAAGTTCAGCGGCTTCGTGTTCAAGATCCAGGCGAACATGGACCCGAAACATAGGGACCGCATCGCCTTTATGCGTATCTGCTCGGGCAAGTACGAGAAGGGCATGAAGATGCGCCACGTGCGGATCAAGAAGGACCTCAAGGTCGCCGACGCGCTGACCTTCTTCTCCAGCGAGCGCGAGCACCTGGACGAAGCCTTCGCCGGCGACATCATCGGCCTGCACAACCACGGCACCATCCAGATCGGCGACACCTTTACCGAAGGCGAGAGCCTGGGTTTCACCGGCATCCCCCACTTCGCCCCGGAACTGTTCCGCCGCGTGCGCCTGAAGGACCCGCTGAAATCCAAGCAGCTGCGCCAGGGCCTGCAGGAGCTGGCCGAGGAAGGCGCGACCCAGGTGTTCTTCCCCGAGCGCAACAACGACATCATCCTCGGTGCGGTCGGTGTGCTGCAGTTCGACGTGGTCGCCAGCCGCCTGAAGGAGGAATACAAGGTGGAATGCGCCTACGAGGCGATCAACGTCTGGTCGGCGCGCTGGATCGACTGCAGCGACGAGAAGAAGCTCAAGGAGTTCAAGGACAAGGCCTACGAGAACCTCGCCGTCGACGGCGGCGGCCACCTCACCTACCTGGCGCCGACCCGGGTCAACCTCAGCCTGATGGAAGAGCGCTGGCCGGAGATCAAGTTCCGCGCCACGCGTGAGCATCACTGAGTAAAGAACGGCCCTCCCAACGGGCCGTTTTTTATTGTCGCCCGTTCGTCAGGACTGCTGTTGCTCACGCACCTGCAGCCGGCCCTGTGCAAGCACACATGAAAGGCGGCTAATACCGGGCTCCGCCAATAGCCACTCGGCAATTGCCGGCTCCAGCTCGATGCGTATACGGCGCGCCAGGGCGCGGGCACCGAAGCGGATGTCATGCTCGCGGCATAGCCAGGCGCGGGCACTCTGCTCCACCTGTAGCGAGCGGCCCTGACGCCCCAGACGCTGGTTGAGTTTGTCCAGCTCGATGTTCAGCAAGGCATCGAGCCACTGCTCGTCGATGCGCTCGAACACCAGAATTCGGTCGATACGATTGAGCCATTCCGGCTCGAAACGCTCGTGCAGCACCTGCTCCAATAATGCGCCCTCGCCTCTCGGCGCCAGCCCCAACCAACGTCGCCAGCCACGGGCGAAACGCTCGCGGTAGCGCTGCGCCTGCTGCGCGCCGAGGTTGCTGGTCATGAAGATCAGGCTGTTACGAAAATCCAGGGTACGGCTGCCGGCGGTCAGGGTCAGTCGACCATGCTCGAGAATGCCGAGCAGGCTGCGCAGTACTTCGGGGCTGGCCTTCTCCAGCTCGTCGAACAGCACGATGCCGGGTCGACCGAAACTGCCGGCGATAGATTCTGCATCGAACAGCGTGGTGCCTTCCTTGCTGCCAACGTAACCGGGTGGCGCACCGGTCAGGGCAGCGGCGTAGTGCTCCTGGGCCAGGGTGTGCATGTCGATGCGGCACAGGGCGTCGGCGCGACCATGAATGGCCTGCGCCAGCAGGCGCACGATCTCGGTCTTGCCTACACCGGTCGGCCCCATGAACAGGCTGACCGCCAGTGGCCGCTCGCGCTCGCCGATATCGACCTTGACCACCTTGAGCAGCGCCTCGACCTGCTCCAGCACCGCGTCCTGGCCGACGATGCGCTCGCGCAGCAGGGCCATGACCTTGCCCGGCTCGAAAAGGAAGCGCGACTGCAGGGTGGCCGGCGCCGCCTCGGCCAGGCGCTGGCGGTTGTGTTCGAGCAGGTCGTTGGCGAAGGGCATGGTTCAGCCTGCGACCTTTTCCTTGCCGGGGTGGGGCAGCTCGCCCACCGGGCAGTCGGCCACGCCGATGGTCGAGCGGGTCAGCTTCTCCACGTCCTCCCGGGCCTTCTGCGCGTCCAGCACCCAGGTGCGGTAGAACTCGAACGGGCAATCGGCCACGCCCTTGTCGCCATCGCCGGAGTTGTACACGCCGGTGTAGCCACGATGGAGCAGCTTGAACAGGTGGTTCTGCGACTGGTCGTTGGCCCGTGCGTCGCGGATCTGCGAGACCGACAGCTGGGCGTACTGGATGCCCATCTCTTCCTCGCCGCACTCGCCGAGGGTGCGGCCGTCGAAGCCGATCAGCGCGGAGTGGCCGAAGTAGCTGTACACGCCGTCGAAGCCGGTGGCGTTGGCCACCGCCACGTAGCAGTTGTTGGCCCAGGCCATGGTCTTGGCCATCAGCACCTGCTGGTCCTTGGCCGGGTACATGTAGCCCTGGCAGCGCACGATCAGCTCGGCGCCCTTCATCGCGCAGTCGCGCCAGATCTCCGGGTAGTTGCCGTCGTCGCAGATGATCAGGCTGATCTTCAGGCCCTTGGGGCCTGCGGAGACGTAGGTACGGTCGCCCGGGTACCAGCCCTCGATGGGGCACCAGGGAATGCACTTGCGGTACTTCTGCACGATCTCGCCCTGATCGTTGATCAGGATGAGGGTGTTGTACGGCGCCTTGTGCGGGTGTTCCTCATGGCGCTCGCCGGTGAGCGAGAAGATGCCCCAGGTTCTGGCCTCGCGGCAGGCGGCGGAGAAGATCGCGGTCTCCTCGCCGGGGATGGTGGCGGCGGTGGCCATCATCTCGTCCTTGTCGTACATGATGCCCATGGTGCTGTACTCGGGGAACACCACCAGGTCCATGCCCGGCAGGCCGAGCTTCATGCCCTTGATCATCTCGGCGATCTGGCGCGCGTTGTCGAGCACCTCGGCCTTGGTATGCAGGCGCGGCATTCTGTAATTGACGACGGCGACGCCGACGGTATCGGGGCTGCTGGAAATATCGCCGTGGCGCATGGAAAACCTCCGCTTGAGATGTATGTCGTAGGAGCGCCCTGTGGGCTGGATTCCCGCCTGCGCGGGAATGAGGGTGAAAAACCCACGTCATCCCCGCGCAGGCAGGGACCCAACAAACAGCCTCAGTGGCTGATCATCCACGGCCGCGCCGAGGGGCTGGCCTTGAGGCCATGGGGGTTGGCCTTGGTGCGCTCGACCGGCTTGCTCGGGCCGCAGCAGCTGCAGCCGGCCGGGTGCTTGCGGCTGGCCTTGTATTCCTCGAGGCTTTGCGGCGCATGGGCGCTGCGCTCGTTGGTTTCATGGGCGCGGCGCTGGCTGCCGGCCATGCTGGTCAGGCCCGGGGCGCTGAGAATCACCCGCTCGCTCGGCGTGTCGCAATGCGGGCAGGCGCAGGCGGCGTCGCGCTCGGCCATCGGCCGCAGCACAGTGAAGTCGCCGCAACTCGGGCAGTCGTATTCATAGATGGGCATGGCAATACCTCGATAGAGTCGGTGCGCACGGCGCCCCCTGGGGTGGCCGTGTGCGCTGGTATCACTTGTCGTAGGCGATGGGCAGGTCGATGCTGCCGTCGAGGAACTTGGTCGGGCCGCTGGCGCTGGGGTTGATGTCGAACTCGAAGATGTCGGTCGGCAGCCACAGCGTGGCGCAGGCGTTGGGGATGTCGACCACGCCGCTGATATGCCCCTGCACCGGCGCCGAGCCGAGCAGCGAGTAGCCCTGGGCCGGCGAGTAGCCGAACTTGGTCAGGTAATTGATGGCGTTGAGGCAGGCCTGCTGGTAGGCCAGGTTGACGTCCAGGTAGTGCTGCTTGCCGGCGTCGTCGACCGAGATGCCCTCGAAGATCAGGAAGTTGTTGTAGGTCGGCACGATCGGGCTGGGTTTGAAGATCGGGTTCTTGATCCCGTACTTGGCCATGCCGCCCTTGATCAGCTCGACCTTCATGTGCACCCAGCCGGCCATCTCGATGGCGCCGCAGAAGGTGATCTCGCCGTCACCCTGGCTGAAGTGCAGGTCGCCCACCGACAGGCCGGCGCCGTCGACATAGACCGGGAAGAAGATCTTCGAGCCGCGCGACAGGTCCTTGATGTCGCAGTTGCCGCCATGCTCGCGCGGCGGCACGGTGCGCGCGCCGGTGGCGGCGGCCAGGTCGCGGGAGGCGCCGGTCATCTTGCCCATGTGCGCGGTGCTGGCGAACGGCGGGTTGGCCAGCGGCGGCACGCGGGTCGGGTTGCTGTCGATCAGCTCCTGCTCGCGGCGATTCCACTCGGCGAGCATCTTGTGGTCCGGCAGGCAGCCGATCAGGCCGGGGTGGATCAGGCCGGCGAAGCGCACGCCGGGGATGTGCCGGCTCTTGGTGAACATGCCTTCGAAGTCCCAGATCGACTTCTGCGCCGAGGGAAAGTAATCGGTGAGGAAACCACCGCCGTTGTTCTTCGAGAAGAAGCCGTTGAAGCCCCAGAGCATGTCCTGCTTGGCACCGATATCGAGCAGCTCGACGATCAGCAGATCGCCCGGCTCCGCGCCATGTACGCCCACCGGGCCGGACAGGTAGTGCACGGTGGACAGGTCGACGTCGCGCACGTCGCTGGCGTCGTCGTCGTTCTTGATCGCGCCACCGGTCCAGTCGTAGGTCTCCAGGATGAAATCGTCGCCCGGCTTGACCCAGCAGGCCATCGGAATGTCCGGGTGCCAGCGGTTGTGGACTTGTTCGTTCTCGGTGGCGGCCTGGTTGAGGTCGACCTTGATCAGGGTGTCGGTCATGGCAGTGCTCCTGGGACCTGTGATGGGTGCCTGGCGCATTGATGCGCCGGGGTACGAGGGCCAGTCTCGGGGAGTGCAGCGAGGGCGAAAATACGTTGGATGACGTATGCGCGGCAGCAGTAGTGGCGCGGCTTGCAGCGGCTTTTGCGCAGACGCGAAAAAGCGGCCGGCGCATGGAGAACACGCCGGCCGTAAAGCGGGAGAACCAGTCCCGTAGCCCGGATGAAATCCGGGAACGGCCTCAATCCTCTCCCCGGATTTCATCCGGGCTACGAAAGCGGATCGTCACACCGAGAGGTAGCGGCTGATGGTCGCCTCGTCGACCTTGTCGCGCGCCTCCTCGATGACGAACTTGCCCTTCTCGATGACCAGGAAGCGGTCGGCGATCTCCATGGTGAAGGACAGCACCTGCTCCGAGACGATGATGGTCAGGTCGCGCAGGTTGCGGATCTCCTTCAGGGTACGGGCGATGTCCTTGATGATCGACGGCTGGATGCCCTCGGTCGGCTCGTCGAGCAGCAGCACCTTGGGGTTGGTCGCCAGCGCGCGGGCGATGGCCAGCTGTTGCTGCTGGCCGCCGGAGAGGTTGCCGCCCTTGCGGTGGCGCATCTCCTGCAGCACCGGGAACAGCGCATAAAGGTCGTCCGGCACCTTGCCGCGTGCTTCCGCCGGCAGGCCGGTCTGGATGTTCTCCAGCACGGTCATGCTGGGGAAGATCATCCGCCCCTGCGGCACATAGGCGATGCCGGCCTCGACGCGCTGATGGGTCTCCAGTTTGGAGATGTCGCGGCCGTCGACGCTGATCTGTCCGCCCCACTGCGGCAGCACGCCCATCAGGCTCTTGAACAGGGTGGTCTTGCCCATGCCGTTGCGGCCCATCACCGCGACGATTTCCTTCTTCGCCACCGTCAGGTCGAGTTCGTGGAGGATCCGGCTCTGGCCGTAGCCGGAGACGAGGTTGTTGATCTGGAACATGCTGGACTCCTTGACCCGGGGCTCAGTGCCCCAGGTACACCTCGATGACCTTGGGATTGTTCTGCACCGCGTCCATGCTGCCCTCGGCCAGCACCTTGCCCTGATGCAGCACGGTGACCTTGTGCGCGATGCTCTTGACGAACTCCATGTCGTGCTCGATGACCAGCACCGAGCGGCCCTGGCTGATGCGCTTGAGCAGCTCGGCGGTGGCCACCCGCTCGGACACGCTCATGCCGGCCACCGGCTCGTCGAGCATCAGCAGCTGCGGGTCCTGCATCAGCAGCATGCCGATCTCCAGCCACTGCTTCTGGCCGTGCGAGAGCAGGTCGGCCTGCAGGTGCAGGTGCTCACCGAGCATGATCTCGGTGGCCACCTGCTCGACCCGCTCGATCACCGCCTGCGAGCGCTTGAAGAACAGCGCGCCGAGCACCTTGCGGCCCTTGGGATAGGACATTTCCAGGTTCTCGAACACCGTCAGGTTCTCGTAGATCGACGGGTTCTGGAACTTGCGCCCGACCCCGGCGCGGACGATGTCGAACTCGCGCATCCTGGTCAGCTCGCGGTTCTCGAACTGGATGCTGCCGGCAGTGGCGCGGGTCTTGCCGCAGATCAGATCGAGCACCGTGGTCTTGCCGGCGCCGTTGGGGCCGATGACCACGCGCACCTCGTTGCGGTCGATGTACAGGTTGAGGTCGTCGACCGCCTTGAAGCCGTCGAAGGACACGCTCAGGCCCTCGATGGCCAGCACCGGTTTGGGCATCTGGAAGCCGCTGGGATTCGGGCTCATGGGGTAGTCTCCAGTTCGCGAGTGGGAACGGCCTTGGCGACGGGTTTGGCCACCGGCTGAGCCTTGACCGGCGCCTTGGCCGCCGGTTTGAGGCGTGCCAGCCAGCGCTTGCCGTGGCTGTCCCACAGGCCGGCGAGGCCGTTGGGGAAGTACATGACCACGACGATGAACAGGCCGCCCATCAGGTACAGCCACAGCTCGGGGAAGCTCTCGGAGAAGTAGGTCTTGCCGAAGTTGACCAGCAGCGCGCCGTACACCGCGCCAAGCAGCGACAGGCGCCCACCGACGGCGGCGAAGATGACCATCTCGATCGACGGCACGATGCCGACGAAGCTCGGCGACATGAAACCGACCTGCAGGGTGAACATCGCTCCGCCGATGGCGGCGAAGGCGGCGCCGACGCAGAACACGAAGATCTTGAAGCTGGCCACGTCGTAGCCGGAGAAGCGCACGCGCTCTTCCTTGTCGCGCATGGCCAGCAGCAGGCGGCCGAGCTTGGAGGCGATGATGAAACGCGCCAGCAGGATGCAGCCGAACAGCAGGAAGGCGCTGACGAAGTACAAGATCAGCTTGGCCTCGTCGCTGCGGATGTCCCAGCCCATCAGGGTGCGCAGGTCGGTGATGCCGTTGACCCCGCCGGTGTAGCCCTGCTGGCCGATGATCAGCACGGTGAGGATCAGCGCGATGGCCTGGGTGACTATGGAGAAGTACACGTCGCCGACGCGGCGCTTGAACATGGTCAGGCCGATCACCAGGGCCAGCAGCACCGGCACCGCGATCACCGCCAGCAGGGTGAAACCGAAGCTGTGGAACGGCTGCCAGAGCATCGGCAGCTCGGTGATCTGGTTCCAGTCCATGAAGTCCGGGATGCCGGGGGTGGACTGGATCTTGGTGCTCTCCGGGTCGGACGCTTCCAGCTTGAGGAACATCGCCATGCAGTAGCCGCCGAGGCCGAAGAAGATGCCCTGGCCGAGGCTGAGGATGCCGCCGTAGCCCCAGCACAGCACCAGGCCGACGGCGACGAAGGCGTAGGTCAGGTACTTGCCGACCATGTTCAGGCGGAAGGCGTCCAGCGCCAGCGGAAACACCACCAGGATCAGCGCGGCGAGCACCGCCAGGCCGATGGCGCCCTGCTTGCCGCCCAGGAGTTTGTCGAGAGTCGGGTTCATGGGCGGCTCCTACTTGCGCACTTTGATCGAGAACAGCCCCTGCGGGCGCATCATCAGAATCAGGATCACCGCCGACAGGGTCAGCACCTTGGCCATCGAGCCGCTCATGAAGAACTCCATGAGCGACTGGGCCTGGGCGATGGAGAACGCCGAGGCGATGGTGCCGACCAGGCTGGCCGCGCCACCGAAGACCACCACCAGGAAGGTGTCGACTATGTACAGCGAGCCTGCGGTCGGGCCGGTGGAGCCGATGGTGGTGAAGGCCGCGCCGGCCACACCGGCCACGCCGCAGCCGAGGGCGAAGGTCATGCGGTCGACGCGCTTGGTATTGATCCCCACCGCGCGGCTCATCACCCGGTTCTGCATGGTGGCGCGCACCTGCAGGCCCCAGCGCGAGCGGTACAGCATGAGGAACAGGGTGGCGGTGAGGAGAATGGTCAGGCCCATGACGAACAGGCCGTTGCGCGGAATGTCGATAGCCTCGGTGGGGTTCCACGAGCCCATCAGCCACTCCGGCAGGGTGGCGCTGACCTCGCGCGCACCGAAGATCGAGCGGAACGCCTGCTGCATCACCAGGGACAGGCCCCAGGTGGCCAGCAGGGTATCCAGCGGACGCTGGTACAGCTTGCTGATCATCGCCCATTCCACCAGCCAGCCGATGGCGCCGGCGATGAGGAAGGACAGGACGATGGCGAAGAAGAAGTAATAGGGCCCGAAGGCCGGGGCGTACTGTTCGGTCAGCGAGGAAACCACGAAGGTGGTGTAGGCGCCGATGGTGAGGAACTCGCCGTGGGCCATGTTGATCACGCCCATCTGGCCGAAGATGATCGCCAGCCCCAGAGCCATCAGCAGCAGGACGCAGAACACGGACAAGCCGTTGAAGCCCTGCATGGCCGCGATGGCACCAAATTCCGATAGCCATTCCATGTTGATGGTCTCCTGGCGGAAAGAATGCGAGAGCCCCTCCCCCGCTTGGCGGGAGAGGGATGCGGTTGGACTTACTGGTAGCCTTTCGGGAAGGGGTTCGGCTCGATCAGGCCAGACTCGTAGACCACCTTGAACTGGCCGTCCTTCTGCACCTGGCCGATGCGGGTCTTGCTCCACAGGTGATGGTTGTCGTGGACCTTCACGTAGCTTTCCGGCGCGCTGTTGAGCTCGATGCCGGGCGAGGCGGCGGCGACCTTGTCGACGTCGAAGCTGCCGGCCTTCTCGACCGCGGCCTTCCACAGCCACGGGCCGAGGTAGGCGGCCTGGGTCACGTCACCGACGACCGCGTCCTTGCCGTACTTGGCCTTGAAGGCCTCGACGAAGGCGGCGTTGTTCGGGTTGTCCAGGCTCTGGAAGTACTTCATCGAGGCGTAGAAGCCTTCCATGTTCTCGCCGCCGATGCCGAGCAGCTCGTCCTCGGTGACCGACAGGGTCAGCAGGTTCTGCTTGGCGGCGGTGACGCCGGCGGCCTTCATCTGCTTGTAGAAGGCGACGTTGGATCCACCGACCACGGCGGTGAACACCACGTCGGGCTTCTTCAGCTTGACCTTGTTGATCAGCGAGCCGAACTGGGTGTTGCCCAGCGGGTAGTACTCCTCGCCGACCACCTTGCCGCCGAGCACGTTCTCGATGTGCTTGCGCGCGATCTTCATCGAGGTGCGTGGCCAGATGTAGTCGGAGCCGATCAGGTAGAAGGTCTTGGCGTCCTTCTCCTTGGCGATCCAGTCGAGGCCGGCGAGGATCTGCTGGGTCGCCTCCTGGCCGGTGTAAATGACGTTCTTCGACTGCTCCAGGCCCTCGTAGAAGGTCGGGTAGTAGAGCAGGCCGTTTTCCTTCTCGAACACCGGCAGCACCGCCTTGCGCGAGGCCGAGGTCCAGCAGCCGAACACCGCGGCGACCTTGTCGCCGACCAGCAGCTTCTTGGCCTTCTCGGCGAAGGTCGGCCAGTCAGAGGCGCCGTCTTCCTGGATCACCTTGATCTGCCGGCCGAGCACCCCGCCTGCGGCATTGATCTGCTCGATGGCCAGGCGCTCGGCCTGGATCGAGCCGGTTTCCGAGATGGCCATGGTGCCGGTGGCCGAGTGCAGCTGGCCGACGGTCACTTCGGTGTCGGTCACGGCCAGACCGGTGGTGTTCACCTCGGCATGGGCCACATGGCTGAACAGGCTGGCGGCCAGCAGTGAGAGCGCGGCAGCGCCCAGCGTCAGGCGGCGGGGTAGAAGTCGGGTCGGTTGTGCATCCATCGTCGTGCTCCTCGTGCGGTGGGGGTCGTCGCCGGCCTGTCTGCGCAGGTCTGCTCCGGGTTCGCCGCAAGAATGCGGGCGCCCTCCCCGCCCGGGTATACGCAGCATGACGTAAGCGCATACGTCATCTGACGTACAGCGCCGCAGCACCAGCCTGGTGCACTCTCGGAGCCGAGCAGGAAGCCAGACAGAAGTCCGGGCGCACGCGCACGCGACACGCAGTTGGGGGCATGGATGTTGCAAATTCACCGCAGAAACGGCACCACCAGGAGCACGGGCGTGCAACCGACCGGAACCCAGCGCATCGTCAAGATCCGTCGCGACTACAACAGCTGGGTCGCCGACGAGACCATGGAGGACTACGCCCTGCGCTTCACCCCGCGGGCGTTTCGCAAATGGTCGGAGCTGCGCATCGCCAACACGGCCCTCGGTGCGGTGTCGTTCCTCGCCCTGGAAGCCATCGGCGGCGCCCTGGCGCTGTCCTACGGCTTCACCACCACCCTGTGGGCGATCCTCGCGGTGAGCCTGGTGATCTGCCTCACCGGCCTGCCGATCAGCTACTACGCGGCGCGCTACGGCGTGGACATGGACCTGCTGACCCGCGGCGCCGGCTTCGGCTACATCGGCTCGACCATCACCTCGCTGATCTACGCCAGCTTCACCTTCCTGTTCTTCGCCCTCGAGGCGGCGATCATGGCCCTGGCCCTGGAGCTGTACTTCGACATCCCGCTGGCGCTGGCCTATGTGATCTGTTCGGTGATCATCATTCCCCTGGTGGCCTACGGCATCACCCTGATCAACCTCCTGCAGACCTGGACCCAGCCGCTGTGGCTGGTGCTGCTGCTACTGCCCTACGCCTTCGTCGTCGCCAGGAACCCCGAGGCGCTCGGCGACTGGACCAGCTTCGCCGGTCGCGAGGGCGAGGCCGGCAGCTTCAACCTGCTGCACTTCGGCGCCGCCTGCACCGTGGCCCTGGCGCTGGTCACGCAGATCGGCGAGCAGGTCGACTACCTGCGCTTCCTGCCGGAGAAGACCGCGCAGAACCGCAAGCGCTGGTGGGCCGCGCTGCTGATGGCCGGGCCCGGCTGGATCATCCCCGGCGCGCTGAAGATGCTCGCCGGCGCCTTCCTCGCCTTCCTCGCCCTGCAGCACGAGATCCCCGTCGAGCGCGCCGCCGAGCCGACGCAGATGTACCTGGTGGCCTTCGGCTACGTGTTCGCCTCGCCGCAGTGGGCGCTCGGCGCCATGGTGCTGTTCGTCATCGTCAGCCAGGTGAAAATCAACCTGACCAACGCCTACGCCGGCTCGCTGGCCTGGTCCAACTTCTTCGCCCGGGTCACCCACAGCCATCCGGGGCGCGTGGTGTGGCTGGTGTTCAACGTGGCCATCGCCCTGATGCTGATGGAACTGGGCGTGTTCGAGGCGATCGAGGAGGTGCTCGGCCTCTACGCCAACATCGCCATCGCCTGGATCGGCGCGCTGGTGGCCGACCTGGTGATCAACAAGCCGCTGGGCCTGTCGCCGCGCCACATCGAGTTCAAGCGCGCGCACCTGTACGACATCAACCCGGTCGGCGTCGGCGCCATGCTGATCGCCTCGCTGCTCTCGGTGCTGGCCCACTTCGGCCTGTTCGGCGCCCTGGCCGAGGCCGCCTCGCCGCTGGTGGCGCTGTTTTCCGCCTTTGTCTGCGCACCGCTGCTGGCCTGGGCCACCGGCGGCCGCTTCTACATCGCGCGCACCAGCACGGCGGCGCTGATCCACCCGCCGAGCGCGACCGACGCCTGCCGCTGCGGGCTGTGCAACAACGCCTTCGAGAGCGAGGACATGGCCTTCTGCCCGGCCTACAGCACGCCGATCTGCTCGCTGTGCTGCTCGCTGGACGCGCGCTGCGGCGACGCCTGCAAGCCGCACGGGCGCCTGAGCCAGCAAGTCGACGCGCTGCTGCACTGGCTGCTGCCCTGGGCCAGCATCCCGCGCCTGCACAGCCGCCTGGCGCAGTACCTGGGCGTCCTCGCCCTGCTGGTGCTGATGCTGTTCGGTGCCCTGGCGCTGATCTACAGCCAGGTCTCCCACGGCCTGGTGCCACACTCGCCGGAGGTGCAGCAGACGCTGTACCAGGCCTTCTTCAAGGCCTTCCTCACCCTCTCGCTGTTCGCCGGCATGCTCGCCTGGTGGATCGTCCTGACCCGCGAGAGCCGCCAGGTGGCGCAGCAGGAGTCGGACCGCCAGACCCTGCTGCTGATGCAGGAGATCGAGGCCCACGGCAAGACCGACGAGGCGCTGCAGAAGGCCAAGGTACAAGCCGAGAACGCCAACGCGGCGAAGAGCCGCTACGTCACCGGCCTGTCCCACGAGCTGCGCACGCCGCTCAACAGCATCCTCGGCTACACCCAGATCCTGCAGCGCGACGCGGCCATGCCCGAGCGCCACCACGACGCCTTGGCCACCATCCACCGCAGCGGCTCGCACCTGCTGTCGCTGATCGACGGCCTGCTCGACGTGGCCAAGATCGAGGCCGGCAAGCTGCACCTGGAACTCTCGGAAATCGCCCTGCCCGAATTCGTCGGCCAGCTCGAGCGCATGTTCGCCCCGCAGGCCGCCGAGAAGGGCCTGACCTTCCACCTGGAGACGGCCGGGCGGATTCCCGCGGTGGTGCGCGGCGACGAGAAGCGCGTGCGGCAGATCCTGATCAACCTGCTGGGCAACGCCGTGCGCTTCACCGAGCGGGGCGAGGTGCGCCTGCGCGTCAGCTACCTGCGCGAGACCGCCTGCTTCGAGATCGTCGACACCGGCATCGGCATCGACCCGCAGCAGATCGAGCGCATCTTCCAGCCCTTCGAGCGCGGCGACCTGATGCGCCAGGACAACGGCGTCGGCCTCGGCCTGACCATCACCCGCATGCTCACCGCGCTGATGGGCGGCGAGCTGTCGGTGCACAGCGAGCCGGGCAAGGGCACGCGCTTCCAGGTGCGCCTGTTTCTCTCCGAGGTACGCGCGCCGCGAGCGGTGGTGCACGTGGCGCACGACATCATCGGCTACTGGGGGCCGCGCCGCCTGGTGCTGGTGGTGGACGACCACCTGGAGCACCGCCGGGTGCTGGCCGGCATGCTCGAGCCACTGGGCTTTCGCGTCGAGCAGGCGGCCAGCGGCCAGGAGGCGATCCGCCAGGCCGCGCTGCTGGGCCCCGATCTGATCCTCATGGACCTGTCGATGCCGCAGATGGACGGCTTCGAGGCCAGTCGCCTGATCCGCCGCAACGCCCAGTGCCAGGCGCCGATCATCGTCATCTCGGCCAACGCCTTCGCCGACGACCGCGAGCGCAGCATCGCCGCCTACTGCAACGACTACCTGGCCAAGCCGGTGCATATCCCGGCGCTGCTCGAGCGTATCCAGCAGCAGCTCGACTTGCAGTGGCTGCACCGCACCGCCGAGCCCGAGGCGCAGGCACAGGCCGAGGCGCTGCCCAGCATCGCCGAGCTGGCCGAGCTGCGCGAACTGGCGGCGCTCGGCTACATGCGCGGCATCCAGGACAAGCTGGACGCCATCGAGCGGAACAGCCCCGCCTGCGCCTCCTTCACCCAACGCCTGCGGGCCCTGACCAAGGGCTTTCGCCTGGATGAACTCAACCGCCAACTCAAGGAGGCCGAACATGAATGCAGCCATGCAGATTGCTGAACGCGGCACGGTGCTGATCGTCGACGACACGCCGGACAATCTCGCCCTGCTCTCCGACGCCCTCGACGCTCACGGCTACATGGTGCTGGTGGCGCTGGACGGCCAGAGCGCGCTGAACCGCATCCAGCGCCGGCGCCCCGACCTGATCCTGCTCGACGCGATGATGCCCGGCCTGGACGGTTTCGAGACCTGCCGCAGGATCAAGGCCGAGCCGGACAGCGCCGACATCCCGGTGCTGTTCATGACCGCGCTGACCGACAGCGAACATGTGGTGGAAGGCTTCGCCGCCGGCGGCAGCGACTACGTGACCAAGCCGATCCATACCGACGAGGTGCTGGCGCGGGTCGCCGCCCACCTGCGCACCGCGCGCCTGATCCAGGCTGCCCGACAGACCACGGCAGCGGCGCCGACGCTGAACGGTGCTCCGGCCCGGGCCACGCTCTCGGCACGCTTTCAGCTCACCGAGCGCGAGATGGAGGTGCTGCGCTGGGTCGCCTGCGGCAAGACCAACCGCGACATCGGCGACATCCTCGGCCTCAGCCCGCGCACGGTGAACAAACACCTGGAGCACGTCTACGTGAAACTCGGCGTGGAAACCCGCACCGCCGCCACCTCGGTGGCGCTGGCGGCGATGAGCGAACGGGGCTGAGGGCTCCTGCTACGCCGCCGCCCCCACCGCCAGCGGCGGGGCATCGGCGCGCTTGATCACGGCGTAGACCACCCCGGTGAGCAGGCTGCCGGCGACGATGGCCAGCAGATACGGCAGCGCCTGGTTGATCGCATTGGGGATCAGCAGCACGAACAGCCCGCCGTGCGGCGCCATCAGCTTGCAGCCGAAGTACATCGACAGCGCACCGGTCAGGGCGCCGCCGGCAATGCTGGCCGGGATCACCCGCAGCGGGTCCTTGGCGGCGAAGGGAATCGCCCCCTCGGAGATAAAGCACAACCCCAGTACGCCAGCCGCCTTGCCGGCCTGGCGTTCGCTCTGGGCGAACTTGCGCCGCGCCAGCAGGGTGGCGATGGCCATGCCGATCGGCGGCACCATGCCGGCGGCCATGGTCGCCGCCATCGGCGCGTAGCTCTGCGAGGCCAGCAGGCCCACGGAGAAGGCGTAGGCGGCCTTGTTGATCGGCCCGCCGAGGTCGACGCACATCATCCCGCCGAGCAGCAGGCCGAGCAGAATCGCATTGGTGCTGCCCATGCCGTCGAGGAAGGCGGTGAGCCCGGCGAGCATGCCGGCCACCGGGCTGCCCACCAGGTAGATCATCACCAGGCCGGTGAACAGGCTGGCGACCAGCGGGATGATCAGGATGGGTTTCAGCGCCTCGATGCTGTCCGGCAGGCGCAGCCAGCGGGCGATGGCCAGGGCCGAGTAACCGGCGAGAAAGCCGGCGATGATGCCGCCGATAAAACCGGCGCCGAGCGAGCTGGCCAGCAGGCCGCCGATCATCCCCGGCGCCAGCCCCGGGCGGTCGGCGATGGAGTAGGCGATATAGCCGGCCAGCAGCGGTACCATCAGCTGGAACGCCGTCTCGCCGCCGATCTTCATCAGCGCCGCGGCCAGGCTGCCCTCCTCCTTGAACGCCTCGATGCCGAAGACGAACGAGAGGGCGATCAGCAGACCGCCGGCCACCACCATCGGCAGCATATAGGACACGCCGGTGAGCAGGTGCTTGTAGGGCCCGGCCTTGGCACCGGGCTTGGCCTGGCTAGCAGCTTGGTTCGCGGCCTCGGCCAGCGGCTGGGCCTCGCTCAAGGTCCGTTCCAGGGTCTGCTGCGGCTGCTTCAGCGCCACCCCGGTGCCGCAGCGATAGACCTTCTTGCCGGCGAAGCGGGCGGTATCCACCTCGATATCGGCGGCCAGCAGCACCGCGTCGGCGGCAGCGATGGCGGCCTCGTCCAGCAGGTTGCGCGCGCCCACCGAGCCGCGGGTCTCCACCTGCAGCTCGAGGCCCATGCGCGCGGCCGCCTGCTGCAGCGCCTCGGCGGCCATAAAGGTGTGCGCCACCCCGGTCGGGCAGGCGGTCACCGCCACCAGGCGGGGTCGGCCAGCGGCCACGGCCGCGGCCTGCTCGGCGTAGGGCTGGGCGCGCTCGGCCGCCTCGCGCAGGAAGCGCTGCGGATCGGCCAGCGCCTCGGCCGGGGTGGATTGCAGCAGGCGCTTGCCGACGAAGCGGCTCAGCGGCAACTCGCCGGTCTTGACCACCAGCACCAGGTCGGCGGCGGCGATATCCGCCTCGCTCAGCGGCGCGCCGATGGCGCGGGCGTCGTGCACCTCGACGCGGGTGCTCCAGCCCAGGCGCTCGGCGGCGGCCTGCAGCAGACGCGAACAGAGCACGCTGGTGACCTGGCCGTTGGGGCAGGCGGTGACGATCAGCAGGTTCATGGTGAAAGGCCTCTTATTCTTCTAGGGACTGCAGCTGCACCGCCGCTTCCAGGCGCGCCAGCTGTTCGCGATCGTGGATGCCGAAGCCGACCTGGGTCACCGCCTGGGCGGCCACCGCGGTGGCCAGGCGCAGGGTGCGCTCGGCCGGCCAGGCGGACAGCAGGCCGTGCAGGCTGGCGGCCAGCAAGGAGTCGCCGGCGCCGACCGTGCTGGCCACCGCGACCCGCGGCGGGATGGCGCGCAGGGCGATGCCTGGGCCGTGCCAGTCGACGCCGGCGGCGCCGCGCGACAGCAGCACGTGCTCGATGCCCTGGGCGCGTAGGCCGCGCACCGCCGCGTCGAGGTTGCTGCCGCAGGCCTCGGCCAGCTCCTCCTCGTTGGGCTTGATCAGCCAGGGCGTCACCGCCAGCGCAGCGCTCAGTGCGGCGCCGCTGCTGTCGACCGCCAGCGGCACGCCGCTGGCCCTGAGCCGGCGCAGCAGGCCGGCGAACCACTCAGGCGCAACCCCGCGCGGCAGGCTGCCGGCGACCACTATGGCGTCGTGGCCGGCCAGCAGCGGGTCCAGCTCCTCGAGCAACTGCTCCAGATGCTCGGCCTCGACCTGCGGACCGGGGCCGTTGAGGTCGGTGATGCGCCCGTCGGCCTCGGCCAGCTTGATATTGCTGCGCGTCTCGCCGGGCACGCGGACGAACAGGTCGTGGAAGCCGCGCCGGTGCATCAGGGCCTCGAACGGCGCTGCGTTGGCGCGACCGAGAAAGCCGGCCACGCTCAGGCTGTGGCCGAGGTCGGCGAGCACCTGGGCGACGTTCAGGCCCTTGCCGGCGGCGTGGCTGGCGAAGCCGTGGCAGCGGTTGACCACGCCGGGCTGCAGTTGGTCGAGGCGCAGGGTCAGGTCCAACGCCGGGTTCAGGGTCAGGGTCAGGATGCGCGCCATCAGTGCACCTCCGCGACCAGCGCGCGCACCGCGGCGGCGCTGTCCAGCGCCAGCGCCTGCTCGGCCAGCGCGCGCGCATGGCGGCTGTCCAGCTCGCGCACGCGCGCCTTGACCAGGGCGATGGCGCGCGGCGACACGCTCAGCTCGTCGACGCCCAGGCCGACCAGCAGCGGCACCGCCAGGCAGTCGCTGGCCAGCTCGCCGCAGACGCCGACCCACTTGCCCTCGGCATGCGCCGCCGCCACCGTCATGCCGATCAGGCGCAGCACCGCCGGGTGCAGGCCGTCGGCCTGGGCCGAGAGAGTCGGGTGGCCGCGGTCGATGGCCAGGCAGTACTGGGTCAGGTCGTTGGTGCCGATACTGAAGAAGTCCACCTCGCGCGCCAGCACCGGCGCCAGCAGGGCCGCCGAGGGCACCTCGACCATGATGCCAAGCTGCAGGTCGGCCAGGGGGATTTCCTCGCGCAGACGCAGGGCCATGTCGCGCGCCACCCGCCACTCCTCCACCGCGCCGACCATGGGGAACATGATCCGCAACGGACGCCCCTCGGCCGAAGCCAGCAGCGCGCGCAGCTGGGTCTCGAGGATGTCCGGACGCTGCAGGCTGAGGCGAATGCCGCGCACGCCGAGGAAGGGGTTTTCTTCGGCCGGCATCGGCCAGTAGGGCAGCGGCTTGTCGCCGCCGACATCCAGGGTGCGCACCACCAGCGGGCGACCGCCCAAGGCGTCGAGCACGCGGCGGTACTCGACTTCCTGGGCCGCCTGGCTCGGCGCCTGGGCGTGTTCCATAAACACCAGTTCGGTGCGCAGCAGGCCCACCGCCTCGGCGCCCAGGGCCACCGCCTCGGCGGTCTCGCCAGCGGCGCCGATATTGGCCGCCACCTCGACGCGCACGCCGTCGCTGGTCACGGCCGCCTGCAGGCGCTCGGCATGCGCCTGCTCGCGGCGGCGCTGCGCGGTTTCGCGCTCGCGCAGGGCCTGCTGGCGGGTCGCCTGATCCGGCGCCACGCGCAGCAGGCCGCTGTCGCCGTCGAGCAGCAGCGGCGTGCCCTGGGCCAGCGCCAGCACCGCCTCGCCGGCGCCAACCACGGAGGGAATGCCCAGGGCGCGGGCTATGATGGCGCTATGCGCGGTGGCGCCGCCGCGCGCGGTGAGGATGCCGGCGACGCGCTGGCGGTCCAGGCCGGCGACATCGGACGGCGCCACCTCGGCCATCACCAGCACGTAGGGTTCGTCCGGCTCGCCCGGCAGCTCGACGCCGCACAGGCGCGCCAGCACGCGGCGACCGATGTCGCGCAGGTCGGCGGCGCGCTCGGCCAGCAGCGCGTCGTGCAGCGCCTCCTGACGCTGCGCGGCGGCCTCGATCTCGGCCTGCCAGGCGGCCTCGGCGCTGGCGCCGCGGGCCAGACGCGCGTCGACGTCCTCGCGCAGCGCCGGATCGTCGAGCATGGCCAGGTGGGCGCTGAAGATCTCGCGGATGCTGGCCACCCCGGCGCCATCGACCATCCGCTGGATCTCGCCGCCGATGGCCGCCAGCGCCGTGTCCAGCCGGCGCCGCTCGCTAGCGGCGCCCTGGCCCTGCTCGGCGTAGTCGAAGCGCGGCAGCACCCGCACCAGCGCCGGGCCCATGGCGATGCCCGGCGAGGCGGCCACCGCCTGCAGGCGGCTGCCGGCCGGCGGCGCCTGCAGCGGCACCTGCGCGGTTTCGTCGGCTGCCGGCTCCTGCGGCGCCAGCGGCAACGGCTCGACCGCCTCGCCCAGGCCGCTCTCCAGCGCCGCGCGCAGCGCCGGCAGGGCGTCGTCGGCGATGCCCGGTTCGGCGCTGAATTCGAGGACCTGCCCACGCCGCGCGCCGAGGGCGAGCAGGCGGCTGAGGCTCTTGGCCGAGACGCCGGCGCCGTCGTCGCCGGCCAGGCGCACGCGGATCTCGCCGGCGAAGCCCTGCGCCAGTTCGCTCAGAATCTTGGCCGGCCGCGCATGCAGGCCGTGGGCGTTGGCCAGCGGCAGCTGCACGCTGGGCCAGTCCGGCGCCACCTCGCCGCCGAGGGCCTCGATCACGCTGCGGCTGTTATGCGCCTCGCACAACTCGGCGGCGCGCCCGCCGATCAGCACGTCGCACAGCCGTTCCAGCGCCTGACGATGCGCCTCGCCCTGGCTGGCCAGGCAGAACAGGCCCTTGAGCGGCTCGCCGCGAAAACTCAAGGGCGCCGCCGGGGTGACGAAGGCCAGTCCCGGCCGCTCCACGCCCCGTTCGCTGTGCAGCCACCACAGGCCCTCGCCCAAGGGCAGCGGCTCGCCGCGGGCCAGGCTGAGGGCGAAGCCGGAGGCCGCACAGCCGGCCTGCTTGAGCAGTCGCGCGCCCTGCCAGAGCAGCTCGTCGAAATCCTCGACCGGCAGGCCCAGGCCCACCAGTTGGCCGTCCAGGGCCAGCGCCTGCGGCGCGCCCTGCAGCAACTCGACGATCTGCTCGGGCGTGCGCGCCGTGCGCAGCGCCTGGCTCAAGTCGCCCTCGCCGAGCGCGCGGGTCAGCAACTGCAGCAGGTGCAGATGCTCGTCGGACTGCGCGGCGATGGCGATGGCCAGGTACACCTGCTGGCCGTTGCCCCAGTCCACGCCGTCGGGGAACTGGATCAGGCAGACGCCGGTGCGCAGCACCTGGTCGCGGGTCTGTGGCGTGCCGTGGGGGATGGCGATGCCCTGGCCGAGAAAGGTCGAGCCCTGCGCCTCGCGCGCCTGCAGGCCGGCCAGGTAATCCGCGGTGGCCAGGCCGGCGGCGGCCAGGGCCTCGCCGAGCATGGCCAGCGCCACCTGTTTGTCCGCGGCCTGACGGCCCATCTGGATCTGGCTGGCGTCGAGTTCGAGCATGGAAATGTCCTCCGGCAGGCGAGGTATCCGAGTCATGCGGCCACCCGGATTCGCGATCTTGTTCTTAGCCTAGTCGATGAAAGCGCTTGCTGAAACGTTTCATCTAACGCTGGCACCTTATCCCAGAATCGGCGATCCTTGAAGCCCGATCGTCGTCGACAGCCTGGAAGCCACGTGAAACTCAGCGATATCGCCCGCCTGGCGCAGGTCTCGGTGACCACCGCCAGCTACGTGATCAACGGCCAGGCCGAGCGCCGGCGCATCAGCCCGGCCACGGTGGAGCGGGTGCTGGCGGTGGTCGAGCAGCACGGCTATCGCCCCGACCAGCAGGCCGCCGGCCTGCGCCGCGGGCAGAGCCGCTGCCTTGGTTTCATCCTCCCCGACCTGGAAAACCCCAGCTACGCGCGCCTGGCCAAGCTGCTGGAGCAGAAGGCCCGCGCTGCCGGCTACCAATTGCTGATCGCCAGCTCCGACGACGACCCGCACAGCGAGCGGCAGTTGCTCGAACTGTTCCGCTCGCGCCGCTGCGACGCGCTGATCGTCGCCAGCTGCCTGCCGCCGGACGATCCGCTGTACCGTCGCCTGGTGGCCGGCGGCCTGCCGGTGATCGCGGTGGACCGCGCGCTGGACCCGGCGCATATCCGCTCGGTGGTCAGCGACGACGAGCAGGCCGGCGCCCAGCTCACCGCCAGCCTGCTCACGCCGCCGCCGCGGCATATCGCCCTGCTCGGCGCGCGCCCCGAGCTGGTGATCAGCCAGGCCCGTGAACGCGGCTTTCGCCAGGCGCTGCAAGGGTTCGCCGGGCGCATCAGCGTGCTGCACGGCGAGCAGTTCAGCCGCGCCAGCGGCCAGCGCCAGATGCAGGCGCTGCTGGCCGAGGCCGGCGCCCCCGACGCCCTGCTCACCACCGCCTACGTGCTGCTCGAGGGGGTGCTCGACGCCCTGCGCGAGCGGGCGCCGCAAGCCTGGCCGGCGCTGCGCCTGGCCACCTTCGGCGACACCCAGTTGCTGGATTTTCTGCCGCTGCGGGTCAACGCCATGAGCCAGCAGCACGAGCGCATCGCCGAACGGGTGCTGGCCTGGGCGCTGCAGGCGGTGGAGCAGGACGACTACCGCCCCGGCATCGAGGCCATCGACCGCAGCTTCAAGGCGCGACTGTAGAGCCCGGAGAAGGCGCCGGTAGAAGCCCGCTGGCGGGCGATCGAGCACAGATCACCGGCCAGACCAGGCGTCCCCGCAGCGCCCACGATCAAACCAGGCCGCTCAATAAACGACCAGCCGAGCCAATGCCGCGCCGGCTCTGCGCCGTCGCCATCGGCGCACAACTTATGCACAGCTTGCTGCACCGTTACTGTGGGTTAAACGATTGAATCGGCTGGCAAATTTCTACGCGCCTGGCATCTGCCGGACAAATCGCCGATGCTTGCGCCATGCGCCTGATCGACACCCACACCCACCTGGATTTCCCCGACTTCGACGCCGACCGCGCCGAGGTGCTGGCGCGCAGCCGCGCCCTGGGCGTCGAGCGCCTGGTGGTGCTCGGCGTGTACCAGGCCAACTGGCAACGGCTGTGGGATCTGGTGCAGGCGCAGGAGGGCCTGTACGCCGCCTTCGGCCTGCACCCGGTGTATCTGGAGCAGCACCTGCCCGAACACCTGGGCGAGCTGCGCGCCTGGCTGACGCGCCTGGCCGGCCATCCGCGGCTCTGCGCGCTGGGCGAATTCGGCCTGGACTACTACCTGGACAGCCTCGACCGCCAGCGCCAGCAGGTGCTGTTCGAGGCGCAGCTGGCGCTGGCCGCCGAGTTCGAACTGCCCGCCCTGCTCCACGTGCGCCGCGCCCATGCGGCGACCATCGCCACCCTCAAGCGCTACCACCTCAAACGCGGCGGCATCGTCCACGCCTTCGCCGGCAGCTACGAGGAGGCGCGCGAATACCTCAAGCTGGGTTTTCGCCTCGGCCTCGGCGGCGCTGCCACCTGGCCGCAGGCCAACCGCCTGCGCAAGGTGCTCACGCAACTGCCGCTGGAGGCCATGGTGCTGGAGACCGACGCGCCGGACATGGCCCCGGCCATGCACCCGAACCAGCGCAACAGCCCCGCGTACCTGGCGGACATCTGCGCCGAGCTGGCGGCGCTGCGCGGCATCACGGCCGAGGAACTGGCCGCAGCCAGCAGCCGCAATGCCTGCGAATTGTTCGGCTGGGAGAACGCCGGCACTCCGAGGTAGGCGGCGCGCACAGCGCCACCCGCTTAATCGAGCCGTGCCGGCACCTCGCGCCATTGCCCCGGCTGCAGGCCATCCAGGCGCCAGGGGCCGATGGCCACGCGCACCAGGCGCAGGGTGGGCAGGCCGACCGCGGCGGTCATGCGCCGTACCTGGCGGTTGCGGCCCTCGCGGATCACCAGTTCCAGCCAGGCGGTCGGCACGCTCTTGCGAAAGCGCACCGGCGGATTTCTGTCCCACAGCTGCGGCTCGTCCAACAGGCGCGCCTGGGCCGGCAAGGTCGGGCCGTCATTGAGCGTCACACCGTCGCGCAACTGCTGCAGCTGCGCCTCGCTCGGCTCGCCCTCCACCTGCACCCAGTAGGTCTTCGCCAGCTTGTGTTTCGGATCGGCAATGCGCGCCTGCAGGCGGCCGTCGTTGGTCAGCAGCAGCAGGCCCTCGCTGTCGCGGTCCAGGCGCCCGGCCGGGTAGACGCCGGGCACCTCAACGAAGTCCCTGAGCGTGGCGCGGCCCTGCTCGTCGTTGAACTGGGTCAGCACATCGAACGGCTTGTTCAGCAGGATCAGCCGTGGCTGCGCGGGCGGCGCCTTGGCCACCCGGCGCGGGGCGGCGGGACGGCGACTGGCGGGAGGACGAGGGCGGGACATGCGGCGGGCTTCGGTGGAACTGGGTCGCGCAGTGTAACTCACGATAAGCGGCGCTGATGGTGCTTCCCCGCCGTAGCGCGGCGACTAAGCTGCTGATTCCGTCCCCTCGCAACAGGAGTCAGTCATGAGCAGCAGCGCCGAACTCGCCACCTTCAGCGGCTGGGCCGCCACCGCCCCGGGCGCCCCGCTAGAGCGCCACAGCTACGACCCCGGCCCGCTCGGCGCCGAGGAGGTGGAAGTGGCGGTGGAATACTGCGGCATCTGCCACTCCGACCAGTCGATGATCGACAACGAATGGGGCAATGCGCGCTACCCCTTTATCCCCGGCCATGAAGTGGTCGGCACCATCGTCCGCCTCGGCGAACAGGCGCGCGGCCTCGCGCTGGGCCAGCGCGTCGGCATCGGCTGGTACAAGGGCAGCTGCATGCATTGCGGCTCGTGCATGGAAGGCTCGCACCAGCTGTGCCGCTCGGTGAAACCGACCATAGTCGGCAGCCACGGCGGTTTCGCCGACCGCCTGCGTTCGCACTGGGCCTGGGCCGTGCCGCTGCCCGAAGGCCTCGATCCGGCGCTGGTCGGCCCACTGTTCTGCGCCGGCTCCACGGTGTTCAGCCCGCTGCTGGAGTTCGACGTCAAACCCACCGACCGCGTCGGCGTGGTCGGCATCGGCGGCCTCGGCCACCTGGCGCTGCGTTTTCTCAATGCCTGGGGTTGCGAGGTGACCGCCTTCACCTCCTCGCTCGGCAAGCAGGACGAAGCCAAGCGCCTGGGCGCGCACAGGGTGGTGGCCTCCACCGACAGCGCGGCGATGAAGGCGATTGCCGGCAGCCTGGATTTCCTCCTGGTCACTGCCAGCGCCGACCTCGACTGGAGCGCCCTGCTCGGCACCCTGCGCGGCAAGGGCCGCCTGCACTTCGTCGGCATAGTGCCCAGCGCCATCCCGGTGCACGTGTTCAACCTGATCCCGCAGCAGAAGAGCCTGTCCGGCTCGCCGGTGGGCTCGCCAGCGAGCATGGCGACCATGCTCGAATTCTGCGCCCGCCACCAGATCCTGCCGCAGGTCGAGCACTTCCCCATGAGCCAGGTGAACGCGGCCATCGACCACCTGCGCAGCGGCAAGGCACGCTACCGCGTGGTGCTGGACGCCAGCCGCTGAGGCTCAGGCGAGCGGCCAGGCCGCCACGATGCCCTCCAGGGCGCGCTTGAGCTCGGCGCGGCTGGCCGCGGCGGCGAGGCTGACGCGCACCGCGTGTCCCGGGTTGGCCTCGACCGCGAACACCTCGGCCGGCACCACCTCCACGCCATGCTGCCGACAGGCCTCGGCCAGTCCCGCCGGCGGCGCAGCGTCCAGCCACAGGTGCGGCGCCACCGCCCTGCCCTGCGGCATGCGCGGCCCGAGCACGCGCGCGGCCAGGCGCCAGCGCTGCAGCAGCTCCTCGACCTGCCAGGCCAGGCGCCGTTCGGCGACGCCGCTTTCGACCCACTCGCAGGCCAGCGCCAGGCTCAGCGGCGCCACCGCCCAGCGCGTGGCCTGGGCCTCGCGGTCGATGCGCTCGAGCAGCTCCGGCGCCCCCGCGATAAAGCCCAGGCGCAAGCCCGGCGCGACGCTCTTGGACAGGCTGCTGATCAGCAGGCAGCGCTCGGCAAGCTGCACCGCCAGCGGCGCCTCACTACCGAGCACGCCGTAGACGTCGTCCTCGATGATCCACAGCCCACGACGCCGCGCCACCTCGGCGATGGCGGCGCGGCGCTCGGCGTCCAGGCTGGCGCCGGTAGGGTTCTGCAGGCAGGGGGTGAGTACCGCCACGCGAGCGCCGGTGGCGCGGGCCTGGCGGTCGAGCTCGTCGGGCAGGATGCCGCGCTCGTCCATCGCCACCCCGTGCAGCGGCAGGCGTAACTGGCGCGCGGAGGCCTTGATCCCCGGCGCGGTGTAGCGCTCCACCAGGATCGCTTCACCCGCCTCGCACAGCGCCAACAAGGCGGCTGAGACGCCCTGCTGGGCACCCGCGCAGAGCAGCAGGCCGTTCGGCGCCAGTTCCAGGCCACGGCGGCGCAACCAGGTGGCGCCGGCCAGGTGCGCACGCTCGACCAACGCCGCCGAGGGGTAGGCCTGCAGCGCGTCCAGCTCGCCACGTGCAGCCAGCGCGGCGAGGCTGGCGGACAGGTCGCGGTTGTCCGGATCGTGCACCGGCACGTTGGTCGACAGGTCGATCAGCACGCCCTGCGCGGCCGGCTGCTTGAGCCGGAACAGACTGGCCTCGCGACTGCCGGCCAGCACGTAGGTGCCGCGGCCAACCTCCCCGGAGACCAGGTGCCGGCGCGCCGCCTCGCGGTAGGCGAGCATCACCGTGCTCGGGTTGATGCCCAGCGTCCAGGCCAGGCGGCGCTGCGGCGGCAGGCGCTCGCCAGGCTTGAGCTCGCCGCGGCCGATGGCCGTGGCGATGGCCTCGACCAGGGCCAGGTAGGTGGGTAAGGGGCTGTCGCTGAGGTCAGGAAGCCACATTGCTTGCCATGCAATATAAAGATTTACCCATACAATGCGCCGCACTAGCATCCGGGTCAACGCCACCCGGAGTGCCCGTCATGTTCGACCTCGCCCAACTGCGCCAGAGCGCGCAACTGGTTCACCGTCATATGGCGCCGACACCGCAACTGGCCTGGCCGCTGCTGGCCCAGCGCCTGGGCTGCGAGTTGTGGGTCAAGCACGAGAACCACGCGCCCACCGCGGCCTTCAAGGTGCGTGGCGGGCTGGTCTATATCGACGCCCTGCTGCGCCGCGAGCCGCAGGTACGCGGGCTGGTCACCGCCACCCGCGGCAACCACGGCCAGAGCCTGGCACTGGCTGCGCGCCAGGCCGGCCTGGCGATCCGCATTCTGGTGCCGCACGGCAATGCGCGCGAGAAGAACGCGGCGATGCGCGCCCTCGGCGCCGAGGTGATCGAACATGGCCGCGACTTCGACGAGGCGCGCGCCGAAGCCGCGCGCCTGGCCGAACGCGACGGCCTGCACTGGGTACCGTCACTGCACGAGGACCTGGTGCGCGGCGTGGCCACCTACGCGCTGGAGCTGCTGGAAGCGCTGCCGAACCTGCGCCGGGTCTATGTGCCCATCGGCCTCGGCTCGGGCATCTGCGGCATGATCCGCACCCGCGACCTGCTCGGCCTCGACACCGAGATAATCGGCGTGGTCGCCAGCGGCGCCGACGCCTACGCGCAGAGTTTCGAGCAGGGCCGCCTGGTGCAGACCGAGCGCGCCGACACCCTGGCCGACGGCATGGCCTGCCGCCAGCCGCAGCAGCTGGCGCTGGACATGATCCGCGCCGGCGCCGCGCGCATCGTGCGGGTCGACGACGAGGCCATCCGCGCCGCGATCCGCGTCTACCACGAAGACACCCACAACCTCGCCGAAGGTGCCGGTGCCGCCGCCCTGGCCGCCTTGATGCAGGAGCGCGAATGCAACGCCGGCCAGCGCGTGGCGGTGGTGCTCAGCGGTGCCAATATCGACCGCCTGGCACTGGCCGAGCTGCCGCGCGACGAGGTCGCAGCCGCCTGATCAGCGAAACGGCGGCTCGTCGAAGCTGCGCAGCTTGCGCGAGTGCAGCGAGTCGAGCTGGCTGCGCATCAGCTCCAGCGCGGCGATGCCGATACGCAGGTGCTGGGTCACGGCGCGCTCGTAGAAGGCGCCGGCCGCGCCGGGCAGCTTGATCTCGCTGTGCAGCGGCTTGTCCGACACGCACAGCAGCGTGCCGTAGGGCACCCGCAGGCGGTAACCCTGCGCCGCGATGGTGCCGCTTTCCATATCCACGGCGACGGCTCTGGACAGGTTGATCAGCGGCCGCTCCTGGGCCCAGCGCAGCTCCCAGTTGCGGTCGTCGTAGGTCAGCACGGTGCCGGTGCGCAGGCGTTTCTTCAGCTCGTCGCCCTGCTCGCCGGTGACCAGCTTGGCCGCCTCCTGCAGCGCCTGCTGCACCTCGGCCAGCGCCGGCAGCGGGATATGCGGCGGCAGCACGCGATCCAGAATTCCATCCCGGCGCATATAGGCGTGGGCCAGCACGTAGTCGCCGATGGTCTGCGACTGACGCAGGCCGCCGCAGTGGCCGATCATCAGCCAGCAGTGCGGACGCAGCACGGCCAGGTGGTCGGTGATGTTCTTGGCGTTGGACGGGCCGACGCCGATATTGACCAGGGTGATGCCGTGGCCGTCATCGGCCTGCAGGTGATAGGCCGGCATCTGGTAGCGGTGCCAGATGACGTTCTCGATGATCGCCTGCATCTCGCCTTCGGCCATGCCGCGCTCGACCACCACGTTGCCCGGCAGCACTAGGCGGGTGAAGCGCGAGTCGCCTACCAGCATGTCCAGACCATGGCGGATGAACTGGTCGACATAGCGGTGGTAGTTGGTCAGCAGAATCCACGGCTGCACGTGGCGCCAGTCGCTGCCGGTGTAGTGCACCAGGCGGCGCAGGGAGAAATCCACCCGGGCTGCGTCGAACAGCGCCAGCGGCAGCGGGTCGGTGTTCTCCCAGTCGTACAGGCCGTCGGCGGTGCCGTCGGTGGCGGCGGACAGGTCGGTGCTGGGGAACACCCGCGCCAGCTCGGCGGCGGTCACCCCGCTGCCGGCCAGCTCGTCGCCCTGCTCCACCACGTAGGGATAGGGAATGTTCTGCTGGCTCATGCCGACTTCCACGCGCAGGGTGAAGTCGTGCATCAGCGGCCGCAGCTGCTCCAGCAGGTATTTGCGAAAGGCCGCCGGCTGGGTCACGGTGACGCTGTAGGTACCCGGCACCTGCACCTTGGCGTAGGCGCGCACGGTGGTCGGCACCTCGCCCTGGCACAGGTAGGTCAGGCGCAGCTCGGGGTAACGGAACAGGCAGTGCTCGCTGGCATCCGGGCGGATGCGCTCCTTGAGATAGCGTTTGAGCGCCTGGCTCAACGCACCGGTGGCTTCCTGATGCAGGGCGGCGAGGCGGTCGACGGCCTCTTCGGGGGTGTAGGCAATGATGAAATCATCGGCACAGGGTTTCACGGCGCACCTTCCTGGTTGATCGAACGCCCCTATCTTGCCTGTTCCGGCGGCGCCAGGCATAGCTCTCAGCGCAGCAGGCGAGCAAGATCCTCCGGCACGGGCTGCGGCGTCAGCGGCCCGACCCGGCGCGTGCCGGGATTGCCCAGCGGGTAGAGGCCCAGCAGCGACCCCAGACTGCCCGGCAGACGCAGCAGCTGCGCGACCAGCTCGGCCCAGTCGCGCCGGCGCCAGGCCCACAGCAGCATCAGCCAGTGGCTCAGGCCGTGCTGGAGAAAACTCGGCTGGCCGAGGATATGGGCACGCTCCAGATGGCGCAGTTCGCCCGCGGCATCGCCCAGGCAGCGCAGACGGCGGGCCAGTTGCAGTTCGTGGTGGAAGGCTTGGCGACGGTTCATGGCGGTGCTCCAGAGTAGGCGACCGGGACAGTCTGCAAGCCTGGGGCGGCCCCGCGGTCAAGCGACTAGGCTTAGCCGCATAGCGCCTGCCCGAGGGTCGCCCCATGCCACGCCTGCTCAGCCTGCTCCTGCTGCCCCTGCTCGCTCCCGTCCTGCTCGCCGGCGAGCTGGACGGCCACTACCACGCCAACCTCGACGGCCTGCCGGCCGAACTGATCCTGAACAGCCAGGGCCAGACGGTGGAAGGGCAGTATGTGGAAAACCAGCGTCTGCGCCTGAACCTCAAGGGTCATTACGACGGCCAGTTGCTGCGCGCCGAGATCAGCGACCCGCAGTCCGGGCTGGTGATCGCCAATATGAACGCCACCTACGCCAACGCCATGCTCAACGTCAGCATCGCCGCGCGCGACCCGCGCAACGGCCAGGTGCTGGAGCGCCAGGCGCTGTTCCAGCGTGGCGCGCCGGCCGACGCGCCAGTCGCGGCGAAACGCCTGGACCCGGCGCTGATCGGCACCTGGATTCACGAGAAGCAGATCAACAGCGGCGGCGCCAGCTTCGCCGCCTTCACCACCCTGCTGACCCTGCAGCTGGGCGCCGACGGCAGCGTCGCACAATGGAGCCTGGCGGCCGGCGGCGGCAGCGACTGGAGTTTCAACAGCCCGGGCGAACTGCAGTACCGCGGCCGCTGGCGCAGCGACAACGGCGTGCTGCAGGTGCGCCTGGACGGCGCCGCCGACTACCAGCCCGCCGCTTACTATCGCTTCAGCGACCCGTACCTGGTCACCGAGAGCAATACCGGCAAGATGATCTGGCAGCGCCGCAAGTAGCGTTGCGGGTCAGGCGGCCTGATGCAGGCGCACGTTGAACAGCGGGCCCTGGCTGAAACGCGCCAGCGCCTTGGCCGCGGCCAGCACGCCCAGATCGATCAGCGGCTCGATCAGGATCACGCTCATGTAGGCCAGGCCGAAGCTGCCCACCGCCGCCAGGTTGTCGCCGGCGAAGCCCTGACCGTAGAAGGCCCAGAACGCCACCCAGGCGACGATGCCGCCCTGGTAGGCGGTCGACAGCGCCAGCGCCTGCTTGTAGGAGAGATCCACGTAGGCGGTGCCCGGCGCGACGATGCGCTTGGCCAGCAGCTGGATGCCCCACAGCGGCAGCAGCAGGGTGGTGACGTTCATGCCGTACTGCGGCAGGTCGAACTGGGCGAACAGCAGCCCTTGCAACAGCAGGCCGACGGCCAGACCGATGGCCGCGGCGCCGGCGCCGAACAGCAGCAGCAGGGTCGAGCCGAGGATCAGGTGGACCTCCGAGACGCCCACCGGATGACGCGGCAAGACCTCGAAGAAGCAGAACACCAGGGCGGTGGTCAACAGGCTGCGCAGCGCCAGGGCGACCACCCCGCCGTTGTCGCGGATGGCATCGCGGGCCAGTTTGGCGGTCAGGCCGAGGCCGGTGACGGCAGTGGCGTAGCTGAGCAGGATCTTGGCGCCTTCGACGACGCCGGGTTCGATATGCATAAGGGTTCCTTGGTCGCGCCCACCGCGCGACGATCCGGATGGAGGGGATGGGCGCAAGCGCCCGACGGCGATGGCAGGTCTCCTGGCTCGCGGCTCGACACTTCGCCCGCCTTCCCGGCCTGTGGGCCAGTGGCATATGGGCGTCGTTCGCCGCTTACAGTTGCGGGGGCAGCCAGGGCATTGGCGACGCGGCGCCGCACCCTGTTCCCTTTTCATCCGACCCTGGGGCCGAAACCATCGGCGGCCACCTTACCCGGCCGCACGGACAAAAGACAGCGCCCGCTCTCAACCGCGCCCGCACCAGGCTCCTCGGCGAGATTCGGAACCCGCCAGAGCCGGGTCTGTCACTGATCTGTCGCTCGCGGCGCGACGGCTGAGGGGCATCCGCGGCAGGAGCGCCTCGCTGGCTGAGCAGATGCTGACTGGAGGCGCTCGCTTCCCCGCCAGTGCGGCAACCGTCACGTTGCGCGCGGGCATGTGTAACCATTTATTACAAGGCAATCGTAGTATTTCTGCACCCGCGCCGACTGCAGATCACGCGAGCCCGCAGATCCATCATCCGGTAACGAGAGCGTATATGAAGAAACCCCTGATCGTCGCGTTGACAGCCCTGTTCGCAACCGGCGCCATGGCTGCCGAGCAGCAACCGCACTGGAACTACCAGGGCAAGGAGGGCCCCGCACACTGGTCCCAGCTGGCCCCAGGCTACGAAACCTGCGCGATTGGCCATGCCCAATCGCCGATCGACATCCGCGATGCCACGCGAGCCTCCCTGCCGCGCATCATGTTCGACTACCAGGCCAGCCCAGCGGAGGTAGTGAACAACGGCCACACCGTCCAGGTGAACCTGGCCAATGCCGGCGGCGTCGAGATCGACGGCGAGCCCTACCGCCTGGTGCAGTTCCATTTCCACACGCCAAGCGAGGAGCACATCGCCGGGCGGGCATTCCCGATGGTCGCGCACTTCGTCCACCAAGCCGCCGATGGCCGCCTGGCGGTGGTGGCAGTGCTGTTCAGGGAAGGCGAGCAGAATCAGGCTCTGGGGCAGGTGTTCGATGCCATGCCGACCAGGGCGGGCGAGAACGTCGAGCTGGCCGGCAGCTTCGCCCCGCAAACCCTACTGCCGCAGCAGCAGGGCTACTATGCCTTCGCCGGCTCGCTGACCACCCCGCCGTGCAGCGAGAACGTGCAATGGCGCGTACTGAAGCAGCCGGTCGAGCTGTCCCAGGCGCAACTGGCACAGTTCCGCCACCTGTACGCGATGAACGCGCGGCCGATCCAGCCACTCAATGGCCGAGAAGTGCTGGAGAGCGACGACTAAAGCCCTCTGCCTCTAATAATGCGCCGGCTGGATGGCCGGCGCATCCCCCCTTCCCTCAGCCCAGCTGCGGCATGCCGCGCGCCAGCAGTGCCTCGACATCGATGCCGCGCGACAGGGTGCCGTAGACCCGGCCGCGGCCTTCCAGGCGGCTGGCGATAAAGGCGTCGGACACCGTGGCGTTGCCGGCCTCCAGCAGCAACTTGGCCTGCAGGCCGACGGCCACGTCCTCGGTGAGCTGGCGGGCGCGGTACTGGATATCGGCGGTATCCGCAAAGTCGGCCTTCAAGCGCTGGATATGCGCCTTCAGACGGGCATCGCCGTGACCGTCGCCCAACTCGGCGAACAGCGCGTCGAGCACGCCCGGCTCCTTCGACAGGGCACGCAGCACGTCCAGGCACTGCACGTTGCCCGAGCCCTCCCAGATCGAGTTGACCGGCGCTTCGCGATACAGGCGCGGCAGGATGGTTTCCTCGACGTAACCGGCGCCGCCCATGCACTCGCTGGCCTCGTAGATCATCTCCGGCGCGCGTTTGCAGATCCAGTACTTGCCCACGGCGGTGACCAGGCGGGCGAACTTGTCTTCCTGCTCGTCATGCAGGTGATCCAGCGCGCGGCCCATGCGCATGGACAACGCCAGCGCCGCCTCGCTCTCCAGCGCCAGGTCGGCCAGCACGTTCTGCATCAGCGGCTGGTCGGCGAGCAGCTTGCCGCCGACCTGGCGGTGCGCACAGTGGTGCGCGGCCTGGGTCAGCGCCTGGCGCATCAGGCTGCTGGAGCCGACCATGCAGTCGAAGCGGGTCATGGCCACCATCTCGATGATGGTCGGCACGCCGCGCCCCTCCTCGCCGAGCATCCAGGCGAAGGCGCCGCGGTATTCCACCTCGCTGGAGGCGTTGGCCCAGTTGCCCAGCTTGTTCTTCAGGCGCTGGATGTAGAACTGGTTGCGCGTGCCGTCCGGGCGGTGGCGCGGCAACAGGAAGCAGGAGAGGCCCTTGTCGGTCTGCGCCAGGGTGAGGAAGGCATCGCACATCGGCGCCGAGCAGAACCACTTGTGCCCGACCAGCTCGTAGGCCTGCCCCGGCCCGCCGATACCGACCGGGTAGGCGCGGGTGGTGTTGGCGCGCACGTCGGTGCCGCCCTGTTTCTCGGTCATGGCCATGCCGATGGTGACGCCGCTCTTCTGCTCCATCGGCAGGTTGCGCGGGTCGTACTGGCTGGAGAGGATCTTCGGCAACCACTGCTCGGCCACGTTCGGCTGCAGGCGGATGGCCGGCACGGCGGCGAAGGTCATGGTCAGCGGGCAGCCGCTGGCGGCCTCGGCCTGGCTGTGCAGGTAGGTCAGCCCGGCGCGGGCGACATGGGCGCCGGCGCGCGGGTCCGTCCAGGGCAGCGAGGGCAGGCCGTGCTCGACCGCGATGCGCATCAGCTCGTGGTAGGCCGGATGAAATTCCACCAGGTCGATGCGGTTGCCGTAGCGGTCATGGCTCTTGAACACCGGCTTGTTCTCGTTGGCGAGGAAACCGGCCTGCATCAGCGCCCCGCCAGCCAGCGCGCCGTAGGCGTGCAGCTTGTCCTCGGCCCAGCCGCCAGCGAAGCGCCGGGTCCACTCCTGCAGCGGCAGGTCGAGGCGATAGAGGTTGGCGCCGTCCAGGCTCGGCACCTGGTTGAACACCTCGTGGGTTTCGGCATGCAGGCTGGGTTTCATCGCGGCAGTTCCTCGGCGCCGACGGCGCGCAGGCAGAAGGTGACCAGGCTGGCGCTGACGTCGGCCAGCTCCAGGGCGGGGTGGCCCGCCGCACGGGCGGCGCGGGCCGGGGGAGAGAGCGGACCGACCAGGGCCTCGGCGATGGCGCCGACCAGGCAGGCGGCGACCAGGCCGACCTGCTCGAGGCGAAATTCGCCGCGGCGCACGCCCTCCTCGAGCAGGTCGGTAAAGAGTTCGGCGTAGGCCTCGCGGTACAGCAGGCGCTGCTCGTCCACCTCGGGGTCGACCGGCTCGGCGATCAGGGCGAAGGCCAGGCGGCGGCTGTGCCAGGCGCGCGCGGCGAACTGTTCGAGGCCGGCGCGCAGGCGCTGCGGCGCGCTGCCCGGCGCGCGCAGGGTGGCGGCCAGGGCATCGACCTCGCGCTGGCTGGCGTCGGCGAACACCTCGGCGGCCAGTTCGCCCTTGCTGCGAAAATGCCGGTACAGGCTGCCGGTGGCGATGCCGACGTCCTCGGCCAGCGCCTGCATGGTCAACGCAGCGAAGCCGCCATCGACCACCCGCTGCAGGGCACAGACGAGGATGCGTTGACGCAACGCCTGATCGCGGTCGATCCGCGCTTCGCTGGGACGGTAGGCCATGGTCTGAATCCCGATTCACATGGCATCAGTGAATCAGGATTCAGACCATGGCTAAAGCGACGTTCCGGCCAAAACTGCGGCCGAACGGGCGTCAGAATGCAAGGCGCCAGCAGGTTCAGGACGAGCTGGTGGTCAGCGAAGGGCTCGCCGGGCGGCACAGCACCCAGTCGTGCAGCAGCACGCGCAGCTCGTCGAACTTCACCGGCTTGGCCAGGTAGTCGCTCATGCCCGCGGCCAGGCAGCGTTCGCGGTCGCCGCTGTGGCTGTGCGCGGTGATCGCCAGCACCGGCAGCTCGGCGCAGCCCGGTAGGGCACGCAGCGCACGGCAGGTGGCAAAGCCGTCCATCACCGGCATCTGGCAGTCGAGCAGTACCGCGTCCACCGTCTCGCTGCGTAGCAGTTCCAGGGCTTCGGCGCCGTTGTCGGCGGTGCGCACGCGGTAGCCGAGCTTGAGCAGCATGCCGCGGGTGACCAGCTGGTTGATCGCGTTGTCCTCGACGATCAGCACGCTGCACTGCTGCGCCAGGCGCTGCAGCGCGCCGCCCGGCGCTCGACCGGGACGCGCGGCCGCCACCGGCGGCTGCAGCGGCAGGGTCAGCGGCACGTCGAGGCGAAAGCGGCTGCCCTGCCCCGGCTGCGACTCGTGGCCGAGGCTACCGCCGAGCAAGTCGACCAGTTGCCGGCAGATCGCCAGGCCGATGCCGAGGCCGCCGTACTTGCGGGTCATCGAGCCGTCGAGCTGCTGGAAACGCCGGTAGAGCAGGCCGTCGTCCGGCTCGAAACCGATGCCGGTGTCGCTCACCAGCACGCTCAGCGGCAGGCAGTCGCCGCCGTTGCCGGCGCGGCCGACCTGCAGGGTCACGCCCCCCTGGCTGGTGAACTTGATGGCATTGTCCAGCAGATAGCCCAAGGCCTGGGCCAGCTTGGCAGCATCGCCTTCGAGGATATCGGGCAGGCTGTCGTCCAGTTCCAGGTCGAAGCGCAGCCCCTTGTCCTGCGCCCGCGGCGCGTACTGCGCGCGCAGGCCGTCGAACAGGCCGCGCAGGCTGAACGGCTCGCGCCGCGGGTAGAGCTTGCCGGCCTGCAGTTCGGTGAGGGCGAGGATGTCGTTGACCATGCGCATCATGTCGCGCGCCGAGCTGGCGGCGGTGCGCTGGTACTGGGCCAGTTCGACGTCCAGGCTGACCGTCTGCATCAGTTCCAGCGAGCCGATCACCCCGTTCATCGGCGTGCGCAGCTCGTGGGTGACTGTGGCGAGGAACTCGTCCTTGAAGCGGTTGCTGTTGGCCAGCTCCTGGTTCAGCGCCTCCAGCTTGCGCCCGGCCTCCTGGAGGATGCGCGTGCGCTCCTCCTTCATCGCGTTGATGCGGTCGGCCAGCGCCAGCGACAGCAGGCCCACTTCCAGCGCCGAGCCGATCTGGCTGGCGTACATGGTGAGAAACACGTTGGGCAGGTAGCCGAGCACCATCAGGGTGTTGATCGCCCCGCCGATCAGGAACGCGCTCCAGGCGATGATGAAGTAGCGCGCCACGCGCATGCCGCGCAGCCAGGCCAGCACCCCGGCACTGAAGATCGCCACGGTGAACAGCAGCGCCAGGTAGGTGGCCAGGCGCAGCGCGGTGGCGTAACTGACGCTCAGCGCCAGGATCATCACCGCGGCGCCGCAGGCCATCATCAGCAGCAGCAGGCGGTCGATCCAGGGGCTATGTTCGCCGGTGTGCAGGAAGCTGCGGGCGAACTGGCAGCCGAACAGCGCCGCCGAGCCGATCAAAAAGGGCGTGGCGGCGTTGGCCCACCAGGGGTTGTCGGGCCAGAAGTACTCGATGCCGGCGCCGTTGACCGACACCTGGTAGAGGCCGAACGAGGCGATATAGAGGATGTAGTAGAGGTAGCTGGTGTCGCGCACGCTGAGGAAGATGAACAGGTTGTACACCAGCATCACCAGCAGCACGCCGTAGATGATGCCGAGCACGTAGATGCGCCCGGGCTGCTCTTCCAGGTAGGCGTTGGGCGCCCACAGGGTCAGCGGCGCCTGGATCGAACCCTGGCTCTCCAGGCGCAGGTAGAGGCGCTGCGGCTGGCCCGGCGCCAGGTTGAGCTCGAACAGGTAGTTGTTCTGCTTGATCTGCCGGCTGACGAAGGGCAAGGCGTCGCCGGTGCGCTGCGCCAGGACGAAGCCGCCGTCGGCATCGGGCAGGTAGAGCTCCAGGTGATCCAGCGGCGGGTAGGCCAGTTCCAGCAGCCAGTTGCGCGCGCCGGTTGCCTGCTGCGGGCGGTACTCCAGGTCCAGGCGCAGCCAGAACACCGAGCGCGAATAGCCGGCGTTGAGCACCGGCTTGTCGTGCCGGCGGAAGCTGTCCTGCAGCGCCGGCGAGGCGATGTCGTCGATGCTGGCATCGCCGCGCACGTCCTCGAACACGTGCATGGCCTGCCCCAGCGACAGGCTGCGGCTGTGTTCGTCGAACACCAGGGCGCTGGCCAGGCCAGGCATCCATATAAAGAGACAGAACAGAAGGTTGCGCATGCGGCCCGGCCAGAACCCGCTACGGCGCACCGGGAGCCGCCCGCTCACCGCTCGCACGCCGCCCTGGGCAGAGTTGTCGATAGCGCGGCACTCTAGCACAGGCACCGCCGCTCGGAAGGCGCAGAAGCCTGATCCAGCCGACAGTTTTTCCATCGCGCGGCACCGCGCCGCAGGCGACCGGGCGGTCTCGCCCGAGCGATTTGGTGGTAAGCTCGGCGGCCATGAACATGACTCATTCCCGCCCCGTAGTGCTCTGCCTGTCCGGCCACGACCCCAGTGGTGGTGCCGGCCTGCAAGCCGATATCGAAGCCCTGCTGGCCCAGGGCTGCCACGCCGCCCCGACGGTAACCGCGCTGACCGTGCAGGACACGGTCGACGTCGCCGATTTCCGTGTGCTCGACCGCGAGTGGGTGCTGGCCCAGGCCCGCGCGGTGATCGCCGACCTGCCGGTGGCCGCCGTCAAGCTGGGCATGCTCGGCTCGACGGAGATGGTCGACACCGTGCTCGAGCTGATGAGCCAGCTGCCCGGCGTGCCGCTGGTCTGCGACCCGGTGCTGCGCGCCGGCGGCGGCGGCGCCCTGGGCAAGGACGAAGTCGGCTACGCAATGCGCGAGCGGCTGTTCGCCGTATCGACCATCGCCACGCCGAACCTGCCGGAAGCGCGCATCCTTGCCGAACTGCCGGACGGCACGGCCGATGAATGCGCCGAGAAGCTGCTGCCCCATATCGAATACCTGCTGATCACCGGCGGCCACGGCGACGAGCGCGAGGTACACAACCGCCTGTATTGCCGCGACGGCAGTCGCCACGACTTCACCTGCCCGCGCCTGCCCGGCAGCTACCACGGTTCCGGCTGCACCCTGGCCAGCACCCTGGCCGGCCGCCTGGCGCTGGGCGAGGAGCTGGTCAGCGCGGTGAAGAGCGCCCTCGACTACACCTGGCGCACCCTGCGCGACGCCGAACAGCCCGGTCGCGGTCAGTACATCCCGCGCCGCCTGCCGCTGGACTTCGCCCAATGACTGCGGCGCTGCGCGGCCTCTACGCCATCACCGACACCCCGCTGCTGGCCGGCGGCAAGCTGCTGCCCTACGCCGAGGCCGCGCTGCGCGGCGGCGCGCGCCTGCTGCAGTACCGCGACAAATCCACCGATGCCGTGCGCCGTTTCGACGAAGCCCAGGCCCTGGCCGAACTCTGCGCCCGCCACGGCGCCACGCTGATCATCAACGACGACCTGGAGCTGGCCGCACGGCTGAACGTCGGCCTGCATCTGGGCCAGAGCGATGGCTCGCTGGCCGCCGCTCGCGCTCGCCTCGGCACTGAATGCGTGATCGGCGACACCTGCCATGCCCAGCTGGAGCTGGCCGAGCGCGCAGTCGCCGAAGGCGCCAGCTACATCGCCTTCGGCCGCTTCTTCAACTCCAACACCAAGCCCGGCGCCCCGGCCGCCACCCTGGAGCTGCTGGACGAGGCGCGCGCGCGCTTTGCCCAGCCCATCGTCGCCATCGGCGGCGTGACCCTGGACAACGCCCCCGGCCTGATCGCCCGCGGCGCCAGCCTGGTCGCGGTGATTCACGCCCTGTTCGCCGCGGACTGCGCCACCGAGGTGGAAGACCGCGCCCGCGCCTTCGCCGCGCTGTTCGACTGATTCGTTTGTAGAGAGACCTGCCATGTCCCGTTCCGAAATTTTGTTCACCAACGCGCAGAAGCACATCCCCGGCGGCGTCAACTCGCCGGTGCGCGCCTTCAAGAGCGTCGGCGGCACCCCGCTGTTCTTCAAGCACGCCGAAGGCGCCTATGTGGTGGACGAAGACGACAAGCGCTACGTCGACTACGTCGGCTCCTGGGGCCCGATGATCCTCGGCCACAGCCACCCCGAGGTGCTCGACTCGGTGCGCCGCCAGCTGCAGCACGGCCTGTCCTACGGTGCGCCGACCGCGCTGGAAACCGAGATGGCCGAGCTGGTCTGCTCGCTGGTGCCGTCGATGGACATGGTGCGCATGGTCAGCTCCGGCACCGAGGCGACCATGAGCGCCATCCGCCTGGCCCGCGGCTATACCGGCCGCGACAGCATCATCAAGTTCGAAGGCTGCTACCACGGCCACTCCGACAGCCTGCTGGTCAAGGCCGGTTCCGGCGCCCTGACCCAGGGCGTACCGAACTCCGCCGGCGTGCCGGCGGCCTTCGCCAAGCACACCCTGACCCTGCCGTTCAACGACATCGACGCCGTGGCCGAGTGCCTGGCGCAGGTCGGCAAGGAAGTCGCGTGCATCATCGTCGAGCCGGTGGCCGGCAACATGAACTGCGTGCCGCCGGCGCCGGGCTTTCTCGAAGGCCTGCGCACGCTGTGCGACCAGCACGGCGTGGTGCTGATCTTCGACGAGGTGATGACCGGTTTCCGCGTCGCCCTCGGCGGTGCCCAGGCGCACTACGGCGTCACCCCGGACCTGACCACCTTCGGCAAGATCATCGGCGGCGGCATGCCGGTCGGCTGCTTCGGCGGCAAGCGTGCGATCATGGAGTGCGTCGCCCCGCTCGGCCCGGTCTACCAGGCCGGCACCCTGTCGGGTAACCCGCTGGCCATGGCCGCCGGCCTGACCACCCTCAAGCTGATCAGCCGCCCGGGCTTCCACACCGAACTCTCCGACTACACCACGCGCATGCTCGACGGCCTGCAGCAGCGGGCCGATGCCGCCGGCATCCCCTTCGTCACCACCCAGGCCGGCGCCATGTTCGGCCTGTACTTCAGCGGCGCCGACGACATCGTCACCTTCGCCGACGTGATGGCCAGCGACGTCGAACGCTTCAAGCGCTTCTTCCACCTGATGCTGGACGGCGGCGTGTACCTGGCGCCCAGCGCCTATGAAGCCGGTTTCACCTCCATCGCCCACGGCGAGGCCGAACTGCAACTGACCCTGGACGCCGCCGAGCGCGCCTTCGCCGAACTGAAAAAAGCCTGATGCAGTTCAGCACCGCGCTCTCCGACGGCGTGCTCGCGCTGGCCTGCCTGGCCTGCGCGCTGGTCATCGGCAAGGCCCGCAAGCACTATGGCGAGGCCGATCAGCCGGCACTGTTCTGCGCCCTGCTGGGTTTCCTGCTGCCGGCCGCGGCGGCAGGCGTCGGCATGCTGCGCTACGGCTTCGACCCCGGCTGGCAGGGCGCGCACCTGTGGCTCTCCCAGGCCAGCAGCTTTCTCGCCCTGCCCCTGCTCGGCGCCGCCGCCCTGGCGCTGGGCCGCGGCTGGGCCTGGAGCCGGCCGAACTGGGGACGCATCGTACTGGGGCTGTGCGCCTTCTTCGAGCTGTTCCGCCAGCTCGGCTACCTGGAGGACTACCGCCTGGCGCTGAACCTGGCCACCCTGGCGCTGATTCTCTACGCCGGCGCCCTGCAGTGGCCGCGGCGCGCGCCGCCGGCCGCCGCCGCGGCAGTGGTCGGACTGTTTCTGCTGGCCGGCCTGGCGGTGGGCACCGAGGGTTTCATCGGCCCGCTGCGCCGCGTCGACCTGTTCCACGGCCTGCTCACCCCGGCCTATCCGCTGCTGGCCTGGCTGCTGCTGAGCCTGCCGGGCAGCGCACGGCAATCGACCGGGTAAAGGTTTTGTAAGAAGCGCGCGGTTTATTTCATAATGCGACGGCCGGCACGCTTTACGCCGGCCGGGCATGTCACCCACCCCGAACCGCCGAGGTCCCGTTATCCAGATGAACCGCACCGGCCGCACCCTGACCCTGGGCTGCCTGTTGCTTTTCCTCCCGCTGTTCGCACACGCCGGCGGCAACTCCCTGTTGATCCCCGCAACCGGCAGCTGCGCCCTCAACGGCGCCCCCGAAGACCTGCCCGAAGCGCTGGCCAGCTGCCAGGAAATGGCCCGCGGTGGCAACGTCCAGGCGGCCTTCGAACTCGGCGAATACCACTACGACGGCAAACGCGCCCCGCGCGACCTCAAGCAGGCGCTGACCTGGTTCGAACGTGCCTCGCTGCAGGGGCATGCCGAGGCGCAGCTGCGCCTGGGCACCATGTTCTTTCGCGGCGAAGGGGTGCCGGCGAACAACGTGCAAGCCTATATCGTGCTGAAGATGGCCTCGGTCAACGGTTCGGACGAGGCCATGGACACCGCCGACCTGGTGTCGGCGCAGATGCGCCGCGACGAGCTGGAGATCGCCAGCCAGGTGCTGGGACAGATCTTCCGCAACTACCTGCTGGAGCTGCAAGCCGCCGAAGGCCGCTCGCCCTTCGCGCCCTTGCCCTGACCCACCCTACTTCCGACTATTCTGCGCAGCCGCTTACTTGTCCGGCATCGGCATGGGAAACGGCATGACGTTGCCGCCGCCCTTGGCTTCGCTGATCTTCGGCGTGCCCAGGCGCTCCACCTCGTCGATGCGGATGATCGCGTGCATCGGCACGAAGCTGCGTACCACGCCGTCGAACTGGGCCTTGAGCTTCTCCTCGCTGGGGTCGACCACCACCTGGGTACGCTCGCCGAAGACGAACTCCTCCACCTCCAGGAAGCCCCACAGATCGCTCTGGAAGATCTGCTTGGCGTACATCTCGTACACCTGGCCCTGGTTGAGGAAGATCACCTTGTAGATGGGGTCGCGCTTGCTCATGAAGACTCGAAGTCAGGAAAAACAGGGGCAAGCAGAATAGCACAGCGCACAAGGCTAGCCTGGATGAAATCTGGGCCATGCAATGCTTGAGGCTTGCGGCAGCTCTTGTAGCCTGATGCCCGCCGCTCCCCTATAATGCGCGGTCATTTTTTAACCAGCCCAGACAGTGCCATGACCAAGAAGCTCTATATCGAAACCCACGGTTGCCAGATGAACGAGTACGACAGCTCGCGCATGGTCGACCTGCTGGGCGAGCATCAGGCCCTGGAGGTCACGGAAAAACCCGAAGAAGCCGACGTCATCCTGCTCAATACCTGCTCGATCCGCGAAAAAGCCCAGGACAAGGTGTTCTCCCAGCTCGGTCGCTGGCGCGAGCTGAAGTTGGCCAACCCGGATCTGGTGATCGGCGTCGGCGGCTGCGTGGCCAGCCAGGAAGGTGCGGCGATCCGCGACCGCGCGCCCTACGTCGACGTGGTGTTCGGCCCGCAGACCCTGCATCGCCTGCCGGAAATGATCGACGCCGCACGCAGCACCAAGACCGCCCAGGTCGACATCAGCTTCCCCGAGATCGAGAAGTTCGACCGCCTGCCCGAACCGCGCGTCGACGGCCCCAGCGCCTTCGTCTCGGTGATGGAAGGCTGCAGCAAGTACTGCACCTTCTGCGTGGTGCCCTACACCCGCGGCGAGGAGGTCAGCCGGCCGCTGGCCGACGTGCTGCTGGAGATCACCCAGCTCGCCGACAAGGGCGTCAAGGAAGTCACCCTGCTCGGCCAGAACGTCAACGGCTACCGCGGCGCCGCGCCGGACGGGCGCATCGTCGACTTCGCCGAGCTGCTGCACGCGGTGGCGGCGCTCGACGGCATCGAGCGCATCCGCTACACCACCAGCCACCCGCTGGAATTCTCCGACGCCATCATCCAGGCTCACGCCGAGATCCCGCAGCTGGTCAAATACCTGCACCTGCCGGTGCAGTCCGGCTCCGACCGCATCCTCGCGGCGATGAAGCGCAACCACACGGCGCTGGAATACAAGTCGCGCATCCGCAAGCTGCGCGCGGCGGTGCCGGACATCCTGATCAGCTCGGACTTTATCGTCGGCTTCCCCGGCGAGACCGAGAAGGACTTCGAGCAGACCATGAAGCTGATCGACGACGTCGGCTTCGACTTCTCCTTCTCCTTCATCTACAGCGCGCGCCCCGGCACGCCGGCGGCCGACCTGATCGACGACACTGCGGACGAGGTGAAGAAGCAGCGCCTGGCCATCCTCCAGCACCGCATCAACCAGTACGGCTTCGAGAACAGCCGACGAATGGTCGGCAGCGTGCAGCGCATCCTGGTCAGCGACTACTCGAAGAAGGACCCGGGCATGCTCCAGGGCCGCACCGAGCAGAACCGCATCGTCAACTTCCGTTGCGACAATCCGCGGCTGATCGGCCAGTTCGTCGAGGTGCATATCGACGACGCCCTGCCCCACTCCCTGCGCGGCACCCTGCTCGACGGGCAGAGCCGCCACTAAAGCAGTAGCCGCCCGCGCTTTGCGTCTTGGGCGGGCGGCGTTATGCTTCGATTCACTACCCCAGCCGACTGGCGGCCATCACACGACCTTGAACGCTCCCCTAGAACCCCATCGTTTCGTCCTCGAACCCTTCGAGGCACGCCGTTTCGCCAACCTCTGCGGCCAGTTCGACGAACACCTGCGCCTGATCGAAGAACGCCTCGGCCTGGAAATCCGCAACCGCGGCAACCAGTTCGAGCTGCTCGGCAGCGCCGACAAGGCCCAGGCCGCCGAGCAACTGCTGCGCCGCCTGTACCGCGAGACCAAGGCCAACGAACTGTCGCCCGACCTGGTGCACCTGTACCTGCAGGAATCCGGCGTCGAGGAGCTGGTCAACCCCAGCAGCGCGCCGCAGGTCAGCCTGCGCACGCGCAAGGGGGCGATCAAGCCGCGCGGCGCCAACCAGCAGCGCTACGTCAAGGCCATCCTCGACCACGACATCAACTTCGGCATCGGCCCGGCCGGCACCGGCAAGACCTATTTGGCCGTGGCCTGCGCGGTGGACGCCCTCGAGCGCGAGCAGGTGCGACGCATCCTGCTGGTGCGCCCGGCGGTGGAAGCCGGCGAGAAGCTCGGCTTCCTGCCCGGCGACCTGGCGCAGAAGATCGACCCCTACCTGCGCCCGCTGTACGACGCGCTGTACGAGATGCTCGGCTTCGAACAGGTGGCCAAGCTGATCGAGAAGCAGGTGATCGAGGTCGCGCCGCTGGCCTATATGCGCGGCCGCACCCTGAACAACAGCTTCATCATCCTCGACGAGAGCCAGAACACCACGGTCGAGCAGATGAAGATGTTCCTCACCCGCATCGGTTTCGGTTCCACCGCAGTGATCACCGGCGATATCACCCAGGTCGACCTGCCGCGCGGCACCAAGAGCGGCCTGACCCACGTGATCGACGTGCTGCGCGACGTGCCGGGCATCAGCTTCACCCACTTCAAGCCCAAGGACGTGGTGCGCCACCCCCTGGTGCAACGCATAGTCGAGGCCTACGAGCGCCACGACAACCGCCTGCACGGCAAGGTCGAGGACGGCGATGCTTGAACTGGACCTGCAACTGGCCAGTGACGGCCAGCACCCCGACGAAGCCCAGCTGCGTCACTGGTGCGAACTGGCCCTGCGCCAGCGCACCGCCGACTCCGAACTGACCATCCGCCTGGTCGACGAAGCCGAAGGCCGCGAGCTGAACCGCACCTGGCGGCACAAGGACTACGCCACCAACGTGCTGTCCTTCCCCGCCGAGATTCCTGACGGGATTCTCGATATCCCGCTGCTGGGCGACCTGGTGATCTGCGTGCCGGTGCTCGAGCGCGAGGCCGCCGAGCAAGGCAAGACGCTGGAAGCGCACTGGGCCCACCTGGTGATCCACGGCTGCCTGCACCTGCTGGGCTACGACCATCTCGAGGAAGACGAAGCCCTCGAAATGGAACAACTGGAACGACAATTGCTCGCCGAACTGGGTCATCCCGACCCTTATGCCGGCGACGAATAACCCTCCTGACAAGGAACCCCGAGTAAACGCCATGAGCGAAGACCGATCGAGCAACGAGCAGAAGTCCTGGTTGAACAAACTGACCCAGGCTTTTGCTCATGAGCCGAAAAACCGCCAGGAACTGCTGGAAGTCCTGCGCGAAGCCCACCAGAACAAGCTGCTCGACAGCGAGGCCCTGGCCATTGTCGAGGGCGCCATCCAGGTCGCCGACCTGCAGGTACGCGACATCATGGTGCCGCGCTCGCAGATGATCAGCATCAAAGCCAGCCAGACGCCGCGCGAATTCCTCCCCGCCATCATCGACGCCGCCCACTCGCGCTACCCGGTGATCGGCGAGAGCCTCGACGACGTCATCGGCATCCTCCTGGCCAAGGACCTGCTGCCGCTGATCCTCTCGGGCGAGCAGCCCAGCTTCAATATCAAGGACCTGCTGCGCCCGGCCACCTTCGTGCCCGAGTCCAAGCGCCTCAACGTGCTGCTGCGCGAGTTCCGCGCCAACCACAACCACATGGCCGTGGTGATCGACGAGTACGGCGGCGTCGCCGGCCTGGTGACCATCGAGGACGTGCTCGAGCAGATAGTCGGCGACATCGAGGACGAGCACGACGTCGAGGAAGACGGCTATATCAAGCCGCTGCCGTCCGGCGACTTCCTGATCAAGGCGCTGACGCCGATCGACAGCTTCAACGAGACCTTCGACAGCGAGTTCTCCGACGACGAGTACGACACCGTCGGCGGCCTGGTGATGAACGCCTTCGGCCACCTGCCCAAGCGCAACGAGGTCACCGAGATCGGCGAATTCCGCTTCCGCGTGCTCAACGCCGACAGCCGCCGCATCCACCTGCTGCGCCTGACCCCGGTCAATCGCTGAGCCGGCGCAGCCCGTGGCCCGGATTGGCCGCCGGCGTAATCCGGGGGATTGCCCCCGGATGCATCCGGGCCACGCCGCGCCTCGATCGCCATAGCGGCCGCGCACTGGCGGATTGTTCGCTTCGCTGCCGAATCCACCCTACAATCGCGGCCTTGAGCAGCAACGGGACCGCAACCTCGCTATGAAACCCTGGATTCTCGGCCTGACCGGCGGCATCGGCAGCGGCAAGAGCGCGGTGGCGCAAGGCTTTATCGAGCGCGGCGTGCACCTGGTGGACGCCGACCATGCCGCACGCTGGGTGGTCGAACCCGGTCGCCCGGCGCTGAGCAAGATAGTCGAGCATTTCGGCGCCGGCGTGCTGCAGGCCGACGGCCAACTGGACCGCGCCGCCCTGCGCCGACTGGTGTTCGCCGACCCCGAACAGCGCCGCTGGCTGGAAGCGCTGCTGCATCCGCTGATCGGCCAGGAGATCGTCCAGGTGCTGGCGCGCGCCGAGTCGCCCTACGCCATCCTAGTGTCGCCGCTGCTGGTCGAATCCGGCCAGCAGCGCCTGACCCAGCGCGTGCTGGTGGTCGATACCCCGGTGGAGCTTCAGGTGCAGCGCACCATCGCCCGCGACCAGAGCAGCGAGGAGCAGGTGCGCGCGATTCTCCAGGCCCAGGCCAGCCGCGAGGAACGCCTGCGCCACGCTGACGACGTGCTGCTCAACGACCGCGACCTGGCCTGGCTGGATGCCGAGGTCGAACGCCTGCACACCTTCTACCTGACCCTGCGCGGAGGCCAGCCATGACCACCACAGTGCAATGCCCCACCTGCGGTGCGCCCGTCGAGTGGAAAACCGAAAATACCTGCCGCCCGTTCTGCAGCGAACGCTGCAAGCTGATCGACCTCGGCGCCTGGGCCGCCGAGGAGCACGCCATTCCCGGCGACCACCTGGAAGACGAACTGTTTAGCGGCGAGCTGCCGACCCGCCCGCACTAAGCAGCAGGCCCTGCGCCCAGCGCTCTTCAGGGCCGCATAAAGGCGTAATCGCGCTCGTCGTCGAGGTTGTCGGCGAGAAACTGCAGCTCGTGCGCCAGCTCCTGCGCATCGCGCAGCCCCCTGTTCTGCTCGACGACCTCCGCCAGCAGCGCGCGCAACGCCAGCAAGCGGTCGAAGCCCTGCGCCTCGGCGCCCTGCAGATCCGCCTCCAGGGCGATTCGGGCCCAACTGTGAATGCTCATGCGCGACTCCTCGATGGTTTGCTCCAGCATGGCGCGAAACCACGGCGCGGCATTGATCCGGATCAAGCGGCGCAGACGGATTCACTCGTCGCGCTCGTCCTCCTTCCACGGTGCCTGCAGGTAGCGACTGCGATTGAAGGTCTCCAGCCAGTCCGGGTAGAACACCACCAGCGCGGTGACCACGGTGCCGTTGATAAAGGCCTCGGGAAACATCACCAGCCACAGGTAGCCGGCGAAGTCGTCCAGCCAGGGCGGCATGGGGAACAGGCCGTCCAGCCACAGCAGGCCGAGACCGCCGAGCAGGGTCAGCAGGGTGGCCAGCGCCGCCGGGAAGAAACCGCAGAAGAAGATGTAGACGAACAGATTGCGCGGCTGCGCGCGCTCCACCCGCAGCGCGCACAGTTCGGTGACCAGCACCGGGATCAGCACCAGCAGCACGCCGTTGACGCCAAGCGCGGCCAGGTCCTGGCGGCCGATGGCGAGCAGGCCGAGTTGTGCCGCCAGGCCGGCCAGCACCGCCAGTGGCCAGTCCAGCAGCAGGGTCACCGCGGTCATGCCGATGAAGTGGTAGGACAACCCCGAGTCGAAATCGCGGCGCACCAGCCACAGCAGGAACAGCCCGAGCATGGTGCCGAACAGCAGATGCTGGCGGCGCAGGTCGCTGCACAGCTCCAGCCAGGGGGCCCGCCAGACGGCCCAGAGCAGCGCCGGCAGGTAGATCAGCCAGCCGGCCGCCAGGGTGGTGCCCGCCAGCAACTCCGCCGCGATCATGCCGCCGCCCCGCTTTCGTCGTCTCCGCGCATGCCATCCTCCGCTCGCTGCCGGGCAGTCTACACCGGCCGCTGGCGGCGGACGACTCGCGCTGGCAAGCCCCCCCGGCGCGGGGCTAAGCTAGGTTCATGGACGACTCCGATTACCTGCGTCTACTCACGCACCAAGCCGAACAAGCCAACGCCTTTCTCTCCAACGCCAAGAAGTGGGAGCGCGAGCGCTGGGTCTGCCAGCGCCTGCTGCAGGCGCTGAACGTCGCCCAGCGCAACGAGGATTTCAGCCCCAGCGGGCAGGAGCCGCCGGACGTGCTGTTTCGCGACGCCAACTTCGAGGTGTTCTTCGTCCTCGACGAGGGCCGCCGCCTCAACGACGAATGGCGCGCCGAGCTGGAACGCCGGCGCAGCGCCTTCTCCCTCAGCCAGCTGGTGCGCCGCGAAGCCCGCCCCAAGCGCATCCCCGCCAGCGAGCTGCAGGCGCGCCTGGCGCCCACCCTGCGCAAGAAGGCGCACAACTACCGCGAGCGCGGCATCGACCTGGGGGAACTGGACCTGATCGCCTTCGTCAGCCTCAAGCGCGCCGCGCTGGACTGCAACAGCCACTTCCCGCCACCCACCGAATACCTGCGCCAGGGCTGGCGCTCGCTGTCGCTGGTCGGCCCGCGTTTCGCCCGCGTGCTGTTCGCCCACCCGGACGCCCCGGATTTCCTGCGCCAGAACCTCGGCCGCAGCCTGCTGTTCGACATCGGAATCAGCCTGTGAGGTCGCTGCAGGAGCTGCTCGCCGAGGTGCCGCAGGTCGGCCGGGTACGCTGGATAGGCGTGCGCCCTGCCGCGCGCGCCGCCATGCTCGAGGTCGAGGCCGTGCAGGCCCGCCGCGAAGCCGGGCTGACCGGAGATCACAGCCGCCCGGGGCCGCGCAACGCGCGCCAGGTGACGCTGATCCAGTGGGAACACCTGGCGGTGATCGCCGCCCTGCTCGGCCACCAGGCGCCGCTGCCGCCCAGCGAGCTGCGGCGCAATATCGCCGTCGCCGGCATCAACCTGTTCAGCCTCAAGGGTCGGCGCTTTCGCATCGGCCAAGCGCTGCTGGAAACCACCGGCTGGTGCCAACCCTGCGCCAGGCTGGAGCAGCGCCTCGGCCGCGGCACCTTCCAGGCCATGCGCGGCCACGGCGGCATTACCGCGCGGGTGCTGGAAGGCGGCATCATCCGCCTGGACGATAGCGTGCAGGTGCTTGACCAGCCGGACAACGAGGCTCGCCAAGCCTGGCGGGCAAGCCTAGAATAGTCGCATTCGAGCAGAGGCCTCCCGATGACCAGCCGCCTGAGCCCCGACGACCAGCAAAAGGTCGATCACTACCTAAGTGCGCCGCAACACCAGGTCGAGCGCCAGCCCTTCCGGGTCTGGCGCCTGCTGGCCATCATCCTCTGCGTGGTCGTCGGCCTCGGCCTGCTGAGCCGCTTCCTGAGTCGGTTGGTGCTATGAGCTGCCTCGCGCTCGCCCGATCGGACTCGCACCGTCTTTTTCAAAGCCTTGTGAGCATCATCCATGTCCCATCGCATCGTGATTGTCGGCGGCGGCGCCGGCGGTTTGGAGCTGGCCACCCGTCTGGGTAGAAAACTCGGCAAGAGCGGCGCGGCCCGCATCGTTCTGGTCGACGCCAATCTCACCCATATCTGGAAGCCCCTGCTGCACGAAGTGGCCGCCGGCTCGCTGAATTCCTCGGAAGACGAGCTGAACTACGTGGCCCAGGCCAAGTGGAACAGTTTCGAGTTCCAGCTCGGCCGCATGAGCGGCCTGAATCGGGCTGCCAAGACCATCACCCTGGCACCGACCCTGGACGACGACGGCCAGGTGCTGATGCCCGAGCGGCAGATCGCCTACGACAGCCTGGTGCTCGCCGTCGGCAGCACCACCAACGACTTCGGCACCCCCGGCGCGGCCGAGCACTGCCTGTTCCTCGACACCCGCGAGCAGGCCGAGCGCTTCCACCGGCGCATGCTCAGCCACTACCTGCGCGCCCACGCCAACGAGGGCGAGGACGGTGCGCAGATCAACATCGCCATAGTCGGCGCCGGCGCCACCGGCGTCGAACTGGCGGCCGAGCTGCACCATGCGGCGCAGCAGCTGGCGGCCTATGGGCTCAACCGCATCCGCCCGGAAAACATGCGCATCACCCTGATCGAGGCCGGCCCGCGGGTGCTGCCGGCACTGCCCGAGCGCATCGCCCGGCCGGTGCACCAGACCCTGGAAAAGCTCGGCGTCACCGTGCTCACCGGCGCCGCCGTCAGCGAGGTGCGCGCCGAGGGGCTGCAGACCGCCGACGGCAATTTCATCCCGGCCAGCCTCAAGGTCTGGGCCGCCGGCATCCGCGCCCCGGGCTTCCTCAAGGAGCTCGACGGCCTGGAGAGCAACCGCATCAACCAGCTGCAGGTGCGCCCGACCCTGCAGACCACCCTGGACGACGACGTGTTCGCCTTCGGCGACTGCGCCGCCTGCCCGCAGCCGGGCAGCGACGGCCGCAACGTGCCGCCGCGCGCCCAGGCCGCGCACCAGCAGGCCTCGCTGCTGGCCAAGTCGCTGCGCCTGAAGATCAGCGGCCAGCCGCTGCCGGAGTACCGCTACCGCGACTACGGCTCACTGATCTCGCTGTCGAGCTTCTCCGCGGTGGGCAACCTGATGGGCAACCTGACCGGCAGCGTGATGCTGGAAGGCTGGCTGGCGCGGGTGTTCTACGTGTCGCTCTACCGCATGCACCAGATGGCCCTGTACGGCCCGCTGCGCACCCTACTGCTGATGCTCAGCGACCGCATCGGCCGCAGCACCGAGCCGCGCCTGAAGCTGCACTGAAAACGGCCGCCATGCGGCCTTCCGATGCCCCTCTCCCGCCGGGAGAGGGGCGACCAGCACGCAGCCCGGATGAAATCCGGGGCAGGTATTCAGCGGCGAGAATGCCCCGCTGCAAAAGCCGACACGCAGAAACGACGAAGCCCGCACAAGGCGGGCTTCGTCGTTCTATATGGTGGGTCGTGTAGGATTCGAACCTACGACCAATTGGTTAAAAGCCAACTGCTCTACCAACTGAGCTAACGACCCAAATATGGTCGGGGTAGGGGGATTCGAACTCCCGACATCTTGCTCCCAAAGCAAGCGCGCTACCGGACTGCGCTATACCCCGTCTGGAATTTGGCTCCGCGACCTGGACTCGAACCAGGGACCCAATGATTAACAGTCATTTGCTCTACCGACTGAGCTATCGCGGAACTTCGGTATTCCATCTCTTCGGCGTTTCGGCTATTTGCTTTCCCGCTTCAGAGGCGCGCCATTTTACGTCGCAAAACTTCCCTGTCAACCCCCGCAAACTGCTTTTACGACAATGCTTTGCAGCGCGGCGATGGACTACTATATGTTTCATCGAACTGCGGCCCGACGCAGGACGCGCCAGCCGACGACTCCAGCCAGGACAGTCCATGAGCAACCAGGACACGCCCCCGATCAAGCCCAGCGTGGCGACGCTCGCCAGCCGCGGCATCCAGCCGCGCTTCGGCGAGCTGGTGCAGAGCTGCCGCAAGCTGGTGATGAATCGCCTGGCGGAGCACCTGAGCGGCGTGTTCGGCCAGGTCGACGACACCCTGTTCGAGTGCGCGGAAAAAGCCGAGAACAACAAGGTGCAGACCCTGTTCTTCGACAGCATGCGCGAGATTCGCCGCCAGCGGCCGCAGATCGAACGCAGCTACCACCAGAAGATCGCGCACAACTTCTCCGATTTCCTCGAAGGCAAGCTGCAGAACCAGGCGCCGGTCGAGCTCGACCCCGAGCAACTGGCCCTGGTGCAGAACGAGGACTACGAGGAAAGCCTGCAGGTGACCAACATGGTCAGCCGGGTCAAGGCGCGCTGCACCCAGCAACTATTCGCCCTGGAGCAGCGCCTGGCGCTGCTCAACAACGGCCAGAAGCTCGGCGAGGACAGCAACCCCTTCGGCCCACAGGCCATCGCCCAGGCCTTCCGCGAAGCCCTGGCGCCCTGCCCCTTCCCGCTGCAGATCAAGACCATCCTCTACATGCTCTTCGATCGCCACGTGATGCAGAGCCTGGATGCCCTGTACAACGCGCTCAACCAGCGCCTGATCGACGCCGGCGTGCTGCCCAACCTCAAGTACAGCGCCCAGCTCAACCCCAGCGTCAGCCGCCCGGAGCCGAACAAGGCCGAAACGACCCCCGAGCACCAGGCGCCCGCCCAGGGCCCGCCTGGCGCCCCGGCGGCCGAACCGGCGCTGCTCGACCTGGACCTCAGCGCGCCACCACCGAGCGACCCCACGGCGCTGTTCAGCGGCCTGTCCAGCCTGCTCGGCGAACACCGCCAGAGCCATCCGGACGAACCGCTGCTGGGCGGCACACGCAGTATCGTCAGCTTCTCGCCGCGCGGTGCCAGCCGCACCTACAGCGCCAACGAGCTGCTCGCCGCGCTCAACCGCATGCAGCAGCAGTCGGCCCACGACCTGGCCCAGCGCCTGCAGCGGCCGCAGCAGGTGGAAGGGCTCAAGGCCGACCTGCAGCAGCAACTGGAGGCGCACAGCAGTCTGCCCGGCGACAGCAAGGTGTCCGACCAGGAAGCCGACGTGATCGACCTGGTGGGCATGCTGTTCGACTTCATCCTCGATGACGAGAACCTGCCGGACAGCTGCAAGACCGCGCTGTCGCACCTGCACACGCCCTACCTGAAGATCGCCCTGCAGGACAAGGCGCTGTTCACCCAGCACCACCACCCGGCGCGCCGCCTGCTCAACGCCATGGCCCAGGCCGGCGTGCTCTACGGCAACGAGGGCGACGAACGTGGCCTGCTGGCGAAGATGCAGTGGGTGGTCGAACGGGTGATCCACGGCTTCAGCGGCGACCTGGCGCTGTTCGACAGCCTGATCGACGAGTTCAACGAGTACGTCGAGACCCTGCGCCACAAGGTGGAGCTGCGCGAGCGCCGCGCGGTCGAGGCGGCCAAGGGTCGCGACCGCCTGCTCGGCGCCCGCGAACAGGCGCTGGAAGTGATCCAGCGCAGCGTCGCCAAGCGCGACCTGCCGGCGATCATCCGCAACTTCCTCGAGTTGACCTGGGCCGACGTGCTGGTCTTCGTCCTGCTGCGCCACGGCGACGCCAGCGCGGAATGGCGGCGCCACTGCGAGGTCGCCGAGCAGCTGGCCTGGAGCGGCGTGCCGCTGGGCGAGGCCGACCTGCACCGCCTGCAGGAGCTGCGCGTGCCGCTGCTCAGCGACCTGCGCAAGGGCCTGGAACTGCTCGGCGGCTATCACGAGGACGGCATCCGTCGTCTGCTGCAGGATCTGGTGGCCTGCCAGCACGCGGTGCAGGCCAAGCAGCCGCAGCTGGCCGCCCAACTCAAGCCGAGCCTGCCGGAGAGCCCGCTCGGCGCTATGCTCGGCGAGGACGCCGACCTCGCCCGTCAGGCGCCGCCGCGCACCAAGCTGTCGGCGCGCGCCCAAGCGCTGGCCAAGGAACTGGCCAGCATCGAGTTCGGCACCTGGTTCGAGTTCGTCAACGGCGAGCAGAGCCGCGTGCTCAAGCTGTCCTGGTTCAGCCCCACCACCCACAACTACATGTTCGTCGACAACAGCGGCCAGCGCGTGGCGATCAAACCCCTGACCCTGCTGGCCAGCGAGATGGAACAGGGCCTGGCCCGCATCGTCGCCCCCGAACGCGCGGCACCGCTGATGGATCGCGCCCTGACTGCCATCTACCGTGTGCTGCAGCGCTTTACCGGGCGCACGGCCGAACCCCGCTGAGGAATTTCCATGGAAGAGCGTCGCCAACACAGCCGCCATGGCACCGAGTTGCAGCTGGAGGTCTTCGACCTGAACAGCGGCCAGCGCCTGGGCCGCATCGTCGACCTGTCCGCCGACGGCTTCATGCTGTTCAGCGACACCCCGCACACCGCGGACGCGGTGCTGCAATGTCGCCTGGTGTGCAGCGCCGGCACGCAGGTTCTGCCGGAGGTGCGCCTGGGCGCCGACTGCCTGTGGAGCCGCCCCGGCGCCGACGGCCAGCACTGCTGGGCGGGCTTTCATATCATCGACCTGGCCGAAGATCAGGCCAGAGCGCTGGAAATCCTGCTGGCCAGGCTCTGACCCCCATCTCCCAGGGCAACCGGTGCGCACGGCAGCCTGGGTCGCCAACGAAAAACGGAGCCCGCAGGCTCCGTTTTTTTCATCTGGCGAAAAGTTATTGCGCCAGCTTCTTGTAGCGCACCCGGTGCGGCTGCGCGGCGGCGTCGCCCAGGCGTTTCTTGCGGTCGGCTTCGAACTCGCTGTAGTTGCCCTCGAAGAAGTTGACCTTGCCGTCGTCCTCGTAGGAGAGGATGTGGGTGGCGATACGGTCGAGGAACCAGCGATCGTGGGAGATCACCACCGCGGCGCCGGGGAAGTCCAGCAGCGCCTCTTCCAGGGCGCGCAGGGTTTCCACGTCGAGGTCGTTGGACGGTTCGTCGAGCAGCAGCACGTTGCCGCCCTGCTTCAGGGTCAGAGCCATGTGCAGACGACCGCGCTCACCGCCGGAGAGGTCCTTGACGAACTTCTGCTGGTCGGCGCCCTTGAAGTTGAAGCGGCCGACGTAGCCGCGCGACGGCACCTCGTAGTTGCCCACCTTGATCATGTCGAAGCCGTCGGAAATCTGCTCCCACACGGTCTTGCTGCCGTCGAGCAGGTCGCGGCTCTGCTCGACGCTGGCGATCTGCACGGTTTCGCCGATCTCGATGCTGCCGGAATCGGGCTGTTCCTTGCCGGTGATCATGCGCAGCAGGGTCGACTTGCCCGCGCCGTTGCCGCCGATCACGCCGACGATGGCGCCTTTGGGGATGCTGAAGGACAGGTCGTCGATCAATACGCGATCGCCGAAGGATTTCGACACGTTATGGAAATCGATGACCTTGTCGCCCAGGCGCGGGCCGGCCGGGATGTAGATCTCGTTGGTCTCGCTGCGCTTCTGGAATTCCTGCGACTGCATTTCCTCGAAACGCTGCAGGCGCGCCTTGGACTTGGCCTGACGCGCCTTGGCGCCCTGGCGCACCCATTCCAGTTCGGCCTTCATCGCCTTGGCGTGCGACGCCTCGGCCTTGGCTTCCTGGGCCAGGCGGTTGGCCTTGGATTCCAGCCAGCCGGAGTAGTTGCCCTCGTAGGGGATGCCGTGGCCGCGGTCGAGTTCGAGGATCCAGCCGGCGACGTTGTCGAGGAAGTAACGGTCGTGGGTAATCGCTACCACGGTGCCGGGGAAGTCGTGCAGGAAGCGCTCCAGCCAGGCTACCGAGTCGGCGTCCAGGTGGTTGGTCGGTTCGTCCAGCAGCAGCATGTCGGGCGCCGACAGCAGCAGGCGGCACAGCGCAACGCGGCGCTTCTCGCCGCCGGACAGGTGTTCGATCTTGGCCTCCCATGGCGGCAGGCGCAGGGCGTCGGCAGCGACTTCCAGCTGGCGCTCCAGGTTGTGGCCGTCGGAGGCCTGCAGAATCGCCTCCAGCTTGGCCTGCTCGGCGGCCAGGGCGTCGAAGTCGGCGTCCGGCTCGGCGTAGGCGGCGTACACCTCGTCGAGGCGGGCCTGGGCCTGCTTGATCTCGCCCACGGCCTCTTCGACTATGTCGCGCACGCTCTTGTTCGGGTCGAGCTGCGGCTCCTGCGGCAGGTAGCCGACCTTGATCCCCGGCATCGGGCGGGCTTCGCCGTCGATCTCGGTGTCGACGCCGGCCATGATGCGCAACAGGGTCGACTTACCGGCGCCGTTGAGGCCGAGCACGCCGATCTTGGCGCCGGGGAAGAACGACAGGGAGATGTCCTTGAGGATTTCACGCTTCGGCGGGACGACCTTGCTGACCCGATGCATGCTGTAGACGTACTGAGCCATGGAGAACCTGACTGGTGAGAATGGGGTGAAAACGGCGCGTCGCGGCGCGCAGTGCAGAGACCTTAGCCCCTGCCGGGACGCACGCCAAGTGCCGAACGGATGGCTGGCCATGCGCGCGCGGCGCAAAGCTACCGGAATGCGCGAGGCAGGGCAAACCTACGCTCGTCGGCTCAGCTGGCACTTGGCCACATTTGCAGGCATGCTAGCCGGCTCGCGCGAGCGCAGGCCTGCTCGCGCGCCCGACACTCCGCAGTAGCTGCAGGTTCAGAACCTGTTCAAAGTCTGCTGCGCGTCGGCACTGCTGCGTTAAAAACAGGCTCGGAATGCTCATTTACAGCTCGTAAACTCCGCTTCCTCGCCTGTTTTTGCCTTGCATTGCTCTAGCTCGCGAGACTTTTGAACAGGTTCTAAGACGTGTCGACGCCTTCATCACCACCCTCGTCGCCTCAGGGAGAGTCGCACGCACCGCGCCGCCGCGAATCGCTCAAGCGCGTCCTGGTGGTGCTGGTGCTGGCCATGCTCGGGCTGCTGGCCTGGCAGCTGCTGCAGGAATACCGCCAGCTGCTGGACAACCAGCGGCAGTTGAGCCGCAGCTACAGCGAACAACTGGCCAAGCACCTGGGCCTGAACATGCGCCTCAAGGCCCAGGCCGGCCAGGCCATGCTGCAGAGCAGCGAACCCCGTAGCGTCAGCGCGGACGGGCTGGCCGCGCAGCTCAAGCCGCTGCGCGGCATCTTCCCGACCCTGGCCAGCCTGGCGTGGCTCGACGGCCATGGCCAACTGCTGGCCGACAGCGCCGGCGAGACCGCCGACCTGAGCTTCATCCGCAGCCTGCAGCAACGCAGCGGCGGCGCGCCCTACCACTTCGCCTTCAGCGCCCACGACGGCGGCGCGCTGTACCTGCTGCTGCGCCAGCCCGACGGCAGCGCGCGAGTGCTGCGCATGAGCGTGCGCGCGCTGCGCGGCTGGCTGCGCGAGCAGCACCAGAGCGAACACGCCTGGCTGCTCGAAGACCTGCAGAGCCGGCGGGTGATCGCCCGTGCCGACGCCCTGCAACAGGGCAGCCTGGTCGCCCCGGTCACCGCCGAGGAGCAGGCGCAGAGCCTGCAGCTGATCCCCTTAGACGGCAGCGACTGGCAGCTGCGCGCGCTGTTCGACGCCGATCGCGCCGGCAGCCAGCTGATGCCGGCCCTGGCCGGCAAGTTTCTGCTGTTCACCCTGTGCAGCCTGCTCACCCTGCTCGCCCTGTACGGCCTGCAGCGCGAACAGCGCAGCCTGCAGCGGCTCAACGCCGAATCGCGGCGCTCGCTGCGCCAGGCCGCCAGCGCCCTCGGCGCGGTGGAGGAACGCATCCTGGTGACCCAGGCCGACGGCAAGCTGCGCTACCTCAACCCGCAGGCCGAGGCGCTGTTCGGCCAGAGCAGCCAGGCGGTGTGGGATCGCCACCTGCTGGAGCTGCTGCCCGACCTCGATCCGCTGCTGCTCAACAGCCCGCAACAGACCAGCGACCTGGGCCCGGAGCTGGTACGGGTGGTGCAGCAGGGCCGCGCGCGCCTGTTCGCCGTGACCCGCAGCGACATCAGCGAGGGCGGCCGCCAGGCCGGTTACGTCTGGGTGCTGCGTGACGTCACCGACGAGCAGCAGGCGATGCGCGTGCTGCAGGAAACCCGGCGACGCTACCAGGACATCTTCGAAGGCACCGGCGTGGCCCTGTGCGTGCTCGACCTGGCCGGCCTGCGCAGCTTCCTCCTGCAACACAAGCTGCGCGACAGCGCGAGCCTGGACCGCTGGCTGCAGGCCGACGCCGGGCACCAGCGGCAGCTGCTGCAACAGCTGCGCATCACCGAGGCCAATCAGGTGGCGCTCAACCTGCTCGGGGTCAGGTCCACCGAGCAGGCCTGGCAGCAGCTGATCGACTGCGGCCCGCTGCAGCCGGACGACCTGCGCTACAAGCTGGCGGTGGCCGTACTGGAGGGCCCCAACCTGGTCGAGCTGGAGACCCAGCTGGTCACCGCCCAGGGCCTGCAACGCCATGTCTGGCTGGTGCTGCGTCTGCCGGAGATGATCCAGGACTACCAGGCGGTGACCCTGAGCATCGGCGACATCACCAGCCGCAAACGCATCGAGCTGTCGCTGATCGAACGCGAGCGCTTCTGGTCCGAGGTGGTCCGCTCGGTGCCCGACCTGCTCTACGTGCACGACATGCAGAACAAGCAGGTGCTGTTCAGCAACCACAGCCTCGGCCTGCAGCTGGGCTACAGCGTCGGCGAACTCAAGGCGATGGCCGGGGAATTCTGGGAGCAGGTGCTGCACCCGGACGACAGCGATTACTACTGGCGCATCCGCAATCTGCAGAAGGTTATCGGCGACGGCCTGCTGCTCGAATCGGTGCTGCGCTGGCGCCACCGCGACGGCCAGTGGCGCTGGTTCAGCATCCGCGAACAGGCCCTGGCGCGCGATCCGCGCGGCCGGGTCAGCCGCCTGATCGGCGTGGCCAAGGACATCACCGAACAGATCGAGCGCAACCAGTCGCTGCGCGACAGCGAGCAGCGCTACCGCCTGCTGGCGGAAAGCATCAGTGACGTGATCTTCTCCACCGACGACAGCCTGGCGCTGAACTACGTCAGCCCCTCGGTGGAGCCTGTGCTGGGCTACTCGGTCGACTGGGTGATGGCCAACAGCTTCTCCAGCCTGGCGGCCAACCCCCAGCAATTGAACGGCCTCAACCTGCTGCTCGAACGCATCCGCGACGCCCTCGGCGACCGCCCCCGCCTCGACCGCCTGCGCGAGGAGCTGCCGGACCAGCTGTTCGTCTTCGACTGCCTGCGCGCCGACGGCCACAAGATCCCGGTGGAACTGCGCCTGGTGCTGATGTGGGACGAGAACGGCCGCTTCGAGGGCATCCTCGGCGTCGGCCGCGACATCAGCCAACAGCGCCGCGCGGAGAAGGACCTGCGCATGGCCGCCACGGTGTTCGAGCACTCCACCGCGGCCATTCTGGTCACCGACCCGGCCGGCTACATCGTCCAGGTCAACAAGGCCTTCAGCCGGGTCAGCGGCTACTCCGCCGGCCAGGTGCTCGACCAGCTGCCCGGCATGCTCACCGCCGACCGCCAGCAGGCGACGCACCTGCAGTACATCCTCGGCCAGCTCAACCAGCGCGGCAGCTGGGAGGGCGAAGTGTGGCTCAAGCGCAAGGGCGGCGAGAACTTCCCGGCCTGGGTCGGCATCACCGCGGTGCACGACGAGGAAGGCGACCTGGTCAGCTACGTGTGCTTCTTCAGCGACATCAGCGAACGCAAGGCCAGCGAGCAGCGCATCCATCGCCTGGCCTACTACGACGCCCTCACCCACCTGCCCAACCGCACCCTGTTCCAGGACCGCCTGCACAGCGCCCTGCAGCATGCCGAGCGGCACGACGAGTGGGTGGTGCTGATGTTCCTCGACCTCGACCGCTTCAAGCCGATCAACGACTCGCTCGGCCACGCCGCCGGCGACCGCATGCTCAAGGACGTGGCCATCCGCCTGTCGGCCTGCGTCGATGGCGACGACACCGTGGCGCGCATGGGCGGCGACGAATTCACCCTGCTGCTGCAGCCGCGCGCCACCCGCGAGGGCGCACTGAACCGGGCGATCCACGTCGCCGAGCAGATCCTCTCCAGCCTGGCGCGGCCCTTCGTCCTCGAGGGCCGCGAGTTCTTCGTCACCGCCAGCATCGGCATCGCCCTGGCGCCGCAGGACGGCGAGGAACTCAGTCAGCTGATGAAGAACGCTGACACCGCCATGTACCACGCCAAGGAGCGCGGCAAGAACAACTTCCAGTTCTACCAGGCGGACATGAACGCCAGCGCCCTGGAGCGTCTGGAACTGGAGAGCGACCTGCGCCACGCCCAGGAACAGGGCCAGTTCGTCCTGCACTACCAGCCGCAGTTCTCCGGCGACGGCCGGCGCCTGACCGGGGTCGAGGCGCTGCTGCGCTGGAACCATCCGCGCCGCGGCCTGGTGCCGCCGGACGAATTCATTCCGGTGCTGGAAGAACTCGGCCTGGTGGTGCAGGTCGGCGACTGGGTGCTGGACGAGGCCTGCCGCCAGCTCAAGGCCTGGCACGAGGAGAAGATCCGCATCCCGAAGATCTCGGTCAACCTGTCGGCGCGCCAGTTCGCCGAGGGCGACCTGCACACCCGCATCGCCGCCATCCTCGCCGGCAGCGGCATCCCGCCGGCCTGCCTGGAGCTGGAGCTGACCGAGAGCATCCTGATGCGCGACGTGGCCAGCGCCATGCAGACCCTGGCCGACCTCAAGCGCCTCGGCCTGTGCATCGCGGTGGACGACTTCGGTACCGGCTACAGCTCGCTCAACTACCTCAAGCAGTTCCCCATCGACGTACTGAAGATCGACCGCAGCTTCGTCGACGGCCTGCCCGAGGGCGAGCAGGACGCGCAGATCGCCCGCGCCATCATCGCCATGGCCCACAGCCTGAACCTGGCGGTGATCGCCGAGGGTGTGGAAACCCAGGCGCAGCTCGACTTCCTGCGCATGCACGAGTGCGACGAAGTACAGGGCTACCTGCTCGGCCGACCGATGCGGGCGCAGCAGTTCAGCGCCCAGTTCGGCAATACGGCGCTGTTTATCCTGAGCTAAACGCAACCCTGGGATGGGTTAGCCGCCAAGGAGGTATGGGCCAGGAGCGCATGTTCTGCGTGGCGCCCCATCGCGGCGCCTGGCAGCTCTGTCGTATCAGGACAAATGCACCCGCCGCTAACCCAACCTACAGCCCGCCGCTGACGCCCAGGCTGATCCCCAGCGCGGTGGCCAGGGAGAACGGCAGCAGCAGGGTATCGAGCAGCGCGCTGGCCGGCAGGTCCAGCCCCGGGTAACGCGGCGCCTCGGCGCCGAAGCGGTCCAGCGGGCAGCACCCCCCATTGATGGCATACCAGTCCAGCCGCGTGCCGGCATAGACCACCGGCGCATCGACCTTGGCCGCATCCAGGGTGCGCACCGTGGCGCAGCCGGTCAGGCTCAGCAACGCCAGAGCGAAGGCGCTCAGGCGCAGGGCGCTAGTCATCCGACACCAGGTGATGCTCGCCCCAGCGCGGCAGCATGTCCTGGGGTATGCCCAGACAGTTGAGGATGCGCGCGACGACGAAGTCCACCAGATCGTCGAGGGTCTGCGGCTGGTGATAGAAACCGGGCGAGGCCGGCAATATGGTCACGCCCAGGTTCGACAGCTTGAGCATGTTCTCCAGGTGGATGCTCGAATACGGCGCCTCGCGCGGTACCAGGATCAGCTGGCGACGCTCCTTCAGCGCCACGTCGGCGGCGCGTTCGATCAGGTTATTGCAGGCGCCGCTGGCGATGGCCGACAGGGTGCCGGTGCTGCACGGCACCACCACCATGGCGGTCGGCGCACCGGAGCCGGAGGCCGCCGGCGCCAGCCAGTCTTCCTTGCCGTAGACGCGGATCTGCCCCGGCGCGGCGCCGGTGTACTCGGTGAGGAACTGGGCCATGGCCTGCGGCTTGGCCGGCAGCGCCACATCGGTCTCGGTGGCCATCACCAGCTGCGCGGCCTTGGAGATCAGAAAGTGCACCTCGCGCTCCTCCTGCACCAGGCAGTCGAGCAGGCGCAGGCCGTATTGCGCGCCGGAGGCGCCGGTCATCGCCAGGGTGATGCGTTCGGGGCCTGACATCTATCCCTCCAGGGCCTTGGCCAGTTTGCCGTGCAGGCCGCCGAAGCCGCCGTTGCTCATGATCACCACCTGGGTGCCGGGGCGCACCAATGCTTTGACCCCGTCGATGATCGACTCCAGCGAGTCGCATACGCGGGTCGGGTTACGCGCCTGCGCCACGCTGGCGGCCAGATCCCAGCCCAGGTTCGGCGGCGCGTACCAGAACACCGCGTCGGCCTGCTCGGCGGACTCGGCCAGGCCGTCGCGATGGGCACCGAGCTTCATCGAGTTGGAGCGCGGCTCGATCACCGCGATCACCTGGGTCTCGTCCCCCACGCGCTTGCGCAGGCCGTCGAGGGTGGTGGCGATGGCGGTCGGGTGGTGGGCGAAGTCGTCGAAGACGGTCACGCCACCCACTTCGGCGACTTTCTCCATGCGCCGCTTGGCGTTGACGAACCGGCCCAGCGCCTCGATACCCAGCGCCGGCACCACGCCGACGTGACGTGCCGCGGCCAATACAGCCAGGGCATTGGCGACGTTGTGCTGGCCGGTCAGTTGCCAATCCACCACGCCCTCGGCCTTGCCATCGAAGCTCACCTCGAAGCGCGAACCGTCGGCGGCGAGCAGGCGCGCCTGCCACTGGCCGCCTTCGCCCGTGGTCTGCACCGGCGTCCAGCAGCCCATCTCGATCACCCGCGCCAGCGCGCTTTCACCGGCCGGATAGATCACCAGCCCCTCGCCGGGAATGGTCCGCACCAGATGATGGAACTGCCGTTCGATGGCTGCCAGATCCGGGAAGATATCCGCGTGATCGTATTCCAGGTTATTGAGGATGGCGGTACGCGGGCGGTAATGGACGAACTTGCTGCGCTTGTCGAAGAAGGCGCTGTCGTATTCGTCGGCCTCGACCACGAAGAACGGCGTGCCGCCCAGGCGCGCGGAGATGCCGAAGTTCTGCGGCACGCCGCCGATCAAAAAGCCCGGGCTCATGCCGGCATGCTCCAGCACCCAGGCCAGCATGCTCGAACTGCTGGTCTTGCCGTGGGTGCCGGCCACCGCCAGCACCCAGCGCCCCTGCAGCACGTGATCGGCCAGCCACTGCGGGCCGGAGACGTAGGGCAGGCCCTGGTTCAGCACATATTCCACCGCCGGATTGCCGCGGCTCATGGCATTGCCCACCACTACCAGATCGGGCGCCGGCTGCAGGTGCGCCGGATCGTACCCCTGCATCAATTCGATGCCCTGGGCTTCGAGTTGGGTGCTCATGGGCGGGTAGACGTTGGCGTCGGAGCCGGTGACGCGGTGGCCGAGTTCCTTGGCCAGAACGGCCAGCGAGCCCATAAAGGTGCCGCAGATGCCGAGAATATGGATATGCATGAATGCCCTCTGGAGATGGCCACACCGGGCCTGGACGCGATGGCGGCAGGTTAGCACAGCGCCCGCCGGGCGACTGCTGCGCCCTGTTCAGACCGAGGCGCGAAGACCAAGTTGCTCCGCAGCGAAAAATCAAACGCTTGCTTGGATTGCGCTTTCAACTGGCTTTGAGGCAGCATCACCTGGCCTGCTGGCACAACAGCTGCATCGTCACTCCAGTCCAACCACAGAAGTCGAGGCCCGCCATGCGCATCGTCCAAGCCACCCTGGAGCACCTGGACCTGCTGACCCCGCTGTTCGTCAAATACCGCGAGTTCTACAACGAACTGCCCTTCCCCGAGTCGTCGCGCAAGTTCCTCGAAAAGCGCCTGCGCCGCAAGGAATCGGTGATCTACCTGGCGCTGGCCGACGACGAGGACAAGCTGCTCGGCTTCTGCCAGCTCTACCCCAGCTACTCCTCGCTGTCGCTCAAGCGCGTGTGGATTCTCAACGACATCTATGTCGCCGAGGACGCCCGCCGCCAACTGGTGGCCGACCGCCTGCTGCAGACCGCGAAGAAGATGGCCAAGGACACCAACGCCGTGCGCATGCGCGTAGCCACCAGCCGCGACAACGAGGTGGCGCAGAAGGTCTACGAGTCCATCGGCTTCGTCGAGGACGAGCAGTTCAAGAACTACGTGCTGCCGATCAACGCCGACTGAGCCACCTCAGCCCAGGCTGAGCAGCAGACCCAGCAGCAGCGGCAGGGCAAACAGCCCCAGCAACGCCAGGCGCGCCGGGCGCAGCGGCGGACGCGAACGCCGCGCGCTGCGGTGGCGCTCGAGCGGCTGCTGCAACGCCTGCTGCAACTCCGACAGCGCCTCGAAACGCGCCTGCGGCTGCGGCGCCAGGGCGCGCGCCAGCACACCATCCCAGCCCGGCGGAATGCGCACGGAGAAATGCGCCAGCGGCACGTAGCAATGGCCGGGGCCGACCTCGCTGCGCGCCACCTCCGGCCATTGCCCGCACAGCAGCCAGTAGGCCAGCGCCGCCAGCGCCAGTTGATCGGCGCGGCCATCCACCGCCCGCCCAGCGCGCAGTTCCGGCGCCAGCGGCACCGCTTGTGCCGGCAGCGGCTGGCGCGCCACGCCCGGCAGGATGGCGGCGTGTTCCGCCAGCAACAGCAACCGCCCGTCGTCGCCGAGCAGGATCTGCCTGGGGTTCAGCCACAGCCCCTGCATGCCGCGGCGCTGCAGCGCGCGCACGGCGCCGATCAGTTGCGTCAGCAGGGTCAACAGGGTCTGCGCATCCGGCGCGCCATGAGCCGCCGCCCAATCCACCAGGCTGCGCATGCCGGGCGGCGGCGCGGCCAGCGCCAGGTAGGCATGGCTGCGCGCGCGCAGCGGCGACAGCACCTGCGCCAGGGCGCGCTGCGGGCTGCGGCGCAGGGCCCATTCGCGCTGCCAGAAAGCCTCGTCGGCGTCTCGCTCGGCGAACCACAGCAGCGCCTCGCGCCCGGCCTCGTCGCGAGCCAGGAACAACCGGCCCGGCGGGCCGTAGGGGCAGCCGCGCAGTAGCGTCCAACCGTCGACCTGCAGGCCGGGTGCGACATCGACCAGCGCCGTACGCTGCGGCGTCGGCAGCGTCGGCGGCAAGCCCTCGCCGGCCCCCGGACAGAGCAGCACCGCCGCCCCCGGCGCCTGCAGCAGCGGTCGCAGTGCCTGACCCAGGCCCGCGCCGTCGAGCGTCCCGACGCCCTGGCACAGCGGCTGCAGGTCGCCGACCGCGAGCAGCGGCTGCGGCGCCAGCAGCAACAGCTCGTCCGTGCGCAACGTCAGGCCGTGCTGCACCAGCGCCAGCTCGGCCTGAGCGCCCAGGGCCATGCCGTCGCGGCCGACCAGCGTCTGCACGCCGGCGCCGTGCACTCGCGCCAGGCCGATGCTGCCGGCCTGAAGGAACTGCAACGCGTCGCCCTGCACCAGCAGCAGTCCGGCATACAGCTCGGCGATGCCCTGCCCGGCCTGGCGCCGGCGAAACAGCTGCAGATTGAGCGCCGCCAGCACCTGGCGCGCGGCCTGGGTCTCGCTCCAGCCCTCCGGCGTGCAGCGGTAGTCGGCGAACAGAGCATCGAGATGCTGCTCCAGGCTTTGCACCACATCGGGGCAATGGCGCGCCCAAAGCAGCGCCACCAGCAGCAGCGGCGGCCGCCCCTGGCGTCCGGCCAGCCACATGGCCCGGGCCCGCGCCGCCTGCTGCGGCAAGTCCAGCCCGGCGCCGAGGGCCAGGCTGAGCGTGGGGTGTTCGAGCAGTTGCAGCGTCATGGCCGGCCCTCCTGCGCAAGCAGCATCCTGCCCGGTCGTTGCAGGCTTTATGCCGACTTGTGGCAGGCGCCCGCGCCGCTTAAGGTGGCCGCATCTTCCCTGTGAGCCTTTCAGCATGTGGTCCTTCAAGGCCTGGCGCCGCCAACGCACCCTCGAACGCAACCCGATCGATCCGGCCCACTGGGCCGAGGTGCGCCGTCGCCTGCCGATCCTCGACGGTCTGGACGAGGCGGAATTGCAGCGCCTGCGCGAGCGCGCCGCGCTGTTTCTCGCCAGCAAGCGCCTGACCGCCCTGCCCGGCGTCGAGCTGGGCGCGGTCGAGCGTCTGCTGCTGGCCGCGCAGGCACAGCTGCCGCTGCTGCACCTGGGCGAGCAGGACTGGTACCGCGGCTTTCACGAGATCGTGCTGTACCCCGACGACTTCCTCAGCCCGCAGCGCCACCGCGACGCCGCCGGGGTCGAGCACGAATGGGACGACGCCCGCAGCGGCGAGGCCTGGCAGCAAGGCCCGGTGATCCTCGCCTGGCCGGGCGTGGAAACCAGCGGAGGCTGGGAAGGCTACAACCTGGTGATCCACGAACTGGCGCACAAGCTGGACATGCTCGAAGGCGGCGCCAATGGCCTGCCGCCGCTGCACCGCGACATGCGCGTGCAGGACTGGGCGCAGGCCATGCAGAGTGCCTTCGACGCGCTCAACGCCGAACTGGACGCCGATCCCGACGCCGAAACCGCCATCGATCCCTACGCCGCGGAAGACCCGGCGGAATTCTTCGCGGTGACCAGCGAATACTTCTTCACTGCACCGGATCTGCTGGCGAACGCCTTCCCGGACGTCTACCGGCAACTGGCCCTGTTCTACCGCCAGGACAGCCTGGCGCGATTGCGACGTTTGCAGGCGGAACACCCCGACTACAAGGCGGTCGAAAACGCGACCAATGGCTGAGTAGGCTGCCGTAGTAACGCATTGCGAATACGCCTATAATGCGCCCCACTTTTTTGGCCCTCCCTGGGAGTTTCCCCCATGAGCTACAGCAAGATCCCGGCTGGTAAAGACCTGCCGAACGACATCTACGTTGCCATCGAAATCCCGGCCAACCACGCGCCGATCAAATACGAAATCGACCACGACACCGATTGCCTGATGGTCGATCGTTTCATGGCCACCCCGATGTTCTATCCGGCCAACTACGGCTTCATCCCGCACACCCTGGCTGACGACGGCGACCCCCTCGACGTGCTGGTCGTGACCCCTTATCCGGTCGCGCCGGGTTCGGTGATCCGCGCCCGTCCGGTCGGCGTACTGCACATGAGCGACGAAGCCGGCGGCGACGCCAAGCTGGTTGCCGTTCCGCACGACAAGCTGACCGTTCTGTACAAGGACGTTCAGGAATACACCGACCTGCCCGCGCTACTGATCGAGCAGATCAAGCACTTCTTCGAGAACTACAAGGATCTGGAGAAGGGCAAGTGGGTCAAGGTAGAAGGCTGGGGCGGCGCTGAAGAAGCCCGCGGCCTGATCAACAAGGCAGTCGCGGCTTACCAAAAATAAGTCCTGACCACCTCCGAAAAGCCGGCCACAAGCCGGCTTTTTTATTGCCCGAAGAAATCCACCAAGATCCACGAGCCCTAGAAATACAGGGCATTAGGCTTACCACCCATCCCAAGGCGTCCATGAGCAATCCCCAGAATCCGCCGCCAAGGTGTGGGTGCTCCTCAGGATGGCGGTCGAACCGTCCCAGAGCTTTGAGCCTAGCGGCGAACGGCAGCCGAACGAGCGCGGGGCCGGATCGACAGCCTGCCGTGTTCATCAGCGCTTGTATTAGCCGGGTTTGCCAAGCCTAAGCATAAAAAGCTGCTTGGCCGCGTACCCCGGTAAAACCGCAAAACCGGCAAAAACGCCAGCAAGAACTGTGTGACCCTCTGGATCCTGCGCTGAGACCCATCCGAGACGCAATTTTTACGATACAGACGGACTAGCGCCTGAGCTTGCTCGCCGATTCACCACCGATGCCGAAGTGGTTTTTCGGCATTTCGGTGATGATCACGCGCACCCGCTCGATGGGCGCGTCCAGCGAGCGCGACATGGCCTCGCTGACTTCGCGGATCAGGGTTTCCTTTTGTTCGTCGGTGCGGCCTTCGAGGATATACAGCTGGGCTATAGGCATGGCCTCGTCCTTCAAAAATAGTGGCGGCCGGCACGCAAGCCGGCCGCATGGGGTTTAAACGAAGCGCGCGGACACCGAGCCGAGGCCCTGGTAACGCACGGTGATGTTGTCGCCCGGCGCCACCGGCACCGCCGCGGTGATGCCGCCGGTCATGATGAAACTGCCCGCCGGGATATGCTCGCCGCGTTCGGCCAGCAGGTTGGCCAGCATCGCCACGCTGGAAGCAGGATGGCCAAGCACCGCGGCACCGGCACCGAGCTCCACCACTTCGCCGTTCTTCTCCATCACCACGCCGAGGGTGCGCAGGTCCACGTCGGCCACATTGGCCATCTGCCCGCCGGTAATGAAACGGGTCGAGGAGGCGTTGTCGGCGACCACGCTGATCAGGTCAAACTTGAAGTTCTCGTAGCGCGAGTCGATCACTTCCACCGTCGGCACGACGAAGTCGGTGGCCGCCAGCACCTGGCCGATATGGCAGCCCGGGCCGTGCAGCGGAGCCTTGGTGACGAAGCTGATCTCTGCCTCGATCTTCGGGTGGATCAGTTTGGCGCAATCCACCACGCCGCCGTCGGCGACGCTGAAGTAGTCGGCGAGGAAGCCGTAGATCGGCGTTTCCACGCCCATCTGCGCCATCTTCGCCCAGGAGGTCAGGCCCATCTTCAGGCCGACGATCTTGTTGCCGCGGGCCTCCTTGCGCCGGCGGATTTCCCACTGCACGTCGTAGGCATCGGCGAAGGTCATGTCCGGGTAATCGTTGGTCACCTTGCTGATGTCATGCGCATGCAGCTCGGCGTTTTCGATGTGCTCGGCCAGGGCCAGCACCTGTTCGCGGGTCAGGGTACGGTTCATCAGTTGCGCTCCTTACGGGCGGCCAATAGGTCGAGGGCGACGTCGACGATCATGTCTTCCTGGCCACCGACCATGCGCCGTTTGCCCAGTTCGACGAGGATGTCCACGGCCTTGAGGCCGTATTTCTGCGCGGCCACTTCGGAATGACGGAGGAAGCTGGAGTAGACCCCGGCGTAACCGAGGGCCAGGGTTTCGCGGTCGACCCGCACCGGGCGATCCTGCAACGGTCGGACGATGTCGTCGGCGGCGTCCATCAGGGTGTAGAGGTCGGTGCCGTGCTCCCAGCCGAGGCGTTCGGCGGCGGCGATGAACACCTCCAGCGGTGCGTTGCCGGCACCGGCGCCCATGCCGGCGAGACTGGCGTCGATGCGGTCGCAGCCCTCCTCCACCGCGACGATGGAGTTGGCCACGCCAAGCGACAGGTTGTGGTGGGCGTGCATGCCGGTCTGGGTTTCCGGCTTGAGCACGGCCTTGACCGCGCGGAAGCGCTCGCGCACGTCCTGCATGCTCAGCGCCCCGCCGGAATCGACCACGTAGATGCAGGTCGCGCCGTAGTTCTCCATCAGCTTGGCCTGCTTGGCCAGATGCTCGGGGGCGATCATATGGCTCATCATCAAAAAGCCGACGGTGTCCATGCCCAGCTCGCGGGCGTATTCGATGTGTTGCTTAGAGACGTCCGCCTCGGTGCAGTGGGTGGCCACGCGGACCACCCGCGCGCCGGCGTTGTAGGCCGCCTTGAGGTCGTGCACCGTGCCGATACCGGGCAGCAGCAGGGTGGCGATTTTGGCGTGGCTGATCACGTCGTTGACCGCCTCGATCCACTCCAGGTCGGTGTGCGCACCGAAGCCGTAGTTGAAGCTGGAGCCTTGCAGGCCGTCGCCGTGGGCCACTTCGATGGAGTCGACCTTGGCCTGGTCCAGCGCGCGGGCGATGTCCTGCACGTTCTGCAGCGAGTACTGGTGGCGGATCGCGTGGCTGCCGTCGCGCAGGGTGACGTCGGAGATATAGAGTTTCTTGCCGGGGTTGAATGTCATGGCGATTCTCCTCAGGCCTTGAGCATCGACTGGGCCATGCGCTCGGCAGTGGCCAGCGCGGCGGAGGTCATGATGTCGAGGTTGCCGGCGTAGGCCGGCAGGTAATGGGCGGCGCCTTCGACTTCGAGGAACACCGAGGTCTTCAACCCGCTGAACCGGCCGAGGCCGGGGATGTTCAGCGGCGCGGACTCGGGGATCACGTCGAACTGCACCTGCTGCTTCAGGCGATAGCCGGGCACGTAGGCCTGCACCGCCTGAACCATTTCCTCCACCGAAGCCGCGACGGCGACCTGATCGGCGGCGGCGGACAGCACATACACGGTGTCGCGCATGATCAGCGGCGGCTCAGCCGGGTTCATGATGATGATCGCCTTGCCCTTGGCCGCACCGCCGATCACTTCGATGGCTTTGCTGGTGGTCTCGGTGAACTCGTCGATGTTGGCGCGGGTGCCGGGACCGGCCGACTTGCTGCTGATCGAGGCGACGATCTCGGCGTAATGGACCTTGGCCACGCGGGAGACCGCGGCGACCATCGGGATGGTCGCCTGGCCGCCGCAGGTGACCATGTTGACGTTGAGCTTGCCGAGGTGCTCCTCCAGGTTGACCACCGGCACGCAGTACGGGCCGATGGCCGCCGGGGTCAGGTCGATCAGACGGATGCCCGGTTTGGCCTGGCGCAGCAGCGCCTCGTTCTGCACGTGGGCACTGGCCGAGGTGGCGTCGAAGACGAAATCGATGTCGGCGAATTCGGGCAGCTTGATCAGCCCTTCGACGCCGGCATGGGTGGTCGCCACGCCCATGCGCTGGGCGCGGGCCAGGCCGTCGGAGGCGGCGTCGATGCCGACCATGGCGCCCATTTCCAGGTACTTGGCGTTGCGCAGCACCTTGATCATCAGGTCGGTACCGATATTACCCGGACCGATGATCGCGACTTTGAGTTTCTGGTTCATCTGCAAGCCTCCAAATTTAGGTGAAGCGCACGGAGGCGCTGCCGATACCGCCGATGTCGACGCGCATCACGTCGCCGGCCTTGACCGGCTCCAACGGCACCAGCGAGCCGGACAGGATCACCTCGCCGGCTTTCAGCGCGATGCCGAAACGGCCCAGGGTGTTGGCCAGCCAGGCCACGCAGTTGACCGGCGAACCGAGCGCCGCAGCGCCGGCCCCGGTGCTGATGATGTGGCCGTTCTTTTCCACCACCATGCCGCAGGTGACCAGGTCGACCTGGCGCGGCGATACCGCCTGGTCGCCGAGCACAAACAGGCCGCAGGAGGCGTTGTCCGCCACGGTGTCCTGGATCTTGATTTTCCAGTCGCGGATGCGCGAATCGACGATCTCGAAACAGGGCATCACGCACTCGGTGGCGGCCAGTACGTCGGCGTTAGTCACGCCGGGGCCGATCAGGTCCTTCTTGAGGATGAAGGCGATCTCGCCCTCGGCCTTGGGCTGCATCAGTCGCTGGCTGATCGGCACCGCTTCGCCGCTGTTGAACACCATGGCGTCGGTCAGGTAACCGAAGTCCGGCTGGTGCACGCCCAGCATGTTTTGCACCGCCTTGCTGGTCACGCCGATCTTCTTGCCGATGATCTTCTCGCCGGCCGCCAGGCGTCGTTCGAGCATGCGCAGCGAGATGTGGTAGGAGTCGTCGACGCTGATGTCGAAGCCACGCTCGGTCAGCGGGCTGATCGCCTCGCGGTTGAGCATGGCCTGGTACAGCTCGTCGCCGAGCGCGTTGATCATTATCTGGTCCATGTCGGTCTCTCTCAGGAATGGCGGGCGTCGGCTTCGGCGAGGAAATCCTCGACCAGGCGGGCGAAACGGGCGGCGTGTTCGATCTGCGTCCAGTGGCCGCACTGGCCGAACACGTGCAATTGCGCGCGGACGATCCACTCGGCCAGCGTCAGCGAAGCGGCCAGGGGGATCACCTGATCCTCGCGGCCATGGATCACCAGGGTTTCGTGGGGCAAGGCGCGGATCTGCGCCTCGCTGCTGGCCAGGCCATCGACCCAGCGCTGGCGCGGTGCGGGGAACATCTGCGCGAACGACTCCTGAAAACCGGGGCGGATGCTGGCCTGGTAACGCAGCTCGGCCAGCTCGTCGGTGACCAGGCTGCGGTCGTAGGCGAAGGTGTCCATCAGCCGGCGCATGGTGGCGAAGGACGGCTCATAGCCCCACACATCATCCAGGCCCGGGGTGATCGGAAAGCTAACCCCGGCGCTGCCCATCAGCACCAGCCGGCGCACTCGCTCGGGGTGGCGGATGGCCAGGGCCAGGGCCAGGCCGCCACCGAAGGAGTTACCGACCAGGTCGGCCTGTTCGATGCCCAGGGCATCCAGCACGCCAAGCGCGTGTTCAACCCAGCGCTGTTGGTGGTACTGACCATCGACCGGGCGTTCGCTGTAGCCGAAGCCCAGCATGTCCGGGGCGATCACCCGGCGGCGCTTGGCCAGCTCGGGCATCACCAGGCGCCAGTTGGCCCAGGCGGTGACGCCGGGGCCGGAGCCGTGGATCATCATCAGCGGGAAGCCTTCGCCGCTGTCGTGCAGGTTGGTGCGATAGCCGGCGGCGAGGATTTCGCGGCCGATTTCCGGGCTGTTCTGGGGTGCGCTCATCACGGCCTCACAACTTCACACAGATGTTTTTCAGTTCGGTGTAGAACTCCAGCGAGTGCACACCCCCTTCCCGACCGATCCCGGATTGCTTGCTGCCGCCGAAGGCGGTGCGCAGATCGCGCAGGAACCAACTGTTGACCCAGACGATGCCGGCCTCCAACTGCCCGGCGACGCGGTGCGCGCGGCTGACGTTGTCGCTCCAGAGGGTGGCGGACAGGCCATAGGGCAGGCTGTTGGCCAAGGCGACAGCTTCGGCTTCGCTGTCGAACGGACGGATATGGCAGCACGGACCGAAGATTTCCTCGGTGACCACCGCCGAGTCGTCGGCCAGGCCGGTCCAGATGGTCGGTTGTATCCAGGCGCCGCCCGCCAATGCCTCCGGCATCTGCGGCACGCCGCCGCCGGTGACCACGGTGGCGCCGTCGGCGACGGCTTGCTGGTAGTAGGACAGCACCTTCTCGCGGTGCTTGAGGCTGACCAGCGGGCCGAAGTTGCTGGTCGGGTCGTCCGGCGGGCCGATCACCAGGCTCTCGGCACCGGCCTTCAGGCGGGCGACAAACTCCTCGAAAATCGAGCGCTCGACATACAGCCGCTCGGTGCCCAGGCACACCTGGCCGCAGTTGGCGAAGGCCGAGCGCAGCGTGCCTTCGATGGCCTTATCCATGTCGCAGTCGGCGAAGACGATGCCGGCGTTCTTGCCGCCCAGCTCCAGCGAGACCTGGCGCACGCCTTTGGCGGCGGCGCGCATGATCAACTCGCCAGTGCCGGTTTCGCCCGTGAAGGTGAAGGCATCGACATCCGCGTGTTCGGTGAGGAAGGCCCCGGCGGAATCGCCACCGAAACCATGCACCACGTTGTACACCCCGGCCGGCACGCCGGCGGCCTGCATCACCTCGCCGAGTAGGGTGGTGGTCAGCGGGGTTTCCTCGGAGGGCTTGACCACCACGGTGTTGCCGCAGGCCAGGGCCGGGCCGACCTTCCAGGTCATCAGCAACAGCGGCAGATTCCACGGGCTGATCACCCCGATCACCCCCTTGGGGCGGCGCACCGCGTAGTTGATCGCGCCGCTGCCGTCCGGCGTGGCCATCTCGAAGGCTTCGCTGGGCACGTTCTTCAGCAGGTCGGCGAACACCTTGAAGTTGGCCGCGCCGCGCGGAATGTCGATATGCGAAGCCAGGGATTTCGGCTTGCCGGTGTCCAGGCATTCGGCCTCGAGGAACTCGTCGAAGCGCGCGGTGATGCCATCGGCCACGCGGTGCAGAATGTCCGCCCGCTCGGCCACGCTCATCGCGCCCCACGGGCCGCTCAGCGCGGCACGTGCGGCCTGCACCGCGGCATCGACCTCGGCGCGGCCGGCCTCGTGCACGCGGCCGATCACCTGGCCATTGGCCGGGTTGATGTCGTCGAAGGTGCGACCGCTGGCCGAACCGACGAAGGCACCGTTAATGAAGTGCTTGATCTCTTTCATCTGCGCAATCTCTGCAAAAAGGCGAGCCGGGCTTTCAGGTGAGCACGGTCAGGAAACGTTCGTTGAGCACCCGGTCGTGGTAAAAAATGGCCTTGCCCAAGTCCTTGGCCAGCCAGGTCACGGGCTTGTGGTCCTGGTAGTTGTAATCGCCACCGCAGAACACCTCGTTGCGGTTACCCGAGGGGTCGAAGAAATAGATGGTCTTGCCATGGGTCAGGCCGTGGCGGGTAGGGCCGATGTCGATCGAGGTGTCGGTCATGGAAATCAGGTCGGCTGCGCGCAGCACGTCTTCCCAGGTTTCCAGAAAGAACGAGGCGTGGTGGAAGCGGCCCTTCTCCGTGTGCTGGATGAAGGCCACGTCGTGGGCCTTGGTCGACAGGCTGAGGAACTGCGCGATGCGCGTGCCGTTGTCGTCGACCACCTGTTCGGCCAGGTAGAAACCGAGCACCTCGGTGAACAGCGCATAGGTCGCCTGCAGCTCGTCGCCATACAGCAGGCAGTGGTCGAAACGCACCGCGCGCATGCCCTTGAGATTGCGCGGCCAGGCTTCCGGATTGATCTCCTCCAGCCCCCATTTGCCGGTGTACTCCTTGTCGGCGTAGAGCTCGAAAAAGTGTCCGGACGGCGCCTGGAAGCGCACCCGTCGGCCACACCCCTTGAGTTCGCCGGCGGGGATGGTTTCGATCAGGCAGCCATAATTGAGCAGATCCTGGGTCAGGCGGTTCAGGCAGTCCTCGTCGATCACCTTGAAGCCCATGAAATCCATGCCCGGCTGATCGGCCTCGCGCAGCACCACGGAAAATTTGTCGACCTCGGTCCAGGCCTTCAGGTAGACGCGCCCTTGCTCGTCGCGGTCCATTTCGATCAGACCGAGCAGGTCGCGGTAGTGGGCCAGGGCGCTCTCCAGGTTCAGTACGCGAAGCTGGACGTGACCGGGGCGCATTACGCCTTTTTTCATGACGACACCTCTTGCTGGTTCTTGTTGTTGTGGTCGCCCGGGCCTTGGCGGCGCAGGCATTCGATGCTCAGGTCAGTCTGGGGAAACAGTTGGCAGGCCAGGGCCAGGCCCTGCTTGGCCGCCTCCGGCGGCACATGGTTGCAACTCATCTTGTGGCACTGGTAGCTGCCGCTCAGCACGCGCACCTTGCACAGGCCGCAGCCGCCGCCGCGGCAACCTACCGGCACGCAGCGCTTGCCCTGTTGCTCCATCGCACTGAGCACCGACTGGTCGGGCAGGCAACGGAACGTCTGGCCGCTGACCGTTTCGCGAATCTCATAACCGGCACGGTTCATGATTCACCTCAGATGCGCTTGAACAGGGCCGAACGGGTGCTCTCGCCGGCACCATCGGCGGCGGTGTAGAAGCGCTCCATAAAGATGTCGCGCTCGAACAGCCGGCCTTGCATCAGGGTGGTGATGGCCGCGTCGATCATCGGCGGCGGGCCGCATAGGTAGGCTTTCTGCCCGCCGAAGCGGCCGTCGAAATGCGCCTTGGCGGCGTCGTGGACGAAGCCCTTGAAGCCTTGCCACGTCGGGTCGTCGTTGGCCTGGTTGAGCGCCGGCACATAGCTGAACTGCGGGTGCTGCGCGGCCAGCGCCTCGAACAGCTCGCGGTTGTACAGCTCGGCGACATTGCGCGCGCCCTGGAACAGGGTGATCTGCCGCGTATCGCCGCGCTCGAGCAGATCGAGGATCATCGACTGCGGGCTCGATAAGCCCGAGCCGCCGGCGATGAAGATCAGGTCGCCGGCCTGCGAATCGCGCACGAAGAACTGCCCATAAGGCCCGGACAGCTCCACCGCGTCGCCGACTTTCAGTTGCTTGTGGATAAAGCCGGTGGCCGCACCGCCCTCGACCAGGCGCACGTGCAACTCGACTTCGTCGTTCCGGCTCGGCGGGTTGGCCAGCGAGAAGGCGCGGGTGCCGTCGATGCCCGGCAACGCCAGGTTGACGTACTGCCCGGCCTGGAACGGCATGGGCCGATCGAGCTTGATGTGCAGGCCCTTGATGGTCGGCGACAGATCAACCTGGGCGCTGACCACCCCCCGGTAATCCTCCACCGGATGGCCGAGGAAGTCCGGGTCGGCATCGACGTCGGCTTCGATCACCAGATCGGAGAGCGGAATGGCGCAGCAGGCCAGCACCTTGCGCTCGTCGCGCTCGATGTCCATCAGGGCGAACGGCGAGGCTTCGCCGATATCCACTTCGCCCTCGACCACCTGCACCTTGCAGGTGGCGCAGGTGCCGTGGCCGCAGGCGAACGGCAGCCAGACGCCCTGGCGCAGGGCGGCCTGGAGGATGGTCTGGCCGTCCTCCACTTCGATCACTTCGCCGGTTGGTTCAATGGTGACGTTGTAACTCATGGCACACCTCTCAGCTGCACGAACCCTGAACGCCGTTCAAGCCTGGCGTGCTCAGGCGCAGCAGGCTCTTGTGGTCGATGCCGTTGGCTTCCAGGCTGGCACCGGGATCGGCAGTGAACGGCTGGCCATTGAGCTGCCACACAGCCGCGCTGAAATCGATGCGCGCGCTGTCTGGATGGGCCTTGATCGCCTCCATGAACACCTGCTCGAGGAACGCGCCGAAGGTCATCGCCGGGGCGACCAGAAAGGCGAAGGGCGAGCAGAACATCAGGTGTTTTTCCCAGTAGACGTAGAGCATCTGCATGCCATGGAAATTGGCTTGCAGGTCGCGCGGCGTGGCGCGGTATTCGCTGATCGCATTAACAGTCATGAGCTGACCCTCTTGTTCTTGGAATCGGGGTGGTCAGGGGCGGCAGCGCCACCCCGACCCGGGGTGACGCATCAGGCGGCGTCGCGCGTGTTGTCCGTACCGGCGGGCACTGCCGGGGTGCCGAGTTTTTTCCAGGCCAGCCAGCGCAGGTACTCGGGCGAGCCGACGTACTCGAGGTTGTCCACCCCGATTTTCAGGTGGTAGTACTTCTCCACCACGGTCTGCACATCGCCGCCCTCGCAGTTGCCCTGGTAGATCTGGTGCACCGGCAGCCAGGCCTGGATGTACTTCTCCGGCTCGTGCTGGAAGATCTCGCAGCAGCCATCCGAGCAGAAGTGATAGCGCTCGCCCTCGTGCTCGATCTGCCGGTGGCTGAGGGTGGTCGGGTCGTCCGGCTCGGTGAACAGCGCCGGCACTTGGCACACCTGACACAGCTGCGGCAGGGTGTAGTTGTAGAAGCGCTGGCCTTGGGCATGCTGCTCCTGCCAGTGGTCGAAACGCGGGCGGTAGTACTTGTCGAAGCTGTCCGGGTACTTTTCCGCGAGCCACTGCTGCTCTTCCTGGCTGGGAATCCAGGTGTGGAAGTTGGTGGCCAGGCTGTACTGGTAGAAGGTCGCCCAGATCTGGTGGGTGATGTGCTGCTTGCCGATGGTGGCCTGGTCCTGGTACTTCGGCGGGCGGATGCCGTAGCGCTCGAGGTCCTTGAACAGCGCGCCGCCGTTCTGCTCGTAATACACCTCCCAGGCTTCGGCCCAGGACATCACTTTGTTCGGCAGCATGTAGTCCATCATCATGCCGACCAGACTGAGCAGGCGATAACCGCGCCAGAACCACTTGTCGATCCAGCGTTGGATGATCGGCACGTTGTCTTCGTGCTGTTCGAGCATGAACTTGATCACTTCCAGACCGAGGGTCATGTGCCGCGCTTCGTCCGACTGCGCGGAGAAGCCGAAGGTGACCGTGGCCATGTCGCCGTTGTAGGCGGCGCCGGACATGAACGGCACGAACAGCAGGTTGGTCAGCACGTACTCGAAGGAGAACGAGATGGCGGTGAGGAACTCGAACGGGCCGGCCGAGCGCGCGTCGTCGAAGAACGACTTGGGCACCGAGAGGAACCACACCCGGTCGTGCATGTGGGCGAAATCATGCAGGCCGTTGAAGTGCTTGTTGTAGTGGCTCATCGCATGGATCTGCGTCTGCACGTGGCGCAGCTCGTCGATCGCCTGCATCTGGCAAGCGACCCGCGCGCCGGCGCCGCTGAACTGCCGGCCCGCCCGCGAGTAGCCCTGGAAGGCGCCGTATTCCAGCGGAGAAACGCCGGTGAGGAACAGCTTCAGGGCATTCACGTAACGTGCATCGGAGATGTTCTGGTGGCCGTTGTTCTGCGCGAAGGCGTCGAAAATCGCGTAGAGCTTCTTCTCTTTCTCGGCCTGGTATTTCCAGTAGGCATCCATGGTCAGGCGGAACGGGTCTTCCCACTTGTCCCAGTCGGTGATCTTGATGCCCTCGAAATCCTCGTTGGGGAAGATGTCGGCCTTCTTCTGGTAGCTCGGCTCCCAGGCCATGTCACGGGTCAGGTACTGGTACTTGTCTTTCAGGCTGAGTTTTTTCTTCTGAGTTGTCATGGTCTGCCTCCTAGTTCTTCCACTCGAGGACGAAGCTGTCGTCGTCCTCGGCCACGTTGCCGCCGATGCTGATTACGTCGATGAGCATTTCCTGGACGTCCCACTCGCGACCGATCATTTCCTCCACTGTCGTGCGGCGGATTTCCAGGCGTTGCTCGGCCTGGATGCGGATCATCGCGGGCTGGTACTGGACCTCGGCGTGGGGGTTGTCCTGGGTGATGGCGTCCACCAGGTAACGGGCGTTGTCGTTGTCCTGGAATACGATGAAAGCCAGTTGTTTCATGCTGGTACTCCGGGGCTGCGCAGCCCAAGTTTGTGCAGGCGGGCGGCCAGCGCGGCACGCACGTCGTCGAGGGCGGCCAGGCCGGTGGCCGCTTCGGCCAACGGTTGCAGTGCGGCATAGGCGCGCGGTTCCCAGGCATCCACCCAGGTCTGGATCTGCGCGTGGTTGTCCGCGCTTTCGGCCAGCACCACCTTGAGCATGGCGTCGACCCAGCGGGTGCTTTCGGCGTACCAGTCGCGCATGAATTCGGTGAGCATCGACAGGTCGGCGGCGCCCTCTTCGCCCAGTTGCTGGTCGAAGCGCTGGTACATCAGCGGGTAGCTCATGCCGTCGAGCAGCAGGTTCTGCGCCAGGGTCAGCTCGAACCAGTCCTTGATCACCAGGCTGTCTTCTACGTAGCGCCGCAGGCCTTGCCAGATCGGGTCGTCCATCCAGTAAGCCTTGGCCTGATCCAGCGCACTGCCGCTGCCCTCGCCGAGCAGCAGGCCGATGCGTGACAGGTACTGGCCAATGCCCAGACGATCCATGGCCTGATAGATGTGCAGTTGGGTCATGGTGCCGGCGATGCAGTCGCCGGCAATGCCGCTGTTGTTCATATTGGCGCCCATCTCGGCGTGGCGCAGCGGCACCAGGCAACGCAGGATCTTGTGCTGCAGCGCCTCGGGCAGGCGGCTCAACAGGCCACGTTTTTCGCAGAAGCCGTAGGCATGCTCGGTGGCTTCCTGCATACGCGCCCGGGCCTGCACGTAGGCACCGTAGAAGTACTGGCGCGGGTCGGTGACCGCGTGCCAGTCGGCCATGCGGATCGCCGTACGGCCGGGGTCGTTGAGCTGCCGCTGCGGATCCCACAACGGCCGGTAGTGGAAGTTGGTCGTCGCTTCGATATCGTAGCTGGCTTCCTGATAGCGGCTCGCCGGCTTGTCGCCGAAACGGCGTTGCAGGTTGCCGTAGGTGTGGCGGAGGGTTTCCACCGTATTGGTCTTGATCTCTACGCTCATTTCAACCGTACCGTCTTGTTGTTGTGTGTGTTCGGCTGTCGCTCGTGCTTACTCTCGGTCGTTCGCCTCGCGTCGTCCGACATCGCCGTAGCGCCACTTGGCCGCGTCTTCATCCACCGCTTGGCACATCGCCGCGTCCATCTGCACCACACGCTGGCGCTGGCAGAAGGTGGCGAAGGCTGCCTGTGGCAGTACCAGCTCGACGAACAGCTCCGGATGACCAATGGCGAAATCGAATTCGACGAACCTGGCATCCGGCTCGCTGCGCACCCGGACAAACCGGGTCAGCTGATCGAAGGGAATCTCTGGGTCTTTCATCTCGGCCGGTTCCTGGCTGGTTGCTGGCCAAGGCGCTAACGCAACGCCTGTGCCAAGGCGTCAAAAAATAAGATAAGTATCTGTATTTAAATGATTTTTAATTTATTGATCGGCACCTGCGAGGCGCCGTGAAGGCAGGCGCAACACGGGCTTTTTGAGCATTTGCTCAATTGCCTCGCCGCACTTGAGCAAATGCTCACAGCCCCTGCGCAGGGCAACCGATGGCACACCCCAGAGACTCGCGCCTTTCATCATTTGGTTGACTTTCATCTGCCGAAAAAGGCGAATATGGTGAGTTGGCGTTGCGCCAACACGGCCGGAAAGGCCGCCTGGAGTGTTCGCTGAATACATCGACTACCGTGTGCTTTCCAGGTGTTTCAGCGCCCCCTACAACAATAAATCAGGGGATTTGAGTTCATGCCGATCCGCTATAAACCCGAGATGCAATACGCAGACTTCAAGGACCTCACCAGCCTCATCCACTTCCAGAGCACGGAAGGCAAGATCTGGCTGGGCGAGCAGCGCATGCTGCTGTTGCAGGTTTCCGCGATGGCCAATTTCCGCCGCGAGATGGTCAACACCCTGGGCATCGAGCGGGCCAAGGGATTCTTCCTGCGCATGGGTTACCAGTCCGGACTGAAGGACGCCGAACTGGCCTGGAAGCTGCGCCCGAATGCCAGCGAGTACGACATGTTCCTCGCCGGCCCGCAGCTGCATTCGCTCAAGGGCCTGGTCAAGGCCCGCCCCACCGAGGTCGATATCGACAAGGAAAGCGGGCGCTTCTATGTCGAGGTGGAGTGGATCGACTCCTTCGAGGTGGAAATCTGCCAGACCGAGCTGGGGCAGATGCAAGACCCGGTGTGCTGGACTCTGCTCGGCTACGCCTGCGCCTATTCCTCGGCGTTCATGGGCCGGGAAATCATCTTCAAGGAAGTCAGCTGCCGCGGCTGCGGCGGCGACAAGTGCCGGATCATCGGCAAGCCGGCCGAAGAGTGGGACGACGTTGCCAGCTTCAAACAGTATTTCAAGAGCGACCCCATCATCGAGGAACTCTACGAGTTGCAATCGCAACTGGTGTCGCTGCGTACCAACCTCGACAAACAGGAAGGCCAGTACTACGGCATCGGTCAGACCCCGGCCTACCAGAGCGTGCGCAAGATGATGGACAAGGCCGCACAGAGCAAAGTCTCGGTGCTGCTGCTCGGCGAGACCGGGGTCGGCAAGGAGGTCATCGCGCGTAGCGTGCACCTGCGCAGCAAACGCGCCGCCGAGCCCTTTGTCGCAGTGAACTGTGCAGCGATCCCGCCGGACCTGATCGAGTCCGAATTGTTCGGCGTGGAAAAAGGCGCCTTCACCGGCGCCACCCAGTCACGCATGGGCCGCTTCGAGCGTGCCGACAAGGGCACCATCTTCCTTGACGAGGTGATCGAACTCAGCCCGCGCGCTCAGTCCAGTCTGCTGCGCGTGCTGCAAGAAGGCGAGCTGGAGCGAGTGGGCGACAACCGCACGCGCAAGATCGACGTAAGGGTGATCGCCGCCACCCACGAGGACCTGGCCGAAGCGGTCAAGGCCGGGCGTTTTCGCGCCGACCTGTACTACCGGCTGAACGTCTTCCCGGTGGCGATCCCGGCGTTGCGCGAACGCCGCGAGGACATTCCGCTGCTGGCTGAGCACTTCCTGCAGCGCTTCCACGAGGAGTACGGCAAGAGAACCCTCGGCCTTTCGGACAAAGCCCTGGAGGCCTGCCTGCATTACAGCTGGCCGGGCAATATCCGCGAGCTGGAAAACGTCATCGAGCGCGGCATCATCCTCACCGACGCGAACGAAAGCATCAGCGTGCCGGCGCTGTTTCCACGGCCGCCGGAAGAGCCGCAGACCGACAGCGAGCGGGTGTCATCGGACGGCGTGCTGATCCAGCCGGACAATGGCCAGGGCAGCTGGATCAGCCAGTTATTGGGCAGCGGCCTGAGCCTCGACGAGATCGAGGAAAGCCTAATGCGCGAGGCCATGCAGCAAGCCAAGCAGAACGTCTCCGGTGCTGCCCGCCTCCTGGGGCTGAGCCGCCCGGCTCTGGCCTACCGGCTGAAGAAGATCGGCATCGAGGACTGAGTCGCCATTTACCAGCGCCAATACTGCTGAGGTTGCATTCGTACAATGACGAAACCTCGGCGCCTCGCTTAGGGAAACGCTGAAATAGTCGGGCGCAGGCGCGACAGCAGCTTTATCGCTGCACAGCGCTGGCGCCGGCCCGCAGGGGAATAATCCAGAACCTGCGTAGTCCCTGGGCTCCCGCCTTCGCGGGAGTGACGGTAAATGGCCTTTGCAGCACTTTCTTAGTAATGCGTATGCCTCGTAGGCGTCTGCCCAAGTCACCTGATGCGACTCAGGCAGGCGCCCATTGAGGCGGCTGGAGCAGACTCGCCGCTGTCCGTGTGCCGCTGCGTAGCGCCCCGGCAAACAGCCCGTGCGAGCGCTAGCGTGCTTTCAGACAACGCCCTAGCCGTTCAGCAAATGGCCAACCAAGGCCTGTTGGCGTTGAGCTTGAGCCTTTACCTGTTCGGCAAACTTCAGGGTGTTGCGTAGTTGTTCGCCACTGTGCAACGCCAGCTGATGAATGGCATGCAGCTTGGCGTTAATCTCCTCCGCTGCCAGGCTTTGTTGGTCGCTGGCGCTGGAAATTTGCGTGCTCAACTGGTGAATGCTGGCGGTGCTGTCGAGGATACCCAGTAGCACTGTGGCGGCGCCATCAACCTCGCTAACGCTTGACAGTAGATGACTGCGGCCTTGCTCCATCGTCTGCACCACTTGGCTAGTGCCTTGACGCAGTACCTCGATCATGCCCTGTATCTCGTCGGTAGAACTCTGCGTACGGCGGGCCAACGAGCGCACCTCGTCGGCGACCACTGCGAAGCCACGACCGTTGTCGCCCGCCCGCGCGGCTTCGATGGCGGCGTTGAGCGCAAGCAAGTTGGTTTGTTCGGCAATACTGCGAATCACCTCGGAAATGCGCCCGATATCCTGGCTGTGTTGAGCGAGGGCGGCTACCGCGCTCCCTGAGCTCTCCAGCGTGTCGGAAAGCCGGTTGATGCTCCATCTGGCCTGCTCCATGCGTTGACGACCGTCATTGGTCAATGCTTCGGCTTGCTGGGCCAGGCTGGTTGCGTCGAAGGTGCTTTTGGCGACTTGCTGAGTGGTCGCAGCGAACTCCTCGACGGCCGCAGCGATTCCGGCCAGCTCCTGTTGCTGGTCGTGCGAGGCAGCACTGCTAGCGCCGACCAGACTAGTAGCCTGACCGGCGCCCTCGGCAACCTGGCGGCTGCTGTCGTGAATGCGTGCGAGCAAGGCGGCCAGCCTGAATTCCAGCAGGCGCATGGCCAGCTCTATCTGTCCGATCTGATCCACCCGGCCTGTGTAGATCAACTGTTTGATTGGATGCTGCACCAGACTGCGGCTATTGCGCACGAGCGCAGCGAATGGCCGGGCTTGTCGCTGCAGCAGCAACCAGCAGAGTATTGCCGAACCTAGCGTGGCGAGCCCGCCGAGCATGGGCTCTAGACTGATGCTTAGCGCCGCCAGAGGGGCGATTGACAGGCAAGCCCACAGGCTCTGGCGAGACGCCTGACTCGGGTTCGGCCAGCGCAGGCAGGCCGGCTGTCGACCTTGAGCCCGCACACGATAGGTTTCACTTGCGCGGGCAATCATCTGCGGGGTCGGCAACTGGTAGATCGCCTGATACTCGAGTACCTCACCGTTTTCGAGGATCGGGCTGATGTAGACGTCGACCCAAAATCCCTGACCATCGGCGCGGCGGTTCTGCAGCATGCCCATCCACGACTGCCCTTTGTTCACTGTGCCCCACAGATCCTTGAACGGGCCGGCGTGCATCTCTGGGTGGCGCAGACAATTGACCGGCTGACCGAGCAATTGCGCAGGGCGGTAGCCGGCAAGGCTGGCGAAAGCAGGGCTGACGTAGGTGATGAGGCCGCTGGCGTCGCACAGCAAGAGCAACTGTTCGGCGGGGTGAGCATGAGTGAGTGTCATATTGCACGTCCTTTTTAATGCACTGGCGATCCTGAGATGAGGAGGGATAACAGCGCCTCTGTACGAGGGGTCAATTCCCGGTTGCACGCAGGTACTGCACGCTGAAAATCTCTGGCTTGCTCATCTCCGGATCGACCTGGCCCTTGAACTGCCCCGTGGTGCAGTGCATGGCCTGGATGTCGATCATCGAGAAGCTGTCGTCCAGCGCGACTCCGCTGCCCTTGTTGATCGGCAGGTGATGGTCCGGGTGCGCCTTGCCGATGGTGAAGGTCTTCCACGGCTCGCCCTGGCGGTCGTAGGAGACGGTGCGCGACACGGCGAAGGTCTGTGCATCCACATAATGGACGCGCTTGGACAGCGGGTGGCGGGCGAACGTATTGAGCGGCGTTGCCTGCAACTGATAGACCTTGCGCAGTTGCCAGGTGATGCGCGGGAAGCAGTTGCCTTTGCCGTCGAAGGCCACCATGCGGTAGCCCTCGCTGTCGGTGCTGCCCTCGTCGAGGGCCAGGTCGTTGTGGTTGTAGAAGGGCATCAACATGACGCGGGTACCCTGATAGCTCCAGCGCATGTCGGCGATGCGCCCGTTGTAGCCCTCGAAATCCTCGATCATCAGATCGGAGCCCAGGAAAGCGTCGGTCATCTGCCCGGTGGCCAGGCGCCTGACGCGGCGTTGAAAGCCCAGATAGAGCCAGGAGTTGTCGCGCTTCAGATCGTTGTTGAAACGATGAATCAGCAGTTGGGTGTTGCGCAGATCCTGCGGCGAGTCGATGTTGAGGTAGATCGCCCGGAACTTGTTCGACGGGTTGGGGGTAATGGCCGGTAGCGGCGGCTGGTTGACCCGATTGGTGAAGTTGAGGAAGTTCATGGTCATGCCGATGGTGCGCTCCACCTCGGCCGTGTCCATGTTGCGGTACTTCCAGATGAACGGGGAGATGATCGCGCTGTCGCCCCAGTTGTAGCCGTACTTGACGTTCCAGGCGAGTTTCTCCCCGGCGCGCGGATCGGCGGCATCCGGCTCCGCGGGAAAGGGCCGGCCGGCAATGGTGCCGCTGATCTCACCGGGGTTGGCGCCTAGTTTGGCGCTGTTCAGGTGTTTGCGGGTGGCCTCGACGTAGTGGGGGTGCAGGTCGAACGAGGTGGTCGGCGCGACCTCGATGCGAGTCCAGCCCTGGCGGATAAAGCCGAGCATGGCGGGGTCGAGCAGCTCCTTGAAGCGCTCGACGTTGTCGGATTCGATGAGCATGCCGGTGTTCAGACCGTCGGCCTCGGGTATTGCCGCGCGGTAAGGGTAGAAGGCCTTGTCGATGAGCTCGTCATCGGCCAGGGCGGACAGCGGGTGCAGGCTGAGGTAGAGCAAGGCACAAAACAGTCTGTTGTTATTATTCATGGCTGAACCTTTGCTGGAGGGATCCCGCTCGACAGGTTCCTGGCCTGCGGGCACGGCTTCTCACAGCGCCGCCCATGCGGACGGCGCTGTTGGCTGGGCTGCTGGTTGGGAGAAAGGCCCGGCCGCGTCTAACCGGCCGGACCGAGTGGCGCTGCTTAGTTACCGGTGGCGCGCATGTGCTGCACGCTGAACATCTCCGGCTTGCTCATCTCCGGATCGACCTGGCCCTTGAACTGCCCCGTGGTGCAGTGCATGGCCTGGATGTCGATCATCGTGAAGCTGTCGTCGATCGACACGCCGGAACCCTTGTTCTTCGGCAGGTGGTGGTCCGGGTGGGCCTGGCCGATGGTGAAGGTCTTCCACATGCTGCCCTTGCGGTCATACGACACGGTGCGCGGCACGGTGAAGGTCTGCGCATCCATGTAGTGCACGCGCTTGGACAGTGGGTGGCTGCCGTCCACCGGCACCGATTCCACCTCGTAGACCTTGCGCAGCTGCCAGGTGATGTTGGGGAAACAGCCGCCCTGACCGCCGAACGCCACCACCTGGTAACCGTCGCTGTCCTTGTGCGTTTCGCTGTCCAGCGTCAGGTCGTTGTGGTTGTAGAACGGCATCAGCATGAAGCGGGTGCCCTTGTAGCTCCACTGCATGTCGGAAATACGCCCGTTGTAGCCCTCGAAGTCCTCGATCATCAAGTCGGAGCCGAGGAAGGCATCGGTCACCTGGCCGGTGGCAAGGCGCCGCACGCGACGCTGGAAGCCCAGGTACAGCCAGGAGTTGTCACGCTTGAGGTCGTCTTCGGCGCGGTGGATCAACAGCTGGGTGTTGCGTACGTCATACGGCTCCAGCACCTTGACGTAGATACCGCGGAACAGCTGCGACGGGTTTGGGGTGATCGCCGGCGTGGGCTCCTGGTTGACCCGGCGGGTGAAGTTGAGGAAGTGGAAGTCGAACTTGATGGTGCGTTCCAACTTGCCCGTGTTCATGTCGCGGAACTTCCAGTAGAACGGCGAGATGGCGGCGCTGTCGCCCCAGTTGTAGCCGTACTTGTAGTTCCAGGCGAGCTTCTCGCCGGCGCGCGGGTCGTTCGCGTCCGGCTCCTGGGGGAACGGCCGGCCGGCCACGGCGCCGCTGATCTCGCCGGGCTTCGCGCCGAGTTTGACCGTGTCCATGTGCTGGCGGGTAGCCTCGACATAGTTGGGGTGCAGGTCGAAGGAGGTGGTGTCGCCGACCTTCAGCTCCGCCCAACCTTTCTCGATAAAGCCGTAGAAGGCCGGGTCGAGAATCTCCTTGAACTGGGCGACGTTGCCCTTGTTGATGGTCATGCCGGCGCTCAGACCGGCGAAGCTCGGCTTGTCGTTCTGGTAGGGGTAGAAGGACTGCTGGATCACCGCCTCGTCGGCGGCGTGCACGCCGCTGGTCGCGCCCAGCGTCAACAGGGCCAGCGCCAGGGCGCGGCTCTGCCGGGATTTCTTGTTGTTCATGGCTATTCCTCGTGATTGATCAGAAGCTGTAACGCAGGGTCAGTTGCAGTTCGTCTTCCTTCTGCGCCATGCCGATGGGGCCGGCGCGGAAGCGGCCCAGCGGCTCGTAGCCGCTCAGACCGGCGGTGGCGCCCTCCGGCAGGCCATAGCTGGTGAAGGGATCCCAGGGGTTGCAGCTGCGGCAGTCGTCGAACTCGCGAGCGCCGCGACCGACCTTGAAGTTGGCGCCGGCGACGATCTTCAAGTTGTCGCTGAACAGGTATTCCACGCTCGGCGCGATGGCCGTGGCCTGGGCCTTGAAGTCATGCGCGACGATTATTTGCGGGCTGAGGCGGTCGTTCATCCACCAGCCTTTCACCAGCAAGGTCCCGATCCAGTTCTGCTCCCAGTCCGGCATGCCGGCCTTGCCCAGTGGGCGATCCTCAAGCTGGTGCTCGTGGATGTGCTGGCCGAACAGCTGGCCGGAGAAGAGGAAGGCGCGGCCCGGGTTGAGGAAGGGGATGAAGATGTTCTTGTCCGCACCGATCACGTAACGGGTGACGTCGGACTCGGAGAACAGCCGTGATTGCAGGGTGTTGGCAAACTCCTCGCCCTCGGTGTGCGCGACTTCGAAGCGGAACACCGTGTCGATCGCTTGCGAGTAGTAGTCCATCGAACCGCCGATCAGGTTGACCCGCGGGAAATGGATATCGAAGGCGATCAGGCCCGGCCATACCGCGGTTTCACCGGTGAAGGCGTTCTGCGCCGGGATGCCGCCACGCAGCGAGGGCAGTTGCGAGCGGTAGGTCAGGGCGTTCAGCGAGAAGCCGAAATCGCCATAGACGCCTTCCAGCTTGATGCCGAACTGGCTGTTGGACAGGCTCCAGGACGGCATGTGCGCCTTGCGGATACCGATCTGGCCGGGGCCGAAGTCGGTGGCGATGTTGCCGCCGGCGAAGTTGGCCACGGTGCCGCCGTTTTCCCACAGGTTGTTCATGCCGCGGAAGAAGCAGCCAGCGTCGAGGATCGAGTTGGGCTGGCCGCACTGCCCGAGGTTGTGCGGACGGAACTTGTCGAAGTTCCACACGAACGACAGGTTGAGGTCGTCGAACACTTCGCCAGCGCCCATGCGCCAGTCGGCCTTGGCGATCCACATGGGAATGCGGATGTCTTCCAGCTCGTCGTAGATGTTGTTGCGCGAGAAGTCGACCGGGTTGATCACGTCGAGCACGCGGAACAGGTCGGTGCGGCCCCAGATCACCTGCTGCTTGCCCAGGCGCCAGCTCAGGATGTCGCCGTTGGGCAGATCGTTGTCGAAGTCGACGTAGAGCTCGCGGATGAAGTCCAGGCGTTCGTTGAACTCGGGGAAACGCAGGTCGTTGCTGCTGTAGTCCAGGTAGTCGTCGATGCAGCCGCGGCTGTCCTTGTCGCAGGGCCGTACCGGCACGCCGAAGGCCACGCCGCCACGGGTTTTGTGCAGGTTTTCGCCGAGCACGATCATCCCCTCGTTGGGGTTGCGCGCGTCGTTGAAGCCGAAGAAGGTGCCTGGCGGACGGATGCCACCGCCGTGCGGCACGGTCGAGCCCGCGCCGGCGATGTTGTTCTCCAGGTTGACCGCGCCGCCGGCGCCACTGCCGTACTCGCTGCTGTTGAGGTCATAGACCCCGTCGTAGGTGCCGCGGAATGTGCCGTGGAAGGCCACGTTGTTGAAGTTCAGCTGGCCCAGGGTGCCGAACTTCTTGTCTGCGTTGACCTGCACGGTGTTGCGGAATTTCGACAATCCGGCGCTATCGCGAACGAAGGTGGCATTCTCGTAGAAACCGGTGAACTGCATTTCTTCCTCGGCCATGACCGAAGTCAGTGGCGTCAGAGCAAGGCTTGAGCCGCCCAGCAGGGCCAGACTCCAGTGTCGCAGGCCCATTTTTGTTGTTGTCGGCATGACAGGTCCTCGTGCGGGTTAAGTGTGGGAAGGCATCCGGTTCAGGCCGGATGGCGTTCCCCTTGCGGCAGCCCGCCGGTCGCCACGCTGGGCGCGACCGACAGGGGTTCGGCTGAGGCGGGCACGGCAGCGTCGGCGTGCAGAATGCCGTCTGCGTCGGCATAGGCCCCGGTGATGAACTTCGGTTTGAACACCAGCACCCAGGCGGGTACCAGCAACATGGCGGCGATGGCGTTGATGACGATCATCACGCACAGCAGCAGGGCGGCATCGGACTGGAAACGCAGGTCCGAGAGGATCACCCACATGACGATCCCGGCCATCAGGGTCAGTGCGGTGAAGCTGATGGCGATGCCGGTGGTGGCGATGGCCTGGCGCACCGCGTCGGTGAGACGGCCAAACTTGGCCATTTCCTCGCGGATGCGATCCATCATGTAGATCGAGTAGTCGATGCCCACGCCAATGCCGACCGCGATCACCGGCACCGTGTTGATGTCGATACCCATGCCGGCCAGGCCCATATAGGCGTAGGTCAGCGCGGTGGCGAAGGCCATCGCCAGGAGCATCATCAAGCCGGCATGCCAGGAGGTGTAGAACAGCATGACGAAGGCGAAGATCAGCAGGAACACCAGCGGCAGCACCACCAGGTTGGTCTCGAATGCCGACTCGTTCATCGCCGCGGCCACGCCGAGGGTACCGCCAGCCAGGCGGATGCTCAGCCCCGGCACTGCATCGCCGTGCTGCTCGATCCACTGCTTGGCCATGTGGATGGCGCGGCGGATGGTCTCGCCCTGACGATCCTTGTAATAGAACACCAGGTTGGCGATGCGGTCGTCGGTGTCGGTGAACTCGTTGAGCGCGCCGGGGATTGGGCTGGAGGCCATGTAGGTGAACATCAGCCCGCCGACGTAATTGGCGTCGTGGGGAATCTGCAGCCAGCGCGGATCGTCGTTGTGCATCAGCCGGTTGACCTGGGTGATCAGGTCCGGCAAGCCCTTGCTGCCGCCGACCGCGGGGTCGCTGAGCATGTGGTTTTGCAGCGATTGCAGGGCGCGCAGCACCTCGGGCTTCTTGATTCCGCCTTTCTCGGCATGCTCGGCGACGATGTACAGCTCTTCCGAGCCGGGGAAGCGCTGGTTGATCTCCTTGGACGAGACGTTGTAATCGTGTTCCGGGTAGAGGATCGGCGAACCGGGCTCGGAGTCGCCGATGCGCACCTGGGAGGAGGCCCACAGGCTGGCGAGGATGGCCAGCGCGGCCAGGCCCAGCGCCTTGCGCGCGGAGGCCGGGTTGGCCACCGTCCGCGCACAGATCGCGCCGATGTGGCGCAGCGCGGTCTCGCGCATTTCCGGGTTCTTCGGTTTGGGCAGGATCGACAGCAGCAGCGGCACGCCGATCAGCACGCTGAAGATCACCGTGGTCGCCCACAGCGAGGCATAGATGCCCAGCTTGGTGTTCAGGGCGATTGAGCCGATGGCGATCAGCAGCAGGCCGATGGCGTCCGAGACAATGCCCAGGGTGCCGGGGCGGAACAGGCTGTCGAAGGTGGCGCGCGCGGCCAGCGGGCCGTCGCCGAGCAGTTTGACCTCGGCGTAATAACGCTCGACCAGCTGCACGCCGTGACTCATGGCGCGGGCGGCGATCAGGAAGGGAATCACCAGGCCCAGCGGGTCGAGGTTGTAGCCCAGCAGGCTGATGATGCCGAGGCCCCAGATGGTCGAGATCAGCACCCCGCCAAGTGGGATCAGCACGCCATAAGCCTTGCGGAAATGCATCACCAGCAGCGCCAGCATGATCAGCACGGTGCAGATGAATATCTGCAAAATCTGGCTCATGTAGGTGTAGGCCCAGCCCACCAGCACCGGCTGGCCGGTGGCGTAGAGGGTCACCCCGTCGATCTTCTCGGCGTCGCGCAGCGCCTGGATCTGCGCGAAGGTCTTGGCGTAGTCGAGCTGGCCTTCGATCAGTTGCGCCTTGACCAACGCCACTTGCAGGTCCGGCGACACCAACGGGCCATAGACCCGCGGGTTAGCCACCACGTCGGCTTTCATCGCCGCCAACTGCTCGGCGGAGAGCTGGCCGAATTCGGGTTGGTAGTAAGGCTCGGAGTTGATGCTGCCGACCTCGGTCAGCCAGACCTTGCGCGAGTTGCGGTGGGTCAGGCTGCTGACCAGGTTGTGGTTGACTCCGGGCAGGCTGTCCACCGCCTGGGTGACCCGATCGATCAAGGCCAGGCGCTCGTTGCTGAACAGGTCGCCTTTGTCGAAGGCCACGCCGATGACCAGCACGTTGGCGCCGCCGAAGCTGTCCTTGATGCTGTTGTGCAGCTGGATGTAGGGGTGTTCCTGCGGCAGCAGGTCGGAGAAGTCGGTGTAGACCTTCAGCCCGGGAATGCGCAGGGCGAAGAACAGGGTCAGCACCGCGATGATCGCCAGCACGGTGCGCGGGTGGTCGAACAACCAGACCTTGGCCTGAGCCAGCTTATGGCTAAACGGATGAAGTATCGGCATGGTGACGGGTCTCAGTCGGTCGTGGTCGCAACGGCGGGCGTAGCGCTGGGCGCAGTGTCGAGGGTCAGCAGCAGGCCGCGGCCGCCGGCAACGATCAGGCGTTGTGCGGTATCCGCGGTGATGGCGCGCAAGTAGACCGGCGCATCGGGCGTCGGCAGCGTTTGCCACTGTTCACCGGCCAGTTGCAGCACGCTGCTGTGGTCGCCGACGGCGAACAGGCCGTTGTCGCTCGCTAGAAAGCCGAAGATCGGTGCGCTGCTCGGCGTGCTCTGGCGTTGCCAGCTCTGCCCGGCATCCGTGGTGTGGTAGATGAAACCGTTGAGGCCACCGACCCAGCCCTCCTCGGGGCTGCGGAAGTAGCTGGCGTGCGGGTAGAACTCGTCCGGCAGGGTGCCGGCCAGCTGCCAGTTGGTGCCACCGTCCTGGCTGGCGAAGAGCATGCCGAACTCAGCCACGGCCACCGCATGGTCGCGGTCGATGAACTGCAGGTTGGTCAGCATGGCGTCTTCGTCGAGGCTGGTTTCCTGCCAGCTGGCCCCCAAGTCAGTGCTGCCGAGCAACGTGCTTAGGCCGCCGCCGACCCACCAGGCTCCGCTTGGCGAACAGGACGCCGTTAGCATCTGCTCTTGGGTCGGCAACTGGATCTCTCGCCAGCTCTTGCCCTGATCGTGGCTATGCCAAAGATGGTTGTCGAAACTGAGCGCGATGAAGCTGCCATCGGCGCAGGCATCCAGATCAATCAGACTGCGACCATTTGCGATGATCTGACGCGACCAGTTCTTGCCCTGATCGAGACTGGTCAACAGCACGCCATTGTTACCGGCCAGCAGAGTGGCGCCTGGTGTACTAGCTATGGCTTGGTAAAAATCGGTGCGCTGAACGGCCTTGGAGCTGTCGGCCTCTACACCGGAGAGATTTAGCTGCGCTTCGCAGCCAACCAAGAAAGCAGGGAGGAGTATTGCGCTAAGCAAACAGGGTGCACGGCGGTAGGCACTCAACGGCCAGCGGCCATCGAGGGAGTTTCGCGTTTTCATCACGTCTCACCACTTGTGATTGTTGTTGTCTTGAAGCGGTTGATGACGCTAGAGCAACGCCTGTGCCAGCAGTTAACCTCTGGTTTTAATAACGATATAAATCATTGATATACATTGATTTTTATTGCCTTACCCATACTCCACAGAAGGGCTCGCACCCCAGCTCTTAGACGGTAGAGTTGAGCAAATAATCAAACCAACGAAAGGGTTGTCCATTTGGTGAAGTACAGACGCAAGGATCCGCCAGCGAATGGATTTTGAAGGGCGCCGGGTCAGCCATGGCATGCGCTCAATGGCCAGCGCTGCTCCCGACGGACACGGCTGAGATCCTGAACAGCCATTCGATTCAAAAAACCTCAGCCCTACATAACCGCACTGACATCACCACCAAGCAGGTTCGCCCCCTGTCATTGCCGTGCGCTCGCGGTCACTCCCCCAAAGTCGCTTCCTTCCATCACTCCATGAAAGTCGGTGCGGCCATCGGCCGTGGCGTCAGCGCGGCCCTGGCAGGTGGTCAGGCTGGCGTCGCCGGCCCTGTCTAAAGCAGGCGCCATTTTCGGCGACCTGGCCGGCGGCGTGGGTGGCTGTGCGCTGGGCGAGTCGCTCGACTATCAGGTCCTAGCCCCTCGCCCCAGCGCCTAGCCGGTAATCGCCCAGTTTCGCCGCCCGCCCTGACGCCCCGCCATCTGGCTGCAAGCCCCGCCATTGCTGGCCTGCAGCGTTTCCACCGAGCTTTCCCCGGCTGCCGTTGGCCAGCGCAAGCGATCTGCTCGATTGACCGTATTAACTAGTTAGTACATTTTCCCGAAACGACTTGTCGCCCGTTGCCACAACAACAAGAGATCGCCCCCCTATGTCCCCCTGCATCCTGGTGCTCAACGGCCCCAACCTGAATCTGCTCGGCACCCGCGAACCGGCCACCTACGGCCATGAGACCCTCGCCGACATCTCCCGGCTGTGCGCCGACACCGCGGCCGAGTGCGGCCTGGCCATCGAGTTTCGCCAGACCAACCACGAAGGCGAGCTGCTCGACTGGATTCACAAGGCGCGCGGGCGCTGCGCCGGCATCCTGATCAACCCGGCGGCCTGGACCCACACCTCAGTGGCGATTCGCGACGCCCTGGTGGCCAGCGAGCTGCCTGTGCTCGAGGTGCACCTGTCCAACGTGCACAAGCGCGAGGCCTTCCGCCATCACTCCTTCGTTTCGCCGATCGCCGTCGGGGTGATCTGCGGCCTCGGCAGCCAGGGCTATCGCCTGGGGCTGCAATACTTCAGCCAGTTGCTCAAGGGATAACGCCATGTCCTCCGCCACATCCAGCATCCTCGCCGGCCTGATCGGGGCCGGCATCCAGGGCTCGCGCACGCCGGCCATGCACGAACGCGAGGGCGACGCCCAGGGCCTGCGCTACCTCTACCGGCTGATCGACCTGGACCAGCTCGGCCTCGACAACGGCGCCCTACCCGAGCTGCTCGGCGCCGCCGAGCGCATGGGCTTCACCGGGCTGAACATCACCTTCCCCTGCAAGCAGGCGATCATCCCGCTGCTCGACGAGCTGTCGGACGAGGCGCGCGGCATCGGCGCGGTCAATACCGTGGTGCTCAAGGACGGCAAGCGCGTCGGCCACAACACCGATTGCCTGGGCTTCGCCGAGGGCCTGCGCCGCGGCCTGCCGGGCGTGGCGCGCCAGCGCGTGGTGCAGATGGGCGCCGGCGGCGCCGGTGCCGCGGTGGCCCATGCGCTGCTCAGCGAAGGGGTCGAGCAACTGAGCCTCTTCGACGTCGAGCCGGCGCGCGCGCAGGCCCTGGCCGACAACCTCAACCAGCACTTCGGCGCCGGCCGCGCCCTGGCCGGCAGCGACCTGGCGGCCGCCATGGCGGTGGCAGACGGCCTGGTCAACACCACCCCGATGGGCATGGCCAAGCTGCCCGGCACGCCGGTGCCCAAGGCGCTGCTGCGCCCGGCGCTGTGGGTGGCGGAGATCGTCTACTTCCCGCTGGAGACCGAGCTGCTGCGCGACGCCCGCGCCCTCGGCTGCCAGACCCTGGACGGCGGCAATATGGCGGTGTTCCAGGCGGTCAAGGCGTTCGAGCTGTTCAGCGGCCGGCAGGCCGATGCCCAGCGCATGCTGGCGCATTTCGCCAGTTTCTAGGCGAGCGCCGAACAATAGAAAGGGCCTGCGGGCCCTTTTTTATTGAACGATGCCAAACCGCACGGGGTGTGCCATGTGCGCACCCTGGCAGTGGCGAATTTGGCGCGCACGGCGCCCTCGTCTCAGGCCTGCATATAGCGCAGCACCGATTCGCAGATCACTTGCTTGTGGCGCTGCTTGTTGTCCTCGGCGGACAGGTCGATCTGGAAGATGGTGCCGAAGGTGTGGCGGTTGGACACCCGGTAGAAGCAGAACGAGCTGATCAGCATATGGATGTCCAGCGGGTTCAGGCCACTGCGAAACAGCCCCTCGGCCTCGCCGCGGCGGAGAATGTCGGCGATGGCCTCGAGCACCGAGTTGTTCAGCGTCGGGATCACCTCGGAGCGGGTGATGTGTTCGCCGTGATGGATGTTCTCGATGCTGACGATACGCACGAAGTCGACGTTGCGGTCGTGGTGGTCGAAGGTGAACTCGATCAGCCGGCGGATCGCTTCCGGCGGCGTCAGCTCGCCCAGGTGCAGCCGCGCCTCGGTGTTGCGGATATCGCCGTAGAGCTTCTCCAGCACCGCCAGGTAGAGCTGCTCCTTGCTGGCGAAGTAGTAGTAGATCATCCGCTTGGAGGTGTGGGTGCGCTCGGCGATGGCGTCGACCCGCGCGCCGGACAGGCCGTGGCGGACGAACTCGTCGACCGCCGCCAGAAGGATGCTCTCGCGGGTCTTCTCCGGGTTGTTCTTGCGCCCCTTGCGCGCCGCCTCGGTGGCGGGGGTGGCGAGGCTCTCTGCGGTATCGCTCATACGGACTCACGGCTTCTTATTGGAATGGGCGGATTATCCGTGGCGGCCGGGGCGCTGGGAAGCCGCCCCCCTGCGCTCACAGCCGCGGACGCTTGGCCGCGCCGCTGCGCGCCTTGGCCATGGCCGCCAGGCGCACCGCGACGTTGGCCGCACCATAACCGACATAGCCGTTCTTGCGCTGGATGACCTCGAAGAAGAAGCGCTCCTCGAACGGCTCGGTGTACACGTGGAACAGCTCGCCGCCCTGGGCGTCGCGGTCGTAGAGCACGTTGTAGTAGGCCAGCTCGCTCAAGAACTCGTCGTCGAAGTCGAAGCGCGCGGCCAGGTCGTCGTAGTAGTTCAGCGGGATTTCCAGCAGCGGCACGCCGGCCTCCTTGGCCCGCGCCACCTCGGCGAAGATGTCCTCGCAGGAGAAGGCGATATGGTGCACGCCGGAGCCGCGGTAGCTGGACAGCGCGTGGGCGATGGCGGTGTTGCGGTTCTCCGAGATGTTCAGCGGCAGGCGCACCGAGCTGCAGCGGCTGCGCAGCGCGCGGCTCTTGACCAGGCCGTAGGGGTCGGGCAGCACCACCTCGTCGTCGGCCTCGAAGTCCAGCAGGCTCTTGTAGAACAGCACCCAGCTGTCCAGCGACTCGGCCGGCAGCGCCAGGGCCATGTGGTCGATGCGCTGCAGGCCGCCGGCGGCCACGGCGTTCGGGTCCAGCTTGAAGTCGGTGTCGTAGATGGTCTGGCCGGCGCCGGCCTGCTCCACCAGGTAGATCAGGCTGCCGTCGGGGGCGCGCACCGCGGGGATTTCCCGCTCGTTGGGGCCGACCAGGCCGCGATAGGGCTGGCCGCGGTAGTCGCAGGCGCGCTGCAGGGCGGCGGCCTCGTGCTTCACCCGCAGCGCGGTGGCGCACAGCGACGGGCCATGGGCCTCGAAGAAGTTGTGGGCGAAGGAATAGGGCTCGGCGTTGAGCACGATATTGATATCGCCCTGACGCAGCAGGCTGACGTCCTTGGAGCGGTGCTGGCCGGCGCGGGCGAAGCCCAGGCGCTCCAGCCAGCCGGCCAGGCGCGCGCCGACCGCCTCGTCGACGGCGAATTCGAGAAACTCCACGCCGTCGTAACGGCTGGCCGCCGGCGGGGTGAACAGCACGCCGGGCTCGATCGCCACGCCTTCCTTGTCCAGGCGCTTGGCGGTCTTCTCTTCCAGATAGAGCAGCGAACGCAGGCCGTCGGCGGCGTTCTGCCGCGGCGGCGCGGCGCGGAAGCCGTCGTTGAAGATCTCCAGCGACAGCGGGCCGCGGTAGCCGGTGCGCAGGATAGGCGCGAGAAAACCGGCCAGGTCGAACTCGCCCTGCCCCGGGAAGCAGCGGAAATGCCGGCTCCACTCCAGCACGTCCATGGCCAGCAGCGGCGCGTCGGCCATCTGCACGAAGAAGATCTTGTCGCCGGGAATCTCGGCGATGGCCGCCGGGTCGCCCTTGAGCGACAGGGTGTGGAAGCTGTCGAGGATCACCCCCAGCGCCGGGTGGTCGGCCTGGCGCACCAGCTTCCACACCTGCTGGTAGGTGTTGACGTGGCGGCCCCAGGCCAGGGCCTCGTAGCCGATGCGCAGGCCACGCGCGCCGGCGCGCTCGGCGAGCAGGCGCAGGTCGTCGACGAGGATCCCCTCGTCGCCCAGGGAGTCGGCGGCGACATTGCTGCACACCAGCACCAGGTCGGTGCCGAGTTCCTGCATCAGGTCGAACTTGCGCTCGGCGCGGTCGAGGTTGCGCGCCAGGCGGTCGCGCCGGCAGCCCTCGAAGTCGCGAAACGGCTGGAACAGGGTGATGGCCAGGCCGAGGTCGGCGCAGCGCTTGCGAATCTCGCTGGGGCTGCCGTCGTAGTAGAGCAGGTCGTTCTCGAAGATCTCCACGCCGTCGAAGCCGGCGGCGGCGATGGCTTCGAGTTTTTCCGGCAGGGTACCGCTCAGGGAGACGGTGGCAATCGAACGCTGCATGCTGCAACTCCTGGTTGGGGACGCCGGCGCTCAGCGGCGGCGCGGTGCCGGGGGTTGCGGCGCTGGCCGCACGACCCATGCACCCGCCGACCAGGTGCCAGTCAGGGTGAAAGGATTATTGGCGCAGTCGCACGACGCGGCAAACCTAAATGTACGAACTGGTTAGTTTTCCGTGCGTTTATCGAACAGAAGCCGGCTTGGCGAATTGACCCTGGGCATGCCGGCTGCGCACCATCTTCAGCGAATCGCCAGCCGGCCGGTGCCAGTCACCCCTGCGCCTGACGACAGGCGCGCCGCCCACGGGCGCGCGCCGACAGCGTTGTGCCATAACAATTTCAAGATTCGGGTTCCTACGATGTTCATAGTCACTGCCGTATTCGCCTGCCCTTCCCTGCCTGCCCCCGCGCGCGCCGACAGCGCCCCGCAGCCACGCCTGCGACGCCCAGCGGCCCACGGCTGACCGCTCGCCCCTGCCAGACCGGCAATCCCGCGCGCCCCGGTGGCGCCGATACCCGCAGCGTGGCGCCCGCGGCACCCCGTCCGCCCGCCCACATGCCCGACTCCTAGTCCGACTGGCGCACGTCCAGTCACCGAATGGATGGCCATGCCGATGACCCACTCCCCCAGCACCACCCTGCCCGCCGCCGGCCTTGGCCACGGCGGAATCGGCGACAAGATCCGCGGCGCCATGGCCGTCGGCAAGACGCGCTGGGGCATGCTCGCCCTGGTGTTCTTCGCCACCACCCTGAACTACATCGACCGCGCCGCCCTCGGCATCATGCAGCCGGTACTGGCCGAGGAGATGAGCTGGACGGCGATGGACTACGCCAACATCAACTTCTGGTTCCAGGTCGGCTATGCGGTGGGTTTCCTGCTGCAGGGCCGCTTCATCGACAAGGTCGGGGTGAAGCGCGCGTTCTTCCTCGCGGTGCTGCTCTGGAGCCTGGCCACCGGTGCCCACGGCCTGGCCACCTCGGCGGTCGGCTTCATGATCTGCCGCTTCATCCTCGGCCTGACCGAGGCGGCCAACTACCCGGCCTGCGTCAAGACCACGCGCATCTGGTTCCCGGCCGGCGAGCGCGCCATCGCCACCGGCATCTTCAACGCCGGCACCAACGTCGGCGCCATGGTCACCCCGGCACTGCTGCCGCTGATCCTGCATCTCTGGGGCTGGCAGGCGGCGTTCGTCAGCATGGGCCTGCTCGGCCTGGTCTGGCTGGTGTTCTGGGCCCTGAAGTACTTCAACCCGGAAGATCACCCCAGCCTCAAGCGCAGCGAGCTGGCGTACATCCAGCAGGAGGTCGAACCCGAGCCGAGCAAGGTCGCCCTGGCGCGTATCCTGCGCATGCGCGGCACCTGGGCTTTCGCCCTGGCCTACGCGATCACCGCCCCGGTGTTCTGGTTCTACCTCTACTGGCTGCCGCCCTTCCTCAACGAGCAGTACGACCTGGGCATCAGCGTCACCCAGATGGGCATCCCGCTGATCCTGATCTGGCTCACCGCCGACTTCGGCAGCATCGGCGGCGGCATCCTCTCGTCCTGGCTGATCGGCCGCGGCATGCGCGCCACCACCGCACGCCTGCTGTCCATGCTGCTGTTCGCCTGCACCATCGTCAGCGTGGTGTTCGCCGCCAACGCCAGCGGCCTGTGGGTCGCGGTGCTGGCCATCGCCCTCGCCGTGGGCGCGCACCAGGCCTGGACCGCGAACATCTGGAGCCTGGTGATGGACTACACGCCCAAGCACATGATGAGCACCGTGTTCGGCTTCGGCGGCATGTGCGCAGCCATCGGCGGCATGTTCATGACGCAGATCGTCGGCTACGTGCTGACGGTGACGCACAACAACTACGCCCTGCTGTTCAGCGCGATCCCGGCGACCTACTTCCTCGCCCTGCTGTGGCTGTACCTGATGGCGCCGCGTCGGCTCAGCAGCGAGTCCGCCGGTTAAACGCGACGTTGCCGGTTCAGCCTCGGCGCTGCCGCCAGGCCGCCGCCAGCCCGCTCAGGCAGATCAGGGCGATGCCTACCAGCCCGGCCAGGTCCGGGACATGGCCGAACAGCAGCGCGCCGAGCAGGCCGGCGAAGACGATCTGGCCGTAGCCGAAGGGCGCCAGCAGCGCCGGCGGCGCGTGGCGAAAGGCCTGGGTGAGGAACAGGTGCGCGGCCATGCCGCAGCCGCCCAGCGCCAGCATCCATAGGGCGTGCGCCAGGCTCGGCAGCTGCCAGAAGAACGGCACCAGGGCGCTCATCAGCAGCGTGTTGCACAGCCCGGCGAAGAAGTTGCTGGTGGTGGCGCTGTCGCTCTCGCTGAGCTTGCGCGTCAGCAGCTGGTAGAGGCTGAAGCACAGCGCCGAGGCCAGTGGCAGCAGCACCGCCGGGGTGAACAGCGCGCCGCCGGGGTGGACGATGATCAGCACCCCGGCGAAACCGGCCAGCACGGCGAGCCATTGGCCGCGGCTGACCGCCTCGCCGAGCAGCGGCACGGACAGCGCGGTGACCAGCAGCGGCGCGAGGAAATTCACCGCGGTGGCCTCGGCCAGCGGCAGGAACAGCAGGCCGCTGGTGAACAGCAGGCTGGTGGCGCCCAGGCACAGCGCGCGCAGCAGCTGCAGGCCGGGACGCCGGCTACGCAGTACGCGCAGCCCCGATTGGGGCAGGAAGATGACCGCCATCAGCAGGCTGTGCACCAGGTAGCGCGCCCACACCACCATGACCACCGGGTAGAAGCCGGACAGGTACTTGGACAGCGCGTCGTGGCTGGCGAACAGCAAGGTCGCCAGCAGCACCAGGGCGATACCGGCCAGCGGCCGCGCCGGCGCGCCGTCCAGGCTGGCGGCCACGGCTACAACCGCGCCAGCAGCGTGCGGCTCTTGTCCAGCGCCAGCTGCGCCCGCTCCAGCGCGCCGACGCCCTGCTCCAGCAGCTGGCGGGTGGGAATCTCCAGGCTCAGCGGGATGTTCGCCGGCAGGCTGCGCAGCAGACCGAGCAGGTCGCAGTCGCCGTCGCCGGGAAAGCGCCGCTCGTTGCGCGCCTGGCGCAGGATCTCGGCCATGTCGGCCGGCCGTGGCCCGGCCACGTCGCACAACTGGGCGTAGCGCAGGCGCGCGGCCGGCAGCGCGGCGAGATCCGCCAGGCGCGAGGCGCTGCGGTCGAAGTGGAAGGCATCGACCAGCACACCGCCGTTGGCCCGATCCGCCGCGGCGACGATGCGCGCCGCCTGGCGCAGGTCGCGGGCGTCGGTCCAGGGCATGAATTCCAGGTGCGGATGCAGGCCGTATTGCGCGGAAAGGTCGCACAGGGCGGCAAAGTTGGCGGTCAGGCGCGCCTCGTCCGCATCGTTGCCGGCCACCAGCAGCTCGCTGGCGCCCAGCTCGGCGCCGGCGGCGAGGATGGCCTCGAACTCGGCGACGCGGGTCTCGGGCTTCAGGCGCAGGATTTCCACGTCGAGCACGCGGATGCCGGTGTCGCGCAGGCGCTGGCGGGTCTGCGCGCGCAGCCCGGCGTCGGCCACCAGGGGGAAGTGCCGCTCCTCCGGCGTGGCCGGCACCAGGCGCAGGCCGATATGGCTGTAACCGGCGCGGGCGGCCACCTCGACCATCTGCGGCGGCGACAGCTCGAGCACGGTGAGGGCGGCCAGGGAGAAAATGCGTTGGCTCATGGACTCTACTCTTTCAGACGATCTGCGGAGCGGAGGCGCGGCCGGATTCGGCGGCCTGGCGGATGGCTTCGACCAGCGCCAGGGTGCGCCCGGCGTCCTCGGCGCTGACCAGCGGCGCAGCCTGGCCGCGGGCGACCTCGAGGAAATGCTGCAGCTGACGGCGCAGCGCCTCGCCGGCGGCGAACGACTCCTGCACCTGCAGCAGCGGCTCGTGCCAGCCAGCGCCGGCCTCGGCGTAGTGCCAGCGCTTGAGCTGGGGGATGCTCAGCGCGCCTGCGGTGCCGGCCAGCAGATAGCAGGGCTGCTCGGCCTGGCGCGGGTAGACCGGGTTCTCGCCGGAATCCAGCTCCCAGCTCCAGGGCGCGGCCACCGCGTCGGAGCCGGTCAGGCTGCCCAGGGCACCGCTGGCGAACTGCAGCAGGATGGCGGCGCTGTCCTCGTTGGCGAAGCCGCGCACGCCGTTGCTGGTGAAGGCCTGCACCTGGCGCACCTCGCCGCACAGGTGGCGCAGCAGGTCGAGGTCGTGGATCAGGTTGGTCAGCAGCAGCCCGGCGCCGGCCTCGCGGCGCCAGGGGATGGCGTAGTAGCTGTCGGGCTTGCGCAGCTGCCACAGCGCGGTGACGGTGGTCAGGCGGCCGAGCGCGCCCGCCTCGATCAGCTCGCGGGCGCGCACGATCAGCGGGTTGTGCCGACGGTGATGGCCGACCAGCACCGGCACGCCGCTGGCGCGGCTGGCGGCGACCAGCTCGCGCACCTCGTCCAGGTGCACGCCCACCGGTTTCTCCAGCAGCACCGGCACCCCGGCGGCGAGACAGTCCAGCGCGGTGGCGACGTGCAGGGCATTGGGGTTGGCGATGATCGCCGCCTCGGGGCGCGCCGCGGCGAGCATCTGCCGGTGCTCGGCGAAATGCGCCACGCCGCACTGCGCGGCGAACTCGGCGGCCTGCGGGCCGGGATCGGCGATGGCGCAGAGCTGCGCCTCGGGCAGCTGGCGCAGGTGCTGCAAGTGCTGGCGGCCCATGACGCCGGCGCCGATCAGGGCGATACGCAGGGGAGAAGTCACGCGGGCGATCCTCTTGTCGTCGTCGAAGCGGAAGGCCAGGGGCTGACCTCTTTTTTAATTTAGAACTCAGTTCCAAAAAATTCGCAAGACGAAAATGACGGCGGAGGATTGCCTTTGGTCGGTAGTCGGCGGGGAGGATGCAGGGGCCTGGGGATATTCATTCCCGGATTGCATCCGGGCTACCGATCGGCGGCCGCTCGTGTGGGAGGCGCTTCAGCGGCGACAACAACAGGCGTCCGTCGCGGCTGAAGCCCCTCCCACAGCCTGCCCGATGCCAGTTCGTAGGGCGGATGTCGCTGTTCACATCCGCCAAAACGGTGGATCGGTAAAGCGCGATCCACCCTAGGTCCAGACGAGGCGCAGGGCGGGTATCCCCGCCGCGAGGGGGCTCAGGCGAACAGTTCGGAAGCCGGGCTGGCGGCGGACAGTTCTGCGGCGGCGGCCAGCAGCTGCGGCGCCAGTGCGTGCAGGCGCGCCAGCGGCAGGCGCGCGCTGGGCCCGGCGATGCTGAGCACGCCGATCACCCGGCCGTCCAGCGGATGGCGCACCACCGCGGCCAGCGCCGAGGTGCCCAGCGAAGCGCTCTCCACCACCCAGGCATACCCCTTCTCGCGGGCCAGGGCCAGGCGTTCGAGCAGCTCCTGCTCGCTGCGCGGCGCGTTGGGGCCGAACTCGGCCGGATCGGCGATGCCCTGGCGCGCCACCAGCGCCAGCGCCTGCTCATCGCTCATGCTGGCCAGCCAGGCATGCCCGGAGGCGGTGTAGAACAGCGGCGCGTCGCGGCCCATGTCCGGGTCGTAGCGCAGGCCGGAGCGGGCGCCCTGGCTCTTGGCGATCCAGGTCTGCCGCTCGCCGTCGATCACCCCCAGGCGCACCAGCTCACCGCTGTCCTCGGCCAGGCGGTCGAGGATCGGCTGCACCACGTCGGCGCCGCTGCTGGCCAGGTAGCGAAAGCCCAGCGCCACCAGCTTGGTCGACAGCCGATAGCGGCTGGTCTGCGCGTCCTGGCGCACGTAGCCGAGGCGGATCAGCTCGGCGAGCATGCGGTGGGTGGCGCTCTTGGGGATGTCCAGCTCGTCGGCCAGGCTCTGCATGGGCAGGCCGCGGGCGTCGCGGGTGAGACTTTCGAGGAGGCTGAGCGCGCGTTCGATCTGACTGCCGGCCATGGGAGATCCCTGCTGAATTTGCCGCGATTCTAGGAGACAGCGACCACCGGAGGCGAGCCCCAGGCTGGATGAGAATCGGCAGACGGGCGATACTGCCCGCGCCACGACGAATGTACTAACCGGTTCGTTCTTGTTCGGTTATCGAACAAAACCCGGTTTGGCGAATTGAAATGGCCAGGGGGTCGGCCCACTATTCCGAGCACGCCCTGAAGCGAAGTCGTTTTCTGCCTGCTGCCATCCGACTTCGAAAACTCAGTAGCCAATAAATATAAAAAGGTCGATTGCCATGTCACAGCCCCTGCACCTGCGTGCCCCGGCAACCCCCGCAACCGCGCCGGCCGTTGCCCACTCCTCCAGCCTCGCGCTCGACGGCCGCGCCTCCCCGTCGCCCGCTGCCCTTGCCGTTCTCGCCTGCCTTGGCTGCCAGCTGCCGCCGCGCGCTGCGCTGCGAGCGCGACTGGCCCACGCGGCCTGACGACCATCCGTATCCGGACCGCGTCGCGGTTCCCCAGCCTGTCGGAGCAAGCGCATGAACAAGACAGAAAAAATGCTGGTCGGCGAACGCAGCTTCTGCGTGCTGCTGCTGGTCTTCAGCCTGGCCATCCTCTATCTGGCCTACCAGATCGCCGGCTTCAGCTCGGCCAACTCGCCAGGCGCCTTCCCCCTCGGCGTCGGCCTGGTGATGCTGCTGGCGGCGCTGAAGATCGGTGCCGAGACGCTGGCCAAGGCCAGGCCCGATTGCGGCGGCTGGCTGGATGCCTTCGGCCAGTTCCGCCGCGCGCATTTTCCCCGCCGCACGCTGATCTTCGCCGTGCTGGCGGTGGCCTACCTGGCCGCCATCCAGTGGATCAGCTTCTACCTCAGCACCTTCCTGTTCCTGGTGCTGTCGATCGTCTACCTGCGCCGCGGCCGGGTGGTCGCGGCGGTACTGATCGCCGCCCTGTTGCTGCTGTTGATCTACCTGCTGTTCACCCTGGCCTTCAGCGTTTACCTGCCATAACGAGGCACCCGAGATGAGCGATACCTTTTCCTATCTGCTGATGGCCTGGAGCGACCCGCAGCTGCTGCTGCTGACCGCCCTGGGAACCTTCGCCGGCATCTACATCGGCGCCATCCCGGGTCTGTCGGTGACCATGGCGGTGTCGATCCTGGTGTCCTTCACCTTCTCCTGGGAGGTCAACGACGCCCTCGCCCTGATCGTCGGCATCTTTATCGGCGGCGTCTACGGCGGCTCGCGCAGCGCCATCCTGCTGAACATCCCCGGCGCGCCGTCGTCGGTGGCCACCGCCTTCGACGGCTACCCGCTGGCGCAGCAGGGCGAGGCTGGTCGCGCCATCGGCCTGAGCACGGTGATGTCGGTGATCGGCGGCCTGGTCGGCACCCTGATGCTGGCCAGCGCGGCGCCGCTGATCGGCGATCTGGCGCTGAAATTCGCCCCGCGCGACTACTTCCTGGTGGCCGCCATCGGCCTGCTGCTGGTCGGCAGCCTGGCCGAGGGTTCGCTGGCCAAGGGCATCTTCGCCGCCGCCCTGGGCGCGGTGATCGGCCTGGTCGGCATGGACCCGGTGACTGCCCAGGGGCGCTTCACCCTGGGCCAGGTCGAGCTGATGGGCGGCATCCACTACGTGGTGCTGATGATCGGCCTGTTCGGCGTGGCCGAGGCCTTCTACCAGCTGCACAACCTGGACAGCCCGGTGGTGCGGCAGAAGGTCGACAAGATCCTGCCGTCCTTCGCCATGGTGCTGAAGTTCCTGCCGCTGTCGATCCGCACCTCGATCATCGGCGTGGTGGTCGGCGTGCTGCCCGGGGTCGGCGGCGACATCGCCGCGCTGATGGCCTACGACCATGCCAAGCGCACCGTGAAGAATCCCAGCAGACCCTTCGGCAAGGGCGCCTACGAGGGCCTGGTGGCGCCGGAAACCGCCAACAGCGCGGCGGTCGGCGGTGCCTACGTGCCGATGCTGACCCTCGGCATGCCGGGCGATGCGGTGACCGCGGTGATCATCGGCGCGCTGGTGATCCACGGCCTCAACCCCGGTCCTATGCTGATGGTGGAGAACCCGCACATCTTCTACTTCACCGTCGGCAACCTGCTGCTGGCCAACGTCTTCCTGATGATCTTCGGCCTGATGGGCATCAAGCTGTTCGCCAAGTTCGTCGAGATGCCCAAGGCCGTGTTGATCCCGCTGATCCTGGTGCTCTGCGTGGTCGGCACCTACTCGATCAACAGCAGCATGACCGAGGTGTACTGGATGCTCGGCTTCGGCCTGCTCGGCTACCTGCTGAAGATCTTCGGCTTCCAGATGGGCCCGATCATCCTCGGCGCCATCCTCGGCCCGCTGATGGACACCTCCTACCGCCAGGCCATGTCCTCGGCCGGCGACAACCCGCTGGAGCTGCTGCAGGGCCTGGTCACCAGCCCGCTGTCGCTGATCCTCAGCAGCGCCGTGGTGCTGATCCTGCTGGGCAACACCTCGCTGCTGAAGAAACTCAAATCCAAGTTCAAGACCGCGGTCGCCCGCGGCTGACCTGGCAAGGCAAGGTGCGCCCCGGCCGACAGGGGCTTACAACAACAATCCGATGGAGAATCTCCACATGTTCAAAGCTCTACTGACCGGCGCCGCCCTCGGCCTCAGCGCCCTGACCCTGGCCCTGCCGGCCCACGCCGAATACCCCGAGCGCAGCATCCAGGCGGTGATCCCCTGGGGTGCCGGCGGCGCCACCGACAACGTGATGCGCAGCCTGACCCCCTACGTGGAGAAGGAGCTGGGCGGCAAGCTGATCCTCAACAACCGCCCCGGCGGCACTGCGGTGATCGGCAGCACCTTCGTCAAGCAGCAGCGCCCGAACGGCTACACCATCCTGCTCGGCGCCGAGAACCCGCAGCTGTACCCGGTGCTGGGCCTGGCCGACTTCGACTACAGCGACTTCTACCCGGTCAACATCATCGGCCAGAACGTGGTGGTGATTGCCGCCAACGCCGAGGCGCCGTTCAACACCATGGGCGAGCTGCTGGCCGCCGCCAAGGCCAATCCGGACAGCCTGCGCATGGGCTCCACCGGTGCCGGCGGCCTGCCAAGCACGGTCAGCGCGATGATCAACGCGGTGGACGAGCTGAAAGTGCGTGAAGTGACCTTCGGCGGCGACGGCCCCGGCATCACCGCACTGATGGGCAAGCACATCGACTTCATGCCGCTGAGCCTGGCCGCCGCCCGCGAACTGGTACGCAGCGGCAAGCTCAAGGCGCTGGCCGTGTTCGCCACCGAGGAAACCCCGGAACTGCCGGGCGTCGAGCCGATCACCAAGTCCCTGCCGGCGATCGCCGAGTACCTGCCCTGGGGTCCGTTCTGGGGCGCCTTCGTGCACAAGGACACCCCGGACGAGGTCAAGCAGAAGCTGGTCGAGGCCTACGCCAAGGCCGTGGCCAACGAGGAGTTCCAGGGCTTTTTGAAGAACTTCGGCGCGCAGAGCCTGAACCTCAACGGCGCCGAGGCCGAGGACTTCCTCAAGCGCTGGCAGTCGGTCACCACCTGGTCGATGTACAAGGCCAAGGCCATCGAGATCGCCCCGGACTCGGTCGGTATCGCCAAGCCCTGAGACGGCGCTGAAACGAGCCGCCGGCGAACGCCGGCGGTCATTCCCCTCCCCTCTGCTTTTTCCGCATCCGCTGCGGTGGAGGGATTCGTGCGCCCCGAAAATCAGTCACCACGAGGAACCATAACAATGAAAAACGCCGTCACCCCTCTGCTCCCCAGCGCCCTGGCCCTGGCCGTGATCGCCGCCCTGCCGACCGGCGCCCAGGCCGCCGGCTTCGTCGAGGACGCCAAGGTCTCGCTGAACCTGCGCAACTACTACTTCAACCGCAACTACCTCAACGGCACCGACCCGCTGATCCGGGGCGAGCGACAGGGCCAGGCCGAAGGCTGGACCCAGAGCTTCATCCTCGACGCCCGCTCCGGCTTCACCGAGGGCACCGTCGGCTTCGGCCTCGACCTGCTCGGCCTGTACAGCGTCAAGCTGGACGGCAACCGCGGCGCGGCCAACAGCCAGTTGCTGCCGATCCACGACGACGGCCAGGCCGCCGACGACTTCGGCCGCACCGCGGTGGCGGCCAAGGCGAAGCTGTCCAAGACCGAGCTGAAGGTCGGCGAGTGGTTCGCCGTGCTGCCGATCCTCCGCGCCGACGACGGCCGCTCGCTGCCGCAGACCTTCCAGGGCGCCCAGCTGACCTCCAACGAGCTCGACGGCCTGACCCTCTACGGCGGCCAGTTCTGGAAGAACAGCCAGCGCCACGACGCCAGCCGCGAAGAGATGAGCTTCGGCGGTATCGAGGGCGACGACTTCAACTTTGCCGGCGGCGAATACCGCTTCAACGCCAACAACACCCTGCTCGGCGTCTGGCACGCGCGCCTGGAAGACGTCTACCAGCAGAGCTACGTGCAGCTGACCCACAGCCAGCCGGTGGGCGACTGGGTGCTGGGCGCCAACCTCGGCTACTTCGACGGCAAGGACGAAGGCGCGGCCAAGGCCGGCAAGCTGGACAACAAGGTCTACCAAGGCGCGTTGACCGCCAAGACCGGCAACAACAGCTTCATGCTCGCCTACCAGCACCTGGACGGCGACAGCAAGTTTCTGCGCATCGACGGCACCAGCGGCGGCACCCTGGTCAACGACGGCTTCACCAACAGCTACGACGCCCCCGAAGAGCGCTCCTGGCAGATCCGCCACGACTACAACTTCGCCGGCCTCGGCATCCCCGGCCTGACCCTGATGAACCGCTACGTCAGCGGCTCCAACATCCACACCGGCGGCCGCACCGATGCCGAGGAGTGGGGGCGCGAGTCCGAGCTGGCCTACACCATCCAGGAAGGCAGCCTGAAGAACCTCAGCGTGCGCTGGCGCAACTCCGACGTGCGTCGCGACGTCGGCCAGGACATCCACGAGAACCGCCTGATCATCAACTACCCGCTGTCGCTGCTGTAGTACCGGGCGCTTGCGTCCAACCGATTGACTCCAAGTGTGTTACGGCACCCTCGGCCCGTCTCCGCGACGGGCTTTTTTTCGCCGAGAAAAAAAGCCAGGCCCGACCGATCCGCGGTGGTCGATCAGCGCTTGAGGCTTGTGGCAGGGGCGAAACCCGCGCCGATCTTGCGCCGCTCCGGCAACCGTGCGCTAAACGCACAGTATCGGCCGCGCTAGCCGGGTAATTGTTCCATTCGCCCTTGGCCCTCGCTCAAGGCAATCATAGAATCCGGAACCAGGTTCCATTAAACCCATTTTGCCCCAGGAGACACCCGCCATGGCCCACGCCGAACTCGACTGCGACCTGCTGATCGTCGGCTCCGGCGCCGCCGGCCTGGCCGCGGCGGTGACCGCCGCCTGGCATGGGCAAAAGGTCATCCTGGTGGAGAAGGATGCGGTGTTCGGCGGCGCCACGGCCTGGTCCGGCGGCTGGATGTGGGTGCCGCGCAATCCGCTGGCGCGCCGCGCCGGCATAGTCGAGGACATCGAGCAGCCGCGCCGCTACCTGCGCCACTGCCTCGGCGAGCATTTCAATGCCGAGCTGGTGGACGCCTTTCTCCAAGCCTGTCCGCAGATGGTCGGCTTCTTCGAGCAGCACAGCCGCCTGCAGTTCGCCGACGGCAACGCCATCCCCGACATGCGCGGCGAGGCGCCGGGCGCCGCCACCGGCGGCCATCAGGTGATCGCCGCGCCCTATGACGCCCGCGAGGTCGGTGCCCTGCTGCCGCGCCTGCGCAAGACCATGCCCGAGACCTCCTTCCTCGGCATGCCGATCATGGCCGGCGCCGATCTGGCCGCCTTTCTCAGCATGACCCGCTCGGCCAGGGCCGCGCTGCACGTGAGCAAACGCTTCAGCGCCCACCTCTGGCACCTGGCCGGGCATGGCCGCGCCATGTACCTGGTCAACGGCGTGGCGCTGGTGGCACGACTGGCCAAGTCCGCCGAGGACCTCGGCGTGCAGTTGCTCGAGTCGGCGCCGGCCACCGGCCTGCTGCGCGACAACGGCCGGGTCTGTGGCGCCGTGGTGCAACGCGACGGGGCCGAACAGCGCATACGCGCGCGCCGCGGCGTGCTGCTGGCCGCCGGCGGTTTCGCCCACGATATCGAGCGCCGCCGCCAGCTGTTCCCGCGCACGCCCACCGGCCTGGAGCACCTGGCCCTGCCGCCGAGCGCCTGCAACGGCGACGGCCTGCGCCTGGGCGAGGCGGCGGGCGCCGCGCTCAACACCGATCTCAAGTCGCCGGTGGCCTGGGCGCCGGTGTCGCGGGTGCCCTACGCAGGCGGCCGCATCGGCCACTTCCCGCATATCATCGATCGCGGCAAACCGGGAGTGATCGCCGTGCTGCGCAGCGGCCGGCGCTTCGTCAACGAGGCCGAGGGCTACTACGACTATGTCGCCGCCATGCTCGAGGCGGTGCCGCAGGGCGAGGAGGTCTGCTCCTGGCTGATCTGCGACCACCGCTTTATCCGCCGCTACGGCCTGGGCATCGCCCGTCCGGCGCCGGTGCCGCTGTGGTCGGTGCTGCGCAGCGGCTACCTCAAGCGCGGCCACAGCGTCGAACAATTGGCCCAGGCCTGCGGCATCGACCCGCAGGGCCTGGCGCAGACCCTGGCCGAGTACAACCGCCATGCCGCGCAGGGCGCAGACCCGGCCTTCGGTCGCGGCAGTACGCCCTTCAACCGGCGCAGCGGCGACGCCAGCCATGAGGGGCCGAACCCCTGCGTGGCGCCCATCGAGCGCGAGCCCTTCTATGCGGTGAAGGTCGAGCCGGGCAGCTTCGCCACCTTCGCCGGCCTGAAGACCAACGGCCAGGCCCAGGTGCTGGACGCGCAGGACCAGCCCATCCCCGGGCTGTACGCCGCCGGCAGCGACATGGCCAGCGTGATGGGCGGCCACTACCCGTCCGGCGGCATCAACCTCGGCCCGGCCATGACCTTCGGCTATATCGCCGCACGGCATGCGGTGGGTGTCGAAGAGTACGAAACGACGCTGGACTGAGTGCAACGGGGGGCCAGAGGTAGGTTGGCTTGCAGGGCGCAGCGGAGCACGCAATAAAAAACCGCCGCGCGGCGCGTGGACCGGCGGCGGTCGAGGGGAAACGCGGGTCAGTCCTGCTGGGATTCGACGCCCAGCTCGTCCCAGACTTCCTCGGCCAGGTGGAAGGTGGCGTTGGCCGCCGGGATGCCGCAGTAGATCGCGCTGTGCATCAGCACCTCCTTGATCTCGTCGCGGGTCACGCCGTTGTTCTTCGCCGCGCGCAGGTGCAGGCGCAGCTCGCCCTCGCGGTTCATGCCGATCAGCATGGCGATGGTGATCAGGCTGCGGGTGTGCCGCGACAGGCCGGGGCGGGTCCAGATATCGCCCCAGGCATGGCGGGTGATCATCTCCTGGAACTCTTCGTTGAACGGCGTGAGCTTGTCCAGGCTGCGATCGACATGGGCGTCGCCCAGCACCGCGCGGCGGACCTGCATGCCGGCTTCGTAGCGTTGTTTTTCGTCCATTTCAAACTCCGAAAGAGATGTAGGGTGCGCCGTACGCTCCATAACGGTCTCAAGCCTTGAGGAAATCCAGCAGCGCCTGGGTAAAGGCCACGCCGGCCTCGACGTTGGACAGGTGCGCGGCGTGGAACTCCACCAGCTTCGCGCCCTCGATCCGCTGCTGCATGAAGCGGCCGTGCTCGACGGTGGTCACTGGATCGAGGCTACCGCAGAGGATCAGGGTCGGCGCACGGATCGCACCGAGCTGCTCGCGAAAATCGGCATCGCGCACCGCTGCACAGTTGGCGGCGTAACCTTCGGGCGAAGTCTGCGCCAGCATGCCGACTATGGGCTCGACCTGCTGCGGCTGCGCGGCGGCGAAACCGGCGGTGAACCAGCGTGAGATCGAGGCATCGCGCAGGTCACGCATGGCCTGCGCGCCGCCGGCCAGCACGGCTTCAATACGCGGGTTCCACACCTCTGGCGCGCCGATCTTGGCGGCGGTATTGCACAGCACCAGGCGTGCGATGCGCTCGGGCGCGTTGAGCGCCAGCCACTGGCCGATCAGCCCGCCCATGGACAGCCCACAGAAATGCGCCTTGGCGATATCCAGCGCATCGAGCAGAGCCAGCACGTCGCGGCCCAGTTGCTCGATGCTGTAGGGCCCCTCAGTCACCAGCGACTGGCCATGGCCGCGGGTGTCGTAGCGCAGCACCTGGAAATGACGGGTGAGCGCTGGCATCTGCACGTCCCACATGTGCAGGTCGGTGCCCAGGGAGTTGGACAGCACCAGCACCGGCGCGCCGGCCGGGCCTTCGAGCAGGTAATTGAGATCGCCATCGGCGAGACGTACGGCAGGCATGGATAACTCCTAACGCGAAAATTGCATGTGTTCGGCGACGGCCCGCTGCACCCAGCGGCGGGCCTGTCCCAGGTAATGGGCCGGATCGAGCAGGCGCTCCAGCTCGGCGGCGGACAGCTCTGCGCCGACCTCGGCATTGGCGCCGAGCACCGCGCGCAGGTGCACACCCTGCTGCACCGCCTGGCGGCAGCACTGCTCGACCAGATGATGGGCGGCGTCACGGCCGATGCACTGGGCCAGGGCGATGCTCACCGCCTCGGCCAGCACCAGGCCCTGGGTCAGTTCGAGGTTGCTGCGCATGCGCGCGGCGTCCACCTCCAGCCCCGGCACCGCCAGCAGCGCCTGCTGCAGCGCGCCGGAAACCAGGCAGCACAGCTCCGGCAGGGTTTCCCACTCGGCGTGCCACAGGCCGAGGCTGCGCTCGTGCTCCTGCGGCATGGCGGCCAGCATCGTCGCCACCAGACCCGGCGCGCGGGTAGCGGCGCCGATCAGCACCGCGGCCCCCACCGGGTTGCGCTTGTGCGGCATGGTCGACGAGCCGCCCTTGCCCGGCGCCGCCGGCTCAAAGACTTCGCCGGCCTCGGTCTGCATCAGCAGGCTGAGGTCGCGGCCCAGCTTGCCCAGGCTGCCGGCGATCAGCCCGAGCAGGCTGGCGAACTCCACCAGGCGGTCGCGCTGGGTGTGCCAGGGCTGCTCGGGCAGGTGCAGTTGCAGCTCGGCGGCCAGCGCCTCGGTCACCGGCCAGGCCTGCTCGCCGAGCGCCGCCAGGCTGCCGGAGGCGCCGCCGAACTGCAGGCACAGCAGGCGCGGCTTGAGTTCGGCGAGACGCTGGCGATGACGGGTGACGGCGCCGAGCACGCCGGCCAGCTTCATGCCCAGGGTCACCGGGGTGGCCTGCTGCAGCCAGGTGCGTCCGGCCAGCGGCGTGTCGGCATGGCGCTCGGCCTGCGCCGCCAGGGCATCGGCCAGGGTGGCGAGGTCGCCTTCGATCAGCTCGATGGCGGCGCGCAGCTGCAGCACCAGGCCGCTATCCATGGCGTCCTGGCTGGTGGCGCCGAGGTGTACATAGCGTTCGGCCTCGGGGCTTGTCGCAGCGATACGCTTGCCGAGGGCCTTGACCAGCGGAATCGCCGAGTTGCCGGCGGTGGCAATGGCCTGGGCCAGCGCCGGGTAATCGTAGAGTTCAGCTTTACAGGCAGCCTCGATGGGCGCCACGGCCTCGGCGGGGATCAGCCCCGCATGTGCCTCGGCCCGCGCCAGCGCGGCCTCGAAGTCGAGCATGCCCTGCACCCGGCCGGCGTCGCAGAAGATCGCGCGCATGGCCGGCGCGGTGAAGTAGGCATCGAAGAGTTGGTTGCTCACGAGCGAAACGCTCCTGGAAGAAATATACGGCTAAGTGTGGCATCAACCGGCGGCGCCGCGCACGGAGGGGCGTCTGTGGGAGGGGCTTTAGCCGCGACGGCTTAAAGGCGTCGCCGCTGAAGCGCCTCCCACAAGGTTCACACCCGCTCGATGACCGGGCCGTAGGGTGGGCCGGGCGGCGATCCGCTTTAGCCCACCATGATGACAGCGTACAGTGCGTAGGGTGGGCTTCAGCCCACCGGAGGCGTCATGGTGGACTGAAGCGAATCACCATCCCTTCACGCACTATGGACATGGTGGGCTAAAGCCCACCCTACAGATGTCATTCACACCCGCTCGATCGCCAGCGCCAGACCCTGGCCGACGCCCACGCACATGGTCGCCAAACCCAGCTTGCCGCCGGATTTCTCCAGCTGATGCAGCGCGGTCTGCACCAGGCGCGCGCCGCTGGCGCCCAGCGGGTGGCCGAGGGCGATGGCGCCGCCGTTGGGGTTGACCTTGGCGCTGTCGTCAGCCAGGCCCAGCTCGCGCATCACCGCCAGGCCCTGGGCGGCGAAGGCTTCGTTGAGCTCGATCACGTCGAACTGGTCGATGCCCAGGTTCAGCCGCTCCAGCAGCTTGCGCACCGCCGGTACCGGGCCGATGCCCATCACCCGCGGCGCCACGCCGGCGCTGGCCATGCCGAGCACTTTGGCACGCGGGGTCAGGCCGTGTTTTTTCACCGCTTCGGCAGAGGCCAGGATCAATGCCACGGCGCCGTCGTTGACGCCCGAGGCGTTGCCGGCGGTGACCGTCTTGCCCTCGCCGTTGACCGCCTTGAGCTTGGTCAGCGCCTCCAGGCTGGTGTCGGCGCGCGGGTGCTCGTCGGTATCCACTATGGTGTCGCCCTTCTTGCCCTTGATCAGCACCGGCACGATTTCCTCGGCGAAGAAGCCTTCGGCCTGGGCGCGCGCGGCGCGCTGCTGGCTGCGCAGGGCGAACAGATCCTGGTCGGCACGCGACACCTGATAGTCGTCGGCGACGTTGTCGGCGGTCTGCGGCATGGCGTCGACGCCGTACTGCGCCTTCATCAACGGGTTGATAAAGCGCCAGCCGATGGTGGTGTCCTCGATCTTCTGTTCACGACCGAAGGCAGTGGCCGCCTTGCCCATCACATAGGGCGCGCGCGACATGGATTCCACGCCGCCGGCGATGGCCAGCTCCATCTCACCTGCGGCGATGGCGCGGAAGGCGCTGCCCACCGCATCCAGGCCGGAGGCGCACAGGCGGTTGAGGGTCACCCCCGGCACGGTCTCGGGGATGCCGGCCAGCAGCAGCGCCATGCGCGCGACGTTGCGGTTGTCCTCGCCGGCCTGGTTGGCGCAGCCCAGAAAGACTTCGTCGATGGCGGCCAGGTCCAGCCGCGGGTTGCGCTCGATCAAGGCTTTGAGCGGAATGGCCGCCAGGTCGTCGGCACGCACCGGCGCCAGACCGCCGCCGAAGCGGCCGATGGGCGTGCGAATGGCGTCGCAGATGAATACGTCGCGGCTCATTCCTCACCCCCGGCCTGGCCGTGGGCGGCGGCGGTACGCGCTTCCAGGGCGCGCAGCGCTTCCAACTCGGTGTCGTTCGGCGCCTCGGTCACGGCCAGATTGTCGGCAAAGCGGATGGCCCAGCCGGTGTTCTCGATCACTTGCTCGCGGGTCACGCCCGGGTGCAGCGAGGTGACCACGAATTCGTTGCTGCCGGCTTCCGGCTCCATGATGCACAGGTCGGTGATGATGCCGACCGGGCCCTTGCCCGGCAGGCCGAGCTGCTGGCGATGGTCGCCGCCCTCGCCGAAACCGACCGAGGTGATAAAGGCCAGCTTGTCGACGAAGGTGCGGTGTGACTGCTTGAGGATGATCAGCACTTCCTTGGCGGAACCCGCGATCTCCGGCGCGCCGCCGGCGCCGGGCAGGCGCACTTTGGGGTTGTGGTAGTCGCCGATCACCGTGGTGTTGATATTGCCGAACTTGTCGACCTGGGCCGCACCGAGGAAGCCGACGTCGATGCGCCCGCCCTGCAGCCAGTAGCGGAAGATCTCGCCGGTGGGCACCACGGTGTCGGCGGTTTCGGCCAGCTCGCCGTCACCGATCGACAGCGGCAGCACGCTGGGCTTGGCGCCGATCGGGCCGGATTCGTAGATCAGCACGACGTCCGGTGAGGAGGTCAGGCGCGCCAGGTTGGCGGCCTTGGACGGCAGGCCGATGCCGACGAAGCAGACCGCGCCGTTCTTCAGGCGGCGGGCGGCGGCGACGGTCATCATTTCGTTGGTGCTGTAGTCGCTCATCACTTGGCCTCCGCAATCTTGTTCTGGAATTCGGCGAAATCGGTAGTGCCGCGGATATAGGTATCGATCCAGGCGGTAAAGGATTCGCGGTCGCGGGCAATCGGGTCCCAGGCCTGGTAGAAGCGGTTGTCACGCTCGTAGTAGCCATGGGCGTAGGACGGGTGGGCGCCACCGGGCACATGGCAGACGGCGGTCAGCGCCCAGCTCGGCAGCACGCAGGCGTTCATCGGCGCCTTGAGGTCATCGACGATCTCCTCGACCGTGACGATGCAGCGCTTGGCCGCCAGGGCCGCTTCCTTCTGCACGCCGAGGATGCCCCACAGCAGCACGTTGCCCTTGCGGTCGGCCTTCTGCGCGTGGATCACGGTGACGTCCGGGCGCACCGCCGGGGTGGCGGCCAGTTTCTCGCCGGTGAAGGGGCAGTCGATGAACTTGATGTTCGGGTTGACCTTCGGCAGGTCGGAGCCGGCATAGGCGCGCAGCAGGGCGAACGGCAGACCGGAGGCGCCAGCGACGTAGGAGTTGGCCAGGTCGGCATGGCTGTGCTCGTCGATTTCCAGGGCGTTCGGCCACTTCTTCTCGACCGCGTCGCGCAGGCGGTGCAGCGAGCCGACGCCGGGGTTGCCGCCCCAGGAGAAGGTCAGCTTGCGCGCGCAACCGGCGCCGATCAGCAGGTCGTAGACCAGGTCCGGGGTCATGCGCACCAGATGCAGGTCTTTCTTGCCCTGGCGGATCAGCTCGTGGGAGGCGGCAGTGGGAATCAGGTGGGTGAAGCCCTCGAGGGCGACGCAGTCGCCGTCGTTGACGTGGCGCGAAATGGCTTCGCCCAGGGTGATGATGTCGGCCATCGTGTTGTTCTCGCTTGGGTTGCAGGTGCCACCGGGCAGGGGTGGCGGTGAGTTCAGATTAGGGCGCGCCATGCAGCGGAACAATCCGATAATCGCCTTATGGTGCGATTATCGAACCATTCCTGCACATGCAGTGATCGGCTCTTACAGCAGGTTCCAGCTGTAACTGAGGATCAGCCGGTTCTCGTCGATATCGCTGCGGTAGTTGGAACGCGCGGTGACGTTGCGCACGCGCACGCCGAGGCCCTTGAGCGCGCCGCTCTGCACCACGTAGCCGATGTCCAGGTCGCGCTCCCAATCCTTGCCCTCGTAGCGCGCACCGCCGCGGTTGGTAGCCTGGGCGTCGACGTTGTCGCCGCGGATGTAGCGCACCCCGGCCACCAGACCCGGCACGCCCATGGCGGCGAAGTCGTAGTCGTAGCGCAGCTGCCAGGAGCGCTCGTCGGCCGAGGCGAACTCGAATGTGGGCACCTCGTTGCCCAGCGGGCTGATGTTGGCGAACACTCGCGGGAAGGCGTCATCGCCGAACATCGCCTGGTAGCCGATATAGAAGGTGTGGCCGCCGTGCTTGGCCGACAGAAGGGCAAACAGCGCTTGGTTGTCGATCTCACCGAGCAGGCTCTGGCCGTCGTCGGCCGAATCGTAGAAACCGAGGTTGGCGCCCAGGGTCCAGGCGCCCAGCGGCTGGCTGTGCTTGAGGCCGAGGAAGCGCTGCTGGTAGATGTCCTCCAACTGGCCATACCAGGCGCCGAGCGAGGTGCGCCCGGCGTTGAAGGCATAGTCCCCGCCGGCATAGTTGAAGGCGTCGCTGCTCGCTGCGCGCTGCGGCAGGTGGCCGAGCATGGCCAGTATTTTGTCGTCGCCAGCCTCATTGCGCAGGCTGGTGGAATTGAGGTGGCCGGCCTGCAGGGTCAGCCCGGCCAGCTCGTTGGAGACCAGGCTGACGCCCTGGTAGCTGGGCGGCAGCAGGCGGATATCCGAGTAGGTCAGCACCGGCAGGTTGGGCTGCAGCTCGCCGACCTTCAGCTCGGTCTTGGACAGGCGCAGCTTCGCCGCCAGGCCCAGGCGGCTGTAGTCGTCGGCGGCCTTGCCGCTCTCGCGGGTCGGCAACAGGCCGGTGTTCACTCGATCCGGGCTGCTGTCGAGCTTGAGGCCGAGCAGGCCGATGGCATCCACGCCGAAACCCACCGGCCCCGGGGTGTAGCCGGATTTGAGGTTGAGGATGAAACCCTGCGCCCACTCCTCGGCCTTGGACTGCCGGTTCGGCCCGACTATGTCGGAAAAGTCGCGGCTGAAGTAGTAGTTGCGCGCCGTCAGCGTGGCGCTGGCGTCGTCGATAAACCCGCCCTCGCCGGCCTGGCTCAGGCTCGGCAGGCAGGCGGCAATGGCGGTGGACAGCAGGCAAAGGCGTGGGCTGTGTTTCATCGGTAGCGTGCTCTTGTTGTTATGGAGGTTGCAGAAACCCGCCCGGCAGCCCAGGGGTTGCCGGTTCGGGGGAATGGATTGGGGGTTATTCCCTGGCCGGCTCGCCGGCGGGACTGGCAATGGCGGCCGGCTTGCGCAGGCGCAGCAGCAGGTGCGCGGCGAGACCGAACAGCAGGCCCCAGAAGGCCGCCGACAGGCCGAGGAAACTCAGCCCGGAGGCGGTCACCAGGAAGGTGAACAGTCCGGCGTCACGCTCCTTGGGCTCGCTCAGGCTGCGCGCCAGCGCCTCGCTGAACGCGCCGTACAGCGCCAGCCCGGCCAGGGAGGCGATCAGCGCGGCGGGAAAGGCGGCGAACAGCGACACCAGGGTGGCGCCGCCGATGCCAAGCCCCAGGTAGGCCAGGCTGCCGACCACCGCAGCCACGTAGCGTCGCCTGGGGTCTTCATGGGCCTCGCGGCCAGTGCACAGGCTGGCGGTGACCGCCGCCAGGTTCAGGCCGTGGCAGCCGAACGGCGCCAGCAGCGCGCCGCCGATGGCGCTGGCGCCGATCAGCGGGCTGGCCGGGGTTTGGTAACCGGCGCCACGCAGCACCGCCATGCCCGGCATGAATTGCCCGGTCAGCGCCACCAGCACCAGCGGCAGCGCCAGGTTGAGGGTAGCGGTGAGGCTGAATTCGGGGGCGATCCACTGCGGCGTGGCCAGCTCCAGCACCAGCGCCTCGCTGCGCAGCTGGCCGCCGAGCAGGGTCAGCGTCGCGCCCACCGCCAGCACACCCGCCACCGCGTAGCGCGGCGCGCTTCGACGCAGCAGCAGGTAGGTGACGAACATGCTGACGATCAGCAGCGGCTGTTCGGGCAGCGCCTTGAACACCTCGATGCCGAAGGCGAACAGGATGCCGGCCTGCAAACCGGCGGCGATGGAGCCGGGCAGTTTGGCGATCAGCCGGTCGAAGCTGCCGCTGAGGGCGATCAGCAGCAGGATCAGGTTGGCCATCAGGTAGGCGCCGATGGCCTGGTTCAGGCCCAGTTCGGGCAGGGCGCCGACCAGCAGCGCGCTGCCGGGGATCGACCAGGCAATCACCACCGGCGTGCGGTAGCGCAGGCTGAGCAAGAGGCCCAGCGCGCCGCTGCCGATGGAAATCGCCCAGACCCAGGACGACAGCAGCGCCTGGGACAGGCCGGCGCTTTCCGCGGCATGGAAGATCAGCACCAGCGGCCCGGCGTAGGAGATGGTGGTGGCGAGCAGCCCGGCCACCAGGGCGGGCAAGCTGAAGTCTTTGAGCAGGGCTTTCATGGTCCCTCGCAAGGTCAGGCTGGCGCTTCTTGGGAAACGCTCTTGTTGTTTGCGCCCGCGGGCCGTGCCGGCACGGCCCTGGGTGCCGCCCTCACCCGCGAGCGGGCGAGGGCTCGGGGCTCAGACGCCCTGCAGTGCGCGCGGCCGTGCGCTGCGGCGCTCGGCCTTGGGCGCCGGGGCCTGCTGCAGCTGGAAGTCGAACGTCAGCTCGGCGAAGCGCGGGCCCTGGATACCGCGGTCGCGGGCGGCGGCCTCATCCTCGACGAACTGGATATCGCCGACCAGGCCCTCGCGGGTGGCGTAGGCGAAGTCGTCCCACAGGTACTGGTCGCCGGCCAGGTTGATCTGGGTGGTCAGGTGGCGATGGCCCGGCGCGGAGATGAAGAAGTGGATATGCGCCGGACGCTGGCCGTGGCGACCGAGCAGATCGAGGCATTCCTGGGTCGGGCCCTGCGGGTCGCAGCCGTAGCCGCTGGGCACGATGCTGCGCGCGCGATAGCGGCCCTCGGCGTCGGTGACGATGCGCCGGCGCAGGTTGTAGTCGCTCTGGCTCTGGTCGAAGTAGGAGTAGTTGCCCTTGGTGTTGGCGTGCCACAGGTCGACCACGGCGCCGGCCAGCGGTTTGCCCTGGGTGTCGCGCACCACGCCTTCGAGGAACATCACCGTGGCCACGCCGTCTTCGCTGCCGTCGTCCATCCGCACCTGGCCCTCGGCCAGCGGCGCGCCGGCTACGTACAGCGGGCCTTCGATGGTGCGCGGGGTGCCGCCGCTGAGGCCGGCCTCGGCGTCCTTGGCGTCCTGCAGCAGGTCAAGGAAGTGTTCCAGGCCCAGGCCCGGCACCAGCAGGCCGAACTCGCTGCGCGCGCCGAGGCGGTTGAGGTAGTCCACCGCCTGCCAGAATTCGTCGTCGGTCACTTGCAGGTCTTCGATGATCTTCGCCGCGTCGCCGACGATGCGCAGCATCAGCTGCTTGAGGCGCGGGCTGCCCTGCTCGTTGTTGAGGCCGCAGGCCTCGCGGAACAGGTTCTGCACGTCTTGGGTGTGGGAGATTTTCACGGTCATGGTGGCGTACCTCGTTGTTGTTCTGGGAGATCAGCGGTCGTCGGCATGGATCGACGAGGGATGCCGGCACAGCGGCGTGACCTCGATGTCCATGTAGGGGAACAGCGGCAGTTGCAGCAGGGTGTCGTGCAGCGCCTCGACGCTGGCCACGTCGAATACGCTGTAGTTGGCGTAGTGCCCGGCGATGCGCCACAGGTGGCGCCAGGTGCCCTCGCGCATCAGGCGCTGGGCCAGTTCCTTCTCCTCGGCCTTGATCTGCGCGGCCACTGCCGGGTCCATGTCGGCCGGCAGCCTTACGGTCATCTTCACGTGGAACAGCATCAGGATTTCCTCCGTTTCACTTGCGGGCGAAGAACGCCAGGCGCTCTTCGTCCAGGGTCAGGCCCAGGCCGGGGGTACGCGGCACCTGCAGGGCGAAATCGCGGTAGAGCGGCGCTTCAGTGACGATCTCCTCGGTCAGCAGCAGTGGGCCGAACAGCTCGGTGCCCCAGGTCAGTTGCTTGAGGGTGACGAAGGCGTGGGCCGAGGCCAGGGTGCCGATGGCGCCTTCGAGCATGGTGCCGCCGTACAGGGCGATGCCGGCCGCTTCGGCGATGGCCGCAGTGCGCAGCACGGCGCGCGGGCCGCCGTTCTTGGCGATCTTCAGGGCGAACACGCTGGCCGCGCCGTCGGCGGCCAGGCTGAAGGCGTCCTCGACGCTCTCGATGGATTCGTCGGCCATGATCGGCGCCGGGCTGCGCTGGTTGAGGCGCACCTGGCCGGCGCGATTGATGCGCGCGATGGGCTGCTCGATCAGGTCGATGCCGTTGTCGCCCAGCACCCGGCAGGCGCGGATGGCCTGGGACTCGTCCCAGCCCTGGTTGACGTCGACCCGCACGCTGGCGCAGTCGCCGAGGGCCTGCTTGATGGCGATGACGTGGTTGAGGTCGCGCTGCAGTTCGCCGGCGCCGATCTTCAGCTTGAAGATGCGGTGGCGGCGGATGGCGAGCATCTGCTGCGCCTCGTCGATATCGCGGGCGGTGTCGCCCGAGGCCAGGGTCCAGGCCACCTCCAGGCTATCGCGCACGCGGCCGCCGAGCAGCTCGCTGACCGCCAGGCCCAGGCGCTTGCCCTGGGCGTCGAGCAGCGCGCTTTCGATGCCCGACTTGGCGAAGGTGTTGCCCTTGGCCAGCTTGTCCAGGCGTTGCATGGCGGCATTGATGTTGGCCGCGTCCTGACCGCGCAGCGCCGGCGCCAGGTGGCTGTCGATGTTCTGCTTGATGCTCTCCGGGCTCTCGTTGCCGTAGGCCAGGCCACCGATGGTGGTGGCTTCGCCTATGCCTTCGACGCCGTCGCTGCAGCGCAGGCGGATGATCACCAGCGTCTGGTTCTGCATGGTGTGCATGGCCAGCTTGTGCGGGCGGATGGTCGGCAGGTCGACTATGGTCGCCGTCAGGCTTTCGATCAGGACGTGGCTCATTTCACTCTTCCAGTCAGTCGCCCTCTCCTTGTGAGAGAGGGGTCGAGGGTTAAAGGCTCAGGCCTTGGCTGCCGCCAGCGCTGCGGACGCCGCCTGGCGCCGCTGGCCGCTGAGGGTGAACACCGCCATGGCCAGGGCGGCGATGGCCCCGGGGATGGCGAAGGCGATAAAGTTCAGTTGCAGCGGCAGGTTGATCGCCATCAGCGCGCCGCCGAGCAGCGGCCCGACTATGGCGCCGTTGCGGCCGATGCCCGAGGCCCAGCCGAGGCCGGTGGAGCGGATCGACAGGCCGTAGAACTGCGCGGCGCCGGCGTACAGCAGGATCTGCGTGCCGATGGTGGTGGCGCCGGCGATGAAGATCAGGCCGTAAAGCACCGGCGTCGGGCTGTTCAAGCCGAGCAGGCTGATCGAGGCGGCGGCGGCGACGAAGAAGGCCACCATCACCTTGCCCAGGTTGAAGCGGTCGCCCAGCCAGCCGCCGAGAATGGCCCCGGCCATGCCGCCGAAATTCAGCGCCAGCAAAAACGACAGGCTCGAGCCCAGGCTGTAGCCGGCGCTGGCCATCAGCTTGGGCAGCCAGGAACTCAGCGCGTAGACCATCAGCAGGCAGCAGAAGAACGCCAGCCACAGGCACAGGGTGCGCAGCGCGCGGCCGTCGCGGAACAGCTCGAAGACGCCGACGCCCTGGCCCTTGCCATCGCTCATCAGCAACTGGTCGGCGGCATCGAGGGCCAGGCCCGGCTCGACCTTGGCCAGCACCGCGCGGGCCTGCTCATGGCGACCCTGGCGCACCAGGAAACCCACCGACTCCGGCAGCTTCCACAGGATCAGCGGCAACAGCAGCAGCGGCACGGCGGCGGCGAAGAACATCGACTCCCAGCCGAAGCGCGGCAGCATGTAGATACCCACCCCGGCGGCGAGCATGCCGCCCAGCGAGTAACCGCTGAACATCACCGCCACCAGGGTGCTGCGCAGACGCTTGGGCGCGTACTCGTTCATCAGCGCCACGGCGTTGGGCATCAGCCCGCCACAGCCCAAGCCGGCGATAAAGCGGAAGATGCCGAACTCGGTGGGGTTGCTGGCGAAGCCATTGAGGATGGTCGCCGTGGAGAACAGCACGAAGCAGATGGCGATGCCCTTCTTGCGCCCGATCCGGTCGGCCAGGGTGCCGAAGCCGAGGGCGCCGAACATCATGCCAAACAGCGCATAGCTGCCCAGGGCGCCGGCCTCCAGCGGGGTCAGGTTCCACTCCTGCATGATCGACGGCAGCACCACGCCGAAGATGAACAGGTCGTAGCCGTCGAAGATCAGCAGCAGCGCGCAGAGCGCCATGACCATCCAGTGGAAGCGGGAAAAGCGCGCGTTGTCGATAACGGGGTGAACGTCTATCTGTCGCATGGCATCGGTTCTCGGTTTTGTTTTTGTTGTGAACTGCTCGGTTGCTTGTGTAGGAGCGGTCGGCCGGTGTTCCGCTTTAGCCGCGATTCGCGGCTAAAGCAGCTCCTACGGGGTCGTGCTCAGCCCAGATCGCCGCCGCCCACCGGCAGGGTCACGCCGGTGATATAGGAGGCCTCGTCGGAGGCGAGAAAGAGGATCGCGCCGACTTGCTCGTCGATGCTGCCGTAGCGTTTCATCAGGCTGCTCTGCACGGTCTGGTCGACGATCTGCTGGTACCAGCCCTTCTCCTCGGCGCTCTGTTCGGCGGCGTTGCGCGGGATGCGCCGCGGCGGCGCCTCGGTGCCGCCGGGGGCGGTGGCGTTGACGCGGATGCCGCGCTCGGCGGTCTCGAACGCCAGGCAGGCGGTGAGTGCGTTGACGCCGCCCTTGGCCGCGCCGTAGGGCACGCGGTTGACCCCGCGGGTGGCGATGGAGGAGACGTTGACGATGGCGCCGCTGCCCTGCGCCAGCATCTGCGGCAGGGCGGCGTGGCAGCACCACAGGGTGGGGAACAGCGAGCGGCGCACCTCGGCCTCGATCTGCGTCGTTGCGTAGTGCTCGAAGGGCTTGGCCCAGATGGTGCCGCCGACGTTGTTGATCAGGATGTCGAGGCGGCCGAAGCGCTCGACGGCTGCCTGCATCACGCCCTGGCAGTCGCCGGCCTGCTCCAGGTCGGCGGTCAGGCACAGCACGCCCTCATGCTCGGCCAGCTCGAACACCAGCTCGGAGCGGTCCACCGCCACCAGCTGCGCGCCCTCCTCCAGCAGCCGCTCGGCGACGCGGCGGCCGATGCCCTGGGCGGCGCCGGTGACCACGGCGACCTTGTGTTGAAAACGCATACTCATAGTCCCGTCCTCGTCGAGGGGCCGCGGGCTTGCGCCCGCGCCGCGAATAAAACCGGCCCGCCGCCGTGGCGGCGGAGCCAAGGAGCAATCAGGCGCTGGCGGCAAACTTCTCGTAGTAGAAATTGGCCGGTGCTATGCCCTGCTCGCGGATATAGGCGCTGACCGCCTCGACCATCGGCGGCGGGCCGCACAGGTAGATGTCCACCTCGCCGTCGTTGAGGTGCTTGGGCTCGATGTGCTGGGTGACGTAGCCCTTGTGCGGGTAGCTGCTCTCGGGGCTGGCCACGCAGGCGCTGAAGCTGAAGCCGGGGATGCGCGCGGCGAAGGCTTCCAGCTTGTCCAGCTCGACCAGGTCATGGTCGTGGGTCACGCCGTAGATCAGGTGCAGCGGGTGCGCGCAGCCCTCGGCGGCGATCTTCTCCAGCATCGCGGTGAAGGGCGCCAGGCCCGTGCCGCCGGCCAGCAGCAGCAGCGGGCGCTTGATCTCGCGCAGGTAGAAGCTGCCCAGCGGGCCGGCCAGGCTGATGCTGTCGCCGGCCTTGGCCAGGTTGCTCAGGAAGCTGCTCATCAGCCCGCCCGGCACGTTGCGGATCAGGAAGCTGACCTCGCCGTCCTTCTGCAGGCTGCTGAAAGAGTAGGCACGGGTCTGCTCGCTGCCCGGCACCTGCAGGTTGACGTACTGCCCCGGCAGGAAGGCCAGCTGGCTCAGGGCCTCGCCCTTGACCGACAGGGCGATGGTGCTGTCGGAGAGCTTGCGCACCGCGCTGATGGCCGCCTCGAAGCTGGCCTGCTGGGTCTTGCACAGCTGCGAGGAGGCCGGCACGCGGATCACGCAGTCGCTCTCGGCGCGCATCTGGCAGGTCAGCACATAGCCCTGCTCGGCCTCGGCCTGGCTCAGGGCGTCGTCGATGTATTCCTCGCCGAGGTCGTACTGGCCGGCTTCGGCGAAGCACTTGCAGGCGCCGCAGGCGCCATCGCGGCAGTCCAGGGGGATATTGATGCCCTGGCGGTAGGCGGCGTCGGCCACCGTCTCACCCAGGTTGGCGTCGATAAAGCGGGTCACCCCGTCTTCGAAATTCAGTGCGATCTTGTGGCTCATGGCGCACCTCGCTATGCGGTTGGCGGCGTGCAGGGTCCCGTGACGGGAGCCGAGGGCTCCCGCCGGCAGCGCTGCAGCGGAATCAGATGTGGTAGACGTCGATGATCTGGCGCACGTAATCGTTCTTCAGCACCACCTTCTTGGCCTTGATCAGCGGGTTCTCGCCGCGGGTATCCAGGGTGTAGAAGCTGGTGCCGTAGAAGTGATCGACGGTCTTGTAGCGAAAGCTCAGGGTGTGCCAGTTAAAGCGAACCCGGCACAGACCCTCTGCCTGCTCAACGATCTCGATATTGTTGATGTTGTGCGAGGTGCGGGTATCCGGAATGGTGGCGCTGGAGCGCTCGGTGCGGATGCGGAACACCCGGTCCTCCAGGCCGCTGCGGTTGCCGTACCAGATCAGCGAAATCTCGGTCTGCGGGTTTTCCACCAGCTGGTCGGCATCGTCCCAGGCCGGCATCCAGAACTCGGCATCCGGGGCATACAGCTCCAGCCACTGGTCCCACTGCTTGTCGTCCAGGTAGCGCGCCTCGCGGTAGAGGAAGTCGCGCACGGCGTCATAGGAAAGGCTCATTTACGCACCCTCCACGTGGATCAGTTGCTCTTGCTGCTCTTGCTGCTCTTGCAGCGCCTGGATCATCTGCTGCTGCCAGTAGTGGTGCTGCAGCACAAACAGCCCCTCGTCCTCGGTGCGCGCGCCGCTCATCAAGGGCTGCAGGTCGATCTCGCGAGCTGAATCATCGGCGCCGTCGATCCAGTGCTGGGCGCCGCGGGACATGTCGTTCCACTGCATGGCGCGGCCGGCGAAGCCCTGCTGGCAGGCGCGGAACTCTTCCAGGTCATCGGGGGTGGCCATGCCAGAGACGTTGAAGAAGTCCTCGTACTGGCGGATGCGCCGCGCGCGCGCCTCGGCACTCTCGCCCTTGGGCGCGATGCAGTAGATGGTCACCTCGGTCTTGTCCACCGACAGCGGCCGGGCGATGCGCAGCTGCGAGCCGAACTGGTCCATCAGGTACAGGTTGGGGTACAGGCAGAGGTTGCGCGAGTGGCCGATCATCCAGTCGGCGCGGGCTTCGCCGAACTCGGCGGCCAGGCGCTCGCGGTCGGCGAACAGCGGGCGATCCTCGGGGTTGTCCCAACGGGTCCAGAGCAGCAGGTGGCCGTTCTCGAAGGAGTAGAAACCACCGCCCTTCTTGCCCCAGCCACCGGCGCTCATGGCGCGGATGTCGTCGCCGGCCTCTTTCAGCTTGCGCTGCTGCTGGGTGGCGGCGTAGTTCCAGTGCACGGCGGTGACGTGGTAGCCGTCGGCACCGTTTTCCGCCTGCAGTTTCCAGTTGCCCTCGTAGACATAGGTGCTGGAGCCGCGCAGCACTTCCAGGCCTTCGCTGGACTGGTCGCAGATCATGTCGATGATCTTCTTCGACTCGCCGAGGAAGTCCTCGAGCGGCGCCACGTCCTCGCGCAGGCTGCCGAACAGGAAGCCGCGGTAGGACTCGAAGCGGGCGACCTTCTTCAGGTCGTGCGAGCCGTCGCAGTTGAAGCTGTCGGGGTAGCCGGCTTCCTTGGGGTCCTTGACCTTGAGCAGCTTGCCGCTGTTGTTGAAGGTCCAGCCGTGGAAGGGGCAGGTGTAGCTGGCCTTGTTGCCGCTCTTGAAGCGGCACAGCATGGCGCCGCGGTGGCTGCAGGCGTTGATGAAGGCGTTGAGCTCACCCTCCTTGTTGCGCGCGATGAAGATCGGCTGGCGCCCCATGTGGGTGGTGTAGTAGTCGTTGACCTTGGGGATCTGGCTCTCATGGGCCAGGTACAGCCAGTTGCCCTCGAAGATGTGCTGCATCTCCAGGTCGAACAACCGGGGGTCGGTGAACATCTCGCGCTTGCAGCGGAAAATGCCCTTGTCCTTGTCTTCTTCAAGCAGGCTATTGAGGTAGTCGAGTCCCAGGTTCATGGCCATGGCTCCGTTGTTATTGTTTCAACGGTTCCAAGGCTATGCCGCCTGATTGTCCGACAATATCCAGTTAGTGCAGGACCTTTATCCGTTTTCTGCAGGGTGCGACCAAGGTCGTAGAAGCCGCGTCAGCCGTGGCCTGGGCAGAAACTCGGAAGGTGGAAAACCGCGGAGCGTTTTCCACCTGTAGCCAACCGGAAGAGCTACGACGCGTGTTTGATCGGAGGACAAGCTACCCGCTCGTAGGGTGTGCCGTGCGCACCGAAAACACGCGGAGCGATCAGGACTCGCGGCGACGCAGGGTATCGGAGGGCAGCTCGCCGAAGGCGCTCTTGTAGCTCTCGGAGAAGCGGCCGAGGTGGAGGAAGCCGTAGTCCAGCGCCACCTCGGTGATATTGCGCACCTTGGCCGAGGGGTCGCTGAGGCAGGCGTGCACCCGCTCCAGCTTGCGCTGGCGGATATAGTGCTTGGGCGTGGTGCCCAGGTGCTTGTCGAACAGCGCGTAGAGCGAGCGCGGGCTGATGTGGGCGAGCTGGGCCAGCTGCTCGAGGCTGATGTCCTGCTTGAGGTTGTCGTCGATAAATTGCACCAGGCGCTCGAACGAGGGGTTGCTCTCGGCCAGCTCCGCGCGGCTGACGTTGTTGCCGAGCAGGCCGAGCAGCTTGCTGGCGATGATCCGCGTGTAGTGCTCCTGCACCGAGGGCAGCGACTGCTCGCTCTCGGCCTCGTCGCAGACCAGGCCGAGCAGGTTGGTGAAGCCTTCGAGCTGCTGCAGCTGGTGGCGCGAGGCGAAGCGCACGCCGTCGGCCGGGCGCTGCCAGTGGTTGTCGCTGCAGGCGCGCTCGATCAGCTGGCTCGGCAGCTTGACGATGAACTTCTCGCAGTCGTCGGAATAGGTCAGGTCAACCGGATCGTCCGGGTTGATCAGCAGCAGTTCGCCGGGGGTGAAGTAGTGTTCCTGGCCGTGGCCGCGCCACAGGCAGTGGCCCTGCAGCAGCATCTGCAGGTGATAGATGGTTTCCAGCGCCGGCGAGGTGACGCGCACGCTGCCGCCGTAGCTGATGCGGCACAGGTCGAGGCTGGCGAAGCTGCGGTGGCTGAGGCTGGCGGCCGGGCGGCCGCTGTTGGGCAGGCGAATGCAATGCGAGCCGACATGCTGGTTGACGTAGTCGGATACCGCATAGGGGTCGGCATTGGCGAACAGCCGACTCTTCTCGTTGAGCAGACGACAGTCCATAACTCAGGGCGCTCTTATTGTTATCAACTGGCGAGTGCTGACGGGCCAAGGCTGCCCTCCTCGCTCGAACCATAGATACAGGCAAATGGCCTGCCGCTGATCACGAGCCGATCAACGGTTGACCGGCACAGGTTAGCGGCCTGGCGAGCTTAGGCAATCGGACCTTGGGCGAATATCGCGGCGGGCGATTACCGCCCGCTTTCGTCTGGATCAGGCAGGATCTCCTAGGGTGGATCGCGCTTTATCGATCCACCGTCCTGGTGGATGTAAAAAGCGCCATCCCCCCTAGGATCTGCTCAAGAAGGCCGAAACAGCTGGCTGCTGAGCTCGCGGCTGGCGCTGAGCATCAGCGGCAGGTAGCGCTTTTCCAGCTCGCTGATCGGCACGCGACCGGCGTGGGTGCTGACGTTCATCGCCGCCAGCACGTGGCCGGCGGAGTCGTACACCGGCACCGCCAGCGAGCGCAGGCCCTGCTCCAGCTCCTGGTCGACGATGCACCAGCCCTGGTGGCGCACGCGCTGCAGGCACTCCCACAGCGCCTCGGGGGTGTGCAGGGTGCGACTGGTCTTGGGCTGCAGCTCGGCGTGGGCCAGGTAGTCCTGCAACTGGTCGTCGTCCAGCGCGGCGAGCAGGATGCGGCCCATGGAGGTGCAGTAGGCCGGCAGGCGGCTGCCGACGCTGAGATCCACCGAGATCAGCCGCTGCGGAATCGCCGAGCGGGCGATATAGAGCACCTGCTCGCCCTCCAGGGTGGCCAGGTTGCAGGCCTCGTGCAGCTGCTCGCTCAAACGGTCGAGATAGGGCTGGGCGGACACCGCCAGCGGCGTCGACGACAGGTAGGCGTGGCCCAGGGTCAGCACCTTGGGCAGCAGCGAATAGGTGCGCCCGTCGGTGGTGACGTAGCCCAGCTTCATCAGGCTGTAGAGGCAGCGGCGCACTGCGGCGCGGGGGATCTCGGTGCGGTGGCTGATCTGGGCGATGGTCAGGTGGCGCTTGCGCTCCTGAAAGGCGTTGATCACCGCCAGGCCGCGGGCCAGGGAAGTCATGAAATTGGGATCGCCGGCGAACTCCTCGATGCGCTTGGCCGGCGACACGTAGGGCGGCGGCGCCAGGCTGGACAGGGGCGGACGGGTATCGCTCATGGAACCTCCGGGGCGGTCGACAGTGCCTGGCGATTATCGAACCCCGGTGCGGTAATCGCAAATCCCCGGAAAACTGATACCCGGTGCTGCACGCCCGCACGACCTGCCCTAGAATGCGCGGCCGTTTTCTCAGGCTGTCCGCACCATGCCCTTCACCACCCCCGCCCGCGCCTGTGGCATCGACTTCGGCACCTCCAACTCCACCGTCGGCTGGCTGCGACCCGGCCAGGACAGCCTGCTGGTGCTGGAAGACGGCAAGATCACCCTGCCCTCGGTGATCTTCTTCAACACCGAGGAACGCCGCCCGGTCTACGGCCGCCAGGCCCTGCACGAGTACCTGGAGGGCTACGAAGGCCGCCTGATGCGCTCGCTGAAGAGCCTGCTGGGCTCCAAGCTGCTGAAGAGCGAGACCACGGTGCTGGGCAGTGCGCTGCCGTTCAAGGCGCTGCTCGGCTTCTTTATCGGCGAGCTGAAGAGCCGCGCCGAACGCCTGGCCGAGCGCAGCTTCGACGAGGTGGTGCTGGGCCGCCCGGTGTTCTTCGTCGACGACGACGCGCAAGCCGACCAGGAGGCGCAGAACACCCTGGTCGCCGTGGCGCACCAGCTCGGCTTCAAGGAGGTGTCGTTCCAGTACGAGCCGATCGCCGCGGCCTTCGACTACGAGTCGAACCTGGACCGCGAGGAGCTGGTGCTGATCGTCGACATCGGCGGCGGCACCTCGGACTTCTCCCTGGTGCGCCTGGCACCCGAGCGCCACCAGCTGGCCGAGCGCCAGGACGACATCCTCGCCACCGGCGGCGTGCATATCGGCGGTACCGATTTCGACAAGCAGCTATCGTTGGCCGGGGTGATGCCGCTGTTCGGCTACGGCAGCCGGATGAAGAGCGACGCCTTCATGCCCACCAGCTACCACCTCAATCTGGCCACCTGGCACACCATCAACGCGCTGTACGCGCAGAAGACCCAGCTGGCGCTGCAGAACATGCGCTACGACATAGTCGACGCCACCGGCATCGACCGCCTGTTCGGCCTGATCGAACAGCGCGCCGGGCACTGGCTGGCGATGCAGGTGGAAGACAGCAAGATCGCCCTCAGCGAGCAGGACGCGCGCGCCATCGACCTGTCGCGCGTGGAGCCGGGGCTGGTCGCCGAACTGAGCCGGCCGCTGTTCGAAGAGGCCATCGAGCCACTGCTGGAACGTATCCGCGCCAGCCTCGGCCAGCTGCTCGCCGATGCCGGCATCGCCGCCGAGCAGGTCGACACGCTGTTCTTCACCGGCGGCTCCAGCGGCGTGCCGGCGCTGCGCCAGAGCGTGGCGGCCATGCTGCCGAATGCGCGCAGCGTGGAAGGCAACACCTTCGGCAGCATCGGCAGCGGCCTGGCCATCGAGGCGAAGAAGCGCTACGGCTGAGGCGCCTTGCGCCCCCTTGGGCCCGGACCCTTGGTTGGGCTGAGGAGCCCGCGACGAAGCCCAACGGGGGCGTCCGCCGGCCCGCGGTTGGGCTTCACGGCGCGCAGCGACAATCTACCGAGGGCCGGCCGATTCTGTTTCCAAATGCTGCCCACCCGCCGCGGCGCGGGCTGCAGGGTCTAGGTTTACCCGGTGTCCAACCAGCCACACCGGGTGACCGCCATGCTGAAGAAACTGCTGCTCCTCGCCACCGCGCTCGGCCTGCTGCTGGCCGGCGCCCTCGCCCAGGCCCACCACGGCTGGAGCTCCTACGACGCCGATCGGACCCTGACCCTGGAAGTGCCGCTGCAACAGGTCAACTACCGCAACCCGCACGCCGACGTGAGCATCGAGCACGACGGGCGCAGCTGGCTGGTGATCCTCGCCCCGCTCAGCCGCCTGCAGGCCCGCGGCCTGCCGGAAGCCGACCTGACTGCGGGCAAGACCGTGACCATCGTCGGCTACCCGCGCAAGGACGGCACCGCGGAGATCCGCGCCGAGCGCATCATCGTCGACGGCCGCACCATCGAACTGCGCTAGATGGACGTGCTGACCGCCTGGGCCGCCTGGCTGGAGGCCTCGGCCCTGGGCGAGCAGATGCGCAGCTCGACGCTGCTCTACCCGGCGCTCAACCTGCTGCACCTGCTCGGCCTGGTGCTGTTGCTCGGCAGCATGCTGCTGCTCGATGCACGCCTGCTCGGTGCCGGTCGCGGTTTCCCGCTGGCGGCGGTGTCGCGCGCGCTGACGCCGCTGGCGGTGGCCGGCCTGCTGTTGTTGCTGGGCAGCGGATTCTGCCTGTTCGCCGCCGACGCCGGGCCACTGCTCGGCAACCGCCTGCTGCAGTTCAAGCTGCTGCTGATCGCCCTGGGTATCGGCAACGCCCTGTTGTTTCGGCATCTGTGGAGCGCCCGGCTGAGCGACTGGGACGGGCGCGCACCGTTGCTCGGTCGGCTGCAGGCGGCGCTGTCGCTGCTGGCCTGGCTACTGGTGATGAGCCTCGGCCGCCTGCTGGCCTATTTCTAGCCCGGCGCGCTTTGCCTTATCCTGCGCGCCTTCGCCCCCCAACAGGAATGCCCCGATGAAAGCCCAGCTGGAAGAACTGATCGCCAAGATAAGCTCCGGCTGCCTGCCCGCGGACGAGATCGCCCGCATCGCCGACGAAGCGGCGCAGGCCTATGCCGACCCGGTCGCCTTCCTCGCCGCCAACCCCGACGTCAACTACGACGACGACTTCCCCATTCCGCTGGGCGAATGGGTGGTGGTCGGCAGCCTGCCGGATACCGTGCTGTTCCAGGCCGACAGCTACCAGGAGCTATTCCAGCAGATCACCGAGTCCTTCGGCCCGCAGGTGCCGTTCGTGCTCAAGGCCAAGCAACTGGCCAAGACCGAACCGCTTACCGCGCTCAATCGCATCCAGGTGCAGCTCTCGGCGCTGTCGCCGGAAACCGGCGGCTACGTGCTGGTGGACTTCAGCGAACCGCTGGACGACGAGCTGCAGGCAGTGCTGGTGTACGCCAGCGACCTGCCGCGGGTGATGGAGCTGGCGGTGGAAGTGGGCATCTACGCCGCGCCGGCGCTGGAGGCCTTGAAGGCGGCGCAGGCGGGGGAGTAAGCCACAGGATTTGCCCTCTCCCATAAATGGGAGAGGGGCCTAATCGCAGCCCTAGCCCGGCTCCAATCCGCGGCCAACCCGGCCAACCACCCCGGATTGCATCCGGGCTACAAGGCTCCGCGCAGCGCTTTCTCGAACAACGCACTGTACTGCGCGGCGCTGAAGGCGATGGGGTTGGTGCCGGCCGAGGGATCGACCTCGGCCATCCGTCCCACCTGCTCGATGCGCCGATCGTCGATGCCGATCTCGCCCAGGCTGTGGGCAATGCCCACCTCGCTGCGCAGCGCCAGCACCCAGTCCAGCACCGCCTCGAAGCCGCTGCCCGGCAGCGCCAGGTAGCGCGCCATCTTCTCCATCTGTGGCTCGATGGCACCGCGATTGGCCACCAGCACGTAAGGCATCAGCACTGCGTTGAGCAAGCCATGGTGGGCGTCGTACAGCGCCCCCAGTGGATGGGCCAGCGCGTGCATGGCGCCGAGGCCACGCTGGAAGGCGGTGGCGCCCATGCTCGAGGCCACCAACATCTGCAGCCGCGCCTCGACGTCGGAGCCCTGACTGACCGCACGTGGCAGGTACTGCTGCACCAGGCGCATGCCTTCCAGGGCGATGCCCTCGGCCATAGGATGGAACAGCGGTGAGCAGAAGGCCTCCAGGCTGTGCGACAGCGCGTCCATGCCGGTGGCGGCGGTGATCTTGGCCGGCAGTCCGACCGTCAGCTCGGGGTCGAGAATCACCAGCGCCGGCAGCATCCGCGCGTGGAAGATGATGCGTTTGATCTGTGCCGCGTCGTCGGTGATCACCGAGGCGCGGCCGACTTCCGAGCCGGTGCCGGCGGTGGTCGGCACCGCCACCACCGGCGCCATGCCGGCGACCTTGACCCGGCTGGCGTTGTCGCCGACGTCCTCGAAATCCCACAGCGGCCGATCCTGGCCGACCATCAGGGCGATGGCCTTGCCGGCATCCAGCGCCGAGCCGCCGCCGAAGGCGATCACCCCGTCGTGCCCGCCGGCATTGAACGCGGCCACACCGTCCATCACGTTGGCGCCGGTGGGGTTGCCCTTGATCGCCGAGAACAGCCCTGCCTTCAGCCCGGCATCGCGGCACTGGCGCAGCGCCGCGTCGATCATCGGCAGTGCGGCTAGGCCGGGGTCGGTGCACAGCAGCGGCGCGCGCATGCCGAGCTGGCGGCAGGACTCGGCCAGCTCGCTGATGCGGCCGACGCCGACGCGCATCGAGGTCGGGTAGTTCCAGTTCATGCGGTATCGATTCAGGTCCATGGCGCGCCTCACAGCTGAGTCTTGAAGTGGAAGGATTTCGGCCGGGTCAGCTGCTCGTAGCCGACCCGCGACAGGGTGCAGCCGCGCCCGGAGTGCTTCACCCCGGTCCAGGCCAGGCCGGGGTCGAGGTAGTCGCAGCGGTTGAGAAATACCGTGCCGGCCTCCACCCGGTCGGCCAGGGCCATGGCGGCGTCGACGTCGCGGCTGAAGATCGCCGCGGTCAGGCCGAACTCGCTGTCGTTCATCAGCGCCAGCGCCTCCTCGTCGCTGGCGACCTTCTGGATGCCCACCACCGGGCCGAAGGATTCCTCGGTCATCACCCGCATGCCGTGGTGCACCCCGGTCAGTACCTGCGGCGCCAGATAGGGCGTGCCCGGGGCATCCAGGGGGAACTCGGCCGGGTCGATATGCGCCTTGGCGCCCTGGGCGACCGCCTCGGCGATCTGGCCGCGGACGAAGTCGGCGGCGTCGCTGCGCACCAGCGGACCGAGGGTGGTCTGCGGGTCGTCCGAGCGGCCCAGGTGGTACTGACGCACCAGCGCCACGGCGCGTTCGACGAAGGCGTCGTAGAGCGACTCGTGCACATAGATGCGCTCGATGCCGCAGCACGACTGGCCGGAGTTGAAGAAGGCGCCGTCGATGGCGGTTTCCACCGCGTGCTGCAGGTCGGCATCGGCGCGCACATAGGCCGGATCCTTGCCGCCCAGCTCCAGGCCGACGCTGATAAAGCGCCCGGCCGCCGCCCGCTCGACCATGACCCCGCCCGGCACTGAGCCGGTGAAGGCGACGTGGGCGATGCTCGGCGCCTGGATCAGCGCCTCGGTGTCGCCGTGGCTCAGGTGCAGGTACTGGAACACGCCCTCGGGCAGTCCGGCCTCGGCGAAGGCCTCGACCATGCGCTCGGCGCACAGCGGGGTCTGCGCCGAATGCTTGAGCAGCACCGCGTTGCCCGCCAGCAGCGCCGGCAGCACCGCATTCACCGCGGTCAGGTAGGGGTAGTTCCAGGGTGCGATGACCAGCGCCACGCCCAGCGGCTCGCGGCGGATAAAGCGGGTGAAGCCGGGCTTATCCGGCAGGCGAATGTCGGCCAGCGAACCCTCGGCGATATCGGCCATATGGCTGGCGCGCTCGACGAAACCGCGGATCTCGCCGGCGGCGTAACGGATCGGCCGCCCCATCATCCAGCACAGTTCCTCGGCCAGCTGGCTCTCGCGTGCGGCGAAGGCGGCGATGGCGCGCCGGCCGATGGCGATGCGCTCACTCAGCGGCGTGCGTTTCCAGGTCTGCTGCGCCAGCTCGGCCCTGGCCAGCGCGGCCTGTATCTCGGGGTTGGAGGCCAGACGACGCTCGACGTAGACCGAGCCGTCGATGGGAGAAATGCATTGCAGCTTGCTCATAAGGTGCTCCAGAAACCTGCCCGCATGGCCTGGATGCATGCCGGGGACACTCGGCAACAGCGCCCCGGATTGCATCCAGGCTGGGGGAATGGGGAATCAGATGATTTCGAAGTAGCGATCCAGCTCCCAGTCGCTGACATGGCGGCGGTACTCGCGCTCCTCCCATTCGCGGCTGGCGGCGAAGTGCTCGACGAAGGCGTCGCCGAACAGCTCGCGCGCGGCCTGCGAGGCCTTCAGGCGCTGCGCGGCGTCCCACAGGGTGCGCGGCAGCGCCAGCTCCTCGGGATGCTTGACCGCGTAGGCGTTGCCGCTGACCGGCGCGGTCGGTTCCCACTCCTGCATGATCCCGTACAGCCCCGAGCCGATGGCCACCGACAAGGCCAGAAAGGGATTGCCGTCGGCGGCGCCGAGGCGGTACTCCTGGCGCTGCGACTTGTCGCTGCCGGGGATCACCCGCAGCGCCGCGGTGCGGTTCTCCACGCCCCAGGTGGCGTCGGTGGGCGCCCAGAACCCGGGAATCAGACGCCGGTAGCTGTTCAGCGTCGGCGCCACCATGCACAGGAATTCCGGCATCAGGCGCTGCTGCCCGGCGAGGAAATGCCGCTGCAGCTTGCTCATGTTGTGCGCCTGATCGGGGTCGTAGAAGGCCGACTTGTCGCTCGCACGGTCGCGCAGCGAGACGTGGATATGCCCGCTCTGCCCCGGGTACTTGCCCGACCACTTGGCCATGAAGGTGGCCATCAGGCCGTTGCGCTGGGCCAGCACCTTCATGAAGGTCTTGAACAGCGCGCCCTTGTCCGCCGCCGCCTCGGCGCGGTCATAGGCGATGGCCGCCTCCAGCACGCCGGGCCCGGTCTCGGTGTGCAGGCCCTCGATGGGAAAATCCATGCTCTCGCCCATCTCGAGGATCTGGTGGTAGAGCTCGGCATGCACCGAGTTACGGATCATCGAGTAGCCGAACCAGTCCGGGGTGAAGGGTTTGAGGTCGCGAAAGCCCTTGGCCCGCGCCGACTCCGGCGTCTCGTCGAACATGAAGAACTCGTACTCCAGCGCCGCATAGGGCTCGAAGCCCATGCCCTGGCAGCGCTCGACCACCCGCCGCAGGGTGCCGCGCGGGCACACCGCCTCGGCCTGCTGGTCGAATTCGGCGAGAAACAGCAGCATGCCGTTCTCGAAGGGAATCTCACGGCAGGTGTGCGGCAGGATGCGCACCGGCGCGTCGGGGTAGCCGGTGTGCCAGCCGGTGTACTGGGCGTTGTCGTAGAGCTGGTCCTTGACGTCCCAGCCGAGCACCACGTCGCAGAAGGCGAAGCCGTGCTCCAGGGCAGAGAAGAACTTGCTGCGGCTCATGTACTTGCCGCGCATCACCCCATCGTTGTCGAAAAGGCCGACTTTCACGTGGCTCAGGCCACGCTCCTCGACGATGCGCCGGGCATCGCCCAGGGTCTTTACATCCCGTGGTTTGAACATGCTAACCCCCGTGTCTTGTTGTTATGGCGGGCGGGCTGGGCGCACGGCTGGGCAGCCATGACCGGCCTGGCAGGGCCGACGGCGCATGGGCACAGCGCGACGCCTATCACAGCGTCCGTTTCAGGCCCATTGAGTGTGGTACAGGATTGCCGGGCTGGCAGGTATGCGGCGGAAAAATCCGTGGGCCCGGCGCAAAGGTTGCGGTTCGAGGGGGGCCCGCGCGCACCACTCTTCGGTTGCCAGCGGTGTATAGCGGTTCCCCCCCCGCCTATCGAAATCCGCCGCCGACACCGCCGCCCGCGCTTCAGCGGCGGATTTCGATAGGCGTGCCATTGGGCACCAATGCCCAGACCTGCCGCATCTCGGCATCGGTCACCGCGATGCAGCCGTCGGTCCAGTCCCACAAGTGGTGCAGCGGTCCGAGCCAGCCCCAGCCATTGGGCAGACCGTGAATCATGATATTGCCACCGGGGGCATAGTCACCGGCGCGGGCACGGGCTTCGTCCTGCGGGTTGGGATAGGAGATATGCAGACTGAGATGGGCCATCGACTTGGGGTTGCGCCAGTCGATCAGGTAGCGCCCCTCGGGCGTGCGCTGGTCGCCTTCGCGCTGCTTGTGCCCCTCGTCACCTGCACCGCCCAGCGCGATGCGGTACTCGGCCAGCAACTCACCCTGGCGCCAAAGCGCCATGCGTCGTTGCCGTTTGTCGACGGTGATCAGGTCGGCCTGCTGGTCCGGCAGCGCGAGATCGGGAGCGGTTCCCGAACCAATACCCGCCATCACCTTGGTGTAGCCCAGCAGTAGCGCTACCAGGATTAGGCCCAGCATTACGGAACGCTTCATTGCATACATCCTTTCTCGCAATGACTCCCTAGCGGAAAAAGAGCCTCTTCTCAGCCACGCTGCCCCACGCGCCTCTCCTGCGCTTCGATCTCCTCGAAGACCTTACGGTGCTCGGCCTGTGAGGCGTACTCGCCGATGATGGCCTCGGCTCGATAGGTGGTTTTGCGCAACGCGCCGCTCTGACCGTCGCGGTCGAAGGTCACCACATAGCGGGTGTTATCCAGCTCTACATAGAGGTAGTAGTAGTCCAGCGGCTGATCCGGTTCGGCAAAAGCGCTGTAGGCGTAACGCACGCGGCCGCTGAGATCCGGCTCGGAATCGAGCAGCTTGTGATAATCGGCGTCCGGATAATGTTCATGCAGCGCCATCGCAGCAATGACAGGGAAATCCTCGATCTGATCCAGAGTGAAAGGGGCCGGCCGGGTACGCAACATGGTGAGCGGATAGTCCTCGAAGCCCGGTCGCGATCGGTACTGGCCGCCAGCAAACCAGCGTGTGGCATCGAACATGTCTTCGTTGTCCGAAGGGCCGTAATACATCATCACTTTCGCGGGCATGGCGCGATCCTCTGCGTTCAGGTGCAGCCCTGTCAGGCCTAGGCCCAACAACAGGACGGCGGTAATCCATAAGGTTCGATGGGCGAACATTTTATTTGGGCTTGTATTCGAGAAGTGAGGCCGGTACTCCTTCGGGCGTATCCCCGGCGCGAACGCCACGCACCGCCCCCTCCTCATCCAGCGGATAGCCAATGGTCCGCTCATTTTCGTCACGACTGTCCGCATGCAACAGCAGCTTCTTGTCTTGTGCTGTAGCCGTCGCGATCGGGGGAGTAGGCTCGTGTTCATCGGGGAGCTGGGCACTCTGGCTACCTTGAGTGGCACGATATGCACTCAACCGCTGGCGATATGCCCTCCGCTGTTGCATGTACCGCTCCTGGGCCTCCCTATCTGCCTGGATCCGCTGCCGGGCCCCGGCGATGGCCGCACGATCGTTGGCGTTGCCGTAGGTCTGGTCGTAGTTACTGCGCCGGGGATAGGCCCAGACCGTCGTTTTGCTGGCATTGGCGATAAGTTGCGCCAGGCTCTTGTCGTACTGGGGGTCTTCACCCGCTGCCACGCGCAGGTGAGCGTCGATGCCCAGGCCGGTACGGCAGGCGTAGGAATAGATCTTGGCCCCGAATTCGAAGGCCTCGGGTTTGAGCATGTTCGCCTGGGCATCGCGCAGCCGGTAGCTATCGACTTTATCCAGCTCGTAGCCGAACTCGACGCTACCTACCAGGCCATGGGAGAAGAAGTCCATTTGCTTGATGTGGCGCTGCTTGGAGATGCGCAGGTTGATGAAGTCGAGCAGATGGGAGATGGAGTCCAGTTCCTGGTAGCGAGCGCCATAGCGCGTCTCAACTACTCTTTTCACCCGGTCGAGCAGTCGCCGCTCGTAGTCCTCGATAAAGATCAGGAAGATGCGCTGGGTGGAGTGATTGGGCGTGGCTTCGGGATAAAGGCGGATTTGCCGTATGCCCTGATTGATGAAGCGCATCTTGTTGCCCTTCTGACCACGCATTCGCTCCATCAGGGTCATATGCGAGGCGCCGACCACCGTGATGTGGTCCTGCTGCAAGGAGACCGGAACGCGGGTCGTGCCATGCTGCTCGGTGGTGTTGCCCTGAATGCGCTGCTGCTGAGTCATAGCCCCGACCTCTCAGTAACCGATGCCCAGGGCATCGAGATAGCCGGCGGCCTCCCGCCCCCAGCGCACCACCACCGAGGCGGGTTGCTCGGTAAAGACGCGCGGGGTATTGCCATAGGCATTGGTGTAGCCGACCAGGCGCTGACCATCGGCGCACTCCACGCAATACAGCATGCCCTCCACCGGCTGCCCGCTGTGCTCGTCGAACAGCTGATACTGCTCGCTGTGACGGGGCAGGATTTGCGGCGGCGTGAAAGGCGCGGCCCCCACTTCGGTGCCCACCAGCACATCGCCCGAACCGGTGACGATCACTCCACCGTGGCTGGTGGCGCTACCGAGGAAGGCAACGGCCTTACCATTGATCAGGATGCTGCCGATCCCTTCCGTAACCGCGTCGCCGCAGGCGGTGCCATCGCCGACCCGCAAGGCGGGCAAACCGTTGAACAGCACGTCAGGAGAGCCACTGGTGGTGGGATTGGTGCCGTGCCCGGGCAATGGGCAGGCGTTGAGATCACTCAGGCGCGACGCCGGCTTGGTCATGGGATACGTCCTTGTATGGAGAGAGTCGAATGCTAGCGCAGAACTTTTGCTCGCATCGTGCGAGCGTTCACTTTGAAGCGCATAGTGCCAATCAGTTCCCTACCGGACGACCGCAGCGCGAGGACGACAAGGCAGGCCAGAAACTACGGACAGCCCGCGGCACAGGCGTCGATGGCAGCGGTCATCGCCATAAAAAACCGCGCCCGTACCTCGCGGCACGGGCGCATGGCCTCACCTGACGAGCCGCCGGATTCAACCGCGATAAGGCGCCCCCGCCTTGGCCATCAGCGCGTTGTACTTCTTGAAGATGTCCACCACCTTGGCGCAGCGCGGGCTGGTCTTGGCGATCTCGTCCCAGAACTTCAGCGCCTCGGCCTCCACCGTGGCCCATTCCTCGGCCGGGATGGAGGTCAGCTGCAGCTTGCCGCCTTCGACGCGCAGTTGCGCCTCGCCGCCCCAGTACCAGTGCTGGCGGTAGTAGTTGGAGCTGTCCATGCACAGCTTGAACAGGGTCTTGAGGTGTTCGGGCACCTCGGCCCACTTGTCCGAGTTGGCGAAGTAGGAACCGATCCAGGCGCCGGAGATGTTGTTGGTGAGGAAGTACTTGGTGACGTTGGCCCAGCCGACGGTGTAGTCCTCGGTGATGCCGGACCAGGCGATGCCGTCCAGCTCGCCGGTCTGCACCGCCACCTCGACATCTTCCCAGGGCAGGGTCACCGGGATCACGCCGAAGCGGGCGAGGAACTTGCCGGCGGTGGGGAAGGTGAAGATGCGCTTGCCCTTGAGGTCGTCGAGCTTGGTGATCGGCTGCACCGTGGCGAAGTGGCAGGGGTCCCAGGCGCCGGCGCCGAGCCAGGTGACGCCCTTGACCTCGCCGTAGGCCTCGGCCCAGATGTCGTTGAGGCCGTACTGCTCGAACAGCACCGGCACGTCGAGGCTGTAGCGGGTGGCGAAGGGGAAGTAGCCGCCGAACACCGAGACGTCCACCGGCGCGGCGATGGAGTCGTCATCGCTCTGCACCGCGTCGATGGTGCCGCGCTGCATGGCGCGGAACAGCTCGCCGGTGGGTACCAGCTGGTCAGCGAAGTACAGCTGGATCTCCATCTGGCCGTTGGCGGCCTTGTTGAAGGCGTCGATCGACGGCTTGATCACGTGCTCGGCCAGCGCCGGGCCGGCGTAGGTCTGCAGGCGCCAGGTGATCTTCTTCGGCTCCTGCGCGTAGATGTGCGCCGAACCCAGGGCGGCGGTGCCGACCGCGGCGGTTTTCAGGAAATCGCGTCTCGTACTCATGCTGTTCTCTCCTATAGTGTCGATGCAGATGCAATACAACCGCTCATTGCCGCCGCAGCCGCAGCGGCCTTGCCAGTGACCGGCAGGCGCCGGCTCGACTGCTGGCGCGCCAGGCGCGCCGATTTCCGAAGCTCAGCCGCCGTAGTGCAGCTGCGGCAACCACAGCGCCAGCTGCGGGAAAACCATCACCAGGATCAGGGTCAGGACCATCACCAGCACGAAGGGGGTGACCGAGACGTAGATGTCGCGCAGGCTCACCTCGGGCGGGGCCATGGCGCGCATGAGGAACAGGTTGTAGCCGAACGGCGGGGTCATGTAGGCGATCTGGCAGGTGATGGTGTAGAGCACGCCGTACCACACCAGATCGAAGCCCAGCGCGCCGACCAGCGGGATGTAGAGCGGCGCGACTATGACCAGCATGGCAGTGTCGTCGAGGAACATGCCCATGATGATGAACGACAGCTGCATCATGATGAGGATCTGCCAGGGCCCCAGGTGCAGGCTGTCGACGAAGAAGGTCTCGATCGCCCGCACCGCGCCGAGGCCGTCGAACACCGCGCCGAAACACAGCGCGGCGAGGATGATCCACATGAACATGCAGCTGATGGCCAGGGTCTTGCGCAGCGTCTCCTCCAGCACCTGGCGGTTCAGCCGGCGCTTGACCAGCGCCATCAGCATGGCCGCGGCGGCGCCCACCGCGGAGCTTTCCACCAGGCTGGTGTAGCCCAGCAGGAACAGCCCGGTCATGGCGAAGAAGATGAACAGTGGCGCCAGCCCGGCGCGCAGCAGCAACAGCTTTTCCCGGCGGCTGACCTGCAGCCGCTCGGCCTCGGCCAAGGGCGGGCCGAGCTGTGGCTGCAGACGGCAGCGCACGACGATATAGAGCACGAACAGGCACGCCATCAGCAGGCCGGGAATGGCCCCGGCCAGCCATAGCTGGCCGACCGGCTGACGGGCGATCATGCCGTACAGCACCAGCACCACGCTGGGCGGAATGAGGATGCCCAGCGAGCTGCCGGCCTGGATCACCCCGGTGACCATGATCTTGTCGTAGCCGCGGCGCAGCAGCTCGGGCAGGGCGATGCTGGCGCCGATGGCCATGCCGGCCACGCTCAGCCCGTTCATCGCCGAGATCACCACCATCAGGCCGATGGTGCCGATGGCCAGCCCGCCCGGCAGCGGCCCCATCCACACGTGGAACATCTTGTACAGGTCTTCGGCCAGGCCGGACTCGGAGAGCATGTAGCCCATGAACACGAACATCGGCAGGGTCAGCAGCGGGTACCACTTCATCAGTTTCATCGCCGCGCTGAAGGCCATCTCCGAGCCGCCGTCGCCCCACAGCAGCAGCGCCGCGGCGGCGGCGACGAAGCCGATGGCGCCGAACACGCGCTTGCCGGTGAGCAGCAGTAGCATCATCGAGGAGAACATCAGCAGTGCGATCAGCTCGTAGCTCATCACAGCGTCTCCCCGCGGGCCGCGTAGAGGTCCTTGAAGAAGGTGGCGATGGCCTGCAGCAACATCAGCAAGATGCCGAAGCACATCACCAGTTTGATCGGCGCCATATAGGGCGACCAGGCCGAGTAGCTGGTTTCCTGGTATTCCAGGGCGTATTCGGTGGAGGAGATGCCGCCGATCAGCAGCAGCACCAGGTAGAAGATCAGCATGAACACGGTGATCGCATCGACCACGGCGCGGGTGCGCGGCGACCAGTGGCTGTAGGCCAGGTCCATGCGTACGTGGGCGTCGAGCTGCATCGAGTAGGCGCCGCCGAGCAGGAAGTAGGCGACCATGAGGAACTGGGCGCTTTCCAGGGTCCAGATCGAGGGGGTGAAGAAGGTCTTGCTGATCGAGGAATACAGCAGCACCGCCAGCATGGCGAAGATCAGGTACATGGCGAAACGCCCGACCCTCCGGTTGAATGCGTCCACGACCCGGACGAAAGCTCGAATGCCCTTGCGCATGCAGTTTCCTGCTTTTTTGTTCGTTATCTCGTCAGCCTAGACGAAGATTCGCCAAAGCCAACCGCCCCGCCTGGCCATAGCAGGAAACGCGCCAGCCACCCTGGCCGCGCCCTTCCTCGAACAAAATCAACGGCTTGAAAACTACCGGGCTAGAGCCTCAGCGCGCCAGGAAGGCGGCGAGCACCGAGGCGGTGCGCGCCGGTTCCTATTCCGGGGGCATCTGGCCATGATCGGCACACAGCCGCCGGTTATCAGAAGCCCACCGCCAGCATCCACAGCGGCAAGCTGATCGCCGCCAGCAGGGTCGACAGCGAAATCGCCGCGCTGACGCTGCGGCTGTCCTCGGCGTTGCGGGCAAAGGCCATCACGTTGACCCCGCTGGGGCAGGCGGCGAGCAGCACCAGCACCGTGCGCGCCGTGTCGTTCAGCCCCGGCAGCTGGCCGCTGAGCCACCAGACCAGCGCCGGGAACAGCGCCAGCTTGGCCAGCGCCACGCCCCAGGCCTCGCCGGTGGGGCGCAAGCGGTAGCGCGACAGGCTGGCGCCGAGCACGATCAGCGCGCAGGGCAAGGCGGCCTGGCCCAGCCAGGTCACCGCCCGCCACAGGCTCTCCGGCACCACCAGCCCGGACAGGTTGAGCAAGGCGCCGAGCGCCAGGCCGATGATCATCGGGTTGGCCAGGTTGTTCAGCAGCGCGCGGCCGTCGACCCGCTCCTGACTGCCGAAGGCGGCGTAGAAGCTGTGCAGGGAAAACAGCGTAAGGCTGTGGAACACCAGGATGGCGAAGACGTAGAGCAGACCGTCGTTGCCCATCAGGCTGGCGATCAGCGGGATGCCCACCAGCACGTTGTTGGAGAAGGCCGCCACCAGCCCCAGCGGCGACGCCGTGCCGCGGCGCCAGTGGGCCAGTGCGTTGACCGCGGCGAACACCAGCAGCACCGGCAGGTAGTAGGCCAGCAGCAGCATCGGCGACAGGCCCTCGGCCAGCGACGCCTTGGCGATGCCGGCGAACAGCAGCGTCGGCATGAACAGCTTGAAGGTGATATTGGCCAACCCGGCCGCCGACTCGCTGGTGAGCCACTGGCGCCAGCCCAACAGATAGCCGAGAACGATCAGGGCGAAGATCGGCAGTATCGCCTGTACCGCGAGCATGGGTGCACCTGCCTCCAGAAAATCGCGTCTACCGGAAGCGGCCCGCGCAAGGGGCGCCAAGCATACGCGCGGCAGGCCGCCGATGCGACCCGGCGAGCGCGCGCCGAACACCCCGCAAAACCTCCGGACGGTGCCTTGGACACGAGCTGAAAGCCGCGTTGCAGAGCCTTTGCAGCCTGCATCAACAGGGTCGATGGTCACTATCAGGCCAGTCAAGTTCTTATCTGCGCGCATGTCCCGAACAATTGGCCCCGAAGTCACTTATCACTCCCTACGGAGACATCGACATGAAAAGCCAACTGACCCTCGCCGCCCTGGCCCTTAGCCTGCTGACCACCAGCGTTTTCGCCGCGCCGAGCAGCGCGCCCTTCCCTCTGGTGGGCGAAGCCAAGGACAGCCAAGTGCAACAGCAACCCGTCGCGCCGCTGGCCGAGAACGGTGCCGAGCGCACGCCGGGCGCACAACGTATCCAACTGGCCGAAGACGGCTCCAACCGCATCCCCGGCAGCCAGCGCATCCAGCTGGCCGAGGACGGCTCCGACCGCACCCCCGGCAGCCAGCGCATCCAGCTGGTAGAAGGCGGCTACGAGCGCACCCCGGGCGCCCAACGCGTGCAGTTGGCCGAAGGCGGCGCCGATCGTCTGATCGAGCAACGCGGGCGCACGGCCTGAGCCCTATCGCAACATCCCCAAGCCCGGCGCATGCCGGGCTTTTTTATGCCCTTTCGCGCGAGCCACGCGTGCAAATGGCGAGTCACGCCCTTCCTGCAGCGGGCAAACGGTAGATCCAGATGCGCCGCAGCACGGTTCCGAACTGAGCCCACAGGCTGCCGCAGTTGTAATGCTGGCCGTAGCGCGCGGCGATCTGGCGCACCTCGCGCGCCAGTTCGGCATAGCGCCGCGCCGGCAGGTCGGGGAACAGGTGGTGCTCGATCTGGTGGCTGAGGTTGCCGGTGAGAATGTGCAGCAGCGGCCCGCCGCTCAGGTTGCTCGAGCCGCGCAGCTGGCGCAGGTACCAGTGGCCACGCGTCTCGCCCTGCAGCACTGCCGGCGCAAACACCGCCGCCTGCTCGGTGAAGTGGCCGCAGAAGATCACCAGGAAGGTCCACAGGTTGCGCAGCAGGTTGGCCAGCAGATTGCCCGCCAGCACGGCCAGGGCATTGGCGCCGAGCAGCAAGGCCAGCAGCGGAAACGCCAGGTAGTCCTTGCCCCACTGGCGCGCCAGCTTGGCGCCGAAGCGGCGCGCCAGCGGGCGCACCTCGTCCTGGCCGATACGGCCCTTGAGCAGTTGGTCCAGGCGCAGATGCTGGATGGCCACGGCGTACTGGAACAGCAGCGCCTGGATCGTCACCCACAGCGGCTGCCAGCGGTAGAAGGGCTTCCAGCGCTGCTCGGGAAACAGCCGCACCACGCCGTAACCGACATCGTCGTCCATGCCCAGCACATTGGTGTAAGTGTGATGGACGTGATTATGAGTGTGCCGCCAGAAATCGGCCGGGCCGACTATGTCCCACTCGTACTGGCGACCGGCGAATTCCGGGTCGTTCATCCAGTCGTACTGGCCGTGCATGACGTTGTGGCCCAGCTCCATGTTCTCGAGGATCTTGCCCAGGCCCAGCAGCAGGCTGCCGAGCAGCCAGGTCGGCGGAAACCAGCCGAACATCAGCAGCGCGCGCCCGCTCCAGCAGCACAGGCGCACGGCGCCGCGCACCCGGCGGATATAGCGCGCATCCGCCTCGCCCAGATCGTCCAGGGTACGCCGGCGCAGGGCGTCCAGTTCGGCGCCGAAGGCCTGCAGCTCGGCCGGACTCAGCTCGCGGTCGGGGCGGTTGTTCACAGGTCGATCTCCACATCCCCATGGGGGGCGCTGATGCATAGACGAATGGGCTGCCCCGGCTCGGCGAACAGCGCGCCGCTGCGCAGGTCGCGCACCGCGCCGGCGAGCAGGGTGCAGGTGCAACTGGCGCAGATGCCCTGGCGGCAGCCATGGGCCGGCCGCAGGCCGTTGGCCTCGGCCTGCTCCAGCAGGCTCTGGCCAGTGTTGCCGGCGGCCTGCTGACGACTGCGGGCAAAGCCCAGGCGCACCGTGCCGGTGCCGTCGAGCGGCGCCGGCGGACTGAAGCTTTCCCACTGCAGGCTGGCGCCGCGCCCCGCCGCCTGCCACCCGGCCTGCGCCTGCTCGACGAAGCCACGCGGCCCGCAGACCAGCAGATGCTCGCCGGGCAGCTCGGCCAGGCGCTCATCGCTCAGTCGACCGGCGAACTCCCCCGGCAGCGCCGGCTCGCCGCTAAGCGCCCAGCGCAGCTGCAGATTCGGGTGGCGGGCGGCCAGCGCCTGCAGCTCGTCGACGAAGGCGCGCTGGGCGCGGCGGCGCACCTGGTGCAGCAGCGTCACCGGGGCGGCGTAGCCGCGCGCCAGCGCCTCGCGCAGCAGCCCGAGCAGCGGCGTGATGCCGCTGCCGGCGGCCAGCAGCAGCACCGGCCGGCCATCCGCCGGCCAGCGCATCTCGCCAAAGGCCGCGCCCAGCTCCACCACCTGGCCGACCTCGACGCGCTCCAGCAACAGGCTGGACAGGCGTCCGCCCGGCTGACGCTTGATCGCCAGCTCGACACGCCCGTCCGCCGCCACCGCTGTCAGGCTGTAGCTGCGCCCATGGCGCACGCCGTCCTGCGCCAGGTACAGCTGCACATGCTGGCCGACGCGCCAGCCGCGGGCGTTGCCGTTGCAGCGCAGGCGCAGGGCGAGCATGTCGTCGGCGACCCACTGGCGCGCCTCGACCCGGGCGCACACCCGGTTCAGGCGCAGCGCCGGGTGCAGCAGGCGCAGCCAGCAGTCGACGTCCGCCTCGCGCAGCCAGCCGCCGGCGCACAGCGCGCGCAACGGCTGCAGCGGGCGGGCCAGGCGGCGCGCCAGGGACAGGGGAATCAGGGCCATCGACGCAGTTCCAGTAAACAGTTGCACACAAGGCTGTCAGACGCCGCCCAGTTCAGTCAACACTTGTACACTTAAACGCCCGCACCATCCTGGTTCGACGCTCGCCACGCGCATTTGCTAGAGTGCGGCATCGCTCACCGACCCAGACTCCGCATGACGCCACGCGCCGAACAGAAGCAGCAGACCCGCCAGGCCCTGATGGACGCCGCCCTGAGCCTGATGGAGAGCGGGCGTGGTTTCGGCAGCCTGAGCCTGCGCGAAGTCACCCGGGTCGCCGGCATAGTGCCCACCGGTTTCTACCGCCACTTCGCCGACATGGACGAGCTCGGCCTGGCCCTGGTGGCGGAGGTCGGCGAGACCTTCCGCGCCGCCATTCGCCGCGTGCGCCGCCACGAGTTCGAGGTACGCGGGATGATCGACGCCTCGGTGCGCATCTTCCTCGCCGAGGTGACGGCCAACCGCGCCCAGTTCCTGTTCCTCGCCCGCGAGCAGTACGGCGGCTCGCAGCCGGTGCGCCAGGCCATCGCCGCGCTGCGCGAGCGCATCACCGGCGACCTGGCCGCCGACCTCAAGCTGATGAACCGCATGCCGCACCTCGACGACGCAGCGCGCGAGGTGGTCTCCGACCTGGTGGTGAAAACCGTGTTCGCCACCCTGCCGGAACTCATCGACCCGCCGGCGGACAACCTGCCGGCGCACCTCAGCGCCGAAGCCAAGATCATCCAGCAACTGCGCTTCGTGATGATCGGCGGCAAGCACTGGCAGGGTCTGGGCAAACCCGCCGGCTGAGCGCACCACCAAGGTGCACGCCAAGACCGGCATGCACCAAATAAAACCTGACTGCCTCGCCAAGTTATCCACAACCCACAGCAATGCGGCCTGGCGGCGCCTTGGCAAGGCCCTTGCACTATTTCCGGGCATCCCCTTTCCGGAATCGATGCATATGCTGGTGATCCACCGCCGAATCGCGCCGCAGCAGGCCCCCGATGCCGAACTGCAGCTGAGCTTCGAGGCGCGCAGCAAGAGCCGTCTGCGCTGCTTCACCACCGCGGGCGAGGAGGTCGGCCTGTTTCTCGAACGCGGCCAGCCGGCGCTGGCCGACGGCGACTGCCTGCAGGCCGAGGACGGCCGCGTGGTGCGCGTGCGGGCCAGGCCCGAGCCGCTGCTGCACGTGACCTGCGCCAGCCCCTTCGAGCTGATGCGCGCCGCCTATCACCTGGGCAACCGCCACGTCGCCCTGCAACTGGGCGACGGCTGGCTGCGCCTGCCCGACGACTACGTGCTCAGGGCCATGCTCGAACAGCTCGGCGCAACGGTCGAAGCCGTGGAGGCGCCCTACCAGCCGGAACAGGGCGCCTATGGCGGCGGCCACCATCATTCGCACCAGGGCGACGCCGAGTTCAACTACGGCCCACGCCTGCACCAGTTCGGGGTGCGCACGTGACCCCGAACGCGTCATTTCGCCTGGGGTGCGCCGTGCGCACCAAGGTTGCGCCATGAACCCGGCCTGGGCCCTGCTGCGCCTGGCCAGCCCGCAGCTGCCGATCGGCGGCTACAGCTACTCCCAGGGCCTGGAATGGGCGGTGGACAGTGGCCTGATCACCGATGCCGATGGCGCCGAACGCTGGCTGGCCGATCAGCTCGCGCTTAACCTCGCCCGCTTCGAGGCGCCGCTGCTGCTGGCCCACTGCCAAGCCGCGCAGGACGGCGACTGGGCGCAGCTGCAGGCACTGGCCGAGCGGCACCGCGCCAGCCGCGAAACCCGCGAACTGGCGCTGGAAAGCCGGCAGATGGGCTATTCGCTGCGGCAACTGCTCGACGGCCTGCCGGAGCTGGACGACGCGGCGCGCGCCTTTCTCACCGGGCAGCGCGAGCCGGGCCTGGCCCTGGCCTGGGCGCTGGCCGCGCGTGCCTGGCGCATCGCCCCCGACGAGGCCCTGGCCGCCTGGCTCTGGGGCTGGCTGGAGAACCAGCTGGCGGTGCTGATGAAGACCCTGCCGCTGGGCCAGCAGGCCGCTCAGCGCCTGACCAGCCACCTGCTGCCGCAGCTCGAGGCGGCGCAGCGCCAGGCCGAAACCCTAACCCCCGAACACTGGGGCAGTGCCGCCTTCGGCCTGGCCCTGGCGAGCATGGCGCACGAACGCCAGTACTCGCGTCTCTTCCGCTCCTGACGAGGAACAACAGATGAACAGCCAACCCCTGCGCGTCGGCATCGGCGGCCCGGTCGGTTCCGGCAAGACCGCCCTGACCCTGGCCCTGTGCCGTGCCCTGCGCGAGCGCTACAACATCGCCGTGGTCACCAACGACATCTACACCCAGGAAGACGCCCAGTTCCTGGTGCGCAACGAGGCCCTGGAGCCCGAGCGCATCATCGGCGTGGAAACCGGCGGCTGCCCGCACACGGCGATCCGCGAGGACGCCTCGATCAACCTGGAGGCGGTGGAGCAGCTCAACCGGCGTTTCCCCGGCCTCGACCTGATCATCGTCGAATCCGGCGGCGACAACCTCTCGGCCACCTTCAGCCCCGAGCTGTCCGACCTGACCCTGTACGTGATCGACGTCTCCGCCGGCGACAAGCTGCCGCGCAAGGGCGGCCCGGGCATCTGCAAATCCGACCTCTTGGTGATCAACAAGGTCGACCTGGCGCCGCTGGTCGGCGCCTCGCTGGAGGTGATGCAGCGCGACACCCTGAAGATGCGCGGCGACAAGCCCTTCGTCTTCAGCAACCAGAAAATCGGCCAGGGCCTCGACGAGATCATCGCCTTTATCGAACGCCAGGGCATGCTCACGGCGACCTGATTCCACCTCAAGGAGATCCACATGAATCTGCGCAAAACCCTCTATGCCCTCGCCCTGTTCTGCACCCCGGGCCTGGCCTTCGCCCACGCCGGCCACGACCACTCCGGCGTGCTGGCCGGCCTGGCGCACCCGCTGCTGGGCCTCGATCACCTCCTGGCAATGCTCGCCGTCGGTCTGTGGGCCGCGCAGCAGAGCGGTGCGGCGCGCTGGGCGCTGCCGGCCACCTTCGTCGCCAGCATGCTGTTCGGCGGCCTGCTCGGTTTTGCCGGCGTGACCATCCCGCTGATGGAAACCGGCATCGCCGGCTCGGTACTGGCCTTCGGCCTGCTGGTGGCGGTGGCCGTGCGCCTGCCGATGGCCCTGTCCATCGCCCTCACCGCCCTGTTCGCCCTGACCCACGGCGTCGCCCACGGCCTGGAGCTGCCGGCGCTGGCCAGCCCGTTCGGCTACGCTGCCGGCTTCGTCGTCGCCACCGCCGCCCTGCACGGCTGCGGCTACGCCCTGGTGCGCCTGCTGCCGCAGGCTGCCGCGCCGCTGGTGCGCCTGACCGGCGCCGCCTCGGCACTGGCCGGAGTGTGGCTGCTGGCAAGCTGAGCACAGCTCGCCCGAAACAGCTCCCGGATTGCATCCGGGCTAGCGAGCCCCCTCTGCCCGCGGGGAGAGGGGACGGCGCTCCCGGCTTCGCCCTCCTGCACTTGCCAACACCCCCGCCGCTGGGGCACAAAGCCCTGAACCGGTTTCGAGACCCCAGCCCATGTTGCGCTTCGCCCGCTTCCTGCTCGCCCCCCTGCTACTGCTCGCCGTGGCGCTGCTGGTGCTGGCGCTGACCAGCCGCCCGGCCGCCGTGCCCGAGGTGCTCGCCGACCTCGGCCAGCGCCCGCTGGTGATCGCCCACCGCGGCGGCAAGGGACTGTGGCCGGAGAACACCCTGTTCGCCTTCGAGCGCGCCGTGGCCCTGGGCGTCGACATGCTGGAGATGGACCTGCACCTGAGCCAGGACGCCGAACTGGTGGTGATCCACGACGACACCCTGGAGCGCACCACCAATGGCCAGGGCCCGGTCGCCCACTACAGCCTGGCCGAGCTGCAGGCCCTGGACGCCGGCTACCACTGGAGCGCCGACGGCGGCCAGAGCCATCCCTACCGCGGCCAGGGCACGCGCATCGCCAGTTTCGCAGAGGTGCTGGAACGCTTCCCGCTGGTGCCCAAGGTGGTCGAGATCAAGGTGGCGGACGTCGGCATGGAAGCCCTGCTGTGCGAGACCCTCGCCAGCTACGACCAGCTCGACCGGGTGATAGTCGGCAGCTTCCACGAACGCAGCCTCAAGCGCTTTCGCGAGGTCTGCCCGGAGGTGGCCACCTCCGCCGGGCCGGTCTCGGTACGCCTGCTGCTGGCGCTCAACTGGCTGGGCCTGAGCGACCTGCTGTCGCCGTCCTACCAGGCCCTGCAGATTCCCCAGCGGCACAGCGGCCTGACCCTGGCCACCCCGCGCCTGCTGCGCAACGCCCAGAGCCGCGGCCTGCACGTGCAGCTGTGGACCATCAACGAACAGCCGGCCATGCGTCGCCTGCTGGAGATGGGCGCCGGCGGCCTGATCACCGACTACCCGGATCGCGCCCTGCAGCTGCTGGGCCGCTCCACCCAGCTCGGCGCGTTGCCCGACTGAGGCGCCCCCTCCCAAGCGGCGCCGCCCATCGGGCGCAGCCGGCCTGGCGATTTATTCGCCAGGCCATGCCACCCCGCGGCCCTGGCGGGCTGGCGACAGCCGCCCGCAGCTTATTCACAGAAACCTCCACAGTTTCCCGGGATAACTGCGCCGACGCACTCGAGCGCTGTGGAAAGGACTGGACAAAACCCGCGTTACCCGGGCGCTTGCGAGCGACCGGCAGCGCCGCTCAAAAACCGTACAACGCCCTGCAAGCAGCGCTATCCTTGGTCTGCAAACAAGCGCACAGAGCTTATCCACAGATCGTCCCACAGAACCCGGGGACAACTGCGCGACCACCCCGCTATATTCCCCAATCACTGTCAAGTGGTTGTGCACAAAGGAAAAACCCTCCTGCTCAAAATTCCACCGACAGCCTGCAGAGGGCGCAGAATCGGCTCGTCGGGCCACCACCCTCAGCTTATCCACAGAAATGCCCACAGCAGCCGTGGAAAACTTTTTTACGATGGCCTGGCACGCCATCTGCTAAACACCAGCAAGCCTCCCTTCGCAAGGATTCGTCATGTTCAGCTTCTTTCTCGCCGCCATGCTCCTCGGCTTCGTGTTCAACGCCGCGCCCGGCGCGGTGTTCAGCGAAACCCTGCGGCGCGGCCTGCGCGACGGCTACCGCCCGGCCCTGCTGGTGCAGATCGGCTCGCTTGTGGGCGATGCCACCTGGGCCGCCCTGGGCCTGACCGGCCTGGCTCTGCTGCTCGACAGCGCGCAGATTCGCTATCCGCTGACGCTGGCCAGCGCGCTCTACCTGGCCTGGCTCGGTTATCAGTCACTGCGCGACGCCCATCGCCCGACGCAACCCAGCGACGATGGTCAGGTCGCCGCCGGTAGCGCATTCGCTGCGGGCGCTACGCTGTCGCTGACCAACCCTCAGAACATCGTCTACTGGGCCGCCATGGGCGGGGCGATGGCTGCCATCGGCGTTGCCCAGCCAACGCCGACGCACCTGGCGGTATTCTTCGCCGGCTTCATGGTTTCTTCACTGCTCTGGTGCTTCATCTGCGCCGGCCTGGTGGACTGGTTCCGCCGCGCCGCCTCGCGGCTCTGGCACCGCCTCACCTACCTGGCCTGCGGCCTGGCCCTGCTCGGGCTGTCCGGGATGACCCTGGCCGAGCTGTTGTAGGCTGGCTTCGTTGGGCTTCGTCGCGGGCTCCTCAGCCCAACCTACGGCCTCCCCTACCGTCGGCTGGCGCTGAGCGCAGCGAAGCCCAACGGCAAGCGCGCGGCTATCGCCCCCATCCAGACAATCAACCGGAGGCGCCGGCGAACGCGTCTAGACTCCAGCCTATCCACCCCTGGAGCACACGGGAGAAACGCCATGCCCCTGCACAGCCTGTTACGCAACCTCCTCGCCGCCTATGCCTGCGGCGCCAGCGGCAGCACCGACGGGGGCCGTCTCGACTGATCACCGCCGTCGGAGACGGCCGGCACGGCCCGGGCACTGGGCAAGACCCGACGCTGGCGCGATGATAGGCGCCGCTCATTCCCTCCCCTCAAGGATTGCCCCATGGCCGGAACCAGCCTGCTCGCCCTGCTCGACGATATCGCCGCGGTACTCGACGACGTCGCGGTGATGACCAAGGTCGCCGCGAAGAAGACCGCCGGCGTGCTCGGCGACGACCTCGCCCTGAATGCCCAGCAGGTCACGGGCGTGCGCGCCGAGCGCGAGCTGCCGGTGGTCTGGGCGGTGGCCAAGGGCTCGTTCAAGAACAAGCTGATCCTGGTGCCGGCGGCCCTGCTGATCAGCGCCTTCGCGCCCTGGGCGGTGGTGCCGCTGCTGATGTTCGGCGGCCTGTTCCTCTGCTACGAGGGCTGCGAGAAGCTGGCGCACAAGCTGCTGCACAAGCCGCAGGCGCAGGCCCAGCAGCAGGAACTGCTGGAGGCGGTGGCCGACCCGCAGGTCGACCTGGTCGCCTTCGAGCGCGACAAGATCCGTGGCGCGGTGCGCACCGACTTCATCCTCTCCGCCGAGATCATCGCCATCACCCTCGGCACCGTCGCCGCCGCCAGCTTCGCCAAGCAGGTGGCGGTGCTCAGCGGCATCGCCGTGCTGATGACCGTCGGCGTCTACGGCCTGGTCGCCGCCATCGTCAAACTGGACGACGCCGGCCTCTACCTCAGCCAGCGCGCCAGCCACGCCGCCCAGGCGCTGGGACGCGGCATCCTGCGCCTGGCGCCCTGGCTGATGAAGAGCCTGTCGGTCCTGGGCACCGCCGCTATGTTCATGGTCGGCGGCGGCATCCTGGTCCACGGCCTGCCGCCGGTGGAGGCCTGGGTGCAGCAGATGGCGCAGGGCGCCGCCGCGCTGGGCGCGGCCGGCCCGCTGCTCGCCGCGCTGACCCCGACCCTGCTCAATGCGCTGCTCGGCATCCTCGCCGGCCTCCTCGCCCTGCCGCTGGCGAGCCTTGGCGTGCGTCTGTGGCAAGCCGTACGGCCGACCAAAACGGCCTGACCGATCATTTGCCGAGCAGGCGCCGGCAGCCCTTGCCCGGCGCCGTCTGGCATGACTTCCCCCAAGCTTATCCACAGCTTGCTCCACGCTTTCCGGGGATAACCGCGAGCCGCCTGGCGCAGCCCGCCCGCGCCTCCCGGCACTGCTTGCAAGTCTTCGGATTCGTTGAAGTTTTACCCTGGGCGAGGCTGCCAAGGGCGGCCCTGGCGAAAAGCTGAACAGCCCCGCGCAGGGCCGATGGCGCCTGGCGCGGCGGCTTTGCTGCAGAACTTGTGTACAGACTTACCCACAGATTCCGTGCACAACTCGCCGCGCCCCGCGGCCTAGCCGGCCTGCTGCATGATCACCGTCTGCGCCGGCATCGGCGCCGGGAAACCGCCCTCGCCGAGGGCGTCCTTGATGGTCTTGTTGGTGTCGAAATACACCTGCCAGTAATGGTCGTTGTGGCAGTAAGGGCGCACCGCCAGCACCGGCCCGACCAGGTTGAACTCGAGGATTTCCACGTCCACCGCCGGCTCGGCGAGCACATTGGCGATCGCGCCGACCCGCTCCTTGAGCAAGGCGGCGGCGGCCTTCCAGTCGGCGGCGCCGGACAGCTGCGCCTTGAGCTCGACGCGGCGGAAGGGGTTGTGGGTGAAGTTCTGGATGTTGTCGGAGAAGATCTTGTTGTTGCCGACCAGGGTCAGCACGTTGTCCGGGGTGTTGATCGCGGTGACGAACAGGCCGATCTCGGTGACCGTACCGACCACCCCGCCGGCGCTGATGAAGTCGCCGACCTTGAACGGCCGCAGGACGATGATAAAGCCGCCGGCGGCGAGGTTGGCCAGCAGCCCCGACCAGGCCATGCCGATGGCCAGGCCGACCGCGGCGATCAGCGCCGCCAGGCTGGTGGTCTGCACGCCGAAGTAACCGAGGATGCCGATCACCAGGATGATGTTGAGGGTCACCGAGATGAAGTTGCCGACGTAGCGCAGCACGGTCGGGTCGACCTTCTGCTGGCTCAGGGCCTTCTGCACCAGGCCGACGGCGACGCCGATCAGCCAGCGGCCGATGACCCAGAAGGCGATGGCGGAGAGGATCTTGATGGCGAAGGCCGCGCCGTATTGCACGACCAGGTCATAGAGGGCGGTGAGTTTTTCCGTGCCGGCGCTAACCAGTTGCGAGGTTTCGTCCATGGCGGTGCTCCAAGATGAGGGGTAACCCCCTCAACGCTAGCAGCGCCCCGGCCGGCCGCCAGGCAGCCGACCAACGGCGCGCCGGCGCCGTGGCAGAGCCGCCCGCGTCGTTCTCAGGCGTCCAGCGGCAGTACCGTCACCTGCACCTCCGGATCGTGGCTGCCGCCGCCGAGGATCACCCCGCGCAGCGGCGAGACGTCGGCGAAATCGCGCCCCCAGGCCAGGGTGATGTGCTCCAGCGCCGGACGCAGGTTGTTGGTCGGGTCGAAATCCACCCAGCCCTGGCGCGGGCAGTACAGCGACACCCAGGCGTGCGAGGCGTCGGCGCCGATCAGTCGCGGCTGGCCGGGCGGCGGCTGGGTCAGCAGGTAGCCGCTGACGTAGCGCGCCGCCAGGCCGCGCGAGCGCAGGCAGGCGAGCATCAGGTGAGCGAAGTCCTGGCACACGCCGCGGCGCTCCTCCAGCACCTGCAGCAGCGGGGTGGCCACCTGGGTGGCGCCGGCATCGAAGCTGAACTCGCGGAAGATCTTCTCCATCAGCGCCTGCCCGGCCTGCAGCAGCGGCCGGCCGGCGACGAAGCAGTCGGCGGCGTAGTCGACGAAGGCCTGCTTGAGACGCACGTAGGGCGACTCGAAACGGTAGCGCGCCGCCTCCAGCAGCGCCGGCGCCAGCGCCTGGCCGCTGTAGCTGAGCGCCGCGCAGGCGGCCTCCCAGGCGGGCGAGTCGTGCAGCTCCAGCGGCGCGCGCGCCAGCACCTCGACGCGCAGCCGCGCGCCGACGCTGAGTGCCTGATGCGGGCGCTCGAACACCAGGCGGGTCAGCGGATTGCCGAACACGTCGAGGCCGTCGCGACGCTGGCAGGGCTGCGGCGCGATGCGCAGCTCGCGCTCGTGGCAGCGCTGCCAGGGGCAGTCGCGCGGCCACAGGTGCGCCAGCTGCTGGGCCAGCGAGACCGGCGCCGAGTAGCGGTAATGGGTGTCGTGGAGAATCTGGTACAGCGCGCTGCTCATGAGGATTGCGTCCGCTGGCTGGCGTCGACGTGGACGAAGAAGCGCAGGCCGAGCTGATCGGACACCGTGCCGGCGGCCTGGCTGATGGCGGCAAGCAGATCGGCCAGGCCTTCGAGCACGGCGCGAATGCTGCCGGGACCGAACAAGGGGTTCTCCAGGCTGGCCAGGTCGAAGCCGGCCAGCTGCGCCTCCAGTTCCTGCAGCGGCAGCTGCGCCGGCAGTTCGAAGCGCTCGTCGAGGCGCTGCAGCGAACGCAGCAGCGTGCGCAACTGGAAGATCACCGCATGCGGGTTCTGTTCGTCCAGCAGCAGCAGGTCGAGTACCGGGATCAGCTGCGCCGATGCCAGGTAGCGGGTGCGGTAGGTGATGCTGCTGTTGCCCAGCTCCAGCAGCCATTCCAGCGCCGACTGGTCGGTGGCGGCGCCGCTGCGCAGGAAGCCGGCGAAGGCGTCGCAGAGAAACTGCAGGCGCTCGATGCAGCGACCGAGCATGAGAAAGCGCCAGCCGTCGTCGCGGGTCATGTCGTCGAGGGCGAAGCCGGACAGCGCCGCCAGCGACATCAGCAGGCGGTTGAGGAAATCCAGCAGCTCGCCGAAGTCGGCCGGCTGGCCTTCCAGCGCCTGCGCCTCGCGCTGCAGCTCGACCAGCGCCTGCCAGTTGGCCTGGGACAGCTTGCCGCGCACGCTGCCGGCGGCCCACTGCAGGCGCTGCAGGTTGGCGCGCAGGCTGGCCGGCCAGTCGGCGCCGAGCAGCGCCTGCAGCAGGCGCGCCTCCAGTTCGCCGGTCTGTGCCTCGGCCAGCAGGCCCAGCTGCTGCGCCAGGGCCAGGGCGCTGTGCAGCGCCTGCGGGTCGTCGTCATCGTCGACGTAGCGCGCCAGCAGGATGCGCAGCAGGCGCGCGCTGCCCTCGCAACGCTCGCCGTAACGGCCGAACCAGAACAGGTTCTCCACCACCCGCGAGGGCAGGAAGGGGTCGCTGCGCACCAGGTCGGCGCTGCCCAGCGGGCGCAGCCACTGCCAGGGTTCGCCGCCGCTCTGCCGCGCGCCGAGCACCCAGGTGTCCTTGCTCGCGCCGCCGCGCTGCATCGACACCACCTCAGCGTCGGCGTCGGCGGCCACCCGGGTCAGGCCGCCGGGCATCACCCGGTAGCCCTCGGCGCTGGCCACGGCGAACACGCGCATGCCGATGGCGCGCGGCTGCAGGCCGCGGCCGTCCCACACCGGCGCCTGTGACAGCTGGGCGCGCGCCTGGGCGACGTAGGCGTAGGGGCGCGCCTTCAGCCGTTCGGCCAGGGCGGCGCGCTGCGCGGCGTCCAGATCGCGGCCGAACAGCGGGGCGAAGCTCTGCGAGGGGAAGGCCGGGCGCACCAGCAGCTGCTCGAGTTTTTCCAGCGCCTCGTCCAGCACCGGCGGCTCGCCGCACCACCAGCTGGCGATGGACGGCAACAGCAGTTCCTCGCCCAGCAGCTGCTCGCTGATGGCGGGCAGAAAGCCCGGCAGGCCGGGCGACTCCAGCACGCCGCTGCCCAGGGCATTGGCCACCAGCACCCGGCCACGGCGCACCGCCTCGAGCAGGCCGGGCACGCCGAGGGCCGAGTCGGTGCGCAGCTCCAGCGGGTCGCAGTAGTCGTCGTCGAGGCGGCGCAGCACCGCGTGCACCCGGCGCAGGCCGGCCAGGGTCTTGAGGTAGAGGGTGGCGTCGCGCACGGTCAGGTCGCTGCCCTCGACCAGCGGGTAGCCGAGCTGGCGCGCCAGGTACAGGTGCTCGAAATAGCTCTCGTTGAAGCGCCCGGGGGTCAGCAGCACCACCAGCGGCGTCTCGCCGCCGCTCGGCGCCTGGCGTGCCAGGCTGTCCTGCAGGGTGCGGAAGAAGCCGGCCAGGTACTGCACGCGCAGATCGCGGTACAGCTCGGGGAAGGCGCGCGAGACGATCTGCCGGTTCTCCAGCGCATAGCCGGCGCCCGACGGCGCCTGGGTGCGGTCGGCGGTGACCCACCAGCGTCCGTCCGGCGCACGCGCCAGGTCCACCGCATAGAGGTGCAGCCAGGTGCCGCCGGGCACCTGCAGGCCCTGGCAGGGCCAGAGGAAGTTGTTGTGGCCGAACACCAGCTCGGCCGGCAGCAGGCCGTCGGCGATCAGCTTCTGCGGGCCGTAGATATCGGCCAGCACGCGGTTGAGCAGCGTCGCGCGCTGGGCCACGCCGGCGGCGATCTGCTGCCACTCCTCGGCCGGGATCAGGTTGGGCAGCAGGTCCAGCTCCCAGGGGCGGTCGGCGCCGTCGGGGTCGGCGTAGACGTTGTAGGTCACGCCGTTTTCCTGGATCTGCCGCGCCAGCATGGCCTCGCGTTGCGCCAGCTGCTCCGGGCGGCTGCGCGAGAGCTGCTCGTACAGCCGGCGCCAGTGCGGGCGCACCTTGCCCTGGGCGTCGAGCAGTTCGTGGTAGGCGCCGGCAGGCGGCGGGTAGTCGGCTAGCAGGTCGGGCATGGCAGGCTCGGCAGTGGCAGGGCGGTGCAGCGTGACGCAGGTTGATGATGCCCCTCCGTGGGAGGCGCTTTAGCGGCGACGATTCCGGCTAAAGCCCCGCCCACGAATGGAGTCGACGTCAGGCGCGGCGCAGATCCAGGGTCATCGGCAGTTCATTATTGTCGATCGGCTGCATGACAGGGCGCTTGCCCGGGCTGTGGCCAAGGCGGAAGAAGCGCGCCAGGCGCCGGCTCTCGGCCTCGTAGGCGTTGACCGGCAGGCTGTCGTAGTTGCGCCCGCCGGGATGGGCCACATGGTACTGGCAACCGCCCAGCGAGCGCTGCATCCAGGTGTCGACCAGGTCGAACACCAGCGGCGCGTGCACGCCGATGGTCGGCTGCAGGCAGCTGGCCGGCTGCCAGGCGCGAAAGCGCACGCCGCCGACAAACTCGCCGACCTTGCCGGTGGGCCGCAGCGGCACCGGCACGCCGTTGCAGGTCAGCACGTAGCGATCCGGCGCCATGCCGCCGAGCTTGACCTGCATGCGCTCCAGCGACGAGTCGACGTAGCGCACGGTGCCGCCGCTGGCGCCCTCCTCGCCCAGCACGTGCCAGGGCTCCAGCGCCTGGCGCAGCTCCAGCTCGATGCCCTTGACGGCGAAGTCGCCGGCCTTGGGGAAACGGAACTCGAAATGCGGGGCGAACCACTCGCCGCGCAGGCGATAGCCAAAGCTGCCCAGCTCCTGCAGCACGTCGGCGAAGTCCTGCTCGACGAAGTGCGGCAGGAGGAAACGGTCGTGCAGCTCGGTGCCCCAGCGCACCAGCTTCGCCGGGCGGTAGGGCTCCTGCCAGAAGCGCGCGATCAGTGCGCGCAGCAGCAGTTGCTGGGCCAGGCTCATCTGCGCGTGCGGCGGCATCTCGAAGGCGCGCAGCTCGAGCAGGCCGAGGCGGCCGCTGGCCGAATCCGGCGAGTACAGCTTGTCGATGCAGAACTCGGCGCGGTGAGTATTGCCGGTGACGTCCACCAGCAGGTTGCGCAGCAGCCGGTCGACCAGCCAGGGCGGGCAGTCGCGACCCGGCTCGGGCATCTGCGCGAAGGCGATCTCCAGCTCGTACAGCGCGTCGTTGCGCGCCTCATCCACACGCGGCGCCTGCGAGGTGGGGCCGATAAACAGGCCGGAAAACAGGTAGGACAGCGACGGGTGGTTGTGCCAGTAGCCGATCAGGCTGCGCAGCAGATCGGGGCGGCGCAGGAAGGGGGAGTCCGCCGGCGTGGCGCCGCCGAGGACGAAGTGGTTGCCGCCACCGGTGCCGGTGTGGCGGCCGTCGAGCATGAACTTTTCGCTGGACAGGCGTGACTGCCGCGCCGCCTCGTAGAGAAACTCGCCGCGCTCGACCAGCTCGCTCCAGCTGGCCGCCGGGTGGATATTGACCTCGATCACCCCGGGGTCGGGGGTGACGCGGAAATACTGCAGACGCGGGTCCTGCGGCGGCTCGTAGCCCTCCAGCAGCACCGGGCAGTTGAGTTCGGCGGCCACCGCCTCGATCGCCGCGACCAGCTCCAGGTACTCTTCGAGATGGCTGAGCGGCGGCATAAACAGATACAGCCGCCCCTCGCGCGGCTCGGCGCACAGCGCGGTGCGCACGATACCGGGCGCCGACTGGCCGACCGCCGGGCGCGGCGCCTGGCCGTTGCCGCCGGCGCCGCGCCAGACGCCGCGCAGCTGGCGCTGGATCTGCGCCGGGCTGGGCAGCGGGGCGAAGCGCTGGCCCGGATCGGCCGGGTTGATATAGGGGTAGTCGGCCTGGCTGACCCAGGGCAGCGAGTCCAGCGGCAGGCGGTAGCCTAAGGGCGAGTCGCCCGGCAGCAGGCGGCAGTGCTCGTCGCGCAGGAACCAGCGGCCGCTCTGCCAGCCGGCGCCGTCCACCCGCCGCGCCAACGGCAGCACCTGGCCGACCACGGCATCGAGGCCCTGGTCGAACACCTTGCGCAGGCGCTCGCGCTCCAGCGCATCGCTCAGCCGCGAATCGTCCGGGGTGACGTTGTCCGGCAGCTTGCGCTCGCGCCACAGGTAATAGAACCAGTCCTCGTAGGCCGGGAAGACGCACTCGCCGTCCACATCCAGGCGCGCCGCCAGGGCCGCGAGAAAGTGCGCGGCGGTGTCGGCGTCGGCGCCGTAGCCGCGCGTCTCGTCGGCCAGCAGCCTGGGTTCGTGCCAGATCGGCTCGCCGTCCTGGCGCCAGAAACAGTTCAGCGACCAGCGCGGCAGCTGCTCGCCCGGGTACCACTTGCCCTGGCCGAAGTGCACCAGGGCCTTGGGCGCATAGTGCGCGCGCAGGCGGTGGAACAGCTCGGCGGCCAGGCGCCGCTTGTTCGGCCCCAGCGCGGCGGTGTTCCACTCCTCGTCGTCGGGGTAGTCGAGGGCGACGAAGGTCGGCTCGCCGCCCATGGTCAGGCGCACGTCGTGGCGCTGCAGGTCCTCGTCGATCTGCCGGCCGAGGGCATCGATCGCCTGCCACTGCGCCGCGCTGTAGGGCTTGCTGACCCGCGGCGCCTCCCAGATGCGCTCCACCTGCATCTGGTGCTCGAACTCGCATTCGCACTCGTCCAGCGCGCCGGAAATCGGCGCCGCCGAGGACGGCTCGGGGCTGCAGGCCAGCGGGATATGGCCCTCGCCGGCGAACAGCCCGCTGGTGGGGTCGAGGCCGATCCAGCCGGCGCCGGGTAGGTACACCTCGCACCAGGCGTGCAGGTCGGTGAAGTCCTGGTCGGTGCCGGAGGGGCCGTCGAGGGCTTTGACGTCGGCGGTCAGCTGGATCAGGTAGCCGGAGACGAAGCGCGCCGCCAGGCCCAGGTGGCGCAGCAGCTGCACCAGCAGCCAGGCCGAGTCGCGGCAGGAGCCGGAGGCCTTCTCCAGGCTCTGCTCGGGCGTCTGCACGCCCGGCTCCAGACGGATCAGGTAGCGGATATCGCCGGACAGCCGCTGGTTCAGCGCCACCAGGAAATCCACGCTGGCCGTGGGCGCGCGGTCGATGCTGGCCAGATACTCGGCGAACTTCGGCGTGGCCGCCAGCTTGACCAGGTAGGGCGCCAGCTCGCGCTGCTCGCCCTCGGTGTAGGCAAAGGGAATGCGCTCGGCATAAGGCTCGAGAAAGAAGTCGAAGGGGTTGAACACCGCCATCTCGGCGACCAGATCCACCTCCACCCTGAGCTCGCGGGTCTTCTCGGGGAACACCAGGCGCGCCAGGTAGTTGCCCTGCGGGTCCTGCTGCCAGTTGACGAAGTGCTCGCCCGGCTCGACCTTCAGCCCGTAGGAGAGGATGCGCGTGCGGCTGTGCGGCGCCGGGCGCAGGCGTACCAGCTGCGGGCCGAGGTTCACCGCACGGTCGTAGCGGTAGTGGGTGACATGGTGCAGCGCGACATGGATCGACACGGCGGCCTCCTGCAAGCCTGGACGACCTGCCAAGCCGCGCAAGACTTATGCCAGGGAACGGGGCGCGCGCCCGCGCGGGCCGCGTCGCAGGGCTCGCGCACCAACGACAGGCCCGCCCGCGCACCAGCGCCGACATCGCGCACCACAATGGCGCGCCGCCACGGCCAATTTGCCGCAAACGACTTCTGCCTTAGACTCCCAGCACTTCTTCGCAAGGACGTGCCCAATGCGCCACCACTCGCCCCGCCTGCCCCTGCTCGGCCTGCTCGCCCTGCTGCTCAGCCCGCCGCTCTGGGCCGAAGACCCGCTGCTGGAGTCCTTCGTCGCGGCTGCGCCGGACGCCGGCGAACGCCAGGTGCGCGGCGTGCTGCGGGCGCGCGATCAGGCCGTGCTGTCCAGCGAGCTGCCCGGGCGCATCGTCGAGATGCCGTTCGCCGACGGCCAGGACTTCACCAAGGGCGACGTGCTGGTGCGCTTCGATTGCAGCGCCTACCAGGCCCAGCTCAATGCCGCCCAGGCCGCCGCCCGCGCCGCCCGCGAGGAACTGAGCCACAAGAAGCAGCTGGCCGCGCTCAACTCGGTCGGCCGCTTCGAGGTGGCGCTGGCCGAGGCGCGCCAGGCGCAGGCGCTGGCCGAGGCCCAGGTGTACCAGGTGCAGGTCAAGCGCTGCAGCGTCGTCGCCCCGTTCAACGGCCGCGTGGTGCAGCGCCGCGCCCAGCCGCACGAGAGCGTGGCCAGCGGCACGCCGCTGCTGGAGATAGTCGACAACCGCACCCTGGAGGTGCACCTGCTGGTGCCCTCGGCCTGGCTCGGCCGGCTCGCCCCCGGCCAGCCCTTCGCATTCGTCCCGGACGAGACCGGCGAGCCGCTGCAGGCGGCCGTCAAACGCCTCGGCGCGCGCATAGACGAAGGCAGCCAGACCCTGCTGCTGATCGGCAGCCTGCCGGCGGATGCCCAGGGCCTGCTGGCCGGCATGAGCGGCAGCGCGCGCTTCGCGGAGGCACCATGACCGCGCAGGCGCCGGGCCTGGCCGAGCGAATCGTCGCCCAGTTGCTCAGCCTGGAGCGCCAGGCCCGCGGCGCCGCCACCCTCGACCAACTGGCCTACGCCCTGGTCAACGATGCCCAGCCGCTGTTCGGTTACCGCCACGCCGCCCTGCTGATCGCCGGCAAGGTGCGCGCGCTGACCGCCATCAGCGTGGTGGAGGCCAACGCGCCCTTCGTCGCCTTCGTCGAGAACGCCGCCGCGCAGCTGCACAAGCAGGGGCGCGCGACCCAGGCCCAGGTGGTCGCAACGGACTCGCTGAGCGCCGCGCTGCGCGCCGACTGGCAGAGCCTGTCGGCCGCCGCGGTGTTCTGGCTGCCGCTGCTGGATCGCCAGGGCCAGGTCTTCGGCGGCCTGTGGATCGCCCGCGAGCAGCCCTGGAGCGAGGCCGAACAGGCCCTGCTCGGCCAGCTCGGCGACTGCTACGGCCACGCCTGGCTGGCCCTGCAACCGCGTCAGCCGTGGCGCCTGCGCTGGCCGCGGCGCAAGGTGCTCGGCGTGGCCGCCGCCGTGCTGCTGCTCTTGCTGCTGCCGGTGCGCCAGTCGGTGCTGGCGCCGGCCGAGGTGGTGCCGCTCGGCGGCCAGGTGGTGGCCGCGCCGCTGGACGGCGTGATTGCGGAGTTTCTGGTCAAGCCCAACCAGGCGGTGAGCACGGGCGAGGTGCTGCTGCGCTTCGACGCCACTGCCATTCGCGCCCAGGCCGACGTCGCCGAGCGCAGCCTGCAGGTGGCCGAGGCCGAGCTCAAGGCCAACGCCCAGCGCGCCTTCAGCGACGCCGAATCGAGCGCGCGCATCGACCTGTTTGCCGCCCGTGTCGAACAGAAACGCGCCGAGCGCGACTACGCCCGGGAGTTGCTGGCGCGCACCGAGGTACGTGCCGAACGCGACGGCATCGCGGTGTTCGCCGACGCCCAGCGCTGGACCGGCAAGCCGGTGCAGACCGGCGAGCGGCTGATGCAGATCGCCGACCCGACCCAGGCCGAACTGCGCATCGACCTGGCGGTGGCCGACGCGCTGGACTTCCAGCCCGGCGCCGCCATCGCCCTGTTCCTCGACAGCGACCCGCTGCACCGTCACCAGGCGCGCCTGCAACGCCAGGCCTACGAGGCGCAGCCGCTGCCCGGCGGCCAGCTGGCCTACCGCCTGGACGCCGAATTCAACGCAGGGCCGCCGCGCATCGGCCTGCGCGGCACCGCCAAGCTCTATGGCGCACGCGCGCCGCTGGCGTTCTACCTGCTGCGCCGGCCGCTGGCCGCGCTGCGCCAGACGCTGGGCCTGTAGATGGCCCTGCCGGCGCTGCGCCCCGACCTGCAGCTGTCCAGCGCCGCCCCGGCGCTGGACGGCGCGCCGCAATGGACCCTGGCCGATCCGCTGCGCGGCCGCTACTTCAAACTCGGCGCCGCAGCCATTCGCCTGCTGCGTCACTGGCCGCTGGGCGATCCCGAACGGGTGCTCGCGGCGGCCAACGCCGAACCCGGCCCGCCACTGGACGAGGCCGAGCTGCAGGAGATGCTGCGCTTTCTCGCCGGCCACGACCTGCTCAGCGCCGCCGACGCGCAGCAGCGCGGCAGCTACGCACAGAAGGCGGCGCAGCAGCGCCAGGGCTGGTGGCAGAGCCTGCTGCACCAGTACCTGTTCTTCCGCATCCCGCTGTGGCGCCCGGACGCCTTCCTCGACCGCACCTGGCCCTGGCTGAAGCGCCATGGTCCGAACCTGCTGCGCATCGGCCTGCCGCTGCTGCTGGGCCTCGGCCTGTTCCTGGTGGCACGCGACTGGGATCGTTTCATCGCCACCTTCCCGCACCTGTTCAGCCTGGGCGGGGCGCTGGCCTTCGGCGTCGCCCTGACCTTCGCCAAGCTGTGCCACGAATTCGGCCACGCCTACATGGCCAAGCGCGCCGGCTGCCGGGTGCAGAGCATGGGCCTGGCGTTCATGGTGCTGCTGCCGATGTTCTACACCGATGTCAGCGATGCCTGGCGGGTCAACCAGCGGCGCTCGCGCCTGCTGATCGGCGCCGGCGGCGTGCTCGCCGAACTGCTGCTGGCGGCACTCGCCCTGCTGGCCTGGTCGCTGCTGCCGGACGGGCCGCTGCGCACTGCCGCCTTCATGCTCGCCAGCGCCACCTGGATCACCACGCTGATCATCAACCTCAACCCCTTCATGCGCTTCGACGGCTACTTCCTGCTCAGCGACCTGTGGGGCGTGGACAACCTGCAGGGGCGCGCCTTCGCCCTGTGCCGCTGGCGTCTGCGCGAGGCGCTGTTCGGCTACGGCGAGCCCGCACCGGAACCCTGGTCGCCGGCCATGCAGCGCCGGCTGCTGTTCTGGGGCTATGGCGCCTGGCTGTGGCGCGCGGCGCTGTTCCTCGGCATCGCCCTGGCGGTGTACCACATGTTCTTCAAGCTGCTGGGCATCTTCCTGATGCTGGTGGAACTGGCCTGGTTCATCGGCCTGCCGATCTGGCGCGAGTGGCAGGAGTGGTGGCAACGCCGCGGGCAGGCGCAGCCGGGCAAGACGCTGCGCGTCGGCGCCGTCCTGCTCGGCCTGCTGGCGGTGCTGCTGGTGCCTTGGCGCAGCGCCGTGGAAGTACCGGCGCTGCTCGAAGCCAGCCGGGTCAGCGCGCTGCATGCGCCACTGGCGACGCGCCTCAAGCAGCTACACGCCGGCAACGGCCAGGCGGTGCGCAGCGGCGAGCTGCTGCTGGAGCTGGAGTCCCCCGACCTGGACTCGCGCCAGGCCATCGTCCGCAGCGAAATCGCGATTCTCCAGCTGCAGCTCAAACGCCAGGCGGGGCGTAGCGAGACGGCGGCCGACAGCGCCATCCTCGAACGGAACCTGGCCGCCGCCGTCGCCGAATACCGCGGCCTGGCCGCCCAGCGCCAGCGCCTGCAGCTGCGCGCGCCGCACGACGGCCTGATACGCGACCTGCCGGCAGACCTGGCGCCCGGGCTCTGGCTGTCGCCGCAGCAGCCGTTGCTGCGCGTGGTCGAACAGCAGGTGCGCCTGCGCGGCTACCTGGCCGAAGAGTCGTTGTGGCGCCTCGAACCCGGCAGCAGCGGCCGCTTTATCGCCAGCGCCGACCCGCTGCGCCCGGCGCTGGCGGTGACGCTCGGCGAGGTGGATGCCACCGGTGCCGCCTACCTCGAGCAGGCCGCGCTGGCCTCCGACCACGGCGGGCCGATTGCCGTGCGCCGCGACGAGCAGCAACGCGCACAGCCGCTGCAGGCCCAGTACGGCGTGCGCCTGACCGCACAACAGGCGCTGGCGGCGCCGACGCAACCGCAACTGGGCGTGGCCATACTCGACGGCCGCCGCGAATCCATCCTCGCCGCCGTCTGGCGCCGGGTCGCCGCCCTGGGGGTGCGCGAAAGCGGTTTTTAAGCACCTGTTCAAAGGGATAGAGAACAGCACCATGGCCCACCACGCACTCCCCGCCTGCTCGCGCCTGCCCCTGCAGATCGAACTGGCAGCGCTGCTCGCCGCCCTCGCGCGGGTGCAGCCCGACGCCTGGCAGCAGCACTTCAACCGCGACTACTACCAGGGCGACTGGAGCGGTGTGACGCTGATCGGCGCCGCGGACGCACCGCTGCCGCTGGCCCCCGGCCGCGGCGCCGCGCAAGCCCGCGCCTGGTGGCAGGACGACACGGCCTGGCACCAGCTGCTCGCCGCCTTCCGCGCCCCGCTGCGCAGCGTGCGCCTGTTGCGCCTGGGCCCCGGTGCGCGCATCCACGAACACTGCGACCCCGACCTGGGCCAGCCCGACGCCGACCTGCGCCTGCACGTGCCACTGCTCAGCCCGCCCGGGGTGGAATTTCTCCTCGACGGCCTGCAGGTGCCGATGCAGCCCGGCGAATGCTGGTTCCTCGACCTGTCGCGGCCGCATCGGGTGGACAACCCCAGCCGCCAGCCGCGTATCCACCTGGTGCTCGACTGCGCTCCCTGCGACTGGCTGCTGGAGACGATCGGGCGCGGCCTGGGGCAGACCCCGGCGCTGCGCCCGAGCCGCGGGGAGCAGGCCTTCGCCGATTTGCGCGAGAGGCTGGCGCAGCAGCCGGAGCTGGCCGCACACCTGCGCAGCCTGAGCGATACCCGGGACTTCATCGACGCCACCCTGCGCCTGGGCGAGCAACTCGGCCTGCCGTTCTCCGAGGCCGAGGTGCGCCGCGCCATGCGCCAGGGCAAACAGACATGGAACGATCAATGGCGAGCATGAATCGCGCCGTGGACTTCGCCGGCTGGCTGCCGATCCGCACCTGGCTGAGCGCCGGCCAGTGGCGCGTGGACTGGTGCTGGTTCGGCGAGCAACGGCTGAGCCGTCCGTTCTTTCGCGACGATGTCGAACAGGCCCTGCGGCTGCCCTTCAACCAGGCGCTACGCCGCGAAACCGGCCTGGACGACTTGCTGGCGTGGCAGGCGATCAGCCCGGGGCTGGCGCCCAGTGCCTTTATCTTCCATGCCTCGCGCTGCGGCTCCACCCTGCTGGCGCAGATGCTGGCGGGGCTTGCGCCCAATATCGTGCTGTCCGAACCGCCGCCGCTGGATCGCCTGCTGCGCGCCCATTACCTCGCCCCCGAAGCGGCGGCGCATCAGCCACGCTGGGTCGCGGCCCTGCTGTCGGCCTACGGACAGCGCCGGCGCGGCGACGAGCAGCGCCTGCTGATCAAGCTGGATGCCTGGAATCTGTTCGAGGCCCCGCTGCTGCAGGCACTCTATCCACAGGTGCCGCGCCTGTTCCTCTATCGCGACCCATTGGAAATCGCCGTGTCCCAGCTACGCCAACCCGGCCTGCAGCGCGTTCCCGGCCTGCTCGGACCCTCGGGACTGGAGCGGCCGGACGACCCGCCGTTGTCGCCACAGGAACACACCTGCCGGATGATCGGCCGGATTCTCCAGGGCGGGCTGCTGCTGTGCCTGCAACTGGGCGGCGTGCCGGTCAACTACAGCGAACTGCCCGATGCCCTCTGGGGACGCCTGGCGCCGCTGGTCGGCGTGAACGCCGCGGATCTGCCGCGCCTGCAGGAAGTCGCCGCCTTCGATGCCAAGCAGCCGAGCCTGTCCTTCAGCGCCGACAGTCAAGGCAAGCGCGAGTCGGCGGACGCGGCATTGCGCGCGGCGATCGAGCGCTGGGCGGGCGAGCCCTACGCAAGGCTGGAGCGCCTGCGCTTGCGCGATGCATAGACTTGTAACGCGCGCGGGCCATACAAGCGTTTGGCAAAAGTACCGGCCCGGGGCAGTAAATACTGGCGATCCGCCTGCAGCTTCGCTAACCTCGGCCGGACTAGCGCCGTATAAATGAATAACAAATGGCCGCCCCGACGCGGGGCAACCCGCAGGGACGCTCACCTCATGCCGACTTTCGAGTTGAACCTCCGCCCCATCGCCGACGCCGACCTGGCGTTCTTGCAGGCGCTGTATGCCAGCACCCGCGCCGATGAAGTGGCGCAGCTACCCTGGGACAAGGCCAGCAAAGACGCCTTCCTCGCCCAGCAGTTCACCGCCCAGCACCAGTACTACAAGGCGCATTATCAGGGCGCGGCTCTCTCGCTGATCTGCATGGGCGAATGCGCCATCGGTCGGCTGTATATCTTCCGTGGCCCGACCACGCTCAATCTCATCGACATCTCCCTGCTGCCCGAACGGTGCGGCCAGGGTATCGGCAGCCATTTCTTGCGCGCCTTGACCGACGAGGCGGACGCCACCGGGAAGACCATCCGTCTTTTCGTCGAGCCGACCAATCCAGCCAGACGCCTGTATGAGCGTTGCGGATTCGGGGTCACCGGCTCCAATCACATCTACTTGCAGATGCAGCGCACGCCAGCGCCTGCCCTGGCGGTGTCGGCATGAGCCTGGTACCGAGCTTCGCGGAGCTCGAGCGCCATCTCCAGCGGGACTGGCGGCTGCGCTGGGACGAGGGTCAGGGGCTCGCCATCACCTTGCTGGAAGTGGCCGAAGGCGCCGCGATGAACGCTCGCTACCACTGCTACAACGCCGTCTTCGCCCAGCCCGCGGGCGTCCAGTTGCCCCAGCACGGTTACCGGCTCTGCAGCCCTGAGGGCGCCGAGTGGCAGGTCATGCTGACGCCCATCGGCCCGGACGAGGACGGCGACCGCCACCTGCTGCAGGCCATTTTTCATGTGAAGCGCGATGGCACCGTCGCTACCCAGCTCTAGCACGACAACACTGCCGCGAGTGCGGCTTCATCAAGGAGAGATACAGCAATGAGCGATCCATTTCTGGGCGAGATTCGCATGGTCGGTTTCAACTTCGCGCCGAGGGGCTGGGCGATGTGCCAAGGACAGCTGCTGAGCATTGCGCAGAACAACGCGCTGTTCGCACTGCTGGGCACCCTCTACGGCGGCGACGGCCAGACCACCTTCGGCCTGCCGGACTACCGCGGCCGTAGCCCGGTAGGCATGGGACAGGGGCCGGGCCTGAGCACGGTCGTCCAGGGAGAGATGGCGGGCACCGAGAACGTCACCCTGACCCTCAACCAGATGCCGATGCACAACCATGTCGCGACGGCCTCGGCGAGTTCGGCTACGGCGCAGGTCGCTATCCCTGCCGCCACCACCGGTACCACCCAATCCACCCCGGGGACGACCACCGTGCTGGGACCGATCGCAGCGGGTGGCCGAGCCGGGACGCTGTATTGCACCGGGGCAGCCGATACCACGCTGGCTCCGTTCAACACCGCCGTGAACGTTCCGGCGCCGACCGTCACGGTCAATGCCTCGGGTGGGAGCATGCCGTTCTCGGTACTGAACCCGTTTCTCGGCACCAACTTCGTCATTGCACTGGAAGGCATCTTCCCATCGCGCAACTGATCCCTTCTGTGGATCGGTAACAGGAACAAGGGGAAAGCCCGGCTTTCCCCGATTTTGCATGCTGTAGGAGGTTCACTATGTGGTGGAGAAAGACTGCGACCGCTCGACCAGCCGAACTGCCGGCCAGAAGCGCACTGGCCATGGCGCTGGAACCGCGCATGCTGTTCGACGGCGCAGTCGCCGCCACGGTGGCAGAAACGGCTACTGCCGTGCCCTCCGCCGATGCGGCCCACGCCCCGGCCTCCGGCCAGGACGCCCACTCCGGCAGCGAAAACCTCGCCGCCACTCCGGCCGGCACGACGGACAACCGCCAGGAGGTGGTATTCGTCGACAGCAGCGTCAAGGATTACCAGCAATTGGTGTCCGCCTTGAAACCCGGTACCGAGGTCGTGGTACTGGATGGCGGCCAGGATGGTTTACGACAAATCGCCGACTACCTGGACGGACGTCGCGACATCGATGCCATACACGTGTTCAGTCATGGCGATGCCGGCAAAGTGCAGTTGGGTAACGTCTGGATCGACACTGCCTACGTCGCCGCCAACAACGCCCTGCTGGCAGATATTGGCAGTGCCCTGAGCTCTTCCGGCGATATTTTGTTGTATGGCTGCCATGTCGGGGCCGATGGCAGTGGCGTGAATTTCATCCAGTCACTGGCTGCGGCGACCGGCGCCGACATAGCCGCCTCGACCGACCCAACTGGCGCCGCCGATAAAGGCGGTGATTGGGTACTCGAAGCGACTCGGGGAAGTGTGGAAACTGTCTCGCTGAACATTGGTTCATATTCGGGCTTACTTGCAGCCTTCAGTGATAATTTCACTACTAACCCAGGCACTACCAGCAATAGCTTTGACCGCACGCTTGGCGGTGTGTCTTACACCTATACATTCACTGCCGATGGTGACGGTGGCGCTGCTGGGGGCGGACTGGCATTTGATAATTTCGGCTCAGGCGGCTCTGCTGCCATGACGCTTTTATCATCAGCCTTTAATACCAGCACTACCGAGCGCGTGACCATTACGCGCACAGACCTTGCAGATTTCACCTTTACCAGTATCTACATTGATAATCCGGGCGGTAACGAGAGTGTCACCGTAGGCGGTTATCTGAATGGGGTACTTGTAGGATCAGCTCAGGTATTCACAACGGGCACTACAACCCTGAACTTTGGAGGAATCAGGGTCGATGAGGTACGGCTTACCTCCACAGATTTCTTTGGTTTGGCAATTGACGATTTTACTGGCGATACCAATCCGCCAAACTCCGCTCCAATCATCAACAACCTCAATGGCAACTCCGCCACCTTTGTCGAAGGTGGCAGCCCCGTACTGCTGGACGAAAACGCAGATGCCACGGTGACCGACAGCGACTCGGCCAACTTCGATACGGGTAATGTCACCGTCTCGATCATCAGCAACGGCGTCGCAGCGGAGGACGTACTGTCCATCCGCAATCAGGGCACCGGCGCCGGCCAGATCGGCGTATCCGGCTCGTCCATCACCTTTGGTGGCACGCAGATCGGTATCTACACAGGTGGCACTGCCGGCAACAGCCTGGTCATCACACTCGACAGCGATGCCACCCCCGCAGCCGTTCAGGCGCTGGTACGCAACCTGACGTACTCCAACAGCAATAACGATAACCCCAGTAGCGCAGCACGTACCGTGCGGATCACCGTCAGCGACGGCGATGGTGGTACCAGCAACAATGCCGATGTCACGGTCAATGTCACTCCGGTCAACGATCTCCCAACTGTGGCCAATGCGATTCCCAACCAGAATGCCAGCGAGGATGCGGCCTTCAATTTCCAGTTCGCCGCCAACACCTTCAACGACGTGGATGTCAGCGGTGCCCTGACTTATACCGCGCAACTGGCTGGCGGCGGCGCTCTGCCCGCCTGGCTCAGTTTCAATGCCGCCACCCGCACCTTCAGCGGCACGCCGGGCAATGCCGATGTCGGCACGCTGAGCATCGATGTCATCGCCAACGACGGCAACGGCGGCAGCGTTACCGATACCTTCGACATCGTCGTGGCCAATACCAACGATGCACCCACCGTGGCCAACGCGATCCCCAATCAGAATGCCACCGAGGAAGCGGCCTTCAGCTTCCAGTTCGCCGCCAACACCTTCAACGACGTGGATGCCGGCGACACCCTCAGCTACAGCGCACAACTGGCCGGTGGCGGCGCCCTGCCCGCCTGGCTCAGCTTCGACCCAGTCACCCGTACCTTCAGCGGCACGCCGGGCAACGGCGATGTCGGCACGCTGAGCATCGATGTCATCGCCAGTGACAGCAATGGCGGCAGCGTTACCGACACCTTCAGTATCCTGGTGGCCAACACCAACGACGCCCCCACGCTGGCCAATGCCATTGCCAACCAGAATGCCAGCGAAGACACGGCCTTCAATTTCCAGTTTGCCGCCAACACCTTCAACGACATGGATGCCGGCGACACCCTGAGCTACAGCGTACAACTGGTCGGCGGCGGCGCCCTGCCCGCCTGGCTCAGCTTCGATGCACTCACCCGGACATTCAGCGGCACGCCAGGCAACGCCGATGCCGGCACGCTGAGCATTGAGGTGATCGCCAGCGACGGCAATGGCGGCAGCGTTAGCGATACCTTCGACATCGTGGTCAGCGCCGTCAACGATGCACCGACCGTTACGGCCCCAGCCTCCATAATCGTCAGCGAAGACATGCCAACCGCGTTGACCGGTATCAGCTTCAGCGACGTCGATGCCGGCACCTCCCCGGTGACAGTCACCCTGTCGGTCCCCAGCGGCAGCCTGAGCGCTACCAGCGCCGCTGGCGTCACCGTCGGCGGCACCAGCAGCGCCATGACCCTGACCGGCAGCATTAGCGATATCAACACGTTTATCTCCGCTGCTGGTGTTGTATTTACCACCGCCAGCAACGCCACCTCGGACGTCACGCTGACCATCGAGATCGACGATGGCGGCAACACCGGCAGCGGTGGTGCACAAACCGACAGCACCACGGTGACCCTGGATGTCAGCGCGGTGAACGATGCCCCGGTCAACTCGCTGCCCGGCGCGCAGAACGTCGATCAGGATGCCAGCCTGGTCTTCAGCAGCGGCAACGGCAACCTGATCAGCATCGGCGACGTGGATGCCGGTTCCAACACCGTCGAAGTGACGCTGAGCGCCAGCAATGGTCTGCTGACACTCAGCGGCACCACTGGCCTGTCATTCTCCACCGGTGATGGCACTGCCGACTCCAGCATGACCTTTAGCGGCAGCATCAGCGACATCAACAACGCCCTGAACGGCCTGACCTTCAGCCCCACCACAGGCTACAACGGTGCCGCCAGCCTCCAGATCACCACTGACGACCAGGGTTGGAGCGGCAGCGGCGGTGCACAGAGCGACAGCGACACGCTCGTTATCACGGTCAACAGCCTCAACCCGCGGATAACCGATGTCAGCGCCTCCACGCCGGATGGCAGCTACAAAGCGGGCGATACCATCACCATCACCACCACCTTCAACCAAGCGGTGACGGTCGATACCACTGGCGGCACGCCCACATTGCTGCTGGAGACAGGTCTCATCGACCGCATCGCGACCTATGTGTCCGGCTCCGGCAGCAACACCCTGACCTTCAGCTACACGGTACAGGCCGGCGACCTCAGCGCCGACCTGGATTACCAGTCCACGGCAGCCCTGGCACTCAACGGCGCGACCATCCGGAACGCTACCGCCGACAATGCCGTTCTGACCCTGCCGACCCAGGGCACCGCTGGCTCCCTGAGTGCCAACAAGGCGCTGGTGGTAGACGGCGTACGCCCGACAGCCAGCATCCTGGTGGACGATACTGCCCTGGCTGTCGGCGAAACCGCCACGGTGACCATCACCTTCAGCGAAGCGGTGACCGGGCTGACCACGGCCGACTTCATCGTCGCCAACGGCAGCCTCAGCAATCTGTTCACCTCGGACAACATCACCTACACCGCCACCCTGACGCCGAGCGCCAACGTCACCGACTCGAGCAACCTGATCACCCTGGACAACACCGGGGTAATCGACCTGGCAGGCAACACCGGCAGCGGCACCACCGACTCCAACAACTACGCCATCGATAGCCAACGCCCGACGGCGACCATCGTGGTCAGCGACACCGCGCTCTCCATCGGTGAAACCGCCACGGTGACCATCGTCTTCAGCGAAGCGGTGACCGGGCTGACCACGGCCGACTTCATCGTCGCCAACGGCAGCCTCAGCAATCTGCTCACTTCGGACAACATCACCTATACCGCCACCCTGACGCCCGATGCCGCTGTGGAAGACCCCAGCAACCTGATCACCCTGGACAACACAGGCGTGCAGGATGCGGCAGGCAACGCCGGAACCGGCTCCAGCGATTCCAACAACTACCAGATCGATACCCTGCGCCCCGATGCGCTCAGCATCGTCGTCAGCGACAGCGCACTGGCAGCGGGCGAAACCGCTACGGTGACCATCACCTTCAGCGAAGCGGTGACCGGCCTTGCGGCGAATGATTTCACCGTCGCCAGCGCTGTGCTGAGCAACCTCACCAGCGCCGACGGCGGCATCACCTGGACTGCAACCCTCACCCCCAATGCCAGTGTGGAAAATGCCAGCAACCTGATCACCCTGAATAAAACCGGCGTGGTGGATGCGGCAGGCAACGCCGGCAGCGGCACCAGCGATTCCAACAACTACGCCATTGATAACCTGGCCCCCGTCAACAGCCTGCCCGTCGGGCAAATCACCGATACCGTTACCCCGCTGGTATTCAGTAGCGGCAACGGCAATGCGATCACGGTGAGCGATGGCAGCAACCTGACGGTCGTCATCTCCGTCGGCAGCGGCACCTTGACCGCCACCTCCGGCGGCACGGCGGGAATCATTAACAACGGCACAGGCACCGTGACCATCACCGGCACGGCGGCTGAAGTGAATGCCGCTCTGCAAGGGCTGACCTACACCCCCAACGGCGCGGGCGTCCAGACCCTCAGCATCCAGACCACCGACACTGTCGGCAATGTGGATAGCGATAACCTGGCGATCACCGTCAACAACGCCACCTTGCTCGTCACCTCCAACCTGGATACCGGCGACGACGCAAGCGCAGGCGGCAGCTTTGCCGCCGACCAGGCAGACGGCGGCGGCCTGAGCCTGCGCGAGGCACTGCATTGGGCACGCGCAGGCGACACTATTACCTTTGACCTGGACGCAGGCACAGCCGGTAACCAGGGTGGAAGCATCACCCTCAATGGCACCCAACTCCAGATCAACTATTCCAATATCAAGCTTGATGGCGACCTGAATGATGACGGCGTGGCCGATGTAACCATCTCCGCCAACAACGCCAGTCGGGTGATGGCTATTAGTAACAGCCTGAGTGGTGTTGAGATAACGGGCCTGACCCTGACCCAGGGTTCAACCGCAGGCGGTGGCGGAGCGCTCCAGATAGGTTTCAGCTCCAGCGTCACCGTGCGCGACTCGAACCTCACCAACAGTACCGATGCGGGTCTGGGCGGTGGCGGTGTTTATGGTGCCAGTGCAACCCTCACCATGATCAACAGTACCGTGAGCGGCAACACCAGTAGCACCTTCGGCGGCGGCATACGCATTGTGGGCTCCGGCGGCACACTTAACCTCATCAATAGCACTGTCAGTGGCAATACCACCACCGGTGCTAGCGCGCATGGCGGCGGTATCCAGTATGGCGCTACTGGCAGCCTGACCATTATCAACAGCACCATCAGCGGCAATGCCGCTACAGGAGCAACATCCCTCGGCGGCGGCCTCAGGATCACCTCCGGCACAGCCTTCGTCTACAACAGCACCATTGTAGGAAACGCATCAACCGACGCAGGTGGCGGTGTCCACGCCAATGGCAACGATACCTTTGTGAATACCGTGGTTGCGGGCAATACCTCCGGCGCCGGTGCGACAGCAGGTGCCAGTGGTTCACCCCTGGCGACTGGCGGCACGGCAGACGATGTCGGCGGCACTATCGAAACTGCCACCAACAGTTATTTTGGTAGCAACGTTGCTATCGCTACCAATAACAGCAGCCTGAACAACCAGGGCACCAGCAACCTGTTACTGGGCAACCTGGCCAACTACAACGGCAGTGCCATACAAACCCACCGTCCGCAAACCGGCAGTGCGCTGCTCGAAGCCGGTAGCAATGCCAATTTGCCCGCCGATGCCTTCGACCTGGACGGCGACGGCAATACCACCGAGGCACTGCCAGTCGATGCCAATGGCGATCAGCGCGTCAGCGCTACCGTGGATATCGGCGCGGTAGAAGGTAATGCCGTACCGGTGCTGACGGGCGTCAATGGCGGCGGCACCTTTGTCGAGAACGGTAGCGCCATCGTGATCGATAGCGATGCCAGCATGAGCGATGACGACCTCGACCTGCTCAATGGCGGCAACGGCGATTACCACGGCGCCTCGCTGGTGATCGTGCGCAATGGCGGCGCCCTGGCCAGCGACAGCTTCGGCTTCAACGCTGGCAACGGCATCAGCCTCTCCGGCAACAACCTGGTGAAAAATGGCCAGATCATCGCCAGCTTCAATACCGCCACGGCCGGCCAGTTGACCATCGCCTTCACCAACGCCAACGGCGAAACTCCGACCCGGGCCGACGTGAATGCAGTACTGCGCCAGCTGACCTACCGCTCGACCAGCGAAGCCCCGACCAGTAGCGTCGACCTCGACATCCGCTTCAACGATGGCGCCGGCGCCAATGCCACCCAGACCGCCAGCCTCAATATCACCGCGATCAACGACGCGCCCAGCCTCGTCGCTACCGGTGGTACGCCCACCTATACCGAGAACGGCAGCGCCGTCGACCTGTTCAGCGGCGTGATCATCGACACTATCGAGGCCGGCCAGAGCATCACCGGTCTGACCCTGACCGTCGCCAACCTGGTCAACGGTGCCAGCGAGATCCTGATTATCGACGGCACCGCGATCAGCCTGAGCAATGGCAACAGCGGCATCACCAGCGGCGGCAACTCGATCACTTACAGCGTCAGCCTGAGCGGTGGCACCGCCACCCTCACCCTCATCCAGGCAGGCGGCCTGAGCGCGGCCAACGCCCAGGCGCTGATCGATGGCATGAGCTACCGCAACGGCAGCGAGGCACCCAGCGGCGGCAACCGCGTGGTCACCCTGACCAGCATCACCGATAGCGGCGGCACCGCCAATGGCGGCGTAGACACCAGCGCCAGCAACATCGCGGCCAGCGTCTCCGTCGTGGCGGTAAACGATGCACCGACGATCACAGCTTCCGGTTCCATCGCCATCAGCGAAGACGTACCCAGCGCACTGACCGGCATCAGCTTCAGCGACGTCGATGCCGGCACCTCGCCGGTAACGGTCACCCTGTCGGTCCCCAGCGGCAGCCTGAGCGCCACCAGCGGCAGCGGCGTCAGCGGCGTCAGCGTCGGCGGTACCGCCAGCGCCATGACCCTGACCGGCAGCATTGCCAATATCAATGCCTTCATCGCCGCCGCCGGCGTCAGCTTCACCACGGCCGGCAACGCCACCGCCGACGTTACCCTGACCGTCACTATTGACGACGGCGGCAACAGCGGCAGCGGCGCTGGGCAAACCGACAGCGCCACGCTGACCCTGGCGGTAACCGCGAGCAACGACGCGCCGGTGAACAACCTGCCCGCTCCGCAGAGCCTCGCTCAGGGCGGCAGCCTGGTCTTCAACGCTGGCAACGGCAACCTCATCAGCATCGGCGACGTGGACGCCGGCAGCGGCAACCTGCAAGTCACCCTGACCGCCAGCAATGGCCTGCTCACCCTGGGTAGCCTCGCCGGACTCAGCTTCACCGCTGGCGACGGTACGGCCGATGCCACCTTGACGTTCACCGGTACCCTGACGGCGATCAACAATGCGCTGAACGGCCTGCTCTTCACCCCCACCGCCGCCTTCAGCGGTCCGGCCAGCATCCAGATCAGCACCAGCGACCTGGGCAACAGCGGAGCAGGTGGCGCCCAGACGGATACCGACACCCTGGCCATCACCGTCACCCCGATCAACCCGGTGATCACCGATATCGCCGTGCTCAACCCGAACGGCAGCTACAAGCTAGGCGATGTCATCAACCTGACCGTCACCTTTGACCAGGCGGTGATCGTCGACACTGCCGGGGGCGTGCCCACGCTGCTACTGGAAACCGGTCTGATCGACCGCACCGCGGTATTCGTCTCCGGCTCCGGCAGCAACACCCTGACCTTCCGCTACACCGTGCAAGCCGGCAATCTCAGCGCCGACCTGAACTATCAGTCCAGTGCGGCCCTGACGCTCAACGGCGGCAGCATTCGCAACGCCGGCAACAGCGACGCGATCCTCAGCCTGCCGGCCACCGGCAGTGTCGACTCCATCGCCGGGCAACACGACATCGTCGTCGACGGCGTGGTCCCCACTGTCGCCAGCGTCAGCGTGCCGGTGGGGGTGCAGTACAACGCCGGCGACACCCTGACCTTCGTGGTCAGCGTCAGCGAAACCGTCATCGTCAACGGCACCCCGCGCCTGGCCATCGACATGGGCGGCAGCACGGTGTTCGCCGATTACGTGGCCGGCTCAGGCAGCGCAACCCTGGTGTTCCAGTACAGCGTCCGGCCCGGGGACAACGACGCCGACGGTATCGCCGTCAGCGGCCTGCTCAGCAATGGTGCGACCCTGCGCGACGCCAGCGGCAATACCTTGAACCTGGCGCTGAACAATGTCGGCGACAGCAGCGGCGTGATCGTCGACACCACCGCGCCCAGCGCCATCATCGCGGTCGACCCTGCGCCGACCAATGCCGGTAGCCTGCGCTACACCGTCATCTTCAACGAGGCCGTAAGCGGCGTGGATCTCGGCGACTTCAGCCTGGTCACCAGCGGCAACGCCAGCGGTACCCTGGGCAGCCTGGTGCAGATCGACAGCCGTACCTTCCAGATCACCGTCACCAACGTGGCCGGCAGCGGCACCCTGGCGCTGGCCTTGAACGCCAACGGCAGCGCCATCACCGATGCCGCCGGCAACCTGCTCGTCACCGGCCTGGTCGGGCAGGCCTACAGCCTGGCGCAAAGCGAAGGCGATCCGGAGTTCCGCGTCAATCCGCCGAGCAACGTCGTCGATATCCCGAGCGCGTCGCCGCAGCCCGTCCTGCCGAGCCTGCCGCCGGCGCTGAGCACCTCGCCGCTGCTGCCGCCGCCGCTGTTCGAGGTACCGACCCTGGGCAGCGGCATTCCGACCCTGGGCAATATCTTCATCAACCAGAACGTCCTGGCACCCAGCTACATCGCACAGGTCTTCGCCAGTTCCAGCGATGCTGGCGGCGACGGCTCGGGCAGAGGCTTCCTCGGCTTCGGCGGCGGTGATGGCGGCGTGTTCGGTTCCAGCAGCCTGTCCAGCATCTTCGGCAGCGACGCCTTGCAGGAGAGCGAGCCGCTGGAAGTCTTCGACGGCAAGAAATGGGGCGGCGGCAGCGCTGGTGCCATCTTCGGCGCACCGACGCTGGGCCAGCAACTGCACGACCTGCGCGAGGGCGAACAGCGTCAGCTGCGCGAACTGGCCCATGCCCTGCAAGAGGTCGCGGCGGCCCAGCCGCCGGCCTGATCCACAACGCATAACAACGACAAACCAGTGAGTCGGTGCCGTAACAAGGGGGCGGCCCAAGGATGAAGAAGAGCCACACACTATTCGCGGTCAGCCTGCTGAGCCTGGCCATCAGCGGTTGCGCAGTGACCAGCCAGCCCATCGAACGCAGTGCCAGCGAGCAGCGGGCGCAGAGCGACCTACAGGCCATGTTCGCCGATCAGGAGCCGCTCAGCGGCCCACTGACCCTGCACGAGGCCATGGCCCGCGCGGTGAAGTACAACCTCGAGGCGCGCCTGAAGCTGATGGAAGAAGCCATGGCCCAGCGCCAGGTCGACCTGGCCAGCTTCGACATGCTGCCGCGCATGGCGCTGTCGGCCGGTTATGCCGGGCGCAGCAACGTCAGCGCCTCCAGCAGCCAGAGCGTCGAGACCGGTACCCAGTCGCTGGAACCCTCCACCTCGCAGGATCGCGACCGCGGCGTCGCCGATCTGACCATGGTGTGGAACGTGCTGGACTTCGGCGTCAGCTACGTCAGCGCCAAGCAGCAGGGCGACCAGCGCCTGATCGTGCAGGAGCGCCGGCGCAAGGTGGTGCACACCATCATCCAGGACGTGCGCTCCGCCTACTGGCGCGCCGTGGCCGCTGACCGCCTGCTGAGTCAGATCGACAGCCTCATGACCCGCGTGGCCCAGGCCCGCGACAACAGCCAGCGCCTGAGCGAGCAGCGCATCGGCGATCCGATCCAGGCACTGAGCTACCAGCGCGCCCTGATCGAGGCCACCCGCCAGCTGGAGGAGCAGCGCCGCGCGCTGTCGCTGGCCAAGACCGAACTGGCCACCCTGATCAACCTGCCCCTGGGCACCGAGGTCGAACTGGCCCCCGATGCCGGCTATCAGGTGCCGGAGCTCAAGGTCGAGTTCGACCTGCTCGAGCAGGAGGCCCTGGCCAGCCGCCCCGAGCTGCGCGAACAGGACTACCAGGCACGCATCAGCGCCGCGGAAACGCGCAAGGCCATGCTGCGCCTGCTGCCGGGCCTGGAGTTCTCCGCCGGCGGCCACTACGACAGCAACTCCTTCCTGGTCAACCAGAGCTGGGCCGACTATGGCGTCAAGGTCACCTGGAACCTGTTCAACGTGCTCTCCGCGCCGGCTGCCATCGACGTGGCCAAGGCCGGTCAGGACGTGGCCGATGCCCGCCGCCAGGCGATGTCGATGGCCATCCTGGCGCAACTGCATGTGGCCAACGCCAATTTCCGCGAGGCCCAGCGCCAGTTCCAGACCAGCCAGCAGTTGGCCGGCCTGGACGGGCAGATCGTCGAGCAGTTGCGCAACCGCTACCAGGCTCAGGGCATCGGCGAGCTGGAGCTGATCCAGGGCGAGCTCAACACCCTGCAGGCCGACCTGCGCCGCGACCTGGCCTATGCCGAATTGCGCAACAGCTATGGTCAGCTGTTCGCCAGCGTCGGCCTCGACCCGCTGCCGGAGAGCATCGCCTCCGACCGCATCGAGGATATCGCCGCGGCCCTGGCCAGCCGCGAGGCGCAGTGGCAGGCCGGCCAGCTGTAGCGGTTCAGCATTCGCCGTCCAGGCTGGCGATCCAACGGTCGATCAGCTCCAGCCCCTCGCGATGGGCGCTGGAGCGGCCTAGCTCGGGCATCATGATGCTGGGGTCGGTGCTGTGCAGGCGAAAACTCAGCACCGATTTCTCCGGCGCACCGGGGTGGATATCCACCAGGCGGTCGCCGGAGCCCTTGCCCGCCGCCACCGGTTGCTTGCACAGGCCATAGGCGATGCCCAGCGGTGTATCCGGGTCGAGATAGAGCCCGGAGGTGCGCCCCGGCCCCTTGCGGTTGTGGCAGTGCGCGCAGTTGGCGTCCAGATAGCTGCGCGCCTGCGCCTGCACCCCCTCCCCCGTACGCGGCTTGCCCCACAGGGCGTTTTGCGGCACCTCGGCCAGATCGCGCGGCAGCCCCTGCAACAGGCCCGCGGCCTGCCAGCGCTGCAACTGGTTGGCCAGCCCCTCGGCGTAGGCGAAATCCTTGTTCAACTGGCGCGCCTTCGGCCCCAGCGGCGCCACGCCCTTGCCTGCCTGCTCCTCGTGGCAGCCGGCGCACTGATTGGCGTCCGGCACCTGGTAGTCGACCGCCAGCACCTCGCCGCGCTCGTCATGCAGCTGCAGATCGAAGCTGGCGCCGGCCCAGTCCAGGGTCGCCTCGCGCTGGGCGGCGTCCCACACATAGGGCAGCGCCACCCAGCCCTGCTCCTGGCGCAGCAGGATGCGCGTCTCGATCAGCCGCACCCGCTTCAGCTCGACCGCCTCGGCGCCCTGCTGCTCGCTGCGCAGCAGACGGCCCTGGGTGTCGCGCGGGTAGTAGAAGGTCTTGCTCAGCACGGTGCCGACGGGATAGTCGAAGCGCGCCTCGGCGTACTGCGCCTGGCTGCCCGCGGGCATCCAGAGGGTGCGCAGCTTGTGCGCGTAGTCGGTGAACAGCGGCGTATTGAGGTCGTAGGGCAGCACGCCGGCGGCCGGCTGCAGCCGGCCGTCGCGTTGCTCCAATACGCCCCAGGCGCTGAGTCGCTCGGGATAGTCCTCGCCGCTGGGCAGGTGCAGCGGAGCCCGCTGCTGCTCGCAGGCACCGAGCAGCAGTGCGGCGATCACCAGCCAGCCACGCATCATGCGTCCTCGCCCGCCTCGGCCAGCGCCGCCTGCAACTCCACCGCCGGCAGGCGCGGCAGTTCGCAGCGGTGCGGCGCCATGTCGGTGCTGATGTTGCTGTAGCCGCCAGGGCCATCGACGTTGACGATGCCGGCCTCGCCATTGTCGATGCAGATCGCCAGCTGGGCCGGCAGCTTGCCGTCCACCAGCTTGTCCGGGTTGACGTAGCCGTCCCAGAGGATGTCGGGCAGGCGACCGTTGAGGCCGAACTTGGCCAGCTTCAGCGCCTTCAGCTCGAGGTTGTCCGGGCTGTCGCCGCCGGGGCCGAAGCGGTTGCCGTGGATATGGATGGCTTCCGGATAGGGATCGAAATCCGCCTCGGTGGAGAGGTCGCTGTAGCCGGTGCTGAAGTAGCTGCTGACGATGACGTTGGCGGTGCGGTGCTCGCCGATGTCGTTGTCGAAAATCTCCACCTGGTCGTTGGAGTTGATCACCACCCCCGAGCCGGCCGGGATGCTCGCCACCGGCGTGCCCTTGTGCCCGAAGTTCTTGTGGTTGTTGCCCTCGACCCTGTTGCGGTAGACCCGCGTGGTGTGTCCCGGCTGCGGCAGGTTGGGCATGTTGAACACCAGGATGCCGCCGGTATTGCCGGTGGCGAGGTTGTCATGGACGTCGGCGCCGATGGTGTTCTCGATCTCGATGCCGGCGACGTTGCGCTCGGCACGGCTGTTGCGCACCACCACGTTGCGCGACTGACCGACGTAGATGCCGGCGTCCGAGGCGCCGATGGCCACCACGCCGTCGACCAGCACGTTCTCGGTCTGCACCGGGTAGATGCCGTAGGCGCCGTTCTCGGTGGCCGGGCCGTTGGTCCACTCGGTGCGTACGCGGCGGATGATGATGTTCCGGCCGCCGACCACCTTGAGCGCGTCGCCCTTGCTGTCCTCCAGGGCCAGGTCCTCGATGGTGAAGTCCGAGGCGTTCACCAGCAGCCCCTCGGCGCCGGACTTCTGCCCCTTGAAGTTGAGGATGGTGCGATCCATGCCGGCGCCGCGCAGGGTCACGCCGCTGACCTTGAGGCTCAAGCCGCGATCGAGCTGAAAGGTACCGGCGGGAATCTCGATCACCTCGCCCGGCTTGGCCTTGATCAGCCGGGTCTGCAGCTGCTTCTGGAAGTCCAGATCGGCCGCGGGCGGCGGCGACTCGCTGCAGGCGGCGAGCAGCAGGGACAGGGCGAGCAGGGATGGCGCGGCGCTACGCATGGCGGACTCCGGTGTTGTTCTTATATTTTGGAACTATAGTTCCAAATAGAGCGCAAACCAAGTCGGTCGCGGGGCAGGAGCGGCTTTAGCCGCGAATCCAGACCCCAGGCAGCAGATAGGACAACGCCAGCACGAGGCTGGCGTTGCGATGCTAGCGCGGCGCTACCGGGCGCGGCTTCTTCTTGCCGCCGCCCGCGGCCTTGCCGCCCTTCTTCTGCTCCTGCAGCTTGGCGAAGGCCGCCGCCTTGGCCTGCTCGCGCTTGTCCCAGGGCTTGCTGCCGTCGCTGGCGCGCGGCGGCAGGCCGTTGTGCTGGGTGAGCATCTTGCCGCCAGCCCCCACCTTCTTGCTGCCGGCCGGCGTCGAGTTCTTGCGCCGCGCGCTGTGGTACTCGTCGACCTGCGGCTGGTGCGCCGGGATCAGCTGGTGCTTGCCGGGACCGATCAGGTCGCTGCGCCCCATGCTGGTCAGCGCCTCGCGCAGCAGCGGCCAGCCCTTGGGGTCGTGGTAGCGCAGGAAGGCCTTGTGCAGGCGGCGCTGCTGCTCGCTCTTGACGATGGTCACGCCGTCGCTCTTGTAGGTGACCTTGCGCAGCGGGTTCTTGCCCGAGTGGTACATGGCGGTGGCGGTGGCCATCGGCGAGGGATAGAAGGCCTGTACCTGGTCGGCGCGGAAACCGTTGCGCTTGAGCCACAGGGCGAGGTTGAGCATGTCCTCGTCGGTGGTGCCCGGGTGCGCGGCGATAAAGTAGGGGATCAGGTACTGCTCCTTGCCCGCCTCCTTCGAGTACTTCTCGAACATCTGCTTGAAGCGGTCGTAGCTGCCGATGCCCGGCTTCATCATCTTGTCCAGCGGGCCACGCTCGGTGTGCTCCGGGGCGATCTTCAGGTAACCGCCGACGTGGTGGGTGACCAGCTCCTTGACGTACTCCGGCGACTCCACGGCCAGGTCGTAGCGCAGGCCGGAGGCGATCAGGATCTTCTTCACCCCGGGCAGGGCGCGGGCCTTGCGGTACAGCTCGATCAACGAGCTGTGGTCGGTATTGAGGTTCTCGCAGATGCCGGGGAACACGCAGGACGGCTTGCGGCAGTGCTTCTCGATCTCCGGGTCCTTGCAGGCGATGCGGTACATGTTGGCGGTCGGCCCGCCGAGGTCGGAGACCACGCCGGTGAAGCCCGGCACCTTGTCGCGCATCTCCTCGATCTCGCGGATGATCGACTCGTGCGAGCGGTTCTGAATGATGCGGCCCTCGTGCTCGGTGATCGAGCAGAAGGTGCAGCCGCCGAAGCAGCCGCGCATGATGTTCACCGAGAAGCGGATCATCTCGTAGGCCGGGATGCGCTCCTTGCCGTAGGCCGGGTGCGGCACGCGCGCATAGGGCATGCCGAACACGTAGTCCATTTCCTCGGTGGTCATGGGGATGGGCGGCGGGTTGAACCAGACGTCCACCTCGCCATGCTTCTGCACCAGGGCGCGGGCGTTGCCCGGGTTGGTCTCCAGGTGCAGCACGCGGTTGGCGTGGGCGTAGAGCACCGGGTCGTTGCGCACCTTCTCGAAGGACGGCAGGCGGATCACCGTCTTGTCGCGGGTCATGCGCGGGCTTTCGAGGATCTGCACCACCTTGGCTTCGTTGGGGTCTTCAACAGGCCCCTTCTCCTGCTCGATGGCGCAGGCGGCGGTGTCCTGGGTGTTGACGTAGGGGTTGATGATCTTGTCGATGCGCCCCGGGCGGTCGATGCGGGTGGAGTCGACCTCGAACCAACCCGCGGGGGTGTCGCGACGGACGAAGGCAGTGCCGCGGATATCGGTGATGGTCTCGATCGACTCGCCGCGCGACAGGCGCTGGGCCACCTCGACCACCGCGCGCTCGGCGTTGCCGTAGAGCAGGATGTCGGCGGTGGCGTCCATCAGGATCGAACGGCGCACCTTGTCCTGCCAGTAGTCGTAGTGGGCGATGCGGCGCAGGGATGCCTCGATGCCGCCGAGCACCACCGGCACATGGCTGAAGGCCTCCTTGCAGCGCTGGCTATAGACCAGGCTGGCGCGATCCGGGCGCTTGCCGGCCAGGCCACCGGGGGTGTAGGCGTCGTCGCTACGGACCTTCTTGTCGGCGGTGTAGCGGTTGATCATCGAGTCCATATTGCCCGCCGCCACGCCGAAGAACAGGTTCGGCTCGCCGAGCTTCATGAAGTCGTCTTTGCTGCGCCAGTCCGGCTGCGCGATGATGCCGACGCGAAAGCCCTGGGCCTCGAGCAGGCGGCCGATGATGGCCATGCCGAACGAGGGATGGTCGACGTAGGCATCACCGGTGACGATGATGATGTCGCAGCTGTCCCAGCCGAGCTGATCCATCTCTTCCCGGCTCATCGGCAGGAAGGGTGCGGGCCCGAAACACTCGGCCCAGTACTTGGGATAGTCGAACAGCGGCTTGGCGGCTTGCATGTTTTTTGATCGATCGGGCTCTCGAAGGGGCGCGGATCATAGCATAAAAAGTGATCAACCCACCCACCCCGGCGGCGCCAAATCTTTTGTGATCACGACCCTGGCCAATGGCTATACTCGGAGCCAGAGACCAAATCCGGCGGCCGCCAGACGGCCCGGCACAAGGGGTAAGCGGGTGGGGCGTTTTCTCTCTCCGGGACTGATGATCCTGATCCTGGCCTGTTGCTGCGGTTGGGCCACTGCCGCGCCCATTACCCTGGACGCCGGCAGCAGCGGCCTGTGGCTCAACGACCGGATCGAACTGCTGGAAGACGTCGGCGGCCAGCTGAGCATAGCCGACATGGCCGATCCCGCCGTGCAGGCGCGCTTCGTGCCCGCCGAGGGCCGCGCCACCGTCGGCCAGAGCCGTAACCCCTGGTGGATCAAGGTCAGCCTGCAGCGCAGCGCCGACGCCCCGCGCCAATGGTGGCTGGAAAACGCCGGCATCACCATCTACCGCCTGCAGCTGTACCTGCCGGACGGCCAGGGCGGCTGGCACGAGCGCCAGACCGGCGACGCCGTGCCCTACGCGGAGGGTCGCGATTACCCCTACCGGCGCATGCTGTTCAAGCTGCCGGAGCTCGGCGAACAGCCCCTGACCCTGTACTTTCGCAGCCTCGACCCCGGCGGCAACTCCTTTCCGCTCAAGGTCTGGCAGCTGTCCGACCTGGAGCAGCAGGCCAGCCGCGAGAACCTCGGCTTCGGCCTGATCTACGGGGTGATCCTCGCCCTGCTGCTGTACAACCTGTTCATCCTCATCGCCCTGCACGACAAGGCCTACCTCTGGTACGTGCTGGCCACCGCCTGCGTGCTGGTGTTCATCCTCAGCATGACCGGCCACGGCTTCCAGTACCTCTGGCCCGGCAGCGCGGTGCCGTTCTGGCTGGATCGCATCACCCTGCCCTCGCTCTGGGGCATCTTCGTCATGCGCTTCACCCAGGAGCTGCTCTACACCAAGCGGGGCCTGCGCTGGCCGCACCAGTTGCTGAATGCCGGCTGCGCGCTGTACGTCGTCGCCATCCTCGTCAATGCCTTCGGCTACCGCGCCGAAGGCGCGCTGATCATTGCCCTGACTCCCATCGTCACCGTGCCCGCCGCGCTGTTCAGCGCCGCCATGCGCGTCTACCAGGGCTTCTTTCCGGCACGCTTCTACCTGCTCGGCTACGGCGCCGTGCTGGCCAGTACCCTGGTGCTGGTGATGCGCGCCGCCGGGCTGATCGAGCCGGGCAACTTCACCGCCTACCTGTTCCCCATTTCGGTGGCGGCCGAGACCATCCTGTTCTCCTTCGCCCTGGCCTACCGCATCCAGATGCTCAAGCAGGAAAAGGCCGAGGCGCTGCAGCAGGCCGACCGCGAGAAGACCGCACGCCTGGCCCAGGTGCAGGCCAGCGCCGACGAGCTGCAGGCCGCGGTAGCCGCGCGCACCGCCGAACTGGCCGCGGCCAACGCGCGCCTGTGCCTGCGCGAACGCGAACTGGAACACGCCGCCTTCCACGATCCGCTGACCGAGCTGCCCAACCGCCGCTACCTGGTCGAGCGCTGCGAATCGGCGCTGGCCCATGCCGAGCGGCACGGCGAAAGCGTAGCGCTGCTGCTGATCGACCTGGATCACTTCAAGCCGATCAACGACCGCTTCGGCCATGCCGCCGGCGACCTGATGCTGCAGGTGATCGCCAAGCGTCTACGCGAACACGTGCGCGCCGGCGATGCCGTGGCGCGCCTGGGTGGCGACGAGTTCGCCGTGCTGATCTGCGGCCAGGACGCAGAAAACCAGGCCCGCGACATCGCCGGGCGCCTGCTGGCCGACCTCTCCGAGCCGGTGCACTACGGCGCCGAGCGCCTGCGGGTGACCATCAGCATCGGCGTGGCGCTCTACCCGCTGCACGCCCGCCACTTCGCCGGGCTGTACAAGGCCGCCGACCAGGCGCTGTATCGGGCCAAGGAACTGGGCCGCTCCGGCTCGCAGGTGCACGGCGAAGGCGGCGAGCTGAGCGAGCAGGCCTGCCTGCAGCTGGATGTGCTCAAGATCCCCAGCGGCCTGGCCTGACCCTCAGCCGATATAACGCCGCGGCACGCGTGCGGTGACCTTGGTCAGCAGCTCGTAGCCGATGGTGCCGCAGGCCTGCGCTACCTCGTCCACCGGCAGGTTCGCCCCCCACAGCTCCACCGGCGAATCGATACCGGCCTCGGGCAAGTCGGTGATATCCACCGTCAGCATGTCCATCGACACCCGGCCGGCCAGCGCCGCACGCCGGCCTTCGACCAGCAGCGGCGTGCCGCTGGGGGCATGGCGCGGATAGCCGTCGGCATAACCGCAGCTGACCGTGGCGATGCGCGAGGGTCGCTCGGCCACCCAGGTCGCGCCGTAGCCGACGCTCTCGCCCACCGCCACCTCGCGCACGGCGATCACCCGCGCGGCCAGGGTCATGGCCGGTTGCAGGCCCAGCTCAGCGGCGCCGAGCTCGGCGAAGGGGCTGGCGCCATAGAGCATGATACCGGGGCGCAGCCAGTCCATATGGGCGGCGGGAATGGTCAGCACCGCTGCCGAATTGGCCAGCGAGCGCTGCTCGAAATCCAGATCGAGCAACTCGAGGAAGCACTCGACCTGCAGCTCGGTGAGCGGGTGGCCGCGCTCGTCGGCGCAGGCGAAGTGGCTGAGCAGGTTGAGCTCGGCCACCTGCGGCGCCGCGCGCAGACGCCCATGCCAGCCGCGCAACTCGGCGGCGGCGAAGCCCAGGCGATGCATGCCGGAGTCCAGCTTGAGCCAGACATTCAGTGGCCGCGACGGCTCGCTGGTGAGCAGCGCGCCGGCCTGCGCCGCGCTCTGCACCACCAGATCCAGGCCGAGCTGGGCGGCGATGGGGTACTCGCTGGCCTCGAAGCAGCCCTCCAGCAACAGGATGCGCGCCTCGCCGTGCATGGCGCGCACCTCGGCGGCCTCCTCCAGGCTGGCCACGGCGAAGCCGTCGGCGACCTCGTGCAGCGCGGTGACCACCTCGCGCACGCCATGCCCGTAGGCGTTGGCCTTGACCACCGCGAAGGCCTGGCGCCCCGGCGCGCAGCGCTTCGCCTGGTGGTAGTTGTGGACGATGGCGGCGAGATCGACGATGGCGGCAAGCGGACGCATGGCAGGGCCTGAACGGAAAACGGGCGCCCATCTTAACCGCTGGGCGCCCGTTTTTATTGATCCAGGCCTTGGCCGCGCGAGGTAGCCCGGATGCAATCCGGGAAATCGGCCCGAGAGCTCCGGCTTATTCGTCGTCGAACTGGTAGCTGCCCGGCGCCAGGTTCTCGAAGCGCGAGTACTTGCCGAGGAAGGCCAGGCGGGCGGTGCCCAGCGGACCGTTACGCTGCTTGCCGATGATGATCTCGGCCACGCCCTTGTACTCGGTCTCCGGGTGGTAGACCTCGTCGCGGTAGACGAACAGGATGATGTCAGCGTCCTGCTCGATCGCGCCGGATTCGCGCAGGTCGGAGTTGATCGGGCGCTTGTTGGGGCGCTGTTCCAGGCCACGGTTGAGCTGCGACAGGGCGATCACCGGGCAGTTGAATTCCTTGGCCAGGCCCTTGAGCGAGCGCGAGATCTCGGAAATCTCGTTGACCCGGCTGTCGCCGCTGGAGCCGGGAATCTGCATCAGCTGCAGGTAGTCGACCATGATCAGGCCGATCTCGCCGTGCTCGCGGGCCAGGCGCCGCGTACGCGCGCGCATCTCGCTCGGCGAAATACCGGCGGTATCGTCGATAAACAGCTTGCGGTCGTTGAGCAGGTTGACCGCGCTGGTCAGCCGCGGCCAGTCGTCGTCGTCGAGCTGACCGGCACGCACCTTGGTCTGGTCGATGCGCCCCAGCGAGGCGAGCATACGAATGACGATGGATTCCGAAGGCATTTCCAGCGAGTAGACCAGAATCGCCTTGTCGCTGCGCATCAGCGCGTTTTCCACCAGGTTCATGGCGAAAGTGGTCTTACCCATCGACGGACGACCGGCGACGATGATCATGTCGGCCGGCTGTAGGCCGCTGGTCAGGTTGTCCAGATCGTCGAAGCCGGTGGACAGGCCGGTGATCGCATCGCCGTTGTTGAACAGCGTGTCGATACGGTCGATGGCCTTGACCAGGATGTCGTTGATGCCCACCGGGCCGCCGGTCTTCGGCCGGTCTTCGGCGATCTCGAAGATCTTGCGCTCGGCCTCGTCGAGGATTTCCTCGCCGGTACGGCCTTCCGGGGCATAGGCGCTGTCGGCGATCTCGTTGCTGATGCCGATCAGTTTGCGCAGCGTGGCGCGCTCGCGAATGATCTGCGCGTAGGCCTTGATGTTGGCCACCGAGGGGGTGTTCTTCGCCAGCTCACCCAGGTAAGCCAGGCCGCCGACCTGAGACAGCTGGCCTTCCTTGTCCAACTGCTCGGACAGGGTGACCACGTCGAAGGGCTGGTTGCGCTCGGCCAGCTTGAAGATGGCGCGGAAAATCAGCCGGTGGTCATGCCGGTAGAAGTCGCCGTCGGACACCCCATCGAGCACCCGCTCCCAGGCGTTGTTGTCCAGCATCAGGCCGCCCAGCACCGCCTGTTCGGCCTCGATCGAGTGCGGCGGCACTTTCAGCGCGGCGGTCTGCAGGTCGTATTGTTCGGGGATGCTGATGTCGTTCATAGGCTCGGGGAAAAAATACGGCGATAGAAAAACAAAGGGCACGGATCGCCGAGGCGATACCGTGCCCGATTGTCAGCAGACCCGCACCGGAGTGCAAGCCCGCCTGGCAGCTGCCGATTAGGCGGCGACCACGACCACCTTGACGGTGGCTTCGACGTCGGTGTGCAGGTGCAGCGCAACGTCGTACTCGCCAACCTGACGAATGGTGCCGTTGGGCAGACGCACTTCTGCCTTGGCCACTTCCACGCCGGAGGCGGTCAGGGCGTCGGCGATGTCGTGGGTGCCGATGGAACCGAACAGCTTGCCTTCATCGCCCGCGGTGGCGGTGATGGTGACTTCCAGCTCGGCCAGCTGAGCGGCGCGAGCTTCGGCAGCAGCCTTCTTCTCGGCAGCGGCTTTTTCCAGCTCGGCGCGGCGGGCTTCGAACGCAGCCACGTTTGCAGCGGTAGCGGCGGTGGCTTTGCCCTGCGGCAGCAGGAAGTTACGGCCGTAACCGGCCTTGACGTTCACTTTGTCGCCCAGGTTGCCCAGATTGGCGATTTTTTCCAGCAGGATGACTTCCATTTGGGTCTTACCTCTTAACTTTTAACCTTCACCGTTCGCGGAGCCCGGGCCGTTCTTGCGCACCAGGCGACCGCGAAAATCAAACAGACTGTCGACGATGGCCAAGACCACCAGTAACGGATAGATCAGCTGCATGAACAGCAACAGCGTGATGTACAGCCCGACCAGCCAGAAGCGGCCGAGCCCACCCTTTTCCACCAGGCCGTGCACCAGGGCGATCCCGGCGAACAGCAGCGGCACGCTGCACAGCGGCGTGAGCATGGCCAGCTGCGGGCCCAGGTTGGGACCGAGCAGCATGCCCGCCAGCAGCAACAACGCCTGCGGCAGTGGCAGCCTCAGCGCGCGGAACTCGCGACCGAAACCACCGGGGTTGTACAACAGCGCCTGCCAGTAACGCCCAAGGATCAGGCTCAGCAAGCTGAGGATCTGCAGCAAGGCCGCCAGCAATCCGGTCAGCACCGGTGCGATCAAGGCCTCGAGACGCGCGCGTTCGTCCACCGACATCTGCTGGTGAACCCCATCGAGCATGGTCGGCAAGAGCTTGTGCAGCTCGCCGGCCATGGCCTCTATGGGTTCGCGGAACACCGCCCCGAGAACCAGGCCATACACCAGGCCCAGCGCCACACTGCACAGCAGTATGCGGTTCCAGGTCCAGCCGGCGCGCAACAACAACGCCAGCCCCAGCGCACCGACCAGCACCAGAGCGGTGCGCGGTTCGCCGAAATACCACCAGGCAATCGCCGGCAGCATGGCCCAGGCCAGGATGCCCAGGGCATCGTTGGCTCCGCGCCGCAGCAGCACCAGGCTGCCAGCGGCGGCACTCAACCAGAACAACAGCGGCATCGCTGCCGATCCCACCACCACCAGGGTGGCCTGCATACGGCCGCGCATGATGAATTCAGCCAGGGCGCGCATGCGATCTATTCCTTAACTTTTGTCGACTATCCGATCTCAGCGGCCGTGGCTGTCGGTGTAGGGCAGCAGGGCCAGGAAGCGGGCGCGCTTGATAGCGGTGGCCAGCTGACGCTGATAACGGGCCTTGGTACCGGTGATACGGCTGGGAACGATCTTGCCGGTTTCCGAGATGTAGGCCTTCAGGGTGTTGAGATCTTTGAAATCGATCTCTTTCACGTCTTCAGCGGTGAAGCGGCAGAATTTACGACGACGGAAGAAACGTGCCATGTGATTGGCTCCTCAATAGATCCGTGGATTACTCGTCAGCGTTGTCGCTGTCGTTGCTGTCGCTGTCATCGCCGTCGTTGGACTCGGCGTTTTCAGGACGTTCACGACGCTCACGGCGCTCACTGCGGTTTTCTTCGGCCTTGAGCATCTCGGACTGACCGGTAACGGCTTCGTCGCGGCGGATGACCAGGTTACGGATCACGGCGTCGTTGTAGCGGAAGTTGTCTTCCAGCTCGGCCAGGGCCTTGCCGGTGCACTCTACGTTGAGCATCACGTAGTGGGCCTTGTGGACGTTGTTGATGGCGTAAGCCAGCTGACGACGGCCCCAGTCTTCCAGGCGGTGAATCTTGCCGCCGTCTTCTTCGATCAGCTTGGTGTAACGCTCGACCATGCCGCCGACTTGCTCGCTCTGGTCCGGGTGAACCAGAAAGATGATTTCGTAATGACGCATAAATGCTCCTTACGGGTTGTAGCCTGCCAACTAAGGTGGTCAGGCAAGGAGTGGGTTTTTCTCGTGATGAGCTTGCCGGGCGGTAGGCGCGAAAAGGCCTGCCGTCGCAGCAAGGGGCGCCATTCTAGAGAAGCCCCCTGCCGCGCGCAAGGCGGACTGGCGATTATTTGAACAGCGGCAGGTTGGGGCTGGGCGCGCAGCCTGAGGCGCGCAGCGCCAAAGCCCAACAGGGAGCGCATAGCGCTCCGCCCGACGGTCATTGCGTCAGCGTTGGGCTTCGCGGAGCTCAGCCCAACCTACGCCTCGCCGCTTATGGCTTAGCGCTTGCCGCCGCGCCGCTGGCGCACCGCCTCGAACAGGCACACCCCGGCGGCCACCGAGACGTTGAGGCTGCTGACGCTGCCGGCCATGGGCAGCCTGACCAGGTAATCGCAGTGCTCGCGGGTCAGGCGGCGCATGCCCCTGCCTTCGGCGCCCATGACCAGCACGGTCGGTCCGGTCAGGTCGTGCTGGTACAGCTCCTGCTCGGCCTCGCCGGCGGTGCCGACCAGCCACAGGCCGCGCTGCCGGAGCTTCTCCAGGCTGCGCGCAAGGTTGGTCACCGCCACCAGCGGGATCACCTCGGCGGCGCCGCAGGCCACCTTGCGCACCGTGGCGTTGAGGGTGGCCGACTTGTCCTTGGGCACTATCACCGCCAGCGCGCCGGCGGCATCGGCGGTGCGCAGGCAGGCACCGAGGTTGTGCGGATCGGTGACGCCGTCGAGCACCAACAGCAGCGGCGGGCCCTCGGCACGGTCGAGCAGCTCCTCGAGCATGGCCTCGCCCCATACCTGGCTGGGGCTGACATCGGCCACCACGCCCTGGTGCACGCCTTCGACCCAAGCATCCATCTCGCGCCGTTCGCACTGACCGATGCTCACCCGCGCCTGCTCGGCCAGGGCCACCAGCGCCTGCACGCGCGGCTCGCCGCGGCCCTCGGCGAGCCACAGCTGCTTGACCCGCTTGGGATGGTGACGCAGCAGCGCCTCGACGGCATGCACGCCGTAGACCTTTTCCAACTGGTTCATGGCTTGGCCTTACGCTTGCGCGGCTTGCCGGCCGAGCTCGGCACACTGTCGCTGCGCCCCGCGCCCTTGCGCGCCGCGGCAGGCGGCTTGCCGCCGGGCTTGGCGGCAGCGCCCTTGCCCGACTTGCCACCCTTGGCCCCGGCCAGCAGCGCCTTCTTCACCTCGCGGCTCTTCTGCACGTCGGTGTTGCCCATGCCCGGCGCCTTGGCCGTGCGCCCGGCACGCCCCACCGCCTCGCGTTCGGCGGCCTGGGACAGTTCGAAGTCGATCTTGCGTTCGTCGAGATCGACGCGCATGACCTTGACCTCGACGCTGTCGCCGAGGCGGAAGCTGCGCCCGCTGCGCTCGCCGGACAGGCGATGGTGCACCGGGTCGAAGTGGTAGTAATCGGCCGGCAGCGCGGTGACGTGCACCAGGCCTTCGACATAGATGTCGCGCAGCTCGACGAAGATGCCGAAACCGGTCACCGCGGTGATCACCCCGGCGAAGGTCTCGCCGACGCGGTCCTTCATGAACTCGCACTTGAGCCAGTTGACCACGTCGCGGGTAGCCTCGTCGGCACGCCGCTCGGTCATCGAGCACTGCTCGCCCAGCTGCTCCAGCGCCGCCTCATCGTAGGGGTAGATGCGCGCCCGCGGCATCGGTACCGCGCCGGCACGCTTGACGTGCGGAGTGTCCACCTTCGAGCGGATCACGCTGCGGATGGCGCGGTGCACCAGCAGGTCCGGATAGCGGCGAATCGGCGAGGTGAAGTGGGTGTAGGCCTCGTAGTTCAGACCGAAGTGGCCGTGATTGTCGGCGCTGTACACCGCCTGACTCAGCGAGCGCAGCATCACGGTCTGGATCAGGTGGAAGTCCGGCCGCTCGCGAATGCTCTCCAGCAGTTTCTGGTAGTCCTTGGGCGACGGCCCCTCCTTGGACTTGCCACGCTGCAGCGACAGCCCCAGCTCGCCGAGGAAGGCCTTGAGCTTCTCCAGGCGCTCTTCCGGCGGACGGTCGTGCACCCGGTACAACGAGGGAATCTCGTGCTTCTGCATGAACTGCGCGGTGGCGACGTTGGCCGCCAGCATGCATTCCTCGATCAGCTTGTGCGCATCGTTGCGCTGGGTCGGACGAATCTCCGCGATCTTGCGCCCTTCGCCGAAGATGATGCGGGTTTCCTGGGTCTCGAAATCGATGGCGCCGCGCTCGTGGCGGGCGGCCAGCAGCACCTGGTACAGCGCGTAGAGCTGCTTGAGGTGCGGCAGGACCTCCTTGTACTCGCCGCGCAGAGCCTTGCCCTCGCTGCTCTTGGGATCTTCCAGCATCAGGCTGACCTTGTTGTAGGTCAGCCGCGCATGGGAGTGGATCACCGCCTCGTAGAACTGGTAGTCCACCAACTGGCCGCTCTTGGACATGCTCATCTCGCAGACCATGGCCAACCGGTCGACGTGCGGGTTGAGCGAGCACAGTCCGTTGGACAGCTCCTCCGGCAGCATCGGCACCACCCGCTCGGGGAAGTACACCGAGTTGCCGCGCTCGGTGGCCTCGACATCCAGTGCCGAGCCGACCTTGACGTAGTGCGACACGTCGGCGATCGCCACATAGAGCTTCCAACCGCCGGAGAACAGCTTCCAGCGGCTGCTGTTCTTCTCGCAAAAGACCGCGTCGTCGAAGTCGCGGGCGTCCTCGCCATCGATGGTGACGAAGGGCAGGTGGCGCAGGTCGATGCGCTTCTCCTTGTCCTTCTCCTCCACCTCGGGCTTGAGCTTGCGCGCTTCCTTGATCACCGCCTCGGGCCAGACGTGCGGGATATCGTAGCTGCGCAGGGCGACGTCGATCTCCATGCCCGGCGCCATGTAGTTGCCGATCACCTCGACGATATCGCCCTGCGGCTGGAAGCGCGGCGTCGGCCAATGGGTGATCTTGATCTCGACGAACTGGCCGATGCGCGCGCCGGCGGTGCGCCCCGGGGTGACCAGCACTTCCTGCTGGATCTTCGGGTTGTCGGCGACCACGAAGCCGATGCCGCTCTCTTCGTAGTAACGCCCGACGATGCTCTCGTGGGCGCGACTGATCACCTCGACTATGCCGCCCTCGCGGCGGCCACGGCGGTCGAAGCCGGCCACCCGCACCAGGGCGCGGTCGCCGTCGAACACCAGGCGCATCTGCGCCGGGCTGAGGAACAGGTCGTCGCTGCCGTCGTCCGGCACCAGGAAACCGAAGCCGTCGCGGTGACCGCTGATACGACCGCGTATCAGGTCGAGCTTGTCCACCGGCGCATAGGTGCCGCGGCGGGTATAGATCAGCTGGCCGTCGCGCTCCATGGCGCGCAGACGGCGGCGCAGGGCCTCGAGCTGGTCTTCGGTATGCAAACCGAATTCCTCGACCAACTGCTCGCGACTGGCCGGCGAACCGCGCTCGGCCAGATGCGAAAGAATCAGTTCACGACTGGGGATGGGGTTTTCGTATTTTTCCGCCTCGCGGGCGGCCTCGGGGTCGAGGGATTGCCAATCGGCCATTGAGTAGGGGCTACCTGTGCGTATGTATATATGTGTGGGCCATATGCCTATTGAAGCGCGAAAAAGCCTTCGGGGTCAGCTTTTCCAGCGACAATAATTTTTTCGGGGTCAGGGGTTTACAAGGTAAATGCTCGCCCGTATAGTTCGCGCCCACAGCGTCGAGCAGACGTTGTAACACGAAGCAGATGAGGAATCATCGGTTTCAGTGCCCAGGTGGCGGAATTGGTAGACGCGCTGGTTTCAGGTATCAGTGGTGGCAACACCGTGGAAGTTCGAGTCTTCTCCTGGGCACCAAATTTCGTGAAGTGGCTTGATAACCCACTTTGCAGATAAACGGATGCAACGCTCCGTGTCGGCAACGACGAACATTGCTGCAGTGCCCAGGTGGCGGAATTGGTAGACGCGCTGGTTTCAGGTATCAGTGGTGGCAACACCGTGGAAGTTCGAGTCTTCTCCTGGGCACCAAATTTCAAAAAACCGAGCCAATGGCTCGGTTTTTTATTGCCCGTCAAAAAGTAGGTTGCGCCGTGCGCAGCCCAGGGGAGCGAGGTGCGCACGGCGCACCCTATACCCTGAACTGCCCCAGGCTGGTCTTGAGCTGCGCCGCCAGCTCGTCCAGCGCCCGCGCGTTGCCGGCGATGGCCGCCACCGCTTCGGCCGCCCGCTGCGCCTCGGCATGGATGGTCTCGACCCGCCCGCGCACCGCGCCCGCCCCTGCGGCCTGATGCGCCGCCGCCTGAGTCGCCGCATTGATCGCGCCATGCACCTCGTCCACCGAGTCCTGCACCGACTGCTGCAGGCGCGCGCTGTCGCGCAGCACCTGCAGCCCCTGATGCCCCTGCTCGCCGGCCTGGGCGATGCTCGCCACCGCCTCCTGCGCACCGCGCTGCAGGGCGGCGATATGCGCCTGGATATCGCCGGTGGACTGCTGGGTCTTGCTCGCCAGCGCGCGCACCTCGTCGGCCACCACGGCGAAGCCGCGCCCGCTCTCGCCGGCACGTGCCGCCTCGATGGCGGCATTCAGTGCGAGCAGGTTGGTCTGCTCGGCGATGGACTGGATCACCGTCAGCACCACCTCGATCTGCTCGCTCTGCTTGGCCAGCCGCTCGATCACCGCCGAGCCATCGGCCACCCGCGCCACCAGGCCTTCGATCAGGACCGACAGACGCTGGGCGATGGCCGCATTGTCGTGCGCCGCCTGGCGAATACTGGCCACCCGCTGCAACGCCTCCTGCATGGCCTGGCTCTCGGCCTGCGCCTCGTCGGCCATCTGCTCCAGCGCCTGCAGGCTGCCGGCGACCTCGTCGCGCTGGCGCCCGGCGGCAGCTTCGGCGGCCACGCCACGCTGGGTCAGGCTGCGAATCTGCTCGCCGGTGCGCAGCGCCACCTCGCCGGATTCGCGCACGATGGGCTGCAGCTTGGCGATGAAGCGATTGACCGCAGCGGCCATCTCACCCACCTCATCGCGACTGTCGATGCTCACCCGCCGAGTCAGGTCGCCCTCGCCCGCCGCCAGGTCGTTCAGCGCCGCACTGAGCAGACGCAGACGGCTGAGCACGCGCCAGCCGAGCACCAGCGCCACCGCCAGCAAGGTCAGCGCACCGACCGCCAGCAGCCCTAGGGCGATATTCCAGCGCAGATCATCGGCGGCCAGGCGCACCGACTCGCCGCCGTTGCGCGCCATCTCCGCGGTGTAGCCTTCGGCAGCCTGCAGGCGCGCCTGCAACGCCCGCGTGCTGTCCTCGGCGGCGCCCGCCAGGCTGCTGTCGACCAGCTCGCCAGCACCACCGACCAGAGCCTGGAAGCGCCCATCCAGGGCCGCCAGCTCGGCCTCGACCAAGGCCAGCGACATGCCCATCTGCACCTTGCCGATGCGCGCGCCCATGGGGTTGATATCCACCTCGAGCAGGTACACCCGCGGATCGCGCGAGGCGGCGTCGACCAGCTTGTCCAGCGGCGTGTCGCCCTGACCGGCGGCGACCAATTCGCGCACCAGCGTGTTACTGCGGTTGAAATTACGCGTCAGGCGCTTGCCGTCGGCGTCGTAGAACACCGCGAAGAGCACCGCCGGGTCCTGCTGGGCGATACGGGTCAACGCGGTCAAGGCCGGCACGTCGTCGTCCCAGATGGCCTTCGGCGCCACGCCGGCCAGCAACTGCGCCAGCGCCGTGCCGGACTGCTTGAGGCTGTCTTCGAGCACCCGGCGAAGTTGCGCCTGCTCGCTCTTGAGCTGCGCCGAGAGGCCTTCGCCGAGACGGCTGCGGGTATTGCCCGCCAGCGCGGCGAGACCCTGGGTCATCTCGCGCTCGGCCGCATTCAGCTCCTCGCCCAGGCGTCGGCTCTCGCCGCCCAGGCGCTGCGCCAGATCCTCGACCATGCCGTCGACCGAGGCACGCATCAGCCACACCGCCAGCCCCACCTGCACCAACATGGCCAGGCCGAGGGCGACGAACACCGGGCGCAGCAGGCGGCTGCGCAACATCGAAACAATGGCGAACACTGGCGGGACTCCTCAACGACCATTACCGCTATAACGGCGACTTCCGCGATTTATTGAGCGCAAGCAAGGCGCATGCCCGCGCGTCAGACGCAAAGAGCCTTCCACCCGCCCGGCTGGCAGGGCACAAAAAAGCCGCCCGAAGGCGGCTCTTTCAACTCGACAGCGCCCCGATCAGGCGAACGGATGACGCAGGACGATGGTCTCGTTGCGATCCGGGCCGGTGGAGATGATGTCGATCGGCGCACCGACCAGCTCTTCCACACGTTTGATATAGGCACGAGCAGCGGCCGGCAGGTCTTCCAGGGTCTTGGCGCCCAGGGTGGACTCGCTCCAGCCCGGCATTTCCTCGTAGACCGGCTGCAGGCCGAGGTAGCTGTCAGCGTCGGTCGGCGCATCGACCAGCACCTGGCCGCCCGCATCCTTGTAGCCGGTGCAGATACGGATGGTTTCCAGACCGTCGAGCACGTCCAGCTTGGTCAGGCACAGCCCGGAGATGCTGTTGATCTCGATGGCGCGACGCAGGATCACCGCGTCGAACCAGCCGCAACGACGGGCACGGCCGGTGGTGGCGCCGAACTCGTGGCCACGCTTGGCGAGGAAGGCGCCGACGTCGTCGAACAGCTCGGTCGGGAACGGGCCGGAGCCGACACGGGTGGTGTAGGCCTTGGTGATGCCGAGGATGTAATCCAGGTACAGCGGGCCGAAACCGGAGCCGGTGGCGATGCCGCCAGCGGTGGTGTTGGAACTGGTCACGTAGGGATAGGTGCCGTGGTCGATGTCCAGCAGCGAGCCCTGGGCGCCTTCGAACATGATGTCCTTGCCTTCGCGGCGCAGGTCATGCAGCACGGCGGTGACGTCGGCCATCATCGGCTTGAGCAGCTCGGCGTATTCCATGCACTCGTCCAGGGTCTTCTGGAAGTCGATGGCCGGCTCTTTGTAGAAATTGACCAGCTGGAAGTTGTGGTAATCCAGCAGCTCGCCCAGCTTGGCGGCGAAACGCTCGCGGTGGAACAGGTCACCGACGCGCAGGCCGCGACGCGCGACCTTGTCTTCGTAGGCCGGGCCGATGCCACGGCCGGTGGTGCCGATCTTGGCATCGCCGCGGGCCTTCTCGCGCGCCTGATCCAGCGCCACGTGGTAGGACAGGATCAGCGGGCAGGCTGGGCTGATGCGCAGGCGCTGACGCACCGGTACGCCCTTCTCTTCCAGCTTGGTGATCTCGCGCAGCAGCGCATCGGGCGCCACCACCACGCCGTTGCCGATCAGGCACTCGACGCCGTCGCGCAGGATGCCGGACGGAATCAGGTGCAGCACGGTCTTCTCGCCGTCGATCACCAGGGTGTGACCGGCGTTGTGACCGCCCTGATAACGCACCACTGCGGCGGCCTGCTCGGTGAGCAGATCGACGATCTTGCCCTTGCCCTCATCACCCCACTGGGTGCCCAGGACGACGACATTCTTACCCATAAACTTGTCCTCTTCGCGCAAGCTTCGATGCCGGCCGCGGGCCGGCGAAAATGAATTCAGGACGCCAGGGGCGCCACCTGCCAACGTCCGTCACGCAGCGCCAGCAGGCGATCGCAGCCCGCCTCGCGCGCATCCGCCTCGCTCTGCCCGGGCAGCGCCTGGACCACGCGCTGGCCTTCGCTGCGCAGGCGACGCACGGCCTGCCACAGGTAGAGATCGTGACTGTCCGGCGCCCAGACGCCGGCGGCCGGCTCGTCCAGGCGCATATCGCCGAGACTGACCAGGGTCTTGAGGTCGGTGGAAAAGCCGGTGGCCGGACGCGCCCGGCCGAAATCGGCGCCGATGTCGTCGTAGCGCCCGCCCTGGGCGATGGACTGGCCGACCCCCGGAACGAAGGCGGCGAACACGACACCGGTGTGGTAGTTGTAGCCGCGCAGCTCGCCGAGGTCGAAGTACAGCGGCAACTCCGGATAACGCAGTTCCAGGGCGTCGGCGATGGCCATCAGCTCGTCCAGCGCCGCGTGCACCGCCTCCGGCGCCTCGACCAGCGCAGCCTGGGCCAGGTCCAGCACCTCGCGCCCGCCGCACAGCTCGGCCAGGGCACGCAGCATGCTACCCAGGCCCGCCGGCAGCCCGGCGGTCAGCTCGGCGATCTCGTCCATGGCCTTGCGCTGCAGGGCGTCGAACAGCTGCTGCTCGACCTCGGCGGACAATTCGGCAGCACGCGCCAGGCCGCGGTAGATGCCGACGTGACCGAGGTCCATGTGCACATCGGGCACCGCCGCCAACTCGAGCATCTCGACCAGCAGGCTGATCACCTCGATATCGCTGGCCGGGCTGGCGTCGCCATAGAGTTCGGCGCCGAGCTGGATCGGGCTGCGCGAGGTGGTCAGCGCACGCGGCTGGGCATGGACCACGCTGCCGGCGTAGCACAGCCGGTTCGGCCCTTCACGGCGCAGGGTGTGCGCATCGATGCGCGCCACCTGCGGGGTGATGTCGGCACGAAAGCCCATCTGCCGACCGGACAGCGGGTCGGTGACCTTGAAGGTGCGCAGGTCGAGGTCCTGACCGGCGCCGGTCAGCAGGGATTCCAGGTACTCGATATGGGGAGTGACGACGAACTCGTAACCCCAGCGTTGAAACAGATCCAGCACCTGACGGCGGGCTGCTTCGATGCGCGCCGCTTCCGGCGGCAGTACTTCTTCGATGCCATCTGGCAGCAGCCAGCGGTCTACCGTTGCCATTTCGCCATTCCCCTCTCGATCCGGGCGGCACAAGCCTTCAGTGAAGCAGATATAGAAGGGCCGTACCCAGCAGCATGCTGGCCAGCCCCATAAGGCGCAGTCGGCGGTCGGGCAGCCGGGCTGCCTGCAGTACCGCTCCGCGCCACTGGCGCGGATAGAGGAAGGGCAGGATGCCTTCCAGCACCAGCATCAGACACAGAGCAATGCCGAGTTCCTGCCACATGATTCCCACAGACGCAAAAAAGCCGGGATTTTCCCGGCTGCCGCATGATACCACGCTAAAAGCTTCAAGCCACAAGCTTCGAGCTGCAAGTCGTCCACCTGCAGCTCGAAGCCGCTCTTTTAGGGCTTGGCCTTCTCCAGATAGCGGAAGAAGTCGCTGCCCGGGTCGAGCACCAGCACGTCGCGCTTGTCGGCGAAGCTCTCGCGGTAGGCGCGCAGGCTGCGGTAGAAGGAGTAGAACTCCTGATCCTGGCCATAGGCGCGGGCGTAGATGGAGGCGGCCTCGGCGTCGCCGTCACCGCGCAGCTCTTCGGCCTCGCGGTAGGCTTCGGCCAGCAGCACACGGCGCTGACGGTCGGCATCGGCACGGATGCCCTCGGCCAGCTCGCGACCCTTGGCGCGGTGTTCGCGCGCCTCGCGCTCACGCTCGGTGCTCATCCGCTCGAACACGCTGCGGTTGACCTCGCGCGGCAGGTCGATGGCCTTGACCCGCACATCCACCACCTCGATGCCCAGCTCGCGCTCGGCGGCGCGGTTGAGGGTCGCGGTGACGTCGGCCATCAGCGCATCGCGCTCGCCGGATACCGATTCGTGCAGGGTGCGCTTACCGAACTGGTCACGCAGCGAAGCTTCCAGGCGACGCGCCAGACGCTCGTCGGCCACCTGCTTGATACCCGAGGTGGACTGATAGAAGCGCTCGGCGTCCTTCACCCGCCACTTGGCGTAGGCATCGACCATCAGCGCCTTCTTCTCCAGGGTCAGGAAGCGCGAGGACGTCGAATCCAGGGTCAGCAGACGACCGTCGAAGATGCGCACCTGGTTCACATAGGGGATCTTCACATGCAGGCCGGGCTGCACGTCCGGCTGCACCACGCGGCCGAACTGCAACAGCACCGCACGTTCGGTCTGCGCCACGATATAGAAGCTGTTCCACGCCACCAGGGCCAGAACCACGGCCGCAATCAGGCCGATCAGGGACTTGTTGCTCATCAACGACTCTCCCTAGAACGATCATTGCGCGGCGAGACCTGAATGTTCGACGCGCCGGTCGAACCGCCGACGCTGCCGGCGCCACTGATGCTGCTTGGCGCAGCGCCGCTGCGGCTGTCGATCATCTTGTCCAGCGGCAGATAGAGCAGGTTGTTCTGTCCCTTGTCGCCGGTCACCAGCACCTTGCTGGTGTTGCTCATCAGCTCCTGCATGGTGTCCAGGTACAGACGCTCGCGGGTGACCTCGGGCGCCTTGCGGTACTCGGCGACCAGCTTGCTGAAGCGGTCCGCCTCACCCTGGGCGCGAGCGATCACTTCGTCGCGGTAACCGTTGGCTTCTTCCAGCATGCGCTGGGCCTGACCGCGCGCTTCCGGGATCACCCCGTTGGCGTAGGATTCGGCCTGGTTCTTCTCGCGCTGCTCGTCTTCGCGGGCACGGATCACGTCGTCGAAGGCTTCCTGCACTTCGCGCGGTGCCGCTGCGCTCTGGATGTTCACCTGGGTGATGGTGATGCCGGTGCGGTAGTTGTCGAGGAAGCGCTGCAGGCGCTCGCGCACCTCGCTGGCCATCAGCTCACGACCCTCGGTCAGCACCTGGTCCATCTCGGTGGAGCCCACCACGTGGCGCACGGCGCTGTCGGTGGCGTGCTGCAGGCTGACTTCCGGCTGGTCGACGTTGAGCACGAAGTCCTGCAGGTTGCTGATGCGGTACTGCACGGTCAGCGGCACTTCGATGATGTTCTCGTCCTCGGTGAGCATCGCCCCCTGCTTGCTGTAGGCACGCTCGCGGGTGACGTTCTCCTGGAACTTGCGGTCGATCGGCGGGAAATAGAGGTTCAGGCCGGGGCCGACGGTTTCGTGGTACTTGCCGAAGCGCAACACCACCGCCTGCTCCTGCTCATCGACCACGTAGATGGCGCTGTACAGCCAGATCACGGCCAGCAGGCCGAGACCGACGAACAGCAGGCCGAAGCCGCCACCGCTGCGGCCAGAATCGTCGTCACCCCGTTTCTTGCCGCCGCCGAACAGCCCGTTGAGGCTTTCTTGCAGCTTGCGGAACGCTTCGTCGAGATCCGGCGGGCCCTGCCGGCCACCGCCTTTGCGGCCGCCCCAAGGGTCTTGATTGTTCGAGTTGCCACCCGGCTCATTCCAAGCCATAGCGTTCTCCGTACTGATAAAGCGAAGGCGCGCCCACGGCGCGCCCGCCAATGCTACCCAATGCCCGATGGCGGCGGCAAAGCCACTGCCCCAGGCTTTATTGCAAAGTGTGTTGCTCGATGAAGGCCTGCGGCTCCAGCCCTTCGCGACTGACCAGGCGATTTAGCTCGACCCGCGGCAGACGCACCGACAACAGACTCTGCCCCTGCTCGTCGTGCCCCTCGTTCTGCACCGCCCCGAGGGCGAAGAACTGCGCGCGCAGACGCCCCAGGCGCTGCGGCAACTGCAGGGTACCGACGAACAGATCCTCGCCGAGCAACTCGGCCACGGCCTGGCGCAACAACTCCAGACCACGCCCCTCGCGCGCCGACAACCACACCCGCAGCGGCTTGCCGTCGGCATCGCGCTGAATCTGCGGCTCGACACCTTCCAACAAATCCAGCTTGTTGTACACCTCGAGCATCGGCAACTCGTCCGCGCCGATCTCCTTGAGCACCGCCTGCACCTGCTCGATCTGCGCCATGCGCTCGGGCTCGTGGGCGTCGATCACGTGCAGCAGCAGGTCGGAGTTGCTCGATTCTTCGAGCGTAGCGCGGAAGGCCTCGACCAGCTTGTGCGGCAGATGGCGAATGAAGCCCACGGTATCGGCCAGCACGATCGGCCCGAGGTCGTCCAGCTCGAGCCGGCGCAGGGTCGGGTCGAGGGTGGCGAACAGCTGATCGGCGGCATAGACCGCGGAGGCAGTCAGCGCGTTGAACAGGGTGGACTTGCCGGCGTTGGTGTAGCCGACCAGCGATACCGAGGGGATATCCGCGCGCCGACGCCCGCGCCGCGCCTGCTCGCGCTGGCTGCGCACCTTCTCCAGCTTCTGCTTGATCTGGCGGATGCGCACCCGCAGCAGGCGGCGGTCGGTTTCCAGCTGGGTTTCCCCCGGCCCACGCAGACCGATACCGCCCTTCTGCCGTTCCAGGTGGGTCCAGCCGCGTACCAGGCGCGTGCTCATGTGGTCGAGCTGCGCCAGCTCGACCTGCAGCTTGCCTTCGTGGGTACGCGCGCGCTGGGCGAAGATATCGAGGATCAGGCCGGTGCGATCGAGCACGCGGCATTCGAAGGCGCGCTCGAGGTTGCGCTCCTGGCTGGGGGTCAGGGTGTGGTTGAAGATGACCAGATCGGCCTCTTCAGCCTTGACCTGGTCGCGCAGCTCCTCGACCTTGCCGCTGCCGATCAGGTACTTGGCGGTCAGGCGGCTGCTCGGCACGCTGAAAAAGGCGACCATGTCGGCGCCTGCCGACATGGCCAGCTCCTGGAACTCCTGGGGGTCTTCGCTCGCCTCGGAGTCTTGGCCGTCCAGATGAACCAGGATGGCCCGCTCACCGCCCTCATGACGCTCGAAGAACAATGCAGCCCCCTAGTCAGGCGTTACCCGGCTCGGCTTCGGCCTGTTCGGAGTCGCCGGCACTGGGCAGGCGCACCGGACGGCTGGGCACGACGGTGGAAATGGCATGTTTGTAGACCATCTGGCTGACGGTGTTCTTCAGCAGGATGACGAACTGGTCGAACGATTCGATCTGGCCCTGCAATTTGATGCCGTTGACCAGATAGATGGAAACAGGGACGCGTTCCTTACGCAGGGTATTCAGGTAAGGGTCTTGTAGCGAATGCCCTTTTGACATGTGCCGCACTCCTTTCGAGGATCAATTTCAATAATTTTAGTAGGTAAACAATGGCTTCAGGCCGCCCCACCCCCAAGGATAGACGGCCAGCGGCAAGGTCTCAGTTCAATATGGAGACGCTTTGCAGGTATTTCAAGGCGCGAGACAGATTGTCGCAGGCCAGGCTGTCCAGCCAGTGCAGATCGTCCCAGCCGCGCAGCCAGGTGAACTGCCGCTTGGCCAACTGCCGCGTGGCGATCACGCCGCGCTCGACCATCTCCGCCCGCGACAACCCGCCATCGAGGTATTCCCACACCTGGCGATAGCCTACCGCTCGTATAGACGGCAATCCCGCGTGCAAGTCACTTCGGCGGCGCAGGGCTTCGACCTCTTCGACGAACCCCTGTTCCAGCATCGCCTGAAATCGCCTGGCAATGCGCGCATGCAAGACCTGACGCTGCGCTGGAGCGATAGCAAGCTGCGCAACAGTATAGGGCAATTGCCCGGCGCCCGGCGCCCCTGCGTCGGGATTTCCCGCCGCCTGGCGCAGGCGGTGCTCGCTCATGCTCAGACCGCTGACGCGGTAGACCTCCAGCGCCCGGGTCAGGCGCTGCGGATCGTTGGGATGGATGCGCGCCGCCGATTCAGGATCGACCGCGGCCAGCTCGCGGTGCAGTGCCTCCCATCCTTCGACCGCGGCGCGCGCCTCCAGCTCGGCGCGCACGGCGGGATCGGCGCTGGGCATGTCGGCCAGCCCCTCCAGCAACGCCTTGTAATACAGCATGGTGCCGCCCACCAGCAGCGGAATGCGTCCGCGCGCAGCGCTCTCGGCCATGGCCGCCAGGGCATCGGCGCGAAACTCTGCCGCCGAATAGCTCTCGGCCGGGTCGCGAATGTCGATCAGGGCGTGGGGAAATTCCGCCAGAACGGCCTTGTCCGGCTTGGCGGTGCCGATGTCCATGCCGCGGTAGACCAGCGCCGAGTCGACGCTGATCAGGTCGCACGGCAGCACGCGGGCCAGCTCCAGGGCCAGGTCGGTCTTGCCGGCGGCAGTCGGCCCCATCAGGAAGATGGCCGGCGGTAACGGCTTGGCCACTCAGCGCCCCCGCAGGAACAGCTTGTCGAGGTCGTCCATGCCCAGCTGGGTCCAGGTCGGCCGGCCGTGGTTGCACTGGCCGCTGCGCTCGGTCTGCTCCATGTCGCGCAGCAGGGCGTTCATCTCCGGCAGGGTCAGGCGGCGGTTGGCGCGCACCGCGCCGTGGCAGGCCATGGTCGCCAGCAGCTCGTTGAGATGGGCCTGGATGCGGTCGCTGGTGCCGTACTCCAGCAGGTCGGCGAGCACGTCGCGCACGAGCTGGGTGGCCTCGGCCTGCTTGAGCAGCGCCGGAATCTGGCGAATCGCCAGGCTCTCCTCGCCCAGGCGCTGCAGCTCGAAACCGAGGCGCTGGAACCACTCGGCGTGCTCCTCGGCGCAGTCGGCCTCGCGCTGGCTGAGGGCGATGGACTCCGGCACCAGCAGCGGCTGGCCGCGCAGCCCCTCGCTGGCCATGGCCTGTTTGAGCCGTTCGTAGGTGATGCGCTCGTGCGCCGCGTGCATGTCCACCAGCACCATGCCCTGAGCGTTCTCGGCGAGGATATAGACGCCCTTGAGCTGGGCCAGCGCATAGCCCAGCGGCGGCACGTCGCCCTGCTCCTGCGGCAGCGCCGGCGCCTGAGCGCCGGGCAGCGGCGCGAAGTAGTCGCGGTAGGCGGCCTGGGCCTCGGCGGCCGGAACCCCGGGGCTGCCGGCCGACTGCTGATAACCCGCGCCGGCGCCGCGCCAGGCCGGCTGCGGACTGGCAAGCGGGGTTTCCAGCACGCTGGCGGCCAGGCCCATTTCGCCCTGCGGGCCGAACTCGCCGGCGGCCAGGCCGCTGGGCCGCACCATGGGCATCACGGCAGCCGGCGCGGCGACCTGATCTTCCGGGCGCACGTCGGCCAGGGCGCGGTGCAGGGTGCCGTAGAGAAAGTCATGCACCATGCGGCTGTCGCGGAAACGTACCTCGTGCTTGGTCGGGTGCACGTTGACGTCCACCGTGCTCGGGTCGATTTCCAGGAACAGCACGAAGGTCGGATGACGGCCGTTGAACAGCACGTCGCGATAGGCCTGGCGCACCGCATGGGCGACCAGCTTGTCGCGCACCATGCGGCCGTTGACGTAGAAGTACTGCAAGTCGGCCTGGCTACGGGAGAAGGTCGGCAAGCCGACCCAGCCCCACAGGCGCAGGCCGCCGCGCTCGATCTCGATCGGCAACGCCTGTTCGAGGAAGGCCGGCCCGCACACCGCGGCGACGCGCCGCGCGCGGCTGATCTCGTCGCCCGCCTCATGCAGGCTGAGCACGCTCTTGCCGTTGTGACGCAGGTGGAAGCCCACGTCGAAACGGGCCAGCGCCAGGCGCTTGATCACTTCCTGCAGGTGGTCGAACTCGGTCTTCTCGGCGCGCAGGAACTTGCGCCGCGCCGGGGTGTTGAAGAACAGGTCGCGCACCTCCACCGAGGTGCCCACCGGGTGCGCCGCCGGCTGCACCCGCGGCTGCATGTCGCGGCCCTCGGTCTCCACCTGCCAGGCCTGCTCGGCGTCCGCCGTGCGCGAGGTCAGGGTCAGGCGCGACACCGAGCTGATCGAGGCCAGCGCCTCGCCGCGAAAGCCCATGCTGAGCACGGCTTCGAGGTCTTCCAGTTCGCGAATCTTGCTGGTGGCGTGGCGCGCCAGGGCCAGCGGCAGGTCGTCGGCAGCGATGCCGCCGCCGTCGTCGCGCACCTTGAGCAGCTTGACGCCGCCCTGCTCGACTTCCACGTCGATGCGCCGCGCACCGGAGTCCAGGCTGTTTTCCAGCAGTTCCTTGGCCACCGAGGCGGGACGCTCGACCACTTCGCCGGCGGCGATCTGGTTGGCCAGGCGCGGGCTGAGCAGGTGTATACGGGACATAACGCTCACTACTGGGCCGCCAGTGCCGTGGCGGGAATCTGCAGGGTCTGGCCGACCTTGATCACGTCGCCATTGAGGTTGTTGGTGCTGCGCAGCAGCGCCAGGCTGATCTGGTAGCGCTGGGCGATCAGCGCCAGGCTCTCGCCGCGCGCCACCACGTGTTCGCGCGGGGCCGGGGCGATCTTGCCCTCGTCGCGCAGCCAGGCGATGTAGGTGCCCGGCGGCGGATTCTCGCGGAAGAACTGGCGGATGCCGGTCTGGATCGAGCGCGCCAGCGCCTGCTGGTGGCTGGCGGTATGCAGCTTGCGCGCCTCGTTGGGATTGGAGATGAAGCCGGTCTCGACCAGGATCGACGGAATGTCCGGGGATTTGAGCACCATGAAGCCGGCCTGCTCGACCCGGCGCTTGTGCAGCGAGGTGATGCTGCCCATGTTCGACAGCACCTTCTGCCCGACGTTGAGGCTGGAACTCAGCGAGGCGGTCATCGACAGATCGAGCAGCACGCCGGCGAGCATCTTGTCCTTGTCGTCCAGGCTGACGTTGCCGGCACCGCCGATCAGGTCGGACTGGTTTTCCGCATCGGCCAGCCAGCGCGCGGTCTCCGAGGTGGCGCCGCGCTCGGACAGCGCGTACACCGAGGCGCCGAAGGCGGCGGCGCGCGGCGCGGCGTCGGCGTGGATGGAGACGAACAGGTCGGCGCCCTTCTTGCGGGCGATCTCGGTGCGCTTGCGCAGCGGAATGAAGTAGTCGCCGGTGCGCACCAACTCGCCGCGGAACCCCTTCTCGGCATTGATCTGCCGTTGCAGTTCCTTGGCGATGGCCAGGGTCACGTGCTTCTCGTACTGGCCCTTGACCGGCGCCAGCGCGCCCGGGTCCTCACCGCCGTGGCCGGCGTCGATAGCGATGACGATGTCGCGCTTGCCATTGGGCACCGGCGTCAGCTTGGGTGGCGGCTGGGTCGGGGTAACCGGCAGCGGCGGCGTCGTGGCGGCCACGCTGGGCGCCTGAGTCGGCGCCGGCGCACTGCCGTTCTGGTCGAACAGGTCGACCACCAGGCGATGGCCGTACTGCTGGTTGGGCGCCAGGGCGAAGCTCTTCGGCGTCACCGGCGCCGACAGGTCGATGACCACGCGCAGCTCTTCGGCGCTGCGCTGGGCCGAGCGCACGCCGGTGATCGGTGTATTGGCCAGCGACAGCTGGCCGAGGTTGGTCGCCAGCTTGGCGCCGCTGACGTCGATGACGATGCGATCGGGCGCGGCCAGGGTGAACACGCTGTGCTGCACCGGGCCGGACAAATCGAAGACCAGCCGGGTATTGTCCGGCGCGCGCCACAATCGCACGCTGCGCACATCGGAGGCGGCCAGCACCTCGGCAGCCAGGGCCGCCCACAACACCCCCACAGCGGTAACCAGCGCGCCTATGCGCATACCCAACCCCATCAATCTATTTATGCTTGGCCTGCCAACAGTGCACACCAGGCTTGCCCGCGCGCCCCATGTGCCTGCAACAGCAGCGAACGGCCGCTCGCTTGCGGGCTAATGGTAATGTCCAGGTCGGGCTTTGGCAAAACGCCGGCGCCGCGCTCGGGCCATTCGATCAGGCACAGCGCATCGCCTTCGAAGTAATCGCGGATGCCGAGAAACTCCAGCTCCTCCGGGTCGACCAGGCGATACAGATCGAAATGGAAGGCGCGCACGGCGCCGATCTCGTAGGGTTCGACCAGGGTGAAGGTCGGGCTCTTGACCGCCCCGGTATGGCCCAGGCCGCGCAGCATGCCGCGCGACAGGGTGGTCTTGCCGGCGCCCAGATCGCCGTGCAGGTAGATGATGCCGGCACCGCCGCTGACCTCGGCGAGCCGCGCGCCGAGGGCCAGCATCGCCGCCTCGTCGGCGGCCTCGAGTCTCAATTCAGACAAGGACACAACTCCTCCAGTAACTGACGAATGGCAGGGGGCAGATCGCCGGCGGCCAGCCCGCGCCCCTGTTCGGCGAGCCGTTCGCCCGCCCGTGCATGCAGCCAGACCGCCAGGCAGGCCGCCTCGAACGGCGCCAGGCCCTGCGCCAGCAGCGCGCCGAGCAGACCGGCCAGGACGTCGCCGAGACCGGCGCCGGCCATCGCCGGGTGACCGCGGTCGCACAGCGCCAGGCGCCCGTCCGGCGCCGCGATCAGGCTGCCGGCGCCCTTGAGCACCACCACCAGCCCCAAACGCTGCGCCAGCGCCCGCGCCGCCGCCGGCCGATCCGCCTGCACCTCGGCCGTGCTCATCCCCAGCAGGCGCGCCGCCTCGCCCGGATGCGGGGTGAGCACACCCAGACGCGGCGCGGCGACCCGACCGGCGGCCAGCAGGTTGAGCGCATCGGCGTCCCACACCTGCGGCCGCTCGACGGCGGCGACAGCCGACAGCAGGCCATGCCCCCAGGCACCCTGGCCCAGCCCCGGGCCGACCACGCAGACATCGGCGCGCTCGAGCAGCGGCAGCAGCTGGTTGGCCGACAGCACGCCGGCACACATCACCTCCGGGCGGCGCACGAGCGCGGCGGCCACATGTTCCTCGCGGGTGGCCAGCGACACCAGCCCGGCGCCGGCGCGCAGCGCAGCGTCGGCGCCGAGCAGCGCGGCGCCGCCCATGCCCAGGTCGCCGCCGACCACCAGCAGGTGACCGAACTGGCCCTTGTGCGCCGTCGGCGCGCGCGGCGCCAGGCGTGGCAGGTTGGCCACATCCAGGCGCTGCGCCACGCTCGGCGCCTGTGCCAGCAGCTCGGCATCGCCCTGCAGGTCGTCGAACTGCAGCTCGCCGCACAGCTCCGGGCCGGCGCCGGTCAGCAGGCCCAGCTTGAGGCCGATAAAGGTCACCGTCAGCTCGGCGCGCACCGCCACGCCCAATGGCGCGCCGCTGTCGGCGTGCAGCCCGGAGGGAATGTCCACCGCCAGCACCGGCAGGCCGCTGGCACCCATCAGGCGGATGGCCTGGGCGTAAGGTTCGCGCACCGCGCCGGACAGCCCGGTGCCGAGCAAGGCGTCGACCAGCACGCCGGCCAGCGGCGCGCATTCGCTCCAGGGGCGGATCTCCACGCCGGCGGCCTGCGCCTCGGCATGGGCCTGCGCGGCATCGCCGCCCAGCGCCGCCGGCTCGCCCAGCGCCAGCACGCGCACGCGCCAGCCGGCGCGCCGGGCCAGCGCGGCGATCAGGTAACCGTCGCCGGCGTTGTTGCCGCGCCCGGCCAGCACAGTGATCTCACCGGCCTCCGGCCAGCGCCGGCGCAACGCACGCCAGGCGGCATGGGCGGCGCGCTGCATCAGCTCGAAGCCGGGGGTGCCGGCGGCGATCAGCCGGGTGTCCAGCGCGCGCACCTGTTCGGCACTGTGCAGAGTCAAGGGCAAGGGGGTAGGTGTCGGACGCATGGCTCGCTCGTGGCGGATGTCTGGCAGAATTATACCCACCTCCCCTGCGGTTGCCCTGCAATGTCCGTTTCCTCCCTCGATCTCCCCGCCCTCGCCCAGTCGATCAAGGACTGGAGCCGCGAGCTGGGCTTCCAGCAGGTGGGCATCGCCGGTGTCGAACTGGGCGAGCACGAAGCGCACCTCGAACGCTGGCTGGCCGCCGGCTACCAGGGCGAGATGGACTACATGGCCGCGCACGGCAGCAAACGCTCGCACCCGGAGCAACTGGTGCCGGGCACCCTGCGGGTCGTGTCACTGCGCATGGACTACCTGCCCGGCGATACGCAGATGGCCCAGCGCCTGACCGAGCCGGAGCGCGCCTACGTGTCGCGCTACGCCCTGGGCCGCGACTACCACAAGCTGATCCGCAAGCGCCTGCAGCAACTGGCCGAACGCATCCAGGCGGCGATAGGGCCGTTCGGCTACCGCGCCTTCGTCGACAGCGCGCCGGTGCTGGAAAAGGCCATCGCCGAACAGGCCGGCCTCGGCTGGATCGGCAAGAACACCCTGGTGCTCAACCGCAAGGCCGGTAGCTATTTCTTCCTCGGCGAACTGTTCGTCGACCTGCCGCTGCCGGTCGATGCGCCGCACGGCAGCGAGCACTGCGGACGCTGCAGCGCCTGCCTGGACATCTGCCCGACCGCCGCCTTCGTCGGCCCCTATGTGCTGGATGCGCGGCGCTGCATCTCCTATCTCACCATCGAGCTGAAGGGGTCGATTCCGGTCGAACTGCGTGAGCCCATCGGCAACCGGGTGTTCGGCTGCGACGACTGCCAGATCGTCTGTCCGTGGAACCGCTTCGCCCACCCCACCGCGCAGGGCGACTTCCAGCCGCGCCACGGCCTGGACAACGCCGGCCTGGCCGAGCTGTTCCTGTGGAGCGAAGAGGAGTTTCTGGCCCGCACCGAAGGCTCGCCGCTGCGCCGCGCCGGCTACGAGCGCTGGCTGCGCAACCTGGCGGTCGGCCTGGGCAATGCGCCCTCGACCATCCCGGTGCTGGAGGCATTGCAGGCGAGGCGCGAGCATCCGTCGGAACTGGTACGCGAGCATGTCGAGTGGGCGCTGGCGCGGCACCAGGACCGTGGGTTGGGTTGAGGCGCGCAGCGCCGTAGCCCAACGCGCCATCCCCGCAGCTGGACTGCGCTAGGCTCAGCGCCAGCCTGCCGGCGACAACCCCCTGCGCCCGGCTCAGACCTTGAGGAAATGCTCGCGGTAATGACGCAGCTCGGCGATGGACTCGCGGATATCGTCCAGCGCCTGGTGGGTGGCGGTCTTCTGGAAGCTGTCCCTGACCTGCGGCGCCCACATGCCGGCGAGAATCTTCAGGGTCGAGACGTCCAGATAGCGGTAGTGGAAGTAGGCTTCCAGATTGGGCATGTACTTGTAGAGGAAGCGCCGATCCTGACCGATGCTATTGCCGCAGATCGGCGATTTACCCTTGGGCACCCACTGCTCGAGGAAGGCGAGGGTCTGCGCCTCGGCCGCCGCGGTGTCGATGCGGCTCTCGCGCACGCGCTGGGTCAGGCCGCTCTGGCCGTGGGTGCGGGTGTTCCACTCGTCCATCGCGGCCAGCGCCGCGTCGCTCTGGTGGATGGCGATCACCGGGCCCTCGGCCAGCACGTTCAGTTCGCTGTCGGTGACGATGGTGGCCATCTCGATGATCACGTCCCGCTCCGGCTCCAGGCCGGTCATCTCCAGGTCGATCCAGATCAGGTTGTTGGGGTTCTGCATGGTGTGCGGCTCCTTGGCTCAGGCGGCAAGTCTAGCGGATTACGGCGCCGCCGATCTGCCACAGCAGCAACTGCGTCTGCCGCCCCTGGTTCAGTTCGCGCACGGCATTTGGGGCCACCCCGGGGATGGCGAAGCTGTTGCTGATCAACCAGCTGCCGGGCGCCATCTCCTCCCGCGCCTTGGCCCACAGGCGCGCCATCGGCACCGGCGAGAGGAAGCAGTAGACGACGTCGAACGGTGCCAACTCGGTACGCCACAGGCTCCCGTAGCGGATGCTGCAGTTGCCCTGCCCCAGGCAGCGCAGCCAGGCCAGGAGAAACAGCAGCGGCGCGCTCTCGACGCCGACGAAGCGTCCGCGCGGGAAGCGCCGCGCCAGGTGCAGCAGGGTGCCGGCGGTGCCGCAACCGAGGTCGACGAAACGCGGCGGCGCCTCGCGCGCCGCCAGCCAATCGCCCAGTTGCTGGCGCGCGCGCGTGCCGCTGTACCTCAGCGGCACGCGCTCGTGCAGGCTGTTCCAGTTGACCAGCAGCAGCAGGGCAAAGCCCAGCAGGTAGAGCCAGCCCGGCAGCGCCGCCTGCTGCAGCAGCCACAGCGCCGGCAGGAAGGCCAGGTTGATCCCCAGCCACCAGCGCGACAACCCCAGGCGCCAGCCGATGGCCGCCGCCAGCGCCCCCTGCGCCAGCGCCGCCAGCCACAGCGGCAGGCGCAGCGACGACAGCAGCGCCAGCCCGTAGACCGCCGCCAGCAGCAGGACGACGGCCAGCCCCTGGGCCAGCATTACCCGGCGCCACGGCCGCTGCAGCGCCCCTTCGCGTTCGTCCATCCCGCCCCCTGAAGGTCAAATCGAGGCCGCGGTGCCCATGCTAAACTCGCGCGGCTTGTTTCCCGGCAACTCTACCCACTCGGAATCCCCATGGCCAAACGCCAACTCAACCGCCGCCAGAGCTGGCGCATCGAAAAGATCCAGGGCGAACGCGCGGCCCGCGCCGCCAAGCGCGAATCGCGCGCCGTCGAGGCCCTGGAAGGCGGCGACCTGGGCCCGGAGCAGACCGGCCTGGTGATCGCCCACTTCGGCGTACAGGTGGAGATCGAGGCGCTGCAGGGCGAGCTGGCTGGCCAGACCTTCCGCTGCCACCTGCGCGCCAACCTGCCAGCGCTGGTCACCGGCGACCAGGTGGTGTGGCGCGCCGGCAACCAGGGCGACGGCGTGATAGTCGCCCAGCTGCCGCGGCGCAGCGAGCTGTGCCGGCCGGACATGCGCGGCGCGCTCAAGCCGGTGGCGGCCAACGTCGACCAGATCGTCATCGTCTTCGCCCCGCTGCCCGAGCCGCACGCCAACCTGATCGACCGCTACCTGGTGGCCGCCGAGCATGCCGGCATCCGCCCGCTGCTGCTGCTGAACAAGGCCGACCTGATCGACACCAAGAACGAGGTGGCGCTTAACGCGCTGCTCGGCGTCTACCGCCAGCTCGGCTACCCGCTGCTGGAGGTCTCGGCTCATCAGGGCGACGGCATGGAGCAGCTGAAGAAGCGCCTGGACGGCCACGTCAGCGTGTTCGTCGGCCAGTCAGGGGTGGGCAAGTCGTCGCTGGTCAACAGCCTGCTGCCCGGGGTCGATACCCGCGTCGGCGCGCTGTCGGAGCTGACCGGCAAGGGCACCCACACCACCACCACCGCGCGGCTGTTCCACTTTCCCGGCGGCGGCCAGCTGATCGACTCGCCCGGCATCCGCGAATTCGGTCTCGGCCACGTCAGCAGGGATGACGTGGAAGCCGGCTTTATCGAATTCCACGACTTGCTCGGGCGCTGCCGCTTCCGCGACTGCAAGCACGACCGCGAGCCGGGTTGCGCGCTGCTCCTGGCCCTGGAGGAAGGGCGCATCCAGCCGCAGCGCATGGCCAGCTACCGGCATATCCTCGCCAGCCTGCCCGAAGACGAGTATTGAGCGGCGCCGACCTGCGCCAGTAAGCGGGAGGCCGAGGCCTACTGGTCGACCGGCCGATCGAACTGCAGCGCGCCGTCCTCGAAGATGTTCAAGCGCTCGCGCACCTGCTCGCCCGGCAGCGGCTCGTCGGTCGCGCCGGGCGCCGCCGGTGCGGCCTCGGCAGGTGCCGGCGGCGCTTCGTCGCTGCCCTGCTCACCCTCGATGGCGCGCTGCGCCTTCTTGGTCAGCACGATGATGTCGATGCGCCGGTTGACCGGATTGAAGGGGTCGTCGCGGTCGAACAGGGCCGAAGAGGCGTAACCGACCACCCGCGCCACCTGCTCGTCGGCATAGCCGCCGGCGATCAGGGTGCGCCGCGCAGCGTTGGCGCGATTGGCCGACAGCTCCCAGTTGCCGAAATCGCCGCGACCGACGAAGGGTTTGGCGTCGGTGTGGCCGCTGACGCTGATCTTGTTCGGCACCGCGCGAATGGTGTCGGCCATGGCCAGCAGGATGTCCTCGAAATAGGGCTGCAGCTCGGCGCTGCCGAGGGCGAACATCGGCCGGTTCTCGGCGTCCATGATCTGGATGCGCAGGCCGTCCTGGGTGATCTCGAACAGGATCTGGTCCTTGAAGCGCTGCAGCTCGGGGTTCTCGTCTACCTTGTTCTGCAGTTCCTGCAGCAGCAGCTCCAGGCGCTCGCGCTCCAGCTTGTCGGCCAGGGTCTCGACCTGGTCGGCGTCGATCTCCACGTCCTGGCTGTCGGGCTGATCCTGGATTTCCGGATTGAGGGTGCGATCCGGCGCCGGCGTCGGCGTGCCGCCGAGATCGATGGCGTGCGGGCTGGCGCTCTCGGTGAAGCCGATGGGGTCCTGGAAGTAACCGGAAATGGCCTTCTTCTGCTCCGGGGTGGCCGAGGACATCAACCACATCACCAGGAAGAACGCCATCATGGCCGTGGCGAAGTCGGCGAAGGCGATCTTCCAGGCGCCGCCGTGGTGCCCGCCGGCGCGCTTCTTGCCGCGTTTGACGATGATCGGCTGGTTGTTTTCCATGGCTTAGTTGCCGCGCATGGCCTGTTCGAGCTCGGTGAAGCTCGGCCGGTGCGCCGGGAACAGCACCTTGCGGCCGAACTCCACCGCCAGGCTCGGCGGCATGCCCGAGGCCGAGGCCACCAGGGTCGCCTTGATCGCCTCGTAAAGGTTGACCTCCTCCTTGGCGTCGTGCTCCAGCGCCACCGACAGCGGGCCGAAAAAGCCATAGGAGGCGAGGATGCCGAGGAAGGTGCCGACCAGCGCGGTAGCGACCTTCTCGCCAATCTGCGCGTTGTCCGCCTCGGCGAGGATCGACATGGTGATGACGATGCCCAGCACCGCGGCGACGATACCCATGGCCGGCAGGCCGTCGGCGACCTTGGCCACCGCATGGGCGGGGTGCTCCACATCCTCCTTGAGGCTGGCCAGTTCCATGTCGAACAGGCCCTCCAGCTCGTGCGGGGCCATGTTGCCGGAGGACATGATGCGCAGGTAGTCGCAGATGAAGGCGGTCATCCGCGCGTCCTTGAGCACACCTGGGTACTTGCTGAAGATCGGGCTGGCGTTGGGGTCCTCGATGTCCGCCTCGATGGCCATCATGCCTTCGCGGCGGCTCTTGTTGAGGATCTCGTAGAGCAGCTTGAGCACTTCCAGGTAATAGGTGTGGGTGAAGCGGGTGCCGAACATGCTCACCGACTTCTTGAATACCGTCATGAACATGCTGCCCGGGTTGGCCTGGAGGAAGCCGCCCAGCGCCGCACCACCGATGATCAGCACTTCGTAGGGATGAACGAGCGCCATGAACTGCCCGCCGGACAGGACGAAGCCGCCGAAGACGCAGCCCAGAACCACGATGATGCCGATGATTTTTGCCATAGAAGAGTGCTTGCAGAGCCAAGAGAGAGGGTTATTAAAAACAACCCTTCTAATTATCGGAACTTATACGCCAGACTATAGCCAGTTAAGGTCAAAAGCCAGTTCGGCTCAACTCACATGTCGACGCCAAAGCCCCTGCCACGCACCCTCGACGCCTGGCTGCACCAGCTGGCCAAGCTGCCCCTGCCGATCGAGCAGGAGCAGCATGCACGCCTGCGGCGCACCCTCGGCGACGGGCGTCGCACCTGGGGCGAGATCGCCGAGGCGATCGAACTCAGCCCGACCTTTGCCCTGCAGGTGCTGCGCGAGGCCAACCAGGCCGGCGGCACCCTCAGCGACCCGGCCGACAGCCTGGAGACGGCGCTGGCCCGCCTCGGCCTGAAGCGCTGCGAAACCCTGCTCAACCAGGCCCCCGCCCTGCCGGCAGGGGAAATCCCGCTGGCCCTGCGCCAACTCCTGCTGATCAGCCAGCATGCCAGCCAACAGGCGCGCGGCCTGTTCGGCGCACGTCTGGCGCGCCTGTGGAACGAACTGCATGGCTGCAGCCTGCTGTTTCTCGCCCCGCTCTGGCCGCTGCTATGTGCCCATCCGCAGCTGTTCGAGGCCTGGGAGCAGCGCGTCCTGGTCAAGGGCAAGCGGCCGACCAAGGTGGAGCAGGAGCTGCTCGGCGTACCGCTGCTGCAGCTGTGCCTGCAACTGGCCGAACGCTGGCGCCTGCCGGAGTGGATAGTGCAGGGCTACCGCCTGCTGGAGCGCGACCGCCGCCTGCTGGTCAAGGCGCTGCATATCGCCCGCGACAACCAGCACCCGCTGCACCAGCAGCAGTTGCTTGATGCCGACATCCCCTTGCGCCGCTGGCTGACCCAGCCGAGCAACTGCGTGCTGCTGGCCAACGGCCTGGCGCTGTCGGCGCACCAGGCCTGGAACGCCCCGCACAGCCTGCGCTGGCAGCGCCTGACCGGGCTCTACCTGCAGCTGCCGCTGGCCGAGGTGCAGCAGGAAGTGCACCGACACGCGGTGAGCAGCGCCCGCCTGAACCACGACGCCCAGCCCTGGCACCCGGCCCAGGCCCTGCTCTGGCCCTGGGACGCCCGTCGCCTCAACCCGTCACGCAGCCCGGCGCCGGCGCCCAGAAGCGACGCCCTCGACGCCTGGCGCCAGCACTGCGCCCGCCTGCTGGCTGAGCCCAGCGCCTTCGCCAACGTCCTGCAGCTGACCGCCTGCGCCCGCGACGCCGTGCAAGCCTGCGGCCTGAACCGGGTACTGCTGCTACTCGCCGATCGTCAGCACAGCCGCCTGCAGGCCCAGCAGCAGGCGGGGCTGGAGCCGGGCGCCAGCGCCCTGAGCCTGGACCCGGCGCACAGCCAGGTGCTGCGCCGGCTGCTCGCCGAACCCGGTCAGCTGCGCCTGAGCCCGGCCAATATCGCCCAGTTCTCCGCCCTGCTGCCGGGCAGCCTGAAGGCGCTGTTCCCCGGCGAACACCTGCTGCTGCGCTCGCTGGCCAGCAATGGCCGGGTGGTCATGCTGCTGGTCGCCGACCAGGGCGGCCAGCCGTTCAACGAGCTCGGCCTGCAGGCCTTCGGTAAAACCGTGCAATGCATCGAGCGCGCCCTGGCCAGCTTCGCCAGGCGCGGGCGCTAGCCCTTTCCGCTACAATCGGCCTCTTTTCATTCGAGGAGGCCTCCATGTCCGCCTTCGCCAACCTGCCCCTGGTGATCGAGCCCGCCGAGCTGGCCAGCCGCCTGGACGCCGCCGAGCTGATCCTGGTCGACCTCAGCGGCGCGGCGCGCTATGCCGCCGGGCATATCCCCGGCGCGCGCTGGGTCGACAGCAAGCGCACCCAGCTGGGCCGCCCGCCCGCCCCCGGCCTGATCCCGCCACAGGCGCAGCTCGAAGCGCTGTTCGCCGAACTGGGCCATCGTCCGGACGCCACCTACGTGGTCTACGACGACGAGGGCGGCCCCTGGGCCGGGCGCTTCATCTGGCTGCTCGACGTGATCGGCCACAGCCGCTACCACTTCCTCAATGGCGGCCTGCAGGCCTGGATCGGCGAGGGCCGCGCACTGAGCCAGGACAGCCCGCCGGCGCAGCACACGCCGGTGGCGCTGACCCTGCACGACGAGCCGACGGCCAGCCGTGACTATGTGCAGGCGCGCCTGGGCGCCGCCGACCTGGCGATCTGGGACGCCCGCGGCGCGGACGAATACCGTGGCGAGAAACTCAGCTCGGCGCGCGGCGGCCATATCCCCGGTGCGGTCAACTTCGAGTGGACCGCCGGCATGGATCCGCAGCGCGGCCTGCGCATCCGCGACGACATCGCCGAAGTGCTGCAGGATCTGGGCATCACCCCCGACAAGGAAGTGATCACCCACTGCCAGACCCACCGCCGCTCCGGCTTCACCTACGTGGTGGCCAAGGCGCTGGGCTATCCGCGGGTCAAGGCCTACGCCGGCTCCTGGGCCGAGTGGGGCAACCTGCCCGATACCCCGATCGAGCGCTGAACCCGGCCCCAATCAGCTGCACGCGCCGGCTGCCTCAGCACCGGCTCCGAACCCTCAAGGACACACGATGAAACAACGCCTGTTTATCCTCAGCCAGTACCTGCTGCCCCACCACCTGCTGTCGCGGCTGATCGGCTGCGTCGCCGAATGCCGCATCGGCTGGCTGAAGAACCCGCTGATCACCTGGTTCGCCAAGCGCTACCAGGTGAACATGAGCGAGGCCCGGGTCGAGGACCTGCGCACCTACGAGCACTTCAACGCCTTCTTCACCCGCGCCCTGAAGGACGGCGCTCGCCCGCTGGACGAGACCCCCGGCGCGATCCTCTGCCCGGCCGACGGCGCCATCAGCCAGCTCGGCGCCATCGAGCACGGCCGCCTGTTCCAGGCCAAGGGCCACAGCTTCAGCGCCGTCGAACTGCTCGGCGGCGACGCCGAGCGCGCCGCGCCCTTCATGGGCGGCCAGTTCGCCACCGTGTACCTGTCGCCCAAGGACTACCACCGCGTGCATATGCCGCTGGCGGGGACCCTGCGCGAGATGGTCTATGTGCCGGGGCGACTGTTCTCGGTCAACCAGACCACCGCGGAGAACGTGCCCGAGCTGTTCGCCCGCAACGAGCGGGTGGTCTGCCTGTTCGACACCGAGCGCGGGCCGATGGCCGTGGTGCTGGTCGGCGCGATGATAGTCGCCAGCGTCGAGACGGTCTGGGCCGGCCTGGTCACCCCGCCCAAGCGCGAGCTGAAAAGCACCCGTTACGACGCCGCCGCGCGCGCACCGATCGAACTGGCCAAGGGCGCCGAACTCGGTCGCTTCAAGCTGGGCTCCACCGCCATCGTGCTGTTCGGCCCGCAGCAGGTGCAGTGGGCCACCGAACTGGGCGCCGGCAGTGCCGTGCGCATGGGCCAGTTGCTGGGCCACGCCGAGGCCTGAGCGACGCCGCGGCACTGAACCCGGTCGCAGACCGCCTGGTCATAGTTGCGTACTCTGGCACGGCCGCCCGTCCCCGGGATGGGCTGCGACCGCGGCGAGATGCTGCTAGAGTTCGAAAGACTATTACGAGAGCCGCTAGCTTTTGCGTGGCCGGAGTATCCGAGTTTGATGGATAAACAGAGTCCCCACCTACTGCTGTTGCGTGTCCCCACCCCGAGCAAGCCCAGCCTGAGCTTCTGCGACGGCAGTCCTCGTGACCTCAAGCGCTGGCTCGCCGGCCTGCCCAAGGCCAACATCGGTGAAACCGCGCGCCAGCTGTACCAGAGCCTGGTGGAACTCAACCAATTCCTCACTCCCTCGGAAAACCGCCTGCAACTGCTGGAGCTGCTGCGCCCGGAAGTGCACTTCGTCTGCCAGCACCTGGAACGCCACTTCCTCAACCAGGCCATCGTCCTCGACGAGCGCCCGCGCAAGGTCGCCAACCTGTGCCAGGCGCTGCAGAACCACCTGGCCGTCGGCTACAAGCTGATCATCTCGCGGGTCATGGCGCGCAGCGGCAAGGAGCGCGACCAGTTGCTCGCCGTTGCCCTGCAGCGCGCCAGCCACAGCCTGTGCAGCCCGCTGATCCGCGCGAGTCAGCTGTACTGCCCGGTGCCCGAAGGCCTGTGGCTGGAACTGCACCAGCTGTATCAGATCGCCAGCAAGCAGCGCCTGCAGCGCCAGGCGACCCGCGATCCGCTGGCGCGCCACTCGCCCGGCCTGAGCACCGAGCAGTGCTACCTGACCGCCCTGCTGCTCGGCTGCGCGCGCACCAACCAGATGCGCCAGAACGGCATCGCCCGCCTGGCCGAAGCGCTGGAGCCCTGGAGCACCCTGGTCAGCCTGCAGGCCGGCGACCTGCCGAGCAGCCTGTTCGTCCTCGCCCCGCAGGTGGACGGCCCGCCGCGCTACAAGTCGCTGTACCCCGACAACGAACTGCACAACCTGCTGGGCATCGACCCGCAGCCGCTGGTGGACGCGATCAAGGAATACCTGCTGCTGCCCGAGGAGGACCGGCCCAGATCGCGCCTGCCGGTGCCCGAAGGCATGAGCCTGGACCTGCTGCAACACGTTTGCGCCGCCTGGGGCGACATCGCCGAGCGCACCTTCCAGCGCACCAGCGGCCACGGCAACCTGACCCTATGCATCGGCATGAGCGCCCTGCACTTCTTCCTCGCCGGCGAACAGTCCTTCGGCGACGTGCTCAAGCGCCCCAGCGAGACCGGCGCCGCGGTGTTCAAGCCCTCGACCGGCGCGCCGGACGTCTGGGCCAACGCCTTCGACGCGCAGCGCAGCGGCGGCGGCGAGTTCCACTTCGAGGAGATCCAGTACAGCAAGGTCAGCGCGAGCGAGCAGCCCGTCGAGCCGCAAAGCAGCGGCGAAAGCTATCCCACCTACCCGTTGGCCATCGTCAACCACAGCCCCGGCGGCTACTGCCTGTCCTGGCCCAAGGAGGTGCCCGCCCAGCTGCAGGCCGGCGAACTGCTCGGCGTGCAGGACAGCCCCAGCCAGGGCTGGAGCGTGGCCATCGTGCGCTGGATCCGCCAGGTGCGCGGCGGCGGCACGCAGATGGGCATCGAGCTGATCGCTCCGCATGCCCGCTCCTGCGGCCTGCAGCTGGTGCGCAAGGCCGAGCAGAACAGCCAGTACCTGCGCGCCCTGCTGCTGCCGGAGATCAGCGCCATCTCGCGCCCGGCCAGCCTGATCACGCCGCGCCTGCCGTTCCAGGAAGGCAGCAAGGTGCTGATCAACGACCACGGCGAGGAGCACCGCGCGGTGCTGACCCGCAAACAGGTCAGCACCGGCAGCTTCAACCAGTTCGAGTATCACCGCGTCGGTGCCGAAGAAGGCACCGCCGGGAAGCCGGTCACAGCCTCGCAAAGCCAGAAGCCGGCCGGGGAGGAAGATTTTGACTCACTCTGGAAGTCGCTGTAGGCTGCGGCCCACTCACCATTTGTCGCCTTTTCGCGCCCGTTCGGCGCGGTATTGACCCCATCCTATGGCCATCGAAAAGAAAACCATCCGCCTGCTGATTCTCGAGGATTCGCAGAACGAGGCCGAGCGCCTGGTCAGTCTGTTCCGCAATGCCGGACACGCCACCCGCGTGCACCGCCTCAGCTCCAGCGACGACCTCGCCGAGACCCTGCAACAGACCTGGGATCTGCTGATCTGCGCGCCGAGCAGCGAACAACTCGACCCCGGCGAGGCGATAGGCGCCATTCGCCGCCAGGCCAAGGACATCCCGGTGCTGCAGCTGGTCGAGGGCAACGATTCCGAAGCCATCACCGAGGCGCTGCTGTTCGGCGCGCAGGACGCCCTGCCGCAGGGCGAGGACGAGCGCCTGGTGCTGGTGGCCAAGCGCGAGCTGGCCAACCTCGAGGAACGCCGCGCCCGCCGCGCCGCCGAAGTGGCCCTGCGCGAGGCGGAGAAACGCTGTCAGTTGCTGCTGGAAAGCTCGGTGGACGCCATCACCTACGTCCACGACGGCATGCACATCTACGCCAACCGCGCCTACCTGGAGCTGTTCAAGTACGAGGACGGCGAAGAACTGGAAGGCATGCCGATGATCGACCTGATCGCCAGTGCCGATCAGGGCGCGTTCAAGGACTTCCTGAAGAACTACCAGAGCGCCGAGGGCAATGCCGAGCTGGCCTGTCAGGGCGTGCGCGCCGACGGCAGCAGCTTCGCCGCGCAGATGAGCTTTTCCCCCGCCACCTACGACGGCGAGCCGTGCATCCAGGTGGTGATCCGCGCCGAGACCTCCAACGCCGAGCTGGAGGAGAAACTGCGCGAGATCAGCAGCCAGGACCTGGTCACCGGCCTGTTCAACCGCAACCATTTCCTCGAGCTGATGGACGCCGCCGCCGAGCGCGCAGTCAACGCCGGGCAGCCGTCCGCCCTGGCCTATATCCGCGTCGACCGCTACGCCGGCCTGCAGGGGGAGATCGGCCTGGCCGGCATCGACCTGCTGCTCACCGACCTGACCGGCCTGCTGCGCGCGCACTTCGCCGCCGACACCCAGCTGGCGCGCTTCGGCGACGACGTGTTCGCCGCCCTGCTGCCGGGGCAGACGCCCGAACAGTGCGAGGACAGCCTCGCCGCGCTGCTGAAGAAGGTCGAAGGGCACATGTTCGACGTCAACGGCCGCACGGTGCAGACCAGCCTGTCGATCGGCGTCGCCGGCCTCAGCGAGAAGACCGCCAAGGCCCAGGCAGTCATCGACCGCGCCCACCGCTGCGCCGACGAGCTGGCCGAGGGCAATGCGCTGAAGCTGTTCAACCCGGCCGACGAACTGGCCGCCGCGGCCAACCGCGGCAACCTGCTGGCGATGGTGCAGCAGGCGCTGGAGAACAACAGCTTCCGCCTGCTGTTCCAGCCGATCATCAGCCTGCGCGGCGACGCCCACGAGCACTACGAGGTGCTGCTGCGTCTGCTCAGCCCGCAGGGCGAGGAAGTGCCGCCGACCGAGTTTCTCGCCGCCGCCAAGGATGCCGGCCTGGGCGAGAAGATCGATCGCTGGGTGGTCCTCAACTCGATCAAGCTGCTCGCCGACCACCGCGCCAAGGGCCACAACACCCGCCTGTTCGTCCACCTGTCCAGCGCCAGCCTGCAGGACCAGACCCTGCTGCCCTGGCTCAGCGTGGCGCTCAAGGCGGCGCGCCTGCCGTCCGACGCGCTGGTGTTCCAGTTCAGCGAACCGGATGCCATCGCCTACCTGAAACAGGCCAAGGCGCTGACCCAGGGTCTGGCCGAGTTGCACTGCAAGGTGGCGCTGAGCCAGTTCGGCTGCGCGCTCAACCCCTTCAACACGCTCAAGCACCTGCAGGTGGACTTCGTCAAGATCGACGGCTCCTTCTCCCAGGAGCTGGGCAACGCCGACAACCAGGAAGCGCTGAAGACCCTGCTCAGCAGCCTGCACGCCCAGGCCAAGCTGACCATAGTGCCCTTCGTCGAGAGCGCCAGCGTGCTGGCGACCCTCTGGCAGGCCGGGGTCAACTTCATCCAGGGCTACTACCTGCAGGGGCCGAGCCAGTCGATGGACTACGACTTCTCCGCCGGCGACGAGTAACCCGCGCCGCAACGAAAAAGCCGCCTCGAAGGGCGGCTTTTTTCTGGGCGACGCTATTACTCCTGGCCTTCGCGGTCGCGAAAGCCGAGCAGGTAGAGGATGCCGTCCAGGCCCAGGGTGGAGATCGCCTGCTTGGCCGACTGCTTGACCAACGGCTTGGCGCGAAAGGCCACGCCGAGACCGGCCAGGCCGAGCATCGGCAGGTCGTTGGCGCCGTCGCCGACAGCGATGGTCTGCTCCAGCTGCAGGCCTTCGCGCTCGGCCAGCTGACGCAGCAGGTCGGCCTTGCGCTGGGCGTCGACTATGGGCTCCACCGCCACGCCAGTGACCTTGCCGTCTTCGATCTGCAGCTCGTTGGCGAACACGTAGTCGATGCCCAGCTTGGCCTGCAGCTGCTTGGCGAAGTAGGTGAAACCGCCGGAGAGGATGGCAGTCTTATAGCCCAGGCGCTTGAGTTCGGCGAACAGCGTCTCGGCGCCCTCGGTCAGGCGCAGCGAGGCGCCGATTTCCTCCAGCACGTCCTCGGACAGCCCCTTGAGCAGGCCCAGGCGCTCCCTGAAGCTGGCGGCGAAATCCAGCTCGCCGCGCATGGCCCGCTCGGTGATCTCGGCCACCTGCTCGCCGACGCCGGCGGCCTTGGCCAGCTCGTCGATCACCTCGGCCTCGATCAGCGTCGAATCCATGTCAAAGACCGCCAGGCGGCGATTGCGGCGGAACACCGAGTCGCGCTGGAAGGCGATGTCGACGTTGAGTTCCTGCGCCACGCTGAGGAACTCGGCACGCAGCGCCGCCGGGTCGGCCGGCTCGCCGCGCACCGAGAACTCGATGCAGCCCTTGCCCTGCTCGGCCGGCATGTCCAGCGGCATGCGCCCGGACAGGCGGTCGATATGGTCGATATTCAGGCCGTACTTGGCGGTGATGGCGCTGACCCGCTGCAGCTGCTCGGCAGTGACCTTGCGCGTCAGCAGGGTGACGATATGCCGGGCCTTGCCCTGGCCGCCCACCCACTGCCGGTAATCCTCCTCCGAGACCGGGGTGAAGCGCACCTGCTGATCCAGCTCGTAGCCGGTGAACAACACTTCCTTGAGCACCGACTGGGCGCGGGCGTTGTCGGGTATCTCGATGAGGATGCCGAACGACAGGGTGTCGTGGATCACCGCCTGGCCGATGTCGAGGATATTCACCCCGCCCTGGGCCAGCACGCCGGTGATGGCGGCGGTAAGACCGGGGCGGTCTTCACCGGTGATGTTGATCAGGACGATTTCGCGCAAGGCGCACCCTCCGGGGCAGACGATTGAGAGGCATGAGGCGGCGAACGACCGCCAGGCCGAGGAAAAGGCGCACATTCTACCCAGTTCCGCGCCGGACGGGCACGCTCGCCGCTTTGCCCGCCACAGGGCGACCGCTATACTGCGCGGCAACTTCAGTCGACAAGAGCCGTGCTCTGTGAACCGGCCCGCGCCCGTCAAACCCGATAATTTCTTCCTGCTGATCTTCCACGCCCTGCGCCAGCGGCGCGTGCCCCTGGTCCTGCGCATTGCCAGCCACAGCCTGCTGCTGGTGGCGCTGGCCATGCTGATCTACGCCTGGGTCATGGGCATGCAGTTCAAGCAGGCCATGCAGCAGCAGGCCGACGCCCTCGGCCAGAGCCTGATCACCCAGACCGCCAGCTCGGCCACCGAACTGCTGGTGTCCAACGACATCCTCAGCCTCAACGTGCTGCTGAACAACCTGGCGAAGAACCCGCTGGTGGCCCACGCCGCCATCTACAGCGTGGACAACCGCATCCTCGCCGAGGCCGGCGCACGGCCGACGCGCAGCGTGCTGGGCGAGAGCGAAGGGCTGTACTCCACGCCCATCACCTTCCAGGAGGTGATCGCCGGGCAGTTGCGCATCAGCCTGGACATGCGCCAGTTCCAGCAGCCGATGACCATCAGCCTGCAGAGCATGGGCATTCTCAGCCTGATCCTGCTGGCCCTGACCCTGTCGCTGAGCATGCGCCTGGGCCGGCATATCTCCACCCCGCTGCTGCAGCTGCGCCTGTGGCTGCGCGACCCGGACGACCCCGCCCCCGGCGCCGGGCGCAACGACGAGATCGGCGACCTGGCGCGCCAGCTGCAGTCCCGTCTGGTGCCGGAAAAACCGGAACCCGAGCCGGAATTCGACGACGAACCCGCTTTCGCCGACAGCGACGCCTACCCGGACGAACAGGACGACAGCGCCTTCGCCGAGCTGGACGACGAGGTGCCGGTCGTCGACGAGCGCGTCTTCGCCGAGCACGAACCTGGCGATGACCGCGACCAGCCGCTCAAGCCCTGGCCCGAGTCGATAGCGCCGGACGATCCCTTCGCCGAACTGAGCGACGAGCCCGAGGCACCCGCTGCTGCGGCGGCGGCACCGGCGCCGAGCCAAACCCAGGCCAGCGCGGTGCTGGCCATCCAGCTCGGCGCCCAGGAGCAGCTGCGGCGCCTGCCGCGCACGCGCCTGCTGGACCTGCTGGAACGCTATCGCGGCTGCCTGGAGCAGGCCGCCGCGCTCTATCAGGGCCAGCTGCACACGCTCAAGGACGGCAGCAGCCTGATGCTGTTCCACGAACAGGAATGCGGCGAGGACTACCTGACCCACGCCATCTGCTGCGGCGAGCTGATGCGCGCCCTCGGCCACGCCCTGCAGATCGAGGTGGCCGACAGCGGCATCACCCTGCAACTGCAGCTGGGCCTGACCCTGGGCAGCGACCTGGACGGCCTCGGCCAGGCCGAGCTGCTGCTTAGCGACAGCGCCCTGGACGCCCTGGCGCTGTCGCAGCACAGCCGCAATCTGCTGCTGGTGGAACAGCGGGTGGCGCAGGATGGCCTGGCGCGTCAGCGCGCACGCATCCGCCCGATCGCCAGCCCGGAGGGCGCCAGCTGTGTCGAGCGCCTGCTCGACCCCTACCCGGCGCTGCTGGAACGCCAGCTGACGCGCATGCACGAAAGCCGGGCGCACTGACGCCCGGTCACGGCTCAGGCCTGGTGCACGGCGCCCGCCTAGGACACGCCGAGCAGCGCGCGCCGCGGCGGCGTTGGCGCGCCACAGCGCTGCAGCCAATCCTTCCAGCGAATCCGCTCGTCGCGCACCAGCCAGCCGTCCTGCTCGGCGAAACTCTCCGACAGCCACAGGCCGCGGGTGCTGGCCGGCCGCAGTTCGCCCTTGCTCAGGGTGAACAGCTCGCCGCTGGGCAGGCCCTGCTGCAGGGCCAGCAGGTAGAGGTCCGGCCGGCGCCGTTCCAGGCGCGCGACCAGACGTCCATCCTCCAGGCATTCGTCGACATGGAACAGGCTCAATTGGCGCACGTCGCGCGGCAGCTCCAGGCTCAGGTCGTAGACCAGCTGCAGCGAGGCGGTGGGCAGGTGCACGTAGGCACGCGGGCGCTCCAGCAGGGTCAGGTTGCCGCACTGCACCGGGCGCGCCGCGCCGGACAGCGGGCTGAGGCGGAAGTGGCTGGCCTCGCGGTAGCGCAGGGCGCCCTGGTAGGGCGTCGGCAGCCAGGTATCGCCGAAGCGCCCGGCCAGCCAGCCGTCGGCCGTCTCCAGCAGGCATTCCTCGGCCACTTCCTGGATGGCGGTGAGCAGCGGCAGGTTCAGTTCGTGGGCCGGCACATAGCCGGAGATCAGCTTGAGCACGGTGTCGCCGCGATCCGGACGACGCTGGCGCACCAGCAGCCAATAGTCGCGGCCGTGCAGGCGCAGGGTCAGGCGCACCGAGACACCGAGGTTGGCCAGCTCCGCGGCGAAGCGCCAGCTGTCCGCCACCTGCAGCGGCCGGCGCCGCTCGAGCATCTGACGGAAGTTCAGCGGCTGGCCCAGGCTCTGGTAACTCAGGCCCTCGGGCCCGGCCTCGACGAACAGCGGCAGGGTCTTGAAGGTGCTCGGGTCCTTGCGGATCAGCGTACGCGGCATCTCGACTCCTCGTTCCTGCTGGGCGTGCAGCCGGCGCGGCAGACAGCCTGCCCGGCGGACGCAGGGTGGTCAGGGTGAAGCGCAACAATGGCTCAAGGCGGCTCCGAGCGACAACCCGCCACCGGTAAGCGCAGGTTTCAGCAGATGTCCTGAATCACCGCCGCCGCCGTAGCCACGTTGGCCGCCAGGTGCGCGGGGTTGATGGTACCGACGATGGCGCTGCTGACGCCGGGGTGATCGAAGATCAGTTCGAAGCTGGCGCGCAGCGGATCGACGCCGGCGCCCAGGCAGGCATGCCCGCTGGCCAGGGCCTTCTTGATCAGAATGCCCTTGGCGTGACTGGCAGCGTAGTCCAGGACCGGCTTTTCGCCCTGCTCGTTGAGGTTGTAAGTGACCATCGCACAGTCGCCCTGCTGCAGCGCCAGCAGACCGCCCTCGACGGTCTTGCCGGACAGGCCGTAGGCGAGGATCTTGCCCTCGCGCTTGAGCGCCGCCAGGGTCTCGTACACGCCACTATCGCGCAGCACCGCCAGGTCGTTGCCGTCGGAGTGCACCAGCAGCAGGTCGATGCGGTCGGTCTCCAGGCGCTTGAGGCTGCGCTCCACCGACAGGCGGGTGTGCGCCGGGGAGAAGTCGAAGCGCGACTGGCCGTCGTCGAACTCCTCGCCGGTCTTGCTGACGATCACCCAGGCGTCGCGCTGGCCGCGCAGCAGCGGACCGAGGCGCTGCTCGCTGAGGCCGTAGGCCGGCGCAGTGTCGATCAGGTTGATGCCCAGCTCGCGGGCCTGGCGGATCAGCGCGGCGGCCTGGACATCGTCGGGGATGCGAAAGCCGCTGGGGTACTTCACCCCCTGGTCGCGGCCGAGCTTGACCGTGCCCAGGCCCAGCGGCGAAACCAGCAGGCCGGTGGACCCCAGCGGGCGATGCAGATCGTGCAGGGTGCTCTTCATGGCAACAGCGCCTCCCATACCGGCTGCGCCACGTCCGGGCGCGGCAGCGCCGGCAAGGGCGCATGGCGGCCGGGCTGCACGCCGTCGCGATCCAGCGCGGCCAGCACGCGGTCGGCGAAGTCCGGGGCCAGCGCCAGCTTGGTCGGCCAGCCCACCAGCAGGTGCGGCTGTTCGGCGAGGAAGGCGTTGTCCGGGCGCACCAGGCCGCTCTGCGCCGGCTCGGCACGATCGACGCGCAGGGTCGCCCAACGGGTCTGCGCCTGGTCGACCCAGGGCAGCAGCTCGGCCATTTCCTGCTGCGCGGCGCGGATCTGCGCGGCCTCGTCACGGGCCACGCCGTCGGCCTCGGCCAGGTCGCCGCCGAGGTACCAGACCCACTGGCCGTCGGCCGCCGGATGGCTGGTGACGGTGACCCGCGGCTTCGGCCCGCCGCCCAGGCAGTGGGCGTACAGCGGCTGCAGCGCCGGGCCCTTGGCCAGCACCATGTGCAGCGGGCGCAGTTGCTGTCTGGGCTGTTCGATACCCAGCGCGGCGAGCAGCTCGGCATTGCCGGCGCCGGCGCTGAGCACCACGCGCTGGGCGCGAATCTCGCGACCGTCGACCCGCAGGCCGCGCAGCTCGCCGTCCTCGCGCAGCGGCTCGATCCGCCGGGCCGCCAGCAGGCCGTCGCCGGCCAGCTCGGCCAGACGGGCGATCAGGCTGGGCACGTCGAGCACCAGTTCGGCCAGGCGGTAGACCTTGCCCTTGAATTTCGGGTGCTGCAGCGCCGGCGGCAACTGCTCGCCCTTGACCTGGTCGACCCGGCCGCGCACCGCCTTGCTGGCGAAGAAGCTGGTGAGGTTGCCGGCCAGGGTGCCCGGCGACCACAGGTAGTGGGCCTCGGACAGCACGCGCACGCCGGAGAGATCCAGCTCGCCGCCGCCGGCCAGGGCCTCGCGCCAGCGCCGCGGCATGTCGGCGATGGCCTCGGAAGCGCCGCTCAGGGCGCCATGCAGGGCGTACTTGGCACCGCCGTGGATGATGCCCTGGGACTTCACGCTCTGCCCGCCGCCGAGACTGCCACTCTCCAGCAGCAGGGTGGCGAAACCCTGGCGACGCAGGCGCGCGTTGAGCCAGAGGCCGGCGATGCCGCCGCCGACGATCAGGACATCGGTGCTGAGGGACTGGGACATGAACGGGCCTCGCCGGAAAACAGGGGCGCAAGTATAACCCGCCCGGGCCGGCCTGCCCGAGGCCGCCGTCAGTGGCCGGTGGACTGCGAGAACAGCTGAATCACCAGCACCCCGCTGACGATCAGGCCCATGCCCAGCACCGCCGGCAGATCGAGCTTCTGCTGGTAGAGGAACAGCGCGGCGACGCTGACCAGGACGATACCCAGGCCGGCCCAGATGGCGTAGGCGATACCCACCGGAATGGTGCGCACCACCAGGGTCAGCATCCAGAAGGCGATGGCGTAGCCGCCCACCACCAGCAGCAGCGGCAGCGGCTTGTTGAAGCCGTCGATGGCCTTCATCGAGGTGGTGGCCACCACTTCGGCGGCGATGGCGATGGCGAGGTAGAGGTATCCGGGCATGGCGGCGACTCCTGAGCGATGGCGCGATTCTAAGCTCGTCAGCGATGGGATAAAGTCATTACCAATCTGAATTACAGATAGGTTGACCCCATGAACTGGAACCTCGATCAGCTGCACCTGTTCGTCCGCACGGCCGAATGCCGCTCCTTCTCCGCCGTGGCGCGGGAGGTGGGGCGCGCCCAGTCGGCAGTGAGCACCGCCATCGCCCTGCTCGAAGCCGACCTCGGCGTGCAGCTGTTCGAGCGCAGCAGCGGGCGCCAGCCACAGCTGACCGAAGCCGGTGCGGCCCTGCTGGAGGAAGCCCGCAGCGTGCTGCAGCAGTGCGAGCGCCTGGACGGCCGCGCCTTCGGTCTGGCGCGCGGCGAGGAGGCGCGCCTGCGTCTGGCGCAGGACGAAGCCATGCCCTACCAACCGGTACTGGCCAGCCTGGGGGCGCTGGCCGAGGCCTTTCCCCGGCTCGAGGTGCAGCTGTCCAGCGGTGCCCAGGGCGATGTGGCGCGCAAACTGCTGCAGCGCCAGGCCGACCTGGGCCTGCTGTTTCATCACGAACAGATGCCCAGGGAGCTGGAAAGCCAGCGCCTGGGCACCATCGAGATGGTCACGGTATGCAGCCCGCAGCATCCGCTGGCCGGACGCGCCAGCGTGGAGCGCCGCGATCTGGCCGAACACCGCCAGTTGCTGATGACGCCGCAGGACAGCCACTACCCCGGCGGCGAGCAGATCAGTCCACTGGTTTGGCGCGCCGACAGCTTCTACGTGATGGCCGAGCTGGTGATTCGCGGCCTGGGCTGGGCCTGGCTGCCGCGCCACGTGGCGCAGTACCCGACCTATCAGGGCCACCTGCAGGAACTGCGCAGCGACTGGGCGCCGCTGCCGCTGGTGGTGGAGCTGGTATGCCGCCGCGACGGCGCGCTCGGCCCGGCGGCCAACTGGCTGGCCGACTGCCTGGCGCGCGAGCTACTGCGCCCGCAGGCCTGAGAGCCCCTCCAAACTCTGCTGCGCGTCGGCACTGCTGCGTTAAAAACAGGCTCGGAATGCTCATGTACAAAAGCACACTCCGCTTCCTCGCCTGCTTTTGCCTTGCATTGCTCTAGCTCGCGAGACTTTGAACGGGCTCTAAGTCCACTTCCAGGAGCGGGCCTCGACCGCTAAGCTGCGCGCCCATGAACAGACACCTCTATACCCTGCTGCTGCACCTGGCCCTGCCCCTGATCGCCCTGCGCCTGGCCCTGCGCGCGCGCAAGGCGCCGGCTTACGCGCGACGGATCAAGGAGCGTTTTGCCTTCGCCCTGCCAGCGCTGAAACCGGGCGGCGTCTGGGTGCACGCGGTGTCGGTGGGCGAGAGCATCGCCGCCGCACCGCTGATCCGCGCGCTGCAGGCGGGTTATCCCGACCTGCCGATCACCGTCACCTGCATGACCCCGACCGGCTCCGAACGTATCCAGGCGCTGTTCGGCGATGGCGTGCAGCATTGCTACCTGCCCTACGACCTGCCCTGGGCCGCCGCGCGTTTTCTGCGTCGAGTGCAGCCGCGCCTGGCCGTGGTAATGGAAACCGAGCTGTGGCCCAACCATATCCACCAGTGCGCCAGGCGCGGCATCCCGGTGGCGCTGGCCAACGCGCGGCTGTCGGAACGCTCGGCACGCGGCTACGGGCGCTTCAGGCGACTCACCGCGCCGATGCTCGCCGAGCTGTCGCTGATCGCCGTGCAGACCCAGGCCGAGGCCGAGCGCTTTCTCGCCCTCGGCGCGCGCCGCGACTGCGTCGAGGTGACCGGCTCGATCAAGTTCGACCTGCAGATCGATGCCGGCCTGGTGCAACGCGCCGCCGAACTGCGCCGCGCCTGGCAGGCCGAGCAGCGCCCGCTGTGGATCGCCGCCAGCACCCATGCCGGCGAGGACGAGATCGTCCTTGCCGCCCATCGGCAGCTCCTGGTCTCCAGGCCGGATGCCCTGCTGATTCTGGTGCCGCGCCACCCCGAGCGCTTCAACTCGGTCCATCAGCTGTGCCTGCACCAGGGCCTGACGACGCGCCGCCGCTCCACCGGCGAGGCCGTGCAGGCCGGCGACCAGGTGCTGCTCGGCGACAGCATGGGCGAGCTGCTGTTTCTCTACGCCCTGGCCGACGTGGCGTTCGTCGGCGGCAGCCTGGTGGCCAACGGCGGGCACAACCTGCTGGAGCCGGCGGCCCTGGGCAAACCGGTGCTGAGCGGCCCGCACCTGTTCAACTTCCTCGAGATCGCCGCGCAGCTGCGCGAAGCCGGCGCACTGGGCGAGGTGCAAGGCGCTGACGACCTGGCCGGCGAGGTCGCGGCGCTCTGGCGCGAGCCGGCTCGCAGCGAGCGCATGCGCCAGGCCGGCCTGAACGTGCTCAAGGCCAACCAGGGCGCGCTGCAACGCTTGCTGGCGGGGCTGCAAAGGCTGCTGGAAGGGCGTCGCCCCTAGCCCCTGCCGACCCGCGTCAAGAAAAAGCCCGACACGAAGTCGGGCTTTTGCTTGACGCGGGTGGTTCAGAAATCCGGATCGCCCTGCAGGCGCGCCTCGGCGGCCGAGGCCAGATCCGGCGGCAGGAAATCCTGGTCCGGGTTGTAGTCCGGCTTGAGGAAGCTGCCCAGCGCTTCCAGGTCGGCCGGGCTGAGGGTGCCGGCGGCCTGCTTCAGGCGCAGGTTGTTGAGGATGTAGTCGTAGCGCGCGTCGTTGTAGTTGCGCACCGAGCTGTACAGCTGACGCTGAGCGTCGAGCACGTCGACGATGTTGCGGGTGCCGACCTGGTAGCCGATCTCGGTGGCCTCCAGCGCGCTCTGGTTGGAGATGATCGACTGCTTGCGCGCCTGCACGGTTTCCACGTCGGTATTCACCGCACGGAACAGGTTGCGGGTGTTCTGCACCACCTGGCGGCGCAGGCTCTCGCGCAGCTGCTCGGTCTGGCCCAGGCGCTGGTAGGCCTCGCGCACCTGCGAGCTGGTCAGGCCGCCGCTGTACAGCGGGATGTTCAGTTGCAGGCCGATGGAGCGCTGGGAGACGTCGCCGCTGTAGGTCGGGCTGCCGAAGGTGCCGCTATTGCTGAAGCCCAGGCTGTCGTTATCGCCCTTCTGGTAGCTGGCCACCGCGTCCAGGGTCGGTGCATGGCCGGACTTGCGCTGGCGCAGGGTTTCCTCGGCGGCGTCCACCGCATAGTAGCTGGCCTGCAGGTTGAGGTTCTGCGCGGCGGCGGTGTCGACCCAGGACTTGGCGTCGTTCGGCGTCGGCGCCAGCACCGGCAGGGTATGCACGATGCCTTCGACTGCCGCGTAGTCGCGGTTGGTCAGGGTCACCAGGGCCTCGAAGGCGTCTTCCACCGCGCGCTCGGCGAGGATGCGGTTGGCGCGGGCGGTGTCGAAGCCGGCCTGCGCCTCGAGCACGTCGGTCTTGTCCGACAGGCCGACGTCGAAGCGCTCGTTGGCCTGGTCCAGCTGGCGCTTGAACGCCGCTTCCTCGGCCTTGGTCGAGGCCAGGGTGTCCTGCGCGCGGAGCACGGCGAAGTAGGTCTCGGCGCTCTGCAGGATCAGGTTCTGCTCGGTGGCCGACAGCTCCAGCGCGGCCTGCTCGCTGGTGGCCTCGGCGGCCTGCAGCTGGAACCAGCGGTCGGCGCGGAACAGCGGCTGGCTGAGGTTGGCCTGGTAGGTGGTGCCACTGCGCGAGGCGCTGTTGCTCGGCGAGTCGATCTCGGTGCGGGTGTCGCCGTAGGTGGCGCCCGCCGACAGGTTGGGCAGCAGCCCGGCGCGGGCCTGCGGCACCACTTCCCGGCGCGCCTGGTAATCGGCGCGCGCGGCGGCGATATCGGCATTGTTCTTCGCCGCTTCCTGGTACACGGTCACCAGGTCGGTCTTGCTCGACAGCGGGGCCTCTTCGGCCTGGGCCAGGCCTGCGGCGACAGCGGCAATGGCGACGGCCAGGGAAAGTCTGCGCAACATGAAGGTCGATCCTTGAATGGGCGGTGATGGGCAAGGCTACGGGGCGCCGCGGGCGAGGGTCAAGCGCACCTTGGACGGCATCAGTCTAGCTGGCGGCAAGCTATGTTGCTCGCCGGGAACAATGCCCGGCAGGCGACACTAGCGGTCGTTTTCCGACGCACGGGTCGACATTTTCTGACCCTCGGGTTGGTTTTATCGCTCAAGCTTGATTAGACTGCCCGGGTTCTTGTCGGGGTGCCCCATATGCGGGGCTGAGATTGGCAGCTGCCGGATCCCGTTGAACCTGATCAGGTTAAGGCCTGCGTAGGGAACAAGATGTCCTCGCCAGCGTACCGGCGAGTCCTCTCGGCACCGCCCCATGGTGCGCCTTCGCCCCTCCTCTCTCAGGTTCTGCTCCGACAACCATCCCCGGAGAGAGCCTTGATGAGTGCACAACAACAAAAGAATCTGAGTGAATCGGCTCAGGTCGATCAGCAGTCCGTACAACCCTTTCCCCGTTCGCAGAAGGTCTATGTAGAGGGTTCGCGCCCGGACATCCGCGTGCCGATGCGCGAGATCAGCCTGGACGTGACGCCCACCGACTTCGGTGGCGAGATCAACGCGCCGGTCACCGTCTACGACACCTCCGGCCCCTATACCGATCCGAACGTGACCATCGACGTGCGCAAGGGCCTGGCCGACGTGCGCAGCGCCTGGATCGAGGATCGCGGCGACACCGAAAAGCTGCCGGGACTGTCCTCCGAGTTCGGCCAGCGCCGCCTGGGCGACGCCGAGCTGGCCGCCATGCGCTTCGCCCACGTGCGCAACCCGCGCCGGGCCAAGGCCGGCAAGAACGTCAGCCAGATGCACTACGCCAAGCAGGGCATCATCACCCCGGAGATGGAGTTCGTCGCCATCCGCGAAAACATGAAGCTGGCCGAGGCCCGCGAGGCGGGGCTGCTCAACGAGCAGCACGCCGGCCATAGCTTCGGCGCCTCGATTCCGAAGGAAATCACCCCCGAGTTCGTGCGCAGCGAAGTGGCCCGCGGCCGCGCCATCATCCCCGCCAACATCAACCACGTGGAGCTGGAGCCGATGATCATCGGCCGCAACTTCCTGGTGAAGATCAACGGCAATATCGGCAACAGCGCCCTGGGCTCCTCCATCGAGGAAGAAGTGGCCAAGCTGACCTGGGGCATCCGCTGGGGTTCGGACACCGTGATGGACCTGTCCACCGGCAAGCACATCCACGAGACCCGCGAGTGGATCATCCGCAACAGCCCTGTGCCGATAGGCACCGTGCCCATCTACCAGGCGCTGGAGAAGGTCGGCGGCGTCGCCGAGGACCTGACCTGGGAGCTGTTCCGCGACACCCTGATCGAACAGGCCGAACAGGGCGTGGACTACTTCACCATCCACGCCGGCGTGTTGCTGCGCTATGTGCCGCTCACGGCGAAACGCGTGACCGGTATCGTTTCCCGCGGCGGCTCGATCATGGCCAAGTGGTGCCTGGCGCACCACAAGGAAAACTTCCTCTACACCCATTTCGACGACATCTGCGAAATCATGAAGGCCTACGACGTCAGCTTCTCGCTGGGCGACGGCCTGCGTCCGGGCTCGATCGCCGACGCCAACGACGCCGCGCAGTTCGGCGAGCTGGAGACCCTCGGCGAGCTGACCAAGATCGCCTGGAAGCACGACGTCCAGTGCATGATCGAAGGCCCCGGCCACGTGCCGATGCAGCTGATCAAGGAGAACATGGACAAGCAGCTGGAATGCTGCGACGAGGCGCCCTTCTACACCCTCGGCCCGCTGACCACCGACATCGCCCCCGGCTACGACCACATCACCAGCGGCATCGGCGCGGCGATGATCGGCTGGTTCGGCTGCGCCATGCTCTGCTACGTCACGCCCAAGGAGCACCTGGGCCTGCCGAACAAGGATGACGTCAAGACCGGCATCATCACCTACAAGATCGCCGCGCACGCCGCCGACCTGGCCAAGGGCCACCCGGGCGCGCAGATCCGCGACAACGCCCTGTCCAAGGCGCGCTTCGAGTTCCGCTGGGAAGACCAGTTCAACCTCGGCCTCGATCCGGACACCGCACGCGCCTTCCACGACGAGACGCTGCCCAAGGACTCGGCCAAGGTGGCGCATTTCTGCTCCATGTGCGGGCCGAAGTTCTGCTCGATGAAGATCACTCAGGAAGTGCGCGACTATGCTAAGGAACAGCGTATCGACACCCTCGACCTGGACGCCGAACAGGGCATGCAGGCCAAGGCCGAGGAGTTCAAGGCCCAGGGCAGCCAGCTGTACCAGAAGGTGTAGCCCTCTGGTCATGGAAGCTTGATCTGGCAGCGCTAAGCTCGCTAGTGTGATCGGTAACGGGCCAACTGGCCCGTTACTGCCAGTTGGGGGATGCCTATGGGCAAAGACGACATCGACATCATCGAGCGCGAGGCCTGCTTCCGCGGCTTCTACCAGCTCGACCGGGTGCGCCTGCGCCATCGCCAGTTCGCCGGCGGCATGGGCCCGCAGCTCAGTCGCGAGCTGTTCGTGCGCCACGACGCCGTGTGCGTGTTGCCCTACGACGCGCAACGCGACGAGGTGGTGCTGATCGAGCAGTTCCGCGTCGGCGCCATGGACAAGAGCGCCAACCCCTGGCTGCTGGAGCTGGTGGCCGGCCTGATCGACAAGGACGAAGAACCCGAAGACGTCGCCCGCCGCGAGGCGGTCGAGGAAGCCAACCTGCAGCTGACTGCGCTGTGGCCGATCACCCAGTACTACCCCTCGCCCGGCGGCTCCGACGAGCGCGTGCACCTGTTCGTCGGGCGCTGCAGCAGCGAGGGCGCCGGCGGCGTGCATGGCCTGGCCGAGGAAGGCGAGGACATCCGCGTGCACGTCTGGCCGCTGGCCGATGCCCTGCAGGCGGTGAAGGACGGCCGCATCGACAACGCCGCCAGCATCATCGCCCTGCAATGGCTGGCGCTCAATCGCGACGAAGTGCGGGGGATGTGGTCGTGAACCTGGTGCGCGAGCGCTACCGGGTCGACCTGGTCGAACTGCAGGCCGCCTGCGAGGCCAACTACGCTCGCCTGATGCGCCTGCTGCCGGACATGCGCAGCGAGCCCCAGGCGCGTCGCGTGGCCCTGAGCCAGGGCGACCGCCTGCTCGGCGTGCTCAGCCTGGAAGTGGTCGAAGCCTGCCCCTACACCACCACCCTGCGCGCCCGCCAGGAGCACAGCCTGCCCTGGCTGCCGGTGCCGCAGCTGGAGGTGCGGGTCTATCACGACGCGCGCATGGCCGAAGTGGTCGGTGCCGAGAATGCCCGCCGCCTGCACAGCCGCTACCCTTATCCCAATGCCGCCATGCACCAGCCGGACGAGAAGAGCCAGCTCAACCTGTTTCTCGGCGAATGGCTCAGCCATTGCCTGGCCTGTGGCCACGAACCCCAGCCGGTCATCTGAACCGTCAAGCTTCGCACCGCCCGGCCGATAGCGCGGCACGGCTTTTGTGGCCTGCCATCCCTGGCGGCCACCCTGCGGGCCGTCGCAGGCGACGTCAAAAAACGCTCCTGGCGTTTTTTCTGTGATCTGCGTCCGCTTCGCGGGTTTTCCCTTTAGCGCGGCAACCACCATAATTCACCCGATTGTGCCCTAGGAGACGGTCTTGCCGAGCCTGCCCACCCCTTACGCTGATTCCTCGGTCCTGCTGGTGCAGCTGTCCGACAGCCACCTGTTCGCCGAAGCGGATGGCAAGCTGCTGGGCATGGACACCTGCGACAGCCTGCAGCGGGTGATCGAACGGGTGCAGCAGGAGCAGGCGCAGATCGACCTGATCCTGGCCACCGGCGACCTGTCGCAGGACGGCAGCCAGGCCTCCTACCAGCGTTTCCGCCAGCTCACCGCCGCCATCGGCGCGCCGGCGCGCTGGCTGGCCGGCAACCACGACGAAGTGCCGCCGATGCAGGCCGCCTGCAACGGCAGCGCGCTGCTGGAGCCGGTGATCGACCTCGGTGCCTGGCGCATCGTCATGCTCGATTCCTCGATCCCCGGCGCGGTGCCCGGCTTTCTCGCGGGCAGCCAGCTTGAGCTGCTGGAGCGGGCGCTGAGCGAGGCGCCGCAGCGTCACCACCTGATCTGCCTGCACCACCACCCGGTGTCCATCGGCTGCAAATGGATGGAACCCATCGGCCTGCGCAACCCGGACGCCCTGTTCGCCGTGCTGGCCCGCCACCGGCAGGCCAAGGCCCTGCTCTGGGGTCATATCCACCAGGAATTCGACCAGCAGCGCGGCGGCCTGCGCCTGCTCGCCTCGCCCTCCACCTGTGTGCAGTTCGCCCCCGGCAGCGAGGAATTCCAGGTCGGCAGCGAGGCGCCCGGCTACCGCTGGCTGCGCCTGCATGCCGACGGCCGCCTGGACACCGGCGTATCGCGCGTCACCGGTATTCATTTCGAGGTGGATTACAGCGTCAAGGGCTACTGAAACACCCCCAATCAGCTTGAGGCTTGCAGCTTGCGGCCTCGGACTAGTAGCCTCCCGCCCCATGACCGCATCCATCCTCTATATCCACGGCCTCAACAGCTCGCCGGCCTCGCACAAGGCCAGCCAGCTGAGCCGCGCCATGCGCAGCCTGGGCCTCGACGCCCGGTTGCGGGTGCCGGCGCTGCACCATCATCCGCGCCAGGCCATGGCGCAGCTCGAAGCCCTGGTGGCGGAACTCGGCCAACCCGTGCTGGTGGGCAGCTCGCTGGGCGGCTACTACGCCACCTATCTGGCCGAGCGCCATGGCCTCAAGGCGCTGCTGATCAATCCCGCGGTACGCCCGCACCTGCGGTTCGACGGTTACCTCGGCCCGCAGCAGAATTACTACAGCGACGAGACCTGGGAACTGACCGAAGATCACATCGAGGCCCTGGCCGAGCTGGAGGTGGCGCCCCCCAGCGACCCGGTGCGCTACCGGGTATGGCTGCAGACCGGCGACGAGACCCTCGACTACCGCGACGCCGAACGCTACTACCGGGCCTGCGCCCTGCGCATCCAGGCCGGCGGCGACCACGGTTTCCAGGGCTTCGCCGCCGACCTGCCGATGCTCTTCGCTTTCGCCGGGATCGACGCCACACTCTGGCGCGATACCGACTTTTCCGCACTCATTTGACGAACAAGAGAGCCCATGGCCCAGCAGAACGCCTATAACGCCGACGCCATCGAAGTCCTGTCCGGCCTCGACCCGGTGCGCAAGCGCCCGGGCATGTACACCGACACCACGCGGCCCAACCACCTGGCCCAGGAAGTCATCGACAACAGCGTCGACGAGGCGCTGGCCGGGCATGCCAAGTCGATCCAGGTGATCCTCCATGAGGACAACTCGCTGGAAGTGCTCGACGACGGCCGCGGCATGCCGGTGGACATCCACCCGGAAGAAGGCGTGCCGGGCGTCGAGCTGATCCTCACCAAGCTGCATGCCGGCGGCAAGTTTTCCAACAAGAACTACCAGTTCTCCGGCGGCCTGCACGGCGTCGGTATCAGCGTGGTCAACGCCCTGTCGACCCGCGTGGTGGTGACCGTCAAGCGCGACGGCAACGAGTACCAGATGAGCTTCGCCGACGGCTTCAAGGCCAGCGAGCTGGAAGTGGTCGGTACGGTGGGCAAGCGCAACACCGGCACCAGCGTGCACTTCTGGCCCGACGCCAAGTATTTCGACTCCTTCAAGTTCTCGGTCAGCCGCCTCAAGCACGTGCTCAAGGCCAAGGCCGTGCTGTGCCCGGGGCTAAACGTCAGCTTCGAAGACAAGGCCTCGGGCGAGAAGGTAGAGTGGCTGTATGAAGACGGCCTGCGCTCCTACCTGGTCGACGCCGTCAGCGAGTTCGAGCGCCTGCCCGCCGAACCCTTCGTCGGCAGCCTGGCCGGCAACAAGGAGGCGGTGGACTGGGCCCTGCTGTGGCTGCCCGAGGGTGGCGACGCGGTGCAGGAAAGCTACGTCAACCTGATCCCCACCGCCCAGGGCGGCACCCACGTCAACGGCCTGCGCCAGGGCCTGCTGGACGCCATGCGCGAGTTCTGCGAGTTCCGCAACCTGCTGCCGCGCGGGGTGAAACTGGCGCCGGAAGACGTCTGGGAACGCATCGCCTTCGTCCTCTCGATGAAGATGCAGGACGCCCAGTTCTCCGGGCAGACCAAGGAGCGCCTGTCCTCGCGCGAGGCCGCCGCCTTCGTCTCCGGCGTGGTCAAAGACGCCTTCAGCCTGTGGCTCAACGCCCACCCGGAAACCGGCCTGGCCCTGGCCGAGCTGGCCATCAGCAACGCCGGCCGTCGCCTCAAGGCGGGCAAGAAGGTCGAGCGCAAGAAGATCACCCAGGGCCCGGCGCTACCCGGCAAGCTGGCCGACTGCGCCGGGCAGAACCCGCTGCGCTGCGAGCTGTTCCTGGTCGAGGGCGATTCCGCCGGCGGCAGCGCCAAGCAGGCGCGCGACAAGGAATTCCAGGCGATCATGCCGCTTCGCGGCAAGATCCTGAACACCTGGGAAGTCGACGGCAGCGAGGTGCTGGCCTCGCAGGAAGTGCACGACATCGCCGTGGCCATCGGCATCGACCCCGGCTCCAGCGACCTCTCCGGGCTGCGCTACGGCAAGATCTGCATCCTCGCCGACGCCGACTCCGACGGCCTGCACATCGCCACCCTGCTCTGCGCCCTGTTCGTCCGCCACTTCCGCGCCCTGGTCGACGCCGGCCACGTCTACGTGGCCATGCCGCCGCTGTACCGCATCGACCTGGGCAAGGAGATCTTCTATGCCCTCGACGACGCCGAGCGCGACGGCATCCTCGACCGCCTGGTGGCCGAGAAGCGCCGCGGCAAGCCGCAGGTGACCCGTTTCAAGGGCCTCGGCGAGATGAACCCGCCGCAGCTGCGCGAAACCACCATGGACCCCAACACCCGCCGCCTGGTGCAGCTGACCCTGGACGATTTCGAGGGCACCCGCGAGGTGATGGACATGCTGCTGGCGAAGAAACGCGCCGGCGACCGCAAGAGCTGGCTGGAAACCAAGGGCAACCTGGCCGAGGTACTGGCCTGATGCGCAGGCTGTTGCTGGCACTCGGCCTGCTGGCCGGCGGCGCCCACGCCGAGCCCGCGGCGCTGGAGGAACTGCAGCTGCAGGCCGAATACCCGGTGAGCGAGATGACCGGCGGCAACCTGTCCGGCCTGGCCCAGTGCGGCGAGGCGCTGTGGGCGGTGTCCGACCGCGACGACGCGACCCTCTACCAGCTGCACCGTGAAGACGGCCTGCTGCGCGCCGAGGGCGAACCCTTCGTCGCCCCCGAGCCGCCCGACAGCGCCCTGCCCTGGGGCCTGCGCATGCGCAACTGGGCCGCCAGCCTGGTACGCGGCGGCAAGCTGGATTTCGAGGGGCTGTCCTGCGATGCCCAGGGCAACCGCTACCTGGTCAGCGAGACGCGCGCCGCGGTGCTGCAGGTGGCGCCCAGCGGCAGCGCGCAGTGGCTCAACCTGCCCAGCGGCCTGGTGCGCCAGGCGCGTGCCAGCGGCATGCTGCTGCACTTCAACCAGGGCTTCGAGGGCATCGCCGTCGACCCCAGCGGCGAGCGCCTGTGGCTGGCCGCCGAACAGCGCCGCCGCGGCCTCACCGTGCTGCACCGGCAGAACAGCACCTGGCGCTGCACCGGCGGCTGCGTGCTGATCAGCGAGAGCGGCGAAGAGCCCTCGCCCGCAGCGCTCGGCGGCCGCGCCGCACCGCGCGACTTCGCCGGCCTGGCCTACTTCGGCGAGAAGCTGTTCACCCTCGAACGCCAGGCTCATCGCATCTGCCGCCGCACCCTGAGCAACGGCGAGGCGGAGCTATGCTGGTCGTTCGCCGGCGAAGCGCTCGCCGAAGCGCGTCGCTACCCGCCGAAATACGGCATGGCCGAAGCGCTGTGGATCGACCAGGACGGCGCCTGGATCGGCGTCGACAACGGTAGCCAGACCCGCGCCGACGGCGAGCAACGCCCCCTGGTCTGGCGCTTCAATGCGCCCAAGGGCGGCTGGAGCCGTCGTCCGTGAACGAGCAGACGCCTGGCCGCCGCGCCGGACGGGTGATGTGGGTGCTCGCCTGGGGCGCCGGCCTGCTGCTGGCCACGCATTTCTTCGGCAACTGGGAAGACAAGCAGCGCAACCCCAACCAGGTGCCGCAATCGGTGCAGGGCGAGGGGTTCGTCGAGGTGCGCCTGGCCAGCAGCCGCCAGGGCCATTACCTGGTCAACGGGCAGATCGACGGCCAGGACGTGACCTTCCTGCTCGACACCGGCGCCACCCAGGTGGCGGTGCCCAGCGCCGTGGCCGAGCGCCTCGGCCTGGCGCGCGGCGCGCCGATCGTCATCAGCACCGCCAACGGCCGCGCCACCGGACATCGCACGCGCCTGGCCAGCCTGCGCCTGGGCGATATCGAACTGCGCGACGTCGCCGCGCTGATCGCCCCGGGCATGGACGGCGACGAGGTGCTGCTGGGCATGAGCGCGCTGCAACAACTCGAATTCAGTCAAAAGGGTGGCACCCTGGTGCTGCGCCAATCAACCTTGCAATGAGGCCCGCATGAGCGAATCCCTCGATTTGAGCCTGGAAGGCGTGGAACGTCGGTCGCTGGCCGACTTCACCGAGCAGGCCTATCTCAACTACTCCATGTACGTGATCATGGACCGCGCCCTGCCGCATATCGGCGACGGCCTCAAGCCCGTGCAGCGGCGCATCGTCTACGCCATGAGCGAGCTGGGCCTGGACGCGGACTCCAAGCACAAGAAGTCGGCGCGCACCGTCGGCGACGTGCTCGGCAAGTTCCACCCGCACGGCGACAGCGCCTGCTACGAGGCCATGGTGCTGATGGCGCAGCCGTTCAGCTACCGCTACACCCTGGTCGACGGCCAGGGCAACTGGGGCGCGCCGGACGATCCCAAGTCCTTCGCCGCCATGCGCTACACCGAGGCGCGCCTGTCGCGCTATTCCGAGGTGCTGCTGAGCGAGCTGGGCCAGGGCACCGTCGACTGGGTGCCGAACTTCGACGGCACGATGAACGAGCCGGCGACCCTGCCGGCACGCCTGCCCAACCTGCTGCTTAACGGCACGACGGGTATTGCGGTCGGCATGGCCACCGACGTGCCGCCGCACAACCTGCGCGAAGTCGCCGCCGCCTGCGTACGTCTGCTGGACGAGCCGGGCGCCACGGTCGAGCAGCTCTGCGAGCATATCCAGGGCCCGGATTTTCCCACCGAGGCCGAGGTCATCACGCCCAAGGCCGATCTGCTGAAGATCTACGAAACGGGGCGCGGCTCGGTGCGCATGCGCGCCGTGTACCGCGTCGAGGACGGCGATATCGTGGTCACCGCCCTGCCGCATCAGGTCTCCGGGGCCAAGGTGCTGGAGCAGATCGCCGCGCAGATGCAGGCCAAGAAGCTGCCGATGGTCGCCGACCTGCGCGACGAATCCGACCACGAACACCCGACCCGGATCGTCATCATCCCGCGCTCCAACCGCGTCGACGCCGACGAGCTGATGACCCATCTGTTCGCCACCACCGAGCTGGAATCGAGCTACCGGGTCAACACCAACGTCATCGGCCTCGACGGCAAGCCGCAGGTCAAGGACCTGCGTACCCTGCTGAGCGAGTGGCTGGTGTACCGCGTCGGCACCGTACGCCGCCGCCTGCAGTTCCGCCTGGACAAGGTGGAAAAGCGCCTGCACCTGTTGGAAGGCCTGCTGATCGCCTTCCTCAACCTCGACGAAGTGATCCGCATCATCCGCACCGAAGACCAGCCGAAACCGGTACTGATGGAGGCCTTCGGCCTGACCGAGGTGCAGGCCGACTACATCCTCGACACACGCCTGCGCCAGCTGGCCCGCCTGGAAGAGATGAAGATCCGCGGCGAGCAGGACGAGCTGGCCAAGGAACGCGAGAAGCTGCTGGCCCTGCTCGGCAGCGAAGCCAAGCTGAAGAAGCTGGTGCGCAAGGAAATTCTCGAGGACGCCGAGAAGTACGGCGACGACCGTCGCTCGCCGATCGTCGCCCGCGCCGAGGCCCGCGCCCTGTCGGAAACCGAGCTGATGCCGACCGAACCGGTCACAGTGGTGCTCTCGGAAAAGGGCTGGGTGCGCTGCGCCAAGGGCCATGACATCGACGCCACCGGGCTGTCCTACAAGGCTGGCGACGGCTTCAAGGCCGCCGCGCCGGGCCGATCCAACCAGTACGCGGTGTTTATCGATTCCACCGGACGCAGCTATTCGCTCGCCGCCCACAGCCTGCCGTCGGCGCGCGGTCAGGGCGAGCCGCTGACCGGTCGTCTGACCCCGCCGCCGGGGGCGACCTTCGACTGCGTGCTGCTGCCGGAGGACAGCGCCCTGTACGTGATCGCCTCGGACGCCGGCTACGGCTTCGTGGTCAAGGGCGAGGACCTGCAGGCCAAGAACAAGGCCGGCAAGGCCCTGCTCAGCCTGCCCAACGGCGCCCGGGTGGTGGCGCCCAAGCCGGTGGCCAGCGTCGAGAACGACTGGCTGGCGGCGGTGACCACCGAAGGCCGCCTGCTGCTGTTCAAGGTCGCCGACCTGCCGCAACTGGGCAAAGGCAAGGGCAACAAGATCATCGGCATCCCCGGTGAACGGGTGGCCAGCCGCGAGGAATACCTCACCGATCTGGCCGTGCTGCCCGCCGGCAGCTCGCTGGTGCTGCAGGCCGGCAAGCGTACCCTGACCCTCAAGGCCGACGATCTGGAGCACTACAAGGGCGAGCGCGGCCGCCGCGGCAACAAGCTGCCGCGCGGCTTCCAGCGCGTCGACCAGTTGCTGGTGGAATAAGCGCCGCCCCTACCGACAGGCGGGCAAGGCTGGAGTCGCGGCGCGGTTTGACGGATGATACGCGACCCGGGTTGTCAGGATGACGACCCGCCGGCATGACATGGGATTGATGCGCAGCCGCCCGCAGCGGCTGCCGGGAACGAATGATGACTGTAGTACGCCCCCTGGCCCTGCTTCTGACCACCCTGCTCAGCCTGAGCGGTTGCAGCCTGCTGCAGCAGAAGCCGGTGCCACTCTACCAACTCGACAGCGGCAGTGCCGTCGCCCCGGCCAAGGACAGCGGCATGGCGGTGCTGGTCGGCCCGGTCAGCATCGCCGACTACCTGCGCCAGGAACACCTGCTGCAGCGTCAGGCCGACGGCAGCCTGGTGGCCGCCCGCGATGCCCGCTGGGCCAGCGGCCTGGCCAACGACATCGACCAGCAGTTGCTGCGCCAACTGGCCTGGCGCCTGGACAGCCAGCGCCTGGCCCTGGCACCGGCCGCCCCCGGCTTCAGCGCCGACGCCCAGGTGATGCTGACCATCACCCGCCTCGACTCCGGCCCGCTGGTGCCGGCGGTGCTGGAAGCGCAGTGGCGCCTGCTGGATCGCCGCGGCCAGCTGCGCGACAGCCGCCTGGTGCGCCTGGAGGAGGGCCACAACGGCGCCGTGGCCGAGCAGGTCAAGGCGCAGAGCCTGCTGCTGCAACGCCTGGCCGCCGAGCTGGCGGTGGCCATCCAGCCGATTGCCGTGGCCGAGGAGGCCCCCGCCGAGCCACCGCGCAAGAAGGCCCCGGTGGCCAAGGCCAAACCGCAGGAACCCGGGCCGAAGATTCCGGTGGCCGAACCCATCAAGATCGATACCGAAGTCTTCCGTTTCTAAGCAAAAAGCCCGCAGATGCGGGCTTTTTTGTGCCCTGCCGCCGCACTGCCAGCCAGCAGGTTGGGTTGAGGCGCGTAGCGACGAAACCCGACGGGCCATGTCGCGGACCGTTGGGCGTTGCCGCGCTCGGCGCCAACCTACGGCGTTGCCCAGCGATGCCCTATTTGAGTTCGCTGGAACTCTTGCCCAGCAGGCGCCGGGCGACGATCAGCAGCTGGATCTGCTGGGTGCCTTCGAAGATGTCGAGAATCTTCGAGTCGCGCGCCCATTTCTCCAGCAGTTCGTCCTCGCCGTAACCCAGGGCGCCGGCCAGCTCGACGCATTTGAGCGTCACCTCGCTGGCCACCCGCCCGGCCTTGGCCTTGGCGATGGAGGCCTCCTTGGAGTTGGGCAGCTTGTTGTCGGCCATCCAGGCGGCCTTGAGCGTGAGCAGGCGCGCCGCTTCCCACTCGGCCTCCAGCCGATACAGGGTGGCCTCGGCATGGCTCACGGCCAGCAAGGGCTTGGCATAGTCGAAGCGGCAGCCGGCCTTGACCAGCAGCTCGCGGGTGCGTTCCAGCGCCGCCCGAGCCACCCCGACCGCCATGCCGGCGACCAGCGGGCGGGTGTTGTCGAAGGTTTCCATGACCCCGGCGAAGCCCTTCTGCACGTCGATCTCGGCGTTGCCCAAGAGGTTGGCCGCCGGCACCCGGCAGTCGCTGAAGCTGATCGAGGCGGTGTCCGAGGCCTTGATCCCGAGCTTCTTCTCCAGGCGCGTCACGCTCATGCCCGGCGTGCCCTTCTCGACCACGAAGGACTTGATCGCCGCGCGCCCCAGGCTGCGGTCGAGGCTGGCCCAGACCACCACGGCGTCGGCGCGCTCGCCGGAGGTGACGAAGATCTTCTCGCCGTTGAGCACGTAGTGCTCGCCGTCCTTCACCGCCGTGGTGCGGATCGCCGCCGAGTCCGAGCCGCAGCCCGGTTCGGTGATGGCCATGGCCGCCCAGGTCCTACCGAAGCGCGCCAGCTGCTCGTCGTTGGCCACCGCGGCGATGGCCGCGTTGCCCAGGCCCTGGCGCGGCATGGCCAGGAGCAGGCCGACGTCGCCCCAGCACAGCTCCATCACGCCGAGCAGCGCGGCCAGGTTGCCGCCGTTCTTGACGCCCTCCTGCTGTTCGCGGGCGGCGCCGCGCTTGCTCGCCGAACCGGCGCCGACGGCGTCGGGCGAGCCCTCGTTCATGCCGTCGAGCAGCGCGGCGAGCAGGTCCAGCTCCTTGGGATAGGCGTGCTCGGCCTGGTCGTACTTGCGTGAGATCGGCCGGAAATAGTGCTTGGCCACCTGCTGCGCCTGCTGCTGCAGGCCGCGGAATTTCTTCGGGGTTTCCAGATTCATCGTTGTCACCTGTTCAGAGATGAAGGCCGCCGGCCAGCACGGCCACGCTGCGCAGGTCGCGGTACCAGCGCTCGACCGGGTGCTCCTGGGTGAAACCATGGCCGCCGAGCAGTTGCACCGCGTCGCTGCCGATCTTCATCGCCTTCTCCGCACACAGCAGCCGCGCCAGGTAGGCCTCGCGCCGGAACGGCAGGCCGGCCTCGGCGCGGGCGCAGGCGCGCCACAGCAGCAGGCGCATGGCGTCCAGTTCGATGGCGATGTCGGCGACCATAAAGGCCACGCCCTGGCGATGGCTGATCGGTTCGCCGAAGGCCTGGCGCTCGTTGCAGTAACTGGTCACATAGTCCAGCGCCGCCTGCGCCGTACCGACGGCAAGGGCGCAGAAGGCCAGCGCGGAATGATCGAGAAAGGCCTGAAAATCGAAGCCAGCGCCAGCCAGCCGGCACTCGCCCGGCACCTTGACGCCTTTGAGTTGAATACGCGCCAGGCCACAGGCCTTGAGGCCCATGGCCGGCTCGGCACGGCGGCCGATGCCCTTGCTCGCGGCATCGACGATAAACAGCGCCGGGCCGTCGCCGGCCTGGGCGCTGACGATCAGCCGGCTGGCCTCCAGCCCGCCCAGCACCAGGACCTTCTCGCCGTCGAGCAGATAGGCTTTGCCGCGTTTGCGCGCGCGCGTGGCGGGCCCCCGCGGGTCGCTCAGCACGCCCGGCTCGCCCACTGCGAGGGCGAAGGGTTGCGCCCCCGCCTCGCTGACGAAGGCCGGCAGCCAGGCCGCCTGTTGGGCCGGCGAGCCCCAGCGGCGGATGCAGTTGGCCGCCGACAGCGGCAGCAACAGCGCGGCGGCCAGGGAGAAGTCGCCCCTGGCCAGGCTTTCGCCGATGAGCGCGTTGCTCAGCACGGTGCGCGCCCCGGCCAGGCCGCCCTGCGCCTCGCCGACGCCATAGTGGGCCAGGCCCAGCTCATGGACCTGACTGCGCAGCGCCGCCGGCACCCGCGCCTGGGCGTCGGCCTCGTGCGCCAGCGGGCGCAGCACGTCCAGGGCGAAGCCCTGGAGCATCTCCACCAGCATCTGCTGCTCGTCGGAAAGCGACAGGTCGAACAGCTCGTCGGCCGCCGCCGGACGCGGCGTGCGCGTCTTGCCGGCGGCCAGACGGAAGCTGGCGCGGCTGCCGCTGTAGACGAGTCTTTCGAAGGGTTTGCGCAGCTTGAGGCGATCCGGCCAGTCGGCCTGGGCCAGCTTGCTCAGTACGCTCAGGGCCTGGCCCTGCATATCGACGGTCATGGCATCTCGCTCCACATGGGGGATGCCATCGATGATGCGCCGCCGGCTGGCGAGCGCCTATGACCCTCAAGCCACGAGCCGTCGGCAATCGGGTCAAGCCGTCACACAGAGGAACGTAGGGTGAGCATGGCGCCCGCCTTGCCCACCGCCAGCGGTGGATTGGTGGACAGGCCTTAGGCCTGTCAGCCTATTTGTTGCGGATCTTCTCGACTATGGCGGTGGTCGAGCTGTTCTCCACCAGGCCGAGCACGCGCACCTCGCCGCCATATGCCTGGACGATATCGGCGCCGACCACCTGGTCGATGCCGTAGTCACCGCCCTTGACCAGCACGTCCGGCTGCACCTGCTTGAGCAGGCGCTCGGGGGTGTCCTCGGCGAAGCTCACCACCCAATCCACCGCGCCGAGGCCGGCGAGCACCGCCATGCGCCGGTCCACCGCGTTGATCGGCCGGCCCGGGCCCTTGAGGCGGCTGACCGAGGCGTCGTCGTTGATCGCCACGATCAGGCGGTCGCCCTGGGCGCGCGCCTGCTCCAGGTAGGTCACGTGGCCGGCATGCAGGATGTCGAAGCAGCCGTTGGTGAAGACGATCTTCTCGCCGTGGGCGCGGGCGTCCTCGATCGCCACCAGCAACTGGTCGAGGCTCAGTACGCCGCGCTCGGAGCCCTCCTCGCGCTGCACCGCGCGGCGCAGCTCGGGGGCGCTGATGGCCGCGGTGCCGAGCTTGCCGACCACGATGCCGGCGGCCAGGTTGGCCAGGGCCACGGCCTGCGGCAGCTCCTCGCCGGCGGCGATGGAGGCGGCCAGGGTGGAAATCACCGTGTCGCCGGCGCCGGTGACGTCGAACACCTCGCGCGCCCGCGCCGGCAGGTGCAGCGGCGCGTGGTCCGGGCGCAGCAGGGTCATGCCGTGCTCGCCGCGGGTCACCAGCAGCGCGCCGAGTTCCAGCTCACGCATCAGTTTGGCGCCCTTGCTGACCAGCTCGGCCTCGTCCTTGCAGCCGCCGACTATGGTCTCGAACTCGTGCAGATTGGGGGTGATCAGGCTGGCGCCGCGGTAGATGGAGAAGTCCTTGCCCTTGGGGTCGGCCAACACCGGGATGCCCCTGGCGCGCGCGGCCTGGATCAGCACCTGGTGGTTCTGCAGCGCGCCCTTGCCGTAATCGGACAGCACCAGCACCTTGACCCCGGCGAGCAGTGCCTCGACCTGGCGCGCCAGGGCCTGGGTGTCGGTGGCGAAGGGTTCTTCGAAGTCCATGCGCAGCAGCTGCTGGTGGCGGCTCATGACCCGCAGCTTGACGATGGTCGGCTGCTCGTCGCGGCGCTGGAAGTGTGCCTCGACGCCGGCGGCGGCCAGGCTGTCGGCCAGGCTGTCGGCCGCCTCGTCCTCGCCGGTGACGCCGACCAGCAGCGCCGGCGCGCCGAGCGCGGCGATGTTCAGCGCGACGTTGGCCGCGCCGCCCGGGCGATCCTCGATCTGCTCCACGCGCACCACCGGCACCGGCGCCTCCGGCGAGATGCGCGAGGTGCCGCCATGCCAGTAGCGGTCGAGCATGACGTCGCCCACCACCAGGACGGGGGCTTGATCGTAACGGGGCAGGGTCAGCTTCATGGTGGCTCCGGAGCGTCGAAAACGCCGCGGATCATAACATAGCCGCTCAGTCGGCCCGCGACTCCCGCACGCCGGCGCGACGCACCCAGAACAGCTCGTGACGACGCACCGCCTTGCGGAAGAAATCGTCCTGCCCCACCTCCGGCCAGCGCCGCCCGACCAGCAGCCACTGGATGAGCCGGCGCAGGCGCTTCTTCAGCGGCAGGGGGGTCTGCAGGTCGTGCTGCATGGCCAGGGCCTGGGTCTTGTCCAGCCGTGCCCCCGCATCCAGCAGCGGGCTCCACAGGCCGTCCGCCGGCAGGGGTTGCTGACGCGGCGGCAGCGCCACGCCGGCGCCGACCGGGCCCATGGGCCAGCGATCGTTGTCATAGAGGTGATTGGCGTAGAGCAGGCGCACCTCGGGGCACCAGCCGGCGAGCGCGACGGCCTCGTCCAGCGCCTGGCTGGCCTGGATATGGTCGGGATGGGGATCCAGTTCCGGGTGGGGCAGCACCACCACCTCGGGGCGAAAGCGCTTGAGCAACGCCGCGAGGTCACCCACCAGGTTGTGCCAGCTGGGCGTGCCGTCGACGTCGCCCGGCAGCGCCAGGGGGTTGAACCGGCGCACGCTGCGGATGTCCGACTCGCCGGACTCCAGCGACGGAAAGGCCCGGTGCGGCTCGGCGCGCATGGCCGTCAGTTGCAGGCAGTAATACCCCAACTGCACGCAGCGGCTCGCCGGCACGCCGCCCCAGAGCGGCACGCTGAGGCTGCTCCAGCTGCGCAGACGGCCCTTGAGGCGAGCCGCAGCCGCCTTATCGAGCCCCATGCGGCGATAATGCTGGGCCTCGACCTCGCCCTGGGTGAGGGTGACGATGCTGACCTCCGCACTGCGGCTGTAGAGGCCGAAGGCGGCGAGCTCGGCATCGTCGGCATGGGGGGCGATGATCATCAGGCGACGCGCGGCATAGTCCGGATTGCGGAAGGCATACAGGCTGACCTCCGCGCCCAGTCGGCAGAAGCGTCCGCGCAACTGCACGCGCCCCTCCCGGAGAGCCGGCAGCAGACCGGACAGGTTGAGGTAGCGACAGCCTCGCACACCGCGCTCGAAGTCCTGACGATCGCAGGGCTGGCCATCGCGAATCAGCACATGGGGATCCAGCCAGCGCCCCAGCCAGGTGCTGCGCACCTGCACCGCGAGGATCAGGGTGTCGGCCTCGGCCGGCAGCTGGGCGAGGTCCAGCTGCAGCCGCCCCTTTTCCAGACGGCCGGCCAACTGCGGCGCCGAGTCGGGGAAGGCGTAGCGATAGTCCTCGCGCGGCGAATAGAAAAGGTGGTCGGCGAACCAGGCCTCGTGGGCGATCCAGGCCAGCACCAGAAACACCGGCAGGCTGTTCCAGCCGGCAAACCAGTCCAGCGCCACCAGCACCAGCAGCGCCGCGACCATGAACAGCCGCTTGCCGCGCCGGTGACGGCGCAGCAGTTGTTGTTTGCGTGTATCCATTCACTCACACCCTAAAGGTGGCAACCCTGTTGCACCAACGATCCTTGTAGTCCCGATCGGCCCGCCCGAACGAGTAACGCAATACCTTGCCCCGCGCCCGCGCGTCCGCCCAGGCAGCCCGGGTGTTGATGAAGCTGAGGACGCTGCCGGGACTGAGGTGCTGAGCCCGAGGGTCGACACCGCCATTGATGTACTCGTAGCTGATCCAGTCTGCCGATTCGGCCCTGTACAGCACCTGAACGGCCACCGGAAAACCGTCCAGCATCAACAGCGATCCCTGGAGGAATTCCCGCATCAGACCGAAGACCTCGGCCAGCCTCGGCTTGCCCGGCACCTCGAAGCCCCAGCGGCGCTCGAACAGCTCGCCGTAGATGGCCGCCAGCTCGGCGGGGGTGAACTCCGCCACCGCCCGCACCACGCCGCCCGCCTCCTCGAACAGGCGCAATTCGCGCCGCTGGTTGTAACGAAACTTCTTCGACCACTCCTCCGGCGCCCGCGCCATGGCCAGCTGCTCCTGCTGCGGCCGCAGGCCACTGAAGCCATGCCGGTTCAACTCGGAAAGGTAGGCGACCTCATGCCGCAACGGCACCCCCGCGTTCGGCGCGACCGGCAGGATCACCTCGGCATTGCCCAGGTCGAAGAGATTGCGCAGCCCCCGGCGCTTCAACACTGGCCGCGACAACGCCAGGTGCCGTCCCCAGGTGGGGATCGCCGCCCTGAGCTCGCCGTCGACGCAATGCCCGAGGTAGCGCACCGGCACGCCCGCCAGCCCGGCCAGGCGGGCGACGACCTGCGGCTGGGTGATGACGCTGCCGCCGAAACGGGCCCAGGCCTCGGCATAGCCGGCCGCATCGATGGGCGTCCAACCGCGCTCGCGCCAGCTGCGCAAATGGTTGAGCATCAGGCGTCCTGTTCGGCGGCGACGACCTCGCCCCCCTCCTCGAACTGACGGGCGTGCAGGCGCGCATAGTAGCCATTGCGCGCCAGCAGCTCCGCGTGGCTGCCGCGCTCGACGATCTGCCCCTGGTCCATCACCAGGATCAGGTCGGCCTTCTCGATGGTGGACAGGCGGTGGGCGATCACCAGGGTGGTGCGGCCCTGCATCACCTTATCCAGCGCGGCCTGGATATGCCGCTCGGACTCGGTGTCGAGTGCCGAGGTGGCCTCGTCGAGCACTAGCAGCGGCGCGTCCTTGAGCAAGGCGCGGGCGATGGCCAGGCGCTGGCGCTGGCCGCCGGAAAGCAGCACGCCGTTCTCGCCGACCAGGGTGTCGTAGCCCTGCGGCATCTTCTCGATGAACTCGGCGGCGTAGGCATCGGCGGCGGCCTGCTTGACCGCCTCCAGCGGCGCCCCGGCCAGGTCGCCATAGGCGATGTTGTTGCGCACCGTGTCGTTGAACAGGGTGACGTGCTGGGTCACCAGGGCGATATGCCGGCGCAGGTTGCGCAGGCTGTAGTCCTCGACATCGACCCCGTCGAGGAGGATCTGCCCCTGCTCATGGTGGTAGAAGCGCGGAATCAGGTTGGCCAGGGTCGACTTGCCGCTGCCGGAGCGCCCGACCAGGGCGATCATCTGTCCCGGCTCGGCCGTGAAACTGACGTCGACGAGCACGGCTTTTTCGCTGCCGGGATAGCTGAAGCTCAGGTTGCGCACCTCGAGACGGCCACCGACCCGCTCGCGCTCGACGCTGCCACGATCCACCTCGGGCGCCTCGTCGAGCTGCTGGAAGATGCTCTCGGCGCCGGCCAGGCCCTTCTGGATGGTCGAGCTGACCTCCGAGAGCTGACGGATCGGCTTGGGCAGCAGGCCGGCCAGGGTGATGTAGGCCACCAGATCGCCGGCCGAGGCATCGCCGCGCATGAACAGCACCAGGAACATCAGCACCGCCATGGCGCTGTAGATCACCAGTTGCAGCATTGGCGTGTAGATGGCGCCGGTCTTGGTCATGCGCAACTGCTTGCGGGTGTTGTCGCTGGAGGCGAAGCGAAAGCGCTGCGACTCGTAGGGCTCGCCACCGAAGCTGCGCACCACGCGATAACCCTGGATGGTCTCGGAGGCGACGTGAGTGACGTCGCCCATGGCCACCTGGATCTTCTTGCTCTGCTTGCGAAATTTCTTGCTGGCGCTGCTGACCATCAGGCCGATCACCGGCAGGATCGCCAGCATCACCAGGGTCAGCTTCCAGTTCATCAGCAGCAGGGTGGTGAACAGGAACACCACCGTCATGCCTTCGCGGATCACCACCTTGATCGCGTCGGTGGCCGCGCCGGTGACCATGGTCACGTTGAAGGTGATGCGCGAGATCAGATGCCCGGAGTTGTGGTTGTCGAAGTAGCGGTTGGGCAGCACCAGCAACTTGTCGAACAACTCCACGCGCAGGTCATGCACCAGCCCCAGGGAGACCTTGGCCAGGAAATAGTTGCCCAGGTAGGAGCCGATGCCCTGCCACAGCGCGATCAGCACGATCAGCAGCGGCACCGTCTGCAGCAGCTTCAAGTGGGCGAGGAAGGGAATCTCCGACAGGTAGGGGACGCTGGCGAAGAAGCTGGCCTCGGGATTCGACAGGCCGTCGACGAAGTATTTGAGGATGTAACCCAGCATGGGCTGGGTCGAGGCGAAGATCAGAAAGCCCAGAATACTGAGCAGGAAGAACCCCAAGTAGGGCCTGACATAGCGCAGCAACCGCAGATAAACCAGAAGATCCGATTGCCGGTTAGAATTGGCCACTCTCGATCCCTTTAGATAATCAGAGAAAATTGATGCGGATTGTACCAGCGAACGAATTACAGCAGTGGCTCGAACAGGGCGCGGTGCTGGAGCAGGACGGCCGCGGGCCCAAGGTGCTGCGCCAGCCGGATGGACGCCTGCTGAAGATCTTCCGGCCGCGCCGTCGCCTGTGGTTTGCCCGCCTACGTCCCGCGGCGCAGCGCTTCGCCAGCAACGCCGAGCGCCTGAGCGAGTGCCAGATCGCGACCCCCGAGATCAGCGAATGCCTGTGGCTCGACCGCGACCAGGCCGTCAGCGCCTGCCTCTATTCGCCCCTGCCCGGGCGCTCGCTGGACCAGCTGTACCGCCAGCAACGCCAGGAGTTCGATGCGCTGCTGCCGGCCCTGGCCGAATTCATCCACGACCTGCACCGGCGCGGCATCTACTTCCGCTCGCTGCATCTGGGCAACATCCTGCAGTTGCCCGATGGCGGCTTCGGCCTGATCGACTTTCTGGACATGCGCTTCAAGCGCGGGCCGCTGAGCAGCCGACTGGCGCGACGCAACCTGGAACACCTCAGAGGCTACCTGCGGCGTAACCACATCGAAGACTTCCCCTGGCAGCGCCTGCTGCAAGCCTACGGGCAACAGCTCGCAGCCGACACCAAAGGTTGATGGCGCTACGGCGCCGGTGACTGCTCGACCGACCTGGCCCGCAGGTCGATTGCCAGCGCCAGCGCGATGGGCAGCCAGGTCACGAACCAGATGGGCGCAGGCTTCACCCAAGGCGCCGTACCGTCCGTCAGCACCACCAGTCCCGAGTACAACCATAGGGTGACGAGCGCACTGCCGAGGGCCGTTTGACGCGCCCTGAACGCTCGCCATCCGGCCCAGAGCCAGAGCCCCGCCCACAGCAGCAAGCCCAGCAGCCCGAAACGGATACCGACGTCGAGGAACATGTTATGCGGGTGGCGGGAGCTGAACTTCAGCGTAGCGGCCTGGACCCAGTACTCCTTGAAGCCCAAGCCATGCTCCCAGTTCGAGAGCAGTAGGTTGAAACCCTCCCACCAGAGCTCGGGTCGGTACGACAAGCCCCGGTTCAACAGGAACGAGGGTTTGAGCCATAGCACTATGACGAGCAGCACGATGGAGACCAGGGCCATCGCATACACGGCGCGATGGCGCGAGAGGACACTGGCGCCGACGAAGGCCATCGCCAGACACAGCCAGACCCAGCGGCTCTGGTTGAAATACAGGAACAAGCCATAGCAGGCCAAGGCCAGCAGCACCGCGCCCAGCTCCCACGGCTTGCGCCTGCCCGTCAGCCCCAGCATGGCGGTCAGGATCACCAGCGCGCCGCAGGCTTGCGCGGCCGGAATCACCACCCGCCACAGCCCCATCGACACCACCCGCTCGCCATAGTGGTGGCCGTCGATCCAGTAGAAGTCGATCCAGGACCAGCCAGCCCCCAACCCTCCGAGCAGACCGCACAGCAGTAGGAAGTCGGCAAAGCGCGCCTTCAGATGCAGGGCGCAGACCGCGACGCCCAGCAGGCTGAAAGCTATATAGAAGGGCAACTTGAGTTCGCGAAGGTCATCCTGCCCTTCGAGCGTCAGCGCTACGACGAGCCAGTACCAGACGGACAGCGCCAGGTACAGCCAGACGAACGTGCCGGGAACTGGCGGGAACTGCTTTCTCAGGACCAGAAAATGAACGAACGCCGGCACCCAGAGCAACAGGATGATCAGCCGGTGGTAATAGGAATTGCTGGGCAACACCCACGGCCCGCACAGGAAGCAAGCCAGACCGAGGATGGTCAGCCAGGCAAGCCAGTTGCCCAGACGCTCTCTACTCATGGAAAACAAACATCACCGCCTTACAGACAAGTACTTGAGCAACACCCGCAGATACGCCGCGAGGCAATTAATTCGGCCGAACTGCTCGGCGATAAGCGACAACTCACGAAAATCCAGCAACCCCGCGCCGCGGATGCGCGCCTGCAGCGCCTTGCGCTGAGCCTTGAGCAGGCGTTTGCGCTCCCGCCGCGACAGACGCTGCAGCTCCTTGTCGAGCAGCACCTGCAAGCGCTCGTCGCCTTCTCCGCGCAGCCCCAGCGCCTCCTGGCGAACCTTTTCGTAGACCCTGCACTTGTAGTCGGAAAAATCCAGCGTCTGGGTGGCGCTGCCTTTATGGACCCGGGTCAGCGCCAGCACCTGCGGATCGTCCAGAAATGCCAGGTGGGCGCCGCGCAGGATGCAGCGCAACCAGTAATCCCAATCCTCGAGCGCACGCATCTCGGTGTCGAAGTCGCCGACCCGATCGACCAGAGACCTGCGCACCATCGCCGCATGAATGGCCATGTTGTTGCCCCTGAGGAACACCGGGAGCGCGACATCGTATCGGCCATCGATCGCCACCGCCCACTCCTGCTTAGAGGAGAGATCGAGCTTGGTGAACAGGCGGTTCTCATCGCCATCCAGGAAATAGCGAAAGCGCGAGTAAGAAATATCGACATGCGGGCTGTTCTGGAAATGCTCGACATGGGCTACCAGCTTGTTCGCCGTGAGCAGGTCATCGGCGTCGAGGAACAGCAGGTACTCGCCGCGGGCATGGCGGATTCCGGTATTTTTGGCCGCAGAGGTGCCGCCGTTCGGCTGGTGGACATAGACGATCCTCGAATCCTCGCCCAGCAACCGCGCCGCGACTTTTTCCGTGTCGTCCGTCGAGCCGTCGTCGACGATTATGGCCTCCCAGTCCGCCCAGGATTGCGCCTGCAGACTGGCAATCGTCTGCCCCAGAAAGCGCGCGTAGTTGTAGCTCGGAATAACCACCGAAACCTTCGGCGCCCCTCCCCCCTCCACGTCAGCCGCGACCATGGAGCATCCGCGCCAGGCCACGCAGCGTTTTCCAGCGCCAGAAGCGCGGCGGAATCTCGCGCAACAGGGCCCAGGCCAGGGCGCGGTCGCTGCGCGCGCACTTGAGCAGCATCGAGTTGCGAAAACGTGCGCAGACCTCCGGGTAGGCCGGGTGGTCGCTGAAACGGGCATAGGTCTTCAGCACGTTGTCGACCATGAAGCGGTAGTTCTTGTAGGTGTTGCTGTCATGCACCCGGTAGAGCGCCAGGGGCTCGCCGAGAATATCGATGAAGTAGCCGGCATGGGTGATCTTCAGCTCGATCATCAGGTCCTCGAGACGCACCTCGGGCTCGAAGCCGCCGACCCGCTCCAGCGCCTCACGACGGAACAGCAAGGTGGGCGCCGGCGCGCCCGGCTTGCGGTCCATGAACACATCCTCGAAGTCCAGCCGCCGCAACGGCAGCGCGCGCGGCTTGGCGCCGGGCCTGCCGTCGGCGTCGATGGTCTGGATAGCGCCGGCGCAAATCCCCACTTCGGGCTTGTCGGCCATGTAGGCCACCTGGGTGGCGATACGCTGCGGCAACATGATGTCGTCGGAGCCGAAGGGGGCGATCAGGCTGCCCCTGGCCCGCTCGATGGTCTCGTTCAGGGTGCGCGAGAGGCCCTTGTTGGCCTGCACGCGAAAGTCGAAGCCATGCACCTTCTGCAGCGCCTCGATGCGCGCCACGCTGTCGTCGCGGGAGCCGTCGTCCACCACCAGCAGCTCGATGTTCGGGTAGCTCTGCTGCAGCACGCTCTCGATGCTCGCCTGGATATAGGGGGCATGGTTGTATGAGGCGATGATCACGCTGACCAGCGGCTGCGAGGAATCACTCGTGGACGTCATGGTAGCTACTCAAAAGAAATTGAAGCGCGCGCGCAAGGCCTGCCAGGCGGAGACTTTGCCCGCCTCGGGCCAGGCTTGCTGCAACACGTCGAACAGGTGCTCGGCCAGGTGCACATGGCTCATATGCGCCTCGACGAAGCGGCGTCCCTGCTCGGCGATCGCCTCCGCCCGCACCGGATCGCCGCGCAGTTCGGCGAGGTGCCCGCGCAACTCGTCGAGGTCGGAATACAACAGCAGGTGGACGCCATCCTGCAGGCCGATGGCCGCCTCCTCGCTACCCTGGCGCCAGGCCAGGAGCACGCAGCCGCAGGCCATCGCCTCGAAGTTCTTGGCCATGTACTCGCCGAGCCCGACATCGGCGCTGACGAAGTAGCGGATGCGGTTGAGCATCTCGCGATAGGGCTGACCCGGCGCGGTGCGCAGCAGCTGCAGCGGCTCTTGCGCCGCCAGCCGCTCCAGCAGTTCCTTGCGCTCGCCGTATGCGGCGCTGGCGGTACGCCCGACGAAACCCAGCTCGATATCCCGCGCGCGCCCCTCGCAGTAGATGGTGCGCGGATCGTAGCCCTTGGCGAGAAAATGCACGTTGAACCCCTCGCCGCGCAGGCGTTCGGCGAGGCTGGCGCCGGTCACCACGATTCGAGCGTTGGGCAGGCCGCGGTAGCAGCGGCTGAAGCGCCCGCGCCAACGGGAGGCGGCCAGGTAGTTCTGGCAGGCGTCTTCCTCGTAGATCAACAGCCCGGGGATCTGCCGCAAGAAGGCGGTCTGGCGGCGGATGTTCTTGAAGTGCAGATCCAGCAGCACGCGGTCATAACGCCCGAGATCGAGGCCGCGCAGATAGCGACGCAGGTCGCGCTGCTCGTCCTTGCCGAGGATGCGCAAGTCGAGGTCGACCAGTTGCCCGAGCCGCTCATGGACGCAGGACAGATCCGGCTCGCGTCCCGCACTGCTGAGCGCCAGCACCTTCATGGGGTTCGGCTCAACCACAGACGGATGGCCTTGCGGGTGTAGGACCACTTCAACGCCGCCCGCCAATCCGTGCGCAGCGCCTCGCGATAGTAGCCGCGCGCCTGCTCGCGGTCGCCAGCCAACAGGCAGGTGCGGAACAGCGACAGGCAACGTTGGGCGCGGTAGGCGGGCTTGAGCGCCTGCAGGTCGGCCGGCAGTTGGCGGAACACCTCGTCCACCAGGGCCAAGCCGACGCGGCGTGCCGCCTCGGCGTTGTGCCGCAGGCTGTCGGCATGCTTGTGGATGCGCGCCAGCAGCAGGTCGAGGACCGCCACCCGGGGCTGGCTCAGGCAGTAGGCGAACACCGGGATGTCCTCGCTGTGCCGCAGGTGCTCGGGATACGGCCGCTGCAGCAGCAACTCGCGACGGAACAGGCAGGCACCGTGACTGAGAGCGATGCGCTTGTCCAGCAGGTAGGCCCGCAAGCGCGGCAAGACGTCGGCGGGTACGGCACTGGCGGGATGCTCGCGCTCGCGGCCATCAGGCTGCACCGCCACATGTCCGGCCAGCCACAGGTCTACGTCGGGCTGGGCGCGCAGGCGTTCGCAGAGGTCGGGCAGCACCCCGGGCGCCAGCTCGTCGTCGGCGTCGAGCAGCAGCACATGGCGCCCACGCGCCAGTTGCACGCCCTTGTTGCGGGCCGCGGAGGGGCCGGCGTTGTCCTGGCGCACGCCCTGGAAGGCGGCGCCATGACGCCGACTCAGGCTGGCGAACAGCGCCGGCGTGTCGTCGCTGGAGCCATCGTCCACCACCCAGAGTTCGACCTCGGGGGTGGCCTGGGACAGCACCGAGTCGACGGCGCGCGACAGCATGCCGGCGTAGTTGTAACTGGGGATGACGACGCTAAGCAGTGGCTCAGCCGACATTGTCGTACCAGTCCTTGCCATCCTTGACCACCAAGATGTCTTCCATAATCAGGTACTGCAGGTCGGAGCCATAGAACATGTTCAGCGCGTCGGTGGGCGAGCAGATCATCGGCTCGCCGCGGCGGTTGAGCGAGGTGTTCAGCGACACCCCGTTGCCGGTGAGTTTCTCCAGCTGCAGCATCAGGTCGTACCAGCGCGGGTTGTACTCGCGCTTGAGCACCTGGGCGCGCGAGGTGCCGTCTTCGTGTACCACTTCGCCGACGCGCTCCTTCCAGCCGTCGTTGACCTCGAAGGTGAAGGTCATGAACGGGCTCGGATGGTCGACCTTGAGCATCTGCGGCGCCACGGTGTCGAGCATCGACGGGCAGAAGGGGCGCCAGCGCTCGCGGAACTTGATCTGTTCGTTGATGCGGTCGGCCACGCCCGGCACGCTCGGGCAACCGATGATCGAGCGGCCACCGAGGGCACGCGGGCCGAACTCCATGCGGCCCTGGAACCAGGCCACCGGATTGCCGTCGACCATGATCCTGGCGATACGCTCGGGCACGTTGTCGATCTGCTTGAACACCGGCTTGCTGGGATGACGGGCGCAGGCGGCGATCACGTCCTCGTTGGAGTAGGCCGGGCCGAGGTAGACGTGCTCCATCTTCTCCACCGGCACGCCGCGCTTATGCGAAACGTAGGCGGCGGCGCCGACCGCGGTGCCGGCGTCGCCGGAGGCCGGCTGGACGAACAGCTCCTTGACGTCGTCGCGGGCGATGATCTTCTGATTGAGCTTGACGTTCAGCGCACAGCCGCCGGCGAAGGCGATCTTGCCGGTCTCCTTGAGGATGTCGCCGAGGTAGTACTCCATCATCTCCAGCGCCAGCTTCTCGAACAGCGCCTGCATGCTGGCGGCGTAGTGGATGTACGGGTCATCGGCGATGTCGCCCTGGCGTTTCGGCCCCAGCCACTCGATCAGCTTGGGCGAGAAGTAGTAGCCCTTGCCGTTTTCCTTGTAGCGACGCAGGCCGATGACGTTGGCGTAGTCGGTGTTGATCACCAGCTCGCCGTTCTCGAACCTGGCCAGACGCGAGAAATCGTACTTGCTGGCATCGCCGTAGGGCGCCATGCCCATGACCTTGAACTCGCCGTCGAGCATCTCGAAGCCGAGGAATTCAGTGATCGCGCCGTACAGGCCGCCGAGCGAATCCGGGTCGTAGAACTCCTTGATCTTGTGGATCTTGCCGTTCTCGCCCCAGCCGAAGAAGGTGGTGGCGTACTCGCCCTTGCCGTCGATGCCGAGGATCGCGGTCTTTTCCTTGAAGCCCGAGCAGTGGTAGGCGCTGGCGGCGTGGGCCAGGTGGTGCTCGACCGGCTCGATCTTGACCTTCTTCGGATCGAAGCCCAGCTGCTCCAGGCACCAGACGATCTTCTTGCGGTAGCGCTTGTAGCGGCGGTTGCCCATCAACAGCGCGTCGAGGGCGCGATCCGGGGCGTACCAGTAGCGCTTGGCATAGTGCCAGCGGGCTTTGCCGAACAGGCTGATGGGGGCGAAGGGAATGGCCACCACATCGACGTCGGCAGGCTTGATGCCGGCCTGCTCCAGGCAGAACTTGGCCGATTCGTAGGGCATGCGGTTCTTCGCGTGCTTGTCGCGCACGAAGCGCTCCTCTTCCACCGCCGCGATCAGCTTGCCGTCGATGTACAGCGCGGCGGACGGATCGTGACTGAGAGCGCCGGACAGGCCGAGAATGGTCAGTGCCACAGGTTTGAGCCTCTATTTCGGGCAGGTGCCGGGCACCTGCGGTAAACGTTGGTCGAGCAACCGGTGCAGGGCGGAGTCCGCCGGCCAGTTGCGCAGAAAACGGGCGCGGTCGCGGGCATAGGCCCGGGCGAAGCCGCGCGCACTGCGATGCTGCTGCATGGCGTCCAGGTCGATCAGCGACCAGTACCCCGGCGCATCATCCCGCCCGTCAATCCAAAGCAGGTTGTGCCCCTTGAAATCGCCATGGCTGATGCGTTCGCGCAGCAAGGCGGCGAACAGGCGATCGAGCGCCAACAGCTCGGTTTCCGGGGGCGATCCCTGCAGATGCGCCTGAAAACGCGCGATTATATCCTGGCCGCCGCAATATTCGGTAATCAGGTAGGCGCGCCCGCGCAGCCAGCACCAGCGCCGCTCCAGCACCGCCATTGGGCGCGGCGTGGCAATGCCGAGCAACTCCAGGCGATGGCCTTCTCGCCAGCTGTGCCAGGCGCGACTGGGCCGCCAGAAGCGCCGCAGCCAGTGCCCCAGCCCTTTCAGGTTGTAGCGTTTGACCACCAGGGCGCGGCCGCCCAACTCGATCCGCGCGACGGTGGCGCTGCCGCCGCGCTTGAGCGCCTGGCCGTCCGCCAGCGCGGCATCCGGGGAGTCAAGCAGGGGCTGCAGATCGGCGGTGCACTCGCGGCGCACCACGCGCAGACCGAAGGCGCCGACGCTCGCGGCGAACAGGCTGCAATCGCGGCCGACCTTGTTCAGGTAGTCGCGCAGGCGCCAGCGACGCATCTTCTCCACTTCCTTGAGCAGCGCCTCCAGCGGCAGTGCGTGCTCGCCGTTGGCCAGCAGGTAATGGATCAGCAGCTCCTCGGTGAAGGGTTCCAGTTCCGCCGGCAGCTGGGCGAAGAACACTCCGAGGTTTTCCAGCACGCGCTGGCACGACAGCGGCTGGCCAGCAGTCTCGACCTGCACGCCGCCGCCATCGATGACGAACAGCCGACCGGCATGCCGCAGCAGGTTGTCCAGGTGCAGGTCGGACTGCCACAGGCCCTTGGCATGCAGCTGGCCAATGGCATGCAGCGCCTCGCCCAGCACCACCTGTTGGGTGTCGGACAGCAGCGGCTCGCGCGCCACCGCACGCCAGGCGTCCCATAGGCTCTCTGCGCCGTCCAGATAGTCGAACAGCAGCCAGCCGCCCTGGCCCTGGGCAAAGCCATCGGCCAGCAGCCCAGGGGTGAGCAGGCCCTGTTCGGCCAGCAGGCGGGCGCCGTCCAGCTCGCGGCGGAAATGCCGCTCGGCCTTGCCGCCAACCAGCAATTTGGCCAGCACCGCACGACCGCGCCACTGCGCCAGGCCGACGTAACGCTGCCCCGGCAGCACGCGCAGCCAGCGCTCGACGCGCAGCTTGTCGCCCGCCAGCGTCAGGCTCAACGGCAGGGTCGGCGCACGGCCGCTGCCGACCAGTTGCTGCAGTTGCATCAACGCGACTCCTTGTGCAGGCGACGGGCGCCCAGGCGGGCGAACCAGCGTTCGAGGTCGGCCTCGCCGCCCAGGTAGGCGGCCAGCAGCTTGCGCATCTCCGCCTCGCCCCAGACGTTGGCGCGGCGCAGCAGCGGTTCGAGATCCTTGATCCGGTCGCGCCGGCCGAGCAGCAGCGGGCGGGTCTTCTCCAGATCGATCAGCTGCGCGGCGAAGCCCGCCGAGCCTTCACGCAGGAAGATATGCTTGGGGTAGAAGCAGCCGTGCAGCTGACCGGCCTGATGCAGGCAGCGGGCCAGCTCGCCGCAGGCCTGGAGGATGCCGGCGCGGCGCGCAGTGTCCAGCTCGGGCCAGCGCGCTAGCCACTGCTCAAGATCCTGCCAGCCGTCCAGGGCGCGGGTCAGCAGCACCGCGCGCTGCTCGCCGGGCGCACGGCGCTGGGCGAAGAACACCGCCTGCAGTGCGGGGATGCCCAACGCACCATAGCGACGGATATTGCGGAACTCGCGGGCGAAGGTGGGCTCGCCCAGCGGATGACGCAGGCTGCGGCTCAGGTGATTGCTCTGCCGCTTGAGGTAGAACGCGGAGTCGTCCAGCTCCAGACGATAGACGCTGCTCCAGCCGCCGCGCTCGGTGTTGGGCTCGTCCACCGCCTCCAGCCTGAGCGCCCACAGCGCCTCGAAACTGGCCAGGCCGTGCCGCTCCAACAAGGCGCGTTCCTGCGCGGCGATAAAGTCCTTCATTCCCTGCCCTCGAAAAACGCCAGTATCTGCCGCAGACGCCGCTTGTCGACGGGCGTCAGCCGCGTGCGGCCACGATACTGCAGGTAGAAACGCAACCGCTGGGTGCGCGACAGCTGATACTTGGCCACCTTGTCCAGGCAGGCCAGGTCCTTGACGATGCGATAGCGCAGCAGCGGCCCCCACCAGAAGCTGCCAGTGGGACAGTCGATGAAGAACAGCTCGCCGGCCTGGTTGACCAGCAGGTTGCGCCACTTCAGATCGTTGTGGGTGAAGTGGTGATCGTGCATCAGGCGGGTGGCGCGGGCCAGCTGCCGGCTGATGCCGTCGATCCAGGCCGGATCGCGCAAGCGCGCATCCTGGGCATGGGCCAGCGCCGCCAGATCCAGGGTGCCTGGCAGTTCGCGGGTGATCAACGCGCCGCGGACGAAGGCGCCGGCCCTGCGTTCCAGGCCATGGGCGACGATGGGCGCGGTGGGGATGCCCCACTTGGCGAAGTGCTTGAGGTTCTGCCACTCGGCCTTGACCCGCGGCCGGCCGACGAAGCGGCGCAGGCCCTTGCCGGCGCCCCAGTAGCGCTTGACGTAGTAGCGCACGCCGTCGCGCTCCAGGCGGATCACCTCGGACAGCGGATCCTTGGTCAGACGCTCGCCCTCGAGGGCGAACACCGCCTGCAGGCTGGCGAACTCAACGGCCAGGGTGGCGGGCAGGTCGTGCGCCAGACGCCATTCGCTCATTGCCCGGCCCCCGACGCGTACTTGCGCTCATAGCGCGCCAGCAAACGCCCCGCCTTGCCCTCCAGCCAGGCGAGCAGAGTTGCCTCGTCGCGCAGCACCTGGCGCAACGGCTGCTGGAAGTAGCTGCGCAGGAAGCGCAGCTTGTCACGACGGCTCAGGCCGATGTCCAGAGCAGAGAAATACAGCCCGGCCAGGTCCTTGTCGCGCCAGCGCCGCGGCGTGGCGGCGCGCACCTGGGCACGGTGCAGGTCGATCAGCGACAGGCGCAGGTCGTCGGCCGTCGGCGGTCGGTCGGTATGCAGCAGGAAATGGCAGATATAGCAGTCGCGGTGATTGACCCCCGCGCGGTGCATGGTACCGGTCATCTGCGCCACCTCGCGGATCAGCGCCCATTTCAGCCGCGGCGTCGGTGGCTGCTCGCGCCAGTGCAGGCTGAACTGCTCCAGGTCGACGGTCGGCGCCAACTCCTCGGTGACGATAAAGGAATGCTGGCTGGCCGGGTTGGCTCCGCGCTCGCCGTAGGCCACCGCGGTCATGGTCGCTACACCGGCCTCGGTCAGACGCTGGATCGCCCGCCATTCCTGGCCGGCGCCGAGCACCGGGGCCTTGGCAGTCAGCAGGTTCTTGGCGATCTCGCCCCAGCCGATGCCACGGTGGATCTTGACGAAATAGCCGCGCCCGGCGACCTCGGTACGCAGCGTGCGGCGCCCTTCCAGTTCGCGGTAGACCTGCCCTTGCAGCGCCTCGACGGCGGCGAAGGGATCCTGTCCGGCCCACAGGCTCTTGAACGGTTCGGCGAGGATCAGCTTCACGCGCGGCGCTCCGCCAGGATCACGTCGGCGGCCCTCTGCGGCATGGAGTACAGGTCGGCACTGTCGGCGTAGGCCAGGCCGTTGCGCCCCCAGAGGGCGCGACGGCCGGGATCGGCGAGCATGTCGGCCAGGGTCTGGTTGAGTTGCTCCTGGCGGAACGGGCTGGGCAGCACCCGGCCACAGTCGGCATCGGCGATGTAGTGGGCGTAGCCGCAGACATCGCTGACCAGTACCGGCAGACCGGAGACCAGCGCCTCCAGCAGCACGGTGCCGGTGTTCTCGTTGTAAGCCGGGTGAATCAGCAGGTCGGCCCCGAGCAGAAAGCGTGGGATATCGCTGCGTCCCTTGAGGATCTGCACCTGGTCGGACAGCCCCAGCGCCTTGACCTGCAGCAGGAAGGGCTTGGGATCGTCCTGGCCGATGGCGATCAGACGCGTGCGCTTGCGCAGCTCGCGCGGCAGCGAGGCCAGCGCCTTGAGGCTGCGATCCAGGCCCTTGGTCTTGAAGCCGGAGCCGATCTGCACCAGCAGCAGCTCGTCGTCGGCCAGCCCGAACTCGCGGCGAAAGTCGGCGCGCATCTCGGCGGCGTTGGCCGGCGCCCGGCGATCCTGAGCGATGCCCGGCGGCAGCAGGTGGAAGCGCTGCAGCGGGGTCTTGTAGTGCTTGACGAACAGCGGCTGCTGCACCTCGGAGATCATCAGGATCTCGGTCCTCGACTCCGGCGCGAACACCGCGCGCTCATAGTCGGCGAAGTGCTTGTAGCGCCCCCAGCGCCGATAGAGCGGGTTGCGCAGGGTCTGCGCCTTGTCCTCGAAGCAGCCGTCGGCGGCGTAGTAGACGTCGAGGCCCGGCATCTTGTTGAAGCCGATCACCCGGTCGACCGGGTCGCGCTTCAGATCGGCCTGCAGCCAGGCGCTGAACTTCTCGTTGCGGCGGTGGTTGAACAGCGCCTTGACCGGCGCCACACGCACGTCGAAACCGCCCGGGTTGTCGCCTTCCCAGATCGGCGTGTAGACGCGGATGGCGTGGCCGCGCGACTGGCACTCCAGGGCGATGCGCATGAAGTCGCGCTGCAGCCCACCGAAGGGGAAGTACTTGTAGAGGACGAAGGCCAGTTGCATCAGTGGTGTTCCCCGGAACTATTGCATGACGGCATCAGAGGGTCTCCGGCGCCAGCAACAGCGCCTCCAGTTCGGTGCCCACACGCTCGGCGTCCAGGCCGTCGAAACAGGGCGCATGACGATCGCCGCTGCCGGCGCCGGGGCCGCTGGCGCACAGATGAATCTGGCTGCGGCCGTAGGCACCGACCTTGCCCGGCAGCGTCGGGCCGTACAGCGAGATGCTCGGCACATCCAGTGCCGCGGCCAGGTGGCCGAGGCCGGTGTCCACCGCCACGCAGGCGCTGGCGCCGGCGATCACCTTGGCCACCCCGGCCAGGTTCAGCTTCGGCAGCACGGCGGCATGGGTCAGGCCGGCGACGATGCGTTCGGCGCGCGCCTTCTCCATCTCGTTGCCCCAGGGCAGGCGCACCGCCCAGCCGAGGGCGTCCATGCGCTCGGCCAGGGCGCGCCAGTCGGCCTCCGGCCAGTGCTTGCTGGCCCAGGTGGTGCCGTGCAGGAACAGCAGATAGGGCTGCGTTGCGCCGTCCATCATCGCCGCGCGGTTCAGTCCGTAATCGCCGCTGCCGCTCGGCAGCGGGTAATCCAGCGCCTGGGCGAACAGCTGGCGCACCCGCTCCAGCGCATGCTGATCCTTGGTCACCGCGTAACGGCGGTCGTAGAAGCGGCTGGCCAGCGGCTCGCGCGCCGAATCGCGATCCAGCCCGGCCACCGGCGCCTTGACGTAACGGGTCAGCCAGGCGCTTTTCAGCAGGCCCTGGGCGTCGATCACCAGATCGTAACGGGTCTCGCCCAGGCGCTGTTTGAAGCGTTTCCACTCGCCGCTGCGCCAGGTCCGCAGCGGATGCTGGCGCCAGCGGCGGATGGCCACCGGGATCACCTGGGCCACGGCCGGATGCCAGGCGGGGATTTCGGCGAAGCCCTCCTCCACCACCCAGTCGAAACGGATGCCGGGAATCGCCCGCGCCGCATCGGTCAGCGCCGGCAGGGTATGCACCACGTCGCCCAGCGACGAGGTCTTGACGATCAGTACCCGCACTACTCGACCTCGACCGGGTCGCCCACCAGCCGATCGAGGGCCTCGATCACCGGGCGCGGCTTGAGTTCGCGCAGGCAGTTGTAGTGGCCGAAGCGGCAGGTGCGGTCGAAGCAGGGGCTGCACTCCAGGCCCAGGCGGACGATCTCGACCTGGTCGGCCAGGGGCGGGGTGAAGCCCGGCGAGGTGGAGCCGTAGACCGCCACCAGCGGACGATTCAGCGCCGCCGCCACGTGCATCAGCCCGGAATCGTTGGACACCACCGCGCCGGCCGCCGACATCAGGTCGATGGCCTCGGCCAGGCTGGTCTGTCCGGAGAGGTTGACCGCCTCCTCGCGCAGCCCGGGAATCAGGCGCATGCGGATGTCCTCGCCGCCGGCGTGGTCGTTCTTCGAGCCGAACAGCCACACCTGCCAGCCGGCGCGGATCTTGATCTCGGCGACCTTGGCGTAGTGCTCGGCCGGCCAGCGCTTGGCCTCGCCGAACTCGGCGCCGGGACATAGCGCCAGCACCGGGCGATCCAGCTGCAGGCCGAACTTGGCCAGCGCCGCCTGGCGACTGCCTTCATCGATTTGCAGGCGCGGCTGCGGATAGGGCTTGGGCAGCTCCGTGCCATCCTCATACGCCAGCGCCATAAAGCGCTCGATCATCAGCGCATAACGGTTCTTGTCCAGCGTGCGGATATCGTTGAGCAGGCCGTAGCGCAACTCGCCCTTCCAGCCGGTGCGCTTGGGGATGCCGGCGAACCAGGGCACCAGCGCGGATTTCAGCGAGTTGGGCAGCAGTATCGCCTGGTCGTACTGGCCGGCCAGCGACTTGCCGATGCGCCGGCGGGTGGCCAGCTCAAGCACGCCATGGCCGAGCGGCAGGCTCAGCGCGGCGCGCACCTCGGGCATGCGCTCGAGAATCGGCCGGCTCCAGTCGGGCGCCAGCACGTCGATCTCGCAGTCGGGATGGCGTCGTTTCAGACACTGGAACAGGGTCTGCGCCATTACCATGTCACCGACCCAGCTGGGGCCGACAATCAGAATTTTCATACGGGCAATATCGGTAGGTTGGGTTGAGGAGCGAAGCGACGAAGCCCAACGGGCATGGCCTGGGTCGGCGCCATGTTGGGCTTCGCTGCGCGCTCAGCCCAACCTACGGGTCACTTCACCAGAGTGCGCCACTCGGCGTGAGCACTGGTCTTGCCGGTGACCAGATCGAAGTAGGCTTTCTGCAGCTTCTCGGTAACCGGGCCGCGGCGGCCGATGCCGATCTGCCGGCCGTCGACTTCGCGGATCGGCGTGACCTCGGCGGCGGTGCCGGTGAAGAAGGCCTCGTCGGCGATGTACACCTCGTCGCGGGTGATGCGCTTCTCCACCACCTTGATGCCCAGCTCGCCGGCCAGGGTCAGGATGGTGCTGCGGGTGATGCCGTTGAGGCAGGAGGTGACTTCCGGGGTGTACACCACGCCGTCCTTGACCAGGAAGATGTTCTCGCCCGAACCCTCGGCCACGTAGCCTTCCGGATCCAGCAGCATGGCCTCGTCGGCGCCGCCGGAGATGGCTTCCTGCAACGCCAGCATCGAGTTGATGTAGTTGCCGTTGGCCTTGGCGCGGGTCATGGAGATGTTGACGTGGTGACGGGTGAAGGAGCTGGTGCGCACCTTGATCCCGTTCTGCAGCGCCTCCTCGCCCATATAGGCGCCCCAGTTCCAGGCGGCGACTATGACATGCACCTTGAGGCCGGCGGCGCGCAGGCCCATGCCTTCGCTGCCGAAGAACACCATGGGGCGCAGGTAGGCGCTGTCCAGGCCGTTCTCGCGCACCGCGGCGCGCTGCGCCTCGTTGATCTCTTCCTTGGTGAAGGGGATCTGCATGTTGAAGATGTGCGCCGAGTCGAACAGGCGGTCGGTGTGCGCCTGCAGGCGGAAGATCGCGGTGCCGTCCGGGGTGTCGTAGGCGCGCACGCCCTCGAACACACCCATGCCGTAGTGCAGGGTGTGGGTCAGCACATGGGTGTTGGCTTCGCGCCACGGCACCAGCTCGCCGTCGTACCAGATCACGCCATCACGGTCGGACATCGACATCTTGCCTGCTCCTCAATTCGCTTCGCGGTTCGATCATTCGCGGGGTTCTGCCCCCTGTATTCAGCTCAGTTCCAGTTGGCGCCACAGACGCATCACCGCGCGGCGCTCGTCCTGGAACTGATTGCCCGGCACCACCCCGGGCTGCTTCTGCAGCGCCTGGCGGTGGGCGGCCGAGCGGTAAACCTTGTAGACCTCGCGTAGCAGCGCGGCATCCTCGACAGACATCAGGCCGACCCGCTCCAGACCTTCCAGAATGCGGATGTTATCGGTGAATTCGAGCAGTTGCGGGTGTTGCCACGACCAGGCCAGGGCCGCGTATTGCACCATAAATTCGATATCGACGATACCACCGGCATCCTGCTTCAGATCGAAGGAGGCCGCGGCCTCGAAGGCATTCTCCGCGGTGCCGGCGGCGGTGGCGCGGGTGCCGAGGTTGTCGCGCATCTTCGCCCGCATCTCGCTGACCTCGGTGCGCAGCGCGGCGATATCGCGCCGGCGGCCGAGCACCTCGCCGCGCACCCGGGCGAATTCGCCGGCCAGGCGCGGGCAGCCCACCAGCACCCGCGCGCGCACCAGCGCCTGGTGTTCCCAGGTCCAGGCCTCGTTCTCCTGATAGCGCTGGAAAGCGCCGAGCGAGCTGACCAGCAGCCCCGCCGCGCCGGACGGGCGCAGGCGCATGTCCACCTCGTACAGCGCACCGGAGGTGGTCTGGGCGGTCAGCAGGTGGATGATGCGCTGGCCCAGGCGGGTGAAGAACTGCGCGCCGTCGATGGGCTTGGCGCCGTCAGTCTCGGCCTGCGGGTCGCCGTCATGGATAAACACCAAGTCGAGATCGGAACCATGGCCGAACTCCAGGCCGCCGACCTTGCCGTAGCCGACGATGATGAAGTCCGGGTCACAGAAACTGCCGTCGCCGCGCCGCGGCCGACCGTGGCGCTGCACGGTGTGCTGCCAGGCCAGCGCCAGCACCTGATCGAGGATGGCCTCGGCCAGCCAGGTCAGGTAGTCCGAGACCTTCATCAAGGGCAGCGTGCCGGCGATTTCCGAGGCGGCCACGCGCAGGCTGTGGGCCAGCTTGAAGTGACGCAGCGCCTCCATCTGCTGCTCCAGGTCGTCCTCGGGAATGCGGATCAAGCGCTCGCGCAGCTCGGCCGCCAGCTCCGGCGCCAGCGGCGGGCAATATAGCCGCCCTTCGTTGAGCAGCTCGTCGAGCAGCAGCGGAAAACGCGCGATCTGCTCGGCGATCCACGGGCTGGCCGCGCACAGGGTGATCAGTCGCTGCAGGGCGCCGGGGTTCTCGCTCAGCAGCACCAGATAGGCCGAGCGCCGCGCCACCTTCTCCACCAGCGGCAGCACCCGCTCCAGCACCAGATCCGGCGCCTCGTGCTCCACGCTCTGCGCCAGCAGGCGCGGCACGAAGGCGTCCAGGCGCTCGCGACCGAGACGCTGCATGGCGCGCACCTGCGGGCCGTTGCGCAGGTCGCCGAGACGCTTGAGCGCGGTCGCAGGCTCGGCGAACCCCGCTTCCTGCAGCTGGCGCATGGCGCCCTCCTCGTCCAGCGCCTCCTCCCACAAAGGCAGCCATTCGGCGCCGACGCAGGCCTCGCCGCCCTGCGCCTCGTCCTCGTCGGGATCGGCGATCACCTGCTGGAAATGCCACTCGATGCGCCCGCGCCAGTGCATCAGGCGCTCGTGGAATGCGCCCCAGTCGGCGAAGCCCATGATGGTCGCCACCCGCGCCTGGTCGCGCGCGTCGGCCGGCAGCATCTGCGTCTGCCGGTCGCCGATGCCCTGCAGGGCATGCTCGGTGTAGCGCAGGAACTCGTAACCCTCGCGCATCTCCGCCACCACCGCCGGTGGCAGGTAACCCTGACCCTCCAGGGTCGCCAGCACCTTGAGCAGCGGCCGCTGCTGCAAGCTGAGGTCGCGCCCGCCGTGGATCAGCTGGAAGGCCTGGGCGATGAACTCGATCTCGCGGATGCCGCCGGCGCCCAGCTTGATGTTCTCGCTCATGCCCTTGCGTCGCACCTCCTGCTGGATCAGCAGCTTCATCGCGCGTAGCGCCTCGATGGCGGAAAAATCCAGGTAACGGCGGTAGACGAAAGGCCGCAGCATCTCCAGCAGCTCGGCGCCGGCGGCCTGGTCGCCGCCGACCACGCGCGCCTTGATCATGGCGTAGCGCTCCCAGTCGCGGCCCTGGTCCTGGTAGTACTGCTCCAGCGCGTTGAAGCTGAACACCAGCGCGCCACTCGAACCATAAGGGCGCAGGCGCATATCGGTGCGGAACACGAAGCCGTCGACGGTGATGGCGTCCAGCGCCTTTATGAGTTTTTGCCCGAGGCGGATAAAGAACTCCTGGTTGTCCAACGGCCGCTTGACCCCCTCGGTCTCACCGCCTTCCGGGTAGCCGAAGATCAGGTCGATGTCCGAGGACAGGTTCAGCTCATGGGCGCCGAGCTTGCCCATGCCGAGGATCACCATGTGCTGCGGCTGGCCGCTGCGCCGGCCAATGGGCGTGCCGAACTGCGCGCAGTGGCGCGGATAGAGCCAGTGATAGGCCAGGTCGATGCAGGCATCGGCCAGGTCGGAGAGGTCGCGACAGGTCTCGCTCAGCGGCACCAGGCGAGCGATATCGCGCCAGATGATGCGCAGCTGCTGGCGGTTGCGAAAACGCCGCAGGCAACGCGCCAGCGCCTCCTCGTCGCCACACCCGGCCAACTGCTCGGCCAGCTGCCCGCGCAACTCGCCCGGCGCCAGGCTGCGCTCCAGTTCGCCGGACTCGCCCAGGGCGAGGAACATCGCCGGGTCGCGCTGCGCCTGCTCGGCGACGAAATCGCTGAGCGCCGCCACCCGTCGCCAGGCCTCGCGCCGCGGCGCCGGCCAGGTGCCCCACTGCGCGGGCAAGCCCTCATGCTCGGCCAGCACCGCCTGCAGCGACTGCTCGGCGCGCTCGGCCAGGGGGATCAGGGAGGGGGGCAACTCGACCGGCAACGGCAGGCTCATGGTCTATCCTTTTCGCGGACTGCCGGACGCATGGCGGGTTCACCCGGAACCCCGCTCCTGCGGGGCGCGCACGGCCGGCAGCGGCGCGGATTGTAGTTTTACTACTAAAGAATTGTATCCAGAGGGCTGAATCCGCCGTCGAAATGTAGTAAAACTACAAGCGGCCGGTCCTACCCCCGGTAAATCCAAGAATTCAACTCGCCCGCCCAAAAAGCCGGCGAGACCCAACTGGCCTCCGATTCTGGAAGCCTTTCCGCCCTGGAGCAAGCCATGCAAGACCTCGATCCGATCGAAACCCAGGAATGGCTGGACGCCCTTGAATCCGTCCTCGACCGTGAGGGTGAAGACCGTGCCCATTACCTGATGACCCGTCTGGGCGAGTTGGCCACCCGCAGCGGTGCGCAACTGCCCTACGCGATCACCACGCCGTACCGCAACACCATCCCGGTCACCCACGAAGCGCGCATGCCCGGCGACCTGTTCATGGAGCGGCGCATCCGCTCGCTGGTGCGCTGGAACGCGCTGGCCATGGTGATGCGCACCAACCTGGACGATCCGGATCTGGGCGGCCATATTTCCAGCTTCGCCTCCTCGGCGACCCTGTACGACATCGGCTTCAACTACTTCTTCCAGGCCCCGACCGACGAACACGGCGGCGACCTGGTGTTCTATCAGGGCCACGCCAGCCCCGGCGTCTACGCCCGCGCCTTCATGGAAGGGCGCATCAGCGAAGAGCAGATGCAGAACTTCCGCCGCGAGGTGGACGGCAAGGGCCTGTCCTCCTACCCGCACCCCTGGCTGATGCCGGAGTTCTGGCAGTTCCCCACCGTGTCCATGGGCCTGGGCCCGATCCAGGCGATCTACCAGGCGCGCTTCATGAAGTACCTGGAGGCGCGCGGCTTCATCCCCGCCGGCAAGCAGAAGGTCTGGTGCTTCATGGGCGACGGCGAGTGCGACGAGCCGGAATCCCTCGGCGCCATCGCCCTGGCCGGCCGCGAGAAGCTGGACAATCTGATCTTCGTCATCAACTGCAACCTGCAGCGCCTCGACGGCCCGGTACGCGGCAACGGCAAGATCATCCAGGAACTCGAAGGCGTGTTCCGCGGCGGCGGCTGGAACGTCAACAAGGTAGTCTGGGGCCGCTTCTGGGACCCGCTGTTCGCCAAGGACAAGGACGGCGCCCTGCAGCGTCGCATGGACGAGGTGGTCGACGGCGAATACCAGAACTACAAGGCCAAAGACGGCGCCTACGTGCGCGACAACTTCTTCAACACCCCGGAACTCAAGGAGATGGTCAAGGACCTGTCCGACGACGAGATCTGGAAGCTCAACCGCGGCGGCCACGACCCGTACAAGGTCTATGCGGCCTACCACCAGGCGGTCAACCATCAGGGCCAGCCCACCGTGATCCTGGCCAAGACCATCAAGGGCTACGGCACCGGCGCCGGTGAAGCGAAGAACACCGCGCACAACACCAAGAAGGTCGACGTCGACAGCCTGCGCCAGTTCCGCGACCGCTTCGACATCCCGGTCAAGGACGAGGAGCTGGAGAAGCTGCCGTTCGTCAAGCCGGAGCCGGGCAGCCCTGAGTACAAGTACCTGCACGAGCGCCGCGCCGCCCTCGGCGGTTTCGTGCCGCAGCGCCGGCCCAACAGTTTCAGCATCCCGACCCCGCCGCTGGATACCCTCAAGGCCATCCTCGACGGCTCGGGCGACCGCGAAATCTCCACCACCATGGCCTTCGTGCGCATCCTCGCGCAACTGGTCAAGGACAAGGAACTGGGTCAGCGCATCGTGCCGATCATCCCGGACGAGGCACGCACCTTCGGCATGGAAGGCATGTTCCGCCAGCTCGGCATCTACTCCTCGGTCGGCCAGCTGTACGAGCCGGTGGACAAGGATCAGGTGATGTTCTACCGCGAGGACAAGAAGGGCCAGATCCTCGAGGAAGGCATCAACGAAGCCGGCGCCATGAGCTCGTTCATCGCCGCCGGTACCTCCTACTCCAACCACAACCAGCCGATGCTGCCGTTCTACATCTTCTACTCGATGTTCGGCTTCCAGCGTATCGGCGACCTGGCCTGGGCGGCCGGCGACAGCCGCACCCGCGGCTTCCTCATCGGCGGCACCGCCGGACGTACCACGCTCAACGGCGAGGGCCTGCAGCACGAGGATGGCCACAGCCACCTGATGGCCGCGACCATCCCCAACTGCCGCACCTACGACCCGACCTACGGCTACGAGCTGGCGGTGATCATCCGCGAGGGCACCCGGCAGATGATCGAGGAGCAGCAGAACGTCTTCTACTACATCACCGTGATGAACGAGTCCTACCAGCAGCCGGCCATGCCGGAAGGCGTCGAGACCGGCATCATCAAGGGCATGTACCTGCTCGAGGAAGACAAGAAGGAGGCCGCCCACCACGTGCAGCTGCTGGGTAGCGGCACCATCCTGCGCGAAGTGCGCGAGGCGGCGAAGATCCTGCGCGAGGAGTTCAACATCGGCGCCGACGTATGGAGCGTCACCAGCTTCAACGAACTGCGCCGCGACGGCCTGGCCGTGGAGCGCATCAACCGTCTGCACCCGGGGCAGAAGCCCAAGCAGGCCTACATCGAGCAGTGCCTGTCCGGGCGCAAGGGCCCGGTGGTGGCCAGCACCGACTACATGAAGCTGTTCGCCGAGCAGGTGCGCCAGTGGGTGCCGAGCAAGGAGTACAAGGTACTGGGCACCGACGGCTTCGGCCGCAGCGACAGCCGCAAGAAGCTGCGTCACTTCTTCGAGGTGGACCGCTACTGGGTCGTCCTGGCCGCCCTGGAAGCCCTGGTGGACCGTGGCGAGATCGAAGCCAAGGTGCTGGCCGACGCCATCGCCAAGTTCGGCATCGATCCCGATAAAGCCAACCCCCTGGACTGCTGAGGAGCGTAGCGATGAGTGAATTGATTCGCGTACCCGACATCGGCAGCGGTGAGGGTGAAGTTATCGAGTTGTTCGTCAAGGTCGGCGACCGTATCGAAGCCGACCAGAGCCTGCTGACCCTGGAGTCGGACAAGGCCAGCATGGAAATCCCGGCGCCCAAGGCCGGCGTGGTCAAGGAACTGAAGGTCAAGCTCGGCGACCGCCTGAAAGAGGGCGACGAGCTGCTGGTGCTGGAAGTCGAAGGCGGCGCCGAGGCGGCGCCTGCGGCCAAGGTCGAAGCCGCCCCGGCCGAGGCCCCCAAGGCTGCCGCCGCACCCGCTCCGGCCGCTGCTCCGGCGCCGGCCGCCGCTGCCACCAGCAGCGTGCAGGACGTGCACGTGCCGGACATCGGCACCGACGGCAAGGTCAAGGTCATCGAGGTCCTGGTCAAGGCCGGCGACAGCATCGAAGCCGACCAGTCGCTGATCACCCTCGAGTCCGACAAGGCCAGCATGGAAATCCCCTCGCCGGCCGCCGGCGTGGTAGAGGAAGTGCTGGTCAAGCTGGATTCCGAAGTCGGCACCGGCGACCTGATCATCAAGCTCAAGGTGGCCGGTAGTGCGCCTGCCGCACCGGCCGCGGCGCCCGCCGCCGCGCCGGCCAGCCAGGAGGTGCACCGCGTGCCGGAAGGCGCCGCACCGGAAGTGGCCGCCGAAGTGCGCGCCATCGCCGCGCTGTCGGCCGCCGCCGCCGAAGTTGCCAATGCACCCAAGCGCGACGCCGCCAAGGTGCACGCCGGGCCTGCCGTACGCATGACCGCGCGCGACTTCGGCGTCGACCTGGCCGACATCACCGGCACCGGACCGAAAGGCCGCATCCTCAAGGAAGACGTGCAGGCCTACGTCAAGGCCATGATGAGCAAGGCCAAGGCCGCGCCCGAGGCGGGTGTCGCCACCGGCGGTGCCGGCATCCCGCCGATCCCGGCGGTGGACTTCAGCAAGTTCGGCGAAATCGAGGAAGTGGCGATGACCCGCCTGATGCAGGTCGGCGCCGCCAACCTGCACCGCAGCTGGCTCAACGTGCCGCACGTGACCCAGTTCGAGTCGGCCGACATCACCGAGCTGGAAGCCTTCCGCGTGGCGCAGAAGGCCGTGGCCGAGAAGGCCGGGGTCAAGCTCACTGTGCTGCCGCTGCTGCTCAAGGCCTGCGCCCACCTGCTCAAGGAGCTGCCGGACTTCAACAGTTCGCTGGCCCCCAGCGGCAAGGCGATCATCCGCAAGAAGTACGTGCATATCGGCTTCGCCGTGGATACCCCGGACGGTCTGCTGGTGCCGGTGATCAAGAACGTCGACCAGAAGAGCCTGCTGCAGCTTGCTGGCGAAGCCGCTGCCCTGGCGGAGAAGGCGCGCAACAAGAAGCTGTCGGCCGACGACATGCAGGGCGCCTGCTTCACCATCTCCAGCCTCGGTCATATTGGCGGCACCGGCTTCACGCCGATCGTCAACGCGCCTGAGGTGGCGATTCTCGGCGTGAGCAAGGCGAGCATGCAGCCGGTATGGGACGGCAAGGCCTTCCAGCCGCGCCTGATGCTGCCGCTGTCACTGTCCTACGACCACCGGGTGATCAACGGCGCCGCCGCCGCTCGCTTCACCCAGCGCCTGTCGCAGCTGCTGGCGGATATCCGCACCCTGCTGCTGTAAGGTCGCGCACCACCTTTCGAGCACGCCACGCTCGTATCCTCAACCCCGCCCGTTCAGGCGGGGTTTTTTTTGACTATGTTCCAGCCACAAGAGCCGCAACACAGGCGGCTTCCCGTTGCGCGCGCCCGGCAACGCCGCCGTTCAACCCCTCTGCACGTTACGAAGCAGAAAGCTCAGACCGTAGGTTGGGTTGAGGCGCGCAGCGCCGAAGCCCAACGAGCCGCACGCGGGTTGTTGGGCTTCGCTGCGCTCAGCGCCAACCTACCGGCGAGCGGGCCGCCGAGTCAGCCCTTCTGCACGTTGCGAATCAGAAAGCTCAGCGCCTTGGCCAGCTCGGCCGCGCCCTGGTGATCGCGCAGGATGCTCAGCAGCGGGCTGCCGTCGCCGGGGTTGATCAGCACGCAGCGGATGCCGCCGGCCGGGCATTCGTAGCGAATGAAGGGATCGACGCCGAACACCGACACGCGCTGGTTGCGCACGGCGATATCGGTGCCCTGGGCGCCGCGACTTTCCTCGCGCAGGATCAGCTCGCCGGGCGCGCCGATGCCGATGCGGTAGAGCAGATCCTGACGCTGCGCCTGGCCGACCTGGTAGGCGGCGCGCAGCGCATAGGTGTCGAGCAGCGCGTTGCTGTGGGCGAGCAGCGCCTGGCGCTCGTCGGCGGTCAGGTACAGGCGCTTGAGCCCGTCCAGGTAGGCGGCCTGCTCGTCGCCCTGCAACCCGGCGACCGCTTCGGCGTCGGCGGCAGTCGCCGGCGCGGCAGCGAACAGCGCGCCCAGCAGGGCCAGGGCCATCAGTTTTCTTGTCAGTATCGATTGCATGATGCACCCTTGCCGAACGCTATAGTGAAGTAGGCCTGAGCCCGAGCCTCCGTCCGTACCGCCACTGCCTCGGGCAGCGGCGGCCCCGTACCGAGAACGGATGCCTCGCCTGGTCAGCATACTGGAAGCCCGCCGCCCAATGAAAAGCCATCCCGATGCCGGCACCCGCTCGGCAGCCGAGGTTGTGACGCAGTTGCCAGTGCCCTCGCGGCTCGGCATGTTGCGTTTCGAGCGCTTGAACGAGCCGAGCTGGGCCCTGCTGTTTCTCGATCCCGCCTGCGAACGCCAGCTCGGCATCAGTGCCAGCGACCTGTGCGCCCTGGTCGATGCGCCCTACGCCAGCCTGATGGAACCCGAAGCGCGCTACCGCCTGCACGACGCCATCCAGCAGCAGCTGCTGCAGGGCCCGCACTACCTGGTGCGCTATACCCTGCACACCCCTCAGGGCGCGCTCAACCTGCTGGAAGTGGGCGAACCCTTCAAGCAGCGCAACCGCCAGCTGCTGCGCGGCTACCTGCTGGTGGCGGACCAGAGCCTGAGCCAGTGCAGCCCGCCCGAGCAGGAGCTGCAGGCGCAGAACCAGCAGCTGCGCAGCTCGCTGCAGCAGTTCCAGCGCGCCCAGGACGACCACCTGCAGCACCTGCAGCGCTCGCGCACCCAGCAGCGCCTGATCGTGCGCCTGGCGCGCCAGCGCTACGTCTCCAGCGACCCGTTGCTGGAGGCCGCCGAGCTGATCACCCAGGCCGCCTGCGAGGTCTACGGCGTAGCCCGCGCCGGCCTGTGGAAGCTCGGCAGCCACAGCCTGGAGTCGGTGACCCTGTACCGCCGCGACCTGGCTCGCCACGAACGCCTGGCCGATATCGACGCGCGCGCCTTCCCGCGCTACCTGGAAGCGCTGCACAGCGGCCGCGCCATCGACGCCGAGGACGCCCGGCACGACCCGCGTACCGCCGAACTGAACGCCAGCTACCTCGAACCGCTGGGCATCGGCGCCATGCTCGACGCCGGAGTGCGCGTCGACGGCGAGGTGGTCGGCGTGCTGTGCCTGGAACATAGCGGCGGCCCGCGCACCTGGCAGGCCGACGAGATCGCCTTCGCCGGCGAACTGGCCGACCAGTACGCCCAGGTACTGATCGGCCAGCAGAAGCGCAGCGCCACCCATGCCCTGCACCTGTTCCAGCGCGCGGTGGAACAGAGTGCCAGCGCCTTCCTGCTGGTCGACCGCGACGGCCGGGTGGAATACGTCAACCCCAGCTTCACCGCCATCACCCTGTACAGCGGCGACGAGGTCTGCGGCCGTCGCCTGTCCGAGCTGCCGGCGCTGGCCAACCTCAGCGACCTGCTGTTCGATGCCCGCTCCAGCCTGGCCGAACACAACAGCTGGCAGGGCGAGTTCCGCAGCCGGCGCAAGAACCAGGAGCCCTACTGGGGCCAGCTGTCGATCTCCAAGGTGTACGGCGACGACGGCGAGCTGACCCACTACATCGGCATCTACGAAGACATCACCGAGGCCAAGCTGGCCCAGCAGCGCATCGAACGCCTGGCCTACACCGACAACCTGACCAACCTGGGCAACCGCCTGGCCTTCATCCGCAGCCTCGAGGAACGCTTCGCGCGCAGCCCGCGACCGCCGCTGGGGCTGCTGCTGGTGGACATCGACAACTTCAAGCGGATCAACGACAGCCTCGGCCACCAGACCGGCGACAAGCTGCTCTCGGCCCTCGCCCGGCGCCTGCGCAACAGCCTCGGCGCCAAGGGCAGCCTGGCGCGCTTCGCCAGCAACGAGTTCGCCATCCTCCTCGACGGCGGCGACCAGGAGGCCGCCCAGCGCATCGCCCAGCAGGTACTGCAGACCCTGGACAAGCCGCTGTTCGTCGACAACCAGCTGATCAGCATCACCGGCTCGGTCGGTCTGGCGCTGGCGCCGCAGCACGGCGACGACCCGCAGACCCTGATGAAGCACGCCGGCCTGGCCCTGCACAAGGCCAAGGCCAACGGCAAGCACCAGGTGCAGCTGTTCACCGAGGCGCTCAACGCCGAGGCCAACTACAAGCTGTTCGTCGAGAACAACCTGCGCCGCGCCCTGACCCAGAGCGAACTGGAGGTGTTCTACCAGCCCAAGCTGTGCCTCAAGAGCGGCCGGCTGCTGGGCATGGAGGCGCTGCTGCGCTGGCACCACCCGGAGAAGGGCATGATCCGCCCCGACCAGTTCATCAGCGTGGCCGAGGAAACCGGGCTGATCATCCCCATCGGCAAATGGGTGGTGCGTCAGGCCTGCCGCATGAGCAGGCAGCTCAGCGCCATCGGCCTGGGCGAGCTGCAGGTGGCGATCAACCTGTCGCCCAAGCAGTTCTCCGACCCGGATCTGGTCGGCTCCATCGCCGCCATCCTCCACGAGGAACAGCTCGAACCCCGGCTGCTGGAACTGGAACTGACCGAGAGCCTGCTGCTGGAAGCTACCGAGGACACCCGCCACCAGCTCAGCCGCCTGAAAAGTCTGGGCCTGACCCTGGCGATGGACGACTTCGGCACCGGCTATTCCTCGCTCAGCTATCTGAAGAAGTTCCCCATCGACGTGATCAAGATCGATCGCAGCTTTATCAAGGACATTCCCGACAATCAGGACGACATGGAGATCACCTCGGCGGTGATCGCCATGGCCCACAACCTCAAGCTCAAGGTGGTCGCCGAAGGTATCGAGACCGGCGCCCAGCTCGGCTTCCTGCGCCGCCAGCAGTGCGACGTCGGCCAGGGCTACCTGTTCGACCAGCCGATTCCCGGCCGCGAGCTGATCGACAGCCTGCGTCGCTATCCCTGCTGGCCGAGCGTCCCGGCCGACCAACGGGCGTAATGGGGCGCGTCGTGCGCAGTCCACTGCTTGCCCATTTTCAGGAGATCATCATGGTTCTGCGCTCCCAGATCCTCGCCCACAAGCTCGAGCTGCCCAGCGCCGAGCAGGCCCTGCCCGGCCGCAGCGAAGCCCTGCCGGTGCCGGCCGCCCACCAGGTCAACGGCCACCCGCTCAAGCCGCCCTTCCCCGCCGGTCTCGAGCAGGCGGTGTTCGGCCTCGGCTGTTTCTGGGGCGCCGAGCGGCGCTTCTGGCAACAGCCCGGGGTGTACAGCACCGCAGTGGGTTATGCCGGCGGCCATACGCCGAACCCGACCTACGAGGAGACCTGCTCCGGCCTGACCGGGCATACCGAGGTGGTGCTGGTGGTGTTCGACCCGCGGCAGACCAGCTTCGAGGCCCTGCTCAAGGTGTTCTGGGAGGCACACGACCCGACCCAGGGCATGCGCCAGGGCAACGACCGCGGCAGCCAGTATCGCTCGGCCATCTATTGCCAGGACGCGGCGCAACTGGCTGCCGCCCGCGCCAGCCAAGCGCGCTTCCAGGCCGAGCTGGACAAGGCCGGGCTCGGCGCCATCACCACCGAGATCCGCGAGGCGCCGCCGTTCTACTACGCCGAGGCCTATCACCAGCAGTACCTGGCGAAGAACCCGAACGGTTATTGCGGCCTGGGCGGAACGGGCGTATGCCTACCGCCTGAACCCAAGGCCTGAAGGAGGGGCGATCACCATGGAACTGAGCAGCATCGCCAGCCAGGTTTCCAGCCAGGCGTCGGCGCAATTCTCGGCGCAGATGTCGCTCCTGCTGCTGCGCAAGACCCTGGAGCTGCAGGCGTCCGGCGTCGCCAGCCTGGTGCAGGCGGCCGCCCCGGTCAGTGCGCCGAGCAACCCGCCGCATCTGGGCAACAGCATCGACGTGATGGCCTGAGACGCTGCGCCGAAGCGGCCCCGCCGGGTGCGCCATGCGCAGCGTCCCCAGGCTCGCTCAAGCGGCCGGCTTTTCCTCGATCAGCCAGTCCAGGCGCCAGCCGCCCAGGCTCTGGCCGAGCGCATCGGCCAGCCAGGGCAGCAGCTGCCTGAGCTCGTCCTCCAGGCCCCAGGGCGGGTTGCTGATCACCAGGCCCGAGCCGGTCAGCCGGCTGGCATCGTCCGGCGCGTGCACGTACAGCTCGGCGCGCAGCAGCTTGGGCGCGGCGCTCTTTTGCAGATCCCGGTAGAAACGCGCCAGCTGACGCTCGTCCTTGATCGGATACCAGATCACGACGATGGCCTGGCGCATGCGCCCGTGCGCCTCGTTCAAGGCCTCGACGCAGCGCTGCAGCTCGTCGGCCTGCTCGAACGGCGGGTCGATCAGCAGCAGCACGCGCTTCTCGCGGGTCGGCAGCAGCGCCCGCGGCACATGCCAGCCCTCGCCCAGGTGCACCGCTACGCGGCGGTCGCCGCGCATGTTGTCCTTGAGCAGGCGGCCGTCTTCCGGGTGTTTCTCGTTCAGCTGCAGGCGATCCTGCTCACGGCTGAGCAGGCGCGCCAGCTCCGGCGAGCCGGGGTAGTAGCGCAGCTCGCCGTCCGGGTTCATCGCCCGCACCACTTCCAGGTAGGCCTCCACCGCATCCGGCAGCTGCGTGGCCTGCCACAGGCGGCCGACGCCCTCCAGCCATTCGCCGGTGCGGCTGGCCTGATCGCCGCGCAGGTCGTACAGGCCGATGCCGGCGTGGCTGTCGAGGTAGGCAAAGGGCGCCTCCTTGCGCGACAGCAGGGCGATCAGGCGGGTCAGCACCAGGTGCTTGAGCACGTCGGCGTGGTTGCCGGCGTGGAAGGCGTGGCGGTAGTTCATGGATGTCTCCGAAGCGGTCGCCAAGTTTACCCGCTGAGCGGGCTTTGCGCGCGCATCAGCTCCAGCAGCAGCGCCAGCGGCGGGTGCTCGCCGGCATCGCGGCGGCGCGCCAGCAGCGTGGTGGTCGCCCCGAACTCCGCGGCGATGGCCTGGTACTGCACCAGGTGCACACGTGGGTGGCGCTCGAGCAGGCTGCGCGGCAGCAGGCCGATGCCCATGCCGGCGGCGATGCCGGCGAAGATCGCGTCGATCGAGCCGTAGCTCTGCCGCGCCGCCACCTGCAACCCGCGGCCGACCACCCAGCGCTCCAGGCGCTCGCGATAGTGACAGCCCTCGGGGAAGCCCAGCAGGGTCTGCGGCCGCGTCTCCAGACTGTCGGCATCCTGCGTCGGCGGCAGTACCAGCATCAGTTCCTCCTGCCAGATCGGCAGGCACTCGAGCTGCGGATGCTCGAACGGCCCACCGATCAATCCGGCGTCCAGCTCCCCGGCCAGCACGCCCTCGACCAGGCGTCGGCTCGGCCCGGTGCTGAGCTGCAGGTTGACCCGCGGCGCCCGCTGGTGGAAAGCCGCGAGCAGCTCCGGCAGACGCACGGCCGCGGTGGTTTCCATCGAGCCCAGGCGCAGGTCGCCACTCCAGATATCCTCCTGCACGCTGCGCCAGGCCGTCTGACAGAGCTGTTCCAGATGCTCGGCGTGGGGCAGCAGGCGCTCGCCGGCCGGGGTCAGACGCAGGCGCTGGCCCTGACGCAGGAACAACCGGGTGTCGAGTTGCTGCTCCAGCTGGCGCAGGCGCGCCGAGACGTTCGACGGCACGCAGCTCAGGCGCAGGCCAGCAGCGCTCAGCGAGCCCTCGCGCGCCACGGCGAGGAAATAGCGGAACAACTGCGGATTGAGTCGCTGCCAGGCGCCCATGAACATCACCAAAAGTGAAAAATGAAAGCAGTATTTTTCACTAACGATCGATCAACGACAACGACTAAGGTGCGCAGCACGACCGGAGGCCCTATGCCCAGATGTGACCGCGCCCACCTCACTGCGTTGCTCGCCGCCGCCCTGGCGCTGGTGGTCGTGCACGCGCTCGGCCGCTTCGCCTATACCCCGCTGCTGCCCCTGCTGCTCGACGATGGCCTGTTCGACCTGAGCCAAGGCGCCCAACTGGCGACCTGGAACTACCTCGGCTACCTGCTCGGCGCCCTGCTCGCGCTGCCCATGGCCAACCCGCGCGGCTTGCGCCTCGGCCTGCCGGCGGCCCTACTGATCAATGCCGGCCTGACCCTGGCCCAGGTCTTCACGCAGGACATCGCCCTGCTGGCTGCCCTGCGCCTGACCAATGGCATCAGCAACGGCGTGGTGTTCGTCCTCGCCCCGGCACTGGTGCTGGAATGGCTGGCCCTGCGCCAGGCCACGGCGCTCAGCGGTCTGGTCTATCTGGGTTTGGGCGGTGGCATGTTGCTGTGCGGCCTGCTGGTGGCCATCACGCCCTGGCAAGGGCCGCTGCGCTGGCTGCCGATCGCGCTGTGCGCCCTGCCTCTGGCGCTACTTTGTGCTCCGATGCTAAGGCGCCTGGCACGGGACCTGCCCGACAAGCCCCCCGCGACCGCCCGTGGCGCACTGTTCGGCAGCCACAATCTGGCGTTGCTGATGGCCTATCTGGGGGCAGGCCTGGGTTACATCCTGCCGCTGACCTTTCTGCCGGCCCTGGCTCGCGAACAGCTGCCCGCCGGTCATCCGCTACTGGTCGGCAACTGGTGGTGGACGGCGCTCGCCTGCCTGATCTCGGCGAGCCTGTGGAACCAGGCCGGTGCCTGGCTGGGCGACCGCCGCGCCCTGCTGGCCAACTACCTGCTGCAACTGCTCGGCGTGGCCATGCCGATCCTGCTGCCCGGCCCCGTCGGCGTGCTGGCCTGCGCCCTGCTGGTGGGCGGCACCTTCCTCGGCACCGTATTGCTGACCCAGCGCTTGGCCCGCGCCCTCAACCCGGACCAGGGCTTGCGCCTGGCCGCCCTGCTGATCAGTCTGTACAGCGGCAGCCAGTTGCTCGGCCCCTGGCTGGTGCAGCACTGGACTGCCGCCGGCCATAGCCTCACCAGCAGCTTCCTTATCGGCACGGCGGCATTGCTCTGGGCCCTGTTGTGGGCCTGGCAGGTGTCCGAACCACGATCCCTCGCTGAAATGGAGCCATCCCATGTCTCTCACCGCCCTGCTCGACACTGACCTGCCCCTGATCCAGGCGCCGATGGCCGGCTCGCAGAACCATCGCCTGACCGCCGCCGTGTGCCAGGCCGGCGGCCTCGGCTCGCTTCCCTGCGCCATGCTCACGCCCGCCGCACTGCGCCAGGAGCTGCAGGCGCTGCGCGCCCTGACCAAGGGCCCGTTCAACCTGAACTTCTTCAGCCATGTGCCGCCCGCGCCGGATGCGGCCCGCGAGGCGACCTGGCGCGAGGCGCTGGCGCCCTACTATGACGAGCTGGGTCTGGACCCGTCGGCTATCGCCGGCGGCCCGGGGCGCCTGCCGTTCAACGAAGAGGCGGCGGCGCTGGTGGAGGAGTTCCGCCCCGCGGTGGTCAGCTTTCATTTCGGTCTGCCGGAGGAAGCCTTGCTGCAGCGGGTACGGCGCAGCGGCGCGAAGATCCTGTCCAGCGCCACCACCCTGGACGAGGCACTGTGGCTGCAGCAACGCGGCGTCGATGCGGTGATCGCCCAGGGCCTGGAGGCCGGCGGCCATCGCGGCCACTTTCTCGACTTCGACCTGAGCCGCCAACTCGGCCTCTTCGCCCTGTTGCCGCAGCTGGTCGATGCGCTGTCGGTGCCGGTGATCGCCGCCGCCGGCATCGGCGACGCCCGCGGCGTAGCCGCGGCCATGGCCCTGGGAGCGGCCGGGGTGCAGGTCGGCAGCGCCTACCTGCTGTGCCCGGAGGCGAGCACCAGCGCCGTGCACCGCGCCGCGCTGCAGAGCCCGGCGGCGCGCCATACGGCGCTGACCAACCTGTTCAGCGGGCGCCCGGCGCGCGGCATCGTCAACCGCCTGATGCGCGAGCTGGGGCCGCTGAGCGAACGGGCGCCGGCCTTCCCCCTGGCCACCGCGGCCATCGCGCCCTTGCGCGCGGCAGCCGAAGCCCAGGGCAGCGGCGACTTCTCGCCGCTGTGGGCCGGGCAGAACGTCGCCAGTTGCCGGCCGATGCCGGCCGCCGAGCTGACCCGCGAGCTGGCGCAGGGCTTCGCTCGTTCGATCTGAAGAACCGTCACTCCCGCGCAGGCGGGAGTCCAGGCGCCGCCAATTTCCTGGGTTCCCGCCTGGGCGGGAACGACGGTTAACTGGCTCCGCAGGTCGGGTTCGACCCGCCACTTCGGCAATAGCGGATTGCACCCGCCCTACCCGCGTGCGCCAACGAGCGATTATCACGGCCGATGATGATGCTGGGCAGCCAGGCAACTGGCTGCCTAGACTCGATCGATCATCTGGAGGCCCGTTCCATGTCCGAGACCCTACTCAGCTCCCGTAACCTGGCGTTCGAACTCTACGAGGTGCTCGACGCCGAAGCCCTGACCCAGCGCGAACGCTTCGCCGAGCACAACCGCGAGACCTTCGACGCCGCGATCGCCACCGCACGCAGCATCGCCGAGGAGCTGTTCGCCCCGCACAACCGCAAGAGCGACGAGCACGAGCCGCAATACGTCGACGGCGCAGCGGTGCTGATCCCCGAGGTCGAACCGGCCCTGCGTGCCTTCCACGAGGCGGGCTTCCTCAACGCCACCCGCGACTTCGAGCATGGCGGCATGCAACTGCCCAACCTGCTGTCGCAGGCCTGCTTCGCCCACTTCCAGGCGGCCAACGCGGCCACCGCGTCCTATTCGATGCTGACCATGGGCGTGGCCAACCTGATCGAGGCCTTCGGCAGCGACGAGCAGAAGGCCCGCTTTCTGCAGCCGATCATCGACGGCCGCTGCTTCGGCACCATGGCGCTGACCGAGCCGCATGCCGGCTCGTCGCTGTCGGATATCCGCAGCAAGGCCGAGCCGCACGCCGACGGCAGCTACCGCATCAAGGGCAACAAGATCTTCATCTCCGGCGGCGACCAGCCGATCTCCGAGAACATCGTGCACATGGTGCTGGCCAAGCTGCCGGACGCACCGCCCGGGGTGAAGGGCATCAGCCTGTTTATCGTGCCCAAGTTCCTGGTCAACGACGACGGCAGCCTGGGCGCGCGCAACGACGTCACCCTGGCCGGCCTGTTCCACAAGATGGGCTGGCGCGGCACCACCTCCACCGCGCTGAACTTCGGCGACAACGGCGAGTGCGTCGGCTACCTAGTCGGCCAGCCGCACCAGGGCCTTTCCTACATGTTCCAGATGATGAACGAGGCGCGCATCGGCGTCGGCATGGGCGCGATCATGCTCGGCTACGCCGGTTACCTCTATTCGCTGGACTACGCCCGCAACCGCCCGCAGGGCCGCCAGCCGGACGGCAAGGACCCGAGCAGCCCGCAGGTGGCCATCGTCGAGCACACCGACGTGCGGCGCATGCTGCTGGCGCAGAAGGCCTACGTCGAAGGCGCCTTCGACCTCGGCCTGTATGCCGCGCGCCTGTTCGACGACACCCACACCCTGGCGACCGCCGAGCAGCGCAAGACCGCCCTGGAGCTGCTCGACCTGCTCACCCCCATCGTCAAGTCCTGGCCCTCGGAGTTCTGCCTCAAGGCCAACGAACTGGCGATCCAGATCCTCGGCGGCCACGGCTACACCCGCGAATACCCGGTGGAACAGTACTACCGCGACAACCGTCTCAACCCCATCCACGAGGGCACCCACGGCATCCAGTCGCTCGACCTGCTCGGGCGCAAGGTGGCGATGAACGGCGGCGCCGCGCTCAAGCAGCTGCTCCAACTGATCCACGGCACCTGCCAGCGCGCCGCCGAGTACGACTCGCTCACCGCCCTGCGCCAGCCGCTGGAGCAACTGCTGGCGCGCCTGCAGACGGTGACCCTGGCCCTGCTCGGCGACCTGATGGCCGGCCAGGTCAACCAGGGCCTGGCCAACTCGGCGCTGTACCTCAAGGTGTTCGGCCACGCGGTGATCGGCTGGCGCTGGCTGGAGCAGGCGATCCGCGCCGAGCAGGGCCTGGCCAAGGGCGCTGCCGGCGACGCCGACTTCTATCGGGGCAAGCTGCAGGCCGCGCGCTACTTCCTGACCTGGGAAGTGCCGGGCTGCCACCACGAGCTGGCCATCCTCGAGGCGCGCGACGATACCTGTCTGGGCATGCGCGACGCCTGGTTCTAAGGCTTAGCGCCTGGTGGGTTACGCGGCGCTCGACCGCCGCGGCAAACCGCTTTGCTCTCCTGCGTCGCTAACCCACCCTAGCCGCGGCGTTTTTTTTGACAGCGGGGCGAAGGCAACGGTTAGAATCCCTGGCACGCGCCATGCATGACGGCGCATTCACCACTAGGCCAGGAGTACGCCGTTGGACGCCAGCGCCATCAACAATCTGTTCTTGATCGGCGCCCTGCTGGTGGCGGCCAGCATCCTGGTCAGTGCCTTCGGCACCCGTTTCGGCATCCCCATCCTGGTGATCTTCCTCGCCGTCGGCATGCTCGCCGGCGTCGACGGCCCCGGCGGCATCGTCTTCGACAACTATCCGCTGGCCTACCTGGTGGGCAACCTGGCGCTGGCCGTGATCCTCCTCGACGGCGGCATGCGCACCCGCGTGTCCAGCTTCCGCGTGGCGCTGTGGCCGTCGCTGTCGCTGGCCACCCTAGGGGTGATAATCACCGCCGGGCTGACCGGCCTGGCCGCCGCCTGGCTGTTCGACCTGAGCCTGCTGGAGGGCCTGCTGATCGGCGCCATCGTCGGCTCCACCGACGCCGCGGCGGTGTTCTCCCTGCTCGGCGGCCGCGGCCTCAACGAACGGGTCAGCTCGACCCTGGAGATCGAATCCGGCAGCAACGACCCGATGGCGGTGTTTCTCACCGTCACCCTGATCGCCATGCTCGCCAGCGGCCAGACCGGTTTCAGCTGGAACCTGCCGCTCCAGCTGCTGCAGCAATTCGGCCTCGGCACCCTGCTCGGCCTCGGCGGCGGCTGGCTGCTGCTCAAGCTGATCAACCGCATGGAGCTGGCCAGCGGCCTGTACCCGCTGCTGGTGGTCAGCGGCGGCCTGATCATCTTCGCCATCACCACCGCGGTGGGCGGCAGCGGCATCCTCGCCATCTACCTGTGCGGCCTGCTGCTGGGCAACCGGCCGATCCGCTCGCGCCACGGCATCCTGCACATGCTCGACGGCCTCACCTGGCTGGCGCAGATCGCCATGTTCCTGGTCCTCGGCATGCTGGTCACCCCCCACGAGCTGCTGCCCATCGCCCTGCCGGCGCTGGGCCTGGCGCTGTGGATGATCCTGTTCGCCCGGCCGCTGTCGGTGTTCCTCGGCCTGCTGCCGTTCCCGGCCTTCCACGACCGTGAGAAGGTGTTCATCGCCTGGGTTGGCCTGCGCGGCGCGGTGCCGATCATCCTCGCGGTGTTCCCGCTGATGGCCGGATTGCCCAACGCCCAGCTGTTCTTCAACGTGGCCTTCTTCATCGTCCTGGTCTCGCTGCTGCTGCAGGGCACCAGCCTGCCGCTGGCCGCCAAGCTGATGCGCGTCACCGTACCGCCGGAGCCGGCACCGGTGTCGCGCGCCGGCCTGGAGGTGCACCCCACCAGCCAATGGGAGCTGTTCGTCTACCGCCTCGGCGCGGAAAAATGGTGCATCGGCGCCACCCTGCGCGAGCTGAACATGCCTGACGGCACGCGCATCGCCGCGCTGTTCCGCGGCCGCGAGCTGCTCCACCCGTCCGGCAGTACGCGCCTGGAGGCCGGCGACCTGCTTTGCGTGATCGGCCACGAGGCCGACCTGCCGGCGCTCGGCAAGCTGTTCAGCCAGGCGCCCAAGCGCGGCCAGGACCTGCGCTTCTTCGGCGACTTCGTGCTCGAAGGCGACGCCGAACTGGGCGCGGTGGCCGCGCTCTACGGCCTCAAGCTGGAAGGCGCCGAAGGCCAATTGCACCTGGGCCGCTTTATCGCGCACAAGGTGGGCGGCGAACCGATCGTCGGCGACCAGGTGGAATGGCAGGGCCTGACCTGGACGGTGGCGGCGATGGAAGGGAACAAGGTGCGCAAGGTCGGCGTCAAATTTCCCGAAGGCAGCCGCCCGGGCCCCGGGCTGTTCCTGTAACACGCTCGTCGCGCCAGCGCCGCAGCCGCGACCGCGCCGGACTCTGCTAGCATCGCAACTGCGCCGGCCCTTGCCGCGAGGGCCGGCGCGGCGGCGCCTGCGGCGGCCGTCCTACACTGTCATCGTCCATTCAGCAGATCCCACGACCATGCCCCTGTTGCGCCTCCCGTTCGTCGCCGCCCTGCTCGCCCTGTGCCTGAGCATTCCCCCGGTTCTCGCCCAGGAGCCGCCCAAGGCCGAGAGTGTGCAGCAGAGCCTCGACAGCCTGGCCGAGCGCAAGCTGCCGGAAGCCGAGCAACTGGCGCTCAAGCAGACCCTGGAGCAGACCCTGCGCCTGCTCAAGGAGCGCGAGGCCAGCGAGCAGCGCCTGGCCGACCTGCGCACCCAGCTGGAAAACGCCCCGCGGCTGATCGCCGAGGCCCAGCGCGAACTCGCCCAGCTCAAGGCCAGCAAGCCGGCGCCGCTGGCCGAGCGCCACGCACGCACCGACCTGGCGCAGCTGGAGCAGCTGCTCGGCGAGCGCTCCAGCCAGCTCAGCGAGTGGAACAAGGCGATCATCGAGGCCAACAGCCTGGTGATCACCGCGCAGACCCGCCCCGAGCGCGCCCAGGCCGAGATCAGCCAGAACCAGGCGCGCAGCCAGCAGATCAACGACAGCCTGAAGAGCGACCGCGACAGCGGCAAACCGCTGAGCGCCGAACGCCGCGACCAGCTCACCGCAGAACTGGCCCTGCTCACCGCGCAGACCCAGCTGCGCCGCCAGGAGCTGGCCGGCAACAGCCTGCTGCAGGATCTGGGCAACGCCCAGCGCGAGCTGCTCGAGGAGCGCATCAAGCGCGCCGAGCAGGAACGTCTGGAGCTGCAGAGCCTGATCAACGAAAGGCGCCGCGCCGAATCCGAGCAGACCGTCGCCGAGCAGTCGCGCGAGGCCGAGCGCGCCGGGTCGGACAAGCTGCTGGCGCGCGAGAGCACGCGCAACCTCAAGCTCTCCGACTACCTGCTGCGCGCCACCGAGCGCCTCAACCAGCTCACCGAGCAGAACCTGCAGACCCGCCAGCAGCTGGATAACCTGGCGCAGGCCGACCAGGCCCTCGACGAGCAGATCGGCGTGCTGCAGGGCAGCCTGCTGCTGTCGAAGATCCTCTACCAGCAGAAGCAGGCGCTGCCCAGCCTGGAGCTGGAAGACAGCCGCCTGGCCGACGAGATCGCCGATATCCGCCTGTACCAGTTCGAGCTGGGCAAGCAGCGCGAGGAAATCAGCAACCCCGAGGCCTATATCGACCAGTTGCTCGCCGGCCAGCCCGCCGAAGAGGTCACCGCCGAACTGCGCGCCACCCTGCGCGAGCAACTGAGCACGCGGCGCGAGCTGCTCGACCGGCTCAACCGCGAGCTCAACGCCCTGCTCAACGAGTCGATCACCCTGCAGCTCAGCCAGAAGGAGCTGCACAGCACCGCCAGCAGCCTGCGCGCCACCATCGATGAGCAGATGTTCTGGATTCCCAGCAACAAGCCGCTCGACCTCGAATGGCTGAAAAGCGCGCCGCGGCACCTGCAGCAGCAACTGGAAAGCCTGCCCTGGGGCGTGGCGCTGAAGGAGCTGGGCGCCGCCCTGCTGGAGCGACCGCTGGTGTTCCTGCCGCTGCTGCTGCTCTGCGCACTGATCCTCTGGCGCCGCCAGTACCTGTTCGCCAAGCTCGGCGGCCTGCACGACGACATCGGCCACTACCAGCGCGACAGCCAGCTGCACACGCCGCTGGCGTTGGCCCTGAACCTGGCCCTGGCACTGCCCGGCGCGCTGTTCCTCGCCCTGTGCGGCTACGCCCTGCTGATGGACGCGCGCGGGCAGAACCTCTATCTCGGCGCCGCGCTGTACGAGATGGCCCAGGCCTGGCTGGTGTTCTACACCCTCTACCGCATCCTCTCGCCGAACGGCGTGGCCGTGCTGCACTTCCACTGGCCGCCGGCCAACGTCGCCTTTTCCCGCCACCATATCCGCAGCCTGGGCCTGGTGGTGATGGCGCTGGTCGCCGTGACCAGCATCGCCGAGCACCAACCGGCCAGCCTGGCCGACGACGTGATCGGCATCGGCGTGGTGCTGACCTGCTACGCGCTGATGGCCTGGCTGCTGTTCCGCCTGCTGCTGAAGATGCCGTTGCGGGAGAACACCTCGGCCCTGCGCTCGAGCGTCGGCCTGTTGTTCAGCCTGCTGCCGCTGGCACTGATCGTCGCCGTGGCGTTCGGCTACTACTACACCGCACTGAAGCTCACCGACCGCCTGATCGACACCCTCTACCTGCTGATCCTCTGGTTGGTGCTGGAGGCCACCTTCATCCGCGGCCTCAGCGTCGCCGCCCGGCGCCTGGCCTACCAGCGCGCCCTGAGCAAGCGCCAGGCGCAGAGCAAGGACGGCAGCGAGGGCGAGACGGTGGTCGAGGAGCCGACCCTGGACATCGAGCAGGTCAACCAGCAGTCGCTGCGGTTGATCCGCCTGGCCCTGCTCGGCGCTTTCCTGGTCTGCCTGTACTGGGTCTGGGCCGAACTGATCGGCGTGTTCACCTACCTCGACACCGTGACCCTCTACGAATACAGCAGCGGCAGCGGCGATGCCGCCACCCTGGTGCCGATCAGCCTGATGGACGTGCTCGGCGCCCTGGTCATAGTCGCCATCACCGTGGCCCTGGCGCGCAACCTGCCCGGCCTGCTCGAGGTGTTGGTGCTGTCGCGCCTGAAGCTGGCGCAGGGCAGCGCCTACGCCACCACCACCCTGCTGTCCTACGTGCTGGTCGGTATCGGCATCGTCACCACCCTGTCCACCCTCGGCGTCAGCTGGGACAAGCTGCAGTGGCTGGTGGCAGCGCTGTCGGTGGGCCTGGGCTTCGGCCTGCAGGAGATCTTCGCCAACTTCATCTCCGGTCTGATCATCCTGTTCGAGCGCCCGGTGCGCATCGGCGACGTGGTGACCATCGGCAACCTGTCCGGCACGGTGAGCAAGATCCGCATCCGCGCCACCACCATCACCGATTTCGACCACAAGGAAATCATCGTGCCGAACAAGACCTTCATCACCGGCCAGTTGATCAACTGGTCGTTGAGCGACACGGTCACCCGCGTCACCATCAAGGTCGGCGTCGGCTACGGTTCGGACCTCGACCTGGTGCGCAAGCTGCTGCTGCAGGCCGCCCAGGAGAACGCGCGGGTGCTCAAGGAGCCGGCGCCGCTGGTGTACTTCCTCAACTTCGGCGAAAGCACCCTGGATCACGAGCTGCGCATCCACGTGCGCGACCTCGGCGACCGCAACCCGGCCACCGACGAGATCAACCGCTTCATCGACCGCGAATTCCCCAAGCACGGCATCAACATCGCCTTCCGCCAGGTCGAGGTGTATGTGAAGAATCTCGAGCGCGGCGAACACCAACTCGAACAGAAGGACCTGATCAAGGCCGCCGCAGCCGGTGCGGCCAACGTGCAGACGCCGCCCCCGCCGGCGGCGACCTGAGCCATGGCGGAGTACGCGGTGAAACGCCTCGACCAGCTGAGCTTCGACAACCGCTTCGCCCGTCTCGGCGACGCCTTCTCCACCGAGGTGCTGCCCGAGCCCATCGAGCAGCCGCGCCTGGTGGTGGCCAGCGCCGCGGCCATGGCCCTGCTCGACCTGGCGCCGGAGGAGGCGCAGCGCGCGGAGTTCGCCGAACTGTTCGCCGGACACAAGCTATGGAGCGAGGCCGAGCCGCGCGCCATGGTCTACGCCGGGCACCAGTTCGGCGGCTACACCCCACGCCTGGGCGACGGCCGCGGCCTGCTGCTGGGCGAGGTGGTCAACGCCGCCGGCGAACACTGGGACCTGCACCTCAAGGGCGCCGGGCAGACCCCCTACTCGCGCATGGGCGACGGCCGCGCGGTACTGCGCTCGTCGATCCGCGAGTTCCTCGCCAGCGAACACCTGCACGCCCTCGGCATCCCCAGCTCGCGGGCGCTGTGCGTCACCGCCTCGGAAACCCCGGTGTGGCGCGAGCGTCAGGAGCGCGCCGCCATGCTGCTGCGCCTGGCGCCCAGCCACGTGCGCTTCGGCCACTTCGAGTACTTCTATTACACCCGCCAGCACGAGCAACTGAAGATCCTCGGCGAGCATGTGCTGGCCTATCATTTCCCCGCCTGCCTGACGCAGGACGAACCCTGGCTGGCGATGTTCCGCGAGGTGCTGGAGCGCACCGCCGGCATGATCGCCCGCTGGCAGGCCTACGGTTTCTGCCACGGGGTGATGAACACCGACAACATGTCGATCCTCGGCATCACCTTCGACTACGGGCCCTACGCCTTCCTCGACGACTTCGACGCCGGGCACATCTGCAACCATTCCGACGACACCGGTCGCTACAGCTTCAGCAACCAGGTGCCCATCGCCCACTGGAACCTGGCGGCGCTGGCCCAGGCACTGACGCCCATGGTCGAAGTGGACAAGCTGCGCGCAACCCTGGAGCTGTTCCTGCCGCTGTACCAGGCCCACTACCTCGACCTGATGCGTCGCCGCCTGGGCCTGCAGGGCGCCGAGGACGGCGACGAGGAACTGGTGCAGCGCCTGCTGCAGCTGATGCAGCAGGGCAAGGCGAGCGACTACACGCTGTTCTTCCGCCGGCTCGGCGAACAGGCGCCCTTCGATGCGTTGCAGGTGGTGCGCGAGGACTTCGTCGACCTGGCCGGCTTCGACGCCTGGGGCCGCGACTACCTGGCCCGCTGCGCCCGCGAGGGGAGCGAGCAGGCCGAACGCCAGGCGCGCATGCACGCGGTCAATCCGCGCTACATCCTGCGCAACTACCTGGCGCAGCAGGCCATCGAGGCGGCCGAGGCCGGCGACTATGGCCCGGTGCGCGAGCTGCACGCGGTGCTGGCGCGGCCCTTCGACGAGCAGCCGGGGATGGAGCGCTACGCCCAGCGCCCGCCGGACTGGGGCAAGCATCTGCAGATCAGCTGCTCGTCCTAGGTTGGCTTGAGCCGGCACTCGACAGGGAGCGCCCCCGGCTATGCGTAGGCTTCGTCACGCTTATGTTGGGCTTCGTCGCAGGCTCCTCAACCCAACCTACGAGCGTGCGGCGAAGCCCAACGGCGGTATCGCGGAGCGGAGCGCGGCGCGCTGCTGCGGCTCGGCCCGGCTCATACCGGGGCGGCGACGTGCTCCTCCGTGCCCTTATCCAATAAATCGAAAAGGCATATAAACCTTCTCAAACATTCTTAGACTATCTAAGCGAAGCCCACTATCGTGGCGACCTTGTGCGGCCGCCCAGCGCGGGCCCGATACCTCACACGAGATTCGACGCTAAGGATTTTCATGCCCTGGGACTCCCTGCCCCTGCTGTTCGTCGGCGCCCTGCTGATCTGGGTGCTGTATGCCTTCGTGCGCGAGAAATGGAGCCCGGACATAGTCGCCGCCATCGCCGTGGCGGCGCTGCTGGTCAGCCAGCTGCTGACCCCGGGCGAGGTGCTCAGCGTGCTGTCGAACTCGGCGCCGGTGACCATCGCCTGCATGTTCGTGCTGTCCGCCGCGCTGGAGCGCACCGGCTGCATCGACGCCCTGGGCAACTGGCTGGGCGAGCTGGTGGGCACCAGCCCGATCCGCGTGCTCACCGGCCTGACCGTCACCGCCCTGGTGATCTCCGCCTGCCTCAACAACACCCCGGTGGTGGCCATCCTCACCCCGGTGGCCATCGCCCTGGCGCGGCGCGCCGGCACCCTGCCGTCGAAGCTGCTGATTCCGCTGTCCTACGCCACCATCCTCGGCGGCACCCTGACCATGATCGGCACCTCGACCAACATCCTGGTCGACGGCGTGGCGCGCAAGGCCGGCCTGGAGCCCTTCGGCATCTTCGAGATCACCGGCGCCGGGCTGATCCTGGCCGCGGTCGGCATGCTCTACCTGCTGACCGTCGGCCACCGCCTGCTGCCCGATCGCGAAACCCTGTCCAAGCAGCTGCGCCCGGACCTGGACCGCACCTTCATGACCGAGCTGCTGGTGCCGCACGACTCGCCGATGATCGGCAAGACCCTGCACGAGGCCAACCTCAACGGCGGCAGCGGCCTGCAGGTGCTCAAGCTGTTCCGCGAGGAGCAGGAACTCACCGAGCCGGGCGGGGGCACCCTGCTGGCCAGCGGTGACCGCCTGGTGCTGCACGGTCAGGTCAAGGACGTGGTCGAGCTGCGCGAGAGCGGCCACCTGTCGTTCAACCGCGGCGACGCCTTCGAGACCATCAGCAGCCACGACGTGATCCTCGCCGAGGCCATAGTCGGGCGTAACTCGCGCTACAGTCACCGGCCGATGCGCGATCTCGACCTTACCGCGCGCTACGGTATCGCCGTGCTCGCCGTGCACCGCCAGGACGAGAACGTGCAGGGCAACCTCGACGAGTTCGAGCTGCAGTTCGGCGACGTGATGCTGGTCGAGGGCACCCCGGCGCAGATCAAGCGCTTCGCCGACAACGGCGAGCTGATCAGCCTCAACGCGGTGCAGGAACGCGCCTTCCGCCGCGACAAGGCGCCGATCGCCATCGGCGCCACCCTGGCGGTGATGCTGCTGGCCGCCTTCGGCCTGATGCCCATCGAGGGCCTGGCGATCATCGGCGCGGTGAGCGTGCTGGCGACCCGCTGCCTGGACGTGGAAGACGCCTACAAGGCGGTGGACTGGAAGATCCTCAGCCTGATCTTCGGCATGCTGGCCATCAGCATCGCCATGGACAAGGTCGGCCTGGTCAGCCTGCTGGTGCAGAACGTCATGGGCTGGCTGCCCTGGGCCGGGCCGCTGCTGATGCTGAGCTTCATCTACCTGTTCACCTCGATCCTCACCGAGCTGCTGTCAAACAACGCCGTGGCGGTGCTGGTGACCCCCATCGCCATCGGCATGGCCCAGCACCTGGGCGTCGACCCGCGTGCCTTCGTGGTGGCGGTGATGTTCGCCGCCAGCGCCAGCTTCGCCACGCCCATCGGCTACCAGACCAACACCTTCGTCTACAACGCCGGCGGCTACCGCTTCACCGACTTCATGCGCATCGGCATCCCGCTCAACCTGATTCTCTGGGTGGTGGCCAGCTTCGTTATCCCGCTGTTCTGGCCGCTGACGCCGGTGTGACTTGATATCGAGCGGCGGCGGCTCCATCTAGCGGACATGTCCCACGGAGCTCGCTGTCATGTCCGATCCCCTGCTGATTCCCTGCCCGCACTGCAACGGCCTCAACCGCATCCCCGCCGCGCGCCTGGGCGACGCCCCGCGCTGCGGGCGCTGCAAAGCCGAGCTGCTGCCGGCCGCGCCCATCGAACTGACGCAAAGCAACTTCGCCGGCCAGCTCAAGGGCGAGCTGCCGCTGTTGGTGGACGTCTGGGCCGCCTGGTGCGGGCCCTGCCAGGCCTTCGCGCCGACCTTCGCCCTGGCCGCCAGCCAGCTGCAGGGCCGCTGCCGCCTGGGCAAGCTGGACAGCGAGGGCAACCCGCAGCTGGCCGGGCAACTGGGCATCCGCTCGATTCCCAGCCTGCTGCTGTTCAAGGACGGCGTGGAGGTGGCGCGGCAGAGCGGCGCCCTGCCGCTGCCGCAGCTGCTGAGCTGGCTGCGCCAGCAGGGCATCTGAGCGACTCCCCCGGGTTTCACCCAGGCGACCGAGCCGCAGGTTAGCGCGTAGCCCTGATGCCATCCCTGAGCGATCACTGACAGGGCCTGAGCGGTTCGGTCAGTCCGCCGGGGCGCTGCGGTCAATTGCACGGGCCGCACCAAGCCTTAGTCTGGGCAGACCCTCGCCAAGGAGTCGCACCATGCCCCTGTCCGTGGAACTCGCCCGCCAGCTCACCGAACAGCAGATCGCCTTCGTCCAGCGCAGCGGCCTCAAGGCCGAGGTGCTCGAACCCGGCTTCGTGCGCCTGCGAATGCCGCTGGCCGGCAACCAGAACCATATCGGCAGCATGTACGCCGGTGCGCTGTTCACCCTGGCGGAGATTCCCGGCGGCGCGCTGTTTCTCACCAGCTTCGACGCCGAGCGCTTCTACCCACTGGTCAAGGAGATGAACCTGAGATTCCGGCGCCCGGCCAGCGGTGACATCCGGGTCGAGGCGCGCCTGAGCGCAGCCGAGATCGCCCGCCTGGAGGACGAGGCCGGACGCCTGGGCAAGGCCGAGTACCAGCTCGACCTGCAGCTGACCGACGGCGCCGGCGAGGTGGTCGCCGAGAGTCGCGGGCATTACCAATTGCGGTTACGCTGAGCCTCGACCTTGCCATAAGTCAAAAGAACGGCTAATTGAACAGGCACAATAAAATTGCCGACTGGTATCGGCAGGAGAGCCGTCGCCATGTTCCATCACATTCTTATCGCCCACGACCTGCGCGACACCGCCGACATGGCCCTGTGCCGCGCCACCCAACTCGCCCGCCAGCACGGTGCCCGCCTGACCCTGCTGCACGTGCTCGACCCCAGCCAGAGCAGCGAGCAGCATGAGAAGGCGCGCCAGGCGCTGGACCGCAGCCTGACCCAGTACGCCCCACCCGGCAGCGAGCTGCGCATGCTCAGCGGCAAGCCCTCGGAGGTGGTGCTGCAGGAGGTGCAGGACAGTGGCTGCGACCTGCTGGTGCTCGGCGGCCACCACCAGCGCCACGACTTCTTCTCCGGCACCAGCCTGGATCGCATCGCCCGTCGTTGTACGGTGCCGCTGCTGCTGGTGGCGCGCAACGACTTCGCCCCCTACCGGCACGCCCTGGCCGCCATCGACTTCTCCCTGTGCGCCTGCAGCGCCCTCGGCCAGGCCTATCGCCTGCTGCCGGGCGACGCCGAGCTGCACGCCCTGCATGTGTTCGAGCCGGACAAGGGCACGCCCAAGGAGGTGCAGCTGCAACTGCAGACCCAGCAGGGGCTGATCGACCAACTGCTGCAGGACGAGGCGCAGAACCTGCCGCCCGGCGGCCCGACGCTGACTCATGAGGTGATCCAGGGCGGCATCCTGCGCTGCCTGCAGGAGCAGATCAAAACCCGCCGCAGCGAGCTGCTGGTGCTCGGCAGCCACGGCCGCAGCGCGCTGTCCCAGGCCCTGCTCGGCAGCCTGGCGCAGCATTTTTTGCACAAGGCGCCGTGCGACGTATTTGTGGTGCGTTAAGGCCAGCGACAAACGAAAAAGGCGCCTCCAGGCGCCTTTTTCATTCTCAACCGGCGTTGAGCAGGTCGTGTAGTTCGACGAACTGCTGGGTCAGCTTGTGCCGCGCATCCAGATGGATCAGCGGTGTGCACACCTGGTGCGATTCGCGCATCTTCACCGAGCTCATCAGGTTCACCGGCAGCACCGGCAGGCCCTCGGCGATCAGCTCGTCGAGCAGCTGCTGCGGCAGGGTCGCGCGCGGCTGGAACTGGTTGACCACTATGCCCTCCACCTCCAGGCCGTCGTTGTGGTCGTCCTTGAGCTCCTCGATCTCAGCCAGCAGGCCGTACAGGGCATTGCGCGAGAAGCTGTCGCAATCGAAGGGGATCAGCACGCGATCGGCCGCGATCAGCGCGGAAACCGTGTAGAAATTCAGCGCCGGCGGGGTGTCCAGGTAGATCTGGTCGTAGTCCTCGGCCAGCTCGTCGAGCAGTTTGCGCAGCTTGTTGATCTTGTGCTTCTGCTCCAGCTTGGGCTGCAGCTCGGCCAGCTCGGCGGTGGCGGTGACCACGTGCAGGTTGTCGAACGGCGTCTCGTAGATGTCCACCTTGCCCTTCTTGGCGAAGGGACCGCTGGCCAGGGTCTGCTTGAAGAAGTCGGCGATGCCCATGGGAATGTCCTCGCCGGTCAGGCCGGTGAGGTAATGGGTCGAATTGGCCTGGCTGTCGAGGTCGATCAGCAGGGTGCGATAGCCCTGAGACGCGCTGACCGCCGCCAGGTTGCAGGCGATGCTGGACTTGCCCACGCCGCCTTTCTGGTTGAACACCACACGCCGCATCTCACACCTCCCTGAGCCTCAGATGGCCTTGGATTCTATGCAAAGCCCGTGACAAGCGCGAGGAGCTTGCCCGGCCGATAGCAAAGAGGCCGCTTGCGCGGCCCCTGTTCTGCTCACTGGTGGTACTGCGCCGACAGCTCGTGCACCGCCTCGAAGAAGGCGCCGGCATGGGCCGGGTCGACCTCCGGGGTGATGCCGTGGCCGAGGTTGAACACATGGCCGCTGCCCTGCCCATAGGCGGCGAGGATGCGCGCCACCTCGGCACGGATCGCCGCCGGGTTGGCGTACAGCACGCTCGGATCCATATTGCCCTGCAGCGCCACCTTGGCGCCGACGCGGGCGCGGGCGCTGCCGATATCGCAGGTCCAGTCCAGGCCCAGGGCCTCGGCGCCGCTATCGGCCATGGATTCCAGCCACAGGCCGCCGCCCTTGGTGAACAGGATCACCGGCACCCGGCGGCCGTCGTGTTCGCGGATCAGGCCGTCGACTATCTTCCGCATATAGGCCAGGGAGAATTCCTGGTAGGCCGCCGCCGACAGCGAACCGCCCCAGGAATCGAAGATCTGCACCGCCTGGGCGCCGGCCTTGATCTGCCCGTTGAGGTAGGCGGTGACCGCCTGGGCCAGCTTGTCGAGCAGCGCGTGCATGGCCTGCGGGTTGTCGTAGAGCATGGCCTTGGACTTGCGAAAATCCTTGCTGGAGCCGCCCTCGACCATATAGGTCGCCAGGGTCCAGGGGCTGCCGGAGAAGCCGATCAACGGCACGCGGCCGTTCAGTTCGCGACGGATGGTGCGCACCGCGTCCATCACGTAGCCCAGGTCCTGTTCGGCATCCGGTACCGGCAGCGCCTCGATATCGGCCAGACTGCCGATCACCTTCTTGAACCGCGGACCCTCGCCGGTCTCGAAGTACAGGCCCTGGCCCATGGCGTCGGGGATGGTGAGGATGTCGGAGAAGAGGATCGCCGCGTCCAGCTGCGGGTAGCGGTCCAGCGGCTGGATGGTGACTTCGCAGGCCAGCTCCGGGTTCTTCATCAGGTTGACGAAGTTGCCCGCCTTGGCGCGGGTGGCGCGGTATTCCGGCAGGTAACGACCGGCCTGACGCATCATCCACACCGGGGTGACGTCCACGGGTTGCTTGAGCAGGGCGCGAAGGAAGCGATCGTTCTTCAGGGCGGTCATGGCAGAGTCCTAGAAAAAAGTGCGGGCATTTTCGCAGAGCGCAAAACAAAAGGCACGGCGAGCGCCGTGCCTTTTGTCCATCGGGTCAATTTGTCGCGGGCAGCCCGCGGCGAAATCGATCAGACGCCCAGATAGTCGAGGATACCTTCGGCAGCATTGCGGCCTTCGAAGATCGCCGTCACCACCAGGTCGGAACCGCGCACCATGTCGCCGCCGGCGAAGATCTTCGGGTTGCTGGTCTGGTGCTTGAACTGGTTCTGCTCCGGCGCCACCACGCGGCCCTGGCTGTCGGTGCGGATGTCGAACTGCTCGAACCAGGGCGCTGGGCTCGGACGGAAACCGAAAGCGATCAGCACAGCCTCGGCCGGGATGATCTCCTCGGAGCCCGGGATCGGCTCGGGGCTGCGGCGACCGCGGGCATCCGGCTCGCCGAGACGGGTCTCGACCACCTTGACGCCTTCGACCTTGTCCTCGCCCACAATCGCAATAGGCTGGCGGTTGAACAGGAACTTCACGCCCTCTTCCTTGGCGTTCTTCACTTCCTTGCGCGAGCCCGGCATGTTCTCTTCGTCGCGGCGATAGGCGCAGGTCACTGCCTTGGCGCCCTGACGGATGGAGGTGCGGTTGCAGTCCATCGCGGTGTCGCCACCGCCCAGTACCACCACGCGCTTGCCCTTCATGTCGACGAAGTCTTCCGGCGACTTCTCGAAGCCCAGGTTGCGGTTGACGTTGGCGATCAGGAAGTCCAGCGCGTCGTGCACGCCCGGCAGGTCTTCGCCGGGGAAGCCGCCCTTCATGTAGGTGTAGGTGCCCATGCCCATGAACACGGCATCGTACTCATCCAGCAGCTGCTGCATGGTCACGTCCTTGCCGATCTCGGTATTCAGGCGGAACTCGATGCCCATGCCGCTGAACACTTCGCGGCGGCGGCTGAGCACGGTCTTCTCCAGCTTGAATTCGGGGATGCCGAAGGTCAGCAGGCCACCGATCTCCGGGTTCTTGTCGAACACCACCGGGGTCACGCCATTACGCACCAGCACGTCGGCGCAGCCCAGGCCGGCAGGTCCCGCGCCGATCACCGCGACGCGCTTGCCGGTCGGCTTGACCTTGGACATGTCCGGGCGCCAGCCCATGGCAAACGCCGTGTCGGTGATGTACTTCTCCACCGAACCGATGGTCACCGCGCCGAAGCCGTCGTTGAGGGTACAGGCGCCCTCGCACAGGCGATCCTGCGGGCACACGCGGCCGCAAACTTCCGGCAGGGTGTTGGTCTGGTGCGAGAGCTCGGCGGCGGCGAGGATGTTGCCCTCGGACACCAGCTTGAGCCAGTTGGGAATGAAGTTGTGCACCGGGCACTTCCATTCGCAGTACGGGTTGCCGCAGCCCAGGCAGCGGTGCGCCTGGTCGGCGGCCTGCGCCGGCTTGAAGTTGTCGTAGATCTCGACGAATTCCTTCTTGCGCTGACGCAGCAGTTTCTTCTTCGGGTCTTTGCGCCCGACTTCGATGAACTGGAAGTCGTTATTCAGACGTTCAGTCATTGCATTACCTCATCAAACCACTTCAGGCGCATTCTTATTGCGGGTTGGCACGGGTGCTGGACAGCAGCGACTTCAGGCTCGCGGCTTTCGGCTTGACCAGCCAGAACTTGCGCAGATAGTCGTCCAGGTTTTCCAGCAGGTTGCGACCCCATTCGCTGGCGGTTTCCTCGACGTATTCGGCGAGGACGCGCTGCAGGTGGCTACGGTAGGCCTCCATGGCTTCGCTGTTGATGCGCTGGATTTCCACCAGCTCGTGGTTGACGCGGTCGTAGAAGCCGTTGTCCAGGTCGAGCACGTAGGCGAAGCCGCCGGTCATGCCGGAACCGAAGTTGTAGCCGGTCTTGCCCAGCACGCAGACGAAGCCGCCGGTCATGTACTCGCAGCAGTGGTCGCCCACACCTTCCACCACCGCATGGGCGCCGGAGTTGCGCACGGCGAAACGCTCGCCGGCGGTGCCGGCGGCGAACAGCTTGCCGCCGGTGGCGCCGTACAGGCAGGTGTTGCCGATGATGGCCGAGTCCTGGGTGGCGAACGGGCTGCCCTTGGGCGGTACTATCACCAGCTTGCCGGCGGTCATGCCCTTGCCGACGTAGTCGTTGGCGTCGCCTTCCAGGTGCAGGTTGAGGCCACCGGCGTTCCATACGCCGAAGCTCTGCCCCGCAGTACCCTTGAAGCGGAAGGTGATCGGCGCGTCGTTCATGCCCTGGTTGCCGTGCAGCTTGGCGATCTCGCCGGACACGCGTGCGCCGATGGAGCGGTCGCAGTTGCAGATGTCCAGCTCGAACTCGCCGCCGCTGCGGCCGTCTATCGCCGACCTGGCCAGCTCGACCATCTTCTCGGCCAGCTCGCCCTTGTCGAACGGCGGGTTCTTCTCCACCTGGCAGAACTGCGGCTTGTCGGCCGGGATATGCGCGCTGGCGAGCAGCGGCGACAGGTCCAGGTTGCCCTGCTTGGCGGTCTCGCCCGGCAGCATCTCGAGCAGATCGGTGCGCCCGATCAACTGCTCCAGGCTCGACACGCCGAGCTTGGCCAGCCACTCGCGGGTTTCCTCGGCGACGTAGGTGAAGAAGTTCATCACCATCTCGACGGTACCGATGAAGTGGTCCTTGCGCAGCTTGTCGTTCTGCGTGGCCACGCCGGTGGCGCAGTTGTTCAGGTGGCAGATGCGCAGGTACTTGCAGCCCAGGGCGATCATCGGCGCGGTGCCGAAGCCGAAGCTCTCGGCGCCGAGGATGGCCGCCTTGATCACGTCGAGGCCGGTCTTCAGGCCGCCGTCGGTCTGCACCCGCACCTTGCCGCGCAGGTCGTTGCCGCGCAGGGTCTGGTGGGTTTCGGCCAGGCCCAGTTCCCAGGGCGCGCCGGCGTAGCGGATGGAGGTCAGCGGCGAGGCGCCGGTGCCGCCGTCGTAGCCGGAAATGGTGATCAGGTCGGCATAGGCCTTGGCCACGCCGGCGGCGATGGTGCCGACGCCGGCCTCGGCCACCAGCTTGACCGACACCAGCGCGGCCGGGTTGACCTGCTTGAGGTCATAGATCAGCTGCGCCAGGTCCTCGATCGAGTAGATGTCGTGGTGCGGCGGCGGCGAAATCAGGGTCACGCCCGGCACCGCGTAGCGCAGACGGGCGATCAGGCCGTTGACCTTGCCGCCCGGCAGCTGGCCGCCCTCGCCGGGCTTGGCGCCCTGGGCCACCTTGATCTGCAGCACTTCGGCGTTGACCAGGTACTCGGGGGTGACGCCGAAGCGGCCGGTGGCCACCTGCTTGATCTTCGAGCTGCGCACGGTGCCGTAGCGGGCCGGGTCTTCGCCGCCCTCGCCGGAGTTGGAGCGTGCACCGAGGCGGTTCATCGCCTCGGCGATGGCCTCGTGGGCCTCCGGCGACAGCGCGCCGAGGGAGATGCCGGCGGAGTCGAAGCGCTTGAGGATGGCCTCCAGCGGCTCGACCTGATCCAGCGCCAGCGGCTGCTCGGCGGTCTTGACCTTGAGCAGGTCGCGGATCATCGACACCGGGCGGTTGTCCACCAGCGCCGAGTATTCCTTGTACTTGGCGTAGCTGCCCTGCTGCACGGCGGCCTGCAGGGTGCTGACCACGTCCGGGTTGTAGGCGTGGTACTCGCCGCCGTAGACGAACTTGAGCAGACCGCCCTGCTGGATGGCCTTGCGGTTGTTCCAGGCCTCGGCCGACAGCAGCTTCTGCTCGCTCTCGATGTCGACGAAGCGCGCGCCCTGGATGCGGCTGGCGACGCCGCGGAAGCACAGCTCGGTGACCTCGTCGGCCAGGCCGACGGCCTCGAACAGCTGGGCGCCGCGGTAGGAGGCGACGGTGGAGATGCCCATCTTCGACAGGATCTTCAGCAGGCCCTTGGAGATGCCCTTGCGGTAATGCTTGAACACCTCGTACAGATCGCCCAGCACTTCGCCGGTGCGGATCAGGTCGCCCAGCACTTCATAGGCCAGGAACGGATACACCGCCGAGGCGCCGAAGCCCAGCAGCACGGCGTAGTGATGCGGATCGCGCGCGGTGGCGGTCTCGACCAGGATGTTGCAGTCGCAGCGCAGGCCCTTCTCGGTCAGGCGGTGATGCACGGCGCCGGTGACCAGCGCGGCATGCGCCGGCAGCTTGCCCGGGGCGATGTGGCGGTCGGACAGCACCAGTAGTACCTTGCCACTGCGCACCGCCTCCTCGGCCTGGTCGGCCATGTTGCGTACGGCGGCCTCCAGACCGATCGACTCGTCGTAGTTCATGTCGATCAGCTGGCGCTCGAAGCCCGGGCGATCCAGGTTCATCAGCGCGCGCCACTTGGCCGGGGAGATCACCGGGCTGCTGAGGATGACGCGGGCGGCATGCTCGGGCGACTCCTGGAAGATGTTGCGCTCGGCGCCGAGGCAGATCTCCAGGGACATGACGATGGCTTCGCGCAGCGGGTCGATCGGCGGGTTGGTGACCTGGGCGAACTGCTGGCGGAAATAGTCGTAGGGCGAACGCACGCGCTGGCTGAGCACCGCCATCGGGGTGTCGTCGCCCATCGAGCCGACCGCCTCCTGGCCCTGCTCGCCGAGCGGGCGCAGCACCTGGTCACGCTCCTCGAAGGTGACCTGGAACATCTTCATGTACTGCTTGAGCTGGTCCGGGTCGTAGAAGGGCGAGCCGTGGTCGCGGTCTTCCAGGGTGGCCTGGATGCGCTGGGCGTGCTTGCGCAGCCACTGCTTGTAGGGGTGGCGCGATTTCAGGCGGTTGTCGATGTCGTCGGTGGACAGCACCTGGCCGGTCTCGGTGTCGACGGCGAGGATCTGCCCCGGGCCGACGCGGCCCTTGGCGATGACGTCTTCCGGCTTGTAGTCCCAAACGCCGATTTCCGACGCCAGGGTGATGTAGCCGTTGCTGGTGGTGACCCAGCGCGCCGGACGCAGACCGTTGCGGTCGAGCAGGCACACGGCATGGCGACCGTCGGTCAGCACCACGCCGGCCGGACCGTCCCAGGGCTCCATGTGCATGGAGTTGTATTCGTAGAACGCGCGCAGGTCGGCATCCATGGTCTCGACGTTCTGCCAGGCCGGCGGAATGATCATGCGCACGCCGCGGAACAGGTCGATGCCGCCGGTGACCATCAGCTCGAGCATGTTGTCCATGCTCGAGGAGTCGGAGCCGACGCGGTTGACCAGCGGGCCGAGCTCTTCCAGATCGGGGATCAGCTCGTTGGCGAACTTCAGGCGACGGGCCTGAGCCCAGTTGCGGTTGCCGGTGATGGTGTTGATCTCGCCGTTGTGGGCGAGGAAGCGGAACGGCTGCGCCAGCGGCCATTTCGGCAGGGTGTTGGTGGAGAAGCGCTGGTGGAACACGCAGATCGCGGTCTGCAGGCGCTCGTCGCCCAGATCCGGGTAGAACTGCTGCAGGTCCGCCGGCATCATCAGGCCTTTGTAGATGATGGTCTTGTGCGAGAAGCTGCAGATGTAGTGATCGGCGTCGGCGGCGTTGGCCACCGAGGAACGGCGACGGGCGCTGAACAGCTTGATGGCGAACTGCTGATCGGACAGCCCTTCGCCGCCGACGAACACCTGCTCGATGATCGGCAGACGCTCCAGTGCCAGCTGGCCGAGCACGCTGGTATCGATCGGCACCTTGCGCCAGCCGATCAGCTGCAGGCCGGCCGCGAGGATCTCACGGTTCATGTTCTCGCGGGCGGCCTCGGCCTTGGCCGGGTCCTGGTTGAAGAACACCATGCCCACGGCATACTGCGTCGGCAGTGCGACGCCGAAAGACTCCTGGGCCACGGCGCGCAGGAACAGATCCGGTTTCTGGATCAGCAGACCACAGCCGTCACCGGTCTTGCCGTCGGCGTTGATGCCGCCGCGGTGGGTCATGCAGGTAAGGGCCTCAATGGCGGTCTGCAGCAGGTGATGGCTCGCCTCACCTTGCATATGGGCGATCAAGCCGAAGCCGCAGTTATCCTTGAACTCATCAGGACGGTACAAACCTGCTTTCATAGGGGAAACTCTCACCAGGCTGCCTAGACTTCAGGCAAATTGCTTTCTAATTCAACCACTTACCTTGCACGCACGGGCATGCACCAGCTTTGCGCAGGCAAAAGGGAGGTCATTGTACATATCCGCCTAGGCCGTCACAAATCTTCGTGACGAGGCAATGAAAACTTATGTCGCGAAAACGAAGGATAAGACCGCCAGGTCGTGCTAACGACCCAACGGTCACTCCGAAACAGCGGGCTAGCGGCGCATTTCCTGCTGAATGCTGCCCAAGGTGCGCGGCCAGGGCTTGCCCGCCTGCAGCTTGGCCGGCAGCGTCTTGACCGCCGCCTGGGCGGCATCGCGGCTGGCGAAACTACCATAGGTCAGTACGAACAGCGGCTGGCCCTGGTGCACTTTCTTGAAGTAGCGGTAGTCGCCGCCACCTTCGCGTACCAGCGCCTGGATATTGGCCTCCGAGCGCGAGCCGAGAATCTGCAGGGCGTAACGCGAAGCCGGCTGCTGGGCATACCAGTCGCCCGTCGTCGAAGCGCCCTGGGCGGGCTTGGCCGGAGCGGGAGCAGGCGCAGGGACCGGCGCGGCGGGCTTGGCAACCGCCACTTCCGCCGGCTTGGGCACTGCAGGTGCAGGTGCAGGTGCAGGTGCAGGTGCAGCAGCGATTGGAGCGGCCGGCGCCGCGACTGTCGAGCGCGCCGGCACGACGGGCGCGGCCGGCGGCTCGAAGCTATCCAGCTCCTCGCCCGCCGCTTCCGCCAGAGGCTGACGAATCACTGCCTGCGATTCCCCCACCAACGGCAGAGGCAGCGGCTGACTGGCGCCGGCGAATTCGATGGCCGGCGCCTTGCTCTCGACCACCGGTGCCTCGGCAGGCGCCTCGACTACCGGCGCCGGAGCGGCAGGCTGCAGCGACAGCGGCGCCGTGATCTCCGCCGTTGCCGGTGCCGGCGCCTCGCGCCCTTGCATCAACCAGGCCGCAGCGACGCCGACCAGCACCACGGCCAGCGCCAGCAGATGCTTCTTCGGCAAGGCGAAGCCGGCACCCGCCCCCCGCCCGGCGGCGCGCTGCGCCAGCATCTGCTCCACCAGCAGCTCGCGCGCCTCCTGGTTGATCGCCCCCGGCCAGCCCTGGGAACGCAGATGAACCTCCTCGATCTGCTCCTCGTTCAGCACCTCGATACCCTGCCCGGCACCCTCAAGGCGCTGCGCCAGATAATCGCGCGTCTCCTCCTCGTTGTAGGGCTGCAGCTCGATAGCGTGGTAGCACTCCTCGCCGCCGGCCAGGGCCTCCAGCCGCCCCAGCAGCTCAGGCTCGGCGAACAGGAACACATGCGGGCGCCCCTCGCCATTACCCGCCGCCAGCGCCAGCACGGTCTTCAGCGCGGCATCGTCGAGCTGATCGGCATCGTCGATCAGCAGATAGACCTCCTGGCCGGTCAGCGCCAACTGCGCGACCTGCGCCAGGATCGAGCGCAGGTCGGCCTGGGCCACGGACAACCCCTGGGCGACCTGGCGCAGCAGAGCGTCGCTGCCACCCACGCCCTGGGCCAGCACGATGCTCTGCACCGCCTGTTTGTTGGTACTGGCGACCAGCGCCTGGCGCAGCAAGGTCTTGCCGCTGCCTTGCGGGCCGACAACCGCCAGCAACAGCTGGCTATAGCGCGCCAGATGGTGCAACTGGCCCAGCACCGGCTTGCGCTGCGCCGGAAAAAACTTGAAGCCGGGCACCCGCGGCGCGAAGGGGTCGTGACTGAACTGGTAATGCGCCAGGAAAGCTTCGTCAGCATGCAGACTGGTCATGGATCACTCTTCAAGAGTTGAACGACTGAGCCAACGCGGCGTAGTCGCTGCGCAGCGTGGCGTCGAGAATTTCACGCGGGTAGTCGGCGGTGACCACGGCCTCGCCCAGGCGCTTGAGCAGCACCAGGCGCAACTGGCCATCGAGCACCTTCTTGTCCACCGCCATATGTTCGAGAAACTGCACCGGGGTCATGTCCCGCGGCGGTACAACCGGCAAACCCGCCGACTGCAGCAGACGGACGCCGCGATCGCGCTCGGCCGCCGACAGCCAGCCGAGGCGATGGGACATCTCCAGCGCCATCACGGTGCCCGCGGACACCGCCTCGCCGTGCAGCCACACGCCATAACCCTGCTCGGTCTCGATGGCATGGCCGAAGGTATGGCCGAGGTTCAGCGTCGCCCGCACGCCGGACTCGCGCTCGTCGGCACCGACCACCCGCGCCTTGGCCGCACAGGAGCGCTCGATGGCATAGGTCAGCGCCGCCTGATCCAGGCTGCGCAGCGCCGACATATTGGCCTCGAGCCAGCCGAGGAAGTGCTCGTCGCAGATCAGTCCGTACTTGATCACCTCCGCCAGTCCGGCGGAGAGCTCACGTGCGGGCAAGGTGTTCAGGCTCGCCGTGTCGATCAGCACCGCCTTCGGCTGGTAGAAGGCGCCGACCATGTTCTTGCCCAGCGGGTGGTTGATCCCGGTCTTGCCGCCGACCGAGGAATCGACCTGCGACAGCAGGGTGGTCGGCACCTGAATGAAATCCACACCGCGCTGGTAACAGGCCGCGGCAAAACCGGCCATGTCGCCGATCACCCCGCCACCCAGAGCCACCACAGTGGTACGCCGGTCGTGGCGCGCCGTCAGCAGGCCGTCGAAGATCAGCTGCAGGGTCTCCCAGTTCTTGAACGCCTCGCCGTCCGGCAACACCACCGAGGCCACATTGAACCCCGCCAAGGACTGCAGCAGGCCCTGCAGATAAAGCGGCGCGACGGTTTCGTTGGTCACCACCGCCACCTGCCGCCCGCCTATATGCCGTGCCAGCAGCTCGGACTGGGACAGCAGACCACTGCCGATATAGATGGGATAGCTGCGCTCGCCGAGTTCAACGTGAAGAGTCTGCATGAGGCCCCCAGAATCAAAAGGGCTCTAGGATAGCGCAGTTCGTCCCGCGCTTTAACGGGGCGACAAGGCTTCCAGGCGCGCCAGGATTTCCTGCACCACCATGCGCGGTGGGCGCTCGTCCGTTTCGATGACGATATCGGCGACCTCCCGGTACAACGGATCGCGCACCGCCATCAAATCCCGCAGCACCTGGGCCGGGTTGGCCGTACGCAACAGGGGACGATTGCGATCGCGCGAAGTGCGGTCGATCTGCTGCTCCACCGAGGTATGCAGGTACACCACCCGCCCCCCCGCATGCAGCGCCTGGCGATTCTCCGGACGCATTACCGCGCCGCCGCCGGTGGCGAGCACCAGGCCATCCTGCAGCGACAGCTCGGCGATCACCGCCTGCTCCCGCTCGCGAAAACCCTGCTCCCCCTCGACATCGAAGATCCAGGGAATATCGGCACCGGTGCGCTGCTCGATCTCCTTGTCGGAGTCCTTGAAGGGCAAACGCAGTTCTTTAGCAAGCAAACGCCCGATGGTGCTCTTTCCAGCTCCCATCGGGCCAACGAGGATTACATTCCGCACTTAGGTCATCGGTTCACGGCAATGGCTTGGTTGTTCATGATACGCGGAGTGAGGAAGATCAACAGTTCTTCTTTCTGATCCTGAACCAGGTCTCGCCGGAACAAGCGTCCCAGATATGGCAGATCGCCTAGGAACGGAACCTTATCGACGGACCTTGATTGAGTATTAGAGAACACTCCACCGATAACGATGGTCTCGCCGTCGGATACCAGCACCTTGGCATTCACCTCATTCTTGGCAATCGACGGCACGCCGCCGGTCTGTGCGGCCTGCGAAAAGTCGGGAGCGTCCTTGGTAACCTTGACCTCGATGATGATGCGATTATCGGGCGTGATCTGCGGAGTCACCTCAAGCGACAGCGCAGCCTCTTTGAAGGAGGTACTGGTCGCGCCACTGGAACTGGCCTCCTGATAAGGAACTTCGGAACCTTTCAATATCTTGGCCGTTTCCTTGTCGGAAGTGACAACCTTGGGCTGCGACACCACCTCGCCATTGCCACTCGCTTCCATGGCAGAAAGCTCGAGGTCAAGAATGGTGTTGTCGGTGATAAAGCCGATACCGAACCCCGAACTGGCCCCGGCGGCATCCAGATCCACGAAGTTCCCAAGAGACGGCAGCGGGTTTTGCACTCCCGGATTTTGACCATAGCCCGGCGCAGCCGGGCGCGCACCACCGCGCCCACCCACTACAAAATTGTTGTCGCCTACACGGGCGCCGCGCCAGTTAACGCCGAGTTGCTTCTCGTAGTCGACATTGGCCTCGACGATGCGCGCCTCGATCATTACCTGGCGCACCGGAATATCCAGCTGGGCGACGATGCGCCTCAGTTCGTCGAGTCGCTCCTGAGTCTGATAGGCAATGATGCTGTTGGTACGATCATCCACAGTAATAGAACCGCGATCATCGCTCGTACCTTCGGCGCTAGTGACCGACTGGAATAGCTGAGCCATATCGGCCGCCTTGGCGTAGTTGACCTGAATCAGCTCGCGACGCAAGGGAGCCAATTCAGCGATCTGCCGGCGGGATTCCAGCTCCTGACGCTCACGAGCGGCAATTTCGTCGGCTGGCGCAACCAAAAGCACGTTACCGACTTTGCGCTGATCGAGCCCCTTGGTCTTCAGCACCAGGTCAAGGGCCTGATCCCACGGTACATTCTGCAGACGCAAAGTAATGTTACCGCGCACCGTGTCGCTCGCCACGAGATTGAGATCGGTGAAATCCGCAATCAACTGCAGCACTGAGCGCACATCGATATCCTGAAAATTCAGCGAAAGCTTTTCGCCCGTGTAAGCGAAACGATCCGCCTTGCGCTGTTCGGCATCTTCCGGAGTCAGAGGCTTGATGCTTACGGTCAGTTTATTATCTGCCTGATATACCAAGTAATCGTACAGACCGACCGGCTCAATCAGAATGCTGGTTTGATCAGCAGAACTACTGGCGTTTACGAACTGGACAGGCGTTGCGAAATCCTTGACATCCAAACGGACACGTAGCGACTCAGGCAATTGCGTCTTGGCAAAATTCAAGCGAATCTTACCGCCCTGCTCCTGAATATCAGGATTCACGGAAGAATCCGACAATTCAATAACGACATTCCCCTCACCCTGCTCGCCACGCTGAAAGTCGAGATCACGAATGGCTCGACCAGCGACCGGAACCACCTTGGAAACGCCGGGGGCAACTTCGGCTACTTGTCGAGGTGCAACTCCTGCTTTCGCGGCATCGCCAACAACTACGAAGAGGTCGTTACCTTCGACACGAGTACTGTAAGGGGCCAAAGCGGTGAGGTTGATGATCAACCGAGTCCGATCCTTGGCCTCCACCACGGTCACGCTACGTGCGTTACCCATGCCGAGATCACGATTCTTGCTACCCAACTTATTGGCCACGCCAGGCAAATCGAGCGCGATACGGGCCGGCTGCTCAATCGTATAGCCCCGCGGCGCGACTACCGGCTCGTCGAAAGATAATTTTAGCTCTACACGGTCACCCGGCAAAGATGCCACATCCAATTGCTGCAGATTGGCCGCGAGCACTGCTGGAGATAAAAGCAGCATCGCCAGAGTACAACCAAATCGCGAAAACGAGATATTCATTGCATGCTTCCGTTGTGCAGACTGGTAATTATTTTTCATATGAACCCCGCCTTTCTATGAGCGCTCTTTGAGCGCAAGGCTTCGCGGCCGTTCCAACCAACCGCCATCACCGTCAGGAACTATTTCAACAACCTCGATCTTCGCATCGTCCACAGCCACTATTCGACCGTGATTTCGACCCAAGTAGTCGCCGACTTTGACCCGGTGTACTCCCCCCGCACCACTTACCAGTGCAAATACTCCACCGCTGTTGGACAGAGTACCAACCATCTCAAAGATCTCTATATTGAAGCCCTCGAGAAACTCCCGCACACGACTCTCATCGGGCTTGATTTCCTGAGAGCCCTTGGGTCGGCTCACGGCCTCTACCTTGACTGGAGGTTGAAACGGGCTGCGCAGCGAAGAAGCGCTGTACGCAAAAGCCTCATAAGGCTGGAACTTGGGTAACGGCTCAATAGCACCCTTCGGCCTGGCCCTCACCTCGGTCATGAATGCCTGCAGATCAGAAAAATCTCCATCAGAGCTACAGCCCTGCAGCAGAGTCAAAAACAGAGGAAGCAAAGCGAGCTTTGAAGCCTTCATTTCTCCAGCCCCTTATCGTTGTAACGATAGGTCTTCGCCAGTACCGCCATACGTAGAACAGATGAACTGTCCTGCGCCGCCGGCTTAATCTCGAAATCGTGCAGCGTCACGATGCGTGGAAGACTGGCAACGCCACTGACAAAAGTTGCGAGGTCGTGATAACTCCCCTCGACGGCGATCTGTATCGGCAGCTCAATGTAAAACTGCTGAACAACCTCAGGTAAAAGCTTGATTTCCTCAAACTCCAAGCCGCTCCCCAAGCCAGTCCGAGTGATATCCTCCAGCAACCCGGGAACTTCGGTATCGCTCGGCAACTGTCTCAGTAGTGCACCGAACGACACCTCCATCTCTGCCATTTGCTCTTTATAGGCCTCCAAGTTTGCCGCCTGAAATGCCTTGGTCGAAAATTGCTGCTTCAGCCCTTCCTCTTCAGCCTTTGTCCTGTCCAAGGTGGCCTGCAGATCGCTGATATGGAAATAGTAACCAGCCCCCAACACCAGAATAAAAAACAGCACGAAGACAACGCCTTTTACAGCCGCCGGCCATGCCCCGATGTTATTGACATCCAGATCATTCAGATCGAACTTACGCAGACTTTCAATAGATTCAGCCAGGCTCATTTCTTTTCACCCTCGACTACTTCTGCCGCAGGTTGCGTCTGCTGCACGCTCAACTGAAAGACGTTCGCTTGATCCAATGCCCCCGCCGTAGTGGCTTTCACCTGTGTCAGGTTGGGCGACTCCAGCCACTCGGAGCCATCCAGGTTACGCATCAGGTTGGAGACACGGTTATTTGATTCCGCTGCGCCGAGAATGGCGATGTTCTTGCCAGTCATCTTGACGCTGGTGAAATACACGCCATCAGGCAGGGTTCTCACGAGTTGATCGAATACACGACCGATGATCGGGCGGTTGCCCTGCAGGTCCTGAATGATCTTCATCCGCTCCAGCAGCTGCTGACGGCGGGTCTTCAGCTCGCTGATTTCCTTGATCCGCGCATCCAGAACGGCGATTTCCTTCTTGATGAAGTTGTTGCGCGCATTCTGCTGTTCGATGGCGGCGTTGAGCAGTTGATCGCCAAGGAAAACCACGCCGGCGGCCACGACGAGCACGCCCACCAGGGTCACCAGAAAACGCTGCTTGCGCTCTTCGCGCAGCTGTTCGCGCCAGGGAAGTAAGTTGATCCGTGCCATCAGTCGAAACTCCTCATCGCCAGACCACAGGCAATCATCAGTGCCGGCGCGTCACTGGCCAGTGCGCCAGCATTGACCTTGCTACTCAGCGCCATGTCGGCGAAGGGATTGGCCACGAGAGTTTGCGTGCCGATCTTCTGCTGGATCAGACGGTCGAGGTCGGGGATGGAGGCGGTACCGCCTGCCAGGAGGATGTAGTCGACGTCGTTGAACTGGCCGGCGGCGAAGAAGAACTGCAGGGAGCGCGACACCTGTTGGACCACAGCCTCCTTGAAGGGCTGCAGCACCTCGCTTTCGTAGTCGTCGGGCAAACCGCCCTGCTTCTTGGCCAGACCGGCCTCTTCGACCGACAGACCATAGCGGCGCTGCACTTCCTCGGTCAGCTGCTTGCCGCCGAACAGTTGCTCGCGGGTATAGATGGTGCGCCCGTTGTGCAGCACACTGAGGGTGGTCATGGTGGCGCCGATATCGACCACGGCCACGGTCAGCTCGTCATGGCCGCCGCCCAGCTGGGCTTCGAGCAGGCCGTAGGCGCGCTCGAGCGCGTAGGCCTCGACATCCACCACCTTGGCGGTCAGACCGGCAAGCGCCAGGGCGGCTTCGCGCACTTCGACGTTTTCCTTGCGACAGGCCGCCAGCAGCACCTCGACCCGTTCCGGGTTGCGCGCGGCAGGGCCCTGCACTTCGAAATCGATGGCGACTTCTTCGAGCGGATAGGGAATGTACTGGTCGGCCTCGATCTTCAGCTGGTTTTCCAGATCGTCTTCGGAAAGCCCGGCCTCCATCTCGATGGTCTTGGTGATGACCGCCGAACCGGCAACCGCCACGGCGGCCGTCTTGACCCCGGTCTTGGCCTTGGCCAGCACCCGCGACAAGGCCTGACCAACCCCCTCCAGCTCGGCGATGTTCTTCTCCACCACAGCGTTTGGCGGGAGCGGCTCGACTGCGTAAGCCTCTACCTTGTAGCGGCTTCCCGAGCGACTCAATTCGAGGAGCTTGACCGAGGTCGAGCTGATATCGATCCCCAGCAGCGTATTCGCTTTCTTATTGAAGAGCCCTAGCACGACCGTTTTCCTATTGGCATCCGCGACTTACGGACTATTTATGTTTTTCCACATTAAATATCAGTCTTGACAGAAGCGCAAATGGCTACCCGGGAAAAAAAACGCTTATAATGTGATCAGCTTTTCCCTTTTAGCCTCAGCTCCTGCTTAACTCATTCTTTTACTTGGAATTCCGAACATTTTGATACGCCTGCTGAAGTTCTTCTGGTGGTCTTGCGTTGCCGTTTTTTGTGGGCTGTTGCTCAGTTTCAGCGGCGCATTTCTTTATCTTAGCCCGACCCTTCCCTCCGTCGAGTCGCTGCGCCAGGTGCAGCTGCAGATCCCCCTGCGCGTCTACAGCAGCGATGCCAAGCTGATCGCCGAGTTTGGCGAGATGCGCCGGTCGCCGATTCGTTTCGACGAAATTCCCAAGGAATTCATCAGCGCCCTACTGGCCGCCGAGGACGATAATTTCGCCAATCATTATGGCGTCGACGTGACCAGCCTGATGCGCGCTGCCACGCAATTATTGAAAAGCGGGCAGATCCAGACTGGCGGCAGCACCATCACCATGCAGGTGGCGAAGAACTTCTTCCTCACCAGCGAGCGCAGCTTCTCGCGCAAGATCACCGAGATCCTCCTGGCCCTGCAGATCGAGCGCGAGCTGAGCAAGGACGAGATCCTCGAGCTCTACGTCAACAAGATCTACCTGGGCAATCGCGCCTACGGCATCGAGGCGGCGGCGCACGTCTACTACGGCAAGTCGATGCGCGAGCTGAACCTGGCGCAGATGGCCATGATCGCCGGCCTGCCCAAGGCACCGTCGCGCTACAACCCACTGGTCAATCCGACCCGCGCCAAGGAGCGTCGCGACTGGATTCTCGGTCGCCTCTACCGCCTCGGTCGTATCGACCAGGCCACTTACGAGACCGCCCTGGCCGAAGAGGTCGATGCCCGTTACCACGTCCCCGCCCCCGAACTCAGCGCCCCCTACATCGCCGAGATGGCCCGCGCGGAGATGGTTGGCCGCTACGGCAGCGAGGCCTACACCGAGGGTTTCAACGTCACCACCACGGTGCCCAGCCAGCTGCAGGAAGTGGCCAACAGCGCGCTGCGCGAAGGCCTGATCGACTACGACCAGCGCCACGGCTATCGCGGCCCGGAAAGCCGCCTGCCGGGCATGACCCGCGGGGCCTGGCTCGCCGAGCTGGGCAAGTTCCGCAGCATCGGCGGCCTGGAGCCGGCCGTGGTGACCCAGGTGGAGAAGAGTGGCATTCTGGTGCTGACCCGCGGCGGCGAGGAGCAGGCGGTGTCCTGGGACAGCATGAAATGGGCGCGCCCCTTCCTCAGCACCAACAGCCTCGGCCCGCGCCCGCAGCAGCCGGCGGACGTCGCCCAGGTCGGTGACATCGTGCGCGTGCAGCGCCAGGCTGACGGCAGCCTGCGCTTCCTGCAGATTCCGGCGGCGCAGAGCGCGTTGGTGTCGCTCGACCCCTACAGCGGCGCCATCCAGGCCCTGGTCGGCGGCTTCTCCTTCGACCAGAGCAACTACAACCGCGCCGTGCAGGCCAAGCGTCAGCCCGGCTCCAGCTTCAAGCCCTTCATCTACAGCGCGGCGCTGGACAGCGGCTACACCGCCGCCACCCTGGTCAACGACGCGCCGATCATCCTCTCCGACGACTACCTGTCGCAGAAATGGCGGCCGAAGAACGACAACAACACCTTCCTCGGCCCGATCCGCCTGCGCGAGGCGCTGTACAAGTCACGCAACCTGGTTTCCATCCGTCTGCTGCAGGACATGGGCATCGATCGCAGCCTGCGCTACATCGAGCGCTTCGGCTTCGAGCCGCAGGACCTGCCGCGCAACCTGTCGCTGGCGCTCGGCACCGCCAGCCTGACCCCGCTGGAAATCGCCGAGGGCTGGGCCACCTTCGCCAACGGCGGCTACAAGGTCGAGCCCTACCTGATCGAGCGCATCGACGACCGCAACGGCAAACCGCTGTTCCACGCCAATCCGGCGCGAGTGCCGAGCAGCGCGCCGACCGCGGACAGCGCCACGCTGGCGGTGAACGCCACGGCCGAGCTGCCGCTGGAGGAACCCAAGGTCGCCGAGCAGATCATCGATGAACGCACCGCCTACATCATGACCAGCATGCTGCAGGACGTGATCAAGCGCGGCACCGGCCGCCGCGCCCTGGCCCTGGGACGCGACGACCTGGCGGGCAAGACCGGCACCACCAACGAATCCAAGGACAGCTGGTTCTCCGGCTACAACGCCGACTACGTGACCACCGTCTGGGCCGGTTTCGACCAGCCGGAAAGCCTCGGCCGCCACGAATACGGCGGCACCGTGGCGCTGCCGATCTGGATGAGCTACATGGGCGCCGTGCTCAAGGATCGCCCCAGCCACCGGCCCAAGGAGCCCAAGGGGCTGCTCACCCTGCGCGTCGACCCGCTCAGCGGCCGCGCCGCGGCGCCCGGTACGCCGGATGCCTACTTCGAGCTGTTCAAGAGCGAGGATTCGCCGCCGCCGATGAGTGAGTTCGAGCCCGGCATGGGCGTTCCCGGCAGCCCGCTGCCGGCCGACGAAATGGCACCGATCGATCTGTTCTAGAACAGCCCCAGGCTAGACCGACGAAGCCTGATCCGACGGGCACTCCCGGATCACGCCTTCGGCCAAGGCGAGGCCTTTCTGCAGGCAATAAAAAACCCGCCGAAGCGGGTTTTTTATTGCCTGGCCTTAGCCGTTGAACACTTCGTCCACCGAGTTCAGCGGATAGTGCTTCGGATAGGGCAGCGTGGCCACGCCGGACTCGATGGCGGCCTTGGCCACGGCATCGCAGACCACGGTAATCAGGCGGCGGTCCATCGGCTTGGGAATGATGTACTCGCGGCCGAACTCCAGCTTGATACCGCCATAGGCGTCGCACACGTCCTGCGGCACCGGCAGCTTGGCCAGGTCGCGCAGGGCCAGGGCGGCAGCGATCTTCATTTCCTCGTTGATGCGGGTGGCGCGTACGTCCAGGGCACCGCGGAAGATGAAGGGGAAGCCCAGCACGTTGTTGACCTGGTTCGGGTAGTCGGAACGACCGGTGGCCATGATCACGTCGTTGCGGGTCTCGTGCGCCAGCTCCGGCTTGATTTCCGGATCCGGGTTGGAGCAGGCGAAGACGATCGGGTTGGCCGCCATGCGCTTGAGGTCTTCCGGACTCAGCAGGTTGGCGCCGGACAGGCCGACGAACACGTCGGCGCCATCGAGGGCATCGGCCAGGGTGCGCTTGTCGGTCTCGGTGGCGAACACCGCCTTGTACTGGTTGAGGTCGTCGCGACCGGCGTGGATCACGCCCTTGCGGTCGAGCATATAGATGTTCTCGACCTTGGCGCCCATGCTCACCAGCAGCTTCATGCAGGAGATGGCGGCGGCGCCGGCGCCGAGGCAGACGATCTTCGCCTGCTCCAGGGTCTTGCCGGCGATTTCCAGGGCGTTGAGCATGCCGGCGGCGGTGACGATGGCGGTGCCGTGCTGGTCGTCGTGGAACACCGGAATGTCGCACTGTTCGATCAGCGCGCGCTCGATCTCGAAGCACTCGGGGGCCTTGATATCTTCCAAGTTGATGCCACCGAAGGTGATGGAGATGCGTTTCACGGTGTCGATGAAGGCCTGCGGGCTCTCGGAGTCGACTTCGATGTCGAACACGTCGATGCCGGCGAAACGCTTGAACAGCACGCCTTTGCCTTCCATCACCGGCTTGGAGGCCAGCGGGCCGAGGTTACCCAGACCGAGGATCGCGGTGCCGTCGGAAATCACTGCCACCAGGTTGCCTTTACCGGTGTAGCGGTAGGCCAGCTCGGCGTCGCGGGCGATTTCGCGGACCGGCTCGGCGACACCCGGGCTGTAGGCCAGCGACAGGTCGCGGGCGGTGGCGGTGGCTTTGGTCAACTCGACGCTCAGCTTACCCGGGCGGGGTTGAGCGTGATATTCGAGAGCGGCAGTTTTGAGATCTGACATAGTGGCATTTCCGCTTTTGTTGGCTGTTGAACGGGCAGGCGGCCGAGGATACGCAAGTTGTATACAGCTGCACAAGACCGTTCGGTCGCTATTGAATCGACCGGCTAGCGCAGGGTTTTCAGCCAGTCGCCGGGACGCGGCTCACCGCCGGGATAGAGCCCGTTGAGCAGGCGCAGCTGGGCTTCGCCGTCACCCGGCAGCGGGCTGTCCTTGGCCAGCGCCGCCAGGCTCTGCCCGGCCTTGGCGCGGGCCAGGCGCAGGCGCACCGGCTCGGCCAGCTTGCGCTCCTCGGCCTTGAGCGGGCGGTAGCTGCGGATCACCTCGAGGAAGTGCTGGTCCTGGCTTTCCAGGGAGGCGCGCCCCTTCACCACGCCGATGAACAGATAGGCCCGCGCGCCGCGGTAGATCGCCGCCACGCGCCGCGCCGGCTGCCCCGGCAGCACCGCGGTGTAGCCCTGCAGCGCGCCCAGGCGCAGCTCTTCGCCGGCGGCCAGGCGCTGATTGCCGACCCGCTGGCGAAGAAATTCGGCCGGCGTCAGGCGCGCGTCCGCCGCCTCCAGGGTCATGGCGACGAAGGCCTGCTGATCGGCGCTGTGACCGATCAGCACGTCCGAGCGATTGACCAGCTGCCAGCCGGCCGGATAGCTCAGGGTGAAATCCAGTTCGCCGTGATAGAAGTGCCGCCCGCGACGAATTCCGCTGGCGGCCGAGTCGCCGAACACCAGGCCGTCGAGCATCTGCAGGAAGGTATCGCGCCCCACTTCCTGAGACTCGCCGACCAGGGCGCGGGCCGGGCCGACCACCTGCTGCAGGCGTCGCTCGTTGTCCGGGTGGGTGTCGAACAGGCCGTGATAACCGCCGGCCGCCACCGCTTCGCCGCGCTTGGCCGCCTGGGCACGGGCGAAGTCCTCCTGGTTCTTCAGCACCTTGACCACCTCGATCATCGCCTGCGGGTCGTAACCGCTGCGCGCCAGGTACTGAGCGCCGAGGCCGTCGGCCTCCAGCTCCATGTCACGGCCGTAGCCACGCACGAAGGCGTTGCCCATCACCCCGGTCAGGTCGCCCACCGCGCCGATGCCGGTGCCGATGGCCGCGGCCTGGCCGAGCAGACCCCAGGCGGTGGACTGGCTCTGCTGGCGCACGCTGTGCCGCGCGGTGACGTGACCGACCTCGTGACCGAGCACCGCAGCCAGCTCGGCCTCGGAATTGAGGTAGGCGAGCAAGCCGCGATGGATGTAGATATAGCCGCCGGGCAGGGCAAAGGCGTTGATGTCGGGGCTGTCGACCAGGGTGAAGACATAGTTGAGCTGGCTACGATGACTGTTGCGCGCCACCCGCTCGCCGACCCGCTGGATATAGGCCTGCAGCCTGGCGTCGTCGTAACGCGGGTACTGCTTGAGGATTTCCTGGTTGTAGCGCGCGCCGAGATCCAGTTCCTGGCGCTCGCTCATCATCACGAAGTCGTTGCGCCCGGTGGCCGGGTTGACCGCGCAACCGGCCAGCCAGGCACAGGCCAGACAGACAAGCACGGTTCGCATCATGGCAACACCTCCAGCATCGCCGGGTGGGTCAGTGGCAGCATCCACCGCGCCTGGGCGGATTTCAAGCCGCCGCGGGACTGGCGGTCGATCACCCAGCCGCGCGCCTCCACCCGCGCGCCCTCGAGGCGCTGCAACGCGCGCACATCGAACTGCTCAAGCAGCGCCGGCGCCACCCGCAATACCCGCCCGCCGTCCAGCTCCAGCCACAGGCCGCCGCGATTGCGTTGCACCTGGCTCACGCGCCCGCCGAGCAGGGCGAAGCCGCCGCTGCGCAACTGGCCGGCTGCCTGCACCTGCTCCTTGCGCCACAGCCCCAGGCGCTGCTGGCGCGCCTGACGCTCGGCCGCCTGCTGACAGCTCGCCAAGGCGACGTTGGGCGTCACCGCGACCATGAAACCGAGCCCCTCGGCCAGCAGCTGCGCCTCCAGATTGCGCCCTTGGCGGTCATAGAGATGGGCCAGGGTACGGCCGTAGCGATCCTTGCCCTCGCGCCCCGGACGCAGGCCGACACGGCCGTCGTTGGCCGCCACCAGCGCCTGCAGACGGCGCTGAGCCTGCACCGCGAAGGGTTCGTCGCTACGCCCCTGGCGCCCCAGCTCCGGCGCGTTGAGGCCGATCAGGCGCACGCTGCGACCATCGACCAGGCGCAGGGTATCGCCGTCCACCACCTGCTTGACCGCCAGCTGCGGCAGATCCGCCTGCAGCGGGCAGAAGGCCTGCGCGAGCCCTGCCCAGGCGACAGAAACGAAAAAGGCGCCCACCAGGGACGCCTTTTTCAGCTTCACGGACAAGACCATGGGCCGTTCCGCAATCGCGCGGTCGCTTACTTGGTAGCGCCGAACACGCCGAAGCGCTGCTTGAAGCGATCGATACGGCCGCCGGTGTCCAGCACTTTCTGCTTACCGGTGTAGAACGGGTGGCACTCGGAGCAAACGTCGAGGCTCAGGTTCTTGCCCAGGGTGGAGCGGGTCTTGATCACGTTGCCGCAGGAGCAGGTGGCGTCGATCTCGACGTAATTCGGGTGGATATCGGCTTTCATGGGGGTTTCCTCGGGGTGTTTGTGCCGCCACCCGACCCAACGTCAGGCACCGCACAGAAATAGGCCGCGGATCATACCAGAGCCGCCAGTCGATGCAAGCCGCGCGGGGTGCCGACCGTCGCGTGCTAAGATCGCCGGCCTGTCCATGGAGGCTCGTGTGCCCGACCTGATCCTGCGCCTCGCCCTGCCCTCGCCGCTGCGCCGCCTGTTCGACTACCGCGCCCCCGCCGGTGTGCCGCGCAGCGCGCTGCAGCCCGGCGTGCGCCTGCGCGTGCCGTTCGGCCGGCGCGAGATGATCGGCATTCTGGTGGAGGTCGACAGCCAGAGCGAAGTGCCGGCGGACAAGCTCAAGCCCGCCCTGCAACTGCTCGATGCCCGCCCGCCACTGCCGGCGGCGTTGTTCAAGCTGTGCCTGTGGACCGCGCAGTACTACCAGCACAGCCTCGGCGACACCCTGAGCTGGGCGCTGCCGGTGCTGCTGCGTCAGGGCGAGCCGGCGGAGACGCGCCAGGAGCGCTACTGGCTGGCCAACAGCGGCGCCAGCGTCGAGGATCCGCGCCTGGCCCGCGCGCCGCGCCAGCGCGAGGCGCTCAAGGCGCTGGCGCAGCATCCGCACGGCGTCGCCCACGGCCTGCTCAACCAGCTGCAGCTCAACCGCGACAGCCTTCAGCTGCTGCATGAAAAAGGCCTGGTGCGGGTCGAGGTGCGCCGCACCCAGCCGCACGCCAAGCCGGCGCACTGGCTGGCGCAGCCGGAGCTGCCGCTGAATGCCGAGCAGCGCGCGGCGGTAAATGCCGTGGCCTCCGGCTGGGGCCAGTTCAATGCCTTCCTGCTGGCCGGCATCACCGGCAGCGGCAAGACCGAGGTCTACCTGCAGCTGATCCGCCAATGCCTGGAGGCCGGCAAGCAGGCGCTGGTGCTGATTCCCGAGATCAACCTGGGGCCGCAGACCCTGGACCGCTTCGCCCGCCGCTTCAACGCGCGCATCGCCCTGCTGCACTCGGCGGTGAGCGACCGCGAGCGTCTCGACGCCTGGCTGGCGGCGCGCGACGGCGAGGCCGACATCGTCATCGGTACCCGCTCGGCGCTGTTCACCCCGCTGCACAACCCGGGGCTGATCATCGTCGACGAGGAGCACGACGCCTCCTATAAACAGCAGGAAGGCCTGCGCTACCACGCCCGCGACCTGGCCCTGGTGCGCGCGCGCCAGGAAAACGTCCCCATAGTGCTGGGCTCGGCCACCCCGTCGCTGGAGAGCCTGCACAACGCCCACAGCGGCCGCTACGCCCTGCTCAGGCTGACCCAGCGCGCCGGCGGCGCCATCGCCCCGCGCTTTTTGCGCCTGGACGTGAAGAGCCGGCCGCTGGATTCCGGCATCAGCGGACCGATGCAGCAGGCCATCGGCCAGACCCTGGCCGCCGGCCAGCAGGTGCTGGTGTTCCTCAACCGCCGCGGCTTCGCCCCGACCCTGCTCTGCCACGACTGCGGCTGGCTGTCGGAATGCCCGCGCTGCGACGCGCGGATGACCGTGCACCAGCGCCACGGCGAGCTGCGCTGCCACCACTGCGGCCACGTCGAGCGCCGACCGAGTAACTGCCCCAAGTGCCAGCACGTCGACCTGCGCCCGGTGGGCGCCGGCACCGAGCGCGCCGAGGAACGCCTGGCGCTGCTGTTTCCCGACTACCCGGTGCTGCGCATCGACCGCGACAGCACCGCGCGCAAGGACGCCATGGCCAAGCTGCTGGCCACCATCAACAAGGGCGAGCCGTGCATCCTGATCGGCACCCAGATGCTCGCCAAGGGTCACCATTTCCCGCGGGTGACCCTGGTGTCGATCCTCGATGCCGACGGCGGCCTGTTCTCCGCCGATTTCCGCGCCAGCGAGCGCATGGCGCAGATGATCGTCCAGGTCGCCGGCCGCGCCGGACGTGCCGAGGAGCCGGGCAAGGTGATCATCCAGAGCCACCTGGCCGACCACCCGCTACTGGTGCAGCTGACCGAGCAGGGCTACTTCGCCTTCGCCGAACAGGCCCTGGCCGAGCGCCGCGGCGCCGGCCTGCCGCCCTTCTGCCACCTGGCGCTGCTGCGCGCCGAGGCGCACAAACCGGGGCAGGCCGAGGGTTTTCTCGACGAAGCCTGCAGCGAAGCCGAGCTGCTGCTGAACGAACTGGGCCTTTCCGGCATCGAACTGCTCGGCCCGGTGCCGGCACCGATGGAACGCCGCGCCGGCCGCTACCGCGCCCAGCTGCTGCTGCAGGGCAACGCCCGCGCCCCCTTGCACCGCCTGCTCACGCCCTGGCTGCAGGCGCTGGAGCAGATGCCCAGCGGCCGCGCGGTGCGCTGGTCGCTGGACGTCGACCCGATCGATCTGTTTTGAACGCACCAGCGATTCGCCCAGCCGTGGGGGCGCCGTGCGCTCCAGTTTCTCGATTCGCGACCAGACAACCCTTGGTGCCTACAAGTGATGGCCTGCCGCTCGCGGCTGCTTTTATAATCCGCAGTTTTCGACCAATGCCCCCGGGCGACCCGAGCCGACCATGAAAGACAGCATTCGCCACCTGATCCAGCAAGCCCTCGACCGCCTCACTGCCGACGGCGTGCTGCCCGAAGGCCTGAGCCCGGCCATCCAGGTGGAGAACACCAAGGACAAGAGCCACGGCGACTTCGCCAGCAATATCGCCATGATGCTGGCCAAGCCGGCCGGGATGAAGCCGCGCGAGCTGGCCGAGAAGCTGATCGCAGCCCTGCCGGCCGACGCCGGCGTCGCCAAGGTGGAAATCGCCGGCCCGGGTTTTCTCAACTTCTTCCAGAACAGCGACGCCCTGGCCCAGCGCCTGGAGGCGGCACTGGCCGATGAGCGTCTCGGCGTGCGCAAGAACGGCCCGGCGCAGCGCGTGGTGGTCGACCTGTCGGCGCCCAACCTGGCCAAGGAAATGCACGTCGGCCACCTGCGCTCGACCATCATCGGCGACGGCGTGGCGCGGGTGCTGGAGTTTCTCGGCGACACCGTGATCCGCCAGAACCACGTCGGCGACTGGGGCACCCAGTTCGGCATGCTGCTGGCCTACATGCAGGAAAACCCGGCCGCCGCCGAAAGCGAGCTGGCCGACCTGGAAGGCTTCTACCGCGCGGCGAAGAAGCGTTTCGACGAATCCCCCGAGTTCGCCGACCGCGCCCGCCAGCTGGTGGTGCAGCTGCAGGCCGGCGACGCCGAATGCCTGCGCCTGTGGCACCGCTTCAACGACATCTCCCTGAGCCACTGCCAGGCCATCTACGACCGCCTCGGCGTCAAGCTCTCCATGGCCGACGTCAAGGGCGAGAGCGCCTACAACGACGACCTGCCGCAGGTGGTCGCCGATCTGGCGGCCAAGGGCCTGCTGACCGAGGACAACGGCGCCCAGTGCGTGTTCATGGACGAGTTCAAGAACGCCGAGGGCAACCCGCTGCCGCTGATCGTGCAGAAGGCCGGCGGCGGCTACCTGTACGCCACCACCGACCTGGCCGCCACCCGCTACCGCGCCGGCGTGCTCAAGGCCGACCGCGTGCTGTACTTCGTCGACCAGCGCCAGGCCCTGCACTTCCAGATGGTCTTCGCCTGCGCGCGCCTGGCCGGTTTCGTGCCGCCCAGCATGGAGCTGGAGCACATGGGCTTCGGCACCATGAACGGTCCGGACGGCCGTCCGTTCAAGACCCGCGACGGCGGTACGGTGAAGCTGGTGGAGCTGCTCGACGAGGCCGAGCAGCGCGCCTATGAGCTGGTCAAGAGCAAGAACCCGGAGCTGGCCGAAGACGAGCTGCGCCGCATCGCCCGCGTGGTCGGCATCGCCTCGGTGAAGTACGCCGACCTGTCCAAGCACCGCACCAGCGACTACAGCTTCAACTTCGAGCTGATGCTGAGCTTCGAGGGCAACACCGCGCCCTACCTGCTGTATGCCTATACCCGCGTGGCCGGCGTGTTCCGCAAGCTGGGCAAGGGCATCGAGGAGATCGGCGGGCAGATCACCCTGGTCGCCGAGCAGGAACAGGCGCTCGGTGCCAAGCTGGCGCAGTTCGGCGAGCTGCTCGCCAGCGTCGCCGACAAGGGCACGCCGCACATGCTGTGCAGCTACCTGTACGACCTGGCCGGGCTGTTCTCCAGCTTCTACGAGAACTGCCCGATCCTCACTGCCGAGGACCAAGCCACCCAGCACAGCCGCCTGCGCCTGACCGCCCTGACCGGCCGCACGCTCAAGCAGGGCCTGGAGCTGCTCGGCCTGGAAACCCTGGAGCGCATGTAAATGGCCGCGCGCAAGAAACCCGCCCCCAAGCGCGGCGCCAGCCGCTACCAGGCGCCGGCGAAGAAGCCGGTGCCGGGCTGGATCTGGCTCGCCTGCGGCCTGCTGGTCGGCGGTTTCTTCATGTTCCTGTTCAGCCTCGAGCCGGGTCGCGACGAGATCCAGCGCGACAAGGGCGAGCCGCCGCGCACCGCCAAACCGGCCCCCAAGCCGGCGCCGAGCGAACCGAGCAAGCCCAAGTACGACTTCTACACCCTGCTGCCGGAGTCCGAGGTGATCCTGCCGCAGGCGCTGGAAGAGACCCCGCCGCCGGCCCCGGCGCAGAAACCGGTGACCCCGGAGGAAGCGGCGAAGATCGACGCCGCCCGCGCCGAGGCCGCGCTCAACGGCCAGGTGCCGCCGCCCCCGCCGCCGGTGATCGCCGCCGCACCGCTGACCACCCAGTTCTTCCTCCAGGCCGGCTCGTTCCGCCGCCGCGACGATGCCGACAGCCTGCGCGCGCAGATCATCCTGCTCGGCCAGAACGTGCGGGTGGAAACCGGCAAGGTGCGCGAGGAAACCTGGCACCGCGTGCTGGTCGGCCCCTTCGCCAACCGCGAACAGCTGGCCGGCGCGCAGAAGACCCTGGCCGCCAGCGGCTTCGGCAATCTGCTGTTACAGCAGCGCCAGGTCCGTTGATCCGCCTTTTGTCCGCCGCCGGTTGAAAAGCCGCGGCGGCCCCCCCATCTGAGTCTGCATCCGGGCAATTCGCCCCGCTGCGTGGAGACTCTCCCCTTGACCACCATCGTTTCAGTGCGCCGCCACGGCAAGGTCGTGATGGCCGGCGACGGCCAGGTATCCCTCGGCAACACCGTGATGAAGGGCAATGCCAAGAAGGTCCGCCGCCTCTACCACGGCCAGGTGCTGGCCGGTTTCGCCGGCGCCACCGCCGACGCCTTCACCCTGTTCGAGCGCTTCGAGGGCCAGCTGGAAAAACACCAGGGCCATCTGGTGCGCGCCGCCGTCGAACTGGCCAAGGACTGGCGTACCGACCGCAGCCTGAGCCGCCTGGAGGCCATGCTGGCGGTGGCCAACAAGGACGCCTCCTTGATCATCACCGGCAACGGCGACGTGGTCGAACCCGAGGAAGGCCTGATCGCCATGGGTTCCGGCGGCGCCTTCGCCCAGGCCGCGGCACGCGCCCTGCTGATGAAGACCGAGCTGAGCGCCCGCGAGGTGGCCGAGACCGCGCTGGGCATCGCCGGCGACATCTGCGTGTTCACCAACCACCACCAGACCCTCGAGGAACTGGACGCCGCCGAATAGCGTCCGGTTGTTCATCCCGATTCGATAGCGAGCCCGATTCCATGTCCATGACGCCCCGCGAGATCGTCCACGAACTCAACCGCCACATCATCGGCCAGGACGACGCCAAGCGCGCCGTGGCCATCGCCCTGCGCAACCGCTGGCGGCGCATGCAGCTGCCGGCCGAGCTGCGCCAGGAAGTGACGCCGAAGAACATCCTGATGATCGGCCCCACCGGCGTCGGCAAGACCGAGATCGCCCGGCGCCTGGCCAAGCTGGCCAATGCGCCCTTCCTCAAGGTGGAAGCGACCAAGTTCACCGAGGTCGGCTACGTCGGCCGCGACGTCGAGTCGATCATCCGCGACCTGGCCGACGCCGCGGTGAAGATGCTGCGCGAGCAGGAGATCGCCAAGGTCCGCCACCGCGCCGAGGACGCCGCCGAGGAACGCATCCTCGACGCCCTGCTGCCGCCGGCGCGCCAGGGTTTCGGCGACGAACCGGTGCGCAGCGAGGATTCCAACACCCGCCAGCTGTTCCGCAAGCGCCTGCGCGAAGGCCAGCTGGACGACAAGGAAATCGACATCGAGGTGGCCGAGTCGCCCATGGGCGTGGAGATCATGACCCCGCCGGGCATGGAGGAAATGACCAACCAGCTGCAGAACCTGTTCGCCGGCCTCGGCAAGGGCAAGAAGAAGAGCCGCAAGCTCAAGGTCGCCGATGCGCTGAAGCTGGTGCGCGACGAGGAAGCCGCGCGCCTGGTCAACGAGGAGGAACTCAAGGCCCGCGCCCTGGAGGCGGTGGAGCAGCATGGCATCGTCTTCATCGACGAAATCGACAAGGTGGCCAAGCGCGGCAACACCGGCGGCGCCGACGTCTCCCGCGAGGGCGTGCAGCGCGACCTGCTGCCGCTGATCGAGGGCTGCACGGTCAACACCAAGCTGGGCATGGTCAAGACCGACCACATCCTGTTCATCGCCTCGGGCGCCTTCCACCTGGCCAAGCCCAGCGATCTGGTGCCCGAGCTGCAGGGTCGTCTGCCGATCCGCGTCGAGCTCAAGGCGCTCAGCCCGCAGGACTTCCAGCGCATCCTCTGCGAGCCGCACGCCTCGCTGACCGAACAGTACGCCGCGCTGCTGAAGACCGAGGGCCTGGACATCGAGTTCGCCGAAGACGGCATCCAGCGCCTGGCGGAGATCGCCTGGCAGGTCAACGAGAAGACCGAGAACATCGGCGCACGGCGCCTGCACACGCTGCTCGAACGTCTGCTCGAGGAAGTCTCCTTCAGCGCCGGCGACCTGGCCGCGCAGCACAGCGCTACGCCAATCCGCATCGACGCGGCCTACGTCAACGGCCACCTCGGCGAGCTGGCGCAGGACGAAGACCTGTCGCGCTATATTCTGTAAGCCCCGTAGCCCGGGTGAAATCCGGGGCCCCTGAAAGCCCCCGGATGGCATCCGGGCTACCGACAACGGAAATCCAGCATGCCCATCCCCAGCGCGATCAAACTGCACAAGGCCTCCAGGACCCTGGAGCTGCGCTACGGCGAGCAGAGCTATTCGCTCAGTGCCGAGTTCCTCCGCGTGCACTCGCCCTCGGCCGAGGTGCAGGGCCATGGCAAACCCATCCTGCAGACCGGCAAGCTCAATGTCGGGCTCGAACGCATCGAGCCGGCCGGCAACTATGCACTGAAACTGTGCTTCGACGACGGCCACGACAGCGGCCTGTTCACCTGGGACTACCTGTTCGAACTGGCTACCCGCCAGGAGCAGCTGTGGGCCGACTACCTGGCGCAGCTCAGCGCCGCCGGCAAATCCCGCGACCCCGACGAATCGGTCGTCCGTCTGATGCTCTGAGCCTTCGGGCAAAGCCTCGCCGCAGAGCGTGCGGCCCTGCGCCCGCGGCTCAGGTTCGGCGGAGTTAGGGCGCGTTTTCTAATCTATCGCGGCATACTCCCGCGCCATCGACCAGCTTGCTTAACTTCACAAACTCGGGTAACCAAGGAACTGGCAGGTTCCCTGCATTTGGCTGCGCCAGGTGCAACGAAAGATGCGGACTCGATCCGCCCCCGGTAACCCGAGCAGTACCAGGCCCTGTGTCGCCGCGCGCGCCAACACGCCGGTATTCGTCTCAGGACAATGGAGCGTCGTAGATGAGTGATAAGAACAACGAAGACCTGAAACGCCAGGCCTCGGAAAACACCCTGGGACTCAACCCGGTGGTCGGCATTCGCGGCAAGGACCTCCTGACCTCTGCCCGCATGGTGCTGGCCCAGGCGCTCAAGCAACCCTTCCACAGCGCCAAGCACGTCGCCCACTTCGGCCTGGAGCTGAAGAACGTCATGCTCGGCCAGTCCGACCTCAAGCCCGAGGACGGCGACCGCCGCTTCGCCGACCCGGCCTGGAGCCAGAACCCGCTGTACCGCCGCTACCTGCAGACCTACCTGGCCTGGCGCAAGGAACTGCACGACTGGATCGAGCACAGCTCGCTGTCCGAGCAGGACGCCAGCCGCGGCCACTTCGTGATCAACCTGATGACCGAGGCCATGGCACCGTCCAACAGCATGGCCAACCCGGCTGCGCTCAAACGCTTCTTCGAGACCGGCGGCAAGAGCCTGCTCGACGGCATGTCGCACCTGGCCAAGGACATGGTCAACAACGGCGGCATGCCCAGCCAGGTGAACATGGCAGCCTTCGAGGTCGGCAAGAACCTGGCCACCACCGAGGGTGCCGTGGTGTTTCGCAACGACGTGCTGGAGCTGATCCAGTACAAGCCGATCACCGAGAGCGTGCACGAGCGCCCGCTGCTGGTGGTGCCGCCGCAGATCAACAAGTTCTACGTGTTCGACCTGTCGCCGGACAAGAGCCTGGCGCGCTTCCTGTTGCGCAGCCAGGTGCAGACCTTCGTGGTCAGCTGGCGCAACCCGACCAAGGCGCAGCGCGAGTGGGGCCTGTCCACTTATATCCAGGCGCTCAAGGAAGCCATCGAGGTCATCTGCGCCATCACCGGCAGCAAGGACGTCAACATGCTCGGCGCCTGCTCCGGCGGCCTGACCACCGCCTCCCTGCTCGGCCACTACGCCGCCCTCGGCGAGCAAAAGGTGCATGCCCTGACCCTGCTGGTCAGCGTGCTCGACACCCAGCTCGACACCCAGGTGGCGCTGTTCGCCGACGAGAAGACCCTGGAAGCCGCCAAGCGCCGCTCCTACCAGGCCGGCGTGCTGGAAGGCAGCGACATGGCCAAGGTGTTCGCCTGGATGCGCCCCAACGACCTGATCTGGAACTACTGGGTCAACAACTACCTGCTCGGCAACGAGCCGCCGGTGTTCGACATCCTCTACTGGAACAACGACACCACGCGCCTGCCCGCCGCCCTGCACGGTGAATTCATCGACATGTTCCAGACCAACCCGCTGACCCGTGCGGGTGCGCTGGAGGTCTGCGGCACGCCGATCGACCTCAAGCAGGTCACCTGCGACTTCTTCTGCGTCGCCGGCACCACCGACCACATCACCCCCTGGGATTCCTGCTACAAGTCGGCCCACCTGTTCGGCGGCAAGTGCGAGTTCGTGCTGTCCAACAGCGGCCATATCCAGAGCATCCTCAACCCGCCGGGCAACCCCAAGGCGCGCTACATGACCAACAGCGAGATGCCGGCCGACCCCAAGGCCTGGCAGGAAGGCTCGACCAAGCACGCCGACTCCTGGTGGCTGCACTGGCAGAGCTGGCTGGCCGAGCGCTCGGGTAAGACCAAGAACGCGCCCACCGCGCTGGGCAACAAGAAACATCCGGCCGGCGAAGCCGCCCCGGGCACCTATGTGCACGAACGCTGATTCGGCGCAGTTTGCGCCACACTGCCTGCGGCACTGGGAGGTGCCGCTCGCCGCGACGCCGGCGAACCAGGCTCGCCCTGGTGAATCTGGGAGTGGCCGGGACGGTCGCCCCCAGCGTTTCAACTGATAGGGCTCGCGCGCATGCCGTCACCTTTCGTATTTCGCACCATCGACCTCGATGGTCAGACCATCCGCACCGCGGTGCGCCCCGGTAACGGCCAACTGGTGCCGCTGCTGATCTTCAACGGCATCGGCGCCAACCTGGAGCTGGTGATGCCCTTCGTCCAGGCCCTCGACCCGGACCTGGAGGTGATCGCCTTCGACGTGCCCGGCGTCGGCGGCTCGTCCACCCCGGCCACGCCCTACCGCTTCCCCGGCCTGGCCAGGCTGGCGGCGCGCATGCTCGACTACCTCGACTATGGCCAGGTCAACGCCATCGGCGTGTCCTGGGGCGGCGCCCTGGCGCAGCAATTCGCCCACGACTACCCGGAGCGCTGCAAGAAGCTGATCCTCGCCGCCACCTCGGCCGGCGCGGTGATGGTGCCGGGCAAGCCCAAGGTGCTCTGGCGCATGGCCAGCCCGCGGCGCTACGTGCAGCCGTCCTACGGCGTGCGCATCGCCCCGGACATCTACGGCGGCGCCTTCCGCCGCGACCCCAAGCTGGCCATGGCGCACGCCAGCAAGGTGCGCTCCGGCGGCAAGATGGGCTACTACTGGCAGCTGTTCGCCGGCCTCGGCTGGACCAGCATCCACTGGCTGCACAAGATCCGCCAGCCGACCCTGGTGATGGCCGGCGACGACGACCCGCTGATCCCGCTGATCAATATGCGCCTGCTGGCCTGGCGCATCCCCAACGCCGAACTGCACGTGATCGACGACGGCCACCTGTTCCTGGTGACCCGTGCCGAGGCGGTGGCACCGATCATCATGAAGTTTCTCGAGGAGGAACGGCAGCGCGCGGTGATGCACCCGCAGCCAACCCCGGCACGCCAGCATTGAGCGCACAACTGTAGTGCAAGGCTGTCAGATTGCTCGACAAGGAGGCCGCCGAGGCGCCTCCGCCTGATGCGCGCGGCTGTCTGGAATGCCCTTCCGGCGCGCTTGGTACAAGGCTTGCTGCGCAGCCTCGTACCTTGAAAGTCTCTACAAGGATTGACGACGGAGTGTTACCCCATGCGAGACAAGCCCAATAGCGGCGCCCTGCCAACGCCTGCCACTTTCATGAACGCCCAGAGCGCCGTGGTCGGCGTGCGCGGTCGCGACCTGCTCTCCACCGTGCGCCTGCTCGCCGTGCAGGGGCTCAAGCATCCAGTGCGCAGCAGCCGCCACCTGCTCGCCTTCGGCGGCCAGCTCGGCCGCGTGCTGCTCGGCGATACGCTGCACAAGACCAACCCGCAGGACGCGCGCTTCGCCGACCCCACCTGGCAGCTCAACCCCTTCTACCGGCGCAGTCTGCAGGCCTACCTGGCCTGGCAGAAGCAGCTGGGCGCCTGGATCGACGACAGCGAGCTGTCGGCCGACGACCGCGCCCGCGCACGCTTTCTCGCGGCGATCCTCAGCGACGCCCTGGCGCCGTCCAACAGCCTGCTCAACCCGCTGGCGCTCAAGGAGCTGTTCAACAGCGGCGGCAGCAGCCTGTTCAAGGGCATGCGCCATCTGCTCGACGACCTGCTGCACAACAACGGCCTGCCCAGCCAGGTCAGCAAGCACGCCTTCGAAGTCGGCCGCAACCTGGCCTGCACCCCCGGCTCGGTGGTGTTTCGCAACGAGCTGCTGGAGCTGATCCAGTACCGGCCGATGAGCGAGAAACAGTACGTCAAGCCGCTGCTGATCGTGCCGCCGCAGATCAACAAGTACTACATCTTCGATCTGTCCACCGACAAGAGCTTCGTCCAGTACGCGCTGAAGAACGGCCTGCAGACCTTCATGATCAGCTGGCGCAACCCGGACGCGCGGCACCGCGAATGGGGCCTGTCGAGCTACGTGCAGGCGGTCGAGGAAGCCGTCGACGCCTGCCGCGCGATCACCGGCAGCAAGGAGGTCAACCTGCTCGGCGCCTGCGCCGGCGGCCTGACCATCGCCGCCCTGCAGGGCCACCTGCAGGCCAAGCGGCAGCTGCGCAAGGTGGCCAGCGCCACCTACATGGTCAGCCTGCTGGACAGCCAGATCGACAGCCCGGCCATGCTGTTCGCCGACGAGCAGACCCTGGAATCGGCCAAGCGCCGCTCCTACCAGCAGGGCGTGCTGGACGGCCGCGACATGGCCAAGGTGTTCGCCTGGATGCGCCCCAACGACCTGATCTGGAACTACTGGGTCAACAACTACCTGCTCGGCAAGCAGCCGCCGGCCTTCGATATCCTCTACTGGAACAACGACAACACCCGCCTGCCGGCGGCGCTGCACGGCGACCTGATCGATTTCTTCAAGCACAACCCGCTCAGCCGCGCCGGCGGCCTGGAGGTCTGCGGCACCCCGGTGGACCTGGCCAAGGTCACGGTGGACAGCTTCAGCGTGGCCGGCATCAACGACCACATCACCCCCTGGGACGCGGTGTACCGCTCGGCCCTGCTGCTCGGTGGCAACCGCCGCTTCATCCTGTCCAACAGCGGGCATATCCAGAGCATCCTCAATCCGCCGGGCAACCCCAAGGCCAACTACTACGAGAACGGCAAGCTGACCTCGGACCCGCGCGCCTGGTACCACGATGCCCAGCACGTACAGGGCAGCTGGTGGCCGCAGTGGCTGGAATGGATTCAGGCACGCTCCGGCGAGCAGCGCGAGACCCTGCTGGCGCTGGGCGACCAGAAGCATCCGCCGATGGAGGCCGCGCCCGGCACCTACGTGCATATCCGTTGAAGGGCTGGCCGGCGCCGCGCCGGCCGCGTTATCGTCAACGCCTCCGCGCCACCGACAAGAAGACCGGATGAAAACCCGCGAGCGCATCCTGCACACCGCCCTGCAGCTGTTCAACCAGCAGGGCGAGCCCAATGTCTCCACCCTGGAGATCGCCAACGAGCTGGAGATCAGTCCGGGCAATCTCTACTACCACTTCCACGGCAAGGAGCCGCTGGTGCTGGAGCTGTTCGAGCGTTTCCAGGCCGAGATGGCGCCGCTGCTCGATCCGCCCGCCGAGGCGCAGCTGGACGTCGAGGATTACTGGCTGTTCCTGCACCTGATCGTCGAGCGCCTGGCGCAGTACCGCTTCCTGTTCCAGGACTTGTCCAACCTGGCCGGGCGCCTGCCCAAGCTGGCGCGCGGCATCCGCCACTGGCTGAACTCGCTCAAGCGCACTCTGGCCGCCCTGCTGGCGCGACTGATGGCCGAGGGACAACTGGTCAGCGACACCCGCGCCCTCGGCCAGTTGGTGGAGCAGATCACCCTCACCCTGCTGTTCTCCCTCGACTACCAGCGCATCCTCGGCAGCGACGGCGAGAGTCGCCTGGTGGTCTATCAGGTGATGATGCTGGTGGCGCCGCACCTGGCTGCGCCTTCGCGCTTCGCCGCCGAGCAACTGGCGCAGCGCTACCTGGACGCCTGAGCCGCGCAGAAACGCAAACGCCCGGCACTAGGCCGGGCGCTTGTGATCCCGAGAAACTCAGGACGGGTTGGCAGGCGTCGCCGCAACGGCAGCCGGGGCCGGTGCCGGAGCTGCAGGCGCCGCCGCGGGAGCCGCGACGGGGGCCGCAGCGGCCGGTTTCGCTGCAGCGACCTTGGGCGCGGCAGGCTTCTTCGCCGCCGGCTTCTTCGCCGCTGCCGGTTTCGCCGCCGGCTTGGCAGCAGGTTTCGCCGCGGCCTTGGCTGCCGGTTTGGCCGCAGGTTTTGCAGCCGGCTTGGCGGCAGCCTTGGCCACCGGCTTGGCGGCCGGTTTCGCCGCGGCTTTCGGTGCTGGCTTGGCAGCCGCTTTCGCCGCCGGCTTGGCCACCGACTTGGCCGACACGCCAGCGATCTTCTCCAGCTGCTTGGTCAGGCTGTCGACCTTGTCGTTCAATGCCTTGACCTCGTTACGGCTGGGCACGCCCAGCCGCGAGATGGCATTGTTCAGACGCTTGTCGAAAGCCTCTTCCAGCTCGCTCCACTTGCCGATCGCCTTGTCCTTGACCTCATCGACCTTGGACTTGGCGGAACCGACCTTGGAGCCGACGCCGGCTTTCACCGCATCGACCTGCTTGTCGACTTCGCTCTTGGCCAGTTTCTCGGCCTTCTCGCCGTCCTTGACCAGGGTATCGAACAGCTTGGTGCCGTCCTTGCTGACCTTGGAGTAAGCGCCCAAGCCTGCCAACCAGATCTGGCGCGAGTATTTCTCGACCTCGCCGATCCAGGAGCTGGTCTGTTTCTCGGTTTTCTTCTTAACAGCCATCCTGATCTCCTTATTTGGTACGCGCGACGTGCTCGAGCAACGCGCTCAGCTCATCCAGCTTAGCAGAGAGTGCCTCAACATCCTGCTTGGAGGGAATGCCGATACGGTTCAGGGCGGCGGCGACACGGGTGTCGAAGGCCTTCTCGATCTTGTCGAGCTGCACTTCGACCTTGCCCTTGACGCTGGTGACGTTGGAGTTGACGGTTTTCTTTACCGATTCGATCTGGCTGTTGGCGGCTTCGACCTGTTCGTCGACCAGCTGCTTGCCCTTGCTCTCGAGGCTCTCGCCGCTCTTGACCAGTTCCTTGAAGTACTCGACACCCTCGGCACCGGCCTTGGCGTAGGCACCCAGGCCCGCCAGGTAGATCTTGCGGGCATAGCCCTTGACGTCATCGAGCAGACCGGCTTTGTCCTCGGCCACGGCTTCGACCTTCTTCTTCACGGCAACTTTCGACATGGTGCACCTCACGCGCTTTGACAGTTAGCGGAAACGCCCACGGAATGCAGGCTTGGGTACACCCTAGGGAGAAAAATTAGAAATCGCATACTAGGCGCGCGGCAGGGTGGATCGCGCGTCACCGCTCCACCATGGTGGAGCCCCCGGATTGCAGCCGGGCGGCGGCGCGCCAGGCGCCGAGATCGTCGGGCGGAGCACTGCGTGCTCCCTGCCGGGCTTCGCTGCGCTCAGCGCCAACCTACGCCAACGACTTGTCCAGCACCTGCTCGATCTCGCGCTTGATGCTGCCGCCCATGGCCGACAGCAGCAGGCCCAGCTTGAGCTCGACGCACACCCGATCCTCGCCCACCTCGATGCTGCCGTCGGCGCCGCTGCGCTTGAACTCCAGGGTGTCGCCGTTCCAGCGGTAGCGCACGTCGTACTCGCGGGCCAGGCGCTCGGCCAGTTGCTCGGCCTTCTCGCGCGCGGCGGCGCGGCCGAGCTGGTGGGGACGTTCGACGCGAATACGGGACATGGCAACTCCTTCGACTGACTGCCGGGCGCCGCGGCGGCCGTGGCCTGCGGCATGGGGTCACATCACTCTACCAGCCCGCCGCGCGGCCGGGCACCCGGGCAAGACAAAGGCGCCGGGCGCCTTTAGAATGAGCGGCGATCTTTAGCCGGTAGAGCGATATGAGCGATCCACGCAAGGCCCAGGAGCAGGAACCCACCACCCACTTCGGTTTCCAGGACGTGCCGGAAAGCCAGAAGGCGGAAAAAGTGGCCGAGGTGTTCCACTCGGTGGCGGCCAAGTACGACCTGATGAACGACGTGCTGTCCGGCGGCCTGCATCGCCTGTGGAAGCGCTTCACCATCGAGCTGTCCGGCGTGCGCGCGGGCAACCGCGTGCTGGATATCGCCGGCGGCACCGGCGATCTGACCCGCAAGTTTTCCAGCCTGGTCGGCCCGAGCGGCCAGGTGGTGCTGGCCGACATCAACGACTCCATGCTCAAGGTCGGCCGCGACCGCCTGCTGGACAAGGGCGTGGCCGGCAACGTGGTGTTCGTCCAGGCCGATGCCGAGAAGCTGCCGTTTCCCGACAACCACTTCGACGTGGTCAGCATCGCCTTCGGCCTGCGCAACGTGACGCACAAGGAAGACGCCCTGCGCTCCATGCTGCGCGTGCTCAAGCCCGGCGGGCGCCTGCTGGTGCTGGAGTTCTCCAAGCCCGGCAACCCGCTGCTGGCCAAGGCCTACGACACCTACTCGTTCAGTTTCATGCCGCTGGCCGGCAAGCTGATCAGCAACGACGCCGACAGCTACCGCTACCTCGCCGAGTCGATCCGCATGCACCCGGATCAGGAGACCCTCAAGGCGATGATGGTCGAGGCCGGCTTCGAGCGCGTCACCTACCACAACATGACCGGCGGCATCGTCGCCCTGCACCGCGGCATCAAGCCCTGATGCTGCTGAGCGGGCTGCTGGCCGGCGTCGAGGCGGGCCTCAATCGCGTCCTGCGCCTGGACGGCACCGCCCTGCCGCGCCTGCACAAGCTGGCCGGCAAGGTGATCGCCGTGCACTGCCAGAGCCCGGCGCTGGAGCTGTTCATCCTGCCCAGCGGCGACGGCCTGCAGCTGGCCGGGCAGTGGCAGGCGCCCGCCGACTGCAGCCTCACCGCCCCCGCCGCCAGCCTGGCGCGCCTGGCCCTGAGCCGCGACAAGACCGCCGTGCTGCACCGCCCGGAAGTGTCGCTGGACGGCGACAGCGCGGTGCTGCTGGAGCTGGCCGGCATCCTCCAGGACCTGGAGCTGGACTGGGAATACGAACTGTCGCGCTGGCTCGGCCCAGTCGCCAGCCCCCTGCTCGCCGGCCATCTGCGCAGCCGGGTGAACCTCGCGGCGAATGGCGCCGCCAGCCTCAAGCAGGACCTGGCCGACTACCTCGCCGAAGAATCGCGCAGCCTGGTCGGCCAGCGCGAGGCCGAGGTGCGCTTCGCCGAACTGGACCAGCTCAAGCTCGCCCTCGACCGCCTCGAGGCGCGCATCGAGCGCCTCGCCTCACGACCTAAGCCCGACGCATGAAACTACTCGCCGTTCGCCGCCTGCTGCGCATCCAGCGCGTGATCGTCCGCTACCAGCTGGACGAGCTGCTGCTGGCACTGCCGCTGCCGGTGTGGCTGCGCGCCCTGGGCTGGCTGCTGCCCTGGCGCTGGCTGCCGCGCAAGCCGCTGCAACTGTCGCGCGGCGCGCGTCTGCGCCTGGCTCTGGAAGATTTGGGGCCGATCTTTATCAAGTTCGGCCAGCTGCTCTCCACCCGCCGCGACCTGCTGCCGCCGGACATCGCCGACGAGCTGGCGCGCCTGCAGGATCAGGTGCCGCCCTTCCCCGAAGCCCAGGCCATCGCCCTGATCGAAGGCCAGCTCGGCGCGCCGGTGGGCGAGCTGTTCGCCCGCTTCGACAGCCAGCCGCTGGCCTCCGCCTCGGTGGCCCAGGTGCACGCCGCGCAGCTGAAAAGCGGTGAAGAGGTGGTGGTCAAGGTGATCCGCCCCGGGCTCAAGCCGGTGATCCGCCAGGACCTGGCCTGGCTGTTCCTGCTCGCCCGCATCGCCGAGCAGGCCTCGGCCGACGCCCGCCGCCTGCGCCCGGTAGAGGTGGTCGGCGACTACGAGAAGACCATCTACGACGAGCTCGACCTGCTGCGCGAAGCGGCCAATGCCAGCCAGCTCAAGCGCAACTTCGACGGCTCGCCGCTGCTCTACGTGCCACAGGTGTACTGGGACCTGTGCCGCCCGCAGGTGCTGGTGATGGAGCGCATCTACGGCATCCCGGTGACCGACCTGGCGACCCTGGCCGACCAGCGCACCGACATGAAGCTCTTGGCCGAGCGCGGCGTGGAAATCTTCTTCACCCAGGTGTTTCGCGACAGCTTCTTCCACGCCGACATGCACCCCGGCAACATCTTCGTCAGCACCCGCACGCCCTGGAGCCCGCAGTACATCGCCATCGACTGCGGCATCATCGGCAGCCTCACCGACGAGGACCAGGACTACCTGGCGCGCAACCTGATCGCCTTCTTCAAGCGCGACTACCGCAAGGTGGCGCAGCTGCACATCGATTCCGGCTGGGTGCCGGCCGATACCAAGGTCAACGAATTCGAGGCGGCGATCCGCACCGTGTGCGAGCCGATCTTCGAGAGGCCGCTGAAGGAAATTTCCTTCGGGCAGCTGCTGCTGCGCCTGTTCCAGACCGCGCGGCGCTTCAACATGGAAGTGCAGCCGCAGCTGGTGCTGCTGCAAAAGACCCTGCTGAACATCGAGGGCCTGGGTCGCCAGCTGTACCCGGACCTGGACCTGTGGAGCACCGCGCAGCCCTTCCTCGAACGCTGGATGCGCGAGCGGGTCAGCCCGCTGCACCTGCTGCGCAACCTGCAGCAGCAGGCCGAGCAGGTGCCGCACCTGTCGCAGATCGCCCGCGACGCCCTGGAGCGCCTGCAACAGCCGGCGCCGCAGGCACCACAACCGACCAACGGGCAGTGGCCGCTGCGCCTGCTCGGCGCGGCGCTGATCGGCGCCGGCGCGGTGCAGGGCCTGGCGCCGCTGCTGGCGGCCTGGCCGGCCTGGTTGATGCTCGGCGGCGGGCTCTATCTGGTGCTGCGCCGATAGCCAGTCGGCCGCCGCACTGGCACACTTGGCGTATTGACGGGCCGCGGCCCGGCGCAGCAGACACGGAATCCCGATGAACGATTGGCTCGACGAAATCCACTGGAACGAAGACGGCCTGGTCCCGGCCATCGCCCAGGATCACCAGAGCGGCCGCATCCTGATGATGGCCTGGATGAACCGCGAATCCCTCGCCCTGACCGTGAGTGAGCAGCGCGCCATCTACTGGTCACGCTCGCGCGGCAAGCTGTGGCGCAAGGGCGAGGAATCCGGCCACGTGCAGAAGCTGCACGAGCTGCGCCTGGACTGCGACGCCGACGTAATCGTGCTGATGGTCGAACAGCTCGGCGGCATCGCCTGCCACACCGGGCGCGAGAGCTGCTTCTACCGCGTCTATGAAAACGGCGGCTGGAAAATCGTCGACGCCGTGCGCAAAGACCCGCACGCCATCTATCACGCAGGACACCGCCATGAGTGACACCCTGAGCCGCCTGGCCGAGGTGCTGGAGGCGCGCAAGGGCGCCGCCCCCGACAGCTCCTACGTCGCCAGCCTGTATCACAAGGGCCTGAACAAGATTCTCGAGAAGCTCGGCGAGGAGTCGGTGGAAACCATCCTCGCCGCCAAGGACGCCGCCGCCAGCGGCGACTGCAGCGACCTGATCTACGAAACCGCCGACCTGTGGTTCCACAGCCTGGTGGTGCTCGCCGCCCTCGGCCAGCACCCGCAGGCCGTGCTGGACGAACTGGAGCGGCGCTTCGGCCTCTCCGGCCACGCGGAAAAAGCCGCGCGACCGCAAAACTGAACAACCTCTCACAACGGAGAACGCATCATGGGATTCGGTGGCATCAGCATCTGGCAACTCCTGATCATCCTGCTCATCGTGGTCATGCTGTTCGGCACCAAGCGCCTGAAGAGCCTGGGCTCGGACCTGGGCGACGCGATCAAGGGCTTCCGCAAGTCGATGGACAACGGCGAAGCCGAGAAACCGGCGGTGGAAGAGCCCAAGGGGCAGACCATCGACGCCCAGGCGCGCAAGGTCGAAGAGCCGGCGAAGAAAGACTGAGCCATGTTCGACGTCGGTTTCAGCGAACTGCTACTGGTGGCCCTGGTCGCCCTGGTGGTGCTCGGCCCCGAGCGCCTGCCCGGCGCGGTGCGCACGGCCGGCCTGTGGATCGGCCGGATCAAGCGCAGCTTCAGCGCGATCAAGGCGGAGGTGGAACGCGAGATCGGTGCCGACGAAATCCGCCGCCAGCTGCATAACGAGCAGATCCTCGAACTGGAGCGAGAAATGAAGGCGATGAAGCAGGAGATCCTCGACCCTGCCGCCAAGCCTGCCAGCGAGCCCGCCAAGCCAGAGCCGGCGCCCACCAGCCAGGACACCCCACGCCAGCCATGAGCCGACACCCGGACGCCGACCAGGAAATGCCCCTGGTCTCGCACCTGACCGAGCTGCGCGCGCGCCTGTTGCGCTGCGTGGTGATCATCCTGCTGATCTTCGCCGGGCTGTTCTACTTCGCCCAGGACATCTACGCCCTGGTCGCCGCGCCGCTGCGCGCCTACCTGCCGGAAGGCGCGACGATGATCGCCACCGGCGTCGCCTCGCCCTTCCTCACGCCGTTCAAGCTGACCCTGATGTGCGCGCTGTTTCTCGGCATGCCGGTGATCCTGCATCAGGCCTGGGGCTTCATCGCGCCGGGGCTGTACAGCCACGAGAAGCGCATCGCCGTGCCGCTGCTGATTTCCAGCATCCTGCTGTTCTACGCCGGCATGGCCTTCGCCTACTTCGTGGTGTTCCCGATCATGTTCGGCTTCTTCGCCAGCGTGACCCCGGAAGGGGTGGCGATGATGACCGACATCGGCCAGTACCTGGACTTCGTGCTCACCCTGTTCTTCGCCTTCGGCGTGGCCTTCGAGATTCCCATCGCCACCTTCCTGGTGATCTGGGTCGGCATCGTCGACGTCGCCACCCTGCGCAAGAGCCGCCCCTATGTGATAGTCGGCTGCTTCGTGGTCGGCATGGTGCTGACCCCGCCGGACGTGTTCTCGCAGACTCTGCTGGCGGTGCCGATGTGGCTGCTGTTCGAGGCCGGCGTGCTGGCCGGCAGCCTGGTCAAGCAGCGCAGCGAAGCCCAGGCCGACGCCGAGGACGAGGCCAAGCCCGAAGACCAGCCGCCCGCGCCGCTGCCGTGAACCTGCTGCTGCTGGAGGACGCCGACTTCATCGGCGCCGACCGTGCCCGCCTGACCGGCCGCCGTCTCAAGCACCTGCACGAAGTACACCGCGCCGCCGCTGGCGACCGCCTGCGCGTCGGCCGCCTCGGCGGGCAGATGGGCGAGGGCCGGCTGCTGGCCCTGGACGATGAGCACGCCGAACTGCAGGTTGCCCTCACCCAGGCGCCGCCGGCCAAGCTGCCGCTGACTCTGGTACTGGCCCTGCCCAGGCCGAAGATGCTCAAGCGCGTGCTACAGACCATTGCCGCCATGGGCGTGCCGCGCCTGGTGCTGGTCAACAGCTACCGGGTGGAAAAGAGCTTCTGGCAGACCCCCTTCCTCGAACCCGAAGCCATCCGCGAGCAACTGATCCTCGGCCTGGAGCAGGCGCGCGACACCCGGCTGCCCGAGGTGCTGATCGAAAAGCGCTTCAAGCCCTTCGTCGAGGATCGTCTGCCTCTGCTTGCCGCCGGCACGCTCGGCCTGGTCGGCCATCCCGGCGACCATCCGCCCTGCCCGCGCGCGGTTTCAGGCCCGGTGACCCTGGCCATAGGCCCGGAAGGCGGCTGGATCCCCTACGAGGTGGCGCTGCTGGGCCAGGCCGCGGGCCTGCAACCGGTGCAACTCGGCGAGCGCATCCTGCGGGTGGAAACGGCGGTACCGGCGCTGCTGGCGCGGCTGTTCTGAACCCGCGCCCATCCCGAATGATCGCGACAGGCTAGGCGCCCCCCAATCCGGCGACGAACAACCCGGTCACCGCCTGGGCGGCGGCCTCTGCGTCCTGTCCGGGTAGCTGGTCGTCCAGCAGCAGTTGCGCCAGCCCATGCACCAGGCTCCAGGCCGCCAGGCTGGCGGTCGCCAGGTCCTGGCCTGGCGCCACGGCCTGCACGCTGGCCCCGAGCTGGCGGTAGAGGGCTTGCGCCGCCTGCTGCAACTGCGGGTAGCGCCGTTTGTCTGCCACGCCGCCGAACATCAGGGCGAAACGCCCCGGCTGCTCCAGGGCGAAGGCCACGTAGCACTGCCCCAATGCCTGCAGGCGCGATGCCGGCAGCAGCGCCATGCGCCGACTCAGTTCGGCGAACCCCTCGGCGGCCAGCGCTGCCAGCAAGGCATCGCGATCGGCAAAATGCCGATAGGGCGCGTTATGCGAAACCCCGGCCCGGCGCGCCACCTCGCGCAAGCTGATCGCAGCCGCGCCACCCTCGTCCAGCAGCTCGCCGGCCGCCGCCAGCAGAGCGCAGCGCAAATCGCCATGGTGATAGGCGCGAACGCCCTCTTCTTCACATGTTGACACCAGCAACATCCCCTCTAATATGTTGGCAACGCCCACATCATGCCCACAGCGGGCAACGGGCACCAGCTCCGCTCGGAGGAACCCTCATGCTATTCGTTGCCCTGTTGCTGGTTTTCAGCCTGCTCGCCGCAGTACCCGTGCGCCTGGGTCTCCCCGGACCGACAAGCTGGCCGACGCGAATGCGCCTGGCCCTGGCATTGGCCCTGCTGCTGATCGGCGTGGATCACTGGCTGACTCCGGCACGCTACCTGGCGATGATGCCGCCCTACCTGCCCTGGCACCTGGAGCTGGTACTGCTGACCGGCACCTGCGAGATCGCTGGCGCACTCGGCCTGCTCTGGCCGCGCACGCGCAGGCTGGCGGGGGGACTGCTGGCGCTGTACTTCGTCTGCGTGTTTCCGGCCAACCTGCACAACGCCCTGCATGGCCTGCAGGTCGACGGCCTGCCCAGCGTGCAGTGGTACTACTGGCTGCGCCTGCCGTTCCAGCCGCTGATCATCCTCTGGACGCTGTATGCCGCCGAGTGGCTGCACTGGCCGCAGCCGTTCAGCTCTCGAGGAGAAAGGTCACCGGCCCATCGTTGACCAGATGCACCTGCATCGCGGCGCCGAAGCGGCCGCTGGCGACCTGCGCATGCTGCGCCCGCGCCTGTTCGAGCAGCAGCTCGAACAGGGCCTGGCCCTGGGCCGGCGCTGCGGCGCTGGAGAAACTCGGGCGCAGGCCGCTCTTGGTGTCGGCGGCCAGGGTGAACTGCGATACCAGCAGCAGGCCGCCCTGCACGTCCGTCAGCGACAGGTTCATCTTGCCGGCCTCGTCGCCGAACACCCGGTAGTTGAGCAGCTTGTGCAACAGCTTGGCGACGCTGGCGGCATCGTCCTGCGGCTCGACGCCGACCAGCGCCAGCAGGCCCCGGTCGATGGCGCCGACCACCTCGCCCGCCACTTCCACCCGCGCGGCGCTGACGCGCTGGATCAGCGCCTTCATGCTTCGTCCGGGGCCAGGTCGAGCAGGCGCCGGGCCATCTGCTCGGCGGCGCGCACCAGGGCGTCGGTGATGCCCGGCTCGGCCGCCGAGTGGCCGGCGTCGCGGATGATCTGCAGCTCGCTGTTGGGCCAGGCCTGGTGCAGCGCCCAGGCGTTGTCCAGCGGGCAGATGGCGTCGTAGCGACCGTGCACGATGATGCCCGGCAGGTGGGCGATCTTCGGCATGTCGCGCAGCAGCTGATCGGGCTCGAGGAAGGCCTGGTTGACGAAGTAATGGCACTCGATGCGGGCGATCGACAGCGCGCGGTGGGCCTCGCTGAAGCGCTCGACCACCTGCGGGTTGGGGCGCAGGGTAGCGGTGCGCCCCTCCCAGGTCGACCAGGCCTTGGCCGCGTGCATCTGGGCGATCTGGTCGGCGCCGGTGAGGCGCTTGTAGAAGGCCTGCATCAGGTCGCCGCGCTCCTCCGCCGGGATCGGCGCGAGGTAGTCCTCCCAGTAGTCGGGGAACAGGCGGCTGGCGCCCTCCTGATAGAACCAGTGGAACTCCTGCGGCCGGCACAGGAAGATGCCGCGCAGGATCAGCCCGTGCACCCGCTGCGGATGCGCCTGGGCGTAGGCCAGCGCCAGGGTCGAGCCCCAGGAGCCGCCGAACAGCACGAACTTGTCTATCCCCAGGTGCTCGCGGATACGTTCGATATCGCCGATCAGCGCCTGGGTGCTGTTGCCCTCCAGGCTCGCGTGCGGCGTCGAGCGGCCGCAGCCGCGCTGGTCGAAGGTGACGATGCGGTAGTGGTTGGGATCGAAGTAGCGGCGGCTGGCAGCATCGCAACCGGCGCCGGGCCCGCCATGGATGAACAGCACCGGCAACCCGTCCGCCGACCCGCTCTCGTCCACGTAGAGGACATGAGGCGGCTCGACCGCCAGCTCGTGGCGGGCGTAGGGTTTGATCTCCGGATACAAAGTCTGCATGGTGGGGCTCCTGGCTCGATGGGCTACAACTGCCGTGTTCCGCTCTGCCGGGCATCATAACCATGAAAAAGGAGTTTCAGCATGCCGATACGCGTTCCGACCTGGCCCCTGGCGCTGTTTTTCGCCCTGCTGCTGGGCGGTTGTGGCGGCAAGGACGACCCGCAGGCGGCGCTGGAAGCGGCCGTGCAGCAGTTGCAGGACAATATCGAAGCCAAGGACACCGGCGCGGTGATGGCGCAGCTGCACCCCGACTTCCTCGCCCGCCAGGAACTGGACCGCGAGTGGGCCAAGCGCACCATGACCCTGCTGTTCCTGCGCCACAAGAACATCCAGGTGATCGCCCTGGGCAAGAACAGCTGGATCGATGCCGCGATCGCCAGCAAGGGTCATACCCAGGCCCAGGTCGGCCTGAGCGGCGCCGAGGGCTTGATCCCCGACAGCGCGCGGCACTATGCGGTGCAGCTGGAATGGTGGCTGGAAGATGACCAATGGAGGCTGGCGCGGCTGGACTGGGAGTAGCCCGGCAGGCCCCTAGTCGGCCTGGCGCCAGATCAGCTCGGCGGTGTCGTAACCCTGCTCGCGCGCCACGGCGAGCAGCTTGTCGCGGGTGGCGGCGTCCACTTGCGGGGTGCGCGACAGCAGCCAGAGGTAGTCGCGCTCGGGATGGCCGACCAGCGCGACGCGGTAGTCGTCATCGCGGTACAGCACCCAGTAGTCGCCCTTGATCGGCAGCAGCTTGCTGGCCCAGTTGTCGAAGCGCACCCAGAGCTTGTCGGTACGGCCCTCGACTTGCGCTTCGGCAACGCCCCGAACCTCCTGCCACTCGCCGTCGTCATCACGGCAGCGGTTGGTCACCTCGATACGGCCGTCGTCACGCAGGCGGTAATGCGCCTCGGACTGCACGCAATTGCGCTGGAAGAACATCGGCAGCCGCGCCAGCTCGTACCAGGTGCCCTGGTAGCGCTGCAGGTCGACCTGCATGGTTTGCGGCGGCTCCGGAGGAATGTGGCCGGTGCCCGAGTTGGCACAACCGACGAGCGCGAGCAGCGCGCTGGCAAGCATGATCGAACGCATGCTGACTCCCTTTACTTGAGGCCCTTGCCGGAGAACATCAGCACCTTGTCGCCGGCGTACTGCACGCTGATGAAGCTCTTGTCGTCGCCCCAGGTGCAGCTGGACATGCCCAGGGCACCGGCGCACTCGCCCGGCGCGCCGAGCAGGCTTTCCACCTCGTCCTTGCTCATGCCGGCCTTGAGCTTGGCGTAGTTTTCCTGGTTGACCTTGCTGCAGGCGGCCAGCAGGCAGCAGGCGAGCAGCGCGACGACACGCATCGACATGGATGAAACTCCTGGAGGACATGGACGCGACAAGCTTGGCATAGCAGGCCGCAACGTGCCCAATTGGAGTTCAGAAACGTGAGCCGGGTTCCCGCAGGAAGGCCTGCTCTTCGTCGCTCGAAACGCGGCCGAGGATGAGGTTGCGATGGGGGAAGCGGCCGAAGCGCGCGATTACCCGCCGATGGCGCTCGGCGAAGTCGAGAAAACCGGCGAACAGGCTGCGCTCGTCCGCAGCCGCCTGCTCGTGCAAGCCGCGAAACAACTCGACGGCGCGATCCTGCAGGGCCAGGTCCTCGGCATGTTCGAAGACGATATAGGCAAAGACCCGCTCGATAAGCGTCAACTGGCGATCCAGGCCCTGTTCAAGCCCTTGCTGCAGCAGCGCCCGGGCCAGCGGGTCGCCGGCGAAGGCGCGCGGGGTGTCGCGAAAGATCATCCGCGGCAGCTGGTCGAGCAGGATCAGCCTGGCCAGCCAGCCCGGCGCCGTGGCCTGCCAGCCCTGCAGCTCGCCGGCCAGGGCCTGTTCGACCAGCGCGGCGAAGCGCTCGCGGGCCTCTTCGTCCTGGCTGTCACGCTTGCCGAACCACAGCCCCTGGCGCGCCGCCGCCACCTCGCCGGCGCTGCCGGGGGCCGCGCCGAACCACCAGTCGAGCAACGGCTGCCAGGGCTGCACGGGATCAGCCGCGGTGGTAGGCGGTGACGCGCAGCACTTCTTCCTTCGAGCCGAGGAACACCGCCACGCGCTGGTGCAGGGATTCCGGCTGGATGTCGAGGATGCGCTGGGTGCCGTTGGTGGCAGCGCCGCCGGCCTGCTCGATGATCATCGACATCGGGTTGGCCTCGTACATCAGGCGCAGCTTGCCGGGCTTTTCCGGCTCGCGGGCGTCGCGCGGGTACATGAACACGCCGCCGCGGGTGAGGATGCGGTGCACGTCGGCCACCATCGAGGCGATCCAGCGCATGTTGTAGTTCTTGCCCAGCGGCCCGGTCTCGCCGGCCAGCAGCTCGGACACGTAACGCTGCACCGGGGCTTCCCAGTGGCGCTGGTTGGACATGTTGATGGCGAACTCCTTGGTCGCCTCCGGCACCCGGATGTTGTCGTGGGTGAGCACGAAGGAGCCCAGCTCGCGGTCCAGGGTGAAGCCCTTGACGCCGTCGCCCAGGGTCAGCATCAGCATGGTCTGCGGGCCGTAGATGGCGTAGCCGGCGGCCACCTGCTGGGTGCCCGGCTGGAGGAAGGCATCCTCGCCGAGGTCGCCGGTGTCGCCGTTGCGATCCGGGCAGCGCAGCACCGAGAAGATGGTGCCGACCGAGACGTTGACGTCGATGTTGCTGGAGCCATCCAGCGGGTCGAACACCAGCAGGTAGGCGCCCTTGGGGTACTTGCCGGGAATCTGGTAGGCGTTGTCCATTTCCTCGGAGGCCATGCCGGCCAGGTGGCCGCCCCACTCGTTGGCTTCCAGGAGGATCTCGTTGGACAGCACGTCGAGCTTCTTCTGCACCTCGCCCTGCACGTTCTCGCTGTCGAGGCTACCCAACACGCCGCCGAGGGCGCCCTTGGACACCTGATGGCTGATCGCCTTGCAGGCACGCGCCACGACTTCGATGAGGAAACGCAGATCGGCCGGGGTGTTGTGGCTGCGAGTCTGCTCGATCAGGTAGCGGCTCAGGGTGACGCGGGACATGGACGGCTCCGGAAAGGGAAAAAATCGCGCGCAGTTTAACCCGTTCGCGGCGCGGCCGCCTCCCCGCGGCCGCGGCGAAAGCCGAGAAACTGACGGAACGTGCAGCTGGCCATATGCCCGCGCGCGCCGCCGGCGCGCGCGGGCAGCGGCGGGAGCGACTAGAGATCCAGCGACAGCGCCAGGTTCAGGCCGTGCTGGACTTCGTCGTCGGCATGCCGGTAGCTGTAGCTGCCGCGCAACGACAGGCCATTGCCCAGGCTGTGGCTGACGCCCAGGTGACCGCGCAGGCTGCGATCGTCCGGCTGATAACCGGGCAGCTCGAAGTCGATCCCCGGCAGACTGTTGAGGCTCATGCGCACCTCGCTGGCGTCGTCCTCGTATTCGCGCTCCATGGCCAACTCGCCGAACAGGCGGGTCTGCGGCGTCAGGTCGTACAGCCCCTGGAAGCCGAAGCCGAGGCGCCGGGACTTGCGCTCCTGGTCGTCATAACTCAGTGCCGTGGAGCGCTGGCCGTCCTCGGCATAGCCGTCCACGTCGATATGCACGTAGTCGGCGCTGACGAAGGGGCTCAGGTGCCACTGGCTGCCCGGCTGGGCGATGTCGTAGCCGAAACGACCGCTGAAGGCCCAGAGTTGGCCGTCGGTATCGCCCTTCTCCGAGTTGGTGGACGGCCCGATGGCGAACTGGCGCTTGAGGTCGTGGTAATCCAGGTGACCGGCGCTGGCGGCCAGATCGCCCCACCAGCGGTTGTGCTGGTACTGGGCGAACGCGGTGCCGATGTAGCTGCGCAGGTCGTAGTCGGAATCCGCCGCGCCGGCCTCCAGGCTCTGCTGGTAGAGCCCGGCCGCCAGGCCCAGGCGCCAGGCCTCGTCGAGGCGGTAGCTGGCGCCGAAGTTGAGGCTGTAGCCGTTGCCATCGGCATCGCCGCCGTGTAGGTCGTAATCCAGGCGCTGGCCGCCGCCGTTGACGAAGGTGCGCCACTGGCCGACGCCTTGCCAGGCCTCCCAGTCGGCCAACCACTGGGCGCGCAGCTGATCCTGATGGCCGCGCAGGGTGCCCAGGGCCATCTCCGGCAGCAGGGTCAGCTCCCAGGGCGCGGCGAGCAGCGAATAGGCGTAGTCGGCGATCAGCCGCTGGCCGGCGATGGTCGGGTGCACGCTGTCGTTGAACAGCAGCTTGGTCGGATCGGGATTGCTGCCGTTGAGGCCATAGATCGGGTTGGGATTGCTGCAACCGTCGAAGCAGGTGCCGATCACCGTGTCGCGATCGGCGACCAGGCCGTAACGCCCCGGATCGCTGAGGATCTCGGCGAGATTGAGCGGGATGTTCAGCGGAATCACGTTGGCATCGACCGTGGCCAGCTGCAGCACCAGCTCGTCGTTGAAGTCGGCGCCGAGCGAGGTCACCAGATCCTGCAGGCCGCCGCCGAAGAAGTTCGGCGTCAGGCCGATGTCCGGCAGCAACCAGACCATGATGTAGCGCGCCCCGGCCTGCTGCAGCGTTTCCACGCTGTCGACCAGACGCCCCGCGGCAGCCTGGGCGCTGGCGGTGTCGACCACGCGGAACTGGAGGAAGTCGTTGCCGCCGCCGGTCAGGTAGTACAGCGCGTTGGGGTCGGCACGCCCGCCGGTGGAGGCCAGATAACCGCCGGGGCCGCTGATGGTGCCGAGAATCTCGTCGGTGCGGTAACCGCCGACCGCCCAGTTGTTGCCGCCCTCGGTCGAGTTGGCCGGGCCCAGGCCGCCGAGGCCGAGCGCATCGCCCAGCAACATGGGCGCCACCGGACCAAAGATTTCGCCGCTGCCATCCTGGTAGGTCGGCCCGACGCGGTTGGTGAAACGGGTGGTGGCGCCCGCGGGGCCATCGGGGTCGGCGAACCAGCCGGCATCGCTGAGGCTGTCGCCGAATACATAAAGGCCGCTGTAGGGCGCGGCACAAAGCGGGGTGGCACTGGCCAGCAGGCAGGCGGCCGCCAGCGGGGTTAGAAGGCGTTTCATGGCGAGTCCTTATTGTTGTTGGTATGAACTGCCCAGCAAATGTAGCGACTGTTGCGGCGAAAAACACCTATCCGGCGGCGATTGCACTCAGCCGGTGGCGGCCAGCTGCACCCGGTTGCGGCCGTTGCGCTTGGCCGTGTAGAGCGCCACGTCGGCGGCCTGCAGCAGGCCATCGAGCCCTTCGCCATGGTCCGGCCACAGGGCGATGCCGGCGGACAGGGTTACCGGCAGCGCGCCGATGCGCGTCGGTTGACCGATCTGCGCCAGTTGCGCGCGCAGCGACTCCATCCGGCTGGTCGCGGCCGCCGCATCCAGCCCCGGCAGAATCAGCAGGAACTCCTCGCCGCCGATGCGGAACACCGCGTCGGTGCTGCGCAGGTTGTCCAGCAGGTGCTGGGCCACCGACTTGAGCACGTCGTCGCCGACCAGGTGGCCGCATTCGTCGTTGAGCCGCTTGAAGTGGTCGAGGTCGATCAGCGCCACGGCCAGCGGCACCTGCTCGCGCTGGGCGCGGGACAGTTCGCGGGCGAAGAACTCGTCCAGGTAGCGACGGTTGTACAGCCCGGTGAGCGGATCGCACAGGGCCTGCTCGCGCAACTGCTCGTGCAGGCTGCTGATGGTGCGCAGGCGCTCCTCGCTGAGGGCCAGGGCCTCGGCCAGCTTGAGCTCGCTGAGCTGGCGCTGGGTGACGTCGCGCACGTAGAGCATATGGCCGAGCAGCACCGGGCCGTGGCGGGTGGCGCGCTCGATGGCGCGCACGCGCACCTCGTAGTAGCGCGCCGCGCTGGTCAGGGTCAGCGGCAAGCTCGGGTCGGCGCCGGCCTGTTCATCGAGCAGCTGCTGCAGGTCGGCGCCGAACACCGGCCAGTCGCCCAGCTCGCGCCCCTGCCAGCCCTGCTGCAGGCCGGCCAGCTTGAGCGCCGCCGGATTGGCCTCGATCACCCGCCCACGCGGGTCGACCACCAGCACCGGGTCGAGCAGCGCCTCGAGCAGCAGGTGACGGGCCACCGGCAGCAGGTCGAACAAGCGCACGCCGACGATCAGCCAAGAGAAAGCCCCCAGGGTGAAGGCGAAGCTGAAGGGCGTGGGATCGAAGCCGAACAGGGTCCAGCCGAACACCACGTAGCCGACGTTGGCCACCCAGGGCACCGCGGTGACCAGCACGAACGCCAGGTAGTGACGGCGGTGCAGACCCTGGCTGAGCGCCGCGGCGCGGGTCACCACGCCCATGCAGAAGGCCATGAACAGGTAGACGTAGACCGCCGTGGCGTAGAACAGCGGCCCGTGCTGATAGCGCACCGGCGCCCCCGGGCTGGCGTCGATCGGCGCGCTGCCGGCGCCGTAGAACAGGCCGTGCCAGGGATTGCTCAGGGCCAGGGCCCAGACCAGCAGCGGCACCAGGCTCAGCCCCAGGATGCTGCGGCGCGCCAGCGGCGTGCGCATGCTGTTGACGTATTGCCAGAGGAACACCGCCCAGAAGGTCGGCGTGGAGACGATGCCCGGCCAGGCCATGCTGGCCCAGAACATCTTGCATTCGGCGGCGAAAAAGCTCATCTCCAGCGCCGCGGCGGCCATCCACCAGAGGCTGGCCAGGTGCAGCAGGATAAAGCTGTCGCGTCCGGGAAAGTCGCGCTGGCGGGTCACCCAGTGCGCCAGCAGGATCACCCCGAAGCACACCAGCAGGGTCATCAGCACCGGCGGCGACAGGCTCCAGGCAGAGGCCAGGCAGGCCTGCATCAGCACCTTCTCCACAGCGGCTGCAGCGGGGAAACGAACGCCTCGCCGCGCGTTGGGGCGACGGCATACGACAACGGGGCGATGACGCGAATCGAAATACGCAAGGGCCTTCCTGACCTCAACTCCTGGTTCGGCGCAGGGCGCCTAAGATACTGCAAAACCCCTGCTGCAACAGGGGTTTGTTCGCTCCGCACGCACTCTCAGGCGTTTGGCGGACGACGCAGCAGGCTGGCGGCCATCGCTGCCAGCAACCCAACTCCCAGCAGCAGTACAGCCCAAAGTCCGAAGCGCTGCCAGTCGCGTGGCGGCTCGCCGCTCGCCGGCTGCACCTGGCTGGCCAGCTCGCCCAGCTCGGCACGTCCCAATCCGGCCAGACGCTCGGGCTTGTAGCCGGGGATCAGGCTGGCCAGCGGCAGCGCCGCCGACTGCGCGCCGGCGTGGCCCAGCGCCAGCCGGTACGGCGGCTCGCCGCGGGCGAGGAACACCAGCTGGGTCGCGCGCAGCGCCAGCTGCAAACGTGGCGCCGCTTCGCCCAGGCCGCCGCCGCGGGCATCCAGGTGCAGGCGTAACTGCTGCACCGGCCAGCCCGGCAGCGCCAGCTCCTCGTGACGCACCTCGCGGCCGTTCTCCGGCAGGCGGTAGAGCAGGCCGCTGACCAGCGGGCGCCAGGGCCCCTGCTCGCTCGCGCGCGCCTCGAAGCGCAGCGGCGCCAGGGTATTGGCCTGCTCCAGCGGCAGGCGCAGACGCTCCAGCGGCAGGGCCAGCGGCAGCTGCCACTGGTACTGACCGTCGCCAGCGCGCTGCGCCGGCAGCGGCTCGGACCACACCAGCGGCGCCGGCTGATGGTCCTGCCGGCGGCTGCGCAGGGTCACCGCCTCCAGCTGCGGCGCCTGCTGCGGGCTGCGCCAGAGCAGGCGCAGGTAGCGAGCGCGCTGGCCCGGCAGCTCGACCTGGCGCTGGTCGATGCGCTCGGCGGCGAAACTCAGCCGCGCCAGCTGCCCCTCGCCCCAGTCGCGCCAGTGCTGCAGGTCGTCGCTGGCCTCGATGGCGAAGCGCTGAAAGCCCTCCTCGCCGCCGCTCCAGTCAAGGGTCAGGCGCACCAATGGGGCGTCGATGGCGCTGGCGTCGAGCAGCCAGCCGCGCAGTTGCTGGTCCGGTTCGGCAGCGGACTCGCCGCGCAGCTCGATCAGGGTGCCCGTGGTGCTGCGCTCGACCCGCAGCGCCGGCGCCTGCGCGGCATCGGCCCGGCCGTGCAGGGGGAACCAGCGCACGCCGTGTTCCTGCTCGTGCTCCAGGGTCTCGCTGCGCCCGGGAATCAGCGCATAGGCCTGCGCCTGGCCGCCGGCGTCGAACACCCGCAGATCGCGCAGGTCGCCGTGGCGCGCGGCCAGGTGCGCGGCGATGGGCAGCTCGAGGCGATACCAGGGGCCCTCGCCGGACAGCTGCAGCGGCAGCGTCTGGCGGAAGTCCTGCGGGCGCTCGGCGGCCTGTACGGCGCCGCCCAGCAGCAGGGCCAGCAGTAGAAACGGACGGATGCGCATCAGGCGGCGGGCTCCTTGTGGGCCGAGGGTGGTTGCTCGTTGCTGGAAGGTGGTTCGGCCTGGCGCGGCGGCAAGGGGGCGAAATAGCCCACCACCAGCAGCAGCACGCCGACCCCGATAAAGGACACGATGCGCTCCAGGCCGCCGCGGTTACCCAGCTCGACGAACAGCAGCTTGGCCACCACCACGGCGATCAGCGCCGCGCCGACCAGCCACAGTTCGCGGCGTACCCGCAGATGGCCGAAGAGCATCAGCGCCAGGGCGATCAGGGTCCAGACGATGGACAGCCCGGCCTGCACCAGCATCGAGTCGAACAACGCTGACGTCTGCCAGGACACACCGCCCCAGTGATGGGCGCTACGCATCACCATCACCGTCAACAGGGCGAACAGCGACAGCCCCGCCACGCCCTGGGTCAGCTGCAGCGCCCGCGCAGGCTCCAGGCCGAGACGCGGCAGGGCGAAGCGGCCCCAGGCGAACAGGGCGCCCAGGCCCAGCAACAGGCCCAGCTCCAGCGGATTGAGCAGCGGTAGGTAGGCCAGCGGCTCGGCGTCGCCGGCGCTGAGCGCGTTGGCCAGCCAGAACCAGCCCAGCATCAGCAGCGCCAGCGGCGCGGCGGCCAGCAGGCGGTACTCGCGGGCATGCGCCGACAGCGGCCAGGGCCAGGCGCGCGGCAGCGCCATCGCCCACAGGTAGGCGGTGGGCAGCAGCGCCCAGCCCAGCCAGCGCCAGGCGTTGTAGTGCTCGGACAGGCTCAGCAGCAGGTAGCGCAGCTCCAGCGCCAGCACCCCGAGCAGCAGCCAGCAGCCGAGCACGTGCGCCGCGCTCGCCGCCCGGCTTGGCAACAGGGCGCCGAGCCGGCGCAGGACGAGGAAATGCACGGCGAACAGAGCCAACCAGGCCAGCCAGGCGAAGTTCGCCGCCGGGTGATACCAGCCGTGCCAGGCGTGCAGCAGGATCAACCCGCCCAGCGGCGCCAGCAGGCTGCACAGCAGCGCCAGCTCGCGCCACTGGCTGCGCGCGGCGACCAGCCCCCAGAGGGCCACGCTGAGGGTTGCGGAACCGAGCAACAGGGCCGTCTGCAACGCCGGGGCGGCGAAGCGCAGCACCTCGCTGGCCAGCGCCAGGGCCCACCAGGCCGCGCCCCAGACCAGCAGCAGCTGGCCCAGGCGCAGCAGGCTGACGCCGTTCATGCCGCCGGCACCCTCGCGCCGCGCCAGGGCCTGCAGGCGCCAGGCGCCGACCTGCGCGGCCAGGCCGAGCACCGCCGGCGTCCAGAAGCCGGTATGCGCCAGCGGCGTCAGCCCCGCGCCGCTCAGCCCCGCCAGCAGCAGCGGCCCGGCGGCGAGAAAGGCCAGGCCGGCGAACAGCTGCAACGCCAGGCTGAAGTAGAAGGCCACGCGCTGCTGCAGGTACAGCGCCAGCCAGAGGATCAGCAGGCCCGTACCGCCCCACACCGCCGCGGCGGCGACCCAGGGCAGGACGAACAGCACCGCCAGGTTGACGAATGCCAGCCCCGCCAGCAGCACCAGCGACAGCCCGGTCAGCAGCCGGCGGCTGGCGCGTATCTGCGGATCGCGCGCCGCCAGCAGCATGCCGGCGATCAGGCCGAAGCCGAGCAGCGAGGCGGCCAGCAGACCCAGCCAGCCGGCGGCGAAACCGCCGCGACCGAAGGCCGCATCCAGCGCCATCTGGCCGACAAACAGCAGACCGCCCAGCAGTTGAATGGCGAAGGCGCTGAACACGAAGCTGCGCGCACCGATACGCAGCCCCACCAGCAGGGTGGCCAGCCCCGCCAGCGCCCAGGCGATGGCCGTACCCGGCGCGGCCAGCAGCAGCGGCGCGATCAGGTAGACGGAGGCCAGCCCGACAACGCCCAGCCAGGGCAGCAGGCGGTTTTCCCAAGGGCTGGCGGCCTGCGGTGCCCGGCGCAGCTGCCAGTAGCTGAACAGCAACGCCGCAGCCAGCATCAAAGCGCCCAGCGGCGAGCCGTCCAGCAGGCGGCCGTAACCGGCATCCAGGCCATGGAGGAAGGCCAGCGCCGCGCCGAGTTGCAGCAGCAGGGCGAAGGCGCGGGCCAGCGGCCGCCCCTGGCGCAGCCCCAGCCAGAAGATGCCGGCGCCCTCCACCGCCCAGGCCGCGGAGGTCCAGCGCGCGTCCAGGCCCAGGGGAATGGCCAGGCTGGCGAACACCACACCGAGTGCCAGGCAGGTCTCCACCAGTAGCAGCGCGCGATGCCCGGCACGCGCCTTGAGCAGGTGCGCCAGCAGCAGGTAGAACAGACCGAGGCCGAGGGCGCTGAACGCGGCGGCGAACTCGATATGGCGCACCAGCGCCAACTGCAGGCCGAAGCCGATCAGCGGCGGGCCGAACAGCGCGGTGGCGTCGACATAGTCGCCGCGTCGCGCCGACCAGTGCAGCAGCGCGTCGCGCTCCTCGGGGGCGTCGCTCGCCTCGCGCAGCTTGCGCCGGGCGAACAGCAGGCCGATGGCCAGGTACATCAAAAAGAACAGGACCAGGAACGGCTGGGTGCTCCACAACAGCTCCGGCGTGTAGGAGCGCAGGCCCCAGGCGAAACCGATGCCGAAGGTGCCGACGAAGCCGATCAGGTTGAGCAGGCGCCAGGCCTTGAACCAGGCGATGAGGAAGATGCCGGCATTGAGCAGGGCGAAATAGGAGAACAGCGCGACATGGTTGCCGCTGCCGGTGGAAGTCAGGATAGGCGCGGCGAAACCGCCGAGCGCCGCCGCGGCGGCCAGGCCGAGGGCGTTCTGCCGCACGGCAAGGATGGCCGAGCACAGCGTTACCGCCACCAGCAGCCCCAGCGCCATGCCGGGGTCGAGCAATGGATGCAGGCGCATGGCGGCGAATACCGTCAGGTACAGCACGGCGATGCCGGTGCCCTGCAGCACCAGGGCGTAGCCGGGATTGCGCAGGCGCAGCCACCAGCCCAGGCCGAGCAGGGCCAGCGCGCTGGCCGCCACGCCCATATAGCGCAGCTCGACCGGCACCTCGATGCCTTCGGTGGCGTAGCGCAGCAGGAAGGCCAGGCCGAGGAACAGCAGCACCACACCGACCCGCAATACGGTGTTGCCGCCCAGCAGCCAGGCCTTGGCGGCGGCGAAGCCGCGTTCGAGCAGGTTGGGCTCACGCGGCTCGCGGGGTTTCCAGGGGCCGGCCTGGGGCGCCGGAGGCGGCTCCTGCGCGGCTACGGGCGCTGGCGCTTCGACGGGTTGTGGCGGCGGCGCCTCGATTTCCGGCTCCAGCGTCCAGTCCAGCTCCGCCTCTGGCGCCTGCTCGGTTGTGGCCTCGGCCACAAGCGGCTCGAGCGGCGGTTCGGGCTTGAGCTCGGCCGCGACGGGTGAGGCCTGCTCGGCCGGTGGCGGCATCTGCGGTTCGCCCCGCTCGCCCTGCTCCACCCTGAGCAGGCGCTCGTGGATGGCGCTGGTGCCGCGCTCGAAGCGTTCGGCGAAGTCCTTGAGCTGGGCGGCCAGTTGCCCATTGCGCTGCTCCAGGCCGTGCAGGCGCAGCGCCTGGCCCAGACTCAGGCCGAGCAGGCCGCCGAGAATGGCGCCGGTGACGGATTCGCTGACCCCAGCGCCGAGTACCAAGCCGACCAGCATGAAGATCCATTGCATGCAGTGTGTCCCGCTCCGATAAGGAAGTCGCCTCGCATCCCTGGCAGGCCGAGGTGCGCCCAGTATAGGAGGCACGTTCGCCAACACCCAGGGAGACGACTGCCACAGCGGTCACAGGCACAACGCAAAGTAGCCAACTGCCAGCCGGTGCTTCACAAACGCGGCGCGCCCGCTATCATCGCCGCCCCCAACCCGCGCGGCGCAGACCGCCCATGACCCGACCATGATGAAGCCCCGCCTGATCGCCGCCGCCGAACTCGACCGCCTGGAAACCTGGGCCAAATACAGCAGCGACATGTGCCACAGCTGCATGTCCAGCTGCTGCACCCTGCCCGTGGAAGTACGCCTGAACGACCTGATCCGCCTGGAGCTGGTGGACGAGTTCGAGCGCAGCGAGCCGCCGAAGAACATCGCCAAGCGCCTGCAGAAGGACGGCGTGGTCGAGCGCTTCAACCAGAAGTCGGGCATCTTTACCCTGACCCGCATGTCCAACAACGACTGCCTGTTCCTCGATCGCAAGACGCGCCTGTGCACCGTCTACGACAAGCGCCCGGACACCTGCCGCCATCATCCCAAGGTCGGCCCGCGGCCGGGGTATTGCGCTTACAGACCGAAGTAGGCCGGGCATGCGCGGCGCGCTGCAGCGCCGCGCATCTCGGGTATATCAGCGCTGCAGCACGCGGATCCGCGACAGCAGCTCGTCACGGTCGACATAGCAGCCCTGAAAATGCCGCGCGCCGCTGGCCGGGTCGAATTCGCTGCGCGCGTGCATCACCCGCCGATTGTCGAAGCACCACAGCTGCCCGGCCTCGAGCCGGCGCTGCAGGCGAAAGCGTGGCTCGCGGGTCAGGGCGATGAAGCGCCGGTAGGCACGATACAGCGCCGGCATGCGCTCGACCGGCGCGTCGAACGGGCCGCGCAGGAAGTTGGCCATGCGCACCTCGCCGATCCGCCCCTCGGCATCCAGCGCGATGATCGGTGCCAGGCAGCGGTAATCGCTGGTGCGGCTCTTGTTGCGGAACTCCACCGGCGTCGTGCACAGGATGTCGAACAGCTCGGGCGCCTCCTGGTGCAGCGCCTCGGCGATGGCGAACCCGTCGACGAACACGCTCTCGCCGCCCGTCGCGTCGTTGACCAGGCAATGCAGGAACTGCAGGCCCGGCTGCAGCTCGCGGGTCGGCAGGTCGGTGTGCAGCGGCAGGTTGAAGGCGGTGTAGGCGTTGCTGTCGGCATCGGCCTTGGACTGCACGTCGAACAGCACGCCGAAGTTGCTCTCGCGAATGAAGGAAATGCGCTTGGCGAGCCGGAGCAGAACGCCCTCGCTGGCCGGCACCGCCAGCAGCTGGGTCAGGCCCAGATCGCGCACCGCCAGCAACCAGCGCAACAGGGTGGCGTCATCCTCGAGCACCGCCTGGTAGTCGAAGCGCGGCAACTGCTCGGCCAGTTCGGCGCCCCACAGCTGCGGTTGCGGACGCTGCGCCTGGCGCTCTTCGCGCGATGCCGAGTCATAGGCGTGAGCCCGCAGCCAGCCGGGGTGGAAGCGGCTGTGGTGACCGCCCAGCCAGTCGATCAGCAGATGGCCCTGCTCGTCGATGCGGGTCCGCTGCGGAGCCAGCTCCTCCGCCACGTCGACGATCTCCAGCAGCTGTTCCCGAGTCACGCCGTAGACGCACTGGCTGCAGGGGCAGTTGTCGCGCAGCCACTGGTAGTGGAAGGGACTGACCCGGCCATCGCTCCAGGTGACCTGCAGGCTGTCGCGGGTGGCGTCGAGGCCGACCAGATCGGCACTGATCGGGTAGGTGCGCCAATCGGCGATGGGTGCGGCCTGGAGCGAGGGGTCTACGGCATTCATGGCGGTCTCCTTGCGGGATGCTGGCCCGCGAAATTGTTGTCAGGGATGGGGGGACGCACACCAGGCCATCCTGGCCTGCCGGCCGGGCACTAGGCCCTGGCCGGGGGCAAGGCTATGACCCGGCCGACATGCAGCGGTCTGGGCAGGCTCCGATGGGCCTGCGCCAACGCCAGCAGCCGTTGCCGCACCTGCTCGTCGAACGCGGCCGAGCGGCCGCCGGCAGTGTCGATGTTCATCAGCATCTGCTCGCTGGCGGCGAGCAGTTCCTCGCCCTCCGGGTAGTAGAGGCCGTGGTGGATGTGCAGGCGCTTGCCGTCATGCGCCAGCAACTGGGTGCGCACCTCTACCTCGGCACCGAGCTTGATCTCGGCCAGGTAGTTGAGGTGGCACTCCAGGGTGTACAGGGTGTGGCCGCTGCGGGCACGCCCCGCCTCGTCCAGGCCCAGGTGGTCCATAAGCGCGTCGGTGGCGTAGCTGAAGATCAGCAGATAGAAGGCATCGCGCAGATGGCCGTTGTAATCCACCCACTCGGGGGGAATGGCGCTACGGTAGGTACTCAGCGCTTGGGCAGACATGGATGGACTCGCTCCAACAAAACAAGGCGCGCCCGCACAGGCTTAAGCGCGCGTAGGGTGCGCCGTGCGCACCGGGAAGACACGGTTACTCGGCGAACTCGAAACCATGCCTGGCCTTGGTCTGGCGGATCGCCTCCAGCACCGCCAGCAGGCAATCATCGCGGTAGCGCTCCAGGGCATCCAGGCTGCGTTCGCCCTGCTGCTCGGCAGTGCCCTCGACCACCGCGTCGATCAGCCCCTCGGTCAGCTCCGGCGCCTCAAGGTACGTCCAGGGCAGCTTCAGCGCCGGGCCGAACTGGGCCATGAAGTGACGCATGCCGGCCGGGCCGCCGGCCAGGGTGTAGGTCAGGAAGCTGCCCATGAACGACCAGCGCAGGCCGGCGCCGAAGCGGATCGCATCGTCGATCTCGCCGGTAGTCGCCACGCCGTCGTTGACCAGGTGCAGCGCCTCGCGCCACAGCGCCTCGAGCAGGCGGTCGGCGATAAAGCCCGGCACCTCCTTGCGCACATGCAGCGGGCGCATGCCCAGCGATTGGTAGACCTCGATGGCGGCCTGTACCGCCTCCGGAGCGGTCTTCGCGCCGCCCACCACCTCCACCAGCGGCAGCAGATAGACCGGGTTGAACGGGTGGCCGACCAGGCAGCGCTCGGGATGCTTGGCGTCTGCATAGAATTCGCTGGGCAGCAGGCCCGAGGTGCTGGAGCCGATCAATACATCCGGGCGCGCGGCGGCGCTGATCTTCGCGTGCAGCTCGCACTTGAGTTCGAGGCGCTCGGGCGCGCTTTCCTGGATAAAGTCGGCATCGCGCACGCAGTCTTCGATGGTATTCACGAAGCGCAGGCGCTCCAGCGAGGCGCCGGGGGCCAGGCCCTGCTGCTGCAGCGCCGGCCAGGCATTGGCCAGGCGCGTGCGCAGCGCGGCCTCGGCGCCGGGCGCCGGGTCCCAGGCGATCACGTCGAGGCCGTGGGCCAGGGCGCGGGCGATCCAGCCGGCGCCGATCACGCCGGTGCCGAGGGCGGCGAAGGTCTTGATATGGGTAACGAAGGTCATCTCGGGTTCCTTGCTGATGTAGCCCGGATGCAATCCGGGAAAATTTCACCTGCCAATCCCCGGATTTCATCCGGGCTACGGCCTGTCGCGGCTAAAGCCCCTCCCACAAGCGTGCGACCCGTGGGACGGGCCGGGTGGCGTTCCGCTTTAGCCGCGAGCCTTGAGCTTCATCTTCTCGCGACCTTCGGCCGGGGTCAGGGCGCGGCCGCCGAGGCGTTCGATGATCTCGATGGCGCGCTCGACCAGCTGGCCGTTGCTGGCGTGCACGCCGCGATCCAGCCAGATGTTGTCCTCCAGGCCGACCCGCACGTTGCCGCCGAGCAGCATGGCCTGGGCGACCATGGGCATCTGCATGCGGCCGATGCCGAAGCCGGCCCAAGTGATGCCCTGCGGCAGGTTGTCGGCCATGGCCTTCATGGTCGTGGTGTCGGCCGGCGCGCCCCAGGGGATGCCCAGGCACAGCTGGATCAGCGGGTCTTCCAGCAGACCCTCCTTGAGCAGCTGCTTGGCGAACCACAGGTGCCCGGTGTCGAAGATTTCCAGCTCGGCCTTCACACCCAGCTCGGTGATGCGCTTGGCGCCGGCACGCAGCTGCGCCGGGGTGGAGACGTAGATGAAGTCGCCGTCGCCGAAATTCAGGGTGCCGCAGTCCAGGGTGCAGATTTCCGGCAGCAGTTCCTCGACATGCGCCAGGCGCTCCAGCGGGCCGACCAGGTCGGTGCCGGCGCCGAATTCCAGCGGCTGCTCGCCGCGGCCGATTTCGAGGTCGCCGCCCATGCCGGCGGTGAGGTTGATGATCACGTCGGTGTCGCTCTCGCGGATGCGTTCGACCACCTCGCGGTACAGCGCCACGTCGCGGCTCGGCTTGCCGGTCTGCGGGTCGCGCACATGGCAGTGGGCGACCGTGGCGCCGGCCTTGGCCGCCTCGATGGCGGCGGCGGCGATTTCCTTCGGCGTGACCGGGATCGCCGGGTGCTTGCCGACGGTGTCGCCGGCGCCGGTCACCGCGCAGGTGACGATGACTTCGTAATTCATGGAATCTCCATCCTTATTCGAGGCGAAAGGGTGCCGTACGCCGCCAGAGGCGCACGGCACAACGGGTGATCGTTGAAGGGGGGCGGCGCGCGTCTCAGTCGAGGGCGGCGCGTACCGCCGCGACGCCGTCCTGACCGTCGAAGGTGGTCACTCCGGCCAGCAGGCGGTCGAGGTCCTGCGGATTGTCCTTGAGCCAGCGCCGGGCCACGGCCTTGGCATCCTCGCGGGCCATGATCGGCTCCATCAGCTGGCTTTCCTGGGCGGCGCTGAAGGTCAGGTTATGGAGCAGGCGGTCGACGTTGGGGCAGCGCTGGGCATAATCCGGGGCGACCACGGTCCATACCGTGGCCAGGCCTTCATCGGCGCCGAACACGTCCTCGCTGCCGGTGAGGTAGGTCAGGTCCATCTTGATGTTCATCGGGTGCGGCTTCCAGCCGAAGAACACCACCGGCTTCTTGGCCTTGACCGCGCGACTGACGGCCGCGAGCATGGCCGCCTCGCTGGATTCCACCAGCTTGAAGCCGCCGAGGCCGAACTGGTTGGTGTCGATCATCTTCTGGATGGTGGTGTTGGCCCCGGTGCCCGGGTCGATGCCATAGATCTTGCCGTCCAGCTGGTCGCGGAACTTGGCGATGTCGGCATAGGTTCTCAGGCCCGCCTCGGCCAGGTAGGTGGGCACCGCCAGGCTGGAGATGCCGTCGCTCAGGCCCGGCTCGGCGAGCACCTTGACTTCGCCCTTGTCCTGGAACGGCTTGATGTTGTCGTCCATCAGCGGCTTCCAGTAGCCGAGGAAGAAGTCGACCTGCTTCTTGCCGATGCCGGAAAAGATGATCTGCTGCGAGGCCTGGGTCTGGGTGGTTTGATAGCCCAGGCCTTCGAGCAGGGTTGCGGCCACGGCCGTGGTGGCGACCACGTCGGTCCAGCCGACCAGACCGATACGTGCCTTCTGACAACTGGCATCTTCGGCGGCCAGCAGGGAGGAACTGAACAAGCTCAGGGTGCAGCATGCGGCCAGCGCGGTAAGACCTTTCATCTGGGTGCTCCTCATCGTGTCACAGCGGTTTGCTTTCGTTCTTCTAGAGGCCGGTCGGCCCCCACCGTGTTCCGGGATCGATTTGTCCCGATGGAGCCACCTTACGCGCCGCTTCGCGGGAAAATTCCCACTTAGCCGACCATTGCTTGACCTATGACGACCTTATCTTGCGCGGCGCCAACGCCTGGCTTCTTAATGGAGGGCACCCTACTGGCGGATTGCCCATGACCCAGACCCTCGCCTTCCTGCTGTTACCCGGTTTCTCGATGATAGGCCTGATGTCCGCCATCGAGCCGCTGCGCGTGGCCAACCGCTTTCGCGGCGAGCTGTACCGCTGGCGCCTGCTCAGCCTGGACGGCGAGGCGGTGGCGGCGAGCAACGGCATGTCGCTCAACGTCGAGGCCGGCCTGGAGTTGCCGGAAGAGGTCCAGGCGCTGTTCGTGGTCGCCGGTTTCGAGCCCCTGGCGTATTACGACAAACGCCTGGCCCATTGGCTGCAACGCCGCGAACGCGAGGTCAAGGTGCTCGGCGCCATCGACACCGGCAGTTTCGTGCTGGCCGAGGCCGGGCTGTTCGAGCAGCAGCGCCTGACCCTGCACTGGGAGGCGATCGACGCCTTCTGCGAGCGCTACCCGCAGCTGCAGGTGACCCAGGAGCTGTTCGAGATCGATGGCCGGCGCATCACCAGCGCCGGCGGCACCAGCAGCCTCGACCTGATGCTCGGGCTGATCGGCCGCGATCACGGCGAACCGCTGGCGGTGCAGGTCTCCGAGCAGTTCGTGCTCGGGCGCATCCGCACCCGCCAGGATCACCAGCGCATGCAGATCGCCAGCCGCTACGACCTGCACAACAAGAAACTGGTGCGGGTGATCGGCGAGATGGAGCGCCACTGCGAGCAGCCGCTGCCCTGCGAGGAGCTGGCCGAGCAGGTCGGGGTCAGCGTGCGCCAGCTGGAGCGGCTGTTCCGCCACCACCTGCACACCACGCCTTCGGCCTTCTACCTCGGTTTGCGCCTGGACAAGGCGCGCCAGCTGCTGCGCCAGAGCGATCTCAGCGTGCTGGAGGTGGGCCTGGCCTGCGGCTTCGACTCGGCGTCGTATTTCTCACGCTGCTACCGCCAGTACTTCGCCGCCAGCCCCAGCCAGGATCGCCATGAGCGGCCGGTCGGCTAGACCCGACGTAGACCGGATGCAATCCGGGGCCAGGCGCCGCGGATTCCCCGGATTGCATCCGGCCAAGCGGTAACGGGCGGAGCGACGGCTTATCCGTTCGCGACCTCGGCTTGACGCTTTCGGCAAACCCCCAGTCGTTTTTGCACCGGGTCGCCCCGCCCCCCAGGGATAAGCTCTGTCCAAAGCACCGACGCTCCGGATCGGTCATACGCCCAGGGGACAAGCCTGATGAGCCCAGCCGAATTGCACGCCGACAGCATCGTCATCGACGGTCTGATCATCGCCAAGTGGAACCGCGAACTGTTCGAGGACATGCGCAAGGGCGGCCTGACCGCCGCCAACTGCACCGTGTCCGTGTGGGAAGGGTTCCAGGCCACGGTCAACAACATAGTCGCCAGCAACAACCTGATTCGCGATAACAGCGACCTGGTCATGCCGGTGCGCACCACCGCCGATATCCGCAAGGCCAAGGAGCAGGGCAAGACCGGCATCCTCTACGGCTTCCAGAACGCCCATGCGTTCGAGGACCAGATCGGCTACGTCGAGGTGTTCAAGCAGCTCGGCGTGGGCATCGTGCAGATGTGCTACAACACCCAGAACCTGATCGGCACCGGCTGCTACGAGCGCGACGGCGGCCTGTCCGGCTTCGGTCGCGAGATCGTCGCCGAGATGAACCGCGTCGGCATCATGTGCGACCTGTCCCACGTCGGCTCCAAGACTTCCGAGGAAGTCATCCTCGAGTCGAAGAAGCCGGTGTGCTACTCGCACTGCCTGCCGTCCGGCCTGAAAGAGCACCCGCGCAACAAGTCCGACGAGGAGCTGAAGTTCATCGCCGACCACGGCGGCTTCGTCGGCGTGACCATGTTCGCCCCCTTCCTGGCCAAGGGCATCGACTCGACCATCGACGACTACGCCGAGGCCATCGAGTACGTGATGAACCTGGTCGGCGAAGACGCCATCGGCATCGGCACCGACTTCACCCAGGGCCACGGCCAGGACTTCTTCGAGTACCTGACCCACGACAAGGGCTACGCCCGCCGCCTGACCAACTTCGGCAAGATCGTCAACCCGCTGGGCATCCGCACCGTCGGCGAATTCCCCAACCTCACCGAGACCCTGCTCAAGCGCGGCATGCCCGAGCGCGTGGTGCGCAAGGTCATGGGCGAGAACTGGGTGCGCGTGCTGAAAGACGTCTGGGGCGAATGATCCCGCTACTCGGCGCCACGTAGGTTGGCGCCGAGGAACGAGGCCCAACGAGGCGCGCGCAGCGCGCCACGAGTTCACCGACAACGCCGCTGGCGGTTCTGCGAACCGGGTGTTGGGCTTCGCAAGCTCAGCACCAACCTACGAGACAGGCCGGCGCCAACTGCAAATCGAATTCTGGAGCTAGAACACATGGCCACCCACGCCCCCGAAATGCCCATCGCCGTCGACGACGAAACCGGCGTCTGGACCACCGACGCCCTGCCGATGCTCTACGTGCCGCGGCATTTCTTCGTCAACAACCACATGGGCATCGAGGAAGTGCTCGGCGCCGAGAAGTACGCCGAGATCCTCTACAAGGCCGGCTACAAGTCCGCCTGGCATTGGTGCGAGAAGGAAGCCGAGTGCCACGGCATCGAGGGCGCCGCGGTGTTCGAGCACTACATGAAGCGCCTGTCGCAGCGCGGCTGGGGCCTGTTCGAAACGCAGAAGCTCGACCTGGAAACCGGCTACGCCGAGGTCAAGCTCAAGCACTCGGCCTTCGTCTACGTGTACGGCAAGGTGAACCGCAAGGTCGACTACATGTTCACCGGCTGGTTCTCCGGCGCCATCGACCAGATCCTCGCCGCCAAGGGCAGCCCGATCCGCACCGTCACCGTGCAGGAATACAGCGGTGCCGAGGAAGGCCACGACGACGGCCTGTTCGTCACCCGGCCACTCTGAGTCACCCATAAGAAATGCGTGGGAGAGCCGCTAGAGCACCTCCCACACCGCTAGAGCGCTTACCGTGAGGATGCCGTAATGGCCTTCGAAGCAATGTTCCAGCCGATCCAGATCGGCAAGCTGACCATCCGCAACCGCGTGCTGTCCACCGCGCACGCCGAGGTCTACGCCACCGACGGCGGCATGACCACCGAGCGCTACGTCAAGTACTACGAAGAGAAGGCCAAGGGCGGCATCGGCCTGGCCATCTGCGGCGGTTCCTCGGTGGTGGCCATCGACAGCCCGCAGGAGTGGTGGAGCTCGGTCAACCTGTCCACCGACCGCATCATCCCGCACTTCCAGAATCTGGCCGACGCCATGCACAAGCACGGCGCCAAGATCATGATCCAGATTACCCACATGGGTCGCCGCTCGCGCTGGGACGGCTTCAACTGGCCGACCCTGATGTCGCCGTCGGGCATCCGCGAGCCGGTGCACCGCGCCACCTGCAAGACCATCGAGCCGGAAGAGATCTGGCGGGTGATCGGCAACTACGCCCAGGCCGCACGCCGGGCCAAGGAAGGCGGCCTGGACGGCGTCGAGCTGTCCGCCGTGCACCAGCACATGATCGACCAGTTCTGGAGCCCGCGGGTCAACAAGCGCACCGACGAATGGGGCGGCACCTTCGAGGGCCGCATGAAGTTCGGCCTGGAGGTGCTCAAGGCGGTGCGCGCCGAGGTGGGCCCGGACTTCTGCGTGGGCATGCGCATCTGCGGCGACGAATTCCACCCGGACGGCCTGTCCCACGAGGACATGAAGCAGATCGCCGCCTACTACGACGCCACCGGCATGATCGACTTTATCGGCGTGGTGGGGTCTGGCTGTGATACGCACAACACCCTGGCCAACGTCATCCCCAATATGAGCTATCCGCCGGAGCCCTTCCTGCACCTGGCGGCCGGGATCAAGGAAGTGGTCAAGGTGCCGGTGCTGCACGCGCAGAACATCAAGGACCCGAACCAGGCCACCCGTATCCTCGAAGGCGGCTACGTGGACATGGTCGGCATGACCCGCGCGCACATCGCCGACCCGCACCTGATCGCCAAGATCAAGATGGGCCAGGTCGACCAGATCAAGCAGTGCGTCGGCGCCAACTACTGCATCGACCGCCAGTACCAGGGTCTGGACGTGCTGTGCATCCAGAACGCCGCGACTTCCCGTGAATACATGGGCGTGCCGCACATCATCGAGAAATCCACCGGACCGAAGCGCAAGGTGGTGGTGGTCGGTGGCGGCCCGGCCGGGATGGAAGCGGCGCGCGTCGCCGCCGAGCGCGGCCACGACGTCACCCTGTTCGAGAAGAAGGATGCCCTCGGCGGGCAGATCACCACGGCCTCCAAGGCGCCGCAGCGCGACCAGATCGCCGGCATCACCCGCTGGTACCAGCTGGAGCTGGCGCGCCTGAACGTCGACCTGCGCCTGGGCACCGCCGCCGACGTGGCGACCATTCAGGACATGCGCGCCGACATCATCGTGCTGGCCAACGGCGGCCATCCGTACCTGGAGCAGAACGAGCACTGGGGCGCGGCCGAAGGCCTGGTGGTGAGCAGCTGGGACGTGCTCGACGGCAAGGTCGCCCCGGGCAAGAACGTGCTGGTCTACGACACCATCTGCGAATTCACCGGCATGTCGGTGGCCGACTTCATGGCCGACAAGGGCTCGCAGGTCGAGATCGTCACCGACGACATCAAGCCGGGCGTGGCCATGGGCGGCACCAGCTTCCCCACCTACTACCGCAGCATCTACCCCAAGGAAGTGATCATGACCGGCGACATGATGCTGGAAAAGGTCTACCGCGAGGGCGACAAGCTGGTGGCGGTGCTGGAGAACGAATACACCGGCGCCAAGGAAGAGCGCGTGGTCGACCAGGTGGTGGTGGAGAACGGCGTGCGTCCGGACGAGTCGCTGTACTACGCGCTGAAGGAAGGCTCGCGCAACAAGGGCCAGATCGACGTCGAGGCGCTGTTCGCGATCAAGCCGCAGCCCTGCCTGTCCGAGACGGGCGACGGCTACCTGCTGTTCCGCATCGGCGACTGCGTGGCCCAGCGCAACACCCACGCGGCGATCTACGACGCGCTGCGGCTGTGCAAGGACTTTTAAGCCAACGCTTTCGGTGGTTGGACGGACGTAGGTTGGCGCTGAGGAACTAAGCCCAAGATCCGGTTCGCAGAACCGGCCTGCGGCATTGACCGAACACGGGGAGCGCTACGCGCTCCCCGTTGGGCTTCGCCAGCTCAGCGCCAACCTACAGGTCGCATTGTTTTCCGGTCCCGCGAAGGAGACCACGAGATGTTGAACACCCTACTGCCCATCCTGCTGTTCGCCGCCCTCGGCCTGGCCGTGCTCGGTGCCGGCAAGCGCTTCTTCATGTGGCGCCGCGGCCGACCGGCCAAGGTCGACTGGATCGGTGGCCTGCTGAAGATGCCGCGCCGCTACCTGGTGGACCTGCACCATGTGGTCGAGCGCGACAAGTACATGTCCAAGACCCACGTCGCCACCGCCGGTGGCTTCGTCCTGGCCGCCGTGCTGGCGATCCTCGTGCACGGTTTCGGCCTGCATAACCGCATCCTCGGTTTCGCCCTGCTGGCGGCCACGGTGCTGATGTTCGTCGGCGCCCTGTTCGTCGCCAAGCGCCGGCGCAACCCGCCGAGCCGGCTGTCGAAGGGCCCCTGGATGCGCCTGCCGAAGAGCCTGCTGATGTTCGCCGCGAGCTTCTTTATCGCCACCCTGCCGGTCGCCGGGATTCTGCCCGAGAACTTCGGCGGCTGGATTCTGGCCGCCGTGCTGGCCGTCGGCGTGGCCTGGGGCGTGTCCGAGCTGTTCTTCGGCATGACCTGGGGCGGGCCGATGAAGCACGCCTTCGCCGGCGCCCTGCACCTGGCCTGGCACCGCCGCGCCGAACGCTTCGGCGGCGGCCGCTCCACCGGCCTCAAGGCGCTGGATCTGGACGACCCGAAGGCGCCGCTGGGGGTGGAAAAACCCACCGATTTCACCTGGAACCAGCTGCTCGGCTTCGACGCCTGCGTGCAGTGCGGCAAGTGCGAGGCGGCCTGCCCGGCCTTCGCCGCCGGCCAGCCGCTGAACCCGAAGAAACTGATCCAGGACATGGTCATCGGCCTGGCCGGTGGCAACGACGCCCAGTTCGCCGGCAGCCCCTACCCCGGCATTCCGCTCGGCGAGCACAGCGGCGGCCCGCACCAACCCATCGTCGACCTCAACGGCAAGGCGCTGGTGGAGGCCGAGACCCTGTGGTCCTGCACCACCTGCCGCGCCTGCGTCGAGGAATGCCCGATGATGATCGAGCACGTCGATGCCATCGTCGATATGCGCCGCCATCTCACGCTCGAGAAGGGCGCCACGCCGAACAAGGGCGCCGAAGTGCTGGACAACCTGATCGCCACCGACAACCCCGGCGGTTTCGCCCCCGGCGGCCGGCTGAACTGGGCGGCCGACCTCAACCTGCCGCTGCTCGCCGACAAGCAAGAGACCGACGTGCTGTTCTGGGTCGGCGACGGCGCCTTCGATATGCGCAACCAGCGCACCCTGCGCGCCTTCGTCAAGGTGCTCAAGGCTGCCGACGTCGACTTCGCCGTGCTCGGCCTGGAGGAACGCGACAGTGGCGACGTGGCCCGCCGCCTCGGCGACGAGGCGACCTTCCAGAGCTTGGCCAAACGCAATATCGCCACCCTGGCCAAGTACCGCTTCAAGCGCATCGTCAGCTGCGACCCGCACAGCTTCCATGTGCTGAAGAACGAATACGGCGCGCTCGGCGGCCATTACCAGGTGCTGCACCACAGCACCTTTATCGACGAGCTGGTGCGCAAGGGTTCGCTCAACCTCGGCCAGAGCAAGGCCAGCAGCGTGACCTATCACGACCCCTGCTACCTGGGCCGCTACAACGGCGAGTACGAGGCGCCGCGCGCCGTGCTCAAGGCCATCGGTATCGAGGTGAAGGAGATGGAACGCTCCGGCTTCCGCTCGCGCTGCTGCGGCGGTGGCGGCGGCGCGCCGATCACCGACATCCCCGGCAAGCAGCGCATCCCCGACATGCGCATGGTCGACATCAAGGAGACCGGCGCCGAACTGGTGGCCGTGGGCTGCCCGCAGTGCACCGCGATGCTCGAAGGCGTGGTCGCCCCGCGCCCGGAAATCAAGGACATCGCCGAACTGGTCGCCGAGGTGCTGATCGAGCCCGTCGAGGTGGCGGCAAAAAAGCCGGCAGCCAGGCGTGAACTGGCGGAGGTGCAGTGATGAAACGACAATCCCAGTGCATCCAGGAGGCCCAGGCATGAGCGACATCATCCGCCGCGACCCGCGCGCCGAATGGATCGCGCGCAACCGCCTGCACCCGCTGCATGCGGCCATGCAGAGCCAGAACCAGACCAGCTGGATGGGCCCCAGCGGCCTGATGCGCAAGAACCCCCATGCCATCGCCGCCGGCTTTATCGGCCCGGCCGGGATCAAGCGCATCGACCGCTCCGGCGCCCAGCAGGGCGGCGGGCAGAAGCGCGGCGCGGCCAGCGCCGTGGTGCAGCTGCCGCTGCACCTGGTGGAGCAGCCGAGCCATATCATCGCCGTGGTGCCGGACATGGTCGGCGGCCGCCTGTCAAGCCACGACAAGGACCTGCTCGGCCTGGCCCGGCAACTGGCCGGCGATAGCGGTGCGGTGCTCGCCGTGCTGTTCGGCGAGGACAAGGAAAGCGCCTTCGACAGCGCCGGCGTCGACCGGTTGCTGCGCATCGCAGGCGAGACCTTCGACGGTTACGCCCCGGAAGCCCGGGTGCTGGCGCTGAGCGCAGTGGACGGCCAGTTCGCCCCGCGCCACTGGCTGCTGCCGGACAGCCGCACCGGCGGCGGCGAACTGGGCCGGCGCCTGGCCGCCAAGCTCGGCGAGCGCCCGGCCACCCGCGTCTGGCAGGTGGCGAACGAGCAGTGCATCGGCCGCGCCGGCGCCGGCCAGCAGGACATCCAACGCGCCCTGCCGCGGCTGATCCTGGCCGCCGCCGAGTGCGCCGAACCGGTCAGCGAGACCCGTCACGAGGCGCGCCCGGTGGAACTGGCCGCGCCGGTCGCACACAGCCTGACGCGCCTGCAGGACCTCGGCCCGGTGGCCGTGGACCCGGCGCAGATCCCCATGGCCGAGGCCGAGTTCATCCTCTCCGGCGGCAACGGGGTGAAGGACTGGGAGCTGTTCCACCAGGCCGCCGTCGCCCTCGGCGCCACCGAAGGCGCCTCGCGGGTGGCGGTGGACGACGGCTTTATGCCGCGCAACCGCCAGGTCGGCGCCACCGGCACCTGGGTCACCGCGCGGGTCTATATGGCCGTGGGCATCTCCGGGGCCATCCAGCACCTGCAGGGCATCGGCGCCTGCGACAAGGTGGTGGCGGTGAACCTGGACCCCGGCTGCGACATGATCAAGCGCGCCGACCTGTCGGTGATCGGCGATTCGGCGGCGATTCTCAAGGCGCTGCTCGAGCGGGTCGCCGCCTGGCGCCAGGAAGGCAAACGTGATGCGGCGTAGCCCGGATGACATCCGGGGTCACCACCATCTTTCCCGGATTGCATCCGGGCTACGGGGACAACATGACTGATCTGAATATCGTCGCCCTGGTCTCGCTCGGCGCCCACCCGACCTCCGGTCGCCCGCGCCGCGCCGAACAGGATTCCCGCGCGGTGGAACTGGGCCTGCGCCTGGCCGGGCAGCAGCTGCAGCTGCTGCATGCCGGCGACCCGCAGGCCGAGGCGCTGCGCGGCTACCTGGGCATGGGCCTGGAGCAGCTCGACGTGCTCGAGCAGCCCGACGGCGCCGACGCCCTGCCGCTGCTGGTGGATTACCTGCAGGGCAGCCGCGTGCAGCTGGTGCTCACCGGCAGCCAGGCGGAAACCGGCGAGGGCTCGGGCATGCTGCCGTTCCTCCTGGCCGAGCGCCTGGGCTGGCCGATGCTGGTCGGCCTGGCCGAGGTGGAAAAGGTCGAGAACGGCGTGGCCCAGGTGCTGCAGGCTTTGCCACGCGGCCAACGGCGCCGGCTCAGGGTGCGCCTGCCCTGCGTCGCTAGCGTCGACAACGCCGCCCCGGTGGCCCGGCAGAGCGCCTTCGGCCCGGCCCGGCGCGGCCTGATCGAAGCCCATGAAGTCGCGGTGGTGGACGACCCGCTGCTGGCCGAGGCCAGCCTGCTGCCGGCCAAGCCGCGCCCGAAGCGGCTCAAGGTGATCAAGGCCAAGAGCGGCGCCGAGCGGATGAAGGCGGCCACCGCCAAGGCCAGCGGCGGTGGCGGCCAGGTGCTCAAGGATGTCTCGCCGCAGGACGGCGCCGAGGCTATCTTCAAACTACTTATCGAGGAAGGCGTCCTACGTTGACGCCCCAAGCCCAGGAGCCACGACCATGATGCATGCCGACCTGATCGACCAGGAAGACTTCCGCGAACGCCTGGTGGCCCTGGGCCTGAGCATTCCCGCCGGCGCCAGCGCCGAGCAGGCCTGCGAGCTGGCCGTCAGCGGCCTCAGCCCGGAACGCGCCGTGGCCCTGCGCCGCCTGGTGGAGGAACTGCTCGGCGGCAGCGCCACCCTGCTGCCCAACGTGCGCGAGGCGATCAGCCGCCATCTGCTGCCGGCGCTGGTGCCGAAGCCGGCTTCGGCTTGATCGATCCCGCGCCGTAGGGTGGGCTTCAGCCCACCAAGGCATATATGGATGGGGTCAACCAAAATCCACAAGGGTGACAGTCAAGCCTGAGGGCCACAGGGTGGTGGGCTAAAGCCCACCCTACACCCGGCTCAGACGGCTTTAGCCGCGACGCCAAATAAAACGGGGCGCCACTGGCGCCCCGTTGACCTTGCCGCACCGTCTTACAGCAGGCGCACGCTGGCGAAGGTCGACTCGCCCTGAGCGCGATTGAGCGCCAGCCCGGCGCTGGAATTGCCCTGCTGCTCGGGGATCGGCAGCAGCATCACCAGGTTGGCACCCTGCTGGCCGGCGCGCTCGTCGCGCGGCGGAATGCCGAAGTATTCGCGGTAGCACTTGGAGAAGTGCGGGGTGGAGACGAAGCCGCACACCGAGGCCACCTCGATGATCGACATGCTGGTCTGCTTGAGCAGCTGGCGCGCACGGATCAGGCGCAGCTTGAGGTAGTAGCGCGACGGCGAGCAGTGCAGGTACTTCTGGAACAGGCGCTCGAGCTGACGCCGCGAGATGTCGACGAAGCAGGCCAGCTCGTCGAGGTCGATGGGCTCCTCCAGGTTGGCCTCCATCAGCGCGACGATTTCCTGCAGCTTGGGCTGGTTGCTGCCGAGCATGTGCTTGAGCGGCACGCGCTGGTGATCCTGCTCGTTGCGGATGCGCTCGTAGATGAACATCTCGGAGATGCCGGCCGCCAGTTCGCGGCCATGCTGCTGGCCGATCAGGTGCAGCATCATGTCCATCGGCGCGGTGCCGCCTGAGCTGGTATTGCGGTTGCGGTCGATGGAGAACAGGCGGGTGGTGATGGCGGCGCGGGGGAAGGCTTCCTGCATCGAGGCCAGGCATTCCCAGTGCACGCTGCAGTCGTAGCCGTCGAGCAGGCCGGCTTTGGCCAACGCCCAGCTGCCGGTGCACACCGCGCCGAGCTGGCGACCCAGGCGCGCCTGTTTCTGCAGCCAGCAGATATGCTCGCGCTTGACACTGTGCTGGATGTCGACGCCGCCGCAGACGATCACCGCGTCCAGCGCCGGCGCGTTGTCCAGTGCCGCGTCCGGGGTGATCTTCAGGCCGTCGCTGGCGCTGACCGGCTGACCGTCATGGGTCAGGGTGTGCCAGCGGTACAGCTCCTTGCCGGACAACTGGTTGGCCATGCGCAGGGGCTCCACCGCCGAGGCGAGGGAGATCAGGGTGAAGTTGTCCAGCAGCAGGAAGCCGATGGACTGGGCGACACGGTTCTGGGGCTGGGATCCCGGGGCGAACTGCGACATATGATGAAACCCTCACGCTAAGCACGGTGAGAAGCCCAACTGTGCGGGCTTCTGTTGTTTTTATAACGCTGGTCGAAAGAACCAGTCGGCTATCCATGCCCAGGCAAAGAACATGCCTAAATTGATTGAGCGTTCAATAAAAATATCGCCGTCGATGCAGGGTGCATCCGGCGGGCCTTCCCAGGCTCTGAACGAACCTCCTGAACAGGGTCGTAGGCCCCTTGGCATGGGGGCTTGAGCATTTCGGTAGCACTCGCCGCGGCGAACGCTACGGCAGGCCCGGAACAGCGTAACGGCCAGGCGGTAACAGCAAGGACTAGTAGGTCGCTTTTTAACCGATACCGCAATGACCGTTCGCACCAAAAGTCGGCAGCGTGACGCGCTTGCCCCTGGTTGGCGCACCAGTTCGGCTCAGCACTCGATGGCACTGACCGCCAGGCCGCCGCGCGAGGTTTCCTTGTACTTGTCGTGCATGTCGGCGCCGGTGTCGCGCATGGTGCGGATCACCCGGTCCAGCGAGATGTGGTGCTCGCCGTCGCCGCGCAGGGCCATCTGCGCCGCGTTGATCGCCTTCACCGCGGCGATCGCGTTGCGCTCGATACACGGCACCTGCACCAGGCCGCCGACCGGATCGCAGGTCAGCCCGAGGTTGTGCTCCAGGCCGATCTCGGCGGCGTTCTCCAGCTGCTCGGGCGTGGCGCCGAGCACTTCGGCCAGGCCCGCCGCGGCCATGGCGCAGGCCGAGCCCACCTCGCCCTGGCAGCCGACCTCGGCGCCGGAGATCGAGGCGTTCTTCTTGCACAGGATGCCCACCGCCGCGGCGGCCAGGAGGAAGTCGACCACGTCGGCGTCGCTGGCATCCGGGTTGAAGCGCATGTAGTAGTGCAGCACCGCCGGGATGATTCCCGCTGCGCCGTTGGTCGGCGCGGTGACCATGCGCCCGCCGGCGGCATTTTCCTCGTTGACCGCCAGGGCGTAGAGGTTGACCCACTCCATGGCGCTCATGGTGCTGCCGATCACATTGGGCTTGCCCAGCTCCTGCAGGCTGCGGTGCAGCTTGGCGGCGCGCCGGCGCACATTCAGCCCGCCGGGGAGAATGCCCTCCTCGCGCAGGCCGTTGGCCACGCAGTCCTGCATGGCCTGCCACAGCTGCAGCAGGCCGGCGCGGATCTCGGCCTCGCTGCGCCAGGCCTTCTCGTTTTCCAGCATCAGCTGCGACACGCGCAGGCCGTGCCGACGGCACAGCTGCAGCAGCTCGGCGCCGCTGGAGAAATCGTAGGGCAGCGCGGTGTGGTCCTGATCCAGCGCGCCGGTGGCGGCCTGGGCGGCATCGACGACGAAGCCGCCGCCCACCGAGTAGTAGGTATCGGCATGCAGCTCGCCGGCCTCGCCCTCGGCCACCAGGGTCATGGCGTTGGGGTGGTAGGGCAGGTTCTCCTCCAGCAGGCGCATGTCGCGCACCCAGTCGAAGGAAATCGGCAGGCGGCCGTCGAGCAGCAGCTCGCCACGCTCGAGCAGGGTGGCGATGCGCGGGGCGATCTGCGCCGGGTCGATGCGGTCCGGCCACTCGCCCATCAGGCCCATGATCGCCGCACGGTCGCTGCCGTGGCCGACGCCGGTGGCCGACAGCGAGCCGTACAGGCGCACCTCGATGCGCCGCACCCGGCCCAGCAACTGACGCTCGCGCAGCGCCTCGACGAACAGCGCGGCGGCGCGCATCGGCCCCACGGTGTGCGAGCTGGACGGCCCGATGCCGATCTTGAACAGGTCGAATACGCTGATGGCCACGGCGGCAACCTCGTTGGATGTGAGTCGGCGCCCATGATCGGTAATTCGACGTCCCGATCACGCCTGACACCGACTCGGGCTTGTCCAAAAGCGCCGTCGCCGACGACTGCAAGGGAGGCAGTACGAAGCGAGGGCCCGCCGCGCACGGGGCAGGTCTGAATTCGACATGTCGAGGTCGCATTGCGCACCCCAGGCCAGCGCGGCCTGCGCTCTACTGTGCGCGCACGCCCACCGGGCTCAGCTCTCCACCACCGAGGCAAGGACGATCGATGAACCGACTCGCACAGCGCCTGCTGGCACTCACTCTCCTCGGCTGCGGCAGCCTGCACGCCGCCGAGGCCGCGCGCTGCGAGCTGGTGCGCCTGCCCGACGTCGGCTGGACCGACATCACCATGACCACCGCGGTGGCCCGCCTGGTGCTCGGCGAGCTCGGCTACCGCACCCGGATCAAGCGCCTGTCGCTACCGGAGACCTACCGCGCCCTCGCCGAAGGTCGGATGGACGTGTTCCTCGGCAACTGGATGCCGGCGCAAGCCGAGCTGGTTCAGGAGCACCTGGACAGTGGCCGCATCGAGACGTTGCAGACCAACCTGGCGCCGGTGCGCTACACCCTGGCGGTGCTGGCCCCCGGCTACGAGGCCGGGTTGCGGGGCTTCGCCGATATCCACAGGTTCAAGGAGCAGCTCGGCGGACAGATCTTCGGCATCGAGCCCGGCAACGAGGGCAATGAGATGCTCAAGGCGATGATTCGCGACGACCGTTTCGGTCTGCGCGGCTTCACCCTGGTCGAGTCCAGCGAGAGCGGCATGCTCAATCACGTCGAGCGCGCCCAGCGCCTGGGCAAATGGGCGGTGTTCCTCGGCTGGGAGCCGCATCCGATGAACGAGCGCCTGCGGATGAACTACCTGGCCGGCGGCGACGACTATTTCGGCCCCGACTACGGCGCTGCCCAGGTCAACACCGTGGCGCGCGGCGGCTTCAGCGACGAATGCCCGAACCTGACCCGCCTGCTGCGCAACATGACCTTCACCATCGCCGCGGAAAACCAGCTGATGAGTGCGGTGCTGGAAGGCAATACCAATAGGCGTCGAGTGGCCAAGGCCTGGATCGAGGACAACCCGCAGGCCATCGACGCCTGGCTCGAGGGCGTGACCCTGTGGCGGGGTGCACCCATCACCAGCCCGTTCGGCCGCCCGCCGGCATCGGGGCAGTGAGATTGATGGCGCTAAAAGTCATTAAAGGCGGCAAAAATCAGATAAATGCTGCGATAAGAAGGTAATTGCCATCGTGGCTCGGCAGGCGCCGGCCGGTCACGCATGTCGTCAGGGCGCAGGCCGGCCAATCGAGGCGCGTTACCCCGCGAATCGGGCCTTTCTCGGCCTTTTTGTAAATTTTTTTCAACATCGCCACAGCCCCCGCGATACGGCGCCCGCAGCCCTGCCTAAGGGCTGCGAATCAGGCGCCGCGCGGCTTCCAGCCTTGGCCAAGGGGCGAATAAGTCTGTTAAGGTTTTTTAGGTCTGTTGCGCAAAGCCGACTGCCAGGCAGTGGCAGCCAGTTGCGGCGAACCGACGGCGAACCGCCGATAACAACCGGCCTGCGACGGCATGTCGTCGCCCAGCACGTCAGGGTCGCAAATCGATAATTGCCGGGGCTCCAAGGCTATATCGTTGAGTCAGCCGATAACGTCGCTGCCGCCACTACCCAGCAGGGCGGCAGACCAGGGCCCACAGCTCTGGACCGAAGAACAGACAAGCGCCGATGCCCCTCTCGACCGGGTGTCGGACCAACAAGAAATTTCGGATGCACGCATGCGCCAGGACGGCGCATGAACCCTCGAAGGATCGGGCTTCGAAACACTGCCAGAGGTTTTGGAAAGCGGTTTGCAACACGGCAAGGCAAGGGACACTCACCTGCACGATCGGGCAACGCACAGGGCGCTTCGCGTCCATCCTGCGTGCGCTGCGCCGTGCCCGAGCGCCCCGGTCGCACCCCGGCGCAACTCGCTCGCCAATCCCTCGCAACTCAGTACTCACCCATACAGGCATCGGAAGTCTGTCCGTCTGATGGGCGCCCCAGCGGCGCGCGCCAGGTTGTGCCAGTCTGATTCGGTTGCCGATTGAAGGGGAAACGTCCCATGCAGTCTGGAAAGATCGTGGTCGAGCACCTGTACAAGGTATTCGGCCCCAACCCACAAGAAGCCATCGAGCTGCTCAAGGAAGGTTGGAGCAAGGAGAAGATCCTCGCCGAGAAAGGCGCGGTGATCGGCGTCAGCGATGTCTCGTTCAGCGTCGAGGAGGGCGAGATCTTCGTCCTCATGGGCCTGTCCGGCTCCGGCAAGTCCACCCTGATCCGCCTGATCAACCGCCTGGTCGAACCCAGCGCCGGTGACGTCTACATCGACGGGCAGAACGTCGCCAAGCTGCCGCAGTCGCAGCTGATCGACCTGCGTCGGCGCGACATGAGCATGGTCTTCCAGTCCTTCGCCCTGATGCCCTCGCGCAGCGTGCTGGACAACGCCGCGTTCGGCCTCGAGGTGGCCGGCGTCGGGCGCAAGGAACGCGAACAGCGCGCCATGGACGTGCTCAAGCAGGTCGGCCTCGACACCTTCGCCCACAAGTACCCGCACGAGCTGTCCGGCGGCATGCAGCAGCGCGTCGGCCTGGCCCGCGCGCTGGCGGTGAACCCCTCGATGATCATCATGGACGAGGCTTTCTCCGCCCTCGACCCGCTCAAGCGCCGCGAGATGCAGGACGTGCTGCTGGAGCTGCAGAAGACCCACCGGCGCACCATCATCTTCGTCTCCCACGACATCGAGGAGGCCATGCGCATCGGCAGCCGCATCGGCATCATGGAGGGCGGCAAGCTGATCCAGGTCGGCACCCCGCAGGAGCTGATCGACAAGCCGGCCAACGACTACGTGCGCAACTTCTTCGACACCGTCGACACCAGCCGCTACCTCACCGCCGGCCAGCTCAAGGCCGACAGCGTGCCGACCTACGTCTACAACGGCAAGGCGCCGGACGCCACCGCGATGTGCAAGGAGCTGCAGGCGCTGGACAAGCACTACGCCTTTATCGTCGACGAGCAGCGCAATTTCTGCGGCTCGATCAGCCTGGAGAAGATCGCCCTGATGGTCGACGGCGACGCGCCGAAGCCGCTGGAGCTCGACGGCCTCAAGCGGGTGGTGCCGGTACCGGAGGACATGCCGCTGGAGAAGGTCATCGACCGCCTGGTGGACAACGAGGGGCCGATCCCGGTGGTCGACGCCGAGGGCCATTACTGCGGCGCCATCAGCAAGGGCCGGCTGTTGACCCGCCTGCAGGGGGAATCCCATGAGTGAGAAGAAACTAGACCTGGGCAGCTGGGTCAACGACGTGGTGCAGCACCTGCTGGACAACTACAGCGGCGGCTTCGACAGCGTCGGCAGCGTGGTCAGCGGCTTCTCCGAAGGCATCGAGCAGTTGCTGATGCTGCCGCCGGCCTGGCTGCTCATCGCCATCTTCGTCGGCCTCGGCCTGTGGCGCATCGGCGCGCGCTTCGCCGCCTTCACCGCGGTGTCGTTCATCCTCATCGTCATGACCGGCTTCTGGGAGCAGACCGTGGTCACCCTCGGCCTGACCTTCTCCGCCACCCTGATCAGCTTGCTGCTGGGCATCCCGCTGGGTATCTGGGCGGCCAAGAGCGAGCGGGTGGCGCTGGTGATCCGGCCGGTCCTCGACTTCATGCAGACCATGCCGGCGTTCGTCTACCTGATCCCGGCGGCCATGCTGTTCGGCCTCGGCCGCGTGCCGGGGATCATCGCCACGGTGATCTTCGCCATGCCGCCGGCGGTACGCCTGACCAGCCTGGGCATTCGCCAGGTCAACAAGGAAATCATCGAGGCCGGTCAGTCGTTCGGCTGCAACGGCCGCCAGCTGCTGTTCAAGGTGCAGCTGCCCAACGCCATGCCGTCGATCATGGCCGGGGTCAACCAGACCATCATGATGGCGCTGTCGATGGTGATCATCGCCTCCATGGTCGGCGCCGGCGGCCTGGGCAACGACGTGCTGGCGAGCATCCAGCGCCTCGACATCGGTCTAGGCTTCGAGAGCGGCATGGCCGTGGTGCTGCTGGCGATCATCCTCGACCGCATCACCGAGAGCTTCGGCACCAAGCAGACCGCCCGCCGCGGCGTGTTCGCCTGGTTCAGCGGCAAGCTGCAGCGTCAGTAAACCTTATCCGTTTCATTCCATAGGGAACCGCAGATGAAAACGATCAAGACCACCGCCGCCATCGGCCTGCTGTCCTGCGTCCTGACGCAGGGCGCCTGGGCCGCCGAGCCGGAAAGCTGCAAGCAGGTGCGTTTCGCCGAAATCGGCTGGGCCGACATCGCCGCCACCACCGGCGTGGCCATGACCCTGGTCGAGGGTCTGGGCTACCAGCCGCGCAAGATCATGGCCTCGGTGCCGATCGCCTTCACCGGGGTGAAGAACGGCCAGGTCGACGTGTTCCTCGGCTACTGGGCGCCGTCGATGGACGCGGTGATCGAGCCCTTCACCAAGGACAACGGGGTCAAGGTGCTGGAGAAACCCAACCTCGAAGGTGCCAAGTACACCCTGGCGGTACCGACCTACGCCGCCGAGGCGGGGCTCAAGAGCTTCCAGGACATCGCCAAGTTCAAGGACCAGCTCGGCGGCAAGATCTACGGCATCGAGCCGGGTAACGACGGCAACCTGCTGATCGACGGCATGATCAAGGGCGACCAGTTCGGTCTCGGCGGCTTCCGCATGGTCGAGTCCAGCGAGGCCGGCATGCTGGTGCAGGTGTCGCGGGCGATCAAGAAGCAGGAGCCGGTGGTCTTCCTCGGCTGGGCGCCGCACCCGATGAACACCCAGTTCGACATCACCTACCTGGCCGGCGGCGACGAGGTGTTCGGCCCAGACTACGGCGCGGCCAAGGTCTACACCGTGGTGCCGCCGGACTACGAGGCACGCTGCGCCAACGTCGGCAAGCTGCTGAACAACCTGCAGTTCAGCGTCGAGATCGAGAGCCAGCTGATGGAGAAGGTGCTGGAGAAGGAAAACCCGCAGACCGTGGCCAAGGAATGGATCAAGGCCAACCCGGCGATCCTCGACCAGTGGCTGAGCGGCGTGACCACCTTCGACGGCCAGGACGGCGCGGCCGCGGTGAAGAAACACGTCGGCCTCTGACGCCACCCCGTATTCGGGCCCGGACGCGCATCCTCCGGGCCTGGAAACCTCCTCATCGATGCACGCGCGGTCGCGGCCAGACCGTGATGGGGAGGGCTTTGCCCGCGAACCGGCGGCCAGCAGCGACGGCCGGCGCGCCAGGCCCGCAATCAGAACGAGCCAGTCAACACCTTTGCAACTGCCACTCAACTGACGGAGCACCAAGATATGCGCGTACTCAAGCAACTCTGCCTCGGCGCCGCCGCCCTGGCGCTCGGCCTGGGCAGCGCCCTCGCCGCCGACAAACCCACCCTGAAGATCGGCTACGTCAACGGCTGGGACGACAGCGTCGCCGCCACCCATGTCGCCGGCGAGATTCTGCAGAGCAAGCTCGGCTACCCGGTGGAACTCAAGCCGGTCGAACCCGCCATCATGTGGCAGGGCGTGGCTCGCGGCGACCTCGACGCCACCCTCTCGGCCTGGCTGCCGGCCACCCACGGCGAGTACTACGCCAAGCTCAAGGACAAGGTGGTGGTGCTCGGCGCCAACTACCAGGGCGCCAAGATCGGCCTGATCGTGCCCGACTACGTCGAGGCCAAGACCATCGCCGACCTGGAGAAGTACGCCAAGGACTTCGACGGCAAGATCACCGGCATCGACGCCGGCGCCGGCGTGATGCGCCGCACCGAAGACGCCATCAAGCAGTACGAACTGACCAGCATCAAGCTGATGCCCAGCTCCGGCCCGGCCATGGCCACCGCCCTGACCCGTGCCGAGAAGGCGGGCAAGCCCATAGTGGTGACCGGCTGGATTCCGCACTGGATGTTCGCCAAGTGGAAACTGCGCTTCCTCGAAGACCCGAAGAAGGTCTACGGCGACGACGAGCACGTCGACACCGTGGTCAACCCGGGCCTGGAGGCCAAGGCCGCCGACGCCACCGCCTTCCTCAAGAAGTTCTCCTGGAGCGGCGAGGAAGTCGGCGCGGTGATGCTGGCCATCCGCGACGGCGCCAAGCCGGAGCAGGCCGCCAAGGACTGGATCGCCGCCAACCCCGAGCGCGTCGCGGGCTGGTTGCAGTAAGGCTCAGACTGGCGTGAACACGAAGCGGGCTCAGGCCCGCTTCGTCGTTGCTGGCGATGCGGCCTCAGGGTGCGTCGCGCGCGCCACGACACCGGCCAGGCGTCGGCGTTATCACCGCGCGCCCCAGGACTGCACCCGGTCTTCACGATGCAGCACCAGCGCCCATTACCACCACGGCCGCCGCGCAACACCTTCGAACGCCGGGTACAGGTCATTGCCGGCAGCCCCGAGGGCTACAAGCTGCTGCTGTTACCTTACCTTCCCGCCTGGCTCGCACCGGCGACCTGGAACCTGTGGGGCAACCTGGCGGCACGCTCCTCATCATCGGCGTCTGCGTAGCGGCCGTGCTGGTGTCCATTCATTGCAACGAGCGCGTGCTGGCCGCGCTGAGTCACGGCCAGGATGGCCGCAGCGTGACGGCCCTGTTCACCCGCCACCTCTTGCTCGGCACCGCGCTGAGCACGGCCCTCTTCCTGGCAAATATCCTGTTCCAATAACCTGCCCAGCAGGGACAGCGGCGCCGTGCCCGGGCCCTGCATTGATTGATCGAACGATCAAAATCCGCCTAGACTCCGGCCCTACTTCCCCCGCTGGAGAGACCGATGCCCAAGGTCGGCATGCAGCCCATCCGTCGTTCGCAACTGATCGCCGCCACCCTGGAGGCCGTCGACCAGGTCGGCATGGCCGATGCCAGCATCGCCTATATCGCCCGCCTGGCCGGGGTGTCCAACGGCATCATCAGTCACTACTTCAACGACAAGAACGGCCTGCTCGAAGCAACCATGCGCCACCTGATGCAGGCGCTCAGCGAGGCGGTGGGCGAACGCCGCCGGGCGCTGCGCGAGGACGGTCCGCGCGCTCACCTGAAGGCAATGATCGACGGCAACTTCGACGACAGCCAGGTCAGCGGCCCGGCGATGAAGACCTGGCTGGCGTTCTGGGCCAGCAGCATGCACCAGCCGGCGCTGCGCCGCCTGCAGCGGGTCAACGACCACCGCCTGTATTCCAACCTGTGCGGCCAGTTCCGCCGCGTGCTGCCGGCCGACGAGGCGCGCGCCGCCGCGCGCGGGCTCGCCGCCCTGATCGACGGCCTGTGGCTGCGCGGCGCGCTGTCCGGCAAAGCCTTCGACACCGAGCAGGCGCGCCGTATCGCCTACGACTACCTCGATCTGCAACTGGGCAAGGCCTCCTAAGCGGTCGCGGGGCCGCCCAAGCCGCGCGCACCGCCTGCAAAACCGGTCGCCGACTCGAATCAGCGCCGCTGCAATGCCGCTAAGGCAGGCGGCTGCATGGTTGATTGAAGGGCCATGTCTCTGTTAGCTGCTAGGCGCTCCAGGGAAGGCTCGGGGCCTTCTAGGGTGGGCCGGGCGGCGATCCGCTTTAGCCCACGCTGACTACCGTTGGTGGGCTAAAGCCCACCCTACGGACCTTTGCACCAACTCCCAACACTTAACGCAGACATAGCCTTTTGAATCCCCCGAGATCGCACGGTACGCATGTCGCGATTAGCTGCGCGCTGTCGTTTTTATTGATTGATCGTTCAATCTAAATAAAATAGGCTGTTTTCTAGCCAATCCATTCGCGCCCAGAGGACAGCCCATGCCCCGCTTCGACCAGCAGCAGCTCTATATCGGTGGCCGTTACGTCGCCGCCAGCAGTGGCCAGACCTTCGACAGCATCAACCCGGCCACCGGCGAGGTGCTCGCCACCCTGCAGCGCGCCAGCCAGGCCGATGTCGAGCGTGCGGTGGCCAGCGCCAAGCAGGGGCAGAAGGTCTGGGCGGCGATGACCGCCATGCAGCGCTCGCGCATCCTGCGCAAGGCGGTGGACATCCTCCGCGCGCGCAACGACGAGCTGGCCGAGCTGGAGACCCTGGACACCGGCAAGCCGCTTTCCGAAACCCGCAACGTCGACATCGTCACCGGCGCCGACGTGCTGGAGTACTACGCCGGGCTGATCCCGGCCATCGAGGGCGAGCAGATCCCGCTGCGCGAATCCTCCTTCGTCTACACCCGCCGCGAGCCGCTGGGCGTGGTCGCCGGCATCGGCGCCTGGAACTACCCGATCCAGATCGCCCTGTGGAAATCCGCGCCGGCCCTGGCCGCCGGCAACGCGATGATCTTCAAGCCCAGCGAAGTCACCTCGCTGACCGCGCTGAAGCTGGCCGAGATCTACACCGAGGCCGGCCTGCCCGACGGCGTGTTCAACGTGCTCACCGGCAGCGGCCGCGAGCTCGGCCAGTGGCTGACCGAGCACCCCGGCATCGAGAAGATTTCCTTCACCGGCGGCACCAGCACCGGCAAGAAGGTGATGGCCAGCGCCTCCAGCTCCACCCTCAAGGAAGTGACCATGGAGCTGGGCGGCAAGTCGCCGCTGATCGTGTTCGAGGACGCCGATCTGGACCGCGCCGCCGACATCGCGGTGATGGCCAACTTCTACAGCTCCGGCCAGGTCTGCACCAACGGCACCCGGGTGTTCGTGCCGCGCATGCTGCAGGCGCGCTTCGAGGCCAAGGTGCTGGAGCGGGTCAAGCGCATCCGCCTGGGCAGCCCGCTGGATGAGGCCACCAACTTCGGCCCGCTGGTCAGCGCGGCGCATATGGACAGCGTGCTCGGCTACATCGAGAAGGGCCGCGCCGAGGGCGCGCGCCTGCTGATCGGCGGCGCGCGCGTCACCGACGGCGACTACGCCAAGGGCGCCTACGTGGCGCCGACCGTGTTCACCGACTGCACGGATGCCATGACCATAGTGCGCGAGGAAATCTTCGGCCCGGTGATGAGCATCCTCATCTACGACAGCGAAGAGGAAGCGATCCGCCGCGCCAACGACACCGACTACGGCCTGGCCGCCGGCGTGGTGACCCGCGACCTCAATCGCGCGCACCGGGTCATCCACCAGCTGGAAGCCGGCATCTGCTGGATCAACACCTGGGGCGAGTCGCCGGCGGAGATGCCGGTGGGCGGCTACAAGCAGTCCGGCGTCGGCCGCGAGAACGGCCTGACCACCCTCGGCCACTACACCCGGATCAAGTCGGTGCAGGTGGAACTGGGCGGCTACGCCTCGGTGTTTTGAATAGCCGCCCCTAGGGTGGGGTAGCGGCGCGCACCTCGAAGCCTGAAGCCCAGAGGCAGCAAACGCCGCGTAACCCACCAGTTCGCCAATCCGATCAACCCGGTGGGTTACGGCGCACCGAAATCGGATGCAGACCAAGCCCGGTCTTGCGCCTAACCCACCCTCGGGGCTACGCAGACCCGTCATACAGGTGACGCCCATGTCGCAAGAATTCGACTACATCATCATCGGCGCCGGCTCGGCCGGTAACGTGCTGGCCACCCGCCTGAGCGAGGACGCAGACGTCAGCGTGCTGCTGCTGGAAGCCGGCGGCCCCGACTACCGCCTCGACTTCCGCACCCAGATGCCCGCCGCCCTGGCCTTCCCGCTGCAGGGCCGGCGCTACAACTGGGCCTACGAGACCGAGCCGGAGCCCTTCATGAACAACCGGCGCATGGAATGCGGGCGCGGCAAGGGCCTGGGCGGCTCCTCGCTGATCAACGGCATGTGCTACATCCGCGGCAACGCCCTGGACTTCGACAACTGGGCCAAGCTGCCCGGCCTGCAAGACTGGACCTACCTGGACTGCCTGCCCTATTTCCGCAAGGCGGAAACCCGCGACATCGGCGCCAACGACTACCACGGCGGCGACGGCCCGGTGTCGGTGACCACGCCGAAGGCCGGCAACAACCCGCTGTTCCACGCCATGGTCGAGGCCGGCGTGCAGGCCGGCTACCCGCGCACCGACGACCTCAACGGCTACCAGCAGGAAGGCTTCGGCCCCATGGACCGCACCGTCACCGCGCAGGGCCGCCGCTCCAGCACCGCCCGCGGCTACCTCGACCAGGCCCGCGGCCGGCCCAACCTGCGCATCGTCACCCACGCCCTGACCGATCGCATCCTGTTCGACGGCAAGCGCGCCAGCGGCGTCGCCTACCTGCACGGCGACGGCGACACGCCGGTGATCGTCCGCGCCCGCCGCGAAGTGCTGCTGTGCTCCGGCGCCATCGCCTCGCCGCAGATCCTGCAGCGCTCCGGGGTCGGCCCCGCCGCCCTGCTGCGCGAACTGGACATCCCCCTGGTGCACGAGCTGCCCGGCGTCGGCCAGAACCTGCAGGACCACCTGGAGATGTACCTGCAGTACGCCTGCAAGGAGCCGGTGTCGATCTACCCGGCGCTGAAGTGGTGGAACCAGCCGGCCATCGGCACCCACTGGCTGCTGCGCGGCAAGGGCCTGGGCGCCAGCAACCAGTTCGAGGCCGGCGGTTTCATTCGCACCCGTCCGGAATTCGCCTGGCCCAACATCCAGTTCCACTTCCTGCCGGTGGCGATCAACTACAACGGCAGCAACGCGGTGAAGGAACACGGCTTCCAGGCCCACGTCGGCTCCATGCGCTCGCCCAGCCGCGGCCGCGTGCAGCTCAAATCCAGGGACCCGCGCCAGCACCCGAGCATCCTGTTCAACTACATGAGCCATGAACAGGACTGGCAGGAGTTCCGCGACGCCATCCGCATCACCCGCGAGATAATGGCCCAGCCGGCGCTGGATGCCTTCCGCGGGCGCGAGATCAGCCCCGGCCCGGACTGCCAGAGCGACGCCGAACTGGACGCCTTTGTCCGCGAACATGCCGAGACCGCCTTCCATCCCTCGTGCTCGTGCAAGATGGGCGAGGACGCCATGGCGGTGGTCGACGGCCAGGGCCGGGTGCACGGCGTGCAGGGCCTGCGGGTGGTGGACGCGTCGATCATGCCGGAGATCATCACCGGCAACCTCAACGCCACCACCATCATGCTCGCCGAGAAGATCGCCGACCGGATTCGCGGCCGCGCGCCGCTGCCGCGCAGCACCGCCAGGTACTTCGTCGCCGGCGACACGCCGGTACGCGGCCAGCCGCAGCGGCCGGTGTCGGCGGCCTGACGGCGCGCCAGCGGCTGCTACTGCGGCAGCTCCTGGCGAATCATCCAGTGGCCCTCGGGCGGCATCAGCCGGCCGATGTCGAAACGCGCCAGGCTCGCGCGGTCGAGCATCTCGATGCGCGGGCCGACCCGCGCCGGCAGCGCCTCGCCCTGCAGGCCGCGCACCGCCAGGTCGAGGGCGATGCGCGCCTGGATCACCGGCGAATCGGTCGGCGCCGCCAGCATCTGCCCCTCGCCGATCTGCTCCAGCACCCGCTCGGTGGCATAGAAGGCCAGCACCTCGGCGCGCACGCCGAGGTTGTGCACCAGCTGCGCGGCGAACGCCGCCGCCTCGGCGTTGCCGATCAGGTAATCGAGGTCGGGGTTGGCCTTGAGCAGCGCCCGTACCAGCTGCGCCTGGCTGCTGCGGTCCACCGGGCCGTAACCGCCGTGCACCAGGGTCGCCGCGCTGCCGACCAGGGCGGCCTGCAGGCCGCGCTCGGCATCCTGCACCCAGCCGGCGTCGGCCGGGCCCGGTAACCAGCCGATGCGCAGCGGCCGGCCGCCGCCGTGCTGCACCGCGTAGGCCAGGGTGGCCGCGGCCATGTCGGCGAAATCCACCCGCGAGCGCGCGCTGAGGTCGGTGCAGTCGAGGCGATTGACCAGGTCGATCACCGGCCGCCCGGCGGCGCGCTGCTCGGCCACCGCCGGGCACAGGTCGAGGGTATTGATGCTGGCCAGCAGGAAGGCCTCGGCGCCCAGCGCCACGCAATGCTCGAACTGCTCCAGCTGCACCGGCCCGTGCTCGTAGCCACCGGCCTCGTAGATGCCCAGCTGCACGCCGAGACGCCGCGCCTCCTGGTCCAGGCCCCAGGCCACACCCCACCAGTAGCGATCCTTGCCGTGCGGCAACAGGGCGCAGATGCGCCACGGCCGCTCGGCTTTCGCCAGCGCCCGGTACTCGCGCGCCTGGCCGTCGACCTGTACCGGATAGGGAAACCAGGGCGCCGCCAGCAGGGCGGGAACGACCAGAGCGAGCCATAACAGAACCCAGCGCATGCCGCCGTCCTTACCCCGAGCCGGGGAGCCTTGTTTAGCGACAAGCCTAGCAGCGCCCTGGCCGGATGCGCCGCCAGGCTCTACAGTGCCGGCTGCCACCTGCGAGGAGCCCATGACCGACCCCGCCCCGCTCGACCCACGCACCGCCCGCCTGTTGCCCTGGATAGTCGCCATCGCCTTCTTCATGCAGACGCTGGACGGCACCATCCTCAACACCGCGCTGCCGGCCATGGCCGCCGACCTGGCCGAAGACCCGCTGCGCATGCAGTCGGTGGTGATCGCCTACATGCTCACCGTGGCCCTGCTGATCCCCGCCTCGGGCTGGATCGCCGACCGCTTCGGCACGCGGCGCATCTTCTTCGGCGCCATCGCCCTGTTCAGCCTCGGTTCGCTGCTGTGCGCCCTGTCCACCTCCCTGCCCATGCTGGTCGGCGCACGCATCGTGCAGGGCCTCGGCGGCGCGCTGATGATGCCGGTCGGGCGCCTGGTGGTGCTGCGCGCCTACCCGCGCTCGGAGCTGGTGCGGATCATGAGCTTCGTCACCCTGCCCGGCCTGCTCGGCCCGCTGCTCGGCCCGAGCCTGGGCGGCTGGCTGGTGGAGGTGGCCAGCTGGCACTGGATCTTCCTGATCAACCTGCCGGTCGGCCTGCTCGGCTGCTGGGCGGCGCTGCGGCATATGCCGGACCTGCGCGGGCCGAGCCGCAGCCGCTTCGACACCCCGGGCTTTGTGCTGTTCGGCGCCGCCATGCTGCTGATCACCGTGGCCCTGGAAGGCCTGGGCGAGCTGCACCTGCCGACCATGCGGGTGATGCTCCTGCTGCTCGGCGGCCTGGCCTGCCTGGCCGCCTACTGGCTGCGCGCCGGGCGCATCGAGCAGCCGCTGTTCGCCCCCAGCCTGTTTCGTACCCGCGGCTTCGCCGTGGGCATCATCGGCAACCTGTTCGCCCGCCTCGGCAGCGGCGCCCTGCCCTTTCTCACCCCGCTGCTGCTGCAACTGGCGATGGGCTACTCGCCGGCGCAGGCCGGCATGAGCCTGATCCCCCTGGCCCTGGCGGCGATGGCGGTCAAACCCCTGGCCAAGCCGCTGATCGAGCGCCTCGGCTACCGCCGCATCCTCACCGGCAACACCCTGCTGCTCGGCGTGCTGATCGCCAGCCTGGCCCTGGTCGATGCGGACACCCCGCTGCTGCAGCTGATCGTCCAGCTGGGCCTGATCGGCGCGGTCAACTCGCTGCAGTTCACCGCGATGAACACCGTCACCCTGATCGACCTGGACAACCGCGACGCCAGCAGCGGCAACAGCCTGCTGTCGGTGGTGGTGCAGCTGGCCATGGGCCTGGGGGTGGCGGCTTCGGCGGCGCTGCTGGGCGGCTTCAGCCGCGAATTCGGCGGCGAGGGCCAGCTGCTGCAGGCGTTCCAGGCCACCTACCTGTGCGTCGGCCTGCTGTCGATGCTGGCCGCGGCGATCTTCCTCCAGCTCGACCCGGCCGACGGCCGCCGCGCGCGGCGCCTCGAGGTGTCAGCGGAAGACTAGGCCGGCCTGCTACACTGCCGGCCTGTTTCGCCAGCCCCGAGCCCTTGCCGTGACCGCCACCGCCTTCGCCAGCCTGCCCCTGTCCGCCGCCATGCAGGCCAACCTCGCCGCCATCGGCTATGCCGAGATGACGCCGATCCAGGCCGCCAGCCTGCCGCTGATCCTCAAGGGCCGCGACCTGATCGCCCAGGCCAAGACCGGCAGCGGCAAGACCGCGGCCTTCGCCCTCGGCCTGCTGCACCCACTCAACCCGCGCTACTTCGGCTGCCAGGCGCTGGTGCTGTGCCCCACGCGCGAGCTGGCCGACCAGGTGGCCAAGGAAATCCGCCGCCTGGCCCGCGCCGCCGACAACGTCAAGGTGCTGACCCTCTGTGGCGGCGTGCCCTTCGGCCCGCAGATCGGCTCGCTGGAGCACGGCGCCCACGTCATAGTCGGCACCCCGGGCCGGGTGCAGGAGCACCTGCGCAAGGGCACGCTGAAGGTCGACGGCCTCAATACCCTGGTGCTCGACGAGGCCGACCGCATGCTCGACATGGGCTTTATCGACAGCATCGCCGAGATCATCGAGCAGACCCCGGCGCGGCGGCAGACCCTGCTGTTCTCCGCCACCTACCCGGCCGGCATCGAGCAGCTCGCCGCGCGCTTTCTGCGCAGCCCCGAGCGGGTCGAAGTCGAGGCCCAGCACGACGACGGGCAGATCGAGCAGCGCTTCTACGAGATCGCCCCGGGCCAGCGCCTGGAAGCGGTCAGCACCCTGTTGCGGCATTTTCGCAAGCAGCCGGCGGTGGCCTTCTGCGCCACCCGCCAGCAATGCGACGAGCTGGCCGCGCAGCTGGAGGCGGAAAAGATCTCCGCCGCCGCCCTGCACGGTGATCTGGAGCAACGCGAGCGCGACCAGATCCTGGCACTGTTCGCCAATCGCAGCCTGAGCGTGCTGGTGGCCACCGATGTGGCCGCCCGCGGCCTGGACATCGCCGGCCTGGAGCTGGTGATCAACGTCGAGCTGAGCCGCGATGCCGAGGTGCATATCCACCGCATCGGCCGCAGCGGCCGCGCCGGCGAGAAGGGCCTGGCGCTGAGCCTGGTGGCCCCGGCCGAAGCCGGCCGCGCCCAGGCCATCGAGGCGCTGCAGGGCAAGGCGCTGGCCTGGTACCCGCTGCCCGCGGCCAAGGCCGGCGGCGAGCCGCTGCTGCCGCCGATGCACACGCTGTGCATCGGCGCCGGGCGCAAGGACAAACTGCGCCCCGGCGACATCCTCGGCGCGCTGACCGGCGATGCCGGGCTGCCCGGCAGCCAGGTCGGCAAGATCGCCCTGTTCGACTACCAGGCCTTCGTCGCGGTCGAGCGCGACGCGGCCAGACAGGCCCTCAAACGCCTCACCGAAGGCAAGATCAAGGGCCGCACGCTACGCGTACGCCTGCTCTAGCAGGCCCGCCAGGAGAGGAATAGGGATGCGCAATATCCTGGTCATCGAAGACAGTCCGCTGGTGCTGAAGATTCTCGAGCACCTGTTCCGCCAGGAGCCGACGCTGCAGCCGGTGTTCTGCGCCTCGCTGGCCGAGGCCGAGGTGATGCTGGAGACCTCCGCCGGGCTGTTCTTCGCCGCCATCGTCGACCTGCACCTGCCGGATGCGCCCAACGGCGAGAGCGTCGATCTGGTGATGCGCTACCGCCTGCCGTGCATCGTGCTCAGCGGCAGCTACAACGAGCAGCGCCGCGACGAGCTGCTGATGAAGGGCGTGGTCGACTACGTGCTCAAGGAGAGCCAGCACTCCTACGAGTACGCCTTCCGCCTGCTGCACCGCCTGGAGCACAACGCGAAGATCAAGATCCTCATCGCCGAGGACTCCGAGGCCACCCGCCACTACATCCGCCACGTGCTGACCCCGCACCGCTACCAGATCCTCGAGGCCCGCGACGGCGAGGAGACCCTGCGCCTGCTCGCCGAGCAGCCGGACATCGACCTGCTGGTGCTGGACCACGCCATGCCCGGCATCAGCGGCTTCGAGCTGGTCAAGCTGCTGCGGCAGAAGATGAAACGCCATGAGCTGATCATCATCGGCCTGTCCGCCGACGCCAAGGGCTCGCTCAGCGCGCTGTTCATCAAGCACGGCGCCGACGACTTCCTGCGCAAGCCGTTCTGCCCCGAGGAACTCAACTGCCGGGTGATGTCCACCCTGGAGCGCCGCGACCTGCTGCGCGCGCTGAAGCAGGCGGCGCAGTTCGACGCCCTGACCGGGCTGAACAACCGCCGCGCCTTCTATGAGCAGGGCCTGCAGCTATTGCAGCAGGCGCGCCGCGACGGCCACGAACTGAGCGTGGCGATGCTCGACCTCGACCACTTCAAGCAGATCAACGACGGTTTCGGCCATGCCAGCGGCGACAGCGCCCTGGTGGTGTTCGCCCGCGCCCTGGCCGGCGCCTTCCCCGACGCCCTGCTCGGTCGCCTCGGCGGCGAGGAGTTCGCCCTGGTCAGCGCGCAGCAGGCCGACGACCTGGCGCAGGCCCTCGACCGCCTGCGCCGGCAGTGCGCCGGTCTGCACTACGCCGCCGGCGCGCCGCCGCTGTCGTTCAGCGCCGGCCTCTACCGCGGCACGCCGGACGACCTGGAAAGCCTGCTGCACGAGGCCGACATGCGCCTGTACCGGGCCAAGCAACAGGGCCGTGCGCGCACGGTGCTGGCCTAGCCGCGCTATGTGCACCGCGTAGGAGCCCGCTGGCGGACGATCCAAACCATCGTCGAGCGCGGCCCCCGCGGCATGCGCCGTTCAGCGTGCCAGTCCCGCCCGAGGCATCCGGCACTGACGCAGCGGATCTGTTTGGCAGCGATCAGCGCCGCGGCGCCTGGCAGGCCTCAGAGGCCATGACGGCGAAAGGTGGCGGCGTAGCTGCCGTCGTCGCGCATGGCCTGGATCGTCCGGTCGAAGCGCGTGGCGATCTCGCGGTGTTCGGGGTGGCTGCGGCGCACCAGGATATGCAGGCCGTTCTCGCTCAACGGCAGCGGCAGAAACTCCAGCTCGTCGCGCATGGCGCGCAGCTCGCGACCGAGGTGATAGCGCGCCACCAGCTCGTCCTCCAGGGTCAGTTGCACGCGCCCGGCGTGCAGCATGCGCGCGGCGATGGCAAAACCGCCGACCTCCACCTTGCGCAGCCTGTCGTCGCCGTCGAACTCGGCGGAATAGGCATAGCCGCGCACCACGGCGATGCTGTGCGGATACAGATCGGCCAGCCTGTCGAAGCGGATGGCGGCGCCCTTGCGTTGCAGCAGGCGAATGCGGTTGACCAGATAGGGCTGCGAGAAATGGCCGAACTCGGCCCGCTCGGCGCTGTACCAGGCGTTGATCAACACATCGTAGTCGCCGCGCTTGAGCCCCAGCACCGCCCGCTGCCAGGGCACCTCGACGTAGCTGGTGCGGTAGCCGGCGCGCTGCAGCGCCTGCTCCACCAGCTCGCTGGCCAGGCCGTTGCCGGGCAGGCGGCGGTCGTTGAACGGCGGCCAGGGGTCCGCCACCAGGCGCAACGATTCGCCCGCCGCCAGAGCCGGCGACAGCAGCAAGAGCAACAGCCAGGCGCGCACTGCGGGCATCGGCGGCGATCCGTGGGGAATGATCAATGCTAGTGATAGCAGGCGCGAAAGCCCTCGTCACTGTCTCATTTTTGATACAGGTGCTGGCCAGGGCGGCCGTCCATCCGCCCTGCCGCGCCAGGATCGGCGGGCCAGAGCGGCTTCGGGTAAGATGCGCGGGTTTTCGCGCAGCCTCCGTCTGTGCGCTCGAATCGCTGGGGAACTCTCGTGTTGCACACTGAGGTAGTGATAGTCGGTGCCGGCGCCGCCGGCCTGATGTGCGCCGCCAACGCCGCCGCGCGCGGCCGCCGCGTGCTGGTGCTGGACCATGCCAACAAGGCCGGCAAGAAGATCCTCATGTCCGGCGGCGGGCGCTGCAATTTCACCAACCTGTACTGCGAGCCGGGCAACTTCCTCTCGGAAAATCCGCACTTCTGCAAGTCCGCCCTGGCGCGCTACAGCCAGTGGGACTTCATCGGCCTGGTGGCCAAGCACGGCGTGCCCTATCACGAGAAGAAGCTCGGCCAGCTGTTCTGCGACCACAAGGCCAATGCCATCCTCGATCTGCTGCTGGCCGAGTGCGCCGAGGCCGGCGCCGAGATCCGCCTGAACACCGCGGTGCAGAGCATCGCCAAGACCGACGGCGGCTTCCTGCTGCACAGCGACCTCGGCGCGATCGCCTGCCAGTCGCTGGTGATCGCCAGCGGCGGGCTGTCCATCCCCACCCTCGGCGCCACGGGTTTCGGCTACCAGGTGGCCCGCCAGTTCGGCCATCAGGTGCTGCCGACCCGCGCCGGCCTGGTGCCCTTCACCATTACCGACCCGCAGCTCAAGACGCTGTGCTCGGAGCTGTCCGGCACTTCGGTGGAGGACTGCCTGGTGAGCTGCAACGGGCAGAGCTTCAAGGAGAACATCCTGTTCACCCACCGCGGCCTGTCCGGCCCGGCGATCCTGCAGATTTCCTCCTACTGGCAGCCGGGCGACACCCTGCACATCGACCTGCTGCCGCATATCGACCTGCCCGAGTGGCTGGCGACCCAGCAGCGCGAACGCGGCGCCAGCGAGCTGAAGACCCTGCTGGCCGAGCTGTTCACCAAGAAGATGGCGACCCTGCTGGTCGACAGCTGGTTCGCCAACAAGCCGCTGAAGCAGTACAGCCCGGGCGAGCTGAAGGCGATTGCCGAGCGTCTGTCCGACTGGCAGCTGGTGCCGGCCGGCACCGAGGGCTACCGCACCGCCGAGGTCACCCTGGGTGGCGTCGACACCCGCGAGGTGTCGTCCAAGACCCTGGAATCGCTCAAGGTGCCGGGGCTGTACTTCATCGGCGAGGTGCTCGACGTCACCGGCCACCTCGGCGGCTTCAACTTCCAGTGGGCCTGGGCCTCGGGCTACGCCGCCGCGCAGTACGTCTGAGGCTTCCGCCAACGCGGCTTGCCGCCCTAGGGTGCGCCCTGCGCACCAATGCCCCAACGAGCGGGGAACCGCCGCGGCGGCACGGACTCTGCTACAACAAGCACCTGCGCCCCTCGCACAAGGACAGTCCGCCCCATGACCCTCGACCAAGGCCTGATCTTCGCCATTCTCGTCGCCAGCATGGGGCTGTTCATCTGGGGCCGCTGGCGGCATGACGTGGTCGCCCTCGGCGCCCTGCTGGCCTGCGTGATCGCCGGTCTGGTGCCGGAGCGCGAGGCCTTCGTCGGTTTCGGCCACCCGGCGGTGATCACCGTGGCCTGCGTGCTGGTGCTCAGCTACGGCCTGCAGAGCAGCGGCGCGGTCAACCGCCTGGCCCAGCGCCTGCTGCCCGGCAACGCCGGGGTGCTGGCGTCGATCGCCGCACTGACCGGGCTCGGCGCCCTGCTCTCGGCCTTCATGAACAACGTCGGCGCCCTCGCCCTGCTGATGCCCATCGCCCTGCAGATCGCCGCGCGCCTGGAGCTGCCGCCCGGCCGGGTGCTGATGCCGCTGGCCTTCGGCACCATTCTCGGCGGCATGACCACGCTGATCGGCACGCCGCCCAACCTGATCGTCTCCAGCTTCCGCGCGCAGCACGGCGCCGGCCCCTTCGCCATGTTCGACTTCAGCCCGGTGGGCGTGGCGGTGGCGCTGGCCGGCGTGCTGTTCATCACCCTGCTCGGCTGGCGCCTGGTGCCCAGGCGCGAAGTGGGCAACGCCGCCAGTTTCGACACCGGCCGCTACCTCACCGAGGCGCGCGTCAAGGACGGCGGCAAGGCCCAGGGCAAGACCCTGCGCGAGATCGAGCAACTGCTCGACGAGGCCGACGCCCAGGTGGTGGCCATGGTGCGCAACAAGCTGCGCCTGAGCGCGCCCAACCCGCGCCGCGTGCTGCAGGCCGACGACGTGCTGGTGATCGAGGCCGAGCCCGAGGAACTGGGCGAGGTGCTGGGCCAGCTGGACCTGCTGCTGGAAGCCGAGCGCGAGGCCAAGGAGGCCGAGCAGCAGCGCCAGGAGGATGGCGCCGAGCCGGAGAAGAAGGAGGGCAACGGCGAGGAGCGCGCGCTGCAGGAACTGCTGGTCAAGCCCGATTCGCAACTGATCGGCCGTTCCGCCAGCAGCACCCGCCTGCGCAGCCGCTACGGCATCAACCTGCTGGCCATCTCGCGGCAGAGCCACCGCTCGATCAAGCGCCTGCGCTCGACCCTGATCCAGAGCGGCGACGTGCTGCTGATGCAGGGCGGCGCCGAGGACATCGGCGAATTCGCCAACGACTACGGCTGCGTGCCGCTGGCCGCGCGCGCCATCAACATTCCCGACCCGCGCCAGGCCAACCTGGCCCTGGGGGTGATGCTGCTGGCCATCGCCGCGGCCGCCTTCGGCCTGCTCTCGGCGGCGGTGGCCTTCGCCGCCGGGGTGCTGGCCTACATGCTGCTGCGCCTGATCCCGCTGCGCGCGGTATACGAGGCCGTCGACTGGCCGGTGATCGTGCTGCTCGGCGCGCTGATCCCGGTGGCCGGGGCCATGTCGGAAACTGGCGCCGCCGACCTGCTGGCGCGCCTGCTGATGGAGCACCTGGCGCAGGGCAACGCCATCGTCACCCTGACCCTACTGCTGGTGGTGACCATGACCCTGTCGGATTTCATGAACAACGCGGCCACCGCCGCGGTGATGTGCCCCATCGCCCTCAGCGCCGCCAGCCAGCTCGGCGTCAGCCCGGATTCGCTGCTGATGGCGGTGGCGATCGGCGCCTCCTGCTCCTTCCTCACCCCCATCGGCCACCAGAACAACACCCTGATCCTCAGCCCCGGCGGCTTCCGTTTCGGCGACTACTGGCGCCTCGGCCTGCCCCTGGAGATTCTCGTGGTGCTGGTCAGCGTGCCGCTGCTGTTGTGGGTCTGGCCGCTGTAGGCGCTTGTGCAAAGGGCGATCATGAAGCCGGGGTAACGCCCAGCACCACGTCGAAGCGCGCCACCTGCTCGTCGACCCGCCCGGTCACCGGCACGAAGGGCACGATCAGCAGCTCGCGCAGCTGCGGGTCGCGGATCGCGTTGAGCAGGCCGTCGCGCGCGTTCCGCGGCTCGCCGCGGATATAGCACTGGGTGGCGAAGCGCGGCAGCCCCGGCAGGGTCACCGCCAGGTGGATATGCGGGGTGCGCCCGGGATAGGCCACCGGGCGAATGGTGCGAAAGCGATAGCGGCCGTCGGCGCCGGTGGTGAAGCGGCCGTAGCCCTGGAAGCCGGGGTCGCGGCGCTGGCGGTCGCCGCCGCGACTGTGCAGGTAGATGCCGTTGGCATCGACCTGCCAGATTTCCACCAGCGCGCCCGCCAGCGGCTGGCCGCGGCCATCGAGGATCAGCCCGTGCAGCTGCACGCGGGTGCCGCGCGCTGGCCCGGCCTGGCCCTCGACCTGCACCAGGTCGTTGTCGCGATCCAGCGGCAGCTGGTCGGGGTAGAAGGGCCCGAGGGTCTGCGCCGGTGTCAGCAGACGCTCGGCCAGCACCAGCGCCGGGCTGGCCAGCAGGGCGCCGCCGGCGGCGGCGAACAGCAGATGGCGACGGCTGGACATGGTTTTTTCCTCTGCGCAGGGTTCGTGTTCGACGCCACTGTCATATCCGCCGCCCGCGACGCCGCCCATCCAATGCGACGGCAGGTCTATGCCGGGGCGGCCTGGTGCGCACGGCCTAGGCGGCTCCGCGACACCCTACGGCAGATGCTCCAGCACCCCGGCCGCCGACTGGAACGGCAGGCCGTGGGCCTCGGCGACGCTGCCGCAGGTGATCACACCCTTGGCCACGTTGAGCCCCTTGAGCAGGTGCGGGTCTTCCTCCAGGGCGCGCCGCGTGCCCTTCTCGGCGAGGGCGACGACGAACGGCAGGGTGGCGTTGTTCAGCGCCAGGGTCGAGGTGCGCGCCACCGCGCCGGGCATGTTGGCCACGCAGTAGTGCACCACCTCGTCGACCACATAGGTGGGCTCGGCGTGGGTGGTGGCGCGCGAGGTCTCGGCGCAGCCGCCCTGGTCGATGGCCACGTCCACCAGCACCGCGCCGGGGCGCATGTGCCGCACCATCTCGGCGCTGATCAGCTTGGGCGCGGCGGCCCCGGGGATCAGCACGCCGCCGATCACCAGGTCGGCGGCCAGCACCTGCTCGCGTAGCGCGGCGCGGGTCGAGTAGAGCGTGGTAATGCGGTTGCCGTACAGCGCATCGAGCCGGCGCAGGGCGTCGACGCTCTTGTCCAGCACCGTGACGTCGGCGCCCAGGCCCACCGCCATGGCCAGCGCATGACTGCCGACCACGCCGCCGCCGAGTATCACCACCTTGCCCGGGGCCACTCCGGGCACCCCGCCGAGCAGCACGCCGCGGCCGCCGCGGGCCTTCTCCAGGCAACTGGCGCCGGCCTGGATCGACATGCGCCCGGCCACCTCGGACATCGGCGCCAGCAGCGGCAGGCGCCCCTGGCCGTCGGTCACCGTCTCGTAGGCGATGCAGGTGGCGCCGCCGGCCATCAGCTCGTCGGTCTGCGGCCGGTCCGGGGCCAGGTGCAGGTAGGTGAACAGGGTGTGGTGCGGGCGCAGCTTGGCCCGCTCCACCGCCAGCGGCTCCTTGACCTTGACGATCAGCCGCGCCTCCTGGAACACCTCGCCGGCGCCCTGGGCGATCTGCGCGCCGGCCTGGCGGTAGTCGTCATCGGAGAAGCCGATGGCGGCACCGGCCTGGGTCTCGACCCAGACCTCGTGGCCCAGCGCGGCGAGCTCGGCCACCGATTGCGGGGTGAGGCCGACGCGGTACTCGTGGTTCTTGATTTCCTTGGGCACACCGATGCGCATAGCGACCTCCGCTGGAAGGACCCGTTGCCTTCTCGAAGTCTAGAAAAGACCTGGCAGTCGGCCATCTGTTTTCACCAGGTTTTTCAGGGAATAGTCCTGCGCCGGGCGGCTATTTCTTCACCTCGGCGATGCCCTGCAGCAGCTCCACCGGCAGCGGGAAGACGATGGTCGAGCTCTTGTCGCCGGCGATATTGCTCAGCGTCTGCATGTAGCGCAGCTGCATGGCGCCGGGCTGGCGGCCGAGCATCTCGGCGGCCTGCATGAGCTTTTCCGAGGCCTGCAGCTCGCCCTCGGCGTGGATCACCTTGGCCCGCCGTTCGCGCTCGGCCTCGGCCTGCTTGGCGATGGCGCGCACCATGGACTCGTCGAGGTCGACGTGCTTGATCTCGACGTTGGCCACCTTGATGCCCCAGGCGTCGGTCTGCGCATCGAGCACCTGCTGGATGTCGACGTTGAGCCGCTCACGCTCGGCGAGCATCTCGTCCAGCTCGTGCTTGCCGAGCACCGCGCGCAGGGTGGTCTGTGCCAGCTGGCTGGTGGCGACGTGGTAGTCCTCGACCTGGATGATCGCCTTCTGTGCGTCGAGTACGCGAAAGTAGACCACCGCGTTGACCTTGACCGAGACGTTGTCGCGGGAGATCACGTCCTGGGTCGGCACGTCCAGCACTATGGTGCGCAGGTCCACCCGCACCATCTGCTGCAAGCCGGGGATGACCAGGATCAGGCCCGGCCCCTTGACCCGCCAGAAGCGGCCGAGCTGGAACACCACGCCGCGCTCGTACTCACGCAGGATGCGAAAGGCCGAGGCGAGCAGGGCCAGGACGATGATCGTCAGCGAGAGAAAACTCAGTTCGAAACCCATCAGTGACCTCCTTGGGGCGGCGGTTCATCCACCGCGCTGACCTGCAGTTGCACGCCCTGGCGCGCCGTCACCCGCACCCGCTGTCCGGGCCGCAGCGGTTCGCTGCCCTGCACCTGCCAGCGCTCGCCCTGCAGCGCCACCCAGCCGCTGCAAGGATCCTCGGCCTGCACCGCGGCGACCGCCACCAGGCTGCCGACCAGGCCGCTGTCGCCGGCCACCTGCTGGCGCCGCCTGGCCTTCAGCGCCATGCCGAGGATGGCCAGGATCAGCCCGGCGCTGACCAGCGCCAGGGTGACGATCAGCGCCAGCGGGATGCCGAAGCCCGGCACGTCGGTATCGATCAGGATCAGCGCGCCGAAGACGAAGGCCACCACGCCGCCGATGCCGAGCACGCCGAAGCTGGGCAGGAAGGCCTCGGCGGCGATGAAGGCGATGCCGAGCAGGATCAGCGCCACCCCGGCGTAGTTCACCGGCAGCAGCTGCAGGGCGTAGAGCGCGAGGATCAAGCTGATGCCGCCGAGCACGCCGCCGACGCCGCTGCCGGGGTTGGAGAACTCGAAGAACAGGCCGTAGACGCCGATCATCATCAAAATCAGCGCCACGCTGGGGTTGGTGATCACCGCCAGCAGGCGGGTGCGCCAGTCCGGCGCATGGCTGATCAGGGGCGCGCCGGCGGTGGCCAGGGTCTGGTCGACGCCGCCGGCCTGCAGGGTCTTGCCGTCGAGCTGGCGCAACAGGTCGGCCAGGTCCGTGGCCAGGTAGTCGATCACCTTCTGCGCCAGCGCCTCCTCGGCGGCCAGGCTGACCGCCTCGCGCACCGCGCGCTCGGCCCATTCGGCGTTGCGTCCGCGCATCGTCGCCAGGCCGCGGATATAGGCGGCGGCGTCGTTGACCTGCTTGGCGGTCATGGCATCGCCGGGGCTCTTGTCCGCCTCGCCGTCCTTGCCCTCGTCTTTGCTCTCGCCCGGCGGTTTGCTCGGCGTGCCGGGCATGCCGATGGCCACCGGGGTGGCTGCGCCGAGGTTGGTGCCCGGCGCCATGGCGGCGACGTGGCTGGCGTAGAGGATATAGGTACCGGCGCTGGCTGCCCGCGCGCCGCCGGGGGCGACGTAGCTGGCCACCGGAATCGGGCTGGCGAGGATCGCCTTGATGATCGCGCGCATGGAGGTGTCCAGGCCACCGGGGGTGTCGATCTGGATCAGCACCAGTTGCGCGCCCTCATCCACCGCCTTGGCCAGGCCGCGCACCAGGTAGTCGGCGCTGGCCGGGCCGATTACCCCGTCCACCTGCAGTTGCACCACCGCACCCGGCGCCGCACTCGCCCCCAGCGAGCCGCCGAGAATCAGGGCGCCCAGGCACAGACGCAGCCACGCAGCAAACACCTTCGCCTCCCGGGAGTCGCGCGGATGCCGGTCAGCTGGCGGCGCTCCCTCACTGAGCATAGTCCATGGCCTCGGCGCCCCCGACAGGTCGCGGATGGATACCCAGCGACCGGCCAGTTCCGGTAGGCTGCTCGCATCTTTCCCGACCAGGCCGCCCATGCCCCGTCCCCGCCTTCGCCAATCGCTGCGCCGCCTGTGGGCGCTGGACAAGTTCAGCGCCAGCCTGCGGGTATTCATCGCCCTGGCCGGGGCCCTGGCGCTGTGCTGGTGGCAGGGCTGGATGCACGCCCTGATCCCGCTGTTTCTCGGCATCATCGCCAGCGCCCTGACCGAGACCGACGACAGCTGGCAGGGTCGCCTGGGCAGCGTGCTGGTGACGCTGGTGTGCTTCAGCGCGGCGGCCTACGCGGTCGAGTGGCTGTTCCCCTACCCCTGGCTGTTCGTCGTCGCCCTGGCGCTGTCGGCCTTCTGCCTGACCATGCTCGGCGCCCTCGGCGAGCGCTTCGCCACCCTCGGCTCGGGCACCCTGATCCTCGCCGTGTACAGCATGATCGGCGTCGAACAGCGCGGCGGCGTCGCCGGCCTGTGGCTGGAGCCGCTGCTGCTGGTGGCCGGCGCCGCCTGGTACGGCCTGCTGTCGGTGATCTGGCACGCGCTGTTCGCCCAGCAGCCGCTGCAGCACAGCCTAGCCCGACTGTTCCGCGAGCTGGGCCGCTACCTCAAGCTCAAGGCCGCGCTGTTCGAGCCGCTGCGCCAGCTCGACGTCGAGGCGCGGCGCCTGGAGCTGGCCAAGCAGAACGGCCGGGTGGTGTCGGCGCTCAACGCGGCCAAGGAGATCATCCTCCACCGGGTCGGCGACGGCCGCCCGGGGCCCAAGGTCAGCCGCTACCTCAAGCTGTATTTCCTCGCCCAGGACATTCACGAGCGCGCCAGTTCCTCGCACTACCCCTACAACGAGCTGGCCGAGGCCTTCTTCCACAGCGACGTGCTGTTTCGCTGCCAGCGCCTGCTGCGCCTGCACGGCGAGGCCTGCCAGCGCCTGGGCAGCGCCATCGAGCTGCGCCAGCCGTTCGAGTACCGCGAGCTGTGCAGCCAGGCCCTGGAGGACCTGCACGCCTCGCTCGATCACCTGCACCTGCAGAGCAACCCGGCCTGGCGCCGCCTGCTGCGCTCGCTCGGCGCCCTGGCCGGCAACCTGGCCAGCCTCGACCAGCTGCTGAGCAACGCCAGCAACCCCGACGCCCTGGCCGAGGAACAGGACAGCAGCCTGCTCGACCGCGAACCGCACTCCTTGAGGGAGGTGGCCGAACGCATCGGCCAGCAGCTGACGCCCACCTCGCTGCTGTTTCGTCACGCCCTGCGCCTGTCCGTCGCCCTGGCCGCCGGCTATGGCCTGCTGCACCTGATCCACCCGACCCAGGGCTACTGGATCCTGCTCACCACCCTGTTCGTCTGCCAGCCGAACTACGGCGCCACCCGCCTCAAGCTGGTGCAGCGCATCGCCGGCACCCTGCTCGGCCTGGGGCTCGGCTGGGCGCTGATCGACCTGTTTCCCGACCCGCGTATCCAGGCGCTGTTCGCCGTGGTCGCCGGGGTGGCCTTCTTCGCCACCCGCAGCACGCGCTACACCCTGGCCACCGCGGCGATCACATTGCTGGTGCTGTTCTGCTTCAACCAGATCGGCGACGGCTACGGCCTGTTCCTGCCGCGCCTGATCGACACCCTGCTCGGCGGCCTGATCGCCGGCCTGGCGGTGTTCCTGATCCTGCCGGACTGGCAGGGCCGGCGCCTGGGGCGCATGCTCGCCGGCACCCTGAGCTGCAACAGCGCCTACCTGCGCCAGATCATCGCCCAGTACGCCCACGGCAAGCGCGACGACCTCGGCTACCGCCTGGCCCGGCGCAACGCGCACAACGCCGACGCGGCGCTGTCCACCACCCTCGGCAACATGCTGATGGAGCCGGGGCACTTCCGCAAAGACGCGGACCTGGGCTTTCGCTTCCTGGTGCTCTCGCACACCCTGCTCAGCTACCTCTCCGCACTCGGCGCGCACCGCGGTGAACAGCTGCCGCAGGCGGCCCAGGCGCGCCTGCTGGAGCAGGCCGAGGCCATCGCGCAAAGCCTCGACGAGATCGCCGCCGGCCTGCGCGGCGAACGCCCGCTGGCGATCCACAGCGACGCCGAACAGGCGCTGGCGCAGGAACTGGAGCAGATCGCCGAGGACACCGACGAACGCCAGCGCCTGGTGCAGACCCAGCTGGCGTTGATCTGCCGCCAGCTGGCGCCGCTGCGCACCCTGGGCGCCCATCTGTTGCAGGGCACAGCCTGACATTAGCTCTCGCTCAACGAGGTCGGGAAATCAGCCGATGAAGGTCGTTTACAAAATCACCTATCCGAACGGCAAGATCTACGTCGGGAAGGATCTGACGGGAACACTCAATTACTTCGGTAGCGCCAACAGCAAACTGATCGAGTCTGATTTCAGCAAAGAAGAGATGCGCGATTTCACCGTGCGCAAGCAGATCCTCTGGGAATCTGATACTGCGACAGACCAGGAGGTGAACATGAAGGAAGTGGAATGGATCAAGGCGCTGCAATCGAATAATCCTGCCATCGGATATAACCGATGGCCAAAGCTTGCCAGTGGCAACGACGACTCGCCCACCTTTGCACCTTGAATCCCACCATGGACAAAAACCTCCTAGTACAGCAGGTGCTGGCGCAGCTGCAGGCCGACCTGCAACAGGCGCAGCACGCCGCGCAGACCGCCCACGAGGCGGCCACCCACGAAGAGAACGTGGCCGAGAACAAGTACGACACCCTCGGCCTGGAGGCCGCCTACCTGGCCAGCGGCCAGGCGCGCCGGGTGGAAGAGCTGCGCCAGACCCTGATCACCTGGCGCCAGCTGCGCCCGCGGCCGTTCGACGCGGCGCAGGGCATCGCCCTCGGCGCGCTGGTGCTGCTGGTCGACGCGCAGGAGCGCGAACGCTGGCTGTTTCTCGGCCCGCAGGGGGCGAGCATGAAGCTGCAGCAGCAGGGCCTGGAGATCCAGGTGCTGGGCAGCGCCGCGCCGCTGGGTCGCGCCCTGCTCGGCAAGGGCCCGGGCGAAGAGGTGCGCCTGGCGGCGGCCGGCGGCGTGCAGTCGTTCGAGGTACTGGCGGTCGAGTGAGCGGGGGCTATCTGGGCTAGGGTTGCTAGACGAGCCGACACCCGCCAGAGGAAACTGCCATGGAAAACCCGATCCACGACCTGCCCGCGCTGTTCAAGCAACTCGGCCTGGCCAACGATGCGGCCAGCATCGAGACCTTTATCCGGACCCACGCGCCGCTGCCGGCCGAGCGCAAGCTGGCCGACGCCGCATTCTGGAGCCCGGCGCAGGCGGCCTTCCTGCGCGAGGAAATCCTCGAGGACGCCGACTGGGCCGAGGTGGTCGACCAGCTCAATGTGCTGCTGCGTGGCTGAAGCGGATTGCCAGACCCCGTTGCCCCGGATGGCATCCGGGCTATGCCGAAGACGCGTCGCCGCGTAGGTTGGGCTGAGGAGCCTGCGACGAAGCCCAACGGCTGCGGCGGATCGCCGGCCGCGGCGCTCGCCGGGCAGGGTGCTGCAGATCGTCGGGCGGAGTGCTGCGCACTCCCCGTTGGGCTTCGCTGCGCTCAGCACCAACCTACCCCCCGGACCGCTCATCTCAGGCCAGGTCAGGTAGATCCGTAGGTTGGGCTGAGGAGCCCGCGACGAAGCCCAACGGCGGCGGCGGGTCGTCGGCCGCGGCGCGCGCCGGGCGGCGTGCTGCGCACGCCCCGTTGGGCTTCGCTGCGCTCGGCGCCAACCTACGCCCCCGAACCGCTCATCTCGCGCCAGGTCAGGTACAGGCGCAGGTCGAACTCGATCTGCGCGTAGCCCGGCAGCATGTAGTCGCACAGCTTGTAGAAGGCCTTGTTGTGCTCGGCCTCCTTCAGGTGCGCCAGCTCGTGCACCACGATCATCTGCAAAAACAGCGGCGCGGCGTCGCGAAACAGCGCGGCGACACGGATCTCCTTCTTCGCCTTGAGCCGGCCGCCCTGCACCCGCGAGATCGCCGTGTGCAGGCCCAGGGCGCGGTGGGTCAGATCGAGGCGGTTGTCATAGAGCACCTTGTCGATGGCCGGGGCGTTCTTCAGGTGCTCCTGCTTGAGCTCCATCACGTAGCCGTACAGCGCCTTGTCGCTCTGCACCTGGTGGCGGCCGGGGTAGCGCTGGGCCAGGTAGTCGCCCAGACGGTCGTCGGCGATCAGCTGGCGCACCTGCTGCTGGACGGCGGCGGGGTAGCCCTGGAGGTATTTCAACGGCGAGGTCCTGCGCGGCAAAGGGGCATCAGTGTAACCCGCCTCACTCGCTCGGCAGCACCCGCAGCAGCCGGCCGTCGGCATTGTCGGTGAGCAGGTAGAGCGCGCCGTCGGGGCCGACGCGCACGTCGCGGATGCGCTCGCCGAGCTCCTCGAACAGGCTCTCCTCGCCGGCCAGCATGCCTTCGTGCAGGCGGATGCGGCGCACGCTGCGCTCGACCAGGGTGGCGGCGAACAGGTCGCCCTGCCATTCCGGGAACAGCGCGCCGCGGTACTGGGTCAGGCTCGACGGCGCCACCGAGGGCGTCCAGTGCAGCAGCGGCGGGGTCAGCCCCGGCAGCTCGGTGTAGGGGCTGATGCGCGCGCCGGTGTAGTCGATGCCGAAGGTCGCCAGCGGCCAGCCGTAGTTGCGCCCGGGCTCGATCAGGTTGAGCTCGTCGCCGCCGCGCGGGCCGTGTTCGTGGCTGTACAGGCGGCCGCTCTCGGCATCGAAGAAGATGCCCTGCACGTTGCGGTGACCGAGGCTGTAGATCTCCGCCGCGGCGCCGGCCTGCCCCAGCAGCGGATTGTCCGCCGGCACGCTGCCGTCGCGGTTCAGGCGCACGATCTTGCCCAGATGATTGGCCGGGTTCTGCGCCTGTTCGCGCCAGTCGAAACCGTCGCCCAGGGTCAGCACCAGGGTCTTGTCGGCGAGAAAGGCGATGCGCCCGCCATAGTGCGCTGCGCCGGCCTTGAGCGGCCGGGCGGTGAACAGCACCTCGAAGTCGTGCAGTTCGTCGTCCACCAGGCGCGCCCGGGCCAGGCGGGTGTTGTTGGCCTCCAGCGAGCCATGGGCATAAGTCAGGTACAACCAGCGGTTGGCGGCGTAGTCCGGGTCGAGCGCCACCTCCATCAATCCGGCCTGGGCGGCGACGAAGATTTCCGGCAACCCCGCCACCGGCTGCGGATCGAGGCTGCCGTCGGCCTCGACGATGCGCAGGCGGCCGACCCGCTCGGTCACCAGCAGGCGCCCGTCCGGCAGGAAGGCCAGCGACCAGGGATGCTCCAGGCCTTCAGCGAAGGTCTCGATGCGGTAGTCCTGGGCCAGCGCCGGGGCACCGACGAGCAGGGCGCCGAGCAGCAGCGCGCGAAGGGGTCTCAACATGGGCTGGGCCTTGTCACGGGGAATCGGATGGGGTCGGTGGCTTGCGGTAGCGCACGCGCCGACCGAGCAGGCCGAACAGCAGTGCACCGGCGCTGCCGCAGGCCATCAGGCCGAGGGTGCCGAGCGGATCGCGGTCGGCGGCGATCAGCGTCGGCATCGGCGCCAGGGCATTGGCCAGGGCCAGCGCCAGCCAGATCGCCGCGGCGCCGGCGCCGACGAAGATCGCCCAGCGCAGCCGCGGCAGGCGCCGCGCGCTCCACTGCGCCAGCGGCAGGGCGAAGGCAAAGCCCAGGGCGGCGAGCAGGGCGAAGGTCGGGGCGAAGCCGAGCAGGTCGAGGCAGGTGGTGCCCAGGCGCACGTCCAATGGCATCGGCGCACCGAGCGCCTGCAGGGCGGCGAGGTTGGACTGGGTCTGGAAGATCGAAGCGAGCAGCGAGGCCAGTGCCACGGCGACAACGAAGGCGAACAACAGGCGCGGCGTGCTGGACATGGGCAGGGGGGTTCCCGGAACTACAGTGCAGGAATTATGGCGCAGCCCGCCGGCCGCCACGGCGCCGGTGTTTTACAGGGTTTTACCTGCGCCGCCCAGGCGCCGAGGCATCTCGCCGCGCGCGGAGGTCTGGAGCCGAGGCCGGCTCATGTCGACCATATATTGACGCCAATAATACGACGAGCGGCTCTCAGCTATTTGCCGCGACTGCCGTTACAAAGCGTGCCGCCAGAGCATTCCGCCCTGCGGCACGGGCAGCCCTGCCCTCCTTCTAGTTCGCGTGTGTCACCCGCTGGAACGCCAAGTAAGCCGTTACTGACTCCTGGATGAGATGTGCCCTCGACTGAAGTTTCTGTTTTTTCAGGAGCATCGAGCATGATCGAACTCGCCATGTGGAATCTCAGCGTTCCAGTCGGCGTTCCCGCCACCACCATCGAAACCCCGGTGCTGGCCGGCGGCTATCAGGATCACTATTTCCAATCCCGGGACGGCGCCATCTTCTTCTGGGCCCCGGTCAACGGCACCACGACCGAGAGCGCAAAGTACCCGCGCAGCGAGCTGCGCGAAACCCATGCCGACGGCCGCCTGCGCAACTGGACCTATCCGGAGGCCGACAATTTCCTGCACGCCGGGCTGCGCGTCAGCCAGGTGCCGTCCACCGGCAAGATCGTCATCGGCCAGATCCACGCCTACAAGAGCTCGATGCCGCTGCTCAAGCTGGAGTACCAGTACAAGGCCTACGCCGCCAGCGGCAATATCGTCGCCAAGGTGCGCCTGGCGCCCGAGTCGGCGATCCAGACCGTGACCCTGGCCAGCGGCATCGCCCTGAACCAGCGCTTCACCTATGTCGTGCACCTGACGCCCAAGGGCACGCTGGGCATCAACGTCAACGGGGTCAAATGGAGTACCCGCCTCGACTCGAGCTGGGCGCCCAAGCCGCTGTACTTCAAGGCCGGGGTCTACACCCAGGACAACACCGGCTACGAAACCGAAGCCGGCGCGGCGCGCTTCGACAAGCTTGGCATCGAGCACCGCCCGCTGCTCGGCGCCGTGCAATAAGGCCCGCCGGAGCAGCAGGCGATAAAAAACGCCGCGACTCCGTGAGGAGCCGCGGCGTTTGCTTGGGCGAGCCGCGCAGGCGGTCGCGACGGCGTCAGTTGACCTTGGCGGCCAGCTCGCCACTGGCGTAACGCTGGTACATGCCTTCCAGGGAGATCGGCTTGATCTTGGAGGCGTTGCCGGCAGTGCCGAAGGCTTCGTAGCGGGCGATGCAGATGTCGCGCATGGCGACGATGGTCTTGGCGAAGAACTTGCGCGGGTCGAACTCGCTCGGGTGCTCGGCCATCATGCGGCGAATGGCACCGGTGGAAGCCAGGCGCAGGTCGGTGTCGATGTTGACCTTGCGCACGCCGTGCTTGATGCCTTCGACGATTTCCTCGACCGGCACGCCGTAGGTTTCCTTGATGTCGCCGCCGAACTCGTTGATCACCTTCAGCCACTCCTGCGGTACCGAGGAGGAGCCGTGCATCACCAGGTGGGTGTTGGGGATGCGCTTGTGGATTTCCTTGATGCGCTCGATCGACAGCACGTCGCCGGTCGGCGGCTTGGTGAACTTGTAGGCGCCGTGGCTGGTGCCGATGGCGATGGCCAGGGCGTCGACCTGGGTGCGCTTGACGAAGTCGGCGGCCTCTTCCGGGTCGGTCAGCAGCTGGCTGTGATCGAGCACGCCTTCGGCGCCGACGCCGTCTTCCTCACCGGCCATGCCGGTTTCCAGGCTGCCCAGGCAGCCCAGCTCGCCTTCCACGGACACGCCGCAGGCGTGGGCGAAGGCCACGGTCTGCTGGGTCACGCGCACGTTGTAGTCGTAGTCGGCCGGGGTCTTGCCGTCTTCCTTCAGCGAGCCGTCCATCATCACCGAGGAAAAACCCAGCTGGATCGAGCGCTGGCACACGTCCGGGCTGGTGCCGTGGTCCTGGTGCATGCACACCGGGATATGCGGGAATTCTTCGATGGCGGCGAGGATCAGGTGACGCAGGAAGGGCGCACCGGCGTACTTGCGGGCACCAGCGGAGGCCTGGACGATGACCGGCGAATCGGTCTTGTCGGCGGCTTCCATGATGGCGCGCATCTGCTCGAGGTTGTTGACGTTGAAGGCCGGCACGCCGTAGCCGAATTCGGCGGCGTGGTCGAGCATCTGGCGCATGCTGATAAGTGCCATGGTGTTCCTGTCTCCCGGTTTGGAGGTCGTTAATCGTGCAAGCCTGCCGCAGGGGCCGGCGTTGTTCAAGTTTCGCGGGACAGGGGGTCGTCCCCGGCTCCGCCCCCGGCTCTGCCGGGGCTAGTCATTTCCATGCCCCGGATTGTATCCGGGCTATACCTCAGGGCGCCTTGCAGCCGCGGCCGATCAGGTCGTCGGTCGCGGTCCAGTAGACCAGGCCTTCCTCGCCCTTGGTGTGGAAGGACAGCCGCCCGTCGCTGTACAAGGCGCCCGAGGCCGCCGGTTCCTGAGTCAGGCGGTAGACGATATCGTCGCCGCCCAGGCGCAGGTCGATCTGATCGTAGCCGCCATCGGCGAAGCGCCACTGCAGCTCGGCCTGGCTGTCGCAGACCCAGCGGGTCCACTGATCCGGCGCCTGCGGCTGGCTGCTGCACCCCGCCAGTGCCACGGCCGCCAGCGCGGCAAGAATCCTCGTATCCATTTATCGCTCCCTGTCAGCAGCGCTGCTCCGGCACCGTGCCGGTAGGGTCGCCACTGCTTTGCCCTTCGATGCGCCGATCGTCCTGGGTGGTCGGCAGGTCGATCGGCGCCGGGCTGAACACCTCGCAGGCCTGCTCCCGTCCACCGGCACAGCCGGCCAGGAAAATCCCGATGATGCCCAACGCGGCTAGCTTGACCATGGCGTGACTCCTTGTGCGCTTGTTCCAGTTGTAACAGACCGCCCGATCACGCCAGGGTTTAATTCGGTTTACTCCGCGCGCTGCTCCAGCACTTCCACGGCCGGCAGCACCTTGCCCTCGACGAATTCGAGGAAGGCACCGCCGCCGGTGGAGATGTAGGAGATCTGCTCGGCCACGCCGTACTTGTCGATGGCCGCCAGGGTGTCGCCGCCGCCGGCGATGGAGAACGCCGGGCTCTCGGCGATGGCCAGGGCCAGGGCCTTGGTACCGTTGCCGAACTGGTCGAACTCGAACACGCCGACCGGGCCGTTCCACAGGATGGTCTGCGAGGCCTTGAGCATCTCGGCGAACATCGCCGCGGTCTGCGGGCCGATGTCGAGGATCATGTCGTCCTCCGCCACGTCCTTGACCGCCTTGACGGTGGCGGAGGCCGATTCGGCGAATTCCTTGGCCACCACCACGTCCACCGGCAGCGGCACGCTGACCTTGGCGGCGATGGCGCGGGCGGTGTCGACCAGGTCGGCCTCGTACAGCGACTTGCCCACCGGCAGGCCGGCCGCGGCGAGGAAGGTGTTGGCGATGCCGCCGCCGACGATCAGCGAGTCGCAGATGTCGGCCAGGGAGTTGAGCACGTCGAGCTTGGTCGACACCTTGGAGCCGGCGACGATGGCCAGCATCGGCCGCGCCGGCTTGTCCAGGGCCTTGCCCAGGGCGTCCAGCTCGGCAGCCAGCAAGGGGCCAGCCGCAGCGACCTTGGCGAACTTGGCCACGCCGTGGGTCGAGCCCTGGGCGCGGTGGGCGGTGCCGAAGGCGTCCATCACGAACACGTCGCACAGCGCCGCGTACTGCTGCGCCAGCTCGTCGCTGTTCTTCTTCTCGCCCTTGTTGAAGCGCACGTTCTCCAGCAGCACCAGCTCACCGGCCTTGACCTCGACACCGCCGAGGTAGTCCTTGACCAGCGGCACTTCGCGGCCGAGCGCCTGGCTCAGGTAGGCGGCGACCGGCGCCAGGCTGTCTTGCTCGCTGTACACGCCCTCTTCCGGCCGGCCCAGGTGCGAGCAGACCAGCACCGCCGCGCCCTTTTCCAGCGCCAGCTTGATGGTCGGCAGGGCGGCGAGGATGCGCGCATCGCTCTTGACCACGCCGTCCTTCACCGGGACGTTGAGGTCTTCGCGGATCAGCACGCGCTTACCGGCGAGGTCGAGGTCGGTCATCTTCAGAACGGTCATGGCATCAGTCCTTCACGGGGGCTGGTTGTACGGAGGAAGTGGATACAGCGAGAAAATGTTCGGCGACATCGAGCATGCGGTTGGCGAAGCCCCATTCGTTGTCGAACCAGGCCAGCAGGTTGACCAGGCGCGGGCCGGACACGCGGGTCTGGCTGCCGTCGACTATGGCCGAGTGCGGGTCGTGGTTGAAATCGCAGCTGGCGTGCGGCAGCTCGGTGTAGGCCAGCAGCCCCTTGAGCGGGCCACTTTCCGCCGCCTGACGCAGCACCCGGTTGATCTCGGAAGCACTGGTATCACGCGCGGTCTGCAGGGTGATGTCGAGGCAGGAGACGTTGACCGTCGGCACGCGGATGGCCTTGGCCTGGATACGCCCGCTCAGCTCCGGCAGCAAACGCTCGATGCCGCGCGCCAGGCCGGTGGACACCGGGATCACCGACTGGAAGGCCGAGCGCGTGCGGCGCAGGTCTTCGTGGTGGTAGGCGTCGATCACCGGCTGGTCGTTCATCGCCGAGTGGATAGTGGTGATGGAGACGTACTCCAGCCCCACCGCCTCGTTCAACAACTTGAGCAGCGGCACGCCGCAGTTGGTGGTGCAGGAGGCGTTGGATACCAGTCGCTCGGCGCCCGTCAGGCAGGCCTGGTTGACCCCGTAGACCACGGTGGCGTCGATATCGGCCTCGCCGGCCATGGGCTGGGAGAACAGCACCCGCGGCGCGCCGGCGTCGAGGAAGCGCTGGCCGTCGGCGCGGCTGTGGTAGGCGCCGGAGCACTCCAGCAGCAGGTCGATATCCAGCGCCGCCCAGTCGACGGCCTCGGGCTCGCTCTGGCGCAGCACCTTCACGCAGTCGCCGTTGATATGCAGGCAGTCGCCGTCGACCCTGACCTCGCCGGGAAACCGCCCGTGGGTGGAGTCGAAGCGGGTCAGGTATTCGATGCTGGCCTGATCGGCCAGGTCGTTCAGCGCGACTATCTCCAGGCCCGCCCCGGCGCCGCGCTCGTGCAGGGCGCGCAGCACGCAGCGGCCGATGCGGCCATAGCCATTGAGGGCGACGCGGTAGGGGCGATGGGACATGGCGATCTCGAATGGATGGCGACCGCAGGAGGGGTTGAGCCTGCGATACCCATCACGGCAGATCGATGGGTATCGCTTCGCTCAAGCCATCCTACGCGTCCAGCAGTTCGTCGGCGGTGGCGAGGATGTTCTCGACGGTGAAGCCGAAGTGCTCGAACAGCGCCGGCGCCGGCGCCGACTCGCCGAAGCTGGTCATGCCGATGATGCGACCTTCCAGGCCGACGTACTTGTACCAGTAGTCGGCATGGGAGGCCTCGATGGCGATGCGCGCGCCGACCTGCAGCGGCAGCACGGCCTGCTTGTAGGCGGCGTCCTGCTGGTCGAACACGCTGGTCGAAGGCATCGACACCACGCGCACCTGGCGGCCCTGCTCCTGCAGCTTGGCCGCGGCCTGCATGGCCAGGCCAACCTCGGAGCCAGTGGCGATCAGGATCAGTTCCGGCTCGCCGCTGCAGTCTTTCAGCACGTAGCCACCACGGGCGATATCGCCCAGCTGCTGGGCATCGCGGGCCTGGTGCGGCAGGTTCTGGCGGCTGAAGATCAGCGCGGACGGGCCGTCATTACGCTCGATGGCGTGTTTCCAGGCCACGGCGGACTCCACCGCATCACACGGGCGCCAGGTGTCGAGGTTGGGCGTGCCGCGCAGGCTGGCCAGCTGCTCGATCGGCTGGTGGGTCGGGCCGTCCTCGCCGAGGCCGATGGAGTCGTGGGTGAACACGTAGAGCACGCGCTGCTTCATCAGCGCCGACATGCGCACGGCGTTGCGCGCGTATTCCATGAAGATCAGGAAGGTCGCGCCGTAGGGCACGAAGCCGCCGTGCAGGGCGATGCCGTTCATGATCGCGCTCATGCCGAACTCGCGCACGCCGTAGAACAGGTAGTTGCCCGAAGCGTCCTCGGCGGTGACGCCCTTGCAGCCCTTCCACAGGGTCAGGTTGGAGCCGGCCAGGTCGGCCGAGCCGCCGAGGAATTCCGGCAGCAGCGGGCCGAAGGCGTTCAGCGCGTTCTGGCTGGCCTTGCGGCTGGCGATGGTCTCGCCCTTCTCGGCCACATCCTTGATATAGGCGGCGGCTTTGGCGGCAAAGTCGGCCGGCAGCTCGCCAGCGATGCGGCGCTTGAACTCGGCAGCCAGCTCAGGATGGGCGGCGGCGTAGGCCGCGAACTTCTCGTTCCAGGCGGCCTCGGCGGCGGCGCCGGCTTCCTTGGCGTCCCACTCGGCATAGATCTCGGCCGGGATTTCGAAGGGGCCATGGTTCCAGCCCAGGGCCGCGCGGGTCAGGGCGATCTCGTCATTGCCCAGCGGCGCGCCGTGGCACTCCTCCTTGCCCTGCTTGTTCGGCGAGCCGAAGCCGATGGTGGTCTTGCAGCAGATCAGGGTCGGCTGGTCCGCGCTCTTGCGCGCGGTGTCGATGGCCATCTTGATCTCTTCGGCGTCGTGGCCGTCGACGTTGCGGATCACCTGCCAGCCGTAGGCCTCGAAGCGCTTGGGCGTGTCGTCGGTGAACCAGCCCTCGACCTCGCCGTCGATGGAGATGCCGTTGTCGTCGTAGAAGGCGATCAGCTTGCCCAGGCCCAGGGTGCCGGCCAGCGAGCAGACTTCATGGCTGATGCCTTCCATCATGCAGCCGTCGCCGAGGAAGGCGTAGGTGAAGTGATCGACGATCTGGTGGCCGTCGCGGTTGAACTGCGCGCCCAGCACCTTCTCGGCGATGGCGAAGCCGACGGCGTTGGCGATGCCCTGGCCGAGCGGGCCGGTGGTGGTTTCCACGCCCGGGGTGTAGCCGTATTCCGGGTGACCCGGGGTGCGGCTGTGCAGCTGGCGGAATTGCTTGAGGTCCTCGATGCTGAGGTCGTAGCCGGTCAGGTGCAGCAGCGAGTAGATCAGCATCGAACCATGGCCGTTGGACAGCACGAAGCGGTCGCGGTCGGCGAAATTCGGGTTGCTCGGGTTGTGCTTGAGGTAGTCGCGCCACAGCACTTCGGCGATGTCCGCCATGCCCATGGGGGCACCGGGGTGGCCGCTGTTGGCTTTCTGCACGGCATCCATGCTCAGGGCACGGATGGCATTGGCTCGCTCACGACGGCTGGGCATCGCTCAAATCTCCTACGGGGGGCTGCTTCTTGATGAAGGGGCGAAAAAGGCGGCCATTTTCGCCCAGCCGGCCCCCGCGGGGCAATGACAGATGGTCGCAGATCGCGCCGAATCAGCCCGCCTGCTCGCTCAACACGCTCACCGCCGGGCTGCCCGGACCACTCAGACAGGGCGCCTGGAACAGTTCGCCGCGCCAGACGCCGGCCAGGGTGCGGCTCAACACCAGCGACCAGACCGCGCTCAACTGCACCGTCAGCACCAGGCCGATCAGGGCGAAGCAGGCCAAGCCGGTCAGCGCCTGCAGCTCGAAGGTGGCCAGGGTGAACACCCCCAGCGGGAAGGTGAAACCCCACCAGCCGAGGTTGAACGGCATGTTGTCGCGGATGTAGTGACGGGTGAACAGGCTGGCGATCACCAGCCACCAGAGCCCGGCGCCCCACAGCGCCAGGCCGCCGAGCAGGCCGAGGTCGCGCGCCAGCTCGGCGGCGCCGGCCAGCGGCGTGCCGACGAATGCCGCCGGCGCCGCCTGACCCATGCTCAGCAGGCCGAGGCAGCCGGTGGCCAGCGGTCCCAGCGGCAGCCAGCTGGTGGCGGCGAAATCGGTGTCCGGCAGCTTGTGCAGGGCCAGGCGCAGCAGCACCAGGGTGATCAAGGAGAAGGCCAGCGACAGCGACACGCCCCAGAGCACGAAGCCGACCACCAGCAGTTGCTGCGCCTGTTCTGCCGCCAGGTGCGGCGCCAGCGAGCCGGCGGTGCTGGCGGCCACCTCCGGCGCGATGATCGGCAGCAGCCAGACGGCAGTGAGCTTCTCCAGCGCATGGTTCTGCCGGGTGAACATCAGGTAGGGCACCAGCAGCGCGCCGAGCAGCGCCAGCGCGGCGTCCAGCCACCACAGGGCATGCGCCAGTGCATAGACGGCCTCGCCCCAGCGCGGCACGCCGAACAGCAGCAGGCCCTTGAGCAATACGGCCAGGCCCATGGGAATGGCGCCGAGGAACATCGACTGCACCGGGTGCAGCAGCATCGGCCAGAGCGTCTCGCGAAACAGCGCCAGGCGTAGCACAAACAGCAGGCTAAACAGCGCGAACAGCGCCACGCCGAACAGCCACAACCCTTCGGCCAGCGCATACAGACCCGGCAGCTGCCAGGGCAGATGGGCCAGCACCAGCGCCAGCACGCCGGTGCCCATGGTCATGGCGAACCAGTTGGGGGTGAAGTGGCGGATAAAGGCGAGCGGTTCGGGCAGACGACTGAAGGGGCGCGGCATGAATCGGGTGATCCCGTGGCATGGCTGAAGGGGTGGTCAGCCTAGGGCCGCAGCTGCCATATTAAAAATACATATTCAGCATCTTTTGCATGCCTTCCATTTATAGGTAGCTCGCGTGAACCTGCATCACCTCAAGGTCTTTCTCGCCGTGGCCGAGGCCGGCAGCATCAGCGCCGGCGCCGCTCGCCTGCATATCAGCCAGCCGGCGGTGACCCGCGAGATCCGCGACCTGGAGGCCAGCCTCGAGCTGCGCCTGTTCGACCGCCAGGCCCGCGGCGTGCGCCTGACCGAAGGCGGCCGGCGCTTGCACGACTACGCGCGGCGCATCTTCGCCCTGGAACAGGCGGCCGAGCGCGACCTGCGCGACTTCGCCCAGCTGGAACAGGGCGAGCTGCACCTGGGCGCCAGCGCCACCCTCGGCGCCTACCTGCTACCGCCCTTGATCAACCGCTTCCGCGCGTTGCACCCGCAGATCTTCGTCGGCCTGGAGGTGAGTAACACCGAGGCGGTGACCCGCCAGCTCGACGAGGGCCGGATCAGCCTGGGCTTCGTCGAAGGCCCCTTCGCCCGGGCCGATTACGATCACCGCCTGCTGGCGCGTGACGCGCTGTTGCCGGTGGTGGCGCCGCGGCATCCGCTGGCCGGGGTCGAGCGGCTGCAGGCGGCGGACCTGCAGGCCTACCCGCTGTACATGCGCGAACCCGGCTCGGGCGCGCGCGCCAGCGTCGAGCAGGCCTACCGGGCCCACGGCCTGGAACCGCAGGCGGGCATGGCCATCGGCAGCACCGAGGCGCTCAAGCGCCTGCTTGCCGACGGCCAGGGCATCGCCTGGCTGTCGCAACGGGTGGTCGAGCGCGAACTGGCCAGCGGCGAGCTGCGCCGCCTGGCGGTAGCCGACCTGCAGATCGAGCGCGAGCTGCATGTGCTGTGGCGCCCCGGCGCCAGCCTGAGCCCGGCGCCGGCGGCCTTCCTGGCGCTGAGCGAAGCGCCGGAATGAGCCTTAGAGCAATATCAAAACTTTTTGATATTGCTGTTGCTGGATGAAAAATGACCGACTAGACTGCGCCACCATGACCCTGCGTGCCTCCCAGCTGGACTTCGACCCCTGCGACGAGCTCGCCGCCCTGTGCAAGGCCGGCGGCGATGCGCTGCGCCTGAACGTGCTGCGCGCGCTGAGCAACGACTCGTTCGGCGTGCTGGAGCTGGCGCAGATCTTCGCCATCGGCCAGTCGGGCATGAGCCACCACCTCAAGGTGCTGGCCCAGGCCGGCCTGGTGGCCACCCGCCGCGAAGGCAACGCGATCTTCTACCGCCGCGCCCTGCCCGGCGGCCGCCTGCATGCGGCGCTGCTGGAAGACATCGACGAGCTGCCGCTGCCAGGCGAAGTGCAGGCACGCATCGCCACCGTGCACCAGCAGCGCGCCACCGTCAGCCGCGACTTCTTCGCGCGCATGGCGGCGAGCTTCCAGGCCCAGCAGGACCTGATCGCGAGCCTGCCACAGTACCGCGACAGCCTGCTGGCGCTGCTCGATGCGCTGCACTTCGCGCCGACCGCCAGCGCGCTGGAAATCGGCCCCGGCGACGGCGCCTTCCTGCCCGAGCTGGCGCGCCGCTTCGCACGCGTCACAGCCCTGGACAACAGTCCGGCGATGCTCGAACTGGCGCGTCAGCGCTGCGTTGGCGAAGGCCTGGACAACGTCGAGCTGCGCCTGGCCGACGCCCTGCAGGACGAGCAAGCGGCCGCCGATTGCGTGGTGCTGAACATGGTGCTGCACCACTTCGCCACACCGGCCGAGGCCTTCCGTCAGCTGGCGCGGCTGGTCGCGCCCGGCGGCAGCCTGCTGCTCAGCGAGCTGTGCAGCCACGACCAGAGCTGGGCCAGGGAGGCCTGCGGCGATCTCTGGCTCGGCTTCGAACAGGACGACCTGGCCCGCTGGGCCAGCGCCGCCGGCCTGGTTGCCGGCGAGAGCCTCTACATTGGCCTGAAGAACGGCTTTCAAATTCAGTTACGGCACTTCGCCAAACCCGATGCGCGCAGCGCCCTCAGCCTCCGGCAAGAAAGGAACCGATAGATGAGCGAATATTCCCTGTTTACCTCCGAGTCCGTGTCCGAGGGGCATCCGGACAAGATCGCCGACCAGATTTCCGATGCCGTGCTCGACGCCATCATCGCCCAGGACAAGCACGCCCGCGTGGCCGTGGAAACCCTGGTCAAGACCGGCGTGGCCATCGTCGCCGGCGAAGTCACCACCAGCGCCTGGGTCGACCTGGAGCAGATCGTCCGCGACGTGATCTGCGACATCGGCTACACCAGCAGCGACGTCGGCTTCGACGGCGCCACCTGCGGCGTGCTCAACATCATCGGCAAGCAGTCCCCGGACATCAACCAGGGTGTCGACCGCGCCAAGCCGGAAGACCAGGGCGCGGGCGATCAGGGCCTGATGTTCGGCTACGCCAGCAACGAGACCGACGTGCTGATGCCGGCGCCGATCCGCCTGTCCCACGCCCTGGTCGAGCGCCAGGCCGAGGCGCGCAAGTCCGGCCTGCTGCCCTGGCTGCGCCCGGACGCGAAATCCCAGGTCACCTGCCGCTACGAGAACGGCAAGGTGGTCGGCATCGACGCCGTGGTGCTGTCCACCCAGCACAACCCGGAAATCAGCCAGAACGACCTGCAGGAAGCGGTGATGGAGCTGATCGTCAAGCACAGCCTGCCGGCCGAACTGCTGCATAAAGACACCCAGTACCACATCAACCCCACCGGCAAGTTCGTCATCGGCGGCCCGGTGGGCGACTGCGGCCTTACAGGGCGCAAGATCATCGTCGACAGCTACGGCGGCATGGCCCGTCACGGCGGCGGCGCCTTCTCCGGCAAGGACCCGTCCAAGGTCGACCGCAGCGCCGCCTACGCCGGCCGCTACGTGGCCAAGAACATCGTCGCCGCCGGTCTGGCCGAGCGCTGCGAGATCCAGGTGTCCTACGCCATCGGCGTGGCCCAGCCGACCTCGATTTCGGTCAACACCTTCGGCACCCACAAGATCGCCGAAGACAAGATCATCCAGCTGGTGCGCGAAGTGTTCGACCTGCGGCCCTACGCCATCACCCGCATGCTCGACCTGCTCCACCCGATGTACCAGGACACCGCCGCCTACGGCCACTTCGGCCGCACCCCGCAGCAGAAGACGGTGGGCGACGACAGCTTCACCACCTTCACCTGGGAACGCACCGACAAGGCCGCCGACCTGCGCGCCGCCGCCGGTCTGTAAGCCCCCAGCGCAACAGCCGAAGCCCCGCCATCGTGCGGGGCTTTTTGTTGGCCGCTCGTAGCCCGGATGCCACCCGGGAAAACGCTGGCTGCACCCGGGCTACGCGCCGCAGCAGCGGCGTCATTCGCGCACCGGCATGCGCTCGACTAGGCTCAAGCCTTCCCTCCAAGCACGGACGCTTGCCATGAAGGCCTGGATCGCCCTGCTCCTCTTGCCCCTGGCCGCCCAGGCCGAGCCCTGCCCGCACTGGCCCGCCGGGCGCGCCAGCGCCGAACTCGATGCCCTCGCCGAGCAGATCGCCCGCTGGGACGACGCCTACCACAACCAGGGCCGCTCATTGGTCGCCGACGAGCTCTACGACCAGGCGCGCGAGCGTCTGCAGCACTGGCGCGCCTGCTTCCCCGACGCCGCCCCGGCACTGGCCGAGCCGCTGGCCGGCGCCGCCACCCGGCTCGACCATCCGATACCACAGACCGGTCTGCGCAAGCTCGGCGATGCGGCGATAGGCGAATGGATGGCCAGCCGCGAGGAGCTGTGGATTCAACCCAAGGTCGACGGTGTGGCGGTCACCCTGGTCTACCGCGGCGGCACGCTGCAGCAGGCCATCAGCCGCGGCGACGGCCGCCAGGGCCAGGACTGGACGGCGCGGGCGCGGCAGTTGCCGGCCATTCCCAGGCGCCTGCGCGAGCCGCTCGATGCGGTGCTGCAGGGCGAGCTGTACTGGCGCCTGGACGGCCATGTGCAGGCGCTCGCTGGCGGCGGCGGGGCACGCGGCAAGGTGGCCGGACTGATGGCGCGGCAGACCCTGGACGAGCGCGAGGCGGCCGCTGTCGGCCTGTTCGTCTGGGACTGGCCGGACGGCCCGGCGGATATGCGCGCACGCCTGGAGGGCCTGCAGGCGCTGGGGTTCGTCGACAGCGCGGATTACACCCAGCCGCTGCACACGCCGGAGCAAGCCCGCCATTGGCGCCAGCACTGGTATCGCCAGGCCCTGCCCTTCGCCAGCGACGGCGTGGTGCTGCGCCAGGGCGCGCGGCCGCCCGGCCGGCGCTGGCAGGCCGAGGCGCCGCACTGGGCGGTGGCCTGGAAATACCCGCCGAGCCAGGCGCTGGCGGTGGTGCAGGCGGTGGACTTCAGCATCGGCCGCAGCGGGCGCATCACCCCGATCCTGCGCCTGCAGCCGGTCGACCTCGACGAGCGGCGCATCAGCCGCGTCGCCCTGGGTTCGCTGCAGGGCTGGCGCACGCTGGACGTGCGGCCCGGCGATCAGGTGGCCATCCGCCTGGCCGGGCTGACCATCCCGCGCCTGGACGGGGTGATCTGGCGCAGCCCGCAGCGCGCCCCGGTGCAGGCCCCCAATCCGGCCGACTACCACGCGCTGAGCTGCTGGCGCCTCAGCGCGAACTGCCGCCAGCAGTTCCAGGCGCGCCTGGGCTGGCTCGGCGGCAAAGGGGGCCTGGCCCTGCCCGGCGTCGGCCCGGGCACCTGGCACAGCCTGGTGGCGAACGCCCAGCTGGAAGGCCTGCTCGACTGGCTGGAACTGGACGCCGCCCAGCTGCAGGCCCTGCCCGGCATCGGTGCGCGCCGCGCGGCGCAGTTGCAGCAGGCCTTCGCCCTGGCCCACCAGCGCCCGCTCGAGCAATGGCTGCGCGCCCTCGGCGCCCCACCCGGTTTCGCCGCCGAGCCGACGCCGGACTGGCCCAGCCTGCTCGCCCGTGGCCGCGCCGACTGGCAACGCCAGCGCGGCGTCGGCGTGCAGGGCGCCGAGCGGCTGCTGGCGTTCTTCCAGCACCCGGAGGTGCGGCGCCTCGGCGCGCAGTTGCAGCAGGCCGGCATTGCCGCCTTTCAACCGCGCCTGCAGGCCGCCGCGCAGTAACGCGCGCAACCTTGACCCAGATCATGGTCAGCGCCTTCCTGGCTCGGCCGCAGCGAACCCCGGCGCCGCGACGCGGTCTTCCTCCAAACCCCAGCCATAAGGACAAGCCCATGATTCGTCAGCTCAGCCTGCTCGCCCTGCTGGTCGCCAGCACCGCCTTCAGCTTCGCCGACAGCGGCGTCAGCGGCTGCGCAGCCAAGCGCCAAACCCTGCAGGAGAAGATCGAGATCGCCCGTCAGCACCACAACCCTGACCAGGTGGCCGGCCTGCAACAGGCCCTGGCGCAGGTCGAGACGCATTGCCACGACGACGCCCTGCAGGCCGAGCGCCAGGCCGAGATCGACGAGGCGCGGCAGGAGATCGAGCAGCGCGAGATGGACCTGCGCGATGCGCTGAGCAGGGGCGATCCGGACAAGATCGCCAAGCGCCAGGCCAAGCTGGCCGAGGCGCGCGCCGAACTGGAACAGGCCGAGGCCGAACTCGCGCGCTGATCAGTAGGCGCGAAACGCCTGGTGACAGGCCTCGCAACTGTCCTCGACCTGCTGCACCGCCGGCTCCAGCGCGGCGCGGCGCAGCGGCGGCGCAGCGGTGGCCTGCACCAGGGCGGCGGTGGCCTGCTCCAGCTCGCGCGCCAGCTGCTGGAACTGCGCCTGCCGCTGCCAGACCTCGTCGGTGGCCTTGCTGCGCTCGTCGTCACGGACCTGCGGAAAGTGCTGCCAGGGCTGGCGCGACAGGCGCTCCAGCTCGGCGGCGCCGGCGATAAAGCCGGCCTCGTCGTAGGCAATGCGCCCACGCAGCATGCCGCCAAGGTCCTCGCTGACCTTGAGCATCTGCTTGAACAGCGCCTGGCGCTGGCCCAGCGGCGAATCGGGATCGACGCCGCCGCAGGCGACCAGGGTCAGGCAGGCGCAGGCCAGCAGCAGGGCTTTGAACTTCATCGCGACGCCTTCCGGAAAAAAACGGGCGGCCAGTATCGCCACTCGGCCCGATCAGGCCAAGCGCGGTGTTTTACCGCAGTTGTCGCGCCGCCCGCCGTCCGACGTCGGCAGGCTGCGCCGTGCGCACCAGCTATTCAGGTACGGAAACGATCCAGCTGCTGGTTGAGCTGGCGCACCTCGCCGTGAATCTGCGCGCTGACCTGCACCACGCTTGCGGTCTCCCCCTGGCTGCGTTCGGCCAGGCTGGAGATATGGGTCACGCGCTGGTCGATCTCCTGCGCCACCTGGCTCTGTTGCTCGGCGGCGGTGGCGATCTGCGCGTTCAGCGCGTTGATGCCGTCCACCGCGCCGACTATGGCGTCGAGCACCTCGCTGGCCTGGCGGATATGGCTGAGGTTGTCCTCGGCCAGCTGCGCGCTCTGCTGCATCGCCGTCACCGCATCGCGGGCGCCGCTCTGCAGGCGCTGGATCATCGCCTGGATCTCGCCGGTGGACTGCTGGGTGCGACTGGCCAGGGTGCGCACCTCGTCGGCGACCACGGCGAAACCGCGCCCGGCCTCGCCGGCGCGCGCCGCCTCGATGGCGGCGTTGAGCGCCAGCAGGTTGGTCTGTTCGGCGATCGACCTGATCACCTCGAGCACCTTGCCCACCCCGGTGGTTTCCGCCTCCAGGCGCTGCACCTGGGCGCCGCTGCGTTGCAGCTGGGCGCTCAGCTCGGCGATCTGCGCGGCGCTGCGCTGCACCACCTGCTGGCCGCTCTGCGCGCAGTCGTCGGCGCTGCGCGCCGATTCGGCGGCGTGCGCGGCATGCCGGGCCACCTCGGCCACAGTGGCGCTCATCTCGTTCATCGCCGTGGCCACCTGGTCGAGGTCCTCGTACTGGCGGCGCACGCCGTCGCCGGCCGCCTGCGCCGCGCCGACCACGCTGCCGACGTGTTCGCCGGTGCGCTCGCCGCTGCGCTTGACCTCTGCCAGCAGGCCGCGCACCTGCTCCTGCATGCGGTTGTAGCCGGCGAAGATGCGGCCGATCTCGTTGTCACCCTGGCGCCCGTCCAGGCCGCGGGTGAAGTCGCCGGAGCCGACCCGGGTCAGCGCGCCCTCCACCGCATTGAGGTTGTGCATCAACGGGCGCAGGCCGAACTGGCGGCCGAGCACCACCAGGGCGAGGATGCCCAGCACGCAGCCGAAGGCCAGCCACATCTGCCGCCGCTGGCTGCCCTCGGCGTGCGCCGCCATCAGCCCGACGGCCTGGTTCATCTCGCGCAGCAGCTGCACCGACTGCTGCTCCAGGGCCGCGAGGTCGACCGCCGTGTCGCCGCCGACCAGGCGCTGCAGCTGGCCGCGAAAGCCCTGCCAGAGAGCGCCGACCTTGTTCATCTGCGCCTGCACGTTGGGCTCGGCGATGGCGCTGATATTGCGCGCCGGGTTGCCGGCCAGCAGGTCGCGGTGAGCGCCGTCGAACTGCGCCATGGTCGCTTCCAGGGCGGTCGCCGGCAGCACGCCTTCGCGCAGCAGCAGCGCCTCCTTGGTCATCTTCTGGCTGAGCATGCGCTGCGCACCGGCGACGTTGATGGTCTCCGGCGACACCGACATGCTCAGGTACAGGGCCACCGAGGCGATCACCGCCAGGAGGAACATCAGCGCGTAGGAAAACAGGAACTGCTGATTCAGCGTGCGCAGGCCGATGGCGCAGAGCAGGCGGTCGAACAAGGCGGTGGCGGACATGAGAGGCTCCCTGGCAGACGGCGGGAACCCCCGCCAAATAATCGGGAGCAAGCAAGAAAGTGGCCAGCCGCCAGCAGCCTGACGCCCTGTTTATCGCGGCAAAATGCACCAAAGCGGCGCGCCGACCGAGCGGTCACGCGCCGTTTCGGCTCAGGCCGAGACCACAAACAGGGCGACGATCAGGCCCATGCCGGCGAACCACACCAGCGTACGGATCGGTCCCCAGTCGGCCAGGTAGCAAAGCAAGTACAGCACCCGGCTGAGCACGAAGGCGATCGCCAGTTGATCCAGCAGCCCCTGCGCGGCACCGCCGGCCTGGTGGGCGATGATCACCGCCGCGGCGAACGCCGGGGTCACCTCGAAGCCGTTGAGCTGGGCGTTGTGGGCACGCCTGCGCCAGCCCTGCAGAGCGGCGAGGAAGGCGCGCGGGTCGCTGTTGGCGCGCGGCCCGTAGCCGGCGCCGAGGAACTTGGCGCTGGCGGTGGCCAGGTAGGGCAGGACGATGGCGATCAGCACGCACCAGTAGGCGAGGGTCATGGAGGCTCCGCAGTTCGCTGAGGGAGTGCGCAGCTTGGGCCGCCCGCGGGCCGGGCGTCCATGACCCGGCCGGGACAAGTCGACGGCGATCCGGCCAATGCGTCGGCGGCAACGGCCAGCGGCGCCGCGCAAAGACCGACGGAAAGCCTTGGGCTGCACGCCGCACGCGGCTATAATCCGCCAGCTTCACGCAGCCGGCACCGCTCCGGCCGCTCCCGCCACCCGTCCGAGGGGCGCTGCAGCAAATCCGCCAGGTGCGGACTTTGTCAGGCTCGGATGGGGCGTTAACCATACGCATCAACGGCGCCCATTCGCAGACAACGAATGGAGAACTCATCATGAGCGCTGTACTGACGCCTGCCGGTTTTACCGACTACAAGGTCGCCGACATTTCCCTGGCCGACTGGGGCCGCAAAGAGCTGATCATCGCCGAATCCGAGATGCCGGCGCTGATGGGCCTGCGCCGCAAGTACGCCGCCAGCCAGCCGCTCAAGGGCGCGAAGATCATCGGCTGCATCCACATGACCATCCAGACCGGCGTGCTGATCGAGACCCTGATCGCCCTCGGTGCCGAGGTGCGCTGGTCGAGCTGCAACATCTTCTCCACCCAGGACCAGGCCGCTGCCGCCATCGCCGCCGCCGGCATCCCGGTGTTCGCCTGGAAGGGCGAGACCGAGCAGGAGTACGAGTGGTGCATCGAGCAGACCATCCTCAAGGACGGTAAGCCGTGGGACGCCAACATGGTGCTGGACGACGGCGGCGACCTGACCGAAATCCTGCACAAGAAATACCCGCAGATGCTCGAGCGCATCCACGGCGTCACCGAGGAAACCACCACCGGCGTGCACCGCCTGCTCGACATGCTCAAGGCCGGCACCCTGAAAGTCCCGGCGATCAACGTCAACGACGCGGTGACCAAGAGCAAGAACGACAACAAGTACGGCTGCCGCCACAGTCTCAACGACGCCATCAAGCGCGGCACCGACCACCTGCTGTCCGGCAAGCAGGCGCTGGTGATCGGCTACGGCGACGTGGGCAAGGGCTCGGCGCAGTCGCTGCGTCAGGAAGGCATGATCGTCAAGGTCTCCGAGATCGATCCGATCTGCGCCATGCAGGCCTGCATGGACGGCTTCGAGCTGGTCTCGCCGTACAAGAACGGCCTCAACGACGGCACCGAGGCCAGCGTCGACGCCGCGCTGCTGGGCAAGATCGACCTGATCGTCACCACCACCGGCAACGTCAACGTGTGCGACGCGGGCATGCTCAAGGCGCTGAAGAAGCGCGCCGTGGTGTGCAACATCGGCCACTTCGATAATGAAATTGATACGGCCTTCATGCGCAAGAATTGGGCGTGGGAAGAGGTCAAACCGCAGGTGCACAAGATCCACCGCACCGGCGCCGGCACTTTCGATCCGGCCAACGACGACTACCTGATCCTGCTGGCCGAAGGCCGCCTGGTGAACCTGGGCAATGCCACCGGCCACCCGAGCCGGATCATGGACGGCTCCTTCGCCAACCAAGTGCTGGCGCAGATCTTCCTGTTCGAGCAGAAGTTCGCCGACCTCTCCCCGGAGAAGAAAGCCGAGCGCCTGACCGTGGAAGTGCTGCCGAAGAAGCTCGACGAAGAAGTGGCGCTGGAGATGGTCAAGGGCTTCGGCGGCGTGGTCACCCGCCTGACCCCGCAGCAGGCCGAGTACATCGGCGTCACCGTGGAAGGCCCGTTCAAGCCGGACGCCTACCGCTACTAAGCAGCACCAGGCGTAGGGTGGGCAGGCCGGCGAGCGGCCTGCCCACCTGCTCGAGCATGACGGTGGACAAGCTGCGCCTGTCCGCCCTACACACGTGGAAACTCCGTATGAGCCAAGAACGCCGCTACAGCTTCGAGTTCTTCCCCACCAAGACCGAAGCCGGGCACGAAAAACTGATGAACGTGGCGCGCCAGCTGGCCAGCTACAACCCCGACTTCTTCTCCTGCACCTACGGCGCCGGCGGCTCCACCCGCGACCGCACGCTGAACACCGTGCTGCAGCTCGACGGCGAGGTGAAGGTGCCCACCGCGCCGCACCTGTCCTGCGTCGGCGACAGCAAGGCCGAGCTGCGCGAGCTGCTGACCCTGTACAAGACCGCCGGGATCAAGCGCATCGTCGCCCTGCGCGGCGATCTGCCGTCGGGCATGGGCATGGCCAGCGGCGAGCTGCGCTACGCCAACGAGCTGGTCGGCTTCATCCGCGAGGAAACCGGCGAGCACTTCCATATCGAGATCGCCGCCTACCCGGAGATGCACCCGCAGGCGCGCAATTTCGAGGACGATATCGCCAACTTCGTGCGCAAGGCCAAGGCCGGCGCCGACAGCGCGATCACCCAGTACTTCTTCAACGCCGACAGCTACTTCTACTTCGTCGAGCGCGTGCAGAAACTGGGCGTGGATATCCCGGTGGTGCCGGGCATCATGCCGATCACCAACTACAGCAAGCTGGCGCGCTTCTCCGACGCCTGCGGCGCGGAGATCCCACGCTGGGTGCGCAAGCAGCTGGAAGCCTACGGCGACGACATCGAGAGCATCCAGGCCTTCGGCGAACAGGTGATCAGCGAGATGTGCGAACGCCTGCTGCAAGGCGGCGCACCGGGGCTGCACTTCTACACCCTGAACCAGGCCGACCCCAGCCTGGCGATCTGGAACAACCTCAAGCTGCCACGCTGAGGCCCGCCGCCCGAGCCGGCGCCGTTGCTGGGCGCCGGCTTGCCGGCGATACGCCGTTCGCCGGCGCCTCCACGACGCTCTTTGCGCGCCACACCCCGCTTTCCGAAGGACCGCCCCGCCATGCAGAAACGCCCGAGAATCAACGCCTCCGTCAGCCCCAAGGGCAGCCTGGAAACCCTGTCGCAGCGCGAAGTGCAGCAGCTGCGCGAGACCGGCTCCGGCAGTGTCTACCGCCTGTTCCGCCAGTGCGCGCTGGCGATCCTCAACACCGGCTCGCACAGCGACAACGCCAAGACCATCCTCGAGGCCTACCCGGACTTCGAGGTGCATATCCACCAGCAGGATCGCGGCATCCGCCTGGAACTGGTCAACGCCCCGGCGGACGCCTTCGTCGACGGCGAGATGATCGCCAGCACCCGCGAGATGCTGTTCAGCGCCCTGCGCGACATCGTCTACACGCAGAGCGAGCTGGAGAACAAGCGCATCGACCTGGACAGCTCCGAAGGCATCACCGACTACGTCTTCCACCTGCTGCGCAACGCACGCACCCTGCGCAGCGGCGTCGAGCCGAAGATGGTGGTGTGCTGGGGCGGCCACTCGATCAGCACCGACGAGTACAAGTACACCAAGAAGGTCGGCCACGAGCTGGGCCTGCGCGGCCTGGACATCTGCACCGGCTGCGGCCCGGGGGTGATGAAGGGGCCGATGAAGGGCGCCACCATCAGCCACGCCAAGCAGCGCAACCTGGGCGGGCGCTATCTGGGCCTGACCGAGCCGGGGATCATCGCCGCCGAGGCACCCAACCCCATCGTCAACGAACTGGTGATCCTGCCGGACATCGAGAAGCGCCTGGAGGCCTTCGTCCGCGTCGGCCACGGCATCATCATCTTCCCCGGCGGCGCCGGCACCGCCGAAGAGCTTCTCTATCTGCTCGGCATCCTCACCCACCCGGACAACCGCGACCTGCCCTTCCCGGTGATCATCACCGGGCCGAAGACCGCCGCCACCTATCTGCAGCAGCTGCACGAGTTCATCGGCGAGACCCTCGGCGAAGCCGCCCAGCAGCGCTATCGGATGATCTTCAACGACCCCGCCGAGGTGGCCCGCGAGATGGCCGCCGGGATCAAGGCGGTGCGCCAGTTCCGCCGCGAGCGCAACGACGCCTTCCACTTCAACTGGCTGCTGAAGATCGACGAAAGCTTCCAGCGCCCGTTCGAACCGACCCACGCCAACATGGCCGGACTCAAGCTGACCCGCCAGCAGCCGCTGCACGAACTGGCGGCCAACCTGCGCCGCGCCTTCTCCGGCATAGTCGCCGGCAACGTCAAGGAGAACGGCATCCGCCTGATCGAGCAGCACGGCCCCTACGAGATCCGTGGCGAGACGAACATCATGCGCCCGCTGGATCGCCTGCTGCAGGCCTTCGTCGAGCAGCACCGGATGAAGCTGCCGGGCGGCAGCGCCTATGAGCCCTGCTACCGGGTGGTCGACTGACCCGCGCCGCCGGCGCTTTCGCGGCGCCGGCAAAATCGTTAATCTGGCGCAATGCCAGTATTCCAGCGCCAGATTTTCGCCATCCTCCTGCTCTGCGGCCTCGCCTTCGAGGCTCGCGGCGAGACGCTGCGCCTGGTCACCGAGGCCTGGGCGCCCTACGTCTACCAGGAGGGCGACCAGCCCGCCGGCCTCGACTACGAGATCAGCCGCGAGGTGCTGCGCCGCCTGGGCGTCGAGCTGGAGCTGCAGTTCATGCCCTGGAAGCGCTGCCTGCTGGCGCTGGAGCAGGGCCAGGCCGACGGCATCCTCGACATCTTCCATCTGCCCGAGCGCGAGGCGCAGATGCTGTTCGTCGACGAGACGCTGAGCGAGGTCGAGCTGGTGCTGTTCTTCGCCCGCAAACGCCCCTACCCCTACCGGCGCCTGGAGGATCTGCAGGACCTGGTGATCGGCATCTCGCCAGGCTACTGGTACAACGACGAGGCCTTTCGCAGCTCGCCGCTGTTCAGCCGCGAAGAGGCGCCGACCCACGAGGCCAACCTCGGCAAGCTGGTGCGCCAGCGCGTCGATCTGGTGGTCAACGATCGCCGCGCCGGCCTCTACCTGACCGCCCAGCTGGGCCTGCAGGAGCAGGTCGACTACCACCGCAAGCCCATCGGCCACGACCGCCTGTACCTGGCCCTGCGCCGCGACCCGGCGCTGCAGCGTCTGGCCGCCGAGTTCGCCGGCGAACTGCGCCGCTTCAAGCGCGAGCCAGCCTACGCCCGCCTGCAGGCACGCTACGCCGCCCCCGCACCGTCCAGGCCGTGAACCAACCGACAGGCTGGTGACTACGCAAACCGCTCGCTCTGTTATACTCGGGCCTTCCCGCCAGGCTTGCGCCCGGATGCTAGCCCCCTAGAGGCCAGCAGTACCGGACGGGATCATGCTTCCCACGCGTGATTCAAGCCAGGCTCTACACCCCCAGGGCCACGCCCTCACTTAGTACAGGATTGCCCATGTCCTTTGCCTCCCTCGGTCTCTCCGAGGCTCTAGTCCGTGCGGTCGAGTCCGCCGGCTACACCCAGCCCACTCCGGTGCAACAGCGGGCCATTCCCGCCGTGTTGCAAGGTCGCGATCTCATGGTGGCGGCCCAGACGGGTACAGGTAAGACGGGCGGTTTCGCCCTGCCGATCCTCGAACGCCTGTTTCCGGGCGGTCATCCGGATCGCGAACAACGTCACGGCCCGAAACAGCCGCGCGTGCTGGTGCTGACCCCCACTCGCGAACTGGCCGCCCAGGTGCATGACAGCTTCAAGGTCTATGCCCGCGATTTGAAATTCGTCAGCGCCTGCATCTTCGGCGGCGTTGGCATGAACCCGCAGGTCCAGGCCCTGGCCAAGGGTGTCGACGTGCTGGTGGCCTGCCCCGGTCGCCTGCTCGACCTGGCCAATCAGAAAGCCATCGACCTGTCTCATGTCGAAATCCTCGTGCTCGACGAAGCCGACCGCATGCTCGACATGGGTTTCATCCACGACGTGAAGAAGGTGCTGGCCAAGCTGCCGGCGCAGCGCCAGAACCTGCTGTTCTCGGCGACCTTCTCCAAGGACATCACCGACCTGGCCGGCAAGCTGCTGCACAACCCCGAGCGCATCGAGGTGACGCCGCCGAACACCACGGTCGAGCGTATCGAACAGCGCGTGTTCCATCTGCCCTCCAGCCACAAGCGCGCCCTGCTCGCCCACCTGATCACCCAGGGCGCCTGGGAACAGGTGCTGGTGTTCACCCGCACCAAGCACGGCGCCAACCGCCTGGCCGAATACCTCGACAAGCACGGCCTGCCGGCCGCCGCGATCCACGGCAACAAGAGCCAGAACGCGCGCACCAAGGCCCTGGCCGACTTCAAGGCCAACCAGGTACGCATCCTGGTGGCCACCGATATCGCCGCCCGCGGCCTGGATATCGACCAACTGCCGCACGTGGTCAACTTCGAGCTGCCCAACGTCGAGGAAGATTACGTGCACCGCATCGGCCGCACCGGCCGCGCCGGGCGTAGCGGCGAGGCGATCTCGCTGGTGGCGCCGGACGAGGAGAAGCTGCTCAAGAGCATCGAGCGGATGACCAAGCAGAAGATCCCCGACGGCGACCTGATGGGCTTCGATGCCAGCACCGTCGAGGCCGAGCGCCCGGAAACCCGCGAACCGCGCCAGCCGCGCGGGCAGAAGCAGCCCAAGGCGCAGAACGCCCAGGGCGGCGACAAGCCCAAGGGCGAGCGCCATGGCGTCGGCCGCAAGGACAAGGGCAAGGACAGCGGCAAGGAGCACAAGAGCAAGCCTCAGCAACAGGGCCAGAACCGTCGCGGCCAGGCGCCGCGCGGCAGCAGCCAGGCGGCCGCCGCCCCGGCCATTCCGCCGTTGCCTCCGGACCGCGCGCCGGACGAGTTCCGCGACGACGAGATCGACAACTTCGGCAACCGCGTCGACTACGTCAGCCCGATCCAGAACAAACCCCAGGGCCGCGGCCGTCGCTCCGGCGGCGGCGCTCCCGGCAACGGCGCGCCCCAGGGCCAGCGTCCGGCCAACAAGGGTCCGCGCAACAACGCCAATGGCGCCGGCAAGGGCCGTCGTCAGGGCGGCGGTCAGGCGGCGCAGGGCCGCAATGGTGCGGGCCGTGGTCGCCCGGCGCACGACGGCCGCATCACCTCGCTCGATCGCGACGAGCTGCCGCGTTCGGAAGCCCTGGTGCGCAACCCGCGCGAGAAGCAACCGGTGATCGTGCACAAGGGCTCGCGCCTGGATCGCTTCCCGACCCCGGAGCAACTCGACGAGCTGGCCAACAGCAGCCGCCCGCGTGGCGAGAAGCCGGCCCTGCTGACGCGCAACCGCGAAGAGTAGGCCAAGGCCGCCAACAAAAACGCCGCCCCATGGGGCGGCGTTTTTGTTTCTGCCAGAACGTACCCCGGATGCAAGCCGGGGGCAGGGAATGGCTGACCCCGGATCACATCCGGGCTACCCCCTGCGGTTACTGGCGGATACCTTCGATGGAGAGGATCAGCTCGACGGTCTCGGACGCCGGGCCGAGGTCCATGGCGATATCGAAGTCCTTCAGCTTCAGCGTGGTGCTGCCCTCGAAACCGGCACGGTAGCCGCCCCAGGGGTCGGAGCCTTCGCCGATGAACTTGGCGGCGATCACCACCGGCTTGGTCACGCCGTTGAGGGTCAGGTTGCCGCTGATGTCGGCGGTGCCTTCGCCGGTGGACTTCACCGAGGTGGACTCGAAGGTCGCGGTCGGGTGCTTGCCGACACTGAGGAAGTCGTCGCTGCGGATATGCTTGTCGCGCTCGGCATGGTTGGTGTCGACGCTGGCGGTGTTGAGGGTGACGCTGACGGTGCTCGCCTCGGGATTGGCGGCGTCGAAGCTGAACTTGCCGTCGAAATCCTTGAAGGTGCCGTACAGCCAGCTGTAGCCCAGGTGGCTGATCTTGAAGTTGACGAAGGCGTGCTGGCCTTTCTTGTCGATGGCGTAGTCGGCGGCCAGGGCCTGGCCACCGATCAGGGCGCTGCCCAGGGCCAGGGCGACGAGGGTTTTCTTCAACATGGGTGAATCTCCTGCTGAGGTTGAGCGAAGGGCGCGGCTCGAGGCCCACGCCGGAAGGAACGACGAATCAACGGCCGAACATGCGCAGCAAGGTGCTGTCGCGGTCGATGAAATGGTGTTTCAGCGCGGCCAGGGCATGCACCCCGGCGAGCAGCACCAGGCCCCAGGCCAGGTACTCGTGCACCAGGCCGGCGACATCCTCCTGCTGCGGCAGGCCGGTAAGCGTCGCCGGCACCGCGAACAGGCCGAACACCTCGATGGCGCGACCGTCGGCGGTGGAAATCAGGTAGCCGGAAAGCATCAGCACGAACAAGCCGAGGTAGAGCAGGCGGTGACCCAGCTTGGAGGCCAGGCGGGTGGCCCGGTCGTGGCTGGCCAGGGCCGCCGGCGGCGGGCTCAGCCAACGCCACAGCATGCGCAGCAGCATCAGCGCGAACAGCGTGATGCCGATGCTCTTGTGCAGCTCGGGGGCGCGCTGGCGCCAGGGGTCGTAGTAACCCAGCTCCATCATCCACAGGCCCAGGCCGAACAGGCCGAAGACGGCCAGGGCCACCAGCCAGTGCAGCAGCACGCTGACCAGGCCGTAACGGGAGGGGGTGTTGCGCCACTGCATGGGAAGGCTTCCGTAGACGAGAGGTTGAGCAAGACTAGCGACAAAACTATCGATTTAAAGCGAAAAATTTCGCTATGAAATATCGAGAAATACGATATTTGCACGGTGGATTTCCGACCAGCCAGCTTAGTCCAACACCGCCACCCTGAAGTTGTCGGCAGGCGCCAAGCGGCAGCTGGGGGCGGATCGACGGCTGCGCCTTCTGGTAGGCTGTGCCGCTGAAGATTGGGAGATGCGCCATGAGCTTGAACGACCAGTGGATGCAGCGCGACCTTAACGTGCTGTGGCACCCCTGCACCCAGATGAAGGACCACGAGCGCCTGCCGCTGATTCCGATCCGTTCCGGCTCCGGGGTCTGGCTGGAGGACTTCGACGGCAAACGCTACCTGGACGCGGTCAGCTCCTGGTGGGTCAACGTGTTCGGCCACCGCAACCCGCGGATCAACGCGCGCATCCGCGAGCAGCTGGACAGCCTCGAACACGTGATGCTCGCCGGTTTCACCCACGCGCCTGCGGTCGAGCTGTCCGAGCGCCTGGTGCAGATCACCCCGCCCGGCCTGGCCAAGGTGTTCTACGCCGACAACGGCTCCTCGGGCATCGAAGTGGCGCTGAAGATGAGCCACCACTACTGGATCAACAACGGCCAGCCCGGCAAGAAACGCTTCGTCACCCTGACCAACAGCTACCACGGCGAGACGGTGGCGGCGATGTCGGTGGGCGACGTGGCGCTGTTCACCGACACCTACAAGGCGCTGCTGCTCGACACCCTCAAGGTGCCGAGCCCGGACTGTTACCTGCGCCCGGAGGGCATGGGCTGGGAAGAACATTCGCGGACCATGTTCGCGGCCATGGAACAGATCCTGGCCGAGCATGCCCACGAGGTCGCCGCGGTGATAGTCGAGCCGCTGATCCAGGGCGCCGGCGGCATGCGCATGTACCACCCGGTCTACCTCAAGCTGCTGCGCGAGGCCTGCGACCGTTACGGCGTGCACCTGATCCACGACGAGATCGCCGTCGGCTTCGGCCGCACCGGCACGATGTTCGCCTGCGAACAGGCCGGCATCACCCCGGACTTCCTGGTGCTGTCCAAGGCGCTGACCGGCGGCTACCTGCCGATGGCCGCGGTGCTCACCAGCAACGAGGTCTACGCCGCCTTCTACGATGACTACGCCACCCTGCGCGCCTTCCTCCACTCGCACACCTACACCGGCAACCCGCTGGCCTGTGCCGCGGCCCTGGCGACCCTGGACATCTTCCGCGATGACGATGTCATCGAGAAGAACAAGGCCCTGGCCGCGCGCATGGCCAGCGCCACCGAGCATCTCAAGGATCATCCGCATGTCGCCGAGGTGCGCCAGACCGGCATGGCCCTGGCCATCGAGATGGTCGCCGACAAGGCGAGCAAGACCGCCTACCCCTGGCAGCAGCGCCGCGGCCTGGCGGTGTACCAGCACGCCCTGAGTCGCGGCGCCCTGCTGCGCCCGCTGGGCAGCGTGGTGTACTTCCTGCCGCCCTACGTGATCAGCCCGGAACAGATCGACTTTCTCGCCGAGGTGGCCAGCGAGGGCATCGATATCGCCACCCGCGAAACCGTCAGCGTGGCGGTGGACAACCGCTATCCCGGGCATCGCGATCCGGGCTGATAGCGGCGGCAAGCTGCACGCGACGAGCCACAAGTAAAAGCTGCGAGGGCAAGGACCGGTGCTTTAAGCTTGCAGCTTTCCACTTGTCGCCTGCAGCTGCCCCTATGCGCCTATCCCGTTTCTTTATCGATGCCCCCCTGTCCCTCGGCCAGCACGAGCTGCCCGAGGCCCAGGCCCACTATATCGCCCGCGTGCTGCGGCATACCGCGGGCGACGCGGTGCAGCTATTCGACGGCAGCGGCCGCGAGTACCAGGGCGAACTGATCGAGGTGGGCAAGAAGGCGGTGCGCGTGGAGCTGCGCGAGGCGTTCGACGGCCTAGCCGAATCGCCGCTGCGCATCCACCTGGGCCAGGGTCTGTCGCGCGGCGAACGCATGGACTGGGCGATCCAGAAGGCCACCGAACTGGGCGCGACGGAGATCACCCCGATCGTCTCGGAGCGCTGCGAGGTGCGCCTGAAGGACGAACGCGCCGACAAGCGCCTGGCCCACTGGCGCCAGGTGGCGATCAGCGCCTGCGAGCAGTGCGGCCGCTCGGTGCTGCCGGTGATTCATGCGCCGCAGGAGCTGGGCGCCTGGCTCGGCGCGGTCGAAGCCGAACTCAAGCTGGTGCTGCACCCGGTGGCCGAGCCCTGGGCCGGCCATGCGCCGCCGCGCTCGCTGGCGTTTCTGATCGGTCCGGAAGGCGGCCTCGGCGAGGCGGAGGTGGCCCAGGCCAAGGCGGCCAACTTCCACGCCGCACGCCTCGGACCACGGGTGCTGCGCACCGAGACCGCACCCGTGGTAGCGCTGGCCGTGGCGCAGCAGCTGTGGGGGGATCTGTAGGGTGGATGCAGTGCGGGGCATCCTGGCACGCCTGCACTGCTACAGGCGTGGCCGCAGCTAGGTAGGTTGGCGCTGAGCGCAGCGAAGCCCAACAGGAAACCCGAAAGGCTGCGCTCGGCAATCCCTGGCGTACCACAATCCACCGTTGGGCTTCGTCGCACGCTCCTCAACCCAACCTACAGCAGCCCGGCGTCTTCCAGCAGTTGCTCCAGGCCGATCAGATCGGGGATGCGCACCACGTCCTCGCCGACCCGCGCCGCGCCCAGTTCAAGCGGCGCCAGCACGACATCGGCGGCCGCCAGGTCGCTGGCGACCTTCAGCGAGCGCGGGATGCCCTGCACCAGCAGGGCGATGAACTTGACCTTGGGCCGGCCGCCCAGGGCGTTGAGCACCGCCACCCGCGCGCCGCCGGCAATCTGCGCCTGGCCGCCGCTGGCGGCCTCGAAGGACAGCAGCGGCAGGCGCAGGTCGCGCCAGGCGATCTGGCCGAGGAACCAGGCCGGCATGCCTTCGCTGACCTGCGGCGCGCGGTAGGGAATCAACTCGGCCACCGCCACGTTGGGCAGCAGCAGGGTGCGGTCGGCCAGGGGCACCAGCAGACCGGTCAGGTTGGCGGCGCTGTTCTGGGCGGCGACGGCTTGGCTCATTGAAACGTCCTCAACTGCAGTGTTCGGCGAGGTGGTTGACCAGCGCCACGGCCAGCTCGCGCGGGTCGGCGCTGAAGCTGCTATAGCCGCCCTCGCGCAGACTGTCGGGCATGCTCGGGCTGGCGCAGCTGTCGCCGCGCTGGGTCCAGATCAGGCCGCCCTGGCGCTTGACGTAGGCCGCCGCGGCGCTGCCGTCGCTGCCCATGCCGCTGAAGGCGATCACCCCGCACTGGGCGCCGAACTGCTGCGCCAGGTTGAGCATCATCTGGTCGATGGACGGGCTGTAGGGCTCGGGCCAGCCGCGTTCGGCGATCTGCATCGCGCCGTCCTCGGCGAAACCCAGCTCGTGCTGGATCGGCGCCACCACCACCTCGCCGCAACGTACCGGGTCGCCCTGGCGCGCCGGGTTGACGTGCCACTGGCTGTGCCGGCCGACCGCCTGCGGCAACGCGGTTTCGAAGCTGGCATCGATATGCTGGGCATAGACGAAGCCGATCGGCAGGCCGCCGGGCAACGCATCGAGGAACGCCTTGACCGCCGCCGGGCCGCCCAGCGAGGCCGCCAGCAGCCAGACCTGGCGCGCCGGCTCGCCAGCCTTGAACGGCGTGTCGGCCAAGGCCTGCGGCAATTCCAGGCGCGCTGGACGCTGCGTTTCGTCGAGCAGCGCCTGCAGGCTCGGGCCCACCGCCTGGGTCGGATCACCGACCAGGCGCTTGAGCTTGCCGAACAGGCTGCGCTCCCAACGCGGGTAGTTCTCCGAATGGCGTTCGGGGGCGTGCCCCTCGCCGAACAGCACCGGTGCGCTGGCGCGCTCCAGCAGACTGTCGACCAGCGGCGAGTCTTCCGACTGGGCCAGGTCCACCAGCCACAGGTCGGTGTCGCAGGCGGCCAGCGCCGCCTCGTCGAGGCGTGCCGGGTCGCTGTTGAGCACCACCTGGTAGCCGCCACCGGCCAGCGCCTGCTGCAGCACGTGGCGCTGCAAGGAGGTGTCGGCGATCACTGCAATACGTGCCGCGGATTTGTCTGTCATGTCCGTTTGATCCGGTGGCTATCCACCAACTGAGCGATGGTGTCGAGCAGCAAGGACTCCTGATAGGGCTTGCCGAGGTACTGGTTGACGCCGATGGCCATGGCCCGCTCGCGGTGCTTCTCGCCGGTACGCGAGGTGATCATGATGATCGGCAGGTCCTTCAGGCGCTCGTCGTGGCGCACCAGGGTGGCCACCTCGAAGCCGTCCATGCGCGGCATCTCGATGTCCAGCAGCATGATGTCGGGCTTGTGCTCCTGCAGCTGGGCGATGGCGTCCACACCGTCCTTGGCGGTCATCACGTTCATGCCGTTGCGCTCGAGCAGGCGGCTGGTGACCTTGCGCACGGTGACCGAATCGTCCACCACCATCACCAACGGCGGCCGGTCGACTTCCACTTCCTCGCTGATCGCCACCTGGCGCGAGGCCAGACGCGGGGTCAGCTGGCTCTGCAGGTGCGCATGCAGCACGCGGATGGTCGCCAGCAGATCGAGAATCACCACCACCCGGCCGTCGCCGAGGATGGTCGCGCCGGAGATGCCGTGTACGCCGGCGAACTGCGGGCCGAGGCTCTTCACCACGATTTCGCGCGAGCCGGCCAGGCTGTCCACCTGCACCGCCACGGCGTGCTCGCTGGAGCGCACCAGGATCACCGGCAGCGGCAGGCTCTGGCCCACCAGCTTGGGCTGCTGACCGTTGTTCAGCAGGTCGCCCAGGTACTTCAGTTCGTAGGCCTGCCCGGCGTACTCGAAGCGCGGCGCATCCGGCGCGTAGTAGGCCTCCAGCTCGTAGGGCGAAACCCGCACGATGCCTTCGATGGTGTTCAGCGGGATGGCGTACAGGTCCTCGCCGGAGAGCACCATCAGCGCGCGGTTGACCGACACGGTGAACGGCAGGCGGATGGTGAAACGGGTGCCCTGGCCGACGACCGAGTCGATGCTCATCGAGCCGCCGAGCTGCTTGACCTCCGAATGCACCACGTCCATGCCGACGCCGCGGCCGGAAATCTGGGTGACCTTCTCGGCGGTGGAGAAACCGGCCTCGAGGATGAACTGGAGGATCTCGTGGTCGGTCAGGTCGCTGTCGGCATCCATCATGCCGCGTTCGATGGCCTTGCGCCGCACCGCGTCGAGGCGGATGCCGCCGCCGTCGTCGTCGAGGGTGAGGACGATGTCGCCGCCCTCGCGGCCGAGGTTGAGGCGGATGGTGCCGGTTTCCAGCTTGCCGACGTCGCGGCGCACGGCAGTGGGCTCGATGCCATGGTCGACGGCGTTGCGCAGCATGTGCTCCAGCGGCGCGACGATGCGTTCGAGCACGGTGCGGTCCATTTCCCCGTCGGCGTTGCCGACGACGAACTCGACCTGCTTGCCCAGCTCGCCGGCCACCTGGCGGACGATACGGCGCAGTCGCGGCACCAGGCGGTCGAACGGCACCATGCGGGTGCGCATCAGGCCTTCCTGCAGCTCGGTGTTGACCCGCGCCTGCTGCAGCAGCAGGGTTTCCGCGTCGCGGTTCTTCGCCGCCAGGGTTTCCTTCAGGTCGAGCAGGTCGGAGGCCGACTCGAACAGCGCCCGCGACAGCTGTTGCAGCTGCGAGTGGCGGTCCATCTCCAGCGGATCGAAGTCCTCGTAACCGGCACGCTCGGCCTCGGCCTGGTAACGGCTGAGGATTTGCGCCTGGGTCTCGGTATCGAGGCGGCGCAGCTGGTCGCGCACGCGGTCGATGGTGGCTTCCATCTCGCTCAGGGTGAAACTGACGTCGCTGACCTGCTGTTCGACCCGACCGCGGAAGATCGAGGTCTCGCCGGCCAGGTTGACCAGGCCTTCGAGCAGGTCGGCCGGCACCTTGACCAGTTCCTGCGGGGCGCGACGGGACGCGGCCTCGGCCGCCGCCTCGGCGGCGCGGCGCACGAACGGCAGCACCTTGGGCGCCTGCACCTGGCTCGGTAACTCGCTGGCGGCGACTATCGGGACGACCAGTTGGGCGCCCAGCTTAGGGACGACCAGTTGGCCGGCCGGTTGCGGCGCGCCCAGGCTCGGCGCTGCCGGCTCGGGCTGGGCGACCAGCGGCGGCTCGGCCAGGCTGGCGCTAAGGCGCTGGCGCAACAGATCGAGTTCCTTCTGCAGCCCCTCGAAACCGGACTGCAGGTCGAGCAGCAGGCTCTCGGGCCAGGGTGCGCCCTGCTGCAGCGCCTCGCTCAGGTGCTGCTCGAGATCGTGGCTCATGTCGCCCAGTCGCTTCTGCCCGGCCAGCCGCGCACCGCCCTTGAGGGTGTGCAGGATGCGCAGCATCTCGTCGATGGCGGCGCCGTCGTCGCGCTGTTCTTCCCAGCGGCCGATGGCCGCCTCCATCGCCTCGAGCAGGTCGTCGCCCTCTTCGAGGAAGATGTCGAGGATGTCGCTGTCGGCCTCCTCGCCGTCCTCGCTCTCGACGAAGGCCTTGAGCTGGACCGCAGACGGCATGCTCAGCTGCTCGTCGGGGTTGGCGCGAAAGCGCTTGATGGTCTCGATCAGGGCGTCGCCCGGCGGCACCGCACGCTGGCCGCGCACCGCCTCGAGCATCTCGGCCAGGCGGTCGTGACAGGCCTGCAGCAGGCCGAACAGCTCGGGGCTGGCACGCAGACGACCGCCGCCCAAGCCTTCGTAGAGAAATTCCAGTTCGTGGGCCAGGTCGCCGATCTCGCGGATTTCGGCCATGCGCGCACCGCCCTTGAGGGTGTGCAAGTCGCGCTGCAGGGCTTCCAGCTCCAGGCTGTTGTCGACGTCGGCCATCCAGCGCTGCAGGGCGGCGCCGGCGCTGTCGATGATGTCGAAGCCTTCCTCGAGGAAGATTTCCACCAGCTCCGGGTCGCGCTCCTCGTGCCAGCTGGTCGGCGCCGCCGCCTGCGGCTCGGGGTCGGCCGGTACCGGCAGCTCCGGCGTGGGCTCGTCGACTGCCGGCGACGCCTGATCGAGCGGCGCTTCGGTGGGATCATCGAGCACCAGCAGGTCTTCGTCTTCGACCAGAGCCAGCGGCGGCAGCTCGCCGGCATCCAGATCCAGTTCGAGCGGTTCGGCGGCCTGAGCCGCCTCCTCGTCCAGGGCCGGATCGGCCAGGGTCGCCGCGGCCGACAGGCTCTGCGCGCCGCCCTGGCGGAACTGGCGGATGGCCTGGATCAGGTCTTCGCCGGCCGCCAGCGGCTGGCGCGCCTGCAGCTGATCGAGCATCAGCGCCAGGCGGTCGTGGCTCTGCTGCAGCAGGCCGCCCAGGGCCGCGCCGTAGTTGTAGCGGCGGTCGACCAGGCCTTCGTAGAGCGATTCCAGCTCGTGGCCGAGGTCGCCGATCGGGCGGATCGCGGCCATCCGCGCGCCGCCCTTGAGGGTGTGCAGGTCGCGCTGCAGGGACGACAGCGGCAGGGTGTTGTCCGGTTCGCCGAGCCAGCGCTCCAGGGCCTGGCCGGCGCTTTCGAGGATATCCACCGCCTCTTCGAGGAAGATTTCCACCATCTCCTCGTCGAGGTCGGCATCGGCCGGGCTGAAGCTGGCTTCGGCTTCGGCTTCGGCTTCGGGCTCGGGCTCGGGCTCGGCAATGCTGTCCTCGGGCAGCTCGAACGCGGCGAACTCCGCGCCCGACGCCTGCGGCTCCGGCTGTTCCTCAGCCTGCAGCAGTTCGGCCGTGGCCTGGTCCAGCTCGATGACTTCGAAACCCTCGGCGCCGGGGGCGAGCAGGGCCAGGGTGGCTGGGTCGATGGCTTCGCCGAGCAGGTCGCGCAGCGCCTGCACACGCTCGGGCTGGGCGCTGACCTGCAGCGCCGCGGCAACCTGATCCATCATGCCGATCAGCGCTTCGTGGGCCTTTTCCGCCTCGTCGAAGAAGCGTTCGCTGACCGCCAGGCTGCCCTCCTCGACCGCGCCATAGAGGTCCAGCAGGGCCTCGCACAGCTCGTCGATCTGCGGCAGCTCGGCCATCTCGGCGCCTCGGCCGAGAGTGGTCAGCTCTTCCAGCAGGGCGGACAGCTCCTGGCGCTCGGAGGGATGCTCGCGCCACTTGCGCAGCAGGTCCTCGGCGTCCAGCAGGATATCCATGCCTTCGGCCAGGAAGATGCCGATCAGCTGCGGGTCGCGACTTTCGCCACTCTGCCCGAGGCGTTCGCCTTCGGCAGCGTCGAGGCGCTCCTGATGCAGCTTGTGGACCCGGGCGAGGAAGTCCTCGGCACCGGCAATCGGCGCCAGCGGCTGGCTTTCCAGCTGCTCCAGGGCGGCGCGGAACAGCTTCTCGGCGCGGCTGAGCAGCTCGGCCTCGGCCATGTCGACGCGGATCAGGTTGGTCTTGAACTCCTTGACCAACTTCTCCAGCGGCGCGGCGATCTCCGCCACCGGCAGGATGCCGGCCATATAGGCGCTGCCCTTGAGGGTGTGCAGGGCGCGCTGCAGGTCGTCGGTCACCGGCTGCGGCAGCTCCTGCGCGCAGTCGGCGAGAAAGCCGACCAGGGTGTCCAGATGGGTTTCTGCCTCGTTGCGGAAGATTTCCAGCAACTGCGGGTCGAGGGGCTCGCCATCGAGCGGCTCGCTCTCCTCCACGGCGGCGGTAGCCTCGACAGCGCCCGCGGGCTCGGCTACCTGCTCGGCGGCCGGGGCGTCAGATTTTGGGAGGCTGTGGCCCTTGGCCAGGGCATGCGCGGTGGCGGCCAGCCGGTCGACGTCGTCGCGCTGGCGCTGCGCCTTGGCGGCGAACTCCTCGACCAGCGCCGGCATCAGCGCCACCACGTCGAGCACCACCTGCTGCACCGGCTCGCTCGGCGCAATGCTGCGATCCAGCACACGGTTGAGCAGGTTCTCGATGGACCAGCCCAGCTCGCCGATGATCAGCGCGCGGACCATGCGCCCGCTGCCCTTGAGGGTGTGGAAGGCACGCCGCACTTCGATCAGGGCGTCCTTGTTCTCGGTATCGGCCTGCCACTGCGGCAGGTATTCGGCGATGGTTTCCAGCACCTCGCCGACTTCTTCGATAAAGACTTCCAGCAGCTCTTCGTCCACCGGCTCCTCGTCGGCCGGCGGCGGCAGCAGGCTCGGCGGCACCTCGGCGGCCGGCGGGTTGATCGCCTGCACCGGCGCGGCCATCACGTCGGCCATCGACAGCGGCTTGGCAAGGTCCTCCACCTCGATCAGCGGCGCCGGCGCGGGGGCGCTGGGCAGCTCGACCTCGGGCAGTTCCAGTTCGGCCAGTTCCAGCTCGTCCCACTGCTGCGGGGCGGACAGCTGCTCCAGGCTCAGCTCTTCCAGTTCCAGCTCGTGCTCGGGCTCGGCGGCGAGGCCCTGCGGGCCGTCGTCCAGTTCGAAGGCGAAATCGTTGAGCGGCTGCAGCTCCTCCAGTTGCGGCTCGGCCGCGGCCTCGAAGGGCTGCTGGTCGGCGTCGGCCTGCTCGGCCAGGTCGAACTCCGGCGCGAAGGACGACTCCTGCGCGGCGGCGACCGGCTCGCTGTCGGCCAGGGGTTGCTCCAGCTGGCTGTCCTCGGCGCCGAGCAGCTCGATGTCCTGCAGCGGGTCGGCCAGCGGCGCCAGCGACTCCTCCTGCGGCTCGACACGATCGAGGATCGACGGCTTTTCCTTGAGCGGATAGCCCAGCGCTTCCAGGCTCTCCTCGGCCACGTCGAGAATCAGGTCGCCCTGGCTGCCGTGGTCCTCGGACAGGCGCTCGAGGTAGTACTCGACGCTGGTGATGGCGTCGGCTAGGGTGTCCAGGCTCTGCCAGTTGGGCACGGCCTTGCGCGCCAGCAGCTGTTCCTGGATATAGCGGTTGCAGGCGTTGAGCAGGTCGGCGGCGCGCTGCAGCGGGATCATCGCCAGGCCGCCACGGACCTGGGTGAGCAGCTCGGGCACGCGCGCCAGGTGCTCGTGGTTCCACTGCGAGGCGATGAACTCGATGATCGCGTCCTTGGCCTGCTCCAGGCCGTTGCGCGCCTCTTTAATGACAAGCTGATGGATCTGCGCCACGTCGGTGGTGGGCAGGTGGCTCTGTTCGCTCTGCCCGTCGTCGCTCGGGCCGACCATGCCGGCCAGGGTCGCCTCGACGTACAGCAGGGCGCCGGCGACGTCCATCAGCACCGCGTCGCTGGGCTCGCGCTGGCCGAGGGAGAGGCCGTGGATCACGTCGATCTGATCGAGGATGACCTTGCGCGGCTGGCCGAAGCCGAGCACCGCCAGGGTATCGGCGATCTGCTTGAGCGGCGCCAGCAGGCCGTCCAGCTCGCCGGCCTGGCTGCGGTCGCTGCGCACGAACAGGTCGAGGCTGTCCTTGACCCGCACCAGCTCCTCGCACAGGGCGGCGACCACCGAGCGCATGGCGTCGCGGTCGGGGCCGGCCAGGCGGGCGCGTTCCTCGTCCACCACCTCGTTGTCGGGCAGGGCTTCGTCGAGGCGGTACTGTTCCTTCAGCGCGCGGATGCGCGGCGACTGCGCCGGCGCCTTGGCCACGTAGAACAGCAGGTTCTTGGTCAGCTCGTCCGGCGCGGCCTGGTTGATGCCGTCGGCGCCCTGCTCGACCAGGCGCTTGAGCTCCTTGTCGACCTGGCGCAGCAGGGTGCGCACCGAGGTGCCGTTGACCACGCTGCCGTTGGCCAGGCCCTCGACCATGCCGGAGGCGATCTGCCACAGGCCGCCCAGCGGGGCGTCCTTGCACAGGGTTTCCAGGCGGGCGAACACGCGCGCCATGTAGCCGAGGTTAGTGGCCAGGTCCTGGCCGCGGATCACCCCGACCAGGGCCATCTGCAGCATCTGCCGCAGCTTGCGCAGCAGCACCGGCAGCTCGGCGGTGCGCAGCCGCGCCAGGCTGTCGGATGGCAGCGCCGGCTGACGCACCGACATGTCCGGGGCGAACAGGCTGGTTTCCGACAGCAGCTTCTCGCCGCGCGCGGCGCGCAGGTCGTTGAGCAGCGGCAACACCACCATCGGCAGGTCGCGGCGAGCGGTCTGGATGCGGTCGAGGTACACCGGCAGCTGCAGGATGGCCTGCATCAGCACTTCCAGGGCTTCGCCCTGGTTGGCCACGCGACCTTCCATCAGCGCCTTGGCCAGCTGCTCCATTTCCTCGGCGAGCAGCGCGGCGCCGTAGAACTCGACCATCTGCAAGGTGCCGTGGACCTGGTGCACATAGGTCAGGCAGAAACGCATGCGCGTGGGGTCCTGCGGGTTCTCGACGAACGCCTCCAGGGCCTGCCGCGCCTGCTTCAGGGTTTCCGCGATCTCGCCTTTGACCCACTCCAGGGCGACATAGTCATGCCGATCACCCATAGCCACTCCACTCATAAACTTGGCCTTATCCCTTGCGGGTAAACGCCAGGACTCGCTCGTCGGCCACCGGCACCAGCGCCGGATGCTGCCAACCGGCTACTTCGCCCACGCCCACCACCAGCAGCCCCCCAGGTGCCAGGCTCTCGGCCAGGCGGTTGAGGATGTCGCGGCGACGCCAGCGGCGGAAATAGATCAGCAAGTTCTGACAGAAAATCACGTCCATGCCGGACATCGGCGCCTTGGCCAGTTCCAGCACATTGAGCTTGGCGCAGCACACGCGCGCCGCCAGACTCGGCACCACCTTGAAACGTCCGTCGGCCTGGGCGAGGAAATAACGCTCGCGCAGGTCGCCGTTCACCTGTTCCAGACGCCGCGCCGAGTAACTGCCCTCGCGGGCCTTGCTCAGCGCGCCCTGGCTGATATCCGTGCCGGTCACGGCAAAATGCTCGGGCGACTCGCTGCCCTGCAGCGCTTCGGCCGCCAGGATCGCCAGCGAATAAGGCTCCTCGCCGCTGGAACAACCCACGCTCCACAGCTCCCAGGGCCGCGTCAGGCCGGCGGCCAGTCGCTCCTGCAGGTATTGCGCCAGCACCTCGAAGGACGGCGGGTGGCGGAAGAAGCGGGTTTCCTGCACGGTCAGACGATCCAGCAGGGTCGACCACTCCACCGCGCCACGCGGGCCGTCGGTGACCTGGCGGTAATAGCTGGCGTAGTCCGTGACGCCCAGTTCGCGCATGCGCGCACTCAGGTTGGTTTGCAGGAAGGCGCGCCGCTGCTCGCTGATCACCACGCCGGTGCGCGCTTCGAGCAGCGCCTGCCAGTCGTGGAAGTCGGCTTGCGACATATCGGCCACCGGGCGCAAGGCCCACACGCCGCTTGACTGCATACCTTCGCCCTGAGTCATGGCTGTCGTGCGGCGACTGCAAGCAGCCGCCGCCCTCCTTTATCAGGCGTCCGGGAGGGTGAAGCCGGACACCGACTTGCGCATCTCACTGGCCATCTTGGCCAGGTTACCGATGCTCTTGGCGGTGGCGGTGGTACCCGAAGACGTCTGCGAGGTGATTTCCTGGATCACGTTCATGGTGTTGGAAATATGGCCGGCCGAAGAGGCCTGCTGACGAGCGGCGTTGGAGATGTTCTGGATCAGCGCCGCGAGGGTCTTGGATACCTTCTCGATCTCTTCCAGGGCCACCCCGGCGTCCTGCGCCAGGCGGGCACCGCGCACCACTTCGGAGGTCGTCTGCTCCATGGAGATAACGGCCTCGTTGGTGTCGGTCTGAATGGTCTTGACCAGCGCCTCGATCTGCTTGGTCGCCGCCGAGGAACGTTCCGCGAGGCGTTGTACCTCGTCCGCTACCACGGCGAAGCCGCGGCCCGCATCACCGGCCATGGACGCCTGGATCGCGGCGTTCAGGGCGAGGATGTTGGTCTGGTCGGCAATGTCGTTGATCAGGCTGACGATGTCACCGATCTCCTGGGACGATTCACCGAGGCGCTTGATCCGCTTCGAGGTGTCCTGGATCTGCTCACGGATGTTATCCATGCCGGTGATGGTGTTGTGTACGACCTCGTTGCCCTTGTTGGCGATGGCTACGGAACGTTCCGCTACCGCGGAGGATTCCGAGGCGTTCGCCGATACCTGGTCGATCGACACGGCCATTTCGTTGATCGCCGCGGAGGCGCCGGCGATTTCCTGGGCCTGGTGCTCGGACGCCTCGGCCAGGTGCATCGCCGTGGCCTGGGTTTCCTGGGCCGCACCGGCGACCTGAACGGCGGTCAGGTTGATGGTGGCCACCAGGTCGCGCAGCTGGTCGATGGAGTAGTTGATGGAGTCGGCGATGGCACCGGTGAAGTCCTCGGTTACCGTCGCGGCCACGGTCAGGTCACCGTCGGCGAGGTCGGCGATTTCGTCGAGCAGACGCAGAATCGCCGCCTGGTTACGTTCGTTCTTCTCCGCGGTCTCGGCCAATCGGCGGTTGGTCTCGCGCACCATCACCAGGCCGATGAGGATGATCGAACCCAGCGCCAGGGCGCCCAGCACATAGCCGAACAGGGTGTTGATGGCACGGCCCGAGGCCAGGTCTTCGAAGCCGCCGGCCAGCTCGGACGCCTTGTCCAGCAGAGTCTGCGACACGCTGAAGATGGCGTTCGCCGACTCACGCACCTGGAACAGTTCCGGCGAGGTCTCGAGAATCTCGTCCACCGAACCGGAAACGAATTCGAACAGCTCGGAAATCTCGGCCAGACGCTCGAGGGCTTCCTCGTCGGTCACCTGGCTGATTTCCATCGCCGCGTTGCCTTCGAGCATGGCGGCCAGTACCCGGCCGAACAGGCTGGCGTCGCGACCGAACATGTCGGCGGCCTGCACCGAGTCTTCGTCACCGGCCAGCACCTTGTTCACCGAGCCGAGGATACGTTCGGCCAGCAGCGACTGGCGCTGGGCCACCGAGACCTGGGCCGCCGGCGCACCGCTTTCCAGCAGGATGTCGACCACTTCCTCGTACTCGACCTGCAGCTGCGGAATGGTTTCCGCCAGGGTGGCGGCTACCTGGTGCAGCGACAGTACGGTCTGCTCGCTGGCGAGAATGGCGTCGGTATTCTGCCGCAGGCTGTCCCAGTCCTGCTGCACCGCGGCCATCTGCGCCTGCACCGCTTCCGGTGCCGGCGGCAGGCCGGTGCTGGCGTCGCCGTCGGTCAGATAACCCCAGCGCTGCTGGAAGTCGTTGCGCGCGTCGCGCAGCAGGCCGAAGGCCTCGGCGGTACCCGCCGCCGCTTCCGTGGCGTTCTTGGCGATACGCTGGGACAGTACGCGCAGCTCACCGGAGTGACTGATGTACTCGGTATCGTAGTTGGACTGGGTGTTGATGTAGGCGAAGTTCGCGAACAACAGCACGATGGAGACGATCAGCACGACGAACAGCGCCGCGATCAGCGTGCTGCTGCGTGCCCCGACCAACAAATTGCCTGCATTGAGTTTTTTCATTATCTGGCCCCCGCCTGGACCGACCGCACTACGGTTCCCATGTAACGCCAAAGGGTCGGCAGAACCGACCCAACCGATTTTTTTCTAATAAGCGACATCGAGAAAGCCCGGATCGGTGGCCAGCGCGTGAGGGCTGAACACCAACCAGGGCTGTTCCCGTTGAAAGACACCGTGGATAAAGGGCGCGATGCTCGCCTCGAGGGGCGGCAACTGCTCGGAGAAGGCATCCACGGGAAAATGTTGCATGCCGAACACCTCGTCGACCGTGAGGCCGGCGAAGATTTCCTGGTGATCAACCACCAGCACCCGCCGCAGCTTGCGCAGCGGCGACAGTTCGTTGCCGAAGAAGCCGCACAGGTCCATCACCGGCAGCAGGCGACCGCGCACGTTGGCGACGCCCTTGACCCAGCTCTTCACGCCCGGCAGCAGGGTGTGACGCGGCTCGTGCAACACCTCGCCGACTTCCCCCATCGGCGCGACGAACAGCCGTTCGCCCATGCGAAAGCCGATGCCGCTCCAGGTCTGCACGGCCGCCTGTTGCGACGGCAGGCCGGCCGCCAGGGCGCGGCAACGCTGGTCGATGTCGAGGAGAATCTGGAAAGGGGTCTGCACGTCCGACATGCCAGCCTTGGCCTTCTTCTTATTTAATACGCGGACGACACGGCATCAGCCGGCCAGCACCGCATTGAGGGTTTTCAGCAAGGTGTCTTCGTCGACCGGCTTGGTCAGGTAGTCCTTGGCGCCCTGGCGCTTGCCCCAGACCTTGTCGGTCTCCTGGTCCTTGGTGGTGACGATGATCACCGGAATATGGCTGGTCTCGGCGTCCTTGGTCAGCTGACGGGTGGCCTGGAAGCCGTTGAGACCCGGCATGACGATGTCCATCAGCACGGCATCGGGCTTCTCCTGGCGCGCCAGGGCGACGCCGTCGGCGCCGTTTTCCGCCTTGAGCACCTGATGGCCGTGCTTTTCCAGCATGGCGGTCAGCTTGTACATCTCGGTCGGGGAGTCATCAACAATCAGAATTCGAGCCATGGTGTTTCCCAATACAGAAGAGGCGTACGGCCCTGCAGGCCGCGGCGTCAGGAGGCTTGTTCCACCGGGATGAAGTCCGGCACATGGGCCTTGATCGCCCCGAGCAGCTCTTCCTTGCTGAAGGGCTTGGTCAGGTACTGATCGGAGCCGACGATGCGCCCCTTGGCCTTGTCGAACAGGCCGTCCTTGGAGGACAGCATGATCACCGGGGTGGATTTGAAAGCACTGTTGTTCTTGATCAGGGCACAGGTCTGATACCCATCGAGACGCGGCATCATGATGTCGACAAAGATGATGCTGGGATGGGTGTCGGCAATCTTGGCCAGGGCATCGAAGCCATCGACCGCGGTGATGACCTCGCAACCCACCTTTTTCAGCAGAGTTTCCGCGGTGCGACGAATCGTTTTCGAATCGTCGATCACCATTACTTTCAAACCCTCGGAATGCTGTTCCATTTTCGCCCTACCATCGCCTCGGTGAGTCGTTATATTCGCGTTATCAGTGTGCCTGAGGCCCTGTCACCGATGGGCTTGACCCAATCGTCGGGCCTTTTTAGCACACTCTCCCCATGCAAGCTATAAGCCCGCCGGGGCGGCTCCTGCCCTTGACCAGGGCCCCGGCCGACGCCACCCTGACAGCCTGTGCTCGGCGCGGCCAACCCGGCCGCCGCCCCATTTCTCGCGGAGAGTTACCCCCATGAGCCTTCGTCTCGGGATCGTCATGGATCCGATTGCCAGCATTTCCTTCAAGAAGGACAGCTCGCTGGCCATGCTGCTGGCCGCTCAGGCGCGCGGCTGGTCGCTGTTCTATATGGAACAGCAGGATCTCTACCAGGCCCGCGGCCGGGCCCGTGCCCGCCTGCGCCCCCTGGAAGTGTTCAACGACGCCCAGCGCTGGTTCGCCCTGGGCGCCGAACAGGATGCCGCCCTCGCCGAGCTGGACGTGATCCTGATGCGCAAGGACCCGCCCTTCGATAACGAATTCCTCTATTCCACCCACCTGCTGGAGCAGGCGGAACGCGACGGCGTACTGGTGGTCAATCGGCCGCAGAGCCTGCGCGACTGCAATGAAAAGCTGTTCGCCACCCAGTTCTCCCAATACACGCCGCCGACCCTGGTCAGTCGGCGTCCTGACATTCTGCGCCAGTTTGCCGATGAGCACCGTGACATCATTCTCAAACCCCTGGACGGCATGGGCGGTTCGCAGATATTCCGCCACCGCGAAGGCGACCCCAACCTCTCGGTGATCCTCGAGGCGCTGACCCGGCATGGCCAGCAGCAGATCATGGCGCAAGGCTACCTGTCGGCGATCAAGGACGGCGACAAGCGCATCCTGATGATCGATGGCGAAGCGGTGCCCTACTGCCTGGCGCGCATCCCGGCCGCCGGCGAGACCCGCGGCAACCTGGCCGCCGGCGGCCGCGGCGAGGCCCGCCCACTGACCGCGCGCGACCACGAGATCGCCGCCGCGGTCGGCCCGACCCTGCGCGAGAAGGGGCTGCTGTTCGTCGGCCTGGACGTGATCGGCGAGCACCTCACCGAGATCAACGTCACCAGCCCCACCTGCATCCGCGAGATTGACGCCGCCTTCGACACCCGCATCGGCGAGCGCCTGATGGACTGCATCGCGGCCAAGCGCGCGGCAAAAGCTTGACGCAGGTGGCAGCCTGGCGCTTCAGGCTTGCAGCCTGAAGCGTCGCGCCGCAGACTGCGCGACATCCGCCAGCAGACCCGATATGCGATGAACGCAGCAGCCACCCCACCCGCCGTTTCCACCGCCGCCGTCCGTCCGGCGGATCGCCTGGGGTTCACCCTGTTCCTCGCCGCGGCCCTGCACGTGGCGCTGATCCTCGGCGTCGGCTTCAGCCTGGAGCCGCCGAGCCAGATCAGCAAGACCCTGGAAATCACCCTGTCCACCTTCAAGAGCGAGGAGAAGCCCAAGCAGGCCGACTTCCTCGCCCAGGACAACCAGCAGGGCAGCGGCACCCTGGAACACGCCGCCGCGCCGAAGACCACCGAACAGGCGCCGTTCCAGGACAGCGAGGTGCGCAAGGTCACCCCGCCGGCCACCCCGCAGCAGCCGGCTACCCGCCAGGAAGCGCCCAAGACCGCGGTCGCCACCCGCGCCCCGCAGCAGCAGAAGACCCCGGTCAAACGCGAGGAAGCCAAGCCGGTGCCGCAGCCCCGCCCGGCGCCGGTATTCGATGCCGCCCAGCTGTCGGCGGAAATCGCCAGCCTGGAGGCCGAGCTGGCCCAGGAAGTCCAGGCCTATGCCAAACGGCCAAAGATCCACCGCCTCAACGCCGCCTCGACCATGCGCGACAAGGGCGCCTGGTACAAGGACGAATGGCGCAAGAAGGTCGAGCGCATCGGCAACCTCAACTACCCCGACGATGCCCGCCGCCAGCGCATCTACGGCAGCCTGCGCCTGCTGGTCTCGATCAACCGCGACGGCTCGCTGTACGAGGTGCAGGTGCTGGAATCCTCCGGCCAGGCCGTGCTCGACCAGGCGGCGCAGCGCATCGTGCGCCTGGCCGCGCCCTACGCCCCCTTCACCGGCGACTTGGCCGATATCGACCGCCTGGAAATCATCCGCACCTGGCGCTTCGAGCGCGGCGACCGGCTGTCGAGCAACTGACAGATTGGCGTACACGCGGTAAGCGCAGTCGCAGGTAGGGCGCACTCGCGGAGCAGTAGGCCGGGCGATCTTGTAGTCAACGCCGATGGCGGACAGCTAGCCTCACTACGAGCGGCCGGCGATCCGGTCCGCCCTACAGCTTGAAGCCTGCCCGCTTAAGGCCGAAACTAGCGCCATGAAGATTTCAGCCCCCACCTCACTCAAGCACCACTTCCTGATCGCCATGCCGCACATGGCCGATCCGCATTTCGCGCACACCGTCACCTACCTGGTCGAACACAACGAACAGGGCGCCATGGGTCTGGTGATCAACAAGCCCAACGGCCTCAACCTGGCCGACGTGCTGGAACAGCTGCGTCCCGAGGAGGAGCCGGCGGCGCTGTGCCACAGCCTGCCGATCTTCGCCGGCGGCCCGGTGCAGACCGACCGCGGCTTCGTCCTGCACCCGGCCGGCCCGCAGTTCCAGGCCACCCTGGAGCTGGGCGAACTGGGCCTGTCCACCTCGCAGGACGTGCTATTCGCCATCGCCGACGGCACGGGCCCGGACAAGTACCTGATCACCCTCGGCTACGCCGGCTGGGAGGCCGGGCAACTGGAAGCGGAGCTGGCCGACAACGCCTGGCTGACCTGTCCGGCCGACAGCGCCATTCTCTTCGACCTGCCCTTCGACCAGCGTCTCAATGCCGCCGCCGCACGCCTGGGGGTCAACCTCAGCCTGCTCACCTCGCAAGCCGGGCACGCCTGATGGCCGAGGGCAAGCCGCTGCGCCTGCTGCTGGGCTTCGACTACGGCACCAAGCAGATCGGCGTCGCCGTCGGCCAGGTGATCACCGGCCAGGCCCGCGAGCTGTGCGTGCTCAAGGCGCAGAACGGCGTGCCGGACTGGAGCCGGGTCGAAGCCTTGATCAAGGAATGGCAGCCGGACGCCGTGGTGGTCGGCCTGCCGCTGAACATGGACGGCACGCCCAGCGAGATGAGCGCCCGCGCCGAGAAATTCGCCCGCCGCCTCAATGGCCGCTACAACCTGCCCGCCTACACCCACGACGAACGCCTGACCACCTTCGAGGCCAAGGGCCAGCGCCTGCGCGAGGGCCAGAGTGGCGGCTACCGCGAGCGCCCGGTCGATGCCATTGCCGCCGCCCTGCTGCTGCAGGGCTGGCTCGAGGAAAACTGTCCGGGCTGAGCGACTCGGCCCGCCACATGGAGTTTCGCCATGCTACCGAACCCCAACGAGCTGCTGCCGGCCATGGCCAGCGCCCTGACCCAGCACCTGAACCAGCGCCAGATCGCCGAGCCGCGCTTTATCGGCATCCGCACCGGCGGCGTCTGGGTCGCCCAGGCCCTGCTTGCCGCCCTGGGGCGCGACGACGCGCTGGGCGTGCTCGACGTGTCCTTCTACCGCGACGACTTCACCCAGAACGGTCTGCACCCGCAGGTGCAACCCTCCGAACTGCCGTTCGAGATCGAAGGCCAGCACCTGGTGCTGATCGACGACGTGCTGATGAGCGGGCGCACCATCCGCGCCGCGCTGAACGAGCTGTTCGACTACGGCCGTCCGGCCAGCGTGACCCTGGTCAGCCTGCTCGACCTGGGCGCCCGCGAGCTGCCGATCCGCCCCGACGTGGTCGGCGCCAGCCTGTCGCTGGCGGCCAACGAGCGGGTAAAATTGTCCGGCCCCACGCCGCTGACCCTCGAACTCCAGACGCTCGCCAACTGAGACTCCCGCGATGACGCCACTCGCCGCCAAGCGCCCGCTGCAGCTGAACGACCAAGGCCAGCTGCGCCATTTCCTCTCCCTCGACGGCCTGCCCCGCGAGCTGTTGACCGAAATCCTCGACACCGCCGACTCCTTCCTCGAGGTCGGTGCGCGCGCGGTGAAGAAGGTGCCGCTGCTGCGCGGCAAGACCGTGTGCAACGTGTTCTTCGAGAACTCCACGCGCACCCGCACCACCTTCGAGCTGGCCGCCCAGCGGCTGTCGGCCGACGTCATCAGCCTCAACGTGTCGACCAGCTCCACCAGCAAGGGCGAGACCCTGTTCGACACCCTGCGCAACCTCGAAGCCATGGCTGCCGACATCTTCGTCGTGCGTCATGCCGACTCCGGCGCCGCGCACTTCATCGCCGAGCACGTCTGCCCGAACCTGGCGATCATCAACGGTGGCGACGGCCGCCACGCCCACCCGACCCAGGGCATGCTCGACATGCTCACCATCCGCCGGCACAAGGGCGACTTCGAGAATCTGTCGGTGGCCATAGTCGGCGACATCCTGCACTCGCGGGTAGCGCGCTCCAATATGCTGGCGCTGAAGACCCTGGGCTGCCCGGATATCCGCGTGATCGCGCCGAAGACCCTGCTGCCCATCGGCCTCGAACAAAGCTACGGCGTGCGCGTGTTCAGCGACGCCAACGAGGGCCTCAAGGACGTCGACGTGGTGATCATGCTGCGCCTGCAGCGCGAGCGCATGCAGGGCGGCCTGCTGCCCAGCGAAGGCGAGTTCTACCGCCTGTTCGGCCTCAGCGAGCAGCGCCTGGCGCTGGCCAAGCCCGATGCCCTGGTCATGCACCCGGGGCCGATCAACCGTGGCGTGGAGATCGAGTCGGCGGTGGCCGACGGCCCGCAGTCGGTGATCCTCAACCAGGTCACCTACGGCATCGCCATCCGCATGGCGGTGCTGTCGATGGCCATGAGCGGGCAGAACGCCCAACGTCAACTCAATGCCGAGGAGGCCAACTGATGCGTACCGCAATCCTCGGCGCCCGCGTGATAGATCCCAGCAGCGGCCTGGATCGGGTCGCCGACCTCTATCTCGACGGCGGCAAGCTGGTCGCCATCGGCCAGGCGCCGGCCGGCTTCATCGCCGAGCAGACGCTCGCCGCCCAGGGCCTGATCGCCGCCCCCGGCCTGGTCGACCTGTCGGTGGCCCTGCGCGAGCCGGGCTACAGCCGCAAGGGCAGCATCGCCAGCGAAACCCTGGCCGCCGCGGCCGGCGGCGTCACCAGCCTGTGCTGCCCGCCAATTACCAAGCCAGTGCTGGACACCCCGGCGGTGGCCGAGCTGATCCTCGACCGCGCGCGCGAGGCCGGGCACACCAAGGTCTTCCCCATCGGCGCACTGAGCAAGAACCTCGCCGGCGAGCAGCTTGCAGAACTCGTCGCGCTGCGCGATGCCGGCTGCGTCGCCTTCGGCAACGGCCTGGACAACTTCCGCAGCAGCCGCACCCTGCGCCGCGCGCTGGAATACGCGGCCACCTTCGACCTGCAGGTGATCTTCCACTCGCAGGACGCCGATCTGGCCGAAGGCGGCCTGGCCCATGAAGGCCCGACCGCCAGCTTCCTCGGCCTGGCCGGCATTCCGGAAACCGCCGAGACCGTGGCCCTGGCCCGTGATCTGCTACTGGTGGAACAGAGTGGCGTGCGCGCGCACTTCAGCCAGATCACCAGCGCCCGCGGCGCCGAGCTGATCGCCGCCGCCCAGGCGCGCGGTTTGCCGGTGACGGCGGACGTGGCGCTGTACCAGCTGATCCTCACCGACGAGGCGCTGATCGACTTCTCCAGCCTCTACCATGTGCAGCCGCCGCTACGCTCGCGGGCCGACCGCGACGGCCTGCGCGAGGCGGTGAAGGCCGGGGTGATCGCGGCCATCGCCAGCCACCACCAACCGCACGAGCGCGACGCCAAGCTGGCGCCCTTCGCCGCCACCGAGCCGGGCATCAGCAGCGTGCAGCTGCTGCTGCCGCTGGCCCTGAGCCTGGTGCAGGACGGCCTGCTGGACCTGCCGACGCTGCTGGCGCGTCTGTCCAGCGGCCCGGCCGACGCGCTGCGCCTGCCGGCCGGTCGTCTGGCCGTCGGCGCCGCAGCCGACCTGGTGCTGTTCGATCCGCAGGCCTCCACCCTGGCCGGCGAACGCTGGTACTCCAAGGGCGGCAACTGCCCCTTTATCGACCATTGCCTGCCCGGCGCGGTGCGCTACACCCTGGTCGACGGTCATATCAGCTACCAGGCCTGATGCGACCAGCAGTGCACGAGCCCGCCATCCGGCGGGCTTGTTGTTAGTGCGCATCCACCTGGAAAACCCTTGCTGCGCGCGGCGCCCCCCCGGATCCGCCCTGGGATTAACGACGCCCACGACGAGCTGTCCTGCCCGCGGCATGCTTTTCGCTCGCCACGACATTGGTCGGATGAGTGACTCGACGGTCATGATCCACGTCAGGATAGGCAGCCGAATCTTTGCATACGCCACCGCTTTGGGATCCGCGCCCGCGCCGCAAGGCGCCGGCTCGGCGTCGCGCTGGCCCAGTTCAGGAGCTTTTGAGTTATGTCGCGCTTACCTGTGATCGTGGGTTTTGGGGGGTACAACGCAGCCGGGCGCAGCTCCTTCCACCATGGCTTTCGCCGCACCGTGATCGAGACCCTGGACGCCCGCGCGCGCCAGGAGACGCTGGCCGGGCTGGCGCAGATGATGAAACTGGTGCGCGTGGTCGACGGCCAGTACCGCAATCAGGACGGCCAGCCGCTAAGCCTGGCCGACATCGAAAGCCGCTACGCCGAGGAGATTCTCGCCGGCACCCTGGTGCGCCGCATCGAGAAGCAGCATCTCGACCCGGACGCCGCCCACTGGCAGAAGAGCATCGGCCTGGCCCCCGGCCACAGCGGCAGCCTCAGCTTCCTCACCCTGCGCAAGCAGCTGCCCGAACCGCTGCCGGCCAACTGGTCGGTGCAGGAGCTCAACGCCAGCGAGGTGCAGGTCACCCTGCACGACAGCTGCGAGTTCAAGGTCGACAGCTACCGCCCGCTGGCGGTGAAGTCCGCCGGCCAGCTGCCCACCGGCTTCGAACCGAGCGAGTTGTACAACTCGCGCTTCCACCCGCGCGGCCTGGCCATGACCGTGGTCGGCGTCACCGACGCGCTGCGCTCGGTGGGCATCGACTGGCAGCGCATCGTCCAGCATGTGGCGCCGGATGAGATCGCCGTATTCGCCAGCTGCATCATGAGCCAGCTCGACGAGAACGGCTTCGGCGGCATGATGCAGTCGCGCCTGAAAGGCGGCCGGGTCACCGCCAAGCAGCTGGCCCTGGGCCTCAACACCATGCCGGCCGACTTCATCAACGCCTACGTGCTCGGCAGCGTCGGCACCACCGGCAGCATCACCGGCGCCTGCGCCACCTTCCTCTACAACCTGCAGAAGGGCATCGAGCAGATCGCCTCGGGCAAGGCGCGCGTGGTCATCGTCGGCAGCAGCGAGGCGCCGATCAACCAGGAGTGCATCGAGGGCTACGGCGCCATGGGCGCGCTGGCCACCGAGGAAGGCCTGCGTCAGATCGAGGGCAAGCAGGATGTCGACTTCCGCCGCGCCAGCCGCCCGTTCGGCGACAACTGCGGCTTCACCCTGGCCGAGGCCTGCCAGTTCGTGGTGCTGATGGACGACGAGCTGGCCCTGGAGCTGGGCGCCGACATCCACGGCGCGGTGCCGGACGTGTTCATCAACGCCGACGGCTTCAAGAAATCCATCTCCGCCCCCGGTCCGGGCAACTACCTGACCGTGGCCAAGGCCGTGGCCAGCGCCGTGCAGCTGCTCGGCCTGGACGCCGTACGCAGCCGCAGCTTCGTCCACGCCCACGGCTCCAGCACCCCGGCCAACCGCGTCACCGAGTCGGAGATTCTCGACCGCGTCGCCAGCGCCTTCGGCATCGAGCAGTGGCCGATCACCGCGGTCAAGGCCTTCGTCGGCCATTCCCTGGCCACCGCCAGCGGCGACCAGGTGATCGCCGCCCTCGGCGCCTTCAAGTACGGCATCCTGCCCGGCCTGAAGACCATCGACGCGGTGGCCGGCGACGTGCACCAGCAGCACCTGAGCCTGTCCACCGTCGATCGCAAGCTGGGTGAGCAGGCAATGGACGTGGCCTTCATCAATTCCAAGGGTTTTGGCGGCAACAACGCCAGCGCCCTGGTGCTGGCCCCGCACGTGGTCGAGCGCATGCTGTGCAAGCGCCACGGCCAGGCCGCCTTCGACGCCTACCTGGCCCGCCGCGAAGCCACCCGCACCGCGGCGAGGGCCTACGACAGCCAGGCGCTGCTGGGCCAGCTGGACATCATCTACAACTTCGGCAACGACATGATCGACGACCAGGCGATCTCCATCACCACCGAAGAAGTGAAGGTGCCCGGCTTCGACCAGCCGCTGGTGTTCAAGAAGGACGAGCGCTACCGCGATATGCTCGATTGAGTGTGATGCGCTGTGGGAGGGGCTTCAGCCGCGACAATCGCCGCTGAAGCCCCTCCCGCTGGTTTTATGCCAACCCGCGCGCCAGCTCGATCAGCTCGCCACGCCATTCGGCGGCGGCCGGCAAGGCCAGGAACGACGGATTGAGAAAGGATTCGCGCGCCTGGTAAGCCAGCGGCGCGCCGGCCAGATCCAGCACTTCGCCGCCCGCCCCTTCCAGCACGCCCTGCGCCGCCGCGGTGTCCCACTGCGAGGTGGGCGCCAGGCGCGGGTAGCAGTCGGCATTGCCCTCGGCCAGCAGGCAGAATTTCAGCGAGCTGCCGATATTGGCCAGCGCCGGCTCGCCGAAGCGCGCGGCCAGGCCGCCGAGCAGGCGCTCCTGGGCCGGGCTCGAATGGCGCTTGCTGGCCACCAGGGTAAAGCCCTGCGCCGGCGCCAGACGCACGCCGATCGGCTGCTCGTCACCCGGCACTTCGCTGCGCCAGGCACCCAGACCAGCGCCACCGTAATAGCAGCGCCCATTGGCCGGAATGCCGACCACGCCGAACACCACGCGGCCGTGCTCGATCAGCGCGACATTGACGGTGAACTCCTCGGAGCCGGCGATAAATTCCTTGGTGCCATCGAGCGGGTCGACCAGCCACCAGCGCGTCCAGGCGGCGCGCTCGGCCAGGGGAATGTCGGCGGCCTCCTCGGACAGCACCGGCACCGCCGGTGCCAGCGCGCGCAGGCCATCGAGCAGGATATGGTGGGCGGCCAGGTCGGCGGCGGTGACCGGCGAGGCATCGGCCTTCTCCGTCACCGCCACGTCGCTGCGCCAGTACGGCAGGGTCGCCGCGCCGGCGGCGCGTACCAGTTCGATCACCTGGGAAATATAGGGATGACTCACTGCACGAACTCCCCACGCTGACTCAGCAGGTCGCGTACCAGGTACAGCGCGGCCAGGGCGCGGCCCTCGCTGAACTGGGCGTGCTGGGCCAGGCTGGACAGCTCGCGCAGGTTGATGCGGTCGACCCGCATCGGCTCCGGCTCGTCGCCCGGCAGGCGTTCTTCGTACAGATTGCGCGCCAGTACCACCTGGATCTTCTGGCTCATGTAGCCGGGCGACAGGCTCAGCTCGGTGATGTACTCCAGCTCATGCGCGCCGAACCCCGCCTCTTCCTTGAGCTCGCGATTGGCCGCCACCAGCACGTCCTCGCCCGGTTCGATCAGCCCCTTGGGCAGCGACAGCTGGTAGTCGTCGGTGCCGCCGCAGTATTCCTCGACCAGCACCGCATGCTCGGCATCGAGCATCGCCACCACCATCACCGCGCCGTAGCCGACGCCCTTGCCCACCAGACGTTCGTAGGTCCGCTCGACGCCATTGGAAAAGCGCAGCTGCAGCTCCTCGACGCGGAACAGACGGCTGCTGGCGACTATTTCACGGGCGAGTACCGTGGGCTTCTGACGCATGGGACGACTCCTTGGCGTGACCTGGCGGGTTATCATACCGCGGCTTTTCCGATTATCCCCGGCGCAGATTGCACGTTCGCGACGCAGGCCGGCAGATTCACGACCTTCGAGCGCAAGACGTCCCCATGCTTCCACTGCCCTGGCACCAGATCGACACCGTCCTGCTGGATATGGACGGCACCCTGCTCGACCTGCACTTCGACAACCACTTCTGGCTCAAGCACCTGCCGCAGCGCTACGCCGAGCACCACGGCCTCAGCCTGGCGCTGGCCGAGGCCGAGCTACTGCCACTGTTTCGCCAGCACGCCGGCACGCTGAACTGGTACTGCACGGATTTCTGGAGCCGCGAGCTGAACCTCTCGATCCGCGATCTCAAGCGCGAGGTCGCTCACCTGATCGCCCTGCGTGCGGATGCCGAGCTGTTCCTGCGCGCCCTGCGCGAGGCCGGCAAGCGCGTGGTGCTGATCACCAACGCGCACCGCGACTCGCTGTCGCTGAAGCTCGAACGCGTGGAGCTGGCGCCCTGGTTCGAACGCCTGATCAGCTCCCACGACTACGGCTTTCCCAAGGAGGACCAGCAGTTCTGGTTCGCCCTGCGCCAGGACGTCGAGTTCGACCCGGCGCGCAGCCTGTTCATCGACGACAGCCTGCCGATCCTGCGCAGTGCCGGGCGCTTCGGCGTCGCCCAGCTGCTCGCCGTACGCCAGCCGGACAGCCAGGCCGGTCCCAAGGACACCGAGGAGTTCGCCGCGGTGGAGGATTATCGGGCGCTGTTGCAGGGGCTAGCCGGGATGGGCTTGTCGTAGGCGCCGGCTGACCGCCCCCTGCAGGGGAGGCGTGTTTATTCGGGAATGCGCAATACCTGCCCCGGATAGATCTTGTCCGGGTGGCCGAGCATCGGTTTGTTGGCCTCGAAGATCTTCATATAGGCATTGGCGTTGCCGTATTCGATCTTGGCGATGGCGCTCAGGGTGTCGCCCTTCTTCACCGTGACGAAGCGCGCCGCCAGCGCCGGCGTGACGACGCCGATCTGGTCGTCCACCTCGCCGACCCCGGCGACGTTGCCCAGGACCAGGAGGATCTTCTCCTTCTCTTCCTGGCTGGCCACCTCGCCGCGGGCGGTTACCTTGTCGCCCTCGACGCTGACCTCGATATTCGGATTGCCCAGGCCGACCTTGGCCACGTGCTCCTTGAGCGATTCGGCGGCCTGCGCCTCCTGACCCACCAGCGACTCCCACAGCTTGACCCCGGCTTCTTTGACAAAGGCGAAGATACTCATGGCGATTCCTCTCGTGCCTTGTGGATGGCCGGGCAGGCAGCGCCCGGAAGCGCAAGTCTAGATGCTGCAGGGCGGGTGGGCGCGCCGTTGGTCTCAGAGTGGCGCCGGGCTGTAGACCCTCGGCGCGCTATGGTGCGGCAGGTGGATCAGGTTGAGGCGGTGCTGGCGCGCCCAGCGCACGCACAGGTCGGTGGGCGCGGAGAGGCTGACCAGGCTGGCGAAGCCGGCGCGCACCGCCTTGTGGATCAGCTCCAGGCTGCAGCGGCTGGTGACCACGGCGAAACCGCGGCGGCCGTCGCGGCCCTCGCGGCGCAGCGCGCCGATCAGCTTGTCCAGGGCGTTGTGGCGGCCGATATCCTCGCGGCACAGGACGATCTCGCCCTGTTCGTCGACGAACAGCGCGGCATGCAGCGCGCCGCTGTGGCGCGCCAGGCGCTGCACCGCGGCGATGCGTGCGCGCAGCTCATGCAGGTGCGCGGCCGGCGGCAGGGGGCTGTCGGCCAGCTCGGTCAGTTGCGGCAGCGCCTGCTCCAGCGCCGCCACCCCGCACAGGCCGCAGCCGCTGGTGCCGGCCAGATTGCGCCGCTGCTGCTTGAGCGCCCAGAAGGCGCGGTTGGCGATCTGCACCTCGGCGTGAAAGGCCTCGCCCTGACGGCCGATCTGGATGTCGTAGATTTCCTCGACGCCCTCGACCAGCGCGCCGCTCAGGCTGAAGCCGACCACGAAATCCTCCAACGCGCTGGGCGAGACCATCATCACCGCATGGCTGATGCCGTTGTAGGCGATGGCCAGGGCGCATTCCTCGGCCAGCACCGCATGACCGCTGCGCGCCGCCTGGTCCAGCTCGACATAGGCGTAGCCGTCCCGCGCCGGGTGGGCGGTGCGATCATCGGCGAGCGGGTCGGCGGTACGGCGTGACATGGGATGCTGGCTCCTCGCGAGGATCGTAGGGTGGATCACGCTTTACCGATCCACCGTGGTGCCGCAATGGTGGATGAAAAGAGCGTCATCCACCCTACGCCGAACCGAGACTTTAGGTTATCCGACACTTGCGGCTGTGTGCTGCGCACAGCCTGGGCGGCCCCGCGACACCCTACAGGGCTCGCGCGGCCTGCGGCTCGATCTGCCCGCGCAAATCGCGCAGCACCTGCAGCACGAACTCGCTCAAGCCCTCACCGCCGCTGGCGTCCAGGTGAGCGTAGAGCGCCGTGCGCATCTGCGGGTCCCACTGGCGCTTGAGGTGCTGGGCGTACTCCGTGCGCGCCTGGGCGGGATCGGGCTGGGAGGCGAAGAAGGCGCCGATCTGGTTGGCCATCTTGATCAGTTGCGTGGCGTTCATGCCCATCGAAAAGTCCCCCTGGGTAGGATGGGTCGGGCCGCGTAGGTCGAGCGCAGCGATAGCCAGGCCGCCGGGCAGGTGCCCCGCACGCCGGTCATAGCTGCACCACCTTGATCTGCGGCAGCAGGTTGACCTGCTCGCGGGTGAAGGTATCGAACTCCTGCTGCCAGTCTGACGGCGCCTCGACCTTGCGCACCTGCACCGCGGTGACCTTGTACTCCGGGCAGTTGGTGGCCCAGTCGGAGTTGTCGGTGGTGATCACGTTGGCGCCGGATTCCGGGTGGTGGAAGGTGGTGTACACCACGCCCGGCTGCATGCGCTCGGTGACCCTGGCGCGCAGCACCGTCTCGCCGGCGCGGCTGTCGATGCCGACCCAGTCGCCGTCCTTGATGCCGCGGTCCTCGGCGTCCACCGGGTGCAGTTCCAGCACGTCCTCGGGGTGCCAGGCCGTGTTGGCGGTGCGCCGGGTCTGCGCGCCGACGTTGTACTGCGAGAGGATGCGCCCGGTGGTCAGCACCAGCGGCCGCTTGCGCGAGGTGCGCTCGTCGGTGGGGATGTACTCAGTGACCATAAAGCGCCCCTTGCCGCGCACGAAGGCGTCCTCGTGCATGATCGGCGTGCCTTGCGGCGCCTCGTCGTTGCACGGCCACTGGATGCTGCCCAGGCGCTCGAGCTTGGCGTAGCTGACGCCGCTGAAGGTCGGCGTCAGCGCGGCGATCTCGTCCATGATCTCGGACGGATGGCGGTAGTGCATCGGGTAACCGAGGGCGTTGGACAGCGCCACTGTCACTTCCCAGTCTTCCTTGCCGGCCAGCGCCGGCATCACCTTGCGCACCGGCGAGATGCGCCGCTCGGCGTTGGTGAAGGTGCCGTTCTTCTCCAGGAAGGAGGCGCCGGGCAGGAACACATGGGCGTACTTGGCGGTTTCGTTGAGGAACAGGTCCTGCACCACCACGCACTCCATGGCCTTGAGCGCATCGGTGACGTGCTGGGTGTCGGGGTCGGACTGCGCCGGGTCCTCGCCCTGGATGTAAATGCCCTTGAAGGTGCCGGCATGGGCCGCGGCGAACATGTTGGGGATGCGCAGGCCCGGCTCGTCGAGTAGCTTGACGCCCCAGGCGGCCTCGAACTGCGGCCGTGCCACCGGGTCGGAAACGTGGCGGTAGCCCGGCAGCTCGTGGGGGAAGGAGCCCATGTCGCAGGAGCCCTGCACGTTGTTCTGTCCGCGCAGCGGGTTCACGCCCACCCCGGGCCGGCCGATATTGCCGGTGGCCATGGCCAGGTTGGCGATCGCCATCACGGTGGACGAACCCTGGCTGTGCTCGGTGACGCCCAGGCCGTAGTAGATCGCCGCGTTGCCGCCAGTGGCGTAGAGGCGGGCGGCGGCGCGTACCGAAGCGGCCGGCACGCCGGTCAGGGCCTCCATGGCCTCGGGGCTGTTGCGCGGTTCGCTGACGAAGGCGCGCCACTGCGCGAAGGCTTCGGCCTCGCAGCGCTCGGCGACGAAGGCCTCGTTGATCAGGCCCTCGGTGGCGATCACGTGACCCAGGCTATTGAGCAGGGCGACGTTGCTGCCCGGACGCAGCTGCAGGTGATGCTCGGCGCGGATGTGCGGGCTGCGCACCAGGTCGATGCCGCGCGGGTCGGCGACTATCAGCTTGGCGCCCTCGCGCAGGCGGCGCTTGAGCTGCGAGCCGAACACCGGGTGGCCGTCGGTGGGGTTGGCGCCGATCACCAGTACCACGTCGGCGGCCAGCACCGAGTCGAAGTCCTGGGTACCGGCGGACTCGCCGAGGGTCACCTTCAGGCCATAGCCGGTCGGCGAATGGCAGACGCGGGCGCAGGTGTCGACGTTGTTGTTGCCGAAGGCGGCGCGCACCAGTTTCTGCACCAGGTAGGTTTCCTCGTTGGTGCAGCGCGAGGAGGTCAACCCGCCGACCGCGTGGCTGCCGTACTGCGCCTGGATCTCCTTGAAGCGCCGGGCGGCGTGGCCGATGGCCTCGTCCCAGCTCACCGGGCGCCAGGGCTGATGGATGCTGTCGCGGATCATCGGGGTCTTGATGCGGTCCGGGTGGGTCGCGTAACCCCAGGCGAAGCGGCCCTTGACGCAGGCGTGGCCGTGGTTGGCGTGGCCGTTCTTGTTCGGCACCATGCGCACCACGGTGTTGCCCTTGACCTCGGCGTTGAACGAGCAGCCGACGCCACAGTAGGCGCAGGTGGTGGTCACGCTGCGCTCGGCCTGGCCCAGCTCGATCACCGATTTTTCCATCAGGGTGGCGGTCGGGCAGGCGTTGACGCAGGCGCCGCAGGACACGCACTCGGAGTCGAGGAAGTCCTCGTCCTGGCCGGCGGCCACGCGCGAATCGAAGCCACGGCCGTCGATGGTCAGGGCGAAGGTGCCCTGCACTTCCTCGCAGGCGCGCACGCAGCGGTTGCAGACGATGCACTTGGCCGGGTCATAGCTGAAATAGGGGTTGGACTCGTCCTTGGCCTCGGCCAGGTGGGTCTTCACCGGGTCGTAGCGCACCTCGCGCAGGCCGACCACGCCGGCCATGTCCTGCAGCTCGCAGTTGCCGTTGGCCGAGCAGGTCAGGCAGTCCAGCGGGTGGTCGGAGATGTACAGCTCCATGGTGCCGCGACGCAGTTCGGCCAGTTTCGGGCTCTGCGTGCGCACCACCATGCCCGCCTCCACCGGGGTGGTGCAGGACGCCGGGAAGCCGCGGCGGCCTTCGATTTCCACCATGCACAGGCGGCACGAGCCGAAGGGCTCCAGGCTGTCGCTGGCGCACAGCTTGGGCACGGCGATACCGGCCTCCTGGGCCGCGCGCATCAGCGAGGTGCCGGCCGGCACGGTGATGGCGTTGCCGTCGATTTCCAGGGTTACCGGGGCGCCGCTGCGAGCAGGGGTGCCATAGTCGAGTTCACGATACAGGGCCATGGGGACGCCTCCGGATCAGCGGGCTTCGGCGGCGTCTTGCGCCATGCCGAAGTCCTCGGGAAAGTGGTTGAGGGCGCTCATCACCGGATAGGGGGTCATGCCGCCGAGGGCACAGAGCGAGGCGCCGAGCATGGTGTCGCAGAGGCTCTTGAGCAGTTCGATGCGCCCCGGCTGCGGGCCTTCGGAGCGGGCGACTATGATCTGCGCCAGCAGCTCCTCGCCGCGGGTCGAGCCGATGCGGCAGGGTGTGCACTTGCCGCAGGACTCCACCGCGCAGAACTCCATGGCGTAACGGGCCATGTCGGCCATGTCGACGCTGTCGTCGAACACCACGATGCCGCCGTGGCCGAGCACCGCGCCGAGGGCGGCGAAGGCTTCGTAGTCCAGCGGCGTGTCGAACTGCGACTCGGGCAGGTAGGCGCCGAGCGGGCCGCCGACCTGCACCGCGCGGATCGGCCGGCCGCTGGCCGAACCGCCGCCGTACTCGTAGAGCAGCTCGCGCAGGGTGATGCCGAAGGCCTTCTCGATCAGGCCGCCGCGGGCGATGTTGCCGGTCAGCTGGATCGGCAAGGTGCCGAGCGAGCGGCCCATGCCGTAGTCCCTGTAATAGGCGCCGCCCTTGTCGAGGATGATCGGCACCGAGGCCAGCGAGATCACGTTGTTGATCACCGTCGGCTGGCCGAACAGGCCCTCGATGGCCGGCAGCGGCGGCTTCGGCCGCACGGTGCCGCGCTTGCCCTCGATGCTTTCCAGCAGCGCGGTTTCCTCGCCGCAGATATAGGCGCCGGCGCCGCGGCGCAGCTCCAGGTGGAAGGCCTTGCCACTGCCGAGCAGGTCGTCGCCCAGGTAGCCGGCGGCCGTGGCGCGGGCGATGGCCTCGAGCAGCACCGCCTCGGCGTGCGGGTATTCCGAGCGCAGGTAGATGTAGCCCTTGGTCGCCCCAACGGCCAGGCCGGCGATGCACATGCCCTCGATCAGCACGTAGGGGTCGTCTTCCATCACCATGCGGTCGGAAAAGGTGCCCGAGTCGCCTTCGTCGGCGTTGCAGACGATGTACTTCTGCTCGGCCTGGCAGCCGAGCACGGTGCGCCACTTGATGCCGGTGGGGAAGGCCGCGCCGCCACGGCCGCGCAGGCCGGACTCGGTGACCTCGGCGACTATCGCCTCGGGCGCCATGCCGAGGGCGCGCTTGAGGCCACAGTAGCCATCGTGAGCAATGTAGTCCTCCAGCGACAGCGGGTCGGTGATGCCGACGCGGGCGAAGGTCAGGCGCTCCTGGCGCTTGAGGTAGTCGATTTCCTCGGTCAGGCCCTGGCCCAGCGCATGCGCCTTGCCTTCGAGGAAACCGGCATCGAACAGCCCGGCGACGTCGCGCGCCTTGACCGGACCATAAGCGACGCGGCCGGCCGGCGTGGCGACCTCGACCAGCGGTTCGAGCCAGAACAGCCCGCGCGAGCCGTTGCGCACCAGTTGCACCTCGATACCGCGCGCCGCGGCCTCGGCGACTATGGCCTGGGCCACCTTGTCGGCGCCCAGGCTGAGCGCGGTGGCGTCGCGCGGGACGAAGACCTTGATCGACTCGCTCATGCGCGTGCCTCCTGTTCGGCCAGCAGCGCCAGCAGTTCATCGGCATCGACACGGCCGTGCAGCTCGCCGTTGAGCATGGCGTTCGGCGCACAGGCGCAGTTGCCCAGGCAGTACACCGGCTCGAAGCTGAGGCTGCCGTCCGCACGGGTCTCGCCCAGCGGCAGGCCGAGTTTCTCCTCGAGCTCGGCGGTCAGCGCCTTGACCCCCATCGACTGGCAGGCCTCGGCCTGGCAAAGCTTGAGCACCTGGCGACCGGGCGGCGTGGCACGAAAATCGTGGTAGAAGCTGACCACCCCGTGCACCTCGGCGCGCGACAGGCAGAGGTCCTCGGCGATCAGCGGCAGCAACTCGGGCGGTACGGCGCCGAGGCGGTCCTGGATGTCGTGGAGGATCGGCAGCAGGGCGCCGGGCTGGCCGCGGTGGGCGGCCAGCACCTCGCGGGCGACGGCCTGGCACTGCTCGGGGGCGAAGCGCTGGGGAAGAACAGCCATATTCGATGCTCCAGCCGGCGGAGGTCGCCGGTACTGTCGGGGGAGATAATCCGCGCCAGTCACGGTTGCTGGTCGGCTTATCCCAAGCGAAGCCATTGGGCTCGCCATATATGAAGTAAAGTTCTTATACTCGGACGCAAAGCGCCCATGCACGGCAAACTAACATGGGAAATTGGCCACACAAATATGAAGCTTTGAACATATGATCCGTATCGATATCCAGCCGCGCTGGCGTTTCCACCAGCGCGACGGCAGCAGCCTCGACCCGCAGGGGCTGGAACTGCTGCAGGCGGTACACGACACCGGCAAGCTCACCGAGGCCGCCGCCCGCGTCGGCTATTCCTACCGCCATGCCTGGAACCTGTTGGGCAAGTGGCAGGCGTTCTTCGGCAGCCCGCTGATCGAGCTGGAACGCGGCAAGGGCGCGCGTCTGGCGCCGCTGGGCGAGAAGCTGCTATGGGCCGACCAGCGCATCCGCGCGCGGCTGTCGCCGCAGCTGGACAACCTGGCCGGCGAGCTGGAGCTGGAGCTGAACCGGGTGCTGCAGGCCAGCAACCCCGGCCTGCGCATCCATGCCAGCCACGGTTTCGCCGTGGCGGCGCTGCGCGAGTGGCTGGAGCGCGACCCCAGCTGGCAGTGGGAGGTGCAGTTTCGCAGCGGCAGCGAGGCGATCATCGCCCTGCATCGCCACGACTGCGAGGTGGCCGGCCTGCACGTGCCGGCCGGCCCGCTCGGCGCACTGAGCATGGCCCGCATCCAGCCCTGGCTGCGCCCCGACCAGCGGGTGATCACCTTCGTCGTGCGCACCCAGGGGCTGATGCTCGCCCCCGGCAACCCGCACGGCGTGCGCGGCCTGGCGGACCTGGCGCGCGGCGAGCTGCGCTTCGTCAACCGCGAGCCCGGTTCGGGCACCCGCCTGCTGCTGCAGGACCTGCTGCAGCGCGACGGCCTGGACAGCGCGGCGATCAGCGGTTTTCACAACGAGGAGTTCACCCACGCGGCGGTGGCCGCCTACGTCGCCAGCGGCATGGCCGACGCCGGCTTCGGCGTCGAGGCGGCGGCGCGCCGCTTCGGCCTGGATTTCATCCCCATGGCCCGCGAGCACTATTGCCTGCTGTGCCGCGAGGACAGCCTCGAGCTGCCGGCCATGACTGCCCTGCTGCGGGTGCTGCAGAACCCGGAGTTCCAGGCGCGCATCGGCCAACTGCCCGGCTACGCGCTCAGCCGCCCCGGCGAGGTGCTGCCGCTGACCCAGGCGCTGGAGCAGTGGGGCCGCGAGAGCCTGCTGTGAGCGCCACCCCTGCGCCCGTTTGGCGAAACCGTGAACCAGTTCCACAACCAGACCAGTGGCCGACGGGAGGTCGGGAACCCGACATGGGCGCCGCAGGTCAATGGAGCAACTCTCGCCGCAAGGCGGCTCCGTCATCGAGGTGTTCATGAAGTCACTGCAACTGCTGTTCCTCTCCCTTAGCCTGACCAGTGGCGCCGCCCTGGCCGGCAATACCGAAGCCGGTATTGGCGGCGCTCTGGGCGGAGTGCTGGGCGCTGCGGTCGGCAAACAGGTCGGCGGCAATACCGGCGCGGCCATCGGCGCCGGTATCGGCGGCGCGGCCGGCAGCGCGGTCGGCGCGGATCGGCGCAGCCGCACCGAAGCCGCCATCGGCGGCGCCCTGGGCGCGGCCAGCGGCAACGTGATCGGCCAGCAGGTCGGCGGCAACACCGGCGGCCTGGTCGGCGCGGCGGTGGGCGGCGGCGCCGGCGGCGCGCTGGGCAACCATATGGGCAACGCCAGCTACGATGATCGCCATTACCACCGCGACGACCGTCGTTACCGCCGCGACGTGCATCACCACCACTACCACGGCAAGCGGAAGCACAAGAAGCACTGGCATCGTCATCACTGACGAACGCTGAGCACCCAGGGCTCATGGCGACGGCCGAAGGCGACTTCGACCTGCACCTTGGGCCCTGTTTCGTCATGGCCCCGCGGCCAGCCGCGAAACAGCTCGCGGTAGGCGCGGGGCAGGCTCAAGCGAGCGCCGTCCAGGCGGATACTGGCACCGTAATCCGCCTGCGCGCCGTGCCGATAGGGCTCGATCCGCCCGGACAGCAGCACCTGGCGTCGCCGATCCGGCCAGCGCCGACGCAGCGCCTCGGCATCCACGCCCGCATCCACCAGCATCAGCCGACTGGCCTGCTGCTCCTCGTATTGCAGCTGGCGGCGGCGTTCGTCGCGCTGGCGCTGCAGCTCCTGGTTGTCCGGCGCCGCCTGCAGGGCGCTTTCGGCGGCCTGCAGGGCCTGGCGCGCGCCGTCCAGCTGGCGGCGATAAGCCGGGCCGTCCAACTCCAGCACCAGCCAGACCCTGCGCGGCAACTGACGGCTTAGCGGCCGCTCGAGGTCCTCGGCGCTGAAGCCCAGTTCGTCCAGCTTGGCCGCGTCCAGCCAGGGCAGCCGCGCATTGCCGGCTGCATGGCGCCAGCTCAGCCGCAGACGCAGCACGCTGCTCTCCTCGCCGCGCAACAGGGCATCGGACACCCGCCCCAGCTCGCGCGGGCTCAGCGTCAGGCGCGCCTCGGGCTCGCCGCTGCGGTTGTACCAGACGCCGCCGAGGGCGACCGCGTTGCTCAGCAGGATCAAGCCCAGACCCAGCCACAGCGCGCGGTTCATGCCGCACCGTCCTGGGCGCTGCGCCGCCAGCGTTGCAGCAGCACCAGCAACAGCAGGGCGATCAGCCCAAGCAGGAGGAAGAACAGGTAGCGCGGCAGCAGCTGCCACCACCAGTCGAACAGCTTGGCGAACAGCATGAACAGGGCGAAGACCAGGCCACCGTTGACCACCTCGCCCCAGCCGCGGCGGATGCCGAGCCAGACCGCCAGGCCCGCCAGGACGAAGCCCAGCACCTGGTAGAAGGCCTCGACGCCACGCACCGGCCAGTCGAGGTAGCTGGCCTCGCCCCAGTAGGACAGCAGCAACACCGGGCCGAGCAGGTAAAGCAGGCCCAGCGCCCGATAACAGGCGGCAAAACCCGGGTAGCGGCGCTGGTCGAGCCATTGCGGCAGCAACAGCAGCAGCGCCAGCGGCATGAAGTGCTCCGGCCGCTGGCCCAGCGCCCACCAGTGCCAGCCGGCCCAGTCGCTCAGCCGCGCGGCGACGAACAGCCCCAGGCACAGCAGCGCCGCCACCAGCAGCAGGCGCTGGCGCACCGAGTAGGCCAACAGCAGGGCCAGCGCAGCCCAGGGCAGCAGGGCATTGGGCGAGGGGGTGATATTGAAGATCTGCCCGAGCAGCGTCAGGTTGAGCACGAAGCAGACGAAGGCCAGCACGGCCGCCAGTTTGGCGTAGTAACCGGAGGCGTCGCGGCGCTGCAGCCAGAAGCACAGCGCCAGGCTGCCGAGGCTGCTGCCGAGCAGGATGGCGACCTGGGCCGCGGCGTCGAACAGGCCCCAGAACTGGTAGAACAGGAAGAACAATCCGGCCGCCAGGGCCAGCGCGCCGAACAGCGAGGCCAGGCGCATCCCCAGCGACAGCTGGCGCGCGCGGACATCGGCGTCGATATCCAGGGTCTGCCGGTAATGCGTCAGCAATTGCCGATGATGGGCGGCGACCGCCTGTTCCTGCACCTCGCTCAGCTGCAGCACTTGCTCGCGACGCAGCTCGGCCAGCTCCTCGGCGAAGGCGGCGATGCGCGCGGCGCGTTGCTGCGCCTGCTCGCGCTCGAGATCGGACATGGACACTACCTGGCAGATGACTGCCCACAGCCTAGCAGGCTGCTCGATCCTGGCGAACCCGGACTAGGCCACCAGCAGGCGTTCCAGCGCCGCGCGCAGGGCCGGCGGAATCGGTACTGGGCGATTGCTCGCACGGTCGACGAACACATGGACGAAGCGCCCGGCGGCGCAGGCCTGCTGCTCGCCGGCCTTGAACACCGCCAGCTCGTACTGCACCGAGCTGTTGCCCAGCTTGCCGACGCGCAGGCCGACCTCGATGGCGTCGGGGAAGGCGATGGAGGCGAAGTAGTCGCAGCTGGAGCTGACCACGAAGCCGACCACCTCGCCGGCATGGATGTCCAGGCCGCCCTCGGCGATCAGGTAGGCATTCACCGCGCTATCGAAGTAGCTGTAATAGGTCACGTTGTTGACGTGGCCGTAGAGGTCGTTGTCGTGCCAGCGCGTGGTGATCGGCTGAAAGTGGCGGTAGTCGCCACGCAGGTGTTGGGGTTGGCTCATCGATAATCCTTGGGGTGGCTTCGGTGCGCGCGGCGCACCCTACGGCAAGCTCGTCTCAATAGGCCGCCTGATAGATGGCCAGCGCCTGCTGCTCGTTCATTTCGCGCGGATTGTTCACCAGCAGGCGCTGCTGCAGCATGGCGTCCGCCGCCAGCGTCGGCAACATGGCCTCGCTCACCCCGGCATCGCGCAGCCGCGTCGGCAGGCCGCTGCGCTGGCTGAAGCCGGCCAGGGCCTCGATCAGCTGCTCGGTCTGCACCGCCGCACTGCCCGCCCGCAACTGCTCGCCCAATACCAACGGCGCCAGCTCGGCGTACAGCGGCGCGGCCATTGGCGCGTTGAAGGCCAGCACCTGCGGCAGTACCAGGGCGTTGGACAGCCCGTGGGGAATGTGGAAATGCCCGCCCAAGGGATAGGCCAGCGCATGCACCGCCGCCACCGGCGCGTTGGCGAAGGCCTGCCCGGCCAAGCAGGCGCCGAGCAACATGGCCTGGCGCGCGTCGCGGTTGCCACCGTTGTGCACCACCTCGTCGAGGTTGGCTGCCAGCAGACGCAGGGCTTCGCGTGCCAGCAGGTCGGAAAGCGGATTTTTCTTCAGCGCGCTGGTGTAGGCCTCGATGGCATGCACCATGGCGTCGATGCCGGTGGCGGCGGTGACAGCAGGCGGCAGGCCGAGAGTCAGGTCGGCGTCGAGCAGGGCCAGATCCGGCAGCAGCAGCGGCGAAACCACGCCCAGCTTGGTGGTCTCGCCGGTGGTGACGATGGCGATCGGCGTCACCTCGGAACCGGTACCGGCGGTGGTCGGCACCTGGATCAGCGGCAGGCGCCGGCCGCGGGCATTGCCCAGGCCATAGATCTCGCTCAGCGCCTGAGCGCAGTCGGGATGCGCCAGCAAGGCCACCAGCTTGGCCACGTCCATCGAGCTGCCGCCGCCGAAACCGACCACCAGCTCCGCCTGCAGCTCGCGGGCCTGGGCCACGGCGGCCAGCACCACGGCCTCGGGCGGATCGGCCAGCACCTGGTCGAACAGCTGCACGCCCAGGCCGGCGCGGGCGAAGCCCGGCAGCAGGGGCTCCAGCAGGCCCAGGCGGGTGATGCCGGGATCGGTGACGATCAGCACGCGCCGGGCGCCGCGCTCGCGGCACAGTTCGGCCAGACGCAGGCTGGCGCCGGATTCGCAGAGAATCTGCGCGGTGGTGGCGAAGCTGAAGGGATGCATGGGTGCTCCTCTTGTTGTCTGGTTTCCTTCGGTGCGCACGGCGCACCAATAACCCGCGCTAGAACGCAAAACTGTCCTCATCCATGGCCATCAGGCACTGCGCGCCGCCCAGCAGGGCTTCGCGGTGCGCACTGGCGCGCGGCAGCACACGGCGCAGATAGAACTCGGCGCTGTGCAGCTTGGCCTGGTAGAAACCCGCCTCGCCGCTACCTGCCTCCAGCGCATCCTGCGACCGCGCCGCGGCCTGCAGCCAGAAACCGGCGAGCAGCACATAGGCCGAGTACTGGAGGAAATCCACCGAAGTGGCGCCGATCTCCTGCGGGTCGCGCTGACAGGCGGCAATCACTTCTGTGCTTAGCTCGCGCCATTCGCCCAGACGGGCCTGCACCACACTGGCCATCTGAGCCAGGGCTGGTCGATCCGCCTCGGCATCGCACAGCTGGCTGAACTCGGCCTGCAGTGCGGACAATTCCGCACCACCGTCGCCCAGCAATTTACGGCGGATATAGTCCAGCGCCTGAATGCCGTTGGTGCCTTCGTAAAGCTGGGTGATGCGGCTGTCGCGCATCAGTTGTTCCATGCCCCACTCGCGGATGAAGCCATGCCCGCCATAGACCTGCACGCCATGGCTGGCCACTTCCTGGCCCATGTCGGTGAAGAACGCCTTGACGATAGGGATCAGCAGCGCCGCGCGCTTGCCGGCCGCCTTGCGTGCCTCGCCCGACTCGGCGCCATGCTCCAGGTCGAGCTGGCGCGCGGTGTAGGCGGCGAGCATGCGGCTGCCCTCGACCAGGGTCTTTTGGGTCAACAGCATGCGTCGCACGTCGGGGTGAACGATGATCGGATCGGCAGCCTTGTCCGGCGCCTGCACACCCGCCAGGCCACGGGACTGCAGGCGTTCACGGGCGTAGCGCAGCGCACCCTGGAAGGCGGCCTCGCCAATGCCGAGGCCCTGCAGGCCGACCTGAAAGCGCGCGTCGTTCATCATGGTGAACATGCAGGCCAGGCCCTGGTTGGCTTCGCCCACCAACCAACCGGTGGCGCCGTCGAAGTTCATCACGCAGGTGGAGGCACCCTTGATGCCCATCTTGTGCTCGATAGCGCCACACGACAGCGTGTTGCGTTCACCCGGTGTGCCGTCGGCGGCAGTGATAAATTTCGGCACCAGCAGCAATGAAATGCCCTTCACGCCAGCAGGCGCATCCGGCAGGCGCGCCAGTACCAGATGGATGATGTTTTCGGAGATGTCCTGCTCGCCGCCGCTGATAAAGATCTTGCTGCCGCTGACGCGGTAGCTGCCGTCAGCCTGCGGCTCGGCGCGGGTACGCAGCAACGCCAGGTCGGTGCCGGCCTGCGGCTCGGTCAGGCACATGGTGCCGCTCCACTGGCCGCTGACCAGCTTGCCCAGGTACTGCTGCTTCAGCGTTTCGCTGCCATGCTTGTGCAGCGCCAGCACGGCGCCCTCGGTCAGCCCGGAGTAGACGCGGAAGGACAAAGAGGCGCCCATCAGCATTTCGTGGAAGGCAAAGGCCACCAGCTGCGGGAAGCCCTGGCCGCCGTACTCCAGCGGGCCGGTCATGCTCGCCCAGCCGTTGTCCACGTATTGCCGGTAGGCCTCGGCAAAGCCCTTGGGCGTGCTGACCTGACCATTCTCCAGGCGGCAGCCCTCCTCGTCGCTGTTGCGATTGAGCGGCGCGACCTCGCCCGCGGCGAAGGCCGCAGCCTCCTCCAGCACACCGTCGATCAGCTCGCGATCCAGGCCGTTACCCAGACGCTCGCAGTGGCCGGCAGCGTCGAACAACTCGTGCAGCACGAAGCGCATATCGCGCAATGGCGCCTGATAGCTCATACCTGGCCCTCCTGTACGTCGGCGAATCGCTTGTTGTCGCTGGCCAGCCGCTCGATCAACGCCGCCGGTTGCCAGTGCGCGCCGAAACGCTCGGTCAGTTGCAGCAGACGCCGATGAATCGCCGCGACACCCTCGCCGTCGGCCCAGCTCATCGGCCCGCCACGCTCGGCGGGAAAGCCGTAGCCGTTCAGATACACCAGATCGATGTCGCGGCTGTTGGCGGCGATGTTCTCCTCGAGAATCTTCGCCCCCTCGTTGACCAGCGCCAGCAGGCAGCGCTCGAGAATTTCCTCGGTGCCGATATCGCGGCGGGTGAAGCCCAGGCGTTCGGCCTCGGCCTGTACCAGCGCGTCCACTTGCGGATCGTGCTCGGCCTGGCGGCTGCCCGGCGCGTAGCGGTAATAACCCTGGCCGCTCTTCTGGCCGAAGCGACCCAGCTCGCACAGACGGTTGTCCACCTGCACCGCCGGGTCCTCCTGGCCCTGGCCGGCCAGCTCGCGGGCGCGCCATTCCAGGTCGATGCCGACCACGTCATACGTGCGGAACGGCCCCATGGCGAAGCCGAAGCCCTGCAGCGCCGCATCCACCTGCTGCGGCCAGGCGCCCTCGAGCAGCAGCATGCGCGCCTCGCGCACGTAGGTATGCAGCATGCGGTTGCCGATAAAGCCGTGGCAGTTGCCGGCCACCACCGCCACCTTGCCCATGCGCGCGCCCAGCTCCTGCGCGGCCTGCAGCACGGCGGGCGCGGTCTTGCCGCCGCGCACGATCTCCAGCAGCTTCATGATGTGCGCCGGGCTGAAGAAGTGCAGGCCCAGCACCGCCTCCGGCCGCGCGGTGACGGCGGCGATGGCGTCGATATCCAGCGCCGAGGTGTTGCTGGCGAGGATGGCGCCGGGCTTCAGCACCGCGTCCAGCTCGCGGAAGATGCGTTGCTTGAGCTCGAGATTCTCGTACACCGCCTCGATCACCAGGTCGGCATCGGCCAGCGCCGCGTAGCCGTCCACCGCCTCGACACGCGCCCGCCGCGCTGCGGCCTCGGCCGCATCGATGCGGCCCTTGGCGACGTTGTGCGCCCAGGTGTCCGCGGCCATCGCCAGGCCCTGCTCGACCATCTGCGGGTTGTTGTCCAGCCACAGCACGCGCAGGCCGGCGTTGGCCAGGCTGATGACGATGCCGCGGCCCATGGTGCCGGCGCCAATCACGGCGGCACAGCGAAGCGGCGAGACGACTTGAGTCATTGTTGTTCCTCTCGGGTACGCAGGAAAAAGCTTGGGTCACCATAAGCAAGCCGCTACTATTTTTGAAATTTAGTCTTGTGATACGACGTATTCAGTAGATGAATTTCACCAACTTCGATCTCAACCTGCTGCGCGTGCTCGACGCCCTGCTGCGCGAACAGAACGTCTCGCGCGCCGCCGAACGCCTGGCGCTGAGCCAGCCGGCGGTGAGCAATGCCCTGGGGCGTCTGCGCGAACTGCTCGGCGATCCGCTGCTGGTCCGCGTCGGCCGGCGCATGCAGCCTACACCGCGGGCGCTGGCGCTGGAGGCGCCGATCCGCAGCGCGCTGCGTCAGCTGGAGCAGAGCCTGAGCGCCGGCGAGGCCTTCGAGCCGAGCGAGAGCCGCCAGCGCTTTCGCATCGCCGTCACCGATTACGTCGAGCTGGTGTGTATGCCGCGCCTGCTCGACCGCCTCAGCCAGAAGGCGCCGGGCATCGGCATCGACATCCGCCACCTCAGCCCCAGCCTGCCGATGGAGGCGTTGGACAAGGGCGAGCTGGACCTGGTGCTGGGCCGTTTCGACGAGATGCCGGCGCGTTTCGCCCGTCGCCACTGGATGAGCGAGACGCTCAAGCTGGCGGTGCGCCGCGAGCATCCGCGGCTGCGCCAGGGCAGCCTGGATCTGGAGACCTTCCTGCGCCTGCGTCACCTCTGGGTGCACGGCGGGCAGACCCGCGGCATGGTCGATCAGTGGCTGGGCGAACAGGGCCTGTCGCGGCAGATCTTCTACACCACACCGAACTACCTGCAGGCGGCGCACATAGTCGCCGGCAGCGAGCTGGCGGCGGTGCTGCCCACCGCCCTGGCCCGGCATTTCGCCACCTTGCTGCCGCTTGAGCTGTTCGACCTGCCGTTCGCCTTGGGCCCCTTCCACCTGGAGATCGTCAGCCTGGCGCAACGTCAGCGCGACGCCGCGCTGCAGTGGCTGATCGAGGAAATCGTCGCAGTGGCGTAGGACGGGAGCCCCTCAATGACGTTTCACCCGCCCGACCTTTGCGCCTGGCGATCCGCGCGCCCGCCCAGGTACCAGCCGAGCACGCCCCATAGCGCGGCGCACAGCGCACCGACCATGGCCACCAGCCAGGCGCCGTGGCCGAGCAGGTCCAGCCCGGCCTTGGCCCAGCCGCTCAGGGCATCGCCGCCGCGATAGACCAGGGTGTCGATAAAGTTCTTCGCCTTGTACTTGCTCTCGGCGTCCAGCGGGGCGAAGAGCATCTCGCGCCCCGGCCGGACGAAGGCGTATTCGCCGATGCGCCGCACTATCATCAGCGCCGCCAGCACGGCGAAGGTCGGCGCCAGCGCCAGGCCGAGAAAACCCAGGCAGACCAGCGCCGGCACGGCGGACAGCAGCACACGCACGCCGAGCCGCTGCGCCACCCGCCCGGTGACGAACAGCTGCGCGGTCAGCGCGCCGGCCTGCACGAGGAAGTCGATCACGCCGAACACCCGCACCTGGGCGGCGCGATCCGGGAACAATTCGGCCACCAGACGCGCCTGCTCGAAGTAGAGGAAGGTGCTGACCGAGGTCAGCAGCAGGACGAAGGCGGCGATGCCCAGCAGATAGCGCGAGCCCAGCACCCGGGTCAGACCGCTGAAGGGATTGCCCGGCACCGGCCGCCGCGGGCTTTCGCTGGGCGTCGCGCCGGGGCGCCCGGCGCCGGCGCGTGCGCGCCAGGCCATCAGGTAGCGCTTGAGCGCCATGGCCGCGCCGAGCAGCAGGGCGGCCAGCATCATCAGCCCGGCCTCGCCCAGCGCGCCGATCAGCAGCGCGCTCAGCAAAGGGCCGCACAGCCCGCCGACGCTGGCCCCGGCGGCGATAAAGGCGAACAGCCGGCGCGCCTGGGCGCCGTCGAACACGTCGGCCATCAGGCTCCAGGCCACCGAGATGACGAACAGGTTGTAGACCGATATCCACACGTAGAACACCCGTGCCAGCCAGACGCTGTCGTGATCGAGGCGAAACAGCAGGACGAAGGCCAGCAGGTTGAGGCCGAAGAAGCCGTACACCCAGTCGATGAAGTGGATGCGCGGCACCCTGGAGTTGAGCCAGGCCAGCAGCGGCACCGCCAGCAGCATGGCGACGAAGGTGGCGCTGAACAGCCACTGCAGGTTTTCTACCCCGCCGGCGATGCCCATGGCTTCGCGAATCGGCCGCAACATGAAGTAGCCGGCGAACAGGCAGAAGAACAGGGCGAAGCCGGCCAGCACCGCCGCCAGCTCCTGCGCCTCGGCATTGATCGCCCGCGCCAGGCGCCGCTCGAGCGCCGTCATCTCAGGCGAACAGCTCGGCGATGCGCTTACGCTGCGCCGCGTCGGGCAGGCGGCCCTGGCCGGCCAGCAGGTTGTCGGCCATGTAGCGCGGGTTGGAGGTGGCCGGAATCACCGCGGTCACCGCCGGGTGGGCGAGGATGTACTTGAGCATCAGCTGCGCCCAGGAGCTGGCGTCCAGCTCCACCGCGGCCCAGTCCGGCAGCGCCTGGCCGCGCACCCGGTCGAACAGGGCGGCGCGCTGGAAGGGGCGGTTGATCAGGGTGGCGATGCCCTTGTCGGCGCAGTAGGGCAGCAGCTCGCGCTCGGCGTTGCGCTCGCCGATGGAGTAGTTGAACTGGACGAAATCCACCGGTTCGCGACGCAGCACCTCGAGCAGGCGCTCGTGGGCCGAGTCGAGATAGTGGGTGATGCCGATATAGCGCACCCGCCCCTGCTGCTTCAGCTCGCGCAGCAGGCCGAGCTGGGTGGCGGTGTCCTGCAGGTTGTGCACCTGCACCAGGTCGAGGGTGTCGGTCTTGAGCGCGGCGAAGCTGGCCGCCAGCTGGCGCTCGCCGGCAGATCGCCCGGTGGAGGACACCTTGGTGGCGAGAAACAGCTTGCGCCGCAGGCCGTCCTCGGCCGCCAGCGCGCCGCACACCGCCTCGGCGCGGCCGTAGCTGGGCGCGGTGTCGATCAGGCTGGCGCCGCCGTTGACCAGGGTCCGCAGCACCTCGCGCAGCGGCGCCAGCGCCGCCTCGCTCAGGGCCACGTCGTGGGTGCGCGAAGTGCCCAGGCCGATCACCGGCAGCAGCTCGCCGCTGCTGGGAATCTGGCGCTGCAACAGGCTGCCGGCGGCGAATGCGCCGGCGGGCAGCCAGGGCATCAACGCGGTCAGCGCGGCGAGGCTGGCGCTGTGCTGGAGAAAGCGGCGGCGACTGGGCATGGCGTGGCTCCTCTGTGATGGGACGAACGCGATCCGTTCGTTATAGGCACAGACGCCGCGCAGACCAAGGCGTTGCCGGGCGCGGGAGGGCAGGTGCAGGGAAACGCGAAAGGGCTAAAGCCCCCTGTTCAGGGAGGCGCAGAGGCGAACGGACGGGCAGCGGATGCAATATCCGGTAACCAAAAGCCCCGCCGCGCCAAGGGGGGGAAGGCGGCGCAGCGGTTGGGAACAATGCGCGGGACGGCTCAGGCGGCCCGGCTGGTGGACTCGCTGATCAGCATGCCGTGGGATACCAGGTAGCAGCGGTGACCGTTCTGCAGGGTCAGCGGGCTGCGGCTGGCGATGACCCAGCCCTTGTTCAGCAGTTGCTCGATATGGGCGCGCAGGGCGGGCAGGTGACGCTGTTCCTTCATGGCCGGGTCCTTCTCAGGCGGGTTTGGCGCAAGGCAAAGTGCTATGACGCCACTAGGTTCATCCGTGACACAGTCGGCAAAAGTGTAGTGGCGCAGTGCCAGATCGTTAAGCCGCTAAACGGCGTCAGTCGCTGTAGGAAAATCGCCATGGCCGGCGCCGTTCAGGAGGGCGCCAGCGCCTCGTCCTGCGCGGCGCTCGGCTGGGAAAACTGCAGGTAGCCGTCCTCCAGCTTGCCGTAGCGCAGCAGCGCCAGGTCGAGGGCGTAGTTCTGGTGCAGCTTCCACGGCGCGCGGTCGCCCTGCGCCGGCAGCAGGTGGGCGGCGCGCTCGATATAGCCGGACTTGAGGTCGAGAAAGGGGGCCGGGCGTACGTCGCCCGTGCTATCGCGCGGGGTCGCCTGGCGCATGCCGATGGCATCCAGGTGGCGGATCAGGCGGCAGAAGTATTCGCTGGACAGGTCCGCCTTGAGCGTCCAGCTGGCGTTGGTGTAGCCCAGTATCACCGCCAGGTTGGGCAGGTCGCGCAGCATGATGCCGCGATAGCCCATGCTGCGCGGCGCCTCGAAGGGCGCGCCGTCGACGCGCACCGCGATGCCGCCGAACAGCTGCAGCTGCAGGCCGGTGGCGCTGACGATGACGTCGGCGGGCAGTTCCTCGCCGCTCGTCAGCCGCACGCCGCCGGCGGTGAAGCGCTCGATCTCGGCGGTGACCACCGCCGCCCTGCCCTGGCGCAGCACGCGGAACAGGTCGCCGTCCGGCACCGCGCAGACGCGCTGGTCCCAGGGTTTGTACGACGGGCTGAAATGGCGCATGTCGAAACCGGCGCCGAGCTGGCGCCGCACCAGCCCCAGCAGCAGCCGGCGGACCAGGTTGGGGCAGGCCTTGGCCAGCTTGTAGAACAGCAGCTGCAGGCTCACGTTGCGCCCGCGCGCCAGACGGTACACCCAGGTTTCCGGCAGCACCCGGCGCAGGGCGTTGGACAGGCCATCGCGCTGCGGCAGGTTGATCACGTAGCTGGGCGAGCGCTGCAGCATGGTCACCTGCGCGGCGCGCTCGGCCAGCGCCGGCACCAGGGTCACCGCGGTGGCGCCGCTGCCGATCACCAGCACGCGCTTGCCGGCGTAATCGAAGTCCTGCGGCCATAGCTGCGGGTGGATGAAGCTGCCCCGGAAATCCTCGCGCCCGGCGAAATCCGGGGTGTAGCCGGCCTCGTAACGGTAGTAGCCAGTGCACATCATCAGGAACTGGCAGCTCAGACGCAGCGGCTCGGCCTCGTCGCCGCGCTGCACCAGCAGTTGCCAGGTGGCGCTGGCGCTGCACCAGTCGGCCTCGAGCACGCGGTGGCGGTAGCGGATCAGCCGGTCGACGCCGTGCTCGCGCGCGGTGTCCTCGATATAGCGGCGGATCGCCGGACCGTCGGCAATGGCCTGCGGGTCGCTCCAGGGCTTGAAGGTGTAGCCCAGGGTGTACATGTCCGAGTCGGAACGGATGCCCGGGTAGCGAAACAGGTCCCAGGTGCCGCCCAGCGCCTCGCGCCCTTCGAGGACGGCGACGCGCTTGCCCGGGCACAGGCGCTTGAGGTGACAGGCGGCGCCGACCCCGGACAGGCCGGCGCCGACGATCAGGACATCCAGGTGTTCGATGGACATGGGGGCTCGCCCTGCACTAAGGGTGACAGAGCTTTACCTTAGCCCATCGTGCTGTCAGCCGATCTTTGGTGTTGCCGGCTCAGGCGAAGACGAAATACTTGCGCACCGTCTCCACCACCTCCCAGGTGCCGCACATGCCCGGCTCGACGATGAAGATATCGCCGGCGCGCAGGTGGATCGGCTCCTGACCGTCCGGGGTGATGATGCAGTAGCCCTCCTGGAAGTGGCAGTACTCCCACTTGTCGTAGGCCACCCGCCACTTGCCCGGGGTGCAGATCCAGGTGCCCATGATCTTCTTGCCGTCTTCCGAGGTGTAGGCGTTGAGGTTGACGGTGTGCGGCTCGCCGTCCAGACGCTGCCACTTGCAGGCGTCGAGCACGGGAACGGGCTGGGTGTCGCGCAATACGGTGATAGGTTGCATGGGAGCTCCTTGAGACAGATGACAAAGCCCGCCCAGCCTAGAGCCGCAACCCGCAGCGCGATTGTCTGAACTCGACCTGCAACTGCCTGTAAGCGCGCTCGCCGCGCGCCACTGGCCGGGCGAGCCCGGGCAGGGCTAAGCTGTGGGCCATGACCAGGCCCTACCTGACCCCGCTCCAGACCAGCCGCACGGATGCCGCCAGCGGCCTGCGCATCGGCGGCGACTGGACGCTGGCCCACTACAGCCACCTCGAACCCCAGGTGCTGGCGCTGCGCGAGCGCCTGGCGGCCGAGACCCCCGTCGACCTGGGCGAACTGGCGGCGCTGGACACCGCCGGCGCCGCGCTGCTGCTGGAACTGCTCGGCAGTGCGCGCCTGCGCCAGCTGGCGCAGCAGGCCGAACTCGGCGCGCAGCGCCGCGCCCTGTTGCTGGCGGTGGCCGATGCCATGGCCGGCAGCCGCCAGGCGCAACCGCCGCCGGCGCCCTCGGTGCTGCGCGAAGTGCTCGGGCATATCGGCGAGGTGGTCGAGGGCCTCTGGCACCAGGGCCGGGCGCTGCTCGGCTTTATGGGCCTGACCCTGAGCGGGATGCTGGGAATACTGCCGCAGCCGCGGCGCTGGCGTCTGACCTCGCTGGCCGCGCACCTGGAGCAGTGCGGCCTCAACGCGGTGCCCATAGTCGCCCTGCTGACCTTCCTGGTCGGCGCCGTGGTGGCCTTTCTCGGCGCCACCATCCTCGCCGAGTTCGGCGCCAGCATCTACACGGTCAACCTGGTGGCCTACTCCTTCCTGCGCGAATTCGGCGTGCTGCTCACCGCCATCCTCATGGCCGGGCGCACCGCCAGCGCCTTCACCGCGCAGATCGGCTCGATGAAGGCCAACGAGGAGATCGACGCCATCCGCACCCTGGGCCTGAGCCCGGTGGAGCTGCTGGTGCTGCCGCGAGTGTTCGCCATGCTTATCGCCCTGCCGATCCTGACCTTTATCGCCATGCTCAGCGGCATGCTCGGCGGCGCCCTGGTCTGCGCCCTGAGCCTGGACATCTCGCCGACCATGTACCTGTCGATCCTGCACGACAGCGACCTGCTGCGGCATTTTTTGGTCGGCCTGCTCAAGGCACCGATCTTCGCCTTCCTGATCGCCCTGATCGGTTGCCTGGAAGGCTTCAAGGTCAGCGGTAGCGCGCAGTCGGTGGGCGAGCACACCACCTCGGCGGTGGTCCAGTCGATCTTCGTGGTGATCCTGCTCGACGCCCTGGCGGCGCTGTTCCTGATGGAGATGGGCTGGTGAGCCGCGAAACCATCATCGAGGTGCGCGACCTGTGCAACCGCTTCGGCAGCCAGGTGGTCCACCAGCACCTGGACTTCGACCTCTATCGCGGCGAAATCCTCGGCGTGGTCGGCGGCTCGGGTACCGGCAAGTCCGTGCTGCTGCGCAGCATCGTCGGCCTGCGCCAACCCAATGCCGGCACCGTGCGGGTGTTCGGCGAACAGCTGCTGAGCCTGCCGGCCGAGCGCCGCTCGCAGCTGGAGCGGCGCTTCGGCGTGCTCTACCAGCGCGGCGCACTGTTCTCCTCGCTGACCGTCGGCGAGAACATCGCCCTGCCGCTGATCGAGCACGCCGGCCTGTCGCGCGCGAGCGCCGAGCGCCTGGCGCGGGTCAAGATCGCCCTCGCCGGCCTGCCGCAGGACGCCGCCGACAAGTACCCCAGTTCGCTGTCCGGCGGCATGGTCAAGCGCGCCGCCCTGGCCCGCGCCCTGGCGCTGGACCCGGATATCCTGTTTCTCGACGAGCCCACCGCCGGCCTCGACCCCATCGGCGCGGCGGCCTTCGACCAGTTGATCCGCACCCTCTGCGACAGCCTGGGACTCAGCGTATTTCTGGTCACCCACGACCTGGATACGCTGTACAGCATCTGCGACCGGGTCGCCGTACTGGCGCAGAAGAAGGTGCTGGTGGCCGACCGCCTGGAGGTGGTGGCCGCTACCGACGACGCCTGGATTCAGCAATATTTTCACGGCCCGCGTGGACGCGCGGCTGCACAGGCCGCCACGGCGGCAGGGGGTGGATAAATGGAACCCAGAGCCCATCACGTGCTGATCGGCCTGTTCACCGTGCTCACGCTGGGCGCCGCGCTGCTGTTCGCCCTGTGGCTGAACAAGGCCGGCGCCGAGCGCGCCTTTACCGACTACGAGGTGATCTTCAACGAGGCGGTCAGCGGCCTGTCGCAGGGCAGCGCGGTGCAGTACAGCGGGATCAAGGTCGGCGACGTGATCAGCCTCGGCCTCGACCCGGACGATCCGCGCACCGTGCGCGCGCGCATCCGCATCGTCGGCCACACGCCGATCAAGCAGGACACCCGCGCGCGCCTGTCGATCACCGGCATCACCGGCCTGGCGGTGATCCAGCTGCACGGCGGCAGCCCGGAGAGCCCGCCGCTGCGAGGCGAGGACGGCCAACCGGGCATCATCATCGCCGACCGCTCGCCGCTGTCCCGGCTGATGGCCAACGGCGAGGACCTGGTGGTCAACATCACCCGCCTGCTCAACCGCGCCAACCGCATGCTCTCGCGCGAGAACGCCGAGCGCGTGGCGCGCACCCTGGACAACCTGGAACAGGCCAGCGCCGGCCTCGCCGGCCAGCGCGACGAACTCGGCGCCGCCCTGCAGCAGGCCGGTGCCGCCACCCGCGAGGCGGCCGAACTGATGCGCACCGCCAACCGCCTGCTCGACGGCCATGGCAGCCAGGCTCTGGACAACGCCGAGAGCCTGATGGCCTCGCTGGAGCGCAGCAGCCGCAGCATCGAGCAGTTGCTGGAAAGCAATCGCAGCGCGCTGGACAGCGGCCTGCAGGGCCTCGGCGAACTGGGCCCGGCGATCGGCGAGCTGCGCGACACCCTCGGCGCCCTGCGCAGCTTCTCCCAGCGCCTGGAACGGGACCCCACCGGCTACCTGCTGCGCAACGACAGCATCAAGGAGTTCCAACCATGAAGCGCCTGTCCCTGCTGCTGGCCGCCGCCCTGCTCGGCGCCTGCTCGATCCTGCCGCAGAGCGAACCGCTGGACGTCTACCTGTTGCCGGCCAGTCCGCTGCCGGCGCAGCCGGGCGCTGTCGACTGGGCGCTGCGGGTGGGTAGTCCCAGCAGCAACCAGTTGCTCGACGGCACGCGCATCGTCGTGCTGCCCGAGCCCGGCCGGGTCAATACCTACCAGGGCGTGCGCTGGAGCGAGCGCACCCCGCAGCTGCTGCGCGATCGCCTGCTCGACGCCTTCCACGACGACGGCCGCATCCGCGCCCTGAGCAGCGACGCCCAACGCCTTCAGGCCGACCTGGAACTGGTCAGCGAGCTGCGTGCCTTCCACAGCCAGTACCAGGGCGAGCGGCCCGAGGCGCTGATCCAGCTCGACGTGCGCCTGGTCGATGCGCGCGACCAACGCATCCTCGCCAGCCGCCGCTTCAGCGCGACCCGGCCGGCCAGCGACGCCTCGGTGCCGGCAGTGGTCGCCGCCTTCGGCCAGGCGGGGGATCAACTGTCCCGCGAGCTGGTGCACTGGACGCTGAGCGAAGGGCAGCGCCACCGCTAAGCGCGGCGGTGGACAAGGCTGCGCCATATCCACCCTACATCGCCCCCCATCGTAGGGTGGACATGCCGAAGGCTTGTCCACCAATCATGCGCCGAACGGATCAATCGCCTCCGGGAACCTCCACCTCGATATCCCCCGCCCAATCCAGCGGATACAGGCCCTCGCGCACCGCTCGGTGGAAACTGGAATAGGGCCAATCGCGCACCCGGCCAACCCAACCGTGCTTGACCGGGTTGATGTGGATGTAATCGAAATGCCGCTGCCAATCGTCCTGATCGCGGATCAGGTGCTCCCAATAACGGCGCTGCCAGATGCCGCGTTCGCGCCGTATGCCCGGCTCGCGCGTCACCGGCAGACCGCGGCAGAACAGTTGTTTGATCACCATCCAGCGTTTGGCGAAGTCACTGTCGCCAGGCGGTAGCGTCCACAGGCAATGCATATGCTCGGGCAGCACCACCCAAGCATCGATGGCGAAGGGATGGCGCGCCTTGGTGGTTGCCACGGCACGCCGCAACGAATCGATCTCGCCAGCCAGCAGGTCGCTCTGGCGATCCTGCAGATTGACGGTGAAGAAGTAACTCCCGCCCGGCACCCAGGCCCGCCGGTAGTTCGACATAAGCACACTCCTTGTGCAGGTGATGGATCGTAGGGTGGACATGCCGAAGACTTGTCCACCATCGCTCGCCTCGGAAAAACAACGGTGGACAAGGCTGCGCCATGTCCACCCTACAGCGTCAGCCAATCACGCACCTCGGCGTAGGGGTAGTCCTCCAGCGCGGCGAAGCCGGCCAGCTGGCGCGCCTTGAGCTTGGTGAACAAGGGCGTGGTCACGCCGCAGAGAAAGCGCGTCAGGCACTCGTGGCCAGGTTCGTGACCGGCATGCTGCAGATACTTCTCGACGAAGGCCGCACATAGTGCCTGCGCGTCGCGACCGCTCAACGGCGGCAGCTCGGGCACCTGCGGCAGGACGGCGACCCGCCCCTGACACACCGAGCAATGCCCGCAACGCTCGGGCGCCTGCTCGTCGCCGAAATACAGCGCCAGGCGCCGGCTCAGGCACTCGTTGCTCTCGAACAGCGCGAGCATGGCCTGGATACGGGCGATCTCGCTGGCCTCATGGGCGCGGAAATGCGCGTGCAGATCGGCCGCCAATGCTTCGACCTCGAAGCCGCCATCGAGCACGGCATAGACCTCGGTCATCTGCTTGCTTTCCAGCTCCAGCCAACCCTTTTCCTGGAAGTAATCCAGCGCCTTGACCACCCGCGCGCGCTCGGCGCCGTACTGCTGATACAACGCGTCGAAGTCCAGCGTCGACCAGGTCCGCGCGCGCTTCGAGCAGGCCAGGATCGCCTCGACGAACCGGCGCCGCTCACCCTCGAACTGCGCCAGCAACGCCTCGTCCTCCAGCAGCAGCTTGAAGCGATACTCGGCGAAGTAGGCGTAGCGCGGGTCGATGATGCCGCGCAGCTCCAACTGCACCAGCAGGGTCTTGAGCGGCAGCGCGCGAATATTGCTGTGCTCGGAGAGCTGGCCCAGCATCAGCTCCCACTGCCCGCCCGTGCCGACCGCGCGCAGGTCGTCAAGCACGGCGCGAATGCCGGCCAGTTCCGGGGTATCGCCATAGACGAAGTTCTCCAGCACGCTGAGGCCGTCGCGGCTGGCCAGCACCAGGCAGTCCGAGGCCTGGCCGTCGCGCCCGGCGCGGCCGATCTCCTGGCTGTAGTTCTCGATGGACTTGGGCAGGTCGAAGTGCACCACGTTGCGGATATCGCGCTTGTCGATGCCCATGCCGAAGGCGATGGTGGCGACGATGCACTGCAGCTCGCCGGCCATGAAACGCCGCTGGATCGACTCACGTACATCATGGGCCATGCCGGCGTGGTAGGCGCTGACGGCCAGGCCCTGCGTCTGCAAGCGCTCGGCGACCTGCTCGGCGGTCTTCTGCTGGGTGACGTAGACGATGCTCGCCTGATCGCCGCGCGGCGCCAGCCAGTCCTGCAGACGGCGCAGCTTGGCGGCGCCGGCCACCGGCTCGACCAGCAGGTTGAGGTTGGGCCGATAGAAACCGGTGGTGACCACGTCCGCCTCGGCGATGGCGAATTTCTCGCGCATATCGGCGATCACCCTCGGCGTGGCCGTGGCGGTGAGCAGCAACACCTGGCCGATGCCGAACTGGCGCTGGTAATCGGGCAGCTTGAGGTAGTCCGGACGGAAGTTGTGGCCCCATTCGGAAATGCAGTGGGCCTCGTCGACCACCAGCAGGGAGATCGGCACCTGGGCTATGAAGTTGCGAAAACGCTCGTTCTTCAGGCGCTCCACCGAGATCATCAGGATCTTCAGCTCGCCGCTGCGCGCGCGGTTCATCACCTCCATGCTCTGCTCGCGGCTCTGCGCCGAGTCGATGCTCGCCGCCGCAATGCCATGGGCATGCAGGAAGGCCAGTTGATCCTGCATCAGCGCCAGCAGCGGCGAGATCACCAGGCACAGGTGTGGCAGATGCAGCGCCGACAGCTGGTAGCACAGCGACTTGCCCGAGCCGGTGGGAAAGATCGCCGCCGCCGAACGACCGGCGAGCACGGCGCTGATGACCTGCTCCTGGCCGGGGCGCAGGCGATCGAAGCCGAAGACGCGTTTGAGGGTGGACACAAGCTGTCACTCCGTTGACCGCTGATAAGACAAGTAACCCTAGTCGATAAGGCGAAGTTCTGTAGGGCGGACATGCCGAAGGCTTGTCCGCCACTACGGCGCATCATCCAAAATGGTGGACAAGCCTTCGGCATGTCCACCCTACGAGCAACCGTCGTCCATCAATGACAAAGCCGCCCGAAGGCGGCTTTGTCAGAGACCACAGGCCAGCTTAGAGCTGCGGGCCGGCGTTCTTGATCGCCTCGCTGACATCGAACTTGGCGAAGTTGTCGATGAACAGCTTGGCCAGGCCCTTGGCGGCTTCGTCGTAGGCGTTCTGGTCTGCCCAGGTGTTGCGCGGGTTGAGCAGGTTGGTCTCGACGCCCGGTACCGATTTGGGCACATCCAGGTTGATGATCGGCAGGTGCTCGGTCTCGGCACCGACCAGCGCACCGCTCTGGATGGCGGCGATCACACCACGGGTAGTGGGGATGTTGAAGCGCTTGCCGACGCCGTAGCCACCGCCGGTCCAGCCGGTGTTGACCAGGTAGACCTTGGAGCCGAAGGCATTGATGCGCTTGATCAGCAGCTCGGCGTAGACGCCGGCCGGGCGCGGGAAGAACGGCGCGCCGAAGCAGGTGGAGAAGGTCGACTTGATGCCGCCGCCCGAACCCATTTCGGTGGAACCGACCAGCGCGGTGTAGCCGGACAGGAAGTGGTAGGCCGCCTGCTCGTTGTTGAGGATCGACACCGGCGGCAGTACGCCGGTCAGGTCGCAGGTCAGGAAGATCACGGCATTCGGCTCGCCGCCCAGGTTCTTCTCGCTGCGCTTCTCGACGTACTCCAGCGGGTAAGCCGCGCGGCTGTTCTGGGTCAGGCTGTCGTCGGCGTAATCCGGAGTACGGCTGTCGTCGAGCACGACGTTCTCCAGCACGGTGCCGAACTGGATGGCTTTCCAGATCACCGGCTCGTTCTTCTCGGACAGGTCGATGCACTTGGCGTAGCAGCCGCCCTCGATGTTGAACACCACGCCCTCGCCCCAGCCGTGCTCGTCGTCACCGATCAGGTAACGCGACTCGTCGGCGGACAGGGTGGTCTTGCCGGTGCCGGACAGGCCGAAGAACAGGGTCACATCGCCTTCTTCGCCGATGTTGGCGGCGCAGTGCATCGGCAACACGTCCTTTTCCGGCAGCAGGAAGTTCTGCACGGAGAACATGGCCTTCTTCATCTCGCCGGCGTAACGCATGCCGGCGATCAGCACCTTGCGGGCGGCGAAGTTGATGATCACGCAGCCGTCCGAGTTGGTGCCGTCACGCTCCGGCACGCACTCGAAGTTGGCGACGTTGAGAATTTCCCACTCGGCCTTGCCGGCCGGGTTGTAGGCACTCGGGTTGATGAACAGCTGACGGCCGAACAGGTTCTGCCAGGCGGTAGCGGTGGTCATCTTCACCGGCAGGTAGTGCGCTTCGGCGGAGCCGACGTGCACGTGGGAGACGAAATGTTCCTGAGCATTGTTGAACGACGCGACGCGATCCCACAGGGCATCGAACTTGTCGGCCGGGAACGGACGGTTGATGTTGCCCCAGGCGATCTGCGCCTCGGTGCTCGGCTCCTGAACGATGAAGCGGTCTGCCGGCGAGCGGCCAGTGCGATGACCGGTACGAACGACCAGCGCGCCGTTGGCGGCCAGTTCCCCTTCACCACGGCGAATGGCTTCTTCGACCAGTTGCGCGGCGCTGATGTCGGTGTACACGGCGTTGTTGGCTTGCGTCATGAGGGTCCCCGTCGGCCGCTGGCCGAGTCTTCCGAACGTTGTGTAGTACAGGGGCAACTGCACTACACGGTAAAAAAGTCGCGGGAGTATGCCAGAAAAGCGAACTGCTTGGCAGCCTCCAATCCGATAGAGAGCGGCTATCGCCCAGAAAATCGAGTCAATGCCGGGTCTGCGACGGCGCCTCGCTGCCGCCGCCGGCAAACAGCTGGGCGATGTCGGCGGCGTCGAAGGCGTAGCGTTCGTTGCAGAACTGGCAATCGATCACCACGCTGCCGCCCTGCTCGGCCAGCAGCAGTTCGGCATCGGCCTGGCCGAGGCTGGCCAAGGCGCTGGTGGAGCGCTCACGCGAGCAGCTGCAGCGGAACTGCAGCGGCTGCTCGTCGAACAGGCGCACGGTCTCCTGATGGTAGAGACGATGCAGCAGGGTCGGGTTGTCCAGGCCGAGCAGCTCCTCGGCGGACAGGGTATCGGCCAGGGTCAGCAGGTGGTTCCAGCTTTCCTGACGCGCCTCCGGCTCGGTCTGCTGATGCGGTGGCAGCTGCTGCAGCAGTAGGCCACGGGCGCGCTGGCCGTCGGCCTTGAGCCAGAAGCGGGTGGGCAGCTGCTCGGAACTGGCGAAGTAGTTGGACAGGCACTCGGCCAGGTCGACGCCGTCGAGGGTGACGATGCCCTGGTAGCGCTGGCCCTTGGCCGGGTCGATGGTGATCGCCAGCACGCCGTCGGGCATCAGGGCGTGCAGGTCGGCGTCGGCCGTGACCCGCTCGTCGTCGTAACGGGCGATGCCACGAAGCTCGCGGGCGCTGGAGCATTCCACCATCAGCAGCGACACGGGCCCCTCGGAGCGCGCCTGCAGCACCAGCAGGCCGTCGAACTTGAGGGTGCCGACCAGCAGGGCGGCGGCGGCCATCAGTTCGCCGAGCAGTTGCGCCACCGGCTGCGGGTAGGTGTGCTTGGCCAGCACATGGGCGTAGCTCTCGCGCAGGGCAACCATCTCGCCGCGCACGTCGGTGTCGTCGAAGAGAAAGCGTTGGCTGAAATCGGTCATAGCGGGCTGGCCTGCCTGGGTCTGCAAAAAAGGCTGGCGATTTTATGCACAAATGCCCGGACAACCAAGGCCCGGGTGTCGCGTGAGGACGATCACGGAATCGCTGCCGCTCGCTGAACCCCGGCTGAACCGATCGGCCGCCGGCCTTGTGCCGGGAAAACCAGGTCCTAAGATGCGCGCGCCCAGGTAGGGCCGTCATAAATCTGCAAAGGGACTTCCGATGTCGACCGCCGTGTTCAACCGCCGCTGGCGCCCGCGCGCCCTGCTGATCTGCCACCTCGCCGCCGCCCTGCTGCTCGTCAGCTGGCTGTGGCAGCCGAGCCGCCAACTCTGGGACGGCTTCGACCTGTGGCTGTTCCGCCTGCTCAACGACCCGGTGCACGCGGCCGGGCTGTGGGCCAAGGTCTGGGCTATCGGCAGCATGCGCCCGGTAGATCTGGGCCTGGGCCTGGTGCTGCTGGCGGTGATGCTCAAGGCCGATCTGGTGTTCGCCGGCGTCCAGGTGCGCCGCGCGCTGTTCGCCTTTCTCGTCGCGCTGGTCACCCTGCTGCTGTTGCGCGTGGGCTTCGCCGAGCTGGTCAAGGCCATGGACTGGCAGCGCCCCAGCGCCTCGCTGGTGGTCGAGGGCAGCGCGCGCCTGACCGAGCTGTTCCCCGCCTGGGAAGAGCGCTGGGACATGAAAGACAGCGCCAGCCGCAGCTTCCCCGGCGACCATGCCTCGGTGCTGCTGATCTGGGCCCTGTTCATGAGCTTCTTCGCGCGCAACTGGCGCCTGCTGCTGGTCTGGGCGATTGCCGTGATCGGCATGCTGCCGCGCCTGGTGGCCGGCGCCCACTGGGGGTCGGACGCCCTGGTCGGCGGCCTGCTGCTGGCCCTGCTGGCGCTGGCCTGGAGCTGCTACACGCCGCTGGCCTGGCGCACCAGCGAGCGGCTGGAGCGGGTCACCCTGCCCATCACCGTGCGACTGGCCCGGTTGCCGCTGCTGGGCCGGCTGAGCATCGTCAGCGGGCGCTGAACCGGAACCGCAAGACAACGGAGACGGTGGCAGCGAGCTCTGTTCGCGAAGCTTTTACCGTCGTTCGCGAGCAAAGCTCGCTCCTGCAGGCTTGCGCCTAATCTTCGTCCGCCCAGGGATGGCGCAGGCCGCCGTCCTGCTGTTCGTTGAAGTGCTGGATCTGCCGGCGCTGTTTCTTGCTCGGCCGGCCGTCGGTCTGCACGCCAAGGGCGCCGGCCTTGCGCAGCGCCGCGGCCTGCTCGCGGCGGGCGATGCTCGCCTCGGTCTCGCGATACAGCAGCTGCGCCTCCGGCGCGCCGCGGCGCACCGCCGACAGCGCCAGCACCACCACGGTGCGTTCGTCGAAGCCGGTACGCAGCACGTATTCGTCGCCCACCCTGGGCTCCTTGCCCGGCTTGCAGCGCTCGCCGCGGTGGTGCACCTTGCCGCCCTCGATGGCCGCCTTGGCCAGCGCGCGGGTCTTGTAGAAGCGTGCCGCCCACAGCCATTTGTCCAGGCGCACCTTGTCGTCGTCTTTGTCGCTCATCTCACCTCTGCTGGGTTTGCCAGCCGGCAGAAACTGCCTGATGCAGTTGTCACACGGCGCTACTAGAATGCGCGAAATCATAGGCCTGTCAGCCGCAGAGGGATACCGCCCGCTTGAAGACCTTCGACCAGCTCAGCGTGATCGGCCTGCGCGAGTGGATCAACCTGCCCGAGCTCGGCATCATCGGCCTGCGCGCCAAGATCGACACCGGCGCCAGCACCTCGAGCCTGCACGCCAGCGATATCCAGCCGTTCCAGCGCGATGGCGAGGACTGGGTGCGCTTCACCGCCTACCTCGGCACCCAGGTGCAGCGCCGCCACCGCTGCGAGGCGCAGATGGTCTCGGTCAAGCGCATCAAGAGTTCCAACGGCCTGGCGCAAAGCCGCTACGTGATCCGCACCCACCTGGCCCTGGGCGATCGCCTGTGGCCGGTGGAGTTCACCCTGGCCTGCCGCAAGACCATGCGCTACCGCGTGCTGCTCGGTTCCAAGGCGCTGATCGCCGGGCAACTGGTGGTCAACCCGGCGCTCAGCTACGTGCAAGACAAACCCACCCTGCCCTCCTCCGTTCCAGGTGCCCAATGAAGATCGCCGTGCTGTCGCGCAACCCGCGCCTGTATTCCACCCGCCGTCTGGTGGAGGCCGGGCAGCAGCGCGGCCACGAGATGCAGGTGATCGACACCCTGCGCGCCTATATGAACATCGCCAGCCACAAGCCGCAGATCCACTACCGCGGCCAGGCGCTGGAAGGCTTCGACGCGGTGATCCCGCGCATCGGCGCCTCGGTGACCTTCTATGGCTGCGCGGTGCTGCGCCAGTTCGAGATGATGGGCGTCTACCCGCTCAACGAATCGGTCGCCATCAGCCGCTCGCGCGACAAGCTGCGCGCCCTGCAGCTGCTGTCGCGCAAGGGCATCGGCCTGCCGGTGACCGGCTTCGCCCACTCCCCCGACGACATCCCCGACCTGATCCAGATGGTCGGCGGTGCGCCGCTGGTGATCAAGGTGCTGGAAGGCACCCAGGGCAAGGGCGTGGTGCTGGCCGAGACGCACAAGGCGGCCGAGTCGGTGCTCGAAGCCTTCTTCGGTCTCAAGCAGGACATCATGGTCCAGGAGTACATCCAGGAGGCCGGCGGCGCCGATATCCGCTGCTTCGTGGTCGGCGACAAGGTGATCGCCTCGATGAAGCGCCAGGCCAAGGCCGGCGAGTTCCGCTCCAACCTGCACCGCGGCGGCACCGCCAGCCTGATCAAGATCACCCCCGAGGAGCGCATGACCGCGGTGCGCGCCGCCCGGGTGATGGGGCTGAACGTAGCCGGGGTGGACATCCTGCGCTCCAATCACGGCCCGCTGGTGATGGAGGTGAACTCCTCGCCGGGCCTGGAAGGCATCGAGACCACCACCGGCAAGGACGTCGCCGGGATCATCGTCGAACACCTAGAAAAGTACGCCGAACCCGGGCAGACCCGTACCAAGGGGCGTGGCTGAGCCGCGCTACACCGGGTCGGCCGCAAACGCCCCCTCCCCCTTCTCCCCACACGGCCTGGGCGGTACCGCGCCACTCTAGCGGTGGTGCGCCTCCAGCCAGGCGAGAAACTCCGCTTCCGCCAGCGGCCGGCTGAGCAGGTAGCCCTGGCCCAGCGAGCAGCCGTGCTCGCGCAGCAGCTCCAACTGGGCGGCGCGTTCGATGCCTTCGGCCACGCACTCCAGGTCGAGGTTGCGGGCGATCACCAGGATGGTCTGCACCAGCAGGCGTCCGCTCTCCTCGCCGTCGAGGTCGGCGACGAAGCTGCGGTCGATCTTCAATCGGTCCAGCGGCAGGCGCTTGAGGTAGGTCAGCGACGAGTAGCCGGTGCCGAAATCGTCGATGGCGAAGCGCACGCCGAGGGCCTTGAGCCGCTGCATGGTGGCGATGCACTGGTCGACGTCCTCCAGCAGCACCCCCTCGGTGATCTCCAGCTCCAGCGAGGCCGGCGCCACGCCATGGCGCTGCAGGCAGGCCTGGATACGCGCCACGCAATCGGCCTGGCGCAGCTCGCGCGGGCTGAGGTTGACCGCCAGCACCAGCTGCGGCCACTGCCGATGCCAGCGCGTCAGCGCCGCGCAGGCCTGCTCCAGCACCCAGTGGCCGACGTCCTGGATCAGCCCGGTTTCCTCGGCCAGGGGGATGAACTGATCCGGGGCGATCTCGCCGCGCTCCGGGTGACGCCAGCGCAGCAGCACCTCGGCGCCGGCCACCTTGCCGGTGGCCAACGCCAGCTGCGGCTGGAACACCAGGTGTAGCTGCTCGCGGGCGATGGCCTGGCGCAGCTCGCTCTGCAGCTGCAGGCGCTGGTCGATGGCCGCCTGCATTTCCGGGGCGAAGAAATGCAAGGCGTTGCGCCCGGCGTGCTTGGCCCGGTACATCGCGGTGTCGGCCTGCTTGAGCACGTCGGCGGCGTTCTGCCGCTCCAGCGGGTGCAGGGCGATGCCGATGCTGGCGCTGATCGACAGCTCGTGGCCGTCGATGGTGCAGCTGCCGAGCAGGCCGCGCAGCAGCTTGTCGCCCACCGCCGCGGCGTGTTCGGCGACCACCCGCGGGTCGTCGCCGAGCGCCTCCAGCAGCACCACGAACTCGTCGCCGCCGAGCCGCGCCAGGGTGTCCTCGGCGCGCAGCTCGCGCGCCAGGCGGCTGGTCACCTCGCGCAGCAGGGCATCGCCGATCAGGTGGCCGAGGCTGTCGTTGACCGTCTTGAAGTGATCCAGGTCGATGAACAGCAGCGCACCCAGGCGTCCCTCGCGCGCCTCGCGGTCCATGGCGTGCTGCAGGCGGTCGAGCAGCAGGCGGCGATTGGGCAGCCCGGTCAGTTCGTCGCTGTAGGCCAGGCGCTCGATCTCGCGCTGGTAGCGCTGGCGCTCGGAGATATCGGTGACGCTGCCGCGGATCAGCAGCTGCTCGCCGGGCATGCGCACCAGGCGCACCTCGCAGGGCAGCTGGCGGCCGGCGCTGTCGCGATGCAGCCATTCGAACACCGGTGCCTCGCCGGCGATGGCGCGCTTGAGATGCACCTTGCCGATCTCCGCCGAGAGCTGGCCGTCGGCCTGACGCAGCGGGCTGATCTCCAGCACCGTCTTGCCCAGCAGTTCCTCGCGGCGGTAGCGGAACAGGCGCAGGGCGTTCTCGTTGAAATCGACCATGCCGCCCTTGGGGGTGAACAGCATGATCGCCTCGGGCGCGTGCTCGACCAGGGTGCGATAGCGCGCCTCGGCCTCGCGACGGGCGCTGACGTCCTCCACCAGCAGCAGGAACATGCCCGGACGGCCCTGGCCGTTGCGCACCGCGCGCAGGCTGAGGCGGGTGTGCACCTGCTGGCCGTCGGCGCGCAGGAAGCGCTTGTCCAGCTCGAAGCCGTCGCTGCTGCCGCCCAGCACCGCATCCAGTTGCTGCTGCTCGGCGGCCAGGTCGTCTGGATGCGACAGCTCGTCCCAGGTGCAGCGCAGCAGCTCCTCGCGCGAACGGCCGAGGATGGCGCACAGCTTGTGGTTGACCTCCTCCCAGCCGAAGGTCGGCGTGGTCAGGGCCATGCCGATCAGCGGCGCCTCGAAGAACAGGCGCAGGCGTTCGTCGCGCTCGCGCAGCTGCTGCTCGGCGCGCTTGCGCTCGCTGATGTCCTGGATCGCGCCGTAGACCCGCACCAGCGTCGTGCCGTCGCGCTCGGCCACCCCGCGCAGACGCACCCAGCCGTTGCGCGCCGCCAGGCGCGCCTCCAGGTCGAAGTGATTGCGCCCGGCCAGCGCCTCGGCCAGGTTGGCGCGGATCAGCGCCTGGCTGGCGCCGTCGTAGTAGTCCAGCGCCTGCTCCAGCAGCGGTGCGCCGAGCGCCAGGTCGCGGCCGACGATGCGGTAGCAGCCCTCGCTCCAGAACATGCTCAGGTCGGCCAGCTCCAGCACCCAGCCGCCGATGTCGGCGATGCTCTCGGTCTGGCTGAACAGGTGGCTCTGGCGCAGCATGGCCAGGCGCTGCTGCTCGACCTTGGCGGCCAGCTCCTCGCGCTCGGTGACGTCGTGCTGCAGGCCGACGAAGTGGCTGATGCCCTGCTCGTCGCGCATCGGCGCCAGCACCACCTCGTTCCAGAACGGGCTGCCGTCCTTGCGGTAGTTGCGCAGCACCGCATGGCCGCTGCGCCCCTCGCGCAGCGCCGCGCGCAGCTGTTTCAGGTCGCGCTGGTGGCGGTCGTCGCCGGCGAGGAAGCGGCAGTTGCGCCCCAGCACCTCCTCGACGGTGTAGCCGGTGATGCGGCTGAACGCCGGGTTGCAGTAGATCAGCGGCAGGTCGGGCTGGCGCGCGTCGGCGATGGTTACCCCCAACGGGCTGGCCTCCATGGCCAGGTTGGCGCGCGCCAGTTGCTGCTGCATCTGCGCGCTACGCGCCAGTGCCTGGCGCAGGTCGCCGAGGGCGCGGCCGACCAGCAGCGCGGCGCTCATCAGCAACAGCACGGTGAGTTGCAGCTGGCTGCGTTGCAGATCCGGAGCACCGAGGCCGAGGCCATCGCGCAGCAGCGGCAGCAGCAGGGTCGCGGCGAAGGCCAGGACCACGCCGTACAACGCCCCGGCGAAGGCGTGCCGCAGGGCCAGCACCAGCATGCAGATGCCCAGCAGTGGCAGGCCGAGCAGCGTCGGCAGGCTGCCGAGCAGCGCCGCCAAGAGCAGCAGGGCACCGCCGGCGAACAGCCAGCCCAGCGGCGAGCGGCTGAGGCTCAGCGCCGGTGCGGCGTCCGGCACGTCCTTATGCAACCAGCCACGCACGCGCAGCAGCGGGCTGGCGTAGGCCAGCAGCAGCGGCGCCAGCGCCAGCAGGCCGATGCCGTCGCTCAGCCACACCCCCAGCACGGCCAGCGCCCACTGCTCGCCGCCCTGCAGGCCGGTGAGCCACAGGTTGCCCTGCAGACCGAAGGCCACCAGGGTGGTCGGCAGCAGCACGCCGAAGGCGAGAAAGCGCAGCAGATCGGCCAGGCGGCCGAGCGCGGGGTCGAACGGCTGGCGCCGCAACAGCCACCAGCCCAGCGCCACCGCGGCGGTTTCCGGCACGGCATAAAGCGGCGCCCACTGCCAGGGCAGGCCCCACAAGGGCGTGCTGAGCAGGGCGTTGAGGTACAGCGCCGGCAGCACCCGCGGCCCCCACCACAGGCACAGCACCAGGCCGAGCAGCAGCGGCAGGTAGCACAGCGCCACCCCGTCATCCAGGCGGGTGGTCAGGGATAACCAGGTTCCCAGGTGGAAAAGCGGCAGCGGCAGCCACCAAGTCCATTTGGGCAGGCGGTCGGATAAGGCGGCGGGCATGCGGGCCTCGAGTGGGTACGCTGGCACAGCATAGCCCAGCGCCAGAGCCTCTGACCGCAGATTGCCAGCATGCCTCGGCCGGCTCGGACGGCTGGTCGCCCGAGTCGCTCAGACCGCGTCGCGCGGCAGCAGCAGCCCCAGCGGCAGGCGCACGCGCGCCTCCAGGCCGCCGCCGGAGCGGTTGCGCAGCTCCACGCTGCCGCCGTGCAGCGCGGCGATGCGTTTGACGATGGCCAGGCCCAGGCCGGTGCCACGCCCGCCGCGGGCGCGGTCGCCGCGAATGAAGGGGTTGAAGATGCTGTCCAGCTCGGCCGGGTCGATGCCGTTGCCGCGGTCCAGCACGCTGAGCACCACGTAGGGCGCGTTGTGGTCGCCGGCCAGGCTGGCGACCACTTCCACGGCGTCGCCGCCGCCATGATTGAGGGCGTTCTCCACCAGGTTGGTGAGCAGGCGCTTGATCGACACCCGGCGCAGCGGGAAGGGCGGAATGGCCTCCAGGCACAGGCGCACGCGCTCGCCGTTCTGGTTGTAGGGCGCCAGCGTCTCGCGCACCAGTTCGGCGAAGTCGGCCTGCTCCACCGGCTCGTCGCGGCCGTCGCGGATAAAGGCGAGGAACTGGTCGAGGATGGCGTCCATGTCCTCGATGTCGCGCACCATGTCCTCGGTCAGTTCGGAATCGCTCTGCATGAATTCCAGCGCCAGGCGCAGGCGAGTCAGCGGCGTGCGCAGGTCGTGGGACACCCCGGCCAGCATCAGCTCGCGCTCGCGCGCCGCCTGCTCGACGTCCTCGGCCATCTGGTTGAAGGCGCGGTAGACCTCGGCCATCTCGCTCGGCGTGTCGCTGATCGGCAGGCGCACGCTGCGCCCCTGACCCAGCTGGCGGGCGGCGAACACCAGGCGCTTGAGCGGCGCGCTGAGCTGACGGACGAAGATCCAGGCCGCCGCGGTGGACAGCAGGCCGATGCCGAGGAACCAGCCGAGCACGCTCCAGATGCGCTGGCCGCGCAGCGGGTGCGGGTACATCGGCACCCGCAGCCACTCGTCGCCCAGGCTCGGCGCGCGCACCCAGAGCGCCGGCGGCGTGGTGGCGCGCACCCGCACCTCGGTGTCCGGCCCCAGCTCGGTCTGCATCTGGCGCTGGAAGATCTCGCTGTAGGGCCAGTGCTGCTCGCTGGCCGGCACCTTGTCGCGGGGGATGCGCTTGAGCCCGGCGGCCTGGGCGATGTGTTCGCGCTCCGCGGGGTTGGCCGCCCAGTAGGCGCGCAGGGTCAGCGCCGCACCGTGGCTGTACTGGCGGTCGACCAGCACGTCCTCGTTCATCATCAGATAGACCAGGGTCAGCGCCTTGGAGAACAGCACGACGATCAACACCAGCCAGAGGGTACGGGCGAAGAAGCTTTGCGGGAACCAGAGCGGGGTTTTCATAACGCTTCGATGTAGGTTGGGTTGAGGCGCGCAGCGCTGAAGCCCGACGCCGGGCTATCGGAGAGGACGCAGTGGGCGTTGGGCTTCGCTCCGCGCAGCGCCAACCCAGGAATCACTTATTGCCGTCCGGCACGAACACATAGCCCACGCCCCACACCGTCTGGATATAGCGCGGCTTGGACGGATCCGGCTCGATCAGCCGGCGCAGGCGGCTGATCTGCACGTCGATGGAGCGCTCCAGGGCGTCCCACTCGCGGCCGCGGGCCAGGTTCATCAGCTTGTCGCGGGTCAGCGGCTCGCGCGCATGCTGCACCAGCGCCTTGAGCACGGCGAACTCGCCGGTGGTGAGCATGTGCACCTGCTCGCCGCGCTTCAGCTCGCGGGTGGCCAGCGACAGCTCGTACTCGCCGAAGCTGACGCTCTCGTCCTCGCTGCCCGGCGCGCCCGGCACCACCGGCGCCTGGCGGCGCAGCACGGCCTTGATCCGCGCCAGCAGCTCGCGCGGATTGAACGGCTTGGCCAGGTAGTCGTCGGCGCCCAGCTCCAGGCCCTGGATGCGGCTGGACTCGTCGCCCTTGGCGGTGAGCATGATGATCGGGATCTGGTTGTTCGCCTCGCGCAGGCGGCGGCAGGCGGACAGGCCGTCCTCGCCGGGCAGCATCAGGTCGAGCACCACCAGGTTGAACAGCTCGCGGGCCAGCAGGCGATCCATCTGCTCGACGTTCTCCACGGCGCGCACGCGATAACCCTGTTCGTCGAAGAAACGCTCGAGCAGGCGACGCAGACGGGCGTCGTCGTCGACGATCAGGATCTTCTCGCCTTCGGCGGCGGGGGCGCTGTGGCTCATGGCAACTCCTTGGCTGAAGCCCGCTCGCGCGCCGCGCGGCCAGGCTGGAATGGCGGCATTATGGCTCAGGCGCCCTGGCGGGCGCTCCAGCCATTGTTAGCAGATTTTTCCCCGAACGGTTCCCAGCGCCGGCGGATGCGGTGTTTATAATGCGCCGCCGCCTCGACCTGGCAGTCGCGCAGCGCCCCTCCTCCGCCCCTCTGCCGCCATGGCATGGACGCGGGCAAGGGCGCTCACGGCCAAGTCGACTCAATTGATTCGCGCGCGCCGTGCCGCCGGCATGGCCGCCCTGTGGGTAGCTTTTTTATGGACAGCATCAACAACCGCATCGCCGAAGAACTGGGCGTGCGCCCGCAACAGGTCGCCGCCGCCGTGGCCCTGCTCGACGAAGGTTCCACCGTGCCCTTTATCGCCCGTTACCGCAAAGAGGTGACCGGCAGCCTCGACGACACCCAGCTGCGCCACCTGGAAGAGCGCCTGCGCTACCTGCGCGAACTGGACGAGCGCCGCGTGGCGATCCTCGCCAGCATCGAGGAGCAGGGCAAGCTCACTCCCGAACTCAAGCGCGAGATCGCCCTGGCCGACACCAAGACGCGCCTGGAAGACCTGTATCTGCCGTACAAGCAGAAGCGCCGCACCAAGGGCCAGATCGCCCTGGAAGCCGGCCTCGGCGAGCTGGCCGATGCGCTGTTCGGCAACCCCGAGCTGAGCCCGGAAAGCGAAGCCGAACGCTTTATCGACGCCGACAAGGGCTTCGCCGATGTGAAGGCCGTGCTCGAAGGCGCCAAGTACATCCTGATGGAGCGCTTCGCCGAGGATGCGAGCCTGCTCGACAAGCTGCGCAGCTTCCTCAAGGACCACGCCACCCTCAGCGCCCGCCTGGTGCCGGGCAAGGAACACGAAGGGGCCAAGTTCAGCGACTACTTCGAGCACGACGAAGCGCTCAAGGGCGTGCCGTCGCACCGCGCCCTGGCGATCTTCCGCGGCCGTAACGAGGGCATCCTCAGCGCCAGCCTGAAGGTCGGCGAGGAGCTGCCCGGCACCCTGCACCCCTGCGAGCTGATGATCGGCGAGCGCTTCGGCATCAGCGCGCAAGGCCGCGCCGCCGACAAGTGGCTGGCCGAGGTGGTGCGCTGGACCTGGAAGGTCAAGCTGTACAACCACCTGGAAACCGACCTGCTCGGCGAGCTGCGCGAGAAGGCCGAGGACGAGGCCATCGCCGTGTTTGCCCGCAACCTGCACGACCTGCTGCTGGCCGCGCCGGCCGGCCCGCGCGCCACCCTCGCGCTGGATCCGGGCCTGCGTACCGGCTGCAAGGTGGCGGTGGTCGATGCCACCGGCAAGGTGCTGGAAACCGCCACCGTCTACCCGCACGCGCCGCGCAACGACTGGGACGGCACCCTGGCGGTCCTCGCCAAGCTGTGCGCCAAGCACGGCGTCGACCTGATCTCCATCGGCAACGGCACCGCCAGCCGCGAGACCGACAAGCTGGCCGCCGAGCTGATCAAGAAGGTGCCGGGCCTGAAGCTGACCAAGGTGATGGTCTCCGAGGCCGGCGCCTCGGTGTACTCGGCCTCGGAGCTGGCCGCGCGCGAGTTCCCCGATCTCGACGTGTCGCTGCGCGGCGCCGTGTCCATCGCCCGCCGCCTGCAGGACCCGCTGGCCGAGCTGGTGAAGATCGACCCGAAATCCATCGGCGTCGGCCAGTACCAGCACGACGTGTCGCAGCTCAAGCTGGCGCGCTCGCTGGACGCGGTGGTCGAGGACTGCGTGAACGCCGTTGGCGTCGATGTGAACACCGCCTCCGCCGCGCTGCTGGCGCGCATCTCCGGGCTGAATGCGACCCTGGCGCAGAATATCGTCGCCCATCGCGACCAGAACGGCGCGTTCAAGACCCGCGCCGAGCTGAAGAAGGTGCCGCGCCTGGGCGAGAAGACCTTCGAGCAGGCCGCCGGCTTCCTCCGCGTGATGAACGGCGACAACCCGCTGGACGCCTCCGCGGTGCACCCGGAAACCTACCCGCTGGTCGAGCGCATCGCCCAGGACACCGGCCGCGACATCCGCTCGCTGATCGGCGACTCGGGCTTTCTCAAGCGCCTCGACCCGGCCAAGTTCACCGACGAGCGCTTCGGCCTGGTCACCGTCGGCGACATCCTCAAGGAACTGGACAAGCCCGGCCGCGACCCGCGTCCGGAGTTCAAGACCGCCGAGTTCCAGGAAGGCGTGGAAACCCTCAAGGACCTCGAGCTGGGCATGGTGCTGGAAGGCGTGGTGACCAACGTCACCAACTTCGGCGCCTTCGTCGACATCGGCGTGCACCAGGACGGCCTGGTGCATATCAGCGCGCTGTCGGAGAAGTTCATCAAGGACCCGCACGAGGCGGTCAAGGCCGGCGACGTGGTCAAGGTCAAGGTGATGGAGGTGGATATCCCGCGCAACCGCATCGCCCTGTCCATGCGCATGGGCGATACCCCCGGCGAGAAGGTCGACGGCCAACGCGGCGGACAATCGCGCGCTGGCAACCGTGGCGGCAACGCGCCGCGCAGCGAGCGTCATTCCAGCCAGGACAAACCGGCCCCCGCCAGCGGCGGCATGGCCGCCCTGTTCGCCAACGCCAAGCAGTTGAAGAAATGAGCACGAGCGATAACGTCGGCGCCAGCAGCGCCTTTTCCCGCCTGCTCGGCCTGGAGATTCTCCAGGTCGGCGGCGGCGAGGCGCGTGTGCGCCTGAGCCTCACCGACGAGCTGCGCAACCTGCACGGCAAGCTGCACGGCGGCGCACTGTTCTCGCTGATCGACACCGCCATGGGCCAGGCCAGCCACAGCCTCGGCGATGGCGGGCCGAGCAGCGTGACCCTGGAGTGCAAGATCAACTACATCCGCCCGGTGTCCGAAGGCAGCGTGCTGTGCCACGCCAAGGTGCTGCACGCCGGGCGCCGTACTCAGGTGGTGGAAGCGGAAGTACTGCAGGGCGACAAGCTGGTCGCCAAGGCACAAGGCACCTTCGCCTGCGTGTAATCGGCGCCGCTCGGGCTGGTCTAACCTGGGTAACCGTTCGCCCCTTGCAGAGTGCCGGGGCGATCCCCATATTGTGGCGACTGCCCAGTTAGGAAGTGCATCTTGAGCGACCTTCTCTCCCGCCGCCTGGCCCTGCTCGGCGAGCCGGCCCACCTGTCCCTGCTGGGCCAGTGCCTGCACGGCATCGAACGCGAATGCCTGCGCATCGACCAGGACGGCCAGCTGGCCCTGACCCCGCATCCGCAGGGGCTGGGCTCGGCGCTGACCCATGCGCAGATCACCACCGACTATTCCGAATCGCTGCTGGAATTCATCACCGGCACCGCCACCGACCCGGCGGCCACCCTCGACGAGCTGGAACGCATCCACCGCTTCGCCTACGCCAAGCTGGGCGACGAGCTGCTGTGGAGCCCGTCGATGCCCTGCGCCTTGCCGGATGAAGAAACTATCCCTATCGCCCGCTACGGCAGCTCCAATATCGGCCGGCTCAAGTACGTCTACCGCAAGGGCCTGGCGCTGCGCTACGGCAAGACCATGCAGTGCATCGCCGGCATTCACTACAACTTCTCCCTGCCCGAAGGCCTGTGGCAGCTGCAACAGCAGGCCGAAGGCGACACGCAGAGCGCGCGCGACTACCAGTCGGCGCGCTATATCGCGCTGATCCGCAACTTCCGCCGCTACAGCTGGCTCTTGATGTACCTGTTCGGTGCCTCGCCGGCGCTGGACAAGGGCTTCATGCGCGGCCGCCCGCACCAGTTGCAGGAACTGGACGCCAGCACCCTGTACCTGCCCCATGCCACCAGCCTGCGCATGAGCGATCTGGGCTACCAGAGCAGCGCCCAGTCCGGCCTGACGCCCTGCTACAACGACCTGGCCAGCTACACCGACAGCCTGCGCCTGGCCGTGGCCACGCCCTACCCGGCCTATGTCGAGGCCGGCATCAAACGCGACGGCGAGTGGCTGCAGCTGAACACCAACATCCTGCAGATCGAGAACGAGTACTACTCGAGCATCCGCCCCAAGCGCGTCACCCGCAGCGGCGAACGGCCGATCCAGGCGCTGATGAGCCGCGGCGTGCAGTACGTGGAAGTGCGCTGCCTGGACATCAACCCCTTCCTGCCGCTGGGCCTTGACCTCAGCGAATCGCGCTTTATCGACGCCTTCCTGCTGTTCTGCGCGCTGGCGGACAGCCCGCTGCTGGAAGGCGGCGAGTGCCGCAGCTGCACCGACAACTTCCTCAAGGTGGTCAAGGAAGGCCGCCGTCCCGGCCTGCACCTGCAGCGCGACGGCCGCCCGGTGGAACTCAAGACCTGGGCCCTGGAGCTGATCGAGCAGATCCGCCCGCTGGCCGAGCTGCTCGACCGCAGCCAGGGCGGCGCGGCGCACGGCGAGGCCCTGGCGGCGCAACAGGCCAAGGTCGAGGACGCCGACCTGACGCCCTCGGCGCAGGTGCTGGCGGCGTTGCGCCAGGGCACCAGCTTCGCCGACTTCGCCCTGCAGCAGAGCCGGCGCCACGCCGAGTACCTGCGCAGCCGGCCGCTCGACACCGAGCAGCAGGCCGCGTTCGAGCAGGCCGCGCAGCGCTCGCTGGCCGAACAGGCCGAGCTGGAAGCCCAGCCGCAAGGCGACTTCGATGCCTTCGTCGCCGCCTACCAGGCCAGCATCCTGGCCCTGGCGGTGTAAGGGGGCTACCCAGCCCCCTGCAAATCGACGGCCGCACGCCCTGTGGGGCGGGCCGCAGCCCACCGCTTGCGCCCCTGACGCCCCACTCCGCGGGAGCAACGGCCGCTGGCCGGCGCCGAGCGAGATTCGTCGACTGCATCACAAAGGCCGCCAACGGAGCAAAAGCCGGGATGGGCGGCCGCGTCGCGGCGTGCCTGGGCGGCTAGCATGGCGGGTAACGGATGCAGACGAGCAGCGCCCATGGCCGACGACGCCACGCCGCAATGGAGCCTGGAGAGCCTGACCAAGGCCTACCAGCAAGGCTATATGGCCGGCCTCACCGGCCAGGCCAAAGACCGCCAACCCTACCCCGACGAAGTCCCCGCCGCGGCCTGGGAGGCCGGCTGGGACGACGGCTTCGAGCAGCTGCGCCTGCAGCAGCACAGCGCCTGAGGTTCTGCACGCATCGTGGGAGGGGCTTTAGCCGCGACCGGTCAACCAAGTCGCGGCTAAAGCCCTTCCCAGCGCATTCGCCCCTCTACAAGGTCTTCTCGAACACCTTGGAATTGCGCTGGTAGTTGTACAGCGAGGCGCGCGCCGCCGGCATGCGTTCGACGCTGCTCGGCTCGAAGCCGCGCTCGCGGAACCAGTGGGCGGTGCGCGTGGTGAGCACGAACAGGGTCTTGAGCCCCAGCGCCCGCGCCCGCGCCTCGATCCGCGCCAGCAGCTCGTCGCCGCGGCCGCCGTGGCGATAATCCGGGTTGACCGCCAAACAGGCCAGCTCGCCGCAGTCGGAGTCGGCCAGCGGATAGAGCGCGGCGCAGGCGATGATCAGCCCCTCGCGCTCGACGACGCTGAACTGCTCGATCTCGCGCTCCAGCACCTCGCGCGAACGGCGCACCAGGATGCCCTGCTCCTCCAGCGGGCTGATCAGCTCGATCAGCCCGCCGACATCCTCGATGGTCGCCTCGCGCAACGACTCGAACTGCTCCTGGGCCACCAGGGTGCCGTTGCCGGTGCGGGTGAACAGCTCGCTGAGCAGGGCGCCGTCGGTGGCGTAGCTGACGATATGGCTGCGCTTGACGCCGCCACGGCAGGCCTCGGCCGCGGCATCGAGCAGCTCGCCCTGGTAGTTGCTGCCCAGGCGCGCCAGGTGCGCCGGCACCTGCTGCGGGCGCAATTCGCGCACCAGCTGGCCGTGCTCGTCGAGCAGGCCGTCCTCGGCGCCGAACAGCAGCAGCTTGTCCGCCCCCAGGTCGATGGCGGCGCGGGTGGCGACGTCTTCGCAGGCCAGGTTGAAGATTTCCCCGGTGGGCGAGTAACCGAGCGGCGACAGCAGCACGATGCTGCGCTCGTCGAGCTGGCGGTTGATGCCCTTGCGGTCGATGCGGCGCACCTCGCCGGTGTGGTGGTAATCCACGCCGTCGAGCACGCCGATCGGCCGCGCGGTGACGAAGTTGCCGCTGGTCAGGCGCAGGCGCGAGCCCTGCATCGGCGAGGCGGCCATGTCCATCGACAGGCGCGCCTCGATGGCGATGCGCAGCTGGCCGACGGCGTCGATCACGCACTCCAGGGTCGGCCCGTCGGTGATGCGCAGGTCGCGGTGATAGTGCGGGGTCAGCCCGCGGGCGGCCAGGCGCGCCTCGATCTGCGGGCGCGATCCGTGCACCAGCACCAGGCGCACGCCGAGGCTGTGCAGCAGCACCAGGTCGTGGACGATATTGGCGAAGTTCGGGTGGGCGATGCCCTCGCCGGGCAGCATGACCACGAAGGTGCAGTCGCGGTGGGCGTTGATGTAGGGCGAAGCGTGGCGTAACCAGTTGACGTAGTCGTGCATGAAAGATCCGTGTGAGCGTCGAGACAGGGGGCGGGTCAAGCCGCCATGGCAGGTTCGAAGGCTTCTCTCATCGTCGCAGCACGTCTTCGCTCCGACTCAGACAATAGTGTTGGATCAGTTGGCGCAGCAACTGCACGGTCGGCTCGATCCGCGCCAGTTCCAGGTGCTCGCCGGGCTGGTGGGCGCAGTCGATGTCGCCGGGGCCGAGCACCAGGGTCTCGCAGCCCAGCTGCTGCAGATAAGGCGCCTCGGTGCCGAACCCCACCGCCTGCGCCGCGTGCCCGGTGAGGCGTTCGGCCAGACGCACCAGTTCGGCGTCGGCGGCCTGCTCGAACGGCGGCACCGCCGGGAACAGCGGGCCGTAGTCGATGCGCACCTGGTGCTTGAGCGCCAAGGGCTGCAGCTTGCCGCGAATCGCCGCGCGCAGCTGCTCCGGGTCCATCCCCGGCAGCGGGCGCAGGTCGAACTCCAGCGCGCACTGGCCGCAGATGCGGTTTGGGTTGTCGCCGCCATGGATGCAGCCGAGGTTCAGGGTCGGTTGCGGCACGCCGAACTGCGGGTTGTTGAACTCGCGCTGCCACTGCGCGCGCAGGCCGCGCAGCTCGCCCATGACGTCCTGCATCGCCTCCAGCGCGCTATGGCCGAGACTGGGGTCGGAGGAATGGCCGCTCTGGCCGAGGATATCGATGCGCTCCATCATCACCCCCTTGTGCAGGCGGATGGGCTTGAGGCCGGTCGGCTCGCCGATCACCGCGGCGCGCCCCAGCGGCCGCCCGGCCTCGGCCAGGGCGCGGGCGCCGGCCATCGAGCTTTCTTCGTCGCAGGTGGCGAGAATCAGCAGCGGTTGCTGGAAGGGCTGATCGAGCAAGGGCCGCACGGCCTCGATGGCCAGGGCGAAGAAGCCCTTCATGTCGCAACTGCCGAGGCCGACCCAGCGTCCGTCGACCTCGGTCAGTTTGAGCGGGTCGCTCTGCCAAAGGGCGGCGTCGAACGGCACAGTGTCGCTGTGGCCGGCCAGCACCAGGCCGCCGGGGCCGCTGCCGTAGCTGGCCAGCAGGTTGAACTTGCCGGGGGCGATCTGCTGGGTTTCGCAGGCGAAGCCGAGGTCGCCGAGCCAGGCGGCGAGCAGCTCGATCACCGGCCGGTTGCTCTGATCCCAGTGCGGCTGGGTGCAGCTCACCGACGGCGCGGCGATCAGCGCGGCGAATTGCTCTTGGAAGGACGGCAGCGGCATCGGTGCTCTCCTGGGACGATGCCCCATCATAGGGGCATCGCCGGCCGGGAGGGAACCGTCAGACGCCGCCGAACAGCCCGCGCAGGATAAAGAAGAACAGGATCGACAGCGCCGCGCCCACCGGCAGGGTGATGATCCAGGACAGGAAGATCTTGCCGATCATGCCCAGGTTCAGCGCACCGATACCGCGCGCCAGGCCGACGCCGAGAATGGCGCCGACCAGGGTGTGGGTGGTGGACACCGGCAGGCCCAGGCCGGAGGCGCTGACCACGGTGGTGGCGGCGGCCAGCTCGGCGGCGAAACCGCGGCTGGGGGTCAGCTCGGTGATTTCCTTGCCGATGGTGGCGATCACCTTGTAGCCGTAGGTGGCCAGGCCGACCACGATGCCCACCGCGCCGAGCAGCAGAATCCAGCCCGGCACCAGAGACTTCTCGCCGGCGGCCAGGTCGCCGCCACTCTGGATCACGCCGACGATGGCCGCCAGCGGACCGACCGCGTTGGCCACGTCGTTGGAGCCGTGGGCGAAGGCCATGGCGCAGGCGGTGAAGATCATCAGCACGGCGAACACCTTCTCCACGCTGGCGAAGTGGAAGGCCTTGTCGGCTTCGGCGTCGACATGAATGCGGCTGAGCAGGGCGATGCCGAGCAGCATGACGGCAGCGCCGATGCCCAGCGAAAGCATGAAGCCTTCACTGCTGGAGAGGTTCAGGCCGACGTGCTTGAGGCCCTTGGTCATGGTCATCAGCGAGATCATGAAACCGGTGAGGAACATGTACAGCGGCACGTAGCGCTTGGCATTGAGGAAGGGGTTGTCGGTGTCGATGATCAGCTTCTGCACGCTGACGAACAGGCCGAAGGAGATGATCCCGGCGAGCAGCGGGGTGACCACCCAGCTGGCGACGATGGGGCCGACGCCGCCCCAGTGCACCGCATCCACCGACACGCCGACCGCGGCGAAGCCGATCACCGCGCCGACGATGGTATGGGTGGTGGATACCGGCCAGCCCTTGGTCGAGGCCACCAGCAGCCAGCTGCCGGCCGCCAGCAACGCCGACATCATGCCCAGCACCATCAGGTTGGGGCTGATCAGCGAAGCATCGACAATGCCGTTCTTGATGGTTTCGGTGACTTCACCGCCGGCCAGGTAGGCGCCGCAGAACTCGAAGACCATGGCGATGATGATCGCCTGTTTGATGGTCAGTGCACGCGAGCCAACGGATGTACCCATGGCATTGGCTACATCGTTGGCCCCAACACCCCAGGCCATGAAAAAACCGAAAAGGCAGGCAAGAACGAGCAGAATCAGCCCGTAGTCCGCAATCAGAGACATAAGTTAGTTTTCCGTAGATCCCAGAAAGGACACTGGCGCTTAGCGCGCCAGCAGTTGTTCCAGTCGGTTGCCCACACGTTGGGCGCGGTCGGCGACATCGCCGATCCAGTCGATGATCTGATAGAGGAACATCACATCGACCGGGGGAAGGTCCTTCTCCAGCTTGAACAGGTTGCGGCGCACCTCGATCTGCAGGCGATCGGTGTCCTGCTCGATCACGCCCAGCTCCTCGATCAGGGTCTCCACCAGCACCGCTTCGCGGCCGGCGAAGCCGGTTTCCAGCAGCTCGTCCAGCTCGTTCATCGCCTTCAGCGCCTGGGCGCTGGCATCCACGCTGCGCTGCACGTAGGTGCGCATCAACGGCTGCAGCGCCTGCGGAATGGCCATCTGGCGGCCGAGCATCAGCCCGGCGATGTCCTTGGCACGGTTGGCGACTTTGTCCTGTACACTGAGCAGCTCCAGCAGGTCCGAGCGCGGCACCGGCAGGAACAGACTCTTGGGCAGGTGCAGGCGCACGCTTTTCTTCAGCTTGTCGGCCTCGTGCTCGAGCCGGGACATCTCCTGTTGCACCTGTTCCACCCGATCCCAGTCCTCGGCCATCACGGCCTCGAAGAAGGGCACCAGGTTCGCCGCGCACTCATTGGCCTTGGCGATATGCTGTTGCATGGGGCCGATGGGTGAACGACCGAACAGGCTGACAAAGGGATTGATAGGCATAGGGTAAGCCCCCGTTTTGAGAAGGCGGCAAGTATAGGGATCGCCTTCGTCTATCGCCAGCGCGCGTCATCGGACTGTCATATTTTCATACAAGGCACCTCGCTTCCGACCATGGTCAAAGAAACCGAAATCAAACTGCGCGCCAGCCGTGCCACCCTGGCCGCCCTGCGCGAACACCCGCTGCTGAAGAAGCGCAACAAGAGCGGCTGGCAGCGCGCCGAGTTGTTCAACCAGTACTACGACACCCCGGCCCGCGAGCTGGCCGGGGCCCGTGTCGCGCTGCGCCTGCGCCGCGACGGCGAGCAATATATCCAGACCCTGAAGACCCGCGGCCAGAGCGTCGCCGGCCTGTCCGAACGCAACGAGTGGGACTGGTACCTGGCCAAGCCCAACCTGGACCTGAAGAAGCTCGACGACAGCTGCTGGCCGGCCAGCCTGGCCGAGTTGGACAAGAAGACCCTGCAGCCGCTGTTCTCCACCGATTTCGTGCGCGAGAAGGCCGAGATCGCCTGGGGCCGCGGCAAGGCCAAGGTGGTCATCGAGGCCGCTCTGGACCTGGGCAAGGTGATCGCCGGCGAGGGCGAGGAAGAAATCTGCGAGCTGGAGCTGGAACTGCGCCAGGGCGAACCCGCCGCGCTGCTGGAGCTGGCCTGCGAGCTGGCCGCCGAGCTGCCGCTGATGCCCTGCGACATCAGCAAGGCCGAGCGTGGCTACCGTCTGTTCGACGCCGGCAGCTACAGCCTGAGCCTGCCGGCGCCGCAGCCGAGCGCCGAGATGCCCCTGGACGATGCCTTCGCCGCCCTCGCCTGGCACCTGCTCGGCGCCAGCCAGCGCCTGGCCGAGCAATACCGCTTCAACGGACACTGGAGCCTGCTGCAGGACTGGCTGCAGCAACTGGTCGACCTGCGCGCGCTGCTCGCCAGCCTCGGCCAGGCCGCGCCGCGCGCCAGCTCGCGGGAACTGCGCGAGCAGCTCGACGCCCTGCTGGCCGACTGGCGCCCGCGCCTGGCCGCCGGCCAGCTGGACGACAGCATGCGGCGCAACGCCCCGGCGCTGTTCGCCGCCGAGCTGGACGGCTGCCGCTGGGGCCTGCTGTCGCTGCAGCTGTCGCACTGGCTGTTGAACCGCGGCTGGACCGCCGCGCGCAACAACCGCGGCAACCGCCAGGGCGGCGCGGCGCTGGGCAACTGGCTGCCGACCCTGCTCGCCGAGGAAGGCGCGGCGCTGCAACTGCGCCGCTACCAGCAGCAACCGGAAGACCTGGCCGAGCAGCTGCCGCGCCTGGAGCGCCTGCTGGTCTGGCTGCGCCTGGCCCGCGGCGTGCTCGAGGTGGCCGAGGTCGACCGCCTGTACGGCGAGCTGAACAAGTTCCAGCTGCTGGCCCAGCAGCCGCTCGACGACGAGCAGCGCCAGCTGCGCGCCAGCCAGGCGCAGATACTGCAAAGCCTGAAGCCCTGGAAGGCGCTGGTGAAGTAAGCCGCGGATTGTATCCGGGCCGCCTCCGGGCGCCCGGATCAGGCGGCCGCGCAGCGCCGCCTAAGCCAACGGCAAGCTGGTGGTGGACTTGATCTCCGACAGGGCGACGATGGAGTTGACCTCCTGGATGCCCGGCACCAGCGACAGCTTCTCGAAGAAGAAGCGCTCGTAGGCCTCGATGTCGCGGGTGACGATACGCAGCATGAAGTCCACAGCGCCCATCAGCACGTGACACTCCAGCACCTCGGGAAACTCGCGCATGGCCTCGGCGAACTCGGTGAGGTTGGAGCGGCCGTGGGCGTTGAGCTTGACCTGGGCGAACACCTGGGTGTGCAGGCCGACCTTCTTGCGCTCGAGCAGGGTCACCTGGCGGCGGATCACCCCCTCCTCCTTGAGCCGCTGGATGCGCCGCCAGCAGGGCGATTGCGACAGGCCGACGCGCTCGGCGATCTCGGCGGTGGAGAGGCCAGCGTCCTCCTGCAGCAGGGCGAGAATGCGCTGGTCGTAAACATCCAAGGCGACGGACATAAAAATTCCTCGATAACGGCAGTCAACGGCAAGACTATCCACAAAACCCGGGTTTTCACAGAAAACCAGGCAGAACTTTTGCCGCGCGAAGGGCGAAACTGGAGCAAATCCACCGCGAGATGCCGCCATGCCCGACGCCACGCCCTTCCCCGCTCCGCACAGCCGCCGCGATCCCTGGCAGGATCGCCCCGAGTCGGCCGTCGAATACCGCCTGCGCACCGAGGCCGAGGCCGACGTGCTGTGTCGCCTGCTCGGCCTGTTCGCCCAGTTGCAGCTGCTGCCGCAACAGCTGCAGGTGCTGCGCCAGGACGGCGACCTGCAGGTGCGGCTGCAGCTGCACGGCCTGTCGCTGCATCGCGCCAGGGTGCTGGCGGAGAAACTGCGCGGCCTGGTGTGCGTCTGGCAGGTCGACTGGCGGCAGCTGGATCACAGCCCGGAGCAGGTGGCGCTGCGCACTGGGTAATGGGTCACGCCGGGGCCTTAGCCCCGTCCGCGCTTTTCGGGCATCCTAGCGGCTACGCTTGTTCAGGCTGAACCACCGAGGAGCCCGCATGTCCGCCTTCGCCACCACCGCCCAAGACCGCGTACTGGATCTCGGCGACCTGCTGCGCGAGCTGGTCGCCCAGGGCCGGGTCGGTCAGGACGCGGCCGAGCAGTGCCTGGCGATTCGTCGCAGTTCGCTGAACCACCAGCAGCACCCGCTGGAGTTTCTCGCCGCGCAGCAGGTCGACGACCTCAGCCGCCCGGGCAAGAAGCTCGACCTGGAGAGCCTCACCGTCTGGCTGGCGCAGTTCGCCGGCCAGCCCTACCTGCGCATCGACCCGCTGAAGATCGACGTGCCGGCCATCACCCCACTGATGTCCTATGCCTTCGCCCAACGGCACAAGATTCTCGCCGTGGCGGTGGATGCCGAGAGCGTCACCATCGCCAGCAGCCAGCCGCTGGTGCACAGCTGGGAAGCCAACCTGGTGCACGTGCTCAAGCGCCCGATCAAGCGGGTGGTGGCCAACCCGGCGGACATCCAGCGCTTTACCGTGGAGTTCTACCGCCTGGCCCGCTCGGTCAGCGGCGCCACCTCGGTGGATCAGAAGATCAGCGGCGTCGGCAACTTCGAGCAACTGCTCAGCCTCGGCGCCCAGGACCAGGAGCCGGACGCCAACGACGCGCATATCGTCAATATCGTCGACTGGCTGTTCCAGTACGCCTTCCAGCAGCGTGCCAGCGATATCCATATCGAGCCGCGCCGCGAACAGGGCAGCGTGCGCTTTCGCATCGACGGCGTGCTGCACACCGTCTACCAGTTCCCGCCGCAGGTGACCATGGCGGTGGTCAGCCGCCTCAAGTCCCTGGGCCGGATGAACGTGGCGGAGAAACGCAAGCCGCAGGACGGCCGGGTCAAGACCAAGACCCCGGACGGCGGCGAGGTGGAGCTGCGCCTGTCGACCCTGCCCACCGCCTTCGGCGAGAAGATGGTGATGCGTATCTTCGACCCCGAGGTGCTGCTGAAGAGCCCGGACCAGCTGGGTTTCTCCGCCGACGACCTGCGCCGCTGGGAGAGCATGACCCGCCAGCCCAACGGCATCATCCTGGTCACCGGGCCGACCGGCTCGGGCAAGACCACCACGCTGTACACCACGCTCAAGCAGCTGGCCACCGCCGAGGTCAACGTCTGCACCATCGAGGACCCGATCGAGATGATCGAGGGCGCCTTCAACCAGATGCAGGTGCAGCACAATATCGACCTGACCTTCGCCAGCGGCGTGCGCGCGCTGATGCGCCAGGACCCGGACATCATCATGGTCGGCGAGATCCGCGACCTGGAGACCGCGGAAATGGCGATCCAGGCGGCGCTCACCGGCCACCTGGTGCTGTCGACCCTGCATACCAACGACGCGCCGAGCGCCATCACCCGCCTGCTCGAACTGGGCGTGCCGCACTACCTGCTCAAGGCCACCATCCTCGGCGTCATGGCCCAGCGCCTGGTGCGCACCCTGTGCCCGCACTGCAAGGCGCCGCTGCAACTGGACGAGGACGGCTGGCAGAGCCTGACCAAACCCTGGAGCGCGCCGCTGCCGACCGGCGCGCAGCAGGCCGTGGGCTGCCTGGAATGCCGCGACACCGGCTACCGCGGCCGCGCCGGGGTGTACGAGATCATGCTGCTGAGCGATGCGATCAAGCCGCTGATCACCGCCGACACCGACCTCGTCGCCCTGCGCCGCGCGGCGTTCAAGGAAGGCATGCGCAGCCTGCGCCTGTCCGGCGCGCAGAAGGTCGCCGCCGGCCTGACCACCATCGAGGAAGTGCTGCGGGTGACCCCGCAGAGCGAGCAGAAGTGACGCATCCGGGGCGCAACGCTCGGCTGGCGGCTCGATACCGCCATCTGCGGCGGCTTGAACGGGTGCATGGCCTGCGCTAATGCGCGGCGTAGGTTGGGCTGAGAGCCTGTGACGAAGCCCTACGGGCGATGCTCGACGTAATGCCGAAACCGGGCTAGGCAGCGGTGCTGGCGGACGCCGGGCGGAGTGCTGCGCACTCCCCGTTGGGCTTCGCTGCGCTCAGCGCCAACCTACCCCTCGCCAGCGCGGCTCAATGCCGCCATCTGCTGCGGCTTGCACGCCAGGTAGGCCGAGCCCGCCAGCCAGCGCGGGTCGGAGTGCCAGGCGAAGAGGAACTGGCCGCCCTTGAGCTGATCGACCACCAGCCGCGCCACCTCGCGGCGCACCGCCGGACAACCCAGGCTGCGGCCGATGCGGCCATGCCGCTGCACCCAGCGCGGGTTCACGTAGTCGGCGCCGTGGATGACGATCGCACGTTCGCGCGCCAGGTCGTTGAGGCCGGGCTCCAGGCCATCCATGCGCAGCGAATAGCCGTGCTTGCCGCGGTAGCTCTCGGCGGTGCGGAACAGGCCGAGGCTGGTCTGGTGGCTGCCCAGGTCGTTGGAGAAGGCCTCGGCGAAGTTCTCCCCGGAGCGCCGGCCATGGGCGACGAAGTCGCGTAGCAGCAGGCGCTTGCGCTGCAGGTCGAAGATCCACAGGCGGCGCTCGGTCGACGGCCGCGAATAGTCGATCACCGCCAGGCGCCGGGCATCGCCGGCCCCATGGTTGACCGCGCACTGCATGGCCGCCAGGGCATGGCGCAGCGCCTGCGGCTCGAGCCCGGGAGCCTGCCGCGCCAGCTCGGCGAACAGCTCATCCTGCGCCGCGCTCGCCCACAGCGGCGCACCGAGCAGCCACAAACCCGCCAACCAGCACCGGCCGATACGTCCAAACATCTGCGTAATCACCTCTGCGCACAGACTCCGGGACGTCCTGTCGCTGAATCCCATGGCGGCCCGCCTATACTGGACGCGCGGCGCCGACCCGGGTGGCGCCTTTTCTGAGCCAAGGACTGGAGCAGTATGTTGTTCAAAAAACGTGCATCTTACCTGAGCGGCCTGCTGCTCACCCTGCCACTGGTCGCCACCACGGATGCTGCCGCCAGCGCCGACCTGCGCCCGTTGCTGGAGCAGCTGCCGCAGCACTGCGCACCCTTACCGACAAATCTAGACGATAACGCGCGCCAGCAACTGCGCGACTTCTACGCCCAGCGCGAGAACCAGCCGGCCTGGGCCGACGCCAGCCGACGCCAGCAGCTCGCGGCGCAGCTCGCCGCCCTCGCCGACGACGGCCTGGAGCCCGACGAATACGCCCTGCCCGCGTACGACGGCCCGTGCAGCGAGCTGCTGCACAGCCACAGCTACCTGCAGGCGCTGCTCCATCTGCGGCGCGGGCGCCTGCCACCGCCGCGCCAGGAAAGCCTGTGGCATTCGCCCGCCAACCCGCTGCCGGACCTGCGCCTGGCCACCCTGTCGCTCGCCCTGCTGCACCTGCAGGCACCGGCCGAGGCCTTCGCCGCGGCGCGCCCGGCCGGCATCACCTACCGCCGCCTGCGCGCCGCCTACGCCGAATTGCGCCAGCGGCCGCTGGCCGACTGGCAGCCCCTGGCCGACGGCCCGCTGCTCAAGGCGCAGCGCCGCGATGCACGGGTGCCGGCGCTGCGCGAACGCCTGCGCGCCGAGGGCTACCTAAGCGTGACGACGGTTGCCGGCGAAGCCTTCGACCCGGCCACGGTGCTGGCCCTGCAGGCCTTCCAGGACGACCACGGGCTGAATCCCGACGGCATCCTCGGCCCGGCCAGCCTGGCCGAACTGAACGTCGCCGCGCCGATGCGCCGTGCCCAGCTGCGCATCAACCTGGAGCGCCTGCGCTGGCTGGCCGACGACCTGGCCGCGACCGAGGTGCTGATCAACGTCGCCGCCGCCGAGCTGCTGGTGCTGCGCCAGCAACGGGTGCTGTGGCGCACCCGCACCCAGGTCGGCCGCGCCGGTCGCGAAACGCCGCTGCTGGCCTCGCGCATCCAGCGTCTGACGCTCAACCCCACCTGGACGGTGCCGCCGACCATCCTGCGCGAGGACAAGCTGCCGGCGATCCGCGACGATCTCGCCTACCTCGCCCAGCAGGAGCTCAGCGTGCTCGATCGCGACGGCCAGCCGCTCGACCCGGAGCTGGTGGACTGGGACAACCCCGGCGCCATCGTCCTGCGCCAGGCCGCCGGCACGCGCAACCCGCTGGGCCGGGTGGCGCTGCGCTTCGCCAACCCCTTCGCGGTGTACCTGCACGACACCCCTAGCCAGCGCCTGTTCGACAAGTCGCCGCGGGTGTTCAGCTCCGGCTGCGTGCGCGTCGAGGCGGTGGGCACCCTGCTGGCCTGGCTGCTCCGGCCGCAGGAGCTGGAGCCGGTGCAGCAGCGCATCGCCAGCGGCAAGACCCAGGAATACCGCCTGCAGCAGCCTGTGCCGCTGCTGATCGCCTACTGGACGGTGGAGGCGCGCAGCGACGGCACCCTGCGCTACGCCCCCGACATCTATGCCCGCGACGCCCAGCTGATCGCCGCCCTGGCCCGCGCGCAAGGCCTGAGCGCTGCATCTCAGCCCGATATGCAGCGCGCCATCGCCGCCAGGCAGTGAGAAGGGGTCGGCGGCAATTGGCCAGCGGCTATGCTTAGATGCCGACAAGGCCGTTCGTCACGTCGCGACGGTCAACTGCACGCACGCAAGAGGGAGATCGCTTTATGGAAATCGGTGGCGTCCTGCTGCTGTTCGTCGGCCTGGCTCTGGCCATCGTCTACATGGGCTTCAAGGTGGTGCCGCAGGGCTCGGAGTGGACGGTGGAGCGCTTCGGCCGCTACACCACCACGCTCAAGCCCGGGCTCAACATCATAGTGCCGGTGATGGACCGCATCGGGCGCAGGCTCAACGTCATGGAAAGCGTGCTGGACATCCCGCCGCAGGAAGTGATCAGCGCCGACAACGCCATCGTGCAGATCGACGCGGTGTGCTTCTTCCAGGTGATCAACGCCGCCCAGGCCGCCTACGAGGTGAACAACCTGGAGCACGCCATCCGCAACCTGGTGATGACCAATATCCGCACCGTGCTCGGCTCCATGGAGCTGGACGCCATGCTCAGCCAGCGCGACGCGATCAACGAACGGCTGCTCAAGACGGTCGACGAAGCCACCGCGCCCTGGGGCATCAAGATTACCCGCATCGAGATCAAGGACATCAGCCCGCCCGCCGACCTGGTCGAAGCCATGGCCAGCCAGATGAAGGCCGAACGCCTCAAGCGCGCGCAGATCCTCGAGGCCGAGGGCTCGCGCTCGGCCGCCATCCTCACCGCCGAAGGCCACAAGCAGGCCGAGATCCTGCGTGCCGAGGGCGAACGCCAGGCCGCCTTCCTCGAGGCCGAGGCGCGCGAACGGGCGGCTCAGGCCGAAGCCGAGGCGACCCGCGTGGTGTCCCAGGCCATCGCCAGCGGCAACGTGCAGGCAGTCAACTACTTCGTCGCGCAGAAGTACATCGAAGCGCTCGGCCAGCTGGCGGCGGCCGACAACAGCAAGGTGGTGCTGATGCCGCTGGAGGCCAGCCAGGTGATCGGCGCGGTCGGCGGCATCGGCGAAATCGTCAAGGCCACTTTCGGTGCCGGCGGCCCAGGCGAGAAGCAGGGCTGACGTCATGATCTATTACCTGCAACACCTGTCGTTCTGGGACTGGCTGGCACTGGCCACCGTCCTGCTGATCCTCGAAGTCTTCGGCGCCGGCGGCTACCTGCTGTGGATCGGCCTGGCCGCCGCCTGCGTCGGCGTGCTCACCTACCTGTTTCCGGAGCTCCCCTGGGTCTGGCAATTCTTCCTGTTCGGCCTGCTGGCGATCCTCACCGCCGTGCTCTGGTGGCGCCGCCAGCGCAGCGCCACGCGCCCCAGCGACCAGCCGGGGCTGAACCAGCGCGGCAGCGAACTGCTCGGCCGGCGTTTCGCCCTGCACGAGGCGATAATCGGCGGCCGCGGCAAGATCAAGGCCGGCGACAGCCTGTGGCTGGTCAGCGGCCCCGACCTGCCGGCCGGCAGCTCGGTCAAGGTGGTGGCCCAGGATGGCGTGATTCTGCGGGTCGAACGCGATATATGAGTCAGGGTCTGGCGTGCTCTCAGAACTATCGCTTCGGCGACTCCAGTTCGTAGGGTGCGCCGCGCGTACCCTACGTAAGCCTGCCGTCGCTATCCGTGAACGGTGGAAGGCCGGACTCTAGTGGGGCTCGGGTGCTGCGGAAACTTGTGTCTGCTTGATCCCGCGCCCGTCTGGCTCCATGGCGACCAACCATCGCTCAGGTGGAACCCGGGGCAGCCACCGGGACTCCTATCAGGTGAGTAAACCCACAGGAGTACCACCCCATGCGTGTATCGAGCCGAGCAGCCCTGGCATTGGCCGCCTGCCTGATCGCCCAAACCGCCGCAGCCGACAGCCTGCTGCGCGACATCCTTTCCTCCGGGGCGACCACCGCCTCCACCTACCTGACCTTCAAGGACAAGAAGCTGGTCGTCGCCGCCGAGGAAGACGCCAGCAGCTTCGTCGCCAGCGCCGGCGAGATACGCGGCCCGCACCTGGAGGCGGCGCTGCAGCGGCTGCGCAGTGAAAACCCCGAGCTGCAGGGCGCCGACGATATGGAACTGGCCAGCGCCATTCTCGCCGCCTCGGCCGGTCCGCTCGAGGCCGGCGACGCCCGCTAAGCCCGACGCGCGCATAAAAAATGCCCGCATCCGGAAGGATGCGGGCATTTTTCTTATCGCGCTCGGGACGACAGGCCCGATGAGCCTGTCGAACCTCCGCCGGCTGATTACATCAGCGGCAGGGTGTAGCTGACGATCAGACGGTTCTCGTCGATATCGTTGGCGAAGTTCGAACGCACACTCGCATTGCGCCAGCGTACGCCGAGGTTCTTCAGCGCGCCTTCCTGGAACACGTACATCAGCTCGGTGTTGCGCTCCCACTCGCGGCCTTCGGATACGCCAGCACCGCGGTCGACGTTGTCGCCGGTCAGGTAGCGGGTCATGAAGGTCAGGCCCGGGATGCCGATGGAGGCGAAGTTGAAGTCGTAGCGCGCCTGCCAGGACTTCTCGTCCTTGTTGGCGAAGTCGCTGATCTGCACGTAGTTGACCAGGAACGGGTCGGTACCGTTGATGTAGGCGAAGCCGGTGTCGCCGCTCATCTTCTGGTAGCCCAGGCCGAAGGCGTGGCCGTCCAGGCCGTAGGTGACCATGGCGCCGAAGGCATTGTTGTCGACGTTGCTGCGGTTGCCGTCGTCGGTGGAACGGGCATAGCGGACGTCGGTCTTCAGGCTCTGCTTGTCGCCCAGCGGCAGCACGTGCACGGCGTTGAAGGAGTGCTGCTTGTACAGCTCGTCCAGGTTGGAATAGTAGTAACCGGCGGTCAGGTCGTTGGTCAGCTTGTAGGTGCCGCCGATAAAGTCGAACGAATCGGCGGTGGCGCCGCCAGAAGTGGCGATGCCGCGACGGCCGCCGCTGGTGATGGCGATATCTTCGTAGTCGCCGGAGTCACGATGGTTCACCTCGCGCACGTGCGCGGCTTCCAGCATCAGGCCGTCGATTTCCTGGGATACCAGGTGACCGGCTTCGAACACCTGCGGCAGCAGGCGGGCGTCGCTGGAGGCGATGGCGGCGTTCTTGAACTGCATCTGGCCGACACGCAGGGTGCTGTTGGAAATCTTGGCCTTGGCCGCTACGGCCAGATCCGAGTAGTTGTCCTGCGAACCACCCGAGGAACGATCCGGGACCAGCAGACCGCTGCCGGCGGTGCCGTCGCCGGAATCCAGCTTGAAGCCGAACATGCCGATGGCGTCGGCGCCGAAGCCCACGGTGCCCTCGGTGAAGCCGGAGTTCATGCGCAGGATAAAGCCCTGGGCCCACTCTTCGGACTTGGAACGAGTGGGGGTTGGCGTATCGTTGTGCCCCTGACGGAAATCACGGTTGAAGTAGAAATTGCGGGCTTCCAGGCTGACCTTGGTGTCGCCGATCAAATCGGCAGAGGCCACTTGGCTCAGGCCCAGGGTGCTGGCGGCTACGGCCAGTGCCAGGGAGGTCTTTCTCATTATGTTTCTCTCCAGTGTGTTTAAGGTGACGCATCGCCCGAACACCGACTTCGGCACGAAGAGGCAGGCTCGGGACGAATCAGGCGAACGCAGGCGCGCGCGGGCACGGCAGGGCCCTCGCTGGCGCGGGTGCGTGGCAAACTCAGGAAGAACGGGAAAACGGCGGACGCAACGGGGCGAACGGACGGGAACGGGCAGGACGACTCATGGGAGGGCTCTCGCGTCGTTGTTATTGTGCGCCGGCATCCGGGCCGGCATCTTGACGTGAGTTCAGGCAGATAGCGTGCCAGCTCTTCCAGAGCGCCGTGCGGCGCCTCTAGAACGGGAGGTTAACGCTTTTTGGCAGGAGCGTTACCGCTCTATTACGCTACGCGACCGGCAATTTTCCGCTTATGCGACGCGCCGCTCAGGCGGAAAATCGCCAACGCCTCAACCCAGCACGATCTGGTTCTTGCCCTGGCGCTTGGCCAGGTACATGGCCGCGTCGGCACGGGCGTACAGCGCCTCCAGGTTGGCGTCGGCGGCGCGCAGGCTGGTCAGCCCCTGGCTGACGGTGATGCCGAAGCTTGCGCCGTCGTGCTGGAAGTTCAGGCGCTGCACCTCGCGCTGCAGACGCTCGGCCACCTGCAGGGCGATATCCGGCTCGCAGCCGGGGAACAGGGCGGCGAACTCCTCGCCGCCGATGCGGCCGAACAGGTCGCCGCGGCGCAACGCGTTGGCACCGCACTGGGCCAGGCGCTGCAGCACCTGGTCGCCGAGCTGGTGACCGTACTGGTCGTTGATCTTCTTGAAGTCGTCGAGGTCGAGCAGGAGGAAGGCCAGCGGGCTGCCGTACTGCCGCGCATGCTCGAACTCGCGGCGGGCGCACTCGAAGAAATGCCGGCGGTTGCTGCTCTGGGTCAGCACATCGGTGGTGGCCAGGCGATGCAGCTCGCCCTCCAGGCGTTTCTTCTCAGTGATGTCCTCGGCGATACCGACTATCACCTTGCCCTGAGCCGAGCCGGGCCGCGGGCTGACGAAGCACTTGTCGCTGAGCCAGCGCAGCTGGCCGTCGGCGCGGATGATACGGTACTCGCGAAACTCCACCGCGCCGGTTTCCAGCACCTTGGCCAGGCTTTCGGCGGCGTACTCCACATCGTCGGGGTAGATGCTGTTGCGCCACTCGCCGTAATCGGCCAGCAGCAGCGCGGCGGAGCGGCCGAAGATGCGCTCGTAGGCCGGGCTGACGTAGATCACCCGTTGTGCGTCCCAGTCGAACGCCCAGAGCGCGGCGTTGACGCTGCCCAGCAGGCTGCTGAACAGCTGCTCGCGCTCGCGCAGGCGCTCCACCTCGGCCCGGCTGTGCAGCAGGGCCAGGGTCAGTTCTTCCAACTCGGAAACGGCGTTGCCTTGATCATCCATTACAGCGGCCATCCAATCCCTCGCATCAGCATTGCAATGAGCATAGTGCGAGCTGTTGGACAAACACAAAGGCCCGCCGTTCGGCGGGCCTTTGCAGGAAACGCGCGGCGATCAGGCAGCGGTTGCGGCAGGGCGCAGCGAGTAGGTCTTGAGCTGCTCGGCGAACTCGCGCAGCGACTGGATGCCGCTGGCCTCGGCCTCGTGCACCCACTGCTTCATCGCCTCGAGCATGTCGTGGCCGTTGCTGCTGGTCTTGACCCAGATCTGCTGCAGCGCCAGGCGCTTCTCGTAGATCACCTTGAGCGCCTGGCTCTGCGCCAGCAGCTCGCTGATGCGTGCCTGGTGCTGCTCTTCCAGCAGGCTCGGCTCGCGCGACAGCAGGCGCTTGGCGCGGCGGAACAGGTGGCGCACCGACTCGTCGGCCTTGGCCACTTCCTGCTTGACCAGCGGCGCGATCACCAGCTTGCGGTACTGCGCCATGATCTGGAAGCGGTTGTTGAGGATGGCCATGGCGGTGTCCATGTCCAGGCTGCGCTTGCCCTCGACCCGGTGGGCGATGGGCGCGACGCGCTGCACCTGGGCCAGGCCGAGGAAGCTGAACAGCTTGATCCAGGCCCAGCCCATGTCGAATTCCCACTTCTTCACCGACAGCTTGGCGCTGTTGGGGTAGGTGTGGTGGTTGTTGTGCAGCTCCTCGCCGCCGATCAGGATGCCCCAGGGCACCAGGTTGGTGGCGGCGTCGCGGCACTCGAAGTTGCGGTAGCCGACGGCATGGCCGAGGCCATTGATGACGCCGGCGGCCCACACCGGAATCCACATCATCTGGATCGCCCAGACGGTGATGCCGAGCACGCCGAACAGGGCCAGGTCGATGATCGCCATCAGCGTCACGCCGCCAATCGGATAGCGACTGTAAACATTGCGCTCGATCCAGTCATCCGGGCAGTTCTTGCCGTAGATGCGCAGGGTTTCCTGGTTCTTCGCCTCCTCCTGGTAGAGTTCGGCGCCCTTGCGCAGCACGGTGCCCAGGCCCTTGACCACCGGGCTGTGGGGGTCGTCGACGGTTTCGCACTTGGCGTGGTGCTTGCGGTGGATGGCGGTCCACTCGCGGGTGTTCTGGCCGGTGGTCAGCCACAGCCAGAAGCGGAAGAAATGCTTGAGCGCCGGGTGCAGTTCCAGTGCACGGTGCGCGGAGTAGCGGTGCAGATAGACGGTGACGCTGACGATGGTCACGTGCGTCATCAGCAGGGTCGCAGCCACCAGCTGCCAGACCGACAGGTCGAGTAAACCGTTGTACCACATGGACACTGTTGCCTCTTGAAAGGGGAACGCGGCCTGTCCTACAAGGACAAGCCTGGGCGCATTATCCCTGACCCAAGGCAGAAAACCAGTTGGTCTTTTAGATAAGAATGTTTCAGCCTCCAGGACATCTATACTGCCCAGCATTTACAGGGAGCGTAGCCGCTTGCCCATGCGTATCGACACCGCCGCCTTGCGCCTGACCCTGGGCTATCTGCTGCTCGCCGCCTCGTGGATTCTCCTCAGCGACCAGCTGCTGGCCGCCCTCGGCCTGTCCGCGGCCCAGCAGGACCGCCTGCAGTCGCTCAAGGGCCTGCTGTTCGTCGCTCTCACCGGCGCCCTGCTGTACCTGGTGCTGCAGCGCCACGCCCGGCACCATCGGCGCGCGCGGCTGCAGCTGGCGCACAACGAGGAACGCCTGCGCCTGGCCCTGGATGCCACCCGCGACGGCCTGTGGGACTGGGACTTCGCCAGCCAGCGGGTGTTCTTCTCCGACGGCTACGCCGCCCTGCTCGGCCTCACCCCGCAGGCCCTCGGCGATACCCGCGAGGCCTGGGTCGCGCGCCTGCACCCGGAGGATCGCGAACGCGCGCTGCAGGCGCTCGACGCGGAAATGAGCGGCGCGCAGTACGAGAACATCTACCGCATGCGCCACGCCGACGGCAGCTACCGCTGGCTGCACTCGCGCGGCCGCCTGCTGCGCGACGAGGCAGGTCAGCCGCAGCGCTTCATCGGCGTGGCCAGCGACATCACCCAACGCCGCGCCGACGAGGACAGCCTGCGCCAGGCCGCCGCGGTGTTCGACGCCACTCAGGAAGGCGTGCTGGTCACCGACCCCGAGCAGCGCATCGTCCACGTCAACCCGGCGTTCAGCCGCATCACCGGCTATAGCGCCGAGGAAATCCTCGGCCAGCAACCCAGCCTGCTCAAGTCCGGCCGTCACGACGCGGCCTTCTACCACAGCCTGTGGCACGCCCTGCACAGCCGCGGCGCCTGGAGCGGCGAGGTGTGGAACCGGCGCAAGAGCGGCGAGATCTACCCGCAGTGGCAGTGCATCCGCGTCATTCACGACGAGCAGGGGCGCATCAGCCACTACGTCGCGGTGTTTTCCGACATCACCGCGCTCAAGCGCTCGCAGCGCGAGCTGGACTACCTGGCCCACCACGACCCGCTGAGCAACCTGCCCAACCGCCTGCTGTTCACCGAGCGGGTCGCCCATGCCCTGGAGCGCAGCGCCGGCGAACAGCTGCGCGGCGCGGTGCTGCTGATCGACCTGGACCACTTCAAGCACATCAACGAAAGCCTCGGCCACAACGTCGGCGACCTGCTGCTCAAGGAGGTCGGCGAGCGCCTGCTGGCAGCGGTGCCGGCCGCCAGTACCCTGGCGCGCCTGGGTGGCGACGAGTTCGGCCTGCTCTGCGAGCACTGCGCCGAGGCGCCCCAGGCCGCCGAGCTGGCGCAGCGCCTGCTGCGCTGCCTGGATGCGCCGTTCCGCCTGCACGGCCACGAGCTGTACATCGGCGCCAGCATCGGCATCAGCCTGTTCCCGGACGACGCCGCCAGCGTCGAACAGGTGCTGCGCAACGCCGACTCGGCGCTGTTCAAGGCCAAAAGCAGCGGCCGCGAGGGCTACGCCTTCTACGTCCAGGAGCTGACCGACTACGCCCGCCAGCGCGTGGAGCTGGCCAGCAGCCTGCGCCACGCCCTCGACAACCAGGAGCTGCGCGTTTACTACCAGCCGCTGCACGATTTGCAGGACGGCAGCGCGGTCGGCATGGAGGCGCTGGTGCGCTGGCAGCACCCGCAGCGCGGCCTGGTGTCGCCCGCCGAGTTCATCCCGATCGCCGAGGACAACGGCCTGATCGGCGCCATCGACGCCTGGGTGCTGGAGCAGGCCTGCCGCCAGATGGTGCGCTGGCACGCCGCCGGCAGCGCGCTGCACTTCGTCGCGGTGAACGTCTCCAGCCGCCTGTTCGGCCGCGGCGAGCTGGAGCAGCACGTCGCCCAGGTGCTGGCCGACACCGGCCTGGCGCCGGCGCAACTGGAGCTGGAAGTGACCGAGAGCGCGATCATGGAAGACCCCGACGCCGCCCTGCTGCTGCTCACCCGCCTACGCGGGCTCGGCGTGCGCCTGGCCATCGACGACTTCGGCACCGGCTACAGCTCGCTGGCGCGCCTCAAGCGCCTGCCGGTGGACAAGCTCAAGCTCGACCAGAGCTTCGTCCGCGGCCTGCCCGACGACGCCGAGGACGCCGCCATCGCCCGCGCGGTGATCGCCCTCGGCCACAGCCTGGGGATCAAGGTGCTGGCCGAAGGCATCGAACAGGCCGCACAGGCCGATTTCCTCCGCGAACTCGGCTGCCACTACGGCCAGGGCTACCATTTCGGCCGTCCGCAGCCGGTGCCCAGCCAGCCCATCGGCGTGCCCGAAGCCACCCAGGCTGAGCGGGCCAGCACGGGAGACTGAACATGCGCGTGCTGATCCTCGAAGACGATCCCTGGATCGCCGATCTGCTCAAGCAGATCGTCCTCAGCCTGCGCCCGGGGGCGCGGGTCGACTGCCGCACGCGGGTCGCCGACGCCCTCGCCGCCTGGCAGCAGGAGGCGGCGCAACTGGTGATCTGCGACTGGAACCTGCCCGACGGCAGCGGCACCCGTCTGCTCGAGGCGGTGCGCCGCAGCGACCGCGCGGTGCCACTGCTGATGGTGACCTCGCGCGCCGACCGCGACAGCGTGCTGGAAGTGCGTCCGCTGGGCATCAGCGCCTTCATCAGCAAGCCGTTCCAGGTGCCCAAGGTGCTCGACTGCCTGCAGCGCCTGCTGCCCGCCGACGACGCCGCGCCGGCGGCGTCACACAGCGACGACGACTTCGTTCGCCACCTCGGCGAGCTGCCGGCCGAGGCCCTCGACCTGCCGCTGCGCGACGAGCTGTACCAGCAGCTGCATGGCGCCGCAGGCGCGCCGAGCAGCCTGCAGCAGCTCGGCGAGCACTGGCAGCAGGACCCGGCGGTGCAGGCGCGGCTGATCGCCGCGGCCAACAGCACCGTCTACAACAGCGCCGGGCAGCCCTGTATCAGCCTGCCAGAAGCCGTCCAGCGCCTGGGTGCGGCCACCGCGCTGAACCTGATCCAGGGCCTGGCGCTGCGCCCGGCGGCGCGCCTGCAGGACGCCGCGCTCCAGGCCCTCGGCCAGGCCCAGGCGCAGGCGCTGCTGCACCTGCACCAGCGCGTCGGCGAACTGGCCGGCGCCTGCCGCCTCGACCCGGCGCCGCTGCAGAGCGCCGCCCTGCTGCAGCGCATGGGCGAGCTGGCCGTGCTGCAGCAAGCGCAACTGTGGCGCCAGCGCGACCTGGCGCTGAGCGACGAACAGCTGCAGCAGGCGCTGCGCCAGCACAGCGGCGAACTGGCCAACCGGCTCAAGGCGCACTGGCGCCTGCCCATAGCGCTGCGCGAGCTGATCGGCGCCTGCTACGGCCTGGCGCCCGGCAACACCCGCCGCGAGCCGATCCTGATGCGCCTGGCCAGCGCCGAACTGCAGGGCGCCGACGACCAGGAACTGCAACGCCTGCGCCGCCTCGCCGGGCTGGCCTGAGGCGAGCGGATGAGACGCCTGGCCCTGCTCCGCCACTGGCTTGCCAGCCACTGGGACGCCAGCCGCTGGGCAGTGATCGGCGGCAGCCTGTGCCTGGCGCTGTTCTTCGCCTTTCTCGGGCGCCAGGCGCTGGACGAGCGCGAGACCCTCTGGCAACTGCAGATGAACAAGCAGGCGGAAGTCCAGCGCATGGCTCTGCACAGCACCCAGCACGGCCTGCAGGAACGCGCCCAACTGCTCGCCGAAACCATCGCCGCCGACGCCTGGGTGGTGGAGCTGGTGCGCCAGGCCCACGCCCTGCCGGCCAACGAGCTGGACGCCCTGGCCAGTATCCGCAGCCAGCTCTACACCCGTCTGGCGCCGCGCTGGCGCAACCTGCAGGCGCACCAGACGTTTCGCCTCTACGTGCACCTAGCGCCGGACATCAAGGTGCTGCTGCGGGTACACGAACCCGAACATTTCGGCGACCTGCAGATCGGCTGGCGGCCGATGGTGCTGGAAGCGCTGCGCAGCGCCACCAGCCAGGCCGGCCTGGGCCTGAGCCGCGGCAGCATCGGCATGCGCGCCATCGCCCCGCTGCTGGTCGAGGGCGCCGGCACACCGCTGCAGGTCGGCGCCATCGAGGTGGCCATGGGCGTGCTCGACGACCTCGCCCAACTCGACCGCGACCTCGGCAGCGGCGTCGCCCTGCTGCTGCGCGAAGACCTGCTGCTGGGCACCGACAGCGGCGAGGAGCTGCGCGGCCTGGCCCGCGACCCGCAGCGCTGGCGGCTGATGGGCGCATCGCGGCCGCAGGTGCGGACCTGGCAACGCCAGCAGGCGCTGCCGTCGCCGGCCGCCGGCGATGCGGTGCGCCTGCTGGCCGACGGCGAACGCCACTACCTGCTCAACCAGATCGCCCTGACCAGCTACCGCCAGCGGCACGACCCGACCGCCGCGCCGCAGGCCGTGGCCCTGGTGTGGCGCGACGTCAGCGAGCAGTTCGACCTGCACCGCAGCGACAAGCGCTGGCTGGTGGTCAAGTGGCTACTCGCCTGGTGCGGCGCCGAGGCCCTGCTGCTGGTGCTGCTGCGCACCACCAAGCGCAGCACCCAGCGCCTGATGCGGCACCAGCAGGCGGCGGTGCGCGAGGCGCGCGCCTACCTGCAGGCGCTGCTCGACTCGGCCACCGGGGTGTCGATCATCGCCACCGATCCGCAGGGCCGCATCAACCTGTTCAATTCCGGCGCCGAACGCCTGCTCGGCTATAGCGCCGCAGAGATGATCGGCAAGCAGACCCCGGCGGTGTTCCACCTCGCCGAGGAGATGCAGGCGCGCGCCGCCGAACTGAGCGCGCAGGCAGGCCGCCCCGTCGAAGGTTTCGAGGTGTTCGTGCACAACCCCCGCGGCGGCGAGCCGGAAACCCGCCAATGGACCTACCGCTGCCAGGACGGCAGCCTGCGCCCGGTCAACCTGACCGTCAGCGCCATGTTCGACGGCAACGGCCAGATCACCGGCTTCCTCGGCATCGCCAGCGACATCGGCGAACTGCAGCAGGCCACCCGCGCGCTGCAGAAGAGCGAGAGCCGCTTCCGCGGCCTGGTCGCCAACCTGCCCGGGGTGGTCTACCGCTGCGCCAACGACGCCGACTGGAGCATGCGCTACGTCAGCGAGGAGATCCTCAGCCTCAGCGGCTACCCGCCCAGCGACTTCATCGACAACCGCGTGCGCAGCTTCTCCAGCATCGTCCACCCCGACGACCTGGCCATCACCTACCGTGCCGGCGAGGCCATCGAGCGCCAGGAAATCTTCGAACTGACCTACCGCCTGCGCCACGCCGACGGCCACAACGTCTGGGTGCGCGAGAAGGGCCGCGGCGAGTACGACAGCCAGGGCCGGCTGCTGTGGGTCGACGGCTTCATCCGGGACATCAGCGAGCGCCAGGCCATCGAGGACGAGCTGCGCCTGAGCCAGCAGCGCTTTCGCAACGCCTTCACCACCGCGCCGCAGGGCATGGCCCTGGTCGCCCCGGACGGCCGCTGGCTGGAGGTCAACGACGCGCTGTGCCAGATGCTCGGCTACCCGCGCGAGGAACTGCTGGCCACCTCCTACCAGTCCGTCACCCATCCCGAGGACCTCGACGCCGACCTGGAGAACGCCCAGGACCTGCTGGCCGGACGGATCAACGCCTACCAGATGGAGAAGCGCTACCTGGACAAGCAGGGCCAGGTGCTCTGGGTGCTGCTCAGCGTGTCGCTGGTGCGTGACGGCGAGGGCCGGCCGGTGCACTTCGTCGCGCAGATCCAGGACTTCAGCGACCGCGTCGCCGCCGAACGCGCGGTGCGCGAGCGCGAGCACTACCTGCGCACCCTGCTCGACAACGTCATCGACGCCATCGTCACCATCGACGAGACGGGCCGCATCGAGACCTTCAACCACGCCGCCGAGCACATCTTCGGCTACCGCCACGCCGAGGTGGCCGGGCGCAACGTCAGCCTGCTGATGCCCGAGCCCTACCGCAGTGCCCACGACGGTTACATCCAGCGCTACCTGCGTACCGACGAGGCCTGGGTGGTCGGCCAGAGTCGCGAGCTGGAGGGTCTGCGGCGCAGCGGCGAGCGCTTCGCCATGGAGCTGGCGGTGTCGCAGATCAGTCACCAGGGCCAGCGCCGCTTCATCGCGGTGATCCGCGACATTGCCGAGCGCAAGCGCATCGAGCAGATGAAGAACGAATTCGTCTCCACCGTCAGCCACGAATTGCGCACCCCGCTGACCGCCATCGCCGGCTCGCTCGGCCTGATCAACGGCGGCGCCCTCGGCGCGGTGCCGGACGCCATGCAGCAGATGCTGACCATCGCGCAGAGCAACAGCCAGCGCCTCAGCGAGCTGATCAACGACCTGCTCGACATGGACAAGCTGGTGGCCGGCAAGATGCACTTCGAGCTGCAGGCGCAGCCGCTGCAACCACTGCTGGAGCAGGCGCTGCTGCACAACCAGCCCTATGCCGACCAGCACCGGGTACGCCTGCGGCTGCAGGTCGAAGGCGACGCGGCGGTGCGCGTCGACGCCCAGCGCCTGGCCCAGGTGATGGCCAACCTGCTATCCAACGCGGCCAAGTTCTCGCCGCCCGGCAGCCAGGTCGAGGTGCGCCTGCAGCGCAACGCCGAGGTGCTGCGGGTCGCCGTCACCGACCAAGGCCCGGGGATCCCCGACGCCTTCAAGCCGCGCATCTTCAGCAAGTTCTCCCAGGCCGACGCCGGCGACACCCGGCAAATGGGCGGCACCGGCCTGGGCCTGGCAATCTGCAAGGAAATCGTCGAACGCATGGGCGGGCATATCGGCTTCGACGCGCGCGAAGGCCGGGGCGCCTGCTTCTGGTTCGAACTGCCCATCACCGGGAGCGAGACATGAGCCAAGCGCCGATCCCCCACAACGAGCAGCAGCGGCTGGCCGCGCTGCAGGCCCTGGAGCTGCTCGACACCCCGGCCGAGACGCTGTTCGACCACATCACCGCGCTGGCCGCGCAGATCTGCGCCACCCCCATCGCGCTGATCTCGCTGATCGACGCCGAGCGCCAGTGGTTCAAGAGCCGGGTCGGCCTGGACGCCGAGCAGACCGCGCGCGAACTGGCCTTCTGCGCCCACGCCGTGGCCGCCGACGCGCCGCTGGAAGTGGACAACGCCCTGGACGATGCGCGCTTTCGCGACAACCCGCTGGTCACCGCCGCACCGCATATCCGCTTCTACGCCGGCATGCCGCTGCACGACCGCCACGGCCTGGCCCTCGGCACCCTGTGCGTGATCGACCGCCAGCCGCGCCACCTCGATGCGCACCAGCGCCAGCAGCTGCAGCACCTGGCGCGGCTCACCGGCGAGCTGTTCGAGCTGCGTCTGCAGGCGCGCCGCCAGGCCGAGCAGAGCGCCATGCACCAGGCCATGCTGGACAACGCCGGCAGCGCGGTGCTGGTGCTCGACCCGCAGGGCCGGGTGCTGCGCAGCAACCCCGAGGCGCAGCAGCTGCTGGAGCATTCGGCCGCGGCCCTGAGCGGCCAGCACATGCCGCGCCTGCTGGTCGAGGCCGGCCAGTTCGAGCGCCTCTGCGCCGCCTGCGCCAACGGCCCGCAGAGCGCCGAGGGGCGCCTGCGCACGCGCGGCGGGCAGAGCCTGCCGGTACGCCTGAACCTGTCGCCGATCCGCGCCGAGGAGCAGGCGCTGCAGGGCTACCTGCTGGTGGCCAACGACCTCAGCCAGCGCGACGAGGCGCGCCTGCGCCTGCAGCGCATCGCCGCGCAGCTGCCGGGGATGGTCTACCAGTACCTGCTGCGCGCCGACGGCAGCAGCTGCTTTCCCTATGCCAGCGCCGGCATCCTGGATATCTACGGCTGCGCCCCCGAGGAGGTCGCCGAGGACGCCGCACCGGCCCTCGCCCGCCTGCACCCGGACGACGTGGCGCAGGTGCGCGCGGCCATCGCCCGCTCGGCGCAAGACCTGAGCACCTGGCACCAGGAATACCGCGTGCTGCACCCGCTGCACGGCCCGCTGTGGGTCGAGGGGCGCGCCGCGCCGCAGCGCCTGCCCGGCGGCGACGTCCTCTGGCACGGCTTCATCAGCGACATCAGCGAACGCAAGCGCGGCGAGCAGCTGCAGAACGAGTTCGTCTCCACCGTCAGCCACGAGCTGCGCACCCCGCTGACCGCCATCGCCGGCTCGCTCGGCCTGATCAACGGCGGCGCCCTCGGCGCGGTGCCGGAGGCCATGCAGCAGATGCTGGAGATCGCCCAGAGCAACAGCCAGCGCCTGCGCAAGCTGATCGACGATTTGCTCGACATCGACAAGCTGGTCGCCGGCAAGATGCGCCTCGAGTTGCAGCCGCTGGCCCTGCGCGCGCTGCTGGCGCAGGCGCTGCAAAGCAACCAGCCCTATGCCGAGCGCCATCGGGTGCAGCTGCGCCTGCTGCCCGGCGCCGACTGCCAGGTGCTGGCCGATGCCCAGCGCCTGGAGCAGGTGCTGGCCAACCTGCTGGCCAACGCCGCCAAGTTCTCCGCCGCCGGCCAGCGCGTGGAGCTGAGTGCCGTGCCGCGTGAGGGCTGGGTGCGGATCAGCGTGCGCGACCATGGCCAGGGCATCGCCGAGAGCTTCCAGCCGCGCATCTTCAGCAAGTTCGCCCAGGCCGATGCCGGCGATACCCGCCAGCAGGGCGGCACCGGCCTCGGTCTGGCGATCAGCAAGGAGCTGGTCGAACGCATGGGCGGGCAGATCGGCTTCGACTCGACGCTGGGCCAGGGCAGCACCTTCTGGTTCGACCTGCCACTGGCCGGGGGCAACCATGAGTAACGCCAACGGGCTGCGTCTGCAGCTGCTCGGCCAGCTGTTCGGCCGCGCCAATCTGCTGGCCTGGGGCGTGCTGGCGCTGGCCCTCGGCGCCACGCTGCTGGCCTGGCACAACCTGCGCCAGAGCCAGGGCGAAGCCGCCGCGCGCCAACTCGAGCTGCTCGCCGACGAGCTGAGCGAGGCCATAGTCCAGCGCATGCAGAATCAGGAAAGCATCCTGCTCGGCGCCGCCGCCCTGCTCGACGCCAGCGACGAGGTCGGCCGAGACGATTGGCGTCTCTACGCCGAGCGCCTGCGCCTGGACGAGCGCTACCCGGGCATCCAGGGCCTGGGCTTCAGCCAGGTGCTGCGCGCCGAGCAGTTGCCCTCCTTCGAAACCGCGCTGCGCACCGAGGGCTTTATCAACTTCCGCGTGCGCCCGTTCGGCCAGCGCCCGCTGTACAGCGCCGTCCGCTATATCGAGCCGTTCGCCGGGCGCAACCTGGCCGCCTTCGGCTTCGACATGCTCGCCGAACCGGTGCGCCGGGCCGCCATGCTGGATGCCGCGCGCAGCGGCCAGAGCCGTCTGTCCGGGCGCGTCACCCTGGTCCAGGAAACCCACGGCCGGGTGCAGCCGGGCCTGCTGCTGTACGTGCCGGTGTACTGGCCGGGGCAGCCGCTGGACAGCCCCGAGCAACGCCTGACCGCCCTGCGCGGCTTCGCCTACAGCCCCTACCGGGTGCACGACCTGATGCACGGCATCCTCGGCGGCCGCCAGCGCGAGCTGGACTTCGAGCTCTACGCCAGCCCCGCCGCCGTGGCCGGCGAGCTGCTCTACAGCAGCCGCGGCGATACCCCGGCCAGCACACCGGCCGCCGTCCAGCGCCAGCTGGAGCTGTTCGGCCAAAGCTGGCGCCTGCACTTTCACCATGCCCCGGGCTTTCTCGCCGACGCCCACCGCGGCGAGAGCTCGCTGCTGGCGCTCGGCGGCTGCATCGGCCTGCTGCTGTTCTTCCTGGTCAGCAGCCTCGGCCAACGCCGCGAGCAGGTGCAGCAACTGGCCGACCGCATCACCGAGCAGCTGCGCCTGAGCGAGGAACGCCTGGCCCTGGCGCTCAAGGGCAGCAACGACGGCTGGTGGGACATCGACCTCAAGGCCGGCAGCTTCTTCGCCTCGGCGCGCGGCTGGCAGATGCTCGGCCACCCCGAACAGGGCCCGCCCGGCTTCGCCGACGACCCGCTGGGCTGGGAGCGCCTGGTGCACCCGGACGACCTGGCGGCGGCGCGTGCCAGCCTGATGCAGGCGCTGCGCCAGGGTGCCACCTACTTCACCATCGACTGCCGCCTGCTGTGCGTCGACGGCACGCCGCTGCCGGTGCTGTTGCGCGGCTATATCCAGCGCGGCGCCGACGGCTATCCGCTGCGCATCACCGGCACCACCATGGACCAGAGCGAGGCCAAGCGCATCGAGCGGCTGAAAAGCGAGTTCGTCTCCACCGTCAGCCACGAGCTGCGTACGCCGCTGACCGCCATCGCCGGCTCGCTCGGCCTGATCAACGGCGGCGCCCTCGGCGCGGTGCCGGCGGGCATGCAGCAGATGCTCGGCATCGCCCAGGCCAACAGCCAGCGCCTCAGCCACCTGATCAACGACCTGCTCGACATGGACAAGCTGGAGGCCGGCAAGATGCAGTTCGACCTGCAGCCCTGCGCGCTCGCCGAGCAGCTGGCGGAGGCCCTGGCCAGCAACCAGGCCTATGCCGCCCAGCACCAGGTGCAGTTGCGCCTGGCCGAGTGCCCGCCGCTGCGGGTGCGGGTCGACGCCATGCGCCTGCAGCAGGTGCTGGCCAACTTCCTCTCCAACGCGGTGAAGTACTCGCCGCCCGGCGCCGAGGTGCTGCTGCACGCCGAGCGCCGCGACGCGCGGGTACGGGTCGCGGTCAGCGACAGCGGCCCGGGCATCGCCGCGGCCTTCCGCGAGCGCGTCTTCGCCAAGTTCTCCCAGGCCGACGCCAGCGACAGCCGCAAGAAGGGCGGCACCGGCCTCGGCCTGGCGATCAGCAAGGAGCTGATCGAGCGCATGGGCGGGCAGATCGGCTTCGACTCCGTCGAGGGCCAGGGTGCCAGCTTCTGGTTCGAGCTGGCCCTGCTCGCCGATCCGCCGGCAGCGGCCACCGATGGCGCGCATCCCGGCCTGCTGGTGGTCGAGGACGAACCGGACATCGCCGCGCTGCTGCGTCAGCTGCTGGAGCATGCCGGCTACCGCGTGCGCCTGGCGCACAGCCTGGCCGAGGCACGCCGCGCCCTGGCCGCCGAGCGTCCGGCGGCGATCAGCCTCGACCTCAAGCTGCCGGACGGCGACGGCCTGCAGCTGGTGCGCGAGCTGCGCGCCGATGCGCGCTACCGCGAGCTGCCGATCCTGGTAGTCTCGGCCGCCTGCGAACAGGGCCGCCTGGCACTCGGCGGCGGCGTGCCGGCGCTGGACTGGCTGAGCAAGCCGATCGACCCGCAGCGCCTGCTCGACAGCCTGGCCCGCGCCCTGCGCGGCCTGCCGGAAAGACCGCGGGTGTTGCACGTCGAGGACGACCACGACCTGCGCCAGGTGGTCGCCGAACAGGGCCGCGAACTGGCCGAGTTCGTCGCCGCCGAGAACCTCGCCCAGGCCCGCCGCCTGCTCGCCGGCCCACCCTTCGACCTGGTCCTGCTCGACCTCGGCCTGCCCGACGGCAACGGTCTGGAGCTGGTCGAGGAACTGCGCCGCAGCCAGCCGCAACTGCCGGTGGTGGTGCTCTCGGCCAGCGAGCTGGACGGCGCCCAGCTGGCCAAGGTACGCACCGCGCTGGCCAAATCGCGCAACGATGGACAACACTTGCTGCAGCTGCTCACTCGCCTGCTACCCGCCAAGGAGACCGGCCATGACTGAACTCAAGCGCATCCTCCACGTCGAGGACGACCCGTCGATCCAGGCCGTGGCCAAGGTCGCCCTGGAGGCCGTCGGTGGCTTCCAGGTGCTCAGCTGCGCCAGCGGTCAGGAGGCCCTCGACCAGGTACAGGGCTTCGCCCCCGACTTCATCCTGCTCGACGTGATGATGCCCGGCATGGACGGCCCGCAGACCCTGGAGCGGCTGCGCGCGCTGGTCGACATCGGCGAGATCCCGGTGGCCTTCATGACCGCCAAGGTGCAGCCCGGCGAAGTGGCGCATTACCGCAGCCTGGGCGCGCGCGACGTGATAGTGAAACCCTTCGACCCCATGCAGCTCGCCGCCCAGGTGCGCCAGATCTGGAGCCAGCGCCATGGATAAGCACGAAGGCAATGCCATTCCCCAGGCCCTGCAGCAGCACCTGCAGCAGCTCGGCCAGCAGTTCGCCGAGCGCCTGCGCCAGGAGCTGCCGCAGCTGGCGCAGCAGGCCGGGCAGTTGCTCGACGCCGCCGCCGACGAACGCCAGCGCCTGCTGCAAGCCCTGCGCGAGCAGCTGCACCGCCTGGCCGGCAGCGCCGGCACCTTCGGCTTCGTCCAGCTCGGCCAGCAGGCGCGCGAGCTGGAGCAGCAGGCCGAGCGCTGGCTGGAACGCCTGCAGCGCCAGCAGCAGGGCCTCGGCGAGTTCGTCGCGGCGCTGCAGCAACTGGGCAACCAGCCGCTGGCCGCGACCGCCGTCGGCGAAGCGCCGCGCCCGGCGCGCAAGGCGACGCGCAGCGATAGCGGCAGCCGGCACATCTACATCCTCGAGGAAGAGGCCGCGGCGGGCGAAAGCATGCGCCTGACGCTGAACAACTTCGGCTACCAGGCCGAGCACTTCAACTCCATCGCCGGCCTCGACGCCGCCCTGCAGCAGCACCTGCCGGACGCGCTGATCGTCGACGTCAACCTGCCCGGGGAAAGCTGCAGCGGCCTGGACTACGCCGCGCGCCTGCAACAGCGCCTGGACGCGCCGCTGCCGCTGCTGGTGCTGACCCAGCAGGACGACTTCGCCACCCAGCTGCAGGCGGTGCGCGCCGGCGCCCTGGGCTTCTTCGCCAAGCCGGTGGACATCCCGCAGCTGGAGAGCCGCCTGGAGCGCTGCTTCGCCCAGCAGCACGGCGAGCCCTACCGGGTGCTGATCGTCGACGACGACCAGGACCTGGCCAGCCGCTACAGCCTGGTGCTGCGCGGCGCCGGCATGCTGGTGGAGGTGCTGCGCGAGCCGGCGCAGATCTTCGCCCACCTGCGCGACTTCAACCCCGAGGTGGTGCTGCTCGACGTCAACATGCCCGACTGCACCGGCCCGGAGCTGGCGCAGATCATCCGCTGCAACGACGACTGGCTGCGCATCCCGATCATCTACTTGTCGGCGGAAACCGACATCGCCAAGCAGATGAGCGCGCTGATCAAGGCCGGCGACGACTTCGTCAGCAAACCCATCTCCGATCATGCCCTGGTCGCCACGGTGTTCTCCCGCGCCCAGCGCGCCCGCCTGCTGTCCAACGCCCTGGCCCGCGACAGCCTGACCGGCCTGCTCAAGCACGGCGACATCAAGGAACAGGTGGCCATCGAACTGGAGCGCGCGCTGCGCAGCGGCGACCGCGCCAGCGTGGCGATGCTCGACATCGACCACTTCAAGCGGGTCAACGACAGCCACGGCCACGCTGCCGGCGACAACGTCATCCGCGCCCTGGCCAACCTGCTGCGCCAGCGCCTGCGGCGCATCGACAGCCTGGGGCGCTACGGCGGCGAGGAGTTCCTCGCGGTGCTGCCGGACTGCCCGCCGGAGCAGGCCAGGCTGATCCTCGACGAGATCCGCCAGCGCTTCGCCGAGCTGCGCTTTATCGCCGAGGGCGGCGAGTTCTCCTGCACCCTCAGCGTCGGCATCGCCGGCACCGACGTGCACAGCGACGCCGAGCAACTGCGCGAACGCGCCGACAAGGCGCTGTACGCGGCCAAGCACGGCGGCCGCAACCAGGTGCGCCTGGCCGAATGAGCCGCGCCCGGCACGGGCCCTCAGAGCTTGGCGATGGACACCTCGGTGGATTTGACGAAGGCGATCACTTCGCTGCCCACCTGCAGTTCCAGCTCGCGCACGGAACGGGTGGTGATCACCGAGGTGACGATGCCGGCGGCGGTCTGCACGTCGATCTCCGACAGCACGTCGCCGATGACGATCTCCTTGATGCTGCCCTTGAACTGGTTACGCACGTTGATGGCTTTGATGGTCATGGTGTTGCTCCTGATGGTCCACTGATGTAGCCCGGATGCACTCCGGGGAGTCTTGGGGCCGCCCCGGACAGAGTCCGGGCTACGGCTTCACAGTGCCCAGCGCAATTGCGTGGGCAGGGGTGATAGGGGGTCGGGCGGCGTCGGCAGCTCCGGCTGCGCCAGCACCCGGTCGAGCACGCGCGCTTCCAGCGCGGCCAGCAGCGGCGAGCCGTGCGGGCGCGGACGCAGCAGTTGCACGTCGAGGTCGAGGCCGATCTGGCCGTCCTCGATCAGGATCACCCGATCCGCCACGGCCACCGCCTCGGCGACGTCGTGGGTGACCAGCAGCACGGTGAAGCCATGCTGCTGCCACAGGCGCTCGATCAGTTGCTGCATCTCGATGCGGGTCAGCGCATCCAGCGCGCCCAGCGGCTCGTCGAGCAGCAGCAGGCGCGGGCGATGGATCAGCGCCCGGGCCAGCGCCACGCGCTGCTTCTGCCCACCGGACAGCGCCGCCGGCCACTCACCCGCGCGATCGGCCAGGCCGACCGCGGCCAGGGCTTCCTCGGCCTGCTGACGCCAGTTGCCGGACAGGCCCAGGCCGACGTTGTCGATCACCCGCTTCCAGGGCAGCAGGCGCGCATCCTGGAACATCAGGCGGATGTCCTCGCGCACCGCGTTGAGCGCACCGCTGCCGGCCAGCAGCTGACCGCCGCTGGGCTGATCCAGCCCGGCCAGCAGGCGCAGCAAGGTGCTCTTGCCGCAGCCGCTGCGGCCGACCACGGCGACGAACTGGCCGGCCGGGATATGCAGGTCGATGCCCTTGAGCACCCGGCGCTCGCCGAAGGATTTCTCGATCTTCTCGATCGCCAGGGGAATGCCCTGACGGATGCTGTGCAGTGCCGTCATTGCCCACCTGCCTTGGCCTGGTAGGCCGGGTGCCAACGCAGCCACACGCGCTCCAGGCCCCTGGCCGCGACGTCGGCCAGCTTGCCGAGCAGCGCGTAGAGCAGGATCGCCAGCACCACCACGTCGGTCTGCAGGAACTCGCGGGCGTTCATCGCCAGGTAGCCGATGCCGCTGCTGGCGGAGATGGTCTCGGCGACGATCAACGTGAGCCACATAAAGCCCAGGGCGAAGCGCACGCCGACCAGGATCGACGGCAGCGCACCGGGCAGGATCACCTGGCGGAACAGGGCGAAACCGGACAGGCCATAGCTGCGCGCCATCTCCACCAGCGCCGGGTCGACGTTGCGGATGCCGTGGTAGGTGTTGAGGTAGATGGGGAACAGGGTGCCGAGCGCGACCAGGAACACCTTGGCCGCCTCGTCGATGCCGAACCACAGGATCACCAGCGGGATCAGCGCCAGGTGCGGCACGTTGCGGATCATCTGCACCGAGCTGTCGAGAAAGCGCTCACCCCATTTCGACAGGCCGGTGATAAAGCCCAGCAGCAGGCCGATGCCGCCTCCGATGGCGAAGCCGATGCCGGCGCGCTGGCCGCTGATCGCCAGGTGCTGCCAGATTTCGCCGGAGGCCAGCAGCTCCCAGCCGGCGGCGAGCACCGCGCTGGGCGCCGGCAGGATGCGGCTGGACAGCCAGCCGCTGGCCACCGCCAGCTGCCAGGCGGCCAGCAGCCCCAGGGGCAAGGCCCAGGGCGCGGCGCGCAGGGCCAATGTGTTAAGGGTCGTGTTGCTCATGGTTGCCTCGAAGAATCCTGTGTTTCTGTTCCCGGATTGCATTTGCGGACCGCCGTGGGAGCGAGCGGGATGCTTTCAGCTCGCCGAAGCCGCCTTCGGCAAAATGTCGCTGGAGATCATTTCGCCGAACGGGCTGACGTAGCCGCGACTCTCCGGACGCTGCGGCTGGGCCACGTCCAGGTGCGGGAACAGCAGCTCGGCGACGCGGTACGACTCCTCCAGATGCGGGTAGCCGGAAAAGATGAAGGTGTCGATGCCGAGCTCCGCGTACTCCCTGACCCGCGCCGCCACGGTCGGGCCGTCGCCCACCAGGGCGGTGCCGGCGCCGCCGCGCACCAGGCCGACACCGGCCCAGAGGTTCGGCGACACCTCCAGGTTGTCGGTCTTGCCGCCGTGCAGGGCGGCCATGCGCTGCTGGCCGACCGAATCGAAACGCGCCAGCGAGGCCTGGGCGCGGTCGATGGTGTCCTGGTCCAGATGGCTGATCAGGCGATCCGCCGCAGCCCAGGCTTCCTCATTGGTCTCGCGCACGATCACGTGCAGGCGAATGCCGAAGCGCACTTCACGGCCCTGCCTGGCCGCCTTCTCGCGCACCTGGGCGATCTTCTCGGCCACCGCGGCCGGCGGCTCGCCCCAGGTCAGGTACAGCTCGACCTGCTCGGCGGCCAGGTCCTGCGCCGCGTCGGAGGAACCGCCGAAATACAGCGGCGGACGCGGCTGCTGGATCGGCGGGTAGAGCAGCTTGGCGCCCTTCACCTGGATGTGCTGGCCGGCGTAGTCGACGGTTTCGCCCTCCAGCACGCGGCGCCAGATGCGGGTGAACTCGACGGAGGCCTCATAGCGTTCGGCGTGCGACAGGTGCAGACCGTCGCCGGCCAGCTCGTCCGGGTCGCCGCCGGTCACCAGGTTGAACAGCGCACGGCCGTTCGACAGGCGATCCAGGGTCGCCGCCTGGCGCGCGGCCACGGTCGGCGAAATGATCCCCGGGCGCAGGGCGACCAGGAACTTCAGGGTCTGCGTCACCGGGATCAGCGAGGCCGCCACCAGCCAGGAGTCCTCGCAGGAACGCCCGGTCGGGATCAGCACGCCGCCGTAGCCGAGGCGGTCGGCGGCCTGGGCGATCTGCGCCAGGTAGCCGTGGTCGACGGCACGGGCGCCTTCGGCGGTGCCCAGGTACTTGCCATCACCATGGGTAGGCAGGAACCAGAAGATATTGAGGCTCATGGAGGGGTCTCCTTGGGTTCGCTCCCCTCTCCCGCCGGGAGAGGGGCTGGGGGTGAGGGTTCTATTGCGCCTGGGCGACCTTGGCCGGCTGCCGCCAGATCACCTCGGCAATGCTCAAGCGCTTGGGGATCAGCTTCAGCTCGCTAAAGGTGTCGGCGATCTTCTGCTGCGCACTCACCACCTCGGCGGTGATCAGCTGCGCGCCGTAGCTCTGCCGCTGCACCGCGGTGCGGGTGATCTCGGGGGACAGGCCCAGCAGCGGTGCAACCTGGGCGGTGGCCTGGTCGACGTTGGCGCGGGTCCACTCGCCGGTCTTGCGGATTTCTTCCACCAGGGCGACCACCACCTCGGGATGCTTTTCGGCGAAGGGGCGCGCGGCCAGGTAGAACTGGTGGTTGCTCACCAGGCCCTGGCCGTCGCGCAGGGTACGGGCCTGCAGTTGCTGTTCGGCGGCAGCCTGGAAGGGGTCCCAGATCACCCAGGCATCGACGCTGCCACGCTCGAAGGCGGCGCGGGCATCGGCCGGCGGCAGGTACACGGGGGTGATATCGGTGATGCTCAGACCGGCTTCCTCCAGCGCGCGCACCAGCAGGTAATGCACGTTGGAGCCCTTGTTCAGGGCGACCTTCTTGCCCTTGAGTTCGGCCACCGTTTTGATCGGTGAATCCTTGGGCAGCAGAATCGCCTCGCTGAGCGGCGCCGGCGGCTCGAACGCCACGTAGAGCAGGTCGGCACCGGCGGCCTGGGCGAATACCGGCGGCGTCTCGCCCGTGGTGCCGAAGTCGATGGAGCCCACGTTGAGCCCTTCGAGCAGCTGCGGGCCGGCCGGGAACTCGGTCCACTGTACCTTGACGCCCTGTGCGGCCAGGCGCTTCTCCAACGCACCGCTGGATTTGAGCAGCACCAGGGTGCCGTATTTCTGATAACCGATCCGCAGCGTCTCGGCTTGAGCTTGAGCGATGGCGCCGAAGGAAATGGCCGCGGCAAACAGGGCGACCAGACTCCGACGCAAAGTGTTGGCGCCCATGGCGACCTCCTTTGCAAGTTGAGTGTGGGCCTGCTTGCCCGTTGGCGGGCGAGTAAGGCGGGGTATTACGGGTGGATCAAATACTCCAGCGGGCGTTTACCAGCCGGTCGTTCAACAGCTTCGGATCGATCGGTTGCGGCCGCCGCGCCAGTGCGGCGAGCAGCTGTTCGACCGACTCGTCGAGGCGTTCGCGCAGCTCCTCGTCGAGCTGCGCAGGCTCGCCGCCTTCCGGGTAGGCGATCTGCTGGTCCACGGCGAACACGCCGGAGAGCATTTCCTGCGCCTTCAGCGCGGCCAGCACCGGCTTGAGCGCGTAATCCACCGCCAGCAGATGCGCCGGGCTGCCGCCACTGGCCAGCGGCAGCACCACCTTGTGCGCCAGGGCCCGCTCGGGCAGCAGGTCCAGCAGCACCTTCAGCGCGCCGGTGAAGGACGCCTTGTACACCGGCGTGCCGACCACCAAACCATCGGCGCTGGCCACCACGGCCTGCAGCTGCTGCACCGCCGGGCTGTCGAAGCGCGCATGCAGCAGATCCTCGGCGGGAAAATCGCGCACCCGCAGCAGGCTCACTTCCACCTGCTGCGCCTCCAGACGCCGGCGCACATGGTCCAGCAGCACTTCGGTGCGCGAACGCGCCGCGGGGCTGCCGGACAGCAACACGACATGCATGGTCAGTCCTTAGCGATTCGGCTGCGGGGTCAGGCGCAGGTACGGCTTCACGGCGCGATAGCCCTTGGGGAAGCGCTCGGCGATCTCGGCCTCGTCCTTGAGCGACGGCACTATCACCACCTCGTCACCGTCCTGCCAGTTGGCCGGGGTGGCCACCTTGTAGTTGTCGGTCAGCTGCAGCGAATCGACCACGCGCAGGATCTCGTGGAAGTTGCGCCCGGTGCTGGCCGGATAGGTGATGGTCAGGCGCACCTTCTTGTGCGGGTCGATGACGAACAGCGAACGCACGGTCAGGGTGTCGTTGGCGTTCGGGTGGATCAGGTCGTAGAGGCCCGAGACCTTGCGGTCGGCATCGGCGATGATCGGGAAGTCGACCGCGGTGTGCTGCGTCTCGTTGATGTCGTCGATCCATTTGAGGTGCGAATCCACCGGGTCGACCGACAGGGCGATGGCCTTGACGCCGCGCTGGGCGAATTCGTCCTTGAGCTTGGCGGTAAAGCCCAGTTCGGTGGTGCACACCGGGGTGAAGTCGGCCGGGTGGGAGAAGAGGATGCCCCAGCTGTCGCCCAGCCAGTCGTGGAAACGAATGCGGCCTGCGCTGGAATCCTGTTCGAAGTCGGGGGCGATGTCGCCCAGACGAATACTCATGGTGGCGCTCCTGTGCCAGTGGCTTGCGTGGGGCTCACTATGCTGAGGAACGCAGAGAAACAAAAAGAATAAATAAAAATTTATTTATAACTTAAAGCTATTTAAACGAAACGGATGGAACCGCCCTATGCCCAACCCGAGCCTGCACAGCGTCCCCGGGGACCAGGCGCCGATGCACCTTTTGCTGGAAGCCGATCCCAGCACAGAGACCATCGCCGGCTATCTGCACGACTGCCACTGCGTGGTGGCACGCCTGGGCCGAACAACCGTCGGCGTCTACCTGCTCAAAGCGCTGACGCCCGACACCTGGGAGCTGATGAACATCGCCGTGGCGCCCGAGCACCAGGGCCAGGGCATCGGCCGCCTGCTGCTGGACGACGCCATCACCCAGTCCCGACTACTGGGCGCGCGGCGCCTGGAGCTGGGCACCGGCAGTTTCGGCCACCAGCTGACCTTCTACCAGCGCGCCGGCTTTCGCGTGGTGGCGGTGGAGCCGGATTACTTCCTCACCCACTACCCCGAGCCGCTGTTCGAGCACGGCCTGCAGCACAGGGACCGGCTGCGCCTGGCATTGACCCTATAGCAGCAGATGCACCGCCAGGCCGACCAGGGCGCAACCGGCGATGGTCTCGATCACCCCGCGCTTGAACATGAACAGGGCCAGCGCCGCGCCCAGGGCGATCAGCGCCGAAGGCCAGTCGAAGCGGCCGGCGAAGCCCTCCGGCCAGAGCACGTGGTAACCGAAGAACAGCGCCAGGTTGAGGACCACCCCGACCACCGCCGCGGTGATGCCGGTCAGCGGCGCGGTGAACTTCAGCTCGCCATGGGTCGACTCCACCAGCGGCCCGCCGGCGAGGATGAACAGAAACGACGGCAGGAAGGTGAACCAGGTGACCAGGCAGGCCGCCAGCGCGCCACTGGCGAAGGCCGAGTCGGCGCCGAACACCGGCTGCCCATAGGCGCCGACGAAGGCGACGAAGGCCACCACCATGATCAGCGGCCCCGGCGTGGTCTCGCCCAGGGCCAGGCCGTCGATCATCTGCGTCGGCGTCACCCAGCCGTAATGGCCGATGGCGCCCTGGTAGACGTAGGGCAGCACCGCGTAGGCGCCGCCGAAGGTTAGCAGCGCGGCCTTGGTGAAGAACCAGCCCATCTGCGTCAGGCTGCCGTCCCAGCCGAACAGCGCGGTGAGCAGGCCCATGGGTAGCAGCCACAGCGCAGCGCCCACCAGCAGGATCAGCGCCAGGCGCGGCCAACGAAAGCGGGTATGCGCCGGCGGTGGCGTGTCGTCGTCGATCAGCGCCGCGCCATAGGACTTGTCCGCCGCCCCGTGGCCGCCGCCGACGGCAAAATGCTGCGGCGCCAGGCGCCCGCCGAGATAACCGAGCAGCGCGGCGCCGAGCACGATCAGCGGGAACGGCAGCTGCAGCACGAAGATGGCGACGAAGGCCGCCGCGGCAATCGCCCACAGCCAGCGATTCTTCAGCGCGCGGCCGCCGATGCGCCAGGCCGCCTGCACCACGATGGCGGTCACCGCCGGCTTGATGCCGTAGAAGATCCCGGCCACCAGCGGCACGTCGCCGAAGGCGATATAGACCCAGGACAGGACGATCAGGATCAGCAGCGACGGCAGCACGAACAGCACCCCGGCGATCACCCCGCCCCAGGTGCGGTGCAGCAGCCAGCCGATATAGGTGGCCAACTGCTGCGCCTCCGGCCCGGGCAGCAACATGCAGTAGTTCAGCGCATGCAGAAAACGCCGCTCGGACAGCCAGCGGCGTTTCTCCACCAGCTCCTGGTGCATGATCGCGATCTGCCCGGCCGGCCCGCCGAAGCTGATCAGCCCCAGCTTGAGCCAGAACCAGAAGGCCTGCAGCAGACTGACGGGGGCGGGTCGCTCACCAGCATCGGACATCGAATGCACTCCACGGGGTAAAAATCGGCCGATCACTATAGCCGCTCGCTATGCCACAAGCATGACCCTGCACGGAAAATCACCAGCGCCGCGCAGCCCCGATGCCGCCTGGCCCGGCGCGGTTTTCCCGCATCTTATCCACAGCACTTTCCCCAGATTCTGTGCATGAGCGCGCGGATGACCTCATGGCCACCCGCCACCGTTGAAAAATCGGGGCAAGGCATTGATCCACAAGGATATAGCGCCTGGCGATAACCCCTATGAGGTGCCCTTGAACAAAAACTGCACGGCCCCCGCCAGCCCGCCTGAACGCTGGCCGGCAGCGGCTTTTGCGCAGTTTATCCACAGCTCTGCCAACAGATTCTGTGGGTGGTAAGGGAGGCCTCGATCCCTGCCCTTCCAGGCAGATACCGATAGTGACGCAGGCGCAATGGCATTTCGCCCACTCGGCATGGACAGGCTCGCTATGGATGGACTAGTTTCGGGCGTGAATCTGCTGGCACAGTCGATCCAGCAACTTGGGCTTGCCGTCATCCCTGTCGCGTTTCTCCCTGAGCGCTGTCGCGTTTGCCGCGACCATCTTCAGGCCAGACAAGGACTTGCAGGACGACAAGGAAGGTTATGCGACAGCTGTCGTGGGCAAACGCGACAGCCGTGTCGCCTAATTAATAGTTAGGTTCTGAAGGAAACCCGCATGTCCGCAGATTTTCATAAGCTCGCCAAGGATGCTGGAAACCAGTTAAAAAACTACATCCTCACCTATGCGTCTGCTGCCACTGGTGTTTTCTTTCTGACTTTGGCAGGAAAAGAGGCTTTAACATTTACCTACTTTCAAAAAACTCTTCTAATTTCAGGCCTGTTGCTTTACGTCATCACGGTTATATGCTGCCTGATCGAGCTCCGAGTAGATGCAAGAAGGTTTTTCTATATAGCTAAACAACTAGAAAAACCGGAGAGCGAACAAGACTGGTCAGAAAACGAACCTTACAAGAAACTGCGCCTACGTCTTATCTATGGCAGTTACGTAGCCATAAGCCTTGCAACGCTTTCCGTGGTTATCTTTCTAATCACTGCAATAACCTAACTAGTGGTTCAAGCCGTTCGCTTCGCTCACTCGGGACCGGCTAAAGCCGGCCCCTTAACCAAACGTTAGATTGCACAAGGGAGATCGTGCGTGGCTCCATACGTAAAGGAGTTCTTCTCATCGCTGCACAACACATACTTGAAGCCTGCCGGCTATTCAAAAGAGCGATTCACGTTCTCACGTGATGCCGGTGCATATATCGAGCGGGTGCAATTTCAAGGCAGTACCTGGAACGCAGCTGGTGAATCATGGAGATTTTACATCAATGTAGGACTCCAGTTTAAAGACATTCCCCCACGCTCTCCCGACCGGAATTTTCCTCGAACCCATGTATGGGAACGAATCGGAAACATCGTTGATGCACCATCGCAGTTTGATATATCAGTTGAGTCGGCAACTATCCTTGCATCGGAAGTTAATTCATTTATTGCGTCTGCAAGCGCGGTGATTTCTCGGCTTGCAGTCGAGGTTAACGTTAAGTATGCACGAGGCGAGAATGTCCGCCTATGTGCAATCTAACAATTGGTTCAAGTCGTTCGCTTCGCTCACTCGGGACCGGCTAAAGCCGGCCCCTTAACCAAACGTTAGATGCCTATGAATAATCGCAGCCACCCTCACTACGAATCAATAAACTTCACTGACCAGCACCATGCTGAAATAGCGGAGCTATTTGACTATTCAAATGCATCGGACGCAGAGGTAGAGCTAGCTATCGCGAAGTATAAAAAATATGTAGGCAACGATGAGTCACCAAGGTATCTGTACCTAATACGCCAGCTAAGAACAAAATGTTATAAAATCGGAATAACTAACGACCTAGAAAAACGGCTATCTACGCTCCAAACGGGCTGCCCTCACCAGCTAAGGGTTGTGTTTTATGTAGAAGCCGACATGGACGATTATTTAGGCAAGGAAATTAAGTACATCGAAAGCTTTCTACATAAAAATTTTGAGCAGTACCGACATAGAGGTGAGTGGTTCAAGCTTGACTATAGCCATCTTTCTGACATCGTGATGTTTTTAGATCTAAACAGAGAACTCGCAGTAAGAATTTGCTCGAACAATGAGCTGTCTTATTACTTCAACAAGTTAAAAAGGCTAGGTAGCCTTGATGATTAGGCATCTAACAATGCGCTCAAACCGTTCGCTTCGCTCACTGGGACCGGCTAAAGCCGGCCCCTTAGCTTAATCGTTATACACAAACTCTAATCCTCGCAGAGGTCGCCAACCTTGAAAGAAATTTTTGATCCAGAATTCGAGAGCATGAGACTAAATCAGCTGACCAAGCAGTGCCTTTTAGATATGGAAATTTCTGGCGAGGTGTTTTTTGGGGCACTTGGTAAAGAAAATCGGCTTGATTTTGCAACATTCTTTTTTGACAAACCCGACCAAGAGAAAATAGACAACTCAGGCTATAAAGATTTCTTGATGAGTCTCTTAGACTGCTTAATCATCTATCGCAGCAGCCATGAGCAAGAATTTTCTCGTGACGGAATTGTAAGAATTAAAGATTCATCCGCCTCGATAGAATGGATTAAAGACGGTGAAGCAGAGACTCTCGCAGACATCAAGAAGAGCACCACCCCACAATGACAAGCCAAATAACAGCCTCATCAATTGACAAAAATAATTTTTATACCGCAGTTGAAAACTTATTCACCACCTTCCCTGAAAAAATAACCTGCGCATCTGAAGAGAGTTTTCGAAGAGTATACGACTCGGAACATGCAAAAAAAGCGAAGAATATAGTCTACCTATTTCGCAGCGAGAAAAATGTTAGCCGCCTGAAAGGCGAGAGCAATATAATTTATATCGGCCAAACGAAATATAGCTTCAATAAACGATATCACCCTCACGCAAAACTCCATGCAACATCAGAAGCAAACTCCCTAAAGTTTTCGCACATCATCGAAAACTACGGCCCCATTAGCATCTCGGTATGTGACTTCTCAATATTTGGGGAAAGCCTTTTACAGGCCGAGGGGCAGTTGCTGTGGTGGTACTTCCAAAACCACTGTGAGTACCCGCCCACAAACTACACAAAAACAAAAGTAAGAAATAGTGTGGTTCGCATATAACTATGCGCTCAAATCGTTCGCTTCGCTCACTGGGACGGGCTAAGGCCCGCCCCTTGACCAAACGTTAGGCGTAAATAATTAGCGCTATGTACTCAACAATTTCAAGCGGCCCTGACAAGGGAAAACGTCTATACCCTCATCTTCACCAAGACGGATATTACGTTGCAAGCACATCGAGATTTGAAAAAGATTACATCAAGGTCAAAACTCTTGATGAACTTGAAGTACTTGTCCGGTCTGGCTATGGCGCAAGACTGAAGGCAACGGATAGCAATAATGCCCCGTCAATAATTACGTCCACCAGCATCAAATTTGAAGAAGAGAGCACCAATCCGCCAACACCGAAAACTCTACTTCCGGCGGTTATATCTGCCACTGATTTAGATCCAGAATCGATCACCACTAGAAGAAGAGAACAAGCCTTCCTACGAGCATATTTGTTAAACAAAAAATCAACAGGCACCTGTACAATTTGCGGCCACTCATTACCACATGACTTGCTCATAGCCGCCCACATAAAAACTCGTTCAAAATGCTCCAACGAAGAAAAACTGGACTTTGATAATATCGCAACTTTGATGTGTAGCCTTGGATGCGACGCACTATATGAAGGTCACTATATTTATGTTGAGAACGGCAAAGTCACCCTAAACCCCAAAAGAATAAGCAAGGGAGCCACGCATCTTAAGGCCTCAATAGAATCTGTAGCGGGTAATGCTGTGAGCAACTGGGAAGGCAGCAGTTCGTACTATGAATGGCATAAATCACAGTGCTTACGCGCCTAACAAATGGTTCAAACCGTTCGCTTCGCTTGCTGGGACGGGCTAAAGCCCGCCCCTTATCCAAAGGTTAGCTGTATAAAAATAGAGAGGGGCCATTGAATAAGAAAGTTAAAATCGCCATACCGATAGTATTGGCAATCATTTCCATCATGACCTTCGGCTTAGGCATTAGCTATTTTCTTGAAAAGCAAAGAGATGAAAAAGCGCTCTCATTTTTTGCAGATGAACCATGGGAATGGGATGATAAATATAACGGGACTCAAATTAAATATAGTGGCACATTAAAACGTCACGCCCTAAGAAAGGTGAAAGAGCGTGAAAATCAAGTTATATATGCTCATAAAAAAGATGACTACTCTTTAGTGGTTAGAGTCGACTTCATTACTGAATGTACGCCAGAAACTAATATCCCCACATCCAGCAAATATAGTACCGGAGAAACAAAAATTCTGCATTGTGATAAAAGCGGATCTTATTTAAGTTACTCAACCGCAATTCAAACACCTGAAAATGATATTGTAATTCACGAAAACCTAGACGGCTTTTCAATATATGAAAATTTCTTCTATTGGGATTTAAACAAGCTCGATAAAGAAGTTACATTATCAAAGGCAAATTAAGCAAATACAGCTAACAAGGCGTATATGGACTCACCCCGCAAGTGGTGAGCAAAACTTTGCTTTTGCACCTGTCGTCAGCGCGGTTGCATTCGTATATCCGGCCTTGCGTCGGGCATTGCCCTGGCCATTCGGTAATTCGCGCAGCGGGGGCCAAGCGTTCAATCGATCACGCAGATCATGATGGTTATCGGCCTTGTCCCGCTGCAGGACTCGTTTGTTTCGACAGCGCGTAGGTTGGGTTGAGAAGCGTAGCGACGAAGCCCAACGCCTCCCCCCATTCCGGCCCATTCCGGCCCTGTTGGGCTTCGCTGCGCTCAGCCCAACCTACGCGCCTGAAAGACGCCCAAAAAAAATCGGGCCATCGGGCCCGAAAAGTACTCCACCTTGAAGAGTTCGTTGCCGGCCCGTTGGCGGGCCGGTCAGGAGATGTCGCAGCTGGGGTTGATGGATCACAGCAGGGTCAGGGTGTAGCTCAGGATCAGGCGGTTCTCGTCGGCATCGGTGGTGACGTTGCCGCGCTGGGTCGCGTTGCGCCAGGACAGGCCGAGCCCCTTGAGCGGGCCGTCCTGCAGGGCGTAGTCGAGACGGAAATCGCGCTCCCATTCCTTCAGGTCGCCCGTGGCGGAATCGACGTTGTCGCCCTTGAGGTAAGCGACGCTGGCCTTGAGGCCCGGCACGCCGAGCTGGGCGAAGTCGTAACCGTACTCGGCCAGCCAGGTGCGCTCGCCGGCGTTCTGGAACTTGCCGATCTGGCGGTCGGTGATCAGGTAGGACGAGGAGCCGCCGCCCTGGTTGAGGAAGGGGAAGGCGCTGTCGCCTTCGACCTGCTGGTAACCCAGGCTGGCGAAGTGGCTGCCCAGGCTGTAGGTGAACAGGGCGCTCCAGGTCTGGTTGTCGACCTCGCCGGTGCTGCTGTCGCCGGCACGCCAGAAGCCGGCGCTGCGGTAGCCATCGGCGCGACCGGCGGCGCTGCCGTTCTTGCCGTCGGAGCCGCTGTCGAAGTAGCGCAGGTCGGTCTTCAGCGCGCCCGGGCCGATCGCCCAGCTGTGCACCAGGCCGAGGAAGTGCTGTTGGTAGAAGTCTTCCAGGTTGCCGTAGTAGTACTGCAGCGTCAGGTCCTTGCTCAGCTTGTAGTCGCCGCCGGCGAAGTAGAACTTGTTGCTGTCGGCGTCGCCGCTGGCCCCGGCGATGCGCAGGGCGATGTCGTCGGTGGAGCTGCGGGTCTTGGTGCTTTCCAGCTGGCCGGCGGTCAGGGTCAGGCCGTCGATCTCGTTGGAGGTGATCTGCCCGCCTTCGAAGGTCTGCGGCAGCAGGCGACCGTCGTTGAAGGTCACCACCGGCAGCTTCGGCAGCAGGGTGCCGAGGCGTGCCTCGGTCTTGGACAGGCGCACCTTGGCGGTCACCCCGGCCTTGCTGTAATCGTCCACGGCGCTGCCGTCGCTATCGAGCGGAAACAGCTGGCCGGGGGTGCGATCGCGGCCGGCCTTACTCGCGGTGCCGCCGGAGTCCAGCTTCACCCCCAGCAGGCCGATGGCATCGAGGCCGAAGCCGAGGGTGCCCTCGGTGAAGCCGGAGCTGTAGTTGAAGATAAAGCCCTGGCCCCACTCGCTGGCCTCGCCGTTGTTGTTGGCGGTGTTCTTGGTGTTGAGGTCGTAATAGAAATTGCGCAGGCCGATGCTGGCCTTGCTGTCTTCGATGAAACCGGCGGCGGTCGCTTCGCTGGCCAGTGCGGCCAGGGCGACGGCCAGCGCCAGATTGGACTTGTTCATGCTCGATGCTCCAGGTGCTGTGTGTGCTGTTATGGGTTTGGCACTGCACAGGGGCTCGGCAGGACAGCGTACTTGGCGCAGGCCTCGGCGGATTGGCATTGGAGCCCCTGATTCGGGCCCGATGCGGTGGTCCGCTGTCGGCTGGTGGCTAATCTACGAGACGATTGTTAATCCCTAAAAAGAATTATTTTTTACTTTGTAATTCCAAAAATGCATATAAGTTCGCGAGATGCGGGGTCGTAGGGCGTACCGGGTGGCGATCCGTTCGCTTAGCAGTACGCCGTGAACGCTTCGCGGCATCGGGGAGAAACCTGCAGCAAGCAAAAGGCGGACTGCTGGCTGCACTACGAGCGGCCGGCGTCCCGGGCCGGCCTGCGCGCTGCTCCTAAGCTAATTCCTAAAAATTATTTATTGCTGGTTTTTTAGATCGTCTAGCTTCTCCTCACCGGATCACCGGACTTCTTTCCCTAAAACTGAAGTACGCGTGATCCGCCGCCCCCATGGCCGGCACGTGTTCGTAGCGAGAGCCGCCATGTCCAACACCCATTCCAAGCGCAGCACACTGATCGCCGCCTCCCTGGCCATCGGCCTGCTTGTCGCGCCACTGGCCGATGCCGCCGAGCAACTGCGCATCGGCTACCAGAAATCCTCCACGCTGATCAGCCTGCTGAAGAGCCAGGGCACCCTGGAAAAGGCGCTGGCCGATCAGGACATTGCCATCAGCTGGCACGAATTCCCCAACGGCCAGCCGCTGCTGGAGGCGCTCAACGTCGGCAATATCGACCTGTCCGCCGATGTCGCCGACACCGTGCCGGTATTTGCCCAGGCGGCCGGCGCCGACCTCGCCTACTTCGCCCAGGAAGCGCCGTCGCCCCGCGCGCAGGCGATCATCGTGCGCGAGGACTCGCCGATCAAAACCCTGGCCGATCTCAAGGGCAAGAAGGTCGCCGTGACCAAGGCCGCCGGCGTGCATTACCTGCTGATCGCCGCGCTGGCCCAGGCCGGGCTGAAATTCGGCGATATCGAGCCGGCCTACCTGACCCCGGCCGACGGCCGCGCCGCCTTCGAGAACCGCAAGGTGGACGCCTGGGTCACCTGGGAGCCCTTCCTCAGCGGCGCCCAGCAGCAGCTGCCGACGCGCATCCTCGCCGACGGCCAGGGCCTGGCCGACTACCAACGCTATTACCTGACCAGCGCCACCTTCGCCAAGCGCCACCCGCAGGTGCTGCAGACCGTGTTCGCCGAACTGGTGAAGAGCGGCGACTGGCTGCGCGCCAACCCGCGCCAGGCGGCTGAAATCCTCGGCCCGCTGTGGGGCAACCTCGACCCGGCCATCGTCGAGCAGGCCAACGCCAAGCGCAGCTACCGAGTGCGCCTGGTGCAGCCGGGCAGCCTCGCCGAGCAGCAGAAGATCGCCGATGCCTTCTTCAATGCCAGCCTGCTGCCCAAGTCGGTGGATGCCCGCGACGTGAGCATCTGGAGCCCAAAATGAGCGCCCAGGCCCGCCTGCATCCCAGCCTGCGCGACGAGCCACTGTTCGCCGCGCACCTGTTCCCCGTGGATTTCGGCAGTCGCACGGCCAAGGTCGAGCGCCTGGCCCGGCGTCTGGCCGCCAGCGCGGTGGAGCGGGACCGCGCCGGCGGCAGCGCGCCAGCCGAGCGCGAGCTGCTGCGCGACAGCGGCCTGCTGAGCCTGGCCGTGCCGCAGCAGTACGGTGGCCAGGGCCTGGTGTGGCCGGAGATCCTTCGCATCGTGCGCTACCTGGCGGCGGTGGACAGTTCGCTGGCCCACCTGTTCGCCTTCCAGCACCTGCAGGTGGCGACCATCCTGCTGTTCGGCAGCCCCGAGCAGCAGCGCCACTGGCTGACCCGCACGGTGCAGCAGCGCTGGTTCTGGGGCAACGCCACCAACGGCCGCGACACTGGCCTGACGCTCAGCCGGCGCGAGGAGCATTACGAGCTCAACGGCAGCAAGTCGTTCTGCTCCGGCGCGCTCGGCGCCGATGCCCTGGTGGTCAGCGCGCCACGCGGCAAGAACCCGGAGGATCGGGTGTTCATCGTCCTGCCCAGCCAGCGCGACGGCCTGGCGATCAACGCCGACTGGGACGGCTTCGGCCAGCGCCAGACCGACAGCGGCACGGTGCAGTTCGAGCAGGTGTTCGTCGACGCCAGCGAGCTGCTCGGCCCGGTCGGCGCCAGCCCGCGCACCACCCTGCGCGCCTGCCTGTCGCAGCTGATCCTCACCCAGCTCTACCTGGGCAACGCCCAGGGTGCGCTGGACGCGGCGCTGCGCTACACCCGCGAACACAGCCGCGCCTGGCCGGCCTCGGGGGTGGCGCAGGCCAGCGACGATCCCTTTATCCAGCAGCGTTACGGCGAGCTATGGCTGCGCTACCGCAGCGCCCTGCCCTTGGCCGAGCAGGCCGCCCAACGCCTGCAGAGCGCCTGGGAAAAACCGGCGCTGACCGCCGCCGAGCGCGCCGAGGTGGCGCTGGCCATCAGCGAGGCCAAGGTGCTGGCGGTGCGCGCCGCGTTGGAGATCACCAGTCAGGTCTTCGAGGCCATGGGCGCCCGCGCCACCAGCTCGCGCTACGGCTTCGACCGCTTCTGGCGCAACGTGCGGGTGCACAGCCTGCACGACCCCGTCGACTACAAGGTGCGCGACCTCGGCCACTGGCTGCTCAGCGGCCAGGGCCCGCGGCCGTCGCTGTACGGCTGAGCAGGAGGTGCGAACCACAGGGAATATGCATAGGAAAAAGCGTTATCTCGCATCGAACAGGGCTAACTAGCCTGAAAACTGCCCCCTCAAGAGGTCATGCACCATGAAGATCAAGTCCCTCCTCGGCGCCGGCCTGCTCGCCGTCGCCGCCCTGCTGCAGGCGCTGCCGACGCAGGCCGCCAGCGAATACCTGGTCAGCACCGACTGGCTGGAGCAGAACCTGAACGATCCCAAGCTGCGCATCGTCGAGGTCAGCGTGGTGCCCGGCGTCTACGAGCGCGGGCATATTCCCGGCGCGGTCAATTTCGCCTGGCACAGCGACCTGGTCGACCCGGTGCGTCGCGACATCGCCAGCCAGGAGGCCTTCCAGGCCCTGCTGCGCAAGGCCGGGGTGAACGACGACAGCACCACCATCCTCTACGGCGACAACAACAACTGGTTCGCCGCCTGGGGCGCCTGGGTGTTCGACGTGTACGGCGTCGATAACGTCAAGCTGCTCGACGGCGGCCGCGCCAAGTGGGAGGCCGAGGGCCGCGCCCTGGACAGCCGCGCCAGCACGCCGAGCGCCGGCAACGTCACGGTGAAGGCCGCCAACAAGGAGCTGCGCGCCTTCCTCCCCGACGTGCTGGCCGCCGCCGAGAAACGTAGCGACGTGCAGCTGGTGGATATCCGCTCGCCGGACGAGTACAGCGGCAAGGTGTTCGCCCCGCAGGGCGTGCAGGAGCTGGCGGTGCGCGCCGGCCACGTGCCCGGCGCGGTGAACGTGCCCTGGGGCCAGGCGGTGGCCGCCGACGGCACCTTCAAGTCGGCCGAGGAGTTGAAGAAGGTCTACGCCGCGGTGGGCATCGACGGCAGCAAGCCGATCATCACCTACTGCCGCATCGGCGAGCGCTCCAGCCACAGCTGGTTCGCCCTGAAGAAGATCCTCGGCTACGAGGTGCGCAATTACGACGGTTCCTGGACCGAGTACGGCAACGCCGTGGGCGTACCGGTGACCAACCTGGCCGGCACGGTCTGGGGCGGCCAGTAAGCGCGCTGCCGGCCGAGCTGAGCCTAGGGTGGATCACGCCGCACCGATCCACCCTAGGGAAGCGCTGAGAAAGCCGTCATTACTCGCTGCGCTCGCCTGTTCGGGCCGCACTGAAGTGCGTTCAGCGCAAGCGCTGTCCCGCGCAGGCGGGACAGCAGCTTTATCACTGAACAGCGCTTGCGCTGGGCCGAAGGGGAATAATCCAGAACCTGCGGATTTCCTGGGCTCCCGCCTTCGCGGGAGTGACGATAAACGGCTTTTTCAGATTATCCCTAAGGCTCGGGCGGCAACGACCTCGCAAACAGCGGCCCGGCGCTTCAAGCCAGGGCCGCTCCCGTCATTAGGGTCGACAAGGACAACCCATGACCGCCAGCCTTTCCTCCCCTCGCGCAACGCTACCCATCGCCCTGTCAGGCCTGCTCGCCGTCGCCCTGCTCGCCGCCGCCTGGCAACTGGCCGACGGCAGCAACCAGGGCCGCGCCTTCAGCTTCTCGCTGCTCGGCGGCGCGCTGTTCGGCCTGTTGCTGCAGCGTTCGCGCTTCTGCTTCTTCTGCATCAGCCGCGACTTCATCGAACGGCGTATACCGGACGGCCTGCTCGGCCTGCTCGCCGCCTTGGCCGTGGGCACCCTGGGCTATCACGCGGTGTTCGGCGCCTTCCTGCCCGATCCCTTCTCCGACCGCCTGCCGCCGGACGCCCATATCGGCCCGCTGAGCTGGGTGCTGGCGCTGGCGGCGACGGTGTTCGGCCTCGGCATGGCGATTTCCGGCTCGTGCCTCAGCGCCCACCTGTATCGCCTCGGCGAGGGCAATTTCACCTCGCTGGCGGCGCTGGCCGGCGCGCTGCTCGGCTTCGCCCTGGGTTTTCTCAGCTGGAACCCGCTGTACCTGGCCGCGCTGCAGCAGGCGCCGGTGCTCTGGCTGCCCGGCAAGCTCGGCTACGGCGGCTCGCTGCTGCTGCAACTGGCGCTGCTCGGCGCCCTGGCCGCCTGGCTGCTGCGCTATCGCCAGGCGGGCGCGGCGGGCGAGGTGCGCGGGCTGTGGGCGCTGCTATTTGGCGCGCGCTGGCCGACCTGGGTCGGCGGCGTGCTGATCGGCAGCCTGGCGGTGCTGGCCTATTTCCGCGTCGGCCCGCTGGGGGTGACGGCCGAGCTGGGCAGCCTGGCGCGCACCGGTGCCGACGGCCTGGGCTGGCTGCCGGCGCGTCTGGAGGGGCTGGACGGTTTCGCCGGCTGCGCCACGGCGGTCAAGGAGACGCTGCTGTCGAACAACGGCCTGTTCGTCGGCGGCCTGGTGCTCGCCGCCTGGGCCAGCGCCCTGGCCGCGGGGGACTTCCGCCCCAGCGGCGGCGCGCCCCGCGACTGGCTGCGCGGCCTGCTCGGCGGCGTGCTGCTGGGCTGGGGCAGCCTGCTGGCGCTGGGCTGCACCGTGGGCACGCTGCTCTCCGGGATCATGGCCGGCGCGGCGTCGGGCTGGCTGTTCGGCCTGTTCTGCCTGCTCGGCATCGTCCTCGGTTTGAAGCTGCGGCCGTTGTTGCGGTTGGGATAAGGCGCTCGCGCTACGCCGTCTTGCCCGGCGAGGCATCCTCGAAGCGGTCGACCTGGCGCAGGCTCTTGAAGCCGAGCAGCCAGCCGCCGGTGACCGTCAGGGTGCAGGCGCAGCCGATCAGCGCCGCCGGCACCACGCCGAACCAGGCGGCGCTGGTGCCGGCACGGAATTCGCCGAGCTCGTTGGACGAGCCGATGAACAGCATGTTCACCGCGTTGACCCGGCCGCGCATGGCGTCCGGGGTAGAGAACTGCACCAGCGAGGAGCGGATGTAAATGCTCACCATGTCCGCACCGCCGGCCACCACCAGCGCGGCGAACGACAGCCAGAACAGGCTGGACAGGGCGAACACCAGGTTGGCCACACCGAACAGCGCCACCGCAGCGAACATGGTCAGGCCGACCCGGCGGTTGAACGGCTTCATGCTCAGGTACAGGCCCACCGTGACCTCGCCGATGGCCATGGCGCTGCGCAGCAGACCGAGGCCGGTGGGCCCGACTTCCAGCACCTCCTGGGCGTAGATCGGCAGCAGCGCCACCACGCCGCCGAGCAGCACGGCGAACAGGTCCAGGGAGATGGTGCCGAGGATGATCGGCCGCGAACGGATAAAGCCGATGCCGGCGGTGAAACGCGCCCAGGCCGTGGATTCCAGCGCCTGCATCTTCTCCGCATAGCGCACCGGCACCAGCGGCAGCAGCGCGGCGCCGGCGAGGAAGCCGAGCAGGCACACCGAGTAGGTCAGCCCGCCGCCGCCGATGGCGTACAGGCCGCCGCCCAGCACCGGGCCGGAGATGGTCGCGCCGCGCATGATCATGCTGTTGGCGGCGATGGCCGCGGCCAGGCGCTCGCGCGGCACGATCTGCGGCAGCAGGCTGGACAGCGCCGGCCCGGTGAAGGCGCGGGCACTGCCGTAGAGCACCAGCACGGCGTAATACCCGCTCACCGGCGCCTCGCTCAGCGACAGCCAGAGCAGCGCGGCGGCGCACAGGCCTTCCACCAGCCAGCTGAGCAGGAGGATCAGCTTGCGGTCGAAGCGGTCGATCAGGTCGCCCGCCGGCATCAACAGCAGCAGCATCGGCACGAACTGCGCCAGGCCGACGTAGGCCAGCGACAGCGGATCGCGGGTGATGTCGTAGACCTGCCAGGCGACCACTATGGCCTGGATCTGCATGGCGAACACCGCCAGCAGGCGCGCGGCGAGAAAGGGCAGGAAACCGGGGAGGCGATAAACGGAAACGGCAGCGGACACGGTGCGAGCCTCGGGGCATGACCGGCGGGTGCCGGTCGAGGTGAGCCGGGCAATCTAAGACAAAGCGCAGCAGCGGGGCAAACGGGCGAACAGGCTGTTGCGCGGGTTGCGCCATGCAGCGCCGGGTGGCTTCACCCTGGTCGCGGCTAACGCCCCTCCCACAAGCGCCAGCCGTTGGAGGGGCTTTCGACCCAGTCGTAGCGGCGAGGCACGCGCGGCTACCCCGGCCGGCCGGGAGCGGGTTAAATGCCTGTATTTGCCGGACCATGACCATGCCCCTGAGCCCCGCCGAACTCGCCCGGATCAGCACCCTGACCCTGGCCCATTACCAGGACTGCGCCGAGGATTTTCGCGAGGGCACCCGCGATCACGACGTCAGCCAGAACGTCGCCGCGCTGCTCGCGCATATCCAGGCCGAGCCGCCCTACCGGATTCTCGACTTCGGCTGCGGCCCGGGGCGCGACCTGCGCACCTTCGCCGCCCTCGGCCACCAGCCGGTCGGCCTCGACGGCTGTCCGCGCTTCGTCGAGATGGCGCGGGCGGACAGCGGCTGCGAGGTCTGGCTGCAGGACTTTCTCGCCCTCGACCTGCCCAGCGCGTACTTCGACGGCATCTTCGCCAACGCCAGCCTGTTCCACGTGCCGGACCAGCAGTTGCCGCAGGTGCTCGGCCAGTTGCATGCCGCGCTGAAGCCCGGCGGCGTGCTGTTCAGCTCCAACCCGCGCGGCGACAACCAGGAAGGCTGGAACGGCCCGCGCTACGGCGCCTACCACGACCTGGCGCACTGGCGCGCACGGCTCGAGGCCGCCGGCTTCGTCGAACTGGAGCACTACTACCGCCCCGCCGGCCTGCCGCGCGAGCAGCAGCCCTGGCTGGCCAGCGTCTGGCGGCGGCGCTGAGCACAGGCTTGACTTGCCGGTCAGCTATTGCCCAAGATGCCGCCTCCCCCTCAGCCAAAGCGCCAGGGCCGACAGCCCTTGGCGGCGTCGCAGGCCACGCGCTATATAGCAAACTAAACAACGCCACGGAGGCGCCATGTTCAGCTCTCGCCATCTGCTGTTCGTCCTGCTGCTCGCCGGCGCCGGCCCGGCCCTCGCCGCCGAGGTGCAGGTGGCCGTGGCCGCCAACTTCACCGCGCCGCTGCAGGCCATCGCGCCCAGGTTCGAGCAGGCCACCGGGCACAAGCTGGTCGCCTCCTTCGGCGCCACCGGGCAGTTCTACGCGCAGATCAAGCATGGCGCGCCCTTCGATGTGCTGCTGGCCGCCGACGACAGCACCCCGGCCAGGCTGGAGAGCGAGGGCGATGCCGTGCCCGGCTCGCGTTTCACCTACGCCATCGGCAGCCTGGTGCTGTGGTCGGCCGACGTCGACACCCTCGACGGCAGCCCCGCCGCCCTGCACGCCGGCGCGTTCACCCACCTGGCCATCGCCAACCCGCAGACCGCGCCCTACGGCCTGGCCGCCATCCAGGTGCTGGAAAAACTGGGCCTGCACGAGACGCTGCGGCCCAAGCTGGTGGAAGGCCAGAGCATCGCCAAAGCCCTGCACTTCGTCGCCACCGGCAACGCCGAGCTGGGCTTCGTCGCCCTGTCCCAGGTGTACCGGAACGGCCAGCTCAGCAGCGGCTCGGCCTGGATGGTGCCGCAGGCGCTGTACGACCCGATCAAGCAGGACGCGGTGCTCCTCAAGCAGGGCGCGAACAACCCGGCCGCCGCTGCGCTGCTGGAATACCTCAAGGGCCCGGAAGCGGCCGCGATCATCGAATCCTTCGGCTATAAGCTGTAATCGGAACTCCGCATGCCGCTGTCCAAGCACGACCTCGACGCGATCTGGCTGACCCTGCAGCTGGCCTCGCTGACCACCCTGCTGCTGCTGCTGATCGGCACGCCCATCGCCTGGTGGCTGGCGCGCACCCGCTCGCGGCTGAAGCAGCCGATCGGCGCCATAGTCGCCTTGCCGCTGGTGCTGCCGCCGACGGTGATCGGCTTCTACCTGCTGGTGAGCATGGGGCCCAACGGTTTCATCGGTCAGCTGACCCAGAGCCTCGGCCTGGGCACCTTCACCTTCAGCTTCACCGGCCTGGTGATCGCCTCGGTGTTCTACTCGCTGCCCTTCGTCGTGCAGCCGCTGCAGAACGCCTTCGAGGCCATCGGCCGCGCCCCGCTGGAGGCCGCCGCGACCCTGCGCGCGGGGCCCTGGGACGCCTTCTTCAGCGTGGTGCTGCCGCTGGCCCGCCCCGGCCTGATGACCGCCGCGGTGCTCGGCTTCGCCCATACCGTCGGCGAGTTCGGCGTGGTGCTGATGATCGGCGGCAATATCCCCGGCAAGACCCAGGTGGCCTCGGTGCAGATCTACAACCACGTGGAAACCATGAACTACGCCCAGGCCCACTGGCTGGCCGGCGGCATGGTGCTGTTCTCCTTTATCGTGCTGCTCGCGCTCTACTCCGGGCGTGCCGGCAAAGCGAGGCTGTGGTGATGTTCGCTTTCGCCAGACCCGCGGCCCCCGCCGTGACGGACGACGGGCGCATTCGCGCGCGCTTCGTGGTGCAGCACCCGGGCTTTCGCCTGGACGTCGACCTCGACCTGCCGGGCCGCGGCGTCAGCGCCCTGTTCGGCCATTCCGGCTCGGGCAAGACCAGTTGCCTGCGCTGCTTCGCCGGCCTGGATCGCCCGCAGCAGGGCTATCTGCAGGTGGCCGACGAGCTGTGGCAGGACAGCGCCAGCGGCCATTTCCTGCCGGCGCACCGGCGCGCCATCGGCTATGTGTTCCAGGACGCCAACCTGTTCCCCCACCTCAGCGTACGGCGCAACCTGGAGTACGGCCAACGGCGCATCCCCGCCGCGCAGCGCCAGGTGGCGCTGGAGCAGGCGCTGGAGCTGCTCGGCATCGGTCACCTGCTCGAGCGCCTGCCGGCCAGCCTGTCCGGCGGCGAACGCCAGCGCGTCGGCATCGCCCGCGCCCTGCTGACCAGCCCGCGCCTGCTGCTGATGGACGAGCCGCTGGCCTCGCTCGATCTCAAGCGCAAGCTGGAGGTGCTGCCGTATCTGGAGCGCCTGCACCAGGAGCTGGAGATTCCGGTGCTCTACGTCAGCCACGCGCCGGACGAGGTGGCGCGCCTGGCCAACCACCTGGTGCTGCTCGACGAAGGCCAGGTGCGCGCCAGCGGCCCGCTCAAGGAAACCCTGCTGCGCGCCGACCTGCCCTTCGCCCTGGAAGACGACGCCGAGGCGGTGATCGACGGCCGGGTCGCGGGCCACGACGCCACTTACCAGTTGCTGGAGCTGCATCTGCCCGGCAGCGAGGCGCGCCTGCGCCTGCCGCATGCGGCGCTGCCGGTCGGCCATGGGGTGCGGGTGAAGATCAAGGCGCGCGACGTCAGCCTCGGCCTGCAACGCGCCGAGGGCAGCAGCCTGCTCAACCTGCTGCCGGTGACGGTGGACGACTGGCGCGCCCTCGACGCCCAGGTGCTGCTGACCCTGCGCCTGGGCGAGCAGCGCCTGCTGGCGCGGATCACCCGCTACTCCTTCGACCAGCTCGGCATCCAGGCCGGCCAGGCGCTGTGGGCGCAGGTGAAATCGGTGTCGCTGCTCGCCCCGTAGGTTGGGCTGAGGAGCCTGCGACTAAGCCCAACGGCTGGGCTGGATCGCCAGGCGAAGGGAGCGTCGGGCGGAGTGCTGCGGATCGCCGGGCAGGTGCCGCGGATCGCCGGGCGGAGTGCTGCGCACTCCCTGTTGGGCTTCGCTGCGCTCAGCGCCAACCTATGCCCCCAAACCGGCCAGTTCGCCGGAAAGCCCGGTGCGCACGGCCTGGGCGGCCCGCGACACCCTAGGAGATGCCCGGCAGCTGCAGGTGCTACGGCCCGATCTCGGCGCTGCCGGCCAGCAGCGGGGCGAAGTGGATGACGTTCTCCAGCTCGCGGGTTTTGCCCGGCCAGGGATGCGCCTCCAGCACGCTCTGCGCTGCGGAGCTGATCGGCGGGATGGCCAGGCCCAGGCGCTGGGCATGGCTGCCGAGGAAGTACTCGGCCAGCGGCAGGATGTCGCCGACCCGCTGGCGCAGCGCCGGCAGCTCGAGCGGGCCGTCGCCCAGGTGGGCGTACAGGCGCTCGTCGAAGGTGCCGGCGGCCACCGCGCGGGCCAGGTCGATGCTGCTGGCCGCCACCAGCCTGACGTCCACCGGCAACGCCTGACCGGCGCCGACGCGGTACAGCTCGCGGGTTTCCAGCGCGGCGAGCAGCTTGCCCTGCAGCGGCCGCGGCAGGTCGGCGATCTCGTCCAGGTAGAGCGTGCCGCCGTTGGCCGAGCCGAACCAGCCGGCGCGGCTGCTGGCGCCACCGACATGGGCGCCGGCGACGTGACCGAACAGCTCGGCCTCGCCCCATTGCGGGCTGATGGCGCCGCTGCTCACCGCCACGAACAGCCCGCCACGCTCGCTGTGGCGGTGGATGTAGCGGGCCAGCAGCTCCTTGCCGGTGCCGGTCTCGCCGCGGATCAGCAGCGCCTGATTGCCCGGCGCCAGGGCCTCGGCGCGCTCGCGCAGCTGGCGCGAGCGCGGGTCGACGAACACCAGCGCCTTGGCACGGATGCTCAGCGGGCTCTTGTCGACCTCGGCGAAGGTCAGGGCTGGCGCAATGTTCGGCGAAAACGGCATGTACTGGGGCTCCGGAAAGGCGCCGCGCCGGGGCGCGGCCGGCGGGCGAATAAAACGGTTATGTCTGCGTTAAGGAAACTCTGAAACAACCGTCATTCCCGCGCAGGCGGGACAGCAGCTTTATCGCTGAACAGCGCTTGCGCTGGCCCGCAGGGGAATAATCCAGGACCTACGTAGTCCTGGGCTCCCGCCTTCGCGGGAGTGACGATAAATGGCTTTTTCAGAACACTCCTTCAGTGTTGGGAGTAGGTACAGCCAATAAAAATGAGGCGGGCGGCTGCCTGGCCCGATCCCGCCTCGAAGAGGGTCTAGGGCTGATCAATCAGGCGCGCAACCGCGCCTGCTGCTCGATCCGCCCCTGCAGGCGATACAGATAGCCGAAGCCCTGCTCCCAGTGGCGATGCCCGGACTTGACGTTGATATGCCCGGCACCGCGCAGGATCGCCGCTTCGCTGCCCCACTGCCGGGCCAGCTCGAGAGCCCGCGCGGCGCTGGCCGCGGCGTCGTTGTCGGAGCCGATCAGCAGGCTGGGAAATGGCAGCAGATCGCGCGGAATGGGCGCGAAGTTTCGCAGCGGTTCGGGGCAATCGGGCCGCTCGACATCGGCCGGCGCCACCAGCAAGGCGCCACGCACCCGGCGCAGCAGCTCGAGCGGTGCCTGCGCCGCCCAGTGCGCCACCGTCACGCAGCCCAGGCTGTGGGCGATGAGGATGGTCGGGCGCGGATCGGCCGCCACGGCCTGGTTCAGCGCCGCCACCCAATCGCCACGTCGGGGGTTGAGCCAGTCGGCCTGCTCTACTCGCGCGCTGTTCGGCAGGCTGCGCTGCCAATGGCTCTGCCAGTGTTCCTCGGGCGAGCCCTGCCAGCCCGGCAGGATCAGATAACGGATTGCTTCGCTGCCCATGACGGCGCCTCCTGAAGTCGAATGGCGCCAGTCTAGGCAGCATGGATCAACTCTAAAAAGAATAAGAATTTATTTACTTATTCCATTAAGGCGGAACTCTAAATATTCCAAAAAGATCTATAAATGTTCTTAAACAATATTTTTAAGAATATTTCGGCCTCTCTACTATCCGCTCCACGCCAGCGTCGGCCGCCCGCCGTCGTCGTGGCGAATCCGTCACAAGGAACCTGGAAATGACCGCGACGCTGAGAAACCTCGAAGGCCAGGACGAAGCCGTGATCCTCCGCGAGATCCAGACTGCCCTGCAGGGCCTGAAATTCGGCTCGGTGGAAATCACTGTGCACAACGGCCAGGTGGTGCAGATCGAACGCAAGGAAAAGTTTCGCCTGCAACCGCCCGGCAGCAAGAACGCCTGAACCAAGCAAGCAGCCCGACTGGACCACCGGAGGGCGTGACCATGAAAAGAGCCCAGCCATGAACACGCACCGCCACCGTTGCTGTCGCCCGCGAATGTGCGACTGACCGCCACGAACCAGAGCCAAGATAAAAATCCAGTTAGGAGCTGCACCATGTCCATTCGTCGTTTTGCCCTGGCCGCACTGGCCAGTGCCCTGATCGCCGGCCCGGCCGCCGCCGCCCAGACCCTGCTCAACGTGTCCTACGACCCGACCCGCGAGCTCTACAGCGAATTCAACGCCGCCTTCAACCAGCACTGGCAGGCCCAGGGCAACGAGGCGGTGACCATCCAGCAATCCCACGGCGGCTCGGGCAAGCAGGCCCGCGCGGTGATCGACGGCCTGCGCGCCGACGTGGTGACCCTGGCCCTGGCCGGCGACATCGACGAGCTGTACAAGCTCGGCAAGCTGATCCCGGAGAACTGGCAGGAGCGCCTGCCGGACGCCAGCACCCCCTACACCTCGACCATCGTGTTCCTGGTGCGCAAGGGCAACCCCGAAGGCATCAAGGACTGGGACGACCTGGTCAAGCCGGGCGTGGAAGTGATCACCCCCAACCCGAAGACCTCCGGCGGCGCGCGCTGGAACTTCCTCGCCGCCTGGGCCTACGCCCAGCAGAAGTACGGCAGCGAAGCCGAGGCCAAGGCCTTCACCGAGAAGCTCTACAAGAACGTGCCGGTGCTGGATACCGGGGCGCGCGGCTCGACCATCACCTTCGTCAACAACGGCATCGGCGACGTGCTGCTGGCCTGGGAGAACGAGGCCTTCCTGGCGCTCAAGGAAGAAGGCGGGGAGAACTTCGAGATCGTCGCGCCGTCGCTGTCGATCCTCGCCGAACCGCCGGTGAGCGTGGTCGATGCGAACGTCGACAAGAAGGGCACGCGCCAGGTCGCCGAGGCTTACCTGAACTACCTGTACAGCGAGCAAGGCCAGCGCATCGCCGCCAAGCACTTCTACCGCCCGCGCAACCAGGCGATTGCCGCCGAGTTCGCCCAGCAGTTCCCGCAGCTCAAGCTGGTGACCATCGACGGTGACTTCGGCGGCTGGAAAACCGCGCAGCCGAAGTTCTTCAACGACGGCGGCGTGTTCGACCAGATCTACCAGGCCCAGTGATGCGCAAGGGTGGGTGGGGCTGAAGCCTGCCCACCCTTGGTTTGCTAGAGCGTTCCAACGCCAACCGATTTAAGGACAGGCCATGTCTCGCCGTACTTCCCCCGTCATACCCGGCTTCGGGCTGACGCTGGGTTACACCCTGGTGTACCTCAGCCTGTTGGTGCTGATTCCCCTGGGTGCCATGTTCGTCCACGCCGCCCAGCTCACCTGGGAACAGTTCTGGGCAATCATTTCCTCGCCACGCGTGCTGGCCGCCTTGAAGCTCAGCTTCGGCACCGCCTTGCTCGCCGCCGTGATCAACGGTGTGATCGGCACCCTGCTGGCCTGGGTGCTGGTGCGTTACACCTTCCCCGGACGCAAGATCATCGAGGCGATGATCGACCTGCCGTTCGCCCTGCCCACCGCCGTGGCCGGTATCGCCCTGACCGCGCTCTATGCGCCCAACGGCTTGATCGGCCAGTTCGCCACGTCCCTGGGTTTTAAGATCGCCTACACCCCGCTGGGCATCACCCTGGCGCTGACCTTCGTCACCCTGCCCTTCGTGGTGCGCACCATCCAGCCGGTGCTGGCCGACATCCCGCGCGAGGTCGAGGAAGCCGCCGCCTGCCTGGGCGCCAAGCCGTTGCAGGTGGCTCGCCACGTGCTGCTGCCGGCACTGCTGCCGGCCTGGCTGACCGGCTTCGCCCTGGCCTTCGCCCGCGGCGTCGGCGAGTACGGATCCGTAATTTTTATAGCCGGCAATATGCCGATGAAGACCGAGATCCTGCCGCTGCTGATCATGGTGCAGCTGGACCAGTACAACTACGCCGGCGCCACCGCCATCGGCGTGCTGATGCTGGTGGTGTCGTTCATCCTGCTGCTGCTGATCAACCTGCTGCAGCGCCGCATCAGCCGTTCCTGAGGAGCCGGGCATGACTTCCACGACCCTGACGGCCAGTGCCGTCAACAACGCCGCCCGTCGCGGCAACGCCCTGGGCCGGCGCCTGCTGATCCTGGCGGCCTGGCTGGTGTTCGCCTGCTTCCTGCTGCTGCCGCTGTTGGTGGTGGCGAGCGAGGCGCTCAAGCAGGGCCTCGGTGTGTTCGTCGCCGCGATCCTCGAGCCCGATGCGATCAGCGCGCTGAAACTGACCCTGCTCGCCGTCGGCATCGCCGTGCCGCTCAACCTGGTGTTCGGCGTGGCTGCCGCCTGGTGCGTGAGCAAATACGAGTTCCGCGGCAAGAGCATCCTGGTGACCCTGATCGACCTGCCGTTCTCGGTGTCGCCGGTGATCGCCGGGCTGATCTACGTGCTGCTGTTCGGCGCCCAGGGCTTCTTCGGCCCCTGGCTGCGCGAGCACGACATCCAGATCATCTTCGCCCTGCCGGGCATCGTCCTCGCCACCATCTTCGTCACCGTGCCCTTCGTCGCCCGCGAGCTGATCCCGCTGATGCAGGAACAGGGCACGCAGGAGGAAGAGGCCGCGCGCCTGCTCGGTGCCAACGGCTGGCAGATGTTCTGGCACGTGACCCTGCCCAACATCAAATGGGGCCTGATCTACGGCGTGGTGCTGTGCACCGCGCGGGCCATGGGCGAGTTCGGCGCGGTGTCGGTGGTGTCCGGGCATATCCGCGGCTACACCAACACCCTGCCGCTGCACGTCGAGATTCTCTACAACGAATACAACCACGTCGCCGCCTTCAGCGTGGCCAGCCTGCTGCTGCTGCTGGCGCTGCTGATTCTGCTGCTCAAGCAGTGGAGCGAGTCCCGTATCAACCGCCTGAAAGCCAGCGCCGGCGAGGAATAAGCCATGAGCATCGAAATCCGCAACGTCAGCAAGAACTTCAATGCGTTCAAGGCGCTGAGCGACATCAACCTGAACATCCAGAGCGGCGAGCTGGTCGCCCTGCTCGGCCCCTCCGGCTGCGGCAAGACCACCCTGCTGCGCATCATCGCCGGCCTGGAAACCCCGGACAGCGGCAGCATCCAGTTCCATGGCGAGGACGTGTCGAACCACGACGTGCGCGATCGCAACGTCGGCTTCGTATTCCAGCACTACGCGCTGTTCCGCCATATGACGGTGTTCGACAACGTCGCCTTCGGCCTGCGCATGAAGCCCAAGGGCCAGCGCCCGAGCGAAGAGGTGATCAAGCGCAAGGTGCACGAACTGCTCGACCTGGTGCAGCTCGACTGGCTCGGCGACCGCTACCCCGAGCAACTCTCCGGCGGCCAGCGCCAGCGCATCGCCCTGGCCCGCGCGCTGGCGGTGGAGCCGCGCGTGCTGCTGCTCGACGAGCCGTTCGGCGCCCTCGACGCCAAGGTGCGCAAGGAGCTGCGCCGCTGGCTGGCGCGCCTGCACGAGGACGTGCACCTGACCAGCGTGTTCGTCACCCACGACCAGGAAGAGGCCATGGAAGTGGCCGACCGCATCGTGGTGATGAACAAGGGCGTGATCGAACAGATCGGCTCGCCGGCCGAGGTCTACGAGCGCCCGGCCAGCGACTTCGTCTACCACTTCCTCGGCGACGCCAACCGCCTCTATGTCGGCGACGGCGACCATCATGTGCTGTTCCGCCCGCACGAGATCCACCTCTCGCGCCAGGCCGAGGAAGGCCACCAGGCCGGCGAAGTACGCGACATCCGCCCGCTCGGCGCGATCACCCGGGTGACCCTCAAGGTCGCCGGCCAAGCGGAGCCGATCGAAGCGGAAGTGGCCAAGGACCACCTCAGCCTGGCCGGCCTGAGCCGCGGCGAGACGCTGTACTTCAAGCCCAAGGCCGGGCAGCCGACGGCCTAAGGCCGGGCGGCTACCGCGCAGCCTGGGCTTCGCGGTGGCCGCCGGGTTCTCAGAGCGTCGCCGCCCGCGAATACTTCAGCCCATACCACTGCAGCTCGGCGAGCAGCGCCACCGCCACCGCCTGGGCGACGACGAAGGCGTAGCCGAACAGGTTCGGCGAGACCCAGCCGATCACCAGCAACAGCAGGCTGTCGATCACCCAGACGACATTGACCGCGAGCACCGCCCACACCGCCGGGCGGCTCAGTTCGGCGCGGTTGGCCAGCCATACCAGCATGGCAGCGAACGGCAGCAGCGCGCTGCCGGCGACCAGCAGGAGCATGCGCGGCAGTTCGAGAAAGGCGCCCAGCCAGCCGGCGGCCAGGACCAGCAGCAGGCCGGTGACGCCGCTGAGCAGGCCGTCGACCAGCAGGGCATTGCGCAGCAGCGGAGAAGGTTGCAGTGCGTTCATGGCGAATCCTCCAGAAGGCGGCACCGGAGCGGTGCCTGGCGCACAGATTTCGCCGAATCGTGCCGGCCGTCGATTACCTGCCAGGTAATGGCCGGCATGACGCCGCTGGACTATCGTGCTGACCATGAACGATTCCCAGACCGCCGGCGCCCTGCTGCGCCAATGGCGCCAGCGGCGCCGCCTCAGCCAGCTCGACCTCGCCTGCGAGGCGGAGATTTCCACCCGCCACCTGAGCTTCGTCGAAACCGGCCGCGCCCAGCCCAGCCGCGACATGCTGCTGCACCTGGCCGAGCAGCTGGAGATTCCCCTGCGCGAACGCAACCGCCTGCTCGGCGCCGCCGGCTACGCGCCGCTGTACAGCCAGCACGACCTGGCCGACCCGGCGCTGGCGCCGGCGCGCCAGGCCATCGAGCAGTTGCTCAAGGCCCACGAACCCTACCCGGCGCTGGCCATCGACCGGCAGTGGAATCTGCTGGCGGCCAATGCCGCCGTGGGCGCCTTCCTCGCCGGCATGCCGGCGTTCCTGCTCGGCCCGCCGCTCAACGTGATGCGCCTGTCGCTGCACCCCGAGGGCCTGGCGCCGCGCATCGCCAACCTGGCGCTGTGGCGCGCGCACCTGCTGATGCGCCTGCAGCGCGATGCCGAAATCAGCGGCGACGACAGCCTGTTTGCCCTGCTCGAAGAGCTGCGCGGCTACCCCGCGCCGGCGGAAGTCGCCGCGCCGCCGAGCGACGCCGTACTGGTGCCCCTGCAGCTGCACAGCGAGCGCGGCGTGCTGAGCCTGATCAGCACCATCACGGTGTTCGGCACGCCCAACGACGTGACCCTGGCCGAGCTGGCGCTGGAAACCTTCTTCCCCGCCGACGCCTTCACCGCGGCCTATCTGCGCGAACTGGCCGGGCGGCCGTAGCGGCCACCGGCGCACGGGCTTCTGCAACGGCCGCTCTGCCGCGCCGCCGGCCTTTTTCCGACGAAATCACACTTTCGGGTCATGCTTCGCGGCCTGCGACGCAGTAGTCTTGACGCTGCGCCTTTGACGCCGCCCGCTCACAACAATAACAAGGAGCACCCCGGATGCGCTGTAAAGCATTGTTGCGCCACGTTTTTCTCTGGACGCTCGGGCTCTTCGCCGGGCTCTCGCCACTGGCCTTCGCCGAAGCGGTCAGCCCCCAGGAACAGATTCAGGTGCATGCCAGCCGTGCTACCAGCAGCCTCATGCTGTTACGCGGCGAAGGCTTCCAGAAGGTTCATCAGCAACGCCTGGAAGCCGACCTGGCCGCTCTGGCCGGGGCCATGCAGAGCCTGCCGCAGGGCAGCGCCGAACTCTCCAACGCCCACCAGACCCTTGTTACCCAACTGCGCGCCGGTGTTTCCTATGGCCCCGGCGAGGAGAACGTGCCCTGGCGTTTCCCGGAAGACCTCAGCCGCGCCCTGCGCGATTTCCTCAGCGCCGCCCGCGCCCTGCCGGGCGGCGAGGGGCAGAGCGAGCTGGCGGCCAAGGTCGAGTACCTCGGCGTGCAGTACCTCAGCCGTGCCTACCTGGGCACCTTCGAGATCGCCCGCGAGCAACCCGATACCTACCTGGGCCAGGACGAACGCCTGCTGCTGCCGGCCATCGATGCCGAGCTGGGGGCCCTGGACAAGAAGGCCAACCCGCAGCTGAGCAAGCTGCAGACCCGCTGGAGTTACCTGCGCGCCGCCCTGGCCGACATGAACAGCCAGAGCAATGCCCTGGAAAGCGTCTCCGGCCGGCCCTTCGCGCCGATCACCGTGGATCGCCACGCACGCTCGCTGACCGCGCAGTGGATGGCGATGTTCTAGAGCCGTAGGCTGCGCCGTGCGCACCGCCTGGGGGGGTACGCACGGCGCAGCCTGAGATCAGGCCAGCGACTTCTTCTCGCGGATGCAGGTCGGCCCGGCGATGTCCACCACCGCCCGCTCCACCTCCTTGCGCAGGCCGAGCAGGAAGGCCGCCTCGGCGGCGACGAACAGCGGGCCGATCACCAGCCCCGTGATATCGTCGACGAAGGCCGGCTTGCGCCCCTCGTAGTAATGACCGACGAACTGGATGACCCAGCCGACCACGAACAGGCCGATGCCCGCGCTCAGCCACAGCGCGGTGGAGGCCGCCGCCAGGGCCGCGCCGGCCCACAGGCAGAGCCCCAGCAGCAGGCTCATGAGCAGGCCGAAGCGGGTGTCCAGGCGCAGGTAGAACAGGGCCGAGGCCAGTGCCAGCAGCGTCGCCGGCGCCAGCCACAGGCCGAGCAGCTCGAAGCCGGGGCGCGACAGCAGCACCGCCACCGCCAGCACTATCATGGGAATACCGATGAAATGACTGGCGATGTTGCGCCGGTCACGGTGGTAGGCCGCATATTGGGCCAGGTGATCGACTAGGGTTTTCATGTGGTTGCGGTCCTTTTTCACGACAGGCCCTGGCATCATCGCGCCCCGCTCGTCCGCCACTCTGTCAGCTAGGCGACAAAGCCCAAGGAGCCTCGATGCACGACCCCCACCCCTTCCTCGCCCGCCTGCAGCAGGGCCACTGGTTCGCCGGCCTGCCCGGCGAGCTGCAGGGCGCGCTGCTGGACATGGCCCAGGTGCTGCAGCTGCAACCCGGCCAGCGCCTGTTCCGCCGCGGCGACAAGCCCAGCGGGCTGTATGCGGTGGTCGAGGGGGCGATGCGTATCGGCGCGGTCAGCGAGAGCGGCAAGGAGGCGCTGCTGACCCTGGTCGAGCCGCCCTACTGGTTCGGCGAGATCTCCCTGTTCGACGGCCTGCCGCGCACCCACGACGCCTTCGCCGAAAGCGCCAGCAGCCTGCTGCTGCTGCCCCAGGCCGAGCTGCTCGCCCTGCTCGAGGCGCAGCCGCGCTACTGGCGCGACTTCGCCCTGTTGATGAGCCAGAAGCTGCGCCTGGCGTTTATCGCCCTGGAGGAGATGAGCCTGCTGCCGGCCGCGCCGCGCCTGGCCCGGCGCCTGCTGCTGATCGCCGAGAACTACGGCGAGGGCGAGCCGCGGCGGGTGCTGCACCTGGCCCAGGAACAGCTGGCGCTGATGCTGGCGGTGTCCCGGCAGACCACCAACCAGATACTCAAGGAGCTGGAGGCCCAGGGCATCGTGCGCCTGAGCTACGGCGAGATCGAAGTGCTCGACCTCGCACGCCTGCGCCGGGTCGCCGGCTGAACCGCTGGCGCTGTGCCACTGTCGATAACCTGTCCACTTGACCGAGTCTGCCGTCCGATGCCGTCCGCCGCCGCCTCCACCCTCCCCGAGATACTCGCCGGCCCGCTGCTGCGCCGCCTGGAACCCGGCCGCCTGGTGCTGTGGCTGGTGGCCAGCCGGCCGCTGAGGCTGCAGCTGTGCCTGCAACCCGAGGGCGAGGCCGAGCAGCGGCACGCCCTCGACGAGCATTGCCGGCAGCTGCCGCTGGGCCGCCACGCCGTGCTGCACCTGATCGACCTGGCGCTGACGCAGCCCCTGCCGCAGGAGGTGCGCATCGCCTACGACCTGCAGATTCTCGGCGACCCGGCGCCGCGCGGCCTGGCCGACTGGGCGCCACATCTGCTGTACGACGGCCGCAGCCGCGCCGACTTCGTGCTCAAGGCGCGCATCGACCAGCTGCTCCACGGCTCCTGCCGCAAGCCGCACCACAGCGCGGCCGACGGCCTGCTCTGCGCCGACCGCCTGTTGGCCGCGCAGCCCGAGGCGGCGCAGCGCCCGGCGCTGCTGCTGATGAGCGGCGACCAGGTCTACGTCGACGATGTCGCCGGGCCGATGCTGTGCGCCATCCACCAGCTGATCGCCCGCCTCGGCCTGTTCGACGAGCGCCTCGAGGGCGCGGTGGTCACAGGCAGCCAGGCGCTGTACGCCGACCCGGTCGGCTACTACCGGCGCGCCGAGCTGCTGCCGGCGCTGAAGAGCAACCAGACCCTGCGCGACAAGTTCTTCGGCGGCGTGGAGAAGCCGATCTTCACCAGCAGCAACGCCGACAACCACCTGGTGACCTTCGCCGAGATGATCGCCATGTACCTGCTGGTCTGGTCGCCCGTGCCCTGGAGCCTGATCGAGGAAGAGCAGCCGCCGCTGGACGCCGAGCAGCAGCGCCGCTACGCCGAGCAGCGGCCGTGCATCGCGGCCTTCCGCCAGTCGCTCGGCCAGGTGGCGCGGGTGCTGGCGCACCTGCCGACGCTGATGATCTTCGACGACCACGACGTCACCGACGACTGGAACCTTTCCGCGCGTTGGGAGCAGACCGCCTACGGCCACCCCTTCTCCAAGCGCATCATCGGCAACGCCCTGCTCGCCTACCTGCTGTGCCAGGGCTGGGGCAACGACCCGGACGCCTTCGCGGAGCCGCTGCACGCCTGCGGCGAGCTGCTGCAACAGCGCCAGGACGACCAGCTCGACGCCCGGGCGCAGGACGCGCTGATCGACGCCCTGCTGCAGTTCCAGCACTGGCACTACGTGCTGCCGACCACCCCGGCGCTGCTGGTGCTGGACACCCGCACCCGCCGCTGGCGCAGCGAGGGCCGCCTGTCGCGGCCGTCCGGGCTGATGGACTGGGAGGCGCTGTGCGAATTCCAGCAGGCGCTGCTCGATCACCCGGCCTGCATCATCGTCTCGCCGGCGCCGATGTTCGGGGTCAAGCTGATCGAGGGCATCCAGAAGCTGTTCACCTATGCCGGCCACCCGCTGCTGGTCGACGCGGAGAACTGGATGGCCCACCGCGGCGCGGCCAGCGTGATGCTCAACATCTTCCGCCACTCGCGCACGCCGGGGGATTTCGTCGTGCTCTCCGGCGACGTGCACTACTCCTTCGTCTACCGCGTGAGCATCCGCCACAAGCGCACCAGCCCGACCATCTGGCAGATCACCAGCAGCGGCATCAAGAACGAGTTCCCGCCGCGCCTGCTGGACTGGTTCGACCGCCTCAACCGCTGGCTCTACGCGCCCTGGTCGCCGCTGAACTGGCTGACCAAGCGCCGGCGCATGCGCGTCAGCCCGCTGATCCCCGAGCGCAGCCGCGCCGGCGAACGCCTGTGGAACGGCGCCGGCCTCGGCCAGGTGTTCTTCGACGAGCAGGGCCGGCCCGAGCGCATTCTCCAGCTCAATGCCGACGGATCAAAGCCGGTGGCCTTCGTCGCCGAACGCGACGAGCCTCAGCCGCGCGAGATTCCCGCCAGCCCGTAAGAGCCTGTTTTTAACGCAGCAGTGCCGACGCGCAGCAGACTTTGAACAGGCTCTGAGGCCTCACTGCGCCAGCCAGCCGCCGTCGATGTTCCAGGCCGCGCCGCGCACCTGCTGCGCCGCCGGGCTGCAGAGGAACAGCGCCAGCTCGCCCAGCTGCTGCGGGGTGACGAAGGCCTGCGACGGCTGCTTCTCCGCCAGCAGCGCCGTGCGCGCCTGCTCGGGTGACTCGCCGGCGGCGATGCGCGCGTCGATCTGCCGCTGCACCAGCGGGGTGAGCACCCAGCCGGGGCAGATGGCATTGCAGGTGACCCCGCTCAGGGCGGTTTCCAGCGCCACCACCTTGGTCAGGCCGAGCACGCCGTGCTTGGCCGCGACGTAGGCCGCCTTGCCGAGGGAGCCGACGCTGCCGTGCACCGAGGCGATGTTGACGATGCGCCCCCAGTCCTGCGCGCGCATGTCGGGCAGGGCCAGGCGCGTGCAATGGAATACCGCGCTGAGGTTGAGCGCGAGGATCGCGTCCCAGCGCTCGGCCGGGAAGTCCTGCAGCGGCGCGACGTGCTGGATGCCGGCGTTGTTGACCAGAATATCGACCCGGCCGAACTCGCGGCGGGCGTAGTCGAACAGCGCCTCGATCTGCGCCGGGTCGGCGAGGTCGGCGGCGTGGTAGCCGATGCGCCCGTCGTGGCGGGCCAGCTGCTCGGCCGCGGCCTGCCAGTCGCCGAAGCCGTTGAGAATGACGTTGGCGCCGTTGCGCGCCAGCACCTCGGCGATGCCGAGGCCGATGCCGCTGGTCGAGCCGGTGATCAGGGCGGTCTTTCCACTGAGCATCTTGGGGTTCCTTGTCGTTTGAGATGAAGGTACAGCGGCTGGGGCGCACCGCTCATTCGCCTGCCGGAAAAAAGGCCGGGCCACGCTGGCCCGGCAAGGCTTCCACGAGGAGTAAGTGCAATGCGTGGGCGCGGCCTTACCAGAGCGGCAGGCTGTAGCTGACGATGAAGCGGTTCTCGTCCAGATCCGCACCGATGTTGCTGCGGGTGGTGGCGTTGCGCAGGCGCAGGCCGAGGTTCTTCAGCGGGCCGCTCTGCACCACGTAGGCCAGGTCGGTGTTGCGTTCCCAGGTCTTGCCTTCGCTTAAGCCCGCGCCGCGGTCGACGTTGTCGCCGGACAGGTAGCGGGTCATGAAGGTCAGCCCCGGCACGCCGAGCGCGGCGAAGTCGAAGTCGTAGCGCAGCTGCCAGGAGCGCTCGTCCTGGTTGCCGAAGTCGTTGATCTGCACCAGGTTGATCAGCGCGTTGTCGGCGCCGGCGATATAGGCGAAACCGGTGTCGCCGGACAGGTGCTGGTAGCCGGCCGTGAAGCTCTGGGCGCCGAGGCGATAGGTGAACAGCGCGCCGAAGGCGTCGTTGTCGACATTGCTGCCGCCGTCGTCGCTGGAGCGGGCGAAGCGGATGTCCGACTTGAAGCTCTGCCCCTCGCCCAGCGGCAGCTGGTGCACCAGGCTGACCAGGTGCTGTGTGTAGATGCCGTCGAGGCCGCCGTAGTAGTAGCTGGTGGCCAATTCCGGGGTCCACTGGTAGCGGCCACCGGCGAAGAGGAACTCGTCGCTGCTCCTGGCGCTGCCCAGCACGATATTGCGCTTGCCGCCGTTGAACACGGTCATTTCCTCGTTATCCGAGGAATCGCGCTGGTTGACCCGGTCGAGGCGGCCGAGGTCCAGGCTCAGGCCCTCGATCTCGTTGCTGCTCAGCCAGGCGCCGCGAAAGGTCTGCGGCAGCAGGCGGCTGTCGTTGCGCATCAGCGCCGGCAGCACAGGTTGCAGGGTGCCGAGCTTGAGGGTGCTGTTGGAGGCGCGCAGCTTGGCGGTCAGGCCGGCCTCGCCGTATTCGTCCTGGGCGCGCTTGGGCGCCTCGCGGTCGCTCTTGAGGATGCCGGTGCCGACCCGGTCCGGGCTGGAATCGAGCTTGAGGCCGAGCAGGCCGATGGCGTCGATGCCGAAACCGACGGGGCCCTCGGTGTAGCCAGACTCGAAGCGCAGCATGAAGCCCTGGGCCCACTCCTCGGCCTTGGCCTGGGTCGCGCCGCTCTGGCGGAAGTCGCGGTTCATATAGAAGTTGCGCGCATCGAGCGCGGCCTTGCTGTCGTCGACGAAGGCCGCGCTGGCGGGGCCGGCGGCGATCAGTACGGCGCCGCCGCAGAGCAGCTGGCAGAGAGAGCTGTGGTGCAGTCGCATGGTATTTCCTCTTGTTGTTATGGGCCGCGTTGCGCGGCGCAGGAGGCAGAGCGAGAAGCGTGCCAGCCCCTGCCGGCCCGCGGCCCATTGGCGCAATGCCGCGGGCCAGAGCCTTTCGCCGAGAATGCAGAGGAGTGAGCACGGGACTGCAAAGCGTCTGCTGCACTGGACATGTCGGCTGGCGGCGGCACTCGCTGTCCAGCCGACTGGACGCCGGACGCACCGATGTCACTCAGCGCTGACTCAGGCCGTGCTGCTGCAGCTTGCTGTACAGGCTGGCGCGGGAGATGCCCAGCTGCAGGGCGGCGCGGCGGCGGTTGCCCTGGCAGGCGAGCAGCATGCTCTGCAGGGCGCGGCGCTCGGCCTGGGCGATGGTCTGCGCCAGCGGCTGCACCGGCTCGTCGGCACCGGGCGAGGCGGGGCTGGCCGGCGGTTCCAGCGCTCCGGCGCTGCCGGGCGCGGCCAGCAGCGGCTGCAACTGGGCCACATCCAGCAGCGGGCCGTCGACATCCAGCTGGGCGCGCTCGAGCAGGTTGCGCAGTTCGCGCACGTTGCCCTTCCAGGGCTGGCGGGCGAGCAGGGCCAGCGCCTTGTGGCTCAGCTCCATGGGCGCCTGGGCGGAGCGGTTGGCGATATCGTCGAGCAGGTATTCCACCAGCGCCGGGATGTCCTCGCGCCGTTCGCGCAGCGGCGGCACCTGCAGGGCCAGCACATTGAGGCGGTAGTAGAGGTCGCCGCGAAACTGCCCGGCGGCCACCTTGGCTTCCAGGTCGATATGGGTGGCGGCGATCACCCGCACGTTGAGCGGCTTGACCTGGTTGGAGCCGAGCGGCTCCACCTCCTGCTCCTGCAGCACCCGCAGCAGCTTGGCCTGCAACGGCAGCGGCAGGTCGCCGATCTCGTCGAGAAACAGCGTGCCGCCGTTGGCCACCTCGAACTTGCCGATCCTCGCCTTGCGCTCGGCGCCGGTGAAGGCCCCCGGCGCGGTGCCGAACAGCTCGGCCTCGACCAGGGTTTCCGGGATCGCCGCGACGTTGACCGCGACGAAGGGGCCGTTGGCCCGCGGCGATAGGTTGTGAATGCCCTGGGCCAGCAGCTCCTTGCCGGTGCCGGTCTCGCCGCGCAGCAGCACCGTGGCGTCGAGTTGCGCGGCACGGCGCGCCTGGCGCTTCACTTCGCTGGCCGCCGCGCTGGCGCCGATGAAACCGGCGATGGTGTAGCGCGCACGGCGCGCCTTGGCCAGCTCGTGCTGGGTGGCGAGCAGCTGGCTCTGCAGCTGGTTGTACTTGGCCATCAGCGGTTTGAGATGGCGGGCGCGGTCGAACAGCACGAAGCCGAGGGCGCCGACCAGGGTGCCGTCCGCGTCGCGCAGGGGGATGCGGGTGACCACGAAGTGCTCGTCGCCGAAGGCCATCAGGTCGAGCATGCTCGGCTGACCGCTTTCCACCACCTCGCGCAGGCGGCTGGCCGGCAGCACCTCTTCGACCTCCTTGCCCAGCGCGCTGCGCGGGTCGCTGATGCCGACCTTCTGCGCGTACTTGTCGTTGATCCAGACGATGCGCGCCTGGCGGTTGACCGCGATGGTGCCCTCGCACTGGGCGTCGAGGTGGTCGAACAGCAGCGGCATGGCCACGGCGCGAAAGCGCTCGGGCGACACGCCGATGATCAGGCCGTGCTGGTCGAGGTCGTCACGGGAAATGGCCATGGCAGTTGCGCCTCCATCGGTTGGTCCGGGTAATGACGCAAGCCCTACCGGGTGGGCAGGGCATTGCGCATGCAGCCATGACGGTCACGGGCCGCCATACACCTCGTTGGGCAACCAGGTGGCCAGCGCCTCGAAGTGGAACACCAGGGCCAGGCCGAGCAGTTGCAGGAGGATGAAGGGCAGCACGCCGAGGTAGATGTGCCGGGTGGTGATGCCCGGCGGGCACACGCCCTTGATGTAGAACAGGGCGAAGCCCACCGGCGGGGTGAGGAAGGAGGTCTGCAGGCACAGGGCGAAGAGGATGGCGAACCACAGCGGGTCCACGCCCATGGCGAACAGCACCGGCGCCACCAGCGGCAGGACGATCAGGGTGATCTCCACCCAGTCGAGGAAGAAGCCCAGCAGGAAGGTGATCAGCAGCACCGTGAGCAGCACGCCGGTCTGGCCGAACGGCAGGCTGGTCAGCGCCGCGCGCACCACGTCGTCGCCGCCGAGGCCGCGCAGCACCGCGGCGAACACCGTGGCGCCGATAAAGATGCCGAAGATGAACGCCGTGGTGCGGCTGGTCTGGTACAGCGCCTCCTTGATCACACCCAGGTCCAGGCGCCGGCTGAACCAGGCCATCAGCACCGCGCCGGCGGCGCCCACCGCCGAGGCCTCGGTGGTGGTGGCGATGCCGAAGAAGATCGAGCCGAGCACCGCGAGGATCAGCCCCAACGGCGGCACCACGGCCAGCAGCACGTCGAGCAGCGCGCGGACGTCCAGTGGCTGGCGGTCCTTGGGCGCCGGGGCGAAGTCCTTGTTCAGCCAGGCGGCGATCAGGATGTACAGCACGTAGAGCACGCCGAGCAGCAGCCCGGGAATCAGCGCGCCCATGAACAGCTTGCCGACCGAGGCCGCCGGTGTGCCGAGGCGGTCGGCCATCAGCACCAGCATGATGCTCGGCGGTACCAGGATGCCCAGGGTGCCCACCGAGCAGGCGGTGCCCACCGCCAGGCTCTTGTTGTAGTTGGCCTGCAGCATCGGCCCGAGCGAGAGCAGGCCGAGCAGCACCACCGAGGCGCCGACTATGCCGGTGGAGGCGGCCAGCAGCACGCCGACTATGACCACGGTGACGGCGTAGCCGCCGCGCAGCGGGCCGAGCACGCGCACCAGGCTGTGCATCAGGCGCTCGGCGATGCCGGAGCGGTCGAGCATGATGCCCATGAAGATGAACAGCGGCAGCGCCACCATCAGCTCGTTGGCGACTATGCCGTAGATGCGCGCGTCCAGCACGCCGATGGTGCCGCTCCAGGTGAACCAGAGTTCGGCGTCGAAATGGTTCACCAGCACATGGCCGACGACCGCGAAGATCAGGCCGACGCCGGCCAGCGACCAGGCCACGGGAAAGCCGAGCAGCAGCAAGCCCATGAAGGCGGCGAACATGGCGATAACCAGAATTTGTTCCAGACCCATCATTTCAGCCTCGTGATCAGGGGTGCGGGTGAGCGCCGTTGGATGGCTCGGCGGGCGCGTCGACGGCCCGGGGGAAATGCAGCAGCAGGGTGCTGCAGCGCGAGGCGCGGGCGATCAGGGCGATGGCCACCAGGATCAGCCCCAGCGGCAGCACGCTCTTGAACACAAAGCGATAGGGCAGCCCGCTCGGCGCCTGCGAATGCTCCAGGTAGACGAAGGCGGTGTGGGCGTAGGCGAGCAGGCTGTCGATCATCAGGCCGATCACCGGCAGCGCCAGCAGGACGATGCCCAGCAGCTCGATCCAGGCCTGGGCGCGCAGCGGGAATTTCTCGCGCAGCACATCGACGCGCACATGGTCGTCGCGCACCACGGCGTAGCCCAGCGACAGCATCATGGCGGCGCCGAACAGGTGCCAGGACAGCTCCTCCAGGGCGATCGAGCCGCGCGCCAGGATGAAGCGGCTGAACACGTTGCACAGCACCACCAGCAGCACGGCCAGCCACAGCCAGGCGCTGGCCTTGCCGATGGCGGCGACGAGACGGTCCAGAAACCTGGACAGGCGGTTATGGGGTAGCTCGGCGCCAGGCGCCGCAGCGGAAGCAGGTTGCTGCATCGGGAAAACCTCGGACAGGAAGACGCGACGGGCCGCGGCATGGCCGGGCCCGTGCAGGGTCACTGGGCGCGATCAGTCGTGCTGGTAGTAGTCCCGCGGCAGGTAGCCCATGCCGTGCCAGGTGGCGTGCTGCGCCATGAACGCGCGCTGGCTGCTCAGCACGCGCTTGAACATCGGGTCCTGGGCGGCCATCTCGTCGAGCACCTCGTTGCTCACGCGCTGCAGTTCGCGCAGCACCGGCTCGGGCAGCACCTGCGGCTTGACCCCTTCCTGCTGGTAGGCGGCCAGGGCGGTCGGCTGCGCCCACTCGCTTTCGGCGAAGCCCTTGAGGGTGGCCGACTCGCAGCCCATCTCGATCAGCGCGCGGCTCTGCGGCTCCAGCTTGTCCCACACCTCCTGGTTGACCAGCAGGTGCGAGGTGGTCAGGGTCTGGTGCCAGCCCGGCATGATGTAGTTCTTGATGATCTGGTCGAGGCCGAGCATCTTGTCGATCGCCGGCTGGGAGAACTCGGTGGCGTCGATGGTCTTGCGCTCCAGCGCCTGGTAGATCTCGCCGCCGGGGATCATGGTCACCGAGGCGCCGAGCTTCTCCAACACCTTGCCGCCGATGCCGGCGAAGCGGATGCGCAGGCCGTCGAAGTCCTGCAGCTGCTCGATCGGCTTGGCGAACCAGCCGGCGCCTTCCGGGCCGATGATGCTGCACAGCATGGGGTGGATCTTGTGCGGCGCATAGATCTCCTCCAGCAGCTGCTTGCCGTCGCCCTGGTAGTACCAGGCCAGGTAGGCCGGCGGCTCCATGTTGAAGGGCGCGCCGGAATACAGCGGCAGCGCCGGGATGCTGCCCTGGTCGTAGCCGATCCAGGTGTAGCCGGCCGGGTACTTGCCGCTGCTCACCGCATTCATGATCTCGAACGGCGGCACCAGCTCGCCCGGCTCGTAGTAGCGCAGCTGGATGTCGCCGCCGGAGATGGCCTTGAGCGATTCGGAGAGGTGCTTGACCGGGGTGGTCAGGCCCACCAGGTGGGAGGGGAAGGCCAGGGGCACCTGCCAGCGGATCTTCTCGCTGGCCAGCGCCGGGCCGGCCAGCAGACTGCCGGCGAGCAGCGCGGCGGCGGAGATACCCGGGGTCAGGCGGGAAAACGAATGTGTGACGGACATGCTGGAGTTCCTTCTTGTTGTAATTGTTTTCGAACAACGGCCCGGTCGCTCGCACCGACGCGGAATACTCCGCGCCGCAGCGGCGCCAGCCGTTAGCCCATACGCCAATGCGATCTCTGTGCCAGCTTTCAATGTCTTTATAAAACAACTAGTTAGAATGCGCTCACCCACCCAACACAGCGGCCAAGTCTTGAAATCTGGACAGTTGCGCGAAGATCCCGCCAGACATGTCCATAAATCCGGACATTGGCGGCTGGAGTGGGGGACATGGGAGGGCAGCGAAGGCCCGCCGGGAGTGTGATGGCCTGGAGAGGTGCAAGGAGCGACTGCATGAGCGCAGTCGCCCCTGGATGCTTCAGTGTGAAGGTGTTCTATCGGCCATTAAAGCGTTTGGGGAGGCGGCCGGTAACGCCCCCCAAATGCCGGAGTGCACAGAAGGGGCTCGACCGGGGCGTGCAGAATTGACGCCGTATAGGCTCTACTCAGCTCGTATGAGTGCTTCGGCAAGAAATGGAGCAGTCCGGCTGCCTGGCGCCCGAGCCACCTGTTGAGGAGTACCGTCCGCCACGATGCGGCCGCCGGCATCACCCGCCCCCGGCCCCACGTCGAGCACCCAATCGGCTTGGGCCACAGCGCGCATGTCGTGCTCGATCATCACCACGGTATTGCCGGCATCGACCAGGCGCTGTAGCTGCACCAGTAAACGGTCAGCGTCCGATGCATGCAGCCCAGTGGTCGGCTCATCAAGCACGTAAAGGCTGCGGCCCCTTTGGCTGCGCTGCAACTCCGTGGCGAGCTTGATGCGCTGCGCTTCGCCGCCCGACAGCTCGGTAGCAGGCTGCCCCAGGCGCAGGTAGCCCAACCCTATCTCGCGCAGTAATTGGAGTGGTCGCGCCACCGCATCTTCGCCTGCGAAGAAGTCGTGGGCCTCCTCCACCGTCATCTGCAGCACTTCAGCGATGTTTCGCCCGTTCCACTGCACTGTGAGCGTGGCGTCGTTGTAGCGGGCGCCATGGCATGTCGGACAAGGCGCGTAGACACTGGGCATGAACAGCAACTCAACGCTGACGAAGCCTTCACCCTCGCAGGTTTCGCAGCGCCCCTTGGGCACATTGAAAGAGAATCGCCCCGCGTCATAGCGGTGGCGGCGCGCATCGGGCGTGGCGGCGAACAACTTGCGCACGTGGTCGAACAGGCCCGTGTAGGTGGCCAGATTAGAGCGTGGCGTGCGACCAATCGGCTTCTGGTCCACCTGAACCAGGCGCTGCACAACATCCACATCGCCCGCCAGATGACCACCGGTAACTTCGATCACCGCCGGCCCTTCGCTGCTAGCGCTGCCTGTCACATCGTCTTCGGGTTCGTGCCCCAGGTGCAGGAGCAACAACTCCGGCAGGGCCTGGGCAACAAGGCTCGATTTGCCCGAACCGGAGATACCGGTAACTGCCGTCAGCACGCCTAGCGGGATGCGTGCATCCACCCCATGCAGGTTGTGACGACGGATGCCCCGTAGCTCCAGCCATCCGGCCGGTTCGCGGCCACGGCTCCCCGGAGCGGGGATCTCATCGAACAGGTAACGCGCGGTGCGTGACTCAGCAATCTCGCGCAGGCCTTCCGGCACACCACTGTAGAGCACGCGACCGCCCCGCTCGCCGGCATCCGGCCCCACGTCCACCAGCCATTGCGCGCGGCGCATCAAGTCCAGGTCGTGTTCCACCACGAACACCGAATTGCCAGCATCCCGCAGCTTGTCGAGGGAGTCGTAGAGTGCCTGACTGTCCGCGGGATGCAGGCCCGCCGAGGGTTCGTCGAGCACATAAACCACGCCGAACAGCATGGAACTCAGTTGCGTGGCTAGACGCAAGCGTTGCAGTTCGCCGGCTGATAGCGTGGGCGTAGCACGATCCAGCGTTAGATACCCCAGGCCCAGTCCGCGCAATTGGCGCAGGCGTGCCATCACACCGCCGGCCAGTCGCTGGGCGGCGATGCGCTTCTCTTCCGAAAACGCGGAGGTGCGGCGCACATCAGGCGATATCGCATGGACCGCGCGGCCCGCTGCAGCACGTTCGGCCCGGTCGCGCCTCGTCGCGTCCCCGTCAGTCTCTGCACCTGCCGTATGGGCGCGGAAATCGCCCGCAGAGATCGGCTCAAGCAAGGCCGCCAACCGGTCGAGGGGCATTTGCATGAACTCACCGATATCCACCCCGGCAAAAGTCACCGACAGCGCTTCGGACTTGAGTCGCTTGCCATGGCAAGACGGGCACGACCGTCCTTCCATGTAGCGCGACACCCGCTTTCTCATCAGCGCACTTTGTGTGTTGGCGAAGGTGTGAAACACATAACGTCGGGCGCCTGTAAAGGTCCCCATGTAACTGGGTTCCATTTTCCGCTTGAGCGCCGCACGGGTTTCAGCAGGCGTGAAGCCAGCGTACACCGGCACCGTCGGCGTTTCGTCGGTGAACAGAATCCACTCGCGGTCCTTCCTCGGCAGATCCTTCCACGGTCGGTCAACGTCATAACCCAGGGTGACCAGGATGTCGCGCAGGTTCTGCCCATGCCAGGCAGGCGGCCAAGCGGCGATCGCGCGCTCACGGATGCTGAGCGACGGGTCCGGCACCATGGTGGCCTCCGTCACCTCGTACACATGGCCCAAGCCATGGCAGGCCGGGCATGCGCCCTGTGGCGTGTTGGGTGAAAAATCCTCGGCATACAGCATCGGCTGATTGGCTGGATAGGCACCGGCACGCGAATACATCATCCGCACGAGGCTGGAGAGCGTGGTCACGCTACCCACGGAAGAGCGCGCATTGCTGGCACCACGCTGCTGCTGCAATGCAACCGCCGGCGGCAGACCATCGATTGCATCGACGTCCGGTACGCCAGCCTGATCGATCAGACGCCGCGCATAGGGCGCAACCGACTCGAAGTAGCGCCGCTGCGCCTCGGCATAGATGGTGCCGAATGCGAGCGAGGATTTGCCGGAGCCAGAGACGCCTGAAAACACCACCAGTGCATTGCGCGGGATGGCGACGTCTACATCCTTGAGGTTGTTCTCGCGCGCCCCGCGCACTTCGACAAGGCCACTGGCTGCAGCGGTACACGAAGATTCACCGTAGGAGGGGTTTGGCATGTGTTCTTGTCCTACGGTTCGTGGATGGCAATGGGCTGCAATTCCGGTTAACGCCGGCACTCCAACGTACTGCGGCAAGCATTGAAGCGGCAATCAGCAGCAGCGATCCGCTCTCCTCAAGCACGCGCTTCCAGTATCGGTTCGTCAGGATGTTTGAATTCGCTGTAGTGAATTAATCCTGCGTTGCTGCCTGCCTCAAGGGTGGTCGGATGAGCGTGGAACGGGGGCTGGATCACCGCGGAATCAGTGGCCGAATGTTCATGGAATAGCTGGCGGATGGCCGTGGAATCCGCAATCTATGGGGTGAGCAGCAGCCCACGCTTTAAAATGCTCGATGAAAGCCCGTACTGGTTGCCTTCAGTACACCCTGCACCGGTCTGTCGAAGCGCCGAAGGATTTCATGATCTACGAGATCTGGCGGGATCAAGCAGCACTGAATGACCATGTACTGCAGGCGCATTATCTGCAGTTCAGCGCGCTGGCTGGTGAACTACTGGTTGAGCCACCGATTGTCAGCCAGATGATCCAGATTGCCTAGCACGGCGGGAAATGCCGTTCACCGCCCCGGCGCCAACTACACCCATTGCGGATACCTCGAAGCGGTAGACCTTTGGCGAAGCCGGCCGATCAGGAAGCCGGGTTAGCTTACCCCTTGCATGGACGACCTTAGACCGGACGACCTGGTATGAACGCGACGCGTCAAGCCAGGAGCAGCGTCCTAAAGCAAATTCACCGGCAGATGGATCCGCAACTGGCCGATAGCCGCCCTGCCCCTGGCGCCTATCGGCCCGACATCAGCACGCCGCACCGCATCTTCAGCGCGGTAAATACACTCAGCGCAGCTTCTCCAGCATCTGGTAGTACCACATGCCGGCGGCCAGCATCGGGTTGCCGAGCTGGTCGCCCAGCGGCACCTTGATGTGCTTGCAGGCGGCGAAGGTGTCGTACTGCTGCAGGTCGCCGGTGATCGCCTTGGCCATGATCTCGCCCATGATGTGGGTGGTGGCGATGCCGTGGCCGGAGTAGCCCTGGCAGTACCAGACGTTGCTCGACAGCTTGCCCAGCTGCGGAATGCGGTTCATCACGATGCCCATGGCGCAGCTCCACTGGAAGTCGATCTGCACGCCCTTGAGCTGCGGGAAGGTGCGCTCGATGCACGGGCGCAGCTCGCCGGCGATATCCCGCGAATCGCGCCCGGAGTAGTTGCAGCCGCCGCCGAACAGCAGGCGGCCATCGGCAGTCAGGCGGTAGTAGTCGAGCACGAAGCGGCAGTCGTACACCGCCAGGTCCTGCGGGTTGATCTCTTTCGCCAGCTCGCCCAGCGGCGCGGTGGTGACGATGCCGCCCATGGCCGGGAAGATCAGGCCCTTGAGCTTGCGCCGCTCCAGCTTGTGGTAGACGTCGCCGGCCAGCAGCACCTGCTTGGCCTCGATGCGCCCGCCGCGGGTGACCACCGCCGGACGCGCGCCGTGGACGATCTCCAGCACCTCGGAATGCTCGAAGATCAGCGCGCCCAGGCTCTCGGCCGCCTTGGCCTCGCCGATGCACAGGTTGAGCGGATGCAGGTGCATGTTGCGGTTGTTCCTGATCGCCCCGCAGTACAGCTCGCTGCCGAGCTGGGCGCGCACGCCGGCGGCGTCGAGCAGGGTCACCTCCTCGCCCATGCCGCGGCGCACAGCTTCCTCATAGGAAGCCCTGAGCTCGTCCATGTGCACCGGCTTCATCGCCGCGTGCAGATGGCCGTGCTTGAGATCGCAGTCGATACCGTACTTTTCCACCCGGCTCTTGATGATCTGGTGGCCGCGCCAGCGCAGGTGCCAGATGAAGTCGTCCACCTCCTCGCCCAGGCTGTTGCGCATCTGCTTGCGCATGGCCTCGTCGCCGGACAGGCTGCCGGTGACCTGGCCGCCGTTGCGCCCGGTGGCGCCCCAGCCGATCTTGTGGGTCTCGATCACGGCCACCTTGAGGCCGCGTTCGGCCAGCTCCACGGCGGTGGCGACGCCGGTGAAGCCGCCGCCGATGATGGCCACGTCGACGCTCACGCTGCCCTGCAGCGTCGGGTAGTCGGTCTCGAAATTGAGCGAGGCCGAGTAATAGGACGGCGCGCGCTCGGCGGCGGGTTTGACGGGTTGGGTGATGGCGTTCATAGCAAAATCCTCGAAGCGGCGAGCCGCCGTAGGGTGCGACGTGTGCACCGATAAATCCGGGGGTCGCGGCCCACATGGGGCACCCACAATCTCCACACTCTGTGGCAGGGGCTTCAGCCGCGATCCTTTCAAATAGGGGCCATCAGGCGTTGCTCAGGTACCAGCGCCAATCCTGCTCGCCGACCTCGCCCATGAACTGGCGATACTCGGCGCGCTTGACCGCGAGAAAGACCTTGAGGAACTCGGCGCCGAAGGCGTCGCGCGCCCAGCCGGAGCGCTCCAGCGCCTGGATCGAGGTCAGCCAGTCGGTGGGCAGCAGCTCTTTGGCCTGGGCATAGCCGTTGCCCTGCACCGGCTCGCCCGGATCCAGCCCCTCGCGAATGCCGCGGTGGATGCCGGCGAGGATCGCCGCGGCGGCCAGATAGGGGTTGGCGTCGGCGCCGCAGATGCGGTGCTCGACATGCCGGGTCGGCGCCGGGCCGCCCGGCACGCGCAGGCTGACGGTGCGGTTGTCCACCCCCCAGGTCGGCGCCAGCGGCGCGTAGCTGTTGGCCTGGAAGCGCCGGTAGGAGTTGGCGTTGGGGCAGAACAGCAGCAGCGAATCGAGCAGGCTGGCGAGCATGCCGCCGACCGCCTGGCGCAGCAGCGGTGTGCCGGCCCCCTGTCTGATATCAGAAAGCTCGCTGGCGAACAGGTTGGCGCCGCCCGCATCGGCCAGGCTCACGTGCATATGCATGCCGGTGCCGGCGATCTCGGCGAACGGTTTGGCCATGAAGCAGGCCTGCATGCCGTGGGCATGGGCCACGCCCTTGACCAGACGCTTGTAGCGCACCGCCTGGTCCATCGCCGCCAGCGCCGGGCCGTGCTCCAGGGTGATCTCCACCTGGCCGGGGGCGTATTCGGAAATCGCCGTGCGCACCGGGATGCCCTGGGCCTTGCAGGCGGCGTACAAATCCTTGAGGAACGGCTCGATCTGCTCCAGCTCGCGCAGGCCGTAGACCTGGGTCTGCCGCGGGCGGCCGCCGTCGGCGTCCAGCGCCGGCTGCGGGCGGCCCTGGGCGTCCGGTTTCTGGTCGAGCAAATAGAACTCCAGCTCGCAGGCCATCACCGGGTGGTAGCCGTCGGCTTCGAGCTGCTCGATCACCCGCACCAGCAGTTGGCGCGGATCGGCGACGGTGGCGGGCAGGCCTTCGGTGGGGTGCATCGACACCTGTACCGCTGCGGTGGGGATCTGCCGCCAGGGCAGGCGCACCAGGCTGCCGGGCAGCGGGTAGGCGCGGCAGTCGATGTCGCCGACCTCCCAGACCAGGCCGGAGTCCTCGACGTCCTCGCCCTGCAGGGTCAGGCCGAGCATGGTGCTCGGCAGTGGCCGGCCGCTGCGGTACAGCGCCAGCAGCTCCTCGCGGTGCAGCAGCTTGCCGCGCGGCACGCCGTTGGCGTCGAGGACGAACAGCTCGATCAGTTCGATATCGGGGTTGTGCGCGAGGAAATCCTCGGCTTCCTGCACGGGGGCAAAACTCGTCATGTTGCGCTCGCTTGCGCCAATTCGGCGCTCGGGGTCCGCACGGCCGGCTCGATGGTCGAGCGCCTGGCTACGGCAGACAAGGCTGGGTTGGACGGCTGCGGGCATGGCGCAGCCCTTGCTGTCAGCAGGCGGGCGCGGCGTCCGGTGGACGCGCGTGACGGCAGTGCCACAGCGCCCAGAAGGCGAGGATGATGGTCAGCAGGGGATTGAGCCGGTCGGCGCCGAGGCGGGTCCGTAACGGACTGGCGCTGGGCGGGTGGCGATGAGGCTGGGCGACGGGAGTCATGGCCAAGGAGACTCGCATGGCGGCGAATCCCGGTTAAATCGCATTTTTTACACATTCAGTTATTCCCTGGCTAAACAATGCGCGCCGGCGAGTTCAGGGCTCGCGCCATAGCGGCTGCCCATCGGCCAGCACCGGCCGGTAGCGCGGCAGCAGCGCACCGGGTCCGCCGAGGCTGGCCTCGATCTGCCTGGACAAGTGCTCGATGCCGGCCATCACGCCGCGCTCGGGGTCGCGCACCAGCGCCAGCCATTGCTCGTCGAAGGCGTCGTTGAGGTGGCGGCGCAGCTGCATCTCGGTGGCCGGGCGCTCGCGCTCGTGAACCATGGCGCGGAACACCGAGGCGCCGATGGACACCACCAGGCCGGCCGCGCGCCCGACCATGGAGGAAATCACGCTGGCGGCGCCGCTGGTGGTGAGGTCGTCGACCAGGCGTTCGCTGGTGCTGCGGGTCACCTGTGAGATGCCCGGATGCGCCGACCAGGCCAGCGCGTTGCCCGGCTGCGCACCGATCCGCTCGATCAGCGCGGCGTAGGCCGGCAGGCGCTCCAGCGGCTTGGCCCGGAGCACCTGGTAGAGCGAGGCGCCGGGCGGCACGGCGATGGCCGCAATGGCCTGCAGATGCTGGTCGAACTGCGCCGCGGGGATGCCGTGGCGCTGGGCGATGCCCGGCAGCTGCTGGTCGAGCTGGCGCAGGTAGAACTGGGTGGACTGCTGGAGAATCTGCGGCGGCGCGATATCCCTGGCCACCGGCTCCAGCACCAGGTCCTGGTACTGCTCCTGCAGGTACTGGGCGAGCCGGCTCACGGTCTCATCGCGCTCGCCTTCGCCGTCGAGCTTGTACCAGGCGACCTTGAAGCCCAGCCAGCGCTGGGTCCAGTAGCTGGAGAACCAGGGGATATAGGCGGTGTCGGTCTGGCGGTAGACCAGGTCCAGCCAGCGATCCATGGCCGCCAGCGCCTGCTCGCGGGCCTGGCTGGCGGCGCTGCGCGAGGCGGCGGCGATATCGCGGTCGACCTGGCGCCAGGTATATGCCGACACCTGCACCGGGGGCGCCGAGGCGCAGGCCACCAGCGCCAGCAGCGGCACGGCGAGCAGCAGGCGCAAGCCGGGCATCGGGATGCCTCCCGCGCCATGCCGGGGCCAGGGACGGCCGCAGATGGCGCCGCTGCGTCCGCTCTCTCCCAGTATAGGTGCGCGCTGCTCGCCGAGCAGTTGAAGACCGCCCGCCGCACCCGCCAGTACAGGCGTCTAGGGCGCGAGGTGCCCGGTCTTGCACCAGACCAGACAGCCCTCGGCACTGCCCGGGCTATGGCTGAACTGCGCCGGGTAGCGCAGCCAGCTGCCCGCCGGATACACCCCGCGCTCGTCCTGCAGGCTGCCTTCGAGCACAAGAAACTCGGCGCCGCCGGGATAGCCATGCGGCGCTTGCGCGGTGTCGGGCGCCCAGCGCTGCAGGCGCACCTGCTCGCCGGCGAACGCGTGCAGGGCCAGCTCATGCTGGCCGGGCAGCGCCCCCGGCGTCCACTCGGCGCGGCGGCTGTCGATCACCACTTCGGCGCGATCGGCCGCATCGAACTGCATCAGCTTGACGAAAATCGTGCAGCCTTCGCGGCTGAAGGGCGTGTGGCGGCTGCCGATGGGATTGCGCACGTAGGTGCCGGCCGGGTAGTCGCCACGTTCGTCGGAAAACACCCCGTCCAGCACCAGGAACTCCTCACCGCCCGGATGCCCGTGCGCGCTGAAGTGCGAGCCCGGCGCGTAGCGCACGATGGAGGTGGCCCGCGCCAGCTCCTCGCCGATGCGGTCGAGCATCTGCCGTTCCACCCCGGCCAGCGGCGACTGCACCCAGGGCGCATCGCCCGGGCGGATCACCACGGGCAGGGCGAAGTCGGCGTTCAGGCGCACGGTGCGCTCACCAGCTGCCGACGTTGGGCATGGACGCCCAGGGTTCGGCCGGCGCCAGCGGCTCGCCCTTCTGCAGCAACTCGATGGAGATCTGGTCCGGCGAGCGCACGAAGGCCATGTGGCCGTCACGTGGCGGGCGGTTGATGGTCACGCCGTGCTCCTGCAGGCGCAGGCACGCGGCGTAGATATCGTCCACCGCATAGGCCAGGTGGCCGAAGTTGCGTGCGCTGCCGTAGTCCTCGGTGTCCCAGTTGTAGGTCAGCTCGACCTGGGCATCCCGGTCGCCCGGGGCGGCCAGGTAGACCAGGGTGAAGCGGCCCTGGGGGTATTCGCGCTGCTTGAGCACTTCCAGGCCGAGGGCATCGCGGTAGAAGCGCAGCGAGGCATCCAGATCCCGGACGCGCACCATGGTATGCAGGTATTTCATCGTTCAGCTCCGCTCCAGAAGGGTCAGCAGGGCCTCGGCCAGGGCCTTGTCGGAGAAGGGATTCTGACCGGTGATCAGCTCGCGGTCGACCACCACGTGCGGCTGCCAGGCCTTGGCGTACTGCATGTCGCCACCGGCGGTGGCCATTGCCGGGGCCGGGTAGTAGCGGATGCGCGCACCCTCCAGGGAGCCCTCGAACACCGCCTCCTCCGGGTCGGAGAAGATGGTCATGCGGTAGCCCTGGTAGGTCCAGTCCGTGGCCGCCGGCTGGTCGCCGCGGACCAGCGCCGCCTCGTAGCCCTGCGGGTCGGCCTGCGCCGCCAGCAGCGCGATGGGGCCGTGGCAGATGGCGGCGGTGGGTTTGCCGGCCTGGTGGAAATGGCGCAGCAGCGCGCCGACCTGCGGGTTGTTGGCCAGGTCGATCAGCGGCGCATGGCCACCGGGGATGAACAGCCCCTCGTACTGCCCCAGGTCACCGGCCAGCACCTCGTCGAGCGACAGGCTGTCGTCGATGCCCGGCAGCCCGGCCACCACCTGCTGGATGCGCTGCATCTCGGCCGCGTCGCCACCGAAGTACTGCGGGTCGACGGACTTCTGATCCACGCTCGGCGCATTGCCCCTGGGCGTCACCAGCACCAGCTCGTAGCCGGCCTTGAGCAGGCGGTCGGCCGGCACGCCGAACTCGTTGAGGTAGTAGCCGGTGGCGTAGTGCTGGCCATCCTTGAGCGCGAGCTGGTTCTCGCTGGACAGCAGCACCAGCACCTGGCCCTTGGGCTCGGCGGCGAAGGCCGGGGTGGCGGCGAGGCCGGCGAGCACGGCCAGGGCCAGCGGGTGGAAGGTCTTCATGGGCGGTCTCCATTGAATGAGGCGAACGCGGGTCCGTTCGGATGAGGCGAATCTTAGGCGGGCGGTTATGATTCGATAATTCGAAAGCTTTTATTTCTGGTATCCAAAAAGTGAATATCGCCAACAAAGACCTCAACCTGCTGCTGGTCTTCCACGTGCTCTACCAGGAGCGCAACGCCTCGCTGGCCGCCGCGCGCATGGCGCTGAGCCAGCCGGCGCTGAGCCACAAGCTGAACAAGCTGCGCCACGAGCTGGGCGATGCGCTGTTCGTGCGCGCCCCGCGCGGCCTCACGCCAACGCCGCGGGCGCATGAGCTGGCGCCGCTGGTGCAGGGCCTGGTGGCCGAGCTGGAGGCCTTCTACGACCAGTGCGAGGGCCGCGACTTCCTGCAGCGCGCCGAGCGCATCCACCTCTACACCACCGACTACATCGAGCAGACCCTGCTGCCCGTCCTGCTGCCGCGCCTGCGCGAGCAGGCGCCCAACCTGCTGCTGATCACCCACAACACCCGCGGCCTGCTGCCGCGCGAGGAGCTGGAGAAAGGCACCTGCGACCTGGCCATCGCCGGCTTCTACGCCAACCTGCCGGACACCTTCCGCCAGCAGCGCCTGCTCTCCGAGGACTTCGTGGTGCTGGCCGCGCGCGACCATCCGCGCCTGGTCGGGGGGCTCGACCTGCCGGCCTACCTGGCCTGCGAACACCTGCTGACCACCCTCACCGGCGACCTCAACGGCCTGGTCGACCGCGCCCTGCAGGCCCAGGGGCAAACGCGCCGGGTGGCGGCCGGGCTGTCCAGCTTCATCGCGCCAAGCCGCCTGGTGCGCGGCAGCGAACTGTTGCTGACCTGCCTGCGCTCGGTGGCCGAGGAGGCGGTGGCGCGCGACGCCTCGCTGGTGTTGCACCCTCTGCCGGCCGGCCTGGAGTTGCCGCAGGTGGAGGTGATGCAGATCTGGCACGAGCGCACCGACGCCGACCGCCTGCGCCGCTGGCTGCGCCAGCAGATCCAGCAGGTGGCCGGCGAACTCAGGCGTTGAGGCCGTCCAGCGCCAGGCGGCTGCGTTCGAACCAGCCGAGTAGGTAGTCCACCAGCGCCTGGGTCCGGCGCGGCAGGCCGCCCTGCCAGGGGTGCACGAGAAACACCGGGGTGCTGCGCGTCTGGTAGTCGCGCAGCAGCCACAGCAGGCGGCCATCGGCCAGCTCATCCTGGACCATGTAGGACGGCAGGCGGGCGATGCCGGCGCCGCTGAGCGCCGCCTTCTTCAGCAGGCTGTAGTGGTTGCTGGCCAGCTGCCCGGACACCGGCACCCGCTCCAGGCGGTGCTGGCGGTGGTACAGCCACTGCTCGAAGCCGCTGTAATGGGTGTTGAGCAGGCACTGGTGCCGGCTCAGCTCGGCCGGCGTCTGCGGCGCCGGGTGGCGCGCCAGGTAGGCCGGCGCGGCGCAGGTGATTTCCTGCAGGGCGAACAGCGGCCGCGCCACCAGGCGCTCGTCCTGTTCCACGCCGGAGCGGATGGCCAGGTCGAAGCCATCGGCCAGCAGATCGCGGTAGGCGTTGGCCAGGTCCAGCTCGACGCGCACCTGCGGGTAACGGCTGGCGAAATCCAGCAGCAGGGCATCGAAGAAGGTCTCGCCGAGCGACACCGGCACGGTCAGGCGCACCGTGCCGGCCACCTCGTCCTGCAGGCTGCGCACCGCCTGTCGCGCGCGCTGGGCCTGGGCCTGCAGCGCCTGGGCCTCGGGCAACAGGGCGGCGCCGGCGGCGGTCAGGTGCAGGCGCCGCGTGGTGCGGTGCAGCAGCTGGCTGCCGAGGCTGCGCTCCAGGCCGCTGATGCGCTTGGACAACTGGCCCTTGCTGCAGCCCAGGCGCTCGGCGGCGGCGGTGAAGCTGCCGGCCTCGACCAGCAGGGCGAAGGCGACCAGGTCTTCCAGCTCGCTCATGGCGCGGCACTCATTGTTTCCATATGAGAACCAAAGGTTTCACATTGACCGGATTATTGGCAACCCAATCCCGCCTAAGCTGGTTCCACACCCCCTCACTCAGGAGCCCCAGCATGAAAATCATCCTCGTCGGTGCCAGCGGCACCATCGGCCAGGCCATCGACCGCGAGCTGCGCGAGCGCCACGACATCGTCCGCGTCGGCCGCAACAGCGGCGAGCTGCAGGTGGACATCAGCGACCCGGCCTCGATCCGCCGCCTGTTCGAGCAGACCGGCCCGTTCGACGCGCTGATCAGCGCCGCCGGCAACGCCCACTTCGGCGCGCTGGAGGAACTCAGCGCCAAGGAGTTCGCCGTGGGCCTGGACGACAAGCTGATGGGCCAGATCAACCTGGTGCTGATCGGCCGCGAGTTCGCCAACGACGGCGCCTCCTTCACCCTCACCTCCGGCGTGCTCAGCGAAGACCCGATCCGCTACGGCGCGGCGGTCAGCACGGTGAACGCCGCGCTGGACGGCTTCGTCCGCGCCGCCGCCATCGAACTGCCGCGCGGCCTGCGCATCAACGGTGTGAGCCCGACCATCCTGGAGGAGTCGTTGCCAGCCTACGGCCCCTACTTCCGCGGCTTCAAGGCGGTGCCGGCGGCCACGGTGGCGCTGGCCTACGCCAAGAGCGCCGAGGGCCGGCAGACCGGCCAGGTGTACCGCGTGCTGTGACCCGGGCGCTTGTCGCACCGGCCCGACAACGGGAGCCAGAGCCAGCCTGGCCGATTCGCCGTGGCGTCCGGGGGCCTGCACGCACCACATGCACCGCAGGTTCGATAGCGGCAAGGCGGTGCACCAGCCCCCGCAACGCCCGACGCTCACCGCTGCCTGGATAATGCCGTGGTCGGGGCGGCCCTGCGCTCCCCTACGGCTCCGGCTTGTAGCCCAGGCGCAGGCCGCCCCAGTGGCGGCCCTGAACCTGGATCGGCACCGACAGGTCGTGCATCAGCTCGCCGGTGTCGCGCATATAGGTCTGCAGCAGCAGGCGCTGGCGGTGGCTGCCGCAACGGCTGCCGGTACGGTCGTTGAACAGGCGCTTGCCGCGGCTGCGCGCGGCGTCCCTGGCCGGGTCGCCGCTGGGCGGGTGGTTGAAGGCGGCGTTGTGGGTCGGCACGTAGCCTTCCGGGGTGGTGGCGATGGCGAACACCAGCCCTTCGTGGCGTGCGAGCAAGGGCTCCTGCAGCGCCGGCAGCACCTGGTCGGCGTACTGGTCGAAGCGGGTGCGGTACTTCTGCGGCTGGGTGCCGGCAATCGGCTGGTAGTGGCGGTCGAACAGGTCGTCGAGGCCGATGCGCCCGGCCTGGATATCCGCCTCGAACTGCGCGGCGATGGCCGCGGCACCCTCGCGGGCGAGGTCGTAGGCGCGCTGGTGGTAGGCGTCCAGGCCAACCTCGGCGAGCTGTTCGCTGACCGTCTCGGCCTGGCCCACCAGCTGTTCGGCGGCGCCGGCGAGCTGGCGGGTCTGCGCCTCGCTGCCCTGCACGTCGCTCTGCAGCTGCACCGCGGCGGCGGACAGGCTGGCCAGGCGCTGGTGGTTGTCGGCGGTGCCGGCACTGATCTGCGCCACCTGCTGCTCGACCTCCTCGGCCTGCTCGGCGATGCCGTGCAGTTGGCTGCCGGCCGTCTCGATCTGCTGCGCGGCCTGCTCCAGCTCGCCGCTCTGGCGCTGGATATGGGCGACCACCGCGGCGCTCTGCTGGCGGATGTCGGCGACCATCTGGCTGACTTCCTCGGTGGCGCTGGCGGTGCGCGCGGCGAGGTTGCGCACCTCGTCGGCGACCACGGCGAAACCGCGGCCCATCTCGCCGGCGCGGGCCGCCTCGATGGCGGCGTTGAGCGCCAGCAGGTTGGTCTGGCTGGCGATGGACTGGATCACCTGGGTGACCTGCTCGATCTGCTCGGTGCGGCTGCCGAGACCGTCGATCAGCTCGCGGCTGGCCAGGGTCTGCGCGCTGAGCTGCTGCATGCGCGCGATGGCCTGGCTCAGCTCGGCCTGGCCGCTGGCGCTGGCATCGCGTACCTGGCGCGCGGCGGCCAGGGTCTGCTCGGCGCGGGCGGCGCTGTCCTGCTCGGTGTGAGTGATGGCCTCGGCGGCCTGGCTGACCTGCGCCACCGCCGCCAGTTGCGACTGCAGGCGCTCGGCCAGCTGCTTGACCGCATGCGCCACCTGGGCGGCGGACAGCGCGTTGTGGCAGGTGTGCCGCGACAGGCCGCGGCTGAGTTCGACGAAGTCGCCGCTGGCCGGCTGCTGCGCGGCCGCAGGCTCGTCGCGACGCTGCCAGGGGCCGAGCCAGGGCCACAGCGCCAGCAGCAGCAAGGACGGCACGCTGACATAGAGCGGAAGCGCCGTCTGCTGGTAGACCAGCATCAACCCGGCCAGGCCGAGGGCGTGCAATAGGCAGGCAATCGGGGAACGGACAAAGGCAGCTTGCATGACCGACCTCAGAGTTCTTGTTCTTGGGCGCGGCGAGGCGCTGTAGGCGGACGGGGTCACGGCGGGTTCTCCTCGAACTTCCCGCGCAACCTGACGCAGGCTACGCGATCGACAGGCCCGGCGGCAAAGACGCGCGCAACTCGGGCAGGATGGAATCGATTCGAACACCTTGGAAGCAGCAGCACCATCGCACTTTGGTCGCAGCTGGCTGCGACCTTAACCCACCAGACGATGACGCTGGATAAAGCGTTGATCCAGCCAATCCTTGCAGCGCCCGTAGAACTGCCCGCCGGCGCTCCAGTCGTGCCAGGCGAGCAGCGCGCCGCCGTCGCCGGTGGCCAGCAGCGCCAGGCTGTGGCGCTGCGGGCGGTACTGGCGCAGCGGCCGGCCCTGCAGCGCCGCCTGCAGGTTGGCCGCCAGCACCGGGCCCTGGCGCACCGCGTAGACGCCGCTGCGCCGCGCGCCAGCCAGGCTGGCGCAGTCGCCGACGGCGAACAGCTGGGCATGGGACTGGCTCTGCAGGCTCGGGCGAATGGCGACGAAACCCTGCTCGTCGCAGGCCAGGCCGCTGGCCGCCAGCCAGGGCCAGGGCCGTGCGCCGCTGGCCAGCAGCAGACGCCGGCCGCGCCACACCGGCTCGTCGCCGCTGAGCAGCCAGTCGTCCTCGATCCGCCCGATCGGGCAGTGCTCGCGCACCTGCACGCCGCGCTGACGCAGGTGGCCGAGGGCGCGCAGGCGCAGGCCCGGGGCGTGCCCGGCGAGCAGCGGGCCGGCGCAGAACAGCGCCAGCGCCGGTACCTGCCCAGCCAGCGCCAGGGCCAACTCGACCCCCGCCGCGCCGCCGCCGAGGATGGCCAGGCGCCGTGGCTCGGCCTGCCACTGCTGCCAGCCGGCGAGAAAACCGGCGAAGGGTTTCACCGCCAGCAGCTGCATGGCATCGCCCCGCTGCGGCGGCGCGGCCACCGCGGCGCCGACATTGAGCGCCAGCCACTCGGCCGCAAGGCGCCGGCCATCTGCAAGTTCGACCTGGCGGCTGGCGGCATCCAGCGCGGCGATCTCGCCCTCGATCAGCTCCACCTTGGCCGCGCGGCACAGCGGCTGCAGTTCCAGGCGACAGTCGGCGGCGGCGTAGCGCCCGGCCAGCAGACCCGGCAGCATGCCCGAATACCAGGCCTCGGGGCCGGGGCTGAGCAGGGCGATGCGTCCCGGCGGGCGCTCCACCAGGGCCCAGCGGCGCAGCACGCCGAGGTGGGCATGGCCGGCGCCGGCCAGCAGCAGGTCGTACTGGCTCATGGCTGCTTCAGGCCGTCGCGGTACTGGCTCGGCGTCTGCCCGGTCCAGCGCTTGAAGGCGCGGCCGAAGCTGCTGCTGTCGCTGAAACCGAGCAGGTAGGCGACCTCGCCGATGGAGCAGCGTGGATCGCGCATATGGCGCAGGGCCAGGGCGTGGCGGGTGTCGCCGAGCAGCGCCTCGTAGCTGGTGCCCTCCTCGGCCAGGTGGCGTTGCAGGCTGCGCAGGCTCAGGTGCAGGGCCTGGGCGATGCGCTCGGCCGAGGGCTCGCCGTCCGGCAGCTGCGTCTCCAGGCAGCTGCGCACCCGCTCGCTGCAACTGGCGGCACGAAGTTGTTCCAGGCTGCGCTTGAGCACCGCCTCGTTGTGTTCGGCCAGCTCCGGGTTGCCGTCGTCCAGGCGCTGCTCGAAGGCGGCGCGGGGAAAGCGCAGCAGGCTCTCGGCCGCATCGAACTGCAGCGGCGCGCGGAACACCGCCTGCCAGGGCGCGGGATCGGCCGGCGCCGGGCGCTGCAGCTGCACCAGCAGCGGGGCGAAATCACGGCTCAGGCGATTGCGGCAGCTGCGCACGTAGATTGCGGCGAAGGCGTCGAGCGCCTCCGGGGCCGGCGGCGGGCTGCCGGGCGGCACGCGAAAACGGAACTCGTAGGCGTCGTCCAGTTGGCGCAGCTCCAGTTCCAGGGCGTCGCTGACCACCCGGTGGTAGCGCACGATGCGCTCGAACATCTCGCGCAGGCTGCTGCTGGCGATCAGCGCATAGCCCAGGGCGTGGAAGGTGGTCGGGCTGACGTACTGCGAGGTCTTCAGGCCCAGCGCCGGGTCGCCGCTGGCCGCCACCGCCAGTTGCCACAGGCGCGTGGTCACCGACAACGGGCAGCGCGCGTTGGGGTCGTCGAGCAGCGCCGGGTCGAGGCCGGCGGCGTGGCACAGCGCGGCGCTGTCCAGGCCCAGGGCGTCGAGCTGCTTGCGCAGGGCGCGGGTCCAGCTGGCCAGGGTGGTGGGTTCGGCGGTCATTGCAGGTTGGCGTGTCCGGTAGGCAGGTTGGCGTGCTCGGTCGGGCGCGTTGGCGGGCGCGGCGGCACAGTAGCGTCACTGTCCAAGCACAAGAGGATGTCGGCATGTCCCCCTCCCCCGCAAGCCTTAATGACCAGCAACGCGCCGCGCTGATCCGCGAACGGGTGATGGCCCACGGCAACGCCCTGCGCCAGCGCTACCCGATCCTGCAGCACCAGGACGCCCTCGGCGCCGCCATCCTCGCCTTCGCCCTGGCCGGCATGCTCGGCTCGGCCGCGCTGTATATCGGCGGACACATGGCCTGGTGGGCCTGCCTGCTGCTCAACGCCTTCTTCGCCTCGCTGACCCACGAGCTGGAGCACGACCTGATCCACTCGATGTACTTTCGCAAACGCCCGGTGCCGCACAACCTGATGCTGGCGCTGGTCTGGCTGGCGCGGCCGAGCACCATCAACCCCTGGGTGCGCCGCCACCTGCACCTGAACCACCACAAGGTCTCCGGCAGCGAGGCCGACATGGAGGAGCGCGCCATCACCAACGGCGAGCCCTGGGGCCTGGCGCGCCTGCTGATGGTCGGCGACAACATGATGAGCTCCTTCATTCGCTGGCTGCGCGCGAAGAACCCCGAGCACCGCCGGCTGATCCTCACCCGCACGCTCAAGGTCTACGCGCCGCTGGGCCTGCTCAACTGGGCGACCTGGTACCTGTTCCTCGGCTTCCATCTGCTCGACTGGGCCGCCGCCGCCCTGGGCGCGCCGATCGCCTGGTCGGCCACCACCCTGGGCCTGATGCAGGTGGTGAACGTCGCCGTGGTGGTGCTGGTCGGGCCCAATGTGCTGCGCACCTTCTGCCTGCACTTCGTCAGCTCCAACATGCACTACTACGGCGACGTCGAGCCGGGCAACGTGATCCAGCAGACCCAGGTGCTCAACCCCTGGTGGCTGTGGCCACTGCAGGCGTTCTGCTGCAACTTCGGCAGCAGCCACGCGATCCACCATTTCGTGGTCAAGGAGCCCTTCTACATCCGCCAGCTGACCGTGCCCTTCGCCCACCAGGTGATGCGCGAGATGGGCGTGCGCTTCAACGACTTCGGCACCTTCGCCCGCGCCAACCGCTGGACCCGCCGCGCCCCGCAAGCCGCCGGCGAGCGCCCCCAGACCGCCTGACGTTCACCTGGCCGCGGTGCGCACGGCGCACCCTAGCGGGTCTCGATTAGCGCGGGCGCGGCGAAAGAGCTGTCGACGCGCTCGCCGGTGTTGTCGCTGTCGGCGGCGAAGACCACGCCGAGGATGCGCCGCGGCGCGCTGCCGAAGGCGGCGATGGCGTCGCTGCGCAGGTCGCGCGACTCCGCCAGCCACTGCCCCAGCGGCGCCTCCGGGCCGCGCAGCACGCGCATCTCCACCGTCTCGCTGTAGGCGCTGCGGGCATGGCTGCCCGGCGCTTTGCGGTTGTCCCAGACGTAGCTCAGGGTCGCCGCCGGCAAGTCGGGGTCGAAGAAGGTGCGCGCCAGGCGCAGCTTCTGCCGGGTGAGGAAGGTGAGCGACTCCAGCGGGTAATCCAGCAGCACATAGACCCGCGCCACGTAGTCGTCGCCCTCGCGGGTGGCGAAACGCGCCTGCTCCAGCCGCTGCTCGCTGCGCCACTGCCAGCTCAGTTGCCAGGGTCGCTCGCCGGGCAGCTCCAGCGGATGCAGCAGGCCGCCGGCGGCGGCAGCGGCCTGGATGCGCAGCACCAATCGGCCGTCCTGCTCGACCAGGCTGCGCTGCGCCGGCGCGATCTTCGGGATATCGGCCAGGCGCCAGGGCGGCGACCACGGGCCGCCCGGCGGGCCGGCCGTCCACGGCGTCAGCCGGTTCTCCGCCAGTGCCGGCGCCGCGACCAACAGCAGCGCGAGCCACAGCGCCCGCATCAGCCGCGCCTCCAGGCGTGAAAACGCTCGACCCAGCGCAGCAGCCCCTGCGGCGCATGGGCGCGCTTCCATTGCCCGGCCGCGTATTTGTTGGCCTCGCTCAGGGTCGGGTAGCTATGGGTGGTGCTGAGGATCTTGTTCAGGCCGAGACCGTGCTTCATCGCCAGCACGTACTCGGCGAGCAGCTCGCCGGCCTGGGCGCCGACTATGCTCACGCCGAGAATGCGGTCGCGCCCCGGCTCGGTCAGCACCTTCACATAGCCGCGGGCGACGTCGTCGACTATGGCCCGGTCCAGGTCGTCGAGGCCAAAGCGGGTCAGCTCGAAGGCGATGCCCTGCTCCTGCGCCTCGCGCTCGCTCAGGCCGACCCGCGCCACCTCGGGGTCGGTGAAGGTGCAGTGGGGGATGGTGCGGTAGTCCACCTTGAAGCGCTTGAGGCCGCCGAACAGCGCGTTGACCGCGGCGTACCAGGCCTGGTGCGCAGCAACGTGGGTGTACTGGTGGGGCCCGGTGACATCGCCCACCGCGTAGATATTGGGAAAGCGCGTGGCCAGGTACTGGTCGGTTTCCAGGCTGCCGTCGGGGCGCAGCGCCAGGCCCAGCTCCTCGGCGCCATAGCCGGCGACATGGGGCTGGCGACCGAGCGCCAGCAGCGCGGCGTCGAAGGCGATGCTGCGTTGCTCGCCGCTGCCTAAGTCGCGCACCAGCACGCGCTGCTCGCCCTCGACCAGTTCGAAGCGCTCGACCACGTGGCGCAGGCGCACGTCGACACCGTCGTCGCGCAGGCTGGTCAGCACCAGCGCGCTGGCGTCCTCGTCCTCGCGCGGCAGCAGGCGCGCATTGCGCTGCAGCAGGATCACCTGGCTGCCCAGGCGCTGGAAGGCCTGGGCCAGCTCGCAGCCCACCGGCCCGCCGCCCAGCACCAGCAGCCAGCGCGGCTGCTGGCGCAGGCTCCAGATGCTCTCGCTGGTATAGCTACGCACCTGCTCCAGGCCGGGAATCTCCGGCACCCGCGGCCGCGCCCCGGCGGCGATGACGATGCTGCGTGCAGTCATACGCTCACCGTTCACCTCCACCGCCCAGGGCGACACCAGTTTCGCCTGGCCCTGGATCACCTCGACGCCCAGGCCGCTGTAGCGCTCGACCGAATCGTGCGGCTCGATGGCGGCGATCACATTCTGGATGCGCTGCATCACCGCGGCGAAATCCACCTGGCCCTGCACCCCGCGCAGGCCCAGCGCCTCGGCGCGGCCCAGCTCATGAGCCAGCTTGGCCGAACGCAGCAGCGCCTTGGACGGCACGCAGCCGCTGTGCAGGCAGTCGCCGCCCATCCGGTGCTTCTCGATCAGACCGACCTTGGCGTTGACCGCCGCGGCGATGTAGGCGCTGACCAGGCCGCCGGCGCCGGCGCCGATCACCAGCAGGTTGCGCTCGAAGCGCTTAGGCTTGTGCCAGCCGGCATAGACCCGGCGCGCCTGGAGCACATCGAGCGCACGCCGGGCCAGCAAGGGGAAAACGCCGAGCAGGACGAAGGCGCCGAGCAACCCCGGCGAGAGGATGCCGGCCAGCGACTCCAGCTGCCCCAGCTCGCGCCCGGCGTTCACGTAGACCAGGGTGCCGGGCAGCATGCCCAGCTGGCTGACCCACCAGTAGGTGCGCAGCGGCAGGCGGGTCAGGCCCATGGCCAGGTTGATCAGAAAGAACGGGAACACCGGCACCAGGCGCAAGGCGAACAGGTAGAAGGCCCCCTCGCGCTCGACCCCGGCATCGATCCCGGCCAGACGCCGGCCGAAGCGCTGCTGCACCCAGTCGCGCAGCAGGAAACGGCTGCTGAGCATGGCCAGGCTGGCGCCCAGGGTCGAGGCGAAGGACACCAGCACCAAGCCTTCGAGCAGACCGAATAGCGCACCGCCGAGCAGGGTCATCAGCGCCGCGCCCGGCAGGGACAGCGCCGTTACCAGCACATAGGCGAGAAAGAACAGCCCGGCGGCCTGCCAGGGCTGCGCGGCGACTTGGGCATTCAGCGCGGCTTGCTGCGCCTTGAGCGCGTCGAGGCTGAGGTACTGGCCGAGGTCGAAGACGAAGAAGCTGCCCAGCAGCGCCAGGATCAGGCCCATCAGGGCCAGTTTGCGGCTATTCATCGGTCAGCGCCTCCCGCGCGTCTCGTAGGGTGCGCACGGCGCACGGCCTAGTCATGCAGCGCACCGCCGCAACTGGAGCCCTGCCCGGCGGTGCAAGCGAAGCAGTGATCGCGGCTGACGATGGGGTTGCCGTCCAGACTGGCATCGAGCAGGTCGCGCAGATGGGCGCGCTCACGGCCGATCAACGCCAGCGGCAGATCGAGCATCTGGTTGAAGTCGCAGTCGTAGAGGTAGCCCTGCCAGTCGACGCTGACCAGGCTGCGGCACATCAGACCCTCCAGATTCTCCGGCCGGTAGCTGTCGCGCAGCAGCTGCATATAGGCGGCGAACTGGCCCTTGCTGACCAGGGTGCTGCCGAAGCGGGCGATGGGCTGGTTGGTGATGCACAGCAGGTGGTCGAAGCGGACGCCGAAGTCCTCGGCCAGGCGGCGCTTGTAGTCGGCCTCCAGCGCCGCCTGCGGCGGCGGCAGGCTGGGGCCCTGCGGGTTGTACACCAGGTTAAGCAGCAGGCCGCTGCCGGGTTGGCCGTAGCCGAGGGCGTTGAGCCGCCTGAGGCCGGCGATGCTGGCGGCGAACACCCCGTCGCCGCGCTGGCGGTCGACGTTCGCGCGCGAGTAGCAGGGCAGCGAGGCGGTGACCTCGACGCCGGCGCCGGCGAGGAACTCGGCCAGGTCTTCCTGGCCCGGCTCGCCGAGTATGGTCAGGTTGCAGCGGTCGATCACCCGCAGGCCCTCGCGCCGCGCGTGCCGCACTATCTCGCGAAAGCGCGGGTGCAGCTCCGGGGCGCCGCCGGTGAGATCCAGGGTGTGCACCGGATGGGCATCGATCACCCGATGCAGCACCGCCAGGCACTCGTCGCTCATGGCCTCGGTGCGGGTCGGCCCGGCGTTGACGTGACAATGCAGGCAGCGCTGGTTGCAGCGGTAAGTCAGGTTGACCTGCAGCGCTTCCAGCACACCGCGACGGATGGGCGGAAAGGCCAACTGGTCGAGCAGGGGCAGCATGGCGTGCATCAACAAGTCCTCGGCGACGGCCAGCCATTAGAGCAGGTCTGGCGTGCCTCGTTACAGCATGGGCGGCATTTGCCCGGTGCCGACGGTCATTCGTCGCCCAGCCTGAACCGATGAGACCCGCCGCGCAATCATCGCGCCAGCACTCGGCTAGAATCCTCCGGCGCCCGACCGCTCCAGTGACTGGACGGCATCCGCCGGATTCAGGCGCCCTCGTAGTTGCTCTTGAGGCGCCCTGGATGGTTCACCCGCTTCGCTCACTGATGGTTCTGCTGTGCCTGAACTGCACCCTCGCGGCCCGGGCCGCTGGCGAGCTGCCGCTGCTGCAGCTGAGCGCCACCGACCTGGCGCGGCCGGTGGCCGTCGAACGCAGCCTGCTGCTGGAAGACCCGAGCGGCCAGCTGAGCGCCGCCGAGGTGCTGCAGCGTATCGCCAGCGAAGGCCAGCCGGTGCAGGGCAGCGCACGCATCGGCTATTCGCGCAGCGCCTGGTGGCTCGCCGTGCAGCTGCAGGCGCCGGCCGCCGAACGCCTGCAGCTGATAGTCGGGCAGACCTTCCTCGACGACCTGGAGGTCTGGCTGTTCGCCGGCACGCAGCCGCTCGGCCCGCTGTACAGCGGCGCCCGGCGCCCCTTCGCGGAACGCGGTGAGCCCTACCCGCAGTTTCTCCTCAGCCTGCCGCGCCTCGGCCAGGGGCCGCACAGCCTGCTGCTGCGGGTGCAGAGCGATTCGGCGATCAACCTGCCGCTGCAGCTGGTCGGCGCCACCCAGGGCCAGCAACTGATCGCCCACCGCTGGTTGCAGAGCGGCCTGCTGGTGGGCGCGCTGCTCGCCCTGGCACTGTTCTACCTGATCAAGTACAGCACCCTGCGCGAGCCACAGCTGGCCTACTTCAGCCTCACCGCGCTGTGCGTGGCGCTGTACAACGCCAGCCTGCACGGCCTGGTCGGTCTGCTCGGCGGGCACTGGCCGGGCCTGCAGCCCTGGCTGGTCAACCTGTCCACCGCCGGCATGCTGCTCTTCAGCTCGCTGTTCATCGCCAGCGCCTTGCGCCTGGAACTGGGCCGCCTGCGCTGGCTGCGCGACGCGCTGTTCGCCGCCACCCTGCTGGTCAGCCTGGGCGGCCTGCTGCTCGAACACCCGCGCACCTACCAGACGCTGAACCTGCTGATCCTGCTCAGCGGCCTCTACCAGCTGCTGCTGATGAGCCTCGGCGTGCGCCTGCGTCGCCCCTACGCGCCCGGCTACCTGCTGTGCTGGAGCATGGCGCTGCTGCTGATGCTGCTGGTGCCGCTGAGCCGCGCCGGGCTGATCCCGCTGCCGGCCGGTTTCTACTACCTCTACGCCTACCTGCCGGCACTGAGCATGCTGCTGTTCGGCGCCCTGCTCGACAAGCAGCTGGAGCGCGTGCGCCGCGTGCTGCTGAGCAGCCAGGCGCAGGCCATCGACAACCTCGAGCAGTACCAGGCGCTGTTCCGCCACAGCGGCGAGGGCATCTTCCGTTGCCGCCGCGACGGCAGCCTGCTGGAGGCCAACCCGAGCCTGGCGCGCCTGCTCGGCGGCGCGGCGGATGGCGCCAGCCTGCAGGGCCTGCCCCTGCAACGCCTGCTCGGCGAGCAGCGCTGGCGCGAGCTGCTGGAGCAACTCGACGCCCAGGCCGGCGCCGTCAGCTGCGAATGCCCGCTGCACGACCTGCAGCAGCGCGAACGCTGGGTCTACCTGTCGCTGCACCGGCGGCCGAACCAGGACGGCATCGAGGGCATAGTGGTCGACCTCAGCGAGCGCCGCGCCCTCGAGGAACGCCTGCAGCACCTGGCCGCGCACGACACCCTGACCGGCCTGCACAACCGCCGCGAGCTGGAACGGCTGCTCGCCGAGACCCTGAGCGGCACCGCCCGGCGCCGCTTCAGCCACCTGCTGCACCTGGGCCTGGATCGCTTCAAGCAGGTCAACGACCTCTGCGGTCACTCCGCCGGCGACCAGTTGCTGCGCCAGCTGGCCGCCCAGCTCGGCCACCAGCTGCCGCGCCACGCCGAACTGGCGCGCATCGGCGGCGACGAGTTCGCCGTGCTGCTGCGCGAGGTCGACGACGCCGCCGCGCTGAGCCAGGCCGAGGCGCTGCGCCGGGCGGTCGAGCAGTTCGTCTTCACCTGGCAGGGCCGCCCCTTCCGCCTGCACGCCAGCATCGGCCTGCTCGCCCTCGGCTCCGGCGTGCGCGACTGGGAAACCGCGCTGAACTGGGCCAACAGCGCCAGCCAGTTGGCCAAGCACCAGGGGCGCAACCGCGTGCAGCAGTTCAACCCGGCCGACGGCGCGCTGCTCGAACACCAGCGCCAGCTGCAATGGATCACCCGCCTGCGCGAGGCCACCGAGCGCGGTCACTTCGAGCTGTTCTTCCAGCCGGTGCAGGCGCTGCAGAACGCCGCCGCTGGCCTGCACTACGAGGTGCTGCTGCGCTACCGCGACCCGCACAGCGGCGACTGGATCAGCCCCGCGCAGTTCCTCGACGCCGCGGCGCGCTACGGTTTCCTCGGCGCCATTGACCGCTGGGTGATCCAGCACCTGTGCGCCTGGCTCGCCGCCAACCCGCGGCATCTGGCGCAGCTGGCCCAGGTCAACGTCAACCTCAGCGCCAGCTCGCTGCTCGATCGCGACTTCCACCGCCTGCTGCAGGACGAACTGACGCGCCACCGCCTGCCGCCCGGCAAGCTGTGCATCGAGGTCACCGAAATGGTCGCCCTCGGCGAGCTGGGCGTCTCCGCACAGTGGATCGAGCAGCTGCGCGGCCAGGGCCTGAAGGTGGCTCTGGACGACTTCGGCAGCGGCTTCGCCTCCTACGCCTACCTGCGCCACCTGCCGCTGGACATCCTCAAGATCGACGGCAGCTTTATCCGCGGCATCGAATCCGACCCGATCAACCAGGCCATGGTCGGCTCGATGCGGCAGATCGCCGCCCAGCTTGGCCTGCTCACCGTCGCCGAGTTCGTCGAGACCCAGGCCAGCCTCGACTGCCTGCGCCGGCTCGGCATCGACTACGCCCAGGGCTACTTCGTCGACCGCCCGCGACCGCTGCGCCAGCTGGCCGACGATGCCCGCCTGCGCGGCACTCAGGACGCCTGATAGAGCTCGCGCGGCGGGCGCTGCCGACGAAGCCGTCTAAGCGGTATCGGCAAGGCACACGGAAAGAGGCGCAAACAGCGCCTGGGGCGAACGCACGCTAGGCGGCGGAAAAATCGCAGGCACAAAAAAGCCCGCCATGCGGCGGGCTTCTTCGACAGGTCGCCGATCAATTACTTGATCTTGGCTTCCTTGTACATCACGTGCTTACGCACGACCGGATCGAATTTCTTGATTTCGATCTTGTCGGGGGTGGTGCGCTTGTTCTTGTCGGTGGTGTAGAAGTGGCCGGTACCGGCGCTGGACACCAAACGGATCAATTCACGCATGACTCTCTCCTTAAACCTTTTCGCCGCGAGCGCGCAGCTCGGCCAGCACTACGTCGATGCCACGCTTGTCGATGACACGCATGCCCTTGGCAGATACGCGCAGACGCACGAAGCGATTCTCGGACTCGACCCAGAAGCGATGGTGCTGCAGGTTCGGCAGGAAACGACGACGGGTTTTGTTGTTTGCGTGGGAAATGTTGTTCCCGGTTACCGGACCCTTACCGGTAACTTGACAGACTCTCGACATGCCTCAGCCCTCTAAAACCACATGCCCAACCCGGCATGGGTTGGCCGCTTAAACTCAATGTCATTGGCGCTCGGCGCCGCGTTTCTCGAGGGTCTTACCGGGCGCACTGCAAAGCGCAAGAACCGGGCCCCTAGAAAAGAGCGCTGCTTTATACCAGAAAGCCCCTGGCGCAACAAGGGAAAGCGCAGGATAAAAACAGTCACCCGCACCCCGCCACCCAGCCGCCCCGGAGCCTGCCGGGGTTCACCCAGGCTCGACCATTCGTCGCCCGAAGCGGTATTCAGCTCCCGGCAAATCGACTAGGGTTAGGTCTTTGCCGGCCAACCCGGCGTCCCGTGAAGAAGGAGTTCGCCATGCGCCTGGCTCTCGCCGCCCTGCTCTGCGCCCCGCTAATGGCCCAGGCCGCCACCCTCAGCGTGTGCACCGAGGCCAGCCCGGAAGGTTTCGACGTGGTGCAGTACAACTCGCTGACCACCACCAACGCCTCGGCCGACGTGCTGATGAACCGCCTGGTGGAGTTCGACGCCGAACAGGGCCAGCTGCTGCCGAGCCTGGCGCGCAGCTGGTCGATCTCGGACGACGGCCTGGTCTACGACTTCCAGTTGCGCGACGACGTGCGCTTCCACCAGACCGCCGAGTTCACCCCGAGCCGGCCGCTGAATGCCGACGACGTGCTATTTAGCTTCCAGCGCATGCTCGACCCCGCCCATCCCTGGCACCAGAGCGCCGCCAGCGGCTACCCGCACGCCCAGTCGATGCAGTGGCCCAGCCTGATCGCCGGCATCGAGGCGCCGGATGCGCATAGCGTGCGCATCCGCCTGAACCGCCGCGACGCCACCTTCCTCGCCACCCTGAGCATGGGCTTCGCCTCGATCTACCCGGCCGAATACGCCGCCCAGCTGCTCGCAGCCGGCACCCCGGAAAAACTCAACAGCGCGCCGGTGGGCAGCGGTCCCTTCGTCTTCGAGCGCTTCCAGAAGGATGCCGTGGTGCGCTACCGCGCCAACCCCGAGTACTTCGCCGGCAAGCCGGCCGTCGACCGCCTGTTGTTCGCCATCACCCCGGACAGCAACGTGCGCCTGCAGAAGCTGCGCCGCGGCGAATGCCAGATCGCCCTGTCGCCCAAGCCGCAGGACGTGCAGGCGATTGCCGCCGACGCCAAGCTCAAAAGCGCGCAGACCGCGGCCTTTATGACCGCCTTCGTCGGCATCAACAGCCAGCACCCGCCGCTGGACAAGCCGCAGGTGCGCCAGGCGATCAACCTGGCGTTCGACAAGGCCAGCTACGTCAAGGCGGTGTTCGAGGGCAGCGCCGAGCCGGCCAGCGGGCCCTACCCGCCTAATACCTGGAGCTATGCCGGCGAGTTGCCCGGTTACCCCCATGACCCGGAACGGGCCCGCGCCCTGCTGGCCGAGGCCGGCCTGGGCGAGGGTTTCAAGACCACCATCTGGACCCGGCCGAGCGGCAGCCTGCTCAACCCCAATCCCAGCCTCGGCGCCCAGCTGCTGCAGGCCGACCTGGCCAAGGTCGGCATCGCTGCCGAAATCCGCGTGATCGAATGGGGCGAGCTGATTCGCCGCGCCAAGGCCGGCGAGCACGACCTACTGTTCATGGGCTGGGCCGGCGACAACGGCGACCCGGACAACTTCCTCACCCCGCAATTCGCCTGCGCCTCGGTGCAGTCCGGGCTGAACTTCGCCCGCTACTGCGACGACGCGCTGGACCAGCTGATCGCCGCCGGCAAGGCCAGCAGCGACCAGGCCGAACGCAGCCGCCTGTATCGGCAGGCGCAGCAGATCATCCAGGAGCAGGCGCTGTGGCTGCCGCTGGCCCACCCCACCGCCTTCGCCCTGCTCAGCGCCAAGGTCGAGGGCTATAAAGTCAGCCCCTTCGGCCGGCAGAATTTCGCCGCGGTAAGCCTGGCACCTTGAGCCGGGCACACTCGTGGGCAGGGCGTACCGGTGCGCCCTGCACGGTTGCCTCCACCGCCCCGCTATATCCAGCCCAGCTCGGCCATCGACAAGGGCTCGCCGTCGCCGACGATGAAATGGTCGAGCACCCGCACGTCCACCAGCGCCAGCGCGTCCTTGAGGCGCTGGGTCAGCACGCGGTCGGCCTGACTCGGCTCGGCGACGCCGGATGGATGGTTGTGGGTCAGGATCAGTGCGGCGGCGTTGTGCGCCAGGGCGCGCTTGACCACCTGCCGCGGGTAGACGCTGGCGCTGTCGATGCTGCCGTGAAACAACGCCTCGAAGGCCAGCACGCGGTGCTTGGCGTCGAGGAACAGGCAACCGAACACCTCATGCGGCTCGTGGCGCAGCAGTGCCTTGAGGTAGTCGCGCACCGCCTGCGGGCTTTCCAGCGCGGAGTCGCGGCGCAGCCGTTCGGCCAGGTGGCGGCGGGCCATTTCCAGCACCGCCTGCAACTGCGCGTACTTGGCCGGACCCAGGCCCAGGTGCTGGCTGAAATCGGCCAGATCGGCCTGCAGCAGGGCCCGCAGACTGCCAAACTCGGCGAGCAGCTGGCGCGCCAGGTCCACCGCGCTCCTGCCCGCCACCCCGGTGCGCAGGAAGATCGCCAGCAGCTCCGCATCGGTCAGCGAGGCGGCGCCCTGGGCCAGGAGTTTTTCCCGCGGGCGCTCCGCCGCGGGCCAATCGCGAATGCTCATCTCACCTCCTTGTCCGAGCCAGGCGCCCGCTGCTCCGCTGCGGGCGCTGTGCTATCGTAGCCCATCTTTTTACGCGGGGCCGGCCTGGGGAGGCGTTGGCACCGCGGCGCACATCCACCTGTATATAAAAGGCAGGCCTATGCAGCGGCTGTATCGCAAACGCATCATCGTCGGCGTCGGTGGCGGCATCGCCGCCTACAAGAGCGCCGAACTGGTGCGCCGACTCAAGGATCAGGGCGCCGAGGTGCGCGTGGTGATGACCCAGGGCGGGCGCGAGTTCATCACCCCGCTGACCCTGCAGGCCCTCTCCGGCCATCCGGTGCACCTCGACCTGCTCGACCCGGCCGCCGAAGCCGCCATGGGCCATATCGAGCTGGCGCGCTGGGCCGACCTGATCCTCATCGCCCCGGCCACCGCCGACCTGATCGCGCGCCTGGCCCAGGGCATCGCCAACGACCTGCTGACCACCCTGGTGCTGGCCACCGATGCGCCGATTGCCCTGGCCCCGGCGATGAACCAGGCGATGTGGCGCGACGCCGCCACCCAGGCCAACCTGGAACTGCTGCAGCAGCGCGGCATGCGCCTGTTCGGCCCGGCCGCAGGCGCCCAGGCGTGCGGCGACGTCGGCCTCGGCCGCATGCTGGAAGCCGAGCAGCTGGCGCAACTGGCCGCCGACTGCTTCCAGCGCCAGGCGCTGGACGGCCTGCATATCCTGATCACCGCCGGGCCGACCCAGGAAAACATCGACCCGGTGCGCTACATCACCAACCACAGCTCCGGCAAGATGGGCTTCGCCCTGGCCGAGGCCGCCGCCGAAGCCGGCGCGCGGGTGACCCTGGTCAGCGGCCCGGTGCACCTGCCGACGCCGGACCGGGTCAGCCGCATCGACGTGGTCAGCGCCCGCGACATGCTCGCTGCCTGCGAAGCGGCGATGCCCTGCGACGTGCTGATCGCCGCCGCCGCGGTGGCCGACTACCGCCCGGAAGTGGTCGCTCAGCACAAATTGAAGAAAGACCCCACCAGCGGTGATGGGCTGCTCCTGCAAATGGTGCGCAACCCGGATATCCTCGCCACCATCGCCGGCCGCGCCGATCGCCCGTTCAGCGTCGGCTTCGCCGCCGAGACCGAGAACCTGCTCGAATACGCCTCGCGCAAGCTGCGCGACAAGAACCTCGACCTGATAGTCGCCAACGATGTGGCCAACCCCAGCATCGGCTTCAACAGCGAGGAAAACGCCATCACCGTGATCGACCGCGAGCTGCAACAGAGCAGTTTCGCCCAGACCAGCAAGGGCAAGATCGCCCGCCAGTTGATCACCCTTATCGCCGACCGCCTGAACAAGAACTGACCATGCACGCTTTGCAAGCCAAGATCCTCGACCCCCGCCTCGGCCAGGACTTTCCCCTGCCGCAGTACGCCACACCCGGTTCGGCCGGCCTCGACCTGCGCGCCATGCTCAAGGAGGACGTCGTTCTCGAGCCTGGCCAGACCCTGCTGATCCCCACCGGCCTGTCGATCTATATCGGCGATCCGAACCTGGCCGCGCTGATCCTGCCGCGCTCGGGCCTGGGCCACAAACACGGCATCGTCCTCGGCAACCTGGTCGGCCTGATCGACTCGGACTACCAGGGCGAGCTGATGGTGTCGTGCTGGAATCGCGGCCAGAGCGCCTTCCGCATCGCCGTCGGCGAGCGCATCGCCCAGCTGGTGCTGGTACCGGTGGTGCAGGCGCACTTCGAGCTGGTCGAGGAGTTCGACGAGAGCCAGCGCGGCGCCGGCGGCTTCGGCCACTCCGGCAGCCACTGAGCCTAATTCCCCACAGGACGTCCCGCCGAGGAGCCCCCCCGCGTGAAACTCTTCAAGCGCACCGCCAAGGAAGCCGACAGCCCCCTGAACAGCGCCCCGGCGGCGAAACAGCCGGCCGGCAAAGCGCTCGGCCCCTTGCTGCCCGGCCTGCTCGCAGCCGCCCTCGGCATCGGCGCCGGCGGCGCCCTGTTGTGGTTTGCCCAGAGCAGCGACAGCCAGGCCCGCCAGGCCGAGCTGGCCCAGGCCATCGGCAGCAGCCAGGCCGCCGCCGTGCAGCAGGCGCTCAAGCAGCTGCAGGCCGACAGCCTCGCCGCCGCGCGCAACCCCGAGCTGCTGCAGGCGTTACAGAGCGGCGACAGCCAACAGAAACGCGACGCCGAGCGACGCCTGGGCTACTGGGACGGTGTGGTCGACGCCCACCTCAACCGCCGCGCCGAAGCGGTGCAGGACGGCAGCCGCGCCGCACCGATGAACTTCGCCGGGCTGGACATGCTGCGCCGCGCCGAAAGCGGCCAGCAGCCGGCGGTGGAGGCCTATCGGGTCGGCGACCGCTGGCTGGCCTACAGCGCCGTGGCGCTGCGCCCGAACGACAACCAGCCGGCGCAGGGCACCCTGCTGCTGGCCGTCGACCTCCAGCGCCTGCTCGCCAGCCTGCCGCCGCTGCCGGCCGAACTCGGCCAGCTGCAACTGGTGCAGAAATTCGGCAACACCCCGCCCCAGGTGTTGCTGCAGCGCGGCCAGAGCGAGGGCGGCGCGGCGCAGAGCTTCGCCACCGGCAACCCCAACTGGACGCTCAGCTTCACCCCCGGCCCGGCCCTGGCCAGCGGCCTGCCGCCGGCCCTGCTCGGCCTCGCCGCCCTGCTCGCCCTGGGCGGCGCGCTGATCGGCCTGATGCTGCTGCAGGGCGCGCAACAGCGCCGTCTGCTCGGCGACGTGCAGCAGCTCGGACAGATGCTCAAAGAACTCTCCGCGGGCAAAGCCGTCAAAGCCTTCAGCCTGAGCCTGCCGGCCCTGGACAGCCTGGCCCAGAGCCTGGCGCGCCTGCCGCGCCGCAGCAACGACAGTGCAGGCAGTGCCACAGGCAACGGAACAGCCGCGGCCCCCGCCGCCCAGCCCGCGAGCAAGCCGGCGGAGCTGGTCAACCCGCTGTTCCAGGACACCGATATCCTCGATATCGACATTCTCGACGAAGACCAGGATCTCCTGGGACTGGAGCAGACATCCGCAATGACCATTAGCCAAAGCGCCCCGACCCTCCCCGCCGACATCTTCCGCGCCTACGATATCCGTGGTGTGGTGGGCGACAGCCTGACCGCCGAATACGCCTACTGGATCGGCCGCGCCGTCGGTTCGCAGAGCCTGGCGCAGGGCGAGCCCAACGTCATCGTCGGCCGCGACGGCCGCCTGTCCGGCCCCGAGCTGCTGCAGCAACTGGTGCAGGGCCTGCTCGACTGCGGCTGCCAGGTCACCGACGTCGGCATGGTGCCGACCCCGGTGGTGTACTTCGCCGCCAACGTGCTCGAAGGCCGCTCCGCGGTGATGCTCACCGGCAGCCACAACCCGCCGGACTACAACGGCTTCAAGATCGTCATCGCCGGCGACACCCTGGCCAACGAGCAGATCCAGGCGCTCAAGGCGCGCATCGACAACAACGACCTGGCCAGCGGCGTCGGCAGCGTGCAGCAGGTCGACGTGCTGGAGCGCTACTTCAAGACCATCCGCGACGACATCGCCCTGGCCAAGCCGCTGCGCGTGGTGGTCGACTGCGGCAACGGCGCCGCCGGGGTGATCGCCCCGCAACTGATCGAGGCCCTCGGCTGCAGCGTGATCCCGCTGTTCTGCGAAGTCGACGGCACCTTCCCCAACCACCACCCGGACCCGGGCAAGCCGGAGAACCTGGTCGACCTGATCGCCCGGGTCAAGGCGGAAAACGCCGACCTCGGCCTGGCCTTCGACGGCGACGGCGACCGCGTCGGCGTGGTGACCAACACCGGCACCATCGTCTACCCGGACCGCCTGCTGATGCTGTTCGCCAAGGACGTGGTGTCGCGCAACCCCGGTGCCGACATCATCTTCGACGTCAAATGCACCCGCCGCCTGACCCCGCTGATCAGCGGCTACGGCGGTCGCCCGGTGATGTGGAAGACCGGCCACTCGCTGATCAAGAAGAAGATGAAGGAAACCGGCGCGCTGCTGGCCGGCGAGATGAGTGGGCACATCTTCTTCAAGGAGCGCTGGTACGGCTTCGACGACGGCATCTACAGCGCCGCGCGCCTGCTGGAAATCCTCAGCCTCGACAAGCGCGACGCCGAACACGTGTTCAGCGCCTTCCCCAGCGACATTTCCACCCCGGAGATCAACATCCAGGTCACCGAGCAGAGCAAGTTCCCGCTGATCGAGCGCCTGCAGCGCGAAGGCCAGTGGGGCGAAGCCAACCTCACCAGCATCGACGGCGTGCGCGTCGACTATCCCAAGGGCTGGGGCCTGATCCGCGCCTCCAACACCACTCCGGTGCTGGTGCTGCGCTTCGAGGCCGATACCCAGGAAGAGCTGGAGCGCATCCAGGATGTGTTCCGCGGCCAACTGCACAAGGTCGCCCCCGACCTGCAACTGCCCTTTTGATCGATTTGTTCCAGGAGCCCCCCATGACCCTCGAGCGTGACGCCGCCGCCCAGGTTGCCAAGGTACTGTCCGAAGCCCTGCCCTATATCCGCCGCTTCGTCGGCAAGACCCTGGTGATCAAGTACGGCGGCAACGCCATGGAAAGCGAGGAGCTCAAGCAGGGCTTCGCCCGCGACATCGTGCTGATGAAGGCCGTCGGCATCAACCCGGTGGTGGTGCACGGCGGCGGCCCGCAGATTGGCGACCTACTCAAGCGCCTGTCCATCGAGAGTCATTTCATCGACGGCATGCGCGTCACCGACACCGCCACCATGGACGTGGTGGAGATGGTGCTCGGCGGCCAGGTCAACAAGAGCATCGTCAACCTGATCAACCAGCACGGCGGCAGCGCCATCGGCCTGACCGGCAAGGATGCCGGGCTGATCCGCGCCAAGAAGCTCAAGGTCAGCCGGCAGACGCCGGAAATGACCCAGCCGGAAATCATCGATATCGGCCACGTCGGCGAGGTCACCGGGGTCAACACCGACCTGCTCAACATGCTGGTCAAGGGCGACTTCATCCCGGTGATCGCACCGATTGGCGTCGGCCCGGACGGCGAGTCCTACAACATCAACGCCGACCTGGTGGCCGGCAAGGTGGCCGAAGCGCTGAAGGCCGAGAAGCTGATGCTGCTGACCAATATCGCCGGCCTGATGGACAAGCAGGGCGAAGTGCTCACCGGCCTGACCACCGAGCAGGTCGACGCGCTGATCGCCGACGGCACCATCTACGGCGGCATGCTGCCGAAGATCCGCTGCGCCCTGGAAGCGGTGCAGGGCGGCGTGCACAGCGCGCACATCGTCGACGGCCGGGTGCCCAACGCGGTGCTGCTGGAGATCTTCACCGACAGCGGCGTCGGCACCCTGATCACCAACCGCAAGCGCCATTGAAAAGCGGCCGCTAGCGGCCTGCCGATGCCCCTCTCCCTCCGGGAGAGGGTGCCCGGGCCGTACCGCCCAACCGGCGTACTCACAAAGCCGGTGCGCGCGCCCCTACAGGCTAACGCCGACCATCGAGCCGGTTTATCACCGGCCATCCGTGTGGCGACTCGAACTTGCCGCAAGTCTGCGCAAGAGCGACGCTCGCCAGGCAACCCTCGTAACGGAGCGCCCATGAGCAGCCGGCACGAACCCAGCCAGTTCAGCTTCCTCCACCCCCTGCGCGTGCGTTGGGCCGAGGTCGATCCGCAGAGCATCGTCTTCAACGGCCACTACCTGACCTACGCCGACGTCGCCATCACCGAGTATTTCCGCGCCCTCGGCGTGGCCTACCCGGCCGATCTGGCGCAAGACGGCGGCGATTTCTTCGCCATCCGCACCCTGCTCGAATACCACGCCCCGGCGCGCTTCGACGAGCAGCTGCAGATCGGCATCCGCGCCGCCCGCCTCGGCCGCTCCAGCCTGACCTTCGCCCTCGGCATCTGGCGCGACGGCGAGCTGATCACCAGCGGCGAGATCGTCTACGTGCATGCCGATGGCGCCACGCGCAGCAGCGCGCCGCTGCCGGGCTGGCTGCGGGAGAAGATTCTGGGCTTCGAGAGGACGGCGCCGGAGCGCTGAGCCGTTACTGTTCGCCGAACAGCTCGGCCAGCCGCGCACGGTCGGCGGCAAAATCGGCCTCGGCCTTCTTGCGCGCCTCCTGGTAGCGGGCGATATCGCGCAGCAGGCGCTGCTGTTCGTCCTTGAGGTTGCCGATCTGCACCAGCAGATGCTCCGGCACCGCCCGTCCGGCACGTTCGTGGTCGGCGGCCTGGCTCTGCAGGTTGGCCTGCTGGGTACGCACCGACTGCAGGTTGCCGCGCGCCACGCTGGTCACCCCATCCAGCTCGGCGAGCTTGCGCTCGCGGGCCCGGTCGACGTCGTCCAGGTTGGTGTACAGCCGCAGCAACTGCGCATCGCTGCTGGCGCGCGCCTTGTCCGCCTGCATGCGGGCGAACTCCTCGGCGGTCGGCGCCGGCGGGATCACCCGCAGCACCCGACCCTGATCGTTGAGCACCTCATAGCCCTTGCCGATGAACTCCGGCGGCACACCCTGGCGGCTGAGCACCGTCACGCCCTTGTCGTCGACGTAGCGGTACAGCTCGGCGGCCACCCCCGACAACGGCAGTAGCAGGCTGAGCAGCAGCGTACAGCGGGTCAGGAGCGGCTTGGGCATAAGAGGCAGATACCTTGTGCTGGACTAGATTCCGTACTCGGCGCGATAGGCTTGCACAGCCGGCAGATACTGCTTCAGTTCAGCATCCCCCGCCAGATATTCCAATACCTGCTCGAGTGACACGATGCTCACTACCGGCATGCCGAAGTCGCGCTCGACTTCCTGAATGGCGGACAGCTCGCCCTGGCCGCGCTCCTGGCGGTTCAGCGCGATCAGCGTGCCGGCGGCCTGGGCGCCCTGGCCCTGGATGATCTGCATCACCTCGCGGATCGCGGTGCCGGCGGTGATCACGTCGTCGACGATCAGCACCCGGCCCTTGAGCGGCGCCCCGACCAGGGTGCCGCCCTCGCCGTGGTCCTTGGCTTCCTTGCGGTTGAAGCACCAGGGCAGATCGCGGCCGTGGTGCTCGGCCAGCGCCACCGCGGTGGTCGCCGCCAGCGGGATGCCCTTGTAGGCCGGACCGAACAGCACGTCGAAGTCGATGCCGCTGTCGACGATGGCCGCGGCGTAGAAACGCCCCAGCTGGGCCAGCGCCAGGCCGCTGTCGAACAGCCCGGCGTTGAAGAAATAGGGGCTGGTGCGCCCGGACTTGAGGGTGAAGTGACCGAAACGCAGCACCCCGCGTTCGATGGCAAAACGGATGAAATCGCGCTGGTACGCTTGCATGAAAAAGCCCCGGGCGGCACGGATTTAGCTAATTGAGATGAGCTCGGGTATCATACACGCACGTGTTTTTGGGGGCCATTTATGCGGATCATCAGTGTGAACGTGAATGGTATTCAGGCTGCGGCCGAGCGAGGATTGCTCAGCTGGCTGCAAGCCCAGAATGCCGACGTGATCTGCCTGCAGGATACCCGTGCCTCCGCCTTTGAAATGGACGACCAAGCCTTCCAGCTGGATGGTTATTTCCTCTATGCATGCGATGGTGAAGTGCCTAGCCAAGGTGGCGTGGCACTCTATTCGCGGTTGCAACCCAAGGCGGTGATCAGCGGCCTCGGCTTTGAAATGGCCGACCGTTATGGGCGCTACCTGCAGGCCGATTTCGACAAGGTAAGTATCGCTACCCTGCTGCTGCCATCGGGGCGGGACGGCGACGAGAGCTTGAACCAGAAGTTCAAGTTCATGGACGACTTCACCCATTATCTGGACAAGCAACGGCGCAAGCGTCGCGAGTACATCTACTGCGGCTCGTTGCACGTGGCGCACCAGAAGCTGGACGTGAAGAACTGGCGCGACTGTCAGCAGTCGCCGGGCTTCCTCGCGCCCGAGCGTGCCTGGCTGGACGAGGTGATCGGCAGCATGGGCTATGTCGACGCCCTGCGCGAAGTCAGCCGCGAAGGCGACCAGTTCAGCTGGTGGCCGGACAGCGAGCAGGCGGAGATGCTCAACCTGGGCTACCGCTTCGACTACCAGCTGCTCACCCCGGGCATGCGCCGCAGCGTGCGCACCGCGCGCCTGCCGCGCCAGCCGCGCTTCTCCCAGCATGCGCCGCTGATCGTCGACTACGACTGGATTCTCAGCGTCTGATCGACAGGTAGAAAAAAGCCGGCATCGCGCCGGCTTTTTTATTGCGCGCCCGTGGCTACTTCAGCAGGCGCCAGGCGAAGGGATAGCGGTAAGCCTGGCCTTCGTTGGCCTTGATCCCGGCGATGATGGTCAGCACCAGCGCGGCGATGCCCAGCAGCACCAGCAGCGGGAAACCGATCACCACCACCATCAGAATGAAGCAGACCACCGCCGCCAGCGCCACGCTGATCTGAAAGTTCAGCGCCTCCTTGCCCTGGGCATCGACGAAGGGATCGAGGTCCTTCTTGATCTGCCAGACGATCAGCGGGCCGAGCAGGTTGCCGAAGGGGAACACCAGGCCGAGAAAGGCGGCGAAGTGGCAGAACATCGCCCATTGACGGGCTTCCTGGCTGGGCGTCGGAATCGGGGTTTGCGCGTCGTCGCTCATGGTGGTGCTCCTTGCTCGGGGAAAAGGTCAGTCGGCCAGGGCCGCCTGCTGCAGTTCGAACAGCTCGTTCATGCCCTTCTGCGCCAGGGCCAGCATGGCGTTGAACTCGTGCGGCTGGAACGGCGCGCCTTCGGCGGTGCCCTGCACCTCGATGAAGCCGCCGGCATTGGTCATCACCACGTTGAGGTCGGTCTCGGCGGCGGAGTCTTCCAGGTAGTCCAGATCGAGCACCGGCTCGCCCTGGTAGATGCCCACCGACACCGCGGCGATCATCTGCTTGAGCGGCTCGCCCTTGAGTGCGCCGCGCTTCTTCAGCACCTTCAGCGCGTCGATCAGGGCGACCATGGCGCCGGTGATCGAGGCGGTGCGGGTGCCGCCGTCGGCCTGGATCACGTCGCAGTCGACGTACAGGGTGTTCTCGCCCAGCTTGCTCATGTCCAGCGCGGCGCGCAGCGAACGGCCGATCAGCCGCTGGATCTCCAGGGTGCGCCCGCCCTGCTTGCCGCGGCTGGCTTCGCGCTGGTTACGCTCGCCGGTGGCGCGCGGCAGCATGCCGTACTCGGCGGTCAGCCAGCCCTGGCCCTGGCCCTTGAGGAAACGCGGCACGCCGGACTCGACGCTGACCGTGCAGATCACCTTGGTGTCGCCGAACTCCACCAGTACCGAACCCTCGGCGTGCTTGGTGTAGTTGCGGGTGATGCGAATCGAGCGCAACTGATCGGCGGCGCGGCCACTGGGACGTTTCATCGGGACAATACCTACTTTTTGAGTGAAATCTGCCCGCATTATAGGGGCCCGGCGGCACAGGCGACATGCCGAATTGGGTAGCGCCGACGCACTGCGCTACAATCGCCCGCCTTTCGAGCCGACTTTCCGAGAGGTACCCCATGGTTCACAGCATGACGGCCTTCGCCCGCTGCGAGCAGGCAACCGCGCACGGCACCCTGAGCTGGGAGCTGCGCTCGGTCAACCACCGTTACCTGGAACCGCACCTGCGCCTGCCGGACGCCTTCCGCGACTTCGAAGGCGCGGTGCGCGAAGCCCTGCGCCAGGGCCTGTCGCGCGGCAAGGTGGAATGCACCCTGCGCTTCGCCGAGGACAATGCCGGCAAGCCGCTGCAGGTCGACGGCGAGCGCGCCCGCCAACTGATCGCCGCCGCCGAGCAGGTCGCCGCGCTGATCCAGCAACCGGCGCCGCTCAACCCGCTGGAAGTGCTGGGCTGGCCCGGCGTGCTGGTGGCCGACGCCGCCGACCCGCAGACGCTGAATGCCGCCGCCCTGGCGCTGTTCGACCAGGCGCTGGGCGAGCTCAAGGCCGGCCGCGCCCGCGAAGGCGCCGAGCTGGCCAAGCTACTGGGTGAGCGCCTGGACGCCATCCTCGCCGAGGTCGCCGCACTGCGCGAACTGGTGCCGCAGATGCTCGCCGCTCAGCGCGCCAAGATCGAGACCCGTTTCGCCGAACTGCAGGCCGAACTCGACCCGCAGCGCCTGGAGCAGGAGCTGGTGCTGCTGGCGCAGAAGAGCGACGTCGCCGAGGAACTGGATCGCCTGAGCACCCACGTCAGCGAGGTGCGCCGGGTGCTCAAGGCCGGCGGCGCCGCTCTTCTGCGCCAGCAGCACCAGCTCCTGCTCCAGGCGCTGCGGGTCGAGTTCGNCCCCCCCCCCCCCCCCCCCCGGCGCCTGGATTTCCTCATGCAGGAACTCAACCGCGAGGCCAACACCCTCGGATCCAAGGCGTTCGATACGCGCAGCACCCAGGCCGCGGTTAATTTGAAAGTCCTGATCGAGCAAATGCGCGAACAGGTACAGAACATCGAGTAAGCCGCTGCTAGGCTTCGCATAACGTTTTCCGGGAAGCATCCATGACCGTCACCACCGGTACCCTCTATATCGTTTCCGCGCCCTCCGGCGCCGGCAAGACCAGCCTGGTCAAGGCGCTGATCGACAGCGAGGCGCAGATTCGCGTGTCGGTGTCGCACACCACTCGCGCCATGCGTCCGGGCGAGCAGGACGGAGTCAACTACCACTTCGTCGACCACGCCCAGTTCAACGCCATGCTCGAGCGCAGCGAGTTCCTCGAGCATGCCCAGGTCTTCGACAACCTCTACGGCACCTCGCAGCGCTGGGTCGAGCAGACCCTGGCCGCGGGCTTCGACCTGATCCTGGAAATCGACTGGCAGGGCGCGCAGCAGGTGCGCCGGCTGATGCCACAGTCGAAATCCATCTTCATCCTGCCGCCGACCCAGGAAGCGCTGCGCCACCGCCTGACCAACCGCGGCCAGGACAGCGGCGAGATCATCGAGCGGCGCATGCGCGAGGCGGTCAGCGAGATGAGCCACTACGTCGAGTACGACTACCTGGTGATCAACGACGATTTCGCCCACGCCCTGAGCGACCTCAAGGCGATTTTCCGCAGCAACCAGTTGCGCCAGGAAACCCAGCAGCAGCGCCACGCCGGTCTGCTCAGCGAGTTGCTGGCCTGACCCGGCGCGCGCCGCCTGACGGTGGCGCCGCAGAAAATCAGCGCTTCCATTGTCGCTGGTGATTTTTTAGACTATTCAGTCCGCTCGCCCGCTCGGGCCAAGCCTATCCGCACAAGTTACGAGGAACACCATGGCTCGCGTTACCGTCGAAGATTGCCTGGACAACGTTGATAACCGCTTCGAACTGGTCATGCTCGCGACCAAGCGTTCGCGCCAGCTGGCCACCGGCGGCAAAGAGCCGAAAGTGGCCTGGGAAAACGACAAGCCCACCGTCGTCGCCCTGCGCGAAATCGCCGCGGGCCTGGTGGACTACGAAGTGGTCGCCCAGGAAGACATCGTCGAAGAAGAACCGCTGTTCGCCGCCTTCGAGGAAGAGGCCAACGAGCCTCTGTAAACCGATGAAGCCGGGTCGAAGTCGCACGGCGCAGAGCCACGGCTGCCAACGGGGGAACCTCCCATGGCTGGCATAGACGCTCTCGCCGACCGACTTTCGGCCTACCTCGGCCACGACCAGGTCAACCTGGTCCGCCGCGCCTACTTCTACGCCGAACAGGCGCACGATGGCCAGCGCCGCCGCAGCGGCGAAGCCTACGTGACCCACCCGCTGGCCGTGGCCAGCATTCTCGCCGACATGCACATGGACCATCAGAGCCTGATGGCCGCCATGCTGCACGACGTCATCGAAGACACCGGCATCGCCAAGGAAGCGCTCAACGCGCAGTTCGGCGAGACCGTGGCCGAACTGGTCGACGGGGTCAGCAAGCTGACCCAGATGAACTTCGAGACCAAGGCCGAGGCGCAGGCCGAGAACTTCCAGAAGATGGCCATGGCCATGGCCCGCGACATCCGCGTGATCCTGGTCAAGCTCGCCGACCGCCTGCACAACATGCGCACCCTCGATGCCATGCCGCACGAGAAGAGCCGGCGCATCGCCAAGGAAACCCTGGAAATCTACGCGCCCATCGCCAACCGCCTGGGCATGCACGCCATGCGCGTGGAGTTCGAGGATCTGGGCTTCAAGGCCATGCACCCGATGCGCTCCGAGCGCATCCGCGCCGCCGTGCGCCGCGCTCGGGGCAACCGCAAGGAAATCGTCAACAAGATCGAGGAGTCGATCAAGGCCTGCCTGCAGCGCGAAGGCATGGAGGGCGAGGTGCTCGGCCGCGAGAAGCACCTCTACAGCATCTACCAGAAGATGCGCGGCAAGCGCCGGGCGTTCAACGAGATCATGGACGTCTACGCCTTCCGCATCATCGTCGACAAGGTCGACACCTGCTACCGCGTGCTCGGCGCCGTGCACAACCTGTACAAGCCCCTGCCCGGCCGCTTCAAGGACTACATCGCGATTCCCAAGGCCAACGGCTACCAGTCGCTGCACACCACGCTGTTCGGCATGCACGGCGTGCCCATCGAGATCCAGATTCGCACCCGCGAGATGGAGGAGATGGCCAACAACGGCATCGCCGCGCACTGGCTGTACAAGTCCAACGAGGACGAAACGCCCAAGGGCAACCACGCCCGGGCACGGCAGTGGGTCAAGGGCGTGCTGGAGCTGCAGCAGCGCGCCGGCAACTCGCTGGAATTTATCGAGAGCGTGAAGATCGACCTGTTCCCCGACGAGGTCTACGTGTTCACGCCCAAGGGCCGCATCATGGAGCTGCCGAAGGGCTCCACCGCGGTCGACTTCGCCTACGCGGTGCACACCGACGTCGGCAACACCTGCATCGCCTGCCGCATCAACCGCCGCCTGGCGCCGCTGTCGCAGGCGCTGGAGAGCGGCTCGACGGTGGAAATCGTCACCGCACCGGGCGCGCGGCCCAACCCGGCCTGGCTCAACTTCGTGGTCACCGGCAAGGCACGCACCCATATCCGCCACGCCCTCAAGCAGCAGCGCCGCTCGGAATCCATCAGCCTCGGCGAGCGCCTGCTGAACAAGGTGCTGGCCAGCTTCGACACGCACCTGGAGAAGATCGCCCCCGAGCGTGTGCAGGCCGTGCTCGGCGAGTACCGCCAGGACGTCATCGAGGACCTGCTCGAAGACATCGGCCTGGGCAACCGCATGGCCTACGTGGTGGCCCGCCGCCTGCTGGCCGAAAGTGGCGACGAGACCCTGCCGAGCAGCGAGGGGCCGCTGGCCATTCGCGGCACCGAGGGCCTGGTGCTGAGCTACGCCAAATGCTGCACACCTATCCCAGGCGATCCCATCGTCGGCCACCTGTCGGCCGGCAAGGGCATGGTGGTGCACATGGAAAGCTGCCGCAACATCGTCGATATCCGCCACAACCCGGAGAAATGCATCCAGCTCAACTGGGCCAAGGATGTCACCGGCGAGTTCAACGTCGAACTGCGCGTCGAGCTGGAGCACCAGCGCGGCCTGATCGCCCTGTTGGCCAGCAGCGTCAATGCCGCCGACGGCAACATCGAGAAGATCAGCATGGACGAACGCGACGGCCGCATCAGCGTGGTGCAACTGGTGGTCAGCGTGCATGACCGCGTGCACCTGGCCCGGGTGATCAAGAAGCTGCGCGCGATCAAGGGCGTGATGCGTATCACCCGGGTGCGCGCCTAGCGCCAGCGACAAATTTCAAGCTGCAAGCGACAAGCACCAGCGGGTTTCTTGAGCCTGCCATTTGCAGCCTGTAGCCTGACAGCCGCCTTTACTTGCAGCTCGAGGCCCATGGCTTGAAGCTGCCTTTTCCAAGGAGCGATTCATGAGCAAGACCGTCATCACCAGCGACAAGGCCCCGGCCGCCATCGGCACCTACTCCCAGGCGATCAAGGCCGGCAACACCCTCTACATTTCCGGACAGATCCCGCTGGACCCGGTCAGCATGGAGCTGGTCGAAGGCTTCGAAGCGCAGACCGTGCAGGTGTTCGAGAACCTCAAGGCGGTGGCCGAAGCCGCCGGCGGCTCGTTCAAGGACATCGTCAAGCTGAACATCTTCCTCACCGACCTCTCCCACTTCGCCAAGGTCAACGAAGTCATGGGCCGCTACTTCGAGCAGCCCTACCCGGCCCGTGCCGCCATCGGCGTGGCCGCCCTGCCGCGCGGCGCGCAGGTGGAAATGGACGCTATTCTGGTTCTCGAGTAAGTCCTGCGGCGGGGCCCGCTGCCCCGCCCTCTCTTCCCGCCCGGCATGGAGACCGCCATGCGCCTGCTTTCCCTGCTGCTGTGCAGCGCCCTGCTGGTCGGCTGCGCCGGCACCCCGAGCAACGACCCGAGCGGCACCTGGATCAACCAGGTGGCCATCGACGCCGCGCGCGAAAGCGGCCGCCTGCGCGAGGCGCTGCTGGCCTACGGGCCGAACCTGGAATGGCAGATCGACCCCGAGCGCCAGCAGGCCAGCTACAGCAACGGTTTCGAACTGGCCGAAGGGCGCCTGCAGGCGGCCGGCGACGGGCGCTGGCAGGTGACCTTCTACGGCGACTACCAGGAGCAGCTGAGCCTGCACGGCGGCCAGCTGACCCAGGTGGCCAGCGGCTACTGGCCGGAGCAGCGCTTCGCCCGCAGTGCCGGCCAGAGCAACGGCGCGCCGCTGGGCAGCAGCTTCGAGCAGGCGCTGTACCGCGACTACCTCGGCGGCGACTGGCTGATCGCCGAGGGCCTGGGCCAGGGCGGCCTGGTGCGTTTCGCCGCCGACGGCCAGGTCCAGGGCCTGCCCGGCGCCGAACGCTTCGCCCTGTGCCTGGCCGGCGACTGCGCGGCGATGAGCGGCGAGCACGACAGCCTGTGGCTGCAGGCAGGCGACCAGGGCAGCCCCTGGCTGTTCGTCCACGAGGGCGACCAGCTGCGCATCTTCGAGGCGCACAACCGCGCCCAGTTCGACGAGATGCCCGAGTACCAGCCCGGCCCGCAGCGCTGGCTGCTCAGGCGGCGCTGAGCGGCGTCGCGCCGACCCCGGCAAGCTGGCTGCCACGTAGCGCCCGGATGCGATCCGGGACTGTGGCGGCAGGCGATTCCCGGATTGCATCCGCACCAGCCGTCCCCCTTCAGCGCAAAGCGCCCAGCAGCAGCCAGCTCCCCAGCGCCAGCAGCAGCGCCCCGCAGCCACGATCCAGCCAGCGCACCCGGCGCTGCAGCCAGCCGCGCCAGCGTCGCCGGCCGAGCAGGCGCACCAGCGCCAGATCCCACAGCCAGACCACCAGGGTCATCCAGGCCATGGCCAGGACCAGCCCCCAGACCGGCATGGCCGCCTCGCGCAGCACGCCGAACAACCCGGCATAGAACAGCGGCAGCTTGGGATTGAGGCTGCTGGCCAGCAGCCCTTGGCGCAGCCCGCGCCACCAGCTGCCGGCCGCCGCCTGCTGTCCCGATGGCAGGTTCAGCTCACGCCGCGACAGCAAGGCCTGCAGGCCGAGCCAGGCGAAGTAGGCGCCGCCCAGCGCCTGCAGCACGCGCCAGAAGCCACCGCCCTGCCCCGGCAACAGACCCAGGGCCAGCGACACCAGCAGCATGCTCAGCAGATTGGCCAGGGCGATACCGGCGGCGCAGCCATCGGCCTGACGCCGGCCGTCGCCGAGGGCGGTACGAATCAGCAGCAAGAAGTCCGGCCCCGGCGACAGCAGGGCGGCGAAATGGGTGCTGGCCACCAGCACGAACAAGGCAGACATCGAAAGCGACCTCCGGCAAACAGGGCGATCAGTTTCCCGAGGGCTCTGCGCCGGAGTCTTGGAGAAAACTCAGGTCACCGCACCGCGCCGGAACTGGCCGGGGGTGACGCCGGTAAAACGCTTGAAGGTGCCGGCAAAATGCGCCTGATCGTAGAAGCCCAGGCTCAGCGCCACCGCCAGCGGCGCCTGCTCGCCCAGCAGCAGGCGCTTGGCTTCGCGCACGCGGCGCTGCAGCAGGTAGGTGTGCGGCGGCACGCCATAGGCGCGGCGAAAGGCTTCGATCAGGTGGCGCGGATGGCGCTGCACCAGCCCGGCCAACTGCTCCAGGCTGACCGCCTCGGCATAGTGCGCCTCCAGGTAGTCGCGCACGAAGGCCGTCACCCCGCCGTCGCGCGGCGCCGGGCGCGCCGCGCGCAGGCCGCCATGGCGGACGAACACCAGCTCCAGCACGGCCAGCAGCTCGCTCTCCAGCGTCAGCGCGCCGCCGCGCTCGAACTCCTGCGCCAGACGCGCCAGACCCGCGGCGACCTGACCGTCGTCGGTCGGATTGAGGCTGCGAAAGCCATCGGGCAGGCGCTTGCGCCCAAGCAGCGCCGGCAGCCGCGCCTCCTCGATATAGAGCATGCGGTAGACCAGCCGCGGCGATTCGGCATGGCCGGTGTGCGGCTCCTCGGGATTCATCAGCGACAGGGTGCCGGCCGGCAAGGCGTGGCGCTGACCACGACACTGGTAGCCGCCGACGCCCGCCAGGATGGCACCGACGGCAAAGGCATCGTGACTGTGGCGGCCGAACGCCTGCCCGGAGAAGTCGGCATGGAACAGCTCCACACCCGGCAGCCAGGGCTTGGCCAGCAGGCGATTGGCGTCCATCTAGCGCCCCGCCAGAATCGCCGCATAGCCCTCGCGGTAGCTCGGGTACTGCGGCGCCCAGCCCAGTGCGCGGGCGCGGGCGTTGCTGCAGCGCTTGCTGCCGGCGCGGCGCACGCGCTGCTCGTCGCTCCAGTGGCTGACGCTCAGTTGCCCGCGCAGCCAGGCCACCACCTCGTGCAGCGGCGCCGGCTCGTCGTCGACGCCCAGGTAGCAGTCGACCAAGGGCGCACCCGCGGCGTCCGCCTGCAGCAGCGTGGCGAACAGCCCCGCTGCGTCATCGACATGAATGCGATTGCCGTACAGCGGCGGCGTCTCGCTGACCCGATAACCGCCGCGCACCTGGCTCAGCAGCCACTCGCGGCCGGGGCCGTAGAGGCCGGTCAGGCGCACCACGCTGGCCGGCAGACCGCCGCCCAGTGCCAGTTGCTCGGCCTCGCGCATGATCCGCGCCGAATAGCTCTGCGCCTCGGCCGGCGATTCCTCGTCGACCCACTCGCCCTGCTGCTGCCCGTACACCCCGCTGCTGGAGGCGAACAGGATGCGCCGCGGGCGTTGGCCGTGCTGCGCCAGCCAGGCCAGCACGTGGCGCAGGCCGTCGACATAGGCGGCGCGATAGCCGGCCTCGTCGTGCTGGCTGGCCGCCGCGCAGTACACCAGGTAATCCAGCTCGCCCGGCGGCCAGGCCGCCGGGCAGGCGTCTGCGTGCAGATCGCCGGCCACCGGCGCGATGGCGGCGGGCAACTGCGCCACCTTACGGCGCAGGCCGTGCACCCGCCAACCGGCTTCGGCCAGGCGCAGGCCGAGACGGGTGCCGACGTCGCCGCACCCGGCGATCAGCAGGCTGTTGCATGCGGACATGCTTTTCTCCCCGAGATTTGTGCGAAGGCGCAGTGTAACAGGCCGTTTAAAAACGTCGGCGAGGCAGTCAGCGCAAGGCAAAAACAGACGAAAAAGCGGAGTTTACGAGCTGTAAATGAGCATTTTGAGCCTGTTTTTAACGCAGCGATGACAACGCAGATAGTTTTTAAACGGCCTGTTGGCCCGGTTGGTTCATTCGTATGCAAAGGCTATGCTTGTCGGCAACTTAATGGATAAACACTATGACCCTCACCGAACTGCGCTATATCGTCACCCTCGCCCAGGAACAGCACTTCGGCCGCGCCGCCGAGCGCTGCCACGTCAGCCAGCCGACCCTGTCGGTCGGGGTGAAGAAGCTGGAGGACGAGCTCGGCGTGCTGATCTTCGAGCGCAGCAAGAGCGCGGTACGCCTGACGCCGGTCGGCGAGGGCATCGTCACCCAGGCGCAGAAGGTGCTGGAGCAGGCCCAGGGTATCCGCGAACTGGCCCAGGCCGGCAAGAACCAGCTGGCCGCACCGCTGAAGATCGGCGCCATCTACACCGTCGGCCCCTACCTGTTCCCCCACCTGATTCCGCAGCTGCACCGGGTCGCCCCGGACATGCCGCTGTATATCGAGGAAAACTTCACCCATATCCTGCGCGACAAGCTGCGCACCGGCGAGCTGGACGCCATCATCATCGCCCTGCCGTTCCAGGAAGCCGATGTGCTGACCAAGCCGCTGTACGACGAGCCGTTCTACGCCCTGCTGCCAGCCGGCCACCCCTGGGCGGCGATGGACACCATCGACACCAAGCTGCTCAACGACAAGAGCCTGCTGCTGCTCGGCGAGGGCCACTGCTTCCGCGACCAGGTGCTGGAGGCCTGCCCGACCCTGCGCAAGGGCGGCGACGACCACGGCAAGCACACCACGGTGGAATCCAGCTCGCTGGAGACCATCCGCCATATGGTCGCCTCCGGCCTCGGCGTGTCGATCCTGCCGTTCTCCGCGGTGGACAGCCACCACTACGCGCCCGGCGTGATCGAGGTGCGTCCGCTCAGCGCGCCGGTACCCTTCCGCACCGTGGCCATCGCCTGGCGCGCCAGCTTCCCGCGGCCCAACGCCATCGAAGTGCTGGCCGACTCCATCCGCCTCTGCTCGGTCGCCCGCAACCCGCAGGCCAAGAGCGCCTGAGGTCGCAGCATGACCGAGTTGGCGACGGTTTCCGTCACCGCGCTCAAGGGCGTGGGTGCGGCCCTGGCCGAGAAGCTGGCCAAGGTCGGCCTGGAAAACCTGCAGGACGTACTGTTCCACCTGCCGCTGCGCTATCAGGATCGCACCCGCATCACCCCCATCGGCGCCCTGCGCCCAGGGCAGGATGCGGTGGTCGAAGGCGTGGTGGCCGGCGCCGACGTGGTCATGGGCCGGCGCCGCAGCCTGCTGGTGCGCCTGCAGGACGGCAGCGGCACGCTGAGCCTGCGTTTCTTCCACTTCAGCCAGGCGCAGCGCGATGGCCTCAAACGCGGCACCGCGCTGCGCTGCTACGGTGAAGTACGCCCCGGCGCCACCGGCCTGGAGATCTACCACCCGGAATACCGCGCGCAGAGCGGCGATGAACCGGCTCCGGTGGAACAGAGCCTGACGCCCATCTACCCGAGCACCGAGGGCCTCACCCAGCAGCGCCTGCGCAGCCTGAGCCAACTGGCCCTGGCCCGCCTCGGCCCGCACAGCCTGCCGGACTGGCTGCCCGACGAGCTGGCCCGCGACTACCGCCTGGCGCCGCTGAGCGATGCCATCCGCTACCTGCACCGACCACCGCCGGACGCCGATGTCGAGGAGCTCGCCGAGGGCCGCCACTGGGCCCAGCACCGGCTGGCCTTCGAGGAGCTGCTGACCCACCAGCTGTCGCTGCAACGCCTGCGCGAGCAGGTGCGCGCGCAGCAGGCGCCGGCGCTGCCGCCGGCGAAAAGACTGCCGCAGCAGTACCTCGCCAACCTCGGTTTCGCCCCCACCGGCGCGCAGCAGCGGGTCGGCGCCGAGATCGCCTACGACCTGGCGCAAAGCGAACCCATGCTGCGCCTGGTGCAGGGCGATGTCGGCGCCGGCAAGACGGTGGTCGCCGCGCTGGCCGCGCTGCAGGCGCTGGAAGCCGGCTACCAGGTGGCGTTGATGGCGCCGACCGAGATCCTCGCCGAGCAGCACTTTCTCAACTTCAGCAAGTGGCTGGCGCCGCTCGGCCTGGACGTCGCCTGGCTGGCCGGCAAGCTCAAGGGCAAGGCCCGCGCGGCCGCCCTGGAACAGATAGCCGCGGGCTGCCCGATGGTGGTCGGCACCCATGCGCTGTTCCAGGACGAAGTACGGTTCAAGCGCCTGGCGCTGGTGATCATCGACGAGCAGCACCGCTTCGGCGTACAGCAGCGCCTGGCCCTGCGCCGGAAGGGCATCGACGGCCGGCTCTGCCCGCACCAGCTGATCATGACCGCCACGCCGATACCCAGAACGCTGGCGATGAGCGCCTACGCCGACCTGGACACCTCGATCCTCGACGAGCTGCCGCCGGGGCGCACCCCGGTCAACACCCTGGTGATCGCCGACAGCCGCCGCGACGAGGTGGTCGAGCGCGTGCGCAGTGCCTGCCAGCAGGGGCGCCAGGCCTACTGGGTGTGCACCCTGATCGAGGAATCCGAGGAGCTCACCTGCCAGGCCGCCGAGACCAGCTTCGAGGAGCTCTCCAGTGCGCTGGGCGAGCTGCGCGTGGGGTTGATCCACGGGCGCATGAAACCGGCCGAGAAGGCCGCGGTGATGGACGAATTCAAGCTGGGCCGGCTGCAGCTGCTGGTGGCCACCACGGTGATCGAGGTGGGCGTCGACGTGCCCAACGCCAGCCTGATGATCATCGAGAACCCGGAAAGATTGGGCTTGGCGCAACTGCACCAGCTGCGCGGGCGGGTCGGTCGCGGCAGCGCCGCCAGCCACTGCGTGCTGCTCTACCACGCGCCGCTGTCGCAACTGGGCCGCGAACGCTTAGGCATCATGCGCGAGACAACCGACGGTTTCGTCATCGCCGAGAAGGACCTGGAGCTGCGCGGACCGGGCGAGATGCTCGGCACCCGCCAGACCGGTCTGCTGCAGTTCAAGGTGGCCGACCTGATGCGCGACGCCGACCTGCTGCCGGCCGTGCGCGACGCTGCCGCCGCCCTGCTGGAGCGCTGGCCGCAGCATGTCGCGCCGTTGCTGGAGCGCTGGTTGCGTCACGGCCAACAATACGGTCAAGTGTGAACTGAATCACAGGGCGACCGTCGCCCCGAACCTTCGCACCGATGCCCGCTGGTTATACTCCGGGCACATGCGCCACCGCCGGATACCCGAAATGACTGAAGCCGCCCTCGCCCCCAACGCCCATCCGCAGCCGCCCGCGGTGATACTGCAGCTGCTGGACAAGCTCGCCGTGCCCTACCGGGTCTGCGCCGAGCGCCCCGGCCTGCCGGCCGCCGCCCGCCTGCAGGCGGTGCTGCTGGAGGATGCCGTGGGCGCCCTGCTGGTGCTCTACCCGCGCAGCCAGCTGCTCGACCTCGGCCGCTTGGCCGAACTCACCGGGCGCCAGCTCACCGCGGTCAAGCCGGAGCGGCTGGAGCGCATGCTCGGCAAGCACAACCTGGCGCTATTGCCCGGCCTGCCGCCGCTGACCAGCTCGCCCTGCCTGTACGACGAGCGCCTGCTGCAGGTGCCCAGCCTGCTGGTGGAGTCCGGCCAGCCCGGCGTGCTGCTGGAGATTCCCACCGAGGCCTACAAGACGCTGCTGAGCAAGGCCAGCGCGGCGCGCTTCGGCGAGCCGCTGAGCGCGATCAGGCCGAACCTCGACCGCCCCGACGACGACCGCGCCGAGATCACCCAGGCGGTGCAGGCCTTCACCGCGCGGCGCATCCAGCAGCGCCTGGAGGAAACCATCGAGATTCCGCCGCTGCCGGAGACCGCGCAGAAGATCATCAAGCTGCGCGTCGACCCCGACGCCACGGTGGACGACATCACCGGCGTGGTCGAGACCGACCCGGCGCTGGCCGCCCAGGTGGTCAGCTGGGCCGCCTCGCCCTATTACGCCGCGCCGGGCAAGATCCGCTCGGTGGAGGACGCCATCGTCCGCGTGCTGGGCTTCGACCTGGTGATCAACCTGGCGCTCGGCCTGGCCCTGGGCAAGACCCTCAGCCTGCCCAAGGACCAGCCGCAGCACGCCACGCCCTACTGGCAGCAGGCGATCTACAGCGCCGCGGTGATCGAGGGCCTGACCCGCGCCATGCCCCGTGCGCAGCGCCCGGAAGCCGGCCTGACCTACCTCGCCGGGCTGCTGCACAATTTCGGCTACCTGGTCCTGGCGCACGTGTTCCCGCCGCATTTCTCGCTGATCTGCCGGCACCTGGAGGTCAACCCGCACCTGCCGGCCAGCCATATCGAGCAGCACCTGCTGGGCATCACCCGCGAACAGATCGGCGCCTGGCTGATGCGCCACTGGGACATGCCCGAGGAACTGGCCTGCGCCCTGCGCTTCCAGCACGACCCCAGCTACGCCGGCGATCACGCCGCCTTCGCCAACCTGGTGTGCCTGGCCGTGCGCCTGCTGCGCAACCGCGGCATCGGCGCCGGACCGCAGGAGGAGATTCCCGATGAACTGTTCGAGGCCCTGGGCCTGAGCCGGGAAAAGGCCGACGACGCGGTGAGCAAGGTGCTGGCCGCCGAAGTGGCGCTGCGCGAACTGGCGGCGCAGTTCCAGCATCCGCACTGAGCCGATGCCACCCGCGCGCTGCTCGCGGGGTCATGCACGGGCGCGCGCAGCGCGCAGCCCGACGCTGCCGAGGCTTGCTCCGTCTAGCGCGCCTGGCGCAATTGCTCGCGGCGTTCGCCGAACAGTTGCGGCACCGCCGCCACGCTGGCGGCGAGCAGGCGGTTGACGCTGGCGTGTTCGTACAGCGCGGCATACTCGGCCAACTGCTCGCTGGGCATCTGCCGGTAGGCATAGAGCATGAAGGATTCCACCGCCTGCGCGCTGGACTGGCGAATGGCCGCGGCCTGGGCTTGGGTCTGCGCCTGCAGCTCGGCCTCGTCGAGGTTCTCGCCGCGCGCGCGCAGCGCCAGCAACGCCTGGGTCTTGCCCACCTCGTAACGCAGCAGGCTGGCCAGCACCGTGGTATGCGCCGCCGCATCCAGACGCTTGACAAGTTCCAGGCGCACACCGCGCGGCGGCTGCGCGGCCAGGCGCTGGCGATACTCGATCAGGCCCTGCGGCTGCTCGCCGACCGCCCGTTCGGCGGCGGTGAAACGCCGCGCCAGCGGGCTGTCGAGGCGCTCGCGGGCCTGCGCCAGCTGCGCGGCATCGAGCTGGGCGCTGACCCGCTTGGCCAGCTCCAGGCACAGCGCCGGGCCGGCGAACAGCTGCCCCAGGCGCTGCTGCTCGGCCGGCTCCTGGCCGCGCTGCAGCAAGGGCGCGCTCTGCTCGCAGAGCAGATGGATACCGGCCAGTTCGAACAGCGGCAACAGCGCGTGGGGAGAGGCCGGCTCGGCCCGCAGCGAGGCGGCCGCCAACAGCAGCAGGGGCAGGACGATCAGACGCATGGCCAGGCTTTCCACTGGGACTTGCCGGGCAGCCTAACCAAAGCGCGGCGCGCCGACCAGCGACGGCGCGCGCAACTGGGGATCAGGCGGCCTTTTTCGCCGAATCGACCTTCTTCTTCGGTGTCAGGTACTTGGTCAGCCCCTGGAACCACATCACCAGCGCCGGGTTGCCCTGGATCTGGATGTCCTTGTTCTGGATGCCCTGCATGAAGGCCAGCTGCTTGTTCTTCGCGGTCATGGTGGCGAAACCATAGGCGGCATCCTTGAAACCCAGAGCGAAAGCGGGCTCCGCGGCGATACCGCGCTTGCTGCTGATGCGCTGGCCCGCGACGATGAAGTGGCGCGCCACCTTGCCGTCCAGGGTATGCAGCTGGAACACCATATCGCGGCCTTCGAGCTGCTGACGAAACGCCGGGTTGTCGCGACTGGCCTTGGCCATGAGGCGGCCCAGCATCCACAGGAGAAAACGGAATTTCATGCACAGGCCCCAATGATCGAAGATGATGGCCGCGCATTGTAGTGGTTTTCTTGCAGGACTACAGCCTGCCAAAAGCACGGTGGGGACGCTGAAGGCGCCGGCTGCGTCGTACGCACCCAGACGGGAGAGGCCCGGAGCCGAGCGGCTCCGGGCGACAGGCTCAGTTGACCGCGTCTTTCAGGGACTTGCCCGGTTTGAAGGCGACGGTGTTGCTGGCCTTGATCTTGACCGGCTGACCGGTTTGCGGGTTCTTCCCGGTGCGGGCGCCACGGTGGCGCTGGACGAAGGTACCGAAGCCCACCAGGGTCACACTGTCCTTGCGGTTCAGTGCACCGGTGATTTCTTCCAGTACGGCGTTGAGTACACGATTGGCCTGATCCTTGGTCAGATCAGCCTTTTCGGCGATGGCGGCGGCGAGTTCCGGTTTACGCATAGATGCCTCTTTGACGGTTTTTTGTTGTTGTGTCCGTGCTGTCCTTCCAGAACAGCGCCCAAGGCGCCGCAACAGCTCTGCGCTGCGGCAGACCCCAGGGAGAATGGCATGCCGCATCGCACTGCGCCAGTCTCGTCCGACACTTTGGCCGGGCATTTTCGTGGCGTATCCGACAGAACGGCCGGCAATCATGCCAACAGCGCCGGCAGCTCCCGGTTCAGCGCCAGTTTTTCCTGCACGGCGCTGCCGGTCAGGGCGTAGCCCAGCAGGCTGCCCGCGGCGTCGCGGCACAGCGCCTTGATATCGCCGCCGCTGCCTTCCACCGTCCACTCGCCCTGGCTGCCGCGCGGCGGCGGCGACACCACCAGCGGGCACACCGGGGTCTTCACCGTCACCGGCATGGGGCCATAGCTGACCGCCGTCGGCTCGCCGGCCAGGGTCTTGGCCAGGGCGCGGGCGCAGGCCATCAGCGGCATCACGTAGAGCAGGTTGAGGCCGTCCACCTCGGCGCAGTCGCCGAGGGCATAGATATGGGCGTGGGAGGTCTGCAGCCGGCGGTCGACCACCACCCCGCGGCCCACCGCCAGGCCGGCGGCGGCGGCCAGCTCGATGCGCGGGCGCAGGCCGACGGCGGACACCACCAGGTCGCAGTCGATCAGGCTGCCATCGGACAGCAGCGCCTGCAGCGCCTCACCCTTGTGGTTGAGGCTGGCCAGCACCGGGCCGAGGTGGAAACGCGCGCCGAGGCTTTCCAGGCCGGCCTGCACCGCCGCCGCGGCGGCCGGGTGCAGCAGGCCGGGCATGACCTGCTCGCAGGGCGCCACCAGCTCGACCTGATAGCCGCCGGCGCTGAGGTCGTTGGCGAACTCGCAGCCGATCAGGCCGGCGCCGAGCAGCAGCACGCGGCGCTTGCCGGCCGCCGCCGCGCGAAAGCGTGCGTAGTCCTCCAGGTCGTTGATCGGGTAGATGGCGTCCTGTGCGTCGCCTTCCACCGGCACGCGGATCGGCTCGGCGCCCCAGGCCAGCACCAGGTCGCGATAGGCCACGGCTTCCTCGCCGATCCACAGGCGCTGATGCTCCGGGTCGATGCCGGTGATGCGGGTGTGGGTGCGGATCTCGGCCTTGAGCTGCTCGGCCATGGCGCCCACCTCGGCCATGGCCAGGCCGTCGGCGTCCTTGTTCTTGCCGAAGCCGGTGGACAGCATCGGCTTGGAGTAGGAGCGCCCGTCGTCGGCGGTGATCAGCAGCAGCGGCGTATCGCCGTCCAGCTTGCGCCACTCCTTGGCCAGGTTGTAGCCGGCCAGGCCGGTGCCGACGATCACCACAGGTGCACTCATGTTCACAACTCCTCGCTTCGCATACGACGCGACGGCCCGCGGGCCGTCGCCATTGATCCAGTGAAAGAAACCGCGCCGCTCAGGACACTTCGATCATCTCGAAATCCGCCTTGCCCACGCCGCAGTCCGGGCATACCCAGTCGGCGGGGATATCCTCCCAGGCCGTGCCGGGATCTATGCCCTCCTCGGGTAGGCCCTCGGCCTCGTCATAGATGAACCCGCAGACCACGCATTGCCACTTGCGCATCGCCCTCTCCTTCCGCGCCCGCTCACACCGACCCTACTCCAGATAGGGTTCGCCAGCCAAGCGCGCGGCGCCCCCTCCAGACGGAGGTTGGGGCGCCGCATGGCCGTAATCGGTACGCAACGTGACGCCCTCGGATATGTCCGCGGGCCGGGGTTGAAGCAGTATCCAGGGCCTCCCGGGGAAAACCGGGCGATTCCAACAAGAAAGCACGAGGCCACGCACCGATGAACGCGATTCTCTCCGCGGCGATCCTCGCCCTCCTCGCTCTGACCCTCTGGGTGCTGCTGCGCTGGGGCCGGCTACGCTGCACCGGCAGCGAGCCGGTGGGGCTGTTCACCTTCCTCGCCATCCTCTTCACCTCGGGCCTGGACATGGGCCTGATCATCTTCCCGCTCACCGAATTCCCGGTGTACGCCAGCGAGGCGCCCTACCAGTTCTCCAACCCGCTGGCGGTGGCCTTCGGCTTCTGGGGCTTCCTGGTCTGGCTGCTGTACTTCATCACCACCTTCTACTTCTGCGTGATCGAACCCAAGGTCAAACTGTTCGAGCTGCGTCCGGTGAAGCTGGTGAACAACCTGGTGATAGTCGCCACCTGCGCCTTCACCGCCTACCTGTTCCTGGTCAATATCGCCTGGTACGCCCCCGAGGTCGGCGAAGCCTGGCAGTACCTGACGGTGGTGGCGATCCTCCTGGCGGCGATCTACTCCAGCACCGATATCCGCTACCTGAAGATCCTCAGCGTCGCCTCCACCTGGCTGTTCTTCGCCCTGATCCTGGCCATGGCGCTGGTCGGCGGGGTCGGCCCCGAGCATTTCGCCGCGGCGGCGGCGGCCATCGGCAGCGGCTACTTCGCCGAGCTGCCGCGCTTCGTCCTGCCGCTGAGCGACTACCACGCCTTCTACCTGTTCTGGTGGTTCGCCTGGAGCATCATGATCGGCCAGTTCGTCTCGCGCTTCGTCGGCGGCCTGAAGACCTACCAGCTGCTGCTGGCGCTGCTGATCATCCCGTCGATTCCGCTGGCGATCTGGTTCGCCGTGCTGCACCACCATTTCGCCGAGAACATCGCCATCGCCCCGCTGTGGAAGCTGGCGATGCTCGCCGTGGGGGTGATCTTCGTGATCAACTCGGTGGATTCGCTGGTGCGCCTGTACAGCGACAACCTCGGCCTCAGCGTGCAGCGCCTGGGCCGCGGGCGCTTCCTGGTCTGCCACTTCACCTTGCTCGGCACCCTGGTGCTGGCCTTCAAGTTCACCCCGTTCGAGATCCACTGGGTGGGCCTGACGGTGATCGGCCTGTACGCCGTGACCCTGGTCCTGCTGCTGCGCCGCTGCCGCCCGGCGTTGCGCGGCATCGGCGCGCCACGGCCAGGCGTCAGTCGAGCTTGAGCACCTTGGCCAGCACCACCTTGGGCCCCTTCATCTTCTTGACGATGATGCGCAGGCCGTCGGTTTCCAGCACCTCTTCCTCCTCGGGCATGCGCTTGAGGTAGTCGTAGATCAGCCCGGCCAGGGTCTCGGCCTCGATATGGTCGAGGTCGACGCCGAGCAGGCGCTCGACCTTGGCCAGCGGCGTGTCGCCGCGCACCAGCAGCTTGCCCGGCTGGTAGGCGAGGATGCCGCGCTCGGCCTTGCGGTGCTCGTCCTGGATATCGCCGACCAGGGCCTCGAGCACGTCCTCCATGGTCAGGTAGCCGATCACCTTGCCGTCGGCCTCCTCGACCAGGGCGAAGTGCGCGCCACCCTGGCGGAACTGTTCGAGCAGCTGCGACAGCGGCATGTGCCGGTTGACCCGCTCCAGCGGGTGCATCAGTTCGCCCAGCTTGAGCGCCGAGGGCAGCATCTCCAGCAGCGACAGGTGCAGCAGCAGGTCCTTGATATGCAGCACGCCGACGAACTCGCCCTTGCTCTCGTCGAAGATCGGGTAGCGGCTGTACTTGTGCCGGCGGAAGGTGGCGAACACCTGGTCGAGGCTGGCGTTGAGCTCCAGGTACACCAGGTCCTCGCGCGAGTTGGCCCAGTCCACCACTTCCAGCTCGCCGAGCTCCACCGCCGAGGCCAGCACGCGCATGTCCTGGTCGCTGGGCGCGCTGGCGCGGCTGGAGTGGAGGATCAGCTTGAGCTCGTCGCGGCTGTAGTGGTGCTCGTGGTGCGGCCCCGGCTCGCCCTGGCCGGCGACGCGCAGGATGGCGTTGGCGCTGGCGTTGAGGACGAAGATCGCCGGGTACATCAGCCAGTAGAAGGCGTACAGCGGCGCCGCCGTCCACAGCGAGAGCAGCTCGGGCTTGCGGATCGCCCAGGACTTGGGCGCCAGCTCGCCGACCACTATGTGCAGGTAGGAAATGATCGAGAACGCGGTGAAGAAGGCGATGCCGTGCACCAGCTTGGGCGACTCCACGCCCAGGGCGCCGAGCAGCGGCTCGAGCAGGTGAGCGAAGGCCGGCTCGCCGACCCAGCCCAGGCCCAGCGAGGCCAGGGTGATGCCCAGCTGACAGGCCGACAGGTAGGCGTCCATCTGGTTGTGCACGGTGCGCAGGATATGCCCGCGCCAGCCGTGCGCCTCGGCCAGGGCGTCGACCTTGGTGGCGCGCAGGCGGACGATGGCGAACTCGGCGGCGACGAAGAAGCCGTTGAGCAGGACCAGAAACAGGGCGAACAGGACGAGGCCGAAGTCGGCGAAGTAGGTGGAAACGGAGAGGCTCGTGGAAGGGTCCATGGGGATTCGGGTTGGCCAATGACCGCTAGAGGGTGGGGGCTGGCGCGGCGCTTTGCAAGAGCCGAGGCGGCCTCAGCGGACGCGCTGCACCACCTGCGCCGGGGCGAAATGACAGGTGAAGGTACTGCCCTTGCCCGGCACGCTGACGATCGCCAGATTGCCGCGATGGCGCAGCAGCACGTGCTTGACGATGGCCAGGCCGAGGCCGGTGCCGCCGGTGTTGCTGGCACGACTGGAGTCGACCCGGTAGAAACGCTCGGTCAGCCGCGGCAGGTGCTTGGCCTCGATGCCCATGCCGGTGTCCTGCACGCTGAGATGCGCGCCCTGCTCATCGCCCTGCCAGCGGATGCGGATCTCGCCGCCGGCCGGGGTGTACTTCACCGCATTGAACACCAGGTTGGAGAAGGCGCTGCGCAACTCCGCCTCGCTGCCCTTGAGCCTGAGGTGCGGGTCGGCTTCCAGGCTGATGCGATGGTGCTGCTCGCCGGACAGCGCCTGGGCGTCGTTCTTGATCGACAGCAGCAGCAGGTCGACCGCCACCGGCTGGTTGTCCGAGGGGTAGTCGGTGGCCTCCAGCTTGGCCAACAAGAGCAGGTCGTTGAGCAGCGTCTGCATGCGCGCGCCCTGCTGCTGCATCTGCTGCAGCGCCCGCAGCCAGCGCGGATTGACCGCCTCGACGTTGTCCAGCAGGGTCTCCAGGTAACCGGCGATCACCGTCAGCGGCGTGCGCAGCTCGTGGGAGACGTTGGCGACGAAGTCCTTGCGCATCTGCTCCAGCTGATGCAGGCGGGTGACGTCGCGCACCAGCAGCAGGTGCTCGCGGTTGCCGTACTGGGTGATATGGAATTGCAAACGACGGCGGTCGTTGACCAGCGAGGGAATTTCCAGCGCCTCGGCGTAGTTGCCGCGCTCGAAGTAGTCCTTGAAACGCGGGTCGCGCACCAGGTTGGCGATGGGCTGGCCGCTGTCCTGCGGCGTCTTCAGGCCCAGCAGGGTCTCGGCGGCGCGGTTCCACCACTCCAGGTTGCCCTGGCTGTCGAGCATCACCACCGCGTCCTTGAGCGCCGCGGTGGACTCCTGCACGCGGTCGATCACCGCCTGCAGACGGCCGCGCGCCTTCTCGTTGCGCCGCTGCAGGTGATAGATGCTGTCGAACACCTCGCCCCACAGGCCGTAGCCGTCCGGCGGCGGCTCGTCGGGTTTGTGCTCGCGCAGCCACTTGTGCAGGCGCAGCAGCTGGCTGAGGGTCCAGCCCAGGTGGACGGCCAGGCCGGCGGCCAGGGCCCAGGCATATTCGCCGGTGACCAGGCCCAGCAGCAAGCAGGCGCCGATCAGCAGCAGCAGGCGACGCACCACAGCGCCACGCCAGTCTTGGTTCACGATGGAGCGCATCCTTGTCAGCAGAGCGCGTGCGCAGAAGCTCCGCGCCAGCGATCAGCCTTTGGTGGAGAAACGATACCCGGTGCCGCGCACCGTCTGCACCAGGTTTTCGTAGGCATCACCGAGGGCCTTGCGCAGGCGGCGGATATGCACGTCGACGGTGCGTTCCTCGACGTAGACGTTGCCGCCCCAGACCTGATCGAGCAGTTGGCCGCGGGTATAGGCCCGCTCCTGGTGGGTCATGAAGAACTGCAGCAGGCGGTATTCGGTGGGGCCCATCTCGGCGGGTTTGCCGTCGATGGTGACGCGGTGGCTGATGGGGTCGAGCAGCAGGCCGCCAACCTCGATCGGCGCCTCGCTGTCGCTGGGCCCGGCGCGGCGCAGCACGGCCTTGAGACGGGCGACCAGCTCGCGCGGGGAGAAGGGCTTGGTGATGTAGTCGTCGGCGCCGACTTCCAGGCCCTGGATCTTGTTGTCCTCTTCGCCCTTGGCGGTAAGCATGATGATCGGAATGTCGCAGGTCAGCTCGTCGCGCTTGAGGCGGCGGGCCAGCTCGATGCCGCTGGTGCCGGGCAGCATCCAGTCGAGCAGGATCAGGTCGGGTTTGCGGTCGACGATGACGGCATGGGCCTGCTGGGTGTTCTCCGCCTCCAGGCACTCGTAGCCGGCCATCTCCAGGGCCACCGCGATCATCTCGCGGATCGGTGCTTCGTCGTCGACGATCAGGATGTTCTTGCCAACCATGGGTACCGCCTCGGTTCGTTCATCTGTCTGCGCCGCATTAGATAACGGAATTATTGCAGCGATATGACAGGTGCGCGGCCTGCTTCAGCGCCAGGCGTAGTCCAGCACTATGCCGACGAAGATCGCCAACCCCGCCCAGTGGTTGTGCAGGAAGGCGTTGAAGCAGGCCATGGGCTTGCGGTTGCGCGTGGCGTGGTATTCCCAGGCGAAGCAGACGGCGGCGACCAGCAGGCCGGCGTGGAAGCAGAGCCCCAGCTCGAAACGCGCGCCGGCCAGCAGCAGGCAGAGCAGCGCCAGGCCCTGCAGGGTGGCGATGATCAGACGGTCGGCGTCGCCGAACAGGATGGCGGTGGACTTGACCCCGATCTTCAGGTCGTCCTCGCGGTCGGCCATGGCGTAGTAGGTGTCGTACGCAACGGTCCACAGCAGGTTGGCGATGTACAGCAGCCAGGCCTCGGGCGGCAGGCTGCCGGTCTCGGCGGTGAAGGCCATCGGCATGCCCCAGGAGAAGGCCGCGCCGAGCACCACCTGGGGGTAGAAGGTGTAGCGCTTCATAAAGGGATAGCAGGCCGCCAGGGCCAGGCCGCCGAACGACAGCCAGATGGTCGCGGCGTTGGTCAGCAGCACCAGGCCGAAGCTCAGCGCCACCAGCACGGCGAACAGGATCAGCGCCTCGCGCGGCTGGATCTTGCCGCTGGCCAGCGGCCGCGCCCGGGTGCGGCTGACGTGGCCGTCGAAGTTACGGTCGGCGTAGTCGTTGATCACGCAGCCGGCGGCGCGCATCAGGATCACGCCGACGACGAAGACGAACAGGTTCTTCGCGCTGGGCACGCCTTCGGCCGCCACCCACAGCGCCCACAGCGTCGGCCACAGCAGCAGGTAGATGCCGATCGGCTTGTCCAGGCGCATCAGCTGGATGAAGTCCCAGGCGCGTGGGTGCAGGCGGGTGGTCGATTGCAACAGGCGGGTGTACATCGAAGCGTCTCCGGGCAGGTTGCGCGGAGTATAAGGGAGCGATGTGTAGGATGGGTTAGGCGCGTAACGGCGTAACCCATCATGGCTATGCAGGTGATGGGTACCGCTGCGCCTGCCCCGGCCTAAGGCTCGATAGCCGCTGCGGCCCAGAATTGCGGTAAAAACACCTCGGCCACCAGTACCCCCAAGGGCCCGCGACTAAAACAGGAGCGCCGCGCCCACAGACGCTCGGCGCGCGCCTCTTGCGGCAGCCAGGCAGCGGGATAGCGACAGGCCTGCAGCTCGCCGCGGTCGAAGGCGCGGTCGCTGAACAGCAGCTCGCCGAGCGAACGGCTGCCCAACTCGGCTAGGTTCAGCCCGGAGCCTTCCAGCACGCTACGCGCGGCGACGCTGCGGGCGAATACCCAGGGCTGGCCGTGGCCGCGCAGGTACACCTCGCGCACCCAGCCCTGGCTGCCCTCGGCGACGCCGAGCGCGGCGCACTCGTCACTGCGCAGGCGCTGCCAGCCCTCGTCCAACGGGGTAACGGAGAAACCGTCATGCGACAGCGCGGTGAGGCGGCGGGTCAACGAGTCCTGGTTGAACAGCCAGTCGCGCACCCCGGCGGTCGGCTGCGGATGCAGCTGGGCGCAGGTCAGCCAGCGCGGCGGATGGGCAAGGGCAGCGTGGGGCACGAAGGACAATCACCACAGAACGAAAGCGCGCGAGTCTAGCACGCGGCAGTTAGTCATTCGTGGATCAAAACGCATAATGCCTCGTCCAGGCGGCTCTGCCTGTAGGAGCTGTAGAGCGAGCTTTGCTCGCAAAGCTTTCCCGGCGCAAAGAAGAAACCCCAGACCGCGTTGGCGATCTGGGGTTTCGTATAGGAGCTTGACGATGACCTACTCTCACATGGGGAAGCCCCACACTACCATCGGCGATGCGTCGTTTCACTGCTGAGTTCGGGATGGGATCAGGTGGTTCCAACGCTCTATGGTCGTCAAGCAATTTGTTGCTGTCGCGGGGTTAGCCGTTACAGCGAATTGGGTATGTGACAGTCGTTTGGCTTGGCCTTTGGGCCTGTAGCTCTCGTGCAAATCTTCGGCTGTTGTCGACTTCACCATCGACACCCTCTGCTCTCAGAGCAGATTGTTTGGGTGTTATATGGTCAAGCCTCACGGGCAATTAGTATGGGTTAGCTCAACGCCTCACAGCGCTTACACACCCCACCTATCAACGTCGTAGTCTTCGACGGCCCTTCAGGGAGCTCAAGGCTCCAGTGAGATCTCATCTTGAGGCAAGTTTCCCGCTTAGATGCTTTCAGCGGTTATCTTTTCCGAACATAGCTACCCGGCAATGCCACTGGCGTGACAACCGGAACACCAGAGGTTCGTCCAACCCGGTCCTCTCGTACTAAGGTCAGCCCCTCTCAAATCTCAAACGTCCACGGCAGATAGGGACCGAACTGTCTCACGACGTTCTAAACCCAGCTCGCGTACCACTTTAAATGGCGAACAGCCATACCCTTGGGACCGGCTTCAGCCCCAGGATGTGATGAGCCGACATCGAGGTGCCAAACACCGCCGTCGATATGAACTCTTGGGCGGTATCAGCCTGTTATCCCCGGAGTACCTTTTATCCGTTGAGCGATGGCCCTTCCATACAGAACCACCGGATCACTAAGACCTACTTTCGTACCTGCTCGACGTGTCTGTCTCGCAGTCAAGCGCGCTTTTGCCTTTATACTCTACGACCGATTTCCGACCGGTCTGAGCGCACCTTCGTACTCCTCCGTTACTCTTTGGGAGGAGACCGCCCCAGTCAAACTACCCACCATACACTGTCCTCGATCCGGATAACGGACCAGAGTTAGAACCTCAAGGTTGCCAGGGTGGTATTTCAAGGATGGCTCCATGAGAACTGGCGTCCCCACTTCAAAGCCTCCCACCTATCCTACACAAGCAAGCTCAAAGTCCAGTGCAAAGCTATAGTAAAGGTTCACGGGGTCTTTCCGTCTAGCCGCGGATACACTGCATCTTCACAGCGATTTCAATTTCACTGAGTCTCGGGTGGAGACAGCGCCGCCATCGTTACGCCATTCGTGCAGGTCGGAACTTACCCGACAAGGAATTTCGCTACCTTAGGACCGTTATAGTTACGGCCGCCGTTTACCGGGGCTTCGATCAAGAGCTTCGCTTGCGCTAACCCCATCAATTAACCTTCCGGCACCGGGCAGGCGTCACACCCTATACGTCCACTTTCGTGTTTGCAGAGTGCTGTGTTTTTAATAAACAGTCGCAGCGGCCTGGTATCTTCGACCGGCATGGGCTTACGCAGTAAATGCTTCACCCTCACCGGCGCACCTTCTCCCGAAGTTACGGTGCCATTTTGCCTAGTTCCTTCACCCGAGTTCTCTCAAGCGCCTTGGTATTCTCTACCTAACCACCTGTGTCGGTTTGGGGTACGGTTCCTAGTTACCTGAAGCTTAGAAGCTTTTCCTGGAAGCATGGCATCAACCACTTCGCATTCTAAAAGAACGCTCGTCATCAGCTCTCGGCCTTGATCTCCCGGATTTACCTAAGAAACCAGCCTACCACCTTAAACACGGACAACCAACGCCGTGCTGGCCTAGCCTTCTCCGTCCCTCCATCGCAGTAACTAGAAGTACGGGAATATTAACCCGTTTCCCATCGACTACGCATTTCTGCCTCGCCTTAGGGGCCGACTAACCCTGCGTCGATTAACGTTGCGCAGGAAACCTTGGTCTTTCGGCGTGCGAGTTTTTCACTCGCATTGTCGTTACTCATGTCAGCATTCGCACTTCTGATACCTCCAGCAAGCTTCTCAACTCACCTTCACAGGCTTACAGAACGCTCCTCTACCGCTCATCCTAAGATGAACCCGTAGCTTCGGTGTATGGTTTGAGCCCCGTTACATCTTCCGCGCAGGCCGACTCGACTAGTGAGCTATTACGCTTTCTTTAAAGGGTGGCTGCTTCTAAGCCAACCTCCTAGCTGTCTAAGCCTTCCCACATCGTTTCCCACTTAACCATAACTTTGGGACCTTAGCTGACGGTCTGGGTTGTTTCCCTTTTCACGACGGACGTTAGCACCCGCCGTGTGTCTCCCGTGCTGACACTTGCCGGTATTCGGAGTTTGCATCGGTTTGGTAAGTCGGGATGACCCCCTAGCCGAAACAGTGCTCTACCCCCAGCAGTGATACACGAGGCGCTACCTAAATAGCTTTCGAGGAGAACCAGCTATCTCCGAGCTTGATTAGCCTTTCACTCCGATCCACAGGTCATCCGCTAACTTTTCAACGGTAGTCGGTTCGGTCCTCCAGTCAGTGTTACCTAACCTTCAACCTGCCCATGGATAGATCGCCCGGTTTCGGGTCTATACCCAGCGACTAAAGCGCCCTATTAAGACTCGCTTTCGCTACGCCTCCCCTATTCGGTTAAGCTCGCCACTGAATATAAGTCGCTGACCCATTATACAAAAGGTACGCAGTCACCCAACAAAGTGGGCTCCCACTGCTTGTACGCATACGGTTTCAGGTTCTATTTCACTCCCCTCTCCGGGGTTCTTTTCGCCTTTCCCTCACGGTACTGGTTCACTATCGGTCAGTCAGTAGTATTTAGCCTTGGAGGATGGTCCCCCCATATTCAGACAAGGTTTCTCGTGCCCCGTCCTACTCGATTTCATTGACAAGAGAGTTTCGCGTACAGGGCTATCACCCACTATGGCCGCACTTTCCAGAGCGTTCCGCTACTCTCAAATCAACTTAAGGGCTAGTCCCCGTTCGCTCGCCACTACTTAGGGAATCTCGGTTGATTTCTTTTCCTCAGGGTACTTAGATGTTTCAGTTCCCCTGGTTCGCCTCACACACCTATGTATTCAGTGTGTGATACCCAGCTTATGCTGGGTGGGTTCCCCCATTCAGAGATCTCCGGATCAAAGTCTGTTTGCCGACTCCCCGAAGCTTTTCGCAGGCTACCACGTCTTTCATCGCCTCTGACTGCCAAGGCATCCACCGTATGCGCTTCTTCACTTGACCATATAACCCCAAGCAATCTGGTTACGATCTCAATCGTGAAGACGACATTCGCCGAAAATTTGCGTCTTGAGAACTACAAATTTTACCTTGACCAGATCAATTGCCAGTGAAAGCAATTAATCAGTCACTTCTATCACATACCCAAATTTTTAAAGAACGATTTTCGTACCGGTCAAAAGACCAGAAATCAGCACTCACCAGGTCAACCCTGAAGCGCTCATTTCTGAACTCTTTCTCTGCTACCGCAACGCGCGAGAGTGGTGGAGCCAAGCGGGATCGAACCGCTGACCTCCTGCGTGCAAAGCAGGCGCTCTCCCAGCTGAGCTATGGCCCCGTAATCATCTGCACCAAGCAATTGGTAGGTCTGGGCAGATTTGAACTGCCGACCTCACCCTTATCAGGGGTGCGCTCTAACCAACTGAGCTACAGACCTATAACAGGGTCGCGTTACAGCATCGTCTTCGACTATGAATCAAGCAATTCGTGTGGGAGCTTATGAGAAAGCCGGTGTCTTCGATTAAGGAGGTGATCCAGCCGCAGGTTCCCCTACGGCTACCTTGTTACGACTTCACCCCAGTCATGAATCACTCCGTGGTAACCGTCCCCCCGAAGGTTAGACTAGCTACTTCTGGAGCAACCCACTCCCATGGTGTGACGGGCGGTGTGTACAAGGCCCGGGAACGTATTCACCGTGACATTCTGATTCACGATTACTAGCGATTCCGACTTCACGCAGTCGAGTTGCAGACTGCGATCCGGACTACGATCGGTTTTATGGGATTAGCTCCACCTCGCGGCTTGGCAACCCTTTGTACCGACCATTGTAGCACGTGTGTAGCCCTGGCCGTAAGGGCCATGATGACTTGACGTCATCCCCACCTTCCTCCGGTTTGTCACCGGCAGTCTCCTTAGAGTGCCCACCATAACGTGCTGGTAACTAAGGACAAGGGTTGCGCTCGTTACGGGACTTAACCCAACATCTCACGACACGAGCTGACGACAGCCATGCAGCACCTGTGTCTGAGTTCCCGAAGGCACCAATCCATCTCTGGAAAGTTCTCAGCATGTCAAGGCCAGGTAAGGTTCTTCGCGTTGCTTCGAATTAAACCACATGCTCCACCGCTTGTGCGGGCCCCCGTCAATTCATTTGAGTTTTAACCTTGCGGCCGTACTCCCCAGGCGGTCAACTTAATGCGTTAGCTGCGCCACTAAGTTCTCAAGGAACCCAACGGCTAGTTGACATCGTTTACGGCGTGGACTACCAGGGTATCTAATCCTGTTTGCTCCCCACGCTTTCGCACCTCAGTGTCAGTATCAGTCCAGGTGGTCGCCTTCGCCACTGGTGTTCCTTCCTATATCTACGCATTTCACCGCTACACAGGAAATTCCACCACCCTCTACCGTACTCTAGCTCGCCAGTTTTGGATGCAGTTCCCAGGTTGAGCCCGGGGCTTTCACATCCAACTTAACGAACCACCTACGCGCGCTTTACGCCCAGTAATTCCGATTAACGCTTGCACCCTTCGTATTACCGCGGCTGCTGGCACGAAGTTAGCCGGTGCTTATTCTGTCGGTAACGTCAAGATACTCACGTATTAGGTGAATACCCTTCCTCCCAACTTAAAGTGCTTTACAATCCGAAGACCTTCTTCACACACGCGGCATGGCTGGATCAGGCTTTCGCCCATTGTCCAATATTCCCCACTGCTGCCTCCCGTAGGAGTCTGGACCGTGTCTCAGTTCCAGTGTGACTGATCATCCTCTCAGACCAGTTACGGATCGTCGCCTTGGTGAGCCGTTACCTCACCAACTAGCTAATCCGACCTAGGCTCATCTAATGGCGCGAGGTCCGAAGATCCCCCGCTTTCTCCCGTAGGACGTATGCGGTATTAGCGTTCCTTTCGGAACGTTATCCCCCACCACTAGGCAGATTCCTAGGCATTACTCACCCGTCCGCCGCTAAATCAGGGAGCAAGCTCCCCTCATCCGCTCGACTTGCATGTGTTAGGCCTGCCGCCAGCGTTCAATCTGAGCCATGATCAAACTCTTCAGTTCAATACTGCTTGGGTTTTGAGAAAACCCTAAACTTGGCTCAGCAATCGCAAAAAACTCTCGAATTCACGAGTGTTACTTGTGATGCTGATAATCAGTCGACTACCAGTCTTACCTCACAAGCACCCACACGAATTGCTTGATTCAGTTGTTAAAGAACAGTTGGTCAAGTCTTTCGTCTCAACCGAGGCGCGCATTCTACAGCACCCCATCTTTCCGTCAAGCTGTTTTTCGAATTT
>NZ_CM134189.1:180000-182442 GCF_054110165.1 Pseudomonas sp. PL-6 | reverse complement strand
GGTGGCCTTTTTTTTTTGGCTATGCATTCGGTAATCGTTGCCCCCTGCAGGAGTACCTTTAGCCAGCCCGATAGCCTTAGGATGCCCCGCGCGCGCCGGCCGCTAGCTGCACCGGCGCTGCTCCAGGTTTTCCCGGCGCAAAGAAGAAACCCCAGACCGCGTTGGCGATCTGGGGTTTCGTATAGGAGCTTGACGATGACCTACTCTCACATGGGGAAGCCCCACACTACCATCGGCGATGCGTCGTTTCACTGCTGAGTTCGGGATGGGATCAGGTGGTTCCAACGCTCTATGGTCGTCAAGCAATTTGTTGCTGTCGCGGGGTTAGCCGTTACAGCGAATTGGGTATGTGACAGTCGTTTGGCTTGGCCTTTGGGCCTGTAGCTCTCGTGCAAATCTTCGGCTGTTGTCGACTTCACCATCGACACCCTCTGCTCTCAGAGCAGATTGTTTGGGTGTTATATGGTCAAGCCTCACGGGCAATTAGTATGGGTTAGCTCAACGCCTCACAGCGCTTACACACCCCACCTATCAACGTCGTAGTCTTCGACGGCCCTTCAGGGAGCTCAAGGCTCCAGTGAGATCTCATCTTGAGGCAAGTTTCCCGCTTAGATGCTTTCAGCGGTTATCTTTTCCGAACATAGCTACCCGGCAATGCCACTGGCGTGACAACCGGAACACCAGAGGTTCGTCCAACCCGGTCCTCTCGTACTAAGGTCAGCCCCTCTCAAATCTCAAACGTCCACGGCAGATAGGGACCGAACTGTCTCACGACGTTCTAAACCCAGCTCGCGTACCACTTTAAATGGCGAACAGCCATACCCTTGGGACCGGCTTCAGCCCCAGGATGTGATGAGCCGACATCGAGGTGCCAAACACCGCCGTCGATATGAACTCTTGGGCGGTATCAGCCTGTTATCCCCGGAGTACCTTTTATCCGTTGAGCGATGGCCCTTCCATACAGAACCACCGGATCACTAAGACCTACTTTCGTACCTGCTCGACGTGTCTGTCTCGCAGTCAAGCGCGCTTTTGCCTTTATACTCTACGACCGATTTCCGACCGGTCTGAGCGCACCTTCGTACTCCTCCGTTACTCTTTGGGAGGAGACCGCCCCAGTCAAACTACCCACCATACACTGTCCTCGATCCGGATAACGGACCAGAGTTAGAACCTCAAGGTTGCCAGGGTGGTATTTCAAGGATGGCTCCATGAGAACTGGCGTCCCCACTTCAAAGCCTCCCACCTATCCTACACAAGCAAGCTCAAAGTCCAGTGCAAAGCTATAGTAAAGGTTCACGGGGTCTTTCCGTCTAGCCGCGGATACACTGCATCTTCACAGCGATTTCAATTTCACTGAGTCTCGGGTGGAGACAGCGCCGCCATCGTTACGCCATTCGTGCAGGTCGGAACTTACCCGACAAGGAATTTCGCTACCTTAGGACCGTTATAGTTACGGCCGCCGTTTACCGGGGCTTCGATCAAGAGCTTCGCTTGCGCTAACCCCATCAATTAACCTTCCGGCACCGGGCAGGCGTCACACCCTATACGTCCACTTTCGTGTTTGCAGAGTGCTGTGTTTTTAATAAACAGTCGCAGCGGCCTGGTATCTTCGACCGGCATGGGCTTACGCAGTAAATGCTTCACCCTCACCGGCGCACCTTCTCCCGAAGTTACGGTGCCATTTTGCCTAGTTCCTTCACCCGAGTTCTCTCAAGCGCCTTGGTATTCTCTACCTAACCACCTGTGTCGGTTTGGGGTACGGTTCCTAGTTACCTGAAGCTTAGAAGCTTTTCCTGGAAGCATGGCATCAACCACTTCGCATTCTAAAAGAACGCTCGTCATCAGCTCTCGGCCTTGATCTCCCGGATTTACCTAAGAAACCAGCCTACCACCTTAAACACGGACAACCAACGCCGTGCTGGCCTAGCCTTCTCCGTCCCTCCATCGCAGTAACTAGAAGTACGGGAATATTAACCCGTTTCCCATCGACTACGCATTTCTGCCTCGCCTTAGGGGCCGACTAACCCTGCGTCGATTAACGTTGCGCAGGAAACCTTGGTCTTTCGGCGTGCGAGTTTTTCACTCGCATTGTCGTTACTCATGTCAGCATTCGCACTTCTGATACCTCCAGCAAGCTTCTCAACTCACCTTCACAGGCTTACAGAACGCTCCTCTACCGCTCATCCTAAGATGAACCCGTAGCTTCGGTGTATGGTTTGAGCCCCGTTACATCTTCCGCGCAGGCCGACTCGACTAGTGAGCTATTACGCTTTCTTTAAAGGGTGGCTGCTTCTAAGCCAACCTCCTAGCTGTCTAAGCCTTCCCACATCGTTTCCCACTTAACCATAACTTTGGGACCTTAGCTGACGGTCTGGGTTGTTTCCCTTTTCACGACGGACGTTAGCACCCGCCGTGTGTCTCCCGTGCTGACACTTGCCG
>NZ_CM134189.1:0-175000 GCF_054110165.1 Pseudomonas sp. PL-6 | reverse complement strand
CCTCGTCCTTCATCCGACCCAGGCGCAGGCAACCCTGCAGGGCCAGGGTGATCTCGGTCTGCATGTCGGCCAGCTTCTTCTGGATCAGCTGGTTGGCGGCCAGCGGGCGGCCGAACTGCTGGCGGTCCAGTACGTATTGGCGCGCGGTGTGCCAGCAGAACTCGGCCGCGCCCAGAGCGCCCCAGCTGATGCCGTAGCGCGCGGAGTTGAGGCAGGTGAACGGCCCCTTGAGGCCGCGCACCTCGGGGAAGGCGTTCTCCTCGGGGCAGAACACGTTGTCCATGACGATCTCGCCGGTGATCGAGGCGCGCAGGCCGACCTTGCCGTGGATGGCCGGAGCGGACAGGCCCTGCCAGCCCTTCTCCAGGACGAAGCCGCGGATCTCGCCGGCATCGTCCTTGGCCCAGACCACGAACACGTCGGCGATCGGGCTGTTGGTGATCCACATCTTGCTGCCGCTCAGGCGATAGCCACCGTCGACCTTCTTGGCGCGAGTCACCATCGAGCCCGGATCGGAACCATGGTTCGGCTCGGTCAGGCCGAAGCAGCCGATGTATTCACCGCTGGCCAGTTTCGGCAGGTACTTCTGCTTGGTCGCCTCGCTGCCGAACTCATGGATCGGCACCATCACCAGGGAGGACTGCACGCTCATCATCGAGCGATAGCCGGAGTCGATGCGCTCCACTTCGCGGGCGATCAGGCCGTAGCACACGTAGTTCAGGCCGCTGCCGCCATAGGCTTCGGGAATGGTGGCGCCGAGCAGGCCGGTCTCGCCCATCTCGCGGAAGATCGCCGGGTCGGTGCGCTCGTGCCGGAAGGCCTCCAGCACGCGCGGGGCCAGCTTGTCGGCGGCGAACTGCCGGGCGCTGCCCTGCACCATGCGCTCTTCTTCGGTGAGCTGTTGATCCAGCAGCAGCGGGTCGATCCAGTTGAAGCTTGCCTTGGCCATTGCGAGAAACCTCGAAGCGGTGAAGTGAGCGGTCGGCCGAGCCGACCCGAATGGCATTGATCCTAGGCCTGACTTGCCGATTGGACAAACGCAGAATTCGCACAGACCTGTGCTTTTTACTCACTTCGAGATAGCTTAATCACCAAGATATATCGCTTATGAGTGAGGCTTTGGCATAAATGCGCCGCAAGATCCCCAGCACCGCCGCCCTGGTCGCCTTCGAGTCCGCCGCGCGCCACCAGAGCTTCACCAAGGCCGCCGACGAGCTCAGCCTGACCCAGAGCGCCATCTGCCGGCAGATCGGCGGCCTGGAGAGTTTTCTCAATGTGGAACTGTTCCGTCGTTCGCGGCGCGGCGTGGTGCTGACCGAGGCCGGGGTCGCCTATAGCCGCAAGGTAGCGGCGCAACTCGATGCCGTGGAGCGCGACACTCTGGCGCTGATGGGCAACCAGGGCACCAGCAGCATCGAGCTGGCGGTGGTGCCGACCTTCGGCACCCAATGGCTGCTGCCGCGGCTGCGCGCCTTCCAACAATTGCACCCGGAGGTGACGGTACACCTGACCAACCGCACCCGCCCCTTCCTGTTCGCCGACACCCACTTCGATGCCGCCATCTACTACGGCGATGCCGAATGGTCGGGCACCGAGGCGCATTTCCTGATGCATGAGCACCTGCTGCCGGTATGTAGCCCGACATTGCTGGGCAAGCAGCCGGTCAACGCCGAGCAGATTGCCGCGCTACCCCTGCTGCAGCAGACCACCCGCCCCTATGCCTGGCGCCAGTGGTTCGCTGCCCAGGGCCTGAGCGTGGCCCGCGACATGACCGGCCCGCGCCTGGAGCTGTTCTCCATGCTCGCCCAGGCCGCGCGCCATGAAATGGGCGTCGCGCTGATCCCACCCTTCCTGATCCAGCGCGAACTGGAGGATGGCAGCCTGGTGGTCGCCCTCGACCGCGCCGCCCCCTACAACGACCGCGCCTATTACCTGATGGTGCCGGAGCGCAAGGCCGAGTCGGCAGCGCTCCAGGCATTTCGCGACTGGTTGCTGCTGCAAGCCGGCGCCTACCGCCAGGGATAGCGCCCCTGCAGCGCTTATGACCCGCCCACAAAGGCGACAAGAACGGCAGACAAGACTCGCAACGAGGACAGGTAGTGTCATGCCGGTCACACTACAACGCCGCAACAGCCTCGATTCGCGTCACGCCCAGCACTTTCGCGGCACTCCACTATTCTGAACGCTCCGTTCGCCGCTTTTTACACCTCAGTCGATTCGACCAACGGTCATTCGTTCGATGAATGACCGGCAGACCGCACAGGCCCCAGCAAACCTGCTTCCCCTCAGGTGCGGCGCGGCCTGCACGCGGTATAAAAATCTCTCATAGACCTATTACTTGTAGTAATCCATTTTTTTTACTCCATAACTTCTTGTAAGGGTCTGCGTTCGATTGCACAATCGCCGCGCCCGCCGCCAACTGGCAGGTTATGTGCTGATCCCCAATCGCCAGCGTGCCAGCGCAGTACGCCGGTTCACCCAAAAGATCACGCAGGAGATTAGAAGTGCACATCGGTGTTCCTCTCGAAACCCACGCCGGGGAGACGCGGGTTGCCGCGACGCCCGAGACCGTCAAGAAGCTGGTCGGCCAAGGCCACCAGGTGACCGTCCAGGCCGGTGCCGGCGTCAGCGCCAGCATTCCCGACGCGGCCTATACCGCCGCCGGCGCGATCATCGGCAACGACGCCGCCGCCCTCGGCGCCGACCTGGTGCTGAAAGTGCTCGCGCCGACCGAGGCCGAACTGGCGCATATGAAGACCGGCGCCGTGCTGGTCGGCATGCTCAACCCGTTCTGCAACGACACCATCGCGCGGATGAACACCCGCGGCATCACCGCCTTCGCCCTGGAAGCCGCGCCGCGCACCTCGCGTGCACAGAGCCTGGACGTGCTGAGCTCGCAGGCCAATATCGCCGGCTACAAGGCGGTGCTGCTGGCCGCGCACCATTACCCGCGCTTCATGCCGATGCTGATGACCGCCGCCGGTACCGTGAAAGCCGCGCGTATCCTCATCCTCGGCGCCGGCGTCGCCGGCCTGCAGGCCATCGCCACGGCCAAGCGCCTGGGTGCGGTGATCGAGGCCTCCGACGTGCGTCCGGCGGTGAAGGAACAGATCGAGTCGCTCGGCGCCAAGTTCGTCGACGTGCCGTTCGAGACCGATGAAGAACGCGAATGCGCCCAGGGGGTCGGCGGCTACGCCCGGCCCATGCCGCAATCCTGGATGGAGCGCCAGGCCAAGGCCGTGCACGAGCGCGCCAAGCAGGCCGATATTGTCATCACGACCGCCCTCATTCCGGGTCGTAAGGCACCGACACTTCTCCATGAGAGCACAGTGGCTGAGATGAAGCCGGGCTCGGTGGTCGTCGACCTGGCCGCGGCGCAGGGCGGCAACTGCCCGCTGACCGAGGCCGACCAGGTGGTGGTCAAGCACGGCGTGACCCTGGTCGGCCACACCAACCTGGCCGCGCTGGTGCCGGCGGACGCCTCCGCCCTCTATGCACGCAACCTGCTGGACTTCCTCAAGCTGGTGATCGACAAGGAAGGCCAGTTCCAGCTCAACCTCGAAGACGACATCGTCGCGGCCTGCCTGATGTGCAACGCCGGCGAAGTCGTGCGCAAGAACGGCTAAGGAGTAGAGACATGGATCTGATTTCCGACGGCATCTACAACCTGATCATCTTCGTGCTGGCCATCTACGTCGGCTACCACGTGGTGTGGAACGTCACCCCGGCCCTGCACACCCCGCTGATGGCCGTGACCAACGCGATTTCCGCGATCGTCATCGTCGGCGCCATGCTGGCCGCCGCCCTCACCGTCACCCCGCTGGGCAAGGCCATGGGCACCCTGGCCGTGGCCCTGGCCGCGGTCAACGTGTTCGGTGGCTTCCTGGTGACCCGACGCATGCTGGAAATGTTCAAGAAGAAGGCGCCGAAAGCGCAGGCGGAGAAGCACTGACCATGAGCATGAACCTGATCACTGTTCTCTACCTCGTCGCCTCGATCTGCTTCATCCAGGCGCTCAAGGGCCTGTCGCACCCGACCTCGTCGCGGCGCGGCAACCTGTTCGGCATGGTCGGCATGGCCATCGCCATCGTCACCACGGTCGGCCTGATCCACAAGCTCGGCAGCGAACTGGCCGTGCAGGGCCTGGGCTTCGTCATCGTCGGCCTGCTGGTCGGTGGTAGCGTCGGCACCGTCATGGCCAAGCGCGTCGAGATGACCAAGATGCCCGAGCTGGTCGCCTTCATGCACAGCATGATCGGCCTGGCCGCGGTATTTATCGCCATCGCCGCGGTCGTCGAGCCGCAGTCGCTGGGCATAGTCGCGGCCCTGGGCGACGCGATTCCGGCCGGCAACCGCCTGGAGCTGTTCCTCGGCGCGGCCATCGGCGCCATCACCTTCTCCGGTTCGGTGATCGCCTTCGGCAAGCTGTCGGGCAAGTACAAGTTCCGCCTGTTCCAGGGCGCCCCGGTGGTGTTCAAGGGCCAGCACCTGGTCAACCTGCTGGTCGGCCTGGCCATCATGGGCCTGGGCCTGTTCTACACCTTCACCGGCGACATCACCGCCTTCGCCGTGCTGGTGGCGCTGGCCTTCGTCATCGGCGTGCTGATCATCATCCCGATCGGCGGCGCCGACATGCCGGTGGTGGTGTCGATGCTCAACAGCTACTCGGGCTGGGCGGCGGCCGGTATCGGCTTCTCGCTGAACAACTCGATGCTGATCGTGGCCGGCTCCCTGGTGGGCTCCTCGGGCGCGATCCTCTCGTACATCATGTGCAAGGCGATGAACCGTTCGTTCTTCAACGTCATCCTCGGCGGCTTCGGCGCCGATGCCGACGCCGGCGCCGCCGGTGGCGCGCAGCAGGAACGCAACGTGAAGTCGGGATCAAGCGACGACGCCGCCTTCCTGCTGACCAACGCCGACACCGTGGTCATCGTGCCCGGTTACGGCCTGGCCGTGGCCCGTGCCCAGCACGCGCTGATGGAACTGGCGGAGAAGCTGACCCACCGCGGCGTGACCGTGAAGTACGCGATCCACCCGGTAGCCGGGCGTATGCCCGGTCATATGAACGTGCTGCTGGCCGAGGCCGAAGTGCCCTACGAGCAGGTGTTCGAGATGGAGGACATCAACTCCGAGTTCGGCCAGACCGACGTGGTGCTGGTGCTCGGCGCCAACGACGTGGTCAACCCGGCGGCGAAGAACGATCCGAAGTCACCGATCGCCGGCATGCCGATCCTCGAGGCTTACAAGGCCAAGACCGTGATCGTCAACAAGCGCTCGATGGCCAGCGGCTATGCCGGCCTGGACAACGAACTGTTCTACATGGACAAGACCATGATGGTCTTCGGCGACGCCAAGAAGGTCATCGAGGACATGGTCAAGGCCGTGGACTAAGCCCTGACCAGTCAGACAGGAAACCCGGCCTTGCGCCGGGTTTTTTGTGCCCGGGAGACAGGAAAAAGCTGAACTTCAGGTCAGCCGTCATAGCGGATCAATTTAAAACTGTACCGCTTGATAGCCACTGCAATCGAGGCCTCATGCAGGCGATTTTCTCGTATTGACCGGTTGCACCCAGCCATTTCACTTATTACCAGTACAGTTAGCGCTGTTTCAGGCGCAACAGTTACAAAGCAACCTATCTAATAGCACAACAATTTAATCCAGCTGTGACTACTGGGTCGTCGCCCCGCTCGCGATAATTTGCCCATCGAAAGCAAACACCAGCGCCGCCACAAGCGGAAGGATGACCACCATGGAACGTACCCTCAGTTCCGACCTGTTTCACCAACACAGCACCGCCAGCCACCAGGCCTCCTGGCCGCTGCGCCTGATCGCCACCCTCAGCCTGTGGCAGCGCCGCATCGTCAGCCGCCGTCAGCTGGCTCGACTGGATGCCCGCCTGCTGGCCGACGCCGGCATCAGCGAAAACCAGCGTTACGCCGAGCTGAGCAAGCCGTTCTGGCGCTGATTCACCGATTTAGCTCCCTCCAAGTTGGGCTCTTCTGAAGGCTCCATCGTCTCTGCTGCGATGGGGCTTTCGTTTTATCTGGGCCGAGCAGCCGTGGCGCTTAGCAGCACAGTTGCGCACAGGCTCAAGCGCAATAGAGCAATTGTCTCGGAACAGTCCGTTCTTCATCTTCAGTGCCGTGATTTGCTCTCGAGCAGTTCGCGATACAGCTGCGCCGTCTGCAGCCCCATGCGCTGTGCGGTAAACAGCTGCTCATAACGCTGCTTGGCCTTGAGCCCCATCTGCAGCGCCAGTTCGGGATTGTCCCAGAGTGTACGCATGGCCTGGCGAAACGCCTGCGGATCGCTGGGCGGCACCACCAGCCCCGTTTCGCCGTGGACATTGATATAGCTGGTACCGGTACCTATCTCGCTGGAGATCATCGGCTTGCCGTACATGGCACCCTCCAGTAGGGAGATGCCGAAGGCTTCGGAGCGCAGATGCGACGGGAACACGATCGCGCTGCACAGCTGCAGCAGCGCCGCCTTGTCTTCTTCGCCGAGACGCCCGGCAAAATGCACGTGCGCCAGCCCCAGCGCCTGGGCCTGAGCACGCAACTCCAGCTCAAGCGGCCCGGCCCCGACTATCACTATGGGGTAGCCCGTCCCCTGGGCGGCATTCAGGAGAATGTGCAGCCCCTTGTAATAGCGCATGACCCCGACGAACAGGAAGAAGCGCGGACCGAAACGCTGCCGCCAAGCATCCAGAACGCTCGCCGAAGGCACCGGGTAGGTGGTCTTGTCCAGACCATAGGGGATGATCGAGGTCTTGTGCCGATACCGCTTGAGGACCTCGCTGGTCTCCAGGTAGTTCGGCGAAGCCGCGACAATACGGTCGGTGCTGCTGAGAAAACGGTTCATCAGCGGCCGATAGAGCTTGAGCAGGTATTTCTGGCGAATGATGTCGGAGTGGTAGGTCACCACCGTCGGCTTGTCGATACGCGCAGCGAAGTGCAGCAGATCCATGAACGGCCAGGGAAAGTGGTAGTTGATCAGGTCCACCTCGGCCGCCAATGCCTTCAGTCGCGCCAGGACGCTGTAGGAAAAGCCCGTCGAGGCCAGCTGCAGATCGAGCTTGGCCCGGTGCACACGATGTTCCGCCACCATCAGCTCGGACGGCCCGTCTTCGGCGCTTAGGGTCAGCACCTCGCCCTGGATGCCATGGGCAATCCCGCTCTGGCATATCTGGAAAATAACCTGCTCGATGCCGCCGACGGTTTCCGGCAGGTAGGTCTTGAACAAGTGCAGAACGCGCATTCAGTGCTCCAACGCCTGCCGATAGGCGGCAGCGGTAATACCTGCACAACGCTTCCAGGAGAAGCCCTGCGCTTGCTCTAGGCCCGCCACCCGGCGCGCCTGCCATTCGGCCTGATCCTCGATCAGGCGCAGGATGGCACGGCACCAGCCTTCGGGGTCGCCGGCCTCGACATAGGTTCCAGCCGTCCCTGCCACCTCCGGCAGTGCCGAGCTTGGCGACAGCAGCACCGGCACACCGCTGGCCATCGCCTCCAGCACGGGCAAACCGAACCCCTCATAGAGCGAGGGGAACAACAGCATGCGTGCTCCCGCCAGCAACTCGGCCAGGCGCTCGTCGTCCAGGTAGCCGAGCAGACGCACCTGCCCGCTGGCCAGGGCCGCCTGCAGTTCGGCGGCAAAGTCGTCTCGACGCCAGCCGGCCATGCCGGCGATCAGCAGCGGGTAACGCCGGCGCACCGCCTCGGGCAGCAGCGCGTAGGCGCGCAGCGCCAGCGCCAGGTTCTTGCGTGGTTCGAGGGTGCCGACGCAGAGCAGGTAGGCGCCCGGCGTCACGCCCAGCGGCGCCGTTACCCGGCCCAGATCGGCCAGCGGTCGCGGATGAAAGCGCTGGGCATAACCCAGCGGGGCCACCTTGAGGCGCTCGCGCGCCACGCCGTAATGCCGCTGCAACTCGTCGGCAACGAACTGCGAGTCGGTGAGGATGACCCGCGCCCGTTCCAGCGCGGGCTCGACGCACCTGGCGATTTCGGCCAGGCGATCTGCCGGCTGCGTCTGCGGATAGTGGACATGGGTCAGGTCGTGCAGGGTCATCAGCATCGGGCCGGGGAAATCCAGCGGCCACAGACTGGGCTCGTGGTACAGGTCCACTGCCGTATGCCGCAACCCCCGCTCGAAACGACGCTGCTCGAGCAGGCGCCGAATACGGTAGGCACCCGGCACCTGCTTGGCCCAGGCGACCCAGCGGCTGTAGCCGGGCAACGCCGCTGGCGGCAGTTGCCGACTCCAACCCCAGCCATGAAAGAACTCCAGCTCCAGCGAGGGATCGCCGTCGAGCGCCGCGATCAGCTCGATCAGGTACTGGCCGATGCCGGTGCGCGGCGCCTGGAGGATGCGAGCGTTAAGGGCAATCCGCATCGACCACTGCCTTGCTCGGAGTGCCACGAATACCGTGCAGGGTTCGCGTCACCAGCTGCCCAGCCGCCGCCGCCCAGTCGATCCATTGCCAATGTTCGACCGCGCGGGCAGCCGGGAACTGGCCGGACAGCTCGAACGCCTTGACCCGTTCGACCAGACTGCCCGGGTCGTGCAGGTCGAAGTAGGCCATGAAATCCTGGCCCACTTCGCGGAATACCGGAATATCGCTGGCCATTACCGGCAGGCCGCGCTGCATGGCCTCGACCAGCGGCAGGCCAAAGCCTTCGGCATGCGAGGGGAAGACCAGCGCACGCGCGTTGGAGTAGGCGAACTCGAGACTCTTGTCGTTGACATCGTTGAACATGAACAAGCGCTTGCCGTGCTGCGGGTGGCGCCTGATCCGCTCGACCAGCGTTTCGCACTTCCAGCCGATCTTGCCGATGATGCACAGGCGCACATTGACCCCGTCCGCCCACAGGCGCTCGAAGGCATCGAGCAGATAGACGTGGTTCTTGCGCGGCTCCACGGTGCTGACCATCAGGTAGACCGGCGTCTGCTGCTCGAACATCCGCCGGACGCCCTTGTGCAACTCGGCGGCCGGGCGATTGAGGTCGAGCTCCGAGCCCAGATGAAAGTACCCGTGCCAACGCCGCGCCGCCTCGGCAGCGCCCAGCCGAACCTGCAGCTCGGCAGCCACCTGGTCGCTCACGGTCTGCGAGATGGCCATGAAGCCATCGGCGGTTCTCGACACCCAGTCGAACCAGCGGTCGAAGACCTTGACCAGGCCGGCATCGCAGAACTGCGGGTGGGTCAGCGGGATCAGGTCGTAGATCACCGAAACGATGCCCACGCCCTGGTTCTTGAGGCGTTCGGCCAGCTCGAAGAAATCGGCGTGCCAGGAGGAATCGAGCAGCAGCAGCTGATCGCCTTCCTCCACCTGCAATTCCACCGCCCGTTGCGGCGCGGGCTGGGCGTTGCGGTTGAGCCAGAGCAGGCCGCGCAACGGCAGGGTAATGCCCAGGCTCAGCAGCTTGCACGGCCAGTACAACAGACGTCTGGCCAGCGCCGAATCGCGGAACGGCGGCAACCGCTCGAGGCGCGAATGCAGCCACCAGTAACGATTGCGCGCGTGATCCAGGCGCATGATCAGCCTCTGCCGCCGGCTCTTGGCGCGGTCGACCGACAGCGGTTCGAGGCTCAGCACCCGATACAGGCGCCCGCCGGTCATCATCACCGGTACGCACTCGACGCCCGCCTGCACACCGGCGAGATGACCGATGATATTGCGCACCACGCGCTGGATCCCCGAATTGTCCTGGGGATGTTCATAGACATAGGTGCACTCGACCAACAAACGCATGCCAGCGCTCCTCAATGACAGGCTTCGGCGGCCAACGAGCCGCTGCGCTCGATGGCGACCTGCGAATCGAGCCAGGCGCAGCCGACGAAATCGGGCTGCTGCACGTTGATGACATGGAAGACCAGGGCGTAATCGCGCCACTCGTAGTTCTTGTCCAGATGCGAGTCGAAACGCGACAGCGACAGGGCGATGGAGTAATTGCCCTTGCCGAGGCGCACCGGGAAACGGAAGTCGTAGGTCACCCGCTCGCCCGCGGCGAGGTTCTCCAGCGCGCGCTGCAGGCGGTGGGTATTGATGCCGTAGATGGGCTGGCCCATGCGGTCCTTGATCATGAAGCCCAGCACCAGCCGCGGGATATCCGCCTTGATATCCACCACCACGCGCAGGGTGACGGTGCTGCCGACGGAGAGCACCTCGATGCGCTGCCCCTGCTCGTTGAACAGGGCGATGTCGGCGAAGCCCGCCTCGCCGGTGCCGGAGATGGTGCGGATCTGGCCGCCCTCCAGGCGTTCCTGGCGCACGGTCTGCTGCTCCTTCTCGGCCAACATCGCGCTGTAGAAGTCCATCACCTCTTCCGGCGCCCCTTCCAGCGCCAGTCGTCCATTGACCAGCAGGATGGCGCGATCGCACAGCGACTGGATCGCCTGGCGGTCGTGGGACACGATCAGCAGGGTGGTACCCGCCTTACGGAACTCGCGGATGCGGTCGAAGCTCTTGTGCTGGAAGTAGGCATCGCCCACCGAGAGCGCCTCGTCGACGATCAGCACGTCGGGCCGCCGGGCGGTGGCGACGCTGAACGCCAGGCGCATCTGCATGCCGCTCGAGTAGGTGCGCACCGGCTGGTCGATGTACTCGCCGATCTCGGCGAACGCCTCGATCTCGGGCATCAGCCGCTGCAGCTCCTCCATGCTCAGACCGAGCAGTTGTCCGGCCATGAACACGTTCTGCCGGCCGGTGAAATCCGGATGAAAGCCCATCCCCAGCTCCAGCAGGGCGGCGACGCGACCATCGATATGAATGCTGCCGGCGTTGGGCTGAGTGGTGCCGGTGATCATCTTCAGTAGCGTGCTCTTGCCGGCGCCATTGACGCCGATGATGCCCAGCGCCTCCCCCGGCTGCACGCGAAACGAAATGTCCTGCAGCACCCACTTCAACTGGTGACGATCCCTGCCGAAGGGGATCAGCCACTCCGCCAGACGCGACCAGCGCGACGGGTACTGTTTATAGGCCTTGCCCAGGCCGCTGACTTGAATGCTGCCCATCAGAGTTCATCCACCATTTCACCGGAGCGCTTGCGGAACAGTTGCAGGGCCAGGGCACAGAGCACCACCGAGACCAGCGCGATCGGCAGCAGCGACCCCCAGTCCGGCCAGCGCCCGTAGACGAAGATGCCCTGGTAGGCGGCGATCACCGGCATCATCGGGTTCAGCTCGAGCACCGGGCGAACGGCTTCCGGCAGAATCGAGGCCGGATAGACGATTGGCGTGAACCAGAACCAGAACTGCAGGAAGATGCCGGTGAACTGACCGACATCGCGGAAGAACACGTTGAGCACCCCGAGGATGATGCCGAGGCCAACGGAGAAGGCCAATTGCACCAGCAACACCGGCAGCACCGCCAGCAATACGAACCCGGGAAAGGTCTGGGTCAGCAGCAGGAAGCCGAGGAACAGGGCGAAGATGATGGCGAAGTTCACCGAAGCGTTGAGCACCACGATCAACGGCAGACAGATGCGCGGAAAGCTCAGCTTCTTGATCAGGTTGGCGTGTTCGAGGAACACCGACTGGCTGCGCCCGATGACCTCGGCGAAGAAGCCCCAGGCGATAATGCCTGCACACAGATAGATGCCGTACGCCAGGCTGTGCTCGACTCCGGGCAGGCGCGCCTGCATCACCTGCGAGAAGATCACCGTGTAGACGACGATCATCGACAACGGGTTGAGCACCGTCCACACCGCCCCCAGCAGGGAGTTGCGATAGCGCGTCTGAAACTCGCGCTTGACGCTGCCCACGACAAAACCGCGGTAGTTCCACACCGCGCGCGCCATACTCAAGGCCATTACTTGATCCTGCCGTACTGATCCTCGAAGCGGACGATATCGTCCTCCCCCAGGTACTCGCCGCTCTGCACTTCGATCATCACCAGATCGATCACCCCGGGGTTCTCCAGGCGGTGCTTGTGCCCGGCGGGGATGAAGGTCGATTCGTTGGCGCTGACCAGCCGCGGCTCGCCGCCATTGACCACTCGCGCCATACCCTGCACCACCACCCAGTGCTCGCTGCGGTGGTGATGCATCTGCAGCGACAGCGCCGCGCCCGGCTTGACCACGATGCGCTTGATCTTGAAGCGCGGGCCCTCCTCGAGCACCGTGTAGGTGCCCCAGGGACGGCTCACCGTGCGGTGCAGGCGATAAGCGTCATGCTCGCTGGCCTTCAACTGCTTGACCACCTGGCGCACGTCCTGCGCGCGCTCGGCGTGGGCGATCAGCAAGGCATCCGCGGTGTCGATCACGATCAGGTCGTCGACCCCGACCGCCGCCACCAGACGCGCCTCGCTCTGCACGAAGTTGTTGCGGCTGTCGATGAACAGCGCATCGGCGGCCGCGCGATTGTTCTGCGCATCCGCCTCGACCAGCTCGCTCAGGGCGTTCCAGGAGCCGATATCGCTCCAGTCGAAAGCCGCCGGCACCACCGCCACCCTGTCCGAACGCTCCATCAGTGCGTAGTCGATGGAAATATCCGGCAGCTCAGCAAACAGCTCGGCGTTCAGCTCCTGCTGCGCCAGTTCGCCCTGTTGCAGCGCCGGACTGGCGGCGACGCAGGCGGCAACCTGTTCGAGCAACTGCGGTGCCTGTTCGGCGAGCTCGCGGAGCAGGCTGCCGACGCTGAAGCAGAACATGCCGGAGTTCCACAGGAAGCGGCCGCTGGCCAGGTAATGCTCGGCCGTCTGGCGATCCGGCTTCTCGACGAAACGCACAACCCGGGAGGCGCCATCGCCGCCCAGCGCGTCGCCCGCCTCGATATAGCCGAAACCGGTTTCCGCACGAGTCGGGCGGATGCCGAAGGTCACCAGGTAGCCATCCTGCGCCAGAGTCGCCGCCTGCCTGGCCGCGGCAACGAACGCCTCGCTGTCGCGAATCAGATGATCGGCCGGCATCACCACCATGATCGCCTGGTCGCCATGCCGTTCACGCAGCGCCAGCGCGGCCGCGGCAATCGCCGGCGCGGTATTGCGCCCCAGCGGCTCGAGCAGGTAACGGGCGCGCCGCTGCGACAGCCTGGCCGCGGCGAACTCGTCCTTGCTCTGGAAGTAGTAATCGCGGTTGGTCACCGTGACGATCTCGCCGCCGTCGGCCAGCAGGGCGCCCGCCCGGCGATAGGTCTTGAGCAGCAGCGACTCGCCGTCCGGCAGGGCCATGAACGGCTTGGGATGGCCTTCGCGGGAAACCGGCCATAAACGGGTACCGGCGCCGCCGGACAGAATCACGGGAAACAACATCGGCCTACTCCTTGGCTACGCGAACGAGATCGGCATCCACCATCATGCGGATCAGGCTTTCCAGGCTGGTCTTCGGCGTCCAGCCGAGCATCCGCTCGGCCTTGCCCGGATTGCCGAGCAGTACCTCGACCTCGGCCGGACGGAAGAACGCCGGATCGATCACCACATGATCCTCATAGTTCAGCTCGACATACTCGAAGGCGATGCGGCACATGTCCCGCACCGTGGTGGTCACCCCCGTGGCCACCACATAGTCGTCGGCCTGCTCCTGCTGCAGCATCAGCCACATGGCTTCGACATAATCGCCGGCAAAGCCCCAGTCACGCTTGGCGTCGATGTTGCCCAGGCGCAACTCGCGCTGCTTGCCGAGCTTGATCCGCGCCACCGCGTCGGTGACCTTGCGGGTGACGAACTCGATACCGCGCAGCGGCGACTCGTGGTTGAACAGGATGCCACTGGAAGCATGCAGGCCGAAGCTCTCGCGGTAGTTCACGGTGATCCAGTGGCCATAGAGCTTGGCCACGCCGTAGGGACTGCGTGGATAGAACGGCGTGCTCTCGTCCTGCCGCTCGGCCTGGATCAGGCCGAACATCTCGCTGGTCGAGGCCTGGTAGAAACGGCTCTGCGGGCTGAACTGGCGAATGGCCTCGAGCATATGGGTGACGCCCAGACCGTCGACGATGCCGGTCGTGACCGGCTGGTCCCAGGACGAGCCGACGAAACTTTGCGCGCCGAGGTTGTACACCTCGTCCGGACCGGCCTTTAGCAGTGCACGCTGCACGGAGCAGGCGTCGGCCAGATCCCCGTCCAGGTAATTGATCTCACTCTCGATACCCAACTCACGCAGACGCCAACGTGTGTCGGTACTGCGCCGGGCCACCAGACCATGGACCCGATAGCCTTTTTCCAGCAGCAGCTTGGCGAGATAGGCGCCATCCTGGCCGGTAACTCCTGTGATCAGTGCACTCTTGTTCATATTATTGTGATTCTCTCGCAGCCCAGTCAGAGAGCACGCTCTGCAGGGTATCCGTGATGTGTACGCCGGGTTTCCACCCGGTCTCTCTTTGCAACTTGTCGGAGCTACCGACAACCCGACGCTGTTCGGCTCGCCGCATGCGAGCCGGGTCCTGCACCAGTTCCACCTCCACCCCCGCCAAACGGGCCATCTCCGCGATCATGTCGCGCACCTTGCGCTCCTGGCCGGAGCACACGTTGTAGACCTCGCCACTCACTCCCTTGTCCAGCAGTAGCAGGTACGCTTCGATGACATCGCGAACATCGAGAAAGTCCCGCGTCACATCGATATCGCCCACCTCCAGGCGTGGTGGCTGCAAGCCATGGCACACCCGTACCAACTGCCTGGCCATACTGGAAATCACGAACGACTCGCTCTGCCCCGCGCCTATGTGGTTGAACGGGCGCGCCACCATAATGCGCCAAGGCTCGGCGTAGCTCCACTGCTGGCAGAGCAGTTCGGCGGAAACCTTGCTGACCGCGTAAGGATTGCGCGGACGCGGTGCCAGAGCCTCCGCGATGGGCATATGCGCCTCGTCCACCTGGCCATACACGTCGCCCGAGCTGACGTAGAGAAAGGTGCCGCTGAAGCCTCTGCGCTTGAGTGCCTGCAGCAGGTTGAGGGTACCGAGCAGATTGACTTGCAGAGTGCGCGCAGGATCGCGGAAAGCCTCGGGCACGAAGGTCTGGCCAGCCAGGTGGATGACTGCATCGGGACAGTCGGCGGCCAGCCATGCATCGAGCGTTGCCGCATCGGTCAGATCGTGGGGCTGCGTCGCCATCAGCTGCCAGCCGCCAACTGCTGGCTCCTGCAGGCGCGCCTCGAGATGCTGCCCTACGAAGCCGCCCAAGCCTGTAACGAGTAACTTTCTCACCTCACCTCCAGTTCCGCTCGGTAGCGTCCCAGCCTCAACCGTTGAAGCGCGACGACAGCAAAGTTTTCAGCCTGCCCCTGCCAGCGGTTAACAGCCTGACCACGGACCACAGCCGGCTGCCGTATATCGCCGCCAACTGGGCCTCTGCCGTCTCTGCCCGCTGACGCATGGCGGTCAGTTGATCCTGCGCTTGATCCGCCTCTGTCAGCGGGTGGCTCAGGCGATGACCGCGGCACAGCTGGAACTCATCCAGAATGTTTGGCGGCAAGGCCAGCGGAACCAGCAATTCGTGGCGTTCCGCGGCGACGTAGTAACGATTGATCCCATCGCACAGCGCCGGTTCATACCCAGCCTGCAGAATCAGCGCCTCCCATTCGGGCGTCTTGTCGAAGGCGGACTCGATCAGAATGATCCACGGCCGCCAGCGTTGAAAATCCATGCCTTGCAGCACATTGCGCTCGAAACCCTCGACATCGATCTTGAGGAAATGAAAGGGCGCGGCGACAGGCAGGTATTGATCGCAGATGTCCACCAGCCGTTTCGTCTGCACCGTACGCCGCAGGAAAGGAATGCCTTCGGCCTGTTGCAGTTCCGCCATCTCATGGCTCAGGGTCGAAAGACCGGTATCTGCCGACTCGAAGAAGACCAACTCGCCTTCCTGATCGCCCACCGCCACACACAGGTTGGTGTCTTGCGGGCGCTCATCGCACAGGGCCTGGTAATAGTGCCGGACCGGTTCGATATTGATGCCACGCCAGCCTCGTTCATACAGCGAACGGGTCACCGAATCGAGAGTGGGGTGGTTGGCCCCTACGTCGACGTAATGGCCAGGGCCGAACAGCTTGAGGGCGCGCCAAAGCATCACGTCCTCGAAGTTCTGGGCGTAGGAAATGAATTGCGGGGAGACGAAGTCCTGATTATTCATGGATTCCACTGTTTATTGAGGCCTGACCGGTTCAGACATATCCACGACGCTATCGCGCCCACCCCTGATTCTTCGCGCGACTCGCTTTCCATGGTCGCGCAATGGAATCTCCAGCAGGCGATAGTTCAACTCACTCAACACCACAATTAGCAGACAAGCCGTAATTACGAAGGGATAGAAGAAGTCGCCATTAAAACCTTGCGCCGCCGCATCCGTACGAAACCAGAGTTCTCGCGTGAAATAAAAAGCCGGTATATGAATCAGGTAGATGCCATAGGATCGTGCGCCCAGCCAAATCAGTAGGCTCGAGAGCGGCTTGGGGAAACCCAGATAGCTCCTGTCGTAGGATGCCACCCAGACAAGCACAGCAGAAACCAGTGCAATCATGCCGATTTTGCTGTCAACGCCGCGTAATTGGTCCGATCCCAGTACCCAAAGACAGAGCAGCGCCACCAGAACCACAACCAGCCCGCATTTATACCGCCCAAGAAAATTTGGCTTGAAAAGCCAATATGATGAATGCTGTGTCCATAACGCCAAAAGCACTCCTAGCGCCAATGCATCGGTACGAAAGAACATCAATGTAGGTGTACGCACCAAGAAAAACTGAAACAGCACCAACAAGATCATGACGTGCAGCAGATAGCGGCGCACCAAGAGAATCAGCAGAGGGAACAACAGGTAAAACTGCTCTTCCAGCGAAAGACTCCAGTAAACGAAACTCGCTCCATAGGGCCATTGCATAAAGGCCTCGGCCAAGCGGAAGTTGGCCACCTGCAATACCCCGGCAACCGTTGCCTCCAGATTAGTGCGGAACGAACCGAATGCGCCGGTCTGATTAAAAGCTAGCGAGGCAATCAACATCACCAGCAGCCATAGCCATGCCGATGGCAGCAGTCGCCAAGCTCGACGAACCCAGAAGGCCAGAACCATGCGCGTAGTCGCCTCGCCACGCGGCACCGTCAGCAGCTGCGGCACGAGATCACGCGCGATCACAAAGCCAGAGATAGCGAAGAACAGATCCACTCCGACCCAGCCACTGAAGTAGCTGTAGAACCGCTCCATATTGGGCGTGTCCCAAGTAAACAGGTTGTCGGCGGCGTGGTGGAAGACCACCATCAACACCGCGACGCCACGCAGGATTTCAATATCGCCGATACGGGTTCTCATTGGGTAACGGCTGCCTCAGGGCTTGCGCGCAATTACAACTTGGCTTTTCGGCATAACCGCATCCAATGCCGCCTTGATGCGCGGCCCGGCAGGCAGCGACAACAGCGTCGACCAGGTCTGCGACCAGTTTTCCAGCAGCGGATGCCAGGGTGGGCTGAGCGGTTGGTTCTCACAGGCCCAGTACAGCGACCACCACACGGCGTGATAGAAACCGTACTGCATGCTGCTCTCCACGCTCAGCCCCGCCTCCAGCGCCAGTTGCTCCAGTTCGCCGCGCTTGAAGATACGAATATGGTTGGGCCGTTCGAAATAGACCGGGGGCGCGATGTGCTTCTGTACGCCTTCGATGACCTCGTCCGGTACCGTCAGCAGAAACAGTGCGCCCGGTCTGGCGACGCGCACCAGTTCGGCCATGAACTGGGCGGGATCCTCGACATGCTCGAGCACCTCCATGGCCACGACCCGGCTGATCACGCCATCGGCCAGCGGTATGGGATTGGCATCGGTCACCAGCGTACGAACGCTGCGCGCGCCCTCTTTCTCCAGCCGCGCGCGGGCGGTTTCGAGCTTGTCGGCAGCGACGTCGGCAAGAATGATCTCGGCCCCCTGGCGGGCACTGAAAAGCGCGTAGCCCCCCTCACCACAGCCGATATCGAGCACGACATCCTCGGCGGTGATCGCAAAGCCGCGGACCAGTTCGCCGGTGTCGTTCTGCAACCAGCCGCTCTGGTGAATATCGATCAACCCGATATCGATTTCGGGCTCACTTGCCGCCGGTAGGGCGGTCTCGCACGGAACCGCAGGCTCTGGCTCGCTGACGGGGGAAATGAGGCGTTTCAAGCGATTCAGCATGGAGACTTCCTGTTTCGGCCGAGGGCCGTACATGCAGTGTTCAATAGGGCTTACGCGCGACGATGACCTGGCTCTTGGGCAACAAACGATCCAGGTGCTGCTTGATCGGCGCGAAATCCGGCATCTGGATCAGGCGATGCCAGAGACTGGCCCAGTCATCCAGCAGGGGCGAATAGGGCGGATGCACCACATCGTGGGTTTCCCCGGCCAGCTCCCGCCCGGAGGCTCGCAGCTGCGACCAGTAGATGAGCATCCACATGCTCCAGTAGAAACCATAGGAAGAGCGGCGCTCGACCACCAATCCGGCATCCTCCACCAACTTAGCGAATGCCTCGCGCTCGAAGATGTGGATGTGATTCGGCTGGCGGAAGTAATGCGCCGGAGCGCAGTCAAGCTGCACTTTTTCACCTTCCGCATCGGGCACGGCCAGGAGATAGAGCGCCCCCGGCTGCCCTACTCGTACCAGTTCGCGCAGCACCGCAGCCGGATCGTCCACATGCTCGAGCATTTCCAGCGCGATGATTCGCGTCGCGTAATGGTTGTCCAGCGGCAGCGGCATGCTGTCCGACACCAGCCCTTCGATGGCCCGCGCGGGCGTGCTCGCGAGCTTGGCGCGCAACGCCTCGATCTTTTCGGCCACCACATCGGTGAACACCACATGGGCACCCCGATTGGCACAGAACAGGGTCGCGCCGCCGGCACCACAACCGACATCCAGGACGACGTCCTGATCACCCACCGGGAACCCGGAGAACAGCTCATCGCTGTGATTCTGGAACCAGCCACTCTGTACCGCGTCGACCAAGCCGCAGTCGCGCGAATCCACGTAGCCTGGCATCGCTGTATCCGCTGCCGCAGGTGCCGATACGGCCGCATGCTTGGCAGCTCGGCCCCGCCACCAGCCCAATAGCCTTTTCATGCCGACAGCTCCTGTTCCCGACACAGGAATGCCGATAACTTGCCCATGGCCGCCTGCCGCGAACAATGCTCACGCATGCGCTCGATCGCATGGCGAGATAACCGTTGATAACGCTGTGGGTCCGTCTTGATGCACTCATAGGCGGCCCGATAGGCATCGCGCAGCGATGCCCAGTCGATCTGATGGCGCTGGGTGCGGTAGGCCAGCCGCGGGTCGTGCGACCAGGCAGTGGAGTCCAGCCAGCTGTCGACCACGAAGGCCACCTGCTCGTCGATGTAGTCGACCATCGCCGAATGCCGCGGCGAAATCGCCGGCTTGCCGCAGGACAGGAATTCCATCAGCGGCAGGCACTGCCCCTCGCCGTGGGAAGCGTTGACGGCGAATGCGCTGGCGCGGATCAGGGTGTCGAAGTCACCGCCCTCCAGGTAGCCGTGCAGCAGCACCACACGACAGCTGAACCTGGGCATGCGCGCCATCCAGATCAGCATGTCGTGCATGGCCGACAGGTACTCGTGGTGCCCCAGCTTGAACACCAGGGTGGCGTCGGGCGTATCGCGAAATGCCGCGCAGAAGGCGGTCAGCATGTCGGCCCAGTTCTTGCGCCCGTCATAGGGGTTGAACAGCGCGGTGAAGATCACCCCGGACAGCTGCAGCTCCGACTCGCCGGGCTGCCAATCGGGCATCTTCGGCGTGACACCTTTGGCCGCAGGATGCGGCGGTTCGACGGTATTGCGCGGCTCCAGGGGCGTATCGGGGCTCTCCGCCACCAGCTCGACCAATGGCTCTGCCCGCCCCGGCAGAAAAGGCAGCAGCGGCTGCAGCACCTTCAGGTACCACTCGCCCAGGTAACGCCGAGTGATGCGATACCGCGACTGCCGGCGGCCGGCCGGCGGCTCGACCGCCACACTGCCGCCTTGCGCGCGCGCCATGGCGTTCTCGTGCTCGCGGATCGCCTGCACCACCCGCGCAGTGGCGTCTGGACCGAAGATATAGGGGCTCAGCGCGGGGTCGCGGCTGTCCACCACCACGCCCGAGCGCACGCGAATGCTCACGCCGTCTGCAAGGGGCAACGACCCCGGCTGTGCGCGCAGCGCGGCGAACTTGTCCCAGACCGGCGAGGGCACCGAAACGATCGGAAAATCCGCGCCCATCTCCCGACGCACCGCCGCGACGATCATCTGCGAGTGGGTGATGGCGCTGCCGCAGATCTTCAGCACGTGCCGCCAATCCTGCTGCGGCTCATCCAGCCAGGACTCGTTGGGAATGCTGTCGAATTCCCAGGCGAACACCGGAACGGTCGGACAGCGCAGCTGCAGGGGAGTCTTGTGCGGCGGCGAGAAAGACAGGAACAGGCACCGCTCGCCGGCGGCGCGCGCTTCGTCGTACAGCCGGTCGACCTCCTGCTCGGGATCTTCGACCACCAGAACTTCGCCCAGCGCCTGCAGCACCGGCAGGAAGTCGCGCAGGACGAAGTAGTAACTGTACTCCGGCAGGCCCATGCTGCTGGCGATCTTCGCCGCGCTCACTTGCGAATAGACCAGGAATCTCATAGCACTGCACTCCCCGCACAACCCAGCTCGGCCTGCGCCGATTGCGTCGCGGCAATCCGTTCGAGAAACGCGCCAAGCGGCCCGGCCACCCGCTCGATGGAGGCGAACGCCTGCATCCGCGCATCGGCCTGTCGCGCCATCTCGCGATAACGCTCGGGTTCGTCCTTGGCCACCCGATAGCTGTGTCGGTAGGCCTCGACCAGCGACTGCCAGTTCAGCCGATGGCGATGGGTCATGAAGATCCCGGTCGGATCGTGCGGCCAGCAGAAGGGTTCCAGCGCGCACTTCACCAGGAACGCCAGCCGCTCGTCGACATAGTCGGCCATGGCCGTGTGGGTCGGCGCGATGGCCGGCTTGCCGGCACTGAGAAACTCCATCAGCGGCAGGCACAGGCCCTCGCCGGAGGAAGCGTTGACGTAGTAGCTGGAGGCCTCGATCAGTTGCCGATACTGCTGGTCCTCAAGAAAGCCGTGCAACACGACTACCCGGCAACTGAAGGGCGCCAGGCGCGACAGCAGGGTCATCAGAACGATGCGGTAGTACTCGAGATCGTGGTGGGTCATCTTCACGATCAGCGTGGCATCGTCGCGATCCTTGAAGGCCCAGCAGAATGCGGTGATCAGCTCGACCCAGTTCTTGCGGCTGTCGGCCGGGTTGAGCACGGTGGTGTAGACCACACCGGTCACACTGATCGGCACGGCCGGCGGCGCGCTCGCGGGAGCGGGTGGAGCGTCTTGCGGCTGGGGCGTATCGACCGCCAATGCGGGCAGACCGACCTCCCGCCACCAGCCCCTGGCGAGCGCCTTGGTCTCGCGCCAGGCGAGACTGAAACGGTCGTCACGCAACGGTTTGGATGTGGGCGCTTGCGCGACGGGCGCGGGCTCGGCAACCGCCGGTTTACGTACCAGGCCGTCCGCCGACAGCCCCAGCGTCGGACTGTCGATCACCAGACCGGCAAACGGGAACTGGCGTTCGCCCAGCTGCGGACTGCTGCGCACTGTCGCCGGGTCACCGCGATAGCGATCCCAGACCGGCGCCGGCAGGGCGACGACCGGGTAATCGGGCGACATGGCATCTTCAACCAGGGCCGCGGCTTCGCGACTGGTGCTGATGGCACCCTGCAGATGGGCGAATGCGTAGCGCCAGTCATTCTGCGGATTGCCCTCCCAGGCCACCGACGGAAGGCTGTCGAACTCCCAGGCGAACACGCTGAGGGTCGGACAACTCAGTCCCAATGGAGCCTGGTGCGGCGGGCTGAAACTGAGGAACACCACGGTTTCACCGGCCGCACGGTGCTGCGCGGCGAGCTGCTCGATCTCGGCCAGGCGGTGAACGACCTGCACCCGCCCCAGGCGTTCGAGCACCGGGAGGAAATCCTTCATCAGGAAGAAGTAGCTGTATTCGGGTTTGCCGAGAGAACCGTGGATACTGGCCTGATCGATTTTCGATGCCACAAGGATGATCATGACGCGAGAACAACCCCACTAACACGGGCCATGGCCCGGAATGCGCATTTAATTGTTATTGGTGACACATCTGCAGAGCTGCCGGAGACGATCCACTCCGACTGAAGGCGAGAGTCTTCGCACGATGGCGGCATTTTACTTAGCAATACCTGCTTTTTATGCTCGAAGAGCATCTCAGCCTTTGTCATCCGACGCAATCGTGGCGCGGTGAAATTCCTCTGAAAGACGCGCCAGCAGAACGCCAGCAACTGGTCGGCGCAAGCGCCCCTGAGCTAGGCTTGTTATTCCGGCCGCAGGCCCTCTGCACCGCCCATCTCGCCCGTTGAGGAATATCCCATGACCGCCTTCCGCATCCTGAGCGCCGCCACCCTCCTGGCGCTGGCCACCAGCGCCTCCGCCACCAGCTTCGTGGTCACCACCGACGCCATCGTCAGCGGCGTCGCCGCGACCAGCGAGGCCACCTCGGATATCAGTTCCTCGCTGCGCGACGACAAGGTCGTGCTCGCCGCCCGTGACGATGCCGCCAGCTTCGTCGCCAGCGCCGGCGAGATCCGCGGTGTGCAGCTGGAGGCGGCGCTGCTGCATATCCGCAGCCAGGTGCCGGCGCTGGCGGCGGCCGACGATCTGCAGCTGGCCGAAGCCATCCTCAGCCTCTGATGCATCCCTGGTAACGCCGGCCGGCCCAGTTGCTGACCGGCGCGCGCCGGCCCCGTAAACTGCACGGGCATACCCGCCCGCCTGCGGAACCCCAACCGCGCGGGCTCGTCCAACCGTCCATTCGCCGTTTGCGGAGTTTCTCCATGCGTCATTCGCTTCTCGTCCTCGCCACCGCCTGTGCCCTGTTCAGCGGCCTCGCCCAGGCGCAAACCGTGGTCGCCACCAGCAATATCATCGTCCGCGCCCTGGATCGCAGCATCGACTTCACCTCCGATACCACCACCTCGCTGCGCGACATGAAGCTGGTGGTGCAGGCCCGCGACGACGCCGCCAGCTTCGTCGCCAGCGCCGGCGAGATCCGCGGCGCGCAGCTGGAGGCGGCGCTGCTGGCGATCCGCACGCAACTGCCGCAAGCGCGCAGCGCCAGCGACCTGCAACTGGCCGAAGCCATTCTCGCCCTGTGAGGTCCCTGCGCGCCTGGTGCTGCGCCGCGCTGCTGGCGCTCAGCGGCGGCGTCCAGGCCGAGCTGCGCCTGGTGCTGGAGCACGACCAGCTGAGCGCCGCCGAGCGCCAGGCCAGCCAGGCGCTGCTCGACGACGCCCTGGCCACCCTGCCGCCGAGCTTCGTCCAGCGCCTGGCGCGCAGCGTGAAGGTCGCCTGGCGCGACGACCTGCCGGCCAACGCCTACGGCCGCGTCGGGCGCTGGTCCGGCATCGAGCTCAATGCCAGCCTGCTGCCGGCGCTGACCGACGGCACGGCCGCCACGACGCAGACCGGACGCGTACACGGCAGCCAGCGCCGCGAACTGCTCGCCACCCTGATCCACGAGCTGACTCACCTCTACGACCGCGCCCAACTCTGGCCCGCGGCGCAGCGCCGGCAACTGCAGCGCTGCCGGCAACGCGCCGAGTCGCGGGGCCTGGTCGGCCTGCCGGACAGCTGTCGCGGGCAGACTGCGCGGCGCTTCACCCTCAGCGACGACCCGCGTCTGCTCGACCTGGCCGGCTGGGCGCAGCAGGTCGGCCGGCGCGGCGCGCGCGAGCAGGACAACGGCCAGGTCGCGCGCAGCCCGGACGTCTACGAGCTGAGCCGGCCGCTGGAGTTCGTCGCGGTCAACCTCGAGTATTTCCTCCTCGACCCCGGCTACGCCTGCCGTAGGCCGTCGCTGGCGCGCTACTTTCGCGAGCATTTCGCCTGGGCGCCGGCGCAGGCTGACTGCGCCGGCGGTCATGCCTACCTCAACGCCGGCCGCGACTTCGCCCGCCAGCCGCTGGGCCGCCTCGATCCCGAGCGGGTCTATGCGGTCGACTACCTGCTGGCCGAGGCCAACCAGCAATGGATGAGCCGCTGGGGCCACAGCATGCTGCGCCTGGTGGTGTGCGCGCCGGGCCGGCCGCGCGGCCCCGACTGCCGGCTGGATCTCGACCAGCACCTGGTGCTGTCCTACCGCGCCTTCGTCGGCGACCTGCAGCTGTCGAGCTGGGACGGCCTGACCGGCGTCTACCCCTCGCGGCTGTTCGTCCTGCCGCTGGAGCAGGTGGTCGAGGAGTACACCAAGGTCGAGCTGCGCAGCCTGGCCTCGGTGCCGCTCAAGCTGTCGCGCGACGAACTGGAACAGCTGGTCGCGCGCGCCGTCGAGCAGCACTGGAGCTACGACGGCGACTACTACTTCATCTCCAACAACTGCGCGGTGGAGACCCTCAAGCTGCTGCGCAGCGGCACCGCGCATCCCGATCTGCAGGCGCTCGACAGCATCCTGCCCAACGGCCTGCTGCAACTGCTGGCGGCGCGCGGCCTGGCCGACACCGCGGTGCTCGACGATCCCCGCGAGGCGCTGCGCCTGGGCTATCGCTTCGATTCGTTCCGCGAGCGCTACCAGGCCATGTTCGCCGTGCTGCGCCAGCGCCTGCCGATCGCCCAGGACAACGTCGAGGCCTGGCTGGAACAGCCCGCCAGCGCACGCCGTGACTGGTTCGCCGAGGCCGACCTGCGCGCCAGCGCCGCCCTGCTGCTGCTGGAACAGGCGGCCCTGCGCCGCCAGCTGCTGCTGGCCCAGGACGAGCTCAAGCGCCGCTACCTGAGCGGCCGCGCCGCCGGCGACCCGAACCTGGACAAGGCCGGTGCGGCGCTGGAGCAGATACTGGCCGGCAGCGGCTTTCTCAGCCGCCCGGCCGAGCTGCTCGACGGCGGCTACGGCCTGCCCCAGGCCGGCGAATGGCACAGCCTGGAAACCCAGAGCCGGCAGCGCCAGCAGCAACTGCGTCAGCTCAGCGACGAGCTCGACGCGGAAGTGCGCAAGCTGCTGGCGCCCGCGCGCCTGGCCGAGCTGCAGGCCAACGAGGCCAACCTGGTGGCCCTCGGCGCGCACCTGCGCAAGTTGCACCAAGACAGCGGCGGCCTGCAGTTGCCCTGAGTTATACGGCCAGGAATCTGGTGCGCGCAGCCCGGGCGGCCCCGCGATACCCCGCACCCGCGACCGGCTAGAGAATCTCCTCGTCTTCCTCCGGCAACTGCGGGTCGACGCTCAACCAGGGCAGCCGGCTGCGCACCCAGATATGCCGATCCGCCGGCGCCCGCTCGGGCTGGTCGAGGCAGGCCACGCTGATATCCAGGCTGTGCGGGCTGAGCGCGCTGAACAGGGTCAGCTGGGCACCGCAGTGAGGGCAGAAGCTGCGCGTGCAGGTCGGCGTGCTGGCGTACTCGGCGGGCGTGCCGCGCAGCCAGCGGAAACTGCTCAGCGGCACCGTCAGCCAGGTAACCAGGATGCCGCCGCTGCTGCGCCGGCAATCCGCGCAATGGCAGTGGGCGATATCCGCGAGCGGGGCGTCGAAGACGTAGCGCAGCTGGCCGCAATGGCAGCCGCCCTGGTGCGAGGCGGGCATGGCAGGAACTCCGCGAAGGGCTCGCCAGCAGTCTAGACTCTGACGATCACCTCAACGCCCCGGGTTGCCCATGCGCACCTTGCTCCTGCCCCTGCTGCTGGTCGCCACGGCCCTGCTCGCCGAGCAGGACGAGCGCGCCTGCATCGACTGGCTGCAGCGCTGGCAACTGGAGCTGCCGGCGCAGTTCGCCGGCTGCGCCGAGGAGGGCGACGGCGCGGCGCTGTACCGGGTCGCCGCCGGCCAGGCCGAGGCCCTGGAAGCCCTGCTGATCCGCCAGTTCGGCATGGCGCCGCTGGAGTTCCGCGGCTCGGACTGGGAGCCGGCGCGCCCCGGCTACCGCCGCACGGCGGACGGCGAGCACCGCATCGTCCTGCACTCGACGCCGACCCTGGCCAACCGCCGCGAGGACTGGGAACGGCTCGACTTTCACCTGCGCATCAGCGCCCTGCCGCCGAGCTGAAGGCTTGCGCCGAGGCGTGCAGCTGGTCGACTATCGCCGCTTTGCCCATGGAAAAAGCTGCCGTGATCGACCTGTTGCTGGCCCTCTGGCCGTTGTTCGCCATGATAGTCGCCGGCTACTGGCTGCGCCTGCGCGACTTCCCCAGCGAGACGTTCTGGCCCGGCGCCGAGCGCCTCAACTACTTCATCCTGTTCCCCGCCCTGCTGTTCTCCAGCCTGGCCCAGGCGCCGCTGAGCAACCCGGCGCTGCCGCGCCTGGCGCTGGCGGTACTGCTCGGCCTCGGCATCGCCTGGTTCGCCCTGCTGCTGCTGCGCCGCCTGCGCGGCTGGCCGGCCGGGCGTTTCGGCGCCTTCACCCAGGGCATCCTGCGCTTCAACACCTACCTGGGCCTGGCCGCGGTGGGTAGCCTGTTCGGCCAGGAGGGGCTGACCCTCGCTACGCTGATGCTGGCGCTGATGGTGCCGACGGTGAACGTGCTGTCGGTCTGGTCGCTGACCGCCGAGCGCGGCGTCAGCGCGCGCGGCCTGCTGCTGCCGATCGCCAAGAACCCGCTGATTCTCGCCTGCGTCGGTGGCGCCCTGGTCAACCTCGCCGGCATCGGCCTGCCCGGCGGCAGCGATCGCCTGCTCGGCCTGCTGGCTGCCGCCAGCCTGCCGCTGGGCCTGCTCTGCGTCGGCGCGGCGCTCAAACCCGAGCAGCTCGGCGGGGAAATTCCGGCACTGGGGTGGAACAGCGCCCTGCGCCTGCTGGCCATGCCGCTGCTGGCCTGGACGGTGGCCTGGGCGCTGGCCCTGCCGGCGATGGAGAGCGCCGTGCTGGTGCTGTTCTTCGCCCTACCCACCGCGCCGACGGCCTATGTGCTGACCCGCCAGCTGGGCGGCGACAGCCAGCTGATGGCCGGCATCATCACCCTGCAGACGCTGCTGGCGGCGGGCAGCCTGGTGGCGATCATGGCGCTGCTGGGCTGAACTCAGGCGGCTGCAGATAGGCCTCAAGCAGGCGCTGGTAGGCGCCGCTGGCCTGCAAGGCGGCCAGGCCGAGGTCGAACTCGGCGATCAGCTCGGCGCCGCGCGGATGGTTGCGCGGCACGATCAGGTGCAGGGTGCTGTTGCCGAACACCCCCTGCGAGCGGTGGAAGCGGCTCGCCGGCGCCCCGGTGGCGCGCAGGGCGCTCTCGCCCAGGCGGCGGTCGGCGATGAACAGGTCGTCGCGCGCCAGCAGCAGCAGGCGCGCGCACTCGTTGAGGCCGAGCGGCGAATGGCGGGTGAGCAGGCCCTGGTCGAGCAATGCCTGGATCGGCGCCGGCGGCTGCCAGCCGAGCGGGTAGCACAGGCGCTTGCCGGCCAGGCGCGACAAATCCGCCACCTCGATGGCATCGCCGGCGCGACTGAACAGGTGCTGTTCGGCGACGAACAGCGGCGCCGAGTAGAGGAATTCCGCCTGGCGCTGGGCGCCGGGGACATAGGGGAAAGTGGCGTCGTAGTCGCCGCGCAGGGTCTTCAGGTAACCGCGCTTCCACGGCTGCCACGCCAGCGTGGCGGACAGCTCGCGCTCGGCCAGGGCGGCGTGCACTACCTGGGTCAGCAGGCCGCCGCCGGGCAGGCTCTGGCCGGTGAAGGGCGCGTAATCGTCGCCGGTCACCAGGCGCAGCTCGGCCGCCCAGGCGGCGCCGCTCAGCGCCAGCCCCAGAAGCAGGCCCGCCCGCCATTTTCCCGCCATCGATCCCCAGCCTTAGCGTCGGCCCAGCGCCCGAACGCAACGAATTCGCTCCAGTGGCCATAGTGTAGAGGCCGCTAGGTTAACCAGTGCCCGCTCACCGCGCGACTGGCGCAACGACGATTTCCGGCCGATGCTAAGTACAAGCCGGATAAAACATTTCTCGCCGGCCGGCTACGCAACCTGCGTCGCGATCACGACCGATCGCCAGCGGGCTCGCAAGGGGGAGCCGCCTTATGCTGACCCTGCTCAATCTGTTGTCCGCCATCGCCCTGCTGGTCTGGGGCACCCACATCGTGCGTACCGGCATCCTGCGGGTATACGGCTCGCACCTGCGCAAGATCCTCAGCCACAACGTCGGCCGCCGGCCGCTGGCCTTCGCCGCCGGCATCGGCGTCACCGCGCTGGTGCAGAGCAGCAACGCCACCGCGCTGCTGGTCACCTCCTTCGTCGCCCAGGGCCTGATGGCGCTGGCGCCGGGGCTGGCGATCATGCTCGGCGCCGACGTCGGCACCGCGCTGATGGCGCGGGTGCTGACCCTCGACCTGAGCTGGCTGAGCCCGCTGCTGATCTTCCTCGGGGTGATCTTCTTCCTCTCGCGACGGCAGACCCGCGCCGGCCAGCTCGGCCGCGTGGCCATCGGCCTGGGCCTGATGCTGCTGGCGCTGGAGCTGATCGTCGCCGCCGCCACGCCGATCACCGAGGCACGCGGCATCCGCGTGCTGTTCGCCTCGCTGACCGGCGACCTGCTGCTCGACGCCCTGGTCGGCGCGCTGTTCGCCCTGCTCACCTACTCCAGCCTGGCCGCCGTGCTGCTCACCGCGACCCTGGCCGGCGCCGGGCTGATCAGCCTGCCGGTGGCCATCGGCCTGGTGATCGGCGCCAACATCGGCAGCGGTCTGCTGGCCTTTCTCACCAGCAGCCTGCAGACCCCGGCCGGTCGCCGCGTGGCGCTGGGCAGCCTGATCTACAAGCTGATCGGCCTGCTGCTGGTGCTGCCGCTGCTGCAACCTCTGGCCAGCTGGCTGGACGGCCTGGACTGGCGTCCGGCCGAGCTGGTGATCTTCTTCCACCTGCTCTACAACGGTTTGCGCGCCCTGCTGATGCTGCCCACCGTGGGCTGGATGGCGCGCTTCTGCAACTGGCTGATGCCGGACCGCGCCGAAGAGGCCGGCATCGCCCGCGCGCGCCATCTGGACGCCACGGCGCTGGCCACGCCGAGCCTGGCACTGGCCAATGCGGTGCGCGAAACGCTGCGCATCGGCGACCTGATCGAGGCCATGCTCGGCCACCTGCTGCCGGTGCTGGAACACAACCAGCCGGCGACGAGCAAGGAGCTGCGCCTGCTTAACGACGACGTCGCCAGCCTGTGCCGGGCGGTCAAGCTGTACCTGGCGCAGATCCCGCGCGAGGCGATGAGCGAACACGAGAGCCGGCGCTGGGCCGAAGTGCTCGAGCTGGCGGTGAACCTGGAGCAGGCCGGCGAGCTGATCGAACGCATGCTCGGCAAGATCCAGAACGAGAAGACCGCGCAGCGCCGGGCCTTCTCCGACAAGGGCCTGGAGGAGCTGACCAGCCTGCACGGACAGCTGATGGCCAACCTGCGCCTGGGCCTCAACGTGTTCCTCAGCGCCGATCACGCCAGCGCCAGCCAGCTGCTGCGCGAGAAACGCCGCTTCCGCGCCCAGGAGCGGCGCCTGGCCCATGCGCATATCGGCCGCCTGCAGCGTCAAGTCGTACAGAGCATCGAGACCAGCTCGCTGCACCTGGAGTTGATCGCCGACATGAAGCGCCTCAATTCGCTGTTCTGCTCCAGCGCCTACGTGGTGCTGGAGGGCGGCGAGACCGGCGCGCTGCAGCTCGAAGAAGGCGGCGAATAGCCCCCCGCCTCAGTCCGCGTCGGCGGCGCGCGCGGCCGGCGCCGGCTCCACCCCGCGCCAGGCGTACCAGGCGAAGAACAGCGCCATCAGCAGGTAGCCGTGGACGAAGTCCGGCGCGGCATACCAGGCCAGCTTGGGCGCGTGCATCAGGCCGACGCAGGCCATGGCCGCGGCGACCAGGGCGAAGGCGGTGGCCTGGCGGAACTGACGGTCGATCACCGCCACGCACATGGCGCCGAGCAGGATGGCGCTGAACATGGCGCCCTGGCCGAGGGCGCCGATGGCCGTGGAGATGCCTTGCACCACCTCCGGCGCGCCGCGGTTGAAGCGGGTCATCAGGTAGTTGGCGAAGTACGGCAGCATGGCCAGGGCCACCGCCGGGTAGTAACGGGCGTGGTTGCTGTTGAAGGCGGTGGCGATCATCGACATGCCGACGAACACCAGGATCGGCGCCACCACCGCCACCGGGATCAGCGCGGCGATAAAGGCGATCAGGCCGAACATGGTGGCCAGGCCATAGACCGCGCCGTTGAGCAGGCTGTAGCCGCGCCCGGCGCCCATCCATTTCGAGCCCACGGTGGCGATGTACACCGTGGTCGGGAACACCCCGCCGAACAGCGCACCGAGCAGGGTGCCGACGCCGTCCACCGCCTGGCATTCACGCACGCTGTAGCGGTCGCCGGCGGCGCTCATGGCCTCGACGTTGTTCATGGTCTCGATGGCGTTGTACAGGGTGATCGGCAGGATCACCGTCATCAGCGCCAGCATGCTGGTGAACAGCAGGCCCAGGCCCTCGTACCAGGCCAGGTTGGGCAGCAGCGGGTAGAAACCCAGGTGGGTGAAGGCGTCGCCGAACTTGCCGCTGTCGGCGGCGCCGACCAGGTAGGCCAGCGCGGTGCCGACGACGATGGCGAACAGCGAGGCCGGCAGGCGCAACGGCATGCTGATGCGCGCCACCAGGCCGACCAGGGTGATGGCCAGCACCAGCAGGCCGATCATGGGAATTTCCAGGGTCTTGAACAGCATCTCGCCGGCGATGAAGGTCAGCGCCACCCCGGCCACCGCGCCGAGCATGGCCGGGCGCGGCAGATGGCGTTGCACCCAGTTGCCGATCAGGCTGATCGCCGCCTCGATCGCGCCGCTGATCAGGCAGGCCGCCACCGCCACCTTCCAGGCCAGCTCGGCGTCGCCGGTGAGCTGCTTCGCCGGCAGCAGCACGCCGAACAGGAAGACGAACATCACCGGGGTACTGATGCCGTAGGACAGCGCGGTGACGTCGGCGCGGTTCTCCTTGCGGGCCAGGCGCGCGGCGCTCCAGGCGTAGTAGAAGTTGCCGGCCATCACCGCCACCGCCGCACCGGGCAACACCTGGCCGAACACGATCTCGGCGGGAAAACCCATGCCCAGCATGCTGATGGCGATGATCACGAAGTTGGCGATGTTGTTCTGGAACAGGGCGAAGAAGGCGTCGGTGTCCTCCTTCTTGTACCAGGGGTAATGCACACGCGGCGTCGACATGGCGGGCGGAATCCTTGTTGTCCGAATGGTCAGGTCGGCGAGTCTAGCAACCCGCCGCCGGGGCATAAACGAACAAGGCAGCCGAAGCTGCCTTGTGGTGGTGACGGCGGATCCCTACGCCGGCTGCGGCAGCTGACGGCGGCGCTGCAACCAGACGATCAGGGCGAACAGCATAAAGCCCGGCAGCCACATCAGCTCCTTGGTCCAGCGGTCGGTCGGCGCCCGCACGCTGAGGATCTGCTGGTCGAACTCCAGGCCGGCGTCGGCCGCCAGGCTGCCGAAGGTGACGCTGTCGACCAGCACCTTGTCGCCCTCCTCGTAGAGGTTCAGGCCGAGCTTGGCCAGGCGTTCCTCGCCCGAGGTGCCATCCGGCACCGCCAGCAGCAGGGTGAACTCGCGCGGGTCGCCCACCGCGTTCTCACCGAGTACGCGCAGGCGCAGCTGGCTGCCGTCGGCGACGCCGTCGAGGGCCTGCGCCAGCTGGGCCGGCGGCACGTCCTGGTAGGGGTCGTGGAGCCTGTCCATCCAGAAGCCGGGGCGGAACAGGGTGAAGGCCACCAGCAGCAACAGCAGGCTCTCGTACCAGCGGCTGCGCACCAGGAAGAAGCCCTGGGTGCCGGCGGCGAAGATCAGCATGGCGATGGTCGCCACGATGAAGATCAGCACGCCGTGCCAGAAGTCCACGTCGATCAGCAGCAGGTCGGTGTTGAAGATGAACAGGAACGGCAGCGCCGCGGTGCGCAGGCTGTAGAAGAAGGCCACCAGGCCGGTCTTGATCGGGTCGCCCTTGGACACCGCGGCGGCGGCGAACGAGGCCAGGCCCACTGGCGGGGTGACGTCGGCCATGATGCCAAAGTAGAAGACGAACAGGTGCACCGCGATCAGCGGCACGATCAGGCCGTTCTGCTGCCCCAGCGCCACCACCACCGGCGCCAGCAGGCTGGACACCACGATGTAGTTGGCGGTGGTCGGCAGGCCCATGCCGAGGATCAGGCTGAACACCGCCACCAGCACCAGCATCAGCAGCAGGTTGCCCATCGACAGCAGCTCGACCAGGTCGGCCAGCACCAGGCCGACGCCGGTCTGCGACACCGCGCCGACGATGATGCCGGCCGCCGCGGTGGCGATGCCGATGCCGATCATGTTGCGCGCGCCGGCGATCAGGCCTTCGCGCAGGTCGATCACGCCGTCGACGAAGGTGCCGTGGTCGTGGCTGCCGTCGTGGCGCATCCAGCTCAACAGCGGACGCTGGGTGAGCAGGATGATGATCAGCATCACGCTGCCCCAGAAGGCCGACAGGCCGGGCGACAGGCGCTCGATCATCAGGCACCAGACCAGCACCACCACCGGCAGCAAAAAGTGCAGGCCGGAGAGCAGCACGGCACGGGTCTCGGGCAGCGACTCCAGCGGCGCATTGGGGTCTTCCGGCGGCAGCACCGGCACGCTGGCGGCGACCTTCAGCAGGCCCAGGTAGACCAGCGCCAGCAGCACGCCGATGCCCGGCAGGGCGTAGTCGCCGAGCGCCGGCTTGAGCCAGCCGAGGCCGTAGTAGACCGCCAGCGACAGGCCGCTGATCAGCGCCGCGCCGAAGACGAAGCCGGTCAGGCGGCGCAGCCAGGGCTTGGGCTGATGGCCGCCGATGGGCTGCAGGCCGAGCTTGAGCGACTCCAGGTGGACGATGTAGAGCAGCGCGATATAGGAGATCGCCGCCGGCAGGAAGGCGTGCTTGATGATCTCGACATAGGGCATGCCGATGTACTCGACCATCAGGAAGGCCGCGGCACCCATCACCGGCGGCATGATCTGGCCGTTGACCGAGGAGGCCACCTCCACCGCGCCGGCCTTCTCCGCGGAGAAGCCGGTGCGCTTCATCATCGGGATGGTGAAGGTGCCGGTGGTGACCACGTTGGCGATCGACGAGCCGGAAATCATCCCGGTCAGCCCGGACGACAGCACCGCCGCCTTGGCCGGGCCGCCGCGCAGGTGGCCGAGCAGGCTGAACGCCAGCTGGATGAAGTAGTGCCCGGCGCCGGCCCGCTCGAGCAGGGCGCCGAACAGCACGAAGAGGAAGACGAAGCTGGTGGACACGCCGAGGGCGATGCCGAACACCCCTTCGGTGGTGATCCACTGGTGGTTGGCCAGGGCGTTGAAACTGACCCCGCGGTGCGCCAGCAGCCCCGGCATGTACGGGCCGGCCAGGCTGTAGACGAGAAACACCAGGGCGATGATCGCCAGCGGCGGGCCGAGCGCGCGGCGGGTGGCCTCCAGCAGCAGCGGAATGCCGATGCAGGCGGTGACCAGGTCGCCGGTGGTCAGGCTGCCGGGGCGCAGCGCCAGCTGCTGGTAGAAGACGAACAGGTAGGCGGCGCTGGCGGCGGCCACCAGGCCGAGGGCGATATCCAGCAAGGGCACGCGGTCGCGCGGCGACTGCTTGAACGCCGGGTAGGCGAGAAACGCCAGCAGCAGGGCGAAGGCCAGGTGAATGGCGCGGGTCTGGGTATCGTTGAGCACGCCGAAGCCGAGCACGAACGGCAGCGGCGAGGCGATCCACAGCTGGAACAGCGACCAGAGCAGGGCCAGGCCGGCGATCACCTGGGCCATGGCGCCGACGGGCAGACGCGCGCCGACATCCTGGGCGATCAGTTCCTCGGTGGAGAGTTGCTTGTCATGCATGGGATCAAACCTGCATTCGAGTCATCGGAGAACGGCAAAACCCGCAGGCCTGCGCCTTGCGGGTTTGCTTAACACTAGAAGCGAATCGGGCGCAGCGCCCGCCGGAAAGGCCAACCGGCCTGCTCGGCAGGCCCGTCGCTGGCGGCTTACAGCCAGCCGCGCTCCTTGTAGTAACGCGCGGCGCCTTCATGCAGCGGCGCGGTCAGGCCGACCTTGATCATGTCGGCTTCCTTGAGGTCGGCGAAGGCCGGGTGCAGGCGCTTGAAACGCTCGATGTTGTCGAACACCGACTTGACCAGCTGGTAGACCACTTCCGGGTCGGCGTTGGCCGAGGTGGAGAGCACGGCCTTGCCGCCGATCGACGGGGTCGGCGCATCGTTGCCCTTGTACAGGCCACCGGGGATGTCGGCCTTGGTGTAGTAGGTCTTCTCGGCCAGCAGCTTGTCGATCTCGGCGCCGGTCACCGGCACCAGCACCGCGTCGGTGGTGGTGGTGGCTTCCTGGATCGCGCCGTTGGGATGACCGACGAAGTAGGTCATGGCATCGATGTTGTTGTCGCCCAGGGCGCTGGCCTGCTCGGCCGGCTTCAGCTCGGCGGCGAGGGCGAAGGCGGAACGATCCCAGCCCTTGACGGCCATGATCTCTTCCAGGGTGTCGCGCTGACCCGAACCCGGGTTGCCGACGTTGACGCGCTTGCCCTTGAGGTCGTCGAAGCTGGCGATCTTGGCGTCGCGGCGGGCGAGGATGGTGAACACCTCGCTCTGCAGGGAGAACACCGCGCGGATGTCGCTCATCGCGCCTTCGGCCTCGAACGGCGCCGCGCCGTTGAGCGCCTTGTACTGGTGGTCCGACTGCATGATGCCGAAGTTGAACTCGCCGCTGCGGATGCCGTTGACGTTGGCCACGCCGCCGCCGCTGGCCGGGGCGTTGCACTTGATGCCGTGCTCGGCCGCACCGCGGTTGAGGAAACGGCAGATGGACTGGCCGGCCACGTAGTAGACGCCGGTCTGGCCGCCGGTGCCGATGGTGACGAACTTCTCTTCAGCCTGTGCCATGCCACTCAGGGTAGTGCCTGCGAGTGCGGCGGACAGGACCCATGCCAAGGATTTGCCTTTCATGGGAGATCTCCTTTTTCTGTTGTTGTAGAGCGAGCGCGCCTTGTGGGCGACGTTCGGGAGGGCAAGTCTAACCGCTCGGCGCCAATATGCACGCGCCAACGACCAATCGGTCGTAACCGCGTGTGGCGCGCCGGGCTATCGCCGTTCTCCGCCATTGGGCAGAATCGGCACATGTCACACGCCATTCACGAGTCGCCGCAGGCCTCGGTCAGCGCCAGCCTGACCCAGGCGATCCTGCACGCCGCCAGCCGCCTCGGCCTCGACCGCCAGACGCTGCTGACGGCCTGCGGCCTGCACGAAGGGCAACTGGCCGACCCCGACGCGCGGGTGCCGTTCAGTGCCCAGGAGGCGCTGTGGCGCGAACTGGATGCGCGCCTGCAGCACCCGGAGCCCGGCCTGCTGCTCGGCCGCAGCCTCACCCCCGGCCCGTTCAGCGTACTCAGCTACCTGCTGCAGAGCAGCGCCACCCTCGGCGAGGCGCTGACCGCAGCGCTGCGCTACCAGCGCCTGGGCGGCGAAGGCGGCGAACTGCACATCGAGGAACGGGGCGAGGCCCTGCTGCTGCTCTATCGCCCGCTGCACCCGCAGCACCCGGCGACGCGCATCCGCGTGCTGGCGATGATGACCTGCTGGGTGCAGATGACCACGCCGCTGCTGGACGGCTTCCACCTGCTCGGCGCGCAGTTCCGCCACGCCGCACCGGCGGATCTGGCGCCCTACCGCGAGGTGTTCGCCTGCCCGCTGCAGTTCGCCGCCGCCGACTACGCCATCGCCCTGCCCCGCGTCCTGCGCGACGTGCCGCTGGTGCAGGCCAACCCGCCCTTGCAGCAGCTGCTGCGCCAGCACGCCGAAGCGCTGCTGGCGCGCCTGCCCAGCGCCAGCCTGAGCGCGCGGGTGATCGGCCTGCTCGGCGAACAGCTGGCCCACGGCGAACCGGATCGCGGCGAACTGGCGCGCGCCCTGCTGCTCAGCGAGCGCACCCTGCAGCGGCGCCTGGCCGAAGAAGGCTGCAGCTACCAGCAACTGCTCGCCGACACCCGCCGCCAGCTGGCCGAACAGCACCTGCGCGAAGGCGGCCTGCCGGTCGCCGAGATCGCCCTGCTGCTGGGCTACTCCGAACCCAGCGTATTCTTCCGCGCCTTCCGCCAGTGGACCGGGCTGACCCCCGGCGAATACCGCGCACGCCACGGTAGCGGCCCCGCCACCTGAGCCCGAGCCCCACATGAGCCCCTTCGCCGCCACCCCTGCGCCGCCCTACTACGCGGTGATCTTCACCTCGACGCTGAACGCCGATGATCGGGGCTACGCCGCCATGGCCGCGCGTATGGTCGAGCTGGCCGCCGAGCAGCCCGGCTTTCTCGGTCTCGAATCGGCCCGCGACGGTCTCGGCATCACCGTCTCCTACTGGCGCGACCTGGAATCCATCGCCGCCTGGAAGGCCAACGCCGAACACCGCGAAGCCCAGCGCCAGGGCCGCGGGCGCTGGTACGGGGGTTTCCGCCTGCGCATCGCCAAAGTCGAACGCGACTACGGCCTGGACTGACACCAGTCAATATCCTCGGGCCGCACGGCCACTAGCATTGATGGCCACTCGCCACATAGCGACCATCACCATGCCTCAGACCCATCTGCTGCTTAGCCTGCCGGACACGGAAGCCTGCCAACGGGTAACGCATCTGCTGCACAGCCAGGCTCCGCACTGCCAGATCATCGACAGCCTCGATGATTGTCGTCTGCGCCCCCTGTGCCGCTGGTTGCAGCCGTTGCCTGCGCATAGCCTGGACGAGGCCGTGCTTGTGCTGGAACGCAGCCGCCATGCCTTCAAGTCCGCGCAGCTGGCCGAGCTGCGCAAGCGCCTGCGCCGCCTGCTGGAGGAGTTGTCCGACTCCGGCAATTAAGGTAAAAGCTAGCCGCAGTAGGTTCCGCCACGCGCGGAGACCGGCTTTGCCGGGCAGGACACAGGGCCTGCAAGACAGAGCGCCGCAGCTCGCCATCCACTCAGGGTGGCGCGCAGCGGCGCTTTTTTTTGCGCCGAAGAAATGCATGAGGCTGACATGGGCAACGAAGAAGAATTCCAAGAATTGCTTCAACACATCGCGCCGGACCCTGACGAAATGATCCAGCGTCTGCGCTTTCTCGACTGGAGCCAGACCGATAACGAGCGCCTGGCGCAGCATGCCCAGCGTGTGGAACGCCGAAACCAGGAGTACATCGACAAACTCTACGACCAGCTCGCCGCTTATCCCGCCCCGGCGGCCAACCTCGGCAACCCCGCCACCACGGCACGCCTCAAGCACAGCCAGACCGACTACTACCGGCGCCTGTGGCAGGGTCAGCTGGACCGGGATTACGTGCTCGAACGCCTGCGCATCGGCTGGGTGCACCAGCATGTCGGCGTCGACCTCAAGTGGTACCTGGGCGCCTATCGCCTGTACCTGGACGAGCTGCTCGGCGAACTGCTCGGCAGCTCGCCGGCCGTGGACTGCTTCGCCAGCCTGATCAAGAAGGTGTTCTTCGATATCGGTCTGGCCCTGGACAGTTATGGAGCCGCCCAGCGCAAGGCCCTGCAGGACAGCGAGGCGCGTTATGCCAGGGCCATGCGCGGCGCCAACGACGGCCTGTGGGAGTGGCAGCTGGAGCAGGATCAACTCTACCTCTCCGAGCGCTGGACCAGCATGCTCGGCCTCGATCGCGACAGCCTGGCACCCACCAGCCAGAGCTGGTTCGGCCGCGTGCATGGGGACGACCTGCCCGGCCTGCGCCAGGCCATCGACAACCACCTGCACGGCCTCAGCCCCACGCTGCACCACGAATACCGCATCCGCCGCCGCGACGGCAGCTACCTGTGGGTGCTGGTGCGCGGCGTGGTCGACACCTGCAGCCGCGGCCTACGCCGTATCGCCGGCTCGCAAAGCGATATCAGCCAGCGCCGCACCGCCCAGGAACAGCTGCATCACGCCGCCCGCCACGACCCGCTGACCGGGCTGGCCAATCGCGCCCGCCTCGGCGAGCTGCTGCAGCAGGCCATGCAACGCCGGCAGCGCCCCGGAGCGCGCGAGGCGGCGCTGCTGTTCATCGACCTCGACCGTTTCAAGCTGATCAACGACAGCCTCGGCCACCAGACCGGCGACCGGGTGCTGGTGGAGGTGGCCGAGCGTCTCGGCCACTGCCTGCGCCCCGGCGACCACCTGGCCCGCTTCGGCGGCGACGAGTTCGTCGCCCTGCTCGACGACCTGGCCTGCATGGGCGATGCCGAACGGGTCGCCCAGCGCATGCTGGACAGCCTGCACCCACCGCTGCGGCTGCAGGAGCTGACCCTGGCGGTCAGCGCCAGCATCGGCATTGCCGCGCTGCAGGAGCGCGACCAGCCGCTCGATCCACTGCAGGCCGCCGACCTGGCGCTGTACCGCGCCAAGAGCGCGGGCAAGGCGCAGTTCGCCCGCTACTGCACCGAGCTGCAGCAGCAGGCACAGCGCCAGCTGGAGCTGCAGAACGCCCTGGCCCAGGCGCTGGCCCGCGACGAGCTGCGCCTGGTCTATCAGCCGATCTGCGAGCTCGATCGGGGCCAGGTCGGCCTGATGGGCGTGGAGGCCCTGTTGCGCTGGCGACACGACGGACGCGAGGTGTCACCGCTGGAGTTCATTCCCTGTCTGGAGGAATCCGGCGAGATTCTCGCCGTCGGCGACTGGGTCTTGCGTCAGGCCTGCAGCCAGGTACGCGCCTGGCAACTGGCCAGGCAGACGCGGCTACGCTGCTCGGTCAACCTGTCCAGCCGCCAGCTGCAGCAGGGCGATTTCGCCGCCCGGGTCGCCGACGTGCTACGCGAAACCGGCCTGGCACCGGCGAGCCTGGTGCTGGAGATCACCGAGAGCCAACTGATGCAGGACAGCGCGCAGAACCTCGCCTGCCTGCGCGAGCTGGCCAGCCTCGGCGTGCAGCTGGCCCTCGACGACTTCGGCACCGGCTACTCCTCGCTGGGCTACCTCAAGCGCTTCCCCCTGCACATCATCAAGGTGGACAAGAGCTTTATCGCCGGCACCCCGCAGGACGCCGAGTCGCTGGCCATCAGTCGGGCGATCATCGGCCTCGGCCATAGCCTGGGGCTGAGCGTGGTGGCCGAGGGCGTCGAACAGCCGCAGCAGCTCGAGTTCCTCGCCCGGGAAGGTTGCCGCTACGCCCAGGGCTACTGGTTCAGCCCACCACGCGCGCCGCACGAGTTGCAGCGCCTGTTCAGTGGCGAGGGCCGCTTCGACGACCTCTGCTGCCCACTGGACAATCAGGCCGGGGCCCGGGAGATGCAGCCATGAAGCTCAACCTGCCCGTCAGCGGGCGCCAGTTGCCGGTACCGGCGCAGACCAACATCCTCTCCACCACCGACCTCAAGGGCGCGCTGACCTACGTCAACCCGGATTTCATCGCCATCAGCGGTTTCGCCGAGGACGAACTGATCGGCCAGAATCACAACCTGGTGCGCCACCCGGACATGCCACCGGCCGCCTTCGCCCACCTGTGGCAGACCCTGAAGGCGGGACGCTCATGGATGGGGCTGGTGAAGAATCGCTGCAAGAACGGCGACCATTACTGGGTCAGCGCCTATGTCACGCCCATGCGCAAGGACGGGCGCATCGTCGAGTACCAATCGGTGCGCACCGCCGCCAGCGAGGCGCAGATCGCCGCTGCCGAGGCGCTCTATGCCGAACTGCGCGCCGGGCGCACGCCGCGGGCGCTGCGCCGGCCACGCCTGAGCCTGAGTTTGCGCCTGGTTCTCGGCGCCTGCCTGCTGCCGCCGGCGGCCGCGCTGCTGCTGAGCGCCGGCCTGGGCCTGCCGGCATTGCCGCTGCTGGCGGGTGGCGGTGCGCTCGGCCTGCTGCTGGGACTGATCAACCATCTGGCCCTGCGTCCGCTGGAGCGCCTGGCGACCCAGGCTCGCCAGCAGGCCGACAACCCGCTCAGCCAGTGGCTGTACACCGGTCGCCGCGACGCCTTCGGGGCCATCGCCTTCGCCCTGCACAGCCTGCAGGCCGAAGCCGGTGCGGTGGTCGGGCGTATCGCCGACTCGGCGCGCCAGCTCAGCGGCGAGGCCGGGCAACTGGCCAGCGCGGTAGAGCATCACAACAACGCCACCCTGCAACAACGCCAGGAAACCGAGCAGGTCGCCAGCGCCATGGGGCAGATGGCGGTCAGCGTCCAGGAGGTGGCGCGCAATGCTCAGCTCAGCGCCAGCGCAGCCAGCGCCGCCGATCAGGAAAGCGGCGACGGCCGCCAGTTGGTGGAAAGCACCCGACAACACATCGCCGCCCTGGCCGAGGAGCTGCAGGCCGGCCACGTTCTGGTGCAACAACTGGCCGACAGCAGCCGCGAGATCGGCCGGGTGCTCACGGTGATCGGCGATATCGCCGAGCGCACCAACCTGCTGGCGCTCAATGCCGCCATCGAAGCGGCGCGAGCCGGCGAAACAGGCCGCGGCTTCGCCGTAGTGGCCGATGAGGTGCGCGCACTGGCCCAGCGTACCCAGGCCTCGACCGGCGAGATCGACGCCCTAGTCGCCGATCTGCAGGCCACGGTGACCAGCAGCGTGGCGGCCATGGGCGACAGCCAGCGGCGCGCCCAGGCCATCGCCGCCCAGGCGCAACAGGCGGCCCATGCGCTGACCGGCATCACCGAGCGCGTCAGCCAGATCAGCGAGATGAACATCCAGATCGCCAGTGCGGTGGAACAGCAGAGCGCCGTCGGCGACGACATCCAGCGCAACCTGCAGGGCATTCGCCAGGCCTGCGAGGACACCACCCGGGCCAGCGCTCACAGCCACAGCAGCGCCGAACAGCTGGCCGGCCTGGCCGAGCGCCTGCAACTGCTGGCGGAGCAGTTCTGGAGCCAGCGCCAGAGCCGACCGGGGTGAACACCTGCACGGCCATCTGCACCCGCAAGTGTCAGCGCATCAGCCGCGTCGATGATGACTATGCCTGTGCACGGCGTGCGCCGCCCGGACTCAAGGGGTTAGAGTGGCCGGCCACGCAACGAGGAGCCCCTCATGAGCCGACTGGCCTCGATCAAGCTGTCCACCCTCGACCTGGCACCGATCCGCGACGACGGCGACGCCGCCCAGGCCCTGCACAACTCGCTGGCGCTGGCGCGGCACGTGGAAAGCCTCGGCTTCCAGCGCTTCTGGGTCGCCGAACACCACAACATGGACGGCATCGCCAGCTCCGCCACCGCCGTGCTGCTCGGCTACCTGGCCGCCGGCACCTCGCGCATCCGCCTCGGCGCCGGCGGGGTGATGCTGCCCAACCACGCGCCGCTGGTGATCGCCGAGCAGTTCGGCACCCTCGCCACGCTCTATCCCGGGCGCATCGACCTGGGCCTGGGCCGCGCGCCCGGCGCCGACCAGTACACCGCCCACGCCCTGCGCCGCAGCCGCGACGGCAGCGCCGAGGATTTCCCCGGCGACGTCGAGGAGCTGCAGGCCTACTTCGGCCCGCGCACCCCGGATCAACGGGTGATCGCCATGCCCGGCGCCGGCACCCAGGTGCCGATCTGGCTGCTCGGCTCCAGCCTGTTCAGCGCGCAGCTGGCGGGAATGAAGGGGCTGCCCTATGCCTTCGCCTCGCACTTCGCGCCGCGCTACCTGCACGAGGCGCTGCGCATCTACCGCAACCACTTCAGACCTTCCGAGGTGCTGGACAAACCCTATGTGATGCTCGGTGTACCGCTGCTGGCGGCCGACAGCGACGAGCAGGCGCAGTACCTGGCCACCTCGGCGTTCCAGCGCATCCTCGCCCTGCTGCGCGGGCAGAGCCTGGTGCAACGGCCGCCGGTGGCGAGCATGGAAGGGCTGTGGCTGCCGCACGAGCGCCAGGGGGTCAGCGAGTTCTTCGGCCTGGCCGCCATCGGCGGACCGCAGACCGTGCGCAGCCGCCTGGAGCAGCTGCTGGAGCAGACCGAGGCGGACGAGCTGATCTTCACCTGCGACATGTACGACTTCGCCGACCGCCTGCACGCCTTCGACATCCTCGCCGAACTGCAGCGCGGCTGAACCAGCCGGCGGACAAGCTGCGGGTTGTCCAACCTGCTGCTCGGACGAGGTGGGGACGCTGCCGCCTCAGCTAGATCGCGGTGCCGCAGCGCATCACCTTGCCGCGCGCCAGCACGTTGCGCTGCTCGTCGTAGAGCCAGGCCTGGGCGGTCATCGCCATCGAGCGGGCCTCCACCCGGTAGCGCTGGCCGGCGGCGAACTCGTCGTAGCGCAGGCGCAGTTCGCAGGTCAGCAGCAAGGGTTCGCTGTTGAAGCCCATGCCGCCGCCGCGGCTGGCCTCGAACTGCAGGCGCACCAGCAGTTCGTGGGCACCGGGGCCGACCTGGAAGTAGCGGCCGTCCGGCCAGCGCTTGCGGTCCAGGCGGTCGGCCATCAGCAGGTCGCCGGCCGGCGCGTAGAGATCGACCCAGGCCTGCTGCGGGTCGGGTTTCGGCAGGGGTGAAGCGCAGGCACCGAGCAGCAGCGCGGCGGCGATAAGCAGGGCACGCATGGCGACCTCCAGTCTGTGGCGCGAAACCCTAGCCTACGCCCATTCGGCGCTGGAGGCAGCTGCGCCGATGGGGTAGCGTGGCGCCATGCCCATCGCCCGCCTCCATCTGCTGCGTCGCCTTAGCGCTCCCCTGCTCGCGCTGCTGCTGGGCGGTTGCTCGACCCTGGACTACTACGCCCACCTCGGCCAGGGCCAGTGGCAGCTGCTGCAGGCACGCCAGCCGGTCGCGCGCCTGCTCGCCGATCCCGCCACCGAGCCGCAGCTGGCGCGGCGCCTGGCCCTGGCGCAGCAGGCGCGCGACTTCGCCAGCAGCCAGCTGGGCCTGCCGGACAACCGCAGCTACCGCCTGTACGCCGACCTCGGCCGGCCCTTCGTGGTATGGAACCTGTTCGCCACGCCGGAGTTTTCCCTGGAGCCCGAGCTGCACTGTTTCCCCATCGCCGGCTGCGTCGCCTACCGCGGCTATTACCAACTGGGCCGGGCCCGCGGCGGCGCCGCGCTGCTGCGTCAGCAGGGCCTGGACACCCATATCGGCGGGGTGGAAGCCTATTCCACCCTCGGCTGGTTCGACGACCCGCTGCTCAACACCATGCTGCGCTGGAGCGACCAGCGCCTGGTGGCGGTGATCTTCCACGAGCTGGCGCACCAGCAGTACTACCTGGCCGGCGACACCGCGTTCAACGAGTCCTTCGCCACCTTCGTCGAGCGCGAAGGCCTGCGCCAGTGGCAGGCCAGCCGCGGCGAAGCGCACGCGGACGACGGCGAGCGCCAGCGCCAGCAGTTCGTCGACCTGGTGCTGGCCAGCCGCGAGCGCCTGCAGCGGCTGTACGCCAGCGAACTGGACGCGGCGGCGATGCGCGCCGCCAAGCAGGCCGAGTTCGAGCGCCTACGCCGCGACTACCGCGCCCTGCGCCAGCGCGAATGGGGCGGCAACGGCCGCTTCGATGCCTGGATCGAAAGCCCGCTGAACAACGCCAAGCTGCTGCCGTTCGGCCTCTACGACCAGCGGGTGCCGGCCTTCGCCGCGCTGTTCGCCCAGCACGCAGGCGACTGGGCGGCCTTCTACCGGGCGGTGGCCGCCCTTGGTCGGCTGCCGCAGGCAGAGCGTCGCGCGGCATTGGACAGGCTGCAGGCCGGCGGCTAGAACTGGCCAACCCATCTGCCTGTCGAAAGTGACAGGACTCGCTCGACACCGGAGGTAAGCGATGCAACGCCTGATACCCACCCTGGCCCTGATGCTGCTCGCCGCCGGCGCGCAGGCCGCGCCCAAGCCCTGTGAAGAACTCAAGGAAGAAATCGAAGTGAAGATCCAGGCCGCCGGCGTGCCCAGCTACACCCTGGAAATCGTCGCCAACGACGAGGTCACCGACCAGAGCATGGTGGTCGGCAGCTGCGACGGCGGCAGCAAGAAGATCATCTACCAGAAGAACGGCTGATACCTCCCCTCAGCTGGCCACCTCAGTTCTTGCAGGCGCGAGCTGGCTCGCGAAGCGCTCGCCTGGGCAGCATTCGCGAGCAGCGCTCGCTGCTACAGCCCCTCAGCAGATGAAGGCCCGGTGCAGCTCCTCCAGCGTCGCGAAATGGTAGGTCGGCGCCTCGCCGAGCAGCTCCTCGCGACTGCCGAAGCCGTAGCCCACCGCCGCCGCATCCAGGCCGTTGCGCCGCGCGCCGATCAGGTCGTGCTTGCGGTCGCCGATCATCAGCGCCGTCTGCGGCGCCAGCCCCTCGCATTCCAGCAGATGCGCCAGCAGCGCCACCTTGTCGGTGCGCGTGCCGTCCAGCTCGCTGCCGTAGATGCGCTTGAAGTGCCCGGCGAAACCGAAGTGACGGGCGATCTCCTCGGCGAACACCGTCGGCTTGCTGGTGGCGATATACAGGTTGCGGCCCTGCCCCGCCAGCTCGCCGAGCAGCGCCGGCACGCCGTCGAACAGGCGGTTCTCGTACAGCCCGGTGAGCTTGAAACGCTCGCGGTAGTGATTGACCGCCTGCCAGGCCGTGGCCTCGTCCAGCGCGTAGCTGGCCATGAAGCACTGCAGCAGCGGCGGGCCGATGAAGTGCTCCAGCGCCGCCAGGTCCGGCTCGTCGATGCCCAGCTTGGCCAGGGCGTACTGCACCGAACGGGTGATGCCCTCGCGCGGGTCGGTGAGGGTGCCGTCGAGGTCGAAGAGGATGGTCTGGTAATGCATCAGCCGTCATACCCCTCGACCAGATGCAGGTCCTTCAGACGCACGTAGTTGGCCGCGCTGTAGGCGAAGTAGCTGCGTTCCTGCTCGGTCAGCGCCCGGGCCTGTTTTACCGGGCTGCCGACATAGAGGTAGCCGCTCGCCAGGCGCTTGCCCGGCGGCACCAGGCTGCCGGCACCGATCACCACCTCGTCCTCGACCACCACGCCGTCCATGACGATGCTGCCCATGCCGACCAGGATGCGATTGCCCAGGGTGCAGCCGTGCAGGGTGACGTTATGCCCGACCGTCACCTCGTCGCCGATGATCAGCGGATAGCCGGCCGGGTTGAACGGCCCGGCGTGGGTGATGTGCAGCACGCTGCCGTCCTGCACGCTGGTGCGCGCACCGATGCGGATGCTGTGCATGTCACCGCGCACCACCACCATCGGCCACACCGAGCTGTCGCTGCCGATTTCCACATCGCCCAGCACCACGGCGCTGGCGTCGACGAACACCCGCTCGCCGAGCTGCGGGGTGAACTGTTGGTAGCTGCGAATCGCCACGATAGAAATCTCCTGGGCTGCGGGAAAGCTTGATTGTAATTAAGATGGCCCCCATGTCGGTTGTTATCGACCCTGGATTGTTTATCGCGTCCCGGGGTCGCAACCCTGGAATCCATTCGCCACAGGTGCCTCGTCGTGACCGCGAACAACCCCCTGCTGCAAGACTTCGACCTGCCGCCCTACTCGCAGATCAAACCCGAGCACGTCGAGCCGGCCATCGACCAGATCCTGGCCGACAGCCGCGCGGCCATCGCCGAACTGCTCCAGCAGCAGGCCGAGCCGAGCTGGGACGGCCTGGTGCTGGCGCTGGACGAGCTGGGCGCGCGCCTGGGCCGCGCCTGGGGCCCGGTCAGCCACCTCAACGCGGTGTGCAACAGCCCGGAGCTGCGCGCCGCCTACGAGGCCTGCCTGCCCAAGCTGTCCGAGTACTGGACCGAGCTGGGCCAGAACAAGCCGCTGTTCCAGGCCTACGACGCGCTGGCGGGCAGCCCCGAGGCCGCCGGCTTCGACGTCGCACAGAAGACCATCCTCGAGCATGCGCTGCGCGATTTCCGCCTGTCCGGCATCGACCTGCCGGCCGAGCAGCAGAAGCGCTACGGCGAAATCCAGATGCGCCTGTCCGAGCTGACCAGCAAATTCTCCAACCAGCTGCTCGACGCCACCCAGGCCTGGACCAAGCACGTCACCGACGAGGCTGTGCTTGCCGGCCTCACCGATTCGGCCAAGGCGCAGATGCAGCAGGCCGCCGCGGCCAAGGGCCTGGACGGCTGGCTGATCACCCTGGAGTTCCCCAGCTACTTCGCGGTGATCACCTACGCCGACGACCGCGCCCTGCGCGAGGAAATCTACGCCGCCTACTGCACCCGCGCCTCCGACCAGGGGCCGAACGCCGGCCAGCACGACAACGGCCCGCTGATGGCCGAGATCCTCGACCTGCGCCAGGAGCTGGCGCGCCTGCTCGGCTTCGCCCACTACAGCGAGCTGAGCCTGGCCAGCAAGATGGCCGAATCCACCGAGCAGGTGCTGAGCTTCCTGCGCGACCTGGCCGTGCGCAGCAAACCCTTCGCCGCGCAGGACCTGGCCGAGCTCAAGGCCTTCGCCGCCGAGCAGGGCCTGAATGACCTGCAAAGCTGGGACGTCGGCTACTACAGCGAGAAACTGCGCCAGCAGCGCTACAGCATCTCCCAGGAACAGGTGCGCGCCTGGTTCCCGGTGGACAAGGTGCTCACCGGCCTGTTCGCCATCGTGCAGAAGCTCTACGGCATCGAGATTCGCGAGCTGAAAGACTTCGACAGCTGGCACCCGGACGTGCGCCTGTTCGAAATCCAGGAGAACGGCCAGCACGTCGGCCGCTTCTTCTTCGACCTCTATGCCCGCGCCAACAAGCGCGGCGGCGCCTGGATGGACGGCGCGCGCGACAAGCGCCGCGCCGCCGACGGCAGCCTGATCAGCCCGGTGGCCAACCTGGTGTGCAACTTCACCCCGCCGGTCGGCGGCAAGCCGGCGCTGCTGACCCACGACGAGGTCACCACCCTGTTCCACGAGTTCGGCCATGGCCTGCACCACCTGCTGACCCGCGTCGAGCATGCCGGCGCCTCGGGGATCAATGGGGTCGCCTGGGATGCCGTCGAATTACCTAGCCAGTTCATGGAGAACTGGTGCTGGGAGCCCGAGGGCCTGGCGCTGATCTCCGGCCACCATGAAACCGGCGAGCCGCTGCCGCAGGCCATGCTGGACAAGATGCTGGCGGCGAAGAACTTCCAGTCCGGCCTGATGATGGTGCGCCAGCTGGAGTTCTCCCTGTTTGACTTCGAGCTGCACGCCACCCACGGCGACGGCCGCAGCGTGCTGGAGGTGCTCGAAGCCATCCGTGACGAAGTCTCGGTGCTGCGTCCGCCGGCCTACAACCGCTTCGCCAACGGCTTCGCGCACATCTTCGCCGGCGGCTACGCGGCCGGTTACTACAGCTACAAGTGGGCCGAGGTGCTCAGCGCCGACGCCTTCTCGAAATTCGAGGAAGAAGGGGTGTTCAACGCCGACACCGGCCGCGCCTTCCGCGAAGCCATCCTCGCCCGTGGCGGCTCGCAGGAGCCGATGGTGCTGTTCGTCGACTTCCGCGGCCGCGAACCCAAGATCGACGCCCTGCTGCGCCACCTCGGCCTGAGCCAGGAGGCCGCGTGAAGAAGCGTTTTATCGCCGGCGCCGTGTGCCCGGCCTGCAGCGAGCAGGACAAGATCCAGATGTGGGACGAGGACGGCGTGCCGCACCGCGAATGCGTGGCCTGCGGCTACGCCGACACCCTCGACGCGCGCGGCAACTCGGTACCCAAGGAGATCCCCACCCGGGTCAACGTCAGCGGCCTGAAGCCCAAGGCCGCCGACCCCAAGGTGCAGGCGGTGCAGTTCTTCCCCAATCCCAAGCTGAAAAAGCCGAGCGAGTGATCCGTAGGGTGGGTTAGCGGCGCCGACCGCCGATCTTGCAAGCGCCGATAAAGGCAGCGCGCCGCGTAACCCACCAGGCGATAGGCCGTGTTGCGCCGATGGCGGGTTACGCCGCAGCAGGTACAACGGTTTTTTCAGCCCCGGTGACAAGCGGCTAACCCCCCTACGAATCGTGGCGATTGATGCAGGCGAACTACCCCCCGCCCTCTCCGCTACTCGCGAAAGAACTCCCCCGGCGTCGCGCCGAACTGGCGGCGAAAGGCGGCGATAAAGGCCGATAGCGAGTCGTAGCCGCAGGCCAGTGCCACGTCGGTGACGCGCTCGCCCTGCTCCAGCGGGGTCAGCGCATCGAGCAGGCGCTGACGCTGGCGCCAGGCGCGAAAGCTCAGCCCGGTCTCGCGCAAGAACAGGCGGCTAAGGGTCTTCTCCGACACCCCCAGGCGCTCGCCCCATTCGCCCAGGCCGAGCTGGCGCAGGCGCGCATCCTCCAGCCCCAGACATACCTCGCGCAGCCGCGCGTCCTGCGGCAGCGGCAGCATCAGCGCCACCTCCGGCGCGGCGCGCAACTGATCCAGCAGCACCGCGGCCAGCCGGCCTGGCGCGCCCTGTTCGTCGTATTCCACCGGCAGCGCACTGAAGCCGCGAATCAGCTCGCGCAGCAGCGGACTGACCGCCAGCACCCGGCACGCGTCCGGCCCCCAGGGCACCGCGCTGCCGTCGATATAGAGGCTGCGCATCTCGGTGCGCGGCGAGCTGAACACCCGGTGCTCGACGCCCGCCGGCACCCACACCGCGCGTTGCGGCGGGGCGACGAATCGGGCGCCGGCGGTCTGCACCTCGAGCACCCCGGCGATGGCGTAGGACAGCTGCACCCAGGGGTGGCTGTGGCGGAAGGTCAGCGCGCGGTTGCTCAGCGATTCGACCCGGCCATAGAGCGGCCGCGGCAGACTCGGCAGCTCGGGCAGGCTGCGGTGCAGGGTGGACGAATGTCTGTTTGGCGACACTTGCTGGCTCTTTGGCGTTAGCCGGAAATTTTCCAGCACGATAGTGTGGCCGCCTCCCGTACCGCAAGCCCGAGAGTCGCCATGTCCCTGCGCCGCTTCCTGCCCGATGCCTTTACCCAGACCCTGCTCGCCGTGGTGCTGATCGCCACCGTCCTGCCCGCCAGCGGCCAGGTGGCCGTGGCCTTCGAGTGGATCACCAACCTGGCCATCGCCCTGCTGTTCTTCCTCCACGGCGCCAAGCTGTCGCGCCAGGCCATCCTCGCCGGCGCCGGGCACTGGCGCCTGCATCTGTTGGTATTCGCCTGCACCTTCGTGCTGTTTCCCCTGCTCGGCCTGGCGCTCAAGCCGCTGCTGGCGCCGCTGATCGGCACCGAGCTGTACCTGGGCATGCTCTACCTCTGCGCCCTGCCGGCCACGGTGCAGTCGGCCATCGCCTTCACCTCGCTGGCGCGCGGCAATATCGCCGCGGCGATCTGCAGCGCGGCCGCCTCCAGCCTGCTCGGCATCTTCCTCACCCCGCTGCTGGTGGCGCTGCTGATGGGCGTTGAGGGCGCCAACGACTCGACCCTGGACGCCATCGGCAAGATCAGCCTGCAGCTGCTGCTGCCGTTCATCCTCGGGCAGATCGCCCAACGCTGGATCGGCGCCTGGGTGACCCGCAACAAGGGCTGGCTGAAGTACGTCGACCAGAGCTCGATCCTGCTGGTGGTCTACACCGCCTTCAGCGCCGCGGTGATCGGCGGCCTGTGGCAGCAGGTGCCGCTGCTCACCCTGCTGGCCCTGGTGCTGGCCTGCTGCGTGCTGCTGGCGCTGGCGCTGCTGCTCACCCACCTGCTCGGCAAGTGGCTGGGCTTCAGCCTGGAAGACCGCATCACCATCCTCTTCTGCGGCTCGAAGAAGAGCCTGGCCACCGGAGTTCCCATGGCCCAGGTGCTGTTCGCCGGTAGCAGCATCGGCCTGCTGATCCTGCCGCTGATGCTGTTCCACCAGATCCAGCTGATGGTCTGCGCGGTACTGGCGCAACGTTATGCCAGGCGGCCGGAGATGGCGCAGGAGGCCGCCCCGGCATAGCCCGGCGCTGAGCGCAGCGAAGCCCAACGACGGTACCTGGTGACCTGGCCTCGGCGTCGTGCCCACCATCGCTCGTTGGGCTTGGTCGCGGGCTCCTCAACCCGACCTACAGCTGATGACCGGCACTTGCTCGGACGCAAAATAACTGTATTTTTATACAGTATATCGAGGAGTCCGAGCATGTCCGTCAGCCTGCCGCCACGTGGCCGTGGCACCGCCAGCAATCCGCATAACCGCTTCGCCCCGACCCGGGTGATCGCCAGCGACGACGGCTGGTTCGAGGAAGTGCCGCCGAGCCGCGCCACCGAGGTGCGCGCGGAAACCGCCAAGACCATCATCAGCCGCAACCAGTCGCCGGACCTGCCCTTCGACCGCTCGATCAACCCCTACCGCGGCTGCGAGCACGGCTGCATCTACTGCTACGCGCGGCCCAGCCACGCCTACTGGGACCTGTCGCCGGGGCTGGACTTCGAGACCCGGCTGATCGCCAAGACCAACGCCGCCGCTCTGCTCCAGCAGCAGCTGAGCAAGCCCGGCTACCAGTGCGCGCCGATCAACCTGGGTGCCAACACCGACCCCTACCAGCCGATCGAGCGCGAGCAGCGGCTGACCCGCCAGTGCCTGGAAATCCTCCTCGACTACCGCCACCCGGTGACCATCGTCACCAAGGGCGCGCTGATCCTGCGCGACCTCGACCTGCTCGCCGAGCTGGCCAAGCAGCGCCTGGTGGCGGTGTATATCAGCCTCACCACCCTGGATGACGAACTCAAGCGCATCCTCGAGCCGCGCGCGGCGGCGCCTTCGGCACGCCTGCGGGCGATCCGCGTGCTGCGCCAGCAGGATATCCCGGTCGGCGTGCTGTGTTCGCCGATGATCCCGATGATCAACGACATGGAACTGGAGCGCCTGCTCGAAGCGGCGCAGCAGGCCGGCGCACAGAGCGCCAACTACATGCTGCTGCGCCTGCCGCGCGAGGTGGCGCCGCTGTTCGAGGAGTGGTTGCGGGCGCATCACCCGCAGCGCGCCGAGCACGTGCTCAGCCTGATCCGCCAGAGCCGCGGCGGCGAGCTGTACGACAGCCGGTTCGGCGCGCGCTTTCGCGGCGAGGGCGCCTTCGCCAAACTGCTGGCGCAGCGCTTCGCCCTGGCCATCCGCCGCCTCGGCCTGCAGCGGCGCCAGGCCCTGCAACTGGACTGCAGCCGCTTCGCCCCGCCGGGCGGACAGCTGGCCCTGCTCTGACGCAGCCGGCCACACTCTGCACGGGCCTGCGGGTTGTCGCCGCACCGGTCGTAAGGCGACACTTGGCGTGTGACTCGCCAGCGGCTGCGGCTGTCGGTTTAGGACGTGTTTACGATCTCGCGAGCTAGAGCCATACAAGGCGCAACGACCAACGGGAGTAACAGCCGAAGGCTGGCCCGAAGGGCAAGCGCCAGCGAGTCAAACAGACGAGGACGCGGAGTTTACGAGCTGTAAATGAGCAGTCCGAGTCTGTTCTTAACGCAGTAGGGCCGACGCGCAGCAGATCGTATGCAGGTTCTTAGCAGCGTCTTTTCAGGTTCATAGAGGTTCAGGGCATGCCTTACAAACACCAGGTCATTCCGCTTCAGACCCACGAGGGCAACGAAACCGCCGAGCAGGCGCTGCAAAGCATCGTCGACGGCTTCAAACGCTTTCGCAACGAGGTATTCCCGCAGCAGGAAGAGCTGTTCAAGAAGCTCGCCACCGCGCAGAACCCGCGCGCCATGTTCATCACCTGCGCCGACTCGCGGGTGGTGCCGGAACTGATCACCCAGAGCTCGCCGGGCGACCTGTTCGTCAACCGCAACGTCGGCAACGTGGTGCCGCCCTACGGCCAGATGATGGGTGGCGTGTCCACCGCCATCGAGTACGCGGTGATGGCCCTGGGCGTGCAGCACATCGTCATCTGCGGCCATTCCGACTGCGGCGCGATGAAGGCGGTGCTCAATCCGGCCTCGCTGGAAACCATGCCCACGGTCAAGGCCTGGCTGCGCCATGCCGAAGTGGCGCGCACGGTGGTGGCGGAGAACTGCAGTTGCGGCAACGACCAGGAAACCCTCGCCGTGCTGACCGAGGAAAACGTGGTGGCCCAGCTCGACCACCTGCGCACCCATCCCTCGGTGGCGGCCAAGCTGGCGCGCGGCCAACTGTTCATCCACGGCTGGGTGTACGACATCGAAACCAGCCAGATCAAGGCCTACGACGCCGAGCTGGGCGGCTTCCTGCCGCTCGATGGCGACAAGGTGCCGATGGCCACCCCGCGCGCGCGCTACCCGCAGAGCTGAAAGCCTGGGGTGTCGCGGGGCCGCCCAGGTCGCGCGCACCAAGTCTCACCAGGTCGCGGCTGACGCCTCTCTCGCAGATGCACTGCAAGGTGGGAGGGGCTTTAGCCGCGACGCTCTTATCCTAAAGCGTCTCCGTAGCCGGTGCGCACAGCGCAGCCTACGAGCGGCGACTCAGAACTTCTCCCCGCGCAGCACCTCCACCTGCGCCAGGTAGCAGACCATGGCGAAATGGTCGTAGTAGCGCGCCTGCAGGTGTTCGGCGATGCGCTCGGCCAGCTCGCGGCCGCAGATGATTTCCAGGCGGATATTGCCCTCGGTGTCCCAATCGGCGCTGCGCACGCCGCGGTGCCCGCGGCCGCGGGCGTCGGAGAGGGTCCAGCCGGGGGCGCCGAGCGCCTCCAGGTCGGCCAGCAGCTTCTTCTCCAGCGCCGCCTCGCAGATCACGGTGAGCAGGGTACGGCTATGTGCGTTCATCTCAGAATCCCCAGGCGATCAATAGCTCGGCCAGCGCCAGGTACAGCGGGATGCCGAGCAGGATATTGAAAGGGAAGGTTATCCCCAGCGAAGCGGTCAGCGACAGCGAGGGATTGGCCTCCGGCAGCGCCAGGCGCATGGCCGCCGGCACCGCGATATAGGAGGCCGAGGCGGCCAGGGTGGCGAGCATCGCCGTGCCGCCCAGGCTCAAGCCCATGAAGCGCGCCAGCAGGGCGCCGATCAGCGCGCCGAGCAGCGGCATCAGCAGGGCGAAGGCGGCCAGGCGCAGGCCGAACTGCTTTAGCGCACCGAGCTGACCGGAGGCGATCAGGCCCATCTCCAGCAGGAAGAACGCCAGCACCGGCTTGAACATGCTGGTGTACAGCGGCTCCAGCGGCTTGATCGCCTCCTTGCCGGCGATGGCGCCGATCACCAGGCCGCCGAGTAGCAGCATGATGCTCTTGCCGAGGAAGATCTCGCGGCCCAGCTCGCCCCAGTGGGTCTCGCGGGAGATGCCCTTGGCCAGGACGATACCGACCAGGATCGCGGGAATCTCCAGGATGGCCACGAACAGCGGCATATAGCTCTCGAACGCGACGCCCTTGGCCAGCAGATAGGCCACCACCACGGCGAAGGTACCGGCGCTGACCGAGCCGTAGTGCGCAGCCACCGCGGCGGCGTTGATGCGGTCGAAGCGCAGGCCGCGCAGCAGGACGAAGGCGAGCAACGGCAACAGCACGCCGAGCGCCAGCACCAGCGCCGACTGGCCGAGCAGCTGCAGGCTGGCCTGCTCGGCCAGCTCCACGCCGCCGTGCAGGCCGATGGCCAGCAGAAGAATGATCGACAGCGTCTCGTACAGCGCCGCCGGCAGCTTCAGCTCGCTCTTGAGCAGACCGGCGACCAGGCCGAAGACGAAGAACAGCACCACCGGGTCCAGAGCCACTTGAGCTCACCTCCTAGATCGGGTGAAACGAAGGAAAAGGCCATGCCCCGGCACAGGGCGGTGCTGATCGCCCTGCTTTGCCTCGCCACCGGGCGACGCACCGGGACATGACCGGAAAGCGTAGGCGCGCCGGCACGCGCGCGATCAAAAAAAGGGAGCCTTGCGGCCCCCGGGACAACACGCGCGCGCCGTCGCGCCGAAATAAAAAAGGAGCCCGGGCGATCCCATCAAACTTGCCCATTCAACAGGCCGGGCTCCATGAGGTTAACCTTCGATTTCCACCAGCACCTCGCCCGGGTTGACTCGGTCGCCCTTGGCCACGTGCACCGCCTTGACCGTGCCGGCGATCGGCGCCTGCACCTCGGTCTCCATCTTCATCGCTTCGGTGATCAGCACCGCCTGGCCGGCCTTGACCGCGTCGCCGACCTTGACCAGCACGTCGACGATGTTGCCCGGCATGGTGGTGGACACGTCGCCCGGCGCGCTGGCCTGCTTGCGCTTGCCGCCGGTGCCGGCGACGAAGTCGTTGAGCGGCTCGAACACCACCTCTTCCGGCATGCCGTCGATGGACAGGTAGAAGTGACGCTTGCCGTCACCCTTGACGCCGACGCCGGTGATGTCGACGCGGTAGCTCTCGCCGTGCACGTCCACCACGAACTCGGTGGGCACGCCCTCGCCGCCCACCGGCGCCGCGCCGCCGGCCTGCGGCAGCGGCAGCAGGACCTCGGGCTTGAGGGTGCCGGCGGCACGCTCCTCGAGGAACTTGCGGCCGATGTCGGGGAACATGGCGAAGGTCAGCACGTCCTCCTCGCACTTGGCCAGGCTACCGATCTCCTCGCGCAGCTTGGCCATCTCAGGCTTGAGCAGGTCGGCCGGGCGCACGTCGATGACTTCTTCGTTACCGATGGCGCGCTTGCGCAGCTCGTCATTGACCTTGCCCGGCGCCTTGCCGTAGCGGCCCTGCAGGTACAGCTTCACCTCGTTGGTGATGGTCTTGTAGCGCTCGCCGGCGAGCACGTTGAAGAAGGCCTGGGTGCCGACGATCTGCGAGGTCGGGGTGACCAGCGGCGGGTAGCCGAGGTCGGCACGCACCCGCGGAATCTCCTCCAGCACCTCGCCCATGCGATTGAGCGCGCCCTGTTCCTTCAACTGGTTGGCCAGGTTGGAAATCATCCCGCCCGGCACCTGATTGACCTGCACGCGGGTGTCGACGCCGGTGAACTCGCTCTCGAACTGGTGGTACTTCTTGCGCACGGCGTGGAAATACAGGCCGATCTCCTGGATCAATTCCAGATCCAGGCCGGTGTCGTAGGGCGTGCCACGCAGCGCTGCGACCATCGACTCGGTACCCGGGTGGCTGGTGCCCCAGGCCATGCTGGAGATGGCGGTGTCGATGCGGTCGGCGCCGTTCTCCACGGCCTTGAGCTGGCACATGCTGGCCACGCCGGCGGTATCGTGCGAGTGCACCACCACCTCCAGCGGCAGGGCGTCTTTCAGCGCCTTGACCAGATCGCCGGTAGCGTAGGGGGTGAGCAGGCCGGCCATGTCCTTGATGGCGATGGAATCCACGCCCATGGCGGCCATCTGCTTGGCCTGCTCGACGAAGGCGTCGATGGTGTGCACCGGGCTGGTGGTGTAGGCGATGGTGCCCTGGGCGTGCTTGCCGGCGGCCTTCACCGCCTCGATGGACACGCGCAGGTTACGCACGTCGTTCATCGCGTCGAAGATGCGGAACACATCGATGCCGTTGACCGCGGCCTTGGCGACGAAGGCGCGCACCACGTCATCGCTGTAGTGCCGGTAGCCGAGCAGGTTCTGCCCGCGCAGGAGCATCTGCAGGCGGGTGTTGGGCAGCGCCGCCTTGAGCTGGCGCAGGCGCTCCCAGGGGTCTTCCTTGAGGAAGCGCACGCAGGCGTCGAAGGTGGCGCCGCCCCAGACTTCCAGCGACCAGTAGCCGACGCGGTCGAGCTTGTCGCAGATCGGCAGCATGTCCTCGGTGCGCATGCGGGTGGCCAGCAGCGACTGGTGGGCGTCGCGCAGGATGGTATCGGTGATCGAGATCTTTTTGCTCATGTTCTGAATCCTTCCCCTACAGGCCGGCGTGGGCCGCGATGGCGGTGGCGATGGCGATGGCCAGGTGCGACGGGTTGCGCTTGATCGAATACTGGGTCAGCTCCGGATGGCTCTCGACGAAGCTGGTGTTGAACTCGGCGCTGCGGAACTCCGGGTTGCGCAGGATTTCCTGGTAATAGGGCGCGGTGGTGCGCACGCCCTGCACGCGCATGTCGTCCAGCGCACGCAGGCCGCGGTCCATCGCCTCTTCCCAGGTCAGCGCCCAGACGACCAGCTTCAGGCACATCGAGTCGTAGTAAGGCGGAATGGTGTAGCCGGTGTAGATCGCCGTGTCGGTGCGCACGCCGGGGCCGCCGGGGGCGTAGTAGCGGGTGATCTTGCCGAAGCTGGGCAGGAAGTTGTTCTTCGGGTCCTCGGCGTTGATGCGAAACTGCAGGGCAAAGCCGCGGTGGATGATGTCGTCCTGCTTGACCGACAGCGGCAAGCCGCTGGCGATGCGAATCTGCTCGCGAACGATGTCGATGCCGGTGATTTCCTCGGTGATGGTGTGCTCCACCTGCACCCGGGTGTTCATCTCCATGAAGTACACCTCGCCCTCGGCGAGCAGGAACTCCACAGTGCCGGCGTTCTCGTAGCCCACCGCCTGCGCCGCGCGCACCGCCAGGTCGCCGATGTAGGCGCGCTGCTCGGGGGTCAGCTGCGGGCTGGGGGCGATCTCGATCAGCTTCTGGTTACGGCGCTGGATCGAGCAGTCGCGCTCGTACAGGTGCACGGTGTTGCCGAGGCTGTCGGCGAGGATCTGCGCCTCGATATGCTTGGGATTGACGATGCACTTTTCCAGGAAGACTTCGGCGCTGCCGAAGGCCTTGGTGGCCTCGGAGATCACCCGCGGGTAGGCCTGCTCCAGCTCCTCGCGCGAGTTGCAGCGGCGAATGCCGCGGCCGCCGCCGCCGGAGGTGGCCTTGAGCATCACCGGGTAGCCGATGCGCTCGGCTTCGCGCAGCGCCTCGGCGAGATCGGCGACGTTGCCCTCGGTGCCCGGGGTGACCGGCACGCCGGCCTTGATCATGCTGCGCCGCGCCTCGGTCTTGTCGCCCATGCGGCGAATCACTTCGGCGGAGGGGCCGATGAACTTGACCCCGCGCTCGGCGCAGATCTCCGCCAGCTCGGCGTTCTCGGAGAGGAAACCGTAGCCCGGATGAAGGGCGTCGCAGCCGGTCTCCACCGCCAGGTTGACCAGCTTGCGCGGGTTCAGGTAGCCGGCCAGCGGGTCGTCGCCGACACTGTGCGCCTCGTCCGCGCGCTTGACGTGCAGCGCGTGGCGGTCGGCCTCGGAATAGATGGCCACCGAGCGAATGCCCATTTCGGCGCAGGCGCGCACGATGCGGACGGCAATCTCACCACGGTTGGCGATCAGGATTTTCTTGATCACGGTTGGAATCCTCAGCGCAGAGCTGTCAGGGTCGCGGCGGCCAATACGGCGAACGCCCAGTTACCCTAGCTGGCTGTACGAATTAACCAAAATCAATAATTATTTGATCAGACATAAGTAATTACTTATGCATTGATCCAGCGAGGAGCAAAGCGTGCGTAAAACCCTGCTGCGCATGACCCTGCGCCAACTCCAGGTGTTCCGTGCCGTGTGCGACCACGGCTCGTACAGCCGCGCCGCCGACGAGATGGCGCTGACCCAGCCGGCGGTGAGCCTGCAGATTCGCCAGTTGGAGGAGCTGGTCGGCCAGCCGCTGTTCGAATACGTCGGCAAGAAGCTCTACCTGACCGAGGCGGCCGAGGCGCTCAAGCGCGCCGGCAGCGACATCTTCGGCCGCCTGGAGAGCCTGGACATGCAGCTGTCGGACCTGCAGGGCTCGCTGCAGGGGCAGCTCAACCTGTGCGTGGAATCCAGCGCCAAGTACTTCATTCCCCACCTTTTCGCCGCTTTTCGCCGCCAGTACCCCGAAGTCAGCCTGAACCTCACGGTGGTCAACCATGCCCTGGCGGTACGCCGCCTGAGCCTGAGCCGCGACGACCTGCTGATCATGAGCCAGGTGCCGCAGGACATGGCGCTGGATTTTCTGCCGTTTCTCAACAACCCCATCATCGCAGTAGCGCCGCCGGATCATCCGCTCTGCGCACGAGACGACCTCCAGCTGCAGGACCTCACCGCCTATCCGCTGCTGATCCGCGAAAGCGGCTCGGGCACCCGCCGCGCCTGCGAGGAATACTGCCACCAGAAGCGCGCGCACTTTCCCCAGACCCTGGAGATCGGCTCGCTGGACGCCCAGCGCGAGGCGGTGATCGCCGGCCTCGGCCTGGCCCTGCTGCCGCGCCACGCGGTGCATCTGGAATTGCGCCACGGCCTGCTGCGCGAGCTGGCGGTGGCCGAACTGCCGCTGTACCGCAGCTGGTGCGCGGTGAACAACCGCGGCCGGCGCCTGTCGCCGGTGGCCCAGGCCTTTCTCGACTTTATCCGCAGCGAGCGCGCCGCCATCGGCCAGCTGGCCGAGCGCTTTCAGCTCGGAGCGGCAGGATCGGGCAATGATCCAGCAGGATCGGCCTAACCCTTCGTAACTGGCCTGCGCGACATTGGCAGCCTGGGCGGCGCGCCCCTGCGCCCCGCCGAACCTGCCTGGGAGAGAAGCCAATGCTGTCGGGAACCAGCGCCCTGCTCGGCGCCATCGCCGCCGTCGAGCGCGACGGCGGCCAGGCCGTGCTCGCCACGGTGGTCAAGGTCGAGGGCTCGGCCTACCGCCGCCCCGGTGCACGCATGCTGATTCCGCTCTACGGCGGCACGGTCGGTACCATCAGCGGCGGCTGCCTGGAGTCCGAGGTGGCGAAGAAGGCCTGGTGGCTGACCGACGGCGGCGAGCCGGTGATCCGCCGCTACAGCACCGCCACCCAGGACGATGACGACGACCAGGACGCCGCGTTGACCTTCGGCCTCGGCTGCAACGGCACCGTGCACGTGCTGCTCGAGCGCCACAGCGGCGAAAGACCCTTGGCGCTGCTCGGCCTGCTGCGCCGGGTGCGCGAAAGCGGCCAGGCCGGCGCCGTGGCCACGGTGATCGCCAGCTACCGCAACGCCCGCGTCAGGGTTGGCGAGCGCCTGTTGCTGCATCCGGCTCACGCCGACAGCGCGCGCCTGCTCGATCCGGCGCTGGACGCCCGAGTGCGCGCCGATCTGGCCGAGACCCTGGCTCGAGGCCGCTCCTCGCTGCACAGCTACCGCGATGCGCGCGGCGAGATCGAGGTGTTCTGCGAATACCTGGCGCCGCAACGGCGTCTGGTGATCTTCGGCGCCGGCCACGATGCGCAGCCGCTGGTGCATATGGCCAAGCTGCTGGACTGGCAAGTCACGGTGATCGACGGCCGCGCCCATTTCGCCCGCGCCGAGCGCTTTGCCGAGGCCGATGCGGTGCTGCAGGTCGACACCGGCTCGCCCTACGCCCTGCACCATCTGACCGACGGCGCGCTGGTGGCGGTGATGAGCCACAGCTACAGCCAGGACCGCCACTGGCTGGGCGCTGTGTTGCAGGGCGCGCCGGTCTATATCGGTCAGCTAGGGCCGCGCGAGCGCACCGAACGCCTGCTGGAAGAAATTCGCCAGCACACCAGGCGTCTGCCGGCGCTGGAGCGTCTGCACTACCCCATCGGCCTGGATATCGGCGGCGACACCCCGGAAAGCGTGGCCACGGCGATCCTCGCCGAAATGACCGCAGCGCTGAACCAGCGCGATGGCGGCATGCTCAAGCATCGCCAGGCGGCGATCCATGTGCCGACGCCGCAAGACGCCAGCGAGCTCGAAACGGCGACCAGGCTGAACGCATCCTGAGCCGCCATCAAACAGGTGGACAAGCTTCGCGTCGTCCACCCGACACGCTCTTGCCTCCCACCACACCCTAGCCCGGATGCAATCCGGGAAAAACAGCCTCCATAAACACGAACGCCCGGGATTACCCCGGGCGTTCGTGTTTCCAGTATCGGACGTCAGGCCTTGATCTGCGCCGGCAACGGCAGCTGGCGCAGGCGCACGCCGGTGGCGGCGAACAGCGCGTTGGCCAGCGCCGGCGCCAGCGGCGGCACGCCCGGCTCGCCGACGCCGGTCGGGTTCTCCGCCGACGGCAGGATATGCACCTCGACCCTGGGCATCTCGTTCATCCGCAGCACCTGGAAGTCGTGGAAGTTCGACTGCTCCACGCGTCCCTCCTTCAGGGTGATCGCGCCATGCAACGCCGCCGCCAGGCCGAAGCCGATGCCGCCCTCCATCTGCGCGCGGATCACGTCCGGGTTGATGGCGATGCCGCAATCCACCGCGCAGACCACGCGATCGAGCTTGTAGCTGCCGTCGGCCTTGACCGTCACCTCGACGACCTGGGCGACGAAGGAGCCGAACGACTCGTGCACGGCGATACCGCGCCCGCGCTTCTCACCCTCGGCACCAGCAGCCAGCGGCTGGTCCCAGCCGGCCTGTTTGGCGGCCAGTTCCAGCACGCCACGATGCCGCGGCTGGCTGTCCAGCAGCGCATGACGGAAGGCGTAGGGGTCCTGGCCGGCGGCCACGGCGGCCTCGTCGATCATGGTTTCGGCGACGTAACCGGTGTGGGTATGGCCCACCGAGCGCCACCACAGCACCGGCACCTTGATATTGCTCGGCGTGCTCAGCTCCACCTGCAGGTTGGGCACGCTGTAGGCCAGATTGGACAGCCCTTCCACCGAAGTGTGGTCGATCCCCTCCTTGACCAGGAACGACTCCATCGAGGTGCCGGCAATGATCGACTGACCGACGATGCGGTTGTGCCAGGCCTGCAGCTTGCCGGCCTGATCCAGGCCGATGCGCACGCGGTGCAGGTACAGCGGCCGGTAGTAGCCAGCGCGGGTGTCGTCCTCGCGGGTCCAGACCATCTTCACCGGCGCCTCGACGCCCTGGGCGCGCGCCGCCTTGGCGATGGCCACCGCCTCCAGCAGATAGTCCGACACCGAACTGGCGCGGCGGCCGAAGCTGCCGCCGGCATACAGCTGGGTCAGCGACACCTGCTCCGGCGCCAGGCCCAGGTAACCGCCGATGATGGCCTGGTCGACGGTCTGGAACTGCTCGCCGTTCCAGATCTCGCAGCGCTCGGCAGACAGCTTCACCAGGCAGTTCATCGGTTCCATCGCCGCATGCGCCAGGTAGGGGAACTCGTACTCGGCCTCGAGGGTTTTCGCCGCCGCGGTCAGCGCGGCGTCGGCATCGCCCTTGCGCGTGGCCGGCAGCCCCGGCTGGCCGGCGGCTTCGCGATACTGGGCAAAGATTTCCGCGCTGCCGAGGGTGAAGGCCTGGCTCTCGTCCCAGTCGATCAGCAGGGCGTCGCGGCCCTGGCGCGCGGCCCAGGTATTCTTCGCCAACACCGCCACGCCGGCGCGGCCGTGGGGCAGGTCGCGAAACTCCACCACCGCGACCACGTCGCGCACGGCCTTGGCCTTGCTGCTGTCCACGGTCCGCGGCACGCCGCCGAAACGCGGCGGGTAGGCGACCATGGCCACCAGCATGCCGGGCAGCTTGAAGTCCTGGGTGAAGATCGCGCTGCCGTCGGTCTTGTCCAGGCTGTCCTTGCGCCGCAGTTCGCGCTTGCCGATCAGCTTGAAGTCCTTGGCATCCTTGAGCTGCACCTGCTCGGGCACCGGCAGCTGCGCGGCAGCCTCGACCAGCTCGCCGAAACCGGCGCTGCGGCCGGAGCCGGCGTGGCTGACTACGCCCTGGCTGACGCCGATCTCGCCGGCCGGCACGCCCCAGCGCTGCGCCGCGGCGGCCACCAGCATGGCCTTGGCGACGGCGCCGGCGTTACGCATCTGCTCCCAGGAGTTGGCCATGGCGGTGCTGCCGCCGGTGCCCTGCATCGCCCCGAAGGCGAGGTTGTTGTAGCGCTTGGCGTCGGCCGGCGCGCCTTCGACGCGCACCTGGTTCCAGTCGGCGTCCAGCTCTTCGGCGAGCAGCGTGGCCAGGCCGGTGTAGCTGCCCTGGCCCATCTCCAGGTGTTTGGCCAGCACGGTCACCGTGCCGTCGAGGTCAATGCGCACGAAGGCGTTCGGCTCCAGCGGGCTACCTGCCGCCAGCGCCTCCATACCGCGCAGCAGCGGCGCGAAGAAGATGCCCAGAGCCAGGCCGCCGGCGCCCTTGAGCAGGCTGCGCCGGCTGAGATTGAGGATGCCGCGGGCGGCGCTATCGGGGATTTCGATCTTGCCCATGCTGCGTCTCTCCTCAGGCCAGTTGCTTGGCGGCGTCGTGAATGGCGGCGCGAATCCGCACATAGGTGGCGCAGCGGCAGATATTGCCGCTCATGGCCGCGTCGATATCGGCGTCGCTCGGCGCCTTGTTGCCGCTGAGCAGCGCCGTGGCGGCCATGATCTGCCCGGACTGGCAGTAGCCGCACTGCACCACGTCGAGCCGGCGCCAGGCGTCCTGCACCACCTTACCCACGGCGTCTTCGCCGACCGCCTCGATGGTGGTGATGCGCTTGCCCACCAGCGCCGATACCGGGGTCACGCAGGAGCGGGTCGGCTGCCCCTCCACGTTCACCGTGCAGGCGCCGCACAGCGCCATGCCGCAGCCGTATTTGGTGCCGGTGAGATTGGCGACGTCGCGCAAGGCCCACAGCAGCGGCATGTCGTCGGCCATGTCGAGCTCATGGTCTTGGCCATTGAGGTTCAGGGTAATCATGGTTTGCCACCTTTTTCAGGCCGGTCTTGGATAGCCGGCGCCAGGGCCGACAGGTCACGCTGGCCCGCGTGCGTCATGCGCAGCGGGGCAGAGCATCACTCTAGAGGGGCGCGCGGGCGCTGTCGTCGGCCCGCGCGCAGATCGGCAGAACCGGGCAATAAGTCCGCAGGATCGGGCAACCCTGGCGGGCCGGCCCGGCGAGCGCCGGGCGCAGGCGGGGTTCAGGCGGCGTTGCGCTGGGCGCCGGCCAGCAGGTAGCCGGCGGGGATCAGGTCGGGATAGTCGGCCAGTTCGCGCTGCAGCTGGCACTGCTCGGCGTAGGCCTCGATGGCCCGGCGATAGGCCATGCGGCGCTGGTCCTGGAGTTTGCGGCGGGTCTTGGCGTCAGGCTTGGCCTGCAGTGGCGCGTCATCGAAGATACGAGGCATCTCGGTTCTCCCGGAACGAGGACTGGAGCCTTCAGCATCCTCCGGGCAGATGACGCTTTGACGGCGCCCACATGAACAGCCGGTGAAACCGGCTGCGCTCAGTCCTCGACGTTGCGCAGCGACTTCGGCGACAGGCGCAGGCTGCGCAGGCTGCGCTTGACGCTCTTGAGGTGGTTGACCAGGCTCGGCCCGCGCGCCATGGCCACGCCCATGGCCAGCACGTCGATCACCACCAGGTGGGCGATGCGCGAGGTCAGCGGGGTGTAGATCTCGGTGTCTTCCTGCACGTCGATGGCCAGGTTGACCGTGGCCAGGTCGGCCAGCGGGGTCTGGCTCGGGCACAGGGTGATCAGCGTGGCGCCGGACTCGCGCACCAGGTTGGCGGTGATCAACAGGTCCTTGGAACGCCCCGACTGCGAGATGCAGATGGCCACGTCGGATGGCTTGAGGGTCACCGCGCTCATCGCCTGCATATGCGGGTCGGAGTAGGCGGCGGCGGTCAGCAGCAGGCGAAAGAACTTGTGCTGGGCATCGGCGGCCACCGCGCCGGACGCGCCGAAACCGTAAAACTCCACGCGCTGCGCCTGGGCGCAGGCGGCGATGGCACGCTGCAGCGCCTCGGGGTCGAGCTTCTCGCGCACCTCCATCAGGGTGTGCAGGGTGGTGTCGAAGATCTTCAGGCTGAAGTCGGCGACCGAGTCGTCCTCGTGGATGGCGAACTGGCCGAAGCTGGCGCCGGCGGCCAGGCTTTGCGCCAGCTTCAGCTTGAGGTCCTGGAAGCCGCTGCAGCCGATGGCGCGGCAGAAACGCACGATGGTCGGCTCGCTGATGCCGACGCTATGGGCCAGCTCGGCCATGGAGCTGTGCATCACCGAAGCGGGGTCGAGCAGGACGTGGTCGGCCACCTTGAGCTCGGACTTGCGCAGCAGGTGGCGCGACTGGGCGATGTGTTGCAACAGATTCACGGATTCGGCTCTATGAAGAAAAGGGTCAAGCGCGGCGCTCGACCGGACATGGCTCGGTTATGATCGGTGGCCGGCGGTTGTAGTGGCCTTGTAGTTATACTACATGGCTCGCAGCCGCGCACAGGTTAAACCGAGTCGGAGTCCTCTCTTGAGCATCCCCTGCGACATGCTGGTTTTCGGCGGCACCGGCGATCTGGCCCTGCACAAACTGCTGCCCGCGCTCTATCACCTGCACCGCGAAGGGCGTCTGCACGCCGGCATGCGCATCCTCGCCCTGGCCCGCAGCAGCCACAGCCGCGAGGCCTACCAGGCCCTGGCCGAGCGCCGCTGCCGGGCTCAGGTGGCACGCGCCGACTTCGATGCCGGCACCTGGGCCAGCTTCGCCGCGCGCCTCGACTACTTCGCCATGGACGCCGCGCAGAGCGCCGACTTCGGCCGCCTGAGCAAACGCCTGGGGCGCGACGACGAGCGCGTGCGGGTCTACTACCTGGCCACCGCGCCGGACCTGTTCGAGGACATCGCCGCGCACCTGGCCAACGCCGGCCTGGCCGGCCCCAAGGCGCGCATCGTGCTGGAAAAACCCATCGGCCATTCGCTGGACTCGGCACGGGCGATCAACGCCGCCATCGGCGCGGTGTTCGACGAGGCGCGGGTGTTTCGCATCGATCACTACCTGGGCAAGGAAACCGTGCAGAACCTGATGGCGCTGCGCTTCGCCAACGCCCTGTTCGAGCCGGTGTGGCGCGCCGGGCATATCGACCACGTGCAGATCAGCGTGTGCGAAACCCTCGGCGTGGAAAACCGCGGCGCCTACTACGACCATGCCGGCGCCATGCGCGACATGATCCAGAACCACCTGCTGCAGCTGCTCTGCCTGGTGGCCATGGAGGCACCGGTGCGCTTCGACGCCGAGGCGGTGCGCAACGAGAAGGTGAAGATTCTCGAGGCGCTCAAGCCGATCAGCGGCCTCGACGTGCAGGACAAGACTGTGCGCGGCCAGTACACCGCCGGCAAGATCGGCGGGCACGACGTGCCGGCCTACTACTTCGAGAAGAACGTCGACAACGACAGCGACACCGAAACCTTCGTCGCCGTGCAGGTGGAAATCGACAACTGGCGCTGGGCCGGCGTGCCCTTCTACCTGCGCACCGGCAAGCGCCTGGCGAAGAAAACCTCGGAAATCCTCATCCAGTTCAAGCCGGTGCCGCATCGCCTGTTCCACGAGGGCCAGGCCAACCAGCTGCTGATCCGCCTGCAGCCCGAGGAGCGCATCAGCCTGCAGCTGATGGCCAAGAACCCCGGCAAGGGCATGCACCTCAAACCCGTGGAACTGGACCTCAACCTGGCCGACGCCTTCAGCCAGCAGCGCCGCTGGGACGCCTACGAGCGCCTGCTGCTGGACGTGATCGAAGGCGACTCGACGCTATTCATGCGCCGCGACGAGGTGGAGGCCGCCTGGCAGTGGGTCGACCCCATCCTGCAGGGCTGGCATCAGCACTACCAGAGCCCGCGTCCCTACCCGGCCGGCAGCGACGGCCCGGAGCAGCTGCAGCACCTGCTGGAGCGCCATGGCCGGCACTGGGCCGAGTGAGCGACCTGGCAGCTTCTTGCGCAGACCGCTGTGGATAACCCTCCGCCGGGCCGGGCCCAGCCCAGCGACCATGGGCCCTGCAGCAGGCTGCGCAACAAGCTGCACAGCACTGCGCAACTTGTTGCGCAACCAGACGTGACGCAGCGCTCACAATGACCGAAAACAGCAACTCGGTCATATCAACTAATTGATTTTATTGAAATTAAATTACCTGGCACGCCGCTCGCTATGAGCCTGACTCCCGGATCGATCACGATCCATGACCCAGGCAAGGAGAGCACTCATGCCAACACCCGCGTATCTGTCCCTCGAAGGCACCAAACAAGGTCTGATCACCGCTGGTACCTTCACCGAGGACTCGGTCGGCAATATTTTCCAGGAAGGTCATGAAGACCAGATTCTGGTGCAAGCCTACAACCACCAGGTCATCATCCCGCGCGACCCGCAGTCCGGCCAACCGACCGGCCAGCGCGTGCACAAGCCGCTGATGATCACCAAGGTCTTCGACAAGTCCTCGCCGCTGATCTTCAACGCCCTGACCTCCGGCGAGCGTCTGAACAAGTGCCGTCTGGAGTGGTACCGCACCTCCTCCACCGGTACCCAGGAGCACTACTTCACCATCGAACTGGAAGACGCGGTGATCGTCGACGTGCAGTCGCGCATGCCGAACTGCCAGGACCCGAACATGGCGCACTTCACCCACCTGGAAGACGTCTACTTCACCTACCGCAAGATCGTCTGGACCCACGAAGTCTCCGGCACTTCCGGCTCCGACGACTGGCGTACCCCGATCTCCGCCTAAGCCGGGATCGCGTCCGCGTCACCGCAGCGGCCAGGCATCGTCCTGGCCGCTGCGTTTCGGCAGGCTGCCTGCCGAAAACCTCGACCGTTGCCAGCGCGCGGCGGCCGATTCGGTTACAACCTGGAGCGCGCCGCGCGCCCATCATGGAATGATCGAGAGGAACAACGAATGTTCGCCCAGGCCAACCAGACCCATTTCAGCCTCAGCATCGACGGTGTCGAACACGACCTGCAGGTGCTCGAGTTCAAAGGGTGCGAGGCGATCAGCCAGCCTTACGCCTTCGACGTGGAACTGATCGGCGAACGCCCCGACCTCGATCTGGAGAGCCTGCTGCACCAGCGCGCCTTCCTCGCCTTCAGCCCCAATGGAGACGGCATCCACGGCCTGATCCACCGCATCGCCCAGGGCGAATCCGGCAAGCGCATGACGCGCTACCGCCTGACCCTGGTGCCGCAATTGGCCTACCTGGCGCACCGCACCAACCAGCGCATCTTCCAGCACCTGACGGTGGAGCAGATCATCGGCCAGGTGCTGGAGGAACACGGCATCCAGGCTGACGCCTACCAGTTCCAGCTCGGCTCGCTCTACCCCGAGCGTGAATACTGCGTGCAGTACGACGAGAGCGACCTGCACTTCGTCCAGCGCCTGTGCGAGGAAGAAGGCATCCACTACCACTTCCAGCACAGCAGCGAAGGCCATGTACTGTGCTTCGGCGACGACCAGACCGTGTTCCCGCGCCTGGCACCGCTGGCCTACCAGCAGGACAGCGGCCTGGTGGCCGACGACCCGGTGATCAAGCATTTCGGCGTGCGCGTGGAAACCCGCACCAGCCAGGTCACCCGCCGCGACTACGACTTCGAGAAACCGCGCCTGCAGCTGGAAGCCAAGGCCGACGGCGATGCCCAACCCAAGCTGGAAGACTACGACTACCCGGGCCGCTATACCGACCGCGAACGCGGCAAGCACCTGGCCAAGCGCGCCTTGGAGCGCCACCGCCACGACTTCGAACTGGCCCAGGGCGACGGCGACTCGCCGACCCTGGTCAGCGGCCACTTCCTCGACCTGGAAGGCCATCCGCGCGAGGCGTGGAACCAGCTCTGGCTGCTCACCGAAGTGCTGCACGAAGGCAAGCAGCCGCAGGTGCTGGAAGAGTCGGTGACCAGCGACACCCAGCCTGCCGACGGCTTCACCCAGGGCTACCGCAACCGCTTCACCGCCACGCCCTGGAACGTGCCCTACCGTCCCCAGTTGGCCCACCCCAAGCCGCGCATACTCGGCAGCCAGAGCGCCGTGGTCACGGGACCTGTCGGCGAGGAAATCCACTGCGACGAATATGGTCGAGTGAAGGTGCAATTCTTCTGGGATCGCGAAGGCCAAGCGGACGAGAAAACCAGCTGCTGGCTGCGGGTCAGCTCCAGCTGGGCCGGTGATCGCTACGGCGCCATCACCATCCCGCGTATCGGCATGGAAGTGCTGGTCACCTTCCTCGAAGGCGACCCCGACCAGCCCCTGGTCACCGGTTGCCTGTACCACGCCGAACATGTGGTGCCCTACGACCTGCCAGCGAACAAGACCCGCAGCATATTCAAGACCCTGAGCAGCCCCGGCGGCGGTGGCTACAACGAACTGCGCATCGAGGATCGCAAGGGCGCCGAGCAGATCTACCTCCACGCCCAGCGCGACTGGGACGAGAACATCGAGCACGACCAGAAGATACGCGTCGGCAACGAACGCCACGACATCGTCGAGGCCAATGCCTACAGCCACTTCAAGGCCGAAGAACACCGCACCACCCACGCCGACCGCAAGACCGAGATCAAGGCCAACGACCACCTCACCGTCGACGACAGCCAGCACATCAAGCTGGGCAACGGCCAGTTCATCCAGGCCGGCAGCGAGATCCACCTATCCAGCGGGCTCAAGGTGGTGTTGGAGGCAGGCAGCGAACTGACCCTCAAGGGCGGCGGCAGCTTTATCAAACTCGACGGCGGCGGCATCACCCTGGTCGGCCCGGTGATAAAGATCAACTCCGGAGGCGCACCGGGCAGCGGCTCGGGGGCGGCGCCGATACTGCCGGGGGCGGCGAAGCCGGCGGATGCGGATAAAGCCGGTATGGTCACCAGCAACTACCGCGACCAGGCCCTAGCCGGACACCTGCTGCCTGCCTCTGGTTGCGAGTTCGACGCCAGCGGGAAATGCATGATCCACAATCACGGATGAGCGACATGGCGAACCCGATCCCCTCCCCGTTCGAGCAGGCACCGGATACACACCTTCGCTGCGTGATCCTCGAAGCTACCGCCGACCCGGATATGCCAAGGTGGCTTTATCAGCTAGCGCCAGAGGGCACGCCACAATGGGCGCCGCTTTTTCTGGATACGCCCTATCGGGCCCTGAGCGAGCAGGGCCCAGCGCTGGTGATCAGCTCGACAGACGATCCGTGGAGCGAGTACGCCCACGCCCTGCTGGCCCAAAGCGACGCGGGCTGCCTGCTCTATCTGGATGACCTGCAACACTGGAATGCCGCGGTTACACATTGCCAAAGCCTGCTTTGCGTCCGCACGGAAGAGCGCCCCGACCAGTTGATGCGCTTCTTCGAACCACGCTGGATCGAGCCGCTTCTGGAAACCCTGAGCGCTGGAGAGCGGCAGGCATTCTTTGGCCCGTTTTCCGGGTTGGCCTGGCGCAACGAACTGGGCTGGCGCTACGCCTCTCGCCCACAACCGTGGGACGGCAGGCTGCAACAGCCCGGCTGGCTATGGTTGGGTCAACAACGACAGCGAGAGATGGAGAAGGCGCGACTACGGCTGATCGCCGCACAGATGGCCGATGACTACGCCGCGGTGATCGAAGCCTCGCCTCCCGAAGACTTCGTGCAACAACAGTTGCTTGCTGCCTACGACATCGGCATTACCCAGAAAGCCCAATACGAACGCTGGCTGCGACTGACCCTGAGCCATGGCACGGGATTCTGGAAATCAGAGCCTGCACGAACAGTCCTGGCGCGCCAGGATCTGACGACAGGCGCAAAACTGGATGAACTGGAAAGCCTTTCGGGCTAGGGACAAGGACATGTCGAGCGGCAAGACTTACATCGTGCAACGCGGCGATACCCTCAGCGGAGTCGCCCAACAACACGCCACCACAATGGCTGAGCTGCAGCGAATCAATCCGATAATTCGCGACCCGAACATCATTCAGCCCGGCTGGAAGCTCAAACTCCCCGCCCAGGCTGCGGCCAATGAAACGCCCGCAGCGGCGCCCTCCGCTGGCGGGGCAAGACAGTTACCCCCTGCCCAGCACGCCAACGACCCCAGCAGCGCGCAGGCGCAGTGTGCCAGCCAATGCAACGACGAGTTGGTCGATGTGGTGCATATCACAGGCGACGCCCACTACTACGTGCTGACCGAACCACAAGCCCAGGCACTGAAGCGCGAAATCCAGCGTGTACAGGCATTGATGGACGAATTGCAGCAGAAGCTGGCCCAGGCCAAAGAACGCATCGAATGCCTGAAGGAACGCACCCAGGGCAACGCATGCGACTGCAGCCGCTGCATCAAACAGGCCTGGAACGAAAAAGCCGAACAGGCCGGCCTTCTACTGCTGTCCCCTCCTCCGCAGGAGAACGAAATCCCCCTGCTGACCTCCGCGGAAGACATCCAGGGCCAGCTGCGCACTCTGCAGGATGCGCGCAACTGGTACGCATCCTATACCCCCTGGTTCAACTCTTCTCACGCCACCGGCAACCTGATGGAAAGCAACTGGCGAGCACTGCGGCAGAAGAAGCTGGCCGAGCTGGATGCAGAGATCGTCACTCTACGTGGACGGCTATCGAGCAAGCCGGATGACAGCAGCACCCTGGGCAGCGGCACCCGCCCGGATCTGGCTCACGGAGGTGGCCGCAGCGGCGAAAGAGAACGAGGTACAAGACGCCGAAGTGGTGTCACCGTCGTCGAAGTCGTGCTGTTCAGCCAACCGGACCGACGCTATTACATCAGCACCCGCTACCACGAGCAGGTGGACTGGAAACTCAAGGTGCGCAGCACCGTACTGGCAGGCAAACCCTTCGGCAGTCAATTGGCCAAGGATTTGCTCGACGATATCCGCAAGGGAATTGGCGAAGGCCGCAAAGCCAGCCCAATCGGCGCATTGGAAGCCAAGCTGGTCGGCTGGACGAGCAAGGAAGACAACCTACTCAACGCCCTGCACAAAGAGACCAACTGGACCAGCAACCCGGATGACTCCGCCCCCTACGCCGTCTCATCGGAAGCCCATGCCCTGCGCTTTGCTGCCAGCGCCAGTGCCGGCGTGAACAACTGGAATCCAGCCCAGGGCAATATCGAAGTCGGCGCCAAGGGCAGTGCCGCGTTCTCGCTGGCGGAAGGCTCGGTTTCGCTCACCAGCTTCTTCCCCTCCCAAGGCGGCTACCCACTGCGCCTGCGCTACCGCAACGCGGAAGGGCGCGAGGTCGATTGCCCGCTGGGCGTCATACGTCTGCAAGGAAAAGTGGAGCTGTCCTGTTTCGTCGGTGCCCATGCCCAGGCCTCGGCGGGCGTCAGCGTGCGCTACAAGCCCGGCGACGAAGCCGCGGGGGGCGCCACGGCGCTGCTCGGCTCACCTCATATCGCCCCCAGCCGCGGCGGCAATATCGGCCTGAAAGGCGATGCCTTCGCCGGTGCCCAGGCAGGTGGCGCATTGAGCGGTGCACTGCAGTGGGTCGACCCTTCCGAACAGGGGCGTGGCGCCATTGTCAGCGGTCAGTCCAACGCTGGTAGCAGATGGAGCAGCCTGGCCGAAATCAAGGCCGAGGCCAGCGCGGCCTTCGGTGCCGGTATTGGTGGCGAGTTCGGTATCACCATCGCCAGCGACCGACTCGCCGTGAACTGCAAAGGCCGCCTGGTATTCGGTCCCGGGGCCAGCGGTGGCTTCTCGACCGTGGTGGATCTGGAGAAAACCTACGCACTGCTGAAGCTGGTGTGTGAAGCACTGGCTGATGTGGATTATCGATATCTGCTGGGGGTTTCTCAGGAGGCTTTTAACTATATGGCTTGGGGTTTGTATCAAGTGGCAAGCGCACCTGGTACTGCTGCAATCCAGGCGTTTGAAAATGGTGCTCAAAAGATGTCCATTTGGTGGAGGAGGCGTAGCGCCTCCATGGTCGAGGCAGAAAACCTAGCCCGCTATCTTCTGACTAATCGCGCCGTACTGATAAATGGCAAGCGCTTACCTCTAGATAAACTTCCACCGCAAACCGTCGGCCCAATGCTGTATGTGCTTAGTGAAAGCTATGTGGAAAGCTTTCAGGAATACCAAGAAAAAGCGATCGTCCTGCTACTCAGCCACCTTTATCGCCGCTGGCGTCAATTCATAGAGGCAATGGAACATTGTTCACCGAATGGCGCCAAGGTCAATGCAATGGAAAGCCTCAATCGTCTTAACCGTCTGCTCGATGGACGGCAGCAGCAGGAGTTCAATCAATTTATCGAGCAACTGGCCGTACGCGGTCTACCGGGCTCAATGGACTCCAGCCCGACTGTGATGCTGGCTTGGACACCCACAGACGCATGGCGCAAGCGCGACGTTCTGATCGCGGCAAGATCCAGTGGGCAGTTCGACGGGCTAGCCTAAAAAGCAAGGGCTCCCAATAGGGAGCCCTTGTCTCTTAAAGTTCATGGTCGAGCTGAATAGCGCAGCGGAAACTGGTTCCTGGATAATATCCGTCCTGCTCTGGCTTATCTGCCCAGCGTCGAACTGTATTCGCAGACTGCCAACCTGACTCAAAATAGTTTGACCCTCGACGAATCTTCTGGGCGCCTGTAGTTGGCCCTTGTGGATTATCAGCAGGCGAATTTCTGTAGTAATCAGGGTCATACCAGTCATTGACCCAGTCGGTGGCGTTACCAGCCATATCATATAGGCCCAGTGGATTCGGAGCGAACTGTCCAACGGGATGTATGTCGGTGTCTTCATCACGAGGAATATTACGCCCATAGTCCAGGCTTCCCGTATCCGTAGGGAATTGTACGTACTGTCCACGATTACGGGCGGCATATTCCCACTGTGCCTCAGTCGGCAAGCCCACTGGATAGCCACTGAGCTGCCCCAACCACAGACAATAGTCTTTGGCCTCTTGCCATTCTTTGGGTGGAGCAGGCTTGTTCGGATCAAATTCGCCAGCTAAATCTCTCCTATCTCGATACTCCACATCGAACAAAGGTAGTCCCTGGCTGGTACGGAATAAATCGAAATCTCCCAGCCGAGTTTGGTAACTCGCCAGGTAGTAACTACTCAAACGCACCTGATGCAGATAGTCATCGTGGAACTTGGGGGTAATCGGACACAGCTCATCCGGCTCGTAGCCATAGGGCCAGGTGCCCATATTGGTCTGATCGAAATCGCAGGGCGCGCCGAAGTCGCCCATCTCGAACTCGCCCCCTTCGATAAACACCATCTCATCCAGCGAGCGCACCACTGTAGTGAGCACCTGGCTGCGCAGCTCGGCGGATAGCTTGGCGTACTGCGAGTCGATTCGCTCGGCGATGGCCGCAACCTTCTCCGGGCTGAGCTTTTCGCTTTTCGGCAGGGGCTGCGACTGCGCCTGGCAACCCACCACCAGCAGCGGAGCGATAAGAGGAAGTATCAGTCGACGATACATGGCAACGTCCTTGTCAATCAGATCGGCGGCTTAGCCTAACAGGCCAGCCAGGGAAATTGGCTTTATCGGCAGGGCTCAGACAATACCTACCGCCAGGCGGGCAACGCCAGGTTCACGCCCGTGCTCTGTGCGCCCTGTCATACGAAGCATGGATTTGTCTCTGACGCCCTATTCGTGACCTGGTTCTAGAGGCCCCGTCGCGACCAACTCGCATGCATGAAAACCACCGTCAGCACCAGCAAACCCAACACCCCCGCCCCGATGAACAACCCCTCATACCCCAACACCTTGGCCAACACCCCGCTGCTGGCCCCGACGAAGCCGGACAGCAGCAACTGCGCCGAGGCCTGCAGGGTGAAATCGGCGCCTTCGTGTTCGGGGCGGCACATGCGCATCATGGCGGCGAACAGGGCGACGGTGGACATGCCGTCGGCCACCTGCTCGAACAGGGTCACGGCGTAGACCAGTCCGATATTGCCGCCCTGCCCCACCAGCAGTGCCAGGGCGGCGATGCCGAGAGCCTGCAGGGCACCGAACAGGATCAGCGCGCGCAGCACGCCGATGCGGGCGTAGAGCAGGCCGCCGAGCAGGGCGCCGGCGATGCCGGCCAGGCTGCTGATCAGGGTCAGTTGACCGAGCGCCGCGGTGCTCCAGCCCTGGTCCACCAGCATCGGCTTGATCATCGGCGAGCCGAGCGAGTCGCCCAGCTTGAAGGTCAGCACCACTGCCAGCCACAGCAGCATGCCGGGTTGCGCCAGCAGGCCGCGGTAGTGCTCGAGCAGCAGACGCGGGCCCAGTGCGCTTTCCGCCAATGCTGGCTGGAAGGGCAATACCCGGCGCTCGGGGAACAGCCAGATCGGCACGGTCATCAGCAGAATCAGCCCGGCCAGCAGACCAACGGCAAGGTTCCAGCCCAGCGGGTCGATCACCAGCAGCAGGCCGCTGCCGCTGACGATCATGCCGACCTTGTAGCCGCCCACCTGCAGGCTGTTGCCCAGGCCGCGCCAGCGCTCGGGCAGCAGGCGCACGGTAAGGCCGTCGGTGGCGATGTCCTGGGTGGACGCCAGCAGATTGATCGTCAGCAGCAGGCCCAGCAGCAGCCACAGGCCTGAGCCGAACAGGGTCTGCGGCGCCAACGTGGCTAACGCAGCCACGCAGAGGATCACGCCTGCCTGCAGCGGCAGAATCCAGCCGCGGTGATGGCCCAAGCGCGGTGAAGCCAGGCGGTCGATCCAGGGCGCCCAGAACACCTTGAGCAGCCAGGGCAGCGCCAGCAGTTTGAGCAGGCCGATCAGCGCCAGGTCGACGCCGTGCTGGCGCAGCAGCACCGGCAGCGAGTGGGCGATCAACCCGGACGGCAGGCCCTGCGCGCAATAGAGCGAGGCCAGCAGCACCAGCGTGGCGTTGGACGGGCGAGGTGCGGATGGCGACATGGCGGGCGCTCGCGACAAAAGCGCAAGCCTAGTGGTTAGCGACTGCGAGCGGCAACGTACGGGTGGTTACAGTTCGTAGCCCGGCTGGTCGCGGCTAAAGCCCTCCCACGCGCACCGCCGCGAGAGGGCGCTACGAATTATGAGGACCTCACCCGGAAGCAGAGCGAGACTCGTGTTACAGACTACCCAGACACTCCGTCAGGCCATTGGCCAGGTTTTCCAGGAGTTGCTCGTAGCCCGTGGCGCTCACCGGCAGCTCGCCGCCGAGCGCATCCAGCTCGGCCAGTTTCACCGGCAGGCCGGCGGTAAGGGTTTCCGCCAGGCGCGGGCGCAGCGGCGGCTCGCTGAACACGCAGCTGGGACCGGCCTGCTGCAGGCGCTGGCGCATGGCGGCGACGTGGCGGGCGCCGGGTTGCACCTCGCCGAGCACGCTGAACACGCCGGCGTGCTTGAGCCCGTAGGCGGCCTCGAAGTAGTCGTAGGCCTCGTGGAAGACGAAATAGGGCTTGTCGGCGATGCTCGCCAGCTGCGGGCGGATACGGCCATCCAGTGCATCCAGACGGGCTTCGAAGGCCTGCAGGTTGGCGGCGTAGCGCGCAGCATTGGCGGCGTCGAGATTGGCCAGGTCGGCGGCCATGCGCGCGGCGATCACCCGGGCGTTGGCCGGCAGCAGCCAGAGGTGGGCGTCGAGGCTGCCGGGGCGATGGTCGTGATCGTGACCCAGGCCGTCGTCCGCCTGATCATGGCCATGCTCGTCATGCTCGTGCTCGTGCTCGTGCTCGTGCTCGTGCTCGTGCTCAGCATGGCTGTCGCCGAAATGACGCAGGCTCAGGCCGGGCAGTTCCTGCACCGCCACGTCCGGCTTGCCGCGCCCATCCAGCACCCGCGGCAGGAAGCCTTCCATGTCCGGGCCGATCCAGTACAGCAGGTCGGCCTCGCGCACCCGGCGCACGTCGGACGGACGCAGCGCATAGTGATGCGGCGAGGCGCCGGGGGGCAGCAGCACATCGGGCACGCCGACGCCGTCCTGTACCGCCGCGGCGATCAGTTGCAGCGGCTTGATGCTGGTGAGCAGGCGCACCTCGGCCTGGGCATTGGCGACGAACAGCAGGGCAACGAGACAGAAAAGACGCGACACGGGGCATACTCGGGCGGGATTGAACGGGTAATATAATAACGTCTCCAGCCCGCGCCGTCCTTGCCCATGACCGACACGCCCCTGGCCTCGCGCCCCCACGACCACTCCCGCTGCGTCAGCCATGCCCTGGCCGAGGCCGAGTCCATCTGCGCGCGCCAGGGCCTGCGCCTGACCGCCCTGCGCAAGCGCGTGCTGGAGCTGGTGTGGGCCAGCCACAAGCCGCTCGGCGCCTACGACATCCTCGGCGTGCTGAGCGACGAGGACGGCCGCCGCGCCGCGCCACCGACCGTCTACCGGGCGCTGGATTTCCTCCTGGAAAACGGCCTGGTGCACCGCATCGCCTCGCTCAACGCCTTCGTCGGCTGCAGCCACCCGGAGCACGCGCACCAGGGTCAGTTCCTGATCTGCCGCGCCTGCCATGCCGCCATCGAGCTGGAACAGCCGGCCATCAGCCAGGCCATAGTCGAGGGCGCCGCCGGCGTCGGCTTCGCCGTCGAAGCGCAGACCGTGGAAGTGGTCGGCCTCTGCGCCGGCTGCAAGGACAAGGCATGAACGAGGCGCTGATCCGGCTGGAGCAGGTGAGCGTCAGCTTCAACGGCCAGGCGGTGCTGGAAGACGCCCATCTGAGCGTGCGCCCGGGCGAAATCGTCACCCTGATCGGCCCCAACGGCGCCGGCAAGACCACCCTGGTGCGCGTCGTCCTCGGCCTGCTGCAGGCCGAGCGCGGCAGCGTCTGGCGCAAGCCGCGCCTGCGCATCGGCTACATGCCGCAGAAGCTGCACGTCGACGCCACCCTGCCGCTGTCGGTGCTGCGTTTCCTGCGCCTGGTGCCGGGGGTCGACCGCACCCGCGCGCTGGCCGCGCTGGCCGAAGTCGGCGCCGAACAGGTGATCGACAGCCCGCTGCAGGGCATCTCCGGCGGCGAGCTGCAACGCGTGCTGCTGGCCCGCGCGCTGCTGCGCGAGCCCGAACTGCTGGTGCTGGACGAGCCGGTACAGGGCGTCGACGTCGCCGGCCAGGCCGAACTGTACCGGCTGATCTCGCGCCTGCGCGAGCGCCACGGCTGCGGCGTGCTGATGGTCTCGCACGACCTGCACCTGGTGATGAGCGCCACCGACCAGGTGGTCTGCCTGAATCGCCATGTGTGCTGCTCCGGCCACCCGGAACAGGTCAGCTTCGATCCGGCCTTTATCGAACTGTTCGGCCAGGACGCCAAGAGCCTGGCCGTCTACCACCACCATCACGACCATGACCACGACCTGCACGGCAGCGTGGTCAAGCCGGGCCTGACCATCCACGGCCCGGCCCACGTCCACGGCCCGGACTGCAAACACTGATGCCCGATTTTCTCCTCAACGCCCTGCTCGCCGGCCTGGCGCTGGCCCTGGTGGCCGGCCCGCTCGGCTCCTTCGTGGTGTGGCGGCGCATGGCCTATTTCGGCGACACCCTGTCCCACGCCGCCCTGCTCGGCGTGGCCCTCGGCCTGATGCTCGACGTCAGCCCGACCCTGGCGGTGACGGTCGGCTGCGTGCTGCTCGCCGTGCTGCTGGTGACTTTGCAGCAGCGCCAGCCGCTGGCTTCGGACACCCTGCTGGGCATCCTCGCCCATAGCACCCTGTCATTGGGGCTGGTGGTGCTGAGCTTTATGCACGAGGTGCGCATCGACCTGATGGGCTACCTGTTCGGCGACCTGCTCGCCGTCGGCCCAGCCGACCTGGCCTGGATTCTCGGCGGCAGCGCGCTGGTGCTGGTGCTGCTGGCGCTGCTGTGGCGGCCGCTGCTGGCGATCACCGTGCACGAGGAGCTGGCGCGGGTCGAGGGCCTGCCGGTGGCGGCCATCCGCCTGGCGCTGATGCTGCTGATCGCCGTGGTGATCGCCGTGGCGATGAAGATAGTAGGCGTGCTGCTGATCACCTCGCTGCTGATCATCCCCGCGGCCGCCGCCCAGCGCCACGCGCGCACCCCGGAGCAGATGGCCCTGGGCGCCAGCCTGCTTGGCCTGGTGGCGGTGTGCGCCGGGCTCAGCCTGTCCTGGTTCCAAGACACCCCGGCCGGGCCGTCCATAGTCGTCAGCGCCGCCGCACTGTTTCTCGCCAGCTTCGCCCTGCCCAAGCGCAACGCCTGATAGCGCCCTCGCCCCTGCGTAGCCCGGATACCATCCGGGCCAGAGCCTTGCCGATCGGCGTGAATTCGCCGGTGCAACCCTGTATGATTGCGCGTTTTTTGCACAATCCGAGACGCACTGTCATGAAGTCGTTCGTTTTCCGTGGTTTCCCTCTGCTGCTGGTTCTGTTCCTCGCTGGCTGCCAGCAGGCCCCACAGCAGCCGCTGCCTCCGGTCGACGAGCTGGTGCTCGCCCTGCGCCAGCTCGACCTGAGCCTGGCCGAGGAGCGGCTGGACGATGCCCAGACCCAGCTCGCCGCCCTCGAGCGCAGCGCCGCCGGCGACACCCGTCTCGAGCAGTACCGCCGCCAGCTGGCCGACGCCTATCTGCAGCAGGGCCGCGAAGCCTTGCTGCAGGGCGATCTGGATCGCGCCGCCAAGCCCCTCGGCCAGGCGCGCAGCCTGCTGCCGCAGGCCCCGGCGCTGAGCGGCGATCTGCAGCAGGCCATCGAGAATGCCCGCGACGCCCGCCAGGCCGCCGCCGAACAGCAGGCGCGCGACGCCGCCGCCCAGCTCGACGCGCAGCGTCAGGCGCAACTGCGCGAGCAGCGCCTGGCAGTCGAGCGCCTGGCCGCCGCCGTTCCGGCCAAGCTCGCCGCCCCCGCGCCGGCCGTCGCCGAGCCGCCCACGGCGCACCTGATCGATCCCGCCGCGGCCAGCAGCGCGGTGCCCATGCCGATGCTGGACAAGCAGGACAACGAGCACCTGCGCCGCCTGCTCGATGGCGTGGCGGCGGACGTGGTGACCTTCCGCTGCGCCGTGCGCATCGAAGTGCGCGAGGCCAAGGACTATCCTTGGGTCGCGGCGCTGCTGAGCGCGCGGATCAAGAAGCTCGACCCGACCTTTCGCCCGCAGCTGAGCCAGACGATCGTGCCGCAACAGGTGCCGCGCCTGCTGCTCAGCCCGCAGCGCGGCTGAGCGTGAGCCGCCTAGACTGTTCGGAAAACCTGCCTCTTTAATGCGATTTTGTAATAACCATAGGCCAACAAAGATTTTCTCGGCCTAAACACGGCCGGGTAGACTAGCGCCCTTTTGCGCCCACCCGGCGCCCGCTGGCCGGCTCACCTACCGTGGAGCCCGCCCTTGAACATACCCAAAAGGTCGTTCGCGTGATCCAGTTTCAATCCGTCCACAAGGCCTACCGCGTCGCCGGCCGCGAGATTCCCGCACTGCAGCCGACCGCGCTGCAGATCGAACGCGGTCAGGTGTTCGGCATCATCGGCCATTCCGGCGCCGGCAAGAGCACCCTGCTGCGCCTGATCAACCGCCTGGAGGAGCCCTCCGGCGGGCGCATCGCGATCGACGGCGTCGACGTCACCGCCCTCGATGCCCAGGGCCTGCGCCGCTTCCGCCAGCAGGTCGGGATGATCTTCCAGCACTTCAACCTGCTGTCGTCGAAGACCGTCGCCGACAATATCGCCATGCCGCTGCGCCTGGCCGGCGAGCTGAGCCGCGCCGAGATCGACGCCCGGGTCGCCGAGCTGCTGGCCCGCGTCGGCCTGCAGGAGCACGCCAACAAGTACCCGGCGCAGCTCTCCGGCGGGCAGAAGCAGCGCGTCGGCATCGCCCGGGCGCTGAGCACCCGGCCGAAGATCCTGCTGTGCGACGAGGCCACCAGCGCCCTCGACCCGCAGACCACCGCCGCCGTGCTGCAGCTGCTGGCCGAGATCAACCGCGAACTGGGCCTGACCATAGTGCTGATCACCCACGAGATGGACGTGATCCGTCGCGTCTGCGACCGCGTGGCGGTGATGGACGCCGGCGTCATCGTCGAGGAAGGCCCGGTGGCCCAGGTGTTCCTCCATCCGCAGCACCCGACCACGCGGCGCTTCGTGCTGGAGTCCGAGCACGTCGACGAGGCCGAGCAGCACGACGACTTCGCCCATGTGCAGGGCCGCATCCTGCGCCTGACCTTCCAGGGCGAGGCCACCTACGCGCCGCTGCTGGGTACCGTGGCGCGCGAGACCGGAGTGGACTACAGCATCCTCGCCGGGCGCATCGACCGCATCAAGGACACCCCCTACGGCCAGCTGACCCTGGCCCTGACCGGTGGCGACATCGACGCCGCGCTGGCGCGCTTCGGCGTCGCCGAGGTGCATCTGGAGGTACTGCGCTGATGCTCGAACAACTGCTGCCCAACGTGTTCTGGCCGGAAATCTGGCAGGCCAGCCTCGACACCCTGAACATGCTGCTCGGCTCCATGCTGTTCACCGTGCTGCTCGGCCTGCCGCTCGGCGTGCTGCTGTTTCTCACCGGCCCGCGCCAGCTGTTCGAACAGAAGGCGCTCTACGGCGCGCTGTCGCTGGTGGTGAACATCCTGCGCTCGGTGCCCTTCGTCATCCTCTTGATCCTGATGATCCCGCTCACCGAGCTGCTGGTCGGCACCTCGCTGGGCGTGGCCGGCGCCATCCCGCCGCTGGTGGTGGGCGCCACGCCGTTCTTCGCCCGTCTGGTGGAAACCGCCCTGCGCGAAGTGGAGCGCGGCATCATCGAGGCGACCCAGGCCATGGGCGCCAGCACCTGGCAGATCATCACCCGCGCGCTGCTGCCCGAGGCCCTGCCCGGCCTGCTGGCGGCGGCCACCGTCACCGCCATCACCCTGGTCTCCTACACCGCCATGAGCGGCCTGATCGGCGGCGGCGGCCTCGGCGACCTGGCGGTGCGCTACGGCTACCAACGCTACCAGCCGGACGTGATGGCGGTGACCGTGATCCTCCTGCTGATCCTGGTGCAGGTGCTGCAGATGGTCGGTGATCGCCTCGTCGTACATTTTTCTCGCAAGTAATGATGAAAAGCGGCGACTCGCCACCCGCGGGACCCGCGCGAACCTTCCCAAAAGGAACCTTGAAATGAAGAAACTGCTGACTGCCCTGGCCGCTTGCGCGGCCTTCTCGGCCCAGGCCGAAACCCTCAACGTCGCCGCCACCCCGGTGCCGCACGCGGAGATCCTCGAATTCGTCAAACCGGCGCTGGCCAAAGAAGGCGTGGAACTCAAGGTGCGCGTATTCACCGACTACGTGCAGCCCAACCTGCAGGTGCAGCAGAAGAACCTCGACGCCAACTTCTTCCAGCACCAGCCCTACCTGGACGAGTTCAACGCCAGCCGCAAGACCGAGCTGGTCGGCGTGGTCGGCGTGCACGTCGAGCCCTTCGGCGCCTACTCCAGTAAGGTCAAGAACCTGAGCGAGCTGGCGCAGGGCGCCACCGTGGCCATCCCCAACGACGCCACCAACGGCGGCCGTGCCCTGCTGCTGCTGCAAAAGGCCGGGGTGATCACCCTCAAGCCGGAAGCCGGCATCCTCGCCACGCCCAAGGACATCGTCGAAAACCCCAAGGCGATCAAGGTGCGCGAACTGGAAGCGGCCACCCTGCCGCGCGTGCTGAGCCAGGTCGACCTCGCCCTGATCAACACCAACTACGCCCTGGAAGCCAAGCTCAACCCGACCCAGGACGCCCTGGCCATCGAAGGCAGCGACTCGCCCTACGTCAACCTGCTGGTGGCCCGTCCGGACAACAAGGACAGCGCCGCCATGCAGAAGCTGGCCAAGGCGCTGAACAGCGCCGAGGTCAAAGCCTTTATCGCCGAGAAGTACCAGGGCGCCGTGGTGCCGGCGTTCTAAGCCGCAGCCACTGCCCGATCCAGAAGCCCGCCGCCGTGCGGGCTTTTTTCTGCAGGTTGCGCACGCAGGGTGTCTACGCCTGCAGGCACTGCAGCAGGCAATCCAGCGCCGGCTGGCGCTGAGCGCGGCGCAGCAGGGCGAGCAGTTCGCGGTGGAAGGTCAGCTCGCCCAGCTCGAGCACCCGCAGCCGCGTCGGCCGCTGCAGCCACAGCCCGGCGCGCGGCACCAGGGCCACGCCCATGCCGTTCTCCACCAGACGCACGATGGCCTCCAGCTCGTCCAGCTCCAGCGCCTCGCGCACGTTCAGGCGCTGTTCGCGGAGGAAACGACTGACCTGACGACCGCCGAACGAGGCGCGGTCGTAACGCACGAACGGCTGTTCGGCGAGCAGCCGCAGCGGCTCGTCGCCCTCCGTCGCCAGCGGCGCGATCAGCACGAAAGGCTCGCGCGCCAGCGGCACCTGCAGCAGCTCCTTGGGCAGCGGGAACGGCGGCTTGATCAGCAGGGCCAGATCCAGTTCGCCGGCATCCAGCTGGCTGAGCAGCTGCAGCGACACCCCCGGCACCAGCTTCAGCTCGACCCGCGGCGCCAGCTGGCGAAAGCGCGGCAGCGCCTCGGCCAGCAAGCCGGTCTGCAGGGTGGCGATGGCGCCGACGCGCAGCTCGCCCTGCCACTGGTCCACCACCTGCGGCAGCGCCATCTGCGCGTACAACGCCAGCATCTGCTCGGCCAGCGGCAGGGCATGCCGGCCGGCGGCGTTGAGCACGGCGGCGCGGCCGCTGCGGTCGAACAGACGCACGCCCAGCTGCTGTTCCAGCACGCGCATCTGCGCGCTGACCGCCGACTGAGTCAGGCCGACCTGCTGACCGGCGGCGGCGAAGGTGCCCAGGCGGGCGACGGCGACGAAGGTCTTGAACTCGCGCAGCATCGGCAATCCATCAAAATTATTTGAGCTCGCGAGCAAGGATATCCGCTTTCAATCGATTTGGCTGTTGCTAGGCTGTCAGGCTATTGAAAAACGTAGGCGAGGCAGCCAGTGCAATACCGATGGCGGCCCCGCAAAAACAGGCGAAAAACGGCTGGGGTCGCAGGCGACTTTACGAGCTGTAAATGAGCATTTTGATCGGACTCGCGCACGAGCCTGTTTTTAACGCAGCAATGGCAACGCAGGTAGTTTTTCAACAGCCTGAGGCGAACAACCAAGAGGAACTCCGCAATGGCCCTAGCCCCCTTTCACCTGGCGATTCCCGTGTACGACCTGGCCGCGGCGCGGCACTTCTACGGCGAGCTGTTCGGCTGCGCCGAAGGCCGCAGCAGCGAGCAGTGGGTGGATTTCGACTTCTTCGGCCACCAGCTGGTGATCCATGAAGCGCCGAAGATGGCGCACCAGGAGGCGGCACACCGCAACCCGGTGGACGGTCACGACGTGCCGGTGCCGCATTTCGGCGTGGTGCTGGCCTGGGACGACTGGCAGGCGCTGGCCGAGCGCCTGCAGGCACGTGGCACGGCCTTCGTCATCGAACCCCACGTGCGCTTTGCCGGCCAGGTCGGCGAGCAGGCCACCCTGTTTCTGCTCGATCCCTGCGGCAACGCCCTGGAGTTCAAGGCGTTCAAGGATATCGGCCAGCTGTTCGCCAAGTGAGGGCCGGCGGCGCAGCCTAGGCCAGGATCGTCTGCTGCAGGCGTTCGGGCAGCAGGTCGCGCAGTTGCGGGTTGGCGGCCAGCAGCTGCGGCAGCAGCTCGCGCAGCACGGCCGGTCTGAGGTGGGCGCAGACATCCGCCTGGCGCGGCAACGGCAGGCCGGCGAGCACCCGGGCGGACACCGCGACGTTGTCGTCGGCGGCCGCCGCCTCGGTCAGCGTGCACAGGTAGGCGGTGGAGAAGCTGCGCAGGCTCTGCACGATCAGCTCGATATCGAGGATATGGCGGGCGATCTGCAGCACGTGGTCGGCGTCGTTGATGCCGTAGATCAGCACCTTGACCTGCCTGGCCGACAGGCATTCGGCATAGCGCGCGGCGGTGGCGAAGGCGCCGATCACGCAGAGCCGGCGCGCCACCTCCAGGTGCAGGCTGTCGGGCAGGCTGAGGTAGGTGGCGAGGATCAGCTGCGGGTCGAGGTGGGTGGTGACCTGCGCGAGGAACTCGACGGGCAGCGCCAGGATCAGCTCACGCAGCTGCGCCGGCGGCAGATGTGGCGACAGCTGCGCCGCCTGCTCGGGGCCGAGCTTCTGCACCAGGGCCGCCTTCACCGGCACCGGCGCCATGCGCTGCGAAGCCAGCAGCAGGCGCTGGCCAAGGCTCAGGGATGGGGCTTCGGCCATCGGGAACTCCTTGTCGTGAGCGGGAGCCCCCAGCATCTCCCAGGATGGCGCGCGCCGGCAGCCATCTTTGATTCGGTCGGCCCGGCCGTCCCCGCGGCGCCCGGGTAGGGAGGGAACAGCCTCAGTACACCGGGGCGTCGATCTGCGCACGCAGCAAGGCGGCGAAGGCCTCGGCCTCCACCGGCCGGCTGATGAGGAAACCCTGGATCTCGTCGCAGTGCTGGCTCTTGAGGAAATCCATCTGCGCCTGGGTCTCCACCCCCTCGGCCACCACCTTGAGCTCCAGGCTGTGGGCCATGGCGATGATCGCGCGGGTGATCGCCGCGTCCTCGCCGCCCGGCGACAGGTCGCGGATAAAGGTCTGGTCGATCTTCACGTAGTGCACCGGGAAGCGCTTGAGGTAGCTGAGCGAGGAGTAGCCGGTGCCGAAGTCGTCGATCGCCAGTTTCACCCCCAGCTCGCGCAGTTGGCGGAAGGTGGCGATGACGCTGTCGACGTTGTCCAGCAACTGGCTCTCGGTCAGCTCCAGCTCCAGGTAGCGCGGCGCCAGGTCGGTTTCCTCCAGCACCTGGCGCACCAGGCTGGTCAGGTTGCCCTGGCGCAGCTGATGCACCGAGATGTTCACCGACACGCGGATCTCCGCCAGGCCCTGGCGCTGCCACTCGCGCGCCTGCCGACAGGCCTGGCGCAGGACGAATTCGCCGATCGGCGCGATCAGCCCGGTTTCCTCGGCCAGGCCGATGAACTCGCCGGGCGGCACCAGCCCCTGCTGCGGATGGCGCCAGCGCACCAGCGCCTCGGCGGCATTCAGGCTGTCGTCGGCCAGGCACAGCTTGGGCTGGTAGAACACCTCCAGCTGGCCCTCCTCGATCGCCTTGCGCAGCTGGTTCTCCAGCTGCAGGCGCTCCAGGGTGCAGGCCTGCAGGTTGTCGGTGAAGAACTGGAAGGTGTTGCCGCCCAGGTGCTTGGCGTGCTGCACGGCCATGTTGGCCTGGCTGATCAGCGCGCTGATCTCGCGCGCGTAGTCCGGCAGCAGGCTGATGCCCAGCGAGGCGCTGACCACCAGTTCGTGGCCGCCGACGTCCATCGGCACGCGCAGCTTGGCCAGCAGCCGGCTGGCCACCCGCGCCAGGCTGGACAGGCTGCCGTAGGCATCGAGGATGATGGCGAACTCGTCGCCGGACAGCCGCGCGATGCAGTCGGCCTCCGGCACCGCCTGGGTCAGGCGGCGGCTCATCTGCCGCAGCAGCTGGTCGGCGACCTCGTGGCCGAGGCTGTCGTTGAGCAGCTTGAAGCGGTCCAGGTCGATATGCAGCAGGGCGACGCTGCGCCCGCTCTGCCGCGCGCGCTGGCTGGCCTCGTGCAGGCGCTCCTTGAACAGGCTGCGGTTGGCCAGGCCGGTCAGTTCGTCGTAGTGCGACAGGTAGCGCAGGCGCTCCTCGGCCTCGCGCCGCGCGCTGAGGTCGGCGAAGAAGCCGACGATATGGCTGGGCCGCCCGCTGGCGTCGCGCACCAGGTTGAGCTGCAGCCATTGCGGGTAGAGCTCGCCGCTCTTGCGCGTCTCGATCAGCTCGCCCTGCCAGCTGCCGCTGCCGTCCAGCTCCTGGCGGATCAGCTGGTACTGGCGGCGCATCTCGCGGCTGCCGATCAGGCTGGTCACCGTGCGCCCCAGCACCTCCTCGCGGGCGTAGCCGGTCACCGCGCTGAACGCGCGGTTGACCGCCAGCAGGCGGTAGTCCGGGTCGAGGATGAAGATGCCCTCGCTGGCCGCCTCGAACACCGTCGCCGCCAGGCGCTGCTGCTGCTCCTGCTGACGCCGCGCGCTGACGTCGCGGCGGGTGCCGAGCATGCGCCGCACGCGCCCGGTGGCGTCGCGCTCCACCGCGCGACCACGGTCCTCGATCCACAGCCAATGGCCGTCGGCGTGCTTGAACCGGTATTCCACCTGATAGCCGTCGCTGCGCCCCTTCATATGCTCGACTAGGGCGCGGCGCAGCGTCGGCAGGTCGTCCGGGTGCAGGCGCGGGGTCAGGTCGCGCAGCATCACCTGCACCTGCTCGGCGTCCAGGCCGAACAGCTCACGCAAGTGCGAGTGGTGCACCTGGTCGCTTTCCAGATCCCAGTCCCACAGGCCCAGTTCGCTGGCCTCCAAGGCCAGGGCCAGGCGCGCCTGGCTCTTGCCCAGGGCGTGGGTCGCCTCGTCCAGTTCCAGGGTGCGCTCGGCCACGCGCATTTCCAGCTCGCCATGGGCGCCGCGCAGCTCGCGCTCGGCGCGCCGGCGCTGCTCCACCTCGCGCGCCAGTTCCTCGTTGAGGCCCTCGGCGCGCAGCTTGGCGTGCTCCAGGTTGGCGATCAGCGCCTGGTTGTGAAAACGCTGCAGCAGGCTGCGCTGGACCAGGCGGTTGACCTGCCAGGCCACCACCAGCAAGGCCAGCGAGAGGATCACCCCGAGCCCGCCCCAGCCGCGCTGCAGGTTGTTGCCTTCGGCCAGCAGGAAGGCCACCGAGGGCAGCAGGCAGGGCAAGGCGAAGGTGAGGAAAGCCGGCAGGCTGACGGCGTAGGCGACGCTGGCGGAGAGGATCGCCGCAGCGATCAGGCCGTAGAGCAGCGCCTGCTGATAGAAGGCATCGGCTGGCACCAGGACGATGGCGGCGAAGGCCAGGGTCAGCCCCGAGGCCCCGGCGCCGAACAGGAAACGCCGGCGCCAGTGGGCTTCGGCCTGGCGGCTGGGCAGCGCGGCGTCGAAGGCCTTGACCTGCACCAGGCGCAGCAATACCAGCAGCACCATCCAGCCCAGCCAGGCGGCCAGCAGCGGCGCGCGCTGCTCGCTCCATAACAGAAAGGCACAGGCCAGGCCGGTGAGCAGCATCAACAGGGTGGGCAGGCGCGAGCCCTGGTAGAGCAGGCGGGTACGTTCGACGGCGATATCCGTGGCGAACAGCTGTTCGGCCGCGTACGGATCCAGCGTCACTTCAGGGACTACGGCGCTAGTGGTGGCGGTCATAGGCGATTTTCTTGTAATGGTGCCTAGGCGTCGCGGCAGAATACCCGAGACAGACGCATCGCCCAACCAAGATGTGACCAATTTCACCCGCTCGCGCCTAACTTTCGACGGGCCGTCCGCGCCGCCGCCGCCCTGGTTCGCCGGTCGCCGCGCTGACCCGCCGGTCGTCAGCTGCCGCCGTGCGCCGCGCGCGGTTTGCCCGACGTGGCCGCGCCCCCTAGAATGCCGCGATGCAAAACGACCCCGAACTCCTGATCGCTTCTCTCAACGACGCCCAGGTCCAGGCCGTGGCCGCCCCGCTGGGGCGCCAACTGGTGCTGGCCGGCGCCGGTTCCGGCAAGACCCGCGTGCTGGTGCACCGCATCGCCTGGCTGATCCAGGCGGTGGGCGCCTCGCCCCATTCGATCCTGTCGGTGACCTTCACCAACAAGGCCGCCGCCGAAATGCGCGCGCGCATCGAGCAGATGCTCGGCCACAACCCGGCCGGCATGTGGGTCGGCACCTTCCACGGCCTGGCCCACCGCCTGCTGCGCGCGCACTGGCAGGAAGCCGGGCTGACGGAGAACTTCCAGATTCTCGACTCCGACGACCAGCAGCGCCTGATCAAGCGGGTGATCCGCGAACTCGGTCTGGACGAGCAGCGCTGGCCGGCCAAGCAGGCGCAGTGGTTTATCAACGGGCAAAAAGATGAGGGGTTAAGGCCCCAGCATATCCAGGCCGGCGGCGACCTGTTCCTGGCCACCATGCGCGGCATCTACGAGGCCTACGAGGCGGCCTGCGCGCGCACCGGGGTGATCGACTTCTCCGAGTTGCTGCTGCGCGCCCTCGACCTGTGGCGCGACAAGCCGGGCCTGCTCGAGCACTACCAGCGGCGCTTCCGCCATATCCTGGTCGACGAGTTCCAGGACACCAACGCCGTGCAGTACGCCTGGCTGCGCCTGCTGGCCCAGGGCGGCGACAGCCTGATGGTGGTGGGCGACGACGACCAGTCGATCTACGGCTGGCGCGGCGCGCGGATCGAGAACATCCAGCAGTTCTCCAGCGACTTCGAAGGTACCCAGCTGATCCGCCTGGAGCAGAACTACCGCTCCACCGCCGGCATCCTCAAGGCCGCCAACGCGCTGATCGCCAACAACCAGGGGCGCCTGGGCAAGGAACTCTGGACCGACGGCGACGACGGCGAGCCGCTGGCGCTGTACGCCGCGTTCAACGAGCACGACGAAGCGCGCTACGTGGTCGAGAGCATCGAGGACGCGCTGCGCAAGGAGGGCCTGAAACGCAGCGAGATCGCCATCCTCTACCGCTCCAACGCCCAGTCGCGGGTGCTGGAAGAGGCGCTGCTGCGCGAGAAGATCCCCTACCGCATCTACGGCGGCCAGCGCTTCTTCGAGCGTGCCGAGATCAAGAACGCCATGGCCTACCTGCGCCTGCTCGACGGCCGGGACAATGATGCCGCTCTCGAACGAATCATTAATGTGCCCGCCCGCGGTATTGGCGAAAAAACGGTAGAGAACATTCGTCAGTTCGCTCGGGAACATGAATTACCGATGTGGGCAGCTATTCGTCGCATGCTCGCTACCAAAGCTCTGTCCGGTAAAGCGGCTGGTGCGCTGACCGCGTTTATTGATCTGATCAATAACCTCGACGAGAAAGTCGCAGCCATGCCCCTGCACCTGATGACCCAGACCGTCATCGAGCAGAGCGGGCTGATCGCCTATCACCAGGCGGAAAAGGGCGAGAAGGGCCAGGCGCGGGTGGAGAACCTGGAAGAACTGGTCAGCGCCGCGCGCGCCTTCGAGAACGACGAAGACGAGGAGCTGACCCCGCTGCAGGCCTTCCTCACCCACGCCTCGCTGGAGGCCGGCGACACCCAGGCCGCCGAGAACGAGGACAGCATTCAACTGATGACCCTGCACAGCGCCAAGGGCCTGGAGTTCCCCCTGGTGTTCCTGGTCGGCATGGAGGAGGGTCTGTTCCCGCACAAGATGAGCCTGGAAGAACCGGGCCGCCTGGAAGAAGAACGCCGCCTGGCCTATGTCGGCATTACCCGTGCCATGCACAGGCTGGTGATCAGCTACGCCGAAACCCGCCGTCTGTACGGCAGCGAGACCTACAACAAGGTGTCGCGCTTCGTCCGCGAAATCCCCGCACCGCTGATTCAGGAAGTGCGTTTGAGCAACAGCGTCAGCCGGCCCATGAGCACCAGTGCGATGGGCGGTGGCAGCCTGTTCGCCGGCAGCGCCGTGCCGCAGACCCCCTTCAACCTGGGCCAGCGCGTGCGTCACAGCCTGTTCGGCGAGGGCACCATCCTCAATTTCGAGGGTGCCGGCGCGCAGGCGCGGGTGCAGGTGAATTTCGAAAGCGAAGGCAGCAAGTGGCTGATGCTCAGCTACGCCAAGCTGGAGGCGCTTTGACCATCGCCCGATTCGCCTCCGGACCACGGGATTGAGAACCCACAATAAGGAAGCCCCGATGAATCGCCGTCATCTCTTCACCGCCACCGCGGCCCTGCTGGCCGCCCTCGGCCTGGCCGGCTGCAAGGACGACCAGGCCGGCAGCGAGCAGACCGCCGCCCCGGCGCAGACCTACCAGTGGAAGATGGTCACCGCCTGGCCGAAGAACTACCCCGGCCTGGGCACCGCCGCCGAGCGCCTGGCCGAGCGGGTCAAGACCATGAGCGACGGCCGCCTGACCATCAAGGTCTATGCCGGCGGCGAACTGGTGCCGCCGCTGGAGGTGTTCGACGCCGTGTCGCGCGGCACCGCCGAGCTGGGCCACGGCGCTGCCTACTACTGGAAGGGCAAGGTCAACACCGCGCAGTTCTTCACTTCGGTGCCGTTCGGCCTGTCGACCCTGGAAATGAATGCCTGGCTGAGCAAGGGCGGCGGCCAGGCGCTGTGGGACGAGGCCTATGCGCCGCACGGGGTGAAGCCCTTCGTGGTCGGCAACACCGGCATGCAGATGGGCGGCTGGTTCAACAAGGAAATCAACTCGCTGGACGACCTCAAGGGCCTGAAGATCCGCACCCCGGGCCTGGGCGGCGAGGTGCTGGCCAAGCTCGGCGCGATCACCGTCAACATCCCCGGCGGCGAGGTGTTCACCGCCCTGCAGACCGGCGCCATCGACGCCACCGACTGGGTCAGCCCCTACAACGACCAGGCCTTCGGCCTGCAGCAGGCGGCCAAGTACTACTACTACCCGGGCTGGCAGGAACCACAGGCGGTGCTCGAGCTGCTGGTCAACCAGAAGGCCCTGGACAGCCTGCCGGCCGACCTGCAGGCGATCCTCACCGAGGCCGCCCGCGGCGCCAGCCAGGACATGCTCGACGACTACGTCTACCACAACGCCCTGGCCCTGGATCAGCTGAAGAAGAGCGGCACCCTGCTCAAGCGCTTCCCCGACGAGGTGCTCGACGCCATGCAGCGCGAGGCCGATGTGGTGCTCGGCGAGCTGGCCGCGCAGAGCGAGCTGAACGGCCGCATCTGGGCCTCGATGAAGGCCTTCCAGGCCCTCGCCGCGCCGATGCATTCGGTCTCGGAGAAGGAACTCTATAACTGGCGCTGACGGGCACTGCCCGGCCCGGATGCAATCCGGGCCATTACCCACTCAAACGGAAGCCACGGCTTCCGTTTGTCGTTTCAGGCCCTGCCTGGCGGCGGCGCGGCCATACTCGAAGGCGAGGTGAACCGATGAAGAAAGCCGCCCTCACCCCCGCCCGCATCCTCGACAGCGCCCTGCAGCTGGCCGACGTCTGCGGCTGGGAGCGCCTGCACCTGTTCGAAGTGGCCGCCGCCCTCGGCGCCGGACTGGACGACATCGCCCCGCACTATCGCGACAAGGACGCCCTGGTCGAAGCCTGGTTCGACCGCGCCGACCTGGCCATGCTGGCCCGCGCGCGCCAGCCCGACCTCGCCGAACTGAACGCCGAACAGCGCCTGGAAGCCTGCCTGCTGGCCTGGCTCGACAGCCTCGCCGCGCACCGCGCGGTGACCGGGCAGATGCTGCTGTACAAGCTCGAACCCGGGCATATCCACCTGCAGCTGCTCGGCCTGATGCGCGTCAGCCGCACCGTGCAGTGGTGGCGCGAGGCCGCCGGGCGACAGACCCTGCACCTGCGCCGCATCGCCGAAGAGACCCTGCTCACCGGCGCCTACCTGCGCAGCTTCGTGCACTGGCTGCGCCACCCCGAGGAAGACGCCGCCGAATTCCGCGCCTTCCTGCGCGGCCAGCTGCGCTGCGGCGCGCTGGCCCTGCTGCTGCGCCGCTGAAGGGGAAATGGCGCGCATGCGCGGCGCGGAGGCAATCCGCGGAAAATCCTCGTGCACAGGCCCGGATTGCATCCGGCTACAGGAGCAACCGCACACCGGGGCGCAATCCCGACAAGGCCGTGATGCGCACCGCCTGGGCGGCCCGGCGACAGCCTAGCGTTTCAGACCCGCCATCGCCTCGGCGATCCGCCGCTCCTCCGCCCGCGAGGACTGCGCCAGGCCCTCGCGCACGCCGGCGAAGTCGGCGGCGCCCTTGTTCTGGCTGAGCTTGCGCACGCCCTCGATCCGCCGGATCGGCAGGGCGAAGCCGACGATGGCGCGCAGCATGCCGTCGATATAGTCGGCCGGCGCATCGCTTACCGCCCAGGGCTGCGCCCGCCCCCGCTCGTGATGGGCGCTGAGGCGGCCGACCAGATCGAGCAGGCGCTCGCGCTCGTCGAATACCTCGAGCCGGCCGCGCACGTGCACCGCCTGGTAGTTCCAGGTCGGCACCACCTTGCCGTGCTCGGCCTTGCTCGGGTAGTAGCCGGGGCTGACGTAGGCCTCGCCGGCCTGGAAGATCGCCAGCGCCTCGGCGTCGCCGTTCAGCTCGCGCCATTGCGGGTTGGCCCGGGCGAAATGACCGTAGAGGGTGCCGAACTCGCCCTCCTGCGCCACCAGCAGCAACGGCAGATGGCTGGCCTGCAGGCCGTTTGCGCCCGGGCTGACCAGGGTCGCCAGCGGGCTCTGCTCGATCAACTGGTGCAGGGCGGCAAGATCACTCACGGCGAAGGCTTTCGGCTGATACAAGGTGGCGGCTCCGGACAGGCTCGACTCGACCGCCATGCTGCACCGTCGCGGCGCAAAGCAAAAGCCGGAAACATTCTGTCACTAGTCATCGCCGCCCATGCCGGGCAAGATGCCGCCACGCCTTTCCACCAGAGAGAAAACCGTGATGCAGCGTTTCCTCAGTATCGCCATGGTCCTGTGCCTGGCCCTGACCTTCAGCTTCGAGGCCCATGCCAAGCGCTTCGGCGGCGGCAAGTCGTTCGGCTCCGCGCCCAGCCACCAGACCCGTCAGGCCCAGCCCACGCAGCCGGCCGCCACCGCCCCGACCGCCGGTCGCCAACCGGCCGCCGCCAGCGGCGCCTCGCGCTGGCTCGGCCCGCTGGCCGGTCTAGCCGCCGGCGGCCTGCTCGCCTCGATGTTCATGGGTGACGGCTTCGAAGGCCTGCAGATCATGGACATGCTGATCTTCGGCCTGATCGCCTTCCTGCTGTTCCGCTTCCTCGCCGCCCGTCGCGCCCGCCAGCAGCCGCAAGTCGCCGCGGCCGGCGCACCCTACCAGCGCGAAATGCCGGCCAGCGCCGCGCCGACCTCGATCTTCGGCGGCAACGCCGCTGCCGCGGCCCGTCCGGTGATCAACGCCCCGGCCTGGTTCAACGAGCAGAGCTTCATCGCCGCCGGTCGCGAGCACTTCATGAACCTGCAGCAGCACTGGGACGCCGACGAGATGGACAAGATCGCCGAGTTCGTCACCCCGCAGCTGCTGGACTTCCTCAAGCGCGAACGTGCCGAACTGGGCGAGGGCTTCCAGTCCACCTACATCGACGAGCTGGCCGTGCAGCTGGACGGCGTCGACGACGATGCCGAGAAGACCACCGCCACCCTGACCTTCAGCGGCGTGGCCAAAACCTCGCGTTTCGACCAGGGCGAGCCGTTCAGCGAAAGCTGGCGCCTGGAACGCGCCCAGGGCGACAACCAGCCCTGGCTGATCGCCGGCATCCGCCAGAACTGATCGCGCCGCGCAACACAGCAACCCGGGCTTGTCCCGGGTTTCTTTTGCCCGTCGACTTTCGGCTAGAGTGATAGCGCCTACCTCGAGGAGCACGCGCGGATGATCGGATACACCACAGTCGGTACCCACGACCTGAACAAGGCCAAGGCCTTCTACGGCGAGCTGCTCGCCGGCCTCGGCGCCAAGCCGCTGGTAGATATCGGCCGGCTGACCCTGTTCGGCACCAGCATGAAGCAGCCGATGTTCGGCGTCTGCCTGCCCTACGACCAGCAGCAGGCCTGCGTCGGCAACGGCTGCATGACCGCCCTGGTGGCGGGCTCGCGGGCCAAGGTCGACGAACTGCACGCCAAGGCGCTGAGCCTCGGCGGCAGCGACGAAGGCGCACCGGGCGAACGCATGCCCGGCTTCTATATCGGCTACTTCCGCGATCCGGACGGCAACAAGCTGGCCTTCTTCCACGCCGGCTGAAGCCGTCGCGCACCGATACCGCCCCAGCAGGCTGTTGGGGTATAAAGCCCGCCGCATTGATCAGGAGGTTGCCCCCGTGGAAGAAGTCATCGAACAGCTGCGCGAACTCAACGAACCGGTGCCGGTGCCGCTGGAGTTGCCGGACGAGGAAACCCTGGTGGAGATCCAGGAGCAGATCCTCATCCACCTGCCCTTCGAGCTGCGCGAGTTCCTGCTCAAGGTCAGCGACGTGGTCTACGGCCGCCTGGAGCCGGTCACCGCCAGCGACCCGCAATCGCACACCTACCTGCCGGAAGTGGCCGCCGAGGCCTGGAGCCTGGGCCTGCCGCGCGACCTGGTGCCGCTGTGCCAGAGCGGCCGCGACTACTACGCGGTGGACGTGGAAGGCCAGGTCTGGCTGTGGGACGGCGACGAGGGCGAGCTGACCGACGAGAGCTGGGACTCGGTGTGGCACTGGTGCCGCGACGTCTGGCTGGAAAGCTGAGGGCCGGGCAGCGGCGCTGGGTCACCCCGCCGCGAAAGTGCCGCCCGCCGCACTGACCATGCTGGCGGCTAACCCAGCCTGCAGGACTGCCCCCGACGCCGTTGGGGAGCAGCGCCTCACCCCTCGCCCTGCTCCAGCGCCAGCAGGTTGAGCAAAAAGCGCGCGAAGTACAGCAGATCCTGCTCCATCGCCTGACGCGCGGCCTTGGCGTCGCCGGCCTCGATGGCGGCGAAGGCGTCCTCGTGGAAGTCGTTGAGCCGCAGCGACAGGTCGGCGCCGGTGAACAGGCGGTTGAAGAAGGGGCCGATCTGCAGCCACAGCGACTCGATCGAGCGCAGCAGCACCGGGTTGCCGCAGGCGGCGTACAGGTGCAGATGGAACTGGCTGTTGGCGCGGAGGTAGTCCTGCACCTGGCGCTGCTCGATGGCCGCATCCATGCGTGCCACGCAGTCGCGCAGCAGGGCCAGATCGGCCGCCTGCAGGCGCGGCGTGGCCAGTTCCACCGCCAGCCCTTCCAGGCCCAGGCGCACCTGGAAGATGTTCTCGTAGCGCTCGCGGGTCATCGCCGGCACCCGCACCGAACGCTGCGGCTCGCCCTCCAGCGCGCCCTCGGCCACCAGCCGCTGCAACGCCGCGCGCACCGGCATCGGGCTGGTGCCCCACTGCGCCGCCAGGTCACGGATCTTCAGCCGTTCGCCGGGCTGGAAACGCCCGGCCAGCAGGCCCTCGCGAATCTTCTGGTACAGCTGCTCCTGCAGGTTATCGGCCATCGAGCGCCTCCAGCGGCGGCGCCGGCAGTTGGGCAAGGGTCAGGCTACAGTCACGCATGGCGGCCTCCGTGAAAAATGTGCACGAGTGTACTCCAGACGCCGCTTTGTGCCTAAGCGACGAACTGGCGCACCTTATTTGTGATCACCAAAAAACCGTGTATCGGCGAAATATAGCGGATTCATCGACATCATTTACTAATATGTGATCACAAAATATCATACCGTCAGATTCTTACCGAGGTATGCCCAGATGACCGCCAGCGCTATCAGCCCCGCCGCCGTGGAACGCTTCGCCGCCGCCGAGCGCGCCTTGTTCCTGGCCCGCAACCCCAAGTCCGTCGCCCTGGCCGAGCGCGCGCAGCATTCGCTGTACGGCGGTGTGCCGATGCACTGGATGGCCGACTGGTCGACCCCGGTGCCGCTGTTCGTCGAGCGGGCCAAGGGCGCGCGCTTCTACGACGTCGACGGCCACGAGTACATCGACTTCTGCCTGGGCGACACCGGCAGCATGTTCGGCCACTCGCCGGACCCGATCGCCAAGGCCATCGCCGAACAGGGCAACAACGGCCTGACCACCATGCTGCCGGGCGAGGACGCGGTGGTCTGCGGCGAGCTGCTGGCGGCGCGCTTCGGCCTGCCGTTCTGGCAGGTGACCGCCACGGCAACGGACTCGAATCGCTATGTGCTGCGCTGGGCCCGCGCCATTACCCAGCGCAAGACCCTGCTGGTGTTCGACGGCTGCTACCACGGCACGGTGGACGACGTGATGGTGCGCCATCGCGATGGCCAGACCGTGGCCCGCTCCGGCCTGGTCGGCCAGGCCTATGACCTGACCCAGTACAGCCGCTCGATCCCGTTCAACGATGTCGCCGCCTTGGAGGCCGCGCTGGCCCAGGGCGACGTCTGCGCCCTGCTCTGCGAGCCGGCCATGACCAATATCGGCATGGTCCTGCCCGAGCCGGGTTTCATGCATCAGTGCCGCGAGCTGACCCGCAAATACGGCGCGCTGCTGATCATCGACGAAACCCACACTATCTCCACCGATATCGGCGGCTGCACCAAACTCTGGGATCTCGAGCCGGACTTCTTCGTGGTCGGCAAACCCATCGCCGGCGGCGTGCCCTGCGGCATCTTCGGCTGCAGCGCGGCGATGGCCGAGGCCATGACCGAAGCGCGCAAACGCGCCAGCGAAGGCAGCCATGGCCACGGCCACAGCGGCATGGGCACCACATTGTCGGCCAACGCCCTGGCCATGCACTGCATGCGCGCCAACCTGGAACAGGTGATGACCCCGGCCGCCTACGCCCATATGCTGCCGCTGGCCGCCAGACTGGCGGCGGGCTTTCGCCGCCTGATCGGCCAGCACGCGCTCAAGTGGTCGGTGACCGAGCTGGGCGCACGCTGCGAATTCCAGTTCTGCGCCACCGCGCCGCGCACCGGCGCCGAGGCCGAGGCGGCCTTCCACGACGAGCTGCAGATGGCCCTGCACCTGTACCTGATCAACCGCGGCATCCTGATCACCCCCTTCCACAATATGACCCTGTGCTGCCCCTCGACCACAGAGCAGGATGTGGACCAGCTGATAGGCATGCTCGACCAGGCCCTCACCGAGCTGCTGGCCATTCCCGGCGCCCGCGAATAATCCGTAGGGTGGATGACGCTCTTTTCATCCACCAACAGGCCACCGATACCCGGTGGATGGATAAAGCGCCATCCACCCTACGCCCCGGTGCACAACGTGCCCATCAGGTGAGAGACCACCATGCAATTCGCCAACCCCCAGGAAGCCCGCGACTTCCTCGAACGCCACCCCGAGGTACGCAGCATCGAGCTGATGCTGATCGACGCTAACGGCATCCCGCGCGGCAAGCTGCTGCACCGCGACGAGCTGCTGGCCATCTACGAGCACGGCCGGCCGCTGCCCAGTTCGATCCTGTCGCTGACCATTCAGGGCGAGGACGTGGAAGAAAGCGGCCTGGTCTGGGAAGTGGCCGATGCCGACTGCTGGACCTACCCCATCCCCGGCTCGCTGTGCCTGCAACCCTGGCGCGCGGTGCCCACCGGCCAGCTGCAGGTGAGCATGCACCCGACCGAAGGCCTGCCGGCTACCCCGGGCGATCCACGCCACGTGCTGGTGCGCGCCATCGAGGCGCTCAAGGCCGACGGCTACCACCCGGTGATGGCGGTGGAGCTGGAGTTCTACCTGCTGGACAAGACCCGCGACGCCTGCGGCCGGCCGCAACCGGCGCTGCAGATGAACGGTGTGCGCCCGCAGGCGCCGCAGGTCTACGGCGTGTACGAGCTGGAGCAGCTGCAGCCGTTCCTCGACGACCTCTACGCCGCCTGCGAGGCGCAGGGCCTGCCGGTGCGCACGGCGATCTCCGAATACGCCCCCGGCCAGCTCGAGCTGACCCTGGAGCACCGCTTCGACGCGCTGCAGGCGGTGGACGAAGGCGTGCGCTACAAGCGCCTGGTCAAGGGCGTGGCCAACAAGCACGGGCTGCAGGCCTGCTTCATGGCCAAGCCGTTCGGCGACCAGGCCGGCAGCGGCCTGCATATGCACGTGTCGCTGGCCGACGCGGACGGCAACAATCTCATGGCCAGCGAAAACCCGCAGGGCACGCCGCTGTTGAAATATGCGATTGGCGGGATGATGGCCACGCTCGACGACGCCCTGGCGATCTTCTGCCCCAACGCCAACTCCTTCCGCCGCTTCCAGGCCAACAGCTACGCGCCGCTGGCCAAGAGCTGGGGGGTGAACAACCGCACCGTGTCGTTCCGCGTGCCGGGCGGGCCGGCCAAGAGTCGCCACGTCGAGCACCGCATCTGCGGCGCCGACGCCAACCCCTACCTGGCCGCGGCGGCGATCCTCGCCGGCATCCACAAGGGCATCCGCGAGCGGATCGACCCGGGCCAGGCCATCATCGGCAACGGCTACCAGCAGGCGCGCGAGACCCTGCCCACCGACTGGCTCACCGCGCTGCGCGCGCTGGAGAACTCCGCCTGGGCCAAACAGACGCTGGGCGAGGAGTTCCTCAAGGTGTTCCTGGCGATCAAATGGGCCGAGTACCGCCAGTTCATGGGCGAGGTGGGCGAACAGGACTGGCGCTGGTACCTGAGCCACGCCTGAACGCCGCCCCCTGGGCTAAGCTTGCTACGGCGAGGGGCGGGGAGAAACGCATGAAACGCTGGCTGTTGCTGGCTCTGGCACTGCTGGCCAATCTGGGCCAGGGCGAGACGCTGCGCGTCGGTATTGAGCTGCACGACTACTTCCCCTACTACCGCGCCGTCGCCGGCAGCCCGCCCGAAGGCTACTGCCTCGACCTGCTGCAGGCCTTCGCCGAGCACGAGGGCCTGACCCTGGAACTGCTGCCGCAGCCGATCAACCGCCTGTACCGCAACCTGCTCGACGAGCAGAGTCTCGATCTGCTGTTCCCCGACAACCCGGCCTGGGCACGCCAGGCCAAGGCCGGGCGGCGCCTGCACTACAGCGATGCCGCCGCGCAGATCGTCGACGGCACCCTGGTGCTCGCCGAACGGCGCGGCCAGGGCCTGGCCCGGGTGCGCCAGCTCGGCACGGTGCGCGGCTTCAGCGCCGAGGCCTGGCAACCGCTGCTGGCCAAGGGCGAGGTGAACCTGGTGGAGATCCAGGATATCCAGAGCCTGATCCGCATGGTCGCCCGCGGCCGGCTCGATGCGCTCTACGCCAACCCCCAGGTGGTGCGCTATCAGCTCGGCGAGATGGGCCTGGCCAGCGACTACCTGCAGCTGGACCAGCAACTGCCACTGATCTACACCAGCTTCCACCTGAGCAGCTACCGCCACCCGGAACTGATCCGCCGCTTCGACCGCTTCCTCGTCGAGCAGGACGCCAGCGTGCAGCGGCTCAAGGCGCAGTACGGCCTGCGCTGACGTTCGGCGGCCAAACCGGGCGCGGACTGTGGCGCGCGAGCGCCCGCCGGCGTCCTTGCAGGAGGCCGCCGCGATCCCGGCACCGAGCCGGCACGACAGCAGGCGTCCTGCAGCGTCCCGCCCAACCCCGCCCACGGAGTACCTATGGAAGCCGGAACCGCACAACTGACGATGACCGTACTGATGACCCCGGACATGGCCAACTTCTCCGGCAACGTCCACGGCGGCACCCTGCTCAAGTACCTCGACGAAGTCGCCTACGCCTGCGCCAGCCGCTACGCCGGGCGCTACGTGGTGACCCTGTCGGTGGACCAGGTGATCTTCCGCGAGCCGGTGCACGTCGGCGAGATGGTCACCTTCCTCGCCTCGGTCAACTACTGCGGACGCACCTCGATGGAGATCGGCATCAAGGTGATCACCGAGAACATCCGCGAGCGCTCGGTGCGCCACACCAACAGCTGCTTCTTCACCATGGTCGCGGTGGACGAACAGGGCCGCCCGGCGCCGGTACCGGAGCTGCAGCCGGACACCCCCGACGGCCTGCGCCGCCAGCGCCAGGCGGCGCAGCGCCGGCAGATCCGCGCCGAACTGCAGCAGCGTTACCAGGCACTGAGCGAAGAGAAAAGCTGAGAGCCACCCAGCGTCCACCCGACCGCATGGGCTGAGAAGCAGGCGGCAGATAGGCTAGCAGGCCGTTGAAAAACGTAGGCGAGGCAGCCAGTGCAAGGCAAAAACAGGCGAGGAAGCGGAGTTTACGAGCTGTAAATGAGCATTCCGAGTCTGTTTTTAACGCAGCAATGGCAACGTAGGTAGTTTTTCAACGGCCTGCTAAGCTCTCTCTCCCGCCGCCGGAGTCATAATGATCGATCTGTTCGATGTCTTCCTGCTGATGCTGTTCGCCGCCTTCTGCGCCTGGCTGTGGCGCGGCCACGGCATTCGCGAACGCGCCCTGAGCCTGGCCAAGCAGCACTGCGCAAGGCTCGACGTCGAGCTGCTGGACGGCGCGGTGGCCCTGCGCCGCCTGGCCATCCTGCGCGACGCCCGCGGCCACCGGCGCCTGGCGCGGCTCTACGACTTCGAGTTCACCGTCACCGGCGAGCAGCGCCTGCGCGGGCAGATCAGCATGTTCGGCCAGCACCTGGGGCGTATCGAGCTGCAGCCGCACCCGGTGCTCGAGGCCCAACCGGAGCCGGTGGCGACCCAGGGCAGCGACAAGGTGATTCGCCTGGAGGATTGGCGGCGCAAGGCCGAGTGAGCCCTCAGCCCTCGGCGTCATCCAGCAGCGTCAGCACCTGCCGCCATTCGCCGCGGCAGCCGTAGCTCATCGGCCAGCGCAGCAGCCGGCAACAGCCGCGATGCCAGCGTCCACGGGCCTGGTTGCGCCGACAGCCCTCCACCAGCCAGTCACGGTCGAAGGCGCCCCAGACCCCGGCCGTCACCCAGTGGTTGAGCCACACCACCGGCGCCACCTCGTAGTGGAAGATTCGCTCCAGCTCCGCACGGCTCAGGCCGCTGTTGCGCAGCACCGCGGCGATGCTGCGCAGCCAGGGCTCGTCCAGCTCGCTGTCCAGCCACAGGTCGGACAGCGCCAGCCAGACCTCCTCGCGCTCGGCGCTCACGACCTAGCCACGCTGCAGCAGGAAGTTGGCCACCCGCTCGGCGCTGTCGGCCGGCCGCTCCTGCATGAAGCAGTGCCCGCCGGGCACCACCTGGCCACGTACATGGGGATTGCCCGCGCACCAGCGCGCCACCGAGCGGGCGACGAAGGGATAGCTGCGCGCGCCGTGAATCACTTCGGTCGGGGTGCTCACCTTGGCCAGCGACGGCCACAGGCGGCGCGGATAGGAACCGAAGATCTCGGCCTCGCGGCTCGGCCGGCACTTGAGCTCGACGCCGTCCGCCACCTCCTTCAGCGCATGCTCGATATAGGCGGAAAAAGCCGCCTCGTCCCAGCCGCGGAACATGCCGCGGCCGTGCAGCGCAGCATGCGCGGCGGGGCGATCCGGCCATTGCCGGCGGCGCTTGCGCGCCTTGCTCGCCATGCCGCTGCGCTGGGCCAGGCCGACCACGTCGGACAGCGCCATGACGCCGATCATCGCCGGGCTGAACAGCACCGGATCGAGCAGCACCGCGCGCCGGAACAGCTCGGGGTGACGGGCCAGGATCAGGCTGGTCAGTACGCCGCCGAAGCTGTGCCCGAGGGCGAAGCGCGGCACCGTGCCGAACGGCGCGCGCAGCGCCTCGAAGGCCTCCAGCGCCAGCTCGGCGCTGCGGTTCCAGCCGTGGAAGCGGCCGCCGTGATCGCTGTCGCCATGGCCCTGCACGTCGCACAGCCAGAGGTCGAAGTCCTCGGCCAGCCGCGCCAGCATCGGCTCGTAGACCCGCCCGCAGTAGCCGTTGCCGTGCAGGAAATGCAGCAGCGGCTTGCCCGAGGGCGGGCTGTGCCAGCCGCGCAGGGTGAAACCGGCGGAACAGGAATGGGACCAGGGAAGCAGTTGCATAGAGGACCAGCCGCAGCCAATGACGGCTGGCCAGTGTAGCGGCGCGCCGGCGCCGCGTCAGGCCGGCACGGGCGGCGAATGCTCGGCGATAAAGGCCTGCAGCAGCTGGTTGAGGCGCTGCGGCTGGTCCAGCGGGGTGGCGTGGCCGGAATCCTCGATCACCTCCAGGCGGGCGTTGCGCAACTGGGCGACATAGGCGCGCTTGTAGGCCAGCGGCGTGTAGTCGCGGTCGCCGGCCACCACCAGCAGCGGGATATCCGCCTGCGCTGCCCGCGGCAGCGCGCTCCAACCGGGGATGGCACGCATCGCGTGCAGGTAGGAGGTGCGATCGTTGCCGGCGATGCGCTCGATCAGTTGCTCGCGCAGCGCCTGCTGCTCGGCCTTGGGGAACAGCTTGCCGGCCAGCAGCCGCGCCAGCGTCGGCAGGCCGAGCGCGCGCACCAGCAGCAGGCGCAGGCCGACCTGGGCGCGGATCTTCCAGCTGTCCAGCGGAAAGCTCGGCGCGCTGTTGACCACCGCCGCCGCGCGCAGCAGCTCGGGGTGATCGGCGAGCAGCTGGAAGGTGAGCATGCCGCCCATGGAGATGCCGACCAGGACGCACGGCTCGATATCCAGGGCACGGATGAAGTCGGCCACATCCGCCGCCAGCTCGGCCAGGCTCACCGGCGCACGCAGCGGCGCGCTCTGGCCATGGCCACGCAGGTCCAGGGCATAGACCCGATAGTGCCGGGCCAGGTGCTCGATCTGCGGTTGCCAGTCGAGCGAGGAAGAGCCCAGCCCGTGCAGCAGCAGAACCGCAGGGCCCTGGCCGCGGCAAATATAGGCGATACGGCCAGAGGGCAAATGCAGATAGTCCATAGCTCACTCGACTCCTTAATTAACGACAAACAATAAAGTGCCCTGACTCGCAATAAAGGAATCATCCACCGGGCGTTAATCCATCAACTTTCCAGACAACTTTCTAATAATGGAGCGGTTATTTGCCTTGACTTGCCAAACCCCCTAGAATCGGCCCGTGCCGGTTCGAGAATTGATCATGTACAGCATCGCCAGCCCTACCCAGGCACGCAGCAAAAAGGCTCTGGAACGCTTCCTCAACGTCGCCGCCGAGCTGCTCGCCAACGACAGCTTCGAAGACACCGGCATTTCCCAGATCGCCCAGCTGGCCGAATCCTCGGTGGGCACCTTCTATCGCCTGCTGGGCGACAAGGACGTGCTGCTGTACGCCGTGCACGAGCGCTTCATCGAGCAGAGCGGCAGCGCCATCGATGCCCTCGCCGAGCAGCTGGCACATGCCGAAACGCCTTTGCAGGCGCGCGTCACGGCCTTTATCCAGGGCCTGGTGCGCCAGTTCGAAGGCAGCGAGGGTCTGCTCCGCGCACTGATCCGGCGCAGCTCGGCGGACCTGCGTTTCCGCCAGCGCTTCCATCAGCTCAATGCCCATATCGGTCAGACCTTCTGCCGTATCGCCCTGGCCAACCCGGCCGAACTGGGCCACCCCAATCCCGCCCAGGCGGCCGATCTGTGCGCCCATCTGCTGCTGGCCGGGATGAACTACTTCACTATGGTCGGCAGCCTCGGCACGACGCCCAGGGAAGTTGTGCCAGAGGAACTTTCCCGGCTTATCTGCAATTACCTGAAAGTTGCCGAAAGTTAACGCACACTGTCCCTTCTAAGTTGCGCCGGGGTGAAGTCGGTGGGTTTCAGGGCAATATCGAACTGATCCGCCGGTTCCTCGTTGGACAGAATGCCGATGACATAACGGCCGCCGATCAGGTCGTATATTGCGTCGCCCTTGGTCCACACCAGTGGCTGATCGTAATAGTTGATGGTGTAGGACTCGCCGAGGCGCCAGAGGTTGTCGCGGTTGTCGTAGTGATCGACCAGCAGGATCTGGTAGCTGTCCTCGTCGAAGTAGAAGTCGCGGCGCTTGTACTGGTGGCGCTGGCCGGCCTTCAGCGTGGCGCGTACGTGCCAGACGCGGTGCAGCTCGTAACGCAGCAGCTCGGGATTGATGTGGCCGCGCTGGACGATGTCGCTGTACTTGTTGCTCTTGGCGGCGAAGCGGTAGCTGTTGTAGGGCACCAGCATTTCCCGCTTGCCCAGCAGCTGCCAGTCGTACTTGTCCGGCGCACCGGAGAACATGTCGAAGTTGTCGGTGGTGCGCATGCCCTCGGAGGCGGTGCCGGGCGAGTCGTAGGCGACGTTCGGCGTGCGCCGCACGCGGCGCTGGCCGGCGGCGTAGAGCCAGGCCAGACGCGGCTCCTTGACCTGGTTGACGGTCTCGTGAACCAGCAGCTCGGTACCGGCCAGGCGCGCCGGCGCCAGCACCGACTGGCGGAAGTAGAACAGCACGTTGCCGTTGCCCTTGCTGAGATCGCCGGCGTCCTGGTTGAACAGGAACAGGTCCTCGATGCGGGTCATGAAGTAGTCGCCGCTGGCGTGCGGCACGGCCTGGGCATAGTAGCGCTTGACGCTGTCGCCGCGGTAGCGCACCAGGTGGTTCCACAGCACCTCCAGGCCCGACTGGGGAATGGGAAAGGGCGTGGCCAGCTGGAAGTCGGCGATGCCGTTGCCGTTCTCGATCAGCTTGGCTGTCGTGGCGTTGGTCTTGACCGCGGCGTATACCTTGTCCGGATAGGACGCCGAGCGCCGGGTCGGGTAGACCTTGAGCTTCCAGCTGTCGTGGTAGCGCTGCAGCATGGCCAGCTGACCGGGGCTGAGCTGCTCGCGGTATTGCTGGGCATTGGCCTGGGTCACGGTGAACAGCGGCTGGTCGGCGGCGAAGGGGTCCTTGTAGCCGAGCTTGGCGTCGAAGGCGCCGCTGTCCTTGGCCAGGCCGCCGTCCCAGGCGGGAATGCTGCCGGCGGCATTGCCGGCGCGCTCGGCCCCCATGGGGGTGAGCTCCTGGCCGAGCCGCGCGGCCTGCGTGGCGTCGACCTGGGCCATGGCCGGCGCGGCTGCCAGCAGGGCGAAGGCCAGCAGGGTGATATTCAGACGATGCATGGCGTTCCCTCTCAGAAGCTGTATTTGACGTTGAGGCTCAGGTAGTCGCGGTCGGTGCGCTTGTTCGACAAGCCGCCGCCGCTGTAGCCGACGTAGCGGGCTCCGACCGTGAAAGCTTCCTGATAGATGGCGTCGAGGCCCAGCGACCAGCTCTGCGCTTCCTCGTCGAGGCCGTTGGTGAGCTGGGGGGCGACGCCGTTGATGCTGTACTGGTAGCTGAGGCTGGGCGCCAGGGTGACCAGGTTGAACACGTTGCTGTAGGTCAGCTGTAGGCTGGCCTGGGCGCCGTAGGCGCTGCTGGTGGCCTCGTAGTAGTCGACGTCCGACTCCAGGCCCTGCACCCGGCTGGCCACCAGTTCGCTGAACAGGGTCGCGGAGTTGGCGCCGAGCAGCCCGGTGAAGTTGTAGATGGCCGACAGCGAGGCCTGGACCATGTCCTTCTCGCGGTAGCCATCCAGGCGCGTGCCCACCGGCAGGCCGGCGAGGTTGCCAAACAGGGCGTCCGGCAGGTACTCGCCCAGGCCCAGGGCGATCGGCGTGTCCGGTCGGTAGCTCAGCTCGCCGGCCAGCGACAGGCCGTTGAAGATGCTGTCGCCGCCGACCGAGGTGTTGAAGCTGACGCCGAACAGGTCGCGCTTCTCCAGGTATTCGGCGTAGTAACGCGAGCTGCTGGCGTCCGGCAGCAGGCCGACCACCGGTACCAGCACCGGCTGGCCGACGGTCAGGCCGATCATCGGCACCTGCATGTTGTAGCGCAGGTAGTAGAAACCCAGTTCGGTGTCGTTCAGCTGCGGCACATACCAGCGCAGGGCCACGCCGTACTGGGGCGAGTCGTCGCCGTCGATGTCCTGCGCCCGCGGCATGAAGGTGCGCGGCAGGTAGCCGCGGATCAGCTCGTTGACGAAGCCGGGGCCGAGCGCCTCGCCGTAGGCCGCGGCCACGGCCGGGCTGTCGAAGGCAGTACCGAGAATAGCCTCCTGCAGCGGCGCCACCGACAGGTAGTTGCAGCCCTCGCCGAGCACGTCGAGGGTCGAGTAGTAGGTGCCGCAGGGGTCGATCTTCGACGCCTCCCAGGCCTTGCCCGGCTGCCAGTAGCCCTCGATGCTGAGGTTGTCGCGCAGCTCGAAGGAGGCATAGACCATGGCGGTCGGCATATAGGCCTCCTTGATCTCCGAACCCGGGGCGCGCAGCGCGTTGATGTCCACCGGGTTGGTCGCGCCAATGCCGTTCTGGTAGAACAGCGACTCGCCCCAGTTGATCACCTGACGGCCGAGACGGGCGTTCAGCGCGCGCTCGCCCAGCGTCCAGCTGCCGTAGACGAAGGCGTCGAGCAAGTCGGCGCTGGAGCCGGCTTCGTCGAGGCCGGCGTCGCTGATCGGGCGATGGCGACGCTCGTCGTCTTCGAGCTCGAAGTCGTAGAAGGCGCGGCCGCGAACGAACAGGCCGTATTGTTCCCGATAGCGCAGGTCCAGCTCGGAGACGGCCTTGACCACCTCGGAGAACAGCTCGCCCTTCTTGAAGTTGAGGTTGCCGTCGTCGGAGTTGATCAGCGCCGTGTTGTCGCCCGTGCCGCCATTGGCGCGGGCGATCAGCTTGCTGTCCTGCCCCTCCATGCGGTAGCTGACGCCGTAGGACAGGGTGGTGTCCAGCGACACGCCCCAGTCGCCATGACGGGTCTGAAACCCCTGCACCACGCCGAACGGCAGCGCCCCGAGCAATGCCAGGCCGGCTGCCGCCAGGCCCCTTCCTTGATGTGCCACGATGACCTCCAGCTGTTGTTTTTATCGGAATCGGAACATCGGTTCCGAATAAACTAGTACGCTGGTTTCAGCCTGGCAAGCCCCCGGTTCTATTTTTCTCTTCTCCGCAGCGCTCAAGCCCGCCGCATTCGCCTGCAGGCCAGGATTGGCGCGGCCTGCAGTACTTGACGGAATCGGAATTCCTGTTTCAATTCGATGCGCGGTACCCATAACAACAACGGAGAATTCCGCCATGTCCCGTCTTCGCACCGCCTGTCTCTGCCTGCTGTTGCTGTCCCTGTCCACCCTCCAGGCCCAGGCCGCCTCGCGCTGCAGCGAGCGCGCCAAGAGCCTGCTGCTGCCAGCCAAGGTCAGTTGCAGCTATCAGTCCGCCTGGATCGATTCCGGCCTGGTCGGCCAGCGCCAGGTGATCTACCAGACGCCGCTGGGCACGCCTCCGGCCGCCGGCTGGCCGGTGGTGCTGATCTACCAGGGCTCGTTCTTCCCGCTCGACGACTTCACCTACTACAGCAATATGCCGTTCGGCGGCTTCTACGAGGGCAAGCTGATCCAGCGCCTGCTCGACAACGGCTACGCGGTGGTTGCGCCGAGCGCACCGGCCGATCTGTTCTGGCAGACCAATATCCCCGGGCTGGCGCAGCACTACGAGCTGAGCACCGACTACGACTTTCTCGGCAACGTGCTGGAGGCCATCGCCGCCGGCCATTTCGGCCCGCTCGACGCCAGCCGCCAGTACGCCACCGGCATCTCCAGTGGCGGCTACAACAGCAGCCGCATGGCAGTGTCCTTCCCCGGCCGGTTCAAGGCGCTGGCGATCCAGTCCGGCTCCTACGCCACCTGCTCCGGGCCGCTGTGCAGCGTGCCGACGCTGCCGGCCGACCATCCGCCGACCCTGTTCGTGCACGGCTTCGTCGACCTCACCGTGCCCTGGTGGAGCATGGAGCTGTACTACGACCGCCTGCTCCATCAGGGCATACCGACCGCGCGGCATACCGAGGCGCTGGGCGGGCACGAGTGGTTCGCCAGCTCGCCGGGCAAGATCCTCGCCTGGTTCCAGAGTCATCCCTGACCGCTAACGCGGTCTACGAGACGTGGCAGGCGGCCAGGCCGACGCGCAGGGCTGCGGCATCCTGCGCCTCGCTGAAGATCAGCTCCAGGCGCGAGTCCTTGCGCCATTCGCTGGCGCGCCAGCCCTCGCCGGCCTGGCCGTGCAGGGCATTGAGCGAGCGCCAGCCGTCTTCGCCGTGCAGCACCGCCTTGGCCCGGCGCCAGTCCAGGCCGTCCAGCCAGCGCTGCACCCGGAGCAGGTCGAAGCGCTGGCTCGGGTGCCAGCGCCAGCCGATGCTCCAGCCTTCGGCCTGATCCTGGATCAGGCAGATGGGTTCGTCCGGCGTGCGCCACAGCTGTGGCAGGGGTGCTGCGGCGCTGGGCAGTGCGGCGGCGCTAAGGTTGCCGGCCTGCGCGGAGCGGCCCGGCAGCAGCGCCAGTTCGAGACGGCCCTGGGTGGTCCAGAAGAGTGGCAGCGGCGGCAATGCGGCGGCGATACGGGCGCGGTCCTCGGCGCTCAGGCGCTCGCTCTTGTTCAGCAGCAGCAGGCCGGCGCCGTCCAGAGCCAGGCGCTGGCTGTCGGGCAGCGCCTCGCCGCGGGCCAGGGCGGCGGCGTCCAGCACCAGCAGCATCGGCTGCACCGCCAGCACCCCAATCCAGGGCGGCTGGCGCAGCTGCTCCAGCAGTTGCAGCGGGTGGCCGAGGCCGGATGGCTCGATCAACAGGCGATCCGGCCGCGCCCGGCGCAGCAGACGACCGAGGCCGACCTGAAAGGGCGCGCCGTTGACGCAGCACAGGCAGCCGCCGGCCACCTCGGCGAGGGCGACGCCATCCTCGCCGCGCTCCAGCAAAGCGGCGTCCAGGCCGATCTGGCCGAATTCGTTGACCAGCACCGCCCAGCGCTCGGCCGCCGGCTTCTGCGCCAGCAGCTGGCGGATCAGGCTGGTCTTGCCGGCACCGAGGGGGCCGGCGATCAGGTGGGTGGGGATCTGACTGAGCATGGGCCTATGGTCGACGGTCTTGGCTGCCGTTGCCAGCACAGACTGCAGGTGGACGGCATGCTAGATTCGCCGGCAATTTGCTCTGGAGTCGATACGATGCGTGCGTGGTTGCTGCCGTTCTCCCTGTTGCCCGGCCTGGCCCTGGGCGAGGCTTGCGTGGTGCACAGCCAGGCCGAGCGCCTGGACGTGCAGCTGTGCCAGGAGAACCGCAATATCCCGAGCCAGCTGTTCCGCGAGGGCTTCTGCCAGCCGCAGTTGCAGGGCCAGAAGGTGGAGGTGGAGTTCCTCGAACAGTGCCCCGAGGGCGCCTACGGCGTGTGCCAGGAGGCGCGGGCCGGCAGCGGTCTGTATCGACAGGACATCCACTACTACGGCGTGGCCAGCGATGCGCTGTATCTGCAGCCGGCCTGCACCAGCCAGTATCAGGGCACCTGGATCGAACCCTGACATCAAAACGTCACCCAAACAGCGCCTAATGACTGCGGGTACCTCACATGGCCCTCATGTCGAGTCACGCGTCGACATGATCTCTTGGTGCTTAAGGCCGGGGCAGTCGCTCCGGCCTATTTTTTTGGTTCGCCATCCCGTGGGTTGAGGAGCCCGCGACGAAGCCCAACGGAAACCGTCGCTACTTCCCTCAGGCCAGCCAATCCAGGGTCAACAGCAACCGCCGTTCGCCGGCCGGCGGCTGCGGCGAGCGGTGGATCAGCCCACGGCCTTCGTTGCCCTGCCATTTCTCGCCCTTGGCCAGCGCCACCTGGCCGGCCTGCAGCTGACGGATCGCTGCCGCGTCCTGCGGCTCGGCCGACCCATCGCCCAGGCGCGCGCGCGGCATGCCGCCCTCCTCCAGCCACTGGCTGCCGACCCCGGCGTAGCTGGTGATCAGCCGCAGCGGCACGTGGTCGACGTGAAAGCGCGGGCACATGGCCTTGTCCAGCACACGCAGGCGCAGGCCGATGCGCTCGGCATCGAGCAGGCAGGCGTAGGCGCGCACCAGCCAGGCCACGTCGGCGAGAAAGGCGGCCTGGCCCGGCAGATCGGCGTACTGCGCCACCAGGCCGTCGAGATTCGGCGCGCTGTCGGGCGTCGCCAGCTCCAGGGTCATGGACTGCGCCAGGGATTCGCCCTGGGCCAGCAGCGCCGCGGCGAAGTCCTCGATCTGCGCCGGCAGGCGGCGCTGCCAGACGGCCAGGTTGACCTCGTCGCGCAGCACCTCGGTGAGCACCTGGATATCCTCGCCCAGCGCCTGACGCGGCGCCGGGCGCAGCTTGAGGGCCAACATCAGGCCGCCTCCTGCTGCCAGGCGCCGAAGGGATCGGGCAGCAGACGCCAGGCCTCCGGCCCGCCGGCCATTTCCTCGTCGGTGAGCAGGCAGGCGTCCAGCTCGGCGGTCAGCCGGGCGAAGTCGATGTTCTGGCCGATGAACACCAGCTCCTGGCGGCAGTCGCCGACCTCGGCACTCCAGTGCTGCATGATCGCCTGCAGCCCCTCCTCGTCCTGCGGCCAGTGCTGCTTGGCCACGAAGCGCCACCAGCGCCCGGCCAGGCCATGGCGCATCAGGCCGCCGGCCTGCGACCAGCTGCCGGCTTCCTGGTACTTGCTGGCCAGCCAGAAGAAGCCCTTGGAGCGCAGCAGGCGACCGTTGACCCAGTCGCGGGCGATAAAGTCGAAGAAGCGCTGCGGATGGAAGGGCCGGCGCGCGCGGTAGGCGCTGGAGGCGATGCCGTATTCCTCGGTTTCCGGCACGTGCTCGCCGCGCAGTTCCTTGAGCCAGCCCGGCGCCTGCGCGGCGCGCTCGAAGTCGAAGCGGCCGGTGTCGAGGATCTTGTCCAGGGCGATCTGGCCCATGCTCATGGCCTGGATCTCGGCGTGGGTGTTGAGGCCACGGAGGATGGCCATCAGCTCCTCGCGCTCGGCCTGGCTGATCAGGTCGATCTTGCTGATGAGGATGACGTCGGCGAACTCCACCTGCTCGATCAGCAGGTCGGTGATCGAGCGCTCGTCCTCCTCGCCCAGGGTTTCGCCGCGGCTGGCCAGGCTGTCGGCCTCGTGGAAGTCGCGCAGGAAGTTCACCCCGTCGACCACCGTGACCATGGTGTCCAGCCGCGCCAGGTCGGACAGGCTGCGGCCCTGCTCGTCGCGGAAGGTGAAGGTCTCGGCCACCGGCAGCGGCTCGCTGATGCCGGTGGATTCGATCAGCAGGTAGTCGAAACGGCCTTCGCTGGCCAGGCGGCTGACCTCGTCGAGCAGGTCCTCGCGCAGGGTGCAGCAGATGCAGCCGTTGCTCATTTCCACCAGCTTCTCTTCGGCGCGGTTGAGGCTGACGTCCTGCTGGACGGTGGCGCCGTCGATGTTGATTTCGCTCATGTCGTTGACGATCACCGCGACCTTGCGGCCCTCGCGGTTCTTCAGCACATGGTTGAGCAGGGTGCTCTTGCCGGCGCCGAGAAAGCCGGACAGCACGGTAACGGGTAGACGCTGATTCATGGGGGGTCCTCGTTCAGTCACGGTCACGCTGATGTTTTTCGCGCTGCTCCTGGCGCTCCTTGGCCTCGATGCACAGGGTCGCGGTGGGGCGCAGCAGCAGGCGCTTGAGGCCGATGGGCTCGCCGGTTTCGGCGCACCAGCCGTATTCGCCGCGCGCCAGGCGTTCGAGCGCCTGGTCGATCTTGTCCAGCAGCTTCTTTTCCCGCTCCAGCAGGCGCAGCTGCCACTGGCGCTGCTCCTCGGCGCTGCCGATATCGGCGACGTCGCTGCTGGTCTCGCGCTCGCGCAGTTCGGCGAATTCCTCGTCGATGCGCGCCTGCAATTCGGCACGCTGGGCCAGCAGCAGGGCGCGGAAGAAGCGCTGCTGGGCGTCGTTCATATAGGCGTCGGCGGGCTGGGCGAGCAGTTCGGCTTCGGTAGGCACAGTCAGGGTCATGGCACATCGGCTGGTTTATTTTTTAGTGTTATAACATAACATTCAATCGAACCAGCAACCCATGGATTTGCGATGAACGTACAGACCCTGCCGGACATAGCCGCCCAAGCCACCCACCACGACCTGCCGCTGGACTGGGTCGGCATGGCCGGCATCGCCCTGCCGCTGCGGCTGGCCGGCCAGACGCTGACGGCCCAGGCCGATATCGGCGTCAGCCTGATTGATGGCGGCGCGCGCGGCATCCATATGTCACGCCTGTACCTGGCCCTGCAGGCGCTGGCCGGCCAACCCCTGGACGTGCCGGCGCTGCAGCGGCTGCTGGACGACTGCCTGGGCAGCCACCGCGAGCTGTCGGACAGCGCCAGCCTGACCCTGCGCGGCGCGCTGCCGCTGGAGCGCCCGGCGCTGATCAGCCCGTTGAGCGGCTGGAAGCACTACCCCTTCGAGGTTCGCGCACGCCAGGACGGCCGCCAATTCCAGGTCGAACTACAGGTCGAGCTGGCCTATTCGTCGACCTGCCCGTGCTCGGCGGCGCTGGCCCGGCAGCTGATCCAGCAACAATTCAACGAAGATTTTGCAGGCAAAAACCTCGATCGCGCCGACATCATCGGCTGGCTCGGCAGCACCCGGGGCATCCTCGCCACGCCGCACAGCCAGCGCAGCACGGCGACCCTGCAACTGCGCCTGAACCCGGATTGCAAGGAGCTGCCGCTGCTGGCGCTGCTCGACGGCGCCGAGCGCGCCCTCGGCACGCCGGTGCAGACCGCGGTCAAGCGCGCCGACGAGCAGGCCTTCGCCCTGGCCAACGGGCAGAACCTGATGTTCTGCGAAGATGCCGCGCGGCGCCTGCACCGCGCCCTGCGCCAGCTGCCGCAGGCCAGCGCCTTGCGCGTGCGGGTGGTGCACGCGGAAAGCCTGCACGCCCACGACGCGGTGGCCGAGAGCCGCTGGAACTGGGGGTGAGGCACGAGCCGCTGCCCCGCCCGGCCATAAACGCCGGCGGGCCTGCGACGGCGCTGGGCGCATTCAGAGGGGCGAATCCCGTGGCCTCTATGCTTAGATGGAGGCCACCCGCGAGCTAAGGACGCCCCATGCAGATCGAGCTGATCGAGATCCGCGATCACCTAAAGCGCTTTCCGCCTTTCGACAAGCTGCCGGAGGAGACCCTGGGCGAGATCGCCCGCCAGGTGCAGGTCGGCTACTTCAAGGCCGGCAGCGAGATCCTCGCGCCGGGGGCGCCGATCCATGAGCTGCACTACGTGCGCAGCGGCGCGGTGGAGATCCACAGGCGCAGCGGCGAGCTGCACAACCGCCTGACCGAGGGCGAGATCTTCGGCCAGGCCGGGCTGATGGGCGGCAACCGCGTGCGCCTGTCGGCGCGGGCGCTGGAAGACAGCCTGATCTATTTCATCCCCGGCGTCCTGTTCCACCAGCTGTGCGAGCAGTTCGACAGCTTCGCCGACTTCGTCGAGCTGGTCGGCCAGTCGCGCCTGAAGTCGGCGCTGGAGGACAGCCAGGGCAAGGCCAGCGAGCTGATGAAGATCACCGTGCGCAAGCTGGTCACCCGGGCGCCGGTCAGCGTCGTGCCGGACACCCCGGTGCAGGAAGTCGCCCGGGTGATGACCGAGCACAGCGTGTCCTCGGTCATAGTCGTGGCGCCGCAGAAGGACGCCGCGTCGGCCGCCGGCGAGCGCCCCGCGCAGCGGATGGCCGGCATCCTCACCGACCGCGACCTGCGCACCCGCGTGCTGGCCGAAGGCTTGCCCGGCCACACCCCGGTCAGCCAGGTGATGTCGCCCGATCCGATCACCACCCAGGCCGACGACTCGGTATTCGAAGCCATGCTGAGCATGCTGCGGCACAACATCCACCACCTGCCGGTGCTCAGCCGCAACGTGCCGGTGGGCGTCATCAACCTGGCCGATATCGTCCGCTACGAGTCGCGCAGCAGCCTGTATCTGGTCAACGGCATCTTCAACAAGCAGTCGGTCGAGGAGCTCAAGCGCCTGACGCCGGACCTGCGCGCCACCTTCCTGCGCATGGTCGCCGACGACGCCAACGTCAACATGGTCGGCAAGGCCATGAGCGGCATCGGCCGCGCCTTCGCCCAGCGCCTGCTGGCGCTCGCCGAGCACAAGCTCGGCCCGCCGCCGGTGCCCTACTGCTTCATGGTCGCCGGCTCGCTGGCACGCGACGAGCAGCTGCTGCTCACCGACCAGGACAACGCCCTGGTGCTCGACGACAGCTTCGACCCCGCCCTGCACGGCGACTACTTCGCCGAGCTGGCGCAGTTCGTCAACGACGGCCTGGCGACCTGCGGCTATGCCTACTGCAAGGGCGGGATCATGGCCAACAACCCCAAGTGGCGCAAACCGCTGCGGGTATGGCGCGACTACTTCATCCAGTGGATCGAGCAGCCCAACCCGGAGACCCTGCTCAACGCCAGCATCTTCTTCGACCTCGACGGCGTCTACGGCGCCACCGAGCTGGTGGAAAACCTCAAGGACCTGCTCGCCAGCCGCGCCAGCGGCAACCCGGCGTTCCTCGCCGCGCTGGCGCGCAACGCGCTCAATCGCACGCCGCCGCTGGGCTTCTTCCGCACCTTCGTGATGGAGACCGACGGCCAGCAGAAGCACATCATCAACCTCAAGGGCCGCGGCACCGCGCCGCTCACCGACCTGATCCGCGTGCACGCCCTGGCCTGCGGCTCCCGCGCGCAGAACTCGCTGGAACGACTGGACGCCATCGCCACCACCAAGCTGCTGCCCAACGAAGCGCTGGAGGGCCTGCGCTACGCCTTCGAATTCCTCGGCCTGGTGCGCATCCGCCACCAGGCGCACGACCTGCAAGCCGAGCGCAAACTGAGCAACTACATCGAACCGGAGCAGATCAGCAGCGAGGAACGGCACAACCTCAAGGAAGCCTTCCAGATCGTCAGCAATGCGCAGAAATTCCTCCGCTTCCGCTATCCGGCGCAGCCCATGGGGCGCCTGTGATGAGCGCCGCGAACTGGTCCGAGCGCCTGCGCCAGCTCGGCGAAGCTGCCCGCGATCCCCGCCTGGCGGCCTTCTACCGCGCCGGCTGCCCGGCCGCCGAGACGCCGCTGGGCGAGGCGCCGCTGCTCGCCCTGGACGTGGAAACCACCGGCCTGGAGCCGGGCCGCGACGCCATCGTCAGCCTCGGCCTGGTGCCCTTCGATCTGCGCCGCATCCGCTGCCAGGAGGCGCGCTACTGGGTGGTGCGTCCCAGCAGCGAACTGCACGGCGATTCGGTGACCTTCCACCACATCACCCACTCCGACGTGCGCCATGCGCCGCCGCTGGACGCGGTGCTCGGCGAGGTGCTCGAGGCCCTGGCCGGCAAGCTGGTGGTGGTGCACTACCACCGCATCGAACGCGGCTTCCTCGACCAGGCGCTGCGCCGCCAGCTGGGCGAGGGGTTGCTGTTCCCCCTGCTCGACACCATGGCGCTGGAGGCGCGCCTGCATCCACGCAGGCGTCCCGGCCTGCTGGGACGCCTGCGCGGGCAACGGCCGATCTCCATACGCCTGGCCGACAGCCGCCAGCGCTACGGCCTGCCGGCGTACCGCGCGCACCATGCGCTGAGCGACGCCCTGGCCACCGCCGAACTGCTGCAGGCGCAGGCGGCCACTCATCACTGGACGCATACGCCGGTGGGCGAGCTGTGGCACTAGCCGCGCCCCAACCTTCGCAGGGGAATAGCCGGCGCGCCCCGAACGCCCATGAAAAAAGCCGCGATACCCAGCGGCATCGCGGCTTTTTCTCCAGTGCCAGGGGCTCCTCGCACAGACGCTAGTCGCGCGACAGCACCCCGGCCCCGCCCGGCAGCGCACGCGGCTCGCTGAGCAGGCCCTTGATGACGGCGACGCAACCCACCAGCAGCACCAGGGTGAACGGCAGGCCGGTGGACACCGCCATGGCCTGCAGTGCCACCAGGCCGCCGCCGAGCAACAGCGCCACGGCCAGCGCGCCCTCGAGCAGCACCCAGAACGCCCGCTGCGGCAGCGGCGCGTTGACCTTGCCGCCGGCGGTGATGGTGTCGATCACCAGGGAACCGGAGTCCGACGAGGTGATAAAGAACAGCACCACCAGCACGATGGCCACGAAGGAGCTGATCGCGCTGATCGGCAGCTGGTCGAGCATGACGAACATCTTCAGCTCCAGCGCCGCCTGCTGCAGCTCGGTCAGACCGCCCAGGGCTTGATGCAACGCGGTGCCGCCGAAGGTGCTCATCCACAGCACCGACACCAGCGACGGCACCAGTAGCACGGCGATGAGGAACTCGCGCACGGTGCGGCCACGGCTGACCCGCGCGATAAACATGCCGACGAAGGGCGACCAGCTGATCCACCAGGCCCAGTAGAACGCCGTCCAGCCCTGGCTGAAGTTGGCGTCCTCGCGACCGATGGGGTTGGACAGCGCCGGCAGGTACTGCAGGTAGGCACCGAGGTTGTCCAGCACGCCGCTCAGCAGCAGCGCGGTGGGACCGGCGACCACCACGAACAGCAGCAACAGCAGGGCCAGGCCCAGGTTCAGCTCGGACAGGCGCTTGACCCCCTTGTCCACGCCGGCCAGCACCGAGCACAGCGCGATCAGGGTGATGACGGCGATCAGCAGCACCTTGGTGGTGGTGTCGGCCGGCAGGCCGAACAGGCTGTGCAGACCGGCGGAGGCCTGCTCGGCGCCCAGGCCCAGCGAGGTGACCAGGCCGAACAGGGTGGCGAACACCGCGAGGATGTCGATCACATGCCCCGGCCAGCCCCACACCCGCTCACCCAGCAGCGGGAAGAAGATCGAGCGGAACGACAGCGGCAGGCCCTTGTTGAAGGCGAACAGCGCCAGTGCCAGCGCGACTATGGCGTAGATCGCCCAGGGGTGCAGGCCCCAGTGGAAGATGGTGGTGGCCATGCTCAGCCGCGCCGCCTCGGCGGAATCGCCAGCGGCCGCGCCGAGCGGCGCCCAGTCGCTGCGCGCGCCGTTGTCGCCGACGGCGATGCCGGCCAGCGACGAGTCGTAGTGCGACATCGGCTCGGCCACGCCGTAGAACATCAGGCCGATGCCCATGCCGGCGGCAAACAGCATGGCGAACCAGGACGTGTAGGAGTAGTCGGGCCGCGCCAGCGTGCCACCGAGGCGTACCTTGCCCAGCGGCGAGACGATCAGGCCGAGGCACAGCAGCACGAAGATATTGGCCGAGCCGATGAAGAACCACGCCAGGTTCTGCGTCAGCCAGTCGCGCACGGCCTTGAACAGCGGCTCCACCTCGTTGTGCAGGGCCAGCGCCAGCACCACGAACAACAGCGCGCTGAGCGCCGAGACGATGAAGACCGTGCCGTGGATATCGAGATTGACCAGGTAGCGACCGCGGATATTGTCCTGGCCGACCACGTAGTCGGTGTCTATCAGAGTGGCGGCGCCGCTCGGGGCGGGTATACCGTCGTCGTTGGCTGTACTGGGCCCCTTGGACCCTTGGGCATGGCTCATATGGCTGCTCCTTATAGTTATCGCGTGCTCGACGCGGCGCGCGGCGCAGTGCCGAACGCGGAGGCCGACGCTAACAGAAGGAAAAACCGGCCTGCGCGGCGCAAGCGGCGCGGGGCTATCCAATAGCGACGAGGGCGGCGCTTGGCGATGGGGGGGCGCCGCTCCTACAGGAGGGTGTCGAACCCGAGGTCGCGGGGCCCGCGCATAAAAAAGCGCGCCCGCAGGCGCGCTCTCCGGGGCGGCGAGGCCGGCGCTTAGCGCGGCTCGCTCAGCAGCCCCTTGACGATGGACACGCAGCCCACCAGCAGCACGATGGTGAACGGCAGCCCCGTCGACACCGCCATGGCCTGCAGCGCCACCAGGCCGCCGCCGAGCAGCAGGGCGATGGCGATCACCCCTTCGATGCTGGCCCAGAACACCCGCTGCGGCACCGGCGCGTTGACCTTGCCGCCGGCGGTGATGGTGTCGATCACCAGGGAGCCGGAGTCCGACGAGGTGATGAAGAACACCACCACCAGCACGATGCCGATAAAGGAGGTGATGGCGGTCAGCGGCATTTCGCCGAGCATGCTGAACAGCTTCAGCTCCAGGCCGGCGTCCTGGGCGCCGGTGAAGCCGTCCACCAGCAGCTGGTTGATCGCGGTGCCGCCGAAGGCGGTCATCCACAGCACCGACACCAGCGACGGCACCAGCAGCACGGCGATGAGGAACTCGCGCACGCTGCGGCCACGGCTGACCCGGGCGATGAACATGCCGACGAAGGGCGACCAGCTGATCCACCAGGCCCAGTAGAACGCCGTCCAGCCCTGGCTGAAGTTGGCGTCCTCGCGGCCGATGGGGTTGGACAACGCCGGCAGGTACTGCAGGTAGGCGCCGAGGTTCTGGAAGAAGCCGGTGAGGATGGCCAGGGTCGGCCCGGCGATGATGACGAACAGCAGCAGCGCCAGGGCCAGCGCCATGTTCAGTTCGGACAGGCGCTTGACCCCCTTGTCCAGACCGGCGACCACCGAGGCCAGGGCGATGATGGTGATGGCGACGATCAGCAGCACCTTGCTGGTGTCGGTGGCGCTGATGCCGAACAGGTACTCAATACCCGCGGCGGCCTGCTCGGCGCCGAGACCCAGCGAGGTGACCAGGCCGAACAGGGTGGCGAACACCGCGAGGATGTCGACCACGTGGCCCGGCCAGCCCCACACGCGCTCGCCGAGGATCGGGTAGAAGATCGAGCGGATCGACAGCGGCAGGCCCTTGTTGAAGGAGAACAGCGCCAGCGCCAGCGCGACTATGGCGTAGATCGCCCAGGGGTGCAGGCCCCAGTGGAAGATGGTGGCGGCCATGCCCAGGCGCACCGCCTCCTCACTGTTGCCGGCGGCGCCGGCGAGCGGCGCCCAGTCGGTGCGCACGCCGTCCTCGCCGAGGGTGATGCCGGCCATCGCCGAGCTGTAGTGCGACATCGGCTCGGACACGCCGTAGAACATCAGGCCGATGCCCATGCCGGCGGCGAACAGCATGGAGAACCAGCCCGCGTAGCTGTAGTCGGGCGTGGCGTCCTTGCCGCCGATGCGCACCCTGCCCAGCGGCGAGACGATCAGGCCGAGGCAGAGCAGGACGAAGACGTTGGCGGCGCCGATGAAGAACCAGGCCATGTGGTGGGTGAGCCAGTCGCGCAGCGCGCTGAACAGCGGCTCGACCTGGTTCTGCAGGGCCAGGGCCAGCACCACGAAGATCACCGCGACCAGCGCGGAGATGCTGAAGACCTTGCCGTGGATATCCATCGAGAAGATGAATTTGCCCTGGATGTTGTCCTGACCGATGACGTAGTCGGTGTCGATCAGGTTGGCCTCGCCGGTCGGGGCCGGGATGCCGTCGGGGGTTGCCGCTGCGGGTGGCGGGGTCATGTCATGCGAAGGGACGTTTCCCATGTGGCGTGCTCCTTGATGCGTTTGACTCGCTGAACGAGCGTGAACAGGACGGTCTGCCCTCCTCAAGTAAAGACGACCCACCTTTGGGTCGAACCGACAAGGGTAACAGATGAAACCGGCTCATGCAGAAACAGGCCTGCATGAAAGTGCCAAATACAACGGCTAAAACGCCCTCTGCCATTCGCCGCGGGGCCGTGGCAGGATGGCCGGCGAACGGCGCGCAACGCCCGTGGTCAGCTGGATACGGCCCCCGCAGCGAGGAAGTCCATGGAGTTTGGCATCCCCCACCTGTTCGCCTGGCTGATCGCCGCGATCCACGGCCTCGGCATGCTCGCCGCGATCCATGCGGTGCTCACCGTGCGCACCGCCCAGGGCGCCCTGGCCTGGGGCCTGTCGCTGTTCTTCATGCCCTACCTGACGCTGCTGCCCTACCTGGTGTTCGGCCGCAGCCGCTTCGATGCCTATGTGAAGGCGCGCCGCCAGGCCGACGCCGAGATGCGCCAGGCCATGGCCGCGCAGGACTGGCGGCCATGGGTCGAGGAAGCCAAGGCCGCGCACCAGGCGCCGGCCTACCAGCGCCTGCGCGCCCTGCCGCGGCTGTCACGGATGCCCGGCCTGACCGGCAACCGGGTGCAGCTGCTGATCGACGGCGAGGCCGCCTTCGCCGCGCTGTTCGAGGCGCTGCAGGGTGCGCAGCGGGCGATCCTGCTGCAGTTCTTCATCATCCGCGACGACGCCCTTGGCCGCCGCCTGCAGCAGCTGTTGCTGGCCCGCGCCGCCGCGGGGGTGAAGGTGCATGTGCTCTACGACGGCATCGGCAGCCACGCCCTGCCGCGGCCCTATATCGACGCGCTGCGCGCCGGCGGCGTGCAAATCCACGCCTTCCCCACCCGCGGCGGGCTGTTCAACCGCTTCCAGCTGAATTTCCGCAACCACCGCAAGATCGTCGTGGTCGACGGCCAGATCGGCTTTCTCGGCGGGCTCAACGTCGGCGTCGAGTACCTCGGGCAGAAGCCGCCACTGGCGCCCTGGCGCGACACCCACGTGGAGGTGCGCGGCCCGGTGGTGGCCAGCCTGCAGGAGGCCTTCGCCGAGGACTGGTTCTGGGCCTGCCACCAGTTGCCGCCGCTGCTGCTGCCGCACAAGCAGGACGAGCCGGGAGTGCTCTGCCAGGTGATTGCCAGCGGCCCGGCCGACCCGCAGGAGACCTGCTCGCTGCTGTTCGTCGAGGCGATCCAGGCGGCGCGGGAGCGGGTCTGGCTGAGCAGCCCCTACTTCGTCCCGGACGAGGCGGTGTCCGCGGCGCTGCGCCTGGCGGTGCTACGCGGGGTGGACGTGCGCATCCTGCTGCCGGCACGCCCCGATCACCGGGTGGTCTACGCCGCCTCCAGCCTGTACGCCTTCGAGGCGCTGCGCGCCGGGGTGCGGATCTTCCGCTACCAGCCGGGCTTCCTCCATCAGAAGGCGCTGCTGATCGACCAGAGCGCCTGCCTGCTGGGCAGCGCCAACCTGGACAACCGCTCGTTCCGCCTGAACTTCGAGGTCAACCTGCTGACCCTGGATGCGGCCTTCGCCGAGCAGGTGGCGAGCATGCTGGAGGAGGATTTCAGCCGCTCGCGCGAGCTGGTCAACGCCGACCGGCGCAACCTGCACCGCTTGCAGCAACTGGGCATGCGCGTGGCGCGGCTGATCTCGCCGATTCTCTGAGCCGCGACTATGGTTAAGGGGCCGCCCGCTGCTTGCCGTCAGCGAGACCCCGCGATGAAGACACCGCTCGCCCTGCTGCTCTGCCTTTGCCTCTGCCTCGATGCCCTGGCGCAGGAGCCGATTCGCGTCGGCGTCGAGCTGCAGCCCTACCAGCCCTACTCCGACGTGCACGACCGCGAGTACCGCGGCTACGCCCGCGAGCTGCTGGACGCCTTCGCCGCCGAACGCGGCTACCGTTTCGTCTACGCGCCGCTGCCGGTACGGCGCCTGCTCGGCGATTTCCTCGGCGGCCGGCTCGACCTCAAGTTCCCCGACCACCCGCAGTGGAACGCCGACCAGAAGGCCGGCCACGCCATCCGCTACAGCCAGCCGGCGGCACCCTACATCGACGGCATCCTGGTCAAGCCGGCGCACCTCGGCCAGGGCCAGGCGCGCATCCGTCTGCTCGGCACGCAGAACGGCTTCACCCCCTGGCCCTATCTGGAGGAGATTCGCGCCGGGCGCATCAAGCTGATCCAGGCCAACCAGATCGACTCGCTGCTGCGCATGGCCATGAGCGACCGGGTAGACGCGGTGTACCTCAACCCGCGGGTGGTGGCCCACCACCTGCGTCAGCTACGCCTGGCTCCGGACGCCCTGGTGTTCGATGCGCAGCTGGCGCACGTGGAGGATCACTACTACCTGTCGAGCATCAAGCGCCCGCAACTGATTGCCGAGTTCGACCGTTTCCTGCTGGAGCGGGCCGAACTGGTGGGGGAAATCCGCCGTCGCCACGGGCTGTGAGCCGGCCCGTGGCGATGCGGTGGTGGATCAGTACTTCCAGCTGACGCTCATGCTGGCGTTGCGCGGGGCCGCGTAGTAGGCCTGGCTCCAGTAGAGGCTGGTCAGGTACTTCTCGTCGGTAACGTTGTTGAGGTTGGCCGAGACGCTCCAGTTGGGATCGATATCGTAGCTGGCCATCAGGTTGACCACCGCATAGGCATCCTGCTCGGCGATGCCGTTGTACACCTTGTCCTGCCAATTGAGGCTGGCGCCGACCTTGAGCTGCTCCAGGCCGGGAATGCGGTAGGTGGTGGAAGCCTTGAACATATGCTTGGGCGAGTAGGTCACCGCGTGCTTGTCCTCGGCGTCGGTGATGTCGACGAAGGTGTAGCCGGCCATCGCCTGCAGGCCCGGCAGCAGTTCGCCGGAGACCTCCAGCTCGTAGCCCTCGCTGGTGATGCCTTCGACGGCGCGGTAGATGGTGGTGGAACCGACCATGCCCGCCACTTCGGCGACGTTGTCCTGCTCGGTGCGGAATACCGCCAGGGAGACATTGACGCGGTCGTCGAACAGCTCGCCCTTGATCCCGGCTTCGTAGTTGACCCCTTCCACCGGCGCCAGGCGCGAACCGGTGATATCGGTCTTGGTCTGCGGGTCGAAGATCTCGGTGTAGCTGGCGTAGACCGAATACTGCTCGGTGAGGTCGTAGACCAGGCCGGCATAGGGCACCACCTTGCCGCTGTTCTTCGAGGACTTCGCCAAGCCGTAGTTGGTGCCGTCGCTCTTCAAGTCGACCACCCGGGTACCGGTGATCAGGCTGAGGTCGTCGGTCAGGCTCCAGCGCGCGGCACCGTAGACGCTCTTCATGCGGTCGGTGAAATCGCTGCCGGCGGTGCCGGCGTCGTTACGCGGCTGCGGATAGTTGCCGTCCCACTCTTCCAGCGGCGGCAGGGCGGTGCCGGTGGAGGAGTCGTACCAGGAGATGTCCTCCAGCTCCGAACGCGACCAGCTGGCGCCGAGCACCGCATCGTGCTCGCGGCCGGCCAGGGCGAAGGCGCCGCTGAGCTGCAGGTCGGCGATCACCTGGGTGTTCTTGTCCTTGTACTCGGAGGGATAGCTGAACAGCCCCAGGCCGGTGGTGCGATCCGGGGTACCGTAGACGTAGAACAGCGAGCCGTCGCCCTCCTTCTTCACATGGGTCAGCACGGCCTTGGCCTGCCAGCCGTTGCCCAGGTCGTGGGCCAGTTCGGCGAAGGTGCGGTTTTCCTGCACGTCCCAGTAGGCCCAGTCGGCCGAGGTGCTGGTGGAGCGCGAGTAGTCGGTCTTCGAACCGTCGCTGTAGTTGAGCGGCAGGGCGCCCCACATCGGCGAGTTGGCGTCGCTCTTCTGCAGGGTATGGCCGATGGTGAACAGGGTCTTGTCGCCGAGGTCGGCCTCCAGCACGCCGTGGAACACGTTCTTCTCGCGCGAGTACATGTCCAGGTAGGAGTTCTTGTTCTCGTGGGCGTAGACCGCACGGCCGCGGATGTTGCCGGCGTCGGTCAGCGCGCCGGAGACGTCGGCGTCGATGCGGCGCTTGTCCCAGGAACCGCCGGTCAGGTCGATGCGCGCCTGCGGCGTGGCGGTCGGGCGCTTGCGCACGAAGTTGATGGTGGCCGAGGGGTTGCCGGTGCCGGACATCAGGCCGTTGGCGCCGCGGATCACCTCGACGCGCTCGAACACCGCGGTATCGATATCGCCCTCGACGTTGCCGTAGACGAAGGGAATGCCGATGCCGTCGTACTGGAAGTTGGTGATGTCGAAGCCGCGGGCGGTGTAGTAGGTGCGGTCGGTCTCGACCTCCTGCACCTGGATGCCGGTGGCCATCTTCAGCGCGTCGTTGACGCTGTCGAGGTGGAAGTCGTCGAGCTGGGCGCGGGTGATGGTGGAGATCGACTGCGGGGTCTGCCGCGGGGTCAGGTCCAGCTTGGTCGCGGCGCTGCTGGGCTGCGACTTGTAGCTGTCGACTTCGGCCGCTTCGGCGGCACCGACCACGGTCTGGGCATCCAGCTCGAGCTGTTCCTGCTCGGCGGCCAGGGCCTGGTTGAAACTGCAGGCGGCCGCAATCGCCACGGCCAGGCGGTTTTTTCTACTGAACAAGGGACTTCTCCTAATGCGCTGTCGATGGCTGCGATTCGTCCCTTGGCAGCCGGCTGCCTCATTGGCAGTGCATTCGCCATGGGTGCAAATGCTAATAATTATCGACAGGATTCTCGCAATAGAATGTTTCCCGCGTCAATACGAATTATTTACATCTCCATTTGAAGGTCATTGCCTGCGCAGGCTGCCGCAGTCCGCACCCACCCAGCGCGCGCGGCTTTCCATGCTGCTGGGCTGGCCGTTGTAGGTGCCGGTGACCTTGGTGGTGAACTCCCGATCGCTGACGAACTGGGTCTCCCCTTCGCCCTGGGCATCCGGGCAGGTGAAGCGGAAGCGCCAGCGCTGGTCGCTGCGTTCGAGAATCTCGTTGCTGCAGCCGGACTCGGGGTCGTGCAGGGGAATGTCCTGGGCGGCGATCTGCTCGGCGGTCAGGCACATCTGCACGCCGCCGGCGCCGAGCTTGACGCCGCGCTCGGCCATCATGCTTTCCATCATCTGCCGCTGTTCGGGTGGCAGGTTCTGCATCTGCGCCAGCATCTGCTCCATGCCGGGCATGGCCTGACCGCCGACCTGCATGTTGTGCGAGCTGACTTCCCAGACGCCGGGGCGGATATCCAGGGCGCTGGCCGTCAGGGGTGACAGACAGAGAGCGAGCGGAAGGGCGAAACGAAAGGTGGGGCGCATGACAGGTCTCCTGGGCAGGTGGTTAGCCAAGCCTAGCAGGCCGCAGACGAACAAAACCCCCACCGGCCCGCGCCGTATGGGGGTTCTCTTCTTTTCCGCCCGGCACTTGTGGCGCCGGAAGCCTGGTCCGCTCTGGCGAACCTAGCCCGCGTCAGCCGCGGGGGAGCCCAGCTCGCAGCTCCAGAGTTCCAACGCCGGCTGGCTCGCTTGTGGCGGGCCGAGCCAGTCGCTCATCGGGCGACAACGCTGGTCGATACAGAGTTGGTAATCCCCGGCTTCGGGCGTACGCCCGACTCGCAGGGGTTGCAAAGGCGGTAGCCGACGCTGGTAGTGCCAGCTGCCATTGCGCAGTTCGGCGCCGTCGGGGATCTCCATCCCGGCGCCGGAACCCTTGACCCGCGCCTCGCCGAGGACCAGGCCCTCGGCGGTGACGCGGTAATCCTCTTCCCAGCGGATCTTCTCGATGCTGTGATCCCAGGCCAGGGTGAAGGCCGGCACGGGCAGCTCTGCCCATACAGCGCCGGCCAGCCCCAGGCACAGGCCGATCACGCCAGCGCCGCCTGGGCGCGACGGGCGCGCCAGATGTGCTGACCGATGAAGATGGCGCTGAGGGCGAAGCCGATCTCGTCGCTGATCGGCGTGGCCAGGATCAGGCTGGCGCCGGCGGCGAAGCCCAGGGCACGTTCCCACCAGCTCAGCTTGGCCTGCAGGAAGCCGGTGAACACCGCGCCCCAGATGCCGATGGCCAGCAAGGCCTTGAGGCCCACGTAGACGGTCGCCAGCAGGCTGTCGCCCTGCAGCATCAGCGCCGGCGAGTAGACCGCCATATAGGGCACGACGAAGCCGGCCACGGCGATGCGCACCGCCCACAGGCTGATCTTCAGGCCGCGCTCCTTGGCGATCGGCGCCGCGGCGAAGCAGGCCAGCGCCACCGGCGGGGTGAGGTCGGCCATGATGCCGAAGTAGAAGACGAACATGTGCGAGACGATCAGCGGCACGCCCAGCTCCAGCAGCGCGGGCGCGGCGATCGAGCTGGTGATGATGTAGTTGGGGATGGTCGGGATGCCCATGCCCAGCACCAGACAGGTGAGCATGGTCAGCACCAGCGAGAGGAACAGGTTGTCCTGGCCGATGGCGAGGATGTAGCCGGCGAAGGTGGAGGCCACCCCGGTCAGCGACACCACGCCGATGATCACCCCGACCAGGGCGCAGGCGATACCCACCGGCACCGCGTGGCGCGCACCTTCGACCAGCGCGTGCAGGCACAGGGTCAGGGTGTCGCGGCCGCCCTTGACGAACCAGCAGGCCGCCACCAGCAGGCCGATGACGCCGAACACCACGCCGATGCCGAGCTGGAAGAAGCCGGCGCAGAGCACGCCCAGGGCGATCCAGAAGGCGAAGCGCATGGCCTTGGACGACACCCGCAGGATGATCGCCGAGCCGAGGATGACCATGGCGGTCAGGGCCAGGCCGACGGTGCCGGAGAACAGCGGCGTGCGCCCGGAGAACAGCAGGTAGATCAGGATCAGCAGCGGGATCAGCAGGAACCAGCGCTCGCGCACGGCCTTCCACGGGTTCGGGCATTCGTCCTTGGGCAGGCCGCTCAGGTTGGCGCGCTTGGCCTCCAGGTGGACCATCCAGAACACCGAGCCGAAGTACAGCAGCGCCGGGATCAGTGCGGCCTTGGCCACCTCGAAGAACGGCACGTTGATGGTCTCGGCCATGATGAAGGCCACCGCGCCCATGATCGGCGGCATGATCTGGCTGCCCATCGACGAGGTCGCCTCGACGCCGCCGGCGAAGGCCGGGCGATAGCCGAAGCGCTTCATCAGCGGGATGGTGAACTGGCCGGTGGTGACCACGTTGGCCACACCGGAACCGGTGATGGTGCCCATCAGCGCCGAGGACACCACCGACACCTTGGCCGGGCCGCCGACCTTGTGGCCGAACAGACCCATGGCGAAGTCGGTGAACAGCTTGATCATCCCGGCCTGCTCGAGGAAGGCGCCGAACAGGATGAACAGGAAGATGTAGGTGGCCGAGACGTAGGTCGGCGTGCCGTACAGTCCCTCGGTGCCGAACGACAGCTGGTTGACGATCTGGTCGATGCCGTAGCCGCGGTGCATCAGGTCGCCCGGCAGGTACTGGCCGAACAGGCCGTAGACCAGAAACATCGCGCAGATGATCGGCAGGGCGATGCCCATGACCCGCCGCGCGGCTTCGAACACCAGCACGATCAGGGTCAGGCCGATGAGCATGTCGGCCGTGGTCAGGTCGCCCGAGCGCTGGATCAGGTCCGCCTCGAAGTACCACTGGTAGCCCGCCGTGGCCATGCCGGCCAGGCCCAGCAGCCAGGCCAGCGGTTGCCAGGGGCGCTTGGCGCCGAAGGCCGGCACGCTGATGAACACCAGCAGCAGCAGGAAGCCGACGTGCACCGCACGCAGCACCTGGGTCGACACCGGGTGGAAGGCCGCGGTGACGATCTGGAAGATGGAAAACAGCAGCGCGACGGCAAAAAGCGCCTTCGGCCAGTCGGACGGGCTGGCGCCCAGCCCCTGATTCTGCTCACTCATGGAGTGCAAACCTCGTGACTACTTCGATACGGAGACAGAGTCGCCAACAAAACCCACCGCCTGTGAACGCCGGTTTTATTCGCGATTCTGCGTCGGATGGGTCGGCCGCAACGCGGCCAGCCCCATCGCCGGCGGGCTGCCTCGAAACCTTGTCGCGGCGGCGATCCGCAGGGTGTCGCGTGGCCGCCGAGGCCATACGCACCGGTGATCGTTGCAACGCTGCCGAGACAGCCCACCAGGGCCGTGGCGCCGTGCCACGGCCCGCCCTGCATCAGAGCGCGCCGGCTTCCTTGTAGAAGCGCTCGGCACCCGGGTGCAGCGGGATCGGCAGGTTCTGCGTGGCGCTTTCCAGCTTGATGTCCTGGGCCGCGGAGTGGGCGGTGCCGAGACGATCCAGGTTGTCGAACATCAGCTTGGTCATCTGGTAGGCCACCTCGTCGGAGACGCCTTCATGGCTGACCAGGATGTTGGTGATGGCCACGGTGGGCACGTCGCTATCCTGGCCGTCGTAGGTGCCGGCCGGGATGGTGGCGGCCTGGTAGGCGGCGTTGTCGATCTTCGCGGTCACTTCGGCCGGGATGGCGACGAAGCTGATCTTCATGGTCGAGGCCAGGTCACGGATGGCGGCCATGCCCAGCCCGGAGGACTGCAGGGTGGCGTCCAGCTGGCGGTTCTTGATCAGCTCGACCGACTCGGCGTAGGGCAGGAACTCGACCTTGCCCATGTCCTCGTAGCTCAGGCCGGCGGCTTCGAAGATGGCGCGGGCGTTGAGCTCGGTGCCGGACTTCGGCGCGCCGACGGAGATGCGCTTGCCCTTGAGGTCGTCCAGGGTCTTGATGCCGGATTCGGCGTTGGCGACGATCTGGATGTAGTTCGGGTAGGTGCCGGCGATGGCGCGGATCTTCTTCAGCGGCGCCTTGAAGCCGGCGTCTTCCACGCCGTTCCAGGCATCGGCCACCGAGTCGCCGAGGGCGAAGGCCAGTTCGCCGCGACCGGCCTGCAGCAGGTTGAGGTTTTCCACCGACGCCTTGGTCGCCTGCACCGAGGTCTTGGCGCCGTCGATGCCGTTGCTGTACAGCTGCGACAGGGCCACGCCGATCGGGTAGTAGACGCCGCTGGTGCCGCCGGTCAGCACGTTGATGAAGGTCGGTGCGGCGAGCACCGCGGTGCTGGCAGTGATGGCCGCGGCAGCGGCGAACAGGCTGAGTTTCTTGGTCAGTCGCATGGAAGTATCTCCGTCGTTGTTATGGCTTTATGCAGAGTTTCACTCTAGACGACGCCGGTCAGGCGACGTCGGCGGTGCGCGATCAGCGGCGCAGGGTGCAGCGTCGGACAAGGGCCGCGGCGGGCGCGGTCGAGAGGCGGCCCATGCACGGCAGCATGGCGCGGAAGACTGGGCAGTTCATGGGCAGACCTCTTGTCGTTGTTATGGTCGCCGCGGCGGCAAGCTGCCGGGCGACTGAAACAGTCATAGCAGATGCCGTGCCAGGGCCTGAAAGGCCCGCAATAGAGGGGTTTTATCGAGAGACGGGGGCGTCGCTGAGCGGGAATCCGCCTAGCCCTGTGACGCAGTCGGCGAAAATCCGCTTATCGGGTCGCCCGGATGCAGGCCAGCAAAGCCATGGCCCGCCGGCGGGCGATCGGCGTTACCAACATCGCCGGCAGGCGGACTCCCAGAGGGAGTGGCTTATTCCTCGCCGCCGGGCAGATAGTCGCCGCGCGCCAGGCCGTGGCGCTGCATCTTCTCGTTGAGGGTGCGGCGCGGCAGCTGCAGCATCTCCATCACCGCGGCGATATTGCCCTGGCATTGCAGCAGGGCGTTGTGCAGGCATTGCGCCTCGAAGGCCTCCATCTGCTGGGCCAGCGCCTGGCCGGCGAAACGCTCGGCCGGCGGCGGGCTGGACAGGCCGAGGGCATGGCGCTCGGCGGCGTTGATCAGCTCGCGCACGTTGCCCGGCCAGTCGTGGCCGAGCAGCCGCGCCAGCTCGCTGGGCGCCAGCGGTGGCACCTCGCGGCCGTGGCGTTCGGCGGCGGCGCGGGCGAAGTGCTCGAACAGCAGCGGAATGTCCTCGCGGCGCTCGCGCAGCGGCGGAATCTGCAGGGTGGCGACGTTCAGACGGTACAGCAGGTCCTCACGAAAGCGACCGGCCTTCACCTCGCCCTGCAGATCCGGCTTGGCCGCGCTGATCACCCGCAGGTCGACCTGGATGCTCTTGTTCGAGCCGAGGCGTTCCAGGGTCTTCTCCTGCAGCACGCGCAGCAACTTGACCTGCTGCGCCAGCGGCAGACTCTCCACCTCGTCGAGGAACAGGGTGCCGCCGTCGGCGTGCTCGATGCGGCCGATGCGCTTGGCCTGGGCGCCGGTGAAGGCGCCGCTCTCGTGGCCGAACAGCTCGCTCTCGAAGATGGTCTCGGGAATCGCCGCGCAGTTCAGCGCGGCGAAGGCCTTGCCGGCGCGCGGGCTGAAGTCGTGCAGGCAGCGCGCCACGCGCTCCTTGCCGCTGCCGGTCTCGCCGCGGATCAGCACGTTGACCGAGGTACCGGCCAGCTCGAGGATCTGCCGGCGCAGGTTCTCCATCGGCCGCGAGATGCCGATCAGCTGGCTCTCGATACGGCCCTTGTCGGCCACCTGCTGGCGCAGCAGGCGGTTCTCGCAGACCAGGCGGCGCTTGTCGAGGGCGCGGCGCACGCTGTCGAGCAGGCGCTCGGGGGTGAAGGGTTTCTCGATGAAGTCGTAGGCGCCCTGGCGCAGCGCCTGCACCGCCATGGGCACGTCGCCGTGGCCGGTGACCAGGATCACCGGCAGGTCGGCATCCAGCGCCAGCAGCTTGTCGAGCAGCTGCAGGCCATCGCTGCCGGGCATGCGTACATCGCTGACGACTATGCCGGGGTAGTCGCGATCGACCAGGGCCAGGGCCTCGGCCGCGCTGGCGCAGCTGCGCACGGTGAAACCGGACAGCTCCAGCCACTGCTGCACCGCCTCGCGAATCGCCGCCTCGTCGTCGACCACTATCACCTGAGCGCTCATGGCACCTCCTCTCGAAAACGGCGGGCAGTGTAGCCCACAAGATTCAACGCGGTCCGTAGGGTGGATGACGCTGTTTTCATCCACCATGGTTTCCATGGCCTGGTGGATGGGTGAAGCGCCATCCACCCTACGCACTACCAATTCTCCGGATTGCAGCCGGGCTACGGAGCCTGCACGGGCCGTGGGCGGGGCTTTAGCCGCGAAACATCGGCGCTGCTGTCGCGGCTGCGACTGCATGGATGCAGGAGGTAGGGCGAAGCAGGATGCCCGAGCCGAAAGCCCCTGCCACAAGGTTTACGGTGCCGCCGGCAAACGCAGGGTGAACATCGCGCCCAGTTCGCCGTTGTGCGCCTGCAGGCTGCCGCCCAGCTCGCGGACGATGCCGTAGGACACCGCCAGGCCGAGGCCCAGGCCCTGGCCCACCGGCTTGGTGGTGAAGAACGGCTCGAACACCCGGCCCAGGGTTTCCTCGGCGATGCCGCCGCCGCTGTCCTCGACGCTCAGCAGGCAGGCGTCGCCGTCGCGGGCGATACGCACCTCGAGGATGCGCGCCTCGCTGTCGGCCATGGCGTCTAGGGCGTTGTGCAGCAGGTTGAGCAGCACCTGCTCGAGGCGGATGGCGTCGCCGAGCACCTCGGCCTCGTCGTCCACCCGCGTGCGCAGTTCCACCTGCTCGCTGCGCATGCGCGGCGCCAGCAGCTGCAGCGCCTGTTCCAGCACGTCGCCCAGGCACAGGCGCTCGCTGAGGCCGGCCGGGGTCTTGCGGGCGAAGGTCTTCAGGTGGCCGGTGAGCGCGGCCATGCGCTGCAGCAGGCCGTCGATGCGCTGCAGGCCCTCGCGCACCGCCTCCGGTCGGCCGCTGTCGAGCAGCAAACGCAGGCTGCCGAGCTGCATCTGCAGGGCGGTCAGCGGCTGGTTGATCTCGTGCGCCAGGGCCGCCGACATCTGCCCCAGGGCGGCCATCTTGGCGGCGTGCACCAGGCCGTCCTGGGCCTGGCGCAGCTCGGCGGTGCGCAGCTCCACCTCGCGCTCCAGGCGCTCGCGGATGCCGGCCTGCAGGCGCTGGTTCTTGCGCCGCTGGGCGAGGAACAGCAGCAGGAAGGCCAAGGTCATCCACACCCCGGCGGCGGCCAGGCGGTAGCTGCGCACGCTGTCGGCCAGGCCGGACGGCTCGCCGAGCAGGTGCAGGGTCCAGCCCTCCTCGGGCATGGCCAGGCGCTGCCAGAGGTAGTCGCGGCTGCCGTCCGGGCCGTCCACCCGCACCCACTGGGCATCCTCGTCGATGCGCCGGTGGACCTCCTGAGCCAGCGGCTGCAGCGCCTGTTCGGCGTACTTGCGCACCTCCACCAGCTCGGCCCGCGCCTGCTCGTCGAGCGCCTGCAGGGCGCGGAAGCGCCAGGCCGGCTTGTTGCTGAGGATCACCACCTGGTAGCTGTCGGCCACCAGCAGCACGCCGGGCTGGCCGACCCATTCGCGCTGCAGCTCTTCCAGCTCCAGCTTGACCACCAGCACGCCGAGCAGGCTGCCGTCGTCGTCGCGCACCACATGGGAGAGGAAGTAGCCGGGGATGCCGGTGGTCACGCCGACCGCGAAGTAGCGCGCGCCCTCGTCGCGCAGGGCGTCCTGGAAGTAGGGGCGGAAGGCGTAGTTGTTGCCGACGAAGCTGCTCCAGTCGCGCCAGTTGCTCGCCACCAGGGTCTCGCCGCGGGCATCGAGCAGGTACAGCACGGTGGAACCGGCGGCGGCGTTGAGCCGTTCCAGGCGCTGGTTGAGGGCATGGCGCAGCTGGCGATCCTGCGGCGCGCGCAGCAGGCTCTTGATGTCGCTGTCCAACGCCAGCACCTCGGGCACCGAGCTGAAGCGCTCGACCAGGGTGCGGATCGACTGGGCGTAGAGCTGCAGCTGGCCGCGCGCCTCGACGCTGCGCTCGGCCCAGGCGCGCTGCTCGGCATGGCGCCCGCCCAGCCAGACGCTGAGCAGCAGACCGGCGAGAATGGCCAGAACGGTGAAGGCGACGCGGTAGCGGTGCTGCTGCGGCATGGGCGGCTCGGAGGGCGGAGTCGAGCCGCATCTTACTCCAGCAGCTGCTCAGCGATAGAGGTCGGCACGGGTCCAGGGCAGGTCGTGACTGCCGTCCTCGCGCGGCTTCACCGCGAGAATCTGGTGCAGGTTCATCCAGCCATGCTGGAAGCCGTAGGCGCAGCCGGCCAGGTACAGCCGCCAGATGCGCAGGGCCTTTTCCGGCACCAGCGCCGCCGCCTGCTGCAGACGCTGCTCCAGGCCCTGGCTCCACAGCTGCAGGGTGCGCGCGTAGTGCAGGCGCAGGCTCTCGACGTCGACGATTTCCAGGCCGGCCTCGCTGATCGCGGTGCCTATGGTGACCAGGTGCGGCAGCTCGCCCTGGGGAAACACGTAGCGGTCGATGAACTCGCCGGCGCCGCGCCCCACCGGGCGGCCGTCGGTGAAGCGCGAGGTGATGCCGTGGTTCAGCACCAGGCCGCCGGTCTTCACCGCAGCGAACAGGCGCTGGCAGTACAGCGCCAGGTTGGCGTGGCCGACATGCTCGAACATGCCGACGCTGACCACCTTGTCGAAGCGGCCGTCCTGCGGCAGGTCGCGGTAGTCCAGCAGCTGCAGCTCGACCCTGTCGCCCAGACCCTCCTCGGCCACGCGCTGGCGGCCCAGCTCCAGCTGCGCCTGGCTGAGGGTGATGCCGAACACCTCGGCGCCGAACTCGCGCGCGGCAAAGCGGGCCAGGCCACCCCAGCCGCAGCCGACGTCGAGCAGCTTGTCACCGGCCTGCAGGCGCAGCTTGCGGCACAGATGGCGCAGCTTGGCCTGCTGGGCCTGGTCGAGGTCTTCCTCGCCGGTCTCGAAATAGGCGCAGGAATAGACCATGTCGCGGTCCAGCCACAGGCGGTAGAAGTCGTTGGACAGGTCGTAGTGGTAGCTGATGGCCTCGGCGTCGCTGCGCTTGTCGTGGGCGGTGCGCAGCTCCACCGGCGCGGCGGCGTCGCCGAGCAGCGCGCTGCTCAGCGCATCGCCCACGGCGATGGCCTGATCGATCGGCCCTTCCAGGTCGAGCTTGCCCTCGACGTAGGCGCCGCCGAGGGCGTCCAGGCTGGGGCTGGCCAGCTGTCTGACCAGGCTCGGATCCTTGACCACCAGGGTCACCTTGGGCCGCGGCCCCAGGTCGATCTGCTTGCCGTCCCACAGCTTCAGACGCAGCGGCAGCTGGAGTTCGCGGAGTACGGATGGCAGTTGCGCGAGCATGCGAAACCCTCCTGCGGATGCACGTGAAGACACATCCAGCCTAGTCCAGATGATCCCTCTGTCAGGCCAAGGGTTCAATTGCCCGCGCAACACGCCGTGCCGTGGGCCCGAGGGTCAGCCCCGGTCGATGCGCAGTTCGGGCAGCGCCCGGCCCGCTACCAGGCGCTCGTCGACCAGGCGGATCACCGCCGCCTCGTCCTTGATGCCGTACCACTCGCCCTGTGGATAAAGGCTCGCGGTCGGCCCCAGGTCGCAGGGGAACTGGCACTGGCTGCGGGTGATATGCACACCGCCGTCGCACTCCAGCCGGCCGGCGGCCTTGAGCCGCTGGCGCAGGCTTTTCCACAGGCCGAGGGCGCCCTTGCGGGTGCAGCGCGGGCCGTTGCACAACAGCAGGCGCTGCGCGTGCGGCGGGATCTGCGACCAGGCGTGCTGCGCCGGCAGCAGCGGCACCTCGCTGCAGGGGAGATGCGCCGCACGGCGCTCCAGCAGCGCGCCCAGGCCGTCGAGCCAGGCGTCTTCCAGCGCCGTGCAGAGCACGAACACCTGGGCCCCGTCGCCGCGCTCGGCGATACGCTGGCGCAGCCAGTCGCGGTGCGCGGCATCGGCGCGCGGCTCCAGATCCACCACCAGCAACGGTCGCGGCGCCTGGTCGATGGCCTGCCAGCAGCCGTCCTGTTCGCTGTCATACAGGTGCGCCTCACCGAGCAGCGCTTCGATGCGCTGCTGCAGACGCTCGGCCGATGCGCCACGCCCCAGGCCGGGGCCGATAAACAGGATGCGCGCGTAGGGGGCTTGGTTCATCGGGGTCTCCAAAACGGGCCGGCAGTCTAGCAGCGTGCCGAGCACTGAAGGCAATCCGTAGGGTGGACGTCGCTTTTTACGTCCACCACAACGGTGGATCGATGAAGCGTGATCCACCCTAAGCCAACGCACCCGCTCTTGGGCCACAACGCAAATCCGTGGGAGGGTCTTTAGCCGTGACGGCAGCAGTCCAGTCGCCGCTGAAGCGCCTCCCACAGGGCTTCCAGCTCGGCGAATTCCCGCGTCACCGCCGGCAACGCGGGGCGACGCAACAGCAGCACCGGCAGCCCCAGCTCACGGGCGACCTGCAGCTTCGGCTCGGTAGAAGCACTGCCGCTGTTCTTGCTTACCAGCACATCGCAGCGGATGCGGGCGAACAGCGCGCGTTCCGCGTCCAGCGAGAACGGCCCGCGCGCACCGATGATCTCGGCGCGCGGCGTCGCCGGTTCGGCCTGCAGGCAGCGCACCGTCCAGTGCTGGTGGGCGGGAATCTCGTGCAGATGGGCCAGCGGTTCGCGCCCGGAGGTGAAGAACGGCCGCTGGAACGGCGCCAGCGCGCGGGTCAGCTCATCCCAGTCGTCCACCTCGCGCCAGTCGTCGCCCGGACCCGACTGCCAGCCAGGGCGACGCAGCGCCCAGCATGGCACGCCGGCGATCGCGGCGGCGCGGGCGGCGTTATAGCTGATCTGCGCGGCATAGGGGTGGGTCAGATCCAGCAGCAGCTCGATGCCTTCGCTCAGAATAAAGGCAGCCAGGCCTTCGACCCCGCCAAAGCCGCCGACGCGCACGCGGCAGGCCAGGTCGTCCGGCACGCGGCCGAGGCCGGCCAGGCTGTAGATGGTTTCCGGCCCCAGGCGACGGGCCAGGCGCAGGGCCTCGGTGGTGCCGCCGAGCAGCAGGAGTCGCGCGCTCACGCCTTGCGCACCGCCAGCAGGGTGATCGGCAGCGCCGCGCGCCAGGTGTCGAAGCCGCCCAGCGGCTGCGCCTGGGCCACAGTGAGCCGCAGCAGCTCGCCACCCTGCTGCTCGCGGAAGGCGACCAGCGCCGCCTCGCTCTGCAGGGTCACGGCATTGGCCAGCAGGCGCCCACCCGGCTTGAGTGCTGCCCAGCAGGCGTCCAGCACGCCAGGCACCGTGACGCCGCCACCGATAAAGATCGCATCCGGTGCCGGCAGCCCGGCCAGCGCCTCGGGCGCGTGCCCGGCGACCAGTTGCAGCCCAGGCACGCCGAGGGCATCGCGGTTGTGGCGGATATGTTCCTGACGCCCTTCGTTGGCCTCGACGGCGATGGCGCGGCAAGCCGGGTGCGCGCGCATCCACTCGATGCCGATGGAGCCACAGCCGGCGCCGACGTCCCACAGCAGCTCACCGGGCAGCGGCGCCAGGCGCGCCAGGGTCACCGCGCGCACGTCACGCTTGGTCAGCTGGCCGTCGTGGCGGTAGGCCTCGTCCGGCAGACCGCAGGTCGGCGGCAGCAGTTGCGCACCGGCGTCGGCCAGGCATTCCACCGCCAGCAGGTTGAGGTCGGCGCCCCGCGGCAGGTTCCAGCTCGCGGCCAGGCCATCGATACGGCGCTCCTCCGGCCCGCCCAGATGCTCCAGCAGGGTCAGGCGACTGGCACCGAAACCACGGGTGCGCAACGCTGCGGCGACCTGTGCGGGCGTGTCGCCATCGGCGCTCAATACCAGCAGGCGCAGGCCGGGAAACAGCCGGGCGTTGAGCGTGGCCAGCGGCCGCCCGACCAGCGACAGCACCTCCACCTCCTGCAGCGGCCAGCCCAGACGTGCCGCCGCCAGCGACACCGAGGACGGCGCCGGCAGCACTAGCAGCTCGTCGGCCGCCACCTGGCGCGCCAGGCTGGCGCCGACGCCATAGAACATCGGGTCGCCGCTGGCCAGCACACACAGCGCCTCGCCACGCCGCGCCAGCAGCGGTTGCAGGTCAAAGGGGCTGGGCCAGGTTTCCCGCTCGCCACCGATGCACGGCGGCAGCAAGGCCAACTGGCGCGGCGCGCCGACGATGCGCGTAGCCGCCAGCAGCGCGCGGCGCGCGGCCTTGCCCAGGCCGGGGTAGCCGTCTTCGCCGATGCCGACCAGGGTCAACCAGGGTTTCATCCAATGTCCTCGCGCAAGCCCGACGGAGCGCCTGTCCGCGCTCCGGGCAAAGCGGGCATAATAGCGCCTTCGTCGGTGCCCTTGAGTCGATACGACTCCGCAACGGGCCTAAGAGGGAACACGGTAAAACCGTGGCTGCCCCCGCAACTGTAAGCAGCGAGTCCAATGCAATCGGCCACTGGGTAACCGGGAAGGCGCGGCGGACGAAGACCTGTCAGCCAGGAGACCTGCCGACGAACGCTGGTCGCGAGTGCCAACATCGGGCGGGGTGTACCGATGCCATGGAGTCCCCCTGTGGGCGGATTTCGCTGGTTCGGTCGCCGCGTCGTTAGCCACAGGTGACCCTTTGCTCGCGCCCGTTCGCCCTTCCGCCTGCCCCGGCCTGCTGCGCATCGTCCCCGCGCTGGACGGTGGCATCTGCCGCATCAAGCTGCCCGGCGGCGTGCTGTGCAGCGCCCAGGCGCGGGCCATTGCCGAGGCCGCGCGGCATGGCGCCAGCGGTGTGCTGGAGCTGACCAATCGCAGCAACCTGCAGATCCGCGGCGTGCTGCCCGGCCAGGAAAGCGCGCTGATCGACGCCCTGCTGAGCGCCGGCCTCGGCCCGCGCGTGGCCGCCGCCGACGATGTGCGCAACCTGCTGCTCAGCCCCGCTGCCGGCCTCGATCCGCAGGCGCGGATGGACGTGCGTCCGCTGGCGGCCCAGCTGCTCGACCTGCTGCAGGACAGCCCGGCGCTGCACGCGCTGTCGGCCAAGTTCGCCCTGCAACTGGACGGCGGCGAAGCCCTGGCCATGCGCGAACACCCCCACGACCTGTGGCTGGCCGCCGACGACGAGCACCACCTGCTGCTGGGCCTGGCCGGCTGCCCCATGGACACGCCGCTGGCGCGCATCGAGGCGAGCCAGGCGCTCGAACTGGTGCGCCAGCTGCTGCTGCTGTTCCTCGAGCTGGCCACGCCCGAGCAGTCGCGCATGCGCCAGTTACTGGCACAGATTCCGGCCAACGAACTGCTGCAGCGCCTGCAGGCACGCCTGGATTTTGCCCTGCAGCCGGCACCGGCCACCTGGCAGCCTGCCGCCGCCGTCGAGCGCGCGCCGGCTGGGATTTATCCACAGGCGCAGGCCGGCCTGTGCATGGTGGCCGCCGGCGCCCAGCTGGGCCGGCTGCACGCCGAACAACTGACCACGCTGGCCGAGCTGAGCGAGCGCTATGGCGACGGCGAGCTGCGCCTGACACCCTGGCAGGGTCTGCTGCTGGGCAACGTCCCCGAAGCCCGCGCCCGCGAGCTGCTGGCAGCGCTGGATCAGCTGGGCCTGCTGACCCAGGCCGACGAGCCGCTGCTCGGCCTGGTCGCCTGCACCGGTTCGGCCGCCTGCGCGCGCGGCCTGGCCGACAGCAAGCGCCACGCCCTGCACCTCGCCGAGCTGCTGCGCGCAAGCCACGCCCGCCCGCAAATACACCTCAGCGCCTGCCCGCGCAGCTGCGCCAGCGCGCGGGTGCAGCCCTACACATTGCTGGCCAGCACGCCAGACCACTACCAGCTCTACCAACGCACGCCCGAGACGCCCGGTTTCGGCCGTCTGCTGGCGCCGGCGATGACCATCGACGAGGCCGGCGCCTGGTTCGCCCGCCAGCACCCCGCAGGAACCCCCGATGCTTGATTACATCCGCGACGGCCAGGAAATCTACCGTCGCTCCTTCGCCACCATCCGCGCCGAGGCCAACCTCGACGGCATCCCCGCCGACCTGGAGAAACTCGCCGTACGGGTGATCCACGCCTGCGGCATGGTCGACGTCGCCTCCGATCTGCGCTTCTCCCCCGGTGCCGGCACCGCTGGCCGCGCCGCGCTGCTGGCCGCCGCGCCGATTCTCTGCGATGCGCGCATGGTCGCCGAGGGCATCACTCGCCCGCGCCTGCCGGCGAACAACCAAGTGATCTGCACCCTGCACGACGCCGGCGTGCCGGAGCTGGCCCGCGAGCTGGGCAACACCCGCTCGGCGGTAGCCCTGGAGCGCTGGCGCGAGCACCTGGAGGGCAGCGTGGTGGTGATCGGCAATGCCCCCACCGCGCTGTTCTACCTGCTGGAAATGCTCGATGCCGGCGCGCCGAAGCCGGCGCTGATCATCGGCATGCCGGTAGGCTTTATCGGCGCGGCGGAATCCAAGGACGCCCTGGCCGCAGACAGCCGCGGCGTGCCCTACGTGATCGTGCGTGGCCGGCGTGGCGGCAGCGCCATGGCGGTGGCCGCGGTCAACGCCCTGGCCTCGGAGGTGGAATGATGGCCGGTCGTCTGCTCGGTCTCGGCGTCGGCCCCGGCGACCCCGAGCTGCTCACCCTCAAGGCCCTGCGCCTGCTCCAGTCGGCGCCGGTGGTGGCCTACTTCGTGGCCAAGGCCAAGCACAACGCCGGTCACGGCGGCAATGCCTTCGGCATCATCGAGGCCCATCTCACCGAGACGCAGCAGCGCCTGCCGCTGGTCTACCCGGTGACCACCGAGAAGCTCGCCCCGCCGCTGTCCTACGAGGATGTGATCGCCGACTTCTACGACACCTGCGCCGCGCAGATCGCCCGGCTGCTAGACGCCGGCCAGGACGTGGCGGTGATCTGCGAGGGCGACCCGTTCTTCTACGGCTCCTACATGTACCTGCACGACCGTCTGGCCGACCGCTACGAGGTGGAGGTGGTGCCCGGCGTGTGCTCCATGCTCGGCTGCGCCTCGGTGCTCGGCACGCCGCTGGTGTACCGCAACCAGAGCTTGAGCGTGCTGTCCGGCGTGCTGGCGGAAGACGAGCTGGAACAGCGCCTGCGCGACGCCGAGGCCGCCGTGGTGATGAAGCTCGGGCGCAACTTCGACAAGGTGCGCCGCGTGCTGCGCAAGCTGAGTTTGGATGGCCGCGCCCATTACGTCGAACGGGCGACCATGGCCGAACAGAAGATAGTCGCGCTGGACGAGGTGGAGCCGATGGATTCGCCCTATTTCTCCATGATTCTGGTGCCCGGGCAGAAATGGCGCGGCTGAATCCGTAGGGTGGATGACGCTTCACCCATCCACTGCGCGCAAGGGTGGATGAAAAAAGCGTCATCCACCCTACACGCTACGGCGCATTTGCGTAGCCCGGATGCAATCCGGAAAACCCATTCCCCGGATGACATCCGGGCCACAGGATTTACCGCATGAACATCGTCATCCTCGGCGCCAGCGCGCTGGCCACCGCCCAGCGCCTCCAGGCGCTTTATCCACAGGCGCTGATCCATGGCCTGCGCGGCCGCGCCGAGGCCGCCGAGCGCCATTACGAGGACTTCGGCGAGACTCTGCGTGCCCTCTATCGCGCCGGGCAGCCGCTTGTGGTGCTATGCGCCGCCGGCATCGTCATCCGCAGCCTCGCCCCGCTGCTGGCGGAAAAGGGCGCCGAGCCACCGGTGCTGGCCCTGGCCGAGGACGGCAGCGCCGTGGTGCCGCTGCTCGGCGGCCTGGCCGGGGTCAATCGCCTGGCCCGCGAGATCGCCGCGCACCTGGGGGTTACGCCGGCCATCACCACCAGCGGCGAACTGCGCTTCGGCACCTGCCTGCTGGAGCCGCCAGCCGGCTATTCCCTGGCCGACCTGCAGCAGGGCAAGCGCTTCGTCAGCGACCTGCTCGGCGGCGAGACGGTACGCATAGAAGGCCAGGCGCCCTGGCTGGAGGCCGCGCAGCTGCCTGTGGATGACGCCGCCAGTCGGGTTATCCACATCACTGCACAGGCGCGCCCGGCGCAACCGGAAGAACTGTTGATCCACCCGCGCGTCGCCGCTGCGCTGATCGAACGCCCCGATGCCGAGTTGCCGGCACGTCTGCAGCAGGCGCTGAGCGATGCCAAGCTGGCGCCGCAAGCGCTGGCCGTTCTGCTCGCGGACAAAGCCTGGATGGCCAACGCCGACCTGCACGCAGCGGCACGCGAACTAAACCTTCCGCTGCGCTTTATCCACAGCACCACCGAGCTGCCGCCCGAGCACCTTGTAGGCGACGGCCTGCGCCTGCTGCTGGGTGAACAGCCGCTGGATATCGAACGCCTCGGCCAGCGCCGTGGCCGCCTCAGCGTGGTTGGCCTCGGTCCCGGTGCCGCCGAACACATGACCCCCGCCGTGCGCCGTGCCCTCGACGAGGCCGAAGACCTACTCGGCTACGACACCTACCTGAAGATGGCCGGCCCGCTGCGCGCCGATCAATGCCTGCATCCCAGCGACAACCGCGAAGAGCTGCAGCGCGCCGCCCACGCCTTCGAACTGGCCGCCAGCGGCCGCCGGGTGGTGATGATCTCCTCGGGCGACCCCGGCGTGTTCGCCATGGCTGCCGCGGTGATGGAGGCGCTGGAAAGCCCGCAGAGCGAGGCCTGGCACGGTGTCGAGCTGGAGGTGCTGCCGGGCGTCTCCGCCGCCCTGGCCACCGCCGCCAAGGCCGGCGCGCCGCTGGGCCACGACTTCTGCCTGATCTCGCTGTCGGACAACCTCAAGCCCTGGGCGGTGATCGAAAAACGCCTGCAGCATGCTGCCGCCGCGGATCTGGCCATGGCCTTCTACAACCCGATCTCCAGGGCCCGCCCCTGGCAGCTCGGCCGCGCCCTGGAGCTGCTGCGCCAGCACCGTGCGCCGGAAACCCTGGTGGTGCTGGGCCGCGATATCGGCCGCCCCGCCGAAGCGCTGCGCAATCTGACCCTCGGCGAGCTGACGCCGGAGCTGGTCGATATGCGCACCCTGGTGATCATCGGCTCCAGCCAGACCCGCCGCTTCCCCCGCGCCGAGGGGGGTGCGTGGGTCTATACGCCACGCTGGTATCCCGACTGAGTGGCCGATGGCCAGGCCCCGAATTGCATCCGGGCTAGCCGATATGCCGGGGCAGCGGCCGTCTCATTCGGCCTGGTGGCAGACCACGCACAGCTTGTTGCCGTCCGGGTCGCGGAAGTAGGCGCCGTAGTAATCGGGGTGGTATTCGGGGCGCAGGCCCGGTGCGCCGTCGCAACGTCCACCCTGGACGAGCGCCAGCCGATGGGCCTGGTCGACCTGGGCGCGGCTCTGCGCCAACAGCGCCACCATCTGCCCGTTACCGGGATGATGGGCGGCGCCGTCGAAAGGCTTGCCGATCAACAGCAACGGTCGGGGCTCCGGCTTCGATTGCCAGGCGGCCCAGGGCTTGTGCTCATCGACAAAGCGCAGCTCGATGCCCAGCAACGCCATGAGCGGCTGGTAGAAGGCCCAGGCCCGAGGGAAGTCGCTCACACCGATATAGATATGGGAAAACATGCAGCCTCCTCGTTGCCCAGCCTTCAGGCCTGCAGCGCATCGCCAACGGCATAGTAATGACCACCGGCGACATGATGCAGGCTGCGCAGAGCCGGATCGGCGGTCTCGAAGTGCCAGCGGCCGTCGCGGAACACCCGCTCGTCCGCCCAGGCCGCGATCACCTCGCCGATGAACAGGTCATAGGCCTGCTGGTTGTGCGGCTCATCGAGCAAGCGGCAGACCAGCCAGGCCGAACAGCCGGCCACCAGGGGCAGGTCGTGGCCGTCCATTTCGAACAACTCGACACCGGCGCGGGCCAGCTTCGCCGGCTCGTCGGCGAGGCTGGTATTGCCCACCGCCTGGGTCAGCTGCAGCTGCGCCACGGTCGGAATCTGGATGGCGAACAGGCCGCTGCCTTCGATCAGCGCGCGGGTACGGGTGGCCTTGTCCAGCACCACAGTGAGCTTCGGCGGGTCGAAATCCAGGGCGCAGCACCAGGCCGCCGCCATGACGTTATCCACAGCCTGGTGGCGGGCGGACACCAGCACGGTGGGACCATGGTTGAGCAGGCGGTAGGCCTTGGCCAGGTCGACGGGACGGATGGACGCGCTCATGCAGACTCCTGAAAGCGGAAAAGGCGCTCGCATGCTGGCCCGTGAGGACCCGCATCGCAAGCGCCGGCGGCAGTGGATCAGAATTCCTGCACGGTGGGGCGCAGGACGATCTCGTTGATGTCGACATCGGCCGGCTGCTCGATGGCGTAGGCGATGGCGCGCGCCACCGACTCGGCCGGAATCGCCTGCTTGTAGAAGTCGACGACGAAGTCGCGGCTCTGCTGGTGCGAGCTGCCGAACTTCAGCTCGGAGTCCACCGCGCCGGGCTCGATGGTGGTGGTGCGGATGCGGCCACCGACCTCATGGCGCAGGCCCTCGGAAATGGCGCGCACGGCGAACTTGGTGCCGCTGTAGACGGTGCCGCCCGGGCTGAACACCTTGATCCCGGCCACCGAGGCGATGTTGATGAAATGCCCGGCGTTCTGCTGCTGGAACACCGGCAGCGCCGCGGCGATGCCGTACAGCACGCCCTTGATGTTGATGTCGATCATGCGCTCCCACTCCTCGACGCGCACGTCGCTCAGTGGCGCGATGGCCATCAGCCCGGCGTTGTTGACCAGCACATCGACACGACCGAAGGTGTCCAGCGCACCCTGGATCAGCGCCTTGACCTCATCGGCGCGGGTCACGTCAGTCTGGTAGGCCACGGCCTCGCCACCGGCGGCGACCAGCTCGCTGACCAGCTGCTCGAGACGCTCCTGGCGCCGCGCGGCCAGCACCAGCTTGGCGCCCAGTTGGCTGAGGTGACGCGCGGTGGCTTCGCCCAGGCCGCTGCTGGCGCCGGTGATGACCACGACCTTGCCGGAAATGTTGTTGCTCATGGGTAAGCCCTCACTCTCGATTCGTTGGAGTGTCCGTGCCGTATGCCGAACATGGGCTCAGGTTAGGGGCGATTTCAGTTTCAATGAATGGAAGAGTTTGGATTAGGCTATTCCACATTCTGGAATACAAAGGCGCCCCGACATGCTCAACCGCATGGAGATGATCCGCATCTTCTGCAGCGCGGCCGACTGCAGCAATTTCCGCGAGGCGGCCACACGGCTCGGCGTTTCCCCGCAGGCGGTGACCCGCGCGATCAAGGCGCTGGAGGAGGAGCTCGGCGAGATTCTCTTTCATCGCAACACCCGCCAGGTGCATATCACCGCCTTCGGCCAGGCCTACGCGGTGCGCGCCCGGCAGATGCTGGAAGATTTCGACGCGCTGTTTCGCGGCCACCGCGCCGAGGCCGAATCGGCCATCAGCGGGCGCATCGGCATCACCGCGCCGCAGGCCATCGGCAAGCGCTTTCTGGTCGGCTTTCTGCAACCCTTGCTCAAACAGCACCCGCAACTGGTGCTGAACCTGCGCCTGGAGGACGAGATCACCGACGCGGTGGAGGCGCAGATCGACATCGGCATCCGCGTCGGCTTCCTGCGCGACAGCCGCTACGTCGCCCGCGCCCTGGCGCCGGTGCCGTTGCAGGTGGTGGCCACGCCGGAGCTGATCGCCGCCAGCGGCGCACCGCGCACCCTCGACGATCTGCAACAGCGGCCGCTGTCGGTGCTGATCGACCGCAAGAACGGTCGCCCCTGGCCCTGGACCTTCGCCCAGGGGCCCAGCCTGCATCCGCCCGCGCCGGCGCTGGTGTGCGACGACCCCGAGGCCGAGCTGGAGGCCGTGCTCGCCGGCCTGGCCTACGGTCAGTTGCCCGCCTACCTGGCTCAGCCGTACCTGGAAAGCGGCCGCCTGCAGGCGGTGCTGGAAGAACAGGCGCCCGATCCCTGGCAGCTGTTCATCTACCGCCCCCAGCAAGGCCCTGTATCACCCCGCGTGCGCCTGGTGTTCGACCACCTGCACGCCTGCTTTGCCGATCCGGCGCGTTTTCCACAGGGCGCTCGCCACTGAACCGCCGGGCTGCGGCCAGCGGTGCCTGGGGGCTGACCGACCACCCTGCTGGGTTGCAAGACGGGGTGACGCAGCCGACCGGATGATGGTGGAGAAGGCTTCGCGGTTTTCCACCCGACACATGGACCATGCGCAGGGGGATAAGGCGCTGCTTGTACCGTCTCCAATTCACTCCTGCGCCCCCTCTTTGCGCAGCAGATAGCTGTCCATGATCCAGCCATTGCGCTCGCGCGCCGCCGCGCGGGTGCTGGCGATGCGCTCGGCCAGCTCGTCCAGCGGGCCGGCGATTAGGATTTCATCGGCGGTGCCGACGTAGGCGCCCCAGTAGATGGCAAGGCCCTGGCCGACGAAGCGGCGGTAGCTGTCCTTGGCGTCGAGCATCACCGCCACGCTGTCCACCCCCGGCGGCCAGCCTTCGGCGAGCAGGCGGCCGGTGGTGATCTCCACGGCACGGCCGATGCTGTTGAGCGGGATACGGTGGCGCGCGGTCAGCGCCTGCAGGCTGGTGATGCCGGGGATCACCTCAAAGGCGAAATCGCTGCGACTGGCGGCGATGGCCTCGGCGATGCGGATGCTGCTGTCGTACAGCGAGGGGTCGCCCCAGACCATCAAGGCGGCCGTTTCGCCATCGGCCAGCTGCTGGTCGATCAGCTGCTCGAACACCGCCTGCTTGTCGCGGTTGAGCTCGTCGACGCTGGCGCGGTAGTCGGCGGCGTCGCGTTCGCGCTCCGGCTGCAGGCCTTCGGCGAAACGCGGCGTGTGGCCGTCGAGGAAACGCGCGCAGATTTCCCGGCGCAGGGCGTTGAGCTTGTGCTTGGCCGGGCCCTTGTCCATCAGCAAGATCAGGTCGCTGCGGCGCAGCGCCTTGATCGCCTGGACGGTGATGTAGTCCGGGTCGCCGGCGCCGATGCCGACCAGCAGCAGGGTTTTCATGGGGTTCTCCAGGTGCGCCCGGGCATGCCGGGCGCCAGGTCGTCGATATGGTGGTAGTCGGCCTGCAGCGCCTGCGCCAGCTGGCGCGCGCGGCCCAGGCGGATGGGCGCGCGCTCGGTGTCGAGCAGCAGGCTCGGGCAGGGCAAGGGCGTCAGCGCCGGCCAGTCGCGCAGACGGCCATCGGTGAGGATCAGCAGGCGCTGGCATTCACTGGGTTTCAGGCGCTGGCGACGCTGTAGCCAGTCGCCGGCCTGCTGCAGCGCATCGAGCAGCGGCGTGCCGCCACCGGCGCCGAGTTCCTGCAACCAGCGATGCAGCTCGGCGCCGGCCTTGCGCCCCTGCCACAGCCACTGCGCCTCACGACCGCCGGCCTGCAGCACGGCCAGGCGGGCGCGCTGGCGATAGGCGCTGTCGAAGACTTCGGCGAGCACGCCCTTGGCCAGACTCAGCGCGCCGTGGCGGCGGGTCGAAGCCGAGGCATCGACCAGCACCAGCCACAGCTGCTCGGCCTGCCGGCTGCGCGGGCGCAGCACCAGTTGCTCGCGGCGTTGCGGACGGCCCTGGCGCAGAGTCGCCGCCCAGTCGATACGACCGGCCACGCCGCTGCGGGCGGCGCCACGCAGGCCGCCGCCGAGTCGTCCGGGCCGATTGCCGGCATCCGCGCCTGTGGCTGTGTGCGGGCGGATGCTCAGGGCTTTTTTGCCCAGCGCGGCGGCACCCGTCGTTCGCCCATGGCCTGTGGCTGCGCCGGCAACTCGCCCCACTGACCTTCACCCTGGCTCTGTTCCTGCGCCTGCTGCGGCGCCTGGCTCTGCTCGGGCGGCGTGCTGGCCTGAGGTTGTGGCGGGCGACGACGGTGGCGCAGGACGAAGTCCTCCACCGCCTCGATATCCACAGGCTCGATGCCCGCCGCGCCACGCCAGGCGGCATGGGCACGGGCGGCGCGCAACCAGACCAGGTCGGCGCGCAGGCCATCGACCGCGGCGGCGAAGCAGCGCTGGCTGATCTCGCCCAGGGCGGCGTCATCCAGCGGGATATCGGCCAGACGCTGGCGGGCATTGCGGCAGCGTTCGGCGAGGGCGTGCTGCTCGGTCTGCCAGCGTTGCAGGAAGGCGGCGGGGTCGGCATCGAAGGCCAGGCGGCGGCGGACGATCTCGGCGCGCGCGGCCGGCTGCGGCTGGCCATCGAGGGCCAGGTTGAGGCCGAAGCGATCGAGCAGTTGCGGGCGCAGCTCGCCCTCCTCGGCGTTCATGGTGCCGATCAGCACGAAGCGCGCGGCATGGCGGTGGGAGATGCCGTCACGCTCGACGTGATTGACCCCGCTGGCGGCGGCATCCAGCAGCAGGTCGACCAGATGATCGGGCAGCAGGTTGACCTCATCGACATAGAGCACGCCGCCGTCGGCCCGGGCCAAGAGGCCGGGGGAAAACTGCGCGCGGCCCTCGCCGAGGGCCGCATCCAGATCCAGGGTGCCGACGATGCGCTCCTCGCTGGCGCCCAGCGGCAGGGTGACGAAGCGCCCACCGTCCAGCAGATCGGCCAGGCCACGGGCCAGGGTGGACTTGGCCATGCCGCGCGGGCCTTCGATCAGCACGCCGCCGATGGCCGGGTCGATGGCCGCCAGGCACAGCGCCAGCTTCAGCGAATCGGCGCCGACCACGGCGGCGAGGGGGAAGTGGTATTCGGTCATGGACATGATCCGTGGAGTTGGACGTAGCCCGGATGCAATCCGGGGCCTTTGATCGCGCATTTCCCGGGTTGCATCCGGGCTACGGGCTGCATGCCCCCGTAGGGTGGGTTAGCGGCGCAGAACGCCGGCCTTGTATCTGCAGAAAAACTCGGCGCGCCGCGTAACCCACCAGGCGATATACCGTGTGGCGCCAATGGTGGGTTACGCCGCAACCGCGACAGCCGGCTAACCCACCCTAAGGGAATGCCTCGCGTCATAACTCCTCGCTATCGAGCAGCAGGTTTTCCAGCGCCTCGCGGTACTCACCGGGGGTCTGCCACAGTCCGCGCTGCTGGGCTTCCAGCAGGCGTTCGAGCATGTCGTTGAGGGCGCCGGGGTTGTGCTGCTGGATAAAGTCGCGGGTGTCTTTGTCGAGCAGGTAGGCATCGGTGAGCAGCGCGTACTGGTGGTCATCGACCAGCTCGCTGGTGGCGTCGAAGGCGAACAGGTAGTCGACGGTCGCGGCCAGCTCGAAGGCGCCCTTGTAGCCGTGGCGCTTCATGCCCGCGATCCACTTGGGGTTGGCGGCGCGAGCACGCACCACGCGGCCCAGTTCTTCCTTCAAGGTGCGGATGCGCGGCGTATCCGGCTGGCTGTTGTCGCCCAGGTAACTGGCCACCTTGAGGCCGCGCAGGGTTTCCACCGCCGCCAGCATGCCGCCCTGAAACTGGTAGTAGTCGTTGGAATCGAGGATGTCGTGCTCGCGGTTATCCTGGTTGTGCAGCACCGCCTGCAGCTGCTCCAGGCGTTCGGCGAACTGCGCCCGCGCCGGCGTGCCCTTGGCGCCGCTGCCGTAGGCGTAGCCGCCCCAGTTCAGATACACCTCGGCGAGATCCGCGCGGCTCTGCCACAGGCGCTCCTCGATGGCGTTCTGCACCCCGGCACCATAGGCCCCCGGCTTGGCGCCGAACACCCGCCAGCCGGCCTGGCGCCGTGCTTCGGCTGCATCCAGGCCGCTGTCCTCGAGCGCCAGCGACTCACGCCAGACCCGCGCCGACAGCGGGTTCATGTCTTCCGGTTCGTCCAACTCGATCACCGCCTGCACGGCCTCGTCGAACAGGCGGATCAGGTTGCTGAAGGCATCGCGGAAGAAGCCCGATACGCGCAGGGTCACGTCCACTCGCGGGCGGCCGAGCTGCTCCAGGGCCAAGACTTCGAAGCGCTCGACGCGCTGGCTGCCCGGCTGCCATACCGGGCGCACGCCCATCAGCGCCAGCGCCTGGGCGATATCGTCGCCGCCGGTGCGCATGGTCGCCGTGCCCCACACCGACAGGCCGAGCTGGCGCAGGTGGTCGCCCTCGTCCTGTAGATGACGTTCGAGCAGACGATCAGCCGCCTGCACGCCGAGGCGCCAGGCGGTCGGCGTGGGCAGATGGCGCACGTCGAGGGTGAAGAAGTTGCGCCCGGTGGGCAGCACATCCAGGCGCCCACGGCTCGGTGCACCACTCGGCCCTGCAGGGACGAAACGCCCCTCCAGCGCTGCCAGCAGGCCGCCCATCTCGGCGTCGCCGCATGCATCGAGCAACGGCGCGATATGCTCGGCCAGGCCGTCGAGAATCAGCGCCACCTCGGCGCCAAAGGCTTCGCTTCGGTCCCCCGCCAGGCGCTGTTCGATCAGCCTCAGCGCCAGCAACTCCAGGCGTTCGCGGGTGTCGCCGACCGTGCGCCACAGGCTGTTATCCACAGCCTGCAACGCCTGTGGACGCAGCCCGTCCCAGGGCTGGCCCATATCGCAGTCAAGTGGATCGAGGCCCAGTTCCAGGCCACGGGCCAGCGCGCGCAGCAGGCTGGCATTGGCGCCCTGGCCATCGCCACGGGGAATGCGCAGCAGCGCCAGCAGGGTATCGCGACGCAGCTGGCCGGCCGGCGACTCGCCGAACACGTGCAGGCCGTCGCGGATCTGCGATTCCTTGAGGTCGCACAGGTAGGCGTCGAGCTGCGGCAGCCAGCTGTCGGCATCGTCGTTGAGTTGCAGGCCCAGCTCGCGGTCGAGGCTGGCCTCGCGCACCTTGGCCAGGATCTCGCCGCGCAGCTCCACGGCGCGGCGCTGGTCGAGCTGGCTGGCCTCGAAATATTCGTCGGCCAGGCGCTCCAGGTCGCGCAGCGGGCCGTAGCTCTCGGCACGGGTCAGCGGCGGCATCAGGTGATCGATGATCACCGCCTGGGTACGACGCTTGGCCTGCGCGCCTTCGCCCGGGTCGTTGACGATAAAGGGATAGATATTCGGCAAGGGGCCGAGCAGCGCCTGCGGCCAGCAACCCTCGGACAGGCCGACGCTCTTGCCCGGCAGCCATTCCAGGTTGCCGTGCTTGCCAACGTGGATCAGCGCATCGGCGGCGAAGGCCGTGCGCAGCCAGGCGTAGAAGGCGATATAGCCGTGCGGCGGCACCAGATCGGGGTCGTGGTATACCGCCGCCGGGTCGAGCTGGTAGCCGCGCGCCGGCTGGATGCCGACGAAGGTGAGACCGAAGCGCAGGCCGGCCACCATCATCCGCCCGCTGCGGAACATCGGATCCTGCTGCGGCTCGCCCCAACGTTCGCGCACCGCCTGCTGGTTGGCCGCCGGCAGGCTGTGGAAGAACCGCAGATAGTCATCCAGTGCCAGACTCTGCGCACAGGGGCGCGAGTCCAGGCCATACAGATCGTTGGTGACGCCACCGAGCAGGCTGTGGACAAGTGCGGTGCCGCTGTCCGGCAGCTTATCCACCGGGTAGCCCTGCTGTTGCAGCGCGCGGAGGACATTCAGCGCGGCGGCCGGGGTATCCAGGCCGACGCCGTTGCCGATGCGGCCGTCACGGGTCGGGTAATTGGCCAGGATCAGCGCGATTCGCTTCTGATTGTTGCTTTTAAGCGCCAACTTGCACCAGTTACGTGCCAGCTCGGCGACGAAGGCCATGCCCGATTCATGCGCCTGGTAGCACAGCACATCGCTCTGGCTGCGCTCGCTGCGCCAGGCCAGGCCCTTGAAGCTGATGGCGGTGCCAATCAGCCGGCCATCCAGCTCCGGCAGCACCACGTGCATGGCCAGGTCGCGCGACCCCAGGCCCTGGGCGCTGGCCTGCCACTGCGCCTGGTTGTCCAGCGCGCAGATGGCCTGCAGCACCGGGATATCGCGACGGAACACCCGCGCCTGCGGCGCCTCGGGGTTGGATAATGCGAAGCCGGTGGTGTTGATGATCAGCGCGGTATCCGTCTCATCCAGCCAGGCCTGTACCTGCTCCAGGCAGACGGCCTCCTTGAGGCTGGCCAGCGCAATCGGCAGCGGGTTGAGGCCCTGGGCCTGCAAATGCTGGCAGAAGGTATCGACGAAGGCGGTGTTCGCCGACTGCACATGGTTGCGGTAGAACAGCAGCGCCACCACGGGCGCGCCGGGTTGCCACTGCGCACGCCAGGCGGCCAGCTTGGCCGGACTGTGCTGCGGGTGATAGAGGCCGACACGCGGTAGCGGCTGTGGCTCCCGCCAGCTGTCGGCGCGCCCCAGCCAGCGGCTGCCGATGCAGCGAAACAGCTGGCGGGCGTTGTCCAGCCCGCCCTGGCGCAGGTACTGCCAGAGGCGCTGGCTGTCCTCCTCGGCGACATTGCCGAGCGCACTCAGCTCAGGGTCGGGCTTGTCGTCGCCCGGCACCATGATCACCCTGGCGCCGCGCGCGCCCAGCTCCACCAGGCGTTCGACGCCGTAGCGCCAGTAGCTGACGCCACCATGCACCGAGATCAGGATGACCTTGGCGTGCTGCAGCACCTGCTCGACGTAGTAGTCCACCGAGGCGTGGTTGCTCAGCTGCGCCGGGCTGGCCAGGCGCAGGCTGGGGTAATCGTCCGGCAGCTGCCGCGCGGCCTCGGCCAGCAAGGACAGGTGCGAATCGCCGGTGCACAGGATCACCAGCTCGGCCGGGGTCTGGCCGAGGTCGGCGATGCTGTCGGCCGGTAGCTGGGCGCCGGGCTGGGTGCGTAGAAGGTGCATCAGAGGTCCCGATAAATCGCCGGCAAGCCGGCTCCTGCGGGATGTGTAGGAGCCGGCTTGCCGGCGATCACCATCAAACCAGCGCCGCTTGCAGCTCGGCTTCGATGGCCGCGCGGTCGAGCTGCTGGCCGATCAGCACCAGGCGGCTCAGGCGCGGCTCGTCGGCCTGCCAGGCGCGGTCGAAGTGGCGGTCGAAGCGCTGGCCGACACCCTGGACCAACAGACGCATCGGTTTGCCAGGGATGGCGGCGAAGCCCTTGACCCGCAGGATGCCGTGTTTGCCCACCGCGTCCTTCAGCGCGGGCAGCAGGCGCGCCTCCTCGGCTTCGGGTAGTTCCACGTGGAACGAAGCGAATTCTTCGTGATCGTGGTCGTCGTCTTCATCGTCGTGATGGGTGCGGCGGCTGTCGATATGCAGCTCGGTTTCGCTGTTCAGGCCCAGCAGCACGTCCAGCGGCAGCTCGCCGCCGTGCGCCTCGATCACCTTGATCGCTGGCGGCAATTCCTCGGCCACCTCCGCGCGCACCGCGGCCAGCGCCTCGGCGTCGAGCAGGTCGGCCTTGTTGAGGATCACCAGGTCGGCGCTGGCCAGCTGATCGGCGAACAGCTCGTGCAGCGGCGATTCGTGGTCGAGGTTGGGGTCGAGCTGGCGCTGCGCGTCCACCTGCTCGGGGAAGGCGGCGAAGGTGCCGGCCAGCACAGCCGGGCTGTCGACTACGGTGATCACCGCATCGACGGTGCAGGCGTTGCGGATTTCCGGCCAGTTGAAGGCCTGCACCAGCGGCTTGGGCAGGGCCAGGCCGCTGGTCTCGATCAGGATATGGTCCAGATCGTCACGCCGCGCCACCAACTCGCGCATCACCGGGAAGAACTCCTCCTGTACGGTGCAGCACAGGCAGCCATTGGCCAGCTCGAAGACGCGGCCCATGGCCTCTTCCTCGCTGCAGCCGATGGCGCACTGCTTGAGGATCTCGCCGTCGATGCCCAGCTCGCCGAACTCGTTGACGATCACCGCGATACGGCGCCCCTCGGCGTGAGCCAGCAGATGGCGCAACAAGGTGGTTTTGCCGGCACCGAGAAAACCGGTGACGATGGTGACGGGCAGTTTGGCGAGGGTTTTCATGGATGGCCCCGTGGCGACGATAAATTCGGCGGACGGGGACGGGCAGACAGGCAGGCAGGCGCGAGCGTGCTGGCCGCGTCGGATCACCCCGTCCGAACAGTTGGCTGACGAAACGAGGCAGGTCTCCTGGCTCACGGGTTGCGCGGCGCGCATCCCTTCACCTTCCCGCCGGTTGGCAGTGGTCTAACGAAGGGCATAACCGTTTACAGTTGCGGGGGCAGCCAGGGCATCGACCCTGTTCCCTCTTAGCTTCCCGGCGGCACTGCCGGGAAGAACCTCGAACGCGAGAAGGCTACGCAGGCCGCGGCGCTCGGTCAATCGCGGTTGACCGGTGGGGGGCGCCATGTTGAGCTACGCCGCCACTCAGCCCGAATACCGCTTATGCTGCCCGCCTCTTCCACATGCCGCTCAGCATCGCCGCCGCAGGTCGTGGCCGGACTGGGCTGCCGCCGTGGCTGCAGCCTGGACGAGCTGAAAGCCCTGCTTATCCACAGCCTGAGCCAGCATGAGCTGACTGTGGATAACCTGGCCGGATTGGCCAGCATCGCCCACAAGCGCGAGGAAACGGCACTGCAGGAACTGGCCGAGCAGCTGAAGCTGAGGCTGCAGTTCTTCAGCAGCGAAGAACTCGCGCCTCAGCAGTCGGCCACCGGCGGCAGCGCCCTGGTCCAGTCCGTCACCGGCAGCCCCGCGGTGGCCGAGCCCTGTGCCCTGGCCCTGGCCGCCCGCCTGGGCGCCACGCCTCGTCTGCTCGGCGAGAAAAACCGCACGGCCAACGCCACCTGTGCGCTGGCCACTTTCGAGAGAGAGCCCGCAGCATGACCGTCTACTTTATCGGCGCCGGCCCCGGCGACCCCGAGCTGATCACCGTCAAGGGCCAGCGCCTGATCCGTTCGTGCCCGGTGATCCTCTACGCCGGCTCGCTGGTGCCCGAAGCGGTGCTGCAGGGCCATAGCGCCGAACGGGTGGTGAATACCGCCGAGCTGAATCTCGCAGAAATCGTCAACCTGCTGCATCAGGCCCATAAGCGCGGCCAGGACGTGGCCCGCGTGCATTCCGGCGACCCTTCGCTGTACGGTGCCATCGGCGAGCAGATTCGCGAGCTGCGCGCCCTCGGCATCCCCTTCGAGATAGTCCCCGGCGTCACCGCCACCGCCGCTTGCGCGGCCCTGCTGGAAAGCGAGCTGACCCTGCCCGGCGTGTCGCAGACCCTGATCCTTACCCGCTACGGCACCACCTCGCCGATGCCCAAGGGCGAGCAGTTGCATGACCTGGCCAGGCACCGCGCGACCCTGGCCATCCACCTCGGCGTGCGTCAGCTGCCGGCCATAGTCGGCGAGCTGCTGCCGCACTATGGCGCCGACTGCCCCATCGCGGTTATCCACAGGGCGAGCTGGCCCGATCAGGACTGGGTACAGGGCACCTTGGCCGATATCGAGGCCAAGGTCGCCGCCAAGGACTTTCGCCGCACTGCGCTGATCCTGGTCGGCCGCGTGCTAGATCCGGGCGCCTTCGCCGAATCGGCGCTGTACGACGCGGCGCATCGTCATCTCTACCGTCCCGGCACCGATTGAGCTTGGCGAAAAACCGAACAAAGCGCTGGAAGCCTTGCTATCTCTGGATTCCAGAGCCTTATCAACAGGATAGAAAGCCTGTTATCCAGGTGCTCTGTGGATAGTGGGCATGCAGGCGTGCAGTTTCTGTACAAGTCGCTGAAAGACCCAATCTATCAGGGCTTTAGCCAGGTATCACGAGGATATCCACAAGTTGATCCCCGGCAACTGTGGGCAACGGCTCACAGCTGCACCTCGACCCGCTTGATACCCAGAGCCCGCAGCTCCGGCATTAGTGCATCCAGGCTGGCAAAGGTCTGCACCTGCTCGTCTTCATCCACCAGAAAGAAGCTGCGGCCCGCGTCTTTCTTGAACAACACGATCCACTCCGTGGTATTGGCCGGGTTGACCATGATCTGGGTATCGAACAGAACGCCCTCGGCCGTTCTGCGTTTCACATCTGCGCGCTTCATCCGCTCTCCTGTTCCTGCCTGAGTCAGGGGCCCAGCCTGCCTGCATGCCTGGCACTAGTGTAAGGGATGAGTGAGCCTCCTTTGCCCTGCTACTGGCGCTGGTGGACTAAACCTATCCATGCTTATATATGCTTCATATACGAAACATATAAAGGAAACCAGCATGGGTATCGTCAATATCGATGATGAGCTGCACGACCAGATCCGCCGGGCGAGCAGCGTGTCGGGCCGTTCCATCAATGCCCAGGCAGGGTTCTGGATTCGCATCGGCATGCTCTGCGAGATGAACCCGACGCTGAGTTTCAACGAGGTGATGGCCGCCGAGCTGCGCGCAGCCGGCGTAGTGGTCCCGCCGCGCATGGCGGACGCCTCATGAGCAAGACGCCGCAGCAGATCGCACTGATGGCGGAATCCGGCAGGTTGCTGGCCTCGGTGTTCGCCTATCTGGACCGCCTGGATCTGCTCGGCATGTCCACCCTGCAGGTCAACGACCTTGTGGATAACTACATCGTCGGTGAACTCAAGGCGCGCCCGGCAAGCAAGGGGCAGTACGGTTTCGCCTACGCCATGAACACGTCGCGCAACGAGGTGGTGTGCCATGGCGTACCCAGCGCTGACGAGATTCTGCGCAGCGGCGATCTGGTGAATTTCGACATCACCCTGGAAAAGAACGGCTACATCGCCGATTCGAGCAAGACCTACCTGATTGGTGAGGTGTCGGACCAGGCTCGTCAGCTCACCCGGATTACCTATGAAGCGATGTGCAAGGGCATCGAAGCCGTGAGGCCGGGCGCCCGGCTCGGGGATATCGGCCACGCCATCGAACGGCACGCTCGCGCCCACGGTTATTCGGTGGTTCGCGACTACTGCGGCCACGGCATTGGCCGGGAAATGCACGAGCCACCCGAAGTGCTGCACTGGGGCAAAGCCGGCACCGGCCTGACGCTGCGCGAAGGCATGACCTTCACCATCGAACCCATGCTCAACCAGGGCAAGGCGGATGTACGCACCCTGCGCGACGGCTGGACGGTGGTGACCTGCGAAGGCCAGCTCTCGGCGCAATTCGAACACACCGTGGCGGTCACCCGAGACGGCGTACGCGTGCTTACGCTGCGCCCCGAAGAGCTGCACCTGAGCAAGATTTCGGCGTGATAGAAACGCAAAAGCCCGTCCAGATGGACGGGCTTTTCTTCGCCAGCGGCCTTATTCGACCGTGACGCTCTTGGCCAGGTTGCGCGGCTGGTCGACGTCGGTGCCCTTGAGCACGGCGACGTAGTAGGACAGCAGCTGCAGCGGCACGGTGTAGAGGATAGGCGCGAGCAGGTCGTGGATATGCGGCATGGCCACCACGTGGGTGCCCTCGCCGTTGCGCATGCCGGCCTGCTGGTCGGCGAAGACGATCAGCTCGCCGCCGCGGGCGCGCACTTCCTGCAGGTTGGACTTGAGCTTTTCCAGCAGCTCGTTGTTCGGCGCCACCGTGACCACCGGCATGTCGGCGTCGACCAGCGCCAGCGGCCCGTGCTTGAGCTCGCCGGCCGGGTAGGCCTCGGCGTGGATATAGGAGATTTCCTTGAGCTTGAGCGCCCCTTCCATGGCCACCGGGTACTGCGCGCCGCGGCCGAGGAACAGGCTGTGGTGCTTCTCGGCGAACAGCTCGGAGATCTTCTCGACTGTCTTGTCCATCGCCAGCGCCTCGCCCAGGCGGGTCGGCAGGCGACGCAGCTCTTCCACCAGCTCGGCGGTCAGCGCCTTGTCCAGGTTGCCGTGCACCTGACCGAGGGCCAGGGTCAGCAGCATCAGGCCAACCAGCTGGGTGGTGAAGGCCTTGGTCGAGGCCACGCCGATTTCCGGGCCGGCCTGGGTCAGCAGGCACAGGTCGGACTCGCGCACCAGCGAGCTGGTGCCGACGTTGCAGATCACCAGGCTGGCCAGGTAGCCGCCCTGGCCCGGCGCCTTCTCCTTGGCGTTGCGCAGCGCGGCAAGGGTGTCGGCGGTCTCGCCGGACTGCGACACGCTGACGAACAGGGTGTCCGGCTGCACCACCACCTTGCGGTAGCGGAACTCGCTGGCCACTTCGACCTGACAGGGGATGCCGGCCAGCTCTTCCAGCCAGTAACGGGCGACCATGCCGGCGTGGTAGCTGGTGCCACAGGCGACGATCTGCACGTTCTTCACCTTGGCGAACAGCTCGGCGGCCTGCGGGCCGAAGGCCTGCACCAGCACGTGGTCGCTGCCCAGACGGCCTTCCAGGGTGCGTTGCACCACCTTGGGCTGCTCGTGGATTTCCTTGAGCATGAAGTGGCGGTATTCGCCCTTGTCGGCGGCCTCGGCGCCTTCGTGGTACTGCACCGCCTCGCGCTGCACCGGCTGACCGGCGGCGTCCCACAGCTGCACGCTGTCGCGGCGAATCTCGGCGATGTCGCCCTCTTCCAGGTAGATAAAGCGGTCGGTGACCTGACGCAGCGCCAGTTGATCGGAGGCGAGGAAGTTCTCGCCGTGGCCCAGACCGATCACCAGCGGGCTGCCGCTGCGGGCGGCGAGCAGACGGTCGGGCTGCTTGGCACTGATCACCGCCAGGCCGTAGGCACCGTGCAGTTCGGGAATCGCGGCCTTGAGCGCGGCGGTGAGGTCGCCGAGTTGCTGCAGCTTGTGCTCGAGCAGGTGGACGATGGTTTCGGTGTCGGTATCGGAGCTGAACAGGTAGCCCAGGCCCGTGAGGCGCTCGCGCAGCTCTTCGTGGTTCTCGATGATGCCGTTGTGCACCACGGCCAACTCATGACCCGAAAAGTGCGGGTGGGCATTGCGCTCGCTCGGCGCGCCGTGGGTGGCCCAGCGGGTGTGGGCGATGCCCAGACGCCCGGCCAGCGGCTCGGCCTGCAGGGCGGCCTGCAGTTCGCTGACCTTGCCCACGCGGCGGCGGCGATCCAGTGCGCCCTGCTCGGTCAGCAGCGCCACCCCGGCGCTGTCATAGCCGCGGTATTCCAGGCGCTTGAGGCCTTCCACCAGAACAGGGGTGATATTGCGCTCCGCGATGGCGCCGACGATTCCACACATGCTTGTCTCCTCAAGTTTCCAGCGGCGCGAGAATCAGCTGGATGCCGCGCGCGCGTATTTGTTCGGCCGCCTGGGCATCCAGGCGCGAATCGGTGATCAGGGTATGCACGCTGCCCCAGGGCAGCTCGAGATTGGGGATACGCCGGCCGATCTTGTCGCTCTCGACCATGACGATGACCTCGCGGGCCACCTCGGCCATCACCCGCGACAGGCCGAGCAGCTCGTTGAAGGTGGTGGTGCCGCGCTCCAGGTCGATGCCGTCGGCGCCGATAAACAACTGGTCGAAATCGTAGGAACGCAGCACCTGCTCGGCCACCTGGCCCTGGAAAGACTCCGAGTGCGGGTCCCAGGTGCCGCCGGTCATCAGCAGCACCGGCTCGTGCTCTAGTTCGCGCAGGGCGTTGGCCACGTTCAGCGAGTTGGTCATCACCACCAGGCCGGGCCGGTGGCCGAGCAGGGGAATCATCGCCGCGGTGGTGGTGCCGCTGTCGATGATGATCCGCGCGTGCTCGCGGATGCGCGTCACGCCAGCACGGGCGATGGCCTGCTTGTGCGGGGAAAGCGGTTGCGTCGGCTCGCCGATCAGCTCCTGCGGCACCGGCACCGCGCCGCCGTAGCGGCGCAGCAGCAGGCCGTTCTTCTCCAGCGCAGCGAGGTCCTTGCGGATGGTCACTTCGCTGGTGGCGAAGTGCTGCGCCAGGGCGTCCACGCTCACCTCGCCCTGCTCGGCGAGCAAGGCGAGAATGGTGTGGCGACGTTGCGGCGTATTGCGCTTCGACATGCTTAAGTTTCGATTCGAAAGATAATGGCGCGAATCAAAACCTAACGAAGCTTTCCAGTCAAGCGCGAATCGACGTAGGGCGCGCAGGTCGCGGACTGGTCCGCCGGGGGTGCCGGACGAGGCGGCGCCCTGCCCGGCCCGCTCGCTCAACGAGTCGGCAGGATCGCGTTGGGGTCGAGGTAGAGCATCTTCTTCCAGCCCTGGGTCGAGTCGTCCACGCGCCAGGGCAGCGGCAGCAGGCTGACGATCGAGTAGTGCAGATGCGCCGGTTTGCCACGGGCGTTGCCACTGTCGCCGACCGAGCCCAGCACGCTGCCGGTCAGCAGCGGCTGGCCCGGATAGACCTCGACGCTGTGCAGGTGGGCGTAGTAATGAATGCGCCACTTCGGCCCCAGGGCGACGACCACCTTGCCGCCCTGCTCGATCTCGCCGCGAAACAGCACCAGGCCGTAGCTGCTGGAGCGCACCGGCGTGCCGAGCCTGGCGAAGATGTCGATGCCCTTGTGCACGCCGGAGCGTCCCCAGGGCTCGAACCAGAAGGTCTGCGGATTCCAGTCCCGGGCGCTGGCGCCGTCCACCGGAACCCGCGGCCATTCCGGCAGCAAGGCCCAGAGCAGCAGCAGCCCGGGCACTATCCAGCGTTTGCCTGGTGGCATCCTTGCCGGCTCCGTCAGGTCTTCTTGGTCGGCCGCTTCCAGCCTTCGATATTGCGCTGCTTGGCTCGGCCGACGGCCAGGGTGTCGGCCGGCACGTCGGCGGTGATGGTCGAGCCGGCACCGGTGGTGGCGCGGTCGCCGAGGGTAACCGGCGCTACCAGCGCGCTGTTGGAGCCGATAAACACGTCCTCGCCCATCACCGTGCGGAACTTGTTGGCGCCGTCGTAGTTGCAGGTGATGGTGCCGGCGCCGATATTGGTCCGCGCGCCGATCTCGGCGTCGCCCAGGTAGCTCAGGTGGCCGGCCTTGGCGCCCTCGCCGAGCACCGCGTTCTTCAGCTCGACGAAGTTGCCGACATGGGCCTTGGCCCCCAGTCTGGCGCCAGGGCGCAGGCGGGCGAACGGACCGCAGTCGGCGCCCTCGCCCAGCTCGGCGCCTTCCAGGTGGCTGTTGGCCTTGACGATGGCGCCCTTGCGCAGGGTCGAGTCCTTGATCACGCAGTTCGGGCCGATCTGTACGTCATCCTCGATCAGCACCTGGCCTTCGAGAATCACGTTGACGTCGATCAGCACGTCGCGGCCCACCGTCACCTCGCCACGCAGGTCGAAACGCGCCGGGTCGCGCAGGGTCACGCCCTGGGCCATCAAGCGCCGCGCGGCGCGCTGCTGGTAGTGGCGCTCCAGCTCGGCGAGCTGGATGCGGTCGTTGGCGCCCTGCACTTCCATGGCGTCCTGAGGCTGCTCGGTGGCCACCAGCAGGCCGTCGGCCACGGCCATGGCGATCACGTCGGTGAGGTAGTACTCGCCCTGGGCGTTGCTGTTGGACAGGCGGCCGAGCCAGTCGCCCAGGCGCTTGCCGGGCACGGCGAGGATGCCGGTATTGCCCTCGCAGATCTGCCGCTGCTCGGGGGTGGCGTCCTTGTGCTCGACTATGGCCTGCACCACGCCAGCGGCGTCGCGGACGATACGGCCATAGCCGGTGGGGTCGACCAGGTCGACGGTGAGCAGGGCCAGTTGCTCGTCGGCTACCTTGGCCAGCAGGCGCTGCAGGGTCTCGGCTTCGATCAGCGGCACGTCGCCGTAGAGGATCAGCACGCGCTCGGCACTCAAGGCCGGCAGCGCCTGGGCCACGGCATGGCCGGTGCCGAGCTGCTCGGCCTGCAGGACGAAGTTGAGGTCGTCGGCAGCCAGACGCTCGCGTACCCGCTCGGCGCCATGGCCGATCACCACGTGGATGCCTTGCGGCTGCAGCTGACGGGCGGTGGCGATCACATGGCCGAGCATGGACTGGCCGGCGACCGGGTGCAGGACCTTGGGCAGGGCGGAACGCATGCGCGTGCCCTGACCGGCGGCGAGGATAACGATATCGAGCGACATGGAAGCAGATCCTATCTGTAGCCCGGATCAGGTCCGGGGGTGATCGTCCCGGATTGCATCCGGGCTACTGACTGACAAAGGTAAAAACGGCGGACAAAGAAAAAGGGTAGCCAAGGCTACCCTTTCTCCCAACGCGGTTGAAGCCGCCGACGTTAGCCGCCGAACTTCTTGCGCAGCTGCTGGACGGTACGCAGCTGGGCCGCGACCTCCGCCAGGTGAGAAGCGGCGGAACCGTAGTCGAATTCCGCGCCCTGCTGGTGCAGGGCCTTCTCGGCAGCCTTGAGGGCCTCCTGGGCGGCGGCTTCGTCGATATCGGCAGCACGCTGCACGGTGTCGGCGAGAACCTTGACCATGTTCGGCTGCACTTCGAGGAAGCCACCGGAGATGTAGTACACCTCGGCTTCGCCGCCCTGCTTGATCAGGCGGATCGGACCCGGCTTGAGGTCGGTGATCAGCGGCGCGTGGCCCGGAGCGATACCCAGATCACCCAGGTTGCCGTGCGCAATCACCATCTCGACCAGGCCGGAGAAGATCTCCGCTTCCGCGCTGACGATATCGCAATGGACTGTCATAGCCATACGCTTGCCTCACGTGACAGGCTGTGGACAAGTTTATCCACAACCTGATGCGCCCGTCGCCGGGCGCATAGGGTGATTACAGTTTCTTCGCCTTCTCGATGGCTTCTTCGATGCCGCCAACCATGTAGAACGCTTGTTCCGGCAGGTGGTCGTAGTCGCCCTTGAGAATGCCGCTGAAGCCGGCGATGGTGTCCTTGAGGGACACGTACTTGCCCGGCGAACCGGTGAAGACTTCGGCCACGAAGAACGGCTGGGACAGGAAACGCTGGATCTTACGAGCGCGCGATACCAGCTGCTTGTCCGACTCGGACAGCTCGTCCATACCGAGGATGGCGATGATGTCCTTCAGTTCCTTGTAACGCTGCAGCACGTACTGAACGCCACGAGCGGTCTCGTAGTGTTCGTTGCCGATGACGTTCGGGTCCAGCTGACGGCTGGTGGAGTCCAGCGGGTCAACGGCCGGGTAGATACCCAGGGAAGCGATGTCACGGGACAGTACGACGGTGGCGTCCAAGTGGGCGAAGGTGGTCGCCGGGCTCGGGTCGGTCAGGTCGTCCGCAGGTACGTAGACGGCCTGGATCGAGGTGATCGAGCCTTTCTTGGTGGAGGTGATGCGCTCCTGCAGAACGCCCATCTCTTCGGCCAGGGTCGGCTGGTAACCCACTGCCGACGGCATACGGCCGAGCAGTGCGGATACTTCGGTACCGGCCAGGGTGTAACGGTAGATGTTGTCGACGAACAGCAGTACGTCACGACCCTCGTCACGGAACTTCTCGGCCATGGTCAGGCCGGTCAGCGCCACGCGCAGACGGTTACCTGGCGGCTCGTTCATCTGACCGTAGACCAGGGCTACCTTGTCGAGAACGTTGGAGTCCTTCATCTCGTGGTAGAAGTCGTTACCCTCACGGGTACGCTCGCCCACACCGGCGAACACGGAATAACCGCTGTGCTCGATGGCGATGTTACGGATCAGTTCCATCATGTTCACGGTCTTGCCGACGCCGGCGCCACCGAACAGACCGACCTTACCGCCCTTGGCGAACGGGCAGACCAAGTCGATCACCTTGATGCCGGTTTCCAGCAGCTCGTTGCCGCCGGCTTGCTCGGCATAGCTCGGCGCAGCGCGGTGGATTTCCCACTGCTCTTCTTCGCCAATCGGGCCGGCTTCGTCGATCGGGTTGCCCAGCACGTCCATGATTCGGCCCAGGGTCGCTTTACCGACCGGTACCGAGATGGCCTTGTGGGTGCGGGTGACGTCCAGGCCACGCTTGAGGCCTTCGGTCGAACCCATCGCAATGGAACGCACCACGCCGTCGCCCAGCTGCTGCTGGACTTCCAGGGTGGTTTCGGCGCCGACTACTTTCAGCGCCTCGTATACGGCTGGCACCTGATCACGCGGGAATTCCACGTCGATAACGGCGCCGATGATTTGAACGATACGTCCGCTACTCATCTTTGGTTCCTCTGAATATTTGAACCGTTCTTAAACCGCGGCAGCGCCGCCGACGATTTCCGAAATCTCTTGGGTGATCGCTGCCTGACGCGCCTTGTTGTAGATCAGCTGCAAATCGCTGATCAGTTCACCGGCGTTGTCGGTGGCGTTCTTCATCGCGATCATCCGCGCAGCCTGCTCGGCCGCGTTGTTCTCGACCACCGCCTGGTACACCTGCGATTCGACGTAGCGAACCATCAGACCGTCGAGCAGCTCCTTGGCATCGGGCTCGTACAGATAGTCCCAGTGATGCTTGAGCTCTTGATCCGGATCGGCCACCAGCGGAATCAACTGTTCCACCGTCGGCTTCTGCGTCATGGTGTTGATGAACTTGTTCGAGACCACGGACAGACGGTCGATACGCCCTTCGAGGTAGGCATCGAGCATGACCTTGACGCTACCGATCAGGTCGTTGATCGACGGCTCCTCGCCGAGGTGGCTGATCGCAGCAACCACATTGCCACCAAAGTTGCGGAAGAATGCCGCGCCCTTGGAGCCAATCACGCAGAGATCGATCTCCACGCCTTGCTCGCGATCTTTCGCCATGTCCCTGACCAGGGCCTTGAACAGGTTGGTGTTCAGACCACCGCACAGACCGCGGTCACTGCTCACCACCACATAACCGGCACGTTTTACTTCGCGCTCGACCATGAAGGGATGGCGGTACTCCGGGTTGGCGTTGGCCAGATGACCAATCACCTGGCGGATACGCTCCGCGTAGGGACGGCTAGCTGCCATGCGCTGTTGTGCCTTGCGCATCTTGCTGACCGCCACCTTTTCCATGGCGCTGGTGATCTTCTGCGTGCTTTTGATGCTCGCAATCTTGCTGCGAATCTCTTTTGCGCCTGCCATTTGACACCTATCGGGTTAGCAGGCGGGCGTCTCGCGACGCCCGCTGCGGCTTACCAGGTTTGGGTGGCCTTGAACTTCTCGATACCAGCCTTGATGCCGGCGTCGATTTCGTCGTTGAAGTCACCTTTCACGTTGATCTTGGCCATCAGATCGGCCAGCTCACGATTGAAGTAGCCCAGCAGGGCCGCTTCGAAGGCGCCAACTTTGTTCACTTCCACGTCGGTCAGGAAGCCGCGCTCGGCAGCGTACAGCGATACGGACATGTCGGCGATCGACATGGGCGCGTACTGCTTCTGCTTCATCAGTTCGGTGACACGCTGACCGTGCTCGAGCTGCTTGCGGGTGGCTTCGTCCAGGTCAGAGGCGAACTGGGCGAAGGCCGCCAGTTCACGGTACTGAGCCAGGGCGGTACGGATACCACCGGAGAGCTTCTTGATGATCTTGGTCTGCGCGGCACCACCCACACGGGATACCGAGATACCGGCGTTGACCGCCGGACGGATACCCGAGTTGAACATGGCCGATTCCAGGAAGATCTGACCGTCGGTGATGGAGATCACGTTGGTCGGAACGAACGCGGAAACGTCGCCAGCCTGGGTTTCGATGATCGGCAGAGCGGTCAGCGAACCGGTCTTGCCAGTCACGGCGCCATTGGTGAACTTCTCGACGTACTCTTCGGAAACGCGGGAAGCGCGCTCCAGCAGACGGCTGTGGAGATAGAACACGTCGCCCGGGTAGGCTTCGCGGCCCGGCGGACGGCGCAGCAGCAGGGAGATCTGACGGTAGGCCACGGCCTGCTTGGACAGGTCGTCGTACACGATCAGGGCGTCTTCACCGCGGTCGCGGAAGTATTCGCCCATGGTGCAGCCGGCGTACGGCGCGAGGAACTGCAGGGCCGCCGATTCCGAAGCCGAAGCCGCCACCACGATGGTGTTGGCCAGGGCGCCGGCTTCTTCCAGCTTGCGCACCACGTTGGCGATGGTCGATTGCTTCTGACCGATGGCCACGTAGACGCAGCGGATGCCGCTGTTCTTCTGGTTGATGATGGCGTCGACGGCCAGGGCGGTCTTGCCGATCTGACGGTCGCCGATGATCAGCTCGCGCTGGCCACGGCCGACCGGGATCATGGCGTCAACCGACTTGTAGCCGGTCTGCACCGGCTGGTCGACCGACTTACGCCAGATCACGCCCGGAGCGACTTTCTCGACGGCGTCGGTGGCTTGAGCATTGATCGGGCCTTTGCCGTCGATCGGGTTGCCCAGGGCATCGACCACACGGCCCAGCAGTTCCGGACCAACCGGGACTTCCAGGATGCGGCCGGTGCACTTGGCGCTCATGCCTTCGGCCAGGCTGGTGTAAGCACCCAGCACGACGGCGCCGACGGAGTCTTGCTCCAGGTTCAGCGCCATACCGTAGACGCCGCCCGGGAACTCGATCATTTCGCCGTACATGACGTCGGCGAGACCGTGAATGCGCACGATGCCGTCGGAGACGGAAACGATGGTGCCTTCGTTGCGGGCTTGGGAGGCGACGTCGAGTTTCTCGATGCGCCCCTTGATGATTTCACTAATTTCGGAAGGATTGAGTTGCTGCATAGCTCTGCTGCCCCTTCAAACTCAAGATTTCAATGCTTCGGCCAGCTTCGCGAGTTTGCCGCGAACTGAGCCATCGATAACCAGGTCGCCGGCGCGGATCAGTACACCACCGATCAAGGTGGCATCTTCCGCGGCGTGCAGACGCACTTCTCGGCCGAGCCGTGCACTGAGAACCTTGGCGAGTTTGTCTTGCTGTTCATCGCTCAATGCGAAGGCACTGGTGACATCCACGTCGATCGACTTCTCCTGCTCGGCCTTGTACAGCTCGAACTGGGCGAAGATGTCCGGCAACAGGGCCAGACGGTCGTTCTCGGCGACGACATGGATGAAGTTCTGTGCCTGGGCGTCGAACTTGTCGCCACACACCTCGATGAAGGCGGTGGCCTTTTCTGTACTCGTCAGACGCGGGGCCTTGAGCACGCGCTGCATGGTGTCGTCGAGCGACACCGCTGCAGCCAGGCCGAGCATGGCTGACCAATTGGCCAGTTGCTGGTGGGCCTGGGCGTGCTCGAAGGCAGCCTTAGCGTAAGGTCGGGCCAGCGTGGTCAGTTCTGCCATGATCGCGCCCTCGCTTAAATTTCGGCTGCCAGTTTATTAACCAGCTCCGCATGCGCGCTTTGGTCGATGGATGCGCCCAGGATCTTCTCTGCACCGCTGACCGCCAGGCTGCCCACTTGGGCGCGCAGGGCGTCTTTGATGCCGTTGATTTCCTGTTCGATCTCGGCCTGAGCCTGAGCCTTCACACGGTCAGCTTCGCCACGGGCCTGATCACGGGCTTCGTCGACGATCTGCGCCGCGCGCTTCTTGGCCTGCTCGATGATTTCGGCAGCCTGACCTTTGGCGTCGCGCAGTTGCTGGGCCACTTTCTCGTGGGCCAGCTCCAGATCACGAGCCGCGCGGTTGGCAGCGTCCAAGCCGTCTGCGATCTTCTTCTGGCGTTCCTGCAGAGCCGTAATGACCGGAGGCCATACGAACTTCATGCAGAACAGCACGAAGATGAAGAAGGCAACGGACTGGCCAATCAGGGTTGCATTAATGTTCACGCCAACACCTCGCTCGTTCGTTGTCCGTCACACCAATTCACTCGGAAGCGAGTGAATCAGCCTGCGATTTGACCAACGAAGGGGTTCGCGAAGGTGAAGAACAGTGCGATACCAACACCGATCATGGTCACGGCGTCGAGCAGACCGGCGACGATGAACATTTTCACTTGCAGCATCGGAACCATTTCCGGCTGACGCGCGGCGCCTTCCAGGAACTTGCCACCCAGCAGACCGAAACCGATGGCGGTACCCAGGGCACCCAGGCCGATCAGCAGTGCAACGGCGATAGCGGTCAAACCAACTACAGTTTCCATTTTTCCTCCCGACTTACAGTCGTATTGGTTAAGGTTTTTGTTGAAGCGGTAAAGCGAAATCGTTTGTTTACAGCTGCCCCGAGGCCGTAGCCGCAGGGTTTGTCCTGGCAGGCGCCGCCTGGGGCGACGCCGCGGAACTTGTTACGGCTTAGTGGTTATCTTCGTGCGCCATCGACAGGTAGACGATGGTCAGCATCATGAAGATGAACGCTTGCAGCACGATGATCAGGATGTGGAAGATGGCCCAGGCCAGCTGCAGCACACCGCCCAGACCGCCGAGCAGCAGGCCGCCGCTGTACATGATGGCGATCAGGATGAAGATCAGTTCGCCGGCATACAGGTTGCCGAACAGACGCAGGGCCAGGGACACCGGCTTGGCGATCAGGGTGACGAACTCGAGCAGGAAGTTCACCGGGATCAGCAGGATCTTCATGGCGATGTTGTTCGAGCTGAACGGGTGCATGGTCAGCTCGCCGAGGAAACCGCCGATGCCCTTGACCTTGACGCTGTAGAACAGGATCAGGGCGAACACCGACAGGGCCAGGCCCAGGGTGGCGTTCGGGTCGGTAGTCGGTACCACGCGGAAGTACAGGTGCGGGTCGCCGGCGATGGTGGCGGCCAGCATCGGCAGCCAGTCGACCGGGATCAGGTCCATGAAGTTCATCAAGAAGACCCAGACGAAGATGGTCAGGGCCAGCGGGGCGATCAGCGGGTTACGCCCGTGGAAGGTGTCCTTGACGCTGCCGTCGACGAACTCCACCAGCACTTCGACGAAGTTCTGCAAGCCGCCCGGTTGCCCGGACGTCGCTTTCCTCGCCGCCAGGCGGAACAGAAGAATGAAGATCAGGCCGAGCACCACCGACACCGCCAGGGTATCGACGTGGAAGGCCCAGAAACCCATTTCCTGGGCTTCCTTTGCGGTGTGGGCGAAACTCCAGCCATTCACCGGATGCTGACCGAAGGTCAGGTTCGTCAGGTGGTGCTGGATGTAACCCGAAGCGGTATCTGCTGCCATTATTTGCCTCGAACGCTTTAAGGTCGTGAAAATTTTGTTATCAGCAACGGGGCGAACCAGCTGACCAGCAGGGTCAGCAGGTAGACACCGAACAGAACCGGTGCCTCCAGGGGTTTCACGCCCGCAAACGTCAGTGCGAACAGCACGAACGTCAGAATCAGTTTTCCCGCTTCGCCCGCATAGAACGAACGGACGATCTCTCTAGCCGCCCGCGCGCCGCTGAAGCGGAACGCCTTGTGGGCGAAATACAGATTCGGCAACCAGGCGATCATGCCGCCCAACAACGCCGAATAACCGGCAACGCTCCCCAGCGATTGCCACGCCACCAATGCGGCCAACAGCAGCACGATCAACTGTGCCAGCAGAACCGGGAACACCGGTAAACGATGGAAGGGCCGGCGCTTCGGCATACGGCGTTCCATCAACTGGGTTCCTCGACTCTCGACCGCTTTAACTCAATGAATTGGCATAAAAAGTGCCAACAAAATTGCGCGCAGAGTATAGGGGGCCTATCCCCCCCATTCAACTGCCGGGTAGTGATTTCCGACCGTGCGCTACATGGCCAGATGTGGCCAATTGTTTCAGCGGATATGGGCGAGCACGCCCTGCAATTCGTCGAGGGAGTTGTAGCGGATCACCAGCTGACCCTTGCCCTTGCTGCCGTGTTTTATCTGCACAGGCGAGCCTAGACGCTCCGCCAGGCGCTGTTCGAGGCGACTGATGTCCGGATCGGCCTTGGCCTTGGTCGGCGCCGGCTTGGCTGTCAGCCACTGGCGCACCAGGGCTTCGGTCTGACGAACGGTGAGGCCGCGTGCGACAACGTGTCGCGCCGCTTCCACCTGCTGTTCCAGGGGTAAACCGAGCAACGCACGGGCATGGCCCATCTCCAGGTCGCCGTGCGACAGCAGGGTCTTGATCTCCTCCGGCAGGGCGATCAGGCGCAGCAGGTTGGTGATGGTGACGCGCGACTTGCCGACGGCATCGGCGACCTGCTGCTGGGTCAGCTCGAACTCCTGCTGCAGGCGCTGCAGGGCCACGGCTTCCTCGATCGGGTTGAGGTCTTCGCGCTGGATGTTCTCGATCAGCGCCATGGCGATGGCGGCTTCGTCCGGCAGTTCGCGGACCATGGCCGGGATCTTGTCCTGACCGGCCAGCTGGCTGGCCCGCCAGCGCCGTTCGCCGGCGACGATCTCGAAGCGACCGCCGCCGATGGGGCGTAGGACTATGGGTTGCATCACGCCCTGGGCGCGGATCGAAGCGGCCAGCTCTTCCAGAGCGGTCTGGTCCATGTCGCGGCGCGGCTGGTACTTGCCGCGCTGGATCAGCTCCAGCGGCACGTACTGCAGTTCGCGATTGTCGACCTGGGCGGCCTCTTCCTGCAGGGCGGCGACACTGGTGCCGCCGAGCAGGGCGTCCAGGCCTCGTCCCAGACCTCGTTTCTTCGCAGCCATGCGGGGGTTCCTTAAGCGGTAGCGGTTTTCGCGGCGGAGCGCTGACGGCGCACCAGTTCGCCGGCCAGCGCCAGGTAGGCGATGGCGCCACGGGATTGTTTGTCGTAGACCAGCGCCGGCATGCCGAAGCTCGGCGCCTCGGCCAGGCGCACGTTGCGCGGGATCACCGCGTCGTACAGCTTGTCGCCGAAGTGTTCCTTGAGCTGGGCGCTGACGTCGTTGGTCAGGCTGATGCGCGGGTCGTACATGGTGCGCAGCAGGCCTTCGATCTGCAGCTTGGGATTGAGCAGCTGGGCGATGCGCTGGATGCTGTTGACCAGGTCCGAGAGGCCCTCGAGCGCGTAGTACTCGCACTGCATGGGGATGATCACGCCGTCGGCGGCGACCAGGGCGTTGATGGTCAGCATCGACAGCGAAGGCGGGCAGTCGATGAGGACGTAGTCGTAGTTCTCGCGGATTGGCGCCAGGGCGTAACGCAGGCGGCTCTCCTTCATCTTCATCTCGAGCAGGGCGACCTCCGCGGCGGTGAGGTCGCGGTTGGCCGGCAGCAGCTGGTAGCCGCCGTGCTCGGAGAACTGCATGGCCTGGCCGAGATCGCATTCGCCGATCAGCACGTCGTAGATCGAGTGCTCCAGGCCGTGCTTGTCGACGCCGCTGCCCATGGTCGCGTTGCCCTGCGGGTCGAGGTCGATCAACAGCACCCGGCGCTTGGTCGCCACCAGCGAGGCGGCCAGGTTGATGCACGTCGTGGTCTTGCCCACCCCGCCTTTCTGGTTGGCGATCGCGAATACCTTGGCCATCTTCTTTCCCCTTAGACCGAGCGACGCAGTATCAACAGATGGCGCTGGCCTTGGCAACCGGGAACCCGCAGCACATGGGTGGCACTGAGACGGAAGTCCGCCGGCAGCGCCTGCAGCTCGTCGTCCGGGTGCACGCCCTTCATCGCCAGCCAGTGGGTGTCGGCGCTGCCGAGGTGGCGGGTCCAGGTGCTGAAGTCTTCCAGGCTGCTGAAGGCTCGCGAGCTGATGCCGTCGAACGGCCGCTCGGGCTGAAACGCCTCGACCCGGCTGTGGACAACTTCGAGGTTGGCGAGTTTCAGCTCCAGCTTCACCTGGATCAGGAAGCGGGTCTTCTTGCCGTTGGAGTCGAGCAGGGTGAAACGCCGCTCGGGGAACAGGATGGCCAACGGAATGCCGGGCATGCCGCCGCCGCTGCCGACGTCCAGCCAGTTGTCGCCGAGCTCGGCGACGAAGGGCACCACCGACAGGCTGTCGAGTAGGTGGCGCGACACCATCTCGTCGGGATCGCGCACGGCGGTGAGGTTGTAGGCCTTGTTCCACTTGATCAGCAGGCCCAGGTAGGCGAGCAGCTGTTCCTGCTGCCGCTCGCTGAGCTCGATGCCCAGTTCGCGGGCGCCCTGCAGCAGTTCTTCGGCGTGATGCTGAGTGACCGACATCAGGCGCTGTGCTCCAGCTTCTGCCCGGCGCTGCGCTTTTTCAGATGAATCAGCAGCAGGGAGATCGCCGCCGGAGTGACCCCGGGAATGCGCGAGGCCTGGCCGAGGGTCGCCGGGCGGGTGTTGCCCAGCTTGAACTGGATCTCCTTGGACAGCCCGGAGATGGCGGCGTAGTCCAGGTCCTGCGGCAGCTTGGTGTCCTCGCTGGCGCGCAGCTTGGCGATCTCGTCCTGCTGGCGATCGATATAGCCGGCGTACTTGGTCTTGATCTCGACCTGCTCGGCCACCTGGTTATCCACAGCCGGGGACTCGGTCACCTCGGCCAGGGTGGCGTAGTCGATCTCGGGACGCGCCAGCAGGTTGAGCAGGTTGTATTCGTGCGTCAGCGGCGTGCCGAAGCGCGCGGCGATGGCATCGCCCTGCGGCGTGCCCGGGCGCACCCAGGTGCTCTTCAGGCGCTGCTCTTCCTGGGCGATGCCTTCGCGCTTGGCCTCGAAGGCGGCCCAGCGTTCGTCGTCCACCAGGCCCAGCTCGCGGCCCTTCTCGGTCAGGCGCAGGTCGGCGTTGTCCTCGCGCAGGATCAGCCGGTATTCGGCGCGCGAGGTGAACATGCGGTACGGCTCCTGGGTGCCGAGGGTGATCAGGTCGTCGACCAGCACGCCGATATAGGCCTCGTCGCGACGCGGACACCAGGCGTCCTTGCCCTGGGCGCGCAGCGCGGCGTTGCAGCCGGCCAGCAGGCCCTGGGCACCGGCTTCTTCGTAGCCGGTGGTGCCGTTGATCTGGCCGGCGAAGAACAGCCCGCCTATGACCTTGGTCTCCAGGCTGTACTTGAGGTCGCGCGGATCGAAGTAGTCGTATTCGATGGCGTAGCCGGGACGCACGATATGGGCGTTCTCCATGCCGCGGATGCTGCGCACGATCTGCAGTTGCACGTCGAACGGCAGCGAGGTGGAGATGCCGTTGGGATACAGCTCGTGGGTGGTCAAGCCCTCGGGCTCGATAAACACCTGGTGGCTGTCCTTGTCGGCGAAGCGGTGGATCTTGTCCTCGATCGACGGGCAGTAACGCGGGCCCACGCCTTCGATCACGCCCGAGTACATCGGCGAACGGTCGAGGTTGGCGGCGATGATCTCGTGGGTACGCGCGTTGGTGTGGGTGATCCAGCAGCTGATCTGCTTGGGCTGCTGCTCGCGCTTACCGAGGAAGGACATCAGCGGCGTTGGGGTGTCGCCCGGTTGCTCGGTCATCAGCGAAAAATCTACTGATCTGCCATCGATGCGCGGCGGGGTGCCGGTCTTCAGCCGACCGACGCGCAGAGGCAGCTCGCGCAGACGCTGGGCCAAGGCGATGGAAGGCGGATCGCCGGCGCGGCCGCCGGAGTAGTTCTGCAGACCGATGTGGATAAGTCCGCCGAGGAAGGTGCCTGTGGTCAACACCACGGAATCCGCGTGGAACCTGAGCCCCATCTGGGTGACCACGCCTTTGACCTGGGCGTTTTCCACAATCAGGTCGTCGGCCGCCTGTTGAAAAATCCACAGGTTGGCCTGGTTCTCCAGAATCTCGCGCACTGCCGCCTTGTACAGCACGCGGTCGGCCTGGGCGCGGGTGGCGCGTACCGCCGGGCCCTTGCGGCTGTTGAGCACGCGGAACTGGATGCCGCCCTTGTCGGTAGCGGTGGCCATGGCCCCGCCGAGGGCATCGATTTCCTTGACCAGGTGGCTCTTGCCGATCCCGCCGATGGCCGGGTTGCAGCTCATCTGGCCAAGGGTCTCGACATTGTGGGTGAGCAGCAGGGTCTTCACGCCCATGCGTGCGGCAGCCAGGGCTGCCTCGGTACCGGCATGACCGCCGCCGATCACGATCACGTCAAAACGGGAAGGGAAATCCACCACGCACCTCGTGCCTGTTGAGAAAGGGGGTCTTTTAGAAAGGCGGCAAGTATAGGGACTTCGGCCTCTTGAATGAAGCCTTCTGCACAAAAAATAGCCAGTCCGATTGCAGCCGGTTGGGTGCAGATGCCTATCGCCTCTCACCGGTCCCGCTTGGCTTTGAGCGCTGTGAGCTTATAAAGAAAAGAAAGAGAGATTTTTTATAAAGCTTGTTCTTTATGTTTATGTATAGCGCACGCCCTTTCTGTGGATAACAGGCTGTAGCCCTTGCCATTGCTGCGGTACAGCCAATGATAAGGCTGTGCCGTTCCTGCAGGGTTCCACTGGGAAAGCTGGTCATCCGCTGTGGATGAAATGGCAGGTTATACACAGGGTGATTTACGCCCAGCTTTGTCAGCCGGTTATGGGCAGGGCTTAGGGGCGGTTTTCCACAGGGTTTAATTGGGCTCTGAGTAAGTCGACAACAGCTCCCCAGGTTGCAGACGAGCGCGCGTAGCCCGGACGAAATCCGGGGGAGATCGAGGTTCAAGGGATGAACGCGAGGCGCGCAGTGGCAGGAGCGAAGGGAGCCCCTGGCCTTTATTCGCAAGCTTGACGCCCTTTCCGCGGACGAATCCGCTCCTACGAAGGGCAGCGGCGCCTTGCTATTTACCGATGCAGAAGCTGGAGAAGATGCGCCCCAGCAGATCGTCCGAGCTGAAGGCGCCGGTGATCTCGCCCAGGGCCTGCTGGGCCAGGCGCAGGTCCTCGGCGAGCAGTTCGCCGGCGCCCATCAGGGTCAGCTGGGTGCGGCCGTGCTCGAGGTGCTGCTCGGCCTGGTGCAGTGCTTCCAGATGCCGACGCCGTGCACTGAAACCGCTCTCGGCGGTCTGTTGATAACCCATGCAGGCCTTCAGGTGCTCGCGCAGCAGCTCCAGGCCATCCGCCGACTTGGCCGACAGACTGAGGGTGACGTGGCCGTCGGCGCAGGTCTGCAGCGCCACGCTCTCGCCGGACAGATCGGCCTTGTTGCGGATCAGGGTGACCCGCGTCGGATCGGGGCGCTGTTCGAGGAATTCCGGCCACAGGGCGAAGGGATCGGCGGCTTCCGGTGCGGTGGAGTCCACCACCAGCAGCACCCGGTCGGCCTCGCCGATGGCCTTGAGCGCGCGCTCCACGCCGATGCGTTCCACCTGGTCATCGGTATCGCGTAGGCCGGCGGTGTCGACCACATGCAGCGGCATGCCGTCGATGTGGATATGTTCGCGCAGCACGTCGCGGGTGGTGCCGGCGATCTCGGTGACGATGGCCGCCTCGCGTCCGGCCAGGGCATTGAGCAGGCTGGACTTGCCGGCATTGGGCCGGCCGGCGATGACCACCGTCATGCCGTCGCGCAGCAGGGCACCCTGGCCGGCCTCGCGCAGCACTGTGGATAAGTTTGCGCGCACGCCGTCGAGCTGGCTCAGCACATGGCCATCGGCGAGGAAATCGATCTCCTCCTCGGGAAAATCGATGGCGGCCTCGACGTAGATGCGCAGCTGGATCAGGGATTCGGTCAGCGCATGCACCCGCTTGGAGAACTCGCCCTGCAGCGAACGCAGCGCATTGCGTGCGGCCTGCTCGGAGCTGGCCTCGATCAGGTCGGCGATGGCCTCGGCCTGGGCCAGGTCGAGCTTGTCGTTGAGGAAGGCGCGCTCGCTGAACTCGCCGGGGCGGGCCAGGCGGGCACCCAACTCCAGGCAGCGGCGCAGCAGCAGGTCGAGCACCACCGGGCCGCCATGGCCTTGCAGTTCCAGCACGTCTTCGCCGGTGAAGGAGTTCGGCCCGGGGAAGTAGATGGCCAGGCCTTCGTCCAGCGGTAGCTGTTGCTCGCCGAAGAACGGGCCGTGGTGGGCGAAGCGCGGCTTCAGCTCGCGTCGGCAGATGGCCTGGGCCAGCTGTCCGGCCAGCGGTCCGGACACCCGCACGATGCCGACGCCGCCGCGACCCTGGGCGGTGGCGACGGCGGCGATGGTGTCTCGGGCAAGGGGCATGGCATTTACTCGGTGATTGGCCGGGGCCAGGGTTCGCGAGCGGGGGACTGGGCGCCCCGCGCTCCTACAGGGAGGGTGGACAGCAAAACGCCCCAATCATGGGGCGTCTGCTTGCAACTGGGAAGCCTTGGCCAATCAGGCGCTAGCTATCTTCGCTGCTGCTTCGATCTTGCGGGTGATGTACCACTGCTGGGCGATGGACAGGATGTTGTTGACCACCCAGTACAGCACCAGACCGGCCGGGAACCACAGGAAGAAGAAGGTGAAGATGATCGGCATCAGCTTCAGCACGCGCGCCTGCATGGGGTCCGGCGGCGTCGGGTTGAGCTGCTGCTGGATGAACATGGTGGCGCCCATGATGATCGGCAGGATGAAGAACGGATCCTTGATCGACAGGTCGGTGATCCACAGCAGCCACGGGGCCTGACGCATCTCCACGGATTCCAGCAGCACCCAGTAGAGGGCGAGGAACACCGGCATCTGCACCAGAATCGGCAGGCAGCCGCCCAGCGGGTTGATCTTCTCCTTCTTGTACAGCTCCATCATCGCCTGGGACATCTTCTGGCGATCGTCGCCGAACTGCTCCTTCAGCGCCTGCAGCTTGGGCGACACGGCGCGCATGCGGGCCATGGAGCGGTAGCTGGCGGCCGACAGCGGGAAGAAGATCAGCTTGATGATGATGGTCAGCACGATGATCGACCAGCCCCAGTTACCCAGCAGGCCGTGGATCACTTCCAGCAGCCAGAAGATCGGCTGGGCGAGGAACCACAGGAAGCCGTAGTCGACGGTCAGCTCCAGGCCCGGGGACAGGGTACCCAGGTGCTCCTGCAGCTTGGGGCCGGCATAGAGGATGGCGCCGGTCTCGCCCTGGCTGCCGGCGGCGACCTGCACGGCCGGGCCGGTGAAGCCGACGATGTAGTTGCCCTGGCTGTCCTTGCGGGTCTGCACCAGGTTAGTGCTGTCCTTGCTCGGCACCCAGGCGGTGACGAAGTAGTGCTGCAGCCAGGCGACCCAGCCGCCCTGCACGGTTTCCTTGAAGGGCTGCTTGTCGATGTCCTTCATCGACACCTTCTTGTACGGCTCCTCGCTGGTCCACAGCGCCGCGCCCAGGTAGGTGGCGGTACCGGTGGCGGTGGTGGAGGACGGATCGCCGCTGCTGTCGCGCTTGAGCTGGGCGAACAGGTTGCCGCTCCAGGCCTGATCGCTCTGGTTGTCGATCAGGTAGCGCACGTCGACCTGATAGGCGGAGGGGTCCACGCAACCGGGTTTCTTCAGCTGCTGCTCACGCGCCGAGCACTGCGGGTTGAGGCCGCGCTTGAAGCTGTAGCGCTTGATGTAGTTGACGCCGTTCTCGCTGTAGGTCAGGTCGACCACCAGGCTGTCCTGGCCGTCGGCCATCGCGTAGCTGGTTTTCTCGCTCGACCACAGGGCGCGACCGCTGGACTTGTCCGGGGCGTTCTGGCCGATCAGGCCGCTCTGCGCCAGGTAGGTGCGTTCGCCGCCGTTGTCGAACAGCTGGAAGGGCACGTCCGGGCGATCCTGGCGGCGCGGGTACTGTGGCAGGCGCAGCTGCACGATATCGCCACCGCGCGGGTCGATGGCCAGATCCAGCACGTCGGTCTTTACGCGGATCAGCTCGTCGCTGGCGGCGGCAGTCGGCGCAACGGCAGCGGCGCTGGGTTCGGCCACGGCAGTGGGGATGTCGTCGCCGGCGGTTGCGGCATTGGCCGGAGTGTCCGGCAGGGCGGGCGTCGCGGCGGTCGAGGACTGTACCTCGGCCGGCAGGGCGGCCTGGCCGTAGTCCTCGTTCCATTGCAGGACCATGAGGTAGGACACGACTGCCAGGGCGACGATCAGGATCGAACGTTGGATATCCATGATTATTCGGCCATCGAAGGGGAACGGGAGGTTTTCACGGGAGGCACCGGGTCGAAGCCGCCGGCATTCCAGGGGTGGCAGCGACCGAGCCGGCGAGCCGCCAGCCAGCCGCCACGCAGGAAGCCATGTTGCTCGATGGCTTCGTAGGCATAGCAGGAACAGCTGGGATAGAAGCGACAATGACTGGCCATCAGCGGGCTGATGGCGTAGCGATACACCTGGATACAGGCTAGGGCCGCTTTACGCATGGGGATTGTCGCTTGTCCCGGGGGAGGCATGTGCGTCGCGACTGGGCCGGCTACGGGCCAGGCGTCTCCAGAGCTTGCCGAACTGCTGAGCGAGTTCGCCATTCTCCAGATCGCCGAGGCCCTTACGGGCGACCACCACTATGTCCCAGCCGACCAGGTCGTCCTGGTTCAGGCGGAAGGACTCGCGGATTTGACGCTTGATGCGGTTGCGCTCGACGGCGAGCTTGACGCTCTTCTTGCCGATCACCAGACCCAGGCGGGGATGATCGAGCTGGTTGTCGCGCGCTAGCAGCAGGACACTTTTGCCCGGAGCTTTGCCGCTTGGGGAGTCGAAGACTGCCTTGAATTGCCGGGGGGTCAGCAGACGCTTTTCCCGGCCGAAGCCTCGACTCACCACCTGTCTGGATGAATTAGACAGTCAGACGCTTGCGGCCCTTGGCGCGACGACGCGACAGGACGGCACGGCCGTTCTTGGTGGCCATGCGGGCACGGAAACCGTGGGTACGAGCGCGCTTGATGGTGCTGGGTTGGAAAGTGCGTTTCATGGTGCGTTACCTGGGTGATCGACTAGGGTCGGAATGACCCTGGTTTAAAGAGACCGGCAATTCTAGAGAAAGCCGCGCGGCAGGTCAATTTCCAACCAGCCTTTTCGCCAAATAGGAATAGAAAGAAGGAAAGGTTTAAAGCTCTTTTTCTATGTTGATAATGATTAGGCCGGCTTCCTTCTGTGGAGAACTGCCCGCAGCGCCCGCCATCCGTGGCCTTGCCGGGATGATAAGGTTGTCAGGAAACGGTGCCGGGCCTGTGTGTTCCCTGCGCACAGGCTGGGGGCAATCTGCCGGGTTACCCACAGGCAGGTTATCCGCTGTCCTGTCCCCAGGCTTTTGCAACGACTTCACGGGGCCTTATCCACAAGCTTGGACATGGCCCTGATAAGCCTGATGAATGCCAATAAGGCTTTGATTTTACTTGGCCATCTGCTCTGCGCCGTGTGGATAACTCCGCCTTGGGCGGCTACAATGACGGCTGTTTTTTGCATCGCCGCCTGGAA